>NZ_JABCQI010000001.1 GCF_015244745.1 Gluconobacter cadivus
TGCGGATGTCGAGGACGCGATGGGCGACTGGCGGCATAATGCCGAACTGGTCGAGCAGCTGAACCAGGCCTCCGTCGATGCCGGCCTCGCCCGCGACCGCGCCCAGAAGCTGTTCGGAGCCGGTCTGACCGGCTATCTGAACGTGCTGACGACCGAACAGACCGCCCTGTCCGCCGAAGATCAGGCCGTCGTCGGACGCCTCGCCCGCGTCCGAAACGCCGTCGCCCTCTACATCGCCCTCGGCGCCGGGTGGCAGGGAAAAGCCCTCACCGACACAAGGCTCCCCGTCGAAGTCAAACAACAAAACGCCTTCGTCAGAGCTTTTACAAGGTAATCCTGAGCGGAGTGATCGCATAAAACCATTTGGGTTTTATGACGAAACACGACAATATCCGTTCAGGACTCCCTGACCACTCAGCAAGGATCAGTGATGGGCAGACTGACCTTGTGGCGCACTCTTCCCGCATTCGTGGCAGCTACTTGCGTGCTTTGTTCTCCCGTACACGCACGAAACATCCATGACTGCGTCACCATGAGCGAAGTCCTCCCCTTCCTTAACCCGGCTGGCGCTCCCGTTATTCATGTCCAAATCAATGATCATGATGTCGGCTCTTTTTTCTCAACATTCACAACACGGACCAGCGTATGGGATGCGAAAGGGTTTGATTTTTACCGTCTTGACCCTGTCAGAACCATGTCGGTCACAGGAACGGGCGGAAACTATTCCACTACAATTAAAAGCCTCCAGATCGGTCAATCCGTGCTCAAAGACATGACAGCATTACTGGTCAATGAGCGCCCTCCAAAAACGCCGGATGGCCTGCTTCTGATGATGGATCTCGGATGGGATATTCTGGGACAATACCATCTGCTCATCGACAGGTATTCGCAGAAAATCGGCATTTTCACTTACGATACTGCTGCGGATTGCCCGGATATCGGAACACTTCTGAAAAACCCGGGGCCAGCCATTCCCCTGACATCCATTGATGATGAGTCTCCGCAACTCAATCAGATGACGGCCCTTCTGGATGGCCACAAGGTGGACATGCAGATCAATACGAGCGCCAACCGCTCCATTATTCAGCAATGGGTAGCGCGGAAAATGGGGATTTCACGCCACACACTCAAACAGGACGACGAAATCCGTGTCGGCGCAGGGGAAGTGCTTCTGGGGCACCGACATCACTTCGACACGCTACAACTTGGTTCACACACCCTGCATGACATCACGCTGGATGTCGTCCCGGATGCGGAGTTCAATATTCTTGGGATGGACGTGCTCAAGCACTTCAACGTCCTGATCAATCCCATGGCCGGTAAACTCTGGCTGGAGGACTACGTTCCGCCGCCCGGCCACGTGGAGGAAAAGGCCCTCCCCTGGTCCCCGACCCATGACCGGCTCAGCATCACTCATACCAGCGAGGAAAAGCAGGCCCCACCTCTCCCCGCCGGAAAGCCTTGAGGGTCAGGCTTCTGACGAACCACCGTCCACGTCAAATGTCACACCCTGTGCCAGCGGCAGAGTGCGTCCATAATTGATGGCGTTGGTCTGACGACGCATATAGGCCTTCCATGAATCCGAACCGGACTCACGACCGCCGCCTGTTTCTTTTTCACCGCCAAATGCTCCACCGATTTCCGCACCGGACGGCCCCATATTCACGTTCGCAATGCCACAATCCGATCCCCGCGCAGACAGGAACTGCTCCACTTCCCGGATATCGGTCGCAAAGATCGAAGACGACAGCCCCTGCACCACGTCGTTCTGAAGCGCAATCGCCTCATCCAGCGTGTCGTATTTCATCACATACAGGATCGGTGCGAATGTCTCTTCCAGCACCGGCCCCACCTGAGACGGCATTTCGACCAGTGCCGGGCGCGCATAAAATGATGCCTCCCCGTTCACATCGACGCGGGTTCCACCGTGAACCGTACCGCCCGCATCCGCCGCAGCCTTGAGACTGTCCTGCATCATTGTGAAGGACGCCGCGTCAATCAGGGGCCCGACAAGCGCCGTTCCTTCGATCGGATTACCAACCGAAATGCTCCTGTAGATATTCACCAGCTTGGGCACGAGCGTGTCGTAGACGCTGGAATGGACGAACAGACGCCGTAATGTCGTGCAACGCTGACCCGCTGTTCCCATCGCGCCGAACGCAACGGCCCGCAGCGTCAGATCCAGATCGGCCGATGGCGTGACGATGGACGCATTGTTGCCGCCGAGTTCCAGAATGGAGCGCCCGAAACGACGTGCCACGCGCTCGCCCACGTCGCGACCCATTCGGGTCGAACCGGTTGCGGAAATGACCGGCACGCGGTGGTCTTCCACCATCAGTTCGCCAATATCGCGTCCACCAACCAGCAATGTGCTGAGTGCGACTGGCGCATCGTTTCCAAAGCGTGCTGCCGCCTTCAGGAACAAAGCCTGCGTGGCAAGTGCGGTCAGCGGGGTCTTTTCCGAGGGCTTCCAGATCACACTGTCTCCGCAGACCAGCGCCAGAGCGGCATTCCACGACCAGACCGCTACCGGGAAATTGAACGCGGAGATGATGCCAACCGGCCCCACGGGATGCCACTGTTCCGTCAGGCGATGGTCCGGTCGTTCGGAAGGGATCGTCAGACCGTAAAGCTGGCGGGACAGACCAACTGCGAAATCGCAGATATCGATCATTTCCTGTACCTCGCCCAGACCTTCGGACGGAACCTTGCCCACTTCCAGCGTCACGAGCCGGCCAAGCGCGTCCTTGTTCGCCCGCAATTCCTCACCCAGCAGACGAACCAGTTCACCACGACGCGGTGCCGGAACCCTGCGCCAGACCTTGAACGCCTCTGCCGCACGGCCGATCGTCGCTTGCGCCTCGTCCGCGCTGATTTCCGCAACTTCAGCAATCCGCTCGCCCGTTAGCGGCGATGTGACGGCCAGAGTGCCACCCGAGTAGAGATCAGCCGACACGCCAAGGCTGTCGAGAAGCGTTGTGACTTCGGAGCGGAGAGAGGCAGTCATTGTTCTTCCTGTCTGGATTGCATAGCAGTTATCCCATTCACAAACCGTTACGACCCCGACGTCAAGATGATCCCGAAGACAGCCACTCCAGACAGCGGGATATTTTCCAGTCTGGGTGAAAGGGGGAAAAAGCGTTAGGATCATCTCAGGCACAGCCTTGCCGTCACTCTTTTCAGGCCGTAACGGCGGCAGTGATGACGGCGCAATCAGAAACCCCCACTCTGAAGGCAGAACCCATGCAGAATTTTGAATTCTACAATCCCACACGCATCATTTTCGGCGAGAATACGATCCCGAAACTGGCAGACCAGATCCCGGCCGAGGCCCGCGTCCTGATCCTTTTTGGCGGTGCAAGTGCAGAGCGCAACGGCACACTTCCGGCTGTACGCGAGGCGCTGGATGGCCGCTTCACCCGGGAATTCGGTGGCATCGAGGCCAATCCGACCTTCGAGACTCTGATGAAAGCGGTCGAACTGATCCGGAACGAGAAACTGGATTTCCTGCTGGCCGTAGGCGGCGGCTCCGTCATTGACGGCACCAAGTTCGTGGCCGCAGCCGTGGATTTCGAAGGCGATCCGTGGAGCATCCTGACGACGCATGGCGCGAACGTCAAAGCTGCGATGCCGCTGGGAACGGTTCTGACGCTGCCTGCGACGGGTTCGGAAATGAACAGCTTCAGTGTCATCACCCGGCATGCCACGCGCGAGAAGCTGGCTTTCGGCAGCCCGCATGTCTTCCCGCGCTTTTCGGTTCTGGACCCGACCCGCACTTATTCCCTGCCCGTCCGGCAGATTGCGAATGGCGTCGTGGATTCCTTCGTCCACATCATGGAACAGTACCTGACTTACCCGGCAGATGGGCTGGCTCAGGATCGCTTTGCCGAGGGGCTGCTGCTCAGCCTGATCGAAATCGGGCCGAAAGTCGTTGCAGAACCCGAAAACTACACGCTCCGCGCCAATTTCATGTGGATCGCAACGCTAGCGCTCAATGGCATCATCGGGGTTGGTATGCCGCAGGACTGGTCCACGCACAGCATCGGCCATGAACTGACGGCGCGTTACGATATCGACCACGCCCGGACGTTGGCCATCGTTCTGCCGTCCATGCTGCGTGTCCGCAAAGACGCCAAGCGCGGCAAGCTCCTGCAATATGCAGCCCGTGTCTGGAACCTGCATGAGGGCACGGAAGACGAGCGGATCGAAGCCGCCATCGTACGGACGGAGAAATTCTTCGAAAGTCTCGACATTCCGACCCGCCTCTCCGCTTACGAGATCGGCGAAGAGGGCATTGATCCACTGGTCGCGCAGCTCGATACCCACGGCATGACCGCACTGGGCGAACAGGCTGAAATCACTCTGGATGTCAGCCGACGGGTGCTTGAGCTGAGCCTGTAAGGCAGGGGGCGGCTCAGGCCGCCCCTCCTCTCAAAACGCCGTCCCGATCACGTCTTTCAGATGCTGGTGATAGGCCGCGAGTGTCGCATCTACATTTGGTGCCTTCATCACGTCTGTCGCCAGAAACGTCGGAAGCGCGGACATTCCCAGAAATTCGTGAGCCTTGTGAAACGGGAAATAAACCCCATCCACGCCACGCCCCTCGAAGAACTGATCCGGGTCCGTAAACGCGTCTTCCGGCGCGTTCCATGTGGCTGAGAGCATGTAATGCTTGCCCTGTACCAGGCCGCCTGAGCCATATTTACGCTCCGGATGTGCGCGGCTGCGACCATCATTGGCATACAGCTTCCCATGACCAGCCGTCATGATTTCGTCCATGTATTTCTTGACGATCCAGGGCACGCCCATCCACCAGCCGGGGCATTGGTAGATAATCAGATCAGCCCACAGGAAGTTCCCGACTTCCTGCTCGACATCGTATCCGTCATCGATTTTTGTCTGGCGAATGTCGTGCCCACTTTTGGACAGGAAGTCGGCTGCAAAGGCCTGAAGTGTATCGTTCAGACGACCGTGAGAATGAGCGAAGACCTTGCTGCCATTCAGAAGAAGAATTTTTGTCATGATTGCATATCCATTATTGCCCCAGATCGGAGCTATTGGGCCATCATGAACTCCTGATACCCACTTGATAAGCGCCAAGATCTCCACAAAATCTGTGAAGCAGTTTCACAAATGAGGTAGAAAATGGACAACCGTTTCGGCGAGATGAAAATCTTTCTCCGCGTCGTGGAGAGCGGCAGTTTTTCCGAAGCGGCGCGCCTCTCCCTGATGACACCCTCTACAGTCAGCAAACTGATCGGGCGCATTGAAAGTCGTCTTGGCGTTCAGCTTGTGGAACGCTCGACCCGAAAACTGTCCATCACGCCTGAAGGACTGGCTTATTACGAACGGGTGCAGGCCTTGATTGCGGAACTGGACGATCTGGAGGGCTTCCTGTCCAGAAAAACCGTCCAGTTGACGGGGACCATCCGAATCAATGCTTCTGTAGCGTTCGGAGCGCTGATGCTGGAGCCGCTGCTGCCGGAGTTCTGGGCGGCATATCCGGATATCGTGGTGGATCTATCCCTGTCCGACGAAATGGCGGATCTATATCTGGACCGGACGGATATCGCGTTCCGGGTCGGAAAACTTCAGGATTCCAGCCTGATGGCCAGACATCTGGGGACCGTACCGCGGCTGATCGTCGGGGCACCGGATTATCTGGAGCGGTTCGGGTGGCCCCAGAGCGCGGACGATCTGGAGCATCACCGGTGTCTGGGTTTTAATTTCCAGCGCGCGGCTCCGGTCTGGCCGTTGCAGGAACGCGGGCGGATCGTAGATCGGATCGTCCGGGGACCGCTACTCGCCAATAATGGTGAGACCGTTCGACGCGCAGCAGTCCGTGGCGCCGGGCTGGCCCGGCTGGCCGAATATCATGTGCGCGACGATCTGGCGGCAGGACGTCTGGTAGAAGTGCTGGCAGACAATGCTACGCGGGATGAGGAGGCCATCCACGCGCTTTATCAGGGCGGAAAACGGGTACCGCAACGTATCCGCGCGTTCCTGGACTTCGTTGTTCCGCGCCTTCAGGCCAGTCTCAGCCCGATTTTTATCCGTTGCTCAGAGCAGAGTTGAGGACGGCTGCCAGACGCACACCTGCCTGTTCGAGACGCAGTTGCATGATCGGCCAAGTGAGTTCGGTGTAAGCCTTGCCGACATCGGCGCCCTTGTTCGCCGGAAGCGCACCGTAAGCCACACTGCGGGCCAGAGAATGGCTTTCATCGGCCCAGTTGACGGTGGCGTCATGCACGTCACCAGCCACCAGATCCTGCACCCAGTATTGGGCTTCATCAGGCGTAATCAGAGCGCCGAGACGATCGGCTTCCTGCTTCGCGCGGGCGGGATCGATACTGTAGAACGGGCCGACATGCAGGTCCGCTTCATGGTCGATCACCCCTTCATCCCACAGAGAATGCAGATTCATGTGACCATTGGCGTTATTGCCGAAATAGGTCAGGTGAATTGCATTCCCGCCCATATCCTTGTTGCGCTCGGCAGCGTGCAGGGGTTGGTGGATATCGCCCATCAAATGAACGACCCATTTCAGCGCGACCAGGCGGTCCTGAGGCGAGGCATGCGTATCAGCAAGAATCCTGATTTCCTCGGGAAGTTTTTCCACAACACAGGCATGATCCGGGCAGTCGCGAGCCTGATCATAGGCCGGATGAGACACATCGATATCGACATAATGCCATTTCAGCGTCTCGGGCGCGCCCCCCTTCTTCTTGGGAACATGGCCGATCGTGTCAGGCCAGGAAGCGACCTGATCAAGGGTCTGGTGGTTTTCAAGCTCCAGGAGGGCCGCTGCCGCTTTGCTGGCCTGAGGTGTCAGGCGCTCCTGAGCGATATCCGCCACGATGGCGTGACCATAAGGCCCCCAAGCGAATGCGCTGGAAGAAAAAGCAAGCATACCCGCGCCGATCAGGGACGCACAGAGAACACGAAACTGCATGGAAAACCTGACTGCCCATCTCTGGAAATGACGTTATCCCTGTTTCTCACCCTTTCGGGACCATCACAAGACATTCCAGCGCGCTGTCATAACCTTGTCTCGAACCTGCGCACCCACATGGGAAATCCGCAATAAAAAATCTTAAAATCTCCCGATATCAGTAAAATTTCTCAGTTTGGAAAATTATTTTTTCTTTCATGCAAAATTGTTCTGATCAATATTTTATATCTATTTCAGATCATTCCGATTTATTTCAGCTTCCCTGTTGATTGAGAGAAAATTTTTCATAAACCCATCAATCTTTAACCATGATCTTTATCGATAAACATCCTGATTCGTTCAAAATCATCAAGAGGCTTATTCTTCCCAATCCAACTATTAAAAAAAGTATGTCATAAAATTTATCGCATTCTTCAAAATGGCATTATTGCCATTATTGTTATCAAAAAATAACATCCTCTTTAACGACAAGAAAAAGATATATTTTTCTAAATGTCACTTGGTTTTTATTTTGGAGGCTCCAGCATGTCATCCTGGGCACAGGTTTACGATCCAATAGGGAACATCTGGATTTCTGGAGCAATCGCTCTTATTCCAATCCTGTTTTTCTTCTTCGCCCTTCTTTATCTGCATATGAAGGGTCATATTGCCTGCACCATTACTGTGGGGATTACTTTCGCACTGGCCGTCCTGTTTTATGGAATGCCCGTTTCCACGGCTGTAGCCGCCGGTCTGTATGGCTTCGCTTATGGATTATGGCCGATTTCCTGGATCATCATCGGGGCGGTCTTCCTGTACAAGATTTCCGTCCGGACGGGTCAGTTCGACATTATCCGTCATTCCATTTCCACAGTCTCGAAAGATCAGCGCATCCAGCTTCTTCTGGTCGCCTTTGCTTTTGGGGCCTTTCTGGAAGGAGCGGCCGGTTTTGGGGCGCCTGTAGCCATTACGACCGCCCTGCTCGTCGGGCTTGGATTTCCGCCGATCTATGCCGCAGGATTGTGCCTGATCGCCAATGCGGCCCCCGGCGCATTCGGAGCCATGGGGATTCCCGTGATCGTCGGCGCACAGGTGATCGGGGCCGAGCCTTATGCCGTGGGACGGCTTGTCGTCATGCAGTTGATCCTGATCGGCATCATCATTCCATTCTGGCTGGTCGCCGTTGTGGACGGCATGCGCGGCATTCGTGAGACATGGCCTGTCATTCTCTTTACCGGCGTTGTTTTTGCCCTCACACAGTCTCTAACAGCCCTGCTGATCGGGCCGGAACTTCCTGATATCATTGCACCGCTGGTGACGATGGTTGCCATCCCGGTCTTTCTGCGGTTCTGGAAGCCGAGCCGGGTTTTCCGTTTCGACACCGGCGATACACCCGCAGATGCTGTGATTGACAACGCGACCTACACGTCATCGCAGATCATGCGGGCCTGGTCTCCGTTCATCATTCTCACAGCCTTCGTCGCCATTTGGAGCATCAAGCCCTTCAAGGCGCTGTTTGCCGCTGGTGGACCATTGAACTGGACGGTTCTCGTCATCCAGTTTCCGGGATTGCATAACCTTGTCCTGAAAACGGCTCCGATCGTCCCCAACCCGACCCCTTACGCCGCAATCTTCAAGCTGGATTTCATTTCCTCTGTTGGAACAGCCATTCTGCTGGCCGGTGTGATGACTGTTCTGTTCCTGAAGATGCGCCCCACAGATGCCCTCGCAACATTCCGCGACACTTTGCGCGAACTGCGTATTCCCATTTACGCCATCGGCATGGTGCTGGCTTTTGCGTTTCTTGCAAACTACTCCGGCCTTTCCACCACGCTGGCTCTGGTCCTCGCCATGAGCAAGGGCGCTTTCACGTTCTTCGCACCGCTTCTGGGCTGGCTCGGGGTGTTCCTCACAGGCTCCGATACGTCTTCCAACGCGCTGTTCGGTGGACTTCAGGCGGCAACCGGACGGCAGATCGGAGTGAGCGGGGAGCTTCTGGTGGCAGCGAATACTGTCGGCGGCGCAGTTGGAAAGATGATTTCTCCGCAATCCATCGCTGTGGCGTCGGCGGCCGTCGGGCTGGTCGGGCGCGAGGGCGAACTGCTGCATTTCACGCTGAAATGCAGCATCATTCTAGCCGTTCTGGTTGGGCTCATCACGACAGCGCTGGTTTTCATGGGGGTAGGCGCCTGATCCTGCGCTGATCTGAGAGCGGTGATGACCGGGCGCAGGAACATTTCTGCGCCCGTTTTCTTTTCAGGGTCTGAACAGAATTGCCGTATAAGGCTTCCCAAAACGTATTGAGAAGCATTCTTAATAATAACAAACCTCATTGCACGAACATCCCGACGACTACTCGCGTTCCCTCAAAGATTCCCGACAATAGAGCATCGTCGAACTCTTCACGATTTTTCGGGAACCATAATAAGATAACAAGCGTTTTCGCTTTCTATCCTTTCGCGATATCGTCCGAAAACTTTACTTTTCATGGGATTATTTACCGATAATCAGCTCTTCACGGTTGCATGATCACGCGACGTCTGTAGGTTGCAGACCTCTGTAAGGTGACACTGATCACGGTCATGTCATCCGTCTCGAGTGTATGCGAAGAGTGATCCTACATGACGAAAGATCGTCACTGCCCTCTTGTTGACCTCCATACGTCCTCCCCCAATGCCATGCGCCTGAACCGGCTGACGCGGATGTCGCGTCGCGATACGCTGATGACAGGCATGGCGGGTGTGGGCGTTCTGGCGGTTGGAAATGTCGTGGCCGCAGAGCCTGCGACTGGCGCCGAGCCTGAACTTGAGCGCTTCATGAAGGTGTCAACGCGCCTGACCGATCGCGCCTGTCTTGATCCCCGGATCGGAAAGGCACTGTACGAGCGCATTCTCCAGTCCGGCCCGGAGCTTAAAGCCCAGCTTTCGAAGCTCGCGACGCTTCTTGAGAGCGGGAATTATGAAAATGCCTCCGCCTTCGCCAAGGCCGCCGAACAGGCCGACCCGGCGTTCAAGGACGTCATTCATGACATCATGACCGGCTGGTATCGCGGGGTCGCGGACGGCAAGGTCGTGGTCTATCGCTCCGCCCTGATGTTCGACGTCACCAAGGACGCGATCTATCCCAAGACCTATGCCGCGGGCGGCCCGTTCTACTGGACGACCCAGCCCCCTGAAGTCGACAAGCCGACAGGCGCGCCTGCGCTGTCGCCGTCCAAGTTCGACGTGGAACCTACCTGAGAGCGGGAACAGCATCTCTTATGTCTTCTGATCAGAATCTCTCCGCCGATGTCGTGATCGTCGGATCCGGCGTGGCTGGCAGTTCCATTGCGAACGAACTGGCGCGTGCGGGCATTTCCGTCATCGTGCTGGAAGCCGGGCCTCGTGTGGACCGGCAGCATTTCGTGGATAATTTCCGCAATCTGGAAAACAAGCCGTCCTACCAAGGCCCCTTCCCGTCCACGCCTTGGGCCGTACATCCGCCCAACCAGATGACGCCGAACCAGTATCTGCATACAAGCGGCCCGAACGCGGAGGCCTATCAGCAGGTCTATCTGCGGATGATGGGTGGCACGACCTGGCACTGGGCCGGTTGTGCATGGCGTTATCTGCCATCGGATTTCGAGCTTAAGACCCGCTATGGGCAGGGCCGTGACTGGGCCCTGAAATACGACGATCTCGAGCCGTTTTATTATCAGGCCGAAGTCATGATGGGCGTGTGCGGCCCTGATCCGAAGGTCGAGGATCTGGGCTCCCCCCGCCAGCAGCCCTATCCGATGGAAGCACTGCCGATTTCCTATGCGGCCCAGCAGTTCCGCAAGCTTATCACGGAAAAGACACCGTATCGCGTCGTGCATGAGCCACAGGCTCGCAACACGCGACCCTATGACGGCCGTCCGACCTGCGAGGGACACAACAATTGCATGCCGATCTGCCCGATCGGGGCGATGTATAACGGCGGCTATTCCGTCTATCACGCCGAGGCTGCCGGGGCGAAGTTCGTACCCAATGCTGTGGTTTATAAAATTGAGCGTGACAGCGCGAACAAGAAGGTAACGGCCGTTCACTATTACGATCCGGACAAAGGATCGCACCGCGTGACGGGCAAGTATTTCGTGATCGCAGCGCACTGCATCGAGACAGCCAAGCTGCTGCTGGTTTCGGCCGATGAGCAGAGCCCAGATGGTATCGCCAACAGTTCGGGCCATGTTGGCCGGAACATGATGGATCATACCGGCGTTCAGGTGACGTTCATCAGCGGCGACAAGGCCCTTTGGCCGGGACGTGGCCCGCTTGAGACCAACGTGATCGACAATTTCCGCGATGGCGACTGGCGTGGCGATCGGGGTGCATATCTTGTGCATATGGTTGACGACAATCAGGTCGATTTCGCAACGCAGCTTGCGATTTCAAAGGGGTATGTCGGCAAGGATCTGGAAGATCAGATCCGCTATCTGGCTTCCCACACCGTCCGTCTGTTCAGCCACAACGAGGCCCTGCCCGATCCGGACAACCGTCTGACGCTCAGCAAGACGCATAAGGACGCGCTCGGCATTCCGCACCCGGATGTCTATTACAAGCTGCCGGAGTACACGGTCCGCAGTTGCGAGCATACGCGCGGACTGTTCAAGGACCTCATCGGCCTGATGCATGGCACAGATGAGCAGTGGACGCCGGGCTATTTCCCGCAGGATCATCCCTCGGGTAGCACCATCATGGGCGTAGATCCCAAGGACTCCGTGGTGGACGGCCATTGCCGGACGCATGACCACGAGAACCTGTTCATCGCAAGTTCGTCCGTGTTCTCCACGGTCGGAACCGGAAACATCACCCTCACCGTCGCAGCCCTTGCGCTTCGTGTTGCCGATACGCTGAAAAAAGAACTGCTCCATGCCTGATTTCAAAACCGTTTTCTGGTCTTTTCTTGTTGGTGGAACGGTTCTGGGCGGACTGTCTTCTTTCGCTGCGCGGGCGGCGGATGTGGATCAGGATGTCATGAACCGTGGCGCCTATCTCGCCACGGCTGCGGACTGCATCGCCTGCCACACCAAGCCGGGCGGTACACCGTTCGCCGGTGGGCTGAAGATCGCAACGCCCATGGGCGACATCATTTCCACGAACATCACGCCCGATGCCGATCATGGGATCGGCCAATACTCGGAACATGATTTCGAGCAGGCACTCCGCAAGGGCAAGCGGCGCGATGGCGCAAACCTCTACCCGGTCATGCCGTATGTTTCCTATGCGGCCCTGACGGATCAGGACGTTCACGCGCTTTATGTGTGGTTCATGAGCGGCGTCAAACCTGTCGCGCAGACACCGCCCGCCACGCAACTCAGCTTTCCGAGCAATATCCGCCTGACGCTGTCAGGCTGGAACATGCTGGCAGGAACCGAGACGCAGGAAACGGGTGATTCGGCGAATTATGACAAGATGCGGCGTGGCCGGTATCTGGCCATTGCGCTCGAACATTGCGGAACCTGCCACACACCGCGCAACGTCATGCTGATGGAGAAGTCAGACCAGTATCTGGCGGGCAGCCCGCTGTCCGGCTGGTACGCTCCGAACATCACCCCCAGCAAAACAGGCGGGATCGGAGACTGGAGCGAGGACGATCTTGTCCAGTATCTGCACACTGGTCGGGTCAAGGGCAGAAGTCAGGCAGCCGGACCGATGGGGGAAGCTGTCGAACACAGCACGAGCCATCTGACGGATGCGGATCTGCATGCGCTGGCGGCATTTGTTCTTCAGGTGAAAGCGATCGACGATTCTTCCGAACACCAACCGCGCGACGGTTTTGGCAAGGCGAACGACATTCCCGACCTGCGTTCGGGCAACCTGACGCGGATCGACAACCTGTCGCAGAAAGCCCCGGAAAACCTGTTCGATGCCAACTGTGCCGCCTGTCACGGGCAGAACGGCGCGGGCACCGTCGATCAGTATGCGCCGTCGCTTTACAAAAACTCCGTGGTTGGTGCGGGCCGTCCGGACAATCTGATCATGACAATCCTGACGGGTGTGAACCGCAAGACGGCGGATGGTCATGCCAGCATGCCGGCGTTCGGCAGCACTTCAGATGTGCAGCGTCTGGATGATACGGAAGTCGCGAGTCTTGTGAACTATGTCAATAAGACCTTCGGTAGCGGCACCTATACCGTGACCGCGGATCAGGTCGCAAAGGTTCGCAAGGACCACACTCCGCACTGAGCGCCACCAGTCACGGGCAACGATAAAAAAAGGGGAGATGGACCAGATCCACCTCCCCTTTTTTTATCGAGAAAACTGCGGGTCAGCCTTCGCTGGAAGGGCGCTTTGTCAGCCGCAGCAGGAAATACGGCACGAAGAAATAGAGCGCGATCACGACCATGAGCGGTTTGAGAAGCCAGTTCATGTTCTGGTGCAGCAGCGACTGGCTGAGAAGATTGCTCAGACCCATCATGCAGATCACCGAGAAAAGGCAGGCCAGATTGGCAAAAAATCCACGATCGCCGTTGATCTCGCGCAGTTGCTGAAAAAACGACCTGGACTGCGGCGCAACGCTCATGAGGGCATACTTCCTGTTCGTCGGCAGAGCATAGGAAAAGCACGCCACTCGTGGTTTTCATGCTGCCGGGCGGTGGGGAAGGATACTGCCAAGTTCGGCAGGATCAAAGCCTCAACTCGATGAAGCAGAGCTATTGAAAAAAACCGGCGCCTTTATGGGGCACCGGTTTTCAGAAGTTATTGACCGCTCAAGCAGCCTGACTGGAGACCGCAGCAACTGTCGCGGGCGCGGCCGCAGCAGGAGGCGTCAGCGTGCGACGGACGGCATCATGCCAGCCATCGATCATGATGCGACGCTGTGCCGGGTCCATCTTCGGTGCGAAAACGCGCTCCTGTTTCCAGGTCGCCGCAACTTCGTCCAGACTCTTCCACAGCCCGACCTGCAATCCGGCAAGGAAGGCTGCCCCAAGAGCCGTGGTCTCGATATTGACCGGACGCTCAACCTCGGCCTTGAGCATGGAGGACAAGAACTGGGCAAACCAGTCGTTGACTGCCATGCCACCATCAATCCGCAGGATGCTCGTGCGCATGGCACCGTCCTCGCGCATGGCGCGGATCAGATCATAGGTCTGATAGGCCACGGATTCCAGCATGGCACGGGCGATATGCGCCTGCGTGGAGCCGAGCGTCAGGCCACAGATCAGGCCGCGCGCATCAGGGTCCCAGTGCGGAGCGCCAAGGCCCACGAAGGCCGGGACCATATACACGCCGTGGCTGTCCGGGATGCGGGTTGCCATGTCGTCTGTCTGGGAGGCATGCGTGATCAGTTGCAGGCCATCACGCAGCCACTTGATGCCTGCGCCCGCCACGAAAATGGAGCCTTCCAGCGCGTAGAAGGTCTTGCCGCCGATGCGATAGGCGATTGTGGTCAGCAGGCGATTGTTGGACATGATGGGCTTTTCGCCGGTGTTGAGCAGCATGAAGCAGCCCGTACCGTAAGTCGCCTTGGCCATGCCTTCATGGAAGCATGCCTGTCCGATGACAGCGGCATGCTGGTCGCCTGCCATGCCGCCAATCGCGATTTTTTCCCCGAACAGCTTGGCTTCCGTCTCACCAAAATCGCTGCTGTTGTCACAGACTTCCGGCAGAAGGGCGCGCGGGACGTTGAAAAGCTCCAGAAGTTCATCATCCCACTGCTGGGTATGGATGTTGAACAGAGACGTGCGGCAGGCATTGGTAATGTCGGTCGCGTGCTTGCGTCCGCCCGTCAGGCGCCACAGCAGGAAACAGTCGATCGTGCCTGCTGCGAGTTCTCCGGCTTCCGCACGGCGGCGCGCATCGGGGACGTGATCGAGAAGCCAGGCAATCTTGCTGGCCGAGAAATACGGATCCAGCAGCAGTCCGGTTTTGTCCCGAACAACGGCTTCCTTGCCCTGCTGACGCAGGAGGCTGCACTCATGGGCCGTCCGGCGATCCTGCCAGACGAGCGCGCGGTGGATGGGACGGCCCGTCTCACGATCCCAGATCACGATAGTTTCGCGCTGGTTGGTAATGCCCAAAGCCGCAATCCGCTCTGGCCCGCCCACTTCATCGATGGTCTCCCGCGCCGTGGCCAATACATCGCGCCAGATGTCTTCGACGTCATGCTCCACCCAGCCGGGTTCGGGATAATGCTGCGGAAACTCACGGCGGGAGATGGCCAGCGCCTGCGCATCCTTTCCGAAAACGATGCTGCGGGTCGAAGTCGTGCCCTGATCGATGGCGAGGATGCAGTCTTTCTTGTTCATGATGGACACTCCACTAAAGGTTCAAAAAATTTCAGACTGATTTTCAGGACACTCTGTTGACGACCGGGAAAGCAGGATCGCCAGGATTGGACACGACCAGAACCGGCTCGGCGGGATTGATCCCCTCGGGCGCCACGATGACCGCCTGTTCCAGATAGCGCGGCATGAACGGGCGCAGGCCGAACTGATAGAGTGCAGCACCGATCGGTCCACCGATCAGAGGAGCAACGATGGGCACCCAGAAGTAGTTGCCCGGTGCCGGCAGTGCGCTCTGTCCCCAACCCGCAAAAAAGCAGAACAGACGCGGGCCAAAGTCACGGGCCGGATTGATCGCCCAGGCGTCCAGATAGCCACAGGACGCGCCGATGATTGCCACCAGCAGACCGATGATCAACGCGCTCGAATTGGCCTGCGGAGCCTGCGTGTTGTACTGGCAGGTGATCGCGAAAATCCCGAAAACCAGAACAGCCGTCAGAACCAGCTCGTCCCAGAACGCATGCGACACCGTGACGAAATCACCGGGATGGGTGAAGAATACACCCGAAGCACCACCGTCGACGGCGCGCGTCAGGTTATGCGCCAGATTGAAATGGTCGATAACCGGGACATAAAGCGAGTAAACTACCGCTGCACCGGCACAACCACCCAGAACTTGAGCGCTAATGTACGGAAGCACTTTTTTCCACGAGAAGCCGCGGAACATGGCCAGAGACAGCGTGACAGCCGGGTTCGCATGCGTTCCGCTGATCGCGCCGGTGGCATAAATCGCCACCGTCACACCCAGACCCCAGACGATACACACGCCCCAATAGGCCGTTTTGTACGGACTGGGATCGTAGAGCGAGTACATGGCCGCAACGCCGTCTCCGAAGAGAATGATGATTGCGACTGCGAAGAACTCCGCGAGGAGCTCACCGAGATAACGTCTGTTTTCTGACATGACTGATATCCGCCATGAAAAATGAAGTAAAAATGGTCAGGCGACGTTCTGCCGCACGACCTGATCGGGATTGGCAACGGAGGCGACGACCGCTGGCAGACGTCCCTCGACATAGGTCTGAAGGGCCGCGCGACCAGCATCATTAACGAACAAACCAAGCCGTGAGCGACGCCACAGGATGTCCTCGGCGGTGCGGGCCCATTCGTTGTCGATCAGGTAATCCACTTCCCGCGCGCTGAGCGTGTCGCCGAACATCTGACCCATGCCTTCCGCATCTGCAGTGGCGATTTCATAAGCCCGGAGCCCGTAATTGCGCATCAGACGCCACGAACTGCGCTCGGAAAGATGCGGCGCGTATCCACGGAAGCGACGAAGCTGTGCGTCGAAATCCTTCGGCGCGAACTCTCCTCCGGGAAGCGGGGTGCCATCCGTCCAGCCCGGCTTGTGCAGGACGGGGAGATGCGGCGCGAGCTTCTCGACGGCATGTTCGGCCAGCTTGCGGAAAGTCGTGATCTTACCGCCGAAAACGGACAGGATCGGCGCGGCCGTCGCATCCACATCCAGCACATAATCACGCGTCACGGCCGAGGCATTGCCCGAATTGTCGTCATAGAGCGGGCGCACGCCTGCGTAGGTCCAGACGACATCATCGGGGCTGACGGTTTTCGTGAAATAGCGGTTTACGCTCTCGCACAGATAGCTGATTTCCTCAGGCGAGATGTCGACCTTCCCCGGATCCTTCTCCCACGGAACATCCGTGGTGCCGATCAGGGTGAAGTCCTGCTCGTAGGGAATGGCGAAGACGATCCGCTTGTCCGGGTTCTGGAAGATGTAGGCCTGCGAACCCTCAAAGACGCGCGGAACCACGATGTGGCTGCCCTTGACCAGACGTACCTTGTTGCGGCTTGGCACGTTCAGACGGTCCTGAAGCAGTTCCGCCACCCAAGGACCGGCAGCGTTTACGAGGGCCTTTGCCTGAACCGTGCTCTGCTCGCCCGTCTGGGTGTTTTCGAGCGTGGCGGTCCAGACCTGCGGGCCGCGAACAGCCTTAACGAGACGCGTGCGGGTCTGGACGTTCGCACCCACGCGCACGGCATCCATGGCGTTGAGAACCACGAGCCGACTGTCCTGCACCCAGCCATCCGAATATTCAAAACCGCGCACATACTCCGAACGCAGCGGCTTGCCCGCCGGAGCCGAACTCAGATTCAGAGCCTTCGTCTTGGGAAGCGTCATGTTCGGGCACAGATGATCGTACAGGAACAGCCCCGTACGCAGAAGCCATGCCGGACGCAGCATTTTCGAATGCGGCAGAACGAAGCGCATTGGCCAGATGATGTGCGGTGCGATCTTCAGCAGACGCTCACGCTCCATCAGGGCCTCACGGACCAGCCGGAACTCGTAATATTCGAGATAGCGCAGGCCGCCATGAATAAGCTTGGTGCTGGCGGACGATGTATGGCTTGCAAGATCATCCTGCTCGACGAGAAGCACATTCGCCCCCCTGCCCGCGGCATCTCTTGCAATTCCGCAGCCATTGATCCCCCCGCCCACAACCAGAAGGTCGTAGGGCGCGGATGGATTGGCCGAAGATGAAACCTCATGAATCGATGACATCATAATCTCCTGTCATCACGCTCCAAAACGAGCGGTCGATGTTCGTTTTGGAGCATGTTGAGCGATAAAGAAAGGGGTTTATGTGATTCGTAACGCAATAGTGTTAGAAGACGCTGCGTTATTCGTGATTTTCAGCCACATGCAGCGTGACACCCGCAGCATCCAGAAGCCGCTGAAAGGAGTCGGAGACCGGACGGTCCGTGATCAGGTCGTCGATATCCCGCAGATCCCCCACCCTACCCAGCGGATGGCGCGTGAACTTCGTATGATCGGCCAACAGCAGAACACGACGCGAGTTCCGGATAATTGTCCGTGCGCACTGGATTTCTTCCAGATCGAAATCCAGCAACGTGCCATCTTCCTCAATCCCGCTGATCCCGATTACGCCGAATTCCGTGCGAAACGAAGACAGGGTTTCAATGGCTGTGGCACCGAGAATGGCGCCGTCCTGCGGACGCAACTGCCCGCCCGCAATGATGGTATGAAAATCCGTCCGCCCAGAAACAAGCGATGCCACATGCAGATTGTTCGTCACGATCCGCAAATCCCTGTGGCTTGTCAGAGATCGGGCAAAGGCTTCCGTCGTTGTGCCGATATTGATGAATAAAGACGAACGATCGGGGATCAGGGCCGCCGCATAACGTCCGATCGCATCCTTGGCAGAGGAATTGAGGATCTGGCGCGCATCGTAATCCAGATTTTCAACCGTAGAGACGGGCGTTGCACCTCCGTGATGGCGGCACAGCAGGCCAAGTTCCGCAAGATGGGTCACATCCCGGCGAATGGTCTGAACCGCAACGCTAAAATGCTGTGCCATCTCCTCATTGGCCATGTAGCCCTGACTGCGAACCAGACGCACGATCTGGTCCTGTCTTGGACTGGTGGAAGGCGGATCGTGAGGCATGATGGAATCCGGGCGCGAAATGTAAGAAAACGAACATAAGCGCACATTTTCACTTACGGAAAGCCCGTGCCACCGCAAGAGCGGTCATTTCTGAAGCGACAAAGCAACCTCGAAGCCTCACAGGCCGTTACAGATCGTCCCCTAAAAGACATATTCCGGCCATGTCAGAGGATTTACCTTGAGACTGTAAGTGCCCGGAGTTGAACAGTCGGGCCTGAAGGTGAGTTATGAAGACAAAATTATTCGCAGGATTAATGGCAGGCTGCCTCCTCGCCGCAGCGCCTCTGGCTTCCGCCGATCCACGGAATTCCGGTCCTCAGGGTGGGCCCGGATGGCATGATGGTCCGGGCCGAAATGGGGATTATCGCGGCGGCGGTCGGCGCGGCGGTCCTGACCGGGTGTGGCGTCGTGGAGACCGTTATGACGGCCCCCGCGGCAATCGTTGGGCCGTCAATAACTGGCGCAGCTATCGTGGCCTGTATGCTCCACCGCCCGGTTATTACTGGACGCGTTCTGGAAACCAGTTCCTGCTGACAGCTCTGGCAACGGGTCTGATTGCCGGGGTCGTTGGCGCCAATATTGCGGCACCGCCTCCAGGACCGCCTCCGCCGCCTCCACCGGGATATGGACCGGGGCCACGCTAAGGAAGCGACCTACTGTTGAAGAAGCGCCGCGACCTCGCTCCATTCCGGTGCGGCGTCTGCGGCGCCACGACGGGTCGTCGCCAAAGCCCCACAGGCTGAGGCGATCCGGGCTGCTTCCGGCAGATTTTCTCCACGGGCCAGCGCGACGGCAAGCCCTGCATTAAAACAGTCTCCGGCAGCCACGGTATCGATCGGAGTTACCTGAAATGGCGGGATGTGTCCTGATGACGTTCCATCGTGCCAGAACACGCCTTTCGCTCCCATCTTGACCAGAACGGCGCGGACACCTTTCGCCACAAGAGCTTCTGCGGCCGTCTTTGCATCTTCAATAGTCGCGGGACGAATGCCGGTGAGACTGAAGGTTTCGCTTTCATTAGGTGTCAGAATATCGATCTCTGTCCATAAAGCGTCGAGAAGACCATGCTCAGGCGCAGGAGCCGGATCGAGTACAACCAGCCCTCCCGCCCGCTTTGTCTGACGCGCGGCAGCCAGAGCGACTGTTTGTGGAATTTCAAGCTGGAGCAGAAGAACCTTCGCCCTGTGCAGCCAAGGCGAGGCTGCCACGACATCCGTTCCGTCCACCGCCATGTTCGCCCCGCCGGCAACGGTGATGCAGTTCTCCGCCGAAGCGTCGATCCCGATCAGGGCAATGCCGGTCGGGTGCTCGGGATCATCCCGCAGCGGCGACAGATCCACACCGAATCCCTCAAGACTGGACCGGGCCTGCGCCCCGAACGCATCGCACCCCACACGACCGGCGAGAGCGACGTCCACGCCGAACGGTCGCGCCAATCTTGCAGCAGCAGCAGCCTGATTGCTGCCCTTCCCGCCCAGTCCGATCGCATAACTGTCGGCGTGAACAGTTTCGCCAGGGCGGGGAAGCCGCTGGCTGCGGGCCGTCAGATCAATATTGATACTGCCGAAGGAAAGGATCAGAGGCGTCCGCAAGGTCATGTCCATCAGGCCGAAAGCTGGAGAATGGAAGGATTTTCACGCCTGCTTATCGGATGACCCGACGCCCTTCAAGCAGAGCATCATTCCCGTCCTCAATCCGAATTCGTTTCTTAACAGTGCAACTTTTCACAGAAGCAGCAGTTTTTCATTCTCGACTTCCCTACCGGGTCGACAGGACTGTGTCTTTCGCAAATGATTGTGATAGGCTTCAGCCCTCCTGATGGCCGCGCGAAAGTTTCCTGCCTCCAATGCGACCTGCCCGCCTCCGATCCTGCATTTCCGGTCCCTTTTTTCTCCTGACGGGCGGATGCACTCTTCGCGGCGCTCCGGCCTTTCCGATCATGGGAGCCTATTTCCCGGGATGGATGGCCTGCGCCCTGATCGGCGTGGCGACGGCTGTGGGCCTGCGTGTCCTCTTTCTGCTGACAGGGCTTGATGCGCTGCTCAGCTTCCGCCTTTTCACCTATGTCGCCCTTGGCGTCATCGCCGCACTCACGGTGTGGACGCTGGTATTCGGACCCTGATCGTGCAGCGCATCCCTGTTTCCAGCAAAAAACCAGTCGGCATCATCATTGCGGTCCTGTGCGTGGGAGCGGCCACCGCTTTCGGCATACATGTCGCCCATGAGGACAGTGCTCACCCCTCCTCTGATAGTGGCATCATCGATGCGGAAGTGGTGCATATCGCTTCGGTTGTGGGAGGGCGCCTTAAAATACTGAACGTGTCGGTCAACCAGCATGTGCACAAAGGCGATGTGCTGTACCAGATTGACCCTGAACCTTACGAACTGACGCTTCGACAGGCAAAGGCCAATCTGGATCTGGCCAATGCAGAAGTGGAGAACCAGACGCGTCTGCTCAGCGTCAAGACCTCCAACGCCGCAACGGCTGGCGATCAGGTTTCCCGCGCCCAGACCAACCGGGATCTGGCGGCGCGGACGGTGGAGCGGCTTCAGCCTCTGGCCGGAAAGTCCTATATTCCCTGGCAGCAATACGATCAGGCCCGCGTTGCCCTGCACGACGCCGAAATCTCGCTGGCCCAGTCCCGCATCCAGTCCACAGCGGCCACCACCGCGATTGGCGATCTGAAAAGTTCGATCGCAGCACGTGATGCCAGCCAGGCAGCGTATGACCGCGTCCGTTATGAACTGCGACAGACCACGGTCATTGCCCCTGCGGACGGATATGTCACCAGCCTGCGCGTCAAGGTTGGCGAAGTTCTGGCGCCCTCGCAGTCTCTGTTCACGCTGATCGCCGACAACGAATGGTATGCGATGGCCAATATCCGGGAGGGCGATCTTGAAGCCGTCGGGGTTGGAGACTGCGTGACGGTTCATTCCATGATCGATCGGAACACGCCGATCCGCGGACATGTCGAAAGTATCGGCTGGGGCGTTCTCTCGGTGGATTCTTCCGGAATTGCCCGTTCGCTCCCCCTCGTGCCGCGGCAGATGGACTGGGTCCATGTCGCCCAGCGTTTCCCGGTTCGCATCCAGTTAGAGAAGGCGAACCCGCTTCTGCTGCGTCTCGGCGCTACCGCGACGGTCGAGGTCCGGCATGGCGCTGCCTGTCCCTGAAACCTCCCCTTCCCCGGACTTTTCGGATCAGGACGTGATCCAGGACGCATCACCCCTTCGCACCCTCGGGCTGGCGCGGATCTGGCGCCTGATATGGGACCCTGCGCCGGGACGTCTGGGCTATGCGCTGCGCATGGCGGCGGGTTGCACAACCACCGTTCTGGTCGGGGAAATCTGGCAGGTTCCTGATCTGGGTGTTCCGGCACTCGTGACAATGGCACTTTGGCAAAAAGACCGCGTCACCAATGCCCTCGTCGGGGTTCTGGTGAACATCGTGGTGGTATTCCTGCTCCTGCTGATCTATGGCTTGATCAAGATCACGCTGGATCACGCGATGGAACTGGTGATCGTGATCGCCCTCCTGTCATTCGGGTTTTTCTTTCTGGGTTCGGCCAGTAAACTCAAACCCGTGGCCTATATGTTCGGCCTGATTATCGTCTTTGGACTGGTCGTGATTGATCAGGTTCCGGTCGGGGAAGTCATTACTCGGGCTATTCTTTATACGGATCTGTTTCTGGCCGTGCCGGGAGCGGTCATGATCGTGCTCGGTATGCTGATCTGCCCGTCTCCGCGCAGGGTTCTGACCGACGATATTGCAGCCCGTCTTCTCATGGCGTGCCGCCTGCTACGGGGCGCGGATGACCGTACCCGCGAGCAGGCGACGGACATGCTGCGCATCGGCACGACAGACATGATGAAGTCTGCGAAAATGGCCGGGCTGGAAAAAATCTGGGCAGCCAAGGATCTGGCCTGCCTCAAACAGTCCGCAAGCAGCAGCGTGGCCGTCCTCGCGCTCGCCGATGAAGCAGACCGAACCGGACTATCAGCAGAAGACGCGGCCTGTCTGATAGCAACTCTTGAAAAAATGGCCGCCATTTTCGCAGCCGGGGACTATCCCGCCGACATCGAGCGCCCCACTGTCAGCGCCGCATCTCCAGCAGCCTGCGCCATGGCGGACATGCTGCCCGAGTTTACCACACCCCCTGCAGAAAGTACGAAAGCTGCCCCTCCGGAGAAAAAATCCGGCTTCTTTGCGGACGACGCATTCAGCAATCCCGAACATGTCCGTTTTGCGGTCAAGGGCACAGCAGGGGTTATGCTCAGCTATCTGGCATTCATGGTGCTGGACTGGCCGGGCATCCACACCTGCATCATCACTTGCTTCATCGTTGCGCTGCCAACCATGGGGGAAATGGTTTCCAAGCTGACCCTGCGTATCTCCGGGGCACTTGTAGGGGGCACGATTGGCATTGGCTCCATCATTTTCGTCATGCCCTATCTGGATGGGATCACCGGTTTTCTGGTTCTGATTTTCGTGGTGTCCCTGCTCGCGGCATGGGTCAAAACCGGCGACGAGCGTATTGCCTACGCGGGATTTCAGATCGGTCTGGCCTTTTATCTATCGGATCTGAAAGGCTTCGGTCCCACCAGCGACATGGAAACGGCGCGGGACCGTATCATCGGAATCATGCTGGGCAATTTCATCACCTATGCCATGTTCACGAGCTTCTGGCCGGCGACCGCCAGAGACAGAATTGGAGAAGGTCTGCGCAAACTGGCGGAAGCTCTCCAAAGACAATCTCAGGCCTTAACGCCGCAAGCGCGCGCAGAAGCGATTGCCAGCACCCAGTCCGCCCTTTCGGAGAGCGAGCGCACTCTGGAATATGTCATGGCAGAACCCATCAACACCCGCGTTGATCTTCCCCGCCTGAGGGAAACGAAACAGGCGCTTGCTGATGCTGGCTGTCTCTCGGAAGACCTGCTCGTCACACCCGAGAGAGCAGATCTGACCAATCACACCGCACGCCTGGAACGACTTGCAGGGTAATAGCTCTTGGCAGTTTCTGAGGGATTTTCTCTCCCTCAGAGGGCGAAAACTAGGCGTCCAGAAGCTCTTTTGAAAGTTCCACATGCTTTCGGGCATACGCCACGGAATTAATGGCGTTTTTCACCCGCTCCTGAGCAGCTTCGGTTCTTTGCAAAGCGCCAGACGGATTGGTACGCACCGCAGAAATCGCCTCTGCAAGCGCAGTGGGGTTTCGTTCTGGCACATAGAGTACAGAGTCTGACCCGAAATAATCTGTCAAACCACCACAGTCTGAAGAAATGACCGGGACCCCAAGGATAATGGCTTCTTCAACAACAGTAATGCCAGAAGCATGTCGATTGGACTGAAGGGGAACTACAACGATATCAGCGTCAGAATAAAGACCGATCAGCTCAGCATTGTTTTTTGCCCGTACAAGCGTGACATTAGGAACATTCTTTGCTGCTTCAAATGCAGCAGGCGAACTGCTTGCGATGCTGAATTCCACATCCGGCAACGCGCTTGCCGCAGCGCAGAAGGTCTTCCAGTCTCTGTGCTCGTCGTTGCCAAGCGAAAGAACCTTGAGTTTTTTCCCCTGGCAGGTTTTGCGAGCAGGCTTCATATCGTCTGCCCGGATGCCGAAATGCACCCGCTCAACACGCAGATCCGGAAACATACGCCGACCATCATCCCGGTTGAAAACCGAGAGTACTGTCAGGAGATCGAGGTCTTTCATAAGACGCCGGAAGAACCATTTCCTCCAGAAAGGCTGTTTGCGCCAGCGGTCAATCAGCCAGACAGCCTGCCCAAGAAGCTTTGGCCTGCGCACAGGCTTCAGAATTCGGAACAGGAGGAGAACTGCCAGAGTCTGCGATTCTGTATGCGTCCACACCACATCGGACGCAAGCATTTGCTTACGGTTCCGCCACGCATGGACAAAGTCGAAACCAAGCACAAGACGTGCACCATAGCGGAGCGCTTTGTTGAGCGGATTTTCGCGCTGATCTTCAGAATAAACGATTTCTATGTCGTCTGAGGCAGCTCGGGAGTAGCCATAAGCCTGCTCCTCATTCAATCCCAATATTCGGCCCGCTTCCCAGCGTTCCCGCCAGGTTTTGCTGCCAAAACCGTACGCAAGCTGCACAAAAACTTTCATCACACAACATCCAGTTGCAACGATTGCTAAATACTTAACCTTAACGGCAGAATCAACGGAAAATTAACGGAAAATTAGGAGGTTTTGGCCTCATTTTCACATCAGGATGAAAACCCCTGTTCCGTTTTGTGATCGAACAAAGCGTTTGTATCTGTGTCTTTCAAGAAACAGTCATGGGGAAACGCGCCGCATATCGGCACCAAAACAGGCGAATCATTTTGACACTCAGTGCCATAATGTGGACAGGAGACTTCAGCCCACCCATACCGACTGATCAGGACCGCTCATGAAATCCGCACGCCTGCTGCTTTGCCTTCTTTCCGGATCTGTCCTGAGCAGTATGCCCGCTTTCGCAGCAGTGACACAACCAGCTTCCAAGACCAAAACAGCCGTACCCGCCCCGTCATCTCATGCCAAAACACAAACCCCCAAAGCAGAGACCATCACGGTTCGTAGTCGAAACGGTTCTGGAACTGCTGCGGATTATCTGAACAAAGACGTGGCTTTGGGGCCGCTCGGCACGCGCTCCGTGCTCGATACACCGATGTCCATCATGGTTGTTCCGCATGATGTTCTGGTGAACCAGCAGAGCCGCAATATTAACGATCTCGTGGCGTATGTGCCGTCCGCACAGCTTGAAATGCGCGGCGATCCGAACACCAGCCGCCCGCAGTCCCGTGGCTTTGAAGGCGATGTGATTGCCAACACCCGCATGGACGGGCTGAACATGGTCATCACCACGCCCTATGCCGCCGAACAGTTCGACAGCCTTCAGGTTCTGAACGGTCTGGCAGGCGCGCTTTACGGACCGCAGAACCCGGCGGGCACGTTCGACTTCACGCTCAAGCGCCCGACGGACCGTATGACCGAACGCTTTGTCGTAGGGACGGATTCCATCGGTTCTCCTCTGGAGAGCGCGGATGTTTCGGGGCGCGTGGGGAAAAACAAATGGTTCGGCTACCGATTGAACCTGCTGAACCAGAACGGCGAAGGTTATGTCGAAGGTTCGCATCTTCGGCGTGACCTCGTCAGCGGCGATTTCGACATTCATCTCTCGGACAAGACTGTCATCCAGATCGATGCCAGCCAGTATACCTATGCCGAGCGCGGCTATCCGGGCGGTTTCGCCTATAGCACCGCAATCCAGCTTCCTCAGGCACCGGATCTGAGCCAGAAGGGTTATGGCCAGCCACAGGCGGGCTACAACATGGAAACCGATACGGCTCTGGCCAAGATCATCCATAATTTCAACGACAACTGGAGCCTGAAGCTCGGCGGTCTGTGGCAGAATGCGGCGCGCAATGTCTTCAGCACGTCCAACCAGCTTCTGAATTCCTCGGGCTTGTATCGCCAGACGATTTCCGCAGCCCTCACGGCCAATGATTTCGTTGCAGGGAGCAACATGGCTTACCTGAACGGCAAATTCCGTACCGGTCCGCTGCGGCACCAGATCGAACTCGGCACGAATGGTTATGTAATGGGGAACTACAACCCCACCTCCTCCACCGGAACCATCACGCTTGGAGAAGCCACGATCGGTCACCCCAAGAGCTTCTCAAGCGTGCAGCCTTATTATTCCGGTCGCTACAAATCCGCTGATACGATGAACCAGTCGCTGCTGGCAGGCGATACCATTTCGCTGGGCAAACACTGGTCGATCATGGGATCCCTCGCCTGGAGCTGGCTGAGCACCAATAACTACGCCAAGACCGGCACCAAAACATCCAGCTACACGCGCGCGGCCGCCTTCAGCCCGATGACAAGCCTGATGTACAAGCCGACGGACAGCCAGACGCTGTATTTCACATGGGGACGTTCGCTACAGGCGGGAACGACCGCCCCGGTGGGGTCGGTCAACGTGAATGACGTCACGGCTCCGTTGCGGTCTGAAGAATATGAAGTCGGCTACAAGATCCTGATCGCCAAACGCATGCAGGTCAACATTGCGGGCTTCCGCATGTCACGTCCGTTCGGATTCACGGACCCTGTGACGCATGTCTATGCGAATTACGGCACGCAGCGAAACTATGGCGTCGAATTTCAGGCATCGGGCAATATCACCGATAATCTGACGTTTCTTGGTGGCATGACATGGCTCGATGCCCAGATGCTGGGTACGGGATCGTCGCTGACGGCCAACAAGCAGGTTGTGGGTGTTCCTCCGTTGATGGCGAATGCGCTACTGGATTATCGCCTGCCGTTCCTCAAGGGCGCGGCCGTCAACGCGAATGTTCATTATATGGGGCGTCGTGCTGCCAATGTTTACAACACGACCTTTGCGCCGTCTTACGTCACGCTGGATCTGGGCGCACGGTACGCGACCCATGCCTATGGCCAGCCGCTGGTGTTCCGCTTCGGTGTGAACAACGTGACGAACCAGAGTTACTGGGCGTCCGTCTATCCATCCAGCATCAATGGCGTGAGCAATGCCACCAACTCCGCCGTGGCCGGTCTGCCGCGGACGTACCATTTCAGCATCGAGCTGGACCTCTGAGCGGGGTTCAGCCTGAACTCATCGGGAAATCGTTCTGCCACAGCAGGGGCTGAAGCGTGAAGGTCCGGCGCAGGATGGTTTCAAGATCCGACCGGCCTTCAGTCTTGACCCATTCGTCCAGAGCCGTCCGGAACGTCGCAATCGCCGTCCGGGCCAGCAAACGGGCCACGAGGGACGGCATTTCGGTGGCGGGCAAGCGGGCGATCAGGGTGGAAGCGAGCGTCTCTTCCCATTCCGAATACCGGCGCAAAGCCATGTCACGCAGCGCGGGCGTCTGCTCCACCAGCCTGACGACCGCATAGGCATCCATCCGGTCGGACGAATAACAGGCGACGACTGGAACAAGCCCCGCCAGCACAGCGTCCTGTAGCGGAACGTCCAGCGGCACAGCACGAATGGCATCGGTCAGGATCGTTGTAACGCCGGTGGTCCAGGCGAGAATGATATCGGCCTTGCCCGGAAAATAACGAAAGAGCGTCCGGCGCGAGATCTGCGCGGCTTCTGCAATTTCATCGACGGATGTTTCTTCATAACCATAAGTCGAAAACAGGCGCATGGCTTCGCGCACCAGCGCGGCATGGGTGCGGTCTTTCTTGCGCTGCCGAAGCGGTCCGTCCTGTTCGCCATCCTCTTGTGCGTCTATCGTCATGCCGTCCAGTTATCCCGAAGTCCGCAACCAGCATAGACCCGATCTGCTGAAGCGTTCCAGCAGGCAGAAACCACCGGCTTCAGGGCACGAGCCGGTAACGCGCCCGGACCAGCACGTCATTTTCAAGCTGCTGCCGGAGCGCCGACATCTCCTGCGGGGCAGTCAGAACCGCCACCTCGTGAAAAAACGGACGTCTGCCCGTCACGCGGTCCTGAAAAACCTGCGCCAGAACCATGACCACCGGATCACGACTGCAACAAAAGCATCCCGTAGCGTGGCGGTTCCTGAAGGGCAACGGTGCCGGAATGGCGGCGACGTCGCCCCACGTTTCCTCAGGCCGTGCCTTACCGATGAACAGCGCATGATTTTTGCGCTCCTGCGACCACGAACATGGTCCGGACAGGAGGCTCAGGGGGATCAGAGACATGTGGGACACGGTCATTCCGTCCTCTGTAGCAGGCCGGGCGTACCCGGGCAGCCTTTTCATGTTCCGTTTTTCATACCTCCAACTCTTTGCCGCCATGCAGGCGGTTTGCTACACCGTTTCTGCCTCTTACCGTATATGGAGGCCCTGTCCCGATCACGGGTTCCCGAACCCGCCTCCCGCCCTTTCCAGTTACAGAGCCTTCTGCCCATGTCCTCACGCCCCCATCTGCTTGATGCCCTCGCCGATCAGGTCCTGCTCTGTGATGGTGGTATGGGGTCCAGGGTGCAGATGCTGGATCTCGAAGTCGAGCGCGATTACTGGGGGCAGGAAAACTGCACGGAAATCCTGAACCTCTCGCGTCCGGAACTCGTGCGTGAAATCCATCGCGGCTATTTCGAAGCCGGGGCGGATATGGTGGAGACGAACACGTTCGGTGGCTCCATCGTCACGCTGGCGGAGTTCGGACTTCAGGACCGCACGCGCGAAATCAACCGTACGGCTGCGACGCTGGCCCGTGAGGCGGCCGAAACGTTTTCGGACGGACGGCACCGCTATGTCATGGGTTCCATCGGTCCGGGCACGAAGCTGCCGACGCTGGGCAACATTGCTTATGACGATCTGGAAGCTGGTCTGATCGAACAGTGCCGTGGCCTGATTGACGGCGGCGTGGACGGATTCCTGATCGAGACATGTCAGGACACGCTTCAGATCAAGGCCGCCGTAAATGCTGCCAAGATTGCCCGGATCGAACTGGGTTCGGATGCGCCTATCTTCGTGCAGGTCACAGTCGAGACCACCGGCACGCTGCTGGTCGGCCCCGATATCGCTGCGGCCGCCACGACCGTTCAGGCGCTGGACGTCCCCTCTCTCGGCCTGAACTGCGCGACTGGCCCGCAGGAAATGGGCGAGCATGTGCGCTGGCTGTCAGAAAACTGGCCTGGCCTCATTTCCATGCAGCCCAATGCCGGCCTGCCCGAGCTTGTGGACGGCAAGACTGTCTATCCGCTCAGCCCCGAGGAAATGGCCGTTTGGATGGAGCGCTTCGTTCAGGAAGACGGGCTAAACCTGATCGGCGGCTGCTGCGGCACATCCACGCCGCATATTCAGGCGCTAGACGGGATGCTGCGTCGCCTTGGTGGCACGAAGCTGCGCCCTGCCCCGGTCACGCGCAGTACGATCTGGATGCCGTCGGTCTCCAGCCTCTATACGCAAACGCCGCTGCGTCAGGAGAACAGCTATTTCTCCATCGGCGAGCGCTGCAATGCCAATGGCTCCAAGAAATGGCGCGAGCTTCAGGAAGCCAATGACTGGGATGGCTGCGTCGCCATCGGGCGCGAACAGGCCGCCGAGGGTTCCAACGCGCTCGATATCTGCACGGCGTTCGTGGGACGTGATGAAGTCCGCGAAATGAACGAGGTCGTCACGCGCTTCACGTCGTCCGTGAATGCGCCGCTGGTGATTGATTCGACCGAAACCCCCGTCATTGAGGCCGCGCTCAAGCTGCATGGCGGCAAGCCGATCATCAACTCGATCAATTTCGAAGACGGTGAAGAACAGGCGCATGCCCGCATGAAGCTGGCCCGCAAGTTCGGCGCGGCGATGATTGCGCTCACGATCGACGAAGTCGGTATGGCGAAGGAGCCGCAGGACAAGCTGCGCATTGCCGAACGTCTGGTCGATTTCGCCTGCACCCAGTACGGGCTGCCGCAGTCTGACCTGATGATCGACCCGCTGACCTTCACCATCGCGACGGGCGTGGAAGACGACCGCAAGCTCGGGCAGTGGACGCTTGAGGGCATCAAGCTGATCCGCGACAAGTTCCCCGACATCCAGATCATTCTCGGCCTGTCGAATATTTCCTTCGGCCTGAATCCGGCCGCGCGTGCTGTGCTGAATTCGGTGTTCCTCGACCATGCCGTCAAGGCGGGCATGACGGGCGCGATCGTGCATGTCTCCAAGATCCGTCCGCTGCATCTGATCGCGGCTGAAGAGGTCAAGGTCGCAGAAGACCTGATCTTCGACCGTCGCACCGAAGACTACGATCCGCTCCAGAAGCTGCTGGAACTGTTTGCGGGCCGTAAAGCCGCCGATGCCGTCAAGAAGCGTCGTGCGGAAACCCCTGCGGAACGTCTGAAAGACCGGATCGTGGATGGTGACCGCAAGGGCATCGAGGACGATCTGGCGGCCGCAATGACAGAAATGCCGCCGCTCGATATCATCAACAATGTTCTGCTGGACGGCATGAAGGTTGTGGGCGAGCTGTTCGGTTCGGGCAAGATGCAGCTTCCGTTCGTGCTGCAGTCCGCCGAGACGATGAAGACTGCCGTCGCCTGGCTTGAGCCGCATATGGAGCGCACGGAAGGCCAGCATCGCGGCACGATGGTGCTCGCGACCGTCAAGGGCGACGTCCACGATATCGGTAAAAACCTCGTGGACATCATCCTGACAAATAACGGCTACCGGGTCATCAATCTGGGCATCAAGGTGCCACTTGCGGACATGATTGCGGCCGTCAAAGAACACAACGCCGATGCTCTGGGCATGTCCGGGCTTCTGGTGAAATCCACGGTTATCATGCGCGAAAACCTCGCGGAAATGCACCGTCAGGGTTTTGACCTTCCGGTCATTCTTGGTGGCGCGGCCCTAACGCGGAACTACGTCGAGGAAGAATGCGCCCGCTCTTATGGCGCGGGTGAGCCGGGGCGTGTGGCCTATGCGCGCGATGCGTTCGACGGTCTGGGCCTGATGGACAAGATCGCCAATAACGACCTCGATTCCTATCTGGGCGCGATCCAGACACGCCGCGCCAGCCAGGCGAGCCGAAAGACGGAACGCGCGCCAGAAATCGCGGAAACGCGGGGCTTTGGTGAGGTGGATCGCGAGGCCGCAAAGGTCCGGCGCGAGCGTATTTCAGGCTCCGAGTCTGTCATTACACCGCCCTTCTGGGGCGCGCGCGTTCTGGAAGCGACGCCGAATGCGGTTCTGCCGTTCCTCAATGAGCGGTCGCTGTATCAGTTTCAGTGGGGCTTTCGGAAACAGGGCCGCTCGCTCGACGAATTCATGGAATACGCCAAGATCGAGCTCCGCCCCGTTCTCAAGCGCATGCTGGCCCTGAGCGCGGAACAGGACATCATCCGTCCACAGGCGATCTATGGTTACTGGAAAGCAGCGGGAGACGGGAACGATCTCGTGCTGTTCGAAGAAGACGGTAAAACGGAAGCCGCACGCTTCACCATGCCCCGCCAGCCCAAGGATGACGGCGAGTGCATCGCCGATTTCGTGCGCGATATCAGCGATGACGTGCGCGATGTGGTCGGGCTTCAGGTGGTCACCGTCGGACAGAAAGCATCCGATCTGGCGCGGGTATGGTTCGAGGACAACCGCTATCAGGACTATCTGTATCTGCATGGCCTGTCGGTCGAGATGGCGGAAGCCATGGCGGAATACACCCACAAGCGCATCCGCGCCGAACTGGGCTTTGCAGGCGATGACAACCGCGACATGGAAAAGCTACTGTCGCAGTCCTATCGCGGCTCACGCTATTCCTTCGGTTATCCCGCCTGCCCGCGCTTGGAGGATCAGGAGCCGATCCTGAAAATGCTGGATGCCGAACGCATCGGCGTGTCGCTTTCGGACGGCTATCAGCTGCACCCTGAACAGTCGACATCAGCGCTCGTGATGCTGAATCCGCGTGCGAAATACTTCACCGTCTGAGGACGGCAGATTTTTAAAAAAAGACGAGAAAAGACCTTCCATGACGGCCCCTTCAGTTTCGCAAACGACTTATGTCCTAGCGCTTTCCTGCCCCAATCGTCCCGGTATCGTGGCCGCCATCAGCGGGAAGCTGGCGGAACTGGATGCCAACATCACGGAAGCGCAGCAGTTCGATGACCGGGACAGCACGATCTTTTTCATGCGGATCGTCTTCGAGATCACGGACGGCTATACCAGCGCCCACCAGCTTCGCGAGGCGCTGGCCGTTCTGGGAAACAGTTTCAGCATGGAGTGGGCCCTGCATGACCGCAGCGTGAAGCCGAAGGTCCTGCTGATGGTCTCGCGCTTCGATCACTGTCTGGTCGACCTGCTCTATCGCTGGCGCATCGGGGAACTGCCAATCGAGCCCGTTGGCATCGTGTCGAACCACCCGCGCGACGTGTTCGCGGATCTGGACTTCTACGGCATTCCGTTTCACCACGTCCCCGTCACGAAAGAAACGAAGCCCGCGCAGGAAGCCCATGTGCTGGAACTGCTGGCATCGAGTGGTGCCGAGCTGGTCATTCTCGCGCGTTACATGCAGGTTCTGTCCAACGAGATGGCCGCCAGCCTGTCCGGTCGCTGTATCAATATTCACCACTCCTTCCTCCCCGGCTTCAAGGGCGCGCGTCCCTATCATCAGGCCTTTGCCCGCGGCGTGAAGCTGATCGGCGCGACGGCCCATTATGTCACGCTGGACCTGGATGAGGGGCCGATCATCGAGCAGGATGTGGAGCGCATCTCCCATGCCGACACGCCCGAGGACCTGATCCGCAAAGGACGCGATATCGAACGCCGCGTTCTAGCACGTGCCGTCCGGTATCACATCGAACGCCGGACCATTATCAACGGTAGCCGTACAGTCGTCTTTGCGACCTGAACGAGGTTTTTCTTCGACGGGACATATAAATTTCGCACGACACCCGGAATATTCTCTCCTAGGGTCGATCCAGTATTTCACAGTCGGTAGCACTCGTCAGATGACCGTCCGTAACGCTCTTTTTTCACTTACCCTCCTCACAGCGCTGATCGGACAGACAGCCTGTTCAGGAGACTGGGTTCTCGAAAAAAGACTGACACCAGCGGACACACTGAGGGAAACATCGAACCGCACTGTGGTTCCCGGCACGTTCGTCATGACCGTTAAAAGCGTGAACGTTTTCAACAAGATGGTCTTCCTCAACTCGGAAGATACCTATCTGGACCGCGCCAATGTCGCCGTGCAGATCACGTCAAGCGTGGCCTACAACGCCGACATCCGGTTTGGTGGTGATTTCCGCAACATGGTGCTGAACAAAAAAATTCTGGTGATCGGATCGGCCATGAAAGTCGGGGCGGATCTGGAACAGGGGATCATCGTCAACACCAAAGGGGACGAGCGGACCTATATTTTCGTCAGCCGGGCGAGCAATATTTTCTTTGAATAAGGCCGCCGCCCTCCAACAGAGCCTGATCTTGCAATTCAGATCCATTTTTAGACAGATTATTTCATTCTATATCCCCATATCGGCCTGAAGATATTTCCCAAGCCTGCAATCCGCCCTATGAAGAGCGTCCTTATTTCTTCATGCCGGACCCAGTCATGACCGTCTCTTCCGCTTCTGCTCAGGACCGCTTACAGGCCGTTCTCAAGGCCCTTCAGCCCCTCATGGAAGAGCAGCAGATCAGCACGGCACCCTCCGTTCGCGAGGAACACAGCCACGGCGAGGCTATGAATGCCTCCCGCCTGCCCGAGGCGGTGGTCTTCGCGGAAAGCACGCAGGATGTCGCAACAGTTTTGCGCCATTGTCATGAATGGCGGGTTCCAGTTGTGGCATTCGGAGCGGGCACCTCGGTCGAAGGGCATGTCGTCCCGCCCGAGCAGGCCATCAGCCTCGACCTGTCGCGCATGACCGACATCGTGGAACTGAACGCCGAAGATCTGGATTGCCGGGTTCAGGCTGGGATCACGCGCCAGACGCTGAATGTGGAAATCCGCGACACCGGCCTGTTCTTTCCGGTCGATCCGGGTGGAGAAGCGACGATCGGCGGCATGTGCGCCACCCGCGCCTCAGGCACAGCCGCCGTGCGTTACGGCACAATGAAGGAAAACGTGCTTGGCCTGACGGTTGTGCTCGCGACCGGCGAAATCATCCGCACGGGCGGCCGCGTCCGCAAGTCATCCACCGGCTATGACCTGACATCCCTGTTCGTCGGCTCGGAAGGGACACTGGGGATCATCACGGAAGCCCAGCTGCGTCTGCATGGCCGCCCCGAGACCGTATCCGCGGCCATCTGCCAGTTCGAGAGCCTGCATGACGCCATCCGGACCGCCATGGAAATCATCCAGTGCGGCATTCCCATCACCCGCGTGGAACTGATGGACAGCGTGCAGATGGCGGCCTCCATCCAGTATTCCGGCCTTACGGAATATCAGCCGCTGACCACGCTGTTCTTCGAATTCACCGGCTCGCCTGCGGCCGTACGCGAACAGGTCGAGACGACGGAAGCCATTGCGTCGGGCAATAACGGGCTGGGTTTTGCGTGGGCGGAGAGTGCGGAAGACCGTACCCGTCTGTGGAAGGCGCGGCATGACGCCTACTGGGCGGCAAAGGCCATTGTTCCGGGCGCGCGGGTCATTTCCACGGACTGTATCGTGCCTATTTCGCGTCTGGGCGAGCTGATCGAAGGCGTGCATCGCGACATCGAAGCGTCCGGCCTGCGCGCACCGCTTCTGGGCCATGTGGGGGACGGCAATTTTCATACGCTCATCATTACGGACGACACACCCGAAGGGCATGATCGCGCCCTCGACCTGGACCGGAAGATCGTTGCCCGTGCCCTGTCGTTGAACGGTTCATGCAGCGGCGAGCATGGTGTCGGTATGGGCAAGCTGGAATTTCTGGAAACCGAGCATGGGGCTGGAAGCCTGAGCGTGATGCGGGCTCTGAAAAACACGATGGACCCGCATCATATCCTCAATCCCGGCAAGCTCCTGCCTGCAGGCCCGGTTTACACGGGCTGAACTTTCGGGGATCTTTCGCCCTCTTTTCTTTCCAGCCCTTGCCGGATTTCAGCCTCATGCCGTCAGTTTCCAGCCTCTGCCCCGATGTCGTCCTGATCGGTGCGGGGATCATGAGTTCCACACTTGCGGCCCTGCTGCGCGAGCTCGATCCGTCGCTGTCGATGATGATGTTCGAGACGCTGGCCGATTGCGGACAGGAAAGTTCCTACGCCTGGAACAATGCCGGGACCGGACATGCCGGGAACTGCGAACTGAATTACACGCCACAGCGCGCGGATGGCAGCATCGACATCTCCAAGGCGCTGGCAATCAACACGGAATTCGATCTCTCAAGGCAGCTTTGGGCGCATTGGGTTCGCGAAGGCCGCATTGCCAATCCGGCAGCTTTCGTGCAGCCCTGCCCCCATATCAGTCTGGTCTGGGGGGCTGAAAACGTCGCTTTTCTCAAGGCCCGTTACGAGGCCATGGTCGCCCATCACTGCTTTGCGGATATGGAATACACGTCCGATCCGGCTGTCATCGCCCAATGGGCGCCTCTTGCGATGGCGGGGCGCGATACGTCCCAACCCGTTGCGGCCACGCGCATTCAAGAGGGCACGGACGTCAATTTCGGCACCCTAACCCACGCGCTGACGGCCTCCCTCAAGTCAGACCGCAACATTGCCATCCACTACAATCATCGCGTCACCGGCCTGACACGCACCACGGACGGACGCTGGCGCGTGACGGCCACCGATACCGAGAGCGGCCACACGACCACTGTTCTGACGCGCTTCGTCTTCATCGGCGCGGGGGGCAATGCGCTGCCACTACTTCAAGCCTCCGGCATTCCCGAGGCAGCACATTATGCCGGCTTCCCCGTCAGCGGCCTGTGGCTGCGCTGCATGGACCCGTCCGTTACCGCGCAACACCACGCCAAGGTCTACGGCAAGGCCCCTGTCGGTTCGCCGCCCATGTCGGTCCCGCATCTCGATACGCGCGTCATCGACGGCAAATCCTGCCTGCTGTTCGGACCTTATGCGGGGTTTTCCACGAAATTCCTCAAAAGCGGTTCATGGACGGATTATTTTCGCTCTCTAACGCCCCAAAACATCATTCCCGCCCTGACCGCCGGGAAAGACAATCTTGGATTGCTGGACTATCTCGTGCGTCAGGTTCTCCAGACGAACGAGGACCGCTTCAAAGCCCTTCAGGATTTCTACCCGACAGCCAGACCCGAGGACTGGACGAAAGTCGTGGCCGGACAGCGCGTGCAGATTATCCGTCCGGACAAGGGGCTGCACGGAACCCTGCGCTTTGGGACCGAGCTTGTGAAAAGCGCCGACCGCTCCCTTATGGCCATCCTCGGCGCATCGCCCGGAGCGTCCGTTGCCGCCTCCGTGGCGCTTCAGGTCGTCCAGCACGTCTTTCCCGAACGGCTGACAGAGGCTGACTGGCTGCCCCGCCTGCGTCAGGTGTTTCCGGCCTACGGGATCGATCTGATCAAAGACGCCCAAGCCTGCGCGACACTCCGGGAAGAGACTGCCCGTGTTCTGAAGATCACGGTAAAAGCGTAATAGTCACCTTTTTAGGGCCGGATTTCGCTCAACGGACGTTACACGTCCATTCGGCTCTGATATGGTATGTGTGATTTTACACTTGTCTGTTTGCTTTCACGCTCAGGAATCGATTTGACACATGACTGATGGTTCGGGCTCCGTGATCACCACCGCCTCGCCGCAGAGTTCGAAAAGGCGGGATAATTCGGCCCGGCAGAAACAGATCCTCGACGTCCTTCTCGAAACTGGAAGCGCCACCATCGAAGGTCTGGCGGAGCGTTTCGGGGTCAGTCGCATGACGATCCACCGCGACTCTCATGCCCTCGTACAACAGGGTCTGATCGACAAGCTGCATGGCAGTATCGTCCTGCGCAACAAGGTTACGACCCAGAAAACGGTCAATTTCCGACGCTCGCGGGCGACAGACCTCAAGGACGCGATCATCCAGCGGGCCGTCTCCTTGATCCAGCCCGAGCAGGTTCTGGTCCTCGATGACTCCACGACCGTCGCGGCCATGCTGCCGCTGCTGCCTGCTCTTGCGCCCCTGACGATCATCACCAACGCCGTGGGCGTCATTCAGGCGCTCTCGCCCTACCCCAACCTGAAACTGATCTGCCTTGGCGGCGACTATAATCCGCCGCGCAATGCGTTTTTCGGGCTGGTTTGCGAACAGGCCGCGCAGTCCCTGCGGGCGAACATGATGTTCCTCTCAACCTCCATTATCCATAACGCCACCGCGTTCCAGAACGATCAGGATGTGGTCAAGGTCAAGCGGATCATGATGGATATGGCGGACCAGTGTGTTCTGCTGGTGGACAGCACGAAGTTCCGCAAAGGCGGCCTGCACCGTCTGGCGTCCCTGTCGGAATTCGACCACGTCCTGACAGATTCCCATCTCAAGCCCTCCATCGCGAAGGCTCTGGCGCAGGAAGACGTCAATCTCGAAATCTGCACCTGAGCGCAGATTTCGGACACGGACTATCAGGCGTCCGGTAAGTTTTGCATGAATTGTTGCAGATTGCCCCGGATTGCCTTTTCAAAGAGCGTCAGGGTCTCGCTCCCGACGTAATGCTCTACGCCTTCAGAATCTACACGGGCATTTTCCTCACTGACGCCGAGCGCCAGCAGAAATGCCTCCACGATCCGGTGCCGGTGCCGTGCCTTATCCGCCATCTCCTGCCCCGCAGGCGTCAGAAATACCCCTCTGTAAGGTTTCTGCGTGACGTAACCTTCCGTCGCGAGACGGGCGAGCATTTTCGCCACTGTAGGCTGCGACACGCCCAGACGCCCGGCGATATCGACCTGCCGGGCTTCCTGCCCTTCCGACAGCAGGTCCGAAATCAGTTCGACATAGTCTTCCACCAGCACATTGCGCCGCGCCTCACGATTGGCGCGAAAGCCTTCGGAATGGGTTTCGACATCAGGCAGCGTCTCTTTGGGCGCGGTGTCCTTCAGCCGTTTTTTCCGTTCCATTCCCGTCCTGTGCCTCTATCCAGAAAACATTATTCACGGCGGAATAAAACATTCCGGACCGCTCTGCCAGTGCTGGCAATCACGATTTCCAGAGATTCTGTGTTTTTCATGAGGCTCATCAATATAGCATATTGAATATAAATCCCGGATGGGATTGAATACAGTCCCGATGCCAGACACCAATGCCCCCCGTACACCCTCTCCGGCTATGCGCCCGAGCCTGCCCGATGTGTTCTCCAGCATCCGAGTTCCGGGTGCGGAAGCGTCGTGGTTCAGCCGTTTCATGGCCTTCGTCGGGCCGGGATTCATGGTCTCGGTCGGCTATATGGACCCCGGAAACTGGGCCACCGACCTTCAGGGCGGCGCGCGGTATGGCTATACGCTGCTCTGCGTCATCATGCTGTCGAACCTCATGGCGATCCTGCTTCAGGCACTCTCCGCCCGCCTCGGGATCGCGACGGGACAGGATCTCGCACAGGCCTGCCGGAGCCATTTTTCCCCGCGCGTGAACATCGTTCTGTGGCTGGCCTGTGAACTGGCCATCATTGCCTGCGATCTGGCGGAAGTCATCGGCACGGCCGTGGCGCTCCAGCTGCTGTTCGGCCTGCCGCTTCTCGCCGGAGCTTTGCTGTCCATTTTGGACGCGCTGATCGTGCTGATGCTGATGAACCGGGGCTTCCGGTATCTGGAGGCGTTCGTGATCGCGCTCTTGGGGATCATCGCCCTGTGCTTCGGGATCCAGCTCGTCGCGGCAGCTCCGCCCGTTCACAGCGTTCTGGCTGGCCTTCTCCCCGATCCGAAAATCGTGACGACGCCGGGGATGCTCTATATCGCCATCGGCATCATTGGCGCCACGGTCATGCCGCATAATCTGTATCTGCATTCCTCGATCGTTCAGACCCGCGCTTATGAACGCACCCCGGCCGGACGGCGGGACGCCATCCGCTGGACGACATGGGACAGTACGATTGCCCTGACGCTGGCGCTGTTCATTAATGCGGCCATCCTGATCGTGGCGGCAGCGGCGTTCCACAACTCCGGCCATCAGGATGTGGCGGAAATTCAGGACGCCTACAGACTGCTCTCCCCGATCCTCGGACTTGGCATCGCCTCCACGCTGTTTGCCCTGGCACTTCTGGCAGCGGGCACGAACTCCACAATCACCGGCACGCTGGCCGGACAGATCATCATGGAAGGCTTTCTGCACCTTCGCATCCCGCACTGGGCGCGGCGGCTGCTGACACGCGGGCTGGCGATTATTCCCGTGGCGATCGTCACGTTGATCTATGGCAATCGGGGTGTGAGCGATCTGCTGATGGCCAGTCAGGTCATCCTGTCGCTACAACTGCCCTTTGCCGTCATTCCGCTCGTCATGTTCGTTTCGGACCGGCGCAAGATGGGCGAGTTCGTGATTTCCATGCCTATCCGTATCCTGTCATGGGGCGTGGCAGGGCTGATCCTGCTTCTGAACTTCAAGCTGCTTTACGACACTCTAGCGGGCTGAGAATCAGGTTGGATTGACGACCCACGGGCTGGCACGAAACACCGACCATCCCGTGTGCTGAACAAGCCGCTCCAGAGCGCGCGTTCCCAAAAGGGAATTGCCCTGCGCATTCAACCCCGGCGACCACACCGCGATGGACGCCACGCCCGGCGCAATCGCAAGGATGCCACCCCCCACACCGGATTTTCCGGGCAGACCTACGCGAATGGCAAATGCCCCCGAACCGTCATAATGGCCGCACATCATCATCAGCGCGAGGATCGTCTGGGCATTGCGCTCTGACATGACACGCTCGCCTGTCAGCGGGTTCAGGCCACCCGTCATGAGATAGGTTCCGACCTGCGCAAGCTGTTGGCAGCTCATGGTGAGAGCGCACTGATGGAAATAGAAATCCAGCGTATCCTCAACCACGTTGCGGATATTGCCGAAGGTCCGCATGTAGTTTGCAAGCGCCATATTGCGAAACCCGGTCTCGCGCTCCTGACGCGCGACATCCGTGTCGATGTCGATCGAGGCCGGATCGTCTACCAGCGGACGCAGGAAATCCAGCAGGCGAGTCCGGGCATTTTCGCGGCCATAGCGGGACACCAGAATATCAGCGATCACGATGGCGCCCGCATTGATGAACGGATTGCGCGGAATACCGTGCTCGTTTTCAAGCTGGACGATGGAATTGAACGCGCTGCCCGAAGGCTCCTGACGCACCCGCCCCCACAATTCCTCGCCCATCGCATTGAGCGCCATGCTGAGGCTGAACACCTTGGACACGCTCTGCACCGAGAACGGAACAGCCGCATCCCCGACCGTGTGTGTCTCTCCATCCATCCCCACAACGGCCATGCCGAAACGGTTGAGGTCCACCCGTGCGAGCGGAGGAATGTAATTGGCAACAGCACCCCGTTCTGAGGCTGTCCGCATTTCCTCTGCGATCGAGACGATAATGGACGCAAGTGTGGTCATGGGGCCTCGGTGTACGGAACGCGATGTGACTGAAAGAACAGGAGTTTCACAAGCTGCCGCCCCTGCGGACAACCCGCACGGGCGTGAAGTGGGATATGCATTTACAACATAGCTGAAAGAGCATGTCTTCTTCCCATGCAGATCAGGAAGAAATCACCCGATGCCGCACCACCTGCCCCACGATCACCAGTGCAGGCGATTTCACCTGTGCGTCTGCGGCCTGAAGGGCGATGTTCGATAGCGTCCCGGTCAGCACGCGCTGGGACGGCTGAGTACCCCGCTCCACAATCGCCACCGGCCAGTCAGCCGGTAGTCCTTTTCCCAGAAGTCCGGCGGCAAGCTGCGGCAGGGTTGAAATCCCCATATAGATCACGACCGTCTGGCGGCGATCGGCCATGTCGTCCCAGGGCAGATCCAGAACCCCGTCCGCTTTTGCGTGTCCGGTCACGAACAGACAGGCCTGCGCGCAATCGCGATGCGTTAGAGGAATGCCAGAATAGGCCGCACATCCATTCGCCGCGGAAATGCCCGGAACCAGCCGAAACGCGACCCCGGCGTCAACCAGCGCTTCGATCTCCTCTCCGCCACGACCGAAAATGAACGGGTCGCCGCCCTTGAGACGCAGAACGCGTTCCCCTGCCTGCGCGCGACGGATCATTTCTCGGTTGATGTCGTCCTGCGGCAGGGCATGCCGGTCCCGTTGCTTGCCCACGAATACGAGTTCAGCGTCCCGGCGGACCATATCGAGTAATGCCGGAGACAGAAGATTGTCGTAGAGGACTGAATCCGCATTCTGCATCAGACGCAGCGCCTTGAGGGTCAGCAGATCCGGATCACCGGGGCCTGCTCCAACCAGCCAGACCTCTCCCGGTTTACGCGCCGCGTCCAGAAGCGCGTTCAGTCGCGCATCCGCGCGGACATCATTGCCGTTTCGAGCCTCCTCCGCACCCGGACCGTCGAGAAAATCCTCCCAGATGCGCTTGCGATCCTGCACCTGCGGATAGCGCTCCGAAACCCGCGCCCTGCGGGACTGCATATAAGCCGACAAACGCCCCGTCCCTTCAGGCAAAAGCGCTTCAATCTGCTCACGCAGACGACGCGCCAGAACAGGCGCCGCCCCTCCTGTTGAAACAGCAACGCGCACTGCACCCCGGCGAACCTGCGCGGGCGTGATGAAGCTCGACGGCTGCGGATCATCCACCGCGCAGACGGGTATATTCAGCGCATCTGCCAAAGCCGCCACCTGCCGGTTGACGTCCCGATCATCAGTCGCGGCATAGACCAGTCGGCACCCCGGCAGATGCTCCTTTAGGGCCGCCTCATCCGCCCGTCCGCCAACATGACGCACAGCACCGCTCTCAACCCAACCCTGCACAACCGGATGGAGGGTCTCGGCCAGCACATCAATCCGCGCACCATGATCGAGCAGAAGCCGCCCCTTGTTCACGGCGATTTCCCCGCCTCCGACCAACAGAACGCGCGCTCCCGCAAGCCGCAAGGAGACCGGAAACCACCCATCCTCTGGAAGGGCGTCTGAACTGGAATGAGGAGGCTGGCTGTTCATTGAGGCACGGATTTCCGGATCTGGGGCGGGCAGAGGCTTAAGAGGCCGCATTCAGCGACAGCTGGGCCACGACGTCAAATCCGAAAATCATGCCTTCAGGGGTGGGGCAGACATCCGCTATCAGCAGATACCCATAAAGACTGTTACCAGCCGCCCTGTCCGCCCGGACCGCCGTTCATGCCGCCGCCCATACCCCCACGGCCCTGATTTCCCATGCCTTGGCCTCCCATATTCTGACCGTACCCCCTGTCACCATGATGATGGTGATGCCGGTTATTGTCCCGACGGTCATCGTAAGGGCCGTCACAGGCTGCAAGCGACAGGGTCAGCGTGGTCCCGAGAACCACTACAAGAATTTTTTTCATGAGATACTCCATCACGACTGTGTCGATGACCACCATGCCCGGCGAAATATGGCGTTCTCAAGGACCGCACGGTAACGGAAAATAACAATCCATGATTATGGAGAAATATTTCCGCAGACGACACGGCAGAAATGCCGTAATTCTTCAGGAGTAGAGAGCCTGTTAACTGGCCTCGCGGACTGCGCTTCTTGCAAGGAACATGTTTCATGGCTGGATTGATGGTCAAAATCTTCAGATCCCTCCAACAGGGGCCCGGCTTCGTCATCCTGCTCGTGCTGCTGGCCGTTGCTTCTTTTGTGGGGTATGAAATCCTGTACGCGCTTGTCGGATAAGGCGTTCACCACAGACTGGACTTTGCTTCATGACGAAAGGCGATCTTGAAAAGCGCCTCGATTTTCTCCGGGAAGCCTCCCGGCTGAAGGATATCCTCAGACGGACCTATACCCACGGCGGGCAGACCGAAAGCACGGCGGAACATACCTGGGCGCTCTGCCTTCTGGTTATGACCTTTGCCGACCAGCTTGAGGGCATCGACCTTCTGAAGCTCCTCAAAATCTGTATTCTTCATGATCTGGGTGAAGCCATTCATGGCGACGTCCCCGCAATCTCCGCTCATGCCTCCGCCAACAAAGCTGCGCAGGAGCGCGAAGACCTGCTGACGATCATGGCCCCTCTGCCTGCCGCCCTGCAGGCAGAGTTTCTGGAGCTGTGGGACGAATATGAAAACGCGGCGTCCCCCGAAGCACGGCTGGCCAAGGCGTTCGACAAGATCGAAACCATCAGCCAGCACAATGCAGGCCTCAACCCGGACGATTTCGACCACACATTCAATCTGACCTATGGCCGAAAATATACCGATGCGACCGAACTGACGCGCCGGATCCGCGATATTCTGGACGAGGAAACGCGCCGAAATATGATGCGAAGCCGGAACATGGTGGCGGGCTGAGCGACCGTTTCTGCTCGACATCTGAAAGCAAATCCGTCAGAAGCGGCGTCAGACGGCCTTCCGCGTCGCGAAATCCTTACAGATTCGTGACAATCTGCATCCGATATAGACGTTCAGGCCCACATGAAATGCAGAAGGATGCAGACAACCGCATGGCAGATCATGACCTGAAAACCGGCATCCTTCCTTCCGTGGGTCGCCCTTTGCTGTGTCCGGCGCTTGGGCTGGTCTGTGGTCTCGGCAGCCTGCTGGTCAGCGCATCCGCACAGACGACTACAGCATCTGTCGCGACACCGCCCGCAGTACAGAACAGCGGCACAAGTGTTACGACCTCCACCACCTCCGTAAACGGTGGCGAAAAAATCGTCGTCAAGGGACACAAACCCGCCGGAGCCGTTCTGGGTGACGCCAAGGCGATCATGCAGATCCAGTCTGATGAGATCCGTTCCTATGGCGTTGATACTGCGGCCGATCTTCTGACGGCCATTGCCCCCGAAACACGCTCGGGCCGGGGTGCTACCGGAAATACGCCGGTTGTATTGCTCAACGGTAAGCGCATTTCGGGGATGCAGGAGGTCAACGACCTGCCGTTCGAAGCCATTGCCCGGGTCGAAATCTTCACTGAAGAAGAAGCCCTGCGCTACGGCTACCCGGCTGACGAGCGCGTGGTGAACATCATTACCGTGAAGACTTTCCGCGCCGTGCGACTGCGCACTTATGGCAGCACGTCCACGGATGGTGGAGGAGACGATGGGGTTCTGGGCGCGAGTTTTACAAAGCTCTCAGGCGAGCGGCGGATCAATCTGAGCGCCCGTTATGAAGTGCAGGCGCGTCTGCTCGACAGTGATCGCGGCGTGACACCTCCGTCCGCAAGCGGGCTGTATTCCAACGCAGGCAATGTCACGTCCGTCAATGGCAGCAGCCTTGACCCGGCTCTGGATGCGCTTGTCGGGCAGAGCGTCACATCCACTGGTGTGCCGTCACTGGCAGCAGGACAGGTTCCGACGCTTCAGGATTTCACGGCTTATGCCAATACGCCGCATGTCAGTTCAAACGCCTCCGATTACAGCCTGCAACCCAGAACGCACGAACTGAAGCTGAACGGCGTTTATGCCGATCAGATCTTCAAGACCGTGTCGGCGTCGTTCAATGCCAGTTACACCCATAGCAATTCCGAAAGCCTTCAGGGACCGGCACGCGGCATCCTCACCCTTCCGGCTGATAGTCTTTATTCGCCGTTTTCTCAGGACACGCTGCTCTACCGGAACTATACCACCGTTCCCGCCCTGCAACACACGGCGCATACGGACACCGTTCATGCCGGGGTGAATTTCAACGGCGACGTAGGAGACTGGAAGTGGAACAGCACAGGAAGCTTCGACCGCTCCACCACGTCCACCAACAGCCAGACCGGCCTTAACCTGAGCGCCGCCCAGACAGCCCTGACCAGCGGCCTCAGCAGTTTCGATCCATTCTCTGAAGTGGACCGAAACTGGCTAAACAACCGTCTGGTCAATCGCGGCCACACTACCGGCACGAGCGGCGAAATCACGGGCCTGCTGTCAGGCTCGCTCTTTTCTCTGCCTGCGGGGGATGTCTCCACCAGCATCGCGCCGACCGGCACCTTAACAGAGCAGAACGCCACCTCGCTCAGTCAGGGCAAGCTACAACGTACCCATATCAGCCGCGACGTCGGCACCCTTCAGATCGACGGCGATATTCCCATTGCGAATGCGCGCAAGCATATCCTGTCGTTTCTGGGCAAGCTTGATGCGAACATCAATGGCGCCATCAGTCAGGTGTCCCATTTCGGAACGCTGGGCACGATCGGCGGCGGTGTGACGTGGGAGCCCGCGCCGTGGGTCCAGTTCCCGTTCTCCGTCACCGATCGGACCGAGGCCCCCGGCGCCACCGACCTTATTGCCCCCCGGATCGAAACGCCCAACGTCACGACCTATGATTATGTCACCGGACGGTCGGTTCAGGTGACGACGATTTCAGGCGGCAACCGGAATCTTCAGGCCGCAGACCGCCATGAAATCAGCATCGGAACGATCATTTCCCCAAGCTTTCTCGACGGCGCCCGTCTGCATGTGAACTACGTCCGGGACCGCAACCACAACCCGGTCATGAGCCTGCCGACCGCAACCGCCGCCATCGAAGACGCTTTCCCGGATCGCTACCAGCGCAATTCGGGCGGCATTCTCGATGTCGTCGATATCCGTCCGGTCAATGCGTTGATGGAAAAGCGCAATGAGTGGAACGCGACATTCTCGTTTTCCAGACCGCTTGGAAAAAAGCCGGAAGGAAAAGGCGGAAAACATGGTGCGGGAGGACGGTATTACATTGTTCTGACGCAAGTCTGGCGCCTCAAGGACACCGTGCAGCTCCGCGGGGGGCTGCCTCCCATCGACCTGCTCAACGGCGGAACCATCGGCGGAACAGGCGGCCAGCCGCGACATGAAGTCGAGCTTCAGGGTGGTGTCTTCAAAAACGGGTTCGGCTTCCGCCTCGTGACCAAATGGCAGTCCGCAACGTCCACGCTCGCCAGCACCCATGCCAGCAGTCTGTTCTTCAGCGATCTGGCTACAGTGGATATGACGGCTTTTGCCGATCTGGGGGAAATTCCGCACTGGCAGAAGCGCAGCTGGGCCAAGAATTTCCGGGTCATGGTGTCGGTCAGCAACCTGTTCAACAGCCGCATCCGCGCCCGCAACGGCCTTGGCGTGACACCGGCGGGCTATGAACCCGCTTTTCTGGACCCGCTGGGCCGCACTGTCTCCATCTCGATCCGCAAATCAGTCTGAGAAAGGTCAACCCGCCGGCGCATAAACCCGATGAAAGCGGCTTCCGAGTGAGGTCAGAACTTCATATCCGATCGTCCCCGCGGACCGTGCCAGCGCGTCCACATCCTGCTGCGGCCCAAGAACCGAGAGGACATCCCCTGCTTTCAGATCGGCAGGTGCATCGGTCAGGTCCACGGAAATACTGTCCATCGAGACGCGCCCGATAACCGGAAGACGCGTCTGACCATGCCAGACACTCGCCTGTCCCGCCTGAGCGCGGAAGAAACCATCCGCATATCCGAGACCAAGCGTGCCAATGCGCGTTGGTTTCGAAGCCGTCCAACTCAGGCCATACCCCACCCTGTCTCCGGGCTGAATCGTGCGGATTTGAGCGATGCGTGCATCGAGCGAAACGACCGGCGCAAGAATACGGTGCCCTTCGGAGGGCGCAATCCCATAAAGGGCCGCGCCCGGTCTGATCAGTTCAAAATGATAGTCCGGCCCCAGAAAAATCCCGGATGACGCCGCCAGAGAGCGGGGAACGCCGGGAAAAGCCGCCGCCATCGTTACGAAACGCTGTCGCTGCATTTCATTGGCAGGGCTGTCGGGCACATCCGCACAGGCCAGATGACTCATCACGAGTTGCAGGTTCAGCCCCTCGAAAAGGTTCCGCTCCGCCAGATCCTCAACGCTCAGACCAAAACGCGACATCCCGCTATCGAACTGGAGCGCCGCCGCGAGAGTCTGCCCCGCCCGCTCACACAACTGCTTCCAGCTCCGCACCTGATCAAGGCTGTTCAGAACGGGCGTAAGACCATGCGCCTGCATCCTGCTCTCACAGTCTGGCATGAAGCCATGCAGCACGAAAATCCGTGCGTGGGGCAGTGTCTCCCGTAACGTCATGCCTTCATCAAGATGCGCGACGAAGAACGTTTCAGCGCCTCGCGCGGCCAGAGTCTGTGCGATCTGCGCCGCCCCCAGCCCATAAGCATCCGCCTTGACCACCGCCGCGCACTCTGCCCCCGCGCCTAGCCCGGCGACGAGATCATAATTATCGGCAATGGCCTTCAGATTGACGGTAAGCCACGCGCCCGCTCTGGCGGATGCGTCGTCCTGAGAGAATATGTGCATGGGACCGTCCGCAAGGATGCAATGCACCTTTATGGCACGCCCACCATACGACGCAACGGCCGCAACCCTCTTTTCAGATCGGACATTCTGCGCAACAAGACGCTCTGGTCCGTATATGAATGCAATTTTCCGTCACAAAAAGTGAGTTCAGATTTTCAGGGAAACGCCTATTTCTGTTCGCCACTGACGTTAACGACAAGACTGTTACGAAAGTTTCCATAAATTGATGTCAGACGACTCATCGTCTTCTCAGGCAGCGAGGCCCGGCGGTATCCAGCGCGTCATGAGCAATCTGGGTGTCCTTCTCGGGGGACGTGCCGTAAATGCTCCGCTGAGCCTCCTTCATATCTGGCTCGCGACCCATCTGCTGGGCAGTTACGGCTTCGGGCTGGTTGCGATGATGTATGCCTTCGCCCGAACGATGGGTGATATCGTTGACTTCCAGTCTTGGCAGACCGTTCTACACTACGGCCTGAAACCCCTAACGCAGGGAGATCGTCGCAGTTTCCAGAAAATCGTCTCGTTCAGCCTTCTTCTGGATACTTCGGGAGGACTTCTGGGCTTCGGCGGCGGCGTCCTCATCAGTCTTCTGGCCATGAATTTTCTGGGATGGCCACCCCAGATCCACATCATCGGCGTCGTCTACTGCGTCTCCATTCTCTTTATGGCGTCTGCGACCGCAACCGGCCTGCTGCGGGTGTTCGACCGCTATGACCTGCTGGCCGTACAGGGAACCGTTGCCACCATCGTCCGGGTCATCGGAACGGCCTCGATGGCTTTGGGCTGGGCTTCTGTAGCAGCCCTTGCCAGCGTCTGGATTGCCGCGGAAGCCGCTGCGTGGGGCACGATCTTCTTCATGGCAGCCCGCGAAATGTATCGCCGCGACCTGATCCGCGGACTGTTTCAGGAAATGCTCGGGATTATCCCCGAACTTCTGAACGGACAGTTTTTTCGCGCCTATCCCGGAATCTGGCGCTTTGCGCTGAATACGAACCTCAACTCCACACTTGCTCTCGCTTTTGGTCATATCGGCACGCTCGTGGTTGGCGCATTCGTCGGCCCGACGGGCGCGGGTTATTACCGGATTGCAAGCCAGATCGCGGCTGGAATCGCAAAACCCGCCACCCTGATCCAGACGACCGTTTATCCGGAAATGGCTCGGCTATGGCGTGATCGGGCCATGAACCGCCTGTATCGCATGACGGGACAGATCGCCCTGATGGCCGGGGGGATCGGGACGGCCCTGCTCCTGCTGACACTGTTCGCCGGACGCCCGCTGCTTCAGCTTTACATCGGACACACAGGCGCTACGGAAGCTCTGCCCGTCACGCTGTGGCTGCTGGCTGCCGAAGTCGTAACCGTCTGGGGCCTGCCGCTGGAGCCGCTGTTGTTCACGACAAACCGCTCGGGTGCTGCGATCGGCGCACGTATTCTCGAATGCCTGTTCTTTCTCCCGGCGCTGGTGATGATGGTCCGCCAGTACGGGCTGAGCGGTGTGGGCCCGGCGACGTTCTGCGGTGTGACATTACTGATCACGATTCAGCTGGTCCTCGTGATCCGCGCGGCCCGCAGCCCCGATGGTCTTGCAGCATGAAGGTGGCCTTTCCCCTCATCGGCCAGCGTCATCAGACCCTGCACGCCCTGCCCGTTGCTCTGGAGATTTCCGCCCGCCATCCCGACGTAGCGGTTCATGTCTCGTGCCTGACCGTCAGCCATCTGGAACTGGCCCGTTCCCTCGCAACCCTTTATCCAGAAGCCCGCGTCCAGTTTGACCTGCTGCCTATTTCCCAAACCCTCCGCCGCCGCATCGAGAAACATGGACTGCGGGTGGTGGACAGGCTGATCGGCCTCTTCGCATCCCGGCATTATTTCCGGGGCTTTGACGCCATCATCGTGCCGGAAGCCACGTCCCTGCAGCTTCGCCGCATGGGCGTGAGACGGCCGAAAATGATCTGGACGGGACATGGCGCCGGAGATCGGGCCATCGGATTTGCCAGCCACCTCGGAAAATTCGACTTTCTGCTGGTTCCCGGCCGCAAGGTAGAGCAGCGTATGCTGGAAAAAGGTATCATTCGTCCCGGCGCGTATCATCGCGGCACCTATGCCAAGTTTGACCTCGTGCGCCGGATGGATGCGAAACGGCCAAAGCTTTTTAATAACAACCGGCCCACGATCCTGTATAATCCGCATTTCGTACGCCGCCTGTCCTCATGGCCGGGGATGGGGCATCAGATTCTGGAGTTCTTTGCGAAGCAGGACCGCTACAATCTTGTTTTCGCGCCTCATTTCCGTCTTTTCGACAATCGTCGCGAAGAAGGCGAGGCGTTGAAACGTCAGTATGGGCATCTCCCCCACATGCTGATCGACCCCGGAAGCCACCGGAGCATCGACATGACCTATACGATGGGTGCAGACCTCTATCTGGGGGATGTCAGCAGTCAGGTGGCGGAATTCATGATCCGTCCCCGTCCTTGTCTCTTCCTCAACGCCCACCATGTGAAATGGGGTGGAGATCCGGATTATCAGTTCTGGACGCTCGGGCCGGTGACGGAAAATGTGTTGGATCTGGGCGACAAGATCGAGAATGCCTTCGAAACGCATCCTCGTTTTCTTGAGGCGCAGCGCCAATATGGTTTAGAGACATTCGAAACATTGGGTGATGAACCCACTGCTCCCGCTGCGGCGGACGCAATCGTCGATTTTCTGAAAAGGGCAGCCTGATGTCAGGCAACCCAAACGGAGCTAGTCCAGGTTTGACCGAGGCCAACCAGAACCCAACCGCCAATCCCGTCCCGACGCCCAGCCGATCCGGTCTGGAACGACGTTACGGAGATTTCCCCAGCTTTGCAGCCGCACTCGATTACGCGGCACAGGGTGAGAGCGGATTCAACATCTATTCCGGTCGCGGACAGCTTCTCGAAGCACTCCCTTACCGTCTATTACGCGAGCAGGCCCGTTCAATGGCCTGCCGTCTGCTGGGTCTTGGCCTCACGCCCGGTGACCGTGTTGCAATCGTTGCGGAAAGCGATGGCGATTTTGCCCGTATTTTCTTCGGGTGCCAGTATGCCGGTCTTGTTCCGGCGCCGCTTCCCCTCCCCGTCGCGTTCGGCGGCAAGGACGGCTATGTGGCGACCCTGCGTGGCATGATTCAAAGCGCCGCCGCTCGTGCCGTCGTGGTGCCCGATGTGATCGGAAGCTGGACCAGCGACATCGTCGAGGGACTGGATCTGGTGTTCGGCGGCTCTCCTGCCGATCTTAACCGTCATGCCGAAGCGCGCGTCGAGCTGCCCGAAATTGCCCCAACGGCCCTGTCTTATCTCCAGTTTTCCTCGGGCAGCACCCGTTTTCCGATGGGCGTTTCGGTCACGCAGGCAGCTGGCATGGCCAACGCCCGAGCCATCGCCCGCGACGGCCTGCAAGTTCATCCGGCCGAAGACCCGCGCGATGACCGCTGCGTGTCTTGGCTGCCGCTCTATCACGACATGGGTCTTGTCGGCTTCTTCCTGACTCCCCTGACCTGCCAGCTTTCCGTTGATCTGCTGCCGACCCGCGAATTTGCCCGCCGTCCGCATGTCTGGCTGGACCTGATTTCACGCAATCGCGGGACGATCGCCTACAGTCCGTCTTTCGGTTACGAACTCTGCTCCCGCCGTAGCGGTCAGGCTGACCTGGACCTGTCCTGCTGGCGCATTGCAGGGATTGGTGGCGACATGATCCGCCATCACATCCTCGAAGGCTTTGCCGAACGGTTTGCGTCCAACGGGTTCCGCGCCAGCGCTTTTGTCGCGAGCTACGGCATGGCAGAAGCAACCCTCGCCATCAGTTTTGCCCCGCTCGACACCGGCATCCAGACCGACACGATTGATCTGCGCCGCCTTGAAAAGGACGGCATTGCCGAACCGTCCAACGATCCGTCCCTTCCGTTGCGGACATTTGTGCTATGCGGTGCGGCGCTCCCTGACCACCAGATCGAAGTCCGGGATGCATCTGGCCGTGACCTGGCAGACCGGCAGGTCGGAACCGTCTATGTGCGCGGGCCGAGCCTCATGTGCGGTTATTTCCGCCGCCCTGACGAGACCGAAGAGGTTCTTGATGCAGATGGCTGGCTGAATACCGGTGACCTTGGCTATCATCTCAACGGTCAGATCGTCGTCACCGGACGCGCCAAGGACCTGATCATCATCAACGGACGCAATATCTGGCCGCAGGATCTGGAATGGTCCGCCGAAAGCGAGATCCCGACCCTACGTTCGCGTGACGTGGCCGTATTCTCAGTGGACGGAGAAGAAGGCGAAAAGATTGTGGCCCTCGTCCAGTGCCGTGCGAGCGAGGATGCGAGCCGCAACCAGCTCCGTGATGAGGTCACGAGTCTGTTCCGCCGCCAGCACGGAGTGGATGTGGACGTCATCCTCGTTCCGCCCCGCACGCTACCCCAGACATCCTCCGGCAAACTGACCCGCGCTAAAGCCAAGACCATGCTGCTCTCCGGGCAGTTTGACCAGCAGCCCGAAACCACGTCTTCGGCTGCCTGATCCTGCCCGTTCCGTTTGCCACATTGCCTGAAGACACAGAGGGCTGGCGAACGGGACGGGTTTGGAGCATAAGGCTTGCCCAAGATTGCACAGACATCGAGAGTTGAAGTCCATGACTGACAGCGTCACCGACATTTCCGCAATGATCATTGAGAAACTGCTTGCCAACCCGAAAGTTCCCCGGGACATCGATGGCAACAGCAAGATTGTCGAAGATCTTGCCTTTGACAGTCTCGCCGTCATGAACTTCGTCATGGAAATCGAAGACGAAATCGACGTTTCCGTCCCTCTCGACAAGCTGGCCGATATCCGTACCATTAACGATCTGGCTGGCTGCCTGCACGCGCTGAAGGTCGCCCAGGCGTGATCGATATCTTCGCCAAACATGCAGGACTGCGCGAAGCTTACGACGCCCTGACGGCCACGTCGCCGCGTAATCCGTTCGAAGTCGTGATCGAGCGTCCGGTTTCCGCCAGCGTTGGTATCATCGAAGGCCGCGAAACGCTCCTGTTCGGGACCAACAACTATCTTGGTCTCAGCCAGTCGAAAAAAGCCATCGAAGCCGCCGTGGAAACGGCAGAGACGATGGGCGTCGGCACGACAGGCTCACGCATCGCAAACGGCACCTTCGGCCTGCATCGCAAGCTCGAAGCCCGTCTGGCCGAGTTCTTCCGACGCAAGCATTGTATGGTGTTCTCCACCGGGTATCAGGCCAATCTCGGCACGATTTCGGCACTGGTGAACAAGGACGACATTCTGCTGCTCGATGCGGACAGCCATGCAAGCATCTATGACGGCGCCAAGCTGTCCGGCGCGCAGGTCATCCGCTTCCGCCACAACGATCCGGTCGATCTGGAAAAGCGTCTGGCGCGTCTCAAGGATCATCCGGGCGCGAAGCTGATTGTCGCCGAGGGCATCTATTCCATGACGGGCAATGTCGCTCCTCTGGACAAGTTCGTGGACATCAAGACGCGCCACGGCGCCTATCTGATGGCAGACGAAGCCCATTCGTTCGGCGTCATGGGCGCGCATGGTCGTGGTGTTGCGGAAGTTCAGGGTTGCGAGGACGGCATCGACTTCGTGGTCGGGACCTTCTCCAAGTCGCTTGGCACCGTCGGCGGATACTGCGTCACGGATCATGACGGCGTGGATCTGATGCGGCTGTGTTCACGGCCCTATATGTTCACGGCGTCCCTTCCCCCCGAGATCATTGCCGCCACCATGGCAGCGCTCGAGGACATGCAGGACCATCCGGAACTGCGGACAAAGCTTCAGGACAATGCGGCACGTCTGCATGCCGGGCTTCAGAAAGCTGGTCTCAAGACCGGCGCGCATATTTCGCCAGTCGTCGCGGTAACACTTGAAACCGTGGATCAGGCCGTCGCTTTCTGGAACGCACTGCTGGAAAACGGGGTGTACGTGAACCTCTCGCTGCCGCCGGCAACGCCTGACAACCGTCCTCTGCTGCGTTGCTCGGTCATGGCGGCCCATTCGCCCGAAGAAATCGACCGCGCGGTCACGGTCTTCGGCGAAGTCGCCAGACATTTCGGGCTGTAATCCATAAAAAAGGGGGTCCGGTGGATCCCCCTTTTTTATGCTTTCGGGCGGCCCAACAGCTTTCGGGCCCGCCAGAGAAGTCGTGGCAACATCACGAGCGGATGCCGACTTTCAAAAGGCGACAACTGCATATCGAAACCGGTATGCCGCTGTATTTTCCAGGCAAGATAGGAAGCGCCGTTTTCAAAGGTGAAAGCCGCCTTCAACAGTCTGGCGACATTCCGCGGACGGCCGGATGTCTGCACTAACGCCCAGCGACGGAGCGCTTTTCGACGTAGGGCCGCACTGATAACGGGTTCCAGTATGTCGTCATGAGCGGAAAACCGGAGCCGTCCCCGCGCCCATCCCAGCGGCAGCAGGGCCGCGTACCGCGCTTCCTGTCCTTCCAGAATACTGTTGCCGCGCCCTTTTTTCTCAACCCGCAATTCAGACGCGTAAGTATGTGCGAACAGGGTTTTCCAGAACTCCAGCGCCGTCATGGAAGGTGCGCCCAGAAGAGCAGCCCAGCACGAAGCCGTCGTCACACATCCCGCAATCAGGGTGAGAAGAGAGTCCGCACTCTCCGGTCCGCGCACCCAGACCAGCCGGACCGGCTGGCAGAAACGGGCCCAGATCGTGGTGTCCAAAGCGCCAAGACTTGTACGGGCAGCGAACTGCTCACGGGACAGGACTGCGATCTTTGCGCGCAGAACGCGGTCCTGATATCGAAATTCCGAATACCGCACATTGGGCGGCAGTACGAGATTTCCGGTCCGGGCGATCAGGCCACCTGAAAAGCCTTCTGCATTTTCGGTGACAATATAGAAGTCGAGAATACCGTCCGGATCGGCCTTGCGCAGAAGCGAGCCGTAGAACAGCACGCCAAGCGGCGGTTCGGGACAGGCACGGGCCAAAGCATCCGCAAATGCGCTGACACCCGGATCGACTGGAGTGGTCAGTTCACCGATCAGTCGTTGTTCGAGCGCATCAGGCATGAAGGAACCGGAAACTGGGCGCACGTTCCAGCCTCAACACGCCATCCGGGGCCGCGCTGAAAACTTCTCCGTCAAGCACAAAATCGCTTTCCGTCACCAGTGTCATATCGTCCGTACGACCACTGACATAATCGGGATGACGACGCAGCCAGCGCGGCGCACGACCGCACAAAAGCGCCCATGTCGCTCGCAAAAGACTTTCGGGCTGAGCGCTGACATCCAGATATCGAAGACCCTCGACATTGGGTTCAGCATCCCAGAACGGCCAGATCCCGCGCGAAAGACACGACAGTCCCGTCGCAAGAAACATGAAGCTCTGCCCGTCATAGACATGACCGCCCGTTTCGATCCGCAACGGATCTCCCCGGAGCCATGCCTCGCGGCTTTTGCGGAACATGAGACTGACAAACGTGGTGAGAAGAGTGATTCCGACGGCCAGATCATGCGGTGCAAAACGCAGGACCGTCGGCGAATGCGCGATGCGGACGGCGCGCGCAAATCCGGCGCATCCTCCAAAAAGCCCCAATACGGGCATCCGGTCGGTTCCGGGCCAGGACAGACGGATGGGCGTGCGGATACTTGAGCGCAGGGCCCCTGCCTTCAGACGACGGATAGCTTCCATGCCCCGCAGACCAAACCCCACGTCGCTGGCAATCAAGTTCGTATTGCCCGAGGCCAGAACCACGATATCCGGTAGGCGGTCTGCGGGATAGGCGCGCGCAATGGCGGTCAGGGCCGTACTGACCGTCCCGTCTCCGCCATCAATAATAATGGTGTCGATACCCCGTTCGTAGAGCTGACGAACATGAGCGGTGGTTCCTTCCCGACTGTCGGAGGGAACGAAATCCTTCCCCAAAAGGGCCTGAGCCTCGACAGCAAAACTGGAACCGTTCCGGCGGTTTTTCCGGCTACGGGCATTATGGATCAAGGCTATGCGCACTAGGGAGGCAATCTTCATATGGCGTTCGGCTATGCGGGCGGGTCTAGCACGGCTATGATGGAACTGCCAGAACGGCACATCCCGGCAGTCCCGGGCGCCGTCTCATGGCGTGGATACTGACAAGGCCTTTCTCTGATCATGACCCCTGACCTGCCCGCAGATCCCCTCGCGTCGCGGCACACGTCCCCTGTCACAACGCCTCATGTCACATTGGCCCATATTTCAGACCCGCATCTGCCTCCACCGCCGGTTCACTGGCGCGCGGCGCTCAACAAGCGCGCCCTGAGCCTTCTGTCGTGGAAAAAACACCGCCAGTACGTCCATCTCGCGCAGACCTGCGCTGCACTGGTGAAGGATATCGGACGCACAGGCGTGGATACGATCCTTGTGAGCGGGGATCTGACCAATTTCGGAACACCGGACGAATTTGCCGAGGCTGCCCGCTGGCTGGAGGCGCTCCCCACTCCGGCTCTTGTGATTCCCGGCAATCATGACTGCATGGTCCGGCAACCGGCTTCCGCGGGGCTAAATCAGTGGGAACGCTGGTCCTCGCGGCAATATCCGTATGTGCGTCTGCAGAACGGGGTTGCGATCATCGGCGTTAATTCCGGCATCCCTACAGCCCCTTTCATGGCTTACGGCCGCGTTGGACGCACACAGCGGGAACGGCTTGAAGCCCTGCTGGAGCAGCTTGGAAAAGAAGGACTATGCCGGGTGGTGATGATCCACCATCCCCCAAAGCGCGGTCTCGTCCCCTGGCGCAAATCCTTGCTGGATCACCGCGAAGTTGCGGCCCTCCTCCGACGGGCTGGAGCGGAAATCGTCCTGCACGGCCACTCCCATGATGCGACACTGACCCATATCGCCGGAACGGACATTCCCCTGCTGGGCGTGGCCTCGGCCTCCCTGACAGATGACCGCCCTCACCGACAGGCGTGCTGGAATCATCTGACGATCCGCCCATATGAAGGGGGCTGGCACATTGATCTGGCCCGTCACCGGCTGGACGGTTCGGTCAGCGAACGGGCGTCATGGAAGAGATCCGGGCGAAAACAGGCAGGAAGGACAGACGCGTGAAACAGCGGGCCCATATTCTGGACCGCTATCTGCTGACGCAGATGGCGCCGCCATTTGCGATCGCACTGCTGGCGATGCTGGTCGCCCTGCTTCTCGAACGCCTGCTATCGCTTTTCGACTATCTCGCCTCCGCAGGCAGTTCGCTTGCGACCTGCATTGCGCTCCTGACGGACCTGTTGCCCCATTATTTCGGCATCGCCCTGCCCGCGGCGTTGTGCATCGCAGTCTTCCTGACCATCCGCGGCATGAGCGACAACAACGAGATCGACGCTCTTCAGGCCGGTCGCGTCTCGCTCATGCGGATCAGCCGCCCTTTCATGATCGTCGGCCTGCTTCTCGGGGGGGCGAGCGTGTTCCTGTACGGCTATATCCAGCCCGTGGCCCGCTATGACTATCGCGCAGGCTTCTATTTCGCGGAACATACCGGCTGGGCGCCCCATCTTCAGGCCGGGATGTTTGCCTCCACCTCCAGTAAAGCCGTCATGACCGCAGACAGTGTCAGCCATGCCGGAACCCGCCTCAAACGCGTTTTCATCCGCGAAGTCAGCCCCAGTGGGGTCGCCCACATCATCACGGCGCAAACAGGCGCGCTGACCATTTCGGAAAAAACGCGCAGCACGCGCCTCGATCTGTGGAACGGAGAAATCGTGGATGATCCGTTTCAGGCCACCCATCCTCACAAGCCGACAGTCACGCATTTCGAGCATGTCGTCCGCGTCATCGATCGGCCGGACAAGGAAACCGCGTTCCGCACACGCGGAGCGGACGAGCGTGAACTGACCCTGCTCGAACTGGCTCACGATCTGCGCTACGGCTTGCCGGGCATCGAATACCGCACACTTCGGGCTGAAATGGACTTCCGCATGGCCCGCGCCATTGCCATTCCCTTCATTCCTCCCCTCGCAGTGGCACTGGCCATCAGCGCAAGACGACGCAAATCCGTCTGGGGCCTGATTGCCGTCGCTGTCATCCTGATCGGCTTCGACCAGACTTTAATGTTCGGGCACAGCCTCGCCTCCACGGGCCGTCTGCCGATCTGGCTGGCAATCTGGGTGCCGGAGGCCGTGTTCTGTATAGGCTGCCTCGCGGCCCTGCTGCGTCGGTCCCGGGGTTCCTGGCGCCGTCGTCTGCTGAAACGGGCTGTGGCATGAGCGACTCTCAGCCTTCCATGCCGCGCTTCGTGCTCATCAAGGCGCTCAATCGTGCCTTGCTGGGCCGGTTCTTACTGTGCGGTGTCGTGCTCGTCTCTCTGCTGGAAATTCTGGCCCTGATGGAGAAGACGACGCCGATCCTGAACCGGCATCTCGGTCTTCGCGGGATCCTGACATTCGCGTTCCTGCACCTGCCAGCACTGAGCATCGACATTCTGCCGCTGGCCTTCATGGTCGGCACACTTTTCCTGCTGACGCAGATGACGCTGTCGAGCGAAATCTCCGCCCTGCGCGCAGCCGGACTTTCGACACCCTCGCTGTACCGCCTCCTTCTGCCCGCCGTCCTGATTGTAGGTCTCTGCGGAACCTGCGCCCAGTACTGGCTGGTCCCCGCCTGTGAAAATGCCCTCACCACATGGTGGAACAGGACAGACCCTCTGGCCGGGCAGGACGGACAGCCTGAAGACGACATCCTGTGGTTTCGCGCAGGCCCCACTCTGGTGCGGATCGGGCAGATCGCCCAGGGCGGATATTTCCTGCGGGATGTGACGATCTATCACCGTGACTCCACGGGGCTGCTGACCGGAACCGAACATACGAATACCCTGACCTACACACAGGGCCGGTGGCATCCTGATGGCGCGCAGGATCTGTCCCTTTCCGAAGACAAATCGTTTGTGAACGTCACGAAGGGCGACAGCACCTTCATCATCCCCGCCACCCCGTCCACCATCATGACACTGTCCCAGAGCGGCGCTTTCGTCACACCGGGGCAGATCAGTGCCATTCTGCACAAGGGGGCTCCTGCAAGTCTGCCCAGAGCCACCTACCGCATGGCCCTCTTTGGCGGCATGATTTTACCGTTTGAAATTGCAGTAATGCTTCTATTGACGCTTCCGGTGATCTATATCCCTCCCCGTGCAGGACTTCGAAATCCGCTTCCGGTGTATGTTCTTGCCGCCGGAATGGGCTTCGTCATCCTGCAAGGAATGATTTCCGCACTTGGAAACGCAGGCACGCTGCCAGCCCCGCTGGCTGTCAGCGTCGGGACATTGCTTGGCGCCCTTCTGGGTTTGACCTGGATCCTGCGGATGGAGGAACGATGAGCACTTTCACTGCACCGTGGCGCAACATGTCCGCCATCCGGACTGGCCGCAGCTTTGATCTGGGGAAGATGAACCTCTCCCAGCTCTGGTTCGCCTATCTGACCTATCCGACAATCCTGCTCTATTTCGCCCTGATCGCGGGCGCTGTCTGGGCGGCCCTGCATTTCTCGACTGCCCTGTGGGTGACACTCATCCCCGTTCCCGTCGTGATCGTGGTCTATCCACTGGCCTGGTATGCGATCCACCGTTTCATCCTTCATGGGCGCTGGCTCTATCGCAATCACTGGACCGCCTCCCTGTGGAAGCGCATCCATTTCGACCATCATCAGGACCCGCATCTGCTGGACGTTCTGTTCGGCTCTCCGCTGAATACGGTGCCGACGATGGCCATCATCACGATGCCGATCGGCGGTCTGATCGCGGGCTGGAGCGGCGCGTTCTGCGCCCTTTCGACCGCACTGGTCATGACCTGTATCTATGAATTCTTCCACTGCATCCAGCATCTGGCTTACAAGCCGCGCTGGAAATGGGTGGCGAACATCAAGCAGTTGCACGTCCTGCATCACTTCCACGACGAAGACGGCAATTACGGCATCACGAACTATGTGCCGGACCGTCTGTTCAGCAGCTTCTACCGTGAAGCGCGTGACCGGCCCCGCAGCAAACACGTCTTCAATCTCGGTTACGATCTTGAAGAGGCGCACCGCTATCCATGGGTCATGGACCTGACCGGCTCGCCGCCGAAAGATCGCCCCGACGGGGCCCGTCCGGCAGCATCGCGCAAAACGTCAGACCGTAACCCCGCGGCATGAGTCTTCCGGTTCTGGTGCTCGCTGGTTCGCGTGACGGCGAGAATGATGTTCTCGCAAAACTCGGGCGGGTTTCTCACAAAGCGCTTCTTCCCGTCGCGGGTCAGCCCATGCTGGCCCGCGTGCTTGACACCATCGCCCGCACGCCCGGCCTCGGCCCGGTTACGATCAGCATCGAAAACCCGGATTGCATCCGGGACCTCGCTGGCAATGCCACGATCCTGCGCTCAGCTCCTTCTCCCAGCGAAAGCGTTGCCGAAGCGATCGACCGGATTGGCACGCCCTGTCTGGTGACGACAGCCGACCATGCGCTTCTTCGCCCGGAATGGATTGAGGAATTTCTGGCCAAAGCACAGGGCTGCGATCTGGCAGCAGGCGTGGCCTTGCGCGCAACGGTTGAGCGCGATGTTCCCGGCACGAAACGCACCTATATCCATCTTTCGGATATGAGTTTTTCAGGCTGCAACCTGTTCCTGATCGGGACGCCAAAAGGGCGGAACGTCATCGAATTGTGGAAGCGCCTTCAGCAGAACCGCAAACAGCCGCTTCGAATGGCTCTGACTCTTGGCCTCGGCACGTTATTGCGCGCTGTAACACGTACACTGGATTCCAGCGCTCTTTACCGCCGTATCCAGAAGCTCACCGGCGCGAATGTCCGGCTGGTGACACTATCGGACGGGCGCGCGGCGGTGGATGTGGACAAACCGTCCGACCTGACGCTGGCTGAACAGATTCTGGCGCAGACGACCCCATGAAAATCGCCTACATCATAAATTCGCTCGAATGTGGCGGTGCACAACTTCCCATTCCGGACATCGTGTCCGTTCTGAAAGCGCGCGGCGGTGATGTGACGGTCTTCGCGCTGGCCCGCAAAGACGGCCTCGCGATTCCGTTGCTCGAAGCCGCAGGCATTCCCGTCCGCGTACGCGAAGGCACGACGCGTGACCATATCGCGGCCTATCTCTGGCTGCGCGACGAGATGGAAGCGTTCCAGCCCGACCTGATCTGGACATCACTGAGCCGCGCCACACTTCTGGGGCAACTGGTCGCCCTGCGTCGCAAGACTCCAACAGTCCACTGGCAGCATTGCGGACGCCTCAAGAAGGCCAACGCATTCCTCCTCAGGCTCTGCCGTCCCTACACCACGCTCTGGGTCGCCGACTCCCAGTCGGTCATCACCTTTGCCGCAAAAGAACTTGGCCTCAGCGATAATTTCGTGGCCTGGCCCATTTTCCGCGCCGATCCCGATGCCCCCATCGCAACACCGTGGAAAGAGGGCGAAATTGTCCGTGTCGGCTCTCTGGGGCGCCTCAATCCGGTCAAGGCCTATGACATCCTTTGCGATGCCGTGACTTTGCTGAAGGACCATCCCGACCTGCCGCCGTTTCGTCTTCAAATTGCGGGAGACGGCCCTCTGCATGGCGCGCTTCAGGCCCGCATCACGGCCGAAAATCTGCCGATCGACCTTCCGGGTTATACGTCAAAGCCCATGGATTTCCTGGAAACCCTGCACCTCTACGTCCAGTCGTCGCACTGGGAGGGCATGTGTGTCGCAGGACATGAAGCCATGACATGCGGTCTCCCGGTTGTCGCAACTCCTGCCGGAGAACTGCCGTCCAGCATCCTCGACGGCGAAACAGGGCGCATCGTACCATTCGACAACGCCCCTGCCCTCGCAGCCGCTCTGGCGGATCTGATCAGCAGACCCGCCGATCTGACAGCAATGGGTGAACGCTCCCGCAAGCGGGTTCTGGAACGCTTCGGCCCGGAAGCCTTCACCCGTAACGGTAACGCCGTACTGGATCGCATTCCGGGCTTCTGAACACCCGGATCACGCTTTCAGGCTCCGAAGAGCCGCCGCTTCACATTCAGCAGATCCCGTTTCGGGCCAAGTCCGATTTTCTTGACGTCAATCAGCGTCACCTGCCCGGCTGCGGAGAGCGTGTGCATTCCGTCCCCAAAACGCCGACGCAGGGATGCTGGAATGGAAATCGTCAGCCCGGGCGTGACTTTCGGCAGTTCACGCTCCAGCCCCTCAATTTCCAGCAGTCGAATACCGCGCCCATAGGTGCCCTGACAGTCCTGTGTCGGCAGAATGATCTTTCCATCCACAACAACCGGCGTTCCTGCCGGACGCGCACCTGCACGGTCATTCAGGAAAAGTCCGAGGTTCTTCCATGAACCCGTCAGCGTATCGGCAACTGAAATATTCAGCAGACTCTGCCGCTCGACCTTGCTCCCCGCAGGAGTCCAGAACATCCACCAGCGACCGGCATGCTGGAACGGTGTGGCGTCGATCGCGGCTTCGGGGAAATCGAAAGCCTCGACGCGCTCCCAGCCCTTGGGAAACGATGTTGCACGATAGAGCGAAAGACGCCCCGAAGCGCTCGCTTCGGGCAACAGGTAAACCTCTCCCTCATGCTCAAACACAACCGGGTAAGACAGGTGCCAAGACTCTTCCAGAACGCTCTCGCGGGACAGCAGACGCCCCGTACCGTCATAGATCAGAACCTCGATCGTGCCTTTCGGATGGCGATAATCGAACGCTTCGGCAAAGACATACAGCTTTCCATCTCGCCACAGCCCAAAAGGATCTGCCAGAAAACGATGGTCCCCGATGTCGGGCAGCGTCGTGATGGGAAAACCGTTCAGGCTGGCCGCATCGACGATCTCTGCCAGAGGCGCGTGAACGATGGCGCATCGCCAGTGATCTGTCCGCAGAAATGGCATGAGGCACTCCTCCCGCAAAAATACAGCTTCAAAAAATATCTGCCGGGGCAGACGTAGAGCGCAGATCGGGGCAGGATGGAACCATGAGTGAGGCTCTTTCCGCAATTCCCGCAGACATCGCCTGCGGTCTGCCCGAAACGCAACTGGCCATCCGGCGCGCCGTTCTCCGCCTGTGCCGGACGATGAACTGGGCGGCCATCAATGAATTTTCCCTGCCCGCCGCAGGTCGTCGCGCGGACGTGATGGCGCTTCTGCCCGACCACTCCCTGACCTGTATCGAGATCAAGTCCGGCCTGCGCGATTTTCAGACCGATCAGAAATGGCCCGAATACCGCGACTGGTCCGACCGTCTGTTTTTCGCCGTGGATGATGCTTTTCCCGTGGACATCATCCCGCCGGACGTAGGTCTGATCGTCGTCAGCGTCAGCGCCGTCCCCCCTGCCCTGCGCGATAGCGTTCTGGCAGAATGCACGATCATCCGGGAACCGGCACTCCACAGACTCGCCCCTGCCCGGAGGCGGACACTGCTGCATCTGTTCGCAACAACCGCCGCCAGCCGACTCATGGGCCTTGAAGACCCCGCCATCACCTCATCCCTCCGCGCCGCACGACGCGCTGAATAGGACTGTTCCATGACCTTCGATCCGATTGCCGTCCGCCTCGAAGCCGCCCGCAGCGTCGTCCGCGACGCAGCCCAACTGGCCCTCTCCCTGCGCCCGGCCCCCGGCGGCCCGAGCGGCACTCTCAAGGGACGTCAGGACTATCTGACCGAAGCGGACGGCGCTGTCGAAGCCCTCGTCAGCCGCCGCATTCAGGAGCTTTTTCCCGAAGACGGTTTTCAGGGCGAAGAAAACGGTGCCACCCGCCAGGGCCGCTTCCGCTGGGTCGTAGACCCGATCGACGGGACATCGAACTATGCCCGTGGTCGGGACCGCTGGTGCGTCTCCCTCGGCCTTCTGGAAGGCGACGAACCTGTTGCGGGCGTGATCGAGGCCCCGGCTCTGGGTGAAGTCTTCACGGCCAGCAAAGGCAAGGGCGCGTTCCTGAACGGCAAGCCCATCAAGGCCTCTCCCATCACCAACACGCAGGAGGCCATGATCGAAATAGGCTGGTCCTCCCGCGTCCCTGCCGAAACGTTCAACGAAAAGATCGCCGCCATCATGGCTCTGGGTGCCATGCCACGCTCGGGCGGGTCCGGCGCGCTGGCTTTGGCGGATGTGGCCTGTGGTCGCTCCGACGGCTATCTGGAAATTGTCATCCAGCTCTGGGATGTCGCCGCCGCACTAGCCATTCTCGCGGAGTCCGGCGCGGCCGTCTCGCCCTTCCTTCAGACTGGTGGCCTGACCGGAGGGGCGACCATCCTCGCAGCCGCTCCGGGCGTTGCAAAGGCCCTCTCAGCCGCGGTCAACGTGGAAATCTGACATCTCCTTTCCCGCACTCGTGATTTGGCCGCATTTGGCGCATAGTGCGGGAAACATCCTTTCGATGACTGCAGAAGGTATCTTTCATGACCCTGTCCGGTCTCCTGCGTACGACCACGCTCGTCGCTTCGGGCTGTCTTGCCCTGTCAGCCTGCTCCGACGCACCCCAGACCACTGCCAGCCAGCAGCAGCTTATCGTTGATCGCGCCACACTGGCTGTTCAGGACCTTTTTGCGGGGACCACGCCCCAGTCGCGCTCGCAGAAACTGCTTGCCGAAGCCAAGGCCGTCATGGTCTGCCCGTCCGTGCTGAACATGTCGTTCGGGATCGGCGGCTCCGGCGGTCGCTGCCTGCTGCTCAGTCGCGACGCACGCGGCTCATGGTCCGATCCGGCATTCTATCGTCTGAGCACAGCTTCGCTGGGATTACAGGTTGGCGTGCAGAGCGCGGAAACCATCCTGTTCATCATGTCCCAGCGCGGCATTCAGGCCATTCTGGACAGCCAGTTCAAGTTTGACGCCTCCGCTTCCGCCTCCTTCGCCAGCATTGGCACGGGTCTGGAAAACAGTACGGCCGGTGCGCACAACACCGACATTTACGCTGCCCAGAAAAACGAGGGCCTCTATGCCGGTGCAGCTCTGGGTGGCTCCAAACTGACCGTCGATAGTGGTGCAAACCGCGCTTATTACAACCAGACGGTCGGCCCCGAGGACATCGTCGTGACGATGCGCGTCAACAACCCGTCTGCTGATCCGCTGCGCCGCGCCCTGATGTCGGTCGCCCAGACGCCAGCAGCCTCCACAGTCCCATGGCGCGTGACGCAAGCGGCCACCACAACCGCACAGGATGTAGTCGGCAACAGTCCGTACCCGACGACCTACGATGCATCGCGCCCCTATTCGGCGCAGGCCGCAGGCGTCCAGAGCCAGAGCCTCGCTCCACTGAAGCACTGAAAACCCGTCCCGCTCTCTTCCAAAGAGCGGGACATCAGTTCGGGGTCTGCGTAGCCCCGGACAGATGCGCGCGATAGGCGCGGATGTTTTTATCCTGATCGGCAAGGGTTTCGGCAAAATTATGCCCGCCCGATCCTGTCGCCACGAAATACAGCATTTTGCCATCAGCCGGATGCGCCGCCGCATCCAGAGAACTCTGCCCGGGTGAGCAGATGGGTCCGGGGGGCAATCCGGCCTGAAGATAGGTATTGTACGGCCCCGGTGTTTGCAGGTCCTCATGGGTCAGAGGCGCATCAAGCGTCCCCACGCCGTTGCTGAGCCCGTAAATTACGCTCGGATCTGTCTGTAGTCGCATTCCCAGCTTCAAACGGTTGAGAAATACGCGCGCCACCATGGGGCGCTCCGATGGAACTGCCGTTTCACGCTCGATTAGAGACGCCAGAACCAACAGTTCCTGCGGAGACTGTATCAACCCGTCCAAAGCCTCGACATTGCGCCCGTCCCATGCGGCGGCCAGCCTGGTTGCCATCATTTTCTGCAATTTTTCGGCCAAAGCCTGACGCGACGTTCCCCAGACATAAGACACCGTCTGCGGAAAAACCGTTCCTTCAACGAGCGTCGGTAATGCACCACTCAGTGCCGGCGCCTTATCGAGAATGGTTGTGATTTTAAGCGCCGTCAGTCCCTCAGGTACCGTCACCTGATGGGAGACAGGCTTGCCGTGACGCAGGATCTCAAGAACATGCGCGACCGAGACGCGGGAAGGAAACTGGAGTTCTGCCGCATGAATCTGACCGTCGCGATGCGTCAGAAAGGCAGCGATCCGGAAAAATGTGCCCGACGCCCAAGTCGGCGACAGGATGCCATCGTCCTGCAGGGCTTTTGTCACGCGGGCATTGTTGCCGTGCGGAATAACAAATGTCTTCGCGTCCTGTAGCGGACCGGGATCGGTGTAATGGCCATATCCCGCAACCAGTCCGGCCACGAGAAGCAAAGGCGCTCCGAAGAACGCCAGCTTGCGGCCAGCCTTTGGAGGAAGAACGAGCTTCCGCAGTTCCTCGCCGTCAGACTGACCTTCAGACATGGGAAACGAACCCTTCCTCAGTCCTTGAAGCGCTTGAGGATGATGCTTGCATTCGTCCCGCCGAAGCCAAAGCTGTTGGACAGGGCGACGTCGATCTTGCGCTGCTGAGCGACATGCGCCACGCGATCGATCACGCTTTCCCGCGCCGGGTTATCCAGGTTCAGGGTCGGCGGCACAACGCCGTCACGGATGGCCTGAAGGCAGAAGATCGCCTCAACCGCACCGGCCGCCCCCAGAAGATGGCCAATGGCCGACTTCGTGGAGGACATAACCAGACGCTTGGCGTCTTCGCCGAAGAAGCGCTCGACCGCATCAAGCTCAAGGTCATCCGCCATGGTGGAGGTGCCGTGCGCGTTGACATAGTCGATATCGGCCGTAGTCAGGCCACCGCTGTTGCGCAGCGCGGCCTTCATGGCACGGAACGCACCCTCATGCCCTTCAGCCGGAGCCGTGATGTGATGGGCATCGCCGGACATGCCGTAGCCGCCGATTTCACCGTAGATCTTCGCACCACGGCGCTTGGCGTGCTCAAGTTCCTCAAGCACGACTACACCGGCACCTTCACCCATGATGAAGCCATCACGGTCCTTGTCCCAGGGGCGCGAAGCCTTGGTTGGATCGTCGTTGGAAGCGGTGGACAGCGCACGTGCCGAGCAGAACCCGGCAATGCCGAGCGAGCAGATCGCAGCTTCCGCACCACCGGCAATCATCACGTCCGCATCGCCATACTGAATCAGACGCGAGGCGTCGCCAATGGCATGAACGCCCGTCGCGCAGGCCGTCACGACCGCATGGTTCGGTCCTTTGAATCCGTAGCGGATCGAAAGATGGCCGGAAATCAGATTGATCAGGGCCGAGGGAATGAAGAACGGCGACAGACGGCGGGCCTTACCGCTCGAAACCGTCAGGGAGCCGTCATAAATCGTCTGAAGACCGCCGATCCCCGAGCCGATCATGACGCCAGTGGCGCAGCGATCGTCTTCGTCCTCAGGCTTCCAGCCTGAATCCTCGACAGCCTGAATGGCTGCGGCAAGGCCCAGATGGATGAAGCGATCCATCTTCTTCTGGTCCTTGACCGGCACCCAGTCGGACAACGTGAGACCACCTTCCGCCGTCGGGCCGTCCGGAACCTGTCCGGCAACCTGGGCAGGAAGTTCGGAGGGATCGAAATGCGTGATCCGGCCAATGCCGGACTGTCCTTCGATCAGCCGCTTCCAGGTCAGTTCCGCGCCCACAGCCAGTGGGCTGACAACACCGATACCGGTTACGACGACACGCCGCCCGTTAGTTGCAGTCCCGCTCATCGATGCCTCTTGTCTCACGTTATGTCCGGGTCTTGCAGCCGAACCTCATGACAAGGCCCGGCTGATCTTCCACCCCTGAATGGGGTAGGAATCCGGGGCCGAAAAAGCAGCCCCGGTCAGTCTGAGGACTGGCCTCAGGCTGCTTTCTGCTTTTCGATATAGTCGATGGCATCCTTGACGGTTGCGATCTTCTCGGCTGCATCTTCCGGGATCTCGACGGAGAAGGCTTCTTCGAAAGCCATGACCAGCTCAACCGTGTCGAGGCTGTCTGCGCCCAGATCGTCGATGAACGACGCGTCCGGCGTTACCTTGCTTTCGTCCACACCGAGGTGCTCGACAACGATCTTCTTTACCTTGTCAGCAATGTCGCTCATCTGTTCGTTCCTTATGCCCATCCGGGACCCTGTTGCCCGTCCGGTGCGTTACATCAAAACTCGTACTGCCGCCTGCCAGTCCGGAAGCCCAGTGGTTCCTCCAGAGCAGGGCCGCCCCCGTTGAAGGGGAGGCGTTGCCGCCGGAAGAACCGGACATCAGCCTTCAGCAGGCCGGGCAAAGCAGCGCGCGATTAGCATGCTTTAACCAAAAAGGCCAAGCATTCACACCATCGCCATGCCACCATTGACATGCAGGGTCGTACCCGTGACCCATGCTGCCTCTTCGGAAGCCAGATATACCACTGCGGACGCCACGTCACCAGTATTCCCCATCCGACCGAGCGGAATAGAGCCAACCAGCTTTTCGCGGACTGCTTCCGGCAGCACATCCGTCATCGGCGTTTCGATGAAACCGGGTGCCACGACATTGACCGTGACACCACGCGGACCGGCTTCCTGCGCCAGAGATTTGCTCATGCCCACGATACCGGCCTTGGCGGCAGCGTAGTTGGCCTGACCGGCATTGCCCGTCGTTCCCACCACGGAGGCGATCGAGATGATCCGCCCCGCACGACGGCGCAGCATGCCCTTGAGCGCAGCGCGGGCCAGACGGAACGGGCTTTCCAGATCGACGGTCAGAACCTGCGACCAGTCGCTGTCCTTCATGCGGATGGCCAGCGTATCGCGCGTCAGACCGGCATTGTTGACCAGAATGTCCAGCGGCGCGCCCGCAGCGGCTTCGGCCTTGGCCACGAGACCGTCGGCCTCGGTGGGATCGGACAGGTTGGCGACGGCGATGTGGACGCGCTCGCCCAGGCTGTCGGCCAGTTCCTGAAGAGCCGCTTCACGCGTGCCGCTGAGCACGACCGTCGCGCCCTGTTCATGAAGCTGGCGGGCGATCGCGGCACCAATGCCGCCTGATGCGCCCGTTACGAGGGCCGTCTTGCCGGTAAGAGAGAACATGATCGGTTGTCCTTAAAGGGTCTTGAGCAGGGCTTCGATTTCGGCAGGCGTTCCGGCATTGCTTGTGGCCAACTCGGGAGCGATACGACGTGCCAGACCGCACAAGACCTTGCCCGCACCAAGCTCGTGCATGTTCGTCACACCCATTGCCACCATCGCCTGCACGCTCTCGCGCCAGCGCACAGTGCCCGTCACCTGCTTCACGAGAAGTTCGCGAATGGTTGCCGGATCGGTCACCTTGGCAGCCGTGACATTGGCAATCACGGGAACGGACGGCGCATTCAGCGTCGCAGTCGCCAGTGCATCTTCCATCTCGCGTGCGGCAGGCGCCATCAGCGACGAATGGAAAGGTGCAGAGACCGGTAGCTTCACGGCGCGCTTGATGCCATGCTCTTTGGCGACAACGATGGCACGGTCGATGGCGCTCATCACACCGGACACAACGATCTGACCACCGCCATTGTCGTTGGCGATTTCCAGCGTCTCGCCTTGGGAGGCCTCGTCACAGATCGCACGGGCCTGAGACGCATCCACACCCAGAAGAGCCGCCATGCCGCCCTCCCCGGCCGGAACAGCGCGTTGCATGGCCTGACCACGCAGACGCAGCAGACGCGCACCTTCCGCAATCCCAAGCGTGCCAGCAGCGGCGAGAGCGGAATACTCACCCAGCGAATGCCCGGCCAACAGGGCTGCCTTGTCCGCCAGTTTGAAACCGCCTTCGCTTTCCAGAGCACGCACGGCGGCCAGCGAAACCGCGAACAGCGCGGGCTGGGCATTTTCCGTCCGCGTCAGTTCATCCGCATCACCAGTGAACATCAGGCGCGACAGATGATCGCCAAGCGCCTCATCCACTTCCTGAAAAACCGCACGCGAGGATGCAAAAGCCTCGTGAAGGGCCTGTCCCATCCCGACGGACTGGCTCCCCTGTCCCGGAAAGACGAACGCGTGAACCGACATGGATCCCCCTGCTGGCAGTGAATTTAAGGTTTTGCGTGATGCGTCCTCACGCTCCATCTGTCAAATCCGGCATCAGTTTTTACGCTTGAGCGTAAAGAATTCATCAGTCGGAATTTTCACACGGATCATGGAAAACGGCCTGTCGGAACGGAATACGGTGCCATTCTGATAATCCTGCGGGCGGAGAATGAATGTGTAAGGCACCGCACCTTGATTATCGACCAGAAGCCGCGCCGTTCCGTTTTCCACGGCTTCAAAACGCGCGCCGGGAGCGACATCAATCTTCAGCCGATGTGCATCAGGCGCCAGAAAAGCAAGGATTACGCCAAAGAAATCGCGGATGGCGGCATTGATCTCCCCCATCCAGCCCACGGCCTGCTCTTTTGTAAAAGACGGCACCGGGAGAGGATCGACCTCGATCGCCAGCTCAAGCTGGACCTTCCGGTTGGGTGGCAGCGTCAGCAGAACGGGAGGATTTTCCGCCAGAAGGGCCGCGGAACGGGGAAAATGCATCTCCCGATCCTGACCAACAAAAAGCGGAATATCGCCCTCTTTGGTATGGAGGACGACCCGCGCCTCAGACGGTGCAGCATGGTCAGGCACGATATCGCCCAGAAAATGCAGCGACAGATTTTTCCCTGCCTTGTCCGGCAGGCGGTCAAACCGGTCATACACCCGGTAAATACCCTTGTAGCTCCCGACCCGCATAGCGTGCTGGCCAGTAACTGTGACAGTTTCTTCCGGTTCGGCAGAAACGCTGGAAAACGGTGCGACCAGAAGAACTGCGAGCAATCCCATGCCGATGCCGGTTTTTTTCAAGCCCCTCTCCTCCCGCTCTGCCACATCTTCGTGACAAACGATGACTATCCGATCTTCTGCATCACAATCAGGACCTGTGGCAACCGGACGGGATTGTCCATGTATTCGATCAGACGAAACAGACCGCCCCATGCCTTGATGATGTAATTCCGCGGAATGATCGCCTCACCATAATGCGACTGGGGCTGAGGCGGTTTCGAGGATGCTGCGTGAAGGAAACGCCCAGCCTCGAATTCCGCATTCGCACGTGCTTCATCCGTGAAACTGTCAGCACAGGCTTCATGCCACGGATGCTCCAGGCGGATACCCGAGGCACGTTTGAGCCGCTGTTCGGCGCAGAAGGCGATGAACCGGCGGCTCTGCGTCGTCATGACCAGAATCCCGCCCGGTCTGAGCAGACGGTGAAACTCCCGCACCCAGTGCCCCGCAAGAAACTCGTCCAGATGCGAGAACACTGACCATGACGTAATCAGATCAAAGCTCTCCGACGTCAGAAGCATAGGCGGCACCAGATCGCAGCCCAGAAAATTTAGCGCCGGATTGCTCAGTCGCGCCGCCATGAGAAAACGGTCCGTGGTTTCCGCGCCATACAGATTGGAGGGCCGGATATCTTTCATGAACAGCCGGGCAATACGTCCCCAGCCGCAACCGAAGTCCAAAAGACGTGTCTCGGGACGAACCGGCCGCCCGGCATAAGCACAGTACGCCTTGATTTCCCGGAAGAAGACATGCGCTTCGTGGATGGAAATTTCTCCATGATGCCCATGAATTTCCCGTTGCAGGTCATCGGGGGGGAAGGACGGCATCCTCACACCCTGAATTTCAGGAATGTGCACTGACGACACCAAAACCTGAAGCCATTCCTCATCGCTGATGCCACCGAAAGTTTCAAAGACGGCGCTAATACTTTCAGAATGGCTCATTAATTCCCGCCGAAGCCGTGTCATAACGTTTATTTAACGCATTCTTGCAGTCCCTGCCTTCCATGACCAGAGCTGGTTTATGAAAATTACGTCCTTCGCCAGCTCTGCGGGCAGAGCTTCTCCAGACCGACACAATTCCGTGTAACATTTAGAAAACAGGCGATTTTTTGTGGAATCCCGAAAATAAAGAACCGATGGTTTGGGCTGTCATGGCATTCACATGCGGATGACGGACAATCGAAGGATCTTTTTTCAATGTCCCTTTCTGGAAAAGTAGCTGCCGTCACGGGTGCCGCCCAGGGCATCGGCAAGGCCATCGCACTTCGTCTGGCCAAAGATGGCGCGGACGTCATTCTGCTGGACGTCAAACAGGACATTCTCGCCCAGACCGCCAAGGAGGTTGAAGCCCTCGGACGGCGTGCCGTCGCGCTTACGGCCGATATCAGCAACCGCGACCGGTTCGCCACGACCCTGCGCGAAGCCGCGGATACGCTGGGCGGGCTGGATATCATGGTCAACAATGCTGGTATCTGTCAGGTCAAACCGGTTCTGGAGATCGAGCCGACAGAGATCGAAAAGATCTTCAGCATCAACGTGCAGGGCGTGTTGTGGGGCATTCAGGCCGCTGCGAAGATTTTTCAGGAAAAGGGCACGAAAGGCAAAATCATCAATGCCTGTTCGATTGCCGGACATGAAGGCTACCCGCTTCTGGGCGCCTATTCCGCCACCAAATTCGCCGTCCGCGCCCTGACACAGTCAGCAGCCAAGGAACTGGCGTCTTCGGGAATCACGGTCAATTCCTACTGCCCCGGCATTGTCGGAACCGATATGTGGGTCACGATCGACCAGCGCATGGCCGAAATCACCGGCACGGAAGTGGGCGCGACCTACAAGAAATATGTGGAGGGAATTGCTCTGGGCCGCGTGGAAACTGCCGATGATGTCGCAGGTTTCGTGGCCTATCTCTCCAGCAGCGACGCCGATTACATGACGGGTCAGTCTGTGCTGATCGACGGTGGCCTCGTCTTCCGCTGAGAGCAGAAAAAAGGGGGCCGGGTTCCCGCGCCCCCTTACATATCAGCGCCCGATCAGACGGCCGCGCTGCCACGCTTCAGCCGCACTCTCAGGGTCCTGCCCGTCAACGGAAATGACGTAATCGAGGGCACTCATGACCTTGTTGCCCAGCATCATTTCCGAAAGTTCGTCCAGCAGATCGCTGTCCGCCTGACGCGCCACATCCTCACGCAGGATCATCCGCGCAGACATCTCGCCACCAAGCAGACGCGACGGGTCTTCGAGCACGGTCAGCAGATCGGTATGGAACACAGCGTGCGGCTGTGTTGCAACCACAAGCGGCCTTTCGCCAGCATCGCGAGCCTTCTCCAGACGCTCGATCAGAGCACCCTCGCCAATGCTTTCAATAGACAGAACCGAAAGCGCCGGAAGCTGCTTGAGCGCCTCTTCCAATGCCTGACGGCTGTCATCGGCCACGATGATCCGATCCACATCCGTTGCAGTCAGGGTTCCGACAGCGCCCAGCGGCGTCAAGGCTGCGAAGCTGACAACCGGCTGATAGAGGTCTCCCAGAACCCGAAGGCCCGGGCCGGCGAGACGCTCGTCACGCGGGAACCAAGCGGAAACCAGAAGGTCGACCTCCCCCTGTTCCAGCGCATCTTCGACATCATCGGGATCAAGATCGACATACTCGACCTCGACCTCATAGGCCTCAAGCACGCGCGCGACCGCGCTGGCACATCCCGCATGCAACGAGGTGTACAGATGGCCGATCGTCATTTGTGTCATGAGAATGGGTCCGTCAGGCAGAAAATTGAAACGTGAGACCGTGATTAGGCCCCACGTTCCAGTTTGTCACGACCTTACCAGATCTTTACGCGCTGATCCGGTGCCAGATAGAGCTTCTGGCCGGGTTTTACATCAAACGCCCCATACCAGGCATCAATGTTATGAGCCGGGATGTTAACGCGCGTGATCGCCGGGGCGTGTTCGTTGGAGAGAACCTGCTGACGCAGCGCATCCGGACGGTCCTTCTCCCGCCAGACCTGCGCCCAGCCAAGGAACACGCGCTGATCGCCCGTCAGACCATGTACGACCGGCGCGGGCTGACCGTGCAGCGAGTCATGATAAGCCTGAAGGCCGAGGTTCAGACCACCGGAATCCGCGATGTTCTCGCCCATGGTCATCTTGCCGTTCACATACAGGCCCGGCAGGACTTCCTGTGCATCGTACTGCGCGGCCAGACGGTCGGCCAGCTTCTGGAAGGCCTCTGTAGACGCCTTGCTCCACCAGTCGTTCAGACGTCCATGTTCGTCGTAGTGACGACCCTGATCGTCGAAGCCGTGGCTCATTTCATGGCCGATCACGCCACCGATACCACCGTAATTGACGGCTGTATCGCCCTTCGGATCGAAGAACGGGGGCTGAAGGATCGCAGCCGGGAACACGATCTCGTTCATGGTCGGATCGTTATAAGCGTTCACCGTCTGCGGCGTCATGCCCCATTCGTCACGATCAACCGGCTTGTCGAGCTTGTCCAGATCGTGCTGCCAGCTGAACGCCGCACCACGCACGGCATTGCCGTAGACGTCGCCCTTGCGGATGTCGAGCTTGCTGTAATCCCACCATTTTTTCGGATAACCGACCTGAATGGCAAAATGATCCAGCTTGTTCAGAGCGGCCTTGCGGGTCGGCTCGTCCATCCAGCTGTTGTGCTCCAGACGGTCATGGAACGACGCTTTGACCTTCTGCACCAGATCCGTGATCTGCGCCTGTGCGGAAGGCGGGAAATAGCGCGCAACATATTCGCGGCCCAGTGCCCAACCCAGTGCACCATTCGTCACGCGCACGGCACGCTTCCAGCGCGGAGACTGCTGCGCCACGCCCGACAGCGTATGGCTGTTGAAGTCGAACGACGCATCATAGAAGTTGCTGGACAGATAACCGGCAGCATTGTCTCCGAGATGGAACGCCAGCCAGGCGCGCAGCGTCGCAGGGTCAGCAGCCTTGAGAACGGCCGTCATCGCCTTGATTCCGGCGGGTTCACGCACGTCGATCTTGCGGCTTTCGAGCCCTTCTGCCGGAAGGCCGGCGCTGGTCAGGAACGTGACCCAGTCGAAGTCCGGCGCGAGCTTCTGAAGCTCGGACACCGGCATCGGGTTGTAAATTTTGAGCGGATCACGGGTCTGGTCGCGCGGCACTTCGACCTTGGCCAGAGCCGTTTCGAGATCAACCACGGCCTGCGCGTTCTTTGCAGCGTCCGGCCAGCCCTCAAGCGTCAGCATCTTGGCGATATAGGCCTGATAGGCCTTCTTTTTGTCCGCCAGCTTGGGGTTTGTGTAGTAGCTCGTGTCCGGCAGACCGAGGCCACCGCTCACGCCGATGCTCATGCCCTGATCGAGCATCAGCATATACCGTTCCGGGTCCTTTTGGTCCTGCTCCACGCCGATCTGGAACGTGGAGAACATCATGGACTTCAGAGACGCACCGAACGCTGCGGCAAGTGACTTGCCATCGTTAACGTTACGAATTATTTCAAGATCAGCTGCAAGAGGCTTGCCCCCAAGGCGGTCCACGGCCTTCTGGTCAAGGAAGCTGGCGTAATAGGTTCCGATTTTGCCCATGTCGTCCGTGGGCTGTTCAGTAACCTTCTTTGCGGCTTCGTCGAGAATGGTCTTCTGACGCGACAGGGAGAGTTCATACAGGATACGGAACGGGCCGTAGCTGCTCATATCCCCGGGGATTTTGAGGTTTTTGAGATAGGTACCGTTGGCATATTCGAAGAAATTGTTGCCCGGCTCAACGGCGCGGTTCATCCCGGCTTCATCAAAGCCCCAGCCCGCATTGTAGCCAGCAGCCTGTGCACCGGAAACCATCAGGCCTCCAGCGAGGGCGAGAAGGCTGGCCCCATATTTCAGAGTATGTCGTGACGTAAGGAATCGTTTCACAATGTACCTCATTCCAGAGTGGTGCCTTTAGAATGAGGTATAAAGTATCATTTCGTCAAAAGGACAAAACGCCTCCGCTCCGCTCAGCGGGTTTTGTGGACTTTTTTGGATTTTGCGCCCGTACCTTCCGGCGTCACGACAGCCGCGACCGGGTAATCGAAAGCGACGACCTTTTCGAGATAAGGCGCGGCAAATTCCTTGAAGGCTTCATGGGCGGGATCAATGAACGCCACGTCCGTTACGACAGGTTTGCCGACATAATAATTCCGGTCTCCTTCGGAACGAAACGTCACAAGAAATGCCTGCTGAAGACCGGCATCTACCCCCTCGCCACTATTCTGAAAGCCGGTCTCGATGCTGACGACAACCGGCTTGCCATCAGAACGACGGCTGTCCTGCGCGAGATGCAGGAAACGGCCCGACACTTCAGCACGCTGGGCCGTTGTGGAATCCTTGGTGTAGCGAAACATGACCATGTGCCGGACCGGACCAACACGCCAGTCTGGAGCAGTGAACTGCGCATAGCCGACCTGTTTGGCCAACTGCTGGGCAGACAGGGTGGCGGGGCTCACCGTATCGGTTTTGACCGGACCGGAGGACGCGATCGGCAGGGAATAAGGGTCCGCTTTCGCTGTCGGAAACTGATACAGTCCGGCGGCACAGAGGGACAGGGTTGCGCCGTAGACGGCACGACGGGAGAAAATGGCGGAAACGGTCATCGAAATCTCCGGACGCAGGCGAAAGAATCAGGCGTCTTTCATGGCACAGACGCCCGGTTTCGTCTTCTGTTTTCCAGTTTCCGGATGTTGCGTGGAAGTCCTCAGGCCTGAACCTGTTTCCTGAAAACTTTCCGGCGCCACTGGATCAACCGATAGACCAGCGAAGATGCCAGCTTCTGCCAGCGCGAATGCGGCGTAAAACCGATCGTCTTGAAAATCATCGCCGTCACGCGGTCGATATGTTTGGGCTGATAGAAGCCCATCGCCTTGGACATATAGGCCGCGATGCAGCGCTGATGGTCATAGGCCATGCCCGGTGGCTCGTTGGTCGTGTGATAGGCCGAGGCGAGTTCGTCGTCTTCGCTTTCCGTCACACGGCCCAAGGCAATGCGCGTCCGTGCCCACACGCCGAGCTTCTCGCGCTTCAGATAACGGCGCATGTGATCGTAGAACAGCTTGAAATGCCGGTATTCGTCCGCTGCGATCTGCTTGCAGATGGCCTTGAGCAATGGCTCGTCCGTCGCGTCCGCAAGTGCCGTATAAAAGGACGACGTGCCGGTTTCGACCATACATCGCGCAATCAGTTCGCCAGTGCGGGAGCCACGGATCGAAGCATCCACATCGGCGTCGATCTTGTAGGACGCACGGTAGCGGTCGAAAGCCTTTTCATAGTTCCAAGACGGATCGGCCAGCATGGCCCAGCGGCCAAGCGCATCGCCGTGCTGAACTTCTTCGACGGCCCAGTTTGCAGCAGCAGCACTGAAATCCGGGTCTCCCACAAAAACGCGACGCAGATATTCGGCATAATCGAGACCGTTCTTTTCCACCACGGAAGCAGCCTTCACGAGGGGGATAATCTCGGGGTCCACGCGGGACGGATCAAAGGAGTTCCAGTCCATCTGATCGATATGCCAGTGTTTCATTCTGCAACCTCGTCCGTTTTCCGGCTCACCAATAGTGACGATCAGATGACACGGTGGGACAATTTTGGGTAGGTGTGATGCAGCAACCCTTGGAGATTGATCCGTGACGGCCACCCATACGCCCCTCCCAGACGTCCGCCACGACTGGACCCGCGACGAAGTCGAAGCCCTTATCAGCCTGCCCTTCCCCGAGCTGATGTACCGCGCACAAACCCTTCACCGCCGCTATTTCGACCCCACGAAAGTGCAGATTTCCACGCTTCTTTCGATCAAGACGGGCGGCTGCCCGGAAGACTGCGCCTATTGTCCGCAGAGCGCGCTTCACGAAAAAAGCGTCAAGGCCGAGCGCCTGATGGCCGTGGAATCCGTCCTGAAGGAAGCACGCGCTGCCAAGAAAGCCGGTGCGGGCCGATTCTGCATGGGCGCCGCCTGGCGCACGCCGAAGGATCATGACCTCGACACCGTCTGTGAGATGATCGAAGGCGTGAAGTCGCTGGGGCTGGAAACCTGCGTGACGCTCGGCATGCTCGACGCGCAGCAGACGGAGCGCCTGAAGACGGCGGGCCTAGATTATTACAACCACAATCTCGACACGTCCGAAGAGTTCTACGGCTCCATCATTTCCACCCGTACCTATCAGCAGCGTCTCGACACGCTTTCGAACGTGCGCGACGCGGGAATCAATGTCTGCTGTGGCGGAATCGTGGGCATGGGTGAAGACCTGTCCGACCGCGCCGGCCTACTGATGACGCTCGCCAACCTTCCCAAGCACCCCGAGAGCGTGCCCATCAACCTGCTCGTCCGCGTTGAAGGCACCCCGCTGGGCGAGGCCGAAGCCGTTGATCCGATCACCTTCGTCCGCATCATCGCCACGGCCCGCATCATGATGCCGGAAAGCCATGTCCGCCTTGCCGCAGGCCGCGAAAACATGACCGACGAAGCCCATGCGCTGTGCTTCCTCGCGGGTGCGAACTCGATCTTCTGCGGCGAAAAGCTCCTGACCACGCCTAACCCGGCCGAACATCGCGACCGCCAGCTTCTCTCCGCGCTCGGAATGTCTCCGATGGTGCAGTCCGAAGCCGAAATGGGCACGATGCGCCCGGCTGTGGTGGAAGAAGCCGTCTGCGAGATGGCTGCGTCCTGACCGTCAGATCGACCGCTATGGGGAAGCACTCGAAAGGGCGCTTCCCCTTTTTTTATGCTTGGCGTGCGGCCGCTTCTTCCCTAAACCCACGCCCTTTGCCCATACCGGAAGAAAGCAGAACCGATGACGACGCCCGGACACAACCAGACCAAAATCCGCGTCGGAATTGACTTCGGCACCACCAACAGCGTGGTCGTGATTGCGGATGAGAATGGCAATACCCACCCTGCCCGCTTTGTCTTCACGGATCACGCCACCAGCGAAACCTGCCGCACGCTGCTCTGCCTGTGGATGGATCAGGACGGACGCCGCCGTATCATGAAAGACGCGATCGGGCTGGACGCCATCGAGGCTTATCTGGACGACCCGGCCGAGAGCCGTCTGATCATGTCCATGAAGACCTATCTCGCGCAGGGGTCTTTTCGTGAGACGCGGGTTTTCAGCAATGTCATGACGCTCGAAGCCCTGATCGCACGCTTTCTGACGTCTCTCATGGACAAGGCCGGACTGAACCCGTCTGATGTGAGCGCCACGATCGGTCGCCCCGTGCGATTTGCGGGTGAGCTGGCCGATGATTCGCTCGGTGTGGACCGTCTGCGGGAAAGTTTTCTGGAAGCGGGTTTTCCCGAACCCAATATTGTTCTTGAACCCGAAGGCGCGGGCTGGCGCTTCATGCAGCGCCTCGACCGTCCAGCAACTGTTCTGGTCGGCGATTTTGGCGGCGGCACCAGCGATTTCTCGATCATGCGCTTTGATCCGCAGGCGACCCAGCGGGTTACGACACTGGGCCATTCGGGTGTGGGCATCGCGGGCGACCAGTTCGACTACCGTATCATCAGCCATGCCGTAGCCCCGGCGCTGGGCCGGGACGCAACCTATCGCGTCATGGGTGGACAACCCCTGCCCGTCCCGGCGGAATGGTTCGCAAGCCTCGGCCGCTGGCATCGGCTGTCGCTGATGCGGACTCCCCAGACGCTGCGGGACATTGCGGACGTCGCCAAAACATCGTCAGAGCCGGAGAAGCTCCGCAGCCTGTTGCGTCTGATCGAAGATCAGGAAGGCCAGAATCTTTATCGTGCGGTTGGACAGGCCAAGAGCGATCTGTCGCGTCAGGACAGCACTGTTCTGCGCTTCATCCATCGGGATCTGAAAATCGAAGAAACCATCACCCGCGCGGATTTTGAAAGCTGGATTGCCCCTGATCTGAGCCGTCTGGACGACGCGATCGAAGACGCCATGCGTCAGACTGGTCTGGGGCCGAGTGATATTGACCGGGTCTTCCTGACAGGGGGCACATCTTTCGTCCCCGCAGTCCGCAACCTGTTCGACCGGCGTTTCGGCGCGGAACGCGTGGATGGAGGGTCAGAGTTTGTGTCAGTTGCCGAAGGGTTGGCCTTGATTGAACGTGAGCGCCATCTGGCCTGAACCGACGCCTATACAATCAAAATCACTATCCCATTCAGGACGATACAAAAGACAATTACTTAAAGAACACTATATTATACTTTTTTATTTAGTGAAGAAGGTTCCAGATTATGTGATTGGGAATTTTCTTCAATAAGGATTTTATCTTTCCTTGGAGAACCAGAAACGCACCGTGGGAATCCCTAAGCGTTCTGCTTTTACAGGCCAGATTTACAGTCATGCATCATGCAGGCCATGATCGCAGGAAAGAACAGCAGACATGTCTCGCCCGCGTTTTTTGAAAATATTCCTGCAGATCAACATTTTTTCAGTATTCAGCATCCTTCCCCTGACTGTTCATGCGCAAGGTACGGAGCCAGGTCTTCAAGAGCGCGCGCGCCAGCCAACGGCCCGGGTGCTGCCCTCGACCGCACCCGGGATTTCACATCCAGCCAGCGCGGCGCAGCATAAGCATCCCCCCGCCCCTTCGGCAGACCATCTGGGCGCGATTTTTGATACGGAGAGCATTTCCTCGCTCCTGAACCGCAACAATGACGCCCTGCGCCGCAGCGATCTGACAGCCGGTTATTATGTGCCAGCCGAAGCCTTCGGCCATCTCGTGCCCCAGCTTTCGCCTTATCGAAACTGGTTGTCGGAACGCGGCTTCAGCTTTGAGTTCTCCTACAAGGGAGAAGCCATGGCGAATGTTGGCGGCGGCATCAGCAAGGGAATGTCCTACGCCCACGAACTGACGTTCAACACGCGCTGGGATCTCGGACGACTGCTCGGGCTGGATGGCTGGATTCTGCACGCCGTGATGATGGAACGCGCGGGTCGTCAGATCTCTTACGACCATGTCGGGGAGCATCGCATCCTGCTGAGCGAGGTCTACAGCCTTTCGGGCCATGCAGCCGCGCATCTGGCGGATATCTATGTTGAGAAGTCGTTCTTCAACAATCGCGTCAACATCAATATCGGTCGCATCACGCTGACGCATACCTATGCAACGTCGGTGCTGCTCTGCACCTTTATGGTCCAGTGTTCTGCTCCCCCAGCAATCAAGGCTGACGAAGGCTGGAGCGTCTACCCTAAGGCCACATGGGGCGGCACGCTGCGAATCAAGCCCACCCGCGACCTCACGCTACGCACCGGCGTCTACAAAGTCGGGCCGCTGACGGAAAATCCGAGCGGCTGGGCCTGGGGCAGTGAAACCTCCACGGGAGTCATGCTTCCCATCGAGCTGACCTGGGAGCCCTTTATCGGTAAAGACAATCTGCCGGGTCATTACAAACTCGGCTTCGGCCACGATACCTCCCCTTATGCTGATCGTCTGGGAACGATCCCGGCAATGTTCGCGCATGACGTTTTCCATGATGCCAACAAACCGCGGGATACGTTCTATATCGAGGCCGACCAGATGGTTTACCGCAAGGGTGGCCAGCACCAGATGGCGGGCGGATACATTCTTGCGGGCTATGTCCACAATACGCCTAGTGTTTCGACATTTTCCGATCAGGTCTATGTCGGCGCATCGCTTCTGGGCATCATTCCGCGCAGACCGTTCGACCGTTTTGGCGTGATGTATTCTTACTACCAGATGAGTCCCGCCATTACGCTCGGGCAGCGTCTGAGACAGCTTGCAGGCATGTCCATGGGGGCTTTCGTCAACGGCCCACAAACCCATTCCGCCATTCTGGAAGCGTATTACGGTATTCCCATCCACCCCGGCCTCGTGGTGCAGCCTGAGTTCGAATACATGATGCGCCCCGGCGAGACGTCCATCATTCCGAATGCAACGCTGATCGGTCTCAAGGTTCTTGGAAACCTTTAAGACAAAATCACAGGTAAGCGATCCGTTATTTGTGAGTTAACAGCATTGTTATTCTTCAACACTGACATTACCCCTTCGTGATTGGAGTATAAATATTTATTTACATACCCTGACAACAGATAAGGACACCTGACAAAGGATTTTCCGAATGAAAACGATGTTCGCTTCTTTTCTGGTTCTTGGACTTCTGGGCGGAACCGCACTCGCACAGGATCCGAAAGTCGAAAACGCGGTGGCCAGCGCTTCTTCAGACGCGAAGGTCCCTGTCACGCAGGTCGCGGACACAAAGAACAGCGAGACCTGCACTCAGGTCTGGGTCAACACAGTGACCCATGTCTATCATGTACCGGGCAGCTTCTGGTACGGCGCGACGGCGCATGGAACCTATATGTGCGAAGACGACGCCAAGCGGGCGGGGAATACACGCGGCCAGTTCTGAGCCTGTCAGGGGGTTTTTGCAGCCCCCGCTTGTTTTGCTTCCACCTCCCGGCTGGCACTTTCCTGTTGCCGCAGGGCTTCCGCCTGACGTGGATGTCCCGCGGCCTCCGCAGCATCCGCTGCCAGAGTGAGCGCCTGACGCATTCCGCGATAATCCAGAGCATCACGGCGGTTTTTCACGACTGAAAGCGCCTCCTTGGAAGCGAGTTCGGACTGCCCCTGTAACAGATACAGACGGGCCAGAAGTTCCTGCCGGTCAGTCGCAGCCCCATTGTCATGGAAGGTCGCCAGATCGTTAACACGCTGCGTCAGAGCAGCAGACTGCTTCTGATCTGCGGCAATCAGGCCAGACAGATAGAGCGCTCTCTCGCGGATGCCGATATCGGGGGATTGCAGCGCGCGCTGTACGGCCTGCGACGCGAACACCGTATCATGCAGCCTGTACAGGGCAGCCGCGCGGATCACCGCCAGATCAGACGTGTCGGAGACATTGCGCAGGCTCAGCGCGGTCTCGGTTTCGCCGAGACTCTGAAGAGCCTTCTGAGGCTTGTCCTGCGCCAGAAGCACCGTCGCAAGATTGAACCCGGCTTCATGAATGGCGACTGCATCGTCCCGCATCAGCGCCCGATCCATGGCCGTTCGATACTGCGCCTCAGCCTGAGACGCCTGACCGATCCCATAAACGGCTTTGCCCGTATCCATGGCATCTTCATAGGACTGATCGGGCTTGGGTCCCTTCGTTGCAGTTGAAGACGAACAGCCGCCCAACGTCAGAACGACCAAAGCCGTGCAGACCAGAAAACCGTCCCTCATGGCCGCACCGCCTCAGCCGGAAGACGACGGGAAGGCTCCTGTTTTGCACCTCCGCCTCCCAGCAGCCACAACCCCCGGAGCTGATCGGTCAGCTTCCGTAGACTGCTCGCACTTGCTTCGGCCTGCGCAAGCAGGGCCGGAAGCTGAGCCGTAGCGGTGTTGGCATGGCTGATGGTCTGCTGGATCTGGGGTATGCTCTGACGCAGACCCGCAGTCGCGGCCCGCGCGTTGTCCATCGTTCCGTCAGCCTTGGTCATAATCCCCCCGACCTGTTTTTCAATGGGCCGTAGATCCGCAATGACGGCATCAAGATGCGCCAGAGCCGCGTTGGCCTTGTCCAGAACATCATCCTTCACCAGTAGGCCGCCGATCGTACCCTGTCCCTTGCGCATATCGGTCATCATGTCATTCACCTGCGCCGTGATGAGCTGGACGTTGTTCATGGCCGGTACCAGCTTGCTGCGTAGATCCATGACGGTCTGGGTAATCACATCCGCCGGGTTGGCCTCCACCGTGGCCTGAAGGACCGCATAGTCCCAGTCCAGCGGCTTGCCCTTGCCGCGCCCGAGTTCGATATAGCTCGCCCCGGCCACGATCAGGCGATGGCGGATGACGGCCGTGCTGTCCTGACGGATGAAGTTTGCAAATTGCGGGTCCAGATCCCCTTCGGCATACATCCGTCCCGTCTCGTTGAGTTTGAGGCGGCGGATTTCACCGGCATGGACGCCCATGACTTCGATATCGTTGCCGATCGCAAGCCCCGCCACGCCGCTTTCGGGCAGAATGAAATGCAGCTTCTTTTCCGGGGTCAGCCACTGACGCAGGAATCCGGCCTCCACGACCGCAACCGCGAACATGACGATCGCGGCAAGGACAAGCAGTCCGACCCATTCATCCGCATAGCGGTTCTGAAAGAGCGGACGGGCGGTCTCGGTCTGGCGCAGGCGGAACATCAGGAACCTCGCATCGAAAACAGTCCATCATCGTACAGTCTCAGGCGGATCGTGGCATCGGACGCATAATCCCCCCACCCACTTTCATCCGGAGCCATCCACACCACCGCGCAGCCACGGTCCCGCAGATCGGTTACAAGAGACAGAAACGCATTCATCAGGCTGGCGGAAGCCCCTTCCATCGGGTGTTCCAGCAGCAGGAGCGCCGGTTCCCCCAGCATGGCCCGCACACAGGCCGCGCGCTGCCGGTCCATCGCCGACAGGCGTCCCGGCGGAACCACCGGCAGGCCCGGCAGACCCAGCGTGACCGCCAGATGCACGGCCTGTGCCTGAAGTTTTTCAATCGGCGTGCGTGTATGATGAAGCTGCGGCCACAGGATATTCATATGCGTCCCATACAGGTCCACCCAGCCTCCTGTAACCACGATCCGTCCGATCCGCCCCCGCAAGGCGTTGGCGCGCCGCTCGTCCAGATCGGCCCAGTCCATGCCCATGCAACGCACATGGCCGTCATCAAGCGGAATAAGGCCCACGCACATATCGGCGAACAGTGCCGCCTGCCCCATGTCCCGACACTCGATCAGCGCGCACTCGCCGGGGTTGAGACGCAGATTATAGCGGCTCGACACCAACCCGCTTTCATCAAACCGCGGACGCGCATCCACCAGTTCGAGCCGGGCTTCCAGCGCATCGGACAGGACGTCGTCGTTTTCAGCCATCGAAGCACACGCTGAACACGACATTGATGACCATGATCGACAGCATTCCGCGCGCAAACCCGCGCGGCAGCATGCTTGCCAGATCGTCTTCGGTCGTCACATCCATGCCGGAGAGGCACGAACAGACACCCACCGCGTAGCCGCTGAAAACGAACTTGGCCGGAATCACGAAATAGTCGATCGGCTTTACGCTCCCCGCGACCTGATCCATGAACGCCCAGATCGGCATCGTGATCGCATCTTCCACACGACAGACTGCATAACCCACGACAAGCGCCGTCAGACTGAAGATGATGCCCAGCGTAAAGCCGCTGATCGTCATGGCGAGGCTGCGCGGCACCAGAAAGGAAATGAAGGGATCGACCCCCATTCCGGTCATGGCGCGCATCTGCCCACCCGTCGTGAGGGTTCCAAGTTCGGTCAGCATCAGCATCCCCGAACGTCCCAGCAGGATCACACCCACCAGAACCGGCGCGATTTCACGCACCAGCACAGTGGACAGGATGGACCCCGTCATCTGTGCCATGCCTGCAAAGCCGAGCCAGTAGACAGTCTGCGCCACGATCCCGAACCCTGTCAGCGCGGCGGTCACGAGCGTACTCAGTAGCCCTCCGCCCACAGCCTGATGCAGGGATGCCCAGAATTCGATCCGTACCGTCCGCCGCCATGTCGTCAGGCGGGTCGCTTCGCGCATGATGCCCCATCCGGCCCCGATCATCATTAGCGTAAAACGCATCTGCGTGCGGGAAAAATATCCCAGATGGACCAGCATGGTCCGGACCATCGTAATCCGGTCGAGGTTGCGCAGACCTTTCATCGGCGGCCAGCCAGAATGAAGCTGCGGGTAATGCCGCTATTGGGAAGATAGAACATGCCGCGGGCCCGGAAGAGGAAATGCTCCCGCAGGATCAGATAGGCCTGTTCGGACACCTGGATCGTCCCTGCATCCGGCGCACTCCCGGTCAGGAGTTCGGCTCCGTTGAGCGCATCGCCCCAGATGTTGAAGACGGAGGGAGCCTCTCCCAGTTCGGAGGCCATGACAGACCCCACATCCATCCCGATCCGGAACACGGGGTCCAAATCCGCTGCCGCCAGAGACGACAGGCAGGCCTCACGGATCGACACCGCCGCATCCGCAAGACGCACGGCGGCTGACGGGTCCGGCGTTTGCGAGCAGCCGCCCACGAGAACGAGCCTGTTGCTTACCACCTGCACGGAGAACAGCCCGCTGTCGCGGGCGATTTTCTGGATTTCCAGACTAAGCGTGCGGATGACAGTCATAGCGCGCGTGATGCTGTCACGATCCGGCGCATATGGGTCTACGAAGGAAATAACCATGACCGGAACCTGCGGGTAGAACCCGGCCGCAACCGGCTCTCCCGCTGTGGGCGACGGCTCCAGAAGGAAGCCTTCGCCAAAACGCGTCTCGTATTTCTCGGCCGGAACCGCAAATCCGGACGTGCCGTCACCCGCCGCATCGAACGGCTTGGCAAAGCGCAGGGCGACGACCGATCCCACGATGGCAATGATATGCTCCATCGTTTCGACCTGCCCCGGATCTTCCAGAACAATGGCGCCGACCGTCCGGTGAGCATTGCGGACCGGCTGGAACAGCAGCGTGCTGGCACCCACGGCCCGCATGATGACGCGCTGGAAGTTCTGCGTCCGCTCGTCCTGCGAGGCATCCGCGATCGAGAGCGTATGTCCTTCGTCCAGAGCCTCGAACAGCTTGCCGTTTTCACGACGGCTGATCTCAACGCCCGTACTGTGAACATCGCGCGACGGATCGAACGCATCTTCACATAATAGGCGGTCGCCATCCGGCAACAGTCGCCACAGGCTGGCGCGACGTGCGCTGGTCCGCGCGGTCAGGGCTTCAGTCAGAATAGGCGCTTCATGGGCAGGGTCGAACAGATCCGGCGTGCTGGCGATCTCCAGCAACGAGGCATTTTCCGCCCTGATCTGCTCCCGTCCGCGCAGGATCCGCTTTCGCAGACGCTCCACATGCCGCCCCTGCGCCACCAGCGCGAACGCCAGAACGGACGCCAGCATGACGATCAGGAGCGAAAACCCGATATTCTGCCGCCGTGCCGTCTGCGCGAAATCGGCAAAATCGCTTTCAGGCGCATTCAGCAGCAGAACCCACTGCCGGTGTACGAAGGGCAGTTCGGAGGCAATCGTAACGTAGTTCTTCCCCCGGGCCCGCACCGTCCCTGTCCCGGGCCCCTCGATGCGATACCGGTTGAGCGCCTGCGTGAAGACAGGCTGCGTCTTGGGATCGAGAAAGACATTTCCCGGATCGAAGGTTTTCGGGTCCTGTCCGGGAGCCATATTATGACCAGCAATTATCTGGCCGTGCATGTTCACGATTACGGCCTGACCACTGCGTCCGACCTGAAGTTTATTGAGAAACGACGTCAGCTGGTTCAGCGAAACATTGATCGCAAACACCGATTTATGCCCGTCATGCCCATCATAGGCGAGAGACGCCGTGATGATGAACTGGCGCGTTGACACAAAGGCATAAGGATCGGTCCAGTGGAGCTGACGACCCGGGTCGTTCTGATGCTTGATGGCCTTGGCGAACCACGGACGCACCACGACATTATAGCCGTCAGCCGGGTCCGCCGCTTCTCCCGTAATATTGCCATCACGATCTGTATAAACGTGATGATAGACCTGCTTGCCATCGTCGGTCTGGAAATGGGTTTGCTCGAAACCATCCTTTCCATGCCGCGTGATCATCCAGAACTGTCCCTGATCGTTCGCGATATAGAAGCTGTCCACCTGAGGCGCGTGGGCCAGAATGGAGCGTCCGTAGAGCATGAACGTCGTGGGGGTGGCGTTGGTCAGCGGATCGCGGAACATGTCCCGTGCGATCATGGCGCCGACAGAGGCCGGGGCCAGATAGTCGCTCACTTCCTGCGTCACATAGCGCTGCTGGCTGCGCAGAAGATCGTTGGACAGCGCAATCGCGCCTCTCCGGGTTGTCTGGTAATTGTGAAGACTGATGCCCGTGATCGCCGCGATGACCAGCAGAACGCCCACGAACGGCCCCAGAATCTGAAAGATCCGACGACGGTCGCTGGCGGGGCTCTGTGTAGGGTCCACGATCTCTGCGGCTGACAACGTCTTTTCTCTCCGGACAGGCACGGGGTCGCGGAACAGGGCCATACTGCCGCGATAGGTTAATATCCTCCGAGTATTGCGAGACTGCAACCCGCCGTCACGGACTGAAACAACCCTGCGCTCGAAAATACCCTCATGTTCCCGAACTGGCGGTTTGCAGGGTTCCTCGTTATGGTCAGACGTTTTTCCGGCAGGATGGTTTTGCTGGACGCTGTCGGAATTGCGGTCTCTCCCATGAATCAACATCTTTCCCACCGCGCCGTCCTGTCCTTCACAGGTGCGGACCGGACCAGCTTTCTTCAGGGCCTCATCACGAATGACGTCCAGAGCCTCATGCCCGCGACCTCCGTTTGGAGCGCACTTCTGACGCCGCAGGGCCGCTGGCTGAGCGAATTTTTCCTGTATGACGCATCCGACCGTATCCTGATGGATTGCGCGGTCGATCATGCCGACATGCTGGCCAAACGCCTCTCCCGTTTTCGCCTTCGCGCCGATGTGCAGATCGAAAAAACAGACCTGCGCGTCATCACTGGCGCAGAAAGCCGACCCGTTCCACCCGATACGATCACACATGCCCCGGACCCGCGCTGTGATGGCGCGGGCTGGCGGGCCATCGTGACCGGAACGGGGCAAAACGAGGAAACACCTACTGAATTTCTGGAACGCCGACTCACGCTGGGCCTGCCAGACGTCATGGATTTCGAAAGCGAGCAGACACTGGCGCTTGAAGCCGACATGGACCTTCTGAATGGCGTCTCATGGAAAAAGGGCTGCTACATGGGGCAGGAACTGACCGCCCGCACCCATTACCGTGGCCTTGTCAAACGCCGCCTGTTGCCCGTTGTGCTGTCGCACGGGACGTTTCCCGATGAAGGCGGCATCATCATCGCGGGAGACCGCGAGGTTGGAGACATCCGCTCCCGCAGCGGCAACCGAGCACTCGCGATGCTGCGGCGGGACGCCTGGTCTTCCCCCGAACTGACCTGCAACGGGCAACCGCTTTCTGTCGTCTGGCCCGCCTGGTTCCCACCGGAAATGCGTTGAGGAGATGCGTTCGTGACCTATACCCCCCCTTCCCCAGCGATTGTCGATGACATCATCGCGCAGGTGAAATTCGATGCGAACGGCCTGATTTCAGCTCTCGCGCAGGCGCCGGACGGCATGGTGCTGATGCTGGCATGGATGAATGCGGATGCCCTGCGCGAGACGCTTCTGACCGGTCGCGTCTGTTACTGGTCCCGCAGTCGCCAGAAGCTCTGGCGCAAGGGCGAGACTTCGGGCCAGCAACAGAAACTGATCGAAGCGCGCCTCGACTGTGACATGGACGCCATTCTCATGATCGTGGATCAGACCGGCGTAGCTTGCCACACCGGACGCCGGAGCTGTTTCTATCATGGCGTGACGCCGGACGGACTGCGCGATACCGCACAGCCCGAAATCAGCGCCGAAGAACTTTACGGACGCTGAGCAGCCTGACCCGACAGGCTCCAGCCCGGTACGAGGAACGTAGCCGGGCAGCCATTCTGGTCGTCCGGTGAAGACAGATAGGCGCCCTCATAAGGGAAGCGCGACAGCTTCTTCGGGTCCAGCGTGAACCAGAGCTGCGTCAGGACCATCTGTCCGTTATGCGCGGGCTCGCAGCGGACCTGCAGCGCCCGGTCGTCATGCACGTTCATCAGGCGCGAGAACATGACGAGAAGATCGTCGCGCTTGACCTGAAAACCCTCCTGCTGCGACAGCCACACTCCGAAAGCCGACGCCGCGAACCGGTCCCGCAGTTGCATGGATGTGACGAAAAAGCTGTCCGCATCATAGCCGAAGCAACGGGCATGCTTGGTGTATTCATGCACATAAAGCGGCTTTTTCAGATGCGGCACGACGCCCCGCAACGCCTCGACCGTCGTCGGCAGGAGTTGGGGCGGGGTGTCGTCATGGTCGTAAAGATCGCAACCTTTCGACCACCATTCCTGTACCGGCACGCCCTGCGCCTCCAGAGCATGCGGTTCCGAGGCCCACAGCCCGTGCAGACCAATCGAGATCCGATGCGTCTGGTCCCATTCGCACCCGCCGCCCGTGGCGCAGAACCCCGGCTGCCAGGTCAGCGCCAGCGTGTCGTGCCGGAAATCGGTATGGGCGGTGGGCGTAAGCGAAGGCCCGGTTGGCGCCTGAGACACACAGCCTGCCATCAGAAGGAAAGCAGCAAGAACGGAACGCTTCACGCAGAAAGCCCTTTGGCATGATGGGTCAGATGGTCGGCAATAAAGCTCTGCACAAACCAGTAGGAATGGTCATAGGCGGTATGGCGACGCAGTTCGAGCGCCTGTTTGCCCTCTTTTGCCGCCGCCTCCAGCGCGTCGGGGCACAGATCTGCCAGATATTGATCCATCAGCCCCTGATCCACGAGAATGGTTGAGGGATGCGTGCGCCCTGAGCGCAGAAGCAGCGTGGGATCGCAGCTCTGCCATTTCGCCGGATCGCCGCCGAAATAGGCATCGAACGCTTTCTGGCCCCAGGGAACAGTACTCGGATGACAAATCGGCGCAAAGGCCGAGACCGTCTTCCAGCGGTCTGGGTATTTCAACGCCTGTATCAGCGCACCCATACCGCCCATGGAATGTCCCATGATGCCGCGTCGGGTACCATCCAGCGGATAGAGCCGTTCCGTCAGGGCCGGAAGCTCTTGCCCGACATAGGTTTCCATCCGGTAGTGATGGCTCCACGGAGCGGACGTGGCGTCAATATAGAACCCGGCCCCCGATCCCAGATCATAAACGTCATCCTCGCCCTCGATCCCGGTATGGCGCGGGGAGGTGTCGGGCGCGACCAGAGCGATGCCGTGTTCGGCGGCAAAACGCAGGGCATTGGCCTTGATGAGGAACGTCTCCTGCGTCGCCGTCAGCCCGCCAAGCACATGAATGACCGGAACCTTCTGCCCCGCCAGCGCCTCTTTCGGCAGAAATACGCCGAAAGTCGCGGGTATGCCGAGCGCGTCTGACTGATGCCGTACGAACCTGAGTGAACCGTCAAAACAGACGTGGTGCGCCAGAACTTCAATATCCGACATGCTCAGTACTCCACGACGGTGCGGATGCTTTCGCCGCGGCTCATCATGTCAAAGCCCAGATTGATGTCCGCCAGCTTCAGCTTGTGCGTAATCAGGGAGTCGATATCGATCCGGCCCTCCATGTACCAGTCCACGATTTTCGGCACATCGGTCCGGCCGCGTGCGCCACCGAAGGCCGAACCGATCCAGCGTCGTCCTGTCACGAGCTGGAAGGGCCGCGTGCTGATTTCCTGTCCGGCACCGGCGACACCAATGACGCAGGATACACCCCAGCCGCGATGCGCGCTTTCCAGCGCCTGACGCATCAGGGTCGGATTACCGACACACTCGAATGTGTAGTCCAGACCGCCCCCCGTCATCTCGATCAGATGTCCGACAAGGTCTCCATTCTGTCCCAGTTCCTTCGGGTTCACGAAATCCGTCATGCCGAACTCGCGCGCAATCGCCTCGCGCTCGGGATTGATGTCGATGCCGATGATCCGGTTCGCCCCGACCATTTTCGCACCCTGAATGACATTGAGACCAATGCCGCCCAGCCCGAACACCGCAACCGTCGAACCGGCTTCAACCTGCGCCGTAAACAGCACAGCCCCGATGCCCGTCGTCACGCCGCAGCCGATGTAGCAGACCTTATCGAACGGCGCGTCAGATCGGATTTTCGCCAGTGCAATTTCCGGCAGCACCGTGAAATTCGCGAAGGTCGAACAGCCCATATAATGATGGATCGGCTGGCCTTTGTAAGAGAAACGGGACGTCCCATCCGGCATCAGCCCCTTACCCTGCGTGCTGCGAATGGCCGTACACAGGTTGGTCTTGCGTGACAGACAGGACGGACATTCCCGACATTCGGGCGTGTAGAGCGGAATGACATGATCGCCGGGCTTGAGATGCTTCACACCGGCCCCGACCTCCCGAACGATGCCCGCTCCTTCATGGCCCAGAATGGCCGGAAACAGACCTTCAGGGTCCTGACCGGACAGCGTGTACTTGTCGGTATGGCACAGCCCCGTGGCCATAATCTCGACGAGAACTTCCCCGTCGCGTGGGCCTTCAAGCTGAACCGTATCGATTTCCAGCGGCCGACCGGCCTCGAACGCAATGGCTGCGGTCACGTCCATAACATCACTCTCCTCTGAAACGGTGAGAACAGGGTGTCGTATTGGAGGGCATGGCGGCAAGAGGTGCGGCTGCAAAAGAAAGTAAAAAGACAGACACCCTTTGCTGTTGGCCGGACAGACTGTTCGCCGCTACGCTCGACGGGGACTTGTCTGCGTATTCCGCCCATCCGAGGAGACAGCCGTTTGATCGTCAACCGTCCACATGGACTGGCCATTCTTTTCCGGGAATCCCTGCCCCCGCTGTTCATCCTGACACTGTGGGATTTCGTGGTGGTCATCCTGTTCCAGATCTATCATCAGGACTGGATGGAGCAGCCCTCCCTGCCGGTGCCACTCATGGGTACCGCGCTGGCCATCTTTCTGAGCATGCGTAACAACGCCGCCTATAACCGCTGGTGGGAAGGCCGAACCCTGTGGGGCGCGATCACCAACAACTGCCGCTCTTTCGGACGTGAAGCCGCGACACTGCTGGGAGGCCGTCCGGATCTGGCCCGCGCCATGGCTGCGTATCCGCATGTCCTGCGCGCTGCTCTCAGAGGCGATCCCCCCAATGAAGACGCCAAAAGACTCCTGGCGCCAGAAATGTATGAGAAGGTCTTTTCCTGCTCGAATACCGCCAACATGCTGCTTTACCAGATCGGTCTTGGTGTCCGTGAGGAAGTTGAGCTACGCGGAATCGATGGCGCCGTTCACGGTACGGTAGACCGCATCCTGTCAGATATCGCCAACGCACAGGGCGGTCTTGAGCGCATCAAGAACACGCCCCTTCCTGCGCAGTATTCCATGCTGCCCGAAATCGCGACGCATCTGTTCTGCATCATCCTGCCGCTCTCCGCCGTACAGACCCTCGGCTGGATCACGCCGCTTGGATCCAGCATCATCGGGATGCTGTTCCAGATGCTCGACCGCAGCGGCCGTGACCTTCAGGAACCGTTTATAAAGAGCGTTCACGCCCTGCCCATGCTCACCATGGCGCGCACGATCGAGCGCGACCTGCTCCAGCCAATCGGCGATACACCGCCCCCGGCCATTCAGGCCAGCAACGGAGTCCAGCCCTGAGGCAGTAGTAAAAAGCACTCCGGGACCGAAAATACCTCTTGCGATCAGACAAGACAGCAAGGGGTTTTTCTGCTATGAACCGAGCCTATGAACACGTTCAAAAGCCCCCAGAAGGGCGGCATGACCGATGAAATGGCTCGTGTCGCAGCCAACAACACGGCCCGTCAGACCGATCCCGAGCAGGATGCTGACCCTTTCCACGAAGGTGACTCCATTGTCTACGCCGCCCATGGCGTTGGCCGCGTGGAAAAGATCGGCATGGTCGAAGTCGCCGATACCGTGATCGAGATGATCCAGATCTCTTTTCCCGGCAACCAGATGATGCTGCGGATCCCCCTCGCCAAAGCCCGCAAGGCCGGTCTGCGCAAGATCGTCACGCGCGATATCGTCGACAAGGCGATGACCGTCATCAAGGGCAAGCCGCATGTCAGCAAGGGCATGTGGGCCCGTCGCGCTGTGGCCTATCAGGAAAAGATCAACTCTGGCGATCTGATCCAGATTGCCGAAGTGCTGCGCGACCTGCGTCGCAATGTGGATAGTCTCGATGGCAGCTTCTCGGAGCGAAAGCTGTTCGAAGCCGCGCAGGAACGCTTCGTGGCCGAGGTTGCCGTTCTGGAAAATGCCGATCCGGCACAGGTTCTTGAAAACCTGACCAAGACGATGAAGGCCGCCTGAAACGCAGCCTGGGATGCGGTTTGAAAAGCCTGCATTTCTTCAATATGGATCAGGGTGTGGTTTTCTTCGCATCCCGGACGGGGTTTCTCGCGTTGGCGACACGAGAAACCTTTTCCGTGATGTGTTTTCAGTCACGGTTTCAAACCTGCATTCTAAAGGAGAGGTGAGGCCATATGCCTGCCCCTTACAAAAACCGTTTCGCCGGCAAGAAAGTCCTCGTTACCGGGGCATCCCAGGGAATTGGCGAGGCCACCGCGCTTCGTTTTGCCGAAGAAGGCGCGCAGGTCGCCCTCAACGGCCGCAAGGAAGACAAGCTGATCGCCGTCCGCGACAAGCTGCCTAAAGTCCCTGGCGGAGAACACCCGATCGCCACGGGTGATATTTCCAAGGAAGACGACGTCAAACGTCTGGTCGCTGACAGCATCAAGGCCATGGGCGGTCTGGACGTTCTGGTCTGCAATGCGGGCTATCAGATCCCGTCCCCTTCCGAAGACATCAAGCTCGAAGATTTCGAAGGCGTGATGGCCGTCAACGTCACGGGCGTGATGCTGCCGTGCCGGGAAGTCATCCGCTACTGGCTGGAGAATGGCATCGAGGGCGCGATCATCGTGAACTCCTCCGTTCACCAGATCATCCCTAAACCGCATTATCTCGGCTATTCCGCCTCCAAAGGTGCGGTTGGCAACATCGTCCGGACGCTGGCGCTGGAATATGCAGGGCGTGGTATCCGGGTGAATGCCGTGGCACCGGGCGCCATCGTAACGCCGATCAACATGTCGTGGATCAACGATCCGGAGCAGTACAAGGCCGTTTCAAGCCATATTCCGATGAAGCGTCCCGGTGAAAGCCGCGAAATCGCGGACGCCATCACCTTCCTTGCCGCCGAGGACAGCACCTACATCACGGGCCAGACCCTGTATGTCGATGGTGGTCTGACCCTCTATGGCGACTTTGAAAAGAACTGGTCCTCGTAATCCAAATGCCCTCTTCCCTGACTGTCCTGCTGATCGAAGACGATTTCCTCATCCGGACATGTCTGGCGGAATTTCTGCTGGATAATGGCCTGACAGTCAGGGAGGCGGATCATTGCGCCGAAGCCCGCGCCATCATCGGCGCGGAGCCTAAACTCGACGCCCTCGTGGCGGACATGACCCTTCCGGACGGGGATGGCATGACGCTTGTCCAGCCTGCCCGGGAACGCTGGCCGGACCTTCCGGTCATTTATATCAGCGGTCATGGGGATTTGCGCCGAGGGGAAACATCCGGTGACCCGGCCCGGGACCGTTTCATCTCAAAGCCTTATACGCTAGCCAGTATTCTGGAGGCTCTTGAGGATATGACATCAGCGGCCTCGGACTAGGAGATCCGCATGTCCGACAGTCTGGACAAATCCGCCCTCGATACTCCGGTCCCCACGATCGAGGACAACCAGCCTGACCCATCGGACATTCTGAACCGCGCACAAAACGCCATGACCCGTGGCGCTCCGGAAGAAGCACTTGCCATAGCGCGCGCGCCTCTTGATGGAACGCCTGAAATCCCGGCCCTGCATTACGTCAGGGCGCGGGCATATTTTCATCTTCGCCGCTATCAGGACTGCGCGGTGGAGCTTGAAGAGGCCAGTACGAATACAGGGCCTCATGCGATTTCCCTGCTGCTGGATGAAGCTGTTGCCATGCGGCGGCGGGACGATCTTGTCCCGCTTCTGAAAATCTGCCGCAAGCGCAAGCCTGACGATTTTCGCCTGATGAATGCCGGAGCCGCCGTCCTGATCCAGCTTGCGCGGTTTGATGAGGCCGAACTGCTCCTGCGCCTGAGCCTGCAACGGCGCCCCGAAGATCCGTCCACCCTCAATCTGCTCGCTTTGCTCCTGACAGAAACCGGCCGCTTCGACAGCGCGCTTTCAGTAATGAACCGTTTGCGGGACGCGGACCCGCAGGATTGGGAACCGCTCTGCAATATGGCCTGCATTCTCAGCAACATGGGCCGGATGGAAGAAGCCGCCAATCTGTACCGGCAGGCCGTTCCGATGGCGCCCCAGAATGCCCGCCTGCGCCTGAACCATTCTATCACCATGCTCAAAAGCGGCCGGATGGCTCAGGGCTGGACAGAGCATGAATGGCGCTTCGGTCTCCCCGGCCATACCAGCATGCCGCTGGATCGCCTGTTGCCCAACATTTCTCCATCACTGGACCTGAGGGGCAAGCGCGTCCTCATCACGCAGGAGGAAGGTTTAGGCGATACGCTTATGTATCTGCGCTACATCCCGCCCCTCGCCCGTACGGGTGCCATTATTCATATCTGGGGTACGGAAACGCTGGCTGCGATCTGCGACCGCGTGGCCGGGGTTTCGGAAGTGCAGTTCGGTGGTGAGACGCCCGATTATGACTATCACTGCCCGTTCATCAGCCTGCCCCGCGCTTTTTCGGGAACGCCGGATGCCATGGGAGCGCCTGTTCCCTATCTCAGCGCCGATCGCCGGAAGGCCGAAGCATGGCGCCAGCGGTTTCAGGACGATCACAAGTTGAGGGTCGGGCTGGTCTGGGCCGGTGCGGCGCGGCCCGAAGATACGGCGGCGCTTATGGTGGATCGCCAGCGCTCCATGCCACTCTCGGAACTTGCGCCCCTGGCAGGGATTGAAGGTGTGAGCTTTTATTCCCTTCAGAAAGACACCCCAGCCGAACAGATCCCGGATTTTCCGGCCGCGCTGGTAAATGTCATGCCAGACTGTCACACGATGGATGACACGGCGGCCCTGATGGTGAATCTCGACATCATCGTCTCGGTCGATACGTCAGCCGTTCATCTGGCCGGGGGCTTGGGCAAGCCCGTCATCATGATGGACCGCATCAACAACTGCTGGCGCTGGCTGCACGGGCGGGACGACACGCCCTGGTATCCACAGATGCGGATCGTCCGCCAGACCCGTTTTCAGGACTGGTCGGACGTTGTGGCGCGGGTCAAACAGCTTCTCGAAGACGCCGTTACTGCCCGCCGCCACAAACCTTAGTAACTGTAGCCATAGGACAGGCCGATGCTCGATCCCGGATCGTTTTCCGGCGTCGTGAAGCCCGTGACCTGACCACCCGTCCCGACCGTCGTGTTGAACTTCAGCCGCTTCGTCAAGTCGATCTGCACCTGAGCCTGCGTGCCCGAGCCGGATGTCGCCTGTTTGGCGCCAACATAGACGCCCTTCATGACGTATTTTCCGGCCTCGACACTGGTGCCCCCGTTATCGACACCGCTGCCCCCGCCAACAGCCAGACGATCCAGTCCCAGCAGGTTCTGAACCTTGGCCAGCGGATCGAACGCCGAACCGCCTGCAAGCTGCACCACCGCCGCACCCAGTTCCGCAAGCTGCGTGGTGGAGAGCGAATGGGTGTCTGTTCCGAACAGCAGAATGGACAGTACCTGATCGCGCGGCAGGCTGGGCGAGGAGACGAAATCCAGTTTCGGTGCGCTGGCATAGCCCGTCACCAGAAGGCTTGCGAGCGTGCCACTGGCATTGCGGTCCGCCCGGAAATCCAGCGTCGGATCGAGTTTATGGTTCACGCCCGAGCCGTTGAACGCCACGCGCCCGTTCGTGAAGTTGAGGTTGATCCCACCCAGATTGAAATTGCCGCGCTTGAGATCAAACCCACCATTGATCAGAGGCACCGCACTTGTCCCACGAATCCGCAGACGGCCCTGCATTTCAGCGAACACACCGTGCCCGCGCACGAAGAACTCGCCGGGCGAAATCACATCCACGCCCAGTCCGATGATCAGGCTTGATCCCGTCCCGGAGGCTGGCTTCTGCCCCGGACGGATCACGTCCAACTGCGGCACGGAGGCGGGCATGGAATTCGGAATATTGACGGTCGCGTTGGGAATATTGACCTTCCCGTCCACATCCAGTCGTGTCGTGGCCTGACCGTGAATGTGCAGATCGGTATTGATCGTCGCGGTCAGCAGTTCACTGGATACGGGACGGGCTTTGTCGGACGTAATGTGCAGATCAACGGGCAGATCGGGCCGGAAAGCTCCGACCGTGCCGTCGAGCGTGATCGTGCCGGGCCCTGCATGGGCGATGATGTGGTTGACGTTGATCGTATCCCCCGAGGCAACGAGCGCCCCGTTGATCCGGCTGAGATGCACGCCCTGCGCATAATTGTCGAAAGAGGCATTCTCCAGCCCGATCTGGCCTGACGCCCGCAGCTGCGCGGCTGTCCCTGCGACATTGAGGTTGATGCCGATTTTCCCGGCCACAGCCATGCCGTTCGCGCCCAGAACGGCATTTCCAACCGACAGATCGACATGGCCCGTGGTTGCAAGGGCGATCGCACCCGTTTTGGAAAGCGGCGCGGTTCCGCGGACTGCGAGCGCGACGGACGGGCCCGCACCAAATGTTGCATCCACCTTCGCGGACTGTCCCGCAAGGCCGATATTCGCGAGGATCTGCGCCGCTGGAAGGGACGCCGCCGGGCCGGTCTTCATCCGCAGATCACGCCCGTTCAGCGAGACCGTTCCGGTTGGTGCTTCCAGCGTGCCGCCCAGTTTCGCCGCAAGCGAGATTGCACCCGTGGCTGACAGATCCGGCGCAAAAGGCTTTGCGATGGCGGGTGTGAGGTGATCCAGCCGCGCCGTGAGCGCGAGTGCGGGCTTGAACGTGCCCGCAATATCAACCGTTGCGGGCGACACACCCTGCGGTGCGAGGGTCGCTACCAGATGATCCACGCCCATCACATCGCCAAACGATACCACCGCAGGGCGGCTCAGACGCAGGCTCTCTCCTTTAACCAGAGCCGCCAGTCGGCCGAGGCGCACTGTCTTTTCGGGGACGTTCAGGACAAGGGCGGTGTCGATATTGGCCGGGGCATCCATCACGTTCTGGAAAGCCGCATTCAGCGCGACGGCCATTGCGGTCTGGGGTCCCTTGATCGTGGCATGCGCCCTGCCCGTCATGGCCTGATAGCGCAGTCCGGCGAGATCCAGCACCAGAGAGGGTTCGGGCGCATCAATCGGGTTCGCGATGGTTCCGCTGACCTTGAGAGACTGGACGGCGGCCTGCGCCATCCCCAGCATGCCGTCCAGCCCGACCTTGACGACAGGCGGCGCGCCCTCGGTCTCCGTCGTGTGCAGTCCCAGCGTCAGATGGCCGGAAATCGCCTGCCCGATCAGGCGGCGGAAATCACCCAGATTGCGGATCGAGACATCCAGATCCCCGAGCGGGACCTTCGCCCCTTTCGGGAGGCGCAGCTTGCCTTTGCCGCTGAGGCTATTCCAGTCCAGCGTGTTGAGATCCAGATGGTATGCACCCGCGTCATCCTGCTGGAACGCGGTATCAAGCACCAGTGGCGCATGATCGAGCGTTCCCTTAGCCGTCAGCACACCTCCCGGATGAGATGGCAGATGCTGGACATCGGCATGGAGCGCCACAGGACCTTTCGCCACGTCTTTCGTGCCGAACTCCCCGCTCAGATCGGCTTTGACGGCCAGATCGTCGGTCGGGCCATCGGCCGTGGCGGTCAGCGTCGTATTGCCAAGAATGGCGGGGCTGGCCTTTGCAAGATCCGGAAGCTGAACGGAAGCCTTCGTCTGCATCCGGTTGCCATGCGCCATGTCGATCGCGGACGACACCAGCATGTGCAAGGCCGCCCCCTCCAGCGCGAAACTCTTCAGCGTCAGGACATTGGCTGGAGATTTCGCCAGATCGAGCGAGAACGTGCCGCTTTTACCGACCAAATTCAGGGCCTGCGGCTGCCCGCCAGTGATCGCAAGCGTTCCTGTGCTTTTCAGCGTCAGGTCATCCTGTTTCGTCACCGGCATGGCAAAATCGGTATGCAGTCCGGCTGTGCCGCTGAGATCCGTGCTGCCCATTGCCGCCAGCGGATGCAGATCCGGCAGAGCGAGGTCCAGCTGACCTTTCGGCGCAGGCTTCAGATCCGCCGTTGCCGCGGCGTGCAGGAGAGGATGATCCAGCTTCGCCACGACCGGGACAGAGGCCGCCAGCGGATGCGCCAGAACGTCCAGCGTCAGCGGTGCGGACGCCAGAAGCGTGGGCTGTGAACCCGGAATACGCAAGCCATCCAGCACAGCCGCCAGATGAGCGGTCGTGTCTTCGGGTCGTGTACCTTCCACACCGTCAAACCGCGCATGCAGATGCCCGATTCCGGCCCCTGCTGCGGTCAGGGCATCGATATCCAGCACGCCCTGACCGTTCGGCGCCATGAGCGGGCCATGTAGATCCGTGTCCAGCGCGATGCTGTTCCACGCAATGCCCGGACGCAGCGTCATGGACGGCGCATCCGCCTTCACATGCAGGTCCGCAACCATGCTCAGCAGGTTCATCGTTCCGCTGGCGACGGCCTTCACCGGCCCCGCCCCCAAACCGAAATCCAGCACAGCCGCCGTGAGCGGTCCGTTGAGATTCAGATGCAGATCCAGCGGGTCAAGCTGCGGCATCTGGCCCAGCGTGGTGGCAAAGCCGTTTTCACCTTCCTGATATCGCATGCCCACCGCGATGCGGTTTTTGGGCGTCTGGACACCAAGCGTCAGATTACCCGGCTGATCCAGCCGCTTCAGGGCCAGAGCGATGTCCATGACCGGGAGCGTACGCATCGTCACGCCGTCCAGAAACGGCGCGATGCTGTGGATATGGGCGTGTCCGTCCGCTGAAAAGACGGTCGGGGTGACGGTATAATCCGGGCTGATTTCCAGCCGCCCGACATGCAGCGATGCCAGATCGACCCGCAGATGCAGCTTTGACGGCGCAGTACTTGCAGGTGTCGGCTGCGCGGGCGCGGTGTCGGGAGCCGACACCATCTTGCGCAGAACGGTCACACGCGATGCGCTCAGGTTGGTAATCTTCGCATCCAGATGCAGCAGCGACAGCGGAGACCAGCGCAGATCCGCGTTGTCCAGTTCGATCCAGGGGCCTTTCTCATCCTTGATGAGGAGTTTCGTCACCGCGAGATGTTGCGGCAGAAAGCCTGAAAGCCCCGAAATCTCGACCATACCGCCTGTCAGCGGGCCGATTTTCTGTTCGATCAGCCGTTGCCCAACGGGCAGGTTGATCCCGACCAGAACTCCCGTAACCGCCACGACCACCAGCCCGGCAGGAACGATGACCAGACCGGCCGCGACACGGAGAAGAACCTTGCGAACCCGCATCAGAACGTCTCCCCGAGGCCGAAATACAGTTCCCATTTATCGCCCTGCGGCGGCCGGTTCATCGGAAGCGCCACGTCAACGCGGATCGGACCGATCGGCGTGAAATATCGTACGCCCCCACCATATCCGACCCGGAGCGTTCCCTGCCCCGGCCGTGATCCCGTTCCGACCTGCCCGGCATCCACGAAGCCGGCAAAACCCAGATTCATTGGCAGACGCTGACGGAATTCGACACTGCCCGCATCCATGGACGTCCCGCCGATCGCATATTTTGTGCGGCCGTATTGCGGCCCCACGCCCTGATAGCGGAAGCCGCGCACCGTTGCCGGGCCACCCGCATAGAGCCGCTGATCGGGCGGGATCTGATAGGTCGACGCGCCCTGCACGGAACCGACGATACCCCTGACTGCAATCACGCTACGGCCGGGTCTGGAAATCCCGAGATGGTGCAGATCGAAATAGGTCGAAGCCTGTGCGGAGAGAAGCGTGAAGAACGTCGATCCGCTTTCCAGAGATTCCGAGGGCGTGATGGACAGCGACGCCCGCACGCCGTGCGTGGCCGGGTCGATCGGATTGGACAGGCGCGTATTATCGAATGTCGCGTTCAAAGGCGCTGCAACGATGAAATAACTGCGTGTGTCGCCGAACTGTTTGATCTGTTCCTGCTCGCCCATCAGGCTGCCCGAGAGGTTCCAGTATTTCCCCACATGCCGGTTCAGCCCTGCGCGGGCGATGATGGCGGTCTGGTGGTAGGAATAGAGAAGCTGACGCACCCCTTCGAGGCGCACGCTCAGATTCTGTCCTTTCGACAGAAAGTCCGGCTTCATGAAATCCGCATAGACATCGTAGCCCAGCCCCTGCTGTGCGGAGCCGCCAAGCCCCGTGACCAGAGCTGTCAGTTTTAGCTGCTCGGCATTGCCGAACAGATTGTGATGCGTCCAGCTTGCCCCCAGACGGCCGCCAAGATCGGTCGAATAGCCAACTTCAGCCGAAAGCGTACGCCGCTTGGCTTCCTTGAAGCTGAACTCGATGGGCATGGCCTGAAGAATTCCCGGCATCAGGGTACGACTGGGCGGCAGGGTAATGATGGGCGGGGCATTGCGAACCTGCACGGACGCGAACACACCCGTACTCACCAGATCCTGACGCGCGGCCTCGATCCGGGAGGGGCGATACAGTTCGCCCTCTTTCAATTCCAGCCGGTTACGCAGGAAGCTCTGGTTGGTATGGACCAGCCCCTCCATTCCTATGGGACCAATCACCACCCTTGGCCCGCGCTGGACGCGGAACACGATGTCGAGCTTTTGTGCCTGAGGCTCCAGATAGGCCACGGGCGTCGAGACACTTGCGGTCGCGTAGCCGTCTTCCTGGAGCTGATTGAGAAGGGTGTTCTGAGCGGCCAAAACGGTCTCGGCCACTGCGGGCTGGCCGGAGGACAGATCAAACGCCTTACGCTCATCTGGTGCGAGCGTGACGGACTGAGACTGTGCAACGGCCTGCGCGAAGGTTACCGGAGCAGTGGCGGCAGAAGCGGCTTCGGTCGGGACTTTGGTTTTGGCTTTGGACGTGGAGGCCTTCGTGGTGGGCGCTTTCGCGATTTGAGAGCCTGCTACGGGTGCCGGTGCGACAGCCTTTTCGAGGGGCGCAAGGAGCGCGATGCTTCCAAGACTGAAGCGTGGCCCAAGAGTGGCGGAAATCGTGATGGCGACTTTCTGGTTTTTTTCCAGCGCCTTGAGAATATCCGGCAAGGATGGGTCCTTGCCGTTTACGACCCGCGTCCCGACCCTGACGCTGATCTGCACGGAACCCGCATAATATCCCTGCGATTCCAGCGCGATATTCACCCGGTCATAATCGCTGCGGATCCGCCCGGCGAGCGCATAGGCCCCGACGGCATGGGATGCCTGAAGGGACTCAAGCTGGGATGATGCGCTGATCGCGGCATCCAGTTCCGGATGCTTCGTGGGGGTCAGTGTCACGGTGTAAGGGATGGCGGGCTCGGAAGTTCCATCTGAAACCGGCTGAGCGGTCGCAGCCGTTTTGGGTGCCTTCGCATACAGGGGCAACGGCGCACAGAACACCGTTACGACACCCAGCATGCAGGACATCGAAACGACTGATACAGAATAAGAAACTGAGCGGCGGCCTGACTTCACCGTGCGTCCTGAAAATCTGTCTTGAGGGTATTTCCGGCCTGTAAAAGCCGGATACGGGCGCGCAGACCGAACGACAGGACTGCATAATCCGAGGAACCTTGCACGGCGCTCCCTGTCAAGCCCTCCATGGCGGAGACAGCCCGGAAAAATGCTCTGTTTGAAGGCGTGGAAACAAACAAGATTGTGTCGTCCCTGCGAAAACCGTATCACTCAGCACCCATGTCCCATCGTGATGCCAAGACCCCGAAGAGCCGACGCGGTCACAACCGTCCCGTCGTGGATGAAAATGCCGCCTTCCCGGCTTTTCAGCCGACAACATCCACATCCTTCTACAGCCGTCTACGCTGTGCGCTGCGCCTCTCCCTCGTCCTGATCTGGACGTTCTGGGCGTGCAGTCTTCAGGCCGTTCTGGTGCGTCTGCCCGGGCGGTTGAAAATCATGATGCCGCGCATTTACTGGAGAGGCGTGTGCCGGATTCTGGGCATCAAGACAAAAGTCATCGGCCAGAGCGCGGGTGGCGTCCGGACTGCAAAGGACGTCCGGAACGGCAAACGCCCGGTGGTGTTCGTGGCCAATCACTGCTCCTGGCTGGACATCGCCATTATCGGCAGCGAGCTTCCTGTCGTCTTTGTCGCCAAGGGCGAGGTCGGCAAATGGCCCCTCATCGGTACGGCGTCCCGTCTGGGCCGCACGATTTTCGTCAGCCGCAACCGTCAGGATACCGGCCGCGAGCTTCAGGAAATGGCCGCACATCTGTGGGATGGGGACGATATTGTTTTGTTCCCCGAAGGCACGTCCTCGGACGGCTCGCGCGTTCTGCCGTTCCTGTCGTCGTTTTTCGCGGTCGCGAAACCCGGACGTCTGGAAAAAGTCGGCCTGCCCAAGGCCCCGCCCGTTCTGATCCAGCCCGTTTCCGTCGTTTATGACAGTCTGGAAGGCCTGCCGGTCGGACGAAGTCGCCGGAATGTGTTTTCATGGTATGGCGACATGGACCTTGCGCCGCATCTCTGGTCCTTCGGCCAATGGCGGACCATGGGAGCATCTTTGATGCTGCATGAACCGATCACGCCGGATGAGTTCCTCTCCCGCAAGGACCTGTCCCGCGCGACGTACGAGGCCGTCAATACCGGCGCCGCAGACCTCCGCCGCGGCCAGCCCAAAGCGGCCGGGGCCTGAAATGCAGGCTGCAATCCAGTCTGCCATCAGGTTTATCTTGACTTGAAGCCTGCCTCCACGCCACTTTCGGATTATGACACGGCGGCAACCCGGCTTTCGTGTCCGGAGGTGGTATTACCCATTCAGGCCCGTCTGATCATCCGTCGGCCCGTTGTGCTCGGCCAGCCGTTCTCCGGAACAGGCTTGACCCCGAGGATGCCTGCCCCGATGTGTGTGCCTGATTCTGCCATTCCCGGACCGAGACCTTGACCGCCACGCCGACTTCCCCAGCCATGCCCGCTTCTTCCGATCCCGCGTCCGCCGTGCAGGCACCGCGCGGCCTTCATGTCATCACATGGGGCTGCCAGATGAACGTGTATGACAGCGCACGCATGGCCGATGTCCTGCGTCCGCTTGGATATGGTCCGGTCGAGCGTCCCGAAGACGCGGACATGGTCATTCTCAACACCTGTCACATTCGCGAACGGGCGACCGAAAAGGTCTTTTCCGAACTCGGACGCCTACGCAAAATCCGTGACGAGCGGATCGGCAACGGTCAGGATCGGACCATTATCGCGGTGGCAGGCTGCGTCGCACAGGCCGAGGGCGAGGTCATTCTCTCCCGCGCGCCTTATGTCGATCTGGTTCTCGGCCCGCAGACCTATCACAAACTGCCCGAAATGGTGGCCCGCGCCGCCCGTGCGGGTGGTGCGGTGATCGAGACGGACTTTCCGGTCGAGCAGAAATTCGATTTTCTGCCCACGGAAGCAGCTCCCCAGACGCAGGGCAATCTCACGGCGTTCCTCACCATTCAGGAAGGTTGTGACAAGTTCTGCTCGTTCTGCGTCGTGCCCTACACCCGTGGCGCGGAAACGAGTCGTCCGGTTTCTTCCGTTCTGGCGGAAGCGCGACGGATGGCTGAAAGTGGCGTGCGTGAAATCACGCTGCTCGGGCAGAACGTCAATGCCTATCATGGCGATGACGGCAACGGCGGCAGTGCGACGTTGGCGGGACTGGTCGAGCAGCTCGCACAGATCCCCGGTCTGGGCCGCATCCGCTACATGACGTCCCATCCCCGCGACGTGGATCAGAGCCTGATCGACGCGCATCGGGACAATCCGGCACTGATGCCATTCCTGCATCTGCCGGTGCAGAGCGGCTCGGACCGGATCCTCAAGGCCATGAACCGTGGCCACACGGCGGACGAATATCGCGAGAGCGTCCGCAAGCTGCGCGAAGCCCGCCCGGATCTGGCCCTGTCGTCCGATTTCATCGTCGGTCATCCCGGCGAGACGGAAGAAGATTTCGAAGCAACCATGCAGCTCGTGCGCGATATCGGTTTCGCCATGGCCTACAGTTTCAAATATTCTCCCCGTCCGGGCACCCCCGCCGCAGGCCAGCCGATGCAGGTGCCCGAGGACGTGAAGGACCGTCGTCTGGCTGAGTTGCAGGCGCTTCTGCGCGAACAGCAGGACGCCTTCAATGCCGACATGGTCGGGACGGTGCAGGAAATCCTGGTGACGAACCGGGGCCGCAAGCCCGGGCAAATCGCCGGACGTTCGCCTTACCTTCAGCCAGTTCACTTCGACGGCCCCGATCATCTGATCGGCTCCACCGTCAAGGTCGCCATCACCACACGCCGCACCAATTCCCTGGGCGGCACCCTGATCCGGGAGACAGCCTTCGCTTGCTGACAACGCACCCGACCCGTCCCGTCGCCACCAGCAGTGGCTCCGAAGGCAACCGCACCGTTGCCTTGCGTTTCAACGACAACATCCTGCTCCAGCGCCTGCTGGGAGACCATGACCGGCATCTCGTCCGATTGGAGGAAGGGTTCAACGTCAAGCTGTCCTGTCGTGGCAACAAGATTGCCATTTCCGGCGAAACGGACACGGTCGGGCGCGCGCAGGCGGCCATCATCGCGCTGTACAACCAGCTCGAACAGGGCGGTACGATTGATGCCTCGCAGGTCGATGGCGTCATTCGCCTGACGGCCCTCCCGAGCCGTCCGGAGCGTCCGGTCGATACACGGCAGGCCCGGCCGATTGCTTCGCAGGAGCCTCCTTCGCGCGGCAATGGCCAGCGCCGTCCGGAAAAGGGTCATGGCAAACCGCAAACGCTGCCTGCCGCTCCGTTCGGGGACCTACCCGCCATCCGGACCAAACGCGGTGTCATCGCGCCGCGCTCGCACGGTCAGGCCGCCTATATGGAAATGCTGGCCAATACCGACATGGTGTTCGGCATCGGTCCGGCTGGCACGGGCAAGACCTATCTCGCAGTCGCACAGGCCGTTGGCATGCTGCTCGCGGGACAGGTGGACCGGATCGTGCTGTCACGACCGGCCGTCGAAGCTGGTGAGCGCCTCGGCTTCCTGCCCGGCGATATGCGCGAAAAGATCGACCCCTATCTGCGCCCGCTTTACGACGCCCTGCATGACATGATGCCGGGCGATCAGGTGGTGCGCCGCATGGGGACGGGTGAGATCGAAGTGGCGCCGCTCGCCTTCATGCGTGGACGCACGCTTGCTCATTCCTACGTCATTCTGGACGAAGCCCAGAATACGACCGCAGCCCAGATGAAGATGTTCCTCACCCGCATGGGCGAAGGCACACGCATGGCCATTACGGGCGATCTGAGTCAGATCGACCTGCCGAATGGTGTATCATCCGGTCTGCGCGAAGCGGTCGAGACCCTCGAAGGCATCAAGGGAATCGGCATAACGCGTTTTTCTTCCGAAGATGTGGTGCGCCATCCGCTGGTTGCCCGTATCGTCGATGCCTATGAACAGAAAGCGCCAGCCCCCCGGGACGTGTTCCGGAACAGGCTGCGCCGGGAAAACAATGGAACCTCCAAGTCGACACGCCGGCACTGACATCATTATCGAGGACGCGCGCTGGCGCGCCTCGGTGCCGGGAACGGAGCGTGCAATCCGGCGCGCTCTCATCGCGGTCGCCCGTCAGGGCGGCCTCGATTTCACGCAGTCTCCGGCCCCTTCGATCCTTCTGGCAACGGACCGGGTCGTCAAGCGCCTCAATGCGCGCTTCCGGGACAGGAACAAGCCCACGAACGTCCTGACGTTCGAGCCGCTTTCGCCGGAGCATGGCGGAGACATCGTGCTGGGCTACGAAACTGTCCGCCGGGAAGCAGACGCCGCACGACGCTCGCTGAAGGCGCATCTGTCGCATCTTGTGGTGCATGGCGCATTGCATCTCGCTGGCTATGACCACCATCATCCCGGTGAAGCCCGGGAAATGGAGGGCATCGAAACCCGGACGCTCCGCTCCCTCGGCTTTGGCGATCCATGGCAGCAGGGCAACGGGCAGATGGCGGGGAGTGTCCGGATATGAGTGACGATACCAACGACCGCTTATCGGAAGAGTCGGGCAAAAGCCGCTCCTCACGCGGACTTTTCGGACTATTCAACCGTCGCAACCGCGATCAGGGCCTGCGCGAATCTATCGCGACCCTCGTTCACGAAGCCAGCCAGCCGACTGAGGATTCCAGCGACGAGCCCGAACTCGACCGGCAGGAACGTGCCCTCATCATGAACGTGCTGCGTCTGCGCGACATCACGGCGGATGACGTCATGATCCCGCGTGCAGACATCATTGCCATGCCCGAGGCCCTGCCTTTTCAAGAAGCGCTGGATCTGATGCGTCGGGAGAACCACTCCCGCCTTCCGGTCTATCGCGACCAGCTCGACGACATTGCGGGCATGATCCATGTGAAGGATCTGATTGCCTATGTCGGCGAACCGGACGCCTTCGACATCCGCCCGCTGCTCCGTCAGCCACTGATGATCGCGCCCACGATCCCGGTGCTGGACCTGCTGCTCCAGATGCGTCAGCGCCAGATGCACATGGCCCTCGTCATTGACGAATATGGCAGCATCGACGGGCTCGTGACGATCGAAGATCTGATTGAGACCATCGTTGGCGATATTTCGGACGAACATGATGACCCGGTGACGACCATGTGGGTGGAGCGTCCGGACGGGTCCTTCGATATCGACGCCCGCCTTCCCGTGCGGCAACTTGAGGAGCGGCTCGGCGCTGTCCTGACGGATGCCGAACGCGAAGCCGAAATCGAAACGGTGGGTGGTCTGGTGTTCCGTCTGGCCGAACATGTCCCGGCCCGGGACGAGGTTCTGACGCATGAAAGCGGTCTTGAATTCCGCGTTCTGGATGCGGATGCCCGGCATATCCGTGCCCTGCGAATGCGGGTTCCGGAAGGCTGGGAAAACAAGCCTCTTCCCGCTCTCAAGACACAGGAAGACGACCGGGGCTCTTGACGGAGCCGCGCGTTCGTCGTTCGAGTATCTCCATCGATTCCAGCGGAGCCCCGTTCATGCCTGCCGCCCAGCTTCTCGGCCGCCGTACTCTCCTCGCCTCCGGAATGGCCCTTGTAGTGGCCGCGCCCTTCGCCCACGCAGACGATGTGCCTGCCAGCGACCCGCGCATGGGACCACGCGTTATCGGCTCGCCGGATGCGAAGATCATCGTGGACGAGTGGTTCTCCCTGACATGTTCGCACTGCGCCCATTTTTCGAAAGAGATCTTTCCGCAGATCCGCAAGAATCTGATCGACACAGGAAAGATCCGTTACCGCTTTCATGATTTCCCGATCGATCAGGTCGCCCTGCTGGCTGCCATGGTAGCCCGCTCCCTGCCGGCGGACCGCTACGAAGCCTTCGTGACGGATCTGCTGGACCATCTGGACGAGTGGGCGTTCGCACAGAATATCGATCCGGTTGCCGAACTGAAGAAGCGTGCTGCCCTGTTCGGGGTGAATTCTGCAGAATTTGACCGGATCAACGCGGATAATGCCCTGCGTGAGGCCATTATCAACAAGCAGGATCACGACGGCGCTTTCCTCCAGATCCAGGGCACGCCATATTTCCGCATCAATGATGTTCCCGCGCCTGACGTGGTCGGGAGTTATGATGATTTCGCAAAAGCAGTCGCAAAGGCTTCCTGAATGACCCGTATTTCCCTTTCCCGCCGCTTTTTCGTTTCCGCCGCTCCGGTTCTTGCTGTTGCGGGAACCGCTGTTGGTACGGCCCACGCCGCCGATGCAAGCTCCACTGACGCCCGGCTGAGCCCGCGCATTCTCGGCAACCCGAATGCCAAGGTTCTGGTGCAGGAATGGTTCTCGCTGACCTGCACGCATTGTGCGCATTTCGCGACGGAAGAATTCCCCAAGATCAAGGAAAAGCTGATCGACACGGGAAAGATCCGCTATCAGTTCCATGATTTCTGCGGCGATCGCGTGGGCCTGACGGCGGCTATGGTGGCCCGCTCCCTGCCGGAAGAACGCTACGTTCCGTTCATTGAGGCCCTGTTCTCCAGCCAGATGCAGTGGGCTTTCGCCGCAGGTGGCGATCCGATGCAGCGCCTTCAGCAGATGTCTGCTCTCGCAGGCGTCTCCGCAGCCCAGTTCGACGCCATCAGCAAGGACAATGCCTTCGCCGAAGCGCTGTTCGATCAGGTGAAGAAGGATGCGGACACCTACAATATCCAGGGTACGCCGTATTTCCGCTTCAACAATACGCATTACGACCAGGACCCGGAAACCTACGAAAAGTTTGCCGATCTCGTCGCCAAGGCGTCCTGATCCACCTCTCTAGGACCGGTATTTCCCTCCCCTGATGTCGAGCCGTACCACGACGATCGACCGCCTGAGCATTGGCGGTTTCAAGAGTTTCGCCGATGAGGTGCGTCTCGATATCCTTCCGGGCCTGACGGGGATTATCGGGCCGAACGGCTGCGGCAAATCCAATGTCGTCGAAGGTCTGCGATGGGCGATGGGCGAAACCTCCGCCCGCGCCCTGCGGGGCGGAGAGCTTGATGATCTGATTTTCGCGGGGACTGGCGCCCGCTCGGCCCGAAACATCGCACAGGTGACGCTGCATCTCAGCAATGCGGCAGGACTGGCGCCCTCGCCGTTTCAGGACGCGGAGGAGCTGGAAATCAGCCGCCGGGCCGAACGCGGATCGGGCAGCGAATACCGCATCAACGGCCGCGTCATGCGCGCGCGTGACGTTCAGACCCTGTTCGCCGATCTGGCGTCCGGCGCACGCAGCTCCGCCATCATAAGCCAGAACCGCGTTGGCCAGCTCATCGCCGCCAAGCCCGAGGAACGGCGACTGCTGCTGGAGGAAGCCGCGGGCATCACAGGTCTGCATGCCCGTCGCCACGACGCCGAACTCAAACTCCGCCAGACCGAAACCAATCTCTCCCGCGCCGAAGATCTGCGTCTGCAACTTGAGGAACGGCTTGCGAGCCTCGAAGGCCAAACGGTTCAGGCCCGGAAATACCGTGAGCTTTCCGAAAAAATCCGCGAGACGGAAACCGCGCTTCACGCCCTGCTTCATGCCCGCGCCAATCTGGCCGTGCAACGCAGCCGAGACGATCTGGCCAAGGCGCGCGAAGATCTAAAAAAAGCCGAGCGCACCGCAGAAACCGCAGCCATCGCCGAATTCGAAGCCCGCAAGGCCGCCCCGCAGGCGCGCGAGGAAACGGACCGTCTGCGCAGTACGCTTGAACGCCTGAAAGTACAATCTGAGACCCTGAAACAGGATCTCGACCGCGCCCGACAGGCTGAGTCCGAAACACGCCTGCGCCTCGAACAGGCGGAAGGGGATCTGGCCCGAAGCCATGCCAGTCTGACGGCGGACTGGGCGACACAGGAAACGACTGCCGCAGACTGTGAGACGCTTGAAGCAGAGATAGCTGCGCTCCCGCAACTTCGCTTGGCCTGCAGCGCTGAATGCGAGCGTTTGGATGCGCTCGAAAAGGAGCAGGCGCTTGCGCTGGAAGACGCAATCCGTCTGCGGGATGCCGAAGCCATCCGCAGGGATGCGATGGTGGAAGGGCTTGAGGCCCTGACACTGCGGCTCGATACGGAAGCCAGCGCACTCGACGCGATTCAGGTGGAAATCGCTGCTCTGGACGCAGCCACGCCCGATGATGCAACGCTGAACGCGCTGCGCCAGAATGCCGCCTCGATGCAGGAACAGTCCGAAGCCGACAGCCGCAGGGAACAAGACTGTATAACGGCCTTGCAGGAGGCACGCCTGAAAGCAGAACTGGACGGACGGGCGCTGACAGACGGCAACAATCGTCTTCAGGCGCTGGAAGCTACGGAAGCCGATCTGGACAGACGCTTGCAGACGACGCAGACCCAGATCACGCAGGATCGGACAACGCGTGAGACTGCTCAAGCCGGTCTGCTGACGGAGACGGCCCGAACGGATCTTGAAAAAAACCGTGACATCACAACACTGGCGCTAAGCGAAGCCCACGCTCAGGAAGCGCAGGCAAGGCAGGAACAGGAACGCCTTGGCACGATCTGGCTGGAAGCCCGTGCGGCAGCGGAAGAAGGCACTCAACGCCATAAAACGCTGCTGCGGGCCGTCGAACAGAGCCGCCAGACACGCGATCAGGCGCGCCAGAAAGTACAGATCGCCGCAACGGCGGAGGCTACAGCCCGAACCGCTCTGGTTCCCGAACAGACGGTTCAGGACGTCCGCGATGCCGTGATGCAGGCGGAAGAGCGCCTGAAAACCCTTCAACAGTCTCTTGCGGACGCAGACCCCACCCTCACGACCGCTCGTGAGCGGGAGGGACAGGCCCGGCAGGCACTTTCCGTGCTGGAAACGCTGATCCTGCGCACACAGGGCGAGTGTGAAGGGCTGGAGCAGAGCCTCAATGCCGTGGCCGCGCAGCCCGACCCGCTTGAAGATGTGCTGGACCTTCCCGCAGACATGGCGCGGGCCGTCGCAGCAGTTCTGGCGGACGGGCTGGATGCCTCCCTCGCTCCGGATAATGTTCCAGCCGATCGGCGCTGGCGCTCTCTGGAGCGGCTTACCCCTGCAAAACTGCGGGACTGCGCTCGGCTTTCGATGCTGGTTCAGGTTCCTGAGGCGCTGCAACGCTGTCTGGACGCCGCTTTCCTGCTGGACGATGAGTCCGCAGGGCCTAATTTGCAAAAAACTCTCCAGCCGGGACAGGTTCTGGTCTGCCGCAGCGGGGCGCTCTGGCGCTGGGACGGCTTCACACGCTCGGCCGATGCCCCGGATTCCGGTGCGGCACGGCTGGAGCAGCGTCGCCGTCTGACGGACGCCCGCGCGCTTCTTCAGTCCCATCTTGCCTCACAGCCCGCACTGGAAGAAAGTTGTGCCGCAGCCTTGCAGGCCCGCGAGCGGGCGGAAGTGGCTCTCACCGTCCTGCGACAGGAACGCGCGACACTCGAACCCCAACTGGCCGAAGCCCGGACCGTCTCGTCGCGGATGGAACAGAAAGCGGCCCTTGCGCTCGCCCACTGGGAACAGGCCAGCGAACGCCTGAAAGACGCGGAAGGCGCGCTGACAGCCGCACAGACCAGCGTCACGCAGACAGAAGCCGAACTGGCCGCCCATCCCGATCCCGAGAACCTTCAGGCGCAGGCCCGAAACAGCACAAAGGATGCCGAAGCCGCCCGCGAAACGCTCCGGGTGGCGGGAACGAGACTTCAGGACGCCCGAAATGCCGCCGATACCGCCGCCCGGACTCTGGATCAGGCTCTTCTGCGCCACGACACCACGCTGGCGCGTCTGCGGGATCTGGATGAAGCCGTAGCGCGGCTGGAATTGGAGCAGGCCCGTCTTGCAGAACAGCGTGCCTCTCTTCAACAGCAGGAAAACCGTCCTGACATTTCCGCCCTGAGGACCGCCGCCGAAACCTCGCAGCAGGTTTTCGATCTGGCACGATCTGTGGCGGATGCGGCGACACAAACCGCACGAAACAGCCGTGAAGAAACCCAGCGCCTGACGCGCGAACTCCAGACTCTGAACCAGACCGCCGCAACCGCACTCGCCCGCCGCTCCGCACTGCAACCGCGCCAGACGGAGCTTCAGGCGCTCGTCACCCGCCTGCAGGACGACCATGCGAAACGAATGGCCGAGCTGGCGGATCGTCCCGAACCCGAACTGCTGGAACAGTCTGTTCTGGACGCCACGGCCCCGCTCCATGAAACCCGGCATCTTCTTGAAAGCGCCCGAGCCGAAAGCGGGCGCCTTTCCCTTGAGGACGTTCGCCTGACCGGCGCGCTGACTGCGATCCGTGCCAGACTTGAGGTGCTGGGCAGCCAGATCGCGGCCGGAGAAGCCAGCCTTACGCATCTGCGGGAGCGACGGGACGAACTGCACACCAGCTTCCAGACAGTCAGCGCAGTTCCTGCCGAACTGGAGCGCAAACTCGCCGGACACGACCAGATTCTGATGGACGCCCAGAGCGCTTACGATGCGGCACGGGCTGCTGATGAGGCAGCGGGCGCAGCCGGGCTTGAAGCACAGGAACAGCGCCGCAACGCCGATCTGGCGCTGGCTGCGGGGCGTGAGGCGATCGCACGTCTGACCGAACGCGCGGAACAGGCTGTTGCCGCCCGAGAGCGCCTGCTGGCCGATAGCGAACCCCCGGAAGGCGGCGCTCAGGGTGCGGCTTATCCGTCCGACCTCTCCGAACAGGCCGAGACCGCGACCCGCCGGCGCCTCTCCCGCCTGACACGCGAGCGCGAAGACCTTGGTGCGGTCAATCTGCGCGCCGAAGCCGAATTCGAGGAAGCTCGCGAGACGGCGGAAACCATCGCCCGCGAGCACGCTGAACTGACGGCTGCCATCAACAGGCTGCGCGGCGGGATTGGCACGATCAACCGCGAAGGACGTGAGCGCCTTCTGGCCGTCTTTTCGGAAGTGGACCGGCATTTCCAGTCCCTGTTCGCCCGGATGTTTGGCGGCGGACGCGCCCATCTGGGTATGGTCGGAAGCGATGACCCGCTGGAAGCCGGGTTGGAAATCTTCGCGCAGCCTCCGGGCAAGAAGCTCTCCACGCTGTCCCTGCTATCGGGTGGCGAACAGGCCCTGACCGCACTGTCGCTGATCTTTGCGACCTTCCGCTGCAATCCGGCCCCGATCTGCGTGCTCGATGAAGTGGACGCGCCGCTCGATGACGCCAATGTGGAGCGGTTCTGTTCGCTCCTGTCCGACATGACCAAGGAAGCCGGAACGCGGTTTCTGGTCGTGACGCATCATCAGCTGACGATGGCGCATATGGATCGTCTTTATGGTGTCACGATGCAGGAGCGTGGTGTAAGCCGGGTTCTGTCAGTCGATCTGGGGCGCGCAGCCGCGTTGATGGACGGCTAAGGTCAATTTTCTCAAACAGATAAATTGACCTTGGACCGTTCTGGCCCTTTGATAGAAGGAAAATCAGAAAGCACGCGCCATCTTCGTTGATCCTCCCCTTCCCGACCCTGTCATGACGCGAATCCGTGAACACGGCATTCGCGTGGTGGGGGACGTGCATGGCGATCTGAATGCTTTTCGGCATGCGACGGCGACGGAACGCTTCGTCATCCAGCTTGGAGACCTCGTCGATCACGGACCGGACAGCGCGGGCGTGATGGAGCTGATGCTCGATCTTCTGGAGCAGCAGCGCGGGCTTTTCATTCTCGGCAATCATGACCGCAAACTCGGCCGCGCCCTTGAAGGCCGTCGCCTGAGACGTGATCCGCCGCTTGAGGAAACGCTGCGTCAGATTTCGCTGCCGGAATATGACGGCCTCCCCGAACGCATCTACAGGGCAATCGATCAGGCCCCGACATGGCTGCGGATCGGGCGCTCGCTGTTCGTCCATGGAGGGTTTCATACCGCCATGCTGTCCCACTCCCCCGTGCCGGGTCTGGGCGAGATGTCCGCGCCCTTGTCCCGCGCCCTTTTTGGAGAAACCACCGGCCGCATGCAGCCGGATGGCTATCCCGAACGCCGCCTGACCTGGATCAACCGTATCCCAGAAGGGATGACGGTGTATGTCGGCCATGACCGCCGCTCGACCGACGGACGCCCCTGGCGCCGAACGGGACGTCTGGGGGGCACGGCCGTCTTTACCGATCTTGGCGCCGGAAAAGGCGGCCATCTTGCATGGATTGATCTGAATGAGCCCTGAGCCTGTGTCTTCCACATCCCGCACTCCCGATCCTGCTCTGGCTGAACTCGAACGCCTGCGCGGCAGCATCGACAATATCGACGCCGCCCTGATCCATATGCTTGCGGAACGGTTCCGCTGTACGCAGGAAGTCGGACAGCTCAAGGCCCGCGCCCACCTGCCGCCTGCGGACCCCTCCCGCGAAACACGGCAGATAGAACGCCTGCGCCAGCTCGCCCGCGATGCGCATCTCGATCCGGATTTCGCCGAAAAGTTTCTGGCCTTCGTCATTCACGAAGTCATCCGCCATCATGAAGCCATCGCCGCCAATGCGCGCAAGGCTTCGGAAGCCTGATGCCCCTGCACCGCCTCCTGTTGCTGCGCCACGCGGAGGCCATCCCGCACGTCCTGACGGAAGACGGCGACCGCAGTCGCGCGCTGACGTCCAGAGGGCACGAACAGGCCGCGAGCATCGGCAGACAGCTTGCTGCACTCAATCTGCTCGATCCAATACAAATTCTGTGTAGCCCTGCCATCCGCACCCGACAAACGGCTCAGGGCGTGATGGACGCGCTGGATCAGGCGGCTTCAGTCTCAATCGAAGACAGTCTCTATTCCGCCACCCCGGACACGCTTTACAGCCTCGTACACGCCGCATCCGAAACCGTACGAACGCTTCTGATCGTTGGACATAATCCGACCATCGGTGAGTTCGCCTGCGACCTCCTTGGCCCGGCGCTTCAGAATACGCGTTTCTCGGCTCTTTCCCGGGGCTATCCGCTCGCGGGTCTGACAATTCTCGACATTCCGGGACACTGGCTGGATGTTCGTCCGTCGACCATTCAGCCGGCCACACTTCTTTTGCCCTGAAAGCTCTGTTCAGAGACGCTCTCTGGACACAAAAAACCTTTCAGAGATAAAACGGAATAACATTCTTACATTTCAGGCGGGTTATCTTCTGCATGTCCGAAAATCGTTCCGCGACCCTTTGCCTCGATGGCCTCAGCCGCCAGTTTCCGCTGCTGGAAGGAACGATCGGCCCGGACGTCATGGACATGCGTGCCCTGTCCCAGAAAACAGGGGTGTTTTCCTTCGATCCCGGGCTGGGCAGCACCGCCACCTGCACCAGCGCCATCAGCTATATTGATGGTGACAAGGGCGTCCTATTGCATCGCGGCTATCCGATCGAAGATCTGGCCCTGAATGCGAGCTTCACGGAAACGGCTTATCTGCTGCTTTACGGCGAACTGCCGACGGCCGCGCAGTATCAGGCCTTCAGCAAGGACATGAACACCCACCGGCTGCTCAACGAGCAGATCCGGAACTTCTTCAACGGCTTTCGCCGCGACGCGCATCCCATGGCGATCCTGTGCGGGACCGTAGGCGCTCTGTCCGCATTCCATCACGACGGGCTGGATATTTCCCAGCCGGAGGCGCGCGACCTTTCCGCCCGGCGTCTGATCGCCAAAGTTCCAACCATCGCGGCCTGGGCCTATAAATACTCCATCGGCGAACCGTTCATCTATCCCGATGAGGAGATGTCCTTCTCCGAGAACTTCCTGCACATGCTCTTTGCCCGACCCGGTAACCATTACCGCGTCAATCCGGTTCTGGCCCGTGCGATGGATCGCATTCTGCTCCTTCATGCCGATCATGAGCAGAACGCCTCCACCACCACCGTGCGGCTTGTCGGTTCAACCGGCGCGAACCCTTACGCCTGCATTGCGGCAGGCATTGCAGCCCTCTGGGGACCTGCGCATGGAGGGGCCAATGAGGCGGCTCTGGGTATGCTGGAATCCATCGGCAGCCGCGACGGCATTCCGGCATTCCTCAATGAAGTCAAGAACCGCAATTCCGGGGTGCGCCTGATGGGCTTCGGCCATCGCGTCTACAAGAATTTCGACCCGCGGGCGAAAATTCTTCAGGCGACCTGCCACGAAGTCATTGAAGAACTCGGACTCAAGCGTGACCCGCTGCTGGATCTGGCGATGGAGTTGGAGCGTGTGGCGACCGAGGACGACTATTTCGTCAGCCGCCGTCTCTATCCGAATGTGGATTTCTATTCCGGACTGATCCTCAAGGCTCTGGGCATTCCCAAAAGCATGTTCACCGTCCTGTTCGCTGTCGCGCGGACGGTTGGCTGGGTCAGTCAGTGGAAGGAAATGATCGAGGAACCGTCCGTCCGCATCAGCCGCCCCCGACAGCTCTATATCGGTGCGGCAGAGCGGAGTTTCGTTCCGATGAGCGAGAGGAGCTAAGGCTCCTCTCCAAAATTCAGCAGTCGCAGCCCGGGGTCTGGCCTCTGGCCTGACGGACGACGTGGTGGTCGATCCATTCCGCCACGAGGCGGCGGGCTTCCTTGACGGAAGATTCGGGGTGATGGATGCGGTACAGCGTCGTGCATGCGGCGAAGGCCTGCATGTCCGGCTGTCCGACCTCTCGCAGTTCCTGATAGGCCGTGACAACAGCGCGTTCGCATTTCCGGCCGATCCGGCTGGTCTCTATGCTCACTTCTGATCCTGCCGTAAATGAGAATGAATATCGATATCCCTCCCTAGAACTCCCCGGCCTCCCATGCAAGCAGGAAGATCGGAACAGCCTGTGACACTGACAGGCAGCGGATAAAATTCACACAGTCCGAAAGGGGCGCGATATTGCCCCTACCCTTCCCGGCGACAGGCCGGTAAACCACGAGAAAACGACGTCAGCGGAGACAAGCATGACCCAGTTCGCCGAGAGCCCGATGGCGGGCCGCACCCAGTGGGACCGCGACGCGGCCCTCACCACGGCCCGTATCCTGCTTGAGATCAAGGCCATCAACTTCCGCCCGGAAGACCCCTACACCCTGACGTCAGGCTGGAAGTCCCCGGTCTATATCGACTGCCGCAAGATCATTTTCTTCCCGCGTGCGCGCACCAAGATCATGGAACTGGCCGTCGAAAAGATCGGCCGCCATATCGGCTATGAAAGCATTGACGCCGTCGTGGGTGGCGAAACCGCCGGGATTCCGTTCGCCGCCTGGATCGCGGACCGGATGATGACGCCCATGGCCTATGTCCGCAAAAAGCCCAAGGGTTTTGGCCGCAACGCACAGATCGAAGGCGATGTGCCCGAAGGCATGCGCACCCTGCTGGTCGAAGATCTGACGACGGACGGCGCATCCAAGATCCGATTCGCCAATGCCCTGCGCGATGCGGGAGCCATCGTGAACCACACCTTCGTTGTCTTCTTCTACGGCGTCTTCCCCGGCGCTCACAAAACGCTGGCGGACATGGACATTTCTCTCCATGCGCTGTGCACCTGGTGGGACGTGCTGGAAGCCTGTGCGGGAGCGAACTACTTCTCTGAAAAAGACAGCGCCGAGGTTCGCCGCTTCCTCGAAGATCCGTGTGGCTGGTCGAAGAAGCATGGCGGCGTGAGCAGCGCCGAAGAAGCGCTGGCCCTCAAGGCCAAAGCCGAAGCCTGATGGAGACTGGCGCATCCGTGCCAGCAGGTCGGAGTCTGGTTTTTGACTCCGGCATCGGGGGGATGGGCGTCGTGCAGGCCCTGCGCGATCTCCTTCCCGCTCTTCATATCGACTACCTCGCCGATACGGCGCTCTTTCCCTATGGCGAACAGCCGGATGACCTGCTGACAGCGCGTATCGTTAGCCTGCTGGTCGCGGCCTGCAACGATCTCCAGCCCGATGTGCTGGTCATTGCGTGCAATACCGCCAGTACGATCGCCCTCCCCGCCCTGCGTGCACGACTCAACATCCCGGTGGTCGGATGCGTCCCCCCCATCCGCTGGGCCGGGCGGGTTTCGGAAACCCGCGTGATCGGCCTGCTTTCGACCTCCGCCACTGCACGACGCCCCTACACCCTTCGGCTCCATCAGGAATTTGCTGCGGATTGCCGTCTGATTACTCATGGCGCGCGCAGGCTGGCTGATCTGGCGGAACGTGCTTTTCTGGGTGAGGTTATTGCGGATACGGACATTCAGCACGAACTGGACTGCCTGTTCGGGCAGCCTTATGGCAGCGAACTTGATACGGTCGGGCTGGGCTGTACCCACTACACCTTTCTGATGGATGCTTTCCAGCGTCTCTCCCCGAAGGACGTCCGCTGGCTGGACCCGGCTGCCGCCGTTGCCCGACAGGTCGGAACTGTCCTTCAAGCGGTGACTCACGGAGCAGAAACAGCGCAGAAAGGCCGTCTCCTGATGACCCGGCTGCCGCATACTGCGCCGGGGCTTGAAGCCGCCGCCGCAAGGCTCGGCTTCAGGAAGTGGGAGTTGCTCACCGCCCCCGTTCCGCCCATGACAGCGGACAGCTGAAAAGCCCCCGCCCGATCAGGCAGGGGCTAACACGCTTCAGCGGGCGCGGTCGACGGTGTACTGGACCGTCTCTGCCATCAGACGCCGCAATTCACTATCCGGAAAAATGGACAGCGCTTCGACGGCCTCGGCAGCGTAAACCCGTGCACGGGCAATGGTCGTAGCAATGGCACCTGTCTTCTCGATCAGGGCCAGCGCATGCGGCAGGTCGGCGTCCGTCTGCTCACCCTTTTCAATGACACGCTCCCAGAACGCCCGGTCTTCGGGGGAGCCCGCTTCGTAGGCCGCCAGAACCGGCAGCGTGATCTTGCCCTCGCGCATGTCGTCGCCAACGGTCTTGCCCAGAACCTGCTGATCGGCAGCATAATCGAGCGCGTCGTCAACGAGCTGGAACGCCATGCCCAGATTGGTGCCGAAACGGTCCAGGGCGACTTCTTCAACTTCGGGACGATCGGCAACGACCGCGCCGACGCGACAGGCCGCCGCGAACAGGGCCGCCGTCTTGCCGTGAATGACTTCCAGATAACGCTCAACCGGTGTGGAAAGGTCGTTCTGCGTCACCATCTGAAGCACTTCGCCCTCGGCAATCGTCGCCGAAGCATCGGACAGGATCGCCATGACTTTGAGCGAGCCATCGGCCGTCATCAACTGGAACGACCGTGCGAACAGGAAGTCGCCAACCAGAACGGACGCCTTGTTGCCAAAAACTGCATTGGCCGACGCCAGCCCACGACGCAGATTGCTTTCATCGACCACGTCATCGTGAAGCAGCGTTGCGGTGTGGATGAACTCCACACAGGCTGCCAGTCCGACATGACGCTGGTTTTCAGGAGTCGACTGATAGCCACACAGGCGGGAGGCGGCGAGCGTCAGCAGTGGCCGCAAGCGCTTGCCACCCGCTGCAACAAGATGGGCGCCAAGCTGCGGAATGAGTGGGACCGGGCTCTCCATCCGCGCGATGATGGCGCGGTTGCAGGCCTGCATGTCCTGTTCCAGATAGGCGGACAGAGCGGAAAGGGCGCTCTCGCTCCCTGCATCCCTGAGCACAGCTTTATCAACGGTCGCAGAAACGTCCGGTGCGGCAGAATCCAAGGGTCATTACTCCAGTTCCCGCAACGGCTCCGGGGGCTGGCCCAGGAGCGCACGGGCACGATATGATGTGGCGTAGCCCGTTCTTTCTCTCCTGTCGCGACAAGAACGAACGGACCATGTAACGCCGGACGACAGGTTGGAAAGACCATATGAGCGGCAGCAGGAAGACGGTCAACCCATTGCCCCCTCCGAACATCTTCTCCGGGCATGCATTTTCCGCTCCCGGCCCAGCCCACGAAGAAGGATCGCTGTTGGGAGGGCGCGTGCGCTACGACCAGTTCACCGAAGGTTACAGGACGGGTCTGGAACCTGTTCTGATGGCAGCCTCCATCCCGGCAAAAGATGGCGAAACGGTTCTGGAAGCGGGTTGTGGGGCTGGAGCAGCCCTGTTGTGCCTCACCGCGCGTCTTCCGGGAGTCCGTGGAGTCGGGTTGGAAGCCGATCCGGAGACTCTGGCATTGGCCGAGCGCAATATCCGCGCCAATGCTGATCCCGACGGTGAAACGCGGATTCAGGTGGTCCACGCCCATCTGCCCGACATCCCCAAAAGCCTGCGCGCCCTCACACCAACCGCCAATGGTCGTTTTCATCATGTGATGGCCAACCCACCCTGGCACAGTCCGCACGGCACGCCCTCTCCCGACAGCCGACGCCGCCTCGCCCTGAGTGCGGAAGCGACCGCACCGGAAGACTGGGCGCGCACCCTGATAAAGTGGGTTATGCCGGGCGGAACGCTGACATTCGTCCTGTCAGCCGCCAGTGCGGACAGGATCTGTCGAACTTTACTGGAAAATGGGTGTGGCTCGATCCAGTTCTATCCCTTCTGGCCACGAGCGAGCCGCGAAGCGAAGCTGGTTCTGGTCCGCGCCGTTTATGGCGGACGGGGGATCTTCCGGCTTAGGGCCGGACTGGTTCTGCATGAAGCAGACGGGCGTTTCACCGCCGCCGCAGAGCGTGTTCTGAGAGACGGAGAAGCCCTTCCTGAAAGTCAGGACCTCTCCAGACCTTGTTTTTAGCTGAAAACGTTTCCTTCGAACGCTTCTTCCCATGTGCCGGAGGTGGAGGCACGGGAATATTCGGTCGAACGGTTCTCGAAGAAATTGGCGTGCTCGACGGCGTTGAGCATGTCATCGATCCACGGCAGCGGATTGCTTTCCTGCCCATAGACCGGATCCAGACCAAGCTGCGTCAGGCGGCGGTCAGCGATGAAACGGATATAAGCCTTCACATCGTCCGACGACATGCCCTCGACCGGGCCCATCTCGAACGCCAGATCGATGAACGCATCCTCATGCTCGACCGTGGTGCGGCAGACCTGCGTGAGTTCGTCGCGGAAATCTGCGGTCCACAGTTCCGGGTTTTCGCGGATGAACGTCCGGAACAGGCGGATCATGGACAGGCAGTGCAGCGTCTCGTCACGCACCGACCAGGACACGATCTGCCCCATGCCCTTGAGCTTGTTGAAACGCGGGAAGTTCAGCAGAATCGCGAAGGACGCGAAAAGCTGAAGGCCTTCCATGAACGCCCCGAAGGCCGCCATCGTCTTGGCGATTTCACGCTTGCTGTCGATGTTGAACGACTGCATGAAATCGTATTTGTCCTTCATCTCCTTGTATTTCAGGAAGGCCGAATACTCGGTTTCAGGCATCCCAATGGTATCGAGGAGATGGGAATACGCGGCGATATGAATCGTCTCGATGTTCGAGAACGACGACAGCATCATCAGCACTTCGGTCGGTTTGAAAACCTGACTGTAGTACTTCATGTACGCGGAATTCACTTCCACGTCGGCCTGCGTGAAAAAGCGGAAAATCTGCGTGACGAGATGCTGCTCGGCCGCCGTCAGTGTCCGGTGCCAATCCTTCACGTCATCGGCCAGCGGCACTTCCTCGGGCAGCCAGTGGACACGCTGCTGGGTCAGCCAGGCGTCATAGGCCCAAGGGTAGCGGAAGGGCTTGTAGACCGGGTTGGCGGTCATCAGGTCGAAATGCTGCTCGTCCGGCGTGCCGGAGATCGGGGTGGTGTCGCTCATGATCGCGTCCTTTCACATCCCGCCATTACTGGCAGGACAGGCACTCTTCGTAATCGCCGCTGCTCATTTCGCCGCGCGGGGCGGCCTGAGCCGTGGCTTCGTATTTCTCGTCTTCCAGAATGTCGCTCTTTACCGCCAGCGTGGACACCGCATCGGCGCGCTGCACGGACAGGGAGCGGCAGTAATAGAGAGATTTCAGCCCCTTTTTCCAGGCCTGGAAATGGATCTGATGCAGGTCGCGCTTATGTACATCGGCTGGCAGGAACAGATTGACCGACTGCGCCTGACAGATGAACGGTGCACGGTCTGCGGCATGTTCCACGACCCAGCGCTGGTCGAGCTCGAACGCCGTTTTGAACACGTCTTTCTCGTCCTGCGTCAGGAAGTCGAGGTTTTGCACCGAGCCCTTGTTCAGCGTGATCGCCGACCAGACTTCATCCGTGTCCTGCCCACGCTCTTCCAGAATTTTCTTCAGGTGGCGGTTGCGCACCGAGAACGAGCCCGAAAGCGTTTTCTGCAGGAACACATTGGCGCTGATCGGCTCAATGCCGGGGCTGGCATTGCCCGTGATGATCGAAATCGAGGCCGTCGGCGCGATGGCGAGCTTGTGCGAGAAGCGCTCCATAAAGCCGTATTCCTCGGCATCCGGGCACGGACCACGCAGTTCTGCCAGATGCTTCGACGCAGCATCGGCCTGCTTGCGGATATATTCGAAAATCTTCCGGTTCCAGACCTTCGCCATCACGGACTCGAACGGGATCATCCGGGCCTGCAGGAATGAGTGAAAACCCATTACGCCTAGCCCGACCGAACGCTCACGGGCAGCAGCGTATTTGGCACGCGCCATGTCATCCGGAGCGCGGTCGATGAAGTCCTGCAACACGTTATCGAGGAACAGCATGACGTCCTCGATGAACTGCGGATCATCCTTCCATTCGTCCCAGGTCTCGAGATTGAGCGAGGACAGGCAGCAGACAGCCGTGCGGTTCTTGCCGTGATGATCGATGCCGGTCGGCAGGGTGATCTCGGCGCAGAGATTGGAGGTCTTCACTTCCAGACCAGCCAGCTTGTGATGCTCGGGCCGCGCACGGTTCACATGATCGGAATAGATGATGTAGGGCTCGCCCTGCTCCATCCGGGCCGTCAGGATCCGGATCCACAAACCGCGCGCCGAAACTTTGCGGATCGTGCTGTGATCCTTCGGCGACAGCAGCGCCCATTCTTCGTCGTTTTCCACAGCACGCATGAACGCATCGGTCACGAGCACGCCGTGATGAAGGTTCAGCGCCTTTCGGTTCGGATCACCACCCGTCGGGCGGCGCATCTCGACAAATTCTTCCACTTCCGGATGCCAGACGGGCAGATACACCGCCGCTGAACCACGACGGAGCGAACCCTGCGAGATGGCCAGCGTCAGGCTGTCCATGACGCGAATGAAGGGAATGACGCCGGAGGTCTTGCCGTTGCGACCGATATTTTCGCCGATGGACCGCAGATTACCCCAGTAAGACCCGATGCCGCCGCCCTTGGACGCCAGCCAGACGTTCTCGTTCCACAGCCCCACGATTCCCTCGAGGCTGTCCTCGGCTTCGTTCAGGAAGCAGGAAATCGGCAGTCCACGCTCGGTTCCGCCATTGGACAGAACGGGCGTGGCCGGCATGAACCAGTGGCGGGAAATGTAGTCATAGATCCGCTGCGCATGACCTGCATCCGCGCCGTAATAGGAGGCGACGCGGGCGAAAAGTGACTGATAATCCTCGCCCGGAAGCAGGTAGCGGTTGTTGAGTGTCGCCTTACCGAAATCCGTCAGCAGAGAATCGCGCGAACGATCGACGCGTACGGCATGATGGCCCGGAAGCTGCACCACATCGTCGAACATGTCCGCCGAATTGGCATCTCCGGGAATCGGCGTCTCGCCCACAGGATGGTCGGAAAGCGGACGCACATCATGCGGTCGGTCGGACTGATCGGACACGTCCATCGTCACGTCATGAAGGGTCATTCGCTCTCTCCGCAGGGCATCTATTTTTGAAATCTTGAGCACTCATTTCCATCACTCCGAACCCGATCGCAAGCACGAAGTTCGCTTGCAAAATCCAAAGAGCTGTGAATGCGAACTATCCCATATCTAGGGAAGGAATTCGTTAATGCCCCTAGATATAGTGCTGATCGCAGAAAACCGCCCCTAAGCGTTGTTATCCCAAGAGTTTTCCCCCGAGGCATTTTCCCGGTGTGTGATAGCGGTCACAGAATTGGGAAATTTCATGAACATCGCGTCGAGCAACGATCCGAACGGCATCGCGTTTGGATTACGAAACCCAGATTGCGAAAGACCCAATCATGACGATCAAAAAGACAGCTTCGGCCCATTGGAGCGGCGGTCTCAAGGACGGCAAAGGCACGATTTCCACCCAGAGCGGCGCTCTGCATGACCAGCCTTACGGCTTCAACACCCGCTTTGAAGACAAGCCCGGCACGAACCCCGAGGAACTGCTCGGTGCGGCCCATGCCGGGTGTTTCACGATGGCGCTGTCCATGATGCTCGAACAGGCTGGCTTCAAAGCCGAGTCACTGGAAACGAAGGCGACCATCTCACTGGACAAGTCCGGCGAAGGCTTTGCCATCACTCAGTCTCATCTCACGTTGCGCGGCAAGGTTCCGGGCGCGTCCGAGACACAGTTTCTCGACATTGCAAACAAAGCCAAGGCGGGTTGCCCGCTGTCGCAGGTCATCAAGGCGAACATCACGCTGGACGCCACCTTCGAACACTAAAACGTCGTGTGCTGGCTGGGGTCTAACGGCCCCAGCCACATTGCGCATGATCGCGCAGCAGATGATCGGCCAGTACACAGGCCATCATCGCTTCCGCCACAGGAACGGCGCGGATTCCGATACAGGGATCATGCCGCCCCTTGGTCATCACTTCGACAGACTCGCCATCACGTGTGATGCTGGGAACGGGCGTGAGGATCGAACTGGTCGGTTTAATCGCAAAACGCGCCACGATGGGCTGCCCTGTGGAAATGCCGCCCAGAATGCCACCTGCATGGTTGGATGCGAACTGCGGCCCCGGCGAAATCGGATCGGCGTTCTGCTCGCCGCGAAGGGCGGCCACGGCAAAACCATCCCCGATCTCGACACCCTTCACACCATTAATCCCCATCATGGCACCCGCAAGATCGGCATCCAGCTTGCCATAAACCGGCGCACCGAGTCCGGCGGGCAGACCTTCCGCCACGACTTCGACAGTCGCCCCAATCGACGAACCCTCTTTGCGAACGGAGTCGAGCAGAGCCTCCCACGAGCCCACGGAACCCGCATCGGGACACCAGAGCGGATTGCGCTCCACCTCGTCCCAGTCCCAGCGGGACGGATCGATGGTCTGACCACCAATGCCGGTCAGAGCAGCGCGGATTTTCACGCCCTCGCCCACGAGTGTCTTCAGCAGTACGCGCGCCACGGCACCCGCCGCAACCCGCATGGCCGTCTCGCGCGCCGAGGAGCGGCCGCCCCCGCGATAATCGCGGATACCGTATTTCATGTCATAGGCAATGTCGGCATGACCGGGACGATAGCGGGTTGCGATATCGCCGTAATCCTTGGAGCGCTGATCGGTATTTTCGATCATTAGCGAAATGGGGGTGCCGGTCGTCTGGCCTTCGAACACGCCCGACAGGATACGGACCTGATCCGCCTCCCGGCGCTGCGTAGTAAAACGGGACTGCCCCGGCCGACGACGGTCGAGCCAGGGCTGGATGTCCTCTTCGGACAGCTTCAGGCGGGGCGGGCAGCCATCAATGACGCAGCCAATGGCTGGTCCGTGACTCTCACCCCAGGTGGTGACGCGAAAGAGCTTCCCGAAGCTGTTGTCCGACATGTCAGGTCCCGGAACCAACCGCTGCGATATCCGGAGCGTCCGGGTTCTTCATGCCGACCGTGTGGTAGCCGCAATCCACATGATGGATTTCGCCCGTCACGCCGCTGGACAGGTCAGAGAGCAGATACATGCCCGAACCGCCGACATCCTTGAGCGTCACGTTGCGCTCCATCGGAGCGTTGAGCTGGTTCCAGCGCAGGATGTAGCGGAAATCGCTGATCCCGTTGGCGGCCAGCGTCATGATCGGACCGGCGGAGATGCCGTTGACGCGGATATCGTCGCGGCCCAGATCGGCGGCCATGTAGCGCACGGAGGCTTCCAGAGCCGCCTTGGCTACGCCCATCACATTATAGTGCGGCATGACGCGCTCGGCACCGAGATAGGTCATGCTCAGGAACGATCCGCCCGGATTCATCATCGCGGACGCACGACGTGCAACGGCGACGAAGGAATAACAGGAGATGTCCATGGCCTGCAGGAAGGCATCGCGCGGCGTGTCGATATAACGGCCACGGAGATACTGCTTGTCCGCAAAAGCAATGGCGTGGAGCACGAAGTCGATCTTGCCCCAGACCTTCTCGATCTCGTCGAACGTGGTGTTGATGGCGTCGTCATCGCTGACATCACAGGAGATGACGAGTTCGGACCCGACACTCTCGGCCAGCGGACGGACACGCTTGCCCAGCGCCTCGCCCTGATAGGTGAAAGCAAGTTCCGCACCCTGTGCCGCGCAGGCACTGGCAATGGCCCAGGCAATCGAGTTCTTGTTGGCGACACCCATGATCACACCGCGCTTGCCCTTCATGAGGGTTCCGGTCACGGGTGCCGGGATATTGTCTTCCGTTTCAGACATGGTGATTTCCTGAATCGCGTTGGCGTATTGAGGGTCGTGGTTGCACAAGCGCCCGTTACAGACAAGACTTTGCGACGATTGCCCGGTTTTTTGCCTTTTGACAGGACATTAAGGCATCACTCCGGCGGACAGAAACTTCCTGACCGTTTTCGGGAACATGGCATCCTTTCAGTCACTCAGATGTCGCCTTCGGATATTGAAGCCATGGGTTTTCCAGACAACAGGAATGCGCCTGACGCAACCCTGCTGCGTTACCATCCGCAAACGCTACTCCAATAAGCCGCGTGATAGCTGCAAGGCGTCAGTCGCGTTATGATCACAGATCAAGCGGTCCTGCACCGCTCCGTCATGCCGATCCCAAGGAGCCCACGATGTCCGACCTCCCCCTGATTGATCTGAAGGCCGATCCCTTCGCCCTGTTCGCAGCCTGGATGTCGGATGCGGAGGCCGCCGAGCCAAACGATCCCAACGCCATGGCCGTCGCCACCTCTACACCTGACGGGCATCCGTCCGTGCGGATGCTGCTGCTCAAGGGCGTGGATGAGCGGGGTTTTGTTTTCTACACCAATCTGGACAGCCGCAAGGGCGGCGAACTGCGCGCCAATCCGCACGCCGCCCTGCTGTTTCACTGGAAATCCGTCCGCCGTCAGGTTCGGATCGAGGGGCCAGTCGAAGCCGTTACCGCAGCCGAAGCGGATGCTTATTTCGCCAGCCGCTCCCGTATGTCGCGCCTCGGGGCCATCGCTTCCGACCAGTCGCGTCCACTTGATGAACGCAGCACATTCGAGGAGCGCCTGAAGGCTGCGGACGAAAAATATGGAGACGGCCCGATCCCCCGTCCCGCCAACTGGTCTGGTTTTCGTGTTCTGCCCGAGGCTATCGAATTCTGGCAGGACCGTCCCTATCGCCTGCATGATCGTGCTGTGTGGACGCGTGATGGAAACCAATGGAACGTCACACGACTTTATCCGTAAATACATCATAACGACGTCACAAAATTACGGCCGGGGAGCCTTCACCCATGCTTATCGACATCAAGAACATCCTTCTCCCCCTGAACGGCACTTATGAGCTGGACGCCGTCATGTCGGTCGCGCTGGACTTCGCGCGCCGTTTCGACGCTCATCTGTCCGCAGTCGTGGTCGGATCGGACCCGTCCGAAGTCGCAACACTGGCCGGTGAAGGCATCTCGGCCGGGATGGTCAATGAAATGATCGACACCGCCATCACCGAGGCACAGCACCGGGCCATCAAGATCCGCAGGGCTTTCGACGCTTTCGTCCATGAACATGGCATCCGTCGTATCGAGCCCTCGAAAATCGGCTCTTCGGCCGGAGAAGGCGTCAGCGCAAGCCTCGACGTCCTCAACGGAACCGAGCACGACTCCCTGACATGGCGCTCCCGTCTGGCCGATATGACGCTGGTCCCGAATCTTGCCAAGGACGGCGACCCGCGTGCTTCCGAGACGTTGCATGCCATCCTGTTCGACAGCGGACGCCCTCTGCTGATCGCACCGCCGTCTCCGCCCAAATCGGTCGGCAGACGGATTGCCATTGCCTGGAACGGAACGCCCGAAGCCTCGCTGGCCCTGCGCTGCATCCTGCCCTGGGCCCACAAGGCCGAAGCGGTGCAGGTTCTGACCTGCCAGGATTATCAGCGCCGCGGTCCGGGGGCAGACGAGGTCGTGACCTATCTGCGGATGCACGGCATTTCCGCCACATCCCGCGAGTTTGAGGCCGTCAACAGGGACATCGGTATGGGCCTGCTGAACGCTGCCACGGAGTTCAATGCCGACATGCTCGGTATGGGGGCTTATTCCCATTCACGCCTGCGTCAGATGATTCTGGGCGGCGTCACCCGTCATATTCTGGAGCACGCCCAGATCACGGTTCTCATGAGCCGCTGAACACGCCTGTTACCGCTTTCTGCCTGCTGACCTGAAGGAACCGTCCCATGTCCCTGCCCCGCCTCCTCTGCGCCACCTGCCTAACCCTCACGCTGGCAAGCACCGCACTGGCTCCCGCATCGGCCATGGACGCGCATGCCCCACCTCAGGCTGTTGGCTTTACCCTTCAGGAACCGCAGGCACGCCTCAAACTGCGCCTCGTTCCCGGCACTACGCTCGCTGCGGGCTATCGCAGCCCGTTCTATGAGCAGAATGCTGCGACCGGCGCTATTACCCTGCGGACGGATGCGCTCCAGCCGTCCATCCGCGGCCAAACGGCTCCCGCGACCGTGCTGCGCGAAGGGACCGCATGGTATTCCCAGCAGACTCCTGCGGACATGACCGCCACATTGCACATCGACACATGGCCCAGCAATCAGCGCGTCATCATCGGCCAGATCCAGAGCGCGCGGGGACCGGTCGTACAACTGATCGCTGACGGCAAACGTTCGCAGGTTATTGCCATCATTCATAATGGTACCGAAACGCGCCGCGTCGTTGCCGGGACCATCTATCCCGACCGCAGCATTAGCTACGGTCTTTCTTCCCGACCCGACGGAGCGCTGCTCGTCGTTGTGAATGGCACCCGCAATATATTCGCCATGCCCGCCGCCGCAACGGCTCCTGCCATGTGGTTCGAGGCTGTTGCCGGGCAGACCGGCTGGCACATGCCCTGTCACAGCGATGCAGCGCGCGTAACGTTCACATCCCTTGAGATGAATCATCCGGCAGCCTGATGGCTCTGCCTGTCGAAATGCCCGGTCTTTGCCCCCTGTAACGTCGCGTGCTACCCGACGCGACATGACCCTGTCTCCACGCCTGCTCCGCCTGTGGCTGGGACTCTGCCTACGCTCCACGCGCTGGCAGGTCAGCGGCTCCCCCCGTGCGGTCGAAACACTGCTCACGCCCCAAAAGGGGGCTGTGGTTGCTTTCTGGCACCGCTCCCTGACGCTCAGTCCCGCACTCTGGTTCTGGGCCCGTTCGCAGGAGCCACGGCTGCAATTACGGGTACTGATTTCCCGCAATCCGGATGGCATGCTGATTGCCGATGTTGTCCGGCCATGGGGCATTATCGGTATCCATGGCTCCTCCAGTAAGAACGGCAGGAACAAAGGCGGCGCTGCAGTTTTACGGACCGCCCTGAAAGAACTGCAGGGCGGTGCGATCGTAGGCATCACTCCCGACGGCCCACGCGGACCAGCCGAACACGTCCAGCCCGGCGCCGTGGCCTTATCGCGCCTTGCCGGATGCGCCGTGGTGCCGGTCGGCATGGCCTGCACGAGTCTGCGTCTGCCCTCGTGGGACGGTCTCGCCTTCCCGCTCCCTTTCGGACGCGGCGCGCTCATTCTGGGCGAACCCCTTTTCCAACCAGGCGCCCCTGACCTCCAGAACGCACTGAATACGCTTTCAGGGCGAGCAGAGAGCATTCAGCGGCATCACCAATCTGGCGTGAGCGAGCATCTGTGGCGTCTGACCGGAACCCTGCTGGCCCCGGCCCTGACTGTCATGCTCCGCATCCGGTTGCAGAAGGGTCGTGAACTCCCCGATCGTCTGCGTGAACGCATGGGGCTGGGCGACACCCGCCGCCCCACAGGCCGGATTCTCTGGCTCCACGCCGCCAGTGTTGGCGAAACCCTCTGCGCTCTGCCTCTGGCCGAGGCCCTGCTCGACGCCCGACCGGAGCTGACACTTCTTTTTACGACAGCAACCGTCACAGGGAGCGAAATCGTCGCGCGCCACCCGCTTTTCGGAAAGCGCATCATCCATCGCTTTATTCCGCATGACGTGCCCCGCTGGCTGAGGCGCTTCCTCAACCGCTGGCAACCCGAAGGCGCAGTGTTCGTCGAAAGCGAGCTCTGGCCGGGCATCATCGCGGCTTGTTCGGACCGGGATATTCCCGTCATGCTCGTCAACGGACGCCTGTCGGACCGCTCTTCCCAACGTTGGGGCCGTCTGCGTGGCCCTGCACGGCGCATGATGGGACGTCTCTCTTGGGTAGCAGCCCGCGGCCCTGAAGATGCAGCGCGATTTCGCGCACTTGGAGCCGCTCCGGTCTACGAAGACGGCGATCTCAAACAGGATGCCCCGCCCCTTCCTTATGACGAAGCGGAATATAACCGTTTGAAGGCCTTGTTTGGGGAACGTCCGATATTCGTTGCCGCATCCACCCATCCGGGTGAGGAGGACCTCGTCCTTCAAGCCGCCGAAAGCGCCCGCACCTTTCAACCCGATCTTCTAACCATCCTTGTCCCGCGCCATCCCGCCCGTGGGGCGGAACTGGCAGAGCGTTTCAGCCTTCCCCGCCGTTCCTCAGGACAGGACCCAACGCCACAAACCCCAGTCTGGCTGGCCGACACACTCGGCGAGCTAGGCCTGTTCTACAGACTGGCGGACCGCTGTTTTCTGGGCAATTCCCTAACCGGAAAAGGCGGCGGCCATAATCCGTTCGAACCGCTGCGTCTGGGAACTCCAACGGCAACCGGCCCGAAAATGGAGAACTGGCGGGAGGCAATGGCCACCATTTCTGATACCATCCAGATCGTGAACGATGTGGAGTGTCTCACACGATGGCTCAAATCCCCTCTCCCGCCCGTCAGGACCACGGGATTGCAGCGCTCGGTCGTGAGCGTCCTGCGAGACCGTATCCTCAGAACGGTTGAACGATGAGAGGTCGCCCACCCCGTTTCTGGCTGCATCCGAGGCGCAGTCTCACCGCCCGCCTTCTCAGGCCGTTCTCTCTCGTCGCCACGACCCTTACCCGCCGCCGCCTCAGGCGGCCCACATTTCATGCTCCCATTCCGGTTCTGTGCTGCGGTAACATCACTACAGGCGGAACAGGCAAAACTCCTCTCGCCCTCGACCTCGTGCAGCGCCTCAAAGACCGCGGCCACCATCCTCATATCCTCAGCCGGGGCCACGGCGGACGTGAGCGCGGCCCCATTGACGTCAATCCCGGACGCAGCACCGCCCGCGACGTAGGCGACGAACCGCTCCTCCTCGCACAGTCCGCGCCGACATGGATTGGCGCCAACCGGGCTGAAACCGCGCGCCTCGCCATTGGTCAGGGGGCAGACTGCCTCGTCATGGATGACGGCTTCCAGAACCCAACGCTGCACAAGACCGTCTCCATTCTGGTGGTGGACGGCATAACGGGTTTCGGCAACGGATGCGTCCTCCCCGCAGGCCCGCTCCGAGAACCCATCCCGGACGCGCTCTCCCGCGCACAGGCCGTCGTCGTCATCGGAGACGACAGACACAACCTGCTCCCGACATTTCCGCGTCATCTCCTGACCGCACAGGCTAGACTGGTTCCCGGCCCTGAAATCCGAACCCTTCAGGGACGGCGGATCGTGGCGTTCGCAGGAATCGGGCGCCCCGAAAAATTTTTCGACATGCTACGGGACGCCGGTGTCACACCTATCCGCGCACTCCCGTTCCCCGATCATCATGTCTACACGCCCCGCGATATTCAGCGCCTCGAAACCCTAAGCCGGGAATCGGGTACCACACTGGTCACGACCGCGAAGGATGCCGTGAAACTGCCCTTTCCATTCCGCACACAAGTGAAGGTTATCAGCGTCGAATTACTCTGGGCCGATCCGAAAGCGCCCGAACGCCTTCTTGATCTGCTGTTCAGCACTCCATGACATCTTTTCTTTACCGCGCGGAAACCTTGCTGATCCGTGGACTTGTGGCCGTGATCCGCGCCCTTCCCGCGGCCACAGCCTCGAATCTTGGAGGGGGTGTGGCCCGCACGATCGGCCCAGCACTGCCAGTCTCGAAAATAGCGGACCGGAACCTGCAACTCGCCATGCCCGAACTCGACGCCCTCGCCCGACGACGTATCGTGCGCGACTGTTGGGACAATCTGGGCCGGACGGTCGGCGAGTTCCCTCATATCGGCCACCTGAAACACAACACCCCCTCCGGCGCGGGATGGAGCGTCGAAGGCGCGGAACATCTTGAAGCCGCAAAGGCTTCAGGGCGACCCGTCATTTTCTTTTCCGGCCATATCGGGAACTGGGAACTCATGCCGCCGGTCGTTGCGCGTTACGGTATGCCGTTCGCCTCCTTCTACCGGGCCGCCAGCAACCCCGGCGTCGACGCTCTGATCCACAGCCTTCGTCAGGAGGCCATGGGACAGGATGTGCCAATGTTCCCCAAAGGGGCCAAAGGCGCACGCTCAGCCTTGAAACACCTGTCTAAAGGCGGTCATCTGGGCGTTCTGGGCGATCAGAAAATGAACGACGGAATCGAAGCCCGCCTTTTCGGACGCTCCGCCATGACAGCGTCCGCCGCCGCAGTCTTCGCCCTCAGACATGATTCCCTGATCGTCACCGGCCATGTGCGCCGTGACGGACCTGCCAGACTCGTGCTTGTGGTTGATCCGCCCTTTTCGCCTGAAAAAACGGATGATCGCGCAAAAGATGTCCTCGCCCTAACGCAGCTTTTCAACGACCGTCTTGAATCCTGGATCCGTGAAATCCCGGGCTCCTGGCTCTGGTTGCATCGTCGCTGGGACAAATCCCTGTACCGGAATATGGCAACACCCTGTTGAGCTATGCGTTTACAGCATGGCAGATTTGCCACAGTAGGGATGGTTTGTGTCGCAAAACCTTCTTCAGACGTTATTAAAGATTGTGAAACGTGCCCTCTAAACCCTAGCCTGAATTCATCACCACAGCCCGGGTGCCCTGCCCGGCTTTTTGATGAGGACTTCCTGATGGCGCAGGTGGCTCACCTTCACGACCTTTCTCACAGCCGCAGCACGAGCAATATCGTGCCTCTGCGACAGGGCCTGCTGCCGCGTCATCGCGAATATCTGCTGCGCTGGCTTGAAGCGGGACAGCGTATGGGCGTTTTCGACGCAGAAATCGCAGACGCCTCCCACGACATCATCAATGTGGACGGAAGCGCACCTGTCGATCATGTTCTGGTCTGGGTCCGTGAAAATCCCGATCCCGCTTACATGCTGCGGCCACAGGGTATGCGCTGGGTGCTGATCGACCAGATCCGAAACCATGAACTGGGCAGCTATGCCAGCTTCGAGCTCGCCCTGCATGTCATCCGCCCGGTTCTGCCGCTCGCCGAGACCTGCGCCGCCTGAACCTGCACCAGGGCTTTCTCGATCAGACATAAAAAAAGCGCGCCGTTCAAAGAACGGACGCGCTTTTTTTTGAAAAAATACAGTCTTAGCTTGGGCGAATCGCCACATCCCGGGAAGCCGGAACCACGATGCGCGCACCACCACCACGCTGGATCTGATAAATCGCCAGCGCCCGCGTTACATGTCCGTCCGGCCGCAGGCGGAATAGGCCATCCACACCCATATAACCATCCGGGCGCGTCAAAGCTTCGACCGTCACACCGCCCTGCCGGATCAGACTGCCAGCCAGAGCCGCCGCGTCATACGCAAAATCGCTGACGGGCGACGGTGCCTGTTTGTAGAGGGCTCGATACTGCGCGACATAGCCTAACCGGTCATGCGCGTCGGGGGCTGCATACCAGGCGCCATGCAGCGCGCCGAGCTTGCCATCAAAGGCCTTCCACAGCGCGGGCCCCATGATCTGCACCTGCGACGAATCGATATGATCGGCCTGAAGCGCGGTGATGACTCGTCCAAGCTCCAGCCCGGTATCAGCCAGCACCAGAGCATCGAATGGCGGCGGCGGGATCGGCGCGGGTTGCGCCGCAGGCGTGGGGGCGGGAGACGGAGTCCCCCCTGGAGCAGCAGCGTCCGGAGTGGCCTCACCTGTCGGGTCAATTGCGGATGGGCCAGACGGCGTCTCCATAACCACTGGCGCAGCGGGCTGACGTGTTTCGATGGCGGACAGCGTTTTCAGCCCGTCGTCGATGTTCTGGGCATCCATCGTATGGAAGACGATCTGCGGATCCTTCAACCCGGCATCCCGGCAGGCCCGGGCCAACCCGTCTCCCATGGCGTGTCCGAAAGCATTGTCCGGCAGGAAAGCCGCGAAAGTCTTGCGACCCGTCGCCCGCGCGGCATCGACCATCCGGCGCACCTGCTGCTCCGGCGTCAGTCCCATCACCCACACACCCGGACGGGCCTGCGTGGAGTCGCTGGTGAAGGCAAGCTCTGGCTTGCCTGCATTGATCGCAAGCGGTGCAGCGGCGGCAGTTTCGGTAGCGGTCAGAGGGCCCAGCAGAATGGCGTCACCCCGCGCAAGCGCATCGCGCACGGCCTGTTCCGTCCCGCCCGGCCCATTGGTGTCATGAACGTCAAGTGCAGGCGACCCCTTGGCGGAAAGGGCCAGTTTCGCTGCATCGCGCATCCGCGTGCCGTAAGACGCATTGCGTCCCGTCAGCGGCAGAATCAGCCCGACATCATGGGCGCCCGGCCCTTCGGAAACACCCGGAATACCGCCCACACCTGGCACGGAAGACGACCCGCCACCCGAGCAGGCGGCAAGGGTCAGGAAGGTTCCCGCGGCAAGGCCGGTGCTTACACCCTTGCGCAGACGGCTCAAGGGGCGACAATACGCCCCTGAGTTTGTCACCGAGGATGCAGATGTCCGAAAAGTCATGTTCCGCTGAAACTCCCTTGAGCGATGCGGCTGAAACGTTACCGGCCGCCCCCCTGCCAGCGCAGGGCCAGGCCGAAGGTGGATGTCTGATATTGGTTGCAACGCCAATCGGCAACCTGGCCGATATCAGCGAACGCGCAATCGAGGCCCTGAACACCGTGGATGCGATCCTCTGCGAGGACACGCGCGTCACGGCAAAGCTCCTTCTTTCGCGCAATATTGCCACACCGACCCGAACACTACACGACCATAACGAACAGGACCGCACTCCGTTCCTGATCGAAAAACTGCAAGAAGGTGCCCGCTATGCCGTCGTTTCCGACGCGGGCACACCTCTGGTCTCTGATCCCGGCTATCGACTAGTCCGCGCCGCCATTGCAGCCGGAATACATGTCACGGCTATTCCCGGCCCGAACGCCGTCATCACCGCCCTGACGCTTTCGGGCCTGCCACCCCTGCCCTTTATGTTTCTGGGCTTTCCGGCCCCACGCAGCGAAGCTCGCAAGAGCGGATTCTCTGCCCTGCGCGCCGCAGAACAGGCGGGTCTGCACGCAACCCTGATCTGGTACGAAGCGCCGCACCGGCTGGTCGAGAGCCTCGAAGACCTGATCGACGTGTTCGGTCCCGAGCGCGAAGCGGCAGTCGGACGCGAACTCACCAAACGGTTCGAGGAAATGGTGCGCGGCACGCTCACCGAGGTTCTCGAACATTTCCGCGTCACGGCACCACGCGGCGAAATTACGCTCCTGATCGGCCCGTCCGCCGAAGACGACAGTGGCGCGGCCGATCTGGACACGCATCTGCGCGAGGCTCTTGCCACCCATTCCGTCAAGGACGCGGCGGCTCTGGTGGCGGGCATCGTCAAGCTGCCCAAACGCACGGTCTATGCCCGCGCGCTGGAGCTTTCACGCGAACTGAAGCACTGAAAGTTCAGTCCGCTTTCGGCAGCACGAACAGCGATTGCGACACATCTCCGCCGAGATGCACATCGGACAGCGCAATCGTGGTCGTGCGTCCCTGCGCGTCCACAACGCTCCAGCCTTCCAGTGCCAGAGGCGCATCGGAAAACACGAGCGTCAGACTGCCCTCACCTGCACTCTGCGTCCGGACAAGCTGAATCCTGATCTGCCCGTCCCGATGCTCGAATCCTGTTACAGTCACATCGCCTGAAAGCTTGAACTCGGGCCGTAGCAGCAGCCCAAGCGGCGTGCGGTCGAGCGGAAGGGTTGTGACCTGATCGACGCTGCGGTCCTGAAACACCACACGTCCGTCATTGGCGACCAGCAGCAGCGGGCTCGGTTTGTCATAATCGAAGCGCATCCGACCCGGTCGGTCGAGCGTGGCCGTCCCGGCTGTCACGCTGCCATCCGCAGCCGTCTGGCGAAAATGCGCCTGAAGCGTCGTCACCTTTCCGAGCGTGTCTTCAATGCGGGACACCCATCCCTGATCCGTGGGACGAAGCTGCACGGGGGCCGTCTGTGCAAAAGCACTGCAAGGCAGGGAGACAGGAAACAGCGCCGCCAGAGCAGCCGCGCGGAAAAAGGAACGGTTCATCATGTCTCAGGAACTGCCAATCAGCACGCCGGTTGCAAAAACAAGAGCCCCGCCAAGGAAAACCTGCACCATGGCCGAGCCGAACGGTGTGTCCTGATAGCGCCAGCGCACCCAGGAAATGAGCAGAAGCTCAATCGCCACCGCAACGAGCGCCACGCCGAAAGCCAGACGGAAATCCGGCACCAAAAACGGCAGCGTATGGCCGATGCCACCGCCGAACGTCATGGCTCCACAGATCAGCCCACGCAGAAGCGGCGCTCCTCGCCCGGAGAGCTTTCCGTCATCAGCCAGCCCTTCCGCCAGCCCCATGGAAATCCCGGCCCCCAGCGATGCCGCAAGCCCAACCAGAAAAGCAGCATGGGGGCTGTGCGTCGCGAACGCCGCTGCAAACACAGGCGCTAGCGTCGATACGGAGCCGTCCATAAGCCCGACCAGACCCGGCTGGACGATCCGCAGTACGAAGTCGCGGCGGCTATGCTCGTCCTCGCGGTCACGACTGTTATCGTTCAAGTGCTCGTCTTCCAGACGGCGCGCTTCACGCTGGTGACGGTCTTCTTCTGTTGCCAAGTCGCCCAGCAGTTTGCGGATTTCCGCATCCTGCGTCTGTCCAGCGGCCTGACGGTAAAACCGTGCCGCCTGCCGCTCCATTTCGGCAGCCTGCGCCCGGATGGCCTCAATTCCGCGATTCTGCATTTGCCAGGCCGATTTACGGGACGGAAACCCCTGCACGTCCTGCCGACGAACCAGCGGAATATGATTGCCGAAGCGCCGGACGAACAGGTCGATCAGCGCCCGGCGGTGATGGTTTTCCTCTTCCGCCATATCCTGAAAGATGGCGGCGCTGTCGGGATAATCTTCCGCCAGCATCTGGCCGAAATCCGCGTAAATATGACCATCCTCCTCCTCGCTGGCGATGGCCAGCGCAAGGATTTCGCGTTCGGTCAGCTCGGAAAGTTTTGTCACGTAGGCAGCAGGTCCCGTCTCATAAAATCAGATGGCGGCTTCGGTGAAGAGCGGCTTCACGCTCTGCCCCCACGCACCATTATACAGATCCAGCCAATGCTGTGCCTGATTCGGACCACCATCGGCAATGAGATGCAGCGGATCGAGATAGCTGGCCTCGTTGCGCACGCGGGCCCGCAGGCCCTGCTCCGCAAGCTGGACCACACGCTTGGCCAACGGCTTCAGTCCACCCGGGAACGCAGCATCCAACCCAAGACGCGGCACTTCGGCGCGAAGCTGCTGATAGGCGCTCCAAGGCTGTTCGCGCACAAGCTTTTCCGCCGCTTCCAGCGTTGCGGGGTCGTAGAGCAAGCCAACCCACAAAGCCGACTGCGCCACCATCATCTCCAGTTTCCCCGCATCCGCACCGCGCATTTCAAGGAACTGCTTGAGGCGCACGTCCGGGAAAACCGTCGTCAGATGGTCTTCAAAATCGCCAACCGTCGGCGTCAGACCCTTCAGTGGCTCCTGAATGTCTCCAGCAAGCCAGCGACGGAACGAGCAGCCTGCCACGTCGATGTTCTTTCCCTCACGCGAGACGAAATACATCGGCACGTCGAGCGCCCAGTCCACATATTGCTCGAAGCCGAACCCGTCCTCGAAGAACACCGAAGGCTGGCCCGAACGCTGGTTGTCCGTATCGGTCCAGATCCGCGCACGGTTGGACAGAAGCCCGTTGGCCTTGCCCTCGACGAACGGGGAGTTCGCAAACAGCGCGGTGGCCAGCGGCTGAAGGGCGAGAGAGACCCGCATTTTGCGCGCCATGTCGGCTTCGTCGCTGAAATCGAGATTGACCTGAACCGTGCAGGTCCGCGTCATCATGTCGAGACCAAGCGTGCCGACTTTCGGCATGTAGTTGCGCATGATCGCATAGCGGCTCTTGGGCATCCACGGCATCTCATCGCGCGACCAGAGCGGCTGAAAACCGAACGGCAGGAAACCCAGCCCCAGTTCCGCAGCAGGACCGCGGACCTGATCGTAATGCTCCTGCATCTCCGCTTCCGTTTCCTGAAGCGACACCACCGGCGCACCCGAAAGCTCGAACTGCCCGGCCGGTTCAAGCGAAATTGCCCGTCCAGCCTGTGCGTTCTGCCCTTTCAATCCGATCAGGTTTTCGCCGTCCATGATGGGGGCCCAATCCGGGCCCTGAAGCTTTTCCAACAAGGCTCCGATTCCGCGCGGCGCGTAAGGCGGCGGTGAGAGCGGCTCGCGTCCATCAGCATCCTGAGGAAGGATGAAACCGAATTTTTCATGTTCGGTCCCGATCTTCCATTCCGATTTCGGTTTGCAACCCCTTGCGATCGCCTCGACGAGCTGCGCCCGGCTTTCGATCGACGCAGCATTGGACGTTCCGGGATTGGACATGGCGTTTGGCCTCGGTCTGAATTCGTTGTTCGATAATGATTGAACTGTAGCAGGTCCGACGGTTCTGTCACCCTCAGGGCGTACCGCCGGCTCCCGCTGCCAGACGGGCCAGCCCCGCGCACACGGCCGTCTCCGCCCGCAGCACAAGCGGCCCCAAACTCAGCGCATGAACGGCACCATGCCGCCTGAGCATCTCCACTTCGGTTTCCGAAAAACCGCCCTCCGGCCCGATCAGCAGAGCGGCGGCCCGCACGTTCGCGTCTTCGCCGGGGCGACGCTCCAGCGCGGCAAACAGCGGGCGATCCTCCGGCCACTCCGCCAAAACCACACGCAGCGACTCTGGCGGCAGGATCTCTGGAACGTCCAGCCGTTCACACTGCTCTGCCGCTTCCGTCGCAATCACCGCCAGACGCTCCAGATTGAGCCGGTGCGTATTGGTCCGCTCCGTCACGACAGGGCGGAACCGTGTCACGCCAAGCTCCGTGCCCATGCGGATGACAAGTTCCGTCGCATCCCTCTTGAGCGGCGCAAACAGCAACTCCACGCCCTGTGTCGGCATGGGGTCCCGCTCGCGATGTTGGAGCAGGATGCTTCCACGATCCTTCTTCAGAGCCGCAATCTCGGCACTCCACTCCCCGTCACGCTCGTTGAACACCCGCACAAGGCTTCCCACGCCCTGACGCATGACATTGCCCAGATAATGCGCCTGTCCCGGTGGAAGCGGCACAGTCTGGCCTTCCACGAAAGCTGTTTCAGACGCAGGCACATAAAGACGGGGATCGGATCGGCTCATCCTTTTCCGATAGCGCGCCTGAGCCATTGACGGAAGCACGTCCACACAGCATCACATCTTCCCATGAGCCAGACCCGCGCCCATACCGACATTGATCTGAGCGGCCGTATTGCCCGCCTCCCCGAGCCGTGGCGTTCCTATGCGCTGCTCGCCCGTCTCGACCGCCCGGTTGGGACATGGCTTCTGCTCCTGCCTAGCGTGTGGGGCCTGTTCCTTGCCCCCGGTGCCTCTCTCCAGACGCGGTTGATCGACACGGCGCTGTTTGCGTTTGGCTCTCTGGTCATGCGCTCCGCCGGATGTGTCGTGAACGACATCTGGGACCGCGACATCGACGCAAAAGTCGCCCGGACCGCAGGCCGCCCCCTCGCCAGCGGGGTGCTATCCCTGAAACAGGGGCTGCTGCTTCTGGCGATGCTGCTCCTGATGGGGCTCGGCGTTCTGGTCTGCCTGCCACCTGTCTGCTGGGCGCTTGCCCCGCTCGCGCTCCTGCTCGTCGCGCTCTACCCGGCGGCCAAGCGAGTCACATGGTGGCCGCAGCTCGTCATGGGGTTCACTTTCGGATTCGGCGCCCCCATGGGATACGCCGCAGCAGCCGGGACGCTCGATGGTAACGGGCTGCTGCTCTATGGCGCCGTCATCCTGTGGCAGCTCGGATTCGATACGATCTACGGCTTTCAGGACATGGATGACGATGCCCGCATCGGTGTGCGCTCCACCTCGCGCCTGATGGAGAAAAACGCCCGTTCCTTCATCGGCACCTGTTACAGCCTCATGATTCTGGCTCTGGCGCTCGTCGGTATCCATGCGCATCTGCACTGGATTTTCTGGCCGTTCCTCGCCATTGCAACAGCCATGCTGCTCCAGCAGGTCCGGGTGCTGAACCCGTATGATGCTCCGGCGTGTCTGAAGGAATTTCGCCGTAACGTGCCCATCGGGTTCGTGCTGGCCGCAGGCTTCGTCGCGGCAAGAGTATTGGGATGATCACCACCTTAGGCGATCCCGTCAGCTTTATCCGCGACAATACGCTCGTTGAGCAGGCCCCGCTGGTTCCCGAGATTTCCCTGTATCTGGCAACGGAGATCACCCCGATCTGGCAGGCCAGCGAGACCTATCTCGAACAGATTGGGATCGAACCGCCTTTCTGGGCCTTCGCATGGCCTGGAAGCCAGCTCATCGCCCGCTTCATCCTCGACAACCCGGAGCTTGTGCGCGGACGTCGCGTTCTGGATGTGGCCTGCGGATGTGGACTGGCGGCCATTGCCGCGACCCTGTCTGGCGCATCGGCTGTGCAGGCCAACGATATCGACTTCATGGCGCTGGAAGCCACGGTTCTCAATGCGGGGTTGAACCGCACGACCATTACTCCGCTTCCCGGTGATCTGATCGGAACGGTTCCGGACTGTGACCTGCTGGTCATCGGAGACGTCTGCTACAACGAATCCATGGCCTCACGCATTATTCCGTGGCTTCTGGAGTGTTCGAAAACCTGCGAAGTCTGGCTCTGCGATCCGGGTCGGCATTATGCGCCATCAATGCCGCTTGAAGTGCTGGTCCGGCAGTCCGTCTCCGTCACGCAGGAACTGGAAAGCGTGGAGCAACGCGCGACCACACTCTTCAGGCTGCGAGATATTTCCGCCCCAGACTGAGGATTGATCCCGTCAGCGCCACAGTCATGGCCGCCCCGAGGCAAATGAAGGCCGGATGGGGGAAGATCGTAAACAGTGCTGCAACGAGGAGCGCTCCTGTCGTTTGTCCTGCCAGTCGTGCAACAGACAGCATACCGCTCGCCCCACCCTCCCGTCCGGGAGGGGCCGTCACCATGATGGCGCGGTTGTTGGGCGGCTGAAACAGTCCAAAGCCACATCCGGCAAAAAGCGTCCGCCAGGCGATATCCCAGTTACCTGCATCCGTCGGCAGGAACCAGAGCAGGCAGAAACCGCTCGCAGTAATGAACAGTCCGATCGAAGAGAGCACTGAGGCCGGGAAACGGTCGGCCAGACGGCTGACTACAAAAGACATCGTCGCCACACCCACCGCCCATGGCGCGATCAGAAGGCCGATCGTTCCCGCCCCGCGATGAAATGCCGTAGCCAACGTGAAAGGCATCGCCACAATGTAAAGATTGGACGCCACGAACCCCAGAAATCCAACCAGACAGGCCAGCAGAAACGGCCGACGCGCCAGAAGATCGACCGGCACGATCGGTTCAAGTCGCTCACGCTGATAATGCAGCAGCATCGCCCAGCACAGCACACCCGCAGCCGTGACTGCGGCACCGGACACGAAATCGGCGTGCATCAGCCCATCCAACCCGACACCGGTCAGGGCAAACGACGCCACCGTCAGGAGCGAGCCGACCACGTCGGTTGGAATATCGCTGCGTGGAGTCTGGGGAAGCGCCGCATGTGCCAGCGCCAGAGCGGCCAGAGCCAGTGGCAGATTAATCCAGAAAATCCAGGGCCACGTCGCAACAGACAGGATCAGAGACCCCAGAGTGGGTCCGAGCGCCACGCCGATACCGACGAACAATCCGTTCAGCGCAATCCCGCGCCCCAGTTCATTATGCGGATAGATGAAACGGACGAGCGCAATGTTCACGCTCATGATGCAGGCCCCGCCCACGCCCTGTAAGGCGCGCGCCAGCGTCAATTCCAGCAGATTTTGCGAAAGCGCGCAGGCCACGGACGCGATCAGGAAAAGGAAAATCCCGAACTGGCTCAGCCGTCCGAACCCCACGCGGGCACCCAGAGAGGCCAGCGGCAGAAGACAGGACAGATTCGCAAGCTGATAGGCATTCACGACCCAGATGGCCCGCGACGATGACGCATGAAGATCCACCGCGATCAGCGGCAGGGCCACATTGGCAATCGCATAATCCAGAACCGACAGAAGAAGCGCCAGAAGAACAGCCGACATCGCCTTGATCCGCTGCGCCCCGTAAAGCCCCGCATGGCGTTTGGAGTCGTATTCTTCGTGTTGTTGCTCGTCTTCCGTCGTGGTCGTCATGGTATCAGCGCCCCAGATCACGCAGGCGCATGCCTGCAAAAAGGTTGGCCTCCAGCTTTTCGAGCGAGACGCCTTTCGTTTCGGGAACGAACAATACGGTCACAACGATGAAAAGACCATTGAAGAGGGCAAACATCAGGAACGTCACGGACGCCCCCATCATGGCCATGCCGAGCGGAAACACGTTGGAGATGGCCCAGTTTGCGGCCCAGTTCGTCACGGTCGAGCAGCCAATCCCGAAATCGCGTCCCCGCGTTGGTTGCACTTCCGAGCACAGCGTCCAGACCAGCGGCCCTTCACCAATGGCAAACCCGGCCACGAACAGAAGCACAAACCCGCAGAGCAGAAGCTGGGATTCAAAACTGTTCGCCCCGACGGCCAGCAGTGTTCCAACACCCGCCAGAGAAAAAGCTGCAATCGCGCAACTGAGGATCAGCAGCGGCCGCCTGCCCCAGCGATCGACACAGGCGATCGCAACCCCCGTCAGCGCCATATTCGTCAGCCCGACGAGGGTCGTCGCCCAGATGGCGGCGTTCGTTCCGAAATGCGCAGCCTGAAACACGCGCGGCGCGTAATACAGGAGCGCGTTGATGCCCGAGAGCTGCTGCATGATCTGAAGCAACATGCCGAGAAAGACCGTCCGTCGGAAATTGGGGTTGCTTTTGAAAAGCCCAATCCCCGCGCCGCTGCTTTTCTGGAGCCGCGACTGAATATCGACCAGTTCCGCTTCCGCCACTTCCTCATCGGATCGCAGGCTCTGCAAAACCCGGCGTGCGTGCTCCGTTTCCCCCCGCATCATCAGCCAGCGAGGGCTGTGCGGCAGGATCAGAACAATCACAAGAAAGAAACTGGCCGGGACCGCCATAATACCCAGCATCCAACGCCAGTGCCCTCCCGAAGCCAGCAGGCTGTCCGAGACGAAAGCCAGAAAAATCCCGAGAGAGACCATGAGTTGGTAAAACGAAATCATGGCTCCGCGAACGGATTCAACCGTGATTTCGGAAATATAAAGCGGCGCTGCAAATGCCGCGACACCGACCGCAAGCCCCAGAAAAATCCGGCCTACGATCATGATCGCAGCGCCCGGAGCAAGAGCGCAAAGCAGTGTGCCGATCAGAAACAGGATTGCGGCCCCGAGCATCGCGCCCGTTCGCCCGAACCGAACCGAAATCCGACCAGCAAATAGCGACCCAACCGCAGCCCCTGCCATCATAGAGGATACGATCCAGCCTTGCAGAACGTCGCCCGCATGAAAATCGGTTGCAATGAAAGGAAGGGCGCCCGCGACAACGCCGGTATCAAGACCGAACATCAGTCCCGCTAACGCTGCCAGAATACCAAGGGTTGTCGCCCGTGCGGTGCTGCGGGTCTGTCCTGTCGACAGACCTTCGCTGGAAGACGCAGCAATCCCAACCATACCCTTAGTCACCCCAAACATATCCCCTCATACCGGCGAGGGGAACAGAACCGAATGTTCCGAAATCGGAAACAGACGGTCCTGTATTTAATGATCAATCAGGGGTGTGGTCTATATCGAAACCAACAGAAAATCACTTTTCCGCGTAAGGATTTTTCGTTCCGCGCAATTGTACGCGCACCGGAACGCCCGGCATGTGGAACGTTTCACGCAGGCCATTGACCAGATAACGCTTGTAGGAATCGGGAAGCTGTTCCGCACGCGTGCCAAACAGAAGGAATGTCGGAGGACGTGCCTTCACCTGCGTCATATAACGCAGTTTGAGGCGACGACCGTCCACCAGAGGCGGCTGATGGCGCTCAAGCGCATCTTCGAACCAGCGGTTCAGTTCACCCGTCGAGATGCGCGAGTTCCAGATCTCGTAAACCTCCCGCACGGCTGGAAGAAGACGGTGCACGCCCGCTCCCGTGAGTGCGGAGAACGTCACAACCGGAATACCCCTGACCTGCGCCAGAGAAATTTCCAGACGGTCCAGAATCGCCTTTTTCGTCGCGTTCCGGTCCTCGACCGCATCCCACTTGTTAAGCGCAATGACACAGGCGCGGCCTTCGCGCTCGATCAGACGACCAATCTGGAGATCCTGCTCATGCACGCCGAGCGTCGCGTCGATCACCAGCACGACCACTTCCGCCATTTTCAGGGCTTCGATGGAAGCCGAAACGGACATACGCTCCAGATGCTCCTCGACGCGGGCACGCTTGCGCATTCCGGCCGTATCGACGAGTCGGATCTCGCCCTGATCGTCATGAAGCGTGACTGCAATGGAATCGCGCGTCAGCCCGGCTTCAGGACCGGTAATCATCCGCTCTTCGCCAAGCAGACAATTCAGAAGCGTGGATTTTCCAGCATTGGGCCGTCCGATAATCGCCAGACGCAGCGGACCCGCCGGACGTTCGTCCTCCTCGCTCCCCTCTTCGCCTTCGCTCTTGGGAGCTTCCCGACGACGCTGTTTTTCAGCCGGAGGCAGACGCTCGGCAATCTCGCCCATCAGATCGGCAATGCCTTCGCCGTGTTCGGCTGACAGTGCCAGCGGAGTGCCAAGACCCAAGGAATAGGCTTCAAGCGCCGCATTCGTCCCGGCCTGCCCTTCTGCCTTGTTGGCGATCAGCAGGACAGGACGGTTCTGACGCCGCAGCCAGCTTGCAAAATGGGCATCCGCAGGCGTGATACCAGAGCGTGCATCAATGCAGAACAGCACCAGATCCGCCATCGCAACAGCAGATTCCGACGAAGCGCGCATCCGGCCGTACAGCGTATCGGGTGCTGCTTCTTCTAACCCGGCCGTATCGATCAGTCGCACACGGCGGCCACGCAGAAGGGCTTCGCCCTCCTTGCGGTCGCGCGTAACGCCCGGCATGTCGGAAACGATCGCCTGACGGCGGCCGACAAGCCGGTTGAACAGAGTGGATTTCCCGACATTCGGGCGCCCGGCAATAACAACAACGGGCAGGTTCTCAGAGGTCATTCGTTCAGCCATAGGCCCGCAGAACGGCATCCTGCGACAGAGCCAGCACATGACCGTCACAGACGATCGGCTGAACCTGACACGGGGCAACGGTCTTGCGGGTCAGTTCAAGTTTCCCGGTCACGGCGTTCACGACCGCCATGCCTTCTTTCGGAAAGGTGGAGAAGCAGACCAGCTTGCCATTCACCAGAAGCGGTCCCACCCAAGCGATGGCATCCTTTTCCACATCTACCCGGACAAAGCGACGAAGCTGCGTGATCCAGCGGACATGCCCGGACAGACGATCCAGACAGGCAATCTGCTGATCCGTGGACAGCACATACATCCAGTCGCCACAGATCGCCAGAGGGCTCTGTCCGCTGACTTCACGTTCCCACAACCGTCGGCCTGAACGCATGTCGATCGCCACCAGCACGCGGGACATGGACACGGCATAGGCCGTGCCGTCCTTAATGACCGGCGCGCCCCGGATGCAGGAGAAATCCAGCATGGCGCCCATGCCGTTCGTGCCACCCAGACTGTCGCTCCAGACCATCTCGCCTGAAGCCGCACGCAGGGCAACCAGATCGCCGCTGCCAAAGCCCGCGAGAATAACACCATCCACAAAGGCTGGAGCGGACTGGCCGAAAATGACCGTGTCGGACGCCGTTGCCTGATACGCCCAGACCTGATGGCCCGTATTCGCATTCAGCGCGATCAGACGCTCGTCAATGGTTCCGAAGACCATCAGGCCTTCTGCAATCGTGGGTGCGGAACGACCCGGCGTTCCCGTACTCACGCGCCATTTTACCTTGCCTGTCAGCGCGTCGACCGCAAGAGCCTGAGCTACGCCGTCCACGATGTAGAGCGTGTCTCCGTCAAGCGCGAGGCCACCACCGATATTGGTGGAACGGCTTGCCGAAGATGCAGGCTGGCGTGTCCAGACAAGGCGGCGGCCCGGCCATGTCCAGGCCTTAACCACGCCTTGCGCGTCCGTCGTGTAGAGATGTCCGTTTCCAATCACCGGAGGAGACTGGATCGCGCCACGATTAGTCGGCATGATGGCGATCATGGACAGGAAACTGGATGGATCGGTCGGCGCACCGATGGCCTGACTCCAGGCCAGATCCGGACCATTCCAGGCAGCATTCACCGCGACATGGGACGGACGACCGCCTTCCTGAAGCCATTCCCGAACCGGCTGCACCGGACCCAGATTGATCGGCGTATGATCGTCGTGATCAACCGTCAGCCCGGCCCCGGTGGACAGCACATCGACACGATGCCCGGCCAGAGGTGGCTTCTTGTCGTCTTCAAACAGGCTGCATCCGCCGAGGACTGCGAGCGCACTGCCTGAGCAGGCCGTCCGAAGCAGAGCCCTGCGGTTCACGGGGAGAGAAGAGCGGGAAAGAACAGGACGGCGCATCAACCGGCGTCTCCAAATGTCTCAAGCAGGGCCTGCGCACGCGCACGCACCCCTTCGGTCGCGTTTGCACTGCTGACGATCTGTGTCAGGATACGCCGGGCTTCCTTCTGCTGGTCGGCCGTCGCGCCGGATCGCAGATCCAGCGCCACAAGACCTTCCTGAGCGAGAGGCGCCCATGCTCCACCACCCTGCGCCAGAGCTTCATAGCCCGAACGGATCGCCTTCGGGTCAGCAGGAGAGGCCGTCTGGGCGTTCAGGCCCATATAGCGCGCCATGTCCCGCAGAGACGGTTCGGCTGAGGAATCATCCGCAACGCTTTTCCATGACTGGAGAGCCGCAGCGTCCTGATGTGCCTGAACCTGAAGGTCGGCCAGACGCAACGCAGCATAAGAGCGCGCACCCGCAGGGCCATGCTCCGCCAGATCCTGCAAGGTTGCGGTGGCTTTGCTGATGGCCGCAGCGTCCCGCTTCGGATCAGACAGAGCAGCCATGGCTGTGAAATAGCGTGCCGATGCTGCCTTTTGTGCGACATGGCGCGCATGGCTGTTCCAGCCCCACACACCACCCCCGATGGCACCAACGAGCACAACGACGCCAGCTACGGCACCAATCCGCCGTGCCATGGCCCGCAACCGCTGCGCCTGCATTTCTTCGTCAATCTGCGTGATGAAATCGTCTGCCACCTGGTCCCCTGCTGGATCGGTCTTCAAACTGTTTGCACAACCATACAGGTGCCGAACCGTCGCGGCAAACGCTTCACACGCCCGGACAGATATTCGCGTAGCGCGCAGTACTGAAAAACCGGTTTTCGTCAGAAAATCCGACCGACATTCAGACTTCCTTAACGCGGCCCAACGCATCCTGACGGCCATGAAAAAGCCTGCCCCGCTCCTGTTGTTTCCGCTGGTATTCTGCGCCCTTGACGGCTGCGCGCCGGACCGTATCGCGTCCGCCATTACCGGAAAGGACTGCAACACGGCCTATCTGTATGACAATGAGAGTTTCTGTGCCCGCCCGATCGGGCCACCTCCGCCACAACCTTACTGCACGACGAGCTTTGAAGGTACGACCTGCTGGGCGCGTCCTGACCTTATGCCCAATGTCGCCCGCCAGACCTATGAAGGCCCGACGACATTGACACCGCTTCAGAATCAGGAACGCATGGGGCAGTAAGAGTCGCAAACTGCCCCAACTGGGCTTCAGTGATGGCCGAGCTTCCGCCCGGCTGCCGCAAGATTGGCGGAGAGCGTCTGGAATGATGCCGCAATATGAGACTGAACGGCGGCACTTCCCGCATGGACATGCGCGATCCGCGCACTGGCATCCTGGCTGATGGCCGTTTCTTCGCGGTTAGCCTGAGCCGCAACGCAGGCATTATAGACGCGGGCGGCCTTTTCATAGGCCGTCACACGGTCAACGCTTTCGTTATATTGCGCGACCGTCCCAGCCTTGACGGCTGGCGCCTGCGGCTCAGCACCACATTTTGGAGCCGTCCATGCTGCCTCACCCGCCTGTGCCGTTCCGGCACCAACAATTCCTGCGAAAACCAGTCCAAACAGCACCGCCTTACGGCTGGCGGCAACGCAACGTCTCATACAGCTCCCTTTCCTGATTAAAGCGTTGCGCGCCCTACGCCCAGATCAAGGCGCAAATTTGGCAGGCTGACCTGTTGGCGCACCCGGAACCTCATTGTCCTGCATCACGACCGTTCCACGGACGATCGTCGCCATCGGCCATCCCGTGACACGCGTGCCATCGAATGGCGTCCAGCCCGCAGGCGTGACGATCCAGTCATTGGTGATTTCACGCTCTGCCTTCATGTCCACGAGGGTAAAATCGGCATCGAATCCAACGGCCATCCGCCCCTTGGTCTGCAACCCGTAAACGCGCGCGGGCCCAGCGGCCATCAGATCCACAAGACGCGACAGCGACAGACGGCCCGCATTCACATGATCGAGCATGACGGGCACGATCGTCTGCGTCCCTGTCAGGCCAGCCGGGCATTTGGGCCAAGGAAGCTGCTTGGCCTCGAGCGGATGCGGTGCATGGTCGGAAGACACCACGTCCACCCGCCCGTCCCGCACGGCTTTCCAGCTCGCTTCCCAGTGCGGCCGGTCCCGGAGCGGCGGGTTCATGACCGCCAGACCACCGAGCTTTTCGTAACATTCCGGCGCCACCTGCGTGAGATGGTTCACCAGAACCTCGACCGTGGAAATATCTCTATAATCTGCCAGATATTCCAACTCCTCCGCTGTCGAGACATGCAGGATATGCGCCGGACGGTTAGTTTTTCGGGCTAGCGCCATGATGCGACGCGTGCCGAGGAACGCACATTCCACATCCCGCCACACACTATGTGTTTCGTAAGGCTGACCCTCGTGGAACATCGGCTTGCGCGCCTGAAGGCGGTATTCGTCCTCCGAATGATAGGCCACGCGGCGATGGCCAGAGCGCATGACCGCTTCAAGCCCCGCATCATCTTCGATCATGAGATTGCCGGTGGACGATCCTGCGAAAACCTTCACCGCACACACACCCGGCTGCTGCTCCAGCACCGCCAGATCCGGCGTATTTTCACGCGTCGCACCGACATACATCCCGACATCCACATGGGCCGTCTTGCGGATATGATCACGCTTCCAGTCGATCATCGTCACGTCGGTGATGCTCGGAGACGTGTTGGGCATGTCGAAAACCGTTGCAATCCCGCCCAGCGCCGCAGCGCGCGTTCCGGTTTCCAGTGTTTCAACTTCCGGCTTGCCCGGATCACGCAGATGAACATGCGCGTCGATCAAACCGGGCAGAACATGCAGGCCACGCGCGTCAATCACCCGATCCGCTTCATCCGTCGAGGCAACGGACAGCGACGCGACCTTGCCGTTGCGAACTCCGATATCTGCTTCAGCCTCGCCCCAGGGAAAGACGCAGCGTCCACCGCGGATGATCAGATCGTAATGCATGTTCCGTCCTTGCAAATCAGTAAGCTATTCATAAAGCGCGCGAGAGAGTTTCAAACGTATCCCCATCCACGGGAACACCCTCGATATGATGGCGATGCCAGAGCGCATAAAACAGTAATGTCCAGGCCTGCCGCGCAACGCCGCGCTGGCTGGCGCGGGCGAAAAGACGCTCTACATCCTGCTGCGGCATCATGGCGCGGATACAGGGCTGACGCGCGACCAGCGGCCCCAGACGCGGAGCCTGTTTCTCGATCCATGCCCCTACAGGCACCGTAAATCCCTGCTTTGGCGCAAACGGCCGGGCCTGAGGCAATGCGTCCTGAAGCCAGCGGCGCAAAAGCCATTTTCCGTAACCGTCACGCACTTTGAACGTCTCAGGTAAAGACCACACCGCTTTGGCCACCACCGGGTCCAGCAGCGGGGTACGTCCTTCCAAAGAATGGGCCATCAGACAGCGATCCAGCTTGAGCAGCAGATCGTTGGGCAGCCATTCCGCGATATCCAGCGCCTGCGCGCCTTCGAGCCCGGATGTTCCGAGCGCCACTTCCGTCATGGCGATCCCGTGTCGCCACTGCCGCCCCCGCTGCGGAAAATTTCGGCCGAAGGTCCCGGAGCGATACGGCGCACGGCCACCTTTCCACCAGGGTTTCATGACCCGCCGATAGCGACCATAGCCCGCAAAAAGCTCATCCCCGCCCTCACCACTCAGGATGACGGTCACGTCCTTTTTTGCTTCGCGAGCCAGAAACCATGTCGGGATGATGGCATAATCCGCCGCCGGATCGTCCATACACGCTACGATGGCTGGCAGATCGCGCCAGACCATGTCTTCGGTGACGGTCAGGACATGATGCTCCGCACCGACAGACGCCGCCAGAGCGGCGGCATCGGCGGACTCATCTGCCGATCCGGCATCAAAACGCGCGGTCCATGTTTTGGGGTGCGGCAGTCCAAGCCGATGGGCCGCCGCCAGAATGACCGAACTGTCGATCCCGCCCGACAGGAACAGCCCAAGCGGTACATCCGCCCGCAAATGGGCTGCCACGCTGTCGAGAATCGCCGTGTCCAGCCGGGCCAGTGCGTCCGTATCCGTCAGGCCGGCCGGAACCGTATCCCGTGCCTCGTGCAGAACGTGACGGCGGCGTGACTCCACGATTCGCCCGTCCACGATCCTGAGCGTCTCACCCGGAAGAAGACGCCGGATGCCCTCGAAAATGGTGTCCTGGCCTGTTGTGAACTGAAGCTGCATCAGTTCATCACGCGCGCCTTCGCGAACGGCGCGTCGCCCAAATCCGCCCGCAAGCAATGCCTGCGCTTCGGATGCGAAGGCGATGCCGCCTTCGTAAGCCGCAATATAGAGCGGCTTGATTCCGAATGGGTCACGCGAGAGCACCATTTCATGACGCCCATGCTCGTTCTCCACGATTGCAATGGCGTACATGCCCCGCAATGCGTGGGTATAGCCCGCACCGTCCTGCAACCACAGGTGCAACGGCGGCTCGCAGTCACTGTGCGTCTGAAAGCAGGTTGTGGGGAAACGTCTGCGGAGGACCGGATCGTTATAGATTTCACCATTCGCGATCAGGGCTGCCGCGCCAAGTTTAAAGGGTTGCGCACCGCCTGCGATATCGACGATGGACAGCCGCCGGTGACGCAGGGCGGCCCCCGCCAGATCCAAGCGCCCCTCCCCATCCGGTCCACGGTGGAAAATTGCCTGTGACATGCGCTCCAGCGCCGCGTGGTCCGGGCGATGTCCCGGCAAACAGGACAGGCCTGCGATGCCACACATCAGACCCGTACCCCGTCCAGAAACGCGGACCATCTCGCCATGACCACGTTCTGCGAAAACTCCCGCTCAAACCGCGCCCTCCCGTTCACGGAAAGCTGCTGCGCCAGCGTGGGACTTTCCAGAACACTGCCGATCTGCGCCGCAAGGTCCTTCTCGTCCTCGACTGCAACCAGAAGCCCGTCTTCCGTGCCTTCAAGAATTTCCTGCGGTCCCTGAATGCTGCTTGCCACGACCGGCACCCCGGCGGAGAGCGCTTCGATCACGACATTGCCAAGTGGTTCGATCCGGGACGGGCAGACCAGAACATTACAGGCCCGCAGCCATGGGCCGCTCTGACCAATCCAGCCGGGAAGATGCACGCGATCCGCAACAGCTTCCGCTTTCGCCAGCGCCTCAAGAGCGCCACGCTCCGGCCCCTCACCCGCAATGACGAGATGCACACCCGGCAGATGCGCCATCGCCCGGATCAGCACATCGAAGGCCTTGTTTTCATGCAGGCGGCCCAGAGCGAGCACAAACGGCACACCGGACGGGAGAAAATCGGGACGCTGCGGCGTCACGTCCGAAAAATCCGTCGCGAAATTCGGCAGGTGATGCACGCGATCGGCGGCCCAGCCCTGCGTTTTCATCCAGTCCGCCAGACCCCGCGTATTGCCGATCAGATGATCGCATCGCCGGTAGTTCGACAAGTCATAATATCCGCCCAGACGCCCAGCCATCTGCCACGGCCCTGACGGCACGAGACGCGCCGCCCGGCTCATCCACGCCACAACGACATCCGGGCGGAACGCATTCAAACTACGCCGCAAGCCGGGCCGGGTCCGCAGGTCCAGCAGACCGCCGAACCGATACGTCCGGGTGTCGACTCCTGCTTCCTCAAGCCGTGCGAGCCGACCGGCATCGTGTCGGATCAATGCCTGAACGGGACGGCCATCCTGCATCTGGGCCATCGTCAGGCGCTCGAAGAAAAGCTCTGCGCCCCCTCGGGGAGCCCCCGCCATCACATGGGCCACACGGCCCCGGTATTCGTTGGACGATGCAGACATCATCCTTCTTCTATCGGCCATGACCGACGGGGCATCAAGTCAGTCTGTTGCAAGGTCCGGAACAAACACGCTTTTTTCATTCAGGATTTCCGTCGCAGCTTTCAGAACCTGCGCCACATCCAATCCGGCCATAGGAGCATGACCTTCCGGCCCCGGGGCTTCCACAAAACGCGCAAGACGACCGGCGGGCGCATATTCCGACGCCCGGGACGGCCCAAACAGACCCAGCGTCGGCGTCCCCGCAGCGGCGGCGAGATGCATCAAGCCGGAATCATTACCTACAAACAGCGCGCAACGCTGAAGACGTGCCGCCACATCGCCTAGCGCATGGTTCCCGCCCAGATCCAGCGCATCGGGAAGTCCCTTTAGCACAGGCTCCGCCCGCGCACGCTCGTCCTCACCGGGTCCATAAAACACGACGGGGCGTAGATTTTCCGACCTTAGTGCCTGCGCCAGCGCCACGAAGCGCTCGGGGGGCCAGATTTTGCCATCCCAATTCGCCGTCGGCCCCAATGCCAGCCAACGCCCTTCAGGCAATGCCGCAACCGCATTCGCCTGTTGCGCCTCGGACGTCCAGACACGCGGCATGGGCGTGCGACGATATCCGAGCGCTTCTCCAAGCTGTTCAACCCTCCGCCCCGGACGACGGCCGCCCCGCACGATGATCCGACGCCGCGCCCGCAGTGTCAGCCCGAGCAACGATCCGCGCAGATCCACGACCATGAACCATCGTGTTCGGAAACAGGCCCGCCACAGATCAATCCAATGCCGGTCATGAGGGCGCTTTTCCATGGTAATGATGCGCTCACATCGCGGGTCCGCTTCGAAAAGCCCCGCCGCTACAGGACCACAAACCACTGTGAACATCGCCGCCGGATAGCGCTTCTGCAGGGCATCCAGAACGCCCGTGGAAATCACCGCATCGCCCAGACGGTTGGACGTGATGAACAAAATCCGCATCATTCGCGATGCCACACCGCGTCCTTGATGGTGCTCACGAATGCCTCATGCACCTGAAGTTCTTCCGCGGTCGGCGGGGCCATTTTCCGTGGCGGACGACTGGCGAGCGCATTGATCCCGTCCGTCATGCTGCGACTGCGGGACGGACCTGCCAGACCTAAGCCACGTTGCCGTCCGCCCATCAGTTCGACATACACTTCCGCCAGAAGTTTACAGTCCAGCAGCGCGTTATGGGTGCCGCGCTGCGACAGGTCGATGCCGAAACGCCGACACAGCGCATCCAGGCTTGCCGGAAGGCCCGGATATTTTTTCCGCGCCATTTCCACAGTGTCGATGGCCCGGCTGGCGTAGTCGAGCGGCTCACGTCCACAGGCTTTCAGCTCGGCATTGACGAACTTGAAATCGAAGCGGGCATTATGCGCGATCATCGGACTGTCTGCGATGAACTCCAGAAAACCGTCCGCAACTTCGGCGAATTTCGGCTTTCCCTCCAGATCCTCGATCCGGAACCCGTGCACCTTGGTCGCTTCGGGCGGGATATCACGCTCGGGATGGATCAGCACATGATAGGCCTCACCCGTCGGCAAATCGTCGATCAGTTCGAGAGCCGCGATCTCGATGATGCGGTCGCCCATATCCGGGTCAAATCCCGTGGTTTCCGTATCGAACAGGATGGATCGTTTCATGACGCCTCACGCAGCCGGTGCAACAGGGCATGGACCTGCCGGGCGGCGTGTCCACGGGACAGGCCGGTTCGTATCACGATGTCGGTCCGGCGTCTGCGTTCATGGTCACTCATCTGACGGGCCAGCAATCCTTTGGCATCTGTCACGCTCATACGGCCTCCGTTGCGCCCCCGCTGTCGGATACGCGACAAACGCGTGCTCATTGGAGCCTCCGCAACTACAACCATATCGCAGCGTCGGTCTTCGCCGATTTCCATCAACAGCGGAATATCGAGCACGCAGAATGACTCTTGTCGTGCCCGGCACTGCTTCAGAAAACGCACCCGTTCGGCGCGCACCAACGGATGCATGATGGCTTCCAGACGTTTGAGCGCATCAGGCTGCGTCCGTACAATCTCTCGCAGCGCCCCTCGATCCAGACGGCCTTCAACCACCGTGTCCGGAAACATTTTTTCGATCAAGGGGAGTGCCTTCCCCCCTTTACCCTGAAGCCTCCGAACACACGCATCCGCATCGAAAACCGGCACTCCGGCTCTCCGGAACAATGTTGCAACCGTGCTTTTCCCGGCTGCCATCCCGCCCGTCAGACCGATGATCCGCACGCCCTAGCGCAGGCTCGCCGCCAGAAGGTCGAACGTCGTCCGGTCGGCCTCAGGGTCAACGCCGAACCACGCCCGAAACCCGGCCCGCGCCTGATGGACGAGCATTCCCAGACCATCCACCGTCCGCAGTCCGCGCGCCTGAGCGGCCAGCAGCAGAGGCGTCTCACGCGGTGTGTAGACGATATCGGTTACGCAGAGCCCCGGCGCGGCCTCTCGCAACGCGGAATCCCAGTCCATGCCGGGCTTGCCCCCCATGCCCATGGAGGTGGCATTCACCAGAAGCGAACACCCCGACAGCAGGGACGGCCAGTCGTACCACGCGACGGCCTCACCGCCACCAAGCGCTTCGACCAGAGCCTCGGCCCGCTCCAGCGTCCGGTTCGCGATTACGACCTCGCAGCCCCGGTCCAACAGCGCAGCCGCCACAGCCCGCGCTGCACCACCTGCACCCAGAATCAGCGCGCGACCACCAATCGCGACATCATGTGCGCTCAGATTGTCGCAAAAGCCCGTTCCGTCCGTACAGTCACCGATGATCCGTCCCGCTACGAAACAGATCGTGTTTACGGCTCCCGCCCGTTTCGCAGTTGGCGTGAGTTCGTCACAGGCGCGCATCGCGGCTTCCTTGTGCGGAATCGTGACGTTCACGCCCTGAAAACCCGCTGCTGCCAGTCCACGCAACGCCTGATCGAAGCCTTCCGGCCGCGTCGGCAGCGGCACATAGGCGCCATTCACCCCGTTCACCCGGCACCAGTGATTGTGCATCAGCGGAGAGCGCGAGTGTTCGACGGGCCATCCCATCACGCCGGCGAGTTTCGTATGTCCGTCAATCATGCCGCCAGCCTTTCCCAGACTTTCGGCAGCAAGTCGGCCAGACGCTCGGCCCATGCCCGCTGTCCGGCTGTTTCAAGGATCAGATCCTGCCGGATCTCGATTTCCAGATAGGGCAGACCCGCTGCTTCTGCATGGCGCGGCACCGTGTAGTCGGACGTATCGGTCAGAACGTAAGGCTCGTTATCACCCACGCACAACGCACTGTCTTCGCGCAGCAGGTCCAGCGCGATCGACGCCATGCGGCTGTCCGAATTGTGCAGAATGCCGATCTGCCACGGGCGGTCTTTCCCGTTCATCTGCGGCGTAAAACTGTGCAGCGCAATCAGCGCCGTCGGACGCGAGCCCCGCTCGGCGAGAACTTCTGCGATCGTGTCATGATACGGATGCAGGATTTCCCGCTCACGTTTCGCCCGACAACTCTCCTGCGCCGTCTGATTAACCGGAACCGGCGTGCCATCACTGACACCCGGCATGGATGTTGGATGGCCGGGGGCGCGGTTGCAGTCGATCACGAGCCTTGAATAGACCTGCTCGATCAACGCTGCGCCCAGCGTTTCATGCAGCACGCGCCCGACACCGACGATGCCGATATCCCAGGCGATGTGCCGGTCCCAGTCCTCGGTCCGCACCCCCATGTCTCCCAGCGCATCCGGCACCGCCCGCCCTGCGTGATCGCTCACGAACACGAACGGAGACGGCGTCTTTTCAGGGAAAAGAAGGAAGGGCGCCGGGTCATTGGCGCCAAGAAGGGGAGCAGACATCAGGACTTTACTCTTACTATCCAGCCAGAGCCTGCACAGTATGCCTCACAGCGTCCGCAGACCAGTCCATGTTCCCGATGGATTCCGCCACGACTTCGCCTTTCGCATTCAGGATCAGCGACCGGGGCACGCCATGCAGGGACATGACATCTGGTGTCAGGCTCTTCAGATCATCCGGGCGCACCTGCCGGATCGACTGGATCAGCGCCGCCTGATCGGCCGTTTCCATCATCACTGCTGAAAGCGGATCGACCAGGATCGGCAGGGCGTCGATCCCGTGGCTGTCATAAAACGCCCTGACCTTGGGAATCGTGCTGCCACGCACAGCGACGGCGACGATCTGCGGCCCCTCGGCCCCTAGCGCCTTGGCCGTCGCATTCACCGAAGGTAGTTCGCGGATGCAGGGCGGGCACCATGTTGCCCAGAAATGCAGGATGAACGGTTTGCCATACCAGTGCGACAGCGGCACGTCCTGATCCTGCTCGTTCTTCACGCTCAGCGGCGGCAGAACTTTTGGCACAGCCAGTTTGCCGAAAGAGTTCGGCTCGAAAGCCAGCCCCTTCCCGGCCTCTTCCTTTGCCGCCGTTGCGGCAATGGCCCGTCCCGAAACCAGGAGGGCACCGGCTCCGCCTAAGAGATGACCCATGAGATGACGGCGCGTCAGGGGGAAAGTCATGTTGGAAATCCGTTCTTTCATTTCTACTTTATCGCGTCTCAGGCAGTCGTGGCGGCAAGCACCTGATGAAGCACGCCAACGGCATCGGAAGCGCCCCAGTCCAACGGACCGGCCGCCGTCGCGCGAATGCGCCCTGCACCATCAATCAGGAATGTTACAGGGATGGCAAGCGCCGCAGCCCGGTACCAGTCTTTCAGAGCCGTCCCGTCCACTGTCCATGCGGGCAAATCTGCGATGCCGTTTCGGTCCAGAAACGCACGAACATCGTCGGGCGATCCACTTGAAACCGCGACCGGAACAACAGGGCAATCTGTCCCCCATGCCCGCATGAACCCCACCAGAGCAGGCAGTTCATGACGGCAGGGCGGGCACCATGTCGCCCAGACATGCAGCAGGAAAGGCGCTCCCCGACGCGAGACAAGTGACAAATGCGCACCTTCAGGGCCGGACAGCGAAAGCGTAACGGATTCCGAGACGGGCCGCCCCGGCATCAGCCGCTCAATCGGCATCCCACGGCGCACAACCGTCCCGGCCAGTTTCGAAGCCCCGATCCCGACCAGAACCGCAAGACCTGCCGTTCCCAAAACAAGGCTCCGCCGACTGGCCAGCCCACCGCTCACGCGGGTTTAGGCGCCTGAAGGCTCGACAGGATCTTTTCAAAAGACGCCTGACTGTCCGGCGCGCTCCACGCCATTTCCCCTTCGACACTGGCACGCAACCGTCCCTGCGAATCAATTACGCAGGTCATGGGAAGGCTTGGCTCGCCGGAGGTGAACCATTGAGAAAACTCATGCTGGTCCAGCGTCCAGGGCGCGATATGCGGCAGATTGCCCTGCGCCAGAAAGATCATCACTTTCGGCAGCGGACTCGCCACGGCGACTGGAATGACAGGAATGCTGGCTCCGGTTTTCTCGATGAACGCATTCAGTGCAGGAAGCTCGAGCCTGCACGGCGGGCACCATGTCGCCCAAAGATGCAGAATAAAGGGCCGCCCCCTCAACGAGGAGAGTGCCAACATCGTGCCATCCGGTCCCTTAAGCTGGAAATTCACGGGCTCCAACTTAGGCGCGCCGGGCGCGAGCGAGGGCAGCACGGGCTGTGCTCCATCCGCTGCGCGGGCGGAATTCCCCAGCCCGCAATTGCAGAGGGAGGCTGCCGCAGCTAGGCTAGCAGCTCCTCCAAGAAGGGTTCGCCGGTCGATCTGCTTCCGAATCATCTGCTTACGGTTATCATGAAAAACGCTCCTGTCGACACACAATCAGATGCCGCCACGTCCTTTGAAGGCACTGCCGCCAATCCGCAATGGGGTGGCCGCTTTGCCTCAGGCCCTGCCGCCATCATGGGTGAGATCAACGCCTCCATCGGATTTGACAAGATCCTGTGGCGACAGGACATCCGCGGTTCTCTCGCACACGCTGCCATGCTCCAGAAAGTCGGCCTGCTGACCGAGACGGAACTTGCCGAAATCCGTCAGGGCCTTGGCGATATCGCGCAGGAAATCGGCGAAGGCCGCTTCGAGTTCTCCCCGGCCCTCGAAGACATCCACATGAACATCGAAGCGCGCCTGTCCGAACGGATCGGCGAGGCCGGAAAGCGCCTGCACACGGCGCGCTCGCGCAACGATCAGGTCGCCACCGATTTCCGCCTCTGGGTCCGCGATGCCATTGACGGCCTTCAGGACCAGACCGCCGCCCTGATGCGGTCCCTCGCCAAGCGCGCGCTGGAACATGCCGCAACGCCGATGCCCGGCTTCACCCATCTTCAGGTCGCACAACCGGTCACGTTCGGACATCATCTTCTGGCCTATGTCGAGATGCTGTCGCGCGATCGCGGCCGTCTGCGTGACGCCCGCGCCCGTCTGAACGAATGCCCGCTCGGCTCGGCCGCTCTTGCTGGAACGTCCTTCCCGATCGACCGTCGCATGACGGCTGCAGCGCTGGATTTCGACCGCCCGACCGCCAATTCACTCGATGCCGTCTCGGACCGTGACTTCGCGCTCGAATTCCTGTCCGCCCTGTCGCTTCAGGCCATGCATCTGTCGCGTCTGGCAGAAGAAATCGTGATGTGGGCCTCTGCGCCCTTCGGTTTCGTCACGCTGTCCGATGCCTTCACAACCGGCTCCTCCATCATGCCGCAAAAGCGCAACCCGGACGCCGCCGAACTGGTTCGCGCCAAGATTGGCCGGATCATGGGCGATTTCGTGGGCCTGCTGACAGTCATGAAGGGGCTGCCGCTCGCCTATGCCAAGGACACGCAGGAAGACAAGGAACCCGTCTTCGACGCCACCGAGGCCATGACGCTTTCCCTCGCCGCCATGGACGGCATGATCCGGGACCTCAAGGCCAACGCTTCCCGGATGCGCGAAGTCGCGGGCATGGGCTTCTCCACCGCGACCGACCTCGCCGACTGGCTGGTCCGTGAACTGCGCGTTCCCTTCCGCACCGCCCATCACGTCACAGGTCGGCTCGTCGGCATGGCGGAACAGAAAGGCTGCGATCTGGCGGATCTGTCGCTTGGCGAAATGCAGTCCGTCGAGCCCCAGATCAACGCGGGCGTTTTCGATGTCCTGACCGTTGAGGCCTCTCTGGCGTCCCGCACCAGCGAAGGCGGCACCGCACCGGCCAATGTGACGCATCAGGCCAAAGCGTGGCTCGCAAAACTCGGAGAATCCACATGAAAACCCTGCTGCTCGTCAGCATGGCGCTTATGGCTCTCAGCCTGACCGCCTGCGGCAAGAAAGGCGCGCCACACGCCCCCGGCCCCGCGCAGGACATCACCTATCCGGGGACCTACCCGCCGGAATAAAGCTCTCTTTCAAAGCCTGCCGCACCAGTGGATGGTCCAGAACCTGTCGGGCCGTCCACCCCTCCTGCCGCAGAACCCGCACACCTTCCGCCCCATCCCGTTTGGACAGTTTCTGCCCGTCCGCACCCATGATGAGGGCATGATGGGCATAGACCGGTTCCGGCCAGCCCATCAGGTCCTGCAACACCCGCTGCACCGACGTCGCCTCGTACAAATCCCGCCCGCGCGTGACTGTAGTCACGCCTTGCAGCGCATCATCACGAGTGACGCACAGATGATACGAAACACCCGTATCCCGCCGCGCCAGAACAATATCACCGAACGCCCCGGCCTGCCCTGCCATCTGCCCATGCCCCAGTTCGTGCCAGCCCGGCACTTCCTGCAACACATCAAGCGCCCGCCCCATATCGAGCCGCCAGACCGGCTCCCGACCTGCATGCAGCGCGCCATGCCGACAGGTTCCCGGATACACGACGCTCCCGTCCGGCGCGGCTTGCGTCGCAGCCTCGGCAATCTCCCGTCGCGTACAGAAACACGGATAGAGCAGCCTCCGCTCCCGCAGAGTTTCCAGTACGGACTGATATTCAGACAAATGTCTGGACTGCTGCCGAACCGGCGCGTCTGACGACAATCCAAGCCAGTCCAGATCCTCCCGCAGCGCTGTTGTTAGCTCCGGCGTACAGCGCGTCGTATCAATATCCTCGATACGGATCAGGAACCTTCCGCCCTCACCCGCCATGATCCGCGAATAGAGCCCTGACACCACATGTCCCAGATGCAGAAAGCCCGTAGGACTCGGCGCAAATCGTGTTGTGGCGGGAAGCGTCATGAATGTGTCACCAGCGTTTGCTTGCGGTTCGCGCAGTTTACTGGAATAGTTTCCTCAAAGAAGCCGACGACACGTGTTTTCCCGCTGTTTGTCCCGTTTTCATTCGGCGCCTAATCCCGCATGTGTCGTCCTTGCAGAAAGGATGCGTGTGGTGTCCGTCAGCGGTCAGCATTTTCCGGCTCTTGTCCTGAACGCGGATTTCCGTCCGCTGTCCTATTTCCCGCTCTCGCTCTGGTCCTGGCAGGAAGCGGTCAAGGCCGTCTTCCTCAACCGCGTCTCGGTCCTTTCGGAATATGAAGACGCCGTCGTCCACTCTCCGAGCCAGAGCATGCGCCTGCCCAGCGTGATCGCCCTGAAAGACTATATTCCCAGCGCGCGCAAACCGGCCTTTACACGCTTCAACGTCTTCCTGCGGGACAATTTCTCGTGTCAGTACTGCCACGACCGATTGCCCACGCACGAACTGACCTTCGATCATGTCATCCCCCGTGCCCGCGGCGGACGCACGACATGGGAAAATGTTGTCACTGCCTGCAGCCCCTGCAACCTGCTCAAGGGCTCAAAACTACCAAGCGAACTCGGGATGCACCCGCACCGCAAGCCGGTCCAACCCAGCAGTCGTCTTCTTCAGGAAAATGGCCGGACCTTCCCACCCCATTACCTTCACGAAAGCTGGCGCGATTATCTGTACTGGAATACCGAACTCGAAACCTGAGCAGACGTTCTGTTGATCCCCATTCTGCCCAACTTCTGCAAGGATGATTTTCCATGCGTACCGGACTTCTGCTCACAACATTCGCCCTCGGTCTTTCCGTCACAGCCCTCCCGGCTTCCGCCGAGACCCTGCATCTTTTTGGCCCTTTCAAGGGTGAACACGGTGCCACAACGCCGATCAAGGGTTCGGCGTCCGCCATGCTGGACACCACGAAAAACACCCTGACCTACCGCTTCGAAGATAATGGCCTGTCCGGTCCCGTCACTGCCATCCATCTTCATGGCCCCGCAGATGCAGGTGAAGACGCAGGCGTTCTGGCCCCAATTAACGGTCCCTACACCACCCGCATGACTGGTACACTCCAGCTCACGCCTGATCAGGTGAAGGACGTTCAGGCCGGACGGAGCTACATCAATCTTCATACGGAAAAATTCCCGGACGGAGAAGCCCGCGCCCAGCTCACCACGGAACTGACCGGCCACCGCCACCACGCGGAATAAGACTGTCATCACGGCAAATTAAAAAAGGCCTGCCCCTCACAGGGCAGGCCTTTTTCATGAGACTGGCAACAGATCCAGTCTGGCGGGCAGTTTTATTCGCCTGTCGTGGAATTTTTCGTAGCGGGAGCCTTGGCGGGTTGTCCCGGATCAAGATCATGCACGGTTTTTTTCGTCCAGACGCGAGTGTCATGCACCGCATCCTTCGTACCGTTCTTGGTGGCCTTCCAGCCCTTCTCGCCTTTCTTGCCAGTCCAGTGAGCCGCATCGGAAACGCCATTTTTCGTAGCGTCCCAGCCTTTAACGCTCTCTTTCTTCGTCCACTGCGCCGCATCGGACGTGTCATGACGAACCGCAGCCCAGGACTGACGCACACTCCGGCACAGATCGGTTTCACAGGGCTTCTCAGCGGAGTCAGCCGCCATAGCCTGCGGAGCCATTCCCAGCGGCAGCGCGGCCAGAGCAGCAAGAAGCAGAGGGGCGGAAGAGGAAATGAACCGGATCGACATCGAGAGTCTCCTGTTTTCAGAGACATACACCCTGTCACCCTCCACAGGGTCGAGCAACCCCAACATAGCCTCTCCATCACAACACATAATAACCACAACAAAAAACCCCGCATCACTGCGGGGTTTTCAGCACGTCAAACCTGAAGAGGTTCAAGCACTAACGAAACAGAATCATTCCCACTCGATGATAAATTATAGTAATTTCCATAGTAAAATCAGGAACTTATATTTCTTATTAAGATCGATGCCATGAAAAATACCCCTCCCTGAAAACACGCTGCTTGGCGCGGTACAGCCTTGACCCGTTAGCGCTCTGCTGAGCTACTCTTCCGTGAAAAAGTCTTCGTCGAGCCGCTTGAACTCAATCGTGCGACTGACACGAACGCCGACGCCATATTCGATCATCAGGTCGGTCAACCGTTCCCCATCGATCAGGATGACTCGCTGGGCGAGGTGTTTGACGTAATCTCGCGCCTGATTGCTGAAGGTGGAGGTGGTGACAAACACGCCCTTGGTGGCACCGTGGCCGACCAAGCTGCCAACAAAAGCCTGCACATCAGGGCGGCCGACAGTTGTTTCAGCGTAGCGCTTGGCCTGAACATAGACCCGGTCCAGGCCCAGCCGGTCCTCGTTGATGACGCCATCGACGCCGCCGTCGCCCGAACGGCCGAGCTGGGTGGCTGCGTTCTTGTGCGATCCGCCATAGCCCATGGCGATCAGCAGATCGACGATCAGTTGCTCGAAGAAGGCCGGTGTGTTCTGGACGATACGTTCCAGCAGGTCCGCGCGGAGCGCCGATTGCACGGCCTGATAGGCCGTCTCAATCTGTTCCTCCGGTGTGCCGGTTTCGACTGTCGGAGCGATGGCAACAGGTGCGGCATCGTCGTCTGAAGATTTCTGACCGCTGAAAAATTCGCGGAAGCCCGCGAAGTCCTTCAGTTCGTTCACACCGATGCGTGTGGGATTGGTTGCCAGCAACCCCCGCCCGGCATCGGTCGCGATGAAACGCCCGCGCTGTGGGGAGGCCACGAGGCCCGCCTTGGATAGATAGGTTTTTGCCCAGTGGATGCGGTTGTACAGCAGGCGTTGTCGCCCGCTGGGTAGCATTTTTTCGCGTTCGTCGGGACTGAGACCGAGATCATCGGCAATCTGCTCGGCGGCATCGGCCACGCGCTGTTCGCCAGCGGCGGCGAGGCGCAGGACCGGCAACATCAATGTCTGGTAATCGGGGATGGCCATGGGGTCAGGCCGCCTTCTTGCGGCCGCGCTTGGCCTTTGGCGCGGCAGCGCGTTCTTCCCGGATGCGATCGAGCAGGGCGCTCGCGGGTTCGTCGGCAGGGTCTTGCGGTACCAGTTCGCCCCTAAAGGCCTTGGCCAACACCGAATTATCGAGGTGATCGATCAGCTTGCGCGCGCTCGTGGCATCGACCGTAACCCGATTGATCCAAGACAAAGCCCTCTCGATACGTCGAACAATTTCTTCCTGCTCTTGCACTGAAGGAAGATCGAAGCGGAAAGCAGCCAACTTCTTCGCATTGATGTTCGACTGACTCACGCCGTCGGTCTTCACTTCCCAGCTATAGGCGCGCCCGTTTGGTGCATTAAGGCAATATGTTAGGAATGCAGGCAACAGCTGCGGCTTACACCGTACCTTGATGAGATAACCGGCATAAATGGCTTCGCGTTTCCCTGTGAATAGCGCGGTTTTACCAACCAGCGCCGGGCTATTGGTGCGATTGAACAGCACATCGCCGTTCTTCAGTCGGTATTTTGCGATTTCCGCAGCGTCGTCCGTAAAAACGAGGTCCGCCCAGTCGAGTTTGCCGTCTTGAATGTTCCCCATTCGGAGAACCGGCACACGCCCCTGTTTTGCAGATTTCGCAGCTGAACCGTAGTTAAAGCCCTCAGCTACTTCGCCAAGTAAAACGCTGCGCGTCGCTGCCAAACTGCGACCTTCGCGCCATTCTCGCGTCAAATCGCCCCGGAAGGCGGCGGCGAGGATGGCTTGTTTGTATTTCTCGACGAGGCGGGGAATGTGGTCGAGATGGTCGCAGGCGCGTCTGGATTTGCCGGTGAAGCTGTCGATCTTCGCCACGATCCGCCGCTGTTCGGGGAGTGGCGGAAGTGGGACATTAATTGGTGCCAGATCTGATTTGTTGAACCCGTTTTGCGCTGAGCGTGAGATATTGGCCAGCGGATTCTGGAAGTAATCGCTGCGAAGTAGTTGCTTAACCCAGCCAGGATGAAGACTATCGTGGTCAAAAATCATACGAACGAGCGCAACATTGTATGCGCCTGCTTTCCCACCAAGAATTTTGCCCACGCTTGCGCCATAACGACCGATCATAATATCTTCGGCACTGCATTTCGGCCACTTGTGGTGATCTTTAATAAAGACTGCTTTTGCGTCACTTTCAAAGTCACGTATCTGGAGCAACCGCACATACCCTGGGGCAGCGGTGTCGCGGAAGGTGGATTTCGGCGGCTGTGATCCGCCTTTAAAGTCGAAGAGTTCGCCGAAAGTCGTCAAGCTCCAACCTTGTGGCAGATCACTCATTCCGCTGCCTCCGCAACGTTAGAGGTTTCATCCCCGCTCCCAGACTCTAATTCATCGGATAGGGCCTCAATCTCCTCCAGCGCGGCCTTCAAATGGCCGATGATAGCGGCGGCAATGTCCTCCGGTTCGGTCAGTGCTTCTTCCGCCTCCGCCTCGGTATCCCGAAGCCAGCTTATGTCGAGGTTATCATTGCGGTTGGTAATGGCGGCACGGTCGAACTTGCGCCAGCGGCTATCCTCGCCCCGATCCTGCCGTTTGGCTCCGCCATTGGCATCCGCACCATAGGCTGCCTCAAAATCAGTAAAATCGGCGACTACCAGCGGACGGGTTTTGCCAAAGGCGGGCATGTTTGCCCGCATGTCGTAGACCCATACAGCCTTGGTGTTGCCCTTGTCACTCTTGCCACGCCGGAAGAACAATACATTGGTTTTGACGCCTTGGGCATAGAAAATGCCGGTCGGCAAACGCAGGATGGTGTGAAGGTCGCACAAATTCATCAACCAGGTGCGAAGGCGGCGTCCGGTATTGTCCTCGAACAGCACATTGTCGGGGATGACCACGGCAGCGCGGCCGCCGGGGGCCAGTGCGCGCACGATATGTTCGACGAAGGCAAGCTGCTTATTCGACGTATCCGCCGTGATCGAGAAATCGGAACGGGTAGGACGTCCTCCCCCCTTCTTGGTGCCGAAAGGGGGATTGGTCAGGATCACATTGGCCTTGGGCAGCGCCTCGCCGTCAGGCGAGAGCGTATCGATATTCTCCATCCCGCCTTCGATGCCATGAAGCAGCAAATTCATCATGCTCAGACGGTGAGTATCCGGTACCAGTTCCGCGCCAGAGAAAGCGTTGTGCCGCTGGAAGAAGGCCTGTTGCTCCGTCAGGGTGTAGAGATCGTCCGTATGATCCTTGATGTAGCGATCGGCGGCGACGAGGAAACCCGCCGTTCCACCGGCTGGGTCCTGGATCACTTCGCCCGGCTGCGGCTGCATCAGGCGCACAATGCAATCGATCAGCGGACGAGGCGTGAAGTATTGCCCTGCGCCGGATTTCTTGTCGGCTGCGTTCTTTTCCAACAGGCCTTCATAGAGGTTGCCCAGCCCCTCTTCGCGCGCGGAGAACCAGTCGAGTTGATCTATGTTAGACGTCAGCGCTTTGAGGTTGGTTGGCTTGCGCAGACGGGTCTGGGCGTCGATGAAAATCGCGCTGACGAGCGCATCTTTCGCTTTGCCGAGCTCCAGCAACATCGCCTTGTAATAATCCAGCTGTTCCAAGCCTTCTCGTTTGGCAAGCAGGCCCCATCGCCAATCTTTCGGCAAACGCTCTTCCTTGCCTGTCTCTTCCAGCATCTTGAGGAACAGTAGGTAAGTCAGCTCTGTCACATATTCGTTGTAGGTGACGCCATCATCGCGCAAGACGTTGCACAGGCTCCAAAGCTTGGCGACGATGTCAGTGGTCGTGCTCATTTACGCGGTCTTCTTCCACAATTCTTCGTTAATCCCGGCGAGGATGCTTTCCAGCTCTCCGCCGAACACTTTATTAAGGCGATTGAAGCCGCCATCGGCGATAAACGGCTCCTTGTCGATGGCGACACGATCCACCACAATCTCTTTTTCGATCTGCTCGCCGATCCGCTTGAGCCAGCGTTTCTGTGGATCTGTCCATGCACGGCTCGCCATGATGGCGCGCATCGCGTGTCGCACACGGTCTTCATAAGGGATCAGGGCATCGCCCAAGGCTGCCTGCCGGACGAAGCCGATGACAGACGCGGCAATTTCCTCATTGCGTGCATCCGCCCACGCACGGCGCAGATTGGCGTCGGAAAAGCCCTTGGAGTCTAGGGCAAGGCGCAATGCCTTCAGATCGGCGCGGGTCAGATCACGAGGTCGTTGCACGACGACTTTGAGGGCTGCGATCGTGTTGATATTGTCGCGCACAAAGGCGGCGAAGCTATCCAGAAAATCCTCAGGTTTCGCCCCGCTGCCATAACCGCGCGACACTTCAACGATATGATCCGCGTGCTTGGCAATCGGGACGTGGCTTGCATTGTCGCCATCAGCCTGCCAATCGAGGATAGGGCCTATCGCGGCACGGTCTTTCAGCCATGCGGCAAGGCCCGGTGCATCGCCAGACATGACCCTTTGCAGCATCGCCTCCGGCGTTTCTCCCGCTGTGGCCTCGAACTGCTGTCTAGCCTCATCGGTCAGCTTTTTGAGCCGACGACGCAGCTTCACGGCGAGCTGTTCGCGAATGGCCTCCCGCTGCTCATCGTTCTGCGCGGCTGTCATTTCGTGGACGAGCTGGGAAAAGCTGATCGAGGGGTTAACGACGACCGGCTTCATGTCGGTCATGTTCTGGAGGTGGGGATAGAGATCGACGGCGTCGAAAATCCGGAAGACTTCTTTGCCTATTTCCGGACACTGACGCGTGGCGCGACCAATCATCTGTTCATACAGGATGCGACTGTTCACCCGGCGCAGGAACACGAGGTTGGTGATTTTTGGCACATCAATGCCAGTGGTAAGGAGGTCGACGGTCACAACGATTTGCGGATTGGCATCGTTGCGGAACGAGCGAATCCAGTTCTTCACCTTGTCCACGCTACCGGTGATTTTTTTTACGGCTGCGTCGTCAATCTCGCCATAGTGCTCAGCAAATGCGGTTTTGATCGCGCTGACCACCATATCCGCATGGGCATCGGTGGCTGCGAAGATCAGCGTTTTACCGGGTAGCGCCGGATCGATGTGGCGCGCTAGTTCCTCCGCCACGACACGGTTGAAGTCTGGGGTGATGACCTGCCGATTAAATGCCTCTACCTCAAAACGGATTTCGTCGGGCGCATGGGCCAGATCGACTTCTCCGGTGCGGGTATTGAGAAGTTCAAGCTCTTCATCCTTCTCGAATTTGATACCCGCGCGCCCTAGCGCAGTTTCGATTCGGATCGGCGGCTCGTGGTCGATCAGAAAGCCATCCACCACCGCTTCGCGGTAGGAATAGGTGAAGACCGGATCGCCGAAAATATCCGTGGTGTGAAGCGCAGGCGTGGCCGTCAGGCCGATCTTGACCGCATCGAAATAGTCTAGCACGCGCCGATACTTCGAGATGTAGTCGTCCTGCCCCCTAAAGCTCAGTTCCGTATCCGACATTTCCCGGTCAAGCAGATAGCCCCGGTGGCATTCGTCGATGACCATCAGGTCATACTGGTCCACTGGCGGCACGGATGCTGCATCGGCGGCGAACAGCACACGCTTCACCAAGCCCTGAATGGTGCAGATATGGACCTTGGTTTCCAGATCCGGGGTCACATCTCCCAGCCCCTTGAGGCCGAAGATTTCCGCAAATGTCTTGCCGGATACGACTTTGGTGGTCGAAAACTCTCCCTCAGTCTGATCACCAAGGGCGCTGCGATCAACCACGAAACATATGCGCCGGAACCGCTTCACTGAGAGCAGACGGTACAGCATGGCGATGGCCAGCTTGGTCTTGCCAGTGCCGGTTGCCATCGCGACCAGAACAGCCCGCTGCTCAGCCGACAGGGCGGCTTCCACGGACCGGATGGCGCTTTCCTGATAATGGCGAAGCGGAAAGCCAAATTCGAACGGCTGGGCCTTTAGGGCGGCATCAGCAGCATCTTGATCGACTTCAAGCAGGCCGGTCAGACCTTCCGGCGTCGGCCAGTCAACCAATGCGCGGCGATGGTTCGCGGCTCGCCGGGTGTCGCGGAACCAGATGCCGCTCTCTGTCTCGATTTGCCTGAGATAAGATCTGCCATTCGCGCTGAACGCAAATGGCACTTTGTGCTCACCCCAAGGGCCACCGGCGTAAATGAAATCGGTGCTATTCTTGATGCCGACCGAATAACGCTCAGCCTGATCGATTGCAGCGGAAACATTCTTCCGGCGGCGCTTCGCTTCCACGACGCCGACCAGGGTGGTTCCAACAAACAAGGCATAATCAGCCGGGCCATTTGCAGTAGGCCATTCAGCGATAGCGAGATTGCGGCCTTTGGCTGGGCGAACACCATTAGCGTATCGAAGCTCGCGGGTGTTCGCCTCCCATCCACGGTCGCGAAGTTGCTGGTCTATGAGCGCGCGTGTTTCCGCCTCGTCGAGGTCGATCTTTATCGCAGCCTTTTCGCCCCGCTCCACCAACTGAGCAGCTACAGCGCGAGGGGTGGCCTCCGCCTCGGCTTGGAGCGCAGCGAGCTTGGCAATGACCTCGGCCTTCTCGGCATCGATGTCCTGAGCGATCTTCTCCCAAGTGGAACGCTCCTCAGCCTCGCGCGACAACCTCTCTTCTACTGCCTCACGCGCGTGAGCGTGCTCGTCAGCCTCAAGTCGAGCGCGCGCCGCATCGCCTTCAGTTTCCGCTACTTTTTGCCTAAGATTTTCAATCTCTTCGCGCAGCGCAACCGTCGCATCGACGGGCTTGCGCGGCGGAACAAAGGCACCGGACCGAAAGTCGGCTGCACGGCCATAAGTCCTATGAAACCAAATACCGAGCGACCAAGCGAATTTCAACGCCGTAAGGGCGGTAGAGTGGTCGCCCGTTGCTTCATGCACCGCGCTGTTTCCGGCCTTCCGCAAGGCATGAAAAATATCAGCGGCTTCTTTCGGTATTAGTCGGTCATACGACAGGCGTCGCAGGGTTTCCTCGAATGTTTCACGCTCATCACGATAAACCGCATGGTGGGCAGCGACCAGCTTCGCCATCAATTCTGCAAACTGTCGCAGCTTCACGATCGCCGTGGAGGGATCGCTAGGGAAATAGCTTTCCGCGAGACCACCAAGAGTCACTAGTTGTTTGTTGTGCGGCGCTAAGAAACCGAAGTTCAACGAATTCATCGTACACCTCGGTTCTTGATCGAGTGTTTATGTCCCCCAAAGGTCATGCATGCCTCGGGGCAACGACGCCTACGTGCTTGTAAAGCGTGGTCCGAGAAACTCCGTAACGTCGGGCCACGTCAGCAACCTGGATTTCTGGGTCGCGCAGGAGCGCCTTGATCTCGCGGACCTGCTTCTCCCCAAGCTTGGGTTTGCGGCCGCCGGAGCGGCCTCTAGCGCGCGCTGCGGCTAGGCCAGCCTGGGTGCGCTCGCGGATCAGGCTACGCTCGAACTCCGCTAGGGCAGCAAACACCTGAAAAACCAGCTTTCCAGCAGCACTGCCGGTCTCAATTTTCTCGGTTAGGCTTTCGAAGCTGATGCCGCTGCGCTCAAGATCAGCCACAATCTGCACCAAGTCGGGTAGACTGCGACCGAGCCTGTCTAAGCGCCACACCACGAGCGTGTCGCCGCTACGGAGAGCCTTGCGGCACTGCTCAAGCTCAGGGCGTGTAGCGCTCTTACCGCTCGCGGCCTCTTCATAGATGACACCGCACCCGGCCTGCTGAAGCGCGTCGCGCTGTAGATCCAGATGCTGGTCTTCCGTGGAGACCCGCGCATATCCAATACGCTGATTCATTGACGAAACCGGAACATTGAAAACTTGACGGCAATGCTAACCCAGCGGATGCCGTTCGGCGAGTCCGGAATGCCCATTTTCAACCTGTCCAGAAAATGACCGTTTTCTGAACAATGCAGTAGGCGTTCTAACGTCGAATTAAGGGCCGCATCTCACTTATCAAATCAGCAACCTGCTCTTGGCGTTCCAATATCTCGACCAAAGTCTCCCGAACGACCTTATTTGGCACTACAGCATCAGGCCGATCGACCAGCCATAGCTTGAGAAGACCACCAATGCGGCCCAGATCTCCTCTCAGCCTGAACAGTTCAAGAAAGGCCTCCTGATCGACACGACTAGGCGGACTATAGCCAAGAGCTAGGTTCCTCATCAGGGTGGAAGCCGGTAGCCTCACTTGGCGAGCCGTGAGCTCAATGGCTTCTTTTTCTTCTGCCGTCACTTTGACCGGAATACGTTGACCCGCCCTCGGTCCGATATTTTTTTGGCGTTTCTTCTCGATCTCGGTCACTAGACCGCCCCTTTACCAGCGTTGAGCCACAGGCGAACAAGCACGTTGCCGTGTACACGGCAACCTATCTTGCTTTCAGCCATCACACGACAAAATGCAATTATATGCGAACGTACCGTCGGCCCCACGATCAGGAAGATTTTCGCATATATTCGCCTATAATTGCATATATTGGATTATATTAGCACATATCCGCGCTTTAACGCGGTAGACATACCAAGGGAGTATTTACAATGACGCCAAATAAGAAAGGTATGGCTCGCGTGAGGTTTCTCGCCCTAAAGACCGCCATCGCAGAAGAAGTGGAACAAGGTTACAACAGGTCAGATATCTTCCAAAAACATCACGATGCCCTTCAGATGAGCTATAGTCAGTTCACGCGGCACGTGAGGGAATTTATTTTGGGACTGCCCTCACAGCAGCCCAAAAGAGAGCTGCCACCTGCCTCCTCCACAACCATTGAAAAACAAGGCCTGGAGGTATCTTCCGAACGCCGTGCTTTTAGCCCAAGGCCGATAAACTTCCATCCGAGCCCTGATCGTAAGCTCATTGCCCACTGGCTGTCCCCTGCGGAGGGCACAGAGAAATAATGAATTGCATGCCGTTTAAACGCTACGAGCAAAGCGTTTAAACACTCTCGTCCTCGGCACGAAGAACGTCCCTGAAGACATATCCCCAGCAGGAAGGGCCCCGTAGACGTTAAAAGAATATATTTAAGTTAAAACGCGCGCGCGTGTTAAGGGTTAGAAAAACACATAATATTCAATATGTTATATACCACTCGTGTGGGTAAAAGTACGTGTCTGGGCGTGGGTAAAGGTACGTGCTAATCCACAGGAAAACGTGGGTGAAGGTACGTGTCATTCCACAAAGCTATCGCACTTATCAACAGTGTGTTTTGGGAGGATCAGCTCCTCAATATCGCCCTGCTACTGAGCAAGCGAGCGCTTCTCAGCTACAAATTGCGAGCAGCCGCGTTTCAGCCCCGCCCTCATTTGGTAAAGAAAGTTACGTGGTCATGCTCTGTATCAAGCGACATCTGATAATCAGGTAGCAGGTTAATACCCGACAATTCCTTTACCTGCCGTCGAAACTCTCTCAAAGTCGCAGTACTGCCGCTTTTCGCGTACAAGACCATTACAGACACGCGCCATTTTGGCTGAAGACCACAATGTTTACGGGCAAGCTCATATATGCGCCGCTCAAGCGGCTTGCGGAGTTTGAAATAGTCCCGCGACAGGGTGAGAACCCGCATGGTCGCAACAGAACGGAATAGCCAGTGTGGCAAATCCACCTCGATGGCTATCACACGATCATCTGTTGGCGACTTTTCTACGATCCGCCATGAATCGATCAACCCAAAGCCACGCCGCTCACGTTGTCCGTTCGTCTCAATGTTAGTCTCGATGCCAGTCCCTCTCAGCCTTGCAAGCATACCGGCTATACGACGGTAGCTGAGCCCCCCTGTTGAGCGGTTCGTACTACGGAGAAAATCATAGGCCGTAAAACGCACTGTAGGTGCTATGGGGCGCCCACGATTCTTTGCCTCCACCAACTGGCTTATGCAATAAATCCACAAGTCCTTGTCATGTATGCTCGCACAACCATCCGCCCCGGGCTTCACGGTCACCACGAGACCGTTACGCTCATAGGTTCTTACACGCCTATCGCCCGCTTTTAACGCAAACAGTGGATGCTCCATGCTAACCGTGTCACCCTTTGGTGCAGCGGCCAGAATGTCTGCAACGAAAAAACCTTCCCGATGGCAGAGTTCTGCTGGGGAACATTTTGATGCCTTGCTGACGGCATGCTGTTCCCAGCGAATGGGAGACACAGGCGTTACAAACAAGCTCTGGAATCAGAAGCGCATACCAGGACGCTGCGCCTGAGCACCCTGTGCCCTGCGCGTCTCAATCCACTCCATGACCTCTTCGAGATCCCACGCCACGTTTCTACTGGTCAGAGCGATACGACGCGGAAACTCGCCACGCCGCTCCATATTGAAAATGGTTCTTTCGGCTAACGGGATCATCGCATGAAGCTTTTTGCGGTCGATAAGAACCCTAGCCGTGTTTCCCATTTCTCCTTCCTCTGCACCCCTACGACAATGTGCTTGAGGTTACCCGCCGCTGCCTGCTGCGGCTGGAAAAAAGATAGAATTTGGTTGACGACAAGGATATAAGTTGCCCATGCCTCAAGACCACGACATCTACCTTGCCTTTGATCCGATCCTTGGGCGCGTAATTTATCAAAAGGAAGCCACCGGTCGCATTAAGGCCAAGCTTTCAGATAATCTTACATGGTGCTTTTGTGAACTTTGCGAGAAACTTACCGAATATTCAGCTGTACGCTTCAATCCAGTAGTAATAAAAAGATTGAAAAATGGAAATGCTAAGCTCGTTCCCATAACAGAAAAGATGATTTTATTAGGGCTTGAGAAAGCAAAAAAACTAGCTGAGCATTATTCAGAGGCCTTATCAGGGAAATATGGACCTCATAAAGCAAGCCAAATGATCGCCCGCTATGGTGATCTAGTCGAGATGCGGGCAGATCGCTCTGTTGAGGGATTCCTAGAATACATTGAGCCAAAAATGAAATTTCGAGAGCATTTACTTCATGGTGAACTTGCTTGGACGACCCGCTTACCAGGATCCTCCCCTGATAGTCCCAAGCCTAGCAAGTTGTATTGCGAAAGACACAATCCCCGCAGAAGTATTTCGTCGAGAAGAGCCTATCAACGTGATCGGAGGTTTATTTGGGAATACCGTGCGCTTATGGAACAAATTTGGAGTCAAGGTTTCAATACTCTAACGCTCTCTGACTGGGACATTGAAGATCATGCTTTCGTTCGGAGAGAAGCATATAAGCAAGTCAAAGCCTTACGAGCCCCCACAAGCACGCTTGATGATTTTCTCTCAAAAGGCACAATGACGCAGGCGGAAATAGCTCGAGAACTAGGTATTTCACGCCAAGCTGTTTCGGCAGCCATTAAGCGGCGCGCTCTAAAAAATCTCCACGAAGGCAAGCGTTAACCTGGCTTGCTCGTCCATTCCTCAATCATATCAGCCCAGTCTTGAAGCATAGCGGTGCGCTGGTCACGATATTCGGCCTTATTATAAACAGCTCTTACACCTTTCTGCTCATGGGCAAGGCACTTCTCGATCCAATCAGTATTATAACCTGCCTCGTGCAGCAGAGTGCTTGCCGTCCTGCGCAAATCATGAGGACCAAATTTTGCGAGTGGCTTTCCTTCTTTCTGAGCAAGCCTGTAGGTCAGCGTGAGTACCTGATTAAGCGTTGCGCTACTCATCGGCTGATCAGTGTCGTACCGGGACGGCAAGATGTAATCTGATCCTCCGGAAAACGTCTTCAGGGCGATGAAAATATCGAGTGCCTGTCGCGACAGAAAGACCAAATGGGGGTTACGTCGTTTCATCCGCTCTTTTGGGATCGTCCAAAGCGCCTGACTAAAACTGATCTCGCTCCATGTTGCGTTGGTTAGCTCACTCTTCCGAACCATCGTCAGCAAAAGCAGTTTGGCTGCGGCCCGGATCGATGGGGTAGTGCCGATGCGCTCGATGTACTGATACATCAGGCCGATCTCTTCAGGCGTCAGAGCGCGATCCCTTGGCTCAAATTTTGCTATGCTAGTCGGACGAACCAGTTCAGCCGGATTTTCGACCCTCTGCCCTCGTTCGATAGCCCACCGGTAAACTTGAAACATCACCTCCCGGGCATGCACCGCAGTCGCCGGAGCGCCTCGTTCGACGATGGCATCGGTCAGTGCCCGCAGGTCTTCGTGGGTGATTTCAACAAGCTTCTGACTGGCAAATTTAGGCTTCAGTTCACGCTCGTAAACAGATTTGCGCATATCACGGGTGGAGTCCGCCATCTGATATCCGCGCAGCCACTTCTCGGCCCACGCTCCGAACGTCTCCACGCCCTTGATACGCGCCTTGTCGCGAGCTTTTTCTTTCGCAGGCGACTTACCTGCTGCAATCAGCTTTTTAGCCTCTCCTAATTGCTCACGGGCTTCGGCCAGAGTGATGCCCCCAACGCCATATCGCCCGAAGGTCAGGGTCTCCTGCCTGCCATGGATCGCATAGTTATATCGGAACGAGATGCTACCCGCAGGCGTCACGGCGACGTACAACCCATCGCGGTCGTTCACCTTGTAGAGCTTATCCGTCGGCTTAAGGTTGCGCAGTTTGGTATCGGTCAACATCAGTTCGTGGCACTCCAAACAGCGATACCATGATTGAAAACCATTAAAATAACTGGATAAAATCCTTATTATTCATATAGTTACTTCTTATTGATACCATGACACCCATAGAGTGCCTGACATGGTATCGATAAGAAACATAGCATCAGACTTAGTCAGTGCCATGCACCATGCCATAAAAAGTTGCTGCTTGGCGATACCGTTCGGTGCCAGACAATGCCGGACCAAAAAACAAAAAAAGCCCGCATTTCTGCGGGCTTTAAGGCACTTTCATGCCGGGTAATACCATCCTATGCCAGACGCGGGATCATTCCCACTCGATCGTGCCGGGCGGCTTGGACGTGATGTCGTAGGTCACGCGGTTGATGCCGCGCACTTCGTTGACAATACGGCCTGCAACGCGGTTCAGGAACTCGAAGTCGAACGGATAGACTTCCGCCGTCATGCCATCCGTGCTGGTCACGGCGCGCAGGGCGCAGGCCTGATCGTAGGTCCGGCCATCGCCCATGACGCCCACGGTCCGCACCGGCAGCAGAACCGCAAAAGCCTGCCAGATCGCATCGTAAAGTCCGGCGCGGCGGATTTCCTCAAGATAGATCACGTCCACTTTACGCAGCAGATCGAGCTTTTCCTTCGTCACATCGCCCGGAATACGGATCGCCAGTCCCGGTCCCGGGAACGGATGCCGTCCAACGATGCTTTCGGGAATCCCGAGCTCGCGGCCCAGCATCCGGACTTCGTCCTTGAACAACTCACGCAGCGGCTCGACCAGTTCCATGTTCATGCGGTCCGGCAGGCCGCCGACATTGTGATGGGACTTGATGGTCACGGACGGACCGCCCGAGAAGCTCACGCTCTCGATCACATCCGGATACAGCGTACCCTGTGCGAGGAACTGTGCACCGCCTAGCTTCGCGGCTTCTTCCTCGAAGACCTCAATAAACAGACGGCCAATCGTTTTGCGCTTGGTTTCCGGGTCCGTCACGCCAGCCAGTTCCTTGAGGAACAGCTCGGACGCATCACGATGCACAAGACGAATGTTGAAGCGGCCACGGAACGTCTTGACGACCTCGTCCGCCTCGCCCGTCCGCATAATGCCCGGATCCACGAAAATGCAGGTGAGCTGATCGCCAATCGCATCATGGATCAGTTTTGCAGCCACCGAACTGTCCACACCACCGGACAGACCACAGATCACCCGACCCGAGCCGACCTGCTTGCGGATACGCGCGATTTCCAGATCGCGGAAACCCGCCATCGTCCAGCTGCCGCTGCAACCCGCGACGTTATGCGTGAAGTTGCGGATCAGCGCTGCACCATGCGGCGTATGCACAACTTCCGGATGGAATTGCACGCCATACAGACGACGTCCCTCATCCGCGATGATCGCAAATGGCGCACCTTCGGAATGGGCGACGGCACGGAAGCCCGGCGGAAGCTGCGTCACGCGGTCGCCGTGGCTCATCCAGACCTGTTCACGCTTACCGCGCGCCCAGACGCCACGAAACAGCGAGCAGTCTTCGGCAATATCGATATAGGCCCGACCGAATTCGCGATGATCGTGGTTTTCGACCTTGCCACCCAGCTGCTGGCACATGGCCTGCTGGCCGTAGCAGATGCCCAGCACAGGGCGGTTCAGAGCAAAAACCACCTCTGGAACTGGCGGTGCATTCTCGTCATGGACGCTGGCCGGGCTGCCGGAGAGGATAATACCGCGCGGATTGAAAGCGCGGATTTTTTCCTCGGTCGCCGTGTATGGCCAGATCTCGCAGTACACACCGCTTTCGCGGACGCGGCGCGCAATGAGCTGCGTCACCTGACTGCCGAAATCCAGAATGAGGATACGGTCTTCGTGAAGAGTTTCGTCGAGCTTTTCGACGGTGCTGGCGTCCTGCTGGGTCAATGTCGTGGCCTCGCGTTCCGGTTTCATGGTGCCTTTTGAGGCTCTCCTATAAGGTGTTGTGTCGTCTGCGTCATCCATTCTGCAACATCGAACAGGAACAACATGCGCCTGCCAGCATTTTTCGCCATTTCCGCCACGGCCCTGCTTGCCGCATGTGTGGGCACGCCTGACCCCGGCCACGATCCAACCGGTTCCTGGGTTGGTGCTCTTGTTACGGATCAGGGAACATGCCCGACCGAGCACCCCTCCACCCTTCGTATAAGAGGCAGAGAGATCCTGTTCACACCCGCCGACGGCTCACAGGTTCTTCACGGCACCTACACACCCGGCAACCAGCACTATCATGCAGAACTCGCCATGACGGATCTGGACCACCATCCCACAGCCGCCGTCTTCAACGGCTACCCCGTCGGACAGGCGATCGGCGGCATTTTTGGCTCGCCGTCATGCCGCGCTCATATCACCATGACGCGAAACTGAAATTTTTTCGAAAGCGGGGTTGTCAGGTCAGTTAAGCCTCTGTAAAACCCCGCCTCACAGCGCACCCGTAGCTCAACTGGATAGAGCACCAGACTACGAATCTGGGGGTTAGAGGTTCAAGTCCTTTCGGGTGCACCAGTCTTCTCCTGATGAAGACTTATACAATGTGTCCGCACCCGTAGCTCAACTGGATAGAGCACCAGACTACGAATCTGGGGGTTAGAGGTTCAAGTCCTTTCGGGTGCACCACATTGCCTTCCCCTTACGATACTTTACTTACTAATTCAGTGGCGCACACGTTCAAGGCAGCGATAGACCTCGTCCCATTCATAGGGCTTGGCCAGAAACATCGTGCCGCCCGGCAACTCCCCCAGTTCCTGAATCCGGGTTCCTGACGTCAGGACAAGACCGATATCAGGGTGCTGTTCGCGAATCGCATGCGCAAGACCCACGCCATCCATATTACCGGGCATATTGACGTCGGAAAAAATCGTACAGATGTCCGGGTGCCGGGCCAGAACAGCCAGCGCCTCGTCAGCATCCGCCGCAAGCGACGTCTCGTAACCAGCCTCTTCCAGCATGTCCGCAGCGAGGAATCGCAGAAGCGCCTGATCTTCAACGACCAGAACGTGCTTTCTGTCGATTTTTTTACTCTCCCCCTGCGCGTTTCCCTGCGGAACGACGCTGGATGATGCTCCCTTCATGGACATGACATACATGGCAGTTACTTTCCGGGATTAAAAAACCTTTAACACCATAATGGTGTCGTCTTTTCAACAACGCGGAAACACGGCTCATGTTTGCATGAGTGAATTTTTTCTGACGCAAATCTTACGCATTATGCTTTGCGGAAACACGCAAATTTCAGTGCGGCAAGGGTGCGGCAAACCCGCCCCGCTCCGGCGTCGCCAGAACATCGATACCCACAATCCCCCACTGGCCGTCTGGCTGGCGTGCCAGAAGGGGGCCACCGCTGTCTCCGCGTGTTGCCGAACAGTCATGATGGATCAAACCATTCCCTGACAAACCATTGATATAACAGGAAATATCTCCATACGGGACTTCCGACCGATCCTGCGGATATCCGACCAGCATCGCAGCCGCGCCCATCTCTGCTGCGCCGTAAGGAACAAGATCGGCCGACGCGATGACCTTGCGGTCCAGCACCAGCGTTGCCCGATCCTCGGACGCCGTGCCGCCCTCGTTTTCAGGGTCGTAACCGGGCGCAATAACAAACTGTGTCACCTGCGCATGAAGACGGTAATGTCCGAGCATATAGCCCATCAGGACATGAACATCCTCAGGTTGGATATAGTGACGCGTCGCAGGCAGCCATAGACAGTGCGCCGCCGTCACCATGACGGTCGGTGCCACGGCGAATCCCGTGCAACGACTACCGAGGGAGGTCTGGACGCGCCCTAGAATCTTCCAGGGCGCCTTATTCACATCCACCACGCTGCGATGGCTGTCAGGTCCGAGTCCCGGCAGCGCGACACCCGGAGCGGCGAACGCTGCTGCGCCGCAGATCCAGAACATCAGCAGCGCAGCGGCGCCTTTCATCCCAGATGATCCGGGCCGAACGCATCAGGCAACAGTTCGGCCAGAGTCCGGGTCAGAAGAATATCCCCTTTGGGCGAGATCATATGCACCCGCAGGTCCGGCAGACCGAACTCCCGCAGTTTCTGCCGACACCCGCCACAGGGCGTACACGGCGCATCGCCGCCCACGACCACGATTTCCTCAATCCGCCGTCCCCCAGCACGGATCATGGAGGCAATCGCACCGGCCTCCGCACATGTTCCCAGCGGATAGGCGGCGTTCTCGACATTGCAGCCTGAATGAACAACACCCTCACACCGCAAGGCCGCGCCCACCTGAAAGCGCGAATAGGGTGCATAAGCACGCGAACGGGCCTCAAGGGCCTCCCGGATCAGTTCCTGTATCATACCGATGATATTATCCCCTGCGGGTTCAGCTTGGAACATGCTTCCAAGAGCGATACGGTATCACCATCATGAGTGCACCGCTTCCCTCCGATCCCGCTACCGACCCGTCCTTCCACGACATGCTGGACACCCGCCCTTCCCTGACGATGGATGCACGGGACGGCCTCGTGTTCGAAGGCGTGCCCCTACACGTCATCGCGGCCGCTGTCGGCACGCCGTGCTGGATCACAGGAGCAGAAACGCTGCGACGGCGGGCAAAAGCCCTGCGCGCGGCGTTCGAGGCTCGGAACCTGCCGATCAGCATGCATTTCGCCATGAAATCGCAGGACCATCAGGCCACACTCGCCATCCTGCGGCAGTGCGGTTACGGCGTGGATATCGTCAGCGGCGGCGAAATGCAGCGCGCGCTCCATGCCGGGATCCAACCCTCGAAGATCGTTTTCTCCGGCGTTGGGAAATCCGATGCGGAACTGCGGGCAGCCGTTGAACACGATATCGCGCAGGTTAATGTCGAAAGCGTCGAAGAACTATACCGCCTCGACGACATTGCCCGCGCCTGCGGTCGCGTCGCACGTGCTGCCCTGCGTGTTAATCCGGACGTGGACGCCGACACTCATGACAAGATTTCCACAGGTCGCGCCGGAGACAAATTCGGTATCGAACACCGCCGCGCCGTGGCCCTGTATAGTGAAGCCGCCAGCCTGAAGAACGTCCGCCTCGTTGGCCTTGCCGTTCATCTGGGCAGCCAGATGCTGACCGCAGGCCCTTTCCGCGAAGGCTATACCCGACTGGCCGATATGGTCCGCGAAATCCGCGCCGCCGGTCACACCGTCGAAGCCGTGGACTGCGGCGGCGGCCTCGGTATCCGCTATCGTGACGAAATCGCTCCCTCGCCCGATATGCTCGCAGGCGTTATTGCCGAGACGCTGGGGGACCTTGGTGTCCGCCTCAGCATCGAACCCGGCCGCTGGCTTTCCGCACCAACCGGCATTCTACTAAGCCGCGTGATCGAAACGAAAGCTGGCAATCCAGATTTCGTTGTGCTCGACGCTGCCATGAACGATCTGGCCCGTCCATCCCTGTACGAATCCTGGCACGGCATCATGCCAGTCGCCCCCAATGGCCTGACCAGCCCGACAAAACTCTGGGATATCGTCGGTCCGGTCTGCGAAAGCAGCGATATCTTCGCCCGTGATCGCGCGCTCCCTGCGGATACGAAACGTGGTGACCTGATCGCCCTGCTCGACACCGGCGCTTATGGATTTGTCATGAGTTCCACCTATAATTCCCGCCCGCTCGCCGCGCAGGTTCTGATCGACAATGGGAAATGGGATATTATCCGCCAGCCCCAGAGTGTTGCAGAACTGATTGCCGTTGAAACCGTCCCCGAATGGCTGACAGCAGCTGGGAATGACCATGGCTGAGCCAAACCCGGCCCTCCATCTCAAAACCCTGCGCCGCAAGGCCCAGCGCGTCCTGTGGTGGGAACGGGCCTGGGAGCCCCTGCGCTGGCCTCTGCTTCTGGTGGCGTTCTATGGTCTGGCCAGCCTTGCACGCATTCCGCAGTCCCTGCCCGACTGGTTGCACGCGCTACTCGAAATCGGTGTGCTCGGCGCAGCCCTCTGGTTAACCGTTACAGGCCTGCGTCGTGTCGCCCCCGTGAGCATCCCGGCAGCAGACCGCAGGATCGAGCACGATTCCCGCCTCGCCCGCCAGCCACTCCTCAGCCTGACGGACCGCCCGGCTTTTGCCGGAAACGGCGAACAGTCCGCCATCTGGGCGCGCCATGTCGAACGCGTTACAGCATCGCTCGGGACGCTCCGCGTCGGTCTTCCGCATCCCGAGACCAGCCTGCAAGACCGCATTGGGCTCGTCGCTGTCCCTCTGGCCCTGATCGGTGCCGCGCTGCTGGCAAGCACACACACGCCGTCACGTCTTTACGCCGGACTAGTCCCCGGCGTGGACGATGACAGCGTCCCGCTCCCGACCCTTCAGGCCTGGATCGACAGACCGCCTTACGCTCCCGGCGCGCCCATTTTCCTGTCCTCAACGGGCCGCACCTCGCTTGATGTGCCGCAGGGTTCGATCCTGAACGCCACCATCACCGGCGCTCACGGAAAACCCACTTTGTCCGGCATCGCCTCTCCTGAACAGAGCCGTCTGGATGCCGGAAGCTGGAACAGCCACGGTACGCTCCAGCAATCCGGGACTGTCCGCATCGTCGTTCGTGGCCGCACTCTCGGCGCATGGCATGTGACCATTGAGCCCGATCTGCCCCCGACCGTCACGTGGGACGGCAAGCCGGGCCCCCAGAAAGACAATCAGAAAGACGACTGGCGCACCGACCTGCCCTGGCACATCCACCAGACCTATGGCGTAGAGTCGCTTGAGGCAGAAATCCACCTGCCCGGCCTCTCGCGCGGCCGGATCCTGCGCGTTCCAATCCCCCTCGATGGTCATCCGAAGAACACGAAAGGGATCGCCACTCCGGATCTCTCTTCCGATCCTTTTGCGGGAATGGACGTTGAAGGTCGCCTGCACGCCAAAAGCGTTTCGGGTCGCGAAAGCCGAAGCGATCTGATCAAATTCCAGATCGGCGCCCGCAAATTCACCGACCCGCTGGCCCGCGCCCTCGTGGCTTTGCGCCGTCGCCTCATGCTCGGGCAGGAACGCGCCTCAAAGGCCTCGGACGAACTGGAACTCCTGACACAGACAACCGACGAACGCGCGATCCTTGCAGCGCTGGGTCTGGAAATTGCGTCCCTTCGCAAAGACGCTCCGGAAGGCTCCGCAGGTCGCGTCCCCGGTGATCTTTGGGCGCTTGCGCTCTATCTGGACGATCTACACCGTGACGGCCCCGAAATCGCCGATGCCGCAGCTGAAGTCCGCGCAGCCCAGCAGGGCGTGCAGCAGCAGCTCGACCACATGCGCGATCTGGGAGAAAAAGGTCATACTCTTCCTGAACAGGAAGAACTCCAGCGCCGCACACAGGCTCTCAAGGACGCCCTGAACCGCCGGATGCAGCTCCTGTTCGAACGCGCCGCGCAGAGCGGGATCATGATGCCGCAATCCGGCACCAGCTCGGCCGATCCGTTCTCAGACGAAATGCGCCGCCTCCAGTCCGAAGCCAATCAGGGTCATGGCGACGAAGCCCTCCGGCGTCTCCAGCAGATGGAAGATATGGCCGAGCGCATGCGTCAGGCGCGCCCAGAGGATCTCAAGGCGCTTGCCGCCCAGATGAAGGCGCAGGCCGAAGCACAGGCGCAGCGCGCGGCCCTGCATGATCTCGTCCACCGCGAGACCACGCTGCTCGACCACACGCAGTCCCGCCTTTCCGCCGCCCGCAAGGCCGCAGCACCGCCCGATGACGGCAATCCCCCCGATGTCAGCCAGATGTCCACGGCGGACCTGCTCCGCCAGCTTGGGATGCAGCCACCTGCCGGAATGGATCAGCCTGCCGACAAACCGCCCGCCCCGGTCGATCCGGCGACGGTTGCTGCCCAGTCCGACGGGCGCCGTGCGGATCACGCCCTGCAACGCGCCCTTCAGCGCGTGAACGATATCCTGAGCCACCGCGTCAAGGATCTGACCGGCAAGCCCGCCACAGCCTTCGACAAGGCCAAAACGGACATGCAGAGCGCTCGCGAAGCCCTCGCGGACCGCAAGGACGCCGACGCCCAGACAGCCGAGCAGAAAGTTCTGGCCGACCTGTCCGAAGCCGGAAAGCAGATGCGCCAGAACCAGAAATCCGGCGGGTCCGGCAAGGGCGGACAGGGTGGAGGCAGCCTGAGCTTTATCCCCTCCGGTGGTGCAGGCGGTTCCGGAAAACCCCAGCACGGCGCAAAGGGCCAGCAGGGCGATGACGGTGACCAGCCGCAGGCTGGCGATGAAGACGGCGGTGATGAGGACCAGAAGGATCAGGATCCGCTGGGCCGTAAACTCGGCGAAGGTGACAAAGGCAAGGATTCGGACGCCCATATCCCGGACAAAAGCGCCCGGGACCGCGCCCGGGACATCGAACGCGAACTCCGCCGCCGCGCCTCGGACCGCACGCGCCCGCAGAGCGAACTGGACTATCTGGAACGGCTCCTCAAATCGTTCTGAGACAAAAAAGCCCGGTGCCATCGAGGCACCGGGCTTTTTCAGAGGTGGCAAAGACGATCCTGCCCCCCCGAATTACATAATATTACGGAACACGATAGAACGGATTCGGGAGCAGAAAAGTCTTTTCTGCAAAGCCACCGCTCAGGTCGGACGGCTGATCCCCAAGACTTGCAATAATTGTATAGCCTTTACGCTCGATCCGCTCGCGCGTCGGTGCCTTGTACAAGGCTGCATATCCATGGGAGGTCATCGGTCGCAGATACAGCCCGTCCCAGTGCTGGATTCCCGCCAGATGCAGGTTCCGCTCGGTTGCGTCCCGCTCGTCCTCATGACGTCCTGTCACGAAAAACACCGCAACATGATTCGCCTGAGCCTCTGCGATCAGCGCCCGCATGGACGCAAAAGCCGGGGCGTGGCCACTCTTTTCCCAGGCGATCGCCCCACACGGCCCTTTTGGCAGGGCGTCGCACGGGCCCGCCGGAATATAGCCGAAATCATCGGCGCGGATCTCGTCCCAGTTGGACAAGGTCGTCTCGTCGATATCCAGAACGATTGCGGGATGACGCGTCTTAGGCGCCGTCTGTTTGATCCACTGGCGCGCCTGAGCAACCACGGCGTCGAAATCGCGCTGATAATCGCCGCTGTCGTGATAGGCGCTGGCGGCCATAATGGCATCGCCAACATTCGCAGGCTGTGCGGCCAGCGCCGAGAGGGGCGCAACAAACAGGCTGGTGGCGAGCAGGAGGGAACGGATCATGGAGGAGCCACCTTTCGTGACAGAAGAACAAGCCCGACCCCGACCAGCGCCAGAGCCGTACCAATGACGGACACACCGCCATAGCCCAACCCCATGGACAGTGCGATCCCTCCCAGAGCCGCACCGATCGCATTGCCAAGGTTGAACGCCCCGATATTCATGGACGACGCCAGCGCAGGCGCATCATGCGCGGCCTGCATCACCCGCATCTGAAGCGCAGGCATGAGCGCAAAGGTCGCCGCCCCCCACAGCAGCGCCGCAAACAGTGCGCCCGGTACACTCTGCGCCATCCACGGGAAGATCAGCATGATCACGCCAAGGATGGGGAAAAAGACCAGCAGGCTCCCATCCAAAGAGCGATCCGCGCTCCGGCCGCCTATGGCATTACCAATCGAGAACCCTACCCCGGTCAGCATCAGCGCCAGAGTGATGATGGTCGGGCTGGCATGGGTGATGTGTTCGAGGATTGGCGCGATATAGGTGTAGAGCACGAACATCGCCCCCGCGCCGATCGCCGTCGTCAGCAGCGCCAGAAGTACATTGCCCTTCACGAGAACCCGCAATTCGCGCCCGACCTCCGGGGCCGGGCCAATCTCGCGGGCCGGCAGGGCAAACTGCACGGCCAGCATGGTCACGAGCCCCAGTATGGCCGTCACGCCGAATGCGCTGTGCCAGCCGAAATTCAGCCCGAGCCATGTCATTGCTGGAACACCAACGATATTGGCGATCGTAAGCCCCATGAACATGGACGCCACCGCACTCGCCCGGCGCGCTGGCGCGACAGACAGCGAAGCCTCCACGGCTCCCAGCCCGAAGAACGCCCCATGCGCCAGACTGGTCAGGACGCGTGAGGCAAACAGCAGGTCATAGCTGGCGGAGACCGCAGAGAGCAGGTTCCCTGCCACATACAGCCCCATCAGCAGGATCAGGGCCAGTTTTCGGCGAAAACGCGCCATCAGCAGCGTAATGACGGGCGCGCCCAGCATCACACCCACGGCATAGGCCGTCACCAGTCCACCCGCCTTGGGCACACTGACCTGAAGACCATGCGCGATGACAGGCAAAAGGCCCATCGGTGTAAATTCTGTGGTGCCGATGGCAAAGGCGCCAACGGCGAGCGAAAGCAGTGGCCAGTTTGGGGACGATTTCGCTGCCAGTTTCAAGACCGGTCTCCGGGACGACAGATTGTTCGAGATTTATCGAACCCTGCCACACCCGGAATCCCCGGACAACCCAAAGCTGTCTTACATCATGCCGTTGGGGTGCTGGCCCATGTCCATGCCATCCATGATCATGGCCTTATGGTGCGGATCATCGAGATGACATTCATGGTCCTGAAGCTCTTCGCCCGATCCATGATCGAGCACATGCGCCATGTCATCGAGCAGGATGAACCCGCCATGCTTTGCCGGCGTGATGACGAGCGTGTGGATGGACATGTCATCAGCAGCAATCACCCGGAACGGCGACGGCTCCAGAGACGTCACGATCCGCGCCCGATAGGGATGACCGTACAACGAGACCAAAGACCAATCCTCGGTGATCATGTTCTTGTCGAGCTCGGCACGCGCATAGGACGTCAGGCAATCCAGATGGATGTGCAACTGGTCCTGCGTGCGCCCCGGACGCGAATTGATCGCCATCGACAGATGCGAGTCAGGGATTTCAAACCCGTAGGACTGCGCCACATGGGCACGCTGCCCCCAGGCTTCCGCGAAATAATTCGGCGTCTCAGGCTTCAGCAGACTTGGATCTTCAACGCCCGGCACCTTCTGCGTCGGGATCACCAGATACTGGCCGCGTCCGGTCTGATCCTTGAGGAGGGCATAGCCATCTTTCTCGTCATAAACCGTGCAGGGCTTGTGATCCGCATCAACAGCACAACGCCCGTGAACGACCTTCCACAGCGCACCCCGGTCATGGGATTTTCCGCAGCCCGACAGTCCGAAAACCACTGCCGCCGCTACAAGACCAAATCTGGCCGCCGTCCCGTAATCCCGCAAAGTCATTCTTCCCTAACCTGACATTCAAGCTGCATCGCAGCCGCCAGCCTCTCAAAGCGACGTCGGACCGCACTGCCCGCCGCCCGCACACTGCGCGCGCCCAGAACCAGCACGAGCGTTCCGTCTTCCACGAGAAGCCTGCACTCATCGAGCAGGACTTTCGTTCCCGCGCAGAGTGTATAGGCCAGCCGGAGCGCAAGGCCCAGACGCACCGCACGGTCAATCTCCGAGCGCGACAGAAGCTGCCGGGAAGGTTCAATCAGGGGAGAATCCATCGAGACTTCATACCGCACGGCGAGCGTCAGGCCGATAAAAGCCCGAGCCGTATGATCGAAGCCCACACCATGCCCATACATCACCCGTCGATAGGTCTGCTCGACCCGATATTCCGGGTGATCGTAAGAACCGATATCGGAGAGCATACACGCCAGTTCGCGCAGACGCTTCTGGGTGCGCGTCTCGTCGCGAAACAGCGGTGCCGTCCAGCTCACCAGCGCTTCCGCGAGCGAGGCGCTGCGGGCCAGACGATTGGCCATCTCCGTCGCCAGATCCGTCATCGGATCAAGATCCGCGACCGAAGACGCCACGTGGCGCATGTACCAGCCTTCGCGCAGTCCATCGACACTGAACACGACCTTGGACGGACGGACCCGCTCCATCAGACAGCGCAGTACGACCGCCGCAAACGGCGCATCCGCCAGACGCTTGCGGGGGGCCCCCGGCATTTTCTCAAGGGTCCGGCGCGGGGAACTGATGACCCAGTCCGCCATTTCCCGCGCTTCCCCTTCGGAAAGGGTAAACAGATGCACGAGGTTTAATGGATACTGCGTCCGCGCAATCTGAAGCCGCGCCAGCGCACGGAACGCCCCGCCCACAAGATAAAGCGGTCGCCCGGTCATACCCGGCAGCCAGTTCACTTCTGCCAGAAGCTCGTTCGCGATTTCCGCTGCCCGCTCAATGCTGCCCTTGGAACGGTCATGCAGCCGGATCACGCCCAGTTTCGTCGTCACGGCTTCAAAATACTGGCTGTCCGCAACATGGATCAGTTCCAGAGAACCGCCACCAATATCCGCAACCAGACCATTCGCTTCCGGCAGACCGCACAGAACGCCGCGGGCCGCATAATCGGCTTCTTCGGTCCCTTCCAGAACGCGGATCGGCACGCCTGGCATCCGCGCTCGGATGGCGTCCACGAAATCGGGTCCGTTGGTCGCATCGCGAACGGCTGCGGTGGCGAGAACCTCGAAAGGCTCGGCCCCCATGGCACGGGCGACGGCATGGAACCGCCCTAGCACGTCCATCGCCAGCGTAACGCCCTCTTCATTGAGACGCCCGGTCACATCCAGTCCGCGCCCCAGCTTGAGCGTGGCTTTCTCGTTGAAAATCGGAAGGGGATTGCGCGTTACCCCTTCAAAAACAACCAGCCGGACCGAGTTGGACCCAAGATCGACAATGGCGGAACGCTGTGCAGATGAGGACATGAAAATCAGTCTTCCAGAATCCTGTCGGGCCGCTCACGGGGGCGATGTGCCTCCGGAAGGACCTTCTCCCGCGCAGCCGAGCCTCGGCCGGACAGGGACGGATTGTTCATGAAGTATTCGTGGGCGGAGAACGGATGTGCGCCCGGCGAAACCCGATGCCAATAGCCGTCCCTCGTGAGCGTCCAGCTCTGAAGGTTGTCCTTGATGTTCATCGTCATGATCTGGCCAAGAATCTGCGCATGGACCGTCGGGTTCGTGATGGGCACCATGGCTTCTACCCTCCAGTCCATGTTCCGCACCATCCAGTCTGCCGAAGAAATGAAAACTTTTGCCTTGGCGGACGGCATCCGATGCCCGTTTCCAAAGGCGAAAACCCGGGAATGCTCCAGAAAACGCCCGACAATCGACTTGATTTCGATATTGTCCGAAAGCCCCGGCACACCGGGCCGCAGACAGCAGATTCCGCGAATGATCCCAATGATCTTCACCCCGGCCTGCGAGGCTTCGTAGAGTTTGTCGATCAGTTCGGCATCCACGAGGCTGTTCATTTTCAGCCAGATCCGCCCCGGACGCCCTTCCTTCACATGGTCGATTTCGTCCTGAATGAGCTGTTCCAGCGTGGAGCGGATGGTGATGGGCGAGAAGGCCAGCGCATCCATTTTCGCGGGGATGGCATAGCCCGTCATGTAATTGAACAGACGCGCCGAATCCGAAGCCAGCTTCGGGTCACAGGTGAAAAACGACAGATCCGTATAAATCCGCGCCGTAATCGGATGGTAATTGCCCGTTCCGAAATGTGCGTAGGACCGGAGCGAGCCGTTCTCGCGACGGACCACAAGACTCAGCTTGGCATGGGTCTTGAGATGCGCGAAGCCGAACACGACCTGCACGCCCGCAGCTTCAAGCGCGCGGGACAGGCGAATATTGGCTTCCTCGTCAAACCGCGCCCGTAGTTCGACCATGGCGGTCACTGATTTTCCGGCCTCCGCCGCTTCGATCAGCGCGTGAACGATCGGGCTATCGCGGGATGTGCGATACAGCGTCTGCTTGATTGCCAGAACGTTCGGGTCCAGCGCCGCCTGACGCAGGAACTGCACCACCACGTCGAAGCTTTCGAACGGATGATGGACCAGCATGTCCTTCGCCCGGATCGCCGCGAAACAGTCGCCGTCATAATCCAGAACCCGCTCGGGAAAGCGCGGCGTATAGGCCGAAAACACCAGATCCGGGCGGTCATCCACGATCAGTTGCTTGAGATCGGTCACTCCGACGAAGCACGGCAGAACGACAACGTCCTCCTCACCCACGCCCAGCTCTTCGCCCATCTCACGACCCAGCGTGTCAGGCAGCTTGCGGTCCAGCGCGAGGTGAATGCATACGCCACGCCGACGCTGTTTCAGTGCCGTTTCATAAGACCGCACCAGATCCTCGGCCTCGTCTTCAAACTCCACATCCGTATCGCGGATCACGCGCAGCACGCCCGCAGCCCCGATCACCAGCCCCGGAAACAGACGGCCGGCAAACAACGTGATGAGATCTTCGAGCAGCACGAAGCGGATCTGGTCCGGTGTTTCCTGCCCTTCCTTCAAGCGCGCCGGAAGCCGCAGGAAACGCGGAACCTGCGCGGGAAGCAGGATCAAGCCGTCCATCACATGCGTCGACGAGGCCGCATCCTTTAAACGCAGATGCAGCGCCAGACCCATATTCGGAATAAAGGGCAGCGGATGGGAGGGATCAACCGCCATCGGCGTCAGCACCGGGAAAACCCGCTCGTCGAACAGCGTGGAAAGCTGCGCCAGATCCGTTTCATCCAGCGAGTCGGTCGGAAGAATGACGATCCCCGCGTCCTTCAGCTCTCCTTCCAGCACATGCCAGACGCGCTGCTGCTCCGCCAGAAGATGCCGCGCCTTCTGCCGCACCTGTGAAAGCTGCTGGATGGGGGTCAGTCCGTCCGGACTGCGCACGACCATGCCTTCGCGCACCTGCCCCACAAGCCCGGCCACACGCACGGAATAGAACTCGTCCAGATTGCTGGAACTGATCGAGAGAAACCGCACCCGCTCCAACAGCGGATTGCGGGTATTTTCGGCCTCTTCAATAACGCGCTCGTTGAAATCCAACCAAGACAGTTCCCGGTTCAGGAAGCGCTCTGGCGACGTTGCCATACGCGCGTAATCTTCGGCCCGGATAGCGGGAGTCTGCCGACGACGGCTGCGGTTCTGGGCTGGAGTGACTGCACTGCGTGGCTTGCGGGGAGAGCGGCGGCGCGGCGCGGGCCGGGAATCTTCAGTCGTCACAATGGGGCCTTCCGGAACACACGGATTTAAAAATCGCCTCAAGGGTCATGCCACGGGATAGGCATGTCAAACGGAGTTTTTGTGTCACGTTCGTGACATCTATTCCTCAGGCGTCAGCAGATCCGGCAGCATTTCCAGCGCCAACGCTCGCGTGATGGGCTGCTTGCGCACCAACGCCGCCTCGTCCAGCCGTTCCACTGCCGAAACCAGTGCGTTGCCCGTCCGGGGCAGATGACGCCACAGCCAGTCCGTCACCGATTGCGACACGACAAGCTGCCGGTCTGCCAGCAGCGACAGGAGCAGCGTCGCCCGTAGATCGTCCTCAGGCTCGCCTGTTGCGGTCGTGGCCGTCGCCCGCAAACGGCTCGCAAGATCGGGCAGCATGAAATGACTGCGCGACGGCGGCAGGCGGCCCGCCATCAGAACGCGATCGCCTTGGGAGAACGCATCATTGAGCAGATGCAGCATGGTCGCCTCATCGCCCGGCGAATCGGCATTGTCGATGGCAAGATTTCCCTGAACCCGTATCCGCCCTCCCGCCGAAGACGTGGAAAACAGCCGGGCATCCAGCACCGTCGCGTCATGTTCATGCGCCCATGCCGTAAGGAGATGGGTCTTCCCCGTCCCCGAAGGGCCCCAGAGCCACAAACGCCCATCCGGCCATTGACTGCGCGCAAGCCATGCCCGTGCCGCCACATTCGACGGACCATTGATGAAACGATCGGACGTCATCGCCGTCACCCGGCGCAGGGGAAACGCCATCTGGGTGGCCGCGGGTCTTCCAGACACCCCGCCCACATCCCGTTTCGTCATCGCAGCCCCCTTTTTCATGCCGTAACACCATCAAACAGGCGTTCCGCCAGCGCGCAGGATGCTCTAGAACGGCGTCACGTCAACCAGCGGGAACCTTTCGACCATGACCGATCAGCCTGATATCGCCCCCGGATCGAGCCACAGCACGGCTGGCGGCGCAAGCTACGCACAGGCCGGCGTGGATATTGCCGCTGGCGATGCGCTGGTCGACGCCATCAAGCCCGCAGCCAAAGCCACGAACCGTCCCGGCACGATGGGGGGCTTGGGCGGCTTCGGCGCGCTTTTCGATCTGAAGGCCGCAGGCTTCACCGATCCCGTCCTCGTCAGCTGCACCGATGGCGTCGGCACGAAACTGATGGTCGCCATCGAGGCCGGAAAGCATGATGATGTCGGGATCGACCTCGTCGCCATGTGCGTCAACGACCTCGTCGTACAAGGCGCCACCCCGCTGTTCTTCCTGGACTATCTCGCCACCGGAAAGCTCTCCGTCGAAGCCGCAGCCACGGTCGTGAAGGGCATCGCCAAGGGCTGCGCCGAGTCCGGCTGCGCTCTCGTCGGCGGCGAAACGGCTGAAATGCCCGGCATGTATGCCCCTGGCCATTACGATCTCGCAGGCTTCAGCGTGGGTGCGGCCGAGCGCAACAACCTGCTCCCCGCCAACATCGCCGAAGGCGACACGCTGATCGGCCTGCCCTCCTCCGGCGTTCATTCCAACGGCTTCTCGCTGGTCCGCGAAGTTGTGCGCCGCTCCGGCCTCGGCTGGAACGACCCGGCCCCCTTCGCCGAAGGTCACACGCTGGCCGAAGCCCTGATGACGCCCACGAAGCTCTATGTCCGCGCGGTGCTAGACCTGCACGCCAAGGGCCTGCTGAACGGCTGCGCCCACATCACAGGCGGCGGCCTGCCGGGCAACCTGCCGCGCGTCCTGCCCGAAGGCTTCGGCGTCCGCGTGGACGGCTCCGCATGGGTCGTTCCGTCCGTTTTCCGCTGGCTGGCCAAAACCGGCAATGTGGCGGCTGACGAAATGCTCCGCGTCTTCAACTGCGGCATCGGCATGGTGCTTGTCACATCCGAGCCGGAAAAGGTCATGGCGGAACTGGATGCGCGCGGCGAAACCGGTTTCCTCATGGGCCAGATCGTCCGCTCAGACGACGCCTACACCCTGACCGCACCGGTTTCCTTCGCATGAAGAAGCCGCCCGTCAGAAACAGAGCCAAAGCCCAGCCTAAAAACGCGCCAAAAAAAATCCAGAAGGTGCCTGTCGCGATCCTCATCAGCGGTCGCGGCAGCAATATGCGCGCCCTGATCGAAGCCTGTGCCCGACCGGACTATCCCGCCGAAATCGTGCTGGTCCTCAGCAACCGCCCGGATGCGCCGGGCCTTGAGGTCGCCGAAGACGCGGGCCTGAAAACCCTCGTCATCGACCACAAGCCTTTCGGTACGGACCGCGAAGCCCACGAACGCGAAATAGACGCAGCCCTTCAGGCCTCCGGCGCCATGCTGGTCGTCCTCGCGGGCTATATGCGTGTCCTGACACCATGGCTGGTCAAGGCGTGGGAAGACAGGATGCTCAACATCCACCCGAGCCTCCTACCCGCCTTCCCCGGCCTACACACCCATGAAGCCGCCCTCAAGGCTGGCGCAAAAGAACATGGCTGCACCGTCCACCTCGTCACATCCGGCGTGGATGAAGGCCCTATCCTCGGGCAGGCCAGCGTTCCCATCCTTGACACCGATACGCCAGAAACCCTTGCCGCCCGCGTGCTGGAACAGGAACACCTGCTCTACCCGGACGTACTCGAAATGATCTGCGACGTTTTTGCGAAGTAAGAGACGTCCAGCGTCTCCAAACAAAAAAGGCGCGGACCGAAGTCCGCGCCTTTTTTGTTGAGAACAGATTACCTGTCGTAAAAATTACGGCAGGATTTCCGTCTCGGCGAAGAAGAAGGAGATCTCGTTCTTCGCGTTCTCAAGGCTGTCAGAGCCATGCACGGAATTGGCTTCGATGCTCTCGGCGAACAGCTTGCGGACGGTGCCTTCAGCAGCATCGGCCGGGTTGGTCGCGCCCATGACTTCGCGGTTTTTGGCGACAGCGCCTTCACCCTGCAGAACCTGCACGACAACCGGCTCGGCAATCATGGAGGACACGAGGCTGCCGTAGAACGGACGCTCCTTGTGAACCGCATAGAAAGCGCCAGCCTGCTTCTCGGTCAGGTGGATGCGCTTCTGGGCGACGATACGCAGGCCGGCGTCTTCGAACACGGCATTGATCTTGCCGGTCAGGTTACGCTTGGTCGCGTCGGGCTTGATGATGGAAAGCGTGCGCTCGAGAGCCATCTTTCTTCTCCTGTTAGGACCGGTCCTCGCTGGACCAGCGGGTCAATACCGCCGTTCCACTAGAGCAAATTCATCGTTCCTGATAGGTCTGTCGCAGTATTTTAACCGACCTGTTTCTTTTCTTCCGACTGATCGAGGCGCCCGTGAGCCTGCTCACCATCACCGACCTGTCCCTCCGCATCGCGGGCCGCTCCCTGCTGGACAATGCGTCCCTCAGTGTTGACCCGGGACGCAAGATCGGCCTGATCGGTAGGAACGGCGCCGGAAAATCCACTCTTCTGGCCGCGATTGCTGGTGATTTCGCGCCTGACGGCGGCACAATCACCCTCGCCGCCCGCGCCACGATGGGCCGCGTCAAACAGGAAACACCCTCAGGCAGTACGTCCATTCTCGATACAGTTCTGGAAGGCGACCTTGAACGCACCCGACTGCTCGCGGAAGCCGAAACCGCGACCGATCCTGTCCGCATCGCAGATGTCCATGAACGCCTCATCGCCATCGACGCCTACACGGCTCCCGCCCGCGCCGGGGCCATCCTGTCTGGTCTCGGCTTCGATCAGGACGCGCAGAATCGAGCGGTTTCGGACTTCTCGGGCGGCTGGCGAATGCGCGTATCACTCGCCACGGCCCTGTTCCTGAACCCTGACCTGCTGCTGCTCGACGAACCGACGAACCATCTCGATATCGAAGCCACGCTCTGGCTGGAATCCTGGCTTGCGAAGTTCTCGGGTGCCGCGATCATCGTCAGCCATGATCGCTCCCTGCTCGACAACACCGTCGATGCCATCGCCCATCTCGATCACCAGAAAATCAGTGTTACCCCCGGTGGCTACGACAATTTCGTCCGCATCCGCACGGAACAGGCGCTCCAGCAGAACCGCGCTGCCGAGCGCATCGCGGCCCAGCGCGCCCATATGCAATCCTTCGTGGACCGTTTCCGCGCCAAGGCCACCAAAGCCAAACAGGCGCAGGCCCGCCTGAAAGCCCTCGAACGCCTCCCCCAAATCGAGAGCGTCGTGGAAGACACCCCCACGCGCTTCTCTTTCCCCGAACCACAGCCTTTACCGCCCCCGATGCTGAGCCTGAACAATGTCAGCCTCGGCTATGACGGGCGCGTCGTGCTTAAAGGGCTGAACCAGCGTCTGGATATGGAAGACCGGATCGCCCTGCTTGGTCAGAACGGCCGCGGCAAATCCACTTTCGCCAAGCTGCTCGCCGGTCGGCTGGAACCGATGTCCGGCACTTACAATCATTCGCCCAAGCTGAAAATCGGCTATTTCGCCCAACACCAGAGCGATGAACTCGTCCTGACCGACACACCCATCGACCATATGAGCCGCGCCATGCCGGACGCGTTTCCCGCTGCCGTCCGCGCGCAACTTGCCCGGTTCGGCCTTGATGAAAATCGCGCCGAAACAAAGGTCGGTGAACTCTCCGGCGGTGAAAAGGCACGTCTGCTCCTCGCCCTTTCCACCCGCGAAGCCCCGCATCTGCTGATCCTCGATGAGCCAACCAACCATCTGGATCTGGACGCCCGCGACGCCCTGATCCGCGCCCTGTCAGCGTTCGAAGGCGCGGTCGTCCTCATCAGCCATGACAGCCATCTCGTGGAATCCGTCGCCGACCGTTTCTGGCTGGTCGAAGACGGTACGATCTCGCCGTTTGATGGCGACATGGCCGAATATCGCGCCTGGCTTCTCGAGCGCGCCCGCAAGGCCCGCGCCGAGATAGCGGAACGCAGCAAGGCCGCCACGGCGTCAGCAGATGGCGGCACAGCGTCTGCCCAGAAACGCATTGACCGCAAGGAACAGACCCGCGCCCTCGCCCCGCTGCGGCGGAAAATCCGCGATGCGGAAGCGAAAATGACTCAGCTTTCTGGCGAAAAGAAAAAGATCGAGGCCCGGCTGGCCGATCCTGCTCTCTACCAGTCCGGTGATGCTGGGGAACTGACATCCCTGAACGTGCATCTTGCCGCGCTCAACGCCACGCTCGAAACCGTCGAGGAAAGCTGGCTCGAAGCGCAGGCCGAACTGGAAGATGCAACGGCCTGAGCCGGGCCCATTGACCCTCCTTCTTCCGCCACATAAGCCAGTTGACAACGACTGAGCCTCAGGACTGACACCTCCATGCGCATCTCTTTTTCCGATCCGGCAGAACGCAGCGAAACGGAACCCCGTGCGCGGGAACTGTCCAAAATTGCCGGGCTGATGCGGATCACGCTCGCCCTGACCCTCATGCTGCTCGCCATCTGGCTGATCGGCGATGTTCTGGCCGTGATCTTCGCCTCCGCTCTCGTGGCCATCGTCCTGCATGGACTGGCCCGTATGCTCCGGCGTCACGTTCCCGTCATTCCCTATCAGGGCGCGGTTGCCCTCGTGACCGTGGCAATTCTCGTTGCCATGATCGGCCTTGGCTGGAGCAGCGGCCCTTCCATCAGCGACCAGTTCATCCGCCTCAAACAGGCACTGATCACTCAATCCGGCGAACTGCGCGCCCATCTTTCCGGCTCCACGATCGGCCAGATGGTTCTCGATCACCTGCCCTCGTCCCTCGGCGGAAACGCACCCGGAACAGGAGGCCTCGGCTCTCTGGGATCAGGACTTGCAGGCTCGGTCACAGGGCTTCTCAGCAGTGTTTTCGGTATCCTCGGAACGCTTCTGGTCGTTCTGATCGCCGGTCTGTATTTCGCCCTCAGCCCGGCCGTCTATATCGACGGGATGATCCGCCTCGTCCCCACGCAGCACCGTCCCGCCGCGCGTGAACTAATGTTGACCGCCGGGTCCACGCTCTGGGCCTGGACCGCCGGGCAGGCACTGGACATGCTCGTGGTCGGCATCCTCTCAGGCGTCGGCCTGTCGCTGATTGGCGTGCCGCTTGCACTGGCGCTCGGCGTCGTGGCGGGTCTGTGCAATTTCATACCCTATATCGGCGCCATTCTCGGTGCCGTGCCTGCTGTCCTGCTGGGTCTGTCGCTCGGCACGCATGAGGGCCTGTTCGTCGCCATTCTCTACTGCGTAATCCAGTTTTTCGAAGGCAATGTCCTTGCCCCGCTGATCCAGCGCCGCGCCGTGCATATGCCCCCCGCAATGGCGATCCTGTCGCAGACGGTTTTCGGCTCCATCCTCGGCGCCCCCGGCCTGATCCTCGCCTCCCCCATCACCGCGGCCCTTCTGGCGATGGGCGACAAGGCCACAGCCCCGCTGGAGGACGAAAACCAGACCCGCCGTGATGTCGGCGAAGTTACGGAAGAAGAAGAGAAACAGCAGAAATAAGCCTCGTCCTTTCCGCGACAGCACAAAAAAGACCGGCGCTCCCGAAGGAGGCCGGTCTTTTTTGTGCTCTCAACGCGCTCCAGAAAATCCTTACTTTCCAGGCTGCGCTCCAGCAGGCTGCAAGGCCATGAGCTGCGCATCTGGAAAGGCGTTCATCCGGTACGGGCCATTCTTCGCAAGCTGGATCCCAACGATGTCGTCCTGCTTCTTGTATTTCCAGATGGAAATAATAACCGGCTCACCCTGTGCGGTCGCCATTTCGAGAACCACTTTCGGTGCAAGATCGGTCTTCTCGCCCGATGGCCCCCAAGCGGTTTCATGCGACTGAAGCCACAGATTGACCTTCTGAACCTCTTCCGCTGACAGATCGCGACTGAGCGGCGCACTCATCTGCCCCGTAGTCACCTGCGGAAATTTCCATGCATGCAGCAGCGGCCATGTCACAAACCAGATGATGCCTACGGGAATGAGGACCAGCGCCCCGAAAACCAGAAGAAGTTTCTGCTCGCGTCTCACGCCTGTTCTCCTGCCCACCGATTGAGGGCTGCAATGATGTGATGGACGTCCTCGTCCGTCAGTTCAGGATGGATGGGAAGTGCCAGCACCTGCGCACCAAGCCCTTCTGCGACTGGCAGACAGACTCCGTCATGATGCGGCGCATAGGCGGGCTGATGATGCAGCGGTTTTGGATAGTAAACGGCGGTTGGAACGCCTGCATCCTTCAAAAACGTCTGAAGCGAATTCCGCTTTTCCGCATCCGGCAGCAGGATCGTATAGATCGCCCACGCGCTCTCGCTATCCGAAACGCGTACAGGCGGTACGATCCCCGCAGGCATCCCGGCATCATAGGCCGTCGCAATCGCATCCCGGCGCTTCAGTTCTGCGTCAAACACATCCAGCTTTGCCAGCAGCACAGCCGCCTGAAGCGTATCCAGCCGCCCGTTGATCCCGATCCGCTCGACTTCATAACGCGTCCGGCCTTCGCCATGCGTGCGAAGGGAATGATACAGCGCCGCCAGATCGTCGTCGTCCGTCAGGATCGCGCCGCCGTCCCCATATCCACCCAGTGGTTTGGACGGGAAGAAAGACAATGTGGTCGCCTTCGCCTCATGTCCCAGACGACGACCATGATACGTCGCCCCAAAAGACTGTGCACAATCGGCCACCAGCGTCAGACCTTCCTGCGCCGTCCAGAGCTTCAGTTCGTCCCAGGGCGCGGGTTGGCCGAACAGATCCACACCGATCACAACACGCGGCTCCAGATCTTCAGTCTGACGGACGGCCTCAAGCCGCGCCTTCAGCGATTCAAGACTGATCTGGAAGGTCTGCGGATCGACATCCACGAAAACCGGCGTTCCACCCAGCAACAGGACGACTTCGGCCGTCGCCGTATAGGTGAAAGCCGGCAGGAAAACCGCATCTCCCGGCCCGATCTCCTCGCCCATCAGCACCATCAACAGCGCATCCGTGCCGGATGAGACGCCGATCGCATGTTTCGCACCGCCGAACTCTGCCAGACGATGCTCGAGTTCCTGCACTTCCGGGCCAAGCACGAAGCGGCAATGCGCCACGACGGCATCCACGCGCTTCTGGATGCTGCCGCCAAGGCGCGCCTGCTGGGCGGGAAGGTCGAGAAAAGCAATCTGCCGTGTCATGGCGCTATCATCTCCGGATCGGGATGGGAGACCGCAACCGGCAGTCCGCCGTCACGGTTATGAAGAAATTCAGGCACCAGCCTGTACAGGATCGTCATGATCGCGCCCAGATCGTTTGCGCGGCAGGCCATTTCCAGCTCGTCCATCGCAAGTCTCGCAACCCTGAAATCAACTGTGCGCGGGGAGGCCATCCGCAGACCGGGCGCATCTGTCGGAACCGGGGCCTCGCGTCCGTGGAACAATTCTTCAAACAATTTTTCCCCCGGACGCAGGCCGGTGAAGCGGATCTCGATATCGGTTTCGGGACGCAGTCCGGCCAGACGGATCATCTGAAATGCCAAATCCATGATCCGCACCGGATCGCCCATATCGAGCACGAAAATTCCGCCCTGCTTGAGGCGCCGGTCCGTCGCATCGTTTTCCGCACGCTCATGCGTTCCGCGCACAGCCGCCTGCAAAACAAGCCCGACGGCCTCAGGCACGGTCATGAAATAGCGCGTCATGTCCGGATGCGTGATGGTCAGCGGACCGCCATGTTCAAGCTGCCGCCGAAACAGCGGCACGACCGATCCCGTGGACCCCAGCACATTGCCAAACCGCACGGTCACACACCGCATGCCGCCCTGTCCGGCCCGCGCGCGCATATCGAGCGCCTGCCCGTAAACCTCCGCACAACGCTTACTGGCCCCCATCAGGCTGGACGGGTTGACCGCCTTGTCGGTGGAGATCATGACCATCGCCTGCGCACCAGCGCGCTCGGCTTCGTCCGCGACAATCCGTGTGCCGATCACATTCGTCAGCACGCCCTCGACCGGATTGTCCTCGACGATAGGCACATGCTTGAGAGCCGCCGCATGAAAGACGATCTGCGGTCGATACTCCCCGAAAATCTCCGCCATGCGTCGCCGATCGCGCACGTCCGCCACGATCTGATGGCGTGTCACATCACCAAAGCGCTCGGAAATATCCAGATTGATCTGCCACAGCGCGTACTCGCTGCTCTCAATCAGGAGAAGCACAGCGGGCTGAAACGATGCGATCTGCCGCGCGAGTTCGGAGCCAATACTCCCCCCGGCCCCGGTCACGGCAATGACACGGTCACTGATCAACCGCGCCATACCCTGCGAATCGAGCGCAACCGGCGGACGGTTCAGCAGATCCTCAATGGCGATGGGTCGAAGTTCCACCCGGTCTGCCGGCTGCAAAGCCGTCAAAGACGGCGTGCGCTGAACGTCGATGTCATAGACGCGCGCGGCTTCAAGGATGCGTGCCAAGTCCCGCCCCTTGATATCTCCTGACGTCAGAACCAGCGCATCCGGCAGCTTTCCCGCAGCGAACAGGCGCTCCAGAATGGCGGGCGTTTCGCTGATCGTTCCCAGAATGGGGCAGTCATGAATACGCCGCCCGGCCTGCTGCGAACCACCAGTCAGAATTCCCGTCACGCTGCGACTGTTCTCGCTGTCCCGCTCCATCGCCCGGATGAACAGATCCGCCTCATGATCCGCACCCAGCAGCAGAATGCGCTGACTGGCCAGCGCAGTGCTCTTACGGCGCGCCGCCAGCCGCCACATCATGCGGACGGAACCGAGAAACACCAGAAGAACCAGCGCATGGATGATTGGAAAGGTCGGCGTCGGCAGCGGATAGCCCGCCACACGTAAGAGTCCCGCAAACAGCAGCGCGCTCAGAACCGAGGCGCAGGCAATATTGAACAGGTCTGCCACACCCGAGAACCGCCAGTATTGCTGCGGAACGCGGAACGGCAGCCCACCCACCAGAAGCGTGATTCCCCCGCCCGCAATAAACCACAGCGGATGCAGCCATCCCCCGGCCGGATCTGCCAGCCAGCGCGCAACAGGTGCGGCAGCCGCAGACACGACTCCGTCAAGCGCGACATTGAGCGCAATGCGCCGCGCGCGCATCGACGTATGCGAGGCGGAGGGCGGCCTGAAAGACGGCGCCGAAGGGGGCATTGAGGCCGGAGCGGCAGGGCCTGTAGGATCAACAGATGTCACCTGCCCCTTATAGCGCTAAAAGCCGCTCTCCCATAAAGTCGTTCCATGCCCTTTTCTTTTCAGAACATTAACAACGGCCTTACGCTCCCCTGCGTGGCCGCAGTCGTGCTGTGCAATATCCTGATCCTGCTCATGATCCGGGCCGGTGTTCTGGATCATCCCGTAGAGCGGAGCTCCCATACACGACCAACCCCTAAGGGTGGCGGCATCGGCATCGTGGGGGCCTTCGTTCTATGCCTGATCCCGGCCCTGCGCGCATCCCATGCCCAGGTGTCCATCATTCCGGCTATTACGGGACTGCTGATCGGCATGATCGTGCTGGGCGCTATATCGTGGCTCGACGACATGCGCCCTTTCCCGGCCCGCTACAAACTCGCAGCCCAGTTTCTGGCCGCTATTGCCGCGGCATTCGGAGCGACATACGGCACGAATATTCCATCATGGATGGTAGTGCCTTTCGTTCTCGCTGCGGTGTTCATTACGAACGGTTTGAATTTCATCGACGGGATCAACGGTCTCGCCTCTGGCGTCATGGCCGTCTCCGCCATCTTTCTGGCGAGCGCAGGCATCATGCCCGTGGCCTTCATGCTGCTCGCCATCTGCCTGCTGAGCTTCCTGCCCTATAATTTTCCAAAGGCCCGAATTTTCATGGGCGACGTTGGCAGCCAGCCCATCGGGCTCGCCATCGCATGGGGTGGCATGACAGGATTTGGCACGGGTGGCGGCGTCCTCGTGATCGCCCTGCTCTCGGGCGTGTTGTGGGACGTAACCTTTACGCTACTACGTCGCGCCCGCGCTGGAGACAGACTCGCGCAAGCTCATCGTGGCCATCTCTACCAACTGGCCGCCCGTTCAGGGCTGTCGGTACCATTCGTCACTTTTTTATACTGGGGATTTGCCCTCTGGGGCGCTGTGGCTTTCGCCACAGGTCAGATCATCACGACAGTTCTGATGATCGCCCTGCCACAGATTTTGTGGACAGGATATGTCTGCACGCGAGCCAAAGCCCGCGTGCAAGATCGCTGGTAATCAGCAGATCGTTCAGCCGGCGCGGCGGCTGCTCAGGCGCTCGACGGAAGCCGAAGCGCGTTCCGTGCGGGTCGAGCGGGTGCCGGAGGCTTCCGTCATGACGGCGCGCATTTCGCGCAGGAAGGTGGAACCCTTCAGCGTGCGCTGTACGAGAACCGAACGACGGTCCAGCGGATCGACCTTGCGGCGGGCCAGATCCAGTTCACCCAGACGGTCAAGGGCGCGGGTGATGGCGGGCTTGGACACCTTGAGTTCAAGGGCCAGACCACGAACTGTGTGGGCGCCGTCCCGCAGATAGCAGGTCAGGAACACGGCAAGCTGGCGTGCCGACAGGTCGGGTCCGTCACGACGCACCATGGAAACGATGGTGTCGCACAGAAGATTGAGCATTTGATCATTGGTAGCCTGGGGCATGATCTCTCTCCTAAACAGTTAGACCCCCTGTTGTCCGATCCCATAACAGAGACCCGCAGCACGGGAACCAACATGAAATTGTCTCTGCCTCTCCTTCCCGGGAGAGGCGTCAGTTACACTCAGATGGTGATTCGAAACGCATACGCAAGCATATGGGTTTCAAAACATTCCAGTAGACGATGACTCTGCATCGAAACGATAAGGGGCATATGCCTCATTGAAACGCGTTTGACACCCTAATCTTTCAAGCCTTCTTCACACCGTCACACTGTTCCCCGAGTGAAACGCTTCATGAAAGCTCAAGAATTATTATGAATTCGTGACAAAGTCTCCAGAATTGCCCGCAGACCGAGCACTTCTCCGCCCTCTGGTCGGCCCGGACTCCCTCCGTCATTCCACGCATAAGTGTCGATATGAGCCCATTTTTGGCCATCCGGAACGAATTTCTGGAGATAAAGCGCCGCAGTAATCGCCCCGGCCATGGGTTTCGACGTCACGTTTCCGAAGTCGGCGACTTTACTATCGAGCCATGCATCATAACCATGCCAGAGCGGCATTCTCCACATTACATCGGCCGTCGCTTTTCCCGATTCGAGAATAAGTGAGGCCAGTTCATCGTCATTACTAAACAGCGCCGGCACATCCGGGCCGAGTGCTACGCGCGCAGCACCCGTCAGGGTTGCAGCATCAAGAATGACATCCGGACGGTTTTCAGACGCCTCCGTTATGAGATCACACAACACCAGCCGCCCCTCCGCATCCGTATTGCCAATCTCGACCATTTTGCCGCTGCGCGTCTTCAGGACATCCCCCGGTCGCATGGCATGACCGGACACGCTGTTCTCCACGCACCCCAGACGCAGTTCCAGATCCACATCCAGACCCAGATCGATTGCCGCGCAGGTCACCGCAAGCATCAGAGCTGCCCCGCCCATGTCCTTCTTCATCCGCAGCATCCCTGCCGCCCCCTTGAGGTCATAGCCGCCCGTATCGAAGCACACCCCCTTGCCGATCAGCGAAACCTTCGGCGCTCCCTCGCGGGCCTTCCAGCGCGCCACGACCACGACCGGTTTGCGTTCGGACCCTTCACCCACTTCCGCCAGACACGGATATGCACCGCGCAGATTATCCCCTTCGACGAGACTGACGTTCGCCCCCCGATGCACCAACGCCTTGCCTGCCATCTGCGCAAGTTCGCGCGGCCCGAGAAGATTCGCCGGCATGCTGATCAGATCCCGCCCGAACCACACAGCCTTCGACAGCGCCACAAGCCGCGTCGCATCGTCGGGAACGACCACCCGCGTCGCGCGCGGCTTCACCTCCCCCAGACCGAACCGATATGCCCCCATACAGAACCCGAGCAGCGCACTCTCCAGCGCTCCGGCTTCCAGTCCGTGCAGCACGACCGTCCAGTCCCCTTCCGGCAGGGCTGTTCCCAGAACCCCGAAAGCCTCCGGATCATTTGCCCGCGCGGAGGCCACGCACAGGATTGCTGCTCCGACCCCGCCCTCACCCGGCAGCAGCGTGAAAGCACCGTCTTTCGCCGAAAATCCCTGTGCTTGCAGAAAGGCAGCATGCTCTCCAAGAAGACCGGAAACCGCAGGACTGTCCTCACAGGCCACCAGATGGACCAAACGCGCCGAAGGCGCTTCGGCAGAGGTCACGAAGGGAAGCTGGAGATGCGGATTCATAGTTTTTCTTCCTCAAAGACCTGCCCCACCCGAGAAAGATCTGCCGGGAGGGCTTCAGATGCTTGCTTTTGCTCCGCAGGCACCCGACCATTCAGACATGAAGGGTGCATTCCACGGAACCTCGTCCAGCGACCATACCATGCCAGCCAGCATCCGTGCTGCCCTCGGCCCCACCAATACCGGCAAGACCCATTATGCCCTGACGCGCATGATGGCCCATGCGTCCGGCATCATCGGTTTTCCTCTGCGCCTTCTGGCCCGAGAAAACTACGAACGCCTCGTTAAAATCAAAGGCGAGCGCAGCGTCGCGCTCATCACGGGTGAAGAAAAAATCGTGCCCCCCGGCGCACGCTGGTTTTCCTGTACCGTCGAGGCCATGCCGCTGGACCGTAAGGCCGAATTCATCGCCATCGACGAGATCCAACTTGCCTCGGATCCGGATCGCGGTCACGTCTTCACGGATCGCCTGCTCCACGCTCGTGGCACCGTCGAGACGCTGTTCCTCGGCGCCGAGACCATTCGCCCGCTGCTTCAGAGACTCGTTCCCGGCATCGAGATCGACATCCGCGCCCGCCTCTCGAGCCTCGCCAGCACCGGACACACGAAACTCTCCCGTCTGCCTCCACGTTCGGCCATCGTCGCCTTCTCCATGAGCGAAGTCTATGCGCTGGCCGAAGTCATCCGCAGACGCCGTGGCGGCTGTGCGGTTATCATGGGCCAGCTCAGCCCCCGTACCCGAAACGCTCAGGTCGAGCTCTATCAGAACCGCGACGTGGATTATCTCGTCGCAACCGATGCCATCGGTATGGGCCTGAACATGGACGTCGATCACGTCGCCCTTGCCCAACTCAGCAAGTTCGACGGCACGGTTCCTCGCCCGCTGTTCCCGCAGGAAATCGCCCAAATTGCCGGACGCGCCGGTCGCGGCATGAAAGACGGCACCTTCGGCACCACGGCCGACTGTCCGCCCATGTCCAGCGCCCTCGTCGAAGCTGTCGAGCAGCACCGCTTCGACCCGATCCAGCGCCTCTACTGGCGCAACCACGAACTCGATTTCACCAACCCGGCCAACCTGCTCAAAAGCCTGACCCGCCCGCCACCGCTGCGTGGCCTGACCGCAGGGCGCGTGGCCTCGGACGTCACCACCCTCGAATCCCTGATGCTCGACCCGGATGTCCGCGAGATCGCGAGAGGCAAACGCGCCACGACCCTGCTTTGGGACGTCTGCCAGATCCCTGATTTCCGCAAACTCGGCGATGACAGCCATACCCGGCTCTGCGCGCGCCTCTACAGCCATCTAATTAAGGACGGGTCCATTCCCGCCAACTGGATGGAAGGCCATATCCGTGGTCTGGCCAAAACCGAAGGCGATATCGACACCCTCATGCACCGCCTCACCGGTGTGCGCGTGTGTTCCTATGTCGCCGCCCGCACCGAATGGAGCCGCCATTCCGCCATGTGGCAGGAGCGTGCCCGCGAAGTTGAAGACCAGCTTTCCGACGCCCTGCACGAGCGCCTCACCGCCCGCTTCGTGGACCGCCGCGCCACGACGCTTCTGCGCCGCCTCGACAGCGATGGCGACCGCACACTCCTTTCCGCCGTCAAACCCGATGGCGATGTTCTGGTAGAAGGCCACAGCATCGGACGCATCCGGGGTTTCACGCTGGAAACCGACGTCGCCTCCGGCCCCGAACGCCAGATGATCCTGCGTGCCGGGCGCAAAGCCCTCATCCACGAAATCCCCCGCCGCATCCGTCTCCTACAGGACGCACCGGACACCGCCCTTAAACTGGACGCTACCACCGGACATCTTTTCTGGGACGAAACCCCTCTGGGTCGCCTCACCGCAGGCACAGCTCTGCTGCGCCCGGCCATCCAGCTTTTTCCAGCCGAGTTCACTGATACGGTTCAGAAAACCCATGTCGAAACCCGTCTGCTGACATTTGTGGCCAACCTCATTCGAACGGATCTGAAAGCCCTTTATCGCGCCCACGCACTTGCCGAACACGAACCGGGACTGCGCGCCATTCTGCACCGTCTCATGGAAGACGGCGGCATTACCGAAACCCTGCCAGAAGATCAGGCGCTTCCTCCCGCTTTGCGCAACACACTACGGAAGCACGGAGTCGAAGTCGGACGTTTCTCGATCTTCTGCCCGGCCCTGTTCCGAAAACGCCCTCTGGATCTTCTAGGACTGCTCCACGCCCTGCATCGCCAGACGCCTCACCGTCCGACAGCGCCCGGTCGCGTCTCCCTTCCATGGCACGAGATCAGCGGGCAATTCGGCTGGATCCGTGCCGGAGAGACGGGCCTGCGCCTCGACATCGCAGAACGCTGCATCGCGGAACTGCACCAACTCATACGCCGCCGCGACCACACAGCACCGCCCGATCTGGCCTCCAGACTGGGCATAAAATCCGACAGCCTTCCCTCCGTCCTGAAAGGTCTGGGCATCGCGCATCAACCTGCAGAGGCTCAGTCCTCCACCCATGCCGGTCCACCACGCCCGCTCATGATTCTGCATGATCGCAAAACCCGAGCCTCCCGCCGCCCGAGAGCCGCTCAACACGGGTCCGCGTCCAGGCGCCCTTCGCCTCCACGGACTGACAGTCCTTTCGCGGCCCTCGTCATCCTGAGGGAAAAAGTCCGCCCATGAGCGAAGCATATCAGCGACTAGACCAGTGGCTCTATTACGCCCGCATCGCCAAGACACGTCCGCTTTGTGCGGCTATCGTCGGGAAAGGTCGCATCCGCATCAACCGGCAGCCCACAAGCAAGCCCCATGCCAAGCTTCACATCGGCGACATATTGACTTTTCCCGCAGTTTCTGGCGGAGAAGTGCGCGTGTGGCGCGTTTTGGATCTTGGTGAACGCCGCGGTCCGGCAAAAGAAGCCGCACTTCTTTACGAAGTCATCACAGAAGACGGCTGAGGATGCTTGCGTCTGACGCCAAACCTTCGCATATCATCCCGCTCGGATGAAACCGGCCGGATGCCGGACCAGCAAGACGATCGGAGACGTCAATGACCTATGTGGTCACAGAAAACTGCATTCGCTGCAAGTTCACGGATTGCGTGGAAGTCTGCCCCGTAGACTGCTTCTACGCAGGTGAAAACTTCCTTGTCATCAATCCGGACGAATGCATCGACTGCGGCGTATGTGAGCCGGAATGCCCGGCCGAAGCCATCTTCCCCGACAGCGACAACCGCGCCGCACCGTGGATCGAAGTCAATGCGAAATACTCGGCACAGTGGCCGAATATGACCCGCAAGATCGATGCCATGCCAGACGCGGAAGAATGGAAAGACAAGCCGGGCAAAGCCGCCATGTTGTCCGAAGCACCGCATCAGGGCTGATTTTCTCCGATATACCGAAGTTATCCTCACCCGGTCTCTCATGAGATCGGGTTTTTTTGTGCCACCTGCTCTGACTGGCATCCCGATCCCCACCAAGGCGTATGGCATAAAAAAAGGGCTGGTAGGATTTCTCCCACCAGCCCTTCCCACAGGTTTCGAGAGAAACCTTAGCGGGACATCATGTTGATCGCAGTGTCATGCATGATGAAGATCGTGCCGCCGATGATGACGATCACCGATGCCGCAGCAAAGATGAAGCACATCAGGTTCCAGCTCTGCTCGCTGCTGGTGTTCAGGTGGAGGAAGAACACCAGGTGAACGACGATCTGCACGACGGCAAGAAACGTCAGCGCTGCAAGCGTCATGGACGGAGGCAGAACGTGGGCCATGACAGCGGCAAAGGATGCCACCGTCAGGATCACGGCCAGAACAAAGCCGATCAGATAAGCCGAATAGGAGCCGTGGCTACTATCGTGGGCTGTATGTGCCTGAGCCATTACATCACTCCTGCGAGATAGACGAACGAAAAGACACAGATCCAGACGATGTCGAGAAAGTGCCAGAACAGGCTGAGGCAAGCCAGCTTGTTCATCATACGCTCGGACAGATCCTGCGGACCCATCATCTGAACCATCAGGACGACCATCCAGATCAGGCCACAGGTGACGTGCAGACCATGCGTTCCAACCAGCGTGAAGAACGCGGAGAGGAATGCAGAACGGTCAGGGCCATTACCTTCTGCGATCATGGAGGTGAACTCGTTCACCTCCAGACCGACGAAGGACGCGCCAAGAACGAACGTGACGGCAAGCCAGACCAGAACCATCGTCTTGTTCTTCGCCAGCGCATTCAGCGAGGCGAAGCCGTACGTGATGGACGAGAACAGCAGGATAGCCGTCTCGATCCCCACGTTCGTCAGGTCGAACAGTTCCTTGCCCGACGGGCCACCGGCATACTGGTTCCGGAGGACCGCAAAGGCAGCGAAGATCGACCCGAACAGGACACAGTCCGTCATCAGGTAGAGCCAGAAGCCGAACACGTTGGGGGTTTCGTGATGATGTTCCCCGCCGTGATCGTCGGCGTGTGCCAGAGGCGACATTGTTGCTTCGTGAGCCATAAGTCTTATGCCTCCTTCTTACTCTGCTGCCTGCGCCGCAGCGATACGACGAGAATAGACTTCCTCGTTGTGCTCGATTTCGCTCACCGGGACGTAGTAGTCGACGTCGCGGTTTGCACTGCGCAGGATCATGGTTGCAACGATACCGATCAGGCCGATGGCAGCGAGCCACCAGATGTACCAGACCGAAGCGAAACCGAGAATGAAGCTGAACAGACCGATGAAAACACCTGCAGATGTGTTCTTCGGCATGTGGATCGGAGCCAGCGGCTTGCCGTGAGCCTTCAGGCCCAGCTGCTTCTCGGTATGGAACGTGTCGAGACCATGAATGTCAGGAATGACCGCGAAGTTATAAGCCGGGGGCGGAGAGGAAATGGACCACTCCAGCGTACGGCCGTTCCACGGATCACCCGTCAGATCCAGGTTCTCGGGCAGATTACGGTCACGGATGGACACATAGAGCTGCGTCAGCTGGCATACGATACCGCAGGCGATAACGATTGCACCGGCTTCAGCAACCAGCATCCACGGATACCAGTCAGGGTTGTCGTAATGGTTCATACGACGCGTCATACCCTCGAGACCGAGGATGTAGAGCGGAACGAAGGCAAGGTAGAAGCCGACGAACCAGCACCAGAACGCGCGCTTGCCCCAGGCTTCGTTCAGCTTGAAGCCAAAAGCCTTCGGGAACCAGAAACCCATGCCCGCGATGTAACCGAAATACACGCCGCCGATGATGACGTTGTGGAAGTGGGCAATCAGGAACAGGGAGTTGTGCAGGATCCAGTCAGCAGCCGGCATGGCCATCATCACACCGGTCATACCACCGATGGAGAAGGTGATCATGAAGCCCAGCGTCCAGTACATCGGAGCCGTGAATTCCACGCGGCCCTTATACATGGTGAACAGCCAGTTGAAGATCTTCACACCAGTCGGGACGGCGATGATCATCGTCATGATACCGAAGAAGGTATTGACGTTGGCACCGGCACCCATGGTGAAGAAGTGATGCACCCACACGACGAAGGAGAGCACCATGATGGAGCACGTGGCGTACACCATCGTCTTGTAACCGAAGAGCGGCTTCTGGGAGAACGTTGCTGTGACTTCGGAGAACACACCGAACGCCGGGATGACGAGGATGTAAACTTCCGGATGGCCCCAGGTCCAGATCATGCTGAGGTAAAGCATGACGTTGCCGCCGGCATCATTCGTGAAGAAGTGCATGCCGAGGTAACGGTCAAGGCTGAGCAGAGCCAGCGTAACCGTCAGAACCGGGAAGGACACCATGATCAGCACGGTCGTGCAGAATGCAGTCCAGGTGAACACCGGCATCTGCATCCAGCCCATGCCAGGAGCACGCATTTTGACGATGGTCGTGAAGAAGTTCACGCCTGTCAGCAGCGTTCCAACACCGGAGATCTGAACGGCCCAGATATAGTAGTCAACGCCGACACCCGGGCTGAACTGCATCTCGGACAGAGGCGGGTAAACCAGCCAGCCGCACTGGGCAAACTCACCGATAAACAGCGAGATGTTGATCAGCAGGGCTCCGACCAGCGTCATGTAGAAGCTGAGCGAGTTCAGGAACGGGAACGCAACGTCACGCGCACCGATCTGAAGGGGAACCACCAGGTTCATCAGGCCCGTCATAAACGCCATCGCCATGAAGAAAATCATGATGGTGCCGTGAGCGGAGAAAACCTGATCGTAGTGATGTGGCGGCAGATAACCGGGGTTGCCGTTGTAAGCCAACGCAAGCTGGGTTCGCATCATGATGGCGTCCGCGAAACCGCGGAACAGCATGACGATCGCCAGAATGATATACATCACTGCAAGACGCTTGTGGTCGACAGTCGTCAACCAGTCACGCCAGAGATAGCCCCATTTGCCATAATAGGTGACAGCACCCAGTACGGCGAGACCGATAACAGCAACACCAAGGAATGTACCGACAAGAATCGGCACATCCAACGGTATGGCTGAAAAGGAGAGTTTTCCGAGCATCTGTCGGTTATTCCTTCATGCCAGTGTCGGACGGTGCAGCGTTGAGAACGGACTGCATGTGCATGACCTTGCCCGTCGTCTTGTCCACCACCATGCCATTATTATACTTGGCAACGATGCCGTCGAAGAGTTCCGGCTGGACATGCGCGAAATACTGTACCGGTGCAGCTTCCTGCGGCGCAGCATATTTCGGGTATGTCGTGTCGTCGAGATTTTCGCTTCCGCTCTTCACTTTCTCAACCCAGTCATTGAACTGAGCCGGGTCCATGGCGAGAGTGCGGAACTTCATATCCGAGAAACCGCGACCGCTGAACTGCGACGCTTCACCAAGGTAATCCCCAGGTGAGCTTGCAATCAGATGCAGCTGCGTCTGCTGACCCGGCATGGCGTAGATCATCGAGCCCAGACGGGGGATGAAGAACGACGTCATGACGGAATCAGAGGTGATCTGGAAGTCCAGCGGCGTGTTCGTCGGCACATCCAGCTGGTTGATCGTTGCGATCCCCAGATCCGGATAAATGAACAGCCACTTCCAGTCGAGAGAAACCACCTGAACATTCAGCGGCTTGACATTGTCATCCGTCTGAAGCGGGCGGTAGGGGTCATAGGCATGCGTACTCCACCAGCTGATAGCGCCGAGGAAGGCGATCAGAATGGCGGGAACACCCCAGATGACATATTCAATTGCGGTCGAATGATCCCAGGTCGGGAGGTATTCGGCCTCTTTGTTGGAAGCACGATACTTCCACGCAAAATAAAGCGTCGCGACGCAGGTTGGAACAACAACGAGCATCATGATGACGAATTCCGCCACCATGACATCGCGGTTCATTACTGCGACCGGGCCGCGCGGCTGAAGCAGATCAACCGTACAACCCGATAGCATCAGCGCCGGCAACGCTGGGAGATATCGCCAGAGTTTTTTCATCGGTCCTGCTTTCATCATCCGTTCCGGCTTGCAGTAGTCGCCGGGAAACGGTTTGACACGATAAGGTCCGCATCAGTGCCGCCGAACGCTGCCATAGTCTGCTACCTTTCTCGTTCGTATCCTGACGTCAGGAACCGGATCAAAGATCCGATCCTGAAGTTCATTCAGCATGGGACACGGCTGTCCCGGTTCCTCAGGTTTTTTCTGCCTGAATCGCCTCAAAGACAAGGCTTATCACGGATTTCGTGAGCCTATCCCCAGCATGGACCTCAGGATGAAATGGCTGTTTTTCGCCACATTTGATCTAATTATGACTTTCATTAAATATGAACATTACAGATTTTTAATGTAAACCTCTTTAGAATTCGCGGAAATAATTCAAGACTTTATTGGTCCAAAAAGCAGAAAGGGGCGGCATCAACTGCCGCCCCTTTCCCGATATCCAGTATCGTCCAGACAATACTGTCAGTCGCTGTTACCTGAACGCACGCCCATGAACTGGATGAGAAACTGGAACAGGTTCACAAAATTGAGATACATCGTCAGAGCATCATAGACACTCAGCTTCGCTACTTCTTCCGGACCAGCATAAGCCATGTATTGCTGATATGTGATCTTGATCCGCTGCGTGTCATAGGCTGCAAGCACGGTGAAAAGACCCACGCCTATTACAGAAACAAGCATGGCCAGCGGAGAACTGTGCAGGAAAATGTTCACCACCGAAGCCAGAACGATACCGATCAGGCCCATGAACAGGAACGAACCGAGTCGAGCGAGATTGGCACCGGTCGTGTATCCCCACAGCGACATTCCGGCGAATGTAATGGCCGTCACGAAGAACGTCCGGGCTACGGAAACGCCCGTATAGCTCAACAGAATGCTGGCCATGCTGGCGCCCATCGCGGCGCTGAACAGCAGGAAAATCCCCTGCACAGCAGGACGGGAGAGACGGTTAACGCCGAAAGACAGAACCATCACGAACACGAGCGGTGCGAAAATACTGATACCACCCAGAAGGGTCGGTCGCAGGACGATTGCACCATTCGGCATTTCAGCCAGATGGAAGAACAGAGCGCGCAGGGATGTCTGTGCGACGCCGTAGGCGACCACTCCCGTGATCACCAGACCAAGCGCCATCCAGTTGAAGACCCGGCACATATAAGCGCGAAGTCCGGCGTCAAGACTGCCGGCTCCGGCCTGCACACCGGCTCTGCTGAAGTTGGAATTAAAAGCCATGACACCTTTTCCAATGAGATGCCCTTTTAAAAAGGGCGCTTGACGAACCAGGGAGGGCCGTCCGTACACTCCACCTGAATGTGGGAGTTTTGCCGGAGGGGTCAAGAATACTCCGCCGTCCCTTACTTATTTTTCATGGGAAACGCGCCTCTTGAGACTTTTTGTCGCACTCGACCTTCCTGTCGATATCCGTGAAACGCTGGCGCTGATGCGCGGTTCCATGCCCGGCGTGCAATGGGTTCCTGCCCAAAACCACCACATCACGCTTCGCTTCATCGGGGAAATCACGGACAGACACAGAATGGAGGAAATTGACCTTGCCCTCTCCCGTCTGGCCTGGAAGCCCTTTGATCTGTCGCTCGCACAGGCCGATATCCGCGAGGGCCTCAATGCCGACAGCCTTCTGATCGGGGTTGAGCGAACGCCACAACTTGAAGCGCTCCAGTCTCAGGTCGAAAGTGTCCTTCGCCGTGCCGGATGTCCTCCCGCGAAGCGACGCTTCCAGCCAGCCGTCACGCTGGGGCATTTCTCCTCCAGCCAGCGGGCGGATGCCATTCAGTGGGTCCAGAGACACAATCTTTTTCGCAGCAAACCGATGTCCGTAGAGCACGTTACACTTTTTGAAAGTCTGCGCAGCCTTGGAGAGCATGTCTATGTTCCCAGAGCCGAATATGCGTGGCAGCCAGAGATGCCGCTGACTCCTGAGGAAGAATGACCCGATCCATCCCCTCCCCTGAGGAGCGTCTTGACGCCCTCCTCAGGGAAGTCCGTGCCTGCCGCGTCTGTGAGGATCATCTGCCTTTGGGGGCTCGCCCTCTGATCCACGCCTCCGCGACTTCCAGGATTCTGATTGCAAGTCAGGCACCGGGCACCAAGGCCCATATTGCAGGAAAATCGTTTTTCGATCCGTCAGGCAATCGGCTCCGAAGCTGGCTCGATATCCCAGAAGACATTTTTTACGACACCCGGCATGTCGCTATTCTGCCAATGGGTCTGTGCTATCCCGGACGCCTGCCTCAAGGCGGCGACAAACCGCCGCGCCCTGAATGCGCCCCTCTATGGCGACAGCGTATCCTGTCGCTTTTGCCTGATGTCCGCCTGACGCTTCTCGTGGGCAGCTATTCCCAGAACCACGTCTTGGGGCGTGGTTCAGTCACGGAGCGAGTCAGGAACTTCAGGGATTACCTGCCTGAGTATTTTCCCTTGCCCCATCCGTCATGGCGGACCGGGGTTTGGGAAAAGAAAGCGCCATGGTTTCAGGAAGAGGTCATCCCTGCCCTGCGAGCGCGCGTTCATGCGCTGCTTGCCGAGCGCTGAATTTCAGGCGGCTTTAGCCTGCCTGAAAGCCTCGACCAGAAATCCCTCGACGCCAGATGACAGAATCTGAATCCCGATCGCCAGCAAGATCAGGGCAGCAAGACGGCTGACAATCCGCGCACCGGTCACCCCCAGCATCGCCACGACACGCTCGGCATAGGCGTAAACGATGGCCACCACGACAGCCATGGTCGTCGCCGCAGCGGAAACGCCCAGATAGTAATCTGCTGTTGGCATATGGGGGGGCGTGGACGAACTCAGGGCGATGGCGACGGAAATACTCCCCGGCCCCACCGTGAACGGCATTGCCAGCGGAAAGAACGCCCGCTCCCGCAGATCCGGCGTTGTTACGGTGCGCCCCCCCTGAAGCGCCTGCTTTTCCTTGCGGGCCTCGGACGTTTCAGGCTGCAACAACATCACCCATGCCCGGGAGGCCACAACAAGACCGCCGGTGATGCGCAAGGCATTAATGGAAATACCGAAAAAACCGAGAATCCAGCTCCCGAACCAGATGGACACCAGCATGATGCCCAGCGAATTCAGGGCGACCTGACGCGCGAGTTCGACGACTTCGCGGCGCTCGCGCCCTTCTGTTGCCTGCGCGAAAATCAGCGAGGCCCCAAGCGGATTGATGATCGAAAACAGCGCGGGAAAGGCAATCAGCCAGCTGCTGAGCGTATTCCCCAGCCCGGGCGCCAGACTCATGAGCCTGTTGCAGCCTGTGGCTGGCGCTTGCGTGCCAGACGTTCCTCACCCTTCAGAAAAGCCCGCAGCATCCGATAGTCCTCGGAAAAACAGCATACCGTCCCGGCTGTCCTGTCTGGACAGACCGTCAGTCCCAAATCGTTATAAACGGCCATCAGGGACTGGCCAACCTGTATGAAAGCGAGCTTGCAACCTTCCTGCAACGCCAGATCCCGCAACCGCCAGATCGCCGCCACACAGTTGCGTTCGGAACCCGCCGGATCGCCCAGCCCGATAATGAACTGCCCCGTCCGCAGGAACGGAATGGCCGCGCGCCCTGCCTCGTCCAGCAAAAGCCCGGTTGGACGACGCAAACCCAGTTGCGGCAAGGCATGGGCCAGACTGTGATAGCGGCAGGCATTTTCGGCCGTCCATGCCTCAAACCGAATGCGCGTCCGACGCATTCCGCGCCACAGGACGTAAAATCCGCAAAGGGCCGAAAACCCCAGAAACCAGCGCCCAACAGCGGTATGGGCGTCGTAGATCATGGAACGCCACCAGATCGGCCCCAGATGCCGCTGTATCGCCACCCAGCCAACCCCCATGAGCCCCAGCCCCCACAGCGACAGGGGCGCAAGCGTTGCTGGCGTCAGAGGGGCGGTCAGAAGATGTGCGCGACGATAATAGCAATTCCGGAATGGCAGCAGCAGGAGCATCACAAGCGCAATGACAACCGGCCCTTCCCACGGCGCATGACGCAGTATCAGCAGCATAACCGCTGATCCCAGCATCCCGAGAGAAAATTTCCAGGCCAGCGCCACACGCTGCGACAGCCCCCAGGACAGTGCCGCAAGCCCGACACCAACCACCGTCAATAGAAGATCCGCAATCTGCGACACCGCCGCCCAAAAGGAGGTCTGCACAGGCGGCAGGTCCGCCACCAACGCATAGAGCAGCAGCAACAGCCCGACGACAGCCTGAACACTCGTCGCCACCGCCACGGAAAAATCCGCTTCCGATTCACGAATGACCTGACTGGGTCTGACCCTGCGCGGGGTCTGCCCCGCCGAGACCAGAGCCTGTTCGCCACGCAGGAACAGCTCATGCCCCGCGAACATCAGCCCCGCAATCAGAAGGGGGATAATGTAATAGAAAAGCCGGAATACGAGGATCGCGCCCATGATCTGCGACGTTGGCAGATAAGCCTGCAACGCCAGCAGCATGGCACCATCGAAAACGCCCAAGCCCCCCGGAACGCTGGCCATCAGTCCGGCCGTATAAGAGGCAAGATAGATCGCCAGAAACGTCCCGAACCCGAAATGGGCTTCCGGCGGGAGCGGCGGTAGCACGCAATACGCAATGAGCGCCGTTGCCGCCATGTCCGCCGCACTGACCGCGATCTGTGCAATCGCAATTCCCGGCCCCGGAAGTTCAATCTCATACTTCCAGACACGCACATGCTTTCGAACACGCGAGACCAGCACATAGGCCAGCAACACAGCCCACAGGCCGAGGCCAACAAATCTGAGCAGAAACGTCGGCAGATGCATCAGAACCGGCACCGCGTGCGGTTCGATAATCAGAATTCCACCAATCAGCGCCATCGTACCGAGCAGATAGGTCGCGGAGCAGAAAGCAATGATCTGAGCAATCGCACCCGGCGTAACGCCCCAGCTCCGGTAGAGCCGGAACCGCACCGCTGCCCCCGAAATCGCCGCACAGCCCAGATTGTGGGACAGCACATAGGAGCAGAACGCCGCAAAGGCAGAACGCTGATACGACACGTCCGCCCGGACATGCAGACACGCGAGCCTGTCATAGAACGACAGGATGAAATACGACAGAACCGTTGCCGCGCCGCCTGCCATCAGAGCGGAATCCGGAATAGCGCTCAGGCTCGTTGTGATGTCATGCAGCGAAAGATGTCGCAGTTCGCGCCAGATAACGACCACAGCCGCCACCAGCAGAACCAGCCCCACCAGAGCAGGCGCGCGCGACAGGAGAACCTGCCAGCGTCGCTTCGACGGACTGGTGTCCTCACACCCGCAATCCACGGGATCCGCCTGCACCAATGCACAGACTTCGCCCTTCACAGACGAAGCCTGAACATCGGACGACCGGAACTCCGGTCTTTTCTCTTTGGGCGCGCCCACGGCTCAGCCCTGTACAGGCTCTTCAACAGGCCGCGCGAGAGCTTCCCGGATCAGGCCAACCGTCTCCGGAAGCCCGAACAGGGATGCAAAAATCCCGAAACGCGGCCCTTCGGTCTGCCCCAGCAGCACCTCATACAGGCACCCGAACCACGAACGCAGCTCGGACTTCTCGAAATATCGTTTGCCGACTTCGAACACGACATCCTGCACGTCGCCCGGCGGCGTTTCCGGCGCGAGCTTTGCCAGTTCGTCCGCAAGATCGACCAAGCCCTTGCGCTCGGTTTCGGTCGGCGCACGATAGGTCTTGTTCGGGTAAACCTGTTCCTGAAAATACGTCAGCGCACAGCGTACGAGACGGTCCACATACGGATGCGTCTGGGGCGACAGCGTCGGATCGTAGCGGCGCAGGAACTTCCACAACGTCTCCGGCTTGTCGGCATTGGCCACGTTCGCAAGGTTCAGTAGCGCCGTGTACGAGACCGGGCTGGTGTCTTCCGGGCGGATCGTCCCGCCATGAATGAACCACACCGGATTTGCCATCAGTTCCGGCCCGTCCTGCGTCTCGGCCTTCTGCACGAGCGTCAGGTAATCATCCGTCGCACGCGGAATGACATCGAAAAACAGACGCTTGGCCCGCGTCGGTTGCTGGAACATATACTGCCCCAGACTTTCCGGCGTACCATAGCGCAGCCATTCCTCGACCGACAGGCCGTTACCCTTGGACTTGCTGATCTTCTGCCCCTGCGCATCGAGGAACAGTTCGTAGGTCAGACCCGCAGGCGGCTCCTTGCCCAGAATACGGCAGATCTTCGACGACAGCTTCACACTGTCAATCAGATCCTTGCCCGACATTTCATAATCCACGCCCAGCGCATACCAGCGCATGGCCCAGTCGGCCTTCCACTGCATCTTGGCATGGCCGCCCAGAACGGATGTCTCGAACGTCTTACCGGATTCGTCCTTCCAGACAACGGTCCCGGCATCCGGATCAACCTTAATGATCGGCACCTGCATGACCTGCCCGGTCTCGGGATGGATCGGCAGAACCGGCGAATAGGTCGCACGACGCTCCGGACCAAGCGTCGGAATAATGGTCGCCACGACTTCGTCATGGACTTCAAGCATACGACGCAGCGCCGCATCGAACGTGCCGTTGGTGTAATACTGTGTAGCGGAGGCGAACTCGTATTCAAAACCGAAACTGTCGAGGAACTGGCGCAGACGCGCATTATTATGCGCGGCAAAGCTCTCATACTCGCCAAACGGATCGGGCACCCGCGTCAGCGGCAGGCCGATATGCTTTGCCAGAAGTTCCTGCTGCGGCACATTGGTTGGCACCTTGCGCAGCGCATCCATGTCGTCAGAAAACGCGAGCAGGCGCGTCGGACGGCCGGTCAGCGCCTCATAGGCCTGACGCACCCAGGTCGTCCGTGCCACTTCGCCGAACGTACCAATATGCGGCAAGCCCGACGGACCATAGCCCGTTTCCAGAAGAGCGGGAGCCTGTTCCGAAGCATCTGATGCGCGCGCGTCCATGCGCGCGGTGATTTTTCGCGCCTCTTCAAACGGCCATGCTTTCGGAAGCGGCGCGTCAGGAGAGAGGGACGGGGCGATAGGTGTCTTGGATTTCTGCATGATTACAGGAAAAAGTAGGGAGACACATCTTCCCGGTCAAGCAATACGACACATTCCCGTTTCACTCTGACCAATCCTTTACATGACGAAATATTTCAGTAACTTTTTTGCTCGACCCAACCCCTTGCAGACAGCCAGCTTTCACGTTCCGTTCGCAAAACCCGCAAAACATCCTCGCCGGAATTTTTCCTTCCCGCTACACTGCCCACAATGCCCCGCGCCCCCACCTTCCTGTCGCCATTCGACGCTCCGGCCCTCGTCGCCCGTCGCGGCCTGTCGTCCCTCCTGACCCCAGATGGCGAACTGCTGGACCTGACAGCGGAGGAAACCCGCGAGCGCCTGACACAACTTCCGCCGCCCCTTCTGGTCCACGGCCCCGCCGCCCTGCGCGCACTGGACCTCACTCCGCTATCCCAGCCTGTGCCGTGGTTTGACCTGCTGGACCTGTTCCTGTTCGTCCGCCCCGCCACGACCGTCGCCCCCACCCCGCGCGGACTGGCCCTCGCCCTCGGAATCGACCCGCCCGAAACCATTAACGCGGACCTCCTGCCAGTTCTGTGCGAAACCCTGCTCGACGAACTGCGCCACAAGGCCGCAACACCCGAAGGTACGCGCTTGCGCGCCCTGATGGTCCCCTTGACCCGCGCAGGATGGGCCTGGAGTGGCGAAGTCACGGACGTTCTCGGAACTCCCCAAGACACGACAGGCGCTCATCCCTACGAAGCCATCCGCATCTGGAAGCGTCTGCCGCGCTGGGAAGAAACCGCCCCGCGCCCCGCGCCCGGAAGCCAGCCGGTCTCACCAAACGCTGCCCGCCAGCGCCTTCGTGAGATCCTTGGAGAAAACGCCGAAATCCGACCCGGACAGGCCGATTTCGCTTCCGTGGCCACTGGTGCGTTCGAGGCACGCGAAAGCATCGGCTCGCCCAATGTCGTCCTTGCCGAAGCCGGAACCGGCACAGGCAAGACTCTGGGCTATATCGCCCCTGCTAGCCTCTGGGCCGAACAGAATGACGGCGCCGTCTGGATCAGCACCTATACCCGCCATCTCCAGCGCCAGATCGAACAGGAACTCCGACGCCTCTATCCGGGTGAAAAGATTCTTCGGGAGAAAGTCGTCGTTCGCAAAGGTCGCGAGAACTATCTGTGCCTGCTGAACATGGAAGACCTGCTCAACGTCGCCAGTTCCCGCGGCCCTGACGGTTACGCCGCCCTGCTCCCCATGGCCCTGCTCGCCCGATGGGCCGAAGCCAGTCGCGACGGCGATCTCATGGGCGGGGACCTCCCCGGCTGGTTCGGCGAACTCTTCGGGCATGGCACGCTTTTTGGCATCGCAGACCGACGCGGCGAGTGCATCCATGCCGCCTGCCCGCATTATCAGACCTGCTTTGTCGAACACGGAATCCGCCGTGCTCGGCAGGCCGATCTGGTCGTGGCCAATCACGCCCTCGTTCTCTCCCAGGCGGCGTGGGCTTCCCTCGCGCCGCCCGGCCTGCCAGACGAAGACACCACGCCCACCCGCTATGTTTTCGACGAAGGTCACCACATCCCCGACGCGGCAGACAGCGCCTTCGCTACGGCCCTGTCCGGTCTCGAAGCCGCCGAACTCCGCCGCTGGCTTCTCGGAGCGGAGGGCAGCCGTTCCCGCGCGCGCGGCCTGCAACGCCGGCTGGATGATCTGGTCGAACGCCTGCCCATGATCGACACGCCGTTGCAAGCGGCGCTTCAGGCCGCAAGAAGCCTCCCCGCTCCCGGCTGGAGCACGCGCCTGCGTCCCGAGAGCCTCGCTGACGAAAGCATCTTACCGCCTTCCGAGGATGCGCCCACCCTGCTGATCCCTGCTGACCCCGCGCCGGAAAACCCGTCCGAAGCTTTCCTGCGCGCGCTCGACCAGCAACTCCGCGCGCGACAGACCCAAAACCCTCGGGACGGCTATATTTCGGCGGAATGTGATTTGCACCCTGTCAACACAGATGTTGCCAGCGCCGCCGAAACCCTGAGCCGTGCCTTGACCCGCCTGCGCGATCCAATTCGTCTTCTGGCAGACCGCCTCGCCGCACAGGTCGAGGACGACGCGGAAATGGACGCCCCGACCCGCCAGCGCATCGAAGCCATGATCCGCACGCTGCATCGTCGCGCCATCAGCCGCCTGTCCGGCTGGATCGGGATGCTGGACGCGCTGCAAACGCCGCCCGAACCGGACGTCACCCCTACTTTCGTGGACTTCATCCGCACCGAGCGCCTGCCCCGCACCCGCGCCACACAAGGCGACCATGATATCGGCCTGTATCGACACTGGCTGGACCCGACCATTCCGTTCGTCTCGACGATTCAGACACCCGCTCACGGCCTGCTCCTGACATCCGCGACATTGCGCGACCAGACCGGCCATGGCGACGCGCAGAACGAAGCAAGCTGGCACGCAGCCGAACTGCATCTGGGCGCCACGCATTTCCTCAAGCCACCCATCCGCGCTTCGGTCATGAGCCCGTTCGACTACGCCACGCAGACACGCGCCTATGTGATTACGGACGTCTCGGGCGAAATCGCCTCGCTGGCCCATGCCTTCCGTGCCCTTTTCGAAACCGCCGGTGGCGGTGCGCTCGGCCTGTTCACAGCCATCCGCCGCCTGCGAGAAGTGCACCGCCGTATCCACGAACCTTTGGAAACGCAGGGCTTTCCCCTCTACGCGCAGCATGTCGATGCGATGGACAACGCAACGCTCGTGGACGTCTTCCGCACAGAAACCCATAGCTGCCTGCTGGGGACGGACGCCATGCGCGACGGTGTGGACGTCCCCGGCGAGGCGCTGCGTATGGTCGTGTTTGAAAAGACGCCCTGGCCCCGACCGGACATCCTGCACCGCGAACGCCGTCGTCTGCTGTCCGAAGGCCGCCCCGGCGATTATGACGACCGCATCACCCGGATGCGTCTGCGGCAGGCATTCGGCCGCCTGATCCGCCAAGGCAATGATCGCGGCGTGTTCGTCATGCTGGACCGTCGCATGCCCTCACGTCTGCTCTCGGCTTTTCCCGACGGCGTGGACGTCCGCCGTATGTCTCTGGCCGACGCACTGGAAGACATCACCCGCTTCCTGCGTCCCCAAGAGCAGGAAAACGAGCCGCCCCTCCTTCAGGGCTGAGCCAAGGGCTGTACCGACTGTTGCGCCAGGCTGCGCATGCTGCTCGCCAGACGGTCCCGAAGCTGATGCAGTTCTTTTTCCTGCTCCTGCGCCCTTTCGGCTGCAAGCCTGTCATTTTGCGCCATTTCGCCCAGAGCCTGCGTGACCTTGTCCGCCGCCTGCGCCAGTGCTTCCATCTGTCGCGGGTCCACACCTCGGCTGGCGGCAGTCGTCCGCGCCGCATCCAGCGCACCGTCGGCCACGAGTCCAAGGATCTTGCGGTCCGCCTCGTTCAGCGCATCGCGCGCGGTAGCGGCATTGCGGTTGTCCACCTGTCCCACGGCCACCGCGCAGGCCGCTTTCAGATTGGGAATAGTCTTCGTCAGCGCGGAATGCAGCGCCATGATCCGCGCTTCCGCGGCCTCGCGCGTGCTCTTGATCATCGGGATGGTCAGCGCAGCCCGCATCAGCCCTTCGCGCTGCTCGCTCAGATGCCCCGAGAAATTCGCCAGACGCCCTCGCAGTTCCATGACCTCGGCCGCATCCACAGGGTCCTGTGTCTCCAGCGCATGCTGTCGTAGCGATTCAACTTTTCGCTCGCCCTCTTCAAGCGCAAGCTGCCCGGCTGCGATATCAATGTTCAGTTCCCGCACCCCATGCCGCAGAGCCTGATACATATCCTCGAACGACGTAATGTTCCGCTTGAGATCGGCAATCGTCACCCGGGCCTTGGCTTCCTGCTGATCCATCAGGGCGTTGAACTTCTTGCGGTTCTCGGCAAATCCGCCGATCGCGTCCTTCGCCCCACCGAGCAGACCGCCCACCTTCGCCAGAAAGCCACCCGGTGTCCCGCCTTCACCACGCGCCAGCTTCTGTAAATCGCCGATCCGCAGGATCTTCACACCATCCAGAACACCTGCCGCGATTTCCCCAACCGCATCGCTTTCACCCAACGTCCGTCCGGCCAGCATCCGGTCCGAAACCTTCGCCAGTTCCCCAAGCGCGCCCATCCCGTGCGACAAAAGCGTGTTCAGATCCCCAAAATCGATCGTCTCCGCCCGCCGATGCGCCTCTTCAACCATGTCCGCTGGCAACCGGCTGATCTCCACCAGCCGCGGAAAAGCGGGCATCGGCTCCAGCGCCACCGGAACGGCACTGCTGGAAACCGGCGCCTCAACCTTCACAGGCGAAGGCGCGGACTCATCGGCATAAAGATCGCTCAGATCCAGCGGTCTGGTCTCGTCAGAACTCATGTCAGTCATCCAGCGTCAGGGTAAAGGTCGGGTCGATACGGAAATTCGGGTCCGGCTTTCCAGTGTCGTACATGGCCGTGCCGATGGCCAGAAACTCGACAATATGATCGCCCCAGACATGCGATTCTTCACGCAGTGTCGTCCCGATGATTTCATTGGCTCCGACCTCGGCCGCATGAGCCGACATCCGCTCCATCGCGTGCTCGCGCGCCGTGTAATAGGCCTGCGTAAACAGATCCAGTTCCACGCACTGCATGGCCTGTTTGAGCGTCGTCATCAGGCTCCGGCGCGGAATATGCTGCACGCAACATCCCAGAACCAGATCCAGCGGCCGCCGCCCCGAGCGCAGTGCCAGCGCAAAATCCTGCCCCGACAGATCGGACGTGAACGGTCGTCCATCCGGCCGCCGATAGCCAGAATGTCCTTCCGCATGCACGATGGCCGTCCCGAAGGCCCGGAACTCCAGCATGCCGCTGTCGGCCAGCTGTGAAATCTCCAGCCGCGTTCCAACGATCCCGTCTGCGCCAAGCTGCTCGGCTTCCTCGCGCATGATTTCGACGGCCTTCTCACGCGCGCCATACATGGCGCCCGTCAGATCCGTCAGTTCATAGGACGTATTGCGGAACTGCGTATTGGCCTGCACCTTCCAGATGCTGTTGCCCAGACACAATCCCAGCGCCCGGAACCCGGCCTGCTCGACGACCAGCAGTTCACGCACGCTGAAATCCGACGTTGCAACCCGTCCGCCAGACGCTCTCAGCGGCGGCACCTGTCCACCACTCTGCGCCGGTTCGGAAGATCCACCCCCGCCCCAACCCGGAGGAAGCGAATCAAAACCCGGAACCTGATCGAAGATACCCATGGGACTCCCGCCGTAAAATCCACAACATCACGAGGCCGCTCGGAACGAGCCTCAGAACAGATCATTCAAGCCGTCAAACAGACCATCCAGTCCCTCGACGACCTCGCTAACAACCTCACCGCCGACTTCAAGACCCAGAACAGCCGCCTCGACGCGGCCATCCCTGCCCCGTTCGCCAGCCTCCTCCTCAACCTCGATCCGGTTCGAAACCCCGGCGAAAAGCGGCCGATGCTGCAAGCCCGAACGGACCGCATCATCCAGTCCGCAGACCATCGCAGGCGACACCGAACCCTGACCGCCGATGCGCCGATATCCAAGAATACTCACAGCCGCCCGCACCCGGAGCGACTTCACGACACCCCGTTCCGACTGCACCGTCAGTCCGACAATCTCGTCATGCCCCAGCGCCCCGTCCCAGTTCCGGCAGGTCGGATCGTTCCGCAGGCTCATCGCAGCTGCATCCCGGGCCGACCGCTTGGCCTGCGTCAAAAGAGCGCTTTCCCCAATGCTAAACGCATCAAAAAAGCCTTCCAGAGGCCCCGTGTAGCGGATCTCTTCCCACGTCCCGACGCCGTAATTCACAGGCACGATCCCGGCTGCAAGCGCCACATCCAGCGTCGCCGCATTCCAGGGCACGCAAGGGAGCACATCCAGACGTTCAAGCTGTGGCACACGCACCGCCTCACCATGCAACATGAACCCAAGCGCCCCGCTATGATGCTCAAGCCGGTATCGCAGGTTCAAAACCGCTCCCGCTCCCAACGCCCGCGCCTGCTCGCGGATGCGGTCCGTTGCTGTGCGCCAGCCTGCTTCATGCACGGCCTGCCAGTTCATCCCGGACTTCCACCAGGTTTCGGCATGGACATTGCCCAGCGGCATAATCGCCATGGACGGCGTCAGAAGCGCCTGTCGCACCGATCCCAGACGCACCAAAGGACGTGCCCGACTGCCAAGCTCGTGAAACGCCCTTGCCTCGGCCTCTTTTTTCGGACCGGAGGACCAAGGAAACAGACGCATCACGGCTGGAAATCCGTCAGTTCAGCGGCTGCATGCCCTTCACCCGAAACCGCCAGTCCGGCCTCATGGATTTTTTGACGCAACTCCGTGATCCAGTCCCGGACCGGGACCTCCTTGCGACTGATAACCACTCCACGCACCTCATGCGCGATCTCGGCGACCACCCCGGTTCCGTTACGCCGGAGCACGAAAACCCGTGTTTCAAACCGAAGGGCAAGCTCCTCGATATCGACCGTGCGTTTCAGCCACCCCCGCGCCTTCCGCGTCACGGTTGCCTGACGCGGGAACGCCTGCTCACAGAAGGCTGCGAACTTTTCCAGAAAACGCTCCCGACCGCCTTCAGCGTCCCGGATCAGCGCCGCAAGATCGTCGATATTCCCGGTCATAAGCCCCTCTCGACATCGGCTGTTACAGTTCGACAGGTTTACTCTCCCGTCAATCAGGAAATTCCGCTTTCGAAAAGTTCACATAAAAAAAGCCCCCAGTCGCAATGACCGGGGGCTTTTCAGGAGGGCTGTCTTCAGGACAGTCAAGGCGCCATCAGAAATCGCGGGAAATCTGCAGCCAAGCGTAACGGCCCATATACATGCTGCCATACAGACCCTGCGCACTGTTCGTGGAACCGTCCACAACATATGGCGGGTTTTTGTCGAGCAGGTTGTTCACGCCGCCGGTGAAGTTCCAGTCGTTGTAATGGTATCCGACGGAAATATCATGCGTGAAAATGCCCGGCGTCTTGACGCGACCATAGCTACCCGGGGACTGACGGTTATAGGCGGCGAGGTCCGTCTCACCATCATTCCACATCATGCCACCTGTATAATTCATCATATAGGTGAAGCTGAAATTGCCATGTTGCCAAGTCGCGGTTGCATAGTCACGAACGCGCGGCTGACCGTTACCCGTCGTGTACATCAGACGACCGGCAAGATTGTCCCACTGACCACCAGCCTGGAACTGCTGGAGATAGCTGATCAACTGCTGGAAGTTGTTGCTGATTGTCAGGACGTCATGCGGCGTGACGCGGATACGATAATCAAGATCGAAATCGATACCACCTGTCTTCAGACCACCCTGATTGACGTAAAAAGTGGAAACGTCGTTGATCTGCTGGGAAATGGACGAACGGTTAATATCCGAGCAGTAAGATTCGTTTCCACCCTGATAGCACTGATTGACGATATACTGCGGGCTCAGCGGCGAGATCAGGTTCTTGAGCGTGTAATGCCAATACTCGATAGACGCGGACAGACCCGGAATCCAGTGAGGGGTAAATTCTGCACCGAACGTATAGGTCCGGCCGGTTTCCGGCTTCAGCTTCGCATTGCCACCCGTCAGAGACGGAATCTGGCCGGAGTTCACGTCCTGCATGGTCTGCGGGCTGGAGACGCCGTGCTTCATGCAGTTGGCAATGACGGTCGGACTCGTAGCTTCCGTGCACGGATCGGCACCCGGCAGATAGTTCAGGTACTGGCCGCCATACAGTTCATACACGTTCGGCTGACGGAAAGACGTTCCCAGCGTTGCGCGGAGATGCACGTCACGAACCGGCTGCCAGTTGATTGAGGTCTTCCAGTTTTCCGTGTCGCCGACATTGTTGTAGGACGAGAAACGCCCCTGTCCGTCGATGGTCAGATCTTTTGCGAATGGTGCGTTATGCAGAAGGTTCAGACGGCCTTCGAGATAGGCTTCGCTGACGCTGAAGCCACCGCCCGTCGCACCCGACGGATTGGTCATGCTCAGACCAGCCGCGGCCAGCGGATCGGGATGGTAGGACAATTGCTCGCTGCGATGCTCCATCCCCAGAGCAATACCCAGACGACCACCATTCGCCCACGGCATCTTCACAACGTCGTTGTTGTTGATGCGGACGTTCAGGTCACGCATCTGATACGTCGCGTTGTCATGCGTATTGTAGTTGACGTATTTAATCTGCTCAGGCGTCAGCTTACCGAACGGATTGGTCGACAGCGTACAACCGGCAGAGGCCTGACAGACGGCAGGATTATATCTCACGCCGCTGTTCGGATCACTCGGATCAAGCTGCTGGATGCCGTAGGTGTTCAGCAGGTGCTGGTAATTGCCCATGTTCTCGCCGACATCAGCCATCTGGCTGTTGCCGTAAGTGTAGGACACGTCATACATCCACTTGTGGGTAATCTCGCCCTTGGCACCGAACATCCCCGTCACAGTATCGCTGGACGTCTCGGTGCGACGGTTTCCCATCTCGGTCAGACGGCGATAAAGCTGCACATCCTGCGGGTCGCCGGAATACAAACCATTCGCACCGGTTACAGTCGGATTGTAAGGGTCGTTTGCCGGAATCGTCAGAACGTTCGGCAACGTCGACGGCGGAACACTACCTGACGTGGGTTCAGCAGCCATGAACGTGGACGTCGTACGGTGCGAATACATGGCGTTCGAATAGACCGTCAGATGACGGTTGAAATCATAATGGAAATCGCCGTTAGCTGTCGCATCCTGCCAGGAATTCAGCAGCGAAGACTGACGGGCGAAGTTATAACGGTCAGAATTCGACCAATTATGGAACTGCGTACCGTTATTGCTCGTGCTCCAGGCGTAGTTACCATCAGCTGTGCTAATCTGACCGTTCGGCGGAATGGCCGAACCATACTTGACCGTCCCGCCCGCGCCCGGATTGTTCTGGGCGGCAGAATAGGCCCAGTCACGGTTGCGATTCATCACGCCCTGATTGGTCTGATACTGCGCGAACAGCGTCAGGTTGCCCTTGTCATGATCAAAATTCCAGCCCTTGTAGGCTGAAATCTGGCCATTTTTACCATCGCCCAAGTCGCTGATGCCACCATGCAGCGTGATGTTGCCGGTGTTCAGGTTATGCTTGAGCTTGATGTTGATGACACCCGAAACGGCATCCGCACCATAAAGCTCCGAACCACCGTCCTTGAGCACTTCGATGCTTGCAATCGCCTGAACCGGAATGGTGTTCATGTCCACGCAGGAACTGGTCCCGTTCGTGTTCAGCGTCGTGCGCTTGCCATCGATCAGGACCAGGACGCGCTGCTGACCAAGATTACGCAGATCCGCGCAGGACATGCCGCCGCCGCCATTGGTGCTGCTGTTATATGTTCCACCGGACCCCATGGACGGCAGACGCTGCAGGAAGTCCCCAACAGACGTCGCGCCCGTCATCTGGATCTGCTTGGACGTCACGATCTGGACGGGGTTCGCATTCTGATTGTTGGACGAGCGCAGTGCAGAGCCCGTAACCACCATGCTTTCACTACCGCCTTCGACAGCAGCAGGTGCAAATATGGCTTTTGCTTTCCGCGTGGAAGCAACGGGTACGGCAACGGACGGTGCAGTAACTGGAGCGGCCACAGCAGGCTTTACGGCCTTGGAAGTAGTCGTCGAAGCGGCTGTCTTGTGATGCACAGCCTTGTGGGAACGGTGTTCCGGCTGTGTCGTGGACGCGGCGAAAGCCGTTCCTGACAGGGTCCCAACTCCGAGAATTGATGCACACAGCAACAGGTGGCGACGAGATGTGCTCATCAAAGAACAAAATCCTTCAGAAGAATGTTGTTCCCTGTCTAAAGATCTCAGAGCGTGACTGTCACGAAAAATACATACCAGCCATGTCTTCAAAGGACACTTGAATGCAACATGTGTGATAAATGCAACGGTTATACCCAGGCAGGGTTTTGGTTTGGATTCAGTAATTAAACTGAAATTTAAAAAGCCTCTGACCCGAAGGCCAGAGGCTTTTTTGCAACAGATCTGGCATCTCGCCTCTTTCGTAAAAGAGGCGAAAGACGGACCGGACTTCGATCAGAAGTCCATGTCGCCCATGCCGCCCATGCCACCCGGAGCAGCGGCCGGAGCCTTCTTCTCGGGGCGCTCGGCAACCATGGCTTCCGTCGTGATCAGCAGACCACCGACCGAAGCGGCGTCCTGCAGGGCCGTACGGACAACCTTGGTCGGGTCGATGATGCCGGCCGACACAAGATCCTTGTACTCACCCTTCTGGGCGTCGAAACCGAAGACATAGCCGTCGTTCTCAAGCACCTTGCCTGCGATGACCGCACCGTCTTCACCCGCATTGAACGCGATCTGACGCAGCGGAGCCTGCAGAGCCTTGCGGACGATCTCGCCACCGACGCGCTGGTCGTCGTTGTCGAAGGTCAGACCCTTCAGAGCGGAGGATGCGCGGGCCAGAGCCGTACCACCACCCGGAACGATGCCTTCTTCAACAGCAGCGCGGGTTGCATGCAGAGCGTCGTCAACGCGATCCTTGCGCTCCTTCACCTCGACCTCGGTGCTGCCACCGACGCGGATGACGGCTACGCCGCCAGCCAGCTTCGCCAGACGCTCCTGGAGCTTCTCGCGGTCGTAGTCGGACGTCGTTTCCTCGATCTGCGCGCGGATCTGGTTGCAACGGCCCTTGATGTCGTCGCTGTTGCCAGCGCCCTCGACGATCGTGGTGTTTTCCTTCTCGATGTGGATCTTCTTGGCGCGACCCAGCATTTCGAGCGTGACGGATTCCAGCTTGATCCCGATATCTTCGGAAATCACCTGACCGCCCGTCAGGATGGCGATGTCTTCCAGCATGGCCTTGCGACGGTCACCGAAGCCCGGAGCCTTGACGGCAGCGATCTTCAGGCCACCACGCAGCTTGTTCACGACCAGCGTGGCAAGTGCTTCGCCATCAACGTCTTCAGCGATGATCACCAGCGGACGGCCAGACTGCACAACGCTTTCGAGAAGCGGCAGCATCGGCTGAAGCGAGGAGAGCTTCTTTTCGTGGATCAGGATGTACGGGCTGTCGAGGTCAGCCGTCATCTTCTCCGGGTTCGTCACGAAGTACGGGGAAATATAGCCGCGGTCGAACTGCATGCCCTCGACAACGTCGAGTTCCGTGTGCAGGCCCTTGGCTTCTTCAACCGTGATGACGCCTTCGGAACCAACCTTCTGCATGGCAGAAGCGATCATCTCGCCGATTTCGGTCTCGCCGTTGGCGGAAATCGTTCCGACCTGAGCGATCTCTTCTGGAGACGTAATCTTCTTGGTGTTGTTCTTCAGCTCTTCAACAACAACGCCGACAGCCTTGTCGATGCCGCGCTTGAGATCCATCGGGTTCATGCCAGCAGCAACAGCCTTGGCGCCCTCACGGATGATGGCCTGGGCCAGCACGGTTGCGGTCGTGGTGCCGTCGCCTGCGATGTCGTTCGTCTTGGACGCGACTTCGCGGACCATCTGGGCGCCCATGTTCTCGAACTTGTCAGCCAGTTCGATTTCCTTGGCAACCGACACACCGTCCTTGGTGATGCGCGGTGCGCCAAAGCTCTTGTCGAGAACAACATTACGACCCTTCGGGCCGAGCGTGACCTTGACGGCATTTGCGAGGATATCAACGCCACGCAGCATACGCTCGCGGGCATCAGCGCCGAACTTTACGTCCTTGGCAGCCATAATTCTTACTCCTGAATGAGGTTTTTACGAGAGGAAACGGGGACGGCTGATCAGCCGATCACACCCATAATGTCGCTCTCTTTCATGATCAGCAGCTCTTCGCCGTCGATCTTGACCTCGGTGCCGGACCACTTGCCGAACAGCACCTTGTCACCAGCCTTGACGTCCAGAGCCACGATCTGGCCCTGCTCGTTGCGGGCACCCGGGCCGACGGAAACGACTTCGCCTTCGGTCGGCTTGTCCTTGGCGGTGTCAGGAATGATGATGCCGCCGGCGGTCTTCTCTTCGCCCGTCAGGCGACGGACCACCACGCGGTCGTGAAGGGGACGAAACTTCGTCATGGATCGCTCCATTATTGGTCACACCCTTGTAAAAAGCAGCATGACCGGGTTGCTGCACTCAATGACTGCAGTGCATTTGGCACTCTCGTATGGAGAGTGCCAATGACATAGGCGCCCAACCCGTTTCCGTCAAGGATTCTCGCTGTCACTCCCAGACGGTCCAGAAGAAAGTTTCCGCCCGTCGAGCAGGCTTTTCAGCCGCTGTTTTTCCATGTTTTCCGTCAGTTTCTGGCGCTTGGTCCGTCCATACAAACGACGATTGGCATCCGCAACCTTGGCATCCTCAACGCCCTTGCGGCGTTTGCGTTCCCGGCGGAGATTGATGACGTCGCTCATGATTCATGGCCTTTCGGGCATGACAAGACTGGATAGACAGACATGAAACACAGCCCATCGGACAAGAAAACCCCCGCATCAGGCCAGATGGTCAAGCTGACAGCCACGGACGGACACAGCTTCGACGCGTGGGAATCCGGCTCGGCGGAGTCGCCTCTCGCCCTTATTGTCGTGCAGGAAATTTTCGGCCTCACCGACCATATCCGCAATGTCTGCAACGACTTCGCAGCAGAAGACTTCCACGTCATTGCCCCGGCCGTTTTCGACCGTGCAAAAGCCAATGTGGCCCTGCCTTACTCACAGGCTGGCGTGACGGAAGGCCTCGAACTTCGCAGCCAGATCCCATCCGACAAGACGCTTGCCGATATTGCTGCCTGCGCGAAGGTCCTGCGTGATGCCGGACACAGGAAAGTCGGCATCATCGGCTTTTGCTGGGGTGGTCTGCTTGCCTGGCTGACGGCAACCCAGACCCATGACGTGGACGCGGCCGTCAGCTGGTATGGTGGTAGCATCGGCAACCATGTCGATACCGCACCGCATTGTCCGGTCGAGCTGCATTTTGGCGGCGAGGATTCCTCCATCCCCCACACCGAAATCCAGAAGATCCGCGACGCTCGTCCCGAGGTCGAGGAATATGTCTATGACGACGCCGGTCACGGGTTCGGCTGCCCCGAACGCCCGAGCTTCAACAAGGACGCCCGTGACCTCGCATGGTCCCGCAGCGTCGATTTTCTGAAAACACATCTCGCGTGAAGCGCGTCCCTTCCACGGTGACACAGACTGTCGCAAAACCGTGGAAGGGGTCTATAATGATTGTAACCCCGGCGAATACCGCACCGGATCAGACAGGAGTTTCAAGATGAGCACCAATCCGCTCAAAGACGACCCCAAGCACGACGCCGCGATCCGTCACGAAGCGCGTCTTCTGTGGGAAGCCGATGGCAAGCCGGACTGTGGCCCCGAAGGTTATCTCGAAAAAGCCGCCGACCTGATCGCAATCAAGGGAGTGCCGCAGGGCACTCCGGTTAAGGACCTGCCGCCGGTGGAACTGGACGGCGTGGAAATTGATGATGCACGGGCAGGCATCGACCTGAACGCAGACCCGAACCATAATTTCGATTGATTATGGTTTCCGCCGCGCTCGTTTTACGCAGGCGCGGCGTTCAGGGCTTCAGCCCTGTTTCAGAACACGTCCGGCTACCGTATCGAGCTTGGCCAGCAGCTTCGGATCGCGTGCAGCCGGAGCCGTGATGATTGCATGATCCAGAGCGCGCTCTGCACTGGCGTCGACCGGACGCTTCTTACCCAGCACCGGAATGACAGCCTTCACAAGGCGACGCGCATTCTCCGCATTGCCCGTCATGACCTTCACGACAGCCTCAACCGTCACGCTGTCATGCTCGCTGTGCCAGCAGTCGAAATCCGTGACCATCGCAACGGTCGCGTAGTTCATCTCCGCTTCGCGGGCGAGCTTGGCTTCCGGCATGTTCGTCATGCCCACGACCGAACAGCCCCAGGACCGGTACAGCTCGCTCTCGGCACGCGTGGAGAACTGCGGACCTTCCATCACCAGATATGTCCCGCCCCGCGTGAACGGAATACCGAGCGAAGCCGCTTCACCCTGCACCACATCCAGCACGCGCGCCGAAACCGGGTCCGCCATCCCGACATGCGCCACGCAGCCGGTGTCGAAGAAGCTCTTCTCACGCGCAAAGCTGCGGTCGATGAACTGGTCCACCAGCACGAAATGCCCCGGGGGCAATTCTTCCTTGAGCGACCCCACAGCCGAAAGCGACAGAATATCTGTCACGCCAGCGCGCTTGAGCGCATCGATATTGGCGCGGAAATTCAGGCGTGACGGCGGAATGGGATGACCCCGCCCGTGACGCGGCAGGAATACGCACTGCACGCCCTCGAACGTCCCGAACAGCAGTTCGTCGGACGGCTCACCCCAAGGCGTTTCAACCTTGCGCCATTCCTTGTTTTCGAGTCCGTCGATATCGTACAGCCCCGAACCACCGATCACACCGATGACGGGCTGGATTTCCTGTTCCGAAGACATGTCTGTTCCTGACTGTTGTTTGGTCCGCTCGCCCGTTCTGGACCACGAGAACGCCCGGCGCGCAAGCCTCCTGCGCCGGACATGCCCCTTTCCCGCGTTCAGCAAAATATTTTCACAAAACCCAGCGTTTTTACGAAATGAAAACGTCTTTGCGCCATCGTCCCGCCACGGATGCCCGCCACCAATGAGCGTCAGTCATGCATCAGCCAACTGTTCGACGACGGCACGATTTGCTAGGACACTGCGCGTAACGAAGTTTTGTCCTGTATAGACGGGGGAAGAAAAAATGGACCAGATCAGCCCCGGTTTCGCCGAAACCGTTCGTCCAGACGTACCTCACGACGCCCTCAAGCAGGACGCCAAAGCCTGGTTCGAAACCCTCCGTGACCGCATCTGCGCGTCCTACGAAAAGCTCGAAGACGAAGCATCCGAAGGTGGTTCGCAGGTCCTGCGCGACCGCACCGCCCCCGGCCGCTTCGAACGCACGGCCTGGAGCCGCCCGGAAGGCGGTTCAGGTGTCATGTCCGTCATGCGCGGCCGCGTATTCGAGAAAGTCGGCGTCAATGTCTCGACCGTCTGGGGTGAGTTCTCCCCCGAATTCCGCAAAAACATCCAAGGTGCCGAAGAAGACCCGCGTTTCTTTGCAACCGGCGTCTCCCTCGTCGCCCATCCGTGCAATCCGCATGTCAGTGCCGCGCATTTCAACACGCGCATGATCATCACGACGAAAGGCTGGTTCGGCGGCGGCGGGGACATCACGCCCATGTTCCCTGACAGCGCAGAAGCGCGGTCGGACGCGGACTATTTCCACAAATCGTTCGAAGATGCCTGCAACCGGCACGATCCGGAGCATTACCCCCGCTTCAAGGAATGGTGCGACCGGTACTTCCACCTGTCCCACCGCAATGAGCCACGCGGTCTGGGTGGCATTTTCTACGACCAGTTCTCTACCGGAAATGTGGATCAGGACTTCGCCTTCACGAAGGATGTCGGCATGGCCTTCCATGATGCCTACCCCGCTGTCGTGCGCCGCCGGATGTTCACCCCATGGACCGAAGCGGACCGCGATGCCCAGCTCATCCGCCGTGGCCGGTATGTGGAGTTCAACCTGCTGCATGACCGTGGCACGCTGTTCGGTCTCAAGACAGGGGGCAACACCGAAGCGATCCTCATGAGCATGCCGCCGGAAGTCCGCTGGCCGTGAGACTCACCCGACGTGCCGCCCTGAAAGGGCTGGCGGCCCTTGGCGGAACCGCTCCCTTCCTGAACACCCCGGCCCGCGCCGGGACGCTGACGGATGTTCAGCTCCTTCTGGGCGGCACGCTCGCCTCCATCCCCGGCCAGTTCGCAGAACTGGCAAGTGGCGCCATTTCCCGCACACTGGGTCTGGCGACGCCTCTCGAACTGACCCCCGATATCGGACAGGACGGCGTTCGCGCCGCAAATCTGTTCGATGCCAACAGCGCGCCTGACGGCAATACGGCGCTGGCCTTTCCCGGCGCCACACTTCTGGCATCCCTGACAGGCGATTCCCGCGTCCATTACGATTTCGGACGCTGGACTCCCGTTTTGGTGGCTTCCACCACAACCGTCGTCATTGCCCGCGCCGAACTGCACAAAACCCTGCGCAGCCGCCTGACGGGTTTCTTCCACGATCATCCCGTCCGCCTTGCCGTCTCCCGCATTGGCGGCCCGGAACTGAATGCCCTGATGGGCCTCTCGCTGCTAGGTCTGCGCCCTATTCCCGTGCCCGGTTATGTGGACTCATCAAACGCCCTGACCGCCCTGCACGAAGGCACCGTCGATGCCGTGCAGATTTCTCCCTACACGCTCGACCGACCGCTTGATGACGTCCTCGCCAACCTGCCGGAAGGCACGAGCGCGATCTATTACACCGGCGACCTGACCGACACGCATTCGACGAGCATCCCCATTTTCATGGAAGCCTATCAGCAGGCCCGGCACCGCGCGCCCGAAGGGCCGTTCTATCACGCCTGGCAGGCCGTCTCCGCCGCCGCAGATACGGCCATGGCCATTGCCCTCCCCATGCTGACCCCGCCTGAGATCGTCGCGCAATGGAACCGCGCCTGCACGGCTGCCACGGCGGATACCGGTGTGAGGCGCTGGGCCGAGACGCATCATTTCAAGCTGGTCACGGGCGACAACGCGGCCCCGTTCCTCTCACGTGCCGTTCCCGATCTGGGCGCCACGCTGGCCCTGCGCCGCTGGCTCTCCGTCAATACACCGCGCTGGCGCGAGGGGCAGGAAACACGCCATCTCTGACAGCGTCAGCGACGGCGTGTTTTCAGCAAAATCCGGACCGATCCGTGATTGGCCGCATGGGGATGCACAACGGCCAGAACCATCGACCGCAGATCCCCGCGCTGAAGCCACATTGGAAGCTCACGACGGATCAACCCGCTGGTCTGTCCACTTCCAAGCCCCGTCACCACTTCTACGCAGCGCCAATTCCGCACTCGCGCGCGCTGCATGAAATCATACAGCCGCTCGAAGGCCTCCTGCACGACATAGCCATGCAGATCGAGCCGCGCATCCACCTTCATCTGCCCGCGTGACAGACGCTTCCAGCTCGTATCATCCAGCCCCGGCGCACGGACACCTACCGAAAGCTCCACAGGACGCGGTTTCGTCTTCTCAGACTGTACAGGCAGGAAAGAGCGTCCCGTCACGACGGGCATGGAGCGCGGTGCCTCCGATATGGACGCAGGAGGCTCGACCTTGGCCGCAGGCACCAGACGACGCGGGGAGCGTGGAGACCGCAACGGCTTGATATCGCGAACAACCATCCACCACAACGTCGCTTCCTCCTTCCTCAGATCCCGCTTCGCCACACTATCCTCACTTCCTGTCCGGCCACCCTTGTCCATCAGACAGTTCAGGCCCCGAGCATGTAACGGCTTCGGGCATCATTGAACAATGTTCTTTCGGGACTTTCCGCCTGCGGATGCGTTTACGCCTCACGTTCCATTTTCCGAAAGAACAGGGCCATGAGCCATCTGACACAGGAAGAGCGCGACAACCTCCCCGACAGCGCCTTCGCCCTGCCTGAAAAACGCGCCTATCCGATCGATACCCGCGCTCGCGCCAGCAACGCCAAGGCCCGCGCCACACAGGAATACGAACGCGGCCTGCTGACGGCGGAAGAGCGTGAACGGATCGACAAGGCCGCTGACCGCCGCCTCGCGCAGGACGATTGAACTGCCCACATCACTTCAGGCGCCGTCTCTTACATAAAGCCATTTTAAATTCACTTGACGTTAAGGACCATGCCGTCAGTCTCGCTTGCAACGCCAGACCGGCCCAAGACCGACTTAGGATCTTCCATGCCCCTGCCTCTCCTGCGCAAATTCGCCCCCCTTCTCGCCAGCACCGCCCTTTGTTTCAGCGCGGCACAGGCCGCAGCCCCATCCGGCGCCCAGAAACCCGGAACCATCACAGCCTCGGCGCCGCTGGCCGCAGCCCTCAGCCTGCCGGATGCCGGACGCGCCCTGCGTATCACCTATCTTTCGACGAACGGCATTACCGGCAAGGGCCTCGTTCCCGTCACGGCCGAAATCATCCTTCCCCCCGGCCCTGCGCCAAAAGGCGGCTGGCCGATCGTCGCCTGGGCACACGGCACTGTCGGCGTGGACGATAGCTGCGCGCCCTCTCTCAATCCCTATAACGATCGCAACAGCACCTATCTTTCAACATGGATGAAACGCGGTTTCGCCATCGTCGCAACGGACTATCAGGGCCTCGGCGGCCCCGGCACGCATGCCTATCTGGACACCCGCGTCGAAGCCTATAGCGTCCTCGACAGCATCCGCGCCGCACTGGCCAACGTGCCGGACCTGCAAAACAAAATCATGATTGTCGGCCAGTCTCAGGGCGGTGGCGCCGCCGTCGCTACGGCGGCCTATGCGCCGACCTACGCCCCCGAACTGGACATCCGCGGCACCGTGGCCACCGGAGCCCCCTACGTCACGCCCGAACTTCTTGGGGATCTGCTCAAGAATGCCGCCCATCCCGACGCAGGCTACAGCCCGCTCGTCGATTATGTCCTCTACCTTGCCACCGGACTGGCAGGATACGACCCGCATTTCCGTCCCGAAGAAGCCTTCACCCCCAAAGCGCTGCCCTTCTATCGCAAGGCGGCGCATGAATGCCTGACGTCCCTGTCCCAGCAGACGCAGGCCGCTGGCCTGACATTGCACAACACGCTCCAGCCGACCTTTCTCAAGGCTATCAGCCCGGCTCTGAAGGGCATGGAGTTCCCAACCCTCAAGCTGGCCCAGCCTCTTTTCACCGGGACAGGCACAGAAGACCGTGACGTCCCTCCTGCACTCCAGCTCGGACTGGTCAAAGCGGCCTGCGCCGCCGGATCGCTTGTTCAGGCACATCTCTACAAGGGTCTGAACCACAGTGAGACGGTCAACGGCTCTCTGGCCGATTCCGCGATCTTCACCAACGAAGTCATGACCGGCCAGCCCGTCCCGCCGCAGTGCAACCCCGTGTCGCAGCAATAAGCCCTTACAGACACAGCCCATAAGAAAACGGCCCCGGATGATCCGGGGCCGTTTTTTATTTCCGCAGGTTCCGCAGACTTTAGTTCGAAGCCGGAGCCTGTAGCGGCTGATCAGCGGGCACATCCTTCAGAGGAATGCCTTCATATTTGCCTGTCAGCGTCTTGAGGAACGCCACGATATCCGTGACATCCTGATCGGCAATGTCCCGATCCGGTGTCTCGTAACGCGCCATTTCCCGTACGACCTGCTCCAGCGTGGTGGCCGAGCCATCATGCAGCCACGGTCCGGTCAGTTCGACATTGCGCAGGTTCGGAACCTTGAACCGCGCCCGATCGCCTTCCGCATGGGTCACAGACAGACGCCCTTCGTCGGCAGCTGTCAGCTTCGTGTGACGGTTTTCGAAATACGGGCCTTCCAACCCAAGAATCTCGTAAGCGTCACCGCCCACGGCAATACCGCTATGGCAGCCTGAGCAGCCGATTTCCTTGAAGCGCTCATAGCCGCGCTTTTCCTGCGCCGTGATCGCCTTCGCATCGCCCTTCAGATACAGATCGAAACGGCTGTCCGGCGTGATCAGCGTCTTTTCATATTCCGCAATCGCCCCCGTGATCGTGTCCTTGTCGATCTGATCGGAACCGAATGCCGCCTCGAACTGCCCGGCATAGGCGGGAGTGCTCCGAACATGCTCAGCCACTGTCGCCCAATCATGCGAACCCATTTCGAGCGGGTTCATGACCGGCCCTGCTGCCTGCTCCGCCAGATCCTTCGCACGACCGTTCCAGAACTGGGACATGCTGAACACGGAATTATAGACGCTGGGTACATTGATCGGCCCCTTTTGGCCCCCAATACCCGTCGCGGTCGTCAGATTGTCCACGCCACCCTTGTCCAGACCATGACAGCTTGCACAGTTGAGCGTTCCGTCACCCGACAAGCCCTTGTCGAAGAACAGCGCCCGGCCGAGTTCGGCCTTCTTCCAGTCCACTCCCACGCTCTCGGGAATTGGCTGGATCGGCTCGCCACGGAACTGCGCTGCCACGCCCGGCGTCGCATAATAACGCTCGCGCTGTTCACGCACCCAATTCAGGATGTCCACGCGCTGCTTTTCGTTCAGATGGGCATGCGGATGCATCAGCAAATAGGCCGCCGGCGGCATACGGTTTTGGGTGATGACTTCCTCGATGCGGGAAAGCTGCTCGACCGAAGGCGGCTTGCCCTGCTGCAACGCGGCCAGAACCGGTGCATATTCAAAATGACGCTGTCCCTGCACCAAGTCGCGCTTCATGATCTGGTTGGCCAGCGGCAGGCTGAAATAGAACGGCAGGTTCGCATTCTGCGTGTGGCAGTAATCGCAGCGCACTTCGCGCAGAGCCGCAAAAGCCGCCATGGCCGTCGGGTCCTGTCGCGTCGGGCTGCTGGCAGGAAGCTGCGGTGCTCCAGCATGATCGAAATGCTCGAGATAAGTGACAGTCCCGCCCCAAGCGACAACGCCCAGCGCCACCAGACCGGCAATTCCCTTTGTAATCGTGCTGGAACGCACCACTTTTCTCCTCATACTCACGGTGTCGTGATAATGTCGAAAAGTGACACGCAAAGTCAAAGTGATTGAACCTGTCAGAAAAACAGGTGTCGTCGATTAATCTTCGTCCTCGTGATCGATCGCAGCCCGCACCCTCTTGCGCGCCACGTTCACATAAGACGTATCGGTATCAATCCCGATCCCCACACACCCCATCCGCTCCGCCGCCACCAGCGTCGTCCCGGAGCCCATAAACGGGTCCAGCAACACGCCACCGGGCCGCAGCCCGTGCAGCCGGATGCAGGCTTCGGGAAGCGCCACCGGGAACGTCCCCGGATGGCTGAACTTCTCCTTGCGGCTGCGCACGGTCTCGTAGGGAATAAACCATGTATCGCCCCGGCAACGCCGGTCCGTAATGTGCTGCCGCCGCACGATATTGCTCTTGTCCGTAAACGGCACACCCGCATCCAGCCGCTGCACAGGCACGTTTCCCGTCTTGGTCAGATGGAACACATGCTCATGGTTGCGGTTGACGAAACGCGCAGAATTCAGTGGCTTGAAATGTCCGTAGGTGATCTCACCGACCGAAATCGACTTGATCCAGGTGATGTGGTTCTGGAGCACGAACAGCTTGCGCAGCCGCGTCATCAGCTCGAACGGCAGCCAGGGCTGGGACGACGATCCTGCAATATTCAGGAAAAACGACCCATCATCTTTCATCACACGACACAAACTGGTGCAGACATCCTCCAGCCAGTCCAGATACGCGTCTTCCGGCAGCCGGTCCTGATATGTCCGGTACGACACACCCAGATTATAGGGCGGCGACGTCACCACCACGTCCACGCTCTGCGACGGCATCCGCTTGAGAACCGTCGTGCAGTCTCCCCGGATCAGCGTATGAACACCGAGTTTTTCCCGGCGACTGCGGATCATTGCGCCCCGGAATCCGCAGGTGGGCGCGGCAGAAACAGCACCATCCGGCCATGTGCATGCAGGTTCCCAGCGATGGACTGCGCGCTCGCACCCCACCCTGTGAACAGATCGGCGCGTCCCGCACCTTTGATATCCGTCCCGATATCCTGCGCGAACACCAGATGATCCCAGGTCGCGGGCTGGCCCGCGCCATAGGGCAACTTCGTTTCGATCCAGAGCGGCATCGCAAATGGCACCAGAGACCGGTCAATCGCCACGGAACGTCCAGCCGTCAGCGGCGTCCCAAACGCGCCTTTCGGCCCCTGCGCCAGATTACCGTCGTCACGACGGAAAAAGACATAGTTCGGATTGCGCTCCAGCACAGACATCATCTGGTCCGGGTGGGTTTCCAGCCAGTTCCGGATGCTGTCCATGCTGACACCATCCGCAGGCAGTTCGCCCTGCTGCACAAGCACACGCCCCAGCGGCACATAAGCCTGCCCGTTGCGCCCGTCATAGCTCACACGCACCTGTCCGCCATCCGGCAGGATCAACCGCCCTGAGCCCTGAATCTGCAAAAACGACAGATCGATCGGGTTTTTCAGCCAGGCGACCTCAAGCCCCTGCCCTTCCAGTGCGCCGCCATCAATCGCGGCCCGGTCGTAATAGGGTGCGAACTGTCCGTTCACCCATCGACCGCTGACCATCTGGCCATTGGTCGCCTTCGCCCGGACGAGATCATGCGGACGGCCATAGACCGGCGTCTGATACTCCCCGCCACGTGTCAGGGACGCAGGGATCTGTGGCTCGAAATAACCGGTATAGAAAGCTTCAGTGCCGGTCTCGTAAGGCTGGAACCATGTTTCGAGATATGTTCTGGCGTCCGTTGCCGTCGCCAGCGCCGTACAGGCATTGCTCCAATCGGCAGCATGGCGCCCGTAACTGATGGCGTCGCTTCCGCCAAGAAGCGTCTCAGGCGGCAACTGTGCCAGTCGATGGCACTCCTCCCGAAGCAGCGGCATCAGCGATGCAAAATCCTCCTGCCCCCATCCGGCAAGCGAATCATATCCTACGGGAGAAAGCGAAAATGACGACGGCACCTCTTGCGGCGTACAGCCGCACAACACACCGAGAGTCAGCAGAGTCAGCAGTTTTTTCATCGGACAGGCAGAAAACTCGAACAGAAAAAATAACGATCAGGCCGGGCAGGACGCTGCGAGACGCCATTGTGCATCGGATTGTCCTGCCACACGCTCGAACAGCCACAGATCATGGAACTCGGTGACGGCTTCGGTTCCGACCACGGGCTCGCCCTGACGATCGGTCAGGATATTTACCTGCCGTGATACGATCCGCACCTCGATTCGGCCTGTCCGCTGCCCGTCGTCCGCAGACACCAGCATCGCATCCAGAATGGAGAGGCTTTCAACGCCGCGAAGATCACTCCGCTGTGTCTCACCAGCCTGCGTCCGCGCGTCGATCGCAGCCGAAAAGCTCTCCAGCGCAGCGGGCGTCAGTAGTTTTTCAAGCGCGGCACGGTCCCCGACTGCGAAGGCTGGAACGACCTGCCGGAACGTGTCTTCAGCGTCTTTCAGAAAACCTGAGGGTGAGAAGCCGGGGAAAGTCGTTCCAATTTCAGCCAGAACGCCACCGACACGGGTTACGGGTGCGGGAATTTCATAGTCCACATCCGGCACTGTGGCGGCGAACGCACCGTTATCGCCCTTGCCCGAAGCCTGTCCCGGGAGCGGAGGCGGCGCGCCTGGACGCGTTGCATCAGGAGCAGCGCCCTTCTGCGGTCCGAAACCGAACCGGCCACCGCCCGGACGTTCCTGCCGCACACCCTGCATTCCGACGCGACGGCCGAGCACACGGTACAGCCTCACACCCAGCACTACTGCGAGCACGAACAAGACCACGAGGTCCCAGGGGAAAGAATGGCCAGCATGTGCCATGAGGCCTGCGGGGAGGTGAATGTCGTCAGAAGACATGAAGCTCTGTTTCTCACTGTCCGGACTTTGCAGTGCCCGGTTTAAAGATCCGTTGCCCTACAGATAGGGTGCAATCCCTCTGATCTCAACCATCTGTCGGCCAGAAGCGTGTCTTGGCGTTCAGCAGACATCATGCTACCGCCGAGGGATCGCAATCGTTTCAATCGATGTCCGCCATGGGGTTTGCCCCTGCGGAACCGGAGACCGCATGTCAGAGAACACCGCCGACAACACCGTGATGGGTCAGGAAAACGTGCCGGCAATGCCGCTCGCCATCAACCTGCAATATACGAAGGATCTTTCCTTCGAAGTTCCGGCTGGCGCGTCCATTTTCGCAACGCTGCGCTCTGCCCCGCAGATTTCCGTCAACATCGACGTCCAGGCCAACCGCCTGGAAGAAGACCAGGCTGTCTATGAAGTCGCTCTGGCCGTCCGCGCCGAAGCCGCTGAACCGCCTGCACAGGAAGGTGGGCAGGCCGGTCGTACGGTGTTCATCGCCGAACTGACCTATGCTGCCGTTGTGACACTGACCAACCCGCCGCAGGAGCTGGTCGAGCCGATCCTGCTGGTTGAAGTTCCGCGCCTGATTTTCCCGTATGTCCGCGCCATCGTCAGCGATGTCACGCGTGACGGCGGCTTCCCGCCCGTCGTGCTTCAGCCGATCGACTTCGTGGCCCTGTGGCAGGCCAAGCGCGCCCAGCAGTTCCCGGAGCCCGCCGGCGAAGCCTGATCTCAGGTAACTGGCCCGAGCTGCTTTAGCGGATCGGGCCACATCACCGCGCGCCATTCCTTATGGTTCAGGCGCGCAGCTATGGCCTCTGACAGACAGAGCGCCCGCACGGCAGACAGTGCCGTCACGTCTTCGGCCCCAAGTGCTCCTCGAAACGCTTCCGCCGTTTTCCCGGAATACAGCAGCACAGCTTCGACTCGTCGCTCCCGCAGAGCCGCCGCCGCATCATCCGGCAACGTCATACACTTGCTGACTGCGTAAACTTCCGCCCGCTGCACCTCCAGATCTCTCGCCAGATCCAGACCGTAGCCTTCGCCGCTAGCCAAAAGCACATCCGCGCCCGTAATGCCCCGCATCCGGCAGAATGCGGTCAAAGCCCGGGCATCTCCGTCTGCCGCTTCAACATGGATGAACCCGGCCTGACGCGCCCGCGCCGCCGTCTGTGCACCCACGGCAAAGAGCGGCCGATCCCTCGGCCAGTCCCGCAACGCAGGCAGCGCATTCGCGCTTGTCACCAGAACTGCGCGGAAGTTTTCAGGAGCAACCGGCGCCAGCGCAGTGATGTCCAGCATCGGACACGCTATCGCCTGCCAGCCCAGCGCCCCGACTTCCGCCATGGTAGCGGGTAGTCCGGGCTCCGGCCGGGTCACCAGAACGACGCGGTCCGAGAGAAGCGTCAGGGACGCCTCATGTCTTCGAAAATGTTGGACGGCGTATCACGACGCAGTTCGTCCGCAAGTTCCGTTCCCATACGGGCGGCTTCGAGCGGCGCGCCTTCGATGTGGCGCTGCAACAGGAACGTCCCGTCCTCGCTTGCAATCATGCCCGTCAGCTTCAACACGCCCTTCTCGATGCGGGCATAGCCGCCGATCGGCGTCCGGCAGGAGCCATCAAGCTCCGCCAGAAGCGCGCGCTCTGCTGTCGAAACGGCCCGGGCTTCCGGATCTTCGATCGCGGACAGCAGTTCGCGCAGTTCCAGATCGCTCTCACGAACCGTCACGCCCACGATGCCCTGACCCGAGGCCGGGAGCATCTGATGCGGCTCGAACACCACATCCACACGATCTTCCATGCCCAGACGACGCAGCCCTGCCAGCGCCAGAAGCGTCGCATCGCACGCTCCGGCCCGCAGCTTGTCCAGTCGCGTCTGCACGTTGCCCCGCAGCAGCCCGAACCGCAGATCGGGACGGACATGCAGCATCTGCGCCTGACGCCGCACGGACGCACATCCGATCAGCGCGCCTTCGGGCAAGCAGTCATACGGGCGTTCGGGATCGATCTTTACGGTCCGGTCCCGCAGGATCAGCGCATCGCGCGCGTCCTCACGCTTGAGCGTGCAGGCCAGCACGAGGCCCGGCGGCAGATTGGTTTCCAGATCCTTGAGGCTGTGCACGGCAAAATCAATCCGCCCTGCCACCAGTGCCTCGTGGATTTCCTTAGCGAACAGTCCCTTACCGCCAATTTCTGCCAGACGCTGAACCTGATTGCGGTCGCCTTCTGTGCTGATCTGGTATTCCTGAAACGCGCCCATGTCGCGCAGGACCGGGCAGAAGCGCGTCAGACGCGTCAGAAAATTGCGCGTCTGGACCAGCGCCAGCGGCGATGCCCGCGACCCGACACGAAGAGGGAGCTTGCGGCCAGTCGGCGGCTCAGCGGCATGGGAACGGCGGACGGCTTCCGCTGCAACTCGCTGGAGCGCATCGGAAGGCAGGACGGGAGCATTCATGAACGGCAGCTTTAGCCCATTCACACGGGACTGTCATGATATGACAGACTCGGCCATAATAAGGGGATGTCAGCCCCCGTTACTCATTCTCCCACACCTGCGCGTCCCCTTCTCGCAATCGAGACGTCCTGCGACGATACGGCCTGCGCCATTCTCGCTTATGACGGCACCATTCTGGCCGAAAGCGTGCTGTCCCAGATCGATCATGCCATTCTTGGTGGCGTCGTCCCGGAAATCGCGGCCCGTGCGCATCTGGACGCGCTGCCCGCTCTGGTGGCGGAAGTCCTGAAAAAAGCCTCTCTGACGCTCGCAGAGATTGATATTTTCGCTGGCACGACCGGTCCGGGCCTGATTGGCGGCCTGATTGTTGGCAGTTCCTACGCCAAGGGACTGGCCATGGCGCTGAAGCGTCCTTTCATGGCCGTGAACCATATCGAAGCCCATATTCTCACGCCCCGACTCCCCAGTCTCGGAGCGGAGCTTCACTTTCCCTACCTGACGATGCTCGTCTCAGGTGGTCATTGCCAGTGCGTGTCGGTCGAACAGACGGGCCACTATGTCCGCCTAGGCGGTACGATCGACGATGCCGCCGGTGAAGCCTTCGACAAGGTGGCCAAGATGCTTGGTCTTGGCTGGCCCGGCGGCCCTGCGCTGGAAAAACTTGCCACCGAAGGCCGGGACGATGCCTATGCACTTCCCCGTCCGCTCAAAGGCCGCGAAGGCTGCGATTTCTCTTTTTCGGGCCTGAAAACCGCTGTCAGCCGCCTGATCGACACGCAGGATCCGACCGGAACGCGCAATGCCCTTCCGCGCCAGTTCGCCGCAGACGTCGCCGCCTCCTTCCAGCGCGCCGTCGCGGATGTGATGGCTGATCGTGCCGAGCATGCTCTTGCCCTCAGCCCGAATGCCACGGCGCTCGTCGTAGCAGGTGGCGTGGCGGCCAACAAAACCCTGCGTCATGCGCTCGAACAGGTCGCCGCCAATCACGGCATCCCTTTCTTCGCTCCGCCCCTGCGGCTGTGTACGGATAATGCGGTGATGGTTGCGTGGGCTGCGCTTGAGCGTCTTCATGCAGGCGAAACACCCAACGACATCGACACCGCCGCCCGCCCCCGCTGGCCGCTCTCTGAACGCACTCCCGCTCACGCCTGAACAGGAAGCCTCATGACCGCCATCCTCATCCGCGACGAGACCGGAACCGGCATCAGCAGACCCGCCCTGCGCTTTGACTGGAAAGCCCGCAGACATCTGCGCGTGCGGGACCTGATCGCAGAACGCGTCCGTCTCGAATGGGACAACGGCGGCAAAACAGAGAACGAAGAAACCGCCCTCGTTCCGCAGGGCGCACCCTGTATCGAAACCGTGGAAGCCGCCATCGACCATGCCCTGAAGGCTTTTGAACGCCGGGCCTATCTGGTCATCATCAATGACCATCAGATCCCGCATCTGGATGACGGCATCACCCTCAGCCCGGACATGACCATCACCTTTATGCGCCTCATCCCGCTGGTCGGAGGCTGAGATGCAGCAGCGTGATCCAGTGCTTGTCGCCTCCCTGCCCGGTGGTCCGCTCTATCGCCTCCTGTCAAAAGTCGGCGACATGGAACAGGCCTTCATTGAGTGGCGCGCCCTGATGCGTTCCCGCTGCCCTACGGTTTTCGAAGACGCCAGAAAAAAATGGGTCGAACTCTACGAACAGCAGAGATGCGACTACAAAGGCTACGCCTTTAGGGAGCATGCCAACCAGTACCAGAGCGATAACATCCCTCTCGCCGCCTATTTCCTACCCGAGACGATGGGCACAGCACCGCGCCCTGCATCTCCAAAATGGCTCGAGCGTCTCTCTCGTGAAACCCTTGATCCCGACGCCCCCATTCCACTGGTGAAACGCCATTCCTACTGGACCCGATTCGAAATATTCGGCTCGGGTCCAGCCCCGTCCGTGAATACCGAATCACAGCGCATCATAGATCTGAAATGGCTAGCCCAGGCCCGAGCAGATTATGTCCGGGTTCCGGTCGAACGCCCTGGGGCGTTCCGCCTCATCCGCCAGTACATCATTCGCCTGACCCTGTATCCGAGCAATGTGGACGATCCCGTCTTTGATCGCCTCTCCACCCCCGATAATGTTACACCCTCGGTCAGAACCCTGCACGACCGAGCTGCCATTCTCGCCGCCCCTGACGGACAGGACGTTTTGACCCTGGCCCGTACTATTCTTCGCGATTTCGATACGGCGGACGGTCGCTGGATCGACGGTCCGCTCTATCGGGCAACCATTCTTCCCATCCTCATCCTGCATGCAAACAACCGCATCAAGGCCACAGGCTCCGTTCGGGAAGCGGCCTACGAACTAATCGCCAAGCCAGACGCTTTCATACCGGAACAAGAGACCCTCTGGCGAATGGACACTGCGGCACTGGGACTACAAAACCTTGGCAAACGCCCTCCAACGGAACTGCTCAAGCTCAATAAAATCCTGTGCGGCTGCCTCTGGCTCGTCGCTGTCAGTGGCAAGCCTGAAGATGTGCAACTCCTCAGCACACTGGCAAAAAACTGCCAGAAGAACGAGAAAGTCTTCGAGTTCAATCGCATCATCCGCGCCCTGGGCATTACCGCAGACCGCGACGCCATCAACGAACAAATCGCCCTGCGCCAGAAGACCCGTCATTCCATGATGCTCGGTCAGATTAACGCTGCCCTCGCCGACTCCGCCCGCAAATCCGGCACTAGCATCACCGAACTCGAAGAACGCTCCGCCTACACTCACGACCTCGACGACCATCATGAACGGACCGTCCCGCTTCCCAACAACCTGACCACAACGCTGTCCCTCAAAACCAACGGGGCCGGGACGGTCACACTGTTCTACGCCGACGGCACCGAACTGCGCCCGGTCCCTTCTGCTATCCGCACAGAACTCAAAACCATTCGCGTCTATGAAAAACTCAAAGAAGAAGCCCGCGACCTGACAAAGGAAATGCAGGCCCACCGCCTGCGCCTCGAACGCTCCTGGATCACACAGGAACGCTGGACCACCGAACGCTTCCGCACGAACTATCTGGCCCATCCCGTCCTGTCTTGGCTTGCCCATCGCCAGATCTGGACCCTCACCGCGCCTGACGGCGCCCAGCGTACCGTCCTCTTTCCAAACGGCGTACCCACCGCCCCAGACGGCACCCCGACCGCTCCCCTGCGCGACGACGAAACCATTACTCTCTGGCACCCGCTGGACGCCGATATGGCCCTCGTCAACCAGTGGCGCGACACGCTGGAAGCCATCGCCCTCATCCAGCCCATCCGTCAGGCCTGGCGCGAAACATATGTCCTGACCGATGCCGAACGCGCCACATCCCCGGCCTCCCTCCGCTACGCAAGGCAGGTCCTGCGTCAGGCACAGTCCGTCGAACTCGGCCGCCAGCGTGGCTGGCGCGTGCGCACCTTGAGCATGCACATGCCCTCAAGCGAGGGCGCCCCCACCAGCCTGACTATTCCCTCCGCTGGTCTGCATGCCGAAATCTGGACTGCCGGCGTCGATGGTCAGGCCGCTTTCCATCACGGAACGTTCACCCATATCCTCACCGACCGTGTCCAGTTTCGCACCGTCACGGACAACGGCTCCTGGCGCCAGGACGGCGGTAAGAAACTCACCATTGGCAAGGACACCGTAGCGCTCGAAGACGTCCCATCGCTGATCTTTTCGGAAGTCATGCGGGATCTGGATCTCTTCGTCAGCGTGGCCTCCATCGGCCTCGAAGTCACCTATCTTGACGGAGCGGAGGGCCGTTCTATCGGCGAATGGCGCCGCCTGAGTGATCTCGCCATATGGAAGCAGGACGAAACCACATCCCTCAACGGCCGCGCCCGCATCCGCTACGAGACGCTCGAACGGCTCCTCCCCCGTCTTACCATCGCGGACCGCCTCGAACTTACCGACACGCATGTTCACGTCCGCGGCGTCCTGCACAGTTATAAGATCCATATCGGAACGGGAAACATCTTCCTCGATCCCGACCAGCGCTATATCTGCATCGTACCTGACATTCGCAAAAAGAAATCCAGCATCGCCCTGCCTTTCGACGACGACCAAACCCTCTCGGTCATCCTATCGAAACTCTTCCTTCTTGCCACCGATGACAAAATTACCGATCCCGTCATCCTCCGGCAGTTCCCCGCATCCACCCCGGAACAAACATCTTGAACTACCGTCACATCTATCACGCCGGAAACTTCGCCGACTGCATGAAGCATGCTCTGCTTCTGGCGCTCATCAAGGCGCTCAAGCGGAAACCCGCAGGTTTTCTCGTCCTCGACACCCATGCCGGATGCGGCCGGTACGATCTGACGTCCGAAGAAGCTGAAAAAACTGGCGAATGGCGCGCAGGCATCGGCCAGCTTCTGAACAGTCCGACCGCAGCACCACTTGCGGATTATCTCAACGCCGTCCGCCCCAACGTGCAGGACCGGCATCGCTACCCCGGCTCCCCGGCCTTCGCTCGTGCCGAACTGCGTCCGCAAGACCAGCTCATCGCCTGCGAACTGCACCCCGAAGACGTCCGGCCCCTTCGCCGCCTCTTCCATGCGGACCCGCAGGCCGCCGTTCATCACCGTGACGGTTACGAGGCCCTGCGCGCGCTCCTGCCGCCAAAGGATTTCAAGCGCGGCCTCATTCTCATTGATCCGCCGTTTGAAAAACCGGACGATTTCGCGCGCTGTGCAGAGGCCATCGCCCTGATCCGCAATCGTTTCCGCGCCGGCATCGTCGCCGTCTGGTACCCGATCAAGCACCGTACACCTGTCCGCGCCTTCTATACGGCCCTTCAGGACGCGGGCATCCGGGATATGCTCGCCTGCGAGTTTCTGCTGCATCCGCCTGTCGATCCGTCCCGCCTGAACGGTTGTGGTCTGCTGGTCGTCAACGCCCCGTTCGGCTTCGAGGACGAGGCGCGCAATATTCTTGAAGCCCTTGCTGTCAGCCTGCATTCTCCGGACGCAGAAGATATCAAGATCACGATCGAACGGCTGGCAGAGGAATAATGATGAGCAGACGTCCGCATATCGCCGTCATCGGCGCTGGAGCCTGGGGAACCGCGCTCGCCTGCGCCATGGCGGCTACCGGCGCGGACGTCACGCTCTGGATGCGAAACCCGGTCCCGCCCGGAACCCGCACCCTGCCGCGTTTGCCTGACATCACCCTGCCCGACACCGTCACCATTACCGGTGATTTCCCGCGCACCGCCGATGTCGTGTTGCTCGTAACCCCGATGCAGACCGCCCGCGATGTCTCAACGCGGCTTCAGACCGTGCTCGACCCGGCCGTTCCGGTCGTGACCTGCTGCAAGGGGCTGGAACAGGCCACCGCCCTCCTGCCGCTCGATGTACTGGCCCAGACCATGCCGAACCGTCCGACAGGTGTCCTTTCCGGTCCGAATTTCGCCATCGAAATCGCCAGGGGCCTCCCTGCCGCCGCAACGCTGGCCTGCGCGGACCTTGCGCTTGCACAGACCCTCACGGCGCTCCTCAACACATCCAGCTTTCGTCTTTATGCCAGCGATGACGCCGCCGGCGTTCAGCTTGCAGGAGCCGCCAAGAACGTCATTGCTATCGGCGCAGGCATCACGATCGGCGCTGGACTGGGCGAAAACGCCCGCGCTGCTCTTATCACCCGCGCGGTGGCTGAAATCGGCCGCCTCGCCGAAGCCATTGGAGGGCGTGCCAGCACGCTTGCGGGCCTCTCGGGCATGGGGGATCTTATTCTGACCTGCACTGGTCGCGGTTCACGCAACTACAGTGTTGGGCTCGAACTCGGTGAAGGTCGTCCGCTCGCGGATATTCTCGCTTCACGCACGACAGTTGCGGAAGGCGTTCTGACCGCGCCCGCCATGCTCGCGCTCGCCCGCAAACACAACGTGCGGGTGCCGATTATCGAGACCGTCACCCGTCTCCTCAACGAAGGCGTTTCGATCGAGGAAGCGCGTCATCTTCTGCTGGACCGCCCCCCGACCCGGGAATAACGCCGCGCCTTAGTGAAGAACGGCGCAGGCTACCCGGTCTCCCGAACCGCCAATCGGCTGGGTCTGATAATCATCCGGCTTGGCATGCACCACCACAGATGCGCCGTCGGCATCCATCAGCGCAGGCAGGGCTTTGCCACCCTTCAGCGAAACCAGTGTGGAATAAAGCTCTACCGTCGCGGTCCCGTCTGGTGCGACATACAGATTCGGCAGATCACCGGCGTCATTCGCATCCGCTTTCAGCAGACCATGCACCACCGGCGTTGTCGCATGAACATGCGCGCCTGCACTGGTGAATTTCGGGGCCGCGCAATTGCCCTTTTCATGAAAATGGATGCCGTGCCATCCCGGCGTCAGCCCCTGCACCTGAAGGCGCAGCAGAACGCCCTTTGGCGCATCCGTCACGGTCACGATTCCATGAGACGCGCCATCCGTCCCTTTCAGTTCTCCCGAAACACTGTCTGCCGCACAGGCCAGAGAAGGGATGGCTATGGCGGAGGCCAGAAGAAGGGTCAGAAATCCGGAACGACGCATGGGCACTCACAGTCTTTGTAAAGTCAGATGATAACTATTCTCATCTTAACTCAGGTAAGGCAAATCTTCCGATCAGAGATTCGTGATCTGCCGAAAATCAGACGAACAGCCCTGCAATGACCGCGCTCATCGCATTGGACAGCGTTCCCGCCACAACGGCTCGCACCGCAAGCGACGCCACATCCGTCCGCCGACGCGGCTCCGCACTTCCGAACGCACCAATAAGAATGCCGATCGTCGAAATATTCGCAAATCCGCACAGGGCAAAGGACAGGATCGTGATTGTCCGCTGAGACAGCGCATGGGCATGGATCAGCGGCGACAGGTTCACATAGGCCACGAACTCATTGAATGCGATCTTCTGCCCCAACAGCCCCCCCGCCACGACACACTCGCTCCACGGCACGCCAAGCAGCCAGGCAAAGGGCGCAAAGACCATGCCCAGAATCCACGACAACGACAGCCCGACCGCACCGAGAAGCCCATTTGCCAACGCAATCAGCCCCACGAAGGCAATCAGAACAGACCCCACCGCCACCGCGATCTTCGCACCATTCATCGCACCATCGGCGATGGCCTCAAACATGCTGTGATGCCCGTGATCCGCCCCCGCAATCTGCGCGCCAGAGCGGCGCGGCCCCGGAAACAGAATGCGTGAAAACAGCAAGCCGCCCGGGATAGCCATGAAAGACGCCGCCAGCAGGTTCTCCATCGGCACACCCAATGACGCATATCCCGCCAGCACCGACCCCGCGATGGACGACGTTCCACTGCACAGAACCGTCGCCAGTTCTCCCTCCGACATTTCTGCAAGACAGGTCTGAAGCGCGATCGGTATCTCGCTCTGCCCCAGAAAGATCGTCAGCACCGCTGCAAACGATTCCAGCCCTGTCGTTCCCAGGATCCGCGAGAGCGCTCCACCAATCAGCTTCGAGAGGAACTGCAACACGCCCCAGTGCTGTAAAAGCCCGAGAAGTGCAGCGACATAGACGATCTCCGGCAGCACCTTCAGCGCAAAAACGAAGCCGCCATTGCCGAACAATCCATCCATTTTCGGGCCAACAAGACCACCAAACAGAAACGCACTGCCCACATCCCCGAAGGACAGAACCTTCGTCACCGCATCGGACACGACATGCAGTCCATGTGCGCCTGCCGGAATCCACAGCACGACCGCCGCAATCAGCACCTGCAACAGCAGGGCCCGCCCCACCAGAGCCCAGTCGATGGCCCGGCGGTTGGTAGACAGGAGCGCCCCCAGAAACAGAAGCCCGGCCATGCCGAAAAGGACGCGCAGGATCACTCAGGCAAACTCCTCATGAAAAACAGGTAGAACTGAACCTGAAACGATCTGAACCTGTCCATCATGTCACGTTCTGTCCACCCCTCCTCTCTCGCCTGCACGCGCCTGACCCGCTAGGATGCCGCCCGACTGATAGGGAAACGCCCCATGACCTGTGCCTATGATTTCAGCCTCCCCGGCCTGTCCGGCGATACGATCGACCTTTCGACCTATCGCGGACGACCACTGCTGATTGTCAACACGGCTTCAAAATGCGGCTTCACCCCGCAATATGAAGACCTCCAGCATGTCTGGTCCCGTTATGGCCGCGACACATCGGATGGTCTGATGGTCATTGGTATTCCGTCAAACGATTTCGGCGAGCAGGAACCCGGCTCTGCGGCAGATATCAAGACTTTCTGTTACCGCAACTACGGCGTTTCTTTTCCCATGACAGCCAAACAGCATGTCCGCGGCCCTGAAATTACGCCGATTTTTCAGTGGCTTGATAAGCAGGGCGGCTTCCTCGCCCGCCCACGCTGGAATTTCTACAAATACCTGATCGACCGCGACGGCAATCTTGCGAACTGGTTCACCCCGCTGGCCAAACCGGCCTCCAACCGGGTCGAGGAAGCCATCCGCAGGGTTATCCTGAGCAACTGACGGGCTGCCCTCACACAGGAGAGATGTGGGCTATCGTCTTTTTTCCTTGAATATCCGTATCGAAATCCGTCACAGTTCAAGTCAGAAATGTGACAGGAGATTCGTTATGAAGGACTCAGTACTCCGTCCGATCCTGCCTCTTCTGGTGGTTGCGGCTCTTGGCGCCCTGACCCCGGCCGTGGCCCATCACGTCACGACTTTCCTTGGCCTGTCCGGTATTTTCTGGGCCAGCGCCATGCTGATGCTGGAAGTCACGCTTCTCTGCATCGGTCTTGCTGCCGTCCGCCCGAGCATGGCCCCCTCGCAGCGCACCACGACGACCCCGTACAACCGCGAAACGATCCTGCGCTGAGGCCGATCCGCCACGGCGTGTTTTTCCTGTCACGGAGCATATGTCGCGGCGCTGAATGATAGGCTAGGATCAGGAAATGCTTCGCAATTTCCTGACAGTCGGCAGCTGGACCATGCTTTCGCGTGTCCTCGGCCTCGTTCGTGACCAGCTTCTCGCCGCGTTCCTTGGTGCCGGCCCCGTTCAGGACGCCTACCTGATCGCGCTGAGGCTGCCCAACATGTTCCGGCGTCTTTTCGGCGAAGGCGCGTTCAACGCGGCGTTCGTGCCGATGTTCACCGAGCGTTACGAAACAAAAGGCCCGCAGCCCGCGCTGCGCTTCGCCGGTCAGGCGCTTTCCGGCCTGATGCTGTGGCTTGCGCTGCTGACGATCCTTGCCGAAATTTTCATGCCGCTGGTTGTGAGCTTCATCGGTTCGGGCCTCACCGGCACCCGTTTCGAAATCGCGGTGCACCTTTCACGAATCACTTTCCCTTACATGCTCCTGATCTGCGGCGCGGCTCTCGTTTCGGGCATTCTCAACGGGCTTGGGAAATTCACTGCCGCAGCCGCTGCGTACGTCACCTTCAACATCATCGGCATCGCGGCGATTCTCCTCGGCGCTCTGGTCTGGCACAATACGGCCGTCGTGAGTGCCTGGGGCGTGACGCTCTCAGGCATCGTGCAGTTTGGCGCTCTCTACTGGGCTGCCCATCGCGCAGGGATGGGACCACATCTGACATGGCCCAGCCTGTCGGCAGACATGCGGGCGCTTTTGCGCCGCATGGGGCCGGGCCTTGTCGGCTCCGGCGTCACGCAGATCAACCTGACCGTGGACATGATCATCGCAACCCACCTGCCTGTGGGAACGCCTTCGATCCTGTATTTCGCGGACCGTATCAACCAGCTTCCCCTCGGCGTTCTGGGCTCGGCGGCGGGAACAGCCCTCCTGCCGCTCCTGACCCGCCATATCGCCAATAACGACCGTGCCGCCGTTCATTCCAGCGTCAACCGCGCCATCGACTACACGCTGCTGCTGACCCTGCCGGCCATGATTGGCATGATCGTCCTCGCCTTCCCCATCATGGCCGCTCTTTTCAGTTACGGTCATTTCACCGTCGCAGATGCTCTCCTTTCCGGCCAGTGCCTTCAGGCCTATGCGCTCGGCCTGCCTGCCTTCGTTCTCATCAAGGTTCTCTCCCCGGCCTTTTTCGCGGAAGGCGACACCGTCACGCCCGTCCGTATCGGTTTCTTCACACTGGGGCTGAACCTTGTCCTCAACCTGCTGCTGTATCGCCCGCTGGGCCATATCGGGCCGCCGCTGGCCAGCACGATTGCCGCTTTCGCCAACTGCACCCTCCTCGCCATCATTCTGCACCGGCGCGGACTGTTCATCGCAGACCCGCTCCTCAAAGGCCGCGCGCTCCGCATTATGGGGGCCGCCGTCATGATGGCGCTCTGGGTCGCGGCTTCAGAAAAACTCGCAGCGCCCGACCTGCCTTCCTGGCATGGCGTGTGGCGCTTCAGCATGCTCATGGCTCTGATTATCTTCGGCATGCTGGTCTATGTCATGACGCTCGATGCCTTGAAGGTGGTGCGCCTGCGTGACGTCGCCGTGGCTTTCCAGTCACGCCTGAACCGCAGACGCACCCGCTGACCCCGCCCTGCCGGTTCACACACCGGCAGGAAGACGGTATTGCCAAGGCATTGTTTTCCCCTTCCCCGACCTGACAACCCGGAGACCGGACCCATCGGCACCTTCATGCCCCTGCCTACCGCCGAAAACGCCAGCCCTGCGATGGCCCAGTGGTTCGATCTCAAACACCGCGAACCCGATGCCCTGCTGTTTTTCCGCATGGGCGATTTCTACGAGCTGTTCTTTGCCGACGCACAGGCGGCCGCCATGGCGCTCGACATCGCACTGACAGCCCGCGGCACACATCAGGGCGAGCCGATCCCCATGTGTGGCGTCCCGGTCGCGGCTGCCCCGGCCTATCTCTCGCGGCTGATCCGCCGCGGCTTTCGCGTCGCTGTCGCCGAGCAGACGCAAACCCCGCCGAAAAAGGGCGAAAAGCCTCAGAAAGGCCCGCTGGCCCGTGCCATCGTTCGCGTCGTCACCCCCGGCACCCTGACCGAAGACGAACTGCTCGAAGCCGGACGCGCCAATCTCCTGCTCGCCCTCGCCCGCAGTCCTGAAAAACGCGCGAAAACGATCGGCGCGGCCTGGATCGATATTTCCACTGGCGCCTTCGAAACGGCTTCGGTCAGCGATGCCGCTTTGCCGGAACTTCTGGCGCGGCTGGACCCCGCCGAAATCCTGTCCGAACCCAACCTCATCCCGCCCGACTATGCGAACCGACTGGCCCCCGTCGCCGTCCCGCCCACGCTCGACAGCGCCCGCACCCTCGTCGCCCGCGCCTATGGCGTTGCCCAGATCGATGCCCTCGGGGACTTTCCGCCCGAACAGGCCGTTGCCTGCGCCATTGCCCTGAACTACGTCCAACGCAGTCAGGCCGGAGCGCTCCCGCGCCTGTCGCGTCCCATTCCGCAAGGCACGGACGGTGTGCTGGGCATTGATCCCGCCACCCGCGCCAGCCTCGATATTCTCCGCACCCGTGACGGCGAAACGAAACACAGCCTTCTCGGCGCTGTCACCCGCACCGCTACAGCCGCAGGTTCGCGCCTTCTGGCCCAGTGGCTCGCCTCTCCGCTGACGGATGCCACCACCATCACGGATCGCCAGAATGGCTGGCTCTGGCTCCAGTCTATTCCCGACCTGTCCAGTGCGTTAGGCGATATTCTGCGCCGCACGCCCGATCCTGCCCGTGCCCTTGGCCGCATCTCCGCTGGGCGCGGGCAGCCGCGCGATCTCGCCGCGATCCGCGACACGCTGATCGCCGCCAACGACATAACGGCCCTGTTCCAGCCCGTCTGCGATGCGTCAACGCCCACGCTGATCCGTACACTCACCGCTGGTCTGTACGGCCGCGCCGATACCTTACTGGAGCAGCTTCAGGCTGCTGTCGCCGACACCCTGCCCGCCCGCATCGAAGACGGCGGCTTCATCGCACCCGGCTACAATACGGAACTGGACCGTTATCGTGGCCTGCGTGACGAAAGCCGCCGCATCATCGCCGCCATGCAGGGCGAACTGTCCGAAAAATTCGGCGTCACGACGTTGAAAATCAAACACCACGCCCAGCTTGGCTACGTCATCGAAGTCCCGTCCGCGGCTGGCGCGAAACTGCGCGACAACCCCGAACTCTCGTTCCGCCAAGGGACTGCCAGTCTCGCCCGCTTCTCCACCGAAGAGCTTGCCGGTCTGGATCGTGCGATCCTCGAAGCCGCCGACAGAGCCTCTGCGCTGGAACGCCGCATCTTCTCCGAACTCTGCGCCCGCATTCTCCAAACCCCGGCCCTTGATGAGGTGGCGGAGTTCCTCGCCCTCGCCGACGTGTTGCGCTCCTGCGGTCTGCTCGCCGAAGGTGGATCATGGTGCCGCCCCGTTGTCACGGATGGCACGGAGTTCAGTCTTGTCGCCTGCCGACATCCGGTTGTGGAAGCTGCGCTGGCCGAGTCGGGAAGCGCGGACGCCCGCTTCATCCCCAATGACTGTGCCCTGCCCCCCGAACACCGCGCCATGTTGCTGACGGGGCCGAACATGGCGGGTAAATCGACCTTCCTGCGCCAGACGGCACTGGCCGTGATCCTGGCTCAGGCGGGGTTGCCTGTCCCGGCAAAATCCGCGCAGATCGGTGTCGTGGACCGTCTGTTCTCCCGCGTTGGCGGAGCGGATGATCTTGCCCGGGGCCGCTCCACCTTCATGGTCGAAATGACCGAGACGGCCGCGATTCTCAATCAGGCCGGACCGAAATCGCTTGTCGTCGTGGACGAGATCGGACGGGGCACCGCAACCCTCGACGGTCTGTCCATCGCATGGGCCACGCTCGAAGCCCTGCACACACAGCTTGGCTCGCGGACAATCTTTGCCACACATTTCCATGAACTCGGCGCGCTGACCGACTTCCTGCCCCGCCTCGCGCCTTACACGATGGCCGTGAAGGAATGGCGCGGCGAGGTCATCTTCCAGCACGAAGTCCGCCCCGGTGCCGCTCGCAAGAGCTGGGGCCTGCATGTCGCAAAACTGGCGGGAATCCCGCCCTCCGTCATCACACGTGCCAACCGTCTTCTGACCCAGTTCGAGCGCGAACAGGCCGATTCCCGCTCGTCTCTGCCGCTGTTTGAAGCCGTTGCGGAGCCAGAGTCGGCGGCACCTGCCACACCTCCCGCCTCCACTCCGCTGGAGGACGCACTCTACGCCCTGAACCCCGACGATCTCTCTCCCCGGGACGCGCTGGATGCGTTATACTCTTTGAAACGCCTTGCCTCAGGAAACGGCACTTGAAAGAAAACTCTTTCTGGGGCGAAACTCTCCCTCTTTCCTTCGCTGACGATACGGATAAGCCCCTGTCTGACCGAACCGCCCCCCTCCCGTATGACCCGGCCTCCTCCCTGCAGAGCGCTCTCGATACGGCTGCGGAACAGGGCCAGACAAGCCGCGAAGCCGTGCTCTCCATCCTGCGGCGGCATCTCGGCAGCGGAAACGCTTCCGTCCGCTATCAGTTTGAAAAGCGCCGGATCTCGGGAATCGATGCCGCCCGTGCGCTCGCCCGTCAGGCCGACGACATGGTCTGCGCTCTGGCCGATCTCGCAGCGCAGAAACACGGTGCTCCCGGCGAAACGCTCTGTCTTTGCGCCACCGGCGGCTACGGCGCGGGCCTACTCGCCCCCTTCAGCGACATCGACATCCTGTTTCTGATCCCCGGCGATCCCTCAGCCGCCATGACGGCCCGGATCGAGTTCATTCTTTACGCCCTGTGGGATCTCGGTCTGCGCGTCGGTCATGCCACGCGCTCCATCACAGAATGCGTCCGCGACGCCGATACCGACCTGACGATCCGCACGGCTCTGCTGGACCTGCGCTTCCTCCACGGCGACCGCGCCCTCGCCCGCAATCTGCGATGCGCCTTGGGTGCTGACCTCCAAAACGATCGTCTGTGCGACTTCGTCATGGGCAAGATCGGCGAGCGCGAACAGCGTCACCGCCGCTTCGGCGACAATCCCTACATGGTTGAGCCGAACATCAAGGAGGGCCGCGGTGGCCTGCGGGACCTGCAAACCCTGAACTGGATGGGTCGTGCAGCTCTAGGCTGTGCCGTCTCGACACCGGACCGCAACGGTGCACCCGCCGAAGCACCCCAGACCCCCTCCTTCGCGTCTTTCGGCCTGCTGACGGAACGTGAAGCACACCGTGCTCGCCGCTCGTGGGACTTCCTGTGGACCGTTCGTCTGCATCTGCACTACATCACCGGCCGCGCAGAAGAACGCCTGACCTTCGATGTCCAGCCCGTCATCGGCGGTCGTATGGGGTATGCAACGCACGGCCGACAGCGCGGTGTTGAACGCTTCATGCGGCATTACTTCCTGACCGCCCGCGACGTCATGCGCCTGACCAGCGTGCTGCAACCCGTTGTGCTGATGCATCTTCAGGATCAGACCACCGGCGAGCCGCCCAAAATCGTTCCCGGACCCGAAGAGTTCCAGACCATCGCCGGGCGCATCTGTCCGATCGAGCCCGTCACTTTCGCAGACGAGCCCCGCGAGATGTTTCGCCTGCTCGATTGCGGGCGTCGTCACGACCTGCCGCTGCATCCCATCGCAATGCAGCAGATCATCCGCAACGAACGCCATGCCGTGACCCTGCGTGACGATCCCGAGACTGCAAAAATCTTTCTGGATCTGCTCTGCGAGCCGAGTGCGGACGACACCAAAGCCGTACCGTTCTGGCTCCCGATCCTGAATGAAACCGGCCTTCTCGGTCGTCTTCTACCGGACTGGTCCCGCGTTGTCGGGCAGATGCAGTTCGACAGCTATCATATCTATACGGTCGATGAGCACATCGTCGAAGCTGTGCGGATGATGGGTCAGATCGAAGCCGGTCGCATGGCGGACGAGATCCCGCTGGCCTATACGCTGGCCAGCGACCTCCGCTCCCGCCGCGCGCTCTACGTCGCGGTTCTGCTCCACGATATTGGCAAGGGACGCGGCGGCGACCATTCCGAAATCGGTGCCGATCTTGCGTTGACGATCTGTCCACAACTCGGACTCGACCCTGAAGAAACCGACACCGTCTCCTGGCTGGTCCTGCACCACCTTCTGCTTTCCCAGACCGCCTTCACCCGCGACATCGACGATCCTCGCACGATTCTCGACCTCGCCGACACCATTCAGTCTCCCGAACGCCTGCGCCTGCTGCTTCTGCTGACCATCGCCGACATGCGCGCCGTCAGCCCAAAAGTCTGGAACGCCTGGAAAGCAACGCTTCTGCGCGAGCTTTTCTCCCGCGTTGCCGAGGTTCTGGAAGGCGGACTGGCTGCCACCGAACGCGACAGCCGCGTCAACCATGCCCGGGACCTGGCCCGGGATGGCCTCACTGGCACGCTGCCTGAAAGTAGCATCGAACGCTTTCTGGAACTCGGCTACCCGAGCTACTGGCTCGGCTTCGACACCGATACCCAGATGCGCCACGCCCGCATGGTCCACGATTCGGACCGATATCGCTCTCCTGTGACGGTCGAAGCCTTCCCGATCCCCGAACGCGGCGTTACCGAACTCACCGTCCTCTGCGCCGACCATCCGGGCCTGTTCTCACAGATTGCGGGAGCCCTCGCGGTCGCCGGGGCCTCCATCGTGGACGCCCGTATTCACACGCTGAGCGATGGTATGGCGCTCGACACATTCTGGGTGCAGGACGGCGAAGGCTGTTCCTTCGAGGAGCCCCATCAACTCGGGCGCCTCAACCATCTCGTGGAACAGGCACTGTCGGGCCGCCTCGACATCCGCAAGGGCATTGAAGACGCCAGCCATCACAGCACTTCGCGCCGGATGCGCGCGATTCACGTCCCACCCCGCGTCGTCATCGACAACACGGCTTCGGACCGTCATACCGTCATCGAGGTCAACGGACGCGACCGCCCCGGCCTGCTGCACGACATCACATCAACGCTTAGCAGCCAGTCCCTCCAGATTTCCTCGGCCCATATCACGACCTACGGCATGCGCGCCGTGGACGTCTTCTATGTGCGGGACCTGCTGGGCCTGAAAATTACCGATCCGGTCCGTCTTGCCCGTCTGCGCGAAACCCTGCTGGCATCCCTCACAAGTCCTCCGGTCACCGCTTCCGCAAACTGAGCGCCGCTGTCACGTCCTCCAGCACAACCGACCATCCTTCAGCGATGCCCGCTCCAGCGGGCGGGCGGAACTGACGGACATCGCGGTACCAGTTTACGTCTTTCCAGCGCCAGTCCCCGCCTTCACGGTTCAGCAGCCAGAGCGGACGCCCCAATGCTCCTGCCATATGCGCCACCAGCGTATCCACACTGATCACCAGCGCACACCGCCCCACTTCCCGCGCCAGATCTTCAGAAGTTTCAAGTGATACGCGCTCCATCCATTCCGGTGCATCGCCGGGCTGAAGCGCCACAAACCGTATCCCGGGAACCTGTCGCAAAATTTCCAGACATCCGATGGGAACCGAGCGTCTGCGATCAAAGCGATAAGACGGATTTCCCGACCAGCAGAGTCCGATCCGCCCCGCCTCAGACTTTTCTTCAACCGCAAGATAGGGCTCAATAGAAGGTGGCGCTTCAAGCCCCAGAACAGCCGGTAGACTTAACAGGCTGATCTCCGCCGCCACAGGCCCTTCCGCTGGCAAAATCCGCTCCTGTTCCAGCTCTGGCATCAGTCCCACCAGCGCGGCCGTGCGGAACCGCAGACGCAACGGACGGAGCCGCGCCGCCTGTCTCAAAAACCGCAGGAACTGAACCTCATCGCCCAGTCCCTGCTCTCCCACGACTGCAACAGGCTCCTCTCCCGCCGAGCCATCCCACTGCGGGCTGTCCGAAACCAGTCCCAGAAGCAAGCGACGGCTTTCAAAGCACGGCCAGCCCTCCGCAAACCGTCCCTGCCCCAATAAAACGGTCGCCCGGTTGAAGCGCGCCCGCTCGGCTTCTTCTCCCGCTTCACGGACCATGATTATTTGGAACAGAGCCTCCGCATCCTCCACGCGCCCGATTTCCATTAGAATCGTGCCAAGATTGTTGGCAATCCGCGCATCCGAAGGACGTAACTCCAACGCCCGGCCTAATGTGCCACACGCCGCCGCAAGCTCGCCCCGCGCCATCTGCACAAGACCCAGACTGTTGAGCGTCTCCGCAGTCCCAGCACCGAGTTCACAGGCCTGCAACAGAACGTCTCCTGCTTCATCGAGAGCATTTCCAGCGAAAAGAGCGGCACCCAGATTGGCCAGCGCTGCGCCGTCACCGGGCCTGTCGCGCACGACCTGCCGGAACTCTTCGACCGCCTGCATCACCAAACCGTCATCGAGAAAAAGTTCCCCGATTCGGGTTCTCACATTACTTTTATCTGCCAGCAGAGCAGCTGCTTTCTGCAAAGCCTTCCGCGCTTCGCCTCGACGCCCCAGCCCTGCAAGGGCCTCCGCAAGCGCAGCGTGGGCACGCGGATCGGCAGGCTGTAATAGTACGGACACATGCAATGCTGCCCGCGCCGCCTCAGTATGACCCTGTTCAAGCAAGGCCAGGCCCAGCGTTATGTGCATCCTTGCCCTACGATCGGGAGAAACAGCCGATTTCTGCAAGGCACGCCCCACCAAGGCGACTGCTGTAGCACTTTGCCCGCGGGCTCGGGCGAGACACGCCATACCGTGCAGAGCATCCGGCTGTCCCGGTTCGACGATCAGAATGGCGCGAAAGCCCTCCTCCGCGCCTGAGAGGTCTCCTGCGTCGAAACAAGCGAAAGCGGTTTCTGTGGGATCAGGAGAAAATAGCACTGTCATCAATTCTTCGTGCTCCGGAAAATCCTAAAAATTCCCAAAGATAGTGTTAACGAAGTTTTCACGATTCTCTGGTCAATATTGTAAGTCCGAGACAGAAGCAGAGGTTTTTCAGCAATGCATCTTGAGCAACGAACCGGTCCTGTGCCGGGCTTGGTGTACGCGACTGTCCGGCAGGGAATGACCACCCGCACATTCCCCATCGAAGTACGCCGTACAGCTTCCGGCCACTATATCTCCCGTATGCCAGACAATCGCTGGTCCATCGAATGCCTGACCGTCGAAGCCGCGCTGCTCATGCATGCCGCAGTCCTGTTCCCGATTGAACAGGAACTCTCTCCCTGGCTCTCCAATCCCAAGCCCGCCCCGTCCGCACTTAGCAATGCTGCTGGACCGATAAAGAGCCCGATTTCTGATGGTCAGGGGCCCCTTCCGACGCCTCAGAAAACTCTCAAACAAAAAACCGAAGCGAACTCCTGAGTCCACTTCATCCTTGCCAAATGCGTCCGGCAAGGCAATGTCAGTCCTATGAAAACCCGTCTCCTGCACGTCGCCGCCGCAACAGGGCTGGCGGCACTGGCCTTGAGCGCCTCTCCCGCCAGAGCGGATCACCCCTGGCAGGCTTCTCCCACTCAGGCTTCCATCACAGCCGACGCAGCACTCCCCGGCCTTCGATCCACCGTGCTGCTTGCAGGTAAGAACGGAACCTATCTCGCGCTTGATGCCAGCGGACATCCCGTTCGGATCGATGCCACCAACACGCCGGCTCCCTTGTCCGGCCCCGACGTTCCCACCGAACCACTGAGCGCACTTACGACCTCAGGCGACGATTTGTGGGGTCTTTCGACAGAGAAAACTCCCACCCTAATCCGCATGTCCCCGGATGGAGCGGCCCAGTCCCGCCTCCCACTGACAGGTGCCGCGATTGCGGGCAGCAATCTTGTCGCGCTTCAGGTTCACGGTACGCAGGCCTATCTGGCCGACGAAGGCAAACCTGCTCTCGTCGCGGTTGATCTCAAGACTGGCAACGCAAAGCGTTTCCTGTCCTATGATCCTTCTCTCACCGGGCGTCATCCGCTCCTGCGCGCCGGTCAGCCCCGGATGGGACCAGACGGACGCCCCATTGCGGGTGGCAATGTGCGCTTCCTGCTTCTGGATGCAAAAGGCCAATGGCTGTTCTATCAGCCCGCCTGCGGCCCGATGTCCCGCATCGACACCGCTCTGCTGACCGACACGGAATTCACGCCCGTCGAGCAGCTTGACGGCATTACTGAATGGCGGACAACCCCTGGCATTGGCGGCGAAACCCTGACGCCGGACAACATATTTTACCTCTCCGACATTACCGTCGGCAGCATCCTGAAATTCGGCACTGACCGTATTCCTCTGCGGATCCTCACAGACCCTCGTCTTTATGATGCAGGCGCGCCCGCAGTCTCCGACAGCCACCAGATGGCCGTGCTCGCCACGGAAGATGGCAAAACGCACATTCTTCGCATCGCCTTGCCCTGACAGGACGTGATATAAAATCCCCCATGCGCTACCGATCGACCCGCGGCGAGCTGACCGCCGACGCCCCGAATTTCTCTGACATCCTTCTCGCTGGCCTTGCGGGAGACGGCGGTCTCTACATGCCGGAGAGCTGGCCAAAGATCAGCCCGCAGACCCTGCGTGAATGGCGCGCGCTCTCCTATCCGGACCTCGCAGCCGAAGTCATCGCCCTCTTCACGGAAGGCGCAATCGACGTCGACACCCTGCGCGACATGACACGGGACGCCTATGCCGGTTTCGACCATGCCGCTGTCGTCCCGCTGGTCGAAGTTGAGCAGGACCTCTACTCCCTCGAACTGTTCCACGGTCCCACGCTCGCCTTTAAAGACATGGCGATGCAGATGCTCGGCCGTCTATTCGATCACGTCCTGACCCAGCGCAACCGCCATGTTACGATCGTCGGCGCGACCTCCGGCGACACGGGCTCGGCCGCCATCGAAGCCTGCCGTGGCCGCGAACGCCTCTCCGTCGTCATCCTGCATCCCAAGGGCCGCACCTCGGACGTCCAGCGGCGCCAGATGACGACCGTTCAGGACGACAACATCCTCAATATTGCCGTCGAAGGCGATTTCGATACCTGTCAGGATCTGGTCAAGGCGATGTTCGCCGACCACGCTTTCCGTGACGAAGTCTCGCTCTCAGCGGTTAATTCGATTAACTGGGCCCGTATCGCCGCCCAGATCCCGTATTATGTCCGCGCAGCTCTCGCGCTTGGCGCTCCGGACCGCGAAGTCTCCTTCTCGGTCCCGACCGGCAATTTCGGCAATGTCCTCGCCGCATGGGCCGCAAAGCAGATGGGCATTCCCATCAAAAAGCTCTGCATCGGCTCCAACCGCAACGACATTCTGACGCGCTTCGTCATCGACAACGATATGAGCGTGCGTAGTGTCGAACCAAGCCTGTCACCATCGATGGACATTCAGGTCTCGTCCAATTTCGAGCGCCTGCTGTTCGAACTGCTGGACCGCAATTCCACGCGTTGCGCCGCCATCATGCGCGAGTTCCGCGAGACTGGTCGCATGGCCGTCCCGCACGACGCCTGGACCCGTATGAAGGACGTCTTCGAGGGCATGACCCTCACTGACGAACAGACCAGCGAGGCCATGCGACTATTCTACAACGAGAGCCTCTATCTCGCAGACCCACATAGTGCGATCGGCCTCGCCGTCGGCAAGCGCTTTCAGGAGCCCGGCATCCCCATGGTGGCGGCTGCCACGGCTCATCCTGCCAAGTTCCCGGATGCCGTCACTGCTGCTACCGGCATTCATCCCAAACTGCCGCCGCACCTGTCCGACCTGTTCGAGCGCACCGAGCGTTACGAGTGCATGGACAGTCAGATCGCTGGTCTTCAGGACGCTGTCCGCGCTCACATCAAACGCGCCTGATCTTCAGAAAAACACAGGCTCTCCATCCGGGGAGCCTGCCTTCCTTCGACATTACGGAACCTCATGCCCGATACGATTGAAGTCACCAGACTCGATAACGGCCTGACCATCATCACCGAACGGATGGACCGCGTTGAAACCGTGTCTTTCGGAGCCTATGTCTCCATCGGCACACGCGACGAGACCGCTGCCAATAACGGCGTCTCCCACTTCCTCGAACATATGGCCTTCAAGGGCACCGAGCGTCGTTCCGCCGCGCAGATCGCAGAAGATATCGAGAACGTGGGCGGCTACATCAACGCCTACACGGCCCGCGAAACCACGGCCTATTACGTCAAGCTGCTCAAGAACGATCTGGCTCTGGGCGTGGACATCATCGGTGACATCCTGACCCACAGCACGTTCCTCGATGCCGAAATCGAGCGCGAACGCGGCGTGATCCTTCAGGAAATCGGTCAGGCCAACGACACCCCCGACGACATTATTTTCGACCAGTTTCAGGAACGCGCCTTCCCCGAACAGCCCATGGGCCGCCCCACACTGGGCTCGGAAGAGCTCGTGTCGAGCATGACGCGCGACACGCTCATGTCCTACATGCGCGAGCACTACACGACCCACAACATCACGATTGCTGCTGCCGGAAACCTGCACCATCAGGACGTTGTGGACTTAGTGAAGGAGCATTTCCGCGACCTGCCATCCCATCAGACGCCCCGCCCCCGCGCCGCGGCCTATGAGGGCGGCGAACTCCGCACGACGCGAGAACTGGATCAGGCCCATCTCGTCATGGGCTTCCCCTCGGTCAGCTACCTGCACCCCGACCATTACGCGGTCATGATCCTCTCGACCCTGCTTGGCGGCGGTATGTCTTCTCGCCTGTTTCAGGAAATCCGCGAGCGCCGCGGGCTGGTTTACAGCGTCTATTCCTTCGCCTCCCCTTTCAGCGACAGCGGCCTGTTCGGCCTCTATGCTGGCACGGGCGAGGATCAGGCTGCCGAACTCGTCCCCGTCATGATCGACGAACTCAAGCGCCTTCAGGACGGCCTGAGCGAAGCGGAACTCTCCCGCGCCCGCGCCCAGCTCAAATCCTCGCTTCTGATGTCGCTGGAAAGCACCGGCAGCCGCTGCGAACAGCTTGCCCGCCAGATCCAGGTCCATAACCGCCCGGTTCCGACTTCCGAGACCGTTGCGAAAATCGACGCTGTAACAGAAGCCGACATCCTGCGCGTCGCCCAGACCATTTTCTCCGGCACGCCGACCTTTACCGCAATCGGCCCCGTCGGCACCATGCCCTCCCTGGAGGACATCACAGCAAGGCTTGCCGCATGACCACAACGCCCGTCGAAGCCCTCCTCGCCGCGGCCCGCCGCCACGGCGCAGATCACGCGGATGCCATTTTCATCCGTGATGAATCTGAATCCGCCCTGATCCGCAAAGGCGTTCCCGAAGGCATCGAGCGCTCCGAAAGCGTCGCGCTCGGGCTGCGCGTCTTTCGCGGCAAACGGGCTGCCACGGTTTCGACAAGCGTTCTGAACGAGGCTGAATTTGACCGTCTGGCCGAACAGGCCTGCGCCATGGCTCTCGTCATCCCCGAAGACCAGTATGCCGGACTGGCCGAATCCGCCCTTCAGGGCCGTTTCGATGCCGCCGGACTGGATCTGGAATGCAGTTCCTCGCCCAGCATGGACGACCTCCTCGTCCGCGCCCGTGAAGCCGAGGACACTGCACTGTCCTTTGAGGGGATTACCAACACCAACGGCGCCTCCGCCGGACATGGTCGCACTTCGGTCGCACTCGGCACTTCGGCAGGGTTCTTCGGCGCTTACAGCCGCACTGCTCATTCCACCAGCGCCAGCGTTCTTGCTGGCGAAGGGGCAACGATGCAGCGCGACTATGCTTATCGCAGTGCCGTACATCTGGAAGACCTCGAAAGCCCGACCATCATCGGCCGCGAAGCTGCCGAGCGGGTTCTGGCTCGCATCAATCCCGGCCGCCCCCGTACAGGCACTTACAGCGTCATCTACGACCCGCGCGTCTCCGCATCACTGCTTGGTCATCTGGTTGGCGCCATCAACGGCGCGGCCATCGCTCGCGGAACGTCCTTCCTCAAGGACAGCCTTGGCAAGCAGATCCTCTCCGCTGGCCTCATTGTGCATGACGATCCGCGCCGCATCCGGGGTGCGGCGTCCCGTCCGTTCGATGCTGAGGGCTGTGCCGCCCTGCCGCTGGACCTGATCGCAGATGGCGTCCTTCAGACGTGGCTGCTCGATTCCCGCAGCGGTCGCCAGCTCAACATGCCTACAAATGGCCGTGCCAGCCGTGGGGTCGCGTCTCCGCCTTCCCCGAGTGTGACAAATCTTCATCTCGCAGCCGGAACCCTTTCTTCCGAAGCCCTGCGTTCCGATATCAGTGAAGGGATCCTGATCACCGAACTCATGGGCTCATCGGTCAACGTGCTGACCGGCGATTACAGCCGAGGGGCTTCGGGTTTCATGATCCGCAACGGCGAGATTGCCGAACCCGTCGCCGAACTCACGGTTGCGGGCAATCTGAAAGACATGTTTGCCCGCATGGTTCCGGGCAGTGACCTGATGTTCCGGCAAAGCGTGAATGCGCCGAGTATCCGGATCGACGGCATGAACATTGCAGGACTTTGATGCGTAATTTTCGACTTCTCCCTATCGCCTTCGCGGTCTTCTGCCTTTTCGGAACGGCAGATGCGCGCCCGGGCGGCGGCAGTTCTATCGGAAGCCGCGGCTCCCATACCTGGAGCGCCCCGCCGCGCACCTCCATCACGCCCGGCTGGGCGCGCCCGATGGATCAGTCCGCAACCCCGCGTCCCTCGCCCAATTACGGCGGCGCACCCGGCTATGCTGCTCCGGCCCGTCCGATGCCGGGTTACGGTGCTCCGGCCTACAGACCGTCCTATCCGGTCCGGCATCCGTTCCTGAGCGGCTTTGCGGGCGGTTTTCTGGGTGCGGGGCTTTTCGGTCTCCTGAGCGGCCACGGCATGATGGGCGGCATGACAGGCGGAACATCGTTCTTCGGCTTCCTGTTTCAGGTCCTGATCATCGGCGGCCTGATTGCTTTTGTGCTGCGTCTGTTCGGCAATCGCCGTCAGAACCAGATGAGCGCCAGTTCCACAGGAATGCCCGCAGGGGCCTCGCCTTTCGGCAATAACGGCGGCAGCACACCCGTGACGCTCACGAATGACGACTATACGAGCTTCCAGAGGCTTCTGCTCGACATTCAGGCGGCCTGGAGCGCACAGAACATGCGCGCGCTTGCCAGCATGGCCACTCCGGAAATGACGGGCTATTTCAACGCACAGCTTTCCGAACTCGCCAGCCGTGGCGCACGGAACATCGTGTCCAACGTCCAGTTCCAGCGCGGTGACCTCTCCGAAGCCTGGCGTGAAGGCAATCTGACCTACGCCACCGTTGCCATGCGTTACGCCATGACGGATGTTACGACGGACTCCATGGGCAATGTCATTGACGGCAGTTCCACCGAACCCGTGATCGTAACGGAGCTCTGGACCTTCGTCCGGGCTGATGGACGGGGCAACTGGATCCTCTCCGCTATCCAGCAGGCGGGCTGAAAAAGCTCCTCAAACAAAAAAGGCCCGGAGCAAAACTCCGGGCCTTTTTATTGCCTGAACGCTTCTTAAAGCCGTGTCAGCGTAATCACGTAAAAAATCACGGCCAGCAGCACCACGCCGCTGACAATCCCCGTAATCCGGCTGAGCCGGCGCTTGCGGGCAAGATCAACATCCGTCGTCATGGTCATCCGATCAGAACCCGGTCAACAAGAAGTCCGCAGAACAGCAGGAACAGATAAGCCAGCGAGTAACGGAATGCGAAGCGCGCGGGCTTGTCCTTCGTCAGGCTCACGCCTGTTGCATCCTGCTTGTCCATCAGCACGCGAAACGCGCAGAGAATGAAGCCCAGATCCAGCAGGCTGGTCACGATCGTATAGGTCAGCCCGACTTCATGAACGAACGTCGGCACTAACGATACCGCCGTAAGAATGAACGTATAGATCAGGATCTGCCACCGCGTATGGCGCGCGCCCTTCACGACCGGCAGCATCGGAATGCCAGCCTTGTCGTAATCCTTGCAGGCATAAAGCGACAGCGACCAGAAATGCGGCGGCGTCCACAGGAACACGATCGCAAACATTGCGACCGGCAGAACCGCCATGGAATTCATGCTTGCAGCCCAGCCGATCATCGGCGGGAACGCGCCCGCAGCCCCACCGATTACGATGTTCTGCGGCGTGCTCCGCTTGAGCCACATCGTATAAATGACGCTGTAGAAAAAGATCGAAAACGCCAGAATACCGGCTGCCAGCGCATTCGTCGCGAGCCAGAGCACAACGACAGACAGAACCGACAGCACGATCCCGTAAACCAGCGCCGCCTGTTCCGGCATCCGCCCGTCCGGGATAGGCCGCACGACCGTCCGCTTCATGATCGCGTCGATGTCGCGGTCGTACCACATGTTGATGGCGCCTGCGGCCCCTGCCCCGATGCAAATGCACAGGATGGTAATCAGTCCGATGGGAATGGACGGCCAACGCGGCGCCACGGCCATACCCGCGGCCCCGGTAAACACCACCAGAGAAATCACACGCGGTTTAAGAAGTGCCAGCCACTCGCGCAGGGACGGATCATTATCCTTCCCCGGAACGGAAAAAACCCCCGAAGGGGCCAGAGGTGTTGTCGTATCGCTCATGCCGAGACCCGGGCACGCCCGGTCTCCCTCAGCAAGAACAGCCCCACCAGCCCAAAGGCCAGGAGACTGAGCCCCATCAGAACCTCACCATAAATCATCACGCTCGGCACGATTGAACAAAACGCGCCCACAAGCATGAGACCCGCATGACCTCGGCTGAGCAGCGTAGGCACCCGACCGGGGAGAAGCCCCTCAACCCAGGCATAGAACCCGCCACACAGCGCCATGATCCCACCAAATGCCACGGCCGTATGGTCGCCTGAATGACCCGGCAGAGCGTCAGACAGCCATCCCGCCGCAAACAGAAGAATGCTGCCAATCGCCCACAGCGCAGTTCCATCCAGATCACGCTTCTGCTGCCACACATCCCGGCACAGCGCCCCGATCAGCACCACTGACGGCACGATCTGCGTCACCAGAACAAGACTGGCCCCTAGTCCGGATGCCAAAGACCCATACAGCCCATCCATCCAGAACAGCGGTCCGCCAATCCCCATCACGCCGAACACATAAGGTGCAACCGTCCATGATGCCCCGCCACGGGCAGAACGTGACAGAAGGGCTGACGTAACCAGCCCGAGTGCCGGGGTCAGCATCAGTGCCATTTCAGGCAGATGAAGGGTCTCGATCAAGGCGTCGGTAGTCAGCCCGTCCGTCATGCCGCGCGTTACGACAGCCGCCAGAACCGGTGCCACCAGAACGACACTGCATGCCGTTGCAAGAAGCGACCACGCCAGGGGGGCCATGTCCCTGAAGCGGCAGATCCGTCCTTCGAGGCAGGTTGTAATCACATCAATCGCTACGGCCAGAATACCGGCAGACCAGAGCAGCATCGCGACGAACGGCAGGAGGGGCAGAAGGACAACGCCTGCCGAAAGAAAACCGAATCCCGCCAGCGTCAGTCCGCGAAGTACCGTTCGGTCAGTCCCGAGCGCTGCCGGGAGAAGCCACTGCCCAAACCCGCCCAGCGCGGCAGGACACATGACGAAAAACGTCATGAGAATACCGTGGCAGAAAGCCTGTCCGCTTGTGGGGTGTGTCTGGAGAATTGGCAGGGCCAGGGACCCACCCAGCAGGCCTGCAAACAGGGCCAGCAGAATGAAGGATGTTCCGACTCGGCGGCTTGAGCGGTCCGAGCCAGTATCCGGAGCAGTATCGACGGCCTGATAAGTCATGATCGCGTAGTCGGTCCCTGAACTTAGGAATACCGCAGCGAGCGTCGGAATACTCGGCGCCGACACACATGCGGAACCAAACGCCGATCAGGCGACCAGGGCTGCTGTGTCGCTTTTACTCTCGCATTGCGGCAATGTCACGAGTGTAAACAGCCCCGCAGGCGGAACCGGCGTCAGCGTTGCACGACGCAGATCTTCCGGCGGCAGGAGCGACTCAATGGCGAAATCCGGATGCCAGCCCAGCGACCGCGACGCCCGGGCCATGCCACGCTCCACCGACAGACGCACCCCACCTGTTGCCAGAAAATGGTTCACGAAAAGAATGTGCCCACCTGGCTTCACGACGCGCTTGAGTTCGGCCAGCAGCCGGTCAGGGTGCGGGACAACGGAGGCCACGAACATCGCCACCGCAATATCGAAGCTGTCATCTTCGAACGTTGTGGCTTCCGCATCCATTTCCAGCAGATCGTCCACATTCGTCAGATGCTCCTGAAGCACCCGCATCCGTGCACGCTCAAGCATGTCTTCGGAAAGATCGATTCCCGTGATGCGTTTGCTCTGGGAGTAGGACGGCAGGGCCAGCCCCGTTCCGACACCGACTTCCAGAACCCTCTCGCCTGGCAGAGCATTGACCGCAGCCACTGCTCTCTTGCGCCCGTAACCCGAAATACCGCCAAAAACAGTATCATAAACACGGGCCCAACGACGATAAGCCGTCTTGACGGCTTCCGCGTCCAGTGCCGAACGCGGGGAAAGGGTTGAGGACATCGTAATATGCGACCTTCTTTGTCCGCCCGGCCTTCGCAGACCAGAGCTATCCGGAACATGTTCAATTCGCACCTTCTTGCCCTCCCCGATAGGCATCTGGCAAGACACGCAGTGTGCATGACCCTTCAAACCCGTGCCATGAACAAGACCAGGGAGGACAAACGTGCTGATCTATTTCCTTGTGGCGTTCACTTGCGTGGCCTGGGGCAGCATCTTTTTCATGTATTTCCGCAAACATCTTGAGGAGTGGTTCGGCAACCGTTTCGGCCGGGACCAGCCACCCAAGGTGAAAGAACTTCCGCCGGAGGAACCGCGGACGTCTTTCGCTCACAGGCTTCCTTCAGAGGACGGACAGCCCTGACCGGCAGCCCGTCCCCGACAGACTTCACGCCAGAACGCGTCTCTCGATCGCATCCCAGATCAGCCCCGCACTGTTGATGCCATCAAAGCGGTCCAGTTCCTGCAAACCGGTTGGGGACGTGACGTTGATTTCCGTCAGCCAGTTCCCGATCACGTCGATTCCTGTAAAAATCAGCCCATGGTCGCGCAGATATGGCCCGATCGACTCACAGATTTCCCGATCACGCGCCGTCAGTTCCACACTCATGGCCCGGCCGCCGACATGCATGTTCGAGCGCGCCTCTCCCGTTGCCGGAACCCGGTTGATCGCACCGATCGGCTCGCCATCCACCAGAATGATGCGCTTGTCTCCCTGACGCACGGCCGGCTCGTAACGCTGGATCATGAGCGGTTCACGCGAACGTGCGAAATGCATCTCCAGTAGCGCGCCCAGATTTTCATCATCCGGCTTGATCCGGAAAATCCCGGCCCCACCATTGCCGAACAGCGGCTTTACGATCAGGTCGTGATATTTTTCGCGGAACGCCAGAATCTCGCGCGTATCCCATGTCACGAGGGTCGGGGGCATCAGATGCGGAAAATGAGTCACCAGCAGCTTCTCCGGCGCGTTCCGCACCGCTACCGGATCGTTCACCACGAGCGAGCGTCCCTCCCCCACACCATGCACATGCTCCAGCATATGCGTAGCCGTGATGTAGCCCATGTCGAACGGCGGATCCTGACGCATCAGGATCACATCCGTCTGCCCCAGATCCAGAACCTGCTCTTCGCCGAACGTCGCATGATTGCCACGTTCGCGCCGCACTTCAACTCGCCGTGCCCGCGCCTGAACACGCCCGCCCCGTCCCTGTCCTTCGACAAGGCTCAGCGTCGTCACCGGATAGACCCACAGTTCATAGCCGCGCGCCTGAGCCTCAAGCATCATCGCAAACGTGGAGTCGCCGTCAATATTGACGGACTCCAGGGGGTCCATCTGAACAGCAACGCGAAGAGAACGGGACATCAGGAAACTCCGGTCCGGGGAAATGGGAGTGGAACAGTCTGTGTAAACGCAGGTCGTACTTTTTCAAAGCCACACCCCTGCCGCGCGTTCATACGTCAGGCCGCTACCGCCACGGGATAGGCGATCTTCAGGATTTCGATCTCGACCGGCCCGCGCGGCGTCTGTAACATCGCCACGTCCCCGACCCGCGTCCGCATCAGTGCCCGCGCCACCGGCGAGACCAGACTGACCTCGCCACGCGCCAGATCGGACTCGTCCACACCGAGGATCGTCACCGTGTGCTCGACGTCATCCTCGTCCACATAGGTCACAGTCGCGCCGAAAAACACACGATCTCGCGTCGTCTGGGCCGCAGGATCGACAATCACCGCGTTTTCCAGCCGCTTACCCAGAAACCGCATCCGCCGGTCGATTTCCCGCAGTCGGCGTTTACCATATTGGTAATCTGCGTTCTCCGAACGATCGCCATTGCTGGCCGCCCAGGATACGATTTCCACTATGCGTGGCCGTTCCTTCTGAGCCAGTTCCTTCAGTTCAGCCCGCATGACAGCCGCGCCTTTCGGCGACAGATAATGCGACAACGGCGTTTTCTCAGCCATCTCAGCGACCTCCCCGACCGCGTTTTTTCTTGGCCGGATCATACCCTCCCCCGCCCGGTCCCAGAGGAACAGGCGTCTTCGGAGCCTTTCGGGCACCCGGACGTCCAGCAGTCGAGTTGGCAATCGGCGGCGGCTCCAGCCCCATATCGATCGCTTCCAGACGCTTGACCTCGTCGCGCAACCGGGCTGCCTGTTCGAAGTCCAGATTGGCCGCAGCCTCGCGCATCCGTTTTTCCAGATCCTGAATCGTCGCGGGCAGCGATTTGCCAACAAACTGCTCCGTATCGCCAGAGCCGTCTGGTGCTACCGTCACATAATCCTGCTCGAACACCGAGGACAGCGCATCGCCGATCTTCGACCGCACCGTCATCGGCGTAATTCCGTGCGCCTCGTTCCATTCCGTTTGCTTGGCCCGGCGCCGCGCCGTCTCCTCGATCGCGTATTTCAGACTGTCCGTCATCTTGTCCGCATAAAGCAGCACACGCCCATCGACGTTACGCGCCGCACGCCCGATCGTCTGGATCAGCGATGTTTTGGACCGTAGGAATCCTTCCTTATCGGCGTCGAGAATGGCCACAACCGAACATTCCGGAATATCCAGCCCCTCACGCAGCAGGTTAATCCCCACCAGCACATCGAAGGCCCCAAGACGCAGATCACGGATGATCTCGATCCGCTCCAGCGTATCCACGTCCGAGTGCAGATACCGGACCTTGACGCCCGCCTCACCCAGATAATCCGTCAAATCCTCGGCCATCCGCTTGGTCAGCGTCGTGACCAGAACCCGCCCGCCCTTGCTGATCGCGTCCCGACATTCATGCAGCAGATCATCGACCTGCCCCTCGACCGGACGCACAACCGTCACCGGATCGATCAGTCCCGTCGGACGAATGATCTGCTCGGCAAACACGCCGCCAGTCTGTTCCATTTCCCACGGCCCCGGCGTCGCGGAGACGAAAATCGACTGCGGTCGGAATGCGTTCCATTCCCCGAAAGCCAGTGGGCGGTTGTCGATACAGGACGGCAGACGGAACCCGTAATCTGACAGCACGCTTTTCCGCGCCCTGTCCCCACGCTCCATCCCGCCGATCTGCGGCACCGTGACATGACTTTCATCCACGATCAGCAGCGCATCTTCCGGCAGATATTCGAACAATGTCGGCGGAGGATCGCCCGGACCACGCCCGGACAGATAGCGCGAGTAGTTCTCGATCCCCTTACACGCACCCGTCGTCTCGATCATTTCCAGATCGAACGTGGTGCGCTGCGACAGACGCTCCGCCTCCAGCAGCTTTCCGTCCTCGGTGAACTGCTGGAGACGCCCGCGAAGTTCGTTCTTGATCCCGATCATCGCCTGATTGAGCGTGGGACGCGGCGTTACGTAATGCGAGTTCGCATAGACGCTGATTTCCGCCAGATCCGCCGTCTTGTTTCCCGTCAGCGGATCGAACTCCACGATCTGATCGATCTCGTCGCCAAAAAGCGACACGCGCCAGGCCCGGTCCTCGTTCTGCACCGGAAAAATGTCGATCTGCTCACCCCGCACCCGGAACGTCCCGCGCTCGAACGCCGCATCATTGCGCCGGTACTGCAACTCCACCAATGCCTTGATCAGCCGCTCGCGATCGATAGAACCGCCAACCTCAAGCCGCACCACCATTTTCGAATATGTCTCGACCGACCCGATACCGTAAATACAGGACACAGACGCCACGATGATAACGTCATTGCGCTCCAGCAGCGCCTGCGTGGCCGCATGGCGCATCCGGTCGATCTGCTCATTAATCTGGCTGTCTTTTTCAATATACGTATCCGACCGCGGCACGTAGGCCTCCGGCTGATAGTAATCGTAGTACGACACGAAATATTCGACCGCATTATCCGGAAAGAACTGCTTCATCTCCCCATAAAGCTGCGCCGCGAGCGTCTTATTCGGAGCCAGAATAAGCGTCGGCTTCTGCGTCGCCTCAATGACTTTCGCCATGCTGAACGTCTTGCCCGAGCCCGTGACACCCAGCAGGACCTGATCCCGCTCGCCGCCCTCAACGCCCTGCACAAGCTCCGAAATCGCCGTCGGCTGATCGCCCGCGGGCTCGTAATCCGACTTAACGACAAGCCTGCGCGTTTTGGGTTTGACGGGCTGCCTCTCAGGGAGAAACTGCGTCAGAGGCATGGAGGCAGCATTGCGAATGGAAGAGGTCGGTTTTTTGGCCATCATCGCAAGATGGGAAACCGCGCGACACAGGGCAAGGGGCATCTGCACAGAGGCCTCTCCGGACAACATTTCGCCCGCATATCTTTATGACATTTTATTGCTGAAAGGGATGGAGAGACTCGCCGTCCGGCGTTATCAACGCCCATGTCTCTTTGAAGGAAAAGCCGTCATGGACGTCCAAACGATCGAACAGACCTATATCCAGCTCCAGCAGCAGGCCCAGCAGACCGCGCAGGCACTTCAGGCTCTCGGGTCCAAGATGCAGACTGCTGTCCAGAGCGGTGACATGCAGGCCCGGGAATGGTCTCTCGACCTGCGTGAACTCGCCCTCGCCTTTCAGGCGGAACAGCAGCAGGTCACGAATCTTCTGCAGCAGCTTCACGCAGCCCTGTCCAACGCGCAGCCCGATGACGGCACATCAACGACCTATCAAGCCCCGACGCAGCAGATCCCCGTCCAACCGGTTCAGGCCCTGCCCGACAACAATTTCATTTCCGATATCCTCAATTCCGGCTTTGCCCGCTCGGTCGAAGCTGGCGCAGGGTTCAGCATTGGCAACGACCTTATCAAGGAAATCTTCTGATTTTCCGTACATTCTGACACGCTCTATTGCGCAAAGTCATGATCAGGCCCGACTTGCTAACGGGCCAGACTCTAGCAATCTTTAAAACGAAAAGCTTTTTACCGACCGCTCCAACATATAATGAGTGAAAAATATCCAATAAGCTAATAATATAATTTGTCTCTTACGATATTTGATAATTATATTCCGAATTGTTTTTTATTTATAAAATTCTCTCCGGAATCTTCGGCGCAACAATTCGTTTCATATGTGATGTATTTGCCAGCCCCACTGGAATTATGACTTATTGTTTAATAAACATATTGCAGTGTTTCAATTCGATGACATAGCGTGAATTCCAGAATTTTCATGAACAGGAACTGGAACCCGCTCGTGCAGTCAGCCTTGGGACGATATCTTTTATCCGGTGTCGCATTGATCGGCCTTCTGGTCAGCCCGACGCGGGCCGCCAGCACTACGCACAAAACACATCCGCATCATGCAAACCACGCCAGGACCACGACGCCTGCACACCGCGCACTCCCGACGCATAAACATGCAACAGTGGCATCCGGCACTGAAGACATGACGGTTCATGCACAGCGCAGAGGCTCGCATAGTGCGGTGGAAGTCGTCACACGTGAGACAATGGATCATTTCGTCGCCGGCACAAGCCCGATGCAGATCCTTGCTCTGACGACACCTGGCGCAAACTTTGCCTCCGATGATGCTTTCGGACTCGATACAGTCGCCAATACCCTCTATGTCCGGGGCTTCAATCAAACCCAGCTCGGTGTCTCGCTCGACGGGATCCCGATGGGTGGACAGGGCTTCCACAACTGGAACGGCCTCGGTGTCGACCAGATGGAAATTCAGGAAAACATCACCAGCCTGACCATGTCTCAGGGCGCAGGCGCACTGGACACGCCATCAGCCCAGACGCTTGGCGGTGCCATTACCTTTACTTCTGCAGACCCTTCCGACAAGGCAGGCGGTCAGATCAGCCAGCTTTTCGGCAGTTATAACGGCTTCAGAACTTTCGGGCGTGTAGATAGTGGCAAGCTGAATTCCAGCGGCACCAAATTTTACGCTGCCTATGCCCGAACCGATCAGGATCTCTGGAAAGGATATGGCGATCAGCAGGAACAGCAGGCCAATTTCAAACTGGTCCAGCCCGTTGGCGATCGCGGCAAAATTACGGCAGTTTTCGACTATTCAAACTTTGAACAGTACAATTATCTCAGCCTGACCAAGAACATGTGGCAGAAGATGGGGCGCAATACGACCTATCTGAAACCCAACTATGCTCTTGCCAAAGAATACGCCTATTATGCCCAGAATGGCGGCGTCCCGGCTGGTCTTGAAGGCGTTCTGTCCAACGATGAAATTGGCGATTACGCTTACGACGGCACCCAGACCCAGCGGAACTATCTCTCTGCCATCACGGGTGAGTTCCAGCTGTTCCCCAACGTCACATCCAAGACAATCGCTTACGCCCACGTCTCGAACGGCGATTACAGCGCCACGAACCCGTTCCTGACCTCCCCGACCTCACAGGTTCCCATGGCGATGGAAACCGGCCATCCCGACGTTCGACGTCTCGGTTTTGTCCAGAATTTTGATATCCATGCCGGTCATAACAACGATATCAAAACCGGCATCTGGTACGAAAACGACCGCTTTAACTACCCGATGATGATGTATGAAGACGGCGTCGATACACCGCATTCCTCCATCTCCAACTTCAAGAACGGAACAACCTGGTGGGCAGACTCCTTTAACACCAATACATTTCAGTTCTATTTGCAGGATACATACCACATCATCCCGGGCATGACCGTTGAGGCAGGCTTCCGCTCCCTGCTGCAAACGACGCATGGCGGAACCAGCGTCGACAACACAAGCACGCTGTCCTCATGGGGCGTCTATTACAGCCATCCTGCTTCCGGTAATCTGACGGCAGCGAATGCGTTCCTTCCGCATTTCAACTTCGACTATCATTTCCTGAATCAGCACGAAGTCTATTTCGATATTGCTGAAAACATGCGCGCTTATGATTACTCCGCCCAGAGTTCCAGCGGATCGCCCTGGTCCGGTCTTGGAAGCGCGGCCAACCCGGCACAGACCGTCTTTGACGAGAACAAGAAATCCCTGCGTCCGGAGCGGACCTGGAACTATGTGGTCGGCTACCGTTTCAACTCCCACTTCTTCTCCGGAAGTGCCGATTTCTACCACACCGATTATTATAACCGCCTTGCCGCCATCACCAGCGGATCAACCGGCAACACCTACAGCGCATTCATGAATGTGGGTCGTGAAACCATGAATGGCGCAGACGTCGCAGGTACGTTCCGCCCGCTGCCCGGTCTGGCCATCACCAACAGCTTCAGCTGGAACGATGCCACCTACGAAGACACGCATCTGCCGTATAATGGCGGTTATGTCAGCATCAAGGGCAAGCAGCAGGTCTATTACCCGAAGTTCATGTACAAGGCTGACGTGAGCTACACATGGCATCACGCAACCTTCAACTTCAACACGACGTACACCAGCGCACGTCAGATGACCTACACCAACGACGAGCAGATCCCTGCTTACTGGACATCAAACCTCAACGTTGCCTACGATTTCGGAAAGGTGGGCTTTGCCCAGAACCTGAAAACGTCGTTTGGCATCACCAATCTCTACAATCAGAACTATATCGGCGGCGTGTACGGCGCAGCCTCGGTTGCTGGCGATGACAACGCAAACCTGTTTGTCGCAGCGCCGCGCGAATTCTTCGGAACGATTGCAGCCCAGTTCTGAACCGTTATCAGCACTCCAGAAACAGAAAGGGCGCTTCCTGCAAAGGAAGCGCCCTTTCTGTTGGCTGAACCCCTTAAAGTGAAGACAATGCCGGGGGCACCTTCGCTTTTTCCAGAGCTTCTTTCTGACGCGCGGCCAGAACATTCACATCGAAGCCCTCAATCAGTTCCTCAAACATATTGTGCCAGTTCAACCGTGCCTCCAGACGCAGGAACGCGCTGCCTAGCCCGATCGCGGACCGGTCCATCAGCACGAACTCACGCGGCAGCTTCACACCGCCCGTGCGCTTGAGACCATCATAGACTTTCTCAAGAACCTGACGCGCTTCCGCCGGATCGTTGCTTTCCTGCATGGAGCAGACACGGTCTGTCATGAGTGGACGGTAGAAGAACCGTGCCCATTCATTCAGAATACCCGCCGTCTCACGCGAGATCCCGACGAAGCCCCACTTGCTGTAAGCATGGAACGCCAGCTCTTCGTTGTTCTCACGCAGCGCCGTGAACAGGTCGATGATCCCTTCCACAAAGCGCGGCGAGAAAATCCGAACGGCTCCGAAATCCAGCAGGTTCAGACCATAATCATCCCGCACGGTGAAATTGCCCATATGCGGATCGCCATGAATGACACCGTAGCGATACACCGGCGTGTACCAGGCCTTGAACAGCGCCGTGGCCATCGCATTGCGATCTTCCAACGGCAGGTTCTCGCCCAGAACAGTCCGCATACTCCGGCCGCTTACCCAGTCCATCGTCAGCAACCGCCCGGTGGACAGTTCCTCTACCGGAGCGGGAACCGTGACTTCGGGCGTTTCCGAGAGCATGTCCCGATAGAGCCGCAAGTGGCTCGCTTCCCGCCGGTAATCCAGCTCTTCGCGCAGTCGGTCCGCAAGTTCGGTGTAAACCTCGTCCTGCCGGATCGTCGTCTCGAACTGCTTGTAGATACCCAGTGCGGCGCGGAACTGCCGCAAATCTGAATCCACAGCCGCCTGCATGTCCGGATACTGCAATTTGCACGCCACTTCGCGCCCATCAACCAGACGCGCCCGGTGCACCTGCCCGAGCGACGCCGCTGCCACGGCTTCATGGCTGAAGGAGCGGAAATGCTTTTCCCAACCCGCACCCAGTTCCGCCTGCATCCGACGGCGCACAAAGCTCCAGCCCATCGGCGGCGCGTTGGACTGCAAATGCGCCAGCTCTTCCGCATATTCGTCCGGCAGCGCGCCGGGAATGGTGGAGAGAAGCTGGGCCGCCTTCATCAGCGGCCCTTTGAGGTTCCCCAACGCCGACTTCAGGCCCTCTGCATGAACGCCCTTGTCTGTCTTGAAGCCCAGACGGTTACCCGCCATCCGCGCTGCAATACCGCCGACCGCGCCGGAAGTCCGCGCCATGCGACGCAGTTCCCCCATAAGGCCGGTGTTGTCGAGATCCCTCGCCATGATGCTCCTCAGTCCTCCTGCTCGAGCTGATCGATCAGCCCCGAGATCACATCCAGTCCTTTACGCCAGAAACCCGGATCTGTCGCATCAAGTCCGAACGGCGCGAGCAAGTCCTTGTGCCGTAGCGTTCCGCCGGCTTCGAGCATGGTGCGATATTTCGCAGCAAAACCCTCGGGTTTTTCCTGATAAACGCCATACAGCGCATTCACCAGACAATCCCCGAAAGCATACGCATAAACATAGAACGGGGAATGCACGAAATGCGGAATGTAAGACCAGTACAGGTCATAATCTGGTGTGAAGTGGAACACGGGCCCCAGACTCCGCACCTGAACCTCACGCCAGATTTCTCCCAGACGCTCCGACGAAAGCTCACCCTTCGCCCGCTCGTCATGGACCTTCACTTCGAACTGATAGAACGCGATCTGCCTGACGACCGTGTTCAGCATGTCCTCGACCTTCGCCGCCAGCATATGACGACGACGCTTCGGATCACTCTCCGCATCCAGCAGGGACTGGAACGTCAGCATTTCGCCAAATACCGATGCCGTCTCGGCCAGCGTTAGAGGCGTATCGGCATTCAGATAACCCTGTTTTTTCCCGGCCAGCGTCTGATGCACGCCATGCCCCAGTTCATGCGCCAGCGTCATGACATCACGCGGCTGCCCGCGATAATTCATCAGAATATACGGATGCACGGACGGGACGCAGGAATGGGAGAACGCCCCCGAAGACTTCCCGGCCACGGGTGCGGCATCAATCCACGGATTGGTCAGGAAGTTCTGGACGATCTCGCCCAGAGCCGGATCGAACCCGGCATAGGCCGTCCGCACGATCTCCTTGCCCTGCTCCCAGTCGATCTGGCGCGTCTCCACACCTGGCAGCGGGGCATTGCGGTCCCAGTGCTCCAGCTTTTCCAGCCCGAGCCACTTCGCCTTGAGCGCATAATACCGGTGCGCCAGACGCGGATAAGCCTCGTCCACCGCGCCCACCAGCGCATCGACAACCTCGTCCTCGACCATATTTGCCAGATTGCGCGAACTCGTCGGGCGCGGATAGCCGCGCAGTTTGTCCCCGATCGCCTTATCCTTGGCGAGCGTGTTGGTAATCATCGTCAGCAGACGCGAATTCTCGCCCAGAACCGCACTGATCTGCTGCGCCGCAGCCTCGCGCTTCGTACGATCCGCATTCGTCAGCAGGTTGAACGCCTCGCCCAGCGGCTTTTCCTCGCCGTCGATCGTGACACTCAGCGTCGCCATGGTCTCATCGAACAGCCGGTTCCAGGCATTGCGCCCCGTCACCGACTTGTCCATCAGCACCTGCTCGACCTCGTCAGAAAGCTGATAGGGCCGGTACATCCGCAGATCCCGCAGATACGCATCCCATTTTCGCATCTCCGGCGCCTCGCAGATCCGTGCCAGATCCGCATCCGCAATCCGGTTCAGTTCCAGCGTGAAGAACATCAGATCGGAGGCCACCTCCGTCATGCGCTCCTGCACGCCCTGCGCGAACCGCCCCCAGACCGGATCAGTCGTATGCGCCGCAAAGCCAAGGCTGGAGAAAGACCCGATCTTCCCGAGACCTTCTTCAATCGCTTCATATTCGGCAAAGGCCGCTGCGAGTCCGACACCATTCAGGCTGCCCAGACGCCCTTTGTACGTCTCACAGAAACGGCGCGCCTCCCCCGCCCAGCGATCAAAATCCGCCGCCAGCACCGGATCTTCCGGCGAGGCATAGAGATCGGACAGGTCCCAGCGGGGCGGCATCTGCTCCCCGGAGGATGAATTGGGCGTGCCGTCAGCGGCAGAAAAGAGCATGGTCATACCTTGACCTTAGAGCCACAATCCGCGCCGTCAAACGGGATGTTGATGACAAATCTGTAGTATAAAATCGCCTCTCGGAGCCTAATGGAGCCACACTCCGGGATCTTCCGCCATTTCATGAAAAAATACCCCCCCCAGGCATTAATTACTCTGACATCCTTTGAAAATCTGCAGCAGCGAATCGCAGGCCCCGATCTGCTGCGTTCGGTCGCCATCCTCGATGTCCTGATCTGCCATGACGGAAGCCTGTTTCTGGACTGGTGGCACCGCGTGCTTCCGTTCCATCTGGTGATCCTCGGCTTTTATGGCGTGATGCTGTTCTTCGTCCTCAGCGGCTTTCTGATCGGCACGATCATGCTGGATCTGCTGGAACGCGGAACCTCCCTCAAAGGCTGGGGAATTTTTCTCGTCCGCCGATGGATGCGCACCCTCCCGGCCTATTATGTCTGGCTGTTCGCACTGCTGATCCCGCTCGCCCGTTTCGGCCCCTACGGCGTGACATGGGATGAAGCCCGACGCGTCCTGCCGTGGTTCCTGACCCTGACGCAAAATCTCGGCTGGCCCATGGTTTCGAACTGGTATGGCGTTACATGGTCGCTTTGCGTGGAAGAATGGTTCTACATCACCTTTCCCGCCCTGCTACTCACGCTTCTTGCCTGCCGGATCAGACCCACTCGGGCTCTCGGACTCACACTTGCGGCTTTCTTCATCGTTCCGGTCTGCTGGCGCCTGTCGCTGCCCACAGACCTCAACTGGGAGGAAGCCATCAGCAAAATCGTACCCTGCCGCCTTGACTCCATCGCATGGGGCGTCGTCGCCGCATACCTGAACCGATATTCGAAAAGCATCCCCTGCCTGTACAGACCACTGGCCATTCTTGGCACAGTGATCGTCCTCACGACATGGCTGGGGGATCTTTTGCCCATCCCGCTCTGGCCGCCACGATTTAGCGCCATCATTTCATTTGATACTGTAGGCTTCGGTTATGCGCTCTGCATGCCTGCGATGATGCGCCTGCGAACCCTGCCGCGTGTGATCGGCCCGGCGGTCCGTAGCCTCAGCACCCATAGTTACGGGCTTTATCTGTGCCATCTCCCGCTGGTGATGATGGCCGGAGACCTTCACATCCGCTACGGCCTCAGCCGCCGAAACGCCGTACTTCTCACGATCCTCACCACGATCGTCGGCGCAATCCTGTCATGGCGCCTCGTGGAGCGCCCCTGCCTGAAACTCCGTCCCAGGCAGGGATAACGTGCTTCAAGCCGAAAGCTGCGACAGGTCTTCCTGCACGTAGCCAATGATCCGCGCATAATCGCGCGGCACGACATGCCAGAAGCGCTCCAGCGTCCGCTCCCAGCAATGCAGCAGATCTTCGGCATAGGTGCTGCCCGTCTCCGCCACATGCCGCTCCACCAACGCCCGAAGCTCCTGATCCCAGCGGCTGCCAGCCTGCACACGGCTCCAGATCACCGTATCGGGATTAATCTGCGCCTCGAACCGTCCCTTCACGTCCAGCACATAAGCCATGCCCCCCGTGAAACCGGCGCCGAAATTATCGCCTGTCTCTCCAAGGATCACGACCGTGCCGCCGGTCATGTATTCGCAGGCATTCGAACCGCAGCCCTCGACCACCGCCGTCGCCCCCGAATTCCGGACCGCAAAGCGCTCACCGGCCTGTCCAGCCGCAAACAGCGTGCCTGCCGTCGCGCCGTACAGAACGGTGTTGCCGATGATCGCGCTCTGCTCGGACGCCCACTGCGCGGCCGGTGACTTGCGGACAACGATCGTCGCGCCCGAAAGTCCCTTACCGACATAGTCGTTAGCATCGCCCTCGACCTCGATCTTGAGCCCCTGCACACCGAACGCACCCAGAGACTGCCCGGCAGACCCACGAAGCGACAGCGTGAGCTGGCCTTCCGGAAGCTCCTTCATGCCGAACTTGCGCGTAATCAGCCCCGAAACCCGCGTGCCGATCGCACGATGGGTATTCTGCACCGTGTAATGCAGGTGCAGCTTTTCGCGACGCTCGAACAGCGCGGTCGCATCCGGGATAATCTGCCCGTCCAGCGTCTCCGGTACTTCGTTACGCCCTTCACGGGTGCAGTAACGCGCATGCTCGCCCGGATCGGCCTGAACCAGCAGGGAATTCAGATCCAGATCATCCAGATAATCCGCACCACGCGACACCTGACGCAACATATCCGTCCGCCCGATCACTTCTTCAAGCGACCGCACACCCAGCTCTGCGAGAATATGCCGAATGTCTTCCGCAATCAGCGTGAACAGGTTGATGACCTTCTCCGGCGATCCCCCGAACTTCTCGCGCAGCTTCTCGTCCTGCACACACACGCCCACCGGACAGGTGTTGGAATGGCACTGGCGCACCATGATGCAACCCATCGCCACAAGTGCGGCCGTACCAATGCCGAACTCTTCCGCACCCAGCATCGCCGCCATAACAACGTCGCGGCCAGTCTTGATGCCGCCATCCGTCCGCAGCACCAGACGATGACGTAGCCGGTTCAGCATCAGCACCTGATGCGCCTCCGACAACCCCATTTCCCACGGCAGACCCGCATAATGGATCGAAGACTGCGGGCTTGCCCCCGTGCCGCCCGAATGGCCGGAAATCAGGATCGCATCTGCCTTGGCCTTCGCCACACCGGCCGCAATCGTGCCAATGCCCGTCCGCGCCACCAGTTTGACCGTCACGGTCGCCGTCGGGTTGATCTGCTTGAGATCGTAAATGAGCTGCGCCAGATCCTCGATCGAATAGATGTCGTGATGCGGCGGCGGCGAAATCAGTGTGACCCCCGGCGTCGCATGACGCAGACGCCCGATCAGTTCAGTCACCTTGAAGCCCGGAAGCTGCCCGCCCTCGCCGGGCTTCGCGCCCTGCGCCATCTTGATTTCGATCTCGCGGCAGTCATTCAGATACTGCGCGGTCACGCCAAAACGCCCGGACGCCACCTGCTTGATGGCCGAAGACGCATTGTCCCCGTTCGGACGCGGCTTGGACCGCTCGGCATCCTCGCCACCCTCGCCAGAATCGGACTTCGCCCCGATCCGGTTCATGGCAATCGCCAGCGTCTCATGCGCCTCAGGGCTCAGAGCGCCGAGCGAAATTCCCGGCGCCACCAGACGACGACGGATCTGCGTGATGCTCTCGACCTCATCCACCGGAACCGGCGCATGAAGCGGCTTGAAATCCAGCAGATCCCGCAGCGCCACAGGCGGCATCTGACGCACCGCATCCGCATAACGCCGGTACAGCGTGAAGCTGTTCGCCGTCACTGCGCTCTGGAGCATGTGTACAAGCTGCCCCGAGAACGCATGCGTCTCACCCTGACGGCGCAGCTTGTAACGCCCACCGACCGGAAGTGCCTCGACCTTCCGGTTCCACGCGGCCGCATGCGCGCCAAGAATGTTGCGCGCAATACCCGGCAGACCAATCCCCGAAATCCGCGAGGGCATACCGGGGAAGAACTCCGCCACCAGTGCGCGAGACAGTCCGATCGCCTCGAAATTATACCCGCCACGATAAGCCGAGATGATCGAAATGCCCGACTTGGACATGATCTTGAGCAGACCCTTGTCCACGGCCTTACGATAGCGCTCCATCGCCTCACGCAGCGACATCTTGCCGAACAGACCGCGCCGCAGCCGGTCCGCCACACAATGCTGCGCCAGAGCCGGGTTCACCGTCGTCGCACCCACCCCAATCGTGACGGCAATCGCATGAACATCAATCGCCCCAGACGTCCGCACGTTCAGCGACGTGAACGTCCGCAGCGAATTGCGCACCAGATGGATATGCACGGCTGCTGTGGCGAGGATCATCGGGATCGCAACCCGCGCCGCATCCGTATTGTCGTCCGTCAGGAATAGATGCGTGCATCCGCCGCGAACATGATCTTCCGCCTGCACGCGGATGGACGCAATCGCCGCCCGTAGACCTTCCTCGCCCTCTTCAGCAGGGAAGGTGCAGTCGATCACGCCCGCGTTCTCGCCGCAGACTTTTCGCAGTTCGTCGAACTCACCAATCGTCAGGACGGGGCTCGGCAGTTGCAACAGATCGCACTGCTCCGGCGCCTGATCGAGAATATTCCCCAGATTGCCCAGCCGCGTGATCAGACTCATCACCCGCGTCTCACGCAGGGAATCGATCGGCGGATTCGTGACCTGACTGAACCCCTGACGGAAATAATGCGCCAGCCCACGATAAATCTTCGACAGCACCTGAAGCGGCGTATCATCGCCCATGGAGCCCAGAGCCTCAGCCGCCGTCTCCACCATCGGATGCAGGATCGTCTCCAGCTCCTCATGCGTCAGACTGACCGCCACCTGATGCCGCCGCAGCACATCCGGGTCCAGCGCCTCGGGTTCCACCACATCGCGCACGATCGGCTCGATATCGCGGATCCGCTTCACCCAGCCCTGAAAATCCTGACGCGAGGCCAGCATTTCCAGTAGTTCTTCAGACTGGTAGAGCCGCCCTTCCTTCAGATCGAGCGCCAGCGTCTGCCCCGGACCAAGCCGCCCACGGCTTTTGACGCGCGCATCCGGCACCCGGACCATCCCGGTCTCAGACCCTACGATGAGCAGCCCGTCCTGCGTGATGCTGTAGCGCAGCGGCCGTAGCCCGGCGCGATCCAGACCCGCCACAACCCAGCGCCCATCCGTCGCGCACAAAGCTGCCGGACCATCCCACGGCTCGATCACCGCATTGCAGTACCGGAACAGCGCACGCGCCGCGTCGGACATTGCCGAGTTCGCACCGCCAGAGGCCGGTACCAGCATCGTCTTCGCCATCGGCGCGTCACGCCCGGCGAAGGTCAGCAGTTCGAATACATTGTCCAGAACCGCCGTGTCCGAACCCGCAGCCTGCACGACAGGCTTCAGATCCGCCATATACGGGTCCAGATCCGGATGGGCGAGCCGCGTTTCATGCGAACGCATCCAGTTCGTATTGCCCGAAATCGTATTGATCTCGCCGTTATGCGCCACCTTGCGGAACGGCTGGGCGAGTTTCCAGGTCGGGAACGTATTGGTCGAATAGCGCTGATGATAGATCGCAAACCGCGAGACGAACCGTTCATCCAGCAGATCCGGATAGAAATCCGTCAGGTTCTCTGCAAGGAACATGCCCTTGTAGATCACCGAGCGGCAGGACATCGAACACACATACAGATCGACCTGCTGCGCCGTCGCCTGCTTCTCGATCCGCCGACGCAACACATACAGGTCGCGCTCGAACGCGTCCTCGGACCGGCCAAGCCGGTTGCGGATCATGATCTGCTCGATTTCCGGGCGCGTCTGGTTGGCCTTCTCGCCAATGCACGCCGTATCGATCGGCACCTGACGCCAGCCATAGATCCCGTACCCGAAGTTCAGGATCTCCGTTTCGATGATCTGTCGGCCCCGCTCCTGCGATCCCAGATCGGTCTTGGGCAGGAACACCATGCCGACCGCAATGCGCCCATCAATCGTATCGTCGCTGGAACTGTTATGGATCGCCTCGGCAAAGAAATCCTGCGGGATCTCAACATGGATGCCCGCGCCATCGCCGGTCTTGCCATCGGCATCGACCGCACCGCGATGCCAGATATTGCCCAGCGCCTCGATGCTCGCCAGAACCACGCTGCGCGACGGCTTGCCATCCAGCGACGCGACCAGACCCACACCGCAGGAATCGCGCTCCTGCGACGGGTCATACAGCCCCTTCAGCCGTTCGACGTTCTCAGCATACTCGCGGATGAAATCGTTATTGTGTGTCATTCCGCGGCCTCCAGAGAACCGGTTACTGTTTCAGTCAGATGGTGATGGATCGCATCGGCCGCATCCCGGCCATCCTTGATCGCCCAGACGACAAGGCTCGCCCCGCGCACGATGTCGCCACCGGCGAACACGCCCGGCAGACTCGTCTCAAAACCGCCCGGCGGCACGGTCAGCGTGCCCCAGCGCGTCACGGCCAGATCGGGGGCCGCGAACTGCTCCGGCAGATCCTCGGGATCGAAGCCCAGAGCCTTGATGACCAGATCGCCCTCAATCACGTCATGCTGCCCCGTACCCTCGATGGACCGGCGCCCCGACGCATCCGGAGACCCCAAACGCATCTTCAGCACCCGCACGCCCGACACACTGCCATCGCCCAGAAACGCTTCCGGTGAGCCCAGCCATTCGAACTGCGCGCCTTCTTCCTCGGCATTGTAAACTTCCTGTCGCGATCCCGGCATATTCGCCCGGTCCCGACGGTAAACGCAGGTCACACGCTCGGCCCCCTGACGGATCGACGTGCGTACGCAGTCCATGGCCGTGTCACCACCACCAATGACCACGACCCGACGCCCCTTCGCATGAAGTGCCGCATCCTCGCCCGGATCTTCATCGTAACCGCGGCGGTTCGACGCCGTCAGGAAGTCAATCGCATCGACCACGCCCTCAAGCCCGGCTCCCGGCACCTTCACATCGCGCGAGCGGTACACACCCGTCGCCAGAAAAACCGCATCATGCCGCGCCCGCAGATCCTCAAGCGCCGTCTCGCCTTGGCCCGAACCAACAGGCGTGGAGAGATGGAACACGATCCCCTGCTCCTCCAGCAGCGCATGACGCCGCGCCACCACATGCTTTTCCAACTTGAAGCTCGGAATCCCGTAAGTCAGCAGCCCGCCCACACGATCCTGACGCTCATAGACATGAACCTCATAACCCTGCGCCCGCAGCCGCTCCGCACAGGCCAGACCCGCCGGACCGGACCCCACGATCCCGACACTCAGCCCAAGCTCCCGGTCCGGAAGCGATGGCTTCACCCAGCCCTGCTCAAACGCATTTTCGGTAATGAAGCGCTCGACAGCGCCGATCGTGACGCTTTCGAAGCCCTTATTGATGACGCAGTTGCCTTCGCACAGCCGGTCCTGCGGACAGATTCGACCGCAGATCTCCGGAAACGTATTCGTCGCGGACGACATCTCATACGCTTCCTCAAGCCGGTCTTCCGCCGTCAGCTTCAGCCAGTCGGGAATGTTGTTCCCCAGAGGACAATGCACGGAGCAGAACGGAATCCCGCACTGCGAACACCGCGACGCCTGTTCTTCCGCCCGGCTGCGCGCGAACCCACGATAAATCTCCCCGAAATCCTGACGGCGTTCGGCCGCGTCGCGCTTCTCCGGAAGCACCTGGGGGTGGGTGACGAACTGCAACATCCGTTCGGCCATGCGTCGTGTCTCCTGCAAACATGCGAGTAGGAATGCAGCTATTCCGTCATTTTATCCAATAACAGTCAGCAATGCTGACCTTTCGTGCGAAATGGCCCATCTTCTTATCGTATGAGCCATTTTTCACACAGATTTTTAGGTCCGAAACGGATCAATCACTTCCGGAACCGCCGCCAGCTCTCACAAACACTCCCCTTCAGATAGTCTGGCACGATACTCCGCATCGCCGCAGGCCTGATCCCAAGCGCTTGAAGATCGACCGCTCCCTGCTGCACCACATTATCCACGCCCATCATCGCAACCTGATCGCGCGTCAGCAGATGTCCCGGCAGCGTCTCAAGAATATCGGCTTCCAGTTTCGCCGCCCATCCCGGCACAGACACCAGAATCCGATGACGCCCCGACGCCTCCAGAACGAACGCCATCAAGTCCTTCATACTCAGAACATCCGGTCCACCTGCTTCGACAGTCAGACCTTCGTGCCCCGGCTCAGTCAGTGTGACGATCGCCCGCGCCACATCACCAACATAGACCGGCTGAAACCGCGTCTTTGGCGCAAACACCGGCAGAACCAGGGAGAGCTTCGCAATCAGCGCGAACATGTTGAAGAAACTATCCTGCGGCCCGAAAATCACCGAAGGTCGCAACAGCACCGCTTCGGGAAAGACCTCCCGTACCATCCTTTCGGCCAGTCCCTTGCTGCGCCCGTAATTCCCCGGCGACGTCAGCAACGCGCCGATGGCAGACATATGCAGGTATTGCCCCACGCCCTCACGCCGCGCCACGAGCGCCGCCAGCCGCGCACCTACCACATTGACCCGATGCATCGCCTGCACGTCCGGCGACATGATGGACACCAGATTGATCCCCACATCCGCCCCGGCAAACACACGCTCCAGCGCAGCCACGTCATTCACGGATGCCTTAATGAACTCCACACGCCCGTCACCCGGAAACCGCGCCAGTCCCTGATCGTCTTCGGGGTTTCGGCTCCCCACCCGCACGACGTGCCCCAAGGCCACGAGCCGGCCGACAAGTTCGCGCCCGACAAAGCCTCCTCCCCCCAGAACCGCCACAACCCTTGGACTGCGGCCTGTTCCCTCTCCACTCGACATCCCGTCCACGGAAAAATTTCTACGCATTTGCATTTTTCTTTCAGTTGGCTGTTGACGCCCCATACGTGGAGGGGTAAACGCCTCTTCACCGAGCCGGGATGCTTCAGGAAACTGAAAAAACTCCGGTGCTTTCTGAGCCCAGATGGCGGAATTGGTAGACGCGCAGGTTTCAGGTACCTGTGTCCGAAAGGACGTGGAAGTTCGAGTCTTCTTCTGGGCACCACAGACGATCAGGCGATAAATCGCCTCGATCCTCTGGTGATCAAAAAAATTTGGTGACGACAAATGAGTTCGCAAGACGCCATCCATCTTCATGACGGCGATCTGCCGGATGACTTTGATCTTGGCCCTGTCGTTGCCATCGATACCGAGACCATGGGTCTCAATCCCCATCGTGACCGCCTCTGCCTCATCCAGCTCTCAGCCGGCGATGGCGAAGCCCATCTTGTGCAGATCAAACCGGTCTCCATGGGCGGCCGGGGCTATGACTGCCCAAACCTTAAAGCGCTCCTGACAGACGATTCCGTCACCAAGCTGATGCATTACGCACGCTTTGACGTCGCAGTCCTGCAGAACGCCTTCAATATTACGATCCCATCTGTCATCTGCACCAAAATCGCCGCCCGGCTGGTCTATACCTTCACGGACCGTCATGGCTTGGCCTATCTGTGCCGGGACCTCCTTGGCGTCGAAATCTCCAAACACCAGCAGAGCTCTGACTGGGGTGCCGAGACCCTCACCCCCGATCAGCTTCGCTATGCTGCATCGGACGTGCTGCATCTTCACGCATTGTGGGATAAGCTCGAAGCCATGCTGATCCGTGAAAACCGACGCGACCTCGCGCAATCCTGCTACGATTTCCTCCCGGCCCGCTGCCGCCTCGACCTGCTGGGCTACGACGAGTCCGACATTTTCTCGCACCGCGCCTGAATTCCGGCCCGACTGATCATGCACCGCCCGTCGCCCGGTTTTTCCCGCACCGCTCTGGAATCGGCCCGTCAGACCGTCTCCATCGAACGCAAAGGGCTGGAAGCGCTCGAACAGGCCCTCTCTGGCCCGCTCGGAGTTGCGTTCAGCGAAGCCGTTGACCGCATCGCAGAAAGTCGCGCGCGTCTGATCGTGACCGGAATCGGGAAATCCGGCCATATTGCCCGCAAAATTCAGGCAACCCTCGCCTCTACCGGCACACCGTCGTTGTTTCTGCACCCCGCTGAAGCCGCACATGGCGACCTTGGGATGGTAGCGCCCGGCGATCTGATCCTCGCTTTCTCCAATTCGGGCGAAACCGCAGAACTTGCCGCGATTCTGGCCTATGCCACCCGACAGAATCACTGCGTGATCGCTGTGACCGCCGTCGGCACCTCGGCCCTCGCCCGCGCCGCACAGATCCCGCTGGTCCTGCCCACCAGCGCAGAAGCCTGCCCGATGGGGCTGGCGCCAACGACGAGCACCCTGCTGCAACTGGCTCTGGGCGACGCGCTCGCCATCGCACTGTTGGAAAAGCGCGGTTTCACCGCCCGCGATTTCGGCGCTTTTCACCCCGGAGGGCTTCTCGGGGCGCGCCTGCGCCCGATCAGCGACCTCATGCATACCGGCGACGCCCTGCCCCTCGGACAGGGCAGCCTCCCGCTCCGCTCCGTCATTCTCGAGATGACACGCAAGTCATTCGGGTGCATGGGTGTCATTGATGACAATGGTGAACTTCAGGGCCTCATCACAGACGCCGATCTGCGCCGCGCCCTCTCCGGCGACCTCGACGCGACCACGGCCGCGGACGTCATGAATCCCGCCCCCATCACTGCACGTGCCGACACGCTGGCACAGGACGTGCTGCATCTTATGAATCAGCGCGAACGCCCCATCACCAGCCTCTTCATCGTGGACACGGCACACCGCCCTGCGGGAATCGTCCATATTCACGACCTCCTGCGAAGCGGCCTGTCATGAGCGACCCCACGCCCGATAATGGCGAACACCGCATCCGCCGGGAAGATTTCGACCCGAACCGGACAGAGAGTCTCGCCCGTCTCGACAACCTGCGCCGCGCCGCCTTCCAGCGGATCCGCCAAGCCCCCAATGCGCAGGAACTCGCCCGACGCCGCTCGCTTCTGGGATTTGCCAAATGGGCACTGCCAGGGCTCGCTCTCGTCCTCCTCAGTTCCATCGCGGCCTGGCCCGAGATTTCCCATCTCATGAACCAGAACCGCGCCGCCCTGAAGGAAATGGCCCGCCTGCGCGTGGAAAGCGGCAATATGGAACAGGCCACCTATCGCGGCCTCGACGCCCATGACCATCTCTACATGATCACGGCCCGCACCACCCACCAGCAGGGCCCGGACCGCGTGGACCTGGTCGATCCGGTTGCCGACATCCAGCTTTCGGGCAATTCCTGGGCACATATCAAGGCTGATCGCGGCGTCTATATGCAGCACGAACAGACGCTCGATCTTGACGACAACGTCGTGCTCTACCGCGACGATGGTTTTCTCCTGAATGGCCCCTCCGCCGATCTGGACCTCAAGGCGGACGTCATCGCCTCGCGGGACTGGGTCCATGCGGAAGGTCCGTTCGGCACGCAGGATGCCCAAGGCTATTTTCTGGACCAGCATGCGGGTATCATGCAGTTTACGGGACCCGGACTGACGGTCCGCAACGATGACAACGGCCCTCCGAGTGCGGCGGCCCGCCTGCACCTGCAAGGACTGAAGACAGAGAAATGACCCGCCGTTCCGCAGCCTTCCTTCCCCTCCTGATTGCCCTTCCTCTGGCTCTCCCCTCCGCTCCTGCCTATGCAGACGGGCTGGACATGTCTCACGGTGAAGCCGTGCAGCTTTTCTGGAAAAAGGAAGAAGTCTACGACCGCAATGCCCAGACCGTGACGCTCACGGGCGGAGCGCGGGCCGTACGCGGGGATACGACGGTCGATGCGGACACGCTGATCGGATATCTGCGCAAGAAAGCACCTACTCCCGGTCAGCCCGCACCTGCGCCCACACCGGCCGACGGCAAAAGCGCCAACAGCAATGATCCGATGGGCGGTTCGCTTGAACTGTATCGGATCGAGGCGCGCGGCAACGTCCATATCTACAACCAGACCGATCAGGGCTGGGGCGATCATGCGCTGTACGACATGGATCAGGGCGTCATGGTCATGACCGGCAAACATCTGAAACTGACGACGCCTCAGGACGTTCTGACGGCCCGCGACGTCATGGAATATCATTCTAAAACGCGCATGTCGGTTGGCCGGGGCGATGCGACCGTCACGACCAATGACGGCAAGCAGGTCAAGGCGGATGTGCTGGTCTCGTTCAGCAAACCTAACGACGCGCCTGCTCCGGGACAGTCTGCAAAACCGGGACAGGCGGCCGCAGATTCGTCCAACCCGATGGGTGGCGGTTCCTCGAAGCTCGACCGGGCCTATGGCTGGGGGCATGTCGTTCTGCGGACACCGACCCAGACCGCCACGGGCGATCGTGGCGTCTATGTTTTCGATACCCAGATCGCCCGCCTGATCGGCCATGTGCATGTCACGCAGGGGCAGAACCAGAACAATGGCTCGCAGGCCATCGTGAACATGAAGACCGGCATCGCAACCATGCTGCCGGGCACGGATTCTCCCATTCAGGGGCTCGTCGTGCCAAACGAGGCCAACAGCAGCCAGGCACCCAAGTGACAGACAGCCATATCCCCTCTCAGCCGCCCGCAACCGGTCTGGTCGCAAGCGGTATCGGCAAGTCCTACAAGAAGCGCGCCGTCGTCAAAAACGTTTCGCTTCAAGTGCAGCGCGGCGAGGCAGTCGGCCTCCTCGGCCCAAACGGCGCGGGTAAAACGACCAGCTTTTACATGATCGTCGGTCTCGTTCAGCCCGATACCGGCACCATCACGCTGGACGGCGCGGACATCACGCAGCTTCCGATGTATCGCCGCGCGCGCCTCGGCGTTGGCTATCTGCCCCAGGAAGCCAGTATTTTCCGTGGCCTGAATGTCGAGCAGAACATCATGGCCGCCCTTGAGGTCGTCGAGCCCGATCCGGAAAAGCGGGACCTGATGCTCAACGGCCTTCTGGCTGAATTCGGTATCACCCATCTGCGCCGCTCCCCTTCGCTGGCCCTGTCCGGTGGTGAGCGCCGTCGTCTGGAAATCGCCCGTGCGCTGGCCAGTCAGCCGAACTACATCCTGCTCGACGAACCGCTCGCCGGTATCGATCCGATCGCAGTCGGTGAAATCCGCGATCTTGTTTCGCATCTGAAGGATCGTGGCATCGGTGTGCTGATTACGGACCATAACGTCCGCGAAACGCTCGAAGTTATCGACCGCGCCTATATCATGCACGGTGGACAGGTGCTAATGGAAGGTACGCCGGAAGCCATCGTTGCGAACGAAGATGTCCGCCGGGTCTATCTCGGAGAGAATTTCTCGCTGTAACATGCCGGGATGCTTGTCCCGGGTCTGATCCAGCGTCAGTCGCAGTCTCTCGTCATGACGCCCCAGCTGCGTCAGGCGATTGCCCTGCTGCAATACACGCAGATCGATCTCGCCCAGCATCTGCGACAGGTCTGCGAAACCAATCCGCTCCTCATTCTGGAGCGCGGCGACACAGCGCCCGAACCTGCACCGTCTTCGGAAGAGTTTCACGACGACGACCCGGACCGCTTCACCACGGCCTCTGATCGCCCGGAAGCCGCAGCCCCGCTTCCATCTGCCCGGGACGATCTGATCCTCCAGATTCGCCTCTCTTTTCCTGCGGACGAACAGGATGCGGCACTGCATCTTCTGGACAGTCTGGATGAAAGTGGTCGCCTTCCCGTTTCGGTAGCGGATCTTGCAGGCGACCTTCGCATGGAGGCGACAAGGCTCGAAGCCATCCGTCAGAGTCTCATGCATTTTGAACCTGTCGGGCTTTTCGCCAGATCGCTTGAAGAATGTCTGGCGGCGCAGCTCCGCGTCCGCAATCGCCTTGATCCCGCGATGCAGGTTTTGCTCGATAATCTGGACCTCCTCGCACGGCGGGACTGGCGCAGGCTGCGCGAGAAATGCGCTCTTGAGCAGGACGATCTGCTGGAGATGCTCACCGAGATTCAGGCGCTCGACCCGCGTCCCGGCCTGACCCTGCCACCGCCCGAGCCCCCCATCGAACCCGATCTGATCGTCCGGCCTAACGGCGCTGGCTTCCGTCTGACCCTCAACACGCGCCTGCTGCCGAAACTCCGCTTTGATGACACGATGCGCGCGCAGCTCGACGGGCGTACGGACGCTGGTAAGACGCTCCTTGCCTGTGCGGCAGAGGCCACGGCCCTGATCCGCGCGCTGGACAGCCGCAAGCAGTCCTTGCTTACGGTTGGCCGCGCCATTGTGCAGCATCAGGCCGATTTCCTGCGCGATGGTCCCAGCGCTCTGCGCCCGCTGACCATGCGCGACATCGCCGAGCGCACGGATCTGCACGAAAGCACCATCAGCCGCATCGTGAGCAGCAAATATATCGACACGCCACAGGGCACCGTCCCGCTCAAGCTATTTTTTTCTACAGCCCTGACGTCCGAAGACGGCACGTCCCAGAGCGCCCATGCGATCCAGCATCGTCTTCAGGCTCTAGTCTCGGCGGAAGGGGACAATGTTCTGTCCGACGATGCCCTGACGACCCTTCTGCAAAAAGAAGGCTTCTCCATTCAACGCCGCACCGTTGCGAAATATCGTGAGGGGCTTGGCATTGCGAAGTCCAGCCAGCGCAAGCGACTGCGACGCACGTCCTGACACTTCAAGCAGAACTGCAAGGCTTTGACAGGCTGGCAGGACTTCCCTTACGGAGCCTGAATGTCTCGCGTTTCGCTGCCGCTCACTGAAATCCCCTGGAGACCTCCCGAACAGGCGCTTTCTGCCATGAAGGCTGCCCCCTGGGCCGCGTTTCTCGATAGCGGAGGCCCGGACACGGACGAACGGGCGCGTTGGTCCTTTCTGTGTCTGTCCCCTGCCGAGACCCTCGACTGGCAGGGGGAAAACCTGTGCAGGAACGGCGTGTCCGTAGAGGACGATGTCTGGACACATCTGCGCAGTATGGCCGCTGCCGCGCCCCGTTACCCAAAAGCGGAGGGCATCATTCCCTTTACGGGGGGGATGATCGGGATGGTAAGCTACGAAACAGGCATGGCACTTGAAAACGTCCCGTCCCGTCATGTTTCTTCTGCGCCCAGACTGGTTGCGGCCTCCTTTACGGACGTACTGGCTTTCGATCGATATGAAGAACGCTGCTGGTGGATCAGCCAGACTGGAAACCCGGTCCCTGATCTGACCCAACCCGTTGTCCGCCCCACAGCACCCTCCCTGCACTTTGCGCCTGAACAGGCTCGGGATGTCTGGACGGATGCGGTTCGCAGTATCGTCGGCTTCATTCGGGCCGGGGATATTTTTCAGGCCAATCTGACAATGCGCTGGGTTGCGAACTGTGCGGACGATTTCGATGAACTGGCTGCCTATCGGACACTGCGCCAGACCTCCCCGGCTCCCTTCGGGGCGTATCTGAAAACACCGGATTTTTCGCTGCTCAGTGCGTCTGTGGAACGGTTCATTTCACTCTCACAAAGTGGCCTGATCGAGACGCGCCCTATTAAGGGCACCATTGCCCTCGGACAAACTCTGGAAGACACAGCCTGGAACAGCCGGATACTGGCTGCGGACGAAAAGGAACGCGCCGAAAACCTGATGATTACGGATCTGATGCGGAACGACATTGGTCGTGTCTCGCAGATCGGCTCCGTCCGTGTTCCGCAACTCTCGAAGGTTGAGCAGTTTCCCCACGTCCTGCATTTGGTCTCGGCCGTTCAGGGACAGCTTCGACCCGAGCTGGACGCCATTGATCTGCTTCAGGCCACGCTTCCGCCGGGTTCCGTCACGGGGGCACCGAAAAAACGGGCCATGGAGATCATCGACCTGCTGGAATCCTCGGCCCGTGAGGCCTATTGCGGCAGCCTGTTCCGTATCGGGAATGACGGTGCGATGGACAGTTCCGTCATTATCCGCAGTCTGGCGAGATCGGGCGATACCGTCTCCGTCGGCGCAGGCGGCGGTATTACCGTGCTGTCAGATCCGATGCGGGAATATGAGGAAATGCTTCTGAAAGTCGCCCCGATCCTGAAGGCGTTTGAAGCATGAGTGCTATAGTCTGGCTCAACGGGCGCCTTCTGGACATTGCAGATGCCCATATTGCCCCGAATGACCGGGGTTTTCTGCTCTCTGATGGTCTGTTTGAAACAATCCGCGTTGCTAGCGGGCAGACGCCTCATCTGGCACAGCATCTGGCACGACTTGAAGAAGGGTGCGCAATTCTTCGCCTGTCTGCGCCGGATCGGACGCTGCTGGCACAGGCCATATCCGACCTGCTCCGTGCTACGAATCTGTCAGACGGATCGCTGCGCCTGACGGTCACGCGCGGCACCGGACCGCGTGGCCTTGTGCCACCCGCCACGCCGCATCCGACAGTTCTCATTCAGGGCACGGCTTCTACAATGAGTGTGCCTGCTCCGGTCCGGCTGGGTCTCAGCCGCTACCGGCGGGACGGGGCTTCTCAACTGGCGCGTGTCAAATCGCTGGCCTGCCTGCCCTCCGTCATGAGCCGCATGGAAGCCGCCGCAGCAGGACTGGACGATGCGCTTCTTCTGGGAACGACAGGGGCTGTTGCAGAAGCCAGTGCTGCGAACGTCCTGTTCTTGCGGAAGGGATGCTTGCAAACGCCCCCCATCACTGACGGCGCCCTGCCCGGAACGTCCCGTGCCCGACTTCTGGACGGCGGCTTCTGCATGGAGGCCCGGCTTCTGCCGCAGGACCTCAAAACGGTGACGGGGGCTTGGCTGGTCAATGCGTTGTCACTAACCGCCGTTTCGAGCATCGACGGCCATGATCTGCCCCTGCACGCAGAACTGGACCGTCGATTGAGAGCGTTTCTGTTTCCTGCCTGAACCGCCCCCGCTGATTGCTCTTATTTCAGCGCAGCAATCGCCGTCATTTCCACGCGCCATTCCGGAACGGCCAGCTTTGCTTCAACCGTGGCACGGGCTGGTTTGCTGTCCGTGTCTAGCCACGCATCCCAAGCGCGGTTCATCGCCCCGATTTCCGAAATATCCGTCAGGAAGATCTGCACCGACAGGATCCGGCTCTTATCCGTTCCCAGCGAGGCCAGAAGCGCGTCGATTTGGCGCAGGATATCAACCGTCTGCCCTTCCGTATCGAGCGTGGCATCGTCCGCGACCTGACCGGCCAGATAGGCCAGCCCGTTATGGACGACGACGCCTGCAAGGCGCTGTTCTTCAAGGTGACGGGAAATATCGGCGTTTTTGCTCATGGGTGCGGATCTTCTGAAAGAGGTTACTGAAGAAGTGTCGGGATCATTTCATGCTCAAGGATGGCGTCGAGTGCGCTTTCCTCGTCTTCCGCAACGGCCATGGGTGTGCCGTCGGCAGCATGGATGGCCACGAGCATTTCACCCTCATGCATGACGGATCTGACATAGGCGAGACGGGACATACCCAGCGTCAGAAGCTGCGGCCCCGTGATGCGGCGCAGATCCGCAGGGAGTTTTTCGTCCGAACGATCACCGTTTTCGAAGGGATTGTTCAATTCAGGTTCCTTTTGGAGCCGCAGCGGCTTCTGCCACTCGGCCTTGGGTTCAGTCTGTAAAAATTGTAAGCGCGCGGCCGGTCCTATTCGTCGTCGATATCGCGCGCAGGACGCGTTGCGCGCCGGGTTTTCACGACAGGCGGCACCACTTCGTGGTGAACCGTCGGAGCAGGTGCCGGACTCCTCCGCCCCTGCGAAATCGCAATCCGCTTGACCCGAACTTCGGGCTCGGGACGCAGAAGATCGATATGCAACAGGCCATTATCAAGCCATGCCCCGCCAATTTCGATGCCTTCTGCCAGCACGAAGGCTTTATGGAACTGCCGCGCCGCAATGCCACGATGCAGGAAAATGCGCCCCTGACTGTCATCCGTCTGACGCCCACGGATCACGAGCTGGTTGTCTTCCTGCGTGATCTGAAGATCGTCCATGACGAAGCCCGCAACCGCCAGCGTAATCCGCAGGGCCGTGGAGCTGAGCTGCTCGATATTGTAGGGGGGATAGCCATCCGACGTCGACTTGGCAGCACGCTCAAGCATCTGCTCGAGGTGATCGAAGCCGAGGAACATCGGGGACGTGAACAGGCGACCGGACATAGGGCGAGAGCCTCCTCCATGAGCGAGACGTAAAACAGAGCCAGTCCCATTCTGCGGCAACTGGCTGGTCCTACGATATGGTGACCACCCCTACGGATGCAAGCTCTGCTCTCAACCAAGCACGTGCAAAACCGACGTTAATGACATGTTGCTCTGCATGTTGCACTGGCATTTGACGCCCGTGCTCGCTACATCGCAGGGCATGAGCGAATTCGATTTCCTGTCCGGCATCGACGATGTGCCGCCCACCCCGATCCTGATCGCCCCCCAGCCCGTGCTGCGGGAGGTCGCCCGTGAGGTCCGCCCCGAGGATATGGCCTTCATCCGCGATCAACTTCCGGGCATGTTTTCCGCCATGTACAAAGCTCCCGGCATCGGCCTCGCCGCACCGCAGGTCGGTCTTGGCATGCGCTTTGCTCTGGTGGACGTGGCCGAAGAAGACGCGCCGCGTGAGCCCATGCTGCTCATCAATCCGGAAATCGTTACGGATTCAGAGCAGATGGCGGCTCGCGAGGAAGGCTGCCTTTCGTTGCCGAACCAGTATGCCGAAGTCGTCCGCCCCGAATCGATCCGCGTGCGCTATCGCAACCTCGCGGGAGAGACGATCGAGCGTGATGCATCCGGCCTGCTCGCCACCTGCATCCAGCATGAGATGGACCATCTCGATGGCATCCTGTTCGTCGATCACCTCTCGACGCTCAAGCGCAACATGATCATGCGTCGCCTGGCCAAAGAGCAGAAACTCGGAAGGCGCTGACCCACAATGCGGCTGATTTTCATGGGAACGCCGGACTTCTCGGTCCCGGCGCTGCATGCTCTGCTCGACGCTGGTCACGAGGTGGTTGCGGTCTACACACAACCACCTCGTCCGGCAGGTCGTGGCAAGGCACTGCGTCGCTCGCCGGTTCATGAAGCCGCTGAAGCCGCCGGGATCGACGTGCGGACACCCGCTCGCGTTCGTCGGGACGCGACGGAGCACGCCGCTTTTGCTGCCCTGAATGCCGACGCCGCCGTGGTCGCCGCCTACGGCCTCATTCTACCCAAGGAAATGCTGGACGCCCCGCGTCTGGGGTGTCTGAACATCCATGCCAGCCTTCTGCCGCGCTGGCGTGGGGCCTCGCCCATCCAGTCCTCCATCCTCGCAGGCGACACCCAAAGCGGCGTTTCCATCATGCAGATGGATGAAGGCCTCGACACCGGCGCGGTCCTGCTGGAAGAGGCCACGCCCATCAGCGCGACCGATACGGCCAGCACGTTGCATGACCGTTTGTCCGAAATCGGGGGACGTCTGGTCGTCCGTGCGCTTGCCGAGCGGCCGACACCCGTGCCACAGCCCGCAGACGGCGTCACCTATGCCGAACGCCTGACCCGCGACGATGGCCGTATCGACTGGACGCGCACGGCAGCCGAGATCGACCGCCAGATTCGCGGCCTCACGCCTTGGCCCGGCGCGTTTACGACGCTCGATGGTGTTGTGCTAAAAATCGGCACGGCCACTCCGCTGCCGGACACAGCCCACAACGCCTCCCCCGGCACTACGCTCGACGACGCTCTGACGATCGCCTGTGGCACCAGTGCGATTCGCATCGACCGCCTTCAGAAACCGGGCCGCAGCATGATGTCTGCCGCCGATTTTCTGCGCGGTCAGCCCGTGCCGAAAGGGACGGGACTTGTCTGACGCACAGGCTCAGGAGCATGAGCCTTCCGGCCTGAACCGCTGGGCCTTACGCATCGAATATGACGGCACCGGCTATCTGGGCTGGCAGAAGCAGAATGACGGCGTCTCCATTCAGAGCCTGATCGAAGCTGCCGCGTCGAAACTGGTCCGCAATCGTCCCGTGCCCAGCATCACTGCCGGTCGCACAGATGCCGGGGTCCATGCCGCAGGCATGGTCATCCATCTCGACTTCCCGGATGACGCCCCGATCGACGCCCGCCAGATCCGTGACGGCATGGGATATCATCTCAAGCCCCACCGCGTTGTCGTACTCGAAGCCGCGCAAGTCGGGCCGGAGTGGAATGCGCGTTTCTCCGCCACATGGCGCAGCTATCGCTACACGATCCTCAACCGCCCTGCCCGTCCGGGTCTGATGGAAAACCGGGTGTGGCACATCAAACGTCCGCTGGATGTGAGTCTCATGCAGCAGGCCGCAAACCATCTTCTCGGCCCGCATGATTTCACATCCTTTCGTGCGGTCGCCTGTCAGGCCAGAAGTCCCGTCCGAACGCTGGACGTTCTGACCATCCGTCGCGATGGCGAACTGGTCATGATCGACACGAAGGCGCGCTCCTTTCTGCATCATCAGGTCCGCAACATGGCCGGCACCCTGATGATGATCGGCGCGGGGCTGTGGCCGGTCGAAAAAATGATTGAGATTCTGGAAGCGAAAGACCGCTGCGCCGCAGGGCAGACGGCGCCGCCGGAAGGGCTTTGTCTGATGGATGTCGGCTATCCCGACAATCCGTTCAGCAGGACCTAAAGCGAGATCCCGAGCAGGTCCACCACCGCATTGTAATGCGGCGGCAGAAGCCACAAAACCCAGAGAAATGCGGCAACCGGCAGGGTCTGAAGAAGCGTCATGACAAAGGCCTGCCATCCCGTCGTCACAAGCCCGACTTTCGTGACATACCAGGTCAGCCACAGCGTATAAAGCTGTGCCCCGAAGGCGAGGCCCGCCAGCGCCTGACCGGAGGCCGCAGCCCCCGGGAACACGAGATGCAGCACGCCTTGGGCCACGATGAGCATGACCAGCGGCAGCCAGCCACACCATAAAGAGGCTGTTGCATAGCGTGTCCACAGCCCCTTACGGCTCAGGAAACCCGCATAAAGCTCCGACACCACAAGCTGCAGAAGCGTGCAGGCCAGTGGCACAACAGCCCTCACCAGACCCATGATCTGTTCGGCAGGAGGCAGCATGAAGGCCATCCACACCCCGATAAGCGCCAGCGCGATCGTGGGCGCCAGAGCCGCGAACAGCGCCCCGGCTCCCGGAGCGAAGCAGTTGATCCCTTCGGAACGCCCACGCCCCAGCAACCACACGCCCAGCGGGATGGCCATGTTTCCGGAGGGAGGAAACGAACCCTGCCGTCCGGAATTCACAGCCCGTATCCTTCCATAAACGCCAGATAGATCCGCGTCAGATCCTCCAGAGTTTCAAGCTCCACATGCTCGTCCCGTTTGTGCATGGTCGCCCCTACGAGACCGAATTCCGCAACCGCGCAGTAGCGCGAAATGAAGCGCGCATCGGACGTGCCGCCGCCAGTATCGAGCCGAGGTGTACGACCCGTCACATGACGCACGGCATCCGAAAGACACGTTACGGCCTCTCCGGGCTGCGTCAGAAAAGCCTCGCCACTGATGGACACCTGCACCTCTGCTGAAGGCGCGTGACACCGGACGACATCCTCGATCCACGCGGTCAGTTCAGCCCCCGTGTGAAGGTCATTGAAACGAATGTTCAGCCGCCCGATGGCCTGTGCCGGAATAACATTGGTCGCGGGATTGCCGACGTCTATGCTCGTGACCTGAAGCAAAGACGGACCAAACCATTTGCTGCCCGCGTCCAGCTCACGCGCCGTCAGTTCGGAAAAAGCTGCCAGAAGACGATGAACCGGGTTATCCGCCAGATGCGGATACGCCACATGCCCCTGAATGCCATGAATAGTCACGACGGCATTCATGCTGCCACGTCGGCCGATCTTGATGACATCGCCCAGAACCTCGGGATTCGTGGGTTCACCCAGCAGACAGAAATCCGGAAGCTCTTTGCGTTCCGCCAGCCATTCGATGACTGGCTTCGTCCCGAAATGCGCGGGGCCCTCCTCATCTCCCGTAATCAGCAGGGAGATGGAGCCGTTCAGCGGCCCCTGCTCCAGACGCCGGGCTACGGCAGCCACGAAACAGGCCACGCCGCCCTTCATGTCCGCAATGCCGCGCCCATAAAGCCGATCGTCCTGAACCACGGCCGCAAACGGATCATGCGCCCAGCCTTCGCCGGGAGGCACGACATCGGTATGGCCTGCAAAACAGAGCGCGGGATGTCCCGACCCCAGCCGCGCATACAGATTGGGCGTCGGCGCCTCAGCAGGGCCGAAAGGAAGATGGACTGTCTCAAAACCCATCCCTTCCAGCACACCTGCCAGAAGCGCCTGTGCGCCCCCATCGGCCGGGGTCACGGACGGGCAACGCAGCAGATCCCGCGCCAGTGTCACGGGATCTGTCGGCAGGTGTGATCCGCTCACGACACTCAGTCGCGCAAAAGATCGTTGATGGAGGTCTTGGAGCGCGTCCGCTCATCCACGCGCTTGACGATCACCGCGCAGGCCAAAGACGGCATGCTCGGCTCTTTCGGCGGCAGCGTACCCGGAATGACGACGGAATAGGCCGGGACGCGGCCCATGAAAATCTCACCTGTCGCACGGTCCACAATCTTGGTGGACGCACCAAGGAACACGCCCATGGACAGGACGGAACCCTTCTCGACCACGACTCCTTCGGCGACTTCAGAGCGTGCACCGATGAAGCAGTCGTCCTCGATGATAACCGGAGCAGCCTGCAACGGCTCCAGAACGCCGCCGATCCCCGCACCACCGCTGATGTGGCAGTTCTTGCCGATCTGGGCACAGGAGCCGACTGTGGCCCAGGTGTCGATCATCGTGCCACTATCGACGCGTGCGCCTACGTTTACGAAACTCGGCATCAGCACCACATTCGGTGCGATGAAGGCGGAGCGGCGCACGATCGCACCTGGAACGGCGCGGAAACCGGCTTCTGCGAAACGGAACTGGTCCCAGCCGTCAAACTTCAGTGGAACCTTGTCGAAGGCCGGCTCACCACCGCAACCGCGTTCCATGACGCGGCTGTCGTTCAGACGGAACGACAAAAGAACGGCTTTCTTCAGCCATTCGTGAACGACCCAGCCGTTTTCGGAAGGCTCGGCGACACGCAGGGTTCCGGCATCAAGCCCGGACAGGGCTTTTTCCACGACGTCGCGGTCTTCGCCTTCCGTACGGGCGCTGAGAGTCGTACGACGCTCCCACAGGGCTTCGATGGCAGTACGAAGGGGTGCATTCGGCATCAGGTCGTTCCGGTCAGAAAAGCAGAAAATCCGCCGGACCATGCGGTTCCCGACGGTGCATGTCAACGGATCTTTACCCCGGAGTTCACCTTACACACATTCGCGCGTTGTTCATGAATCCTTAATCCGTCAAGCTTATGAAAGCGAGGGGCTTTGACTGGCTGGCCCGACCTAGAGCTTTCTGCGGGATATGTCACTCTTGCCTGATATACGTTCCTTGATGTCCCAGTTCGTGAATCCATCTGCGGCAGGCAAAACGCAGCAGGATCTGCGGAACATGCTGGCGTCCACGCTGGAAAGCCGCGAACGATGGCGCTCCCTGCTTTATCAGGCGGTAGATCTGGTCTTCGAGACAGACAGCCGCGGTCGGATCATTCTCATTTCCCCGGACACATGGCTCGGGCAGCCGACCACTCCTCTGATCGGGCATCCTTTCAGCGCATTATGCGATTCTGTAGATATTCTTCAGCCCCATACGGGCACGCCCGCTTCCATCACGCCCCCGCAAGGGCCGCCTCTGACCGCGATCTTGTCTTCCTGCCCATTTCATGACAGCGAAGGACGCATTACAGGAACACGCGGCACACTCACAGCCGTTTCCGCGCCCCTTTCCAGCCTTACAAACGAATCCGTCCCTGTTCCCGAACACGATGGAATCGCCATCCTTGCTGCCGTGACGACAGCTTTGCGCAAGGCGATCGTACCCCGACTGGCCGCTGCTTCCGCCATGGAGGCTCTGCTGGAGCCACTCGCCGCCGAGGGCGCCCTGCTGGATACGGCAGCTCCCGAAACACTTCTGTTCAGTTCCTCAAGTCTGACAGACGACATTCAGGCCGTTCTCTCCGCCACTCCCGCACAGACAGGGACAATCGTTTTCAGAGCTGGTACCCGCTATGCCATGATCTGTCGCGAAAACATCCGCAGTCTCGAACAGATGTGTCTGGTTGTCTGGCGCGCGACCTCATGGTCACTGCCGGAACAACAACTCTGTCAGGCCGTCTGTTCCCTGCTGGCTGGTTTTTGGGAACTGGACAGCATTCATCGCCGGATCCTGCTCGATTCCGACTATGATGTTTCCTCCAATCTGCTGAACTGGCAGGGTTTGAAAGCGGAAATAGACCGCCGCACCCGCCGCCTGGATCAGGAGGTTATGCCCGCCACCCTGATCATCGCGCGCGTTCCCGGCCTGACGGAACTCTCAAAAACACGGGGGTTTGAAGCAGGCGAAGAAGCCCTCAGGCAATGCGTCGCACTGCTCCGCAAAGCGGTTCGTCCCACGGACGCAATAGGCCGCATCAGTAATAATATTTTCGGGCTCTGGATGGATGGCGGCGATCGTTTCGCAGCGGCCGAACGGGCCGAACGCATGACGGCGCACGGCATTCCCATCCTGATCGACCCTCCCGTTCATCTTCCACTACAACTCGGGCTCGTCTCCCGTGAGGCCAATGCTGAGGAAACGCCGGAAAGCCTGCTGGAGCGCGGGATGCTGGCTTTACAGGAAGGACTGGCCGAAAACAGAAAATGGCGCTTCTCACACGAAGCGCCATAATCTCCAGGCCAATTTAAACGTCAGGCCGCTTATGCCTTGATGAGCGTTCCCGGGCCTGCCCGTGTGAAAAGCTCCAGAAGACAGCTATGCGGCACACGGCCGTCAAGAATGACAGCCGCCTTAGCCCCCTGACGAACGGCTTCAAGGCAGGTTTCGACCTTCGGAATCATGCCTCCCGAAATCGAACCATCTGCAATCCGGCGCAGGGCCTCTTCCGCGCTCAGTTCCTCAATAAGCTTGCCGTTCTCATCCAGCACACCCGGAACATCCGTCAGCATCAGCAGACGCGAGGCATGGACCGCACCGGCAATCGCACCCGCTGCCGTATCGGCGTTGATGTTATAGGTTTCGCCGTCCGCACCCACGCCAACCGGAGCAATCACAGGGATCAGCCCGGCCCCGAGCAGCGCATAGAGGACCCGCGGATCAATCTTTTCCGGCTGCCCGACGAAACCAAGATCAATGACCTTTTCGATCTCACTGTCCGGATCGCGCTTTGTCCGTGTCAGGCGGCGCGCCTGCAGCAGACCACCATCCTTGCCGGAAATACCGACAGCCAGTGCGCCAGCCCGGTTAATCAGTTCGGCGACCTGTTTGTTGACGCTGCCTGACAGAACCATCTCGATCACGTCAACCATCGACTGGTCCGTAACCCGAAGGCCGTCAATGAATTCGGAGCGGATTTTGAGACGGTCCAGCATTGCGCTGATCTGCGGTCCGCCACCATGAACCACGATCGGATTGATCCCGACCAGCTTGAGCAGAGCGATATCATAACCGAACGCATGCGCCAGCTTGCCCTCACCCATGGCATGGCCGCCATATTTGACGACAATCGTGTCCCCGGCATAACGCCGCAGGAACGGCAGGGCACTCGACAGGATGGCTGCCTGTGCCTGCGCTTCTTCCGCATTCACAACCGGAGGCACATCCGGCAGTTTGTCGCTGTGGGTCTTGCTGGTCATGATCCGGACTGTCCTTCCCCTGACGTCTCGAGTGGCACGGCAAAACGGGCGATTTCCGCCCGCAGATCCTCGATCCCGAAACCGGTCTCGCTGCTTGTGGAGATGATCCGCGGATAGGCGGCGGCATGCTTGAGCGCCAGCGCTTCGACTTCAGCGGTCTTCGCTGCGAGCGCTTTGGGGCGTACCTGATCGCATTTGGTCAGCACGATCTGGAACACCACGGCAGCACGATCCAGCAATTCCATGACATCCTTGTCGGACGCCTTGAGCTCGATCCGCGCATCCAGAAGCAGAATGACCCGCTCCAACGTGGTGCGTCCCCGAAGATAGGCGAACATCATGTCCTGCCAGTCTTCCTTGACCGATTTCGCAGCCTTGGCAAACCCGTAGCCCGGCATATCCACAAGAGATATCCGGTCAGCTAGATTGAAGAAGTTGAGCTGCTTGGTCCGCCCCGGCTCGGAAGAGGCCCGTGCCAGCGCACGACGCCCCGTCAGCGCATTGATGAGGCTCGATTTACCGACATTGGAGCGGCCCGCAAAAGCCACTTCAGGTCGACCGATGGGAGGAAGCTGGTCGATCTTCTGCGAGCCGAAGAAGAATTCACATTCTCCCGCGAACAGAAGCCGCCCATCCTCGATCTGGGCCTCGGTCGGAGGCCCGGGTATTTCTTTCATCATGTCTCAGGCCCGGGATACCGGAACGGGAAGAGCAGTCCGGCGCTGGATGAACATCTGCTGCGCGACAGTCAGCAGGTTGTTCCATGTGTAATAGACCAGAAGGCTGGCCGGGAAGCCGGACATGAAGAACACATAGGCCAACGGCATGAACTGCATCACGCGTGCCTGTGCCGGATCAAGACTCGCCGTCGAGCTGGTCTGACGCTGCAACAGCCAGAACGTCAGGCCGAGCGCCGCTCCCCAGATGCTAACATGCAGAAATGAGGAATAATGCGTCGGATCGAAGGGCAGCAGTCCGAACAGGTTAAAGACGTTCGTCGGGTCCGGCATCGACAGATCGCGGATCCAGCCGAAGAACGGCGCATGACGGGCGTCAATACTGATGTTCAGAATTTTGTAGAGGCAGAAGAAGATCGGAGCCTGGATCAGCATCGGCAGACAGCCGCTAGCCGGGCTGACCTTCTCTTCACGATACAACGCCATGACCTTCTGGTTCATGGCCATCGGATCGTCCTTGTTCTTCTCCCGGATTTCCTTGACCTTGGGTGCCAGCAGACGCATCCGCGCCGAAGACTGGGCCGCCTTGGAGGCCAGCGGGAAGAGAACGATCTTGACGATCAGCGTCAGCGCCATCAGCGCGAGACCGAAATTGCCGATATGCAGATACAACCAGTGCAGAAGCGTCAGCAGCGGACGGGTCAGGAAGCTGAACCAGCCGAAGTCGATCGCCTTGTCCAGATCAGGAATCCCAAGCTGTTTGCTATAAGCCTGTAACAGGCTGAGAACCTTGGCCCCGGCGAAAACATGGCTTTTCTCGGTAATGGAGCCGTTCGGCATGATCTGCTGGGGAGCCTGTGTGGACATCCCAACCTGATAAGATGCCGGCGCTCCCGGGACGTAAGCAAAGCTCGCCGTAACGGGCGTACCGTCCGCAGGTGCCACGGCCGTCAGCCAGAACTTGTCACTGATACCATCCCAGCCGCTCGTTCCCGTCGAAGACCAGGAGACATGGTCCGGGTGGTCAGCACCCTTGCGGAGGTTCTTATAGCTCTCGTCCTGCATCCGGCCACCGACGACCGCGATCGGACCTTCATGCGCGGTGAAAGCCCCTTCCGGCGCGTCATAGTCCCGCTGCACGCGCTGGAACGGCACAAGCGCCACGGGCTGCCCGGAATGGTTCTCGACCGTCTGGTTGATCGCGAACATGTAATGGTCGTCCAGCCCGATCTGGATGGAGAACACCAGCCCCTGCCCGTTATCCCAGTGCAGCGTCACCGGATGGTCCGGCGTCAGCGTTTCGTCCGCGCTGTCCCAGACCGTGTTCAGGTTCGGCACATGGGCGTTGGAGCCGGGAGCATTCGTCCAGCCGATCATAACGAAATTTGGATGCGCGCTTCCCGCTTTGTCCAGCAACCGCACGAGCGGGCTGTTTTTGGCAAGCGTCTCGCGATATTTCGTGAGGATCAGATCATCCAGAACAGCGCCCTTCAGATTGACGGATCCCTGCACGTCCGGCCCGGATAGTGGGATACGTCGTGCAGCAACCTGCGTCTCCGCAGATGTGGCAGACGTAGCAGCAGGCGTGCTGGACTGAACCTGCGCAGCGGGCGCATGAGGAACGGAATGGGGATCGTCCTGATGGGGCTTCGGCATGAAATAGTCGAAACCGATCAGGATAAGGGCCGAGAGAAGTGTGGCCGCAATAATGCGCTTGATGTCCATCGGGCGGATGCCGGTCTTTCGTCTCACTGAATGGGGCTTGCGCTTCAAGTGGCCGAAAACCGCATCCAAAACAATAGGTGGCGGGTGTTTTTAATGCCGGTGTGGCTTTGGAGGCAGATCCGTACCCCCTTCCGACCAGGGATGGCAGCGCCCGATCCGGCGCATGGCCAGCCAGCCACCACGAATGGGGCCATGCTCGCGGATCACCGTCAGCGCGTAAGTGCTGCATGTCGGATCGAACCGGCAGTTGGTGCCGATGAATGGACTGATGAAGAGCTTGTAGGCGTCAATGAGCGACAGCATCAGGGCCGTGACGGCTTTCCTGATGAGGGACGCAATCATTTCGTCCGATTCCGGGCATGATTGGGATTTCCAGAAGGTTTTTCCCGGAAATTGACATCCAGACCTTTGCGAAGGGCCTGCCGCAGATCGTCTTTGAGGAGGGAGAACTCGCGCCCCCGGGTCTTGTCACGCCCGATGAGGACGAAATCGCCGGAAGGCAGACCGTCTTCCCGAGCAACGAGGCGAAGAGCCTCGCGGAGACGACGGCGGGTGCGGTTACGGATGACAGAATTACCGACTTTTTTCGTGACCGTGAAACCAACGCGGGTTTCGGTCGCTGTGTCATCCGGCAGGATCTGCACAACCATACCGGGAGTGGCGACCTTGCGCCCTTTCCCGGCTACACGCAGAAACTGCGGCCGTTTTTTAAGACGGCTCGGTGTATGGGTCGTACCGATCTGGGTCGAACTCAGGCGGAGAGCTTCTTGCGACCCTTGGTGCGACGGTTGGCCAGTACGCGGCGGCCGCCGACGGTTTCGCTACGCGTACGGAAACCGTGACGACGCTTGCGAACCAGCTTGGAGGGTTGATACGTGCGCTTCATGACGTTGATCCTTAAAAACCAGGCGGACGCCTCAACTGCTGGACATCCGCGTCGATCGGGCGCACGAAACGCCCGGTGATTGAGACCCGGGCTTGTAAGCACGCAGGCCCTTCATGTCAATGCCAGAGCTACAGGAACTTGACCCTATGACCGAGTCCAGTAACAACCCGTCTTCTGGCACAGCGCTTCAGGACGCCGCCACCTTTCGCCACGACCTGCGCAATGCTCTGGCCCCTGCCCTCCTCTGTGCCGATATTCTCAGCAGCCACAAGGACGGGACCGTCCAGCAGAACGCGCAAACCATCATCGAGGCACTGGAAAAAGCCCTAAAACTGCTTAAAAACTCTACTTTTTCTCGATAAGCTCGATTTTGTAGCCGTCGGGGTCTTCAACAAAGGCGATGATGATCGTTCCGAATTTCAACGGACCGGCTTCCCGTGTCACCTTGCCGCCACCAGTACGGACTGTTTCAACAAGAGCTGCCACGTCCGGAACACCAATCGCAAAATGTCCGAAGCCGGTTCCGACCTCGTAGTCGGATTCCTGATCCCAGTTATAGGTGAGTTCGATTTCGGCCTGACCGTGTTCGTTATCATCGAATCCGATGAAAACAAGCGTGTAGCGCCCTTCCCGGACTTCCTTGCGACGAAGCTCCTTCATGCCAAGGAGCTTGTAGAATGCCAGACTCCGGTCGATATCCCGGATTCTCACCATCGTATGCAGAAACGTACTCATCACTTGTCCTTCAGATCTTCCGGTGTCAGCCCATACAGAAACAGCCCGTAACGATCCGCCAGCTTCACGCAGCCGTCAGGGTCCGTCATGAGCGTTACTCCCGGCTGGAACGCAACGCCCCGCAATCCGTTCCGGGCTGCGTTTTCCAGTGTCTCCGGCCCGATCGTCGGCATATCCGCTCGAAGATCCTGTCCGGTTTTGGGCATCTTCACCAGAACGCCACCACTTCCTGCCTGCATCAGGCGCCCGCAACGACCCAACATGGCATCGGTGCCCTCCAGAGCCTCGACCGCCAAAACAAGTCCGTTCTGGACCACACATCCCTGACCGATATCAAGGACAGCCATCGCTTTGAGGACATCGACACCACGAGCAATGTCCTGTCTGGCCTGCGCGTCAGGCAAAACACGCCCCAATGTCCCTGAACGACCCGTAGCGTGTTCGAGAAATTCGTGCGCGCCCCGGACAAGAAAGCCCTCTTCGCCAAGGACACGGACGATTGCGCCGAGAAGCCCGTCATCGCCGGAAAAAATCGCCCGACCGAGACGTGCCAGAATGCGTGCTCCCTCAGCGTCGGGACGCAGATCCCGCCATGCGGGGCGACGGACCGGCCCAATCAGGACCAGTTCGCGGCAGTTGTTTTTCTTCAGAGCACCAAGGATGTCGCCGGCGGCTGCAAGGCGAATGATCTCGTGCGGGTAAGGGCCAAGAAGCGTACGATCGGCGAAATCACGGAAGCCAATGACGAAAACCTTGCGACCCTTGGCAATGGCGGCGGCGGCGACCTGCGCGGGAAGTGGTCCCGAACCAGCCAGAATACCGATGCAGCCCCGATCGCCCACGATCAGGCGCCTTCGGTTTCGGACTGCCCTTCCTGACGCGCAACACGTGTCAGGCCCCGACGGCTTGGCGCTTCCATGAAGTCCAGCATCTCGGCGATGCGCGGAAGATGCCCGTATTCCGCCCTGACTTCAGCGATGCGGCTTTCCAGAACGGCTTCCGTCGCACCATGACGCGGATAAAGCGTGCGGAACGCACGGCGCATGGCCTGCATTTCCTCCGGCCCAACCCCTGAACGTTTCAGGCCGATCCAGTTCAACCCGACCAGACGGGCACGATTGCCCAGAACGCTTCCGTAAGGAATAACGTCCATTTCCACACCGCAGACGCCACCGACGACAGCCCCGCGCCCGATGCGGACAAACTGGTGCAATGCTGCCGATCCCATAACCTTGGCATCATCATCGATCTCAACATGGCCGCCCATGACGACGTTGTTGACGATGATGACACGGTCACCGATGACGCAGTCATGCGCCACATGGGAGTTGGCCATGATCAAACAGTTCGCGCCGATGCGCGTAAGAGCATGACCCTGCGCCGTACCACGATGGATCGTCACATTTTCACGGATGACCGTATTGGCGCCCACTTCGCAGAGTGTGGGTTCGCCAGCATATTTCAGGTCCTGCGGAGCCAGCCCGATCGTCACGAACGGATAGACCTCCACGTTTTCACGCAGGGTCGTATAGCCGTCCACGATAACCGATGCGTGCAGACAGACCCCGTCACCAATCGTGACGTTGGGGCCAACCAGACACCAGGGCCCGATGCGCACGTTTTCGCCGATGCGCGCACGCGGATCAACGAGAGCGGTCGCATGGATTTCGGCGGTTTCGGGACGCTTCCCTGCCATCTGCATCAACGTCAACCCATGATCATTGCACTGAAGGTCGCTTCGGCCACGGCCACGCCATCAACGCGGGCCACCCCCTTAAACTTCCAGACATTGGCGCGGGAACGCTCCTTGTCCACATGAATGCGGAGCTGGTCTCCGGGGCCAACAGGGCGGCGGAATTTCGCGTTTTCGATCGTCATGAAATAGACCAGCTTACCTTCAAAGGCTTCCCCCAAAGTCATCACAACCAGCGTAGCTGCGGTCTGGGCCATGGCTTCCACGATGAGGACGCCCGGCATGACGGGATGAGAAGGGAAATGCCCCTGAAAGAACGGCTCGTTGACCGTCACGTTCTTGATGCCGATGGCGGACTGCCCGGCATGGATCTCGACCATCTTGTCGATCAGCAGGAACGGATACCGATGTGGGATCGACTGCATGATCTTGAGAATGTCGATGCTCTGCGGAAGCTGATGGCCTGCAGCGGCGGCGTCTGTCGCGGGAGTCATCTGTTCGGCTGGAGCGTCCACTCGGTCCATCGTTTCACCATGCCCTTCAAGCGGTGTTGTCTGTCAATTGCTGCTCTATGGCAGCGCGAATGGCTTCCCTTAGCAAACCTGAGGGGGAGTTACCATCTGCGCCACAGGGCGGCTAGTCACTGCTTTTGCGAGAAAGCTTCCGCAAGGTGGCGACATTCCGGAAAAACTCGCGGAACGGCATGGCAGGGCTGCCAATGACATCGGCCCCAGCATCCACGTCCGACATGACACCACACTGGGCGCCAATCCGGGCCTTGGAACCAATCTTGATATGTCCGATCAGACCAGCCTGCGCGGCAATAGTGACAAAATCACCCAGTTCCGTGGAACCGGAAATCCCCGCCTGCGACACCACGATGCAGCACCGTCCCAGACGGGCATTATGTCCAATCTGCACAAGATTATCGATGCGGGTGCCTGCACCGATCAGCGTATCCCGCATGGAGCCACGGTCAATCGTGGAGTTGGCGCCGACTTCCACGCCGTCTTCGAGAACAACCAGACCGAGCTGTGGAACGGTTTCAAACCCTTCCGGCCCGACGGCGAACCCGAAACCATCCTGTCCAATACGGACGCCGGGATAGAGCGTAACGCGATCGCCGATACGCGCATGAGAAATGGCGGCATGCGCACCGATACGGCACCGAGAGCCAATTTCAACGCTCTGACCAATGCTGACATGGCTGGCCACGATGGTGTCACGACCAATACGGGCTCCGCTTCCGATAACGGCAAAGGGACCGATTTCAACATTGTCGCCAATGTCTGCATCATCTGCGATGCAAGCTGTCGGATGGCGGATTCCGGTAGATTGCGGATTGGGATGGAACAGCGTGGCGACACGAGCCCAGGCGAGATAGGGCGCTTTGCAGACCAATCCAGCCGTATCCGGCGGCAGCTTGTCGGAAAACGCAGGCGACAGAATGACAGCGCCCGCTTTCGTTTCGGCCAGAAGCGGCAGGTACCGACGATTATCGAGAAAGCTGACCTCGTCAGGTCCAGCTACATGCAGGGGAGCCACGCCCCGAAACGCTGCTACATTTTTGCCTGAGGCTGACGCAACGATCTCGCTACCAGAGGCCTCAGCCAGTTGTTCCAGACCAAAAGGTCCAGAACGCTGGAAAAAACGGCTATCGCCGGGACGGGTCTCGTTTGCTGTCATCTCAGACACGGTCACTCGCTTCAGTGATGCTGACGAAGAACGGACTCGCTCGGTGCAGAGGCCGGAGCCTGCTGGGCTTGCGCGCCCTGAGCCTGTGGCCCTTGAGCCTGCCGCTGTTCGTCAGCGGTTGTCGGCATTTTGCCGGAACGAGCGAGTTGTTCCGGATCCACACCGTCGTCGGGAATGAAAACATGCGGCAGCGTCTTGTTAAGCTGCGCACCGACTTCCTCGGTAATGTCCTGACCACCCACATGCAACACGACCTGCTCGGCATGCAGGATCAGGTTCATGTTATGCGCAGCGGCAACGGCAGCGATAATGCCGTTGGGCTCCTCCAGTTCACGCTCGATCTGGTGCATGGCGACTTGAGCCGCTTCCTGAATAATCCGGGCCTGACCGCCGAAATCATGCTGGTCCTTGGCGCGACGTTCCTGAAGGTGACGCTCCCGCAGCTGGATCTGGTCGGATGTCAGGGTCCGAGCCTGAGCCTGCAGTTTTTGCTGCTCACCACGCCACGCAGCCTCTTCACGCTGGACAGCCTGCGCCAGACGATCCCGACGCGCACCCAGAACCTGCTGGATTTCCTGCCATGCACTGGAAATCTGCATGACGGCCTGAACATTGATCACACCGATAATGGCAGCCGGAGGCGGAGCGCCCTTGGCAATGCTCGGAGGAGCCGGGATTGGAGGCAGAGGCAGGACGGGAGGAGCCTGCTGCTGATCGGAAGGAGCGGCTTCTTCTTCCTCTTCAGGAGCGGCTTCGGGAACGCGACGCTGAACGGGGCGCGGCGGCGGAGCATCAGGATGAGCGGCTTTGGGAACGAACCAGCCACCATTGCCGCTAGCAGCCTGAGCGTGGGCGCCCGGAGTAGAGACAAAAAGGGACGCGGCCAGAAGCGCGCCGGCCGAAACCGTGCGCATCAGGGAATTGAGGGTCATGACCACCTCTTGGCAAGGGGTTGGAAAACAGGATGGCAAAAGGTTTAGGCAGATCAGAACTGCTGGCCAAAACCAAAACGCAGCGGATACAGACGGTCGCCATGTTCTTTACGGATCGGCACGGCGCCATCAATGTTGACGAGGCCAAATGGGCTCTTCCACGACACACCAAGACCGCCAGAAACGCGCGGGATCAGATTGTCACCGGTGATCGGGGTATAGTTGTCCCCGTCATTCGTACGGTTCGTGTAAAGATGCTTGACGCGCACACCCGCGAGACTACCGGCATCAATGAAGCCACGACCGGAAATCCCGAGATCGTCCCCCATGGGCAGCGGGAAGTTAAGCTGTGCGGAGGCCGTATACATGAAACGACCACCCAGAAGATCTTCCTGTCCCTGAGCCGGAATATAAACGCCGTTGATTTTAAGATGGCCTGAACGCGGCCCAACACCACCCTGAAGGAAGCCTCGCAGGTTTTCACCACCAAGATAGAAGTTATCAATGATGTTGCGGTTTCCGCTGGAGCTCCAGTCTCCCATGTAACCGACGCCACCTTTGAACTGGAAGGTCCAGTCATGGTTTCCGGTCAGGTCATCAAGCGGCAGGTAATAGGCGCCGTCAGCCTTAACGCGGGCATATTTGGAGTTACCGCCTAGACCCGCAAAGTCACCACCAACCTTAAACATATAACCGGAGTGCGGCTTTGCCCGCTGGTCACGACGATCATAGGTTATGGACGTGCTGAGCTGCGACAGCAACGACCAGCCAGCAGATTGCTGGACATAGATCGAGGGGACCCACTGGATCAGGCTCGGATCAGAAGCAACCGCAGAAGCATCGTAGAAATTACCGACCTGACGATCAACGAGGGTATAGTTCCACGACTGCGACAGATAGCGGTTATAGGCATAACCCAGACGCAGGCTCATGCCGTACTGGGATTCCTTATAGCTCTGATACGTCTGGTAGTTGTTCTGGATGAAGTAGAAATCCGCGCCCGCCACAAGATTGCGGTTCAGGAAGTACGGATCCGTGATCGAGATGTCGGCCTGTTTTTCGTAATAGGCGACCGTACCGGAAATACCGGCATCCACACCCGTTCCGAGCAGATTGTGCTGCTTGATCGAGGCGTTACCAAGGATACCAACGTCCGTCGAATAACCACCACCCAGCGAGAATTCGCCAGTCGGTTTTTCGACCACGTTTGCGGAAACGTTGACGCGGTCGGGCGCGGAGCCCTGCGTCTGATCAACGGAAACGGAGCTGAAATATCCCAGATCCTGAAGACCCAGCTTGGAATATTTGCGATCGAACGGGGTGTACGGGTCCCCTTCCGCCATCGGCAGGTTCCGGCGGATTACGTCGTCATGTGTGATGGTGTTGCCATTGATATCAATGCGCTCGACATAGACATGCGGGCCCTCGGTCACATCGAACAGCAGATCGACAACACGCTTTTCCGGGTTCCGGGCGATTTCCGAACGGACCATGGCAAACGGATGACCCGTAGCCTGCAGCCATTCCTGCATGTTCTTGGTGTTGTTCTGGATCGCCGTGCCGTCATAAATCTGGTGCTGGAACAGCTCGATATGCGGGCGGAGCATTTCCGGCGTCACATGGCGCACGCTGGAACGGACGTCCATCTTGCCCAGACGATACCGGTCACCTTCATGGACAGTGAAGGTGATGTAAAAAGATTTGTGATCGGGAGAAAGCTCACCCGTTGCATCGACCATGTGGAAATCCACAAAGCCGTTATGCAGATAGAAACGACGCAGCAGCTCGGCATCGTACTTGATGCGCTCGGGATTGTATTCATCCGAAGACGAGAAGAAGCGGTACCAGATCGATTCTTTGGACGAGATGACCTGTGCCAGACGCGCTTCGCTGAAGGCGTGATTGCCGACAAAGACAATCTTCTTGATCAACGTCTGCTGGGCTTCGTTGATGTTGAACACCACATCGACGCGATTATGAGACAGCTTGACGATCTGCGGCGTGACAGTCGCGCCAAAGCGGGCTTTGCCGGCATACTGGTTCAGGATCTTCTGACGGTCGGCCGCCGTGGTTTCCGCCGAAAACACCGCGCGAGGACGCAGGCTGATTTCCTTGCGGAGATCCTCGTCCTTCAGCGCATGATTGCCTTCGAAAACGATGCGATTGACGATCGGGTTCTCGACGAGATCCACGAGCAGCGTGTTGCCGTCGCGGTGCAGCGTGACGTCCTTGAACAGACCAGTGGCGTAAAGCGTCTTCAGAGAACGGTCGAGGTCGTCCTGATTGAACGTGTCACCCGGCTGGGCGACCATGTAGGACAGCACCGTGCTCGTCTCGATCCGGGTGTTTCCCTTGACCGAGATCGCCTGGATGATGTTTCCGCCGGGGGCTGATGCCGGGGCCTGATGACGAACGGAACGCGCCTGAGCTGTTCCGAGGACGACCGGCAGCAGACAGGCTGATGCAAGAAGCATCAGACGCGTGTTCGAAGACCGGGAACCTCTTGACCGTGATCCTGACAAACCGGCTTTCCTTGTAACATATTTTTTGCAGGCGACTGACACGTTACGCCACTGGCCGAGGTATCCGATAACCCCTGCCCCGCGCAAGATGCCCTGACGTGTTCAACTGTATCACAAGTCTTTTCAGAATATTTAGCTTACTGCGTGAAAGATCCAGTGAAACAGTCCGATGTTGGTCAGATCGTTGAATGTCGAAAAGAGGAAAAGAGCGCCGATCAGCGCCATTCCGACCTGCATGCTGATCTCCTGGACACGGCGCGAAACCGGGCGACCGCGGACGAGTTCGCAAGCATAAAAGACCAGACGCCCCCCATCGAGCACGGGAATTGGAAAGAGATTGATCAGGCCAAGATTGATCGAAAGCAGGGCCATAAAGGAGATGATGCTGGCCAGACCGTAGCTGGCGACCTGTCCTGAGAGCTGTGCGATGCGAATCGTACCTCCCAGTTCCTTGGCGCTCCGCTGGCCGCTGACGATCTGCCAGACGCCCTGCAAGGTCATGATCGATTTGTCCCAGGTTTCCTCAATGCCCATAATGAAAGCTGAGGGAAGCGAGACCGGACGTCCGCGGGAAATGGCAAAAGCAACCCCGAGGCTACCCATCTCATGACCCCCATTTTTCACGGTATCAAATGTGACAGGTAAACTGAGATTCTCAGCACCACGATGGATCCCGAGAACTGTCTGCTGACCTGGATGGGAAGAGACGGTGTTCATCACATCCTCGGCGCCGAGGATGTGGGTCTCTCCAATCCGGGTAATCACGTCGCCCGGCTTGATTCCGGCACGGTCCGCAGGACTTCCCACGACAACCTGTGAGATATCGCCATGAAGCTCCGGCTTGCCCACGACTGCGAACAGCACCGTGAACGCCAGAATGGCGAAGAGGAAATTGAAGACCGGCCCCATAAGAATGACGATCGCCCGCGATCCCACGGGTTTGTCATGGAATGTTCGCCCTGGAATCCACGCAGCTTTCTGTTCTTCGGTCGCATCTTCCGGACCTTCAAAGCCGTGCGGCTTGACGAAACCGCCCAGAGGAATGGCGCTGACCCGCCACTCGGTCCCGGACTTGTCATGCCAACGATAGAGTGCGGGGCCGAAGCCGATCGAAAATGTATCGACCTTCACACCACGCCAGCGCGCCGCCAGATAATGCCCGAGTTCGTGGATGAAAACGAGAATGCCCAGAATCAGGACATAGGCCAGAATGGTCCGCAGAAGATCATGCATTCAGAGCGGCCTCGCTGAGGTGGTTTCGCAGATGTCCGCTGGTTCGCAGGATATGAGCCTCGGCAAGCTCCCGGCCTCGCGCGTCCCAGTGCAGGACATCATCCAGACTTTTGAGTTCGGGATTTTCAGTCATGGCCTGAAGGGCAGCGTCGATCGTCTCACCAATACCGAGGAACCCGATACGGCGGTTCAGAAAGGCCTCGACGGCGATTTCGTTGGCAGCAGAGAACACGGCTGGGGCCGCACCGCCTGCCCGCAGAACCTGCCGGGCAAGGCGAAGCGGGGCAAACCGCACTTCATCCGGCGCTTCAAACTCCAGACGGCCATAGGCGGCCAGATCCAGACGTCCGCAAGGCGTCTCCATCCGCTTGGGCCAGGCGAGCGTGTGGGCAATGGGAATACGCATATCGGCAGAGCCCATCTGCGAGACGAGGCTGCCGTCCCGGAACTGCACGAGACCATGCACGACAGACTGCGGATGAACCAGAACATCGATCCGGTCTTCAGTCAGGCCGAACAGGCGTGCAGCTTCAATGACTTCCAGACCTTTGTTGGCCATGGACGCCGAATCGATCGTGATTTTGGCGCCCATCGACCATGTCGGATGCTTCAGAGCTTTTTCCGGCGTGGCTGCACGCATGTCTTCAAGCGTCGATTGACGAAACGGACCACCGGACGCCGTCAGGATAATCTTTTCAACGGTTTCCATATCGCAGCCGCCCAGAGACTGGGCGATGGCGTTATGTTCCGAATCGACGGGCAGAAGGGTGGCTCCGGCTTCAGACACGGCACGCAGCATGACATCGCCCGCGCAAACGAGCGCTTCCTTGTTGGCCAGAGCCACAGCATGTCCGTTGCGAACGGAAGCCAGTGTGGGCTCCAGACCCGCAGCACCCGTAATCGCAGCCATGGTCCAGTCGGCTTCCATGGCCCCCGCTTCGATCACAGCCTGACGACCGGCGGCCGTCCGGATGCCAGTGCCTGCCAGCAGCGATTTCAGTTCGTCGTGACGGCTTTCGTCATGCAGAACAGCCACTTCGGCATTCAAAAGACGGGCCTGTTCTGCCAGAAGCGACGCGTTGCAGCCTCCAACCAGCGCCCGCACTTCGATCTCATCCGGAATTCGGGCGAGGAGATCGACCGTGGAGGTTCCGATACTGCCGGTGCTGCCCAGCACTGTGATGCGACGGCGTGTGGACCGTGCAGAACCGTCAGTCATGCGAAGAACTCCCGTAAGAAGTAGGTAAATGTGCAGGAAGGATGGACCAGAAAGGCTGCGTTGCCACCGCAAGAGATAACAGGGCCGCCGCAGGAGCCGCTGCGAGAAGACCGTCGAAGCGATCCAGAAGGCCGCCATGTCCGGGGATGAGGCGTCCTGAATCTTTCACGCCCAACCGACGTTTGGCCGCGCTTTCCAGAAGATCCCCGCTTTGGGAAAAAATTCCCAAGACCGCACCGCAGATCAGACCACCGATCTGCGTCCCCGGTACGGCCAGCCAAGCGACAAGACCGCCCGCCAGAGACGCTCCAAGAAGCCCTCCGATCGCGCCGGAGCGGGTTTTGCCCGGAGAAATGGACGGAGCGAGCTTCGGGCCACCAAAAACACGACCTGTCAGATACGCAAAGCTGTCGCTGGCAATCACGACAGACAGAACGAAAAGAACGGAGGCCATCCCGAAAGGCAGATGACGCAGCCACAAAAGCGACAGGCCACCAACAATGGAAGTTATGACAGGAACGCTGGCAGGAAAGCCAAAAAGCAGCGTGGGCCAGATCATCCAGAAGGCGGCGCTCCACTCCCCTTTCAGGGCAGCAAGGCCAGCAATTACGGGCCAGGCGAGCAGCAGACCGCCACGCCACGTCTTCAGAGGTTGGCGAATAAGCGTCTCGCCCTCCCAGACCAGACCGAACATCGCCAGCAGGATCAGGGCATCATAGACCAGACCACCGCGCCAAATGCAGAAAGCCGCAACCGGCACGAGGACCGCGGCCGATAGAAGACGCAATCTCAGATCGGACCAGCGTGCTGAAGCACTGCTCATGCGGGACGTCCACCAAATCTGCGCTGACGACCGGCAAAGCGTGACAGGGCATCCAGAAATTCTGACTCACCAAAATCGGGCCAGAGCACGTCCATGAAAATCAGCTCGGCATACGCACTCTGCCAGAGCAGGAAATTGGACAGCCGACATTCGCCACTGGTCCGGATTACCAGATCGGGATCAGGCATATCGGCTGTCTGAAGCGCGTCATGAAGCGTGTTTTCAGTGATGCTGTCAGGTGTAATCCGGCCTGCAACAGCATCTTCAGCGAGACGGCGGGCGGCCTGTACGATTTCCGCACGTCCTCCATAGGACAACGCGAGCGTGAGGGTCAGCGTCGTGTTGTGAAGCGTGAGGGTTTCAGCGCGACGAAGCTCTTCACGCAGAGGGCCTTCGAACCGCTCCGGTTCGCCGATGATCCGCAGTCGGACACCCTGCGCATGAAGTTCGTTGATCTTGTGGCGCAGATAAAAGCGCAGCAGAGACGTCAGATCCCCGACTTCTTTCGTCGAACGCCGCCAGTTCTCGGAAGAAAATGCATAGAGCGTGAGGTACCGCACACCCTGCTGGATAGCCGCACGGACGCATTTCTGCACGGATTCCGCACCCTGACGGTGTCCTGCGATGACCGGGAGTCTGCGCGCACGTGCCCAGCGGCCATTTCCATCCATGATCACAGCGACATGGACGGGAACGGCGTTCGCCCCTCCCCCGGCGGGAGAGGAGACCGTACCTTCAGAGCGGGGAAAAGATCCTAAGGGCAAATGCGCAATCAGACCTGTTTGATCTCGCGTTCTTTGTCCGCGAAAATATCGTCCACTTTCTTGATGTACTGGTCCGTCAGCTTCTGGATGGCATCCGTCCAGGTTTTCATATCGTCCTGGCTGATCTCGCTCTTCTTTTCCAGAGCCTTGGTCTGCTCCATACCGTCGCGACGTACGCCACGGACGGAAATCTTGCCGTTCTCGGTATAGCGGGCGGCGGCACGGGCGAGTTCGTTACGACGCTCTTCGGTCAGGGCCGGAATGGGCACGCGGACTGTCTGGCCGTCCGTGGACGGGTTGAGGCCGAGACCACTGTCGCGGATGGCGCGTTCGACGGCGCCCACGACCGTGCGGTCCCAGACGGAAACCGTCAGCATCCGAGCCTCAGGAACGGCGATGGAGCCGACCTGTGACAGCGGCACCTCGGACCCGTAGGCTTCGACGCGGACCGGCTCCAGAAGGTTCGGACTGGCACGGCCCGAACGCAGGCCGGAAAGGTCCCGGCGCAGACTTTCGATCGCGCCGTCCATACGGCGGGTCAGATCGGCAAGAAGGTCATTCAGGTCAGCAGGCATGAGCTGTTCCTTTCAGTTCGACGTTGGTCTCAGGACAAAGCCTGAAGATTTCGTTGAAAATGCGAAGATCAGTCCGCTTCGATAATCTTGGTAAAACGCCCTTCCCCACGCATGACCGCGCTGAAAGAGCCGGGAGCATGCATGTTGAAAACCACGATGGGCAATCTGTTTTCGCGGGCCAGACTGATGGCCGCAGCGTCCATGACGTTCAGATCGCGGGCGAGGACTTCAAGATAGGTCAGGCGGTCGTAACGCTGGGCGTCCGGATTACGGCGCGGGTCGGCGGAATAAACACCATCCACCTGCGTTCCCTTGAAGAGCGCGTCGCATTCCATCTCGTTGGCACGCAGGGCGGCCGCCGTATCCGTTGTGAAGAACGGATTGCCCGTACCGGCGGCGAAAATGACGACGCGGCCCTTTTCCATGTGGCGCACGGCGCGACGACGGATATAGGGCTCGGCAATCGAGGCCATCTGGATCGCGGTCATGACGCGCGTTTCCATGCCACGGCGCTCCAGCGCATTCTGTAGCATCAGCGCATTGATGACGGTTGCCAGCATGCCGGCATAATCACCCTGAGCACGATCCATACCCTTGGCGGCCGCGGCCAGACCGCGGAAAATGTTACCACCGCCGACGACGAGGCAGACTTCCACACCCGAAGCCCGCACTTCAGCGATATCGGCGGCAACCATGTCCACCATCGCGGGATCGACTCCTGACGGTCCATCGCCCATCAGCGCCTCGCCGGACACCTTGAGCAGGACACGTTTGTAGGAGGAGCTCTGTTCTGGGTTTTCGATCGTCATGCCCGTCTCCGGCTGGATGTGGTGTCTTGATTTGCGCCCGTCATACAGACGCAACGGGATTGGAACAAGCGATGTCAGGATGCCGGATTTCAAACGCTCCGGCACCTGTGTTTTTCAGTCGTCCAGACCAATGGCGCGAAGCCGGGCCTTTTCCTCGTCCCATCCTGCACGCTCCTTGACGTTCAGGAAGAGATGGCACTTGCGGTCGAGAAGCTCCTGAAGCTCCATTCGCGCCCGTGCCCCGAGGGATTTGATCTTGTGACCGCCCTCGCCAATCAGAATGGCCTTATGTCCGGGACGGGACACATAGATCGTCACCTCGATCCGCACTGAGCCATCGGGACGTTCCTTGAAGCTCTCGGTCTCGACCGTGGCCTGATAGGGAATTTCCTCATGCGTCTGCATGAAGATCTGCTCACGAACCAGTTCGGCAGCCAGAAGGCGATCCGGCAGGTCGGTCAGGTCGTCTTCAGGATACAGGAACGGACCTTCCGGCAGTTCGGTCGCCAGACGGGCCATGAGATCGTTCACGCCCTCGCCCGAACGCGCGCTCAGCATAAAGACATGCTCCACGCTGATCAGACCGCCGATTTCCTGCGTGAGAGGAAGCAGTTCGCCACGCTCCACGAGGTCCGTCTTGTTAAGAACGAGCCAGATGCGGCCCTTGCTCTCCGCGAGTTTCGCAATGATTTCGCGGACGTCCTCGCGCAGACCCGACTTCGCATCCACCAGAAGCAGCGTCAGATCCGCGTCCTGCGATCCCGACCAGGCAGCGTTGACCATGGCCCGGTCGAGACGGCGGCGTGGCTTGAAGATACCCGGCAGATCCACGAGGATAATCTGGGCGTTTTCCTGCATGACGATGCCCAGCGTCCTAAAACGGGTCGTCTGCGCCTTGGGGCTGACGATGGACAGCTTGGCTCCGGCAATCCGGTTGAGCAGGGTGGATTTCCCCGCGTTCGGAGCCCCGACGAGAGCCACGAAACCGCAGCGCGTGGTCATGTTCTGATCCTTTGTTGATGACATCTCAGGACGCCACATTCTGACCGAGACGTTTCAGCAGGGCGGTTGCCGCTGCCGTTTCTGCCAGCCTCTTGCTGCCGGCCTCTCCCGTTCCCGTCTGCCCGAGCGTCGTCACACTGACACGGAAAACGGGCGCATGGGAGGGTCCATCCGAAGACAGGAGTTCATAATTCGGAAGCGGCAGACCCTGCGACAGCATATATTCCTGTAGCAAGGTCTTGGGCTCCTTGTGCGGCCGGTCGGCAGTATCGAGCCGGTGCTGCCAGTACTGGCGGACCACACGACGCGCCGGTTGCAGACCGCCATCCAGATACAGCGCCCCCAGCAGAGCCTCCATCGCATCAGCCCGGATGCTGGACAGACGCCGGATCCCGGCATCTTCCTCATGCGGAGAGATCTGGAGGCAGCCGGAAAGCCCGACCTGATCGGCGATTTCAGCCAGAACCGTGCGGGACACCAGATGGGCATGGCGCGGCCCGAGCGCACCTTCCTGCTCGTCCGGATAGCGTTCTAAAAGCCATTCCGCCATCAGCAGACCCAGAACGCGGTCTCCGATGAACTCAAGACGCTCGTTCGAACCCGTGCCTTTGGGGCGCTGGCTACGACGCGCGCGACGCGGATCACGGCCGGACACGGCAGACCGGTGGGTCAGCGCTTCGCTCAGCAGTTCAGGCTTTGCAAAATCATGCCCGAGCGCTGACTGCATCGACGCTAGGGCGTCTGTTGAGGAGAGCTTCATGTGACGAGATGCAGGAAGCGGTTCCAGCGGATTTCGGTCGGCCAGTACCAGAACTGCCATGCGGGATGGCGCATATCCATTGAAAACAGGACGATCGGCGCACGACCAACAAGATTCTGCATGGGCACGAACCCGAGATCGTCCGGGCCATCACCCTGAAAACGGCTGTCGGCACTGTCGTCACGGTCATCGCCCATGGCGAAGAACGATCCCTCCGGAACCACATATTCCGGTGTGTCGTTTGCGAAACCGTCATCCGTCAGCTTGAGAATATCATGCTCAACCGGAGGACGTCCGCCGCTTCCGGGGAGGCTTTCGCGATAGAGCTCACCACTGAGGAGGCGGTTGTTCTCGTCGAGTACCTCGTAATGACCAAGCGCCGTCCGGGGAACTTCGATTCCGTTGAGAATCAGATGCCCTCCCGTGACCTGGATATGGTCGCCGGGCAGACCGATGATGCGCTTGATGTAATCCACGGACGTATCACGCGTGAAACGGAAGACCGCAACATCGCCACGATGGGGCTCGGAACCAAAAATCCGGCCACTGAAGACGTTTGGCGAAAACGGAAAGGAAAAGCGGGAATATCCGTAGCTGAACTTCGAGACCAGAACGAAATCGCCGATCTGCAGTGTCGGAATCATCGAACCGGAAGGGATATTGAAAGGCTCCACCACAAGGGAGCGCACGGCAAACACCGCCAGCAACAGCACGCAGAAATAACGGATGCTTTCGCCAAGCGTCTCTTCGCGGCGTGCGGGCTTGTCACCCGTACTTTCTGAACCCTGCACGGGTCTGTTCTCCTTGATCATCAGACGCTCTTAACGCAGCTTGGCGGCGTTGGCGAGCGCTTCAATCGGCCCGGACTGTCCAGACAGCCCCGACGGAACAGATTGTATGATGACCTGCGCGAGTGCGAACGGAGGATCATCCGTCAGGCTGACCAGAAGCTGGGCGCTCTGTCCCGCAGGCGTCAACTGATGCAGGACTTCCTTTGCTCTTCCGGAGAGCTGCAATTCAGGAGCACCACTCGGGCCATTACAGACCCCGATATCCTGAAGCTGGACGCCATGGGCAAAGCCGGTTCCCAGTGCTTTGACGCAGGCTTCCTTGGCGGCCCAACGCTTGGCGTAGCTGCCCATGCGCGCCGCTCCCGAAAGGCGGTCGGCATAACTGCGTTCCGCTTCGGTGAAAACGCGGGTGAGAAAGCGGTCGCCAAAGCGGTCGACGCTTTTCTCAATGCGCGAGATCATGCACAGATCCGTCCCCATTCCGAGGATCATGAAATCACCCCTTGGCGCGCTCGACCTGCATGACGCCTACAGCCGTTCTGAAGGCCGCGATCATGGACGAGAGGTGACGCAGATCCTTTACCTCCAGATCCACCAGAATTTCCATGAAATCGAGCTGTCGGTTTACGATCTTGAGGTTGAGAACGCTGCCATTGTGCTTTGCAGCCACGTTTGTCAGGGTCGCGAGAACCTCCGGTTCGTTGGCAGCCACCACCGACAGTCGGGCCGTATAGGGCTCGGCGCCCTGACGGCGACCAAGGGCTTCGTAATCCCAGTCCACTTCCAGAAAACGCTCGGGCGTATCTGCGAAACTGGACAGGTTCTGACAGCCACGCCGATGAATGGTGACGCCCTTGCCCTGCGCGATAATGCCGACGATCGGATCTCCCGGCAGGGGCCGACAGCAGCCTGCAAAACTGATGGCGATCCCGGAACCAATCCCCTTGATCGTGCTCCCGGAATGCGCCGTCGTCTTCGGGGTACCATGCCCCGATCCGAGCATGAGAGACTGCCCGAAACGGGGCGAGAGGCCAGGAACCATCCGGGGCGCACGAACGCTCTGGCGCAGTTCAGGATAAGCGGTGTTGACGACATCCTTGGGGCCAAGCTGGCCATTGCCGACCGAGACGTACAGATCTTCAACCGAAGCCTGACGAAGTTCCTTGAGGATACCGTCGAGTACCTTTTCGGAACCGTCCACGCCTTCCTGACGGAAAGCCTTGGCGATGGCGGCACGACCGTTGTCGATATGGCCCTGCCGCTGCTGCTGCGTCACAAAACGCCGGATACGGGCGCGGGCCTTGCCCGTTGCGACGAAACGCTCCCAGGACGGCGACGGTGTACCGCCACGGGCGGTCATGATTTCGACCTGATCGCCATTCTGCAGTTCATGCCGCAGCGGCATCAGACGTCCGTTTACCTTGGCGCCAACACAGGTATCACCGACCTGACTGTGCACGGCATAGGCGAAGTCGACGGGAGTGGCACCGCGCGGCAGGGAAATCAGCTGCCCCTTGGGGGTGAAGCAGAAAACCTGATCCTGATAGAGTTCCAGCTTGGTGTTTTCGAGGAACTCGTCAGGAGCCTGACTGTCCTCAAGAATCTCCAGAAGATCCTGCACCCAACGCAGTTTGCGGGTCGGCGCGCCAAAGGCTGACGACAGGGCCGCGGCTTCGCGCTCGCTGGGGGTCGCATGTTCCTTGTAAGCCCAGTGAGACGCCACACCGTTTTCAGCCAGATCGTGCATTTCGGCAGTGCGGATCTGGACTTCGATTTTCTGGTTGCGCGGATGGCGCAGGGTCACGCCGGTATGAAGGCTCTGGTAGCCGTTGGCCTTGGGAGTGGAAATGTAGTCCTTGAAGCGCCCGGCGATCATCGGATAGGCGCCATGGATAGCCCCGAGCGCCATGTAACAGGCGTCACGCGTGGGAACGAGCAGGCGGAAGGCCATAATGTCCGAAAGCTGTTCGAACGCCACGTTCCGGCGCTGCATCTTTTCCCAGATCGAATAGGGCGATTTTTCGCGGCCCGTAACTTCGACCCTGTCAATCCCGGTTTCGGTACAGAGGCCCATCAGTTCCTGACGGACCTGTTCGATGACATCTGCCCCCTGCCCCCGCAGAAAGTTCAGACGCGCGCGGATCGTTGCATCGGCTTCGGGTTCAAGCTGGGCGAAAGAGAGGTTCTGAAGCTCCGTCTTGACGCGGTCCATACCGATGCGCTCGGCGAGCGGTGCATAGATATCCATTGTCTCGCGGGCGATACGCTGCCGGCGGTCCGTGCGCTGCACATAATGAAGTGTGCGCATGTTGTGCAGGCGATCGGCCAGCTTGACGATCAGAACGCGGATATCCCGCGACATGGCCAGAACAAGCTTACGGAAATTTTCGGCCTGCTTGGTGCGGTCGGACTGGAGTTCGAGCCGCGTCAGTTTCGTCACCCCGTCAACGAGCGCGGCAACATCCTCGCCAAAGCGGGCTTTCAGGGAGTCACAGGAAACACCGGTATCTTCGACAGTATCGTGAAGTAGCCCCACCATAATGGAGGTCGCATCCATGCGGAAACCCGCAAGGATATTGGCGACGGCAATAGGGTGCGTGATGTAGGCGTCGCCATTATCGCGACGCTGCTCGTTATGGGCGTTGGCCGCCACATCATAAGCAGCCTCGATCTGCGTGAGATCGGCCGACGGATCGTAGCTTTCGATTCGCCTCAGCAGTCCGGCGATGGACGGCTTGAAGTCCCCGCTTGCGACAGGCGGGGACGTAGTTGGAGGAGATGCATCAGGCATGAAGCATTCCTCCCTCAGTAAAGCCGGTCAGAGATCAGCGACGACCCCGACCACCCAGTTCGGCTTCAATGGCAGCAGCTTCGTCAGCAGACATGTTCTCAGCCATGTGAGCATGCTCTTCTTCGGCAGACACATCCTGCAGACCAAAAATGTTCTGGTCCGTCGGGATAAGATCCAGAACTTCTTCGTCCACGGGCTCCGGCTCAGGCGCACGGGCCAGCGAACGGATGATCCCTTCGCGCAGAACGGGCAGGCTCACCTTGTCTTCAGCGATCTCACGCAGGGCAACGACCGTGTTCTTGTCGTTTTCACGATCGAGACGGATTTCTTCACCGCGTGACAGGCCACGGGCACGCTGGGCGGCCAGCAGGACCAGTTCGAAACGGTTAGAAACCTTCTCGATGCAATCTTCGACGGTTACGCGCGCCATGCGACAGGCCCCCTTCGGGTAAGACAAAAGAATAAAATAAGAGAGAACGCTGGCAATAACATGCAGTTCATGCGAATGCAATCGGCGCCTGCCCCACCTCCGGAATTGAACGCGAGTGCCTCCATGCCTGGTCGCAGCTGGATGGCAGCCTCTGCCTCTCTCGCGTGGGGCGACATATTTTATATATCAGGATTACTCTACATGCTTTTGCGCCAGAACGAACGCACCGCCCTTTTCATTGACGGCGCCAGCCTCCATCACGCCGCCCGCAATCTGGGATTTGAAGTCGATTTCCGCAGCCTTCGCAAACTGTTTGAAAATGCCTGCCTTTTCCAGCGCGCCTTCTATTACGCCGCCATGCCCGAAACAGACGACTACTCTCCGCTCCGTCCGCTGACCGACTGGCTCTCCTATAATGGGTATCATCTCGTGCTAAAAACTGCGCGGGAGTTTACGGATCCTTCAGGAAGACGGCGTATCAAGGGAAACATGGATGTCGAACTGACAGTGGATCTTCTGGAACAGTCGGGCCGCCTTGATCACGCCGTGATCATCAGCGGTGATTCCGATCTGCGTCGCGCTGTTGAGGCTGCGCAGGCACGGGGGGTCCGGGTTACGGTCATTTCCTCGATGCGTTCGACCCCGCCCATGATCGGAGACGATCTGCGGCGCCAGGCGGATATGTTTGTGGAACTGGCTGACATCGCGCCGTCGTTCACACGGCGTCAGGCCGAACCACGCAATCCTCCCCGACAGGGGCCGGTTCGTCATCCTGCTGATATCAACAGTGACGAGACCAACGACTCATGACCCCTCGGGCTTCTACCGGAACGATCCCCGCCCCGCCTCCGCTCCCTGCCTTTGCAGAAGGCACGCGGTCAGGAACAGGGCCGCTCTCAGCCGAAATGCTGATTGTCTGCCTCGATCCGGAAGACGCCACGGCGACACTGGCGTCCTTTCTGGACGCCAACAACATCGTTTTCGACACAGCCCTTGCCGGACCAGAGGCCATTCTGGGACGGATCACCAGAGTCATGCAGCCCCTGTCGCCACAGCCGCTGGCACTTCCGTCCGAACTCGAGGCCTGTAGCGCCGCTCTCTGTACCGAGCTTCAGAGTATGCCCAAACTGAAACTGGTCCTCACACTTGGAATCAGCGCGCATATTGTGGTTTTGGGGGCATGCGGCATTCCGTTGTCTCGCCTTGATTTCCGCCCCGGCGAAATCACCCATCTTCCCGATGGCCTGCTTCTGGCCGATGGATGCCATTTCCCCAATACGCCATTCCCAGCCGAAATGATGACTCAGCGTCGTTCGGCCCTGACGGAGCTTTCTCCCAAAATCCGTGCAGCGTTGCGTCCAACTGTCTGAGAAACCGATGGGCTCTGGTTCAGGGCCCACTTATCTCCGTTTCTCAGGCAGGACACGACACAACAGAAGCAGTGCAAGACCAGCCAGATACGGCGCGGAGACAGCGTTCAGTGTCTTGAACGACAGAAAGAAGTGGATGCCCGCCAGAACTGCGGCCAGGTAGATCAGCCTGTGCAGCACCTTCCATCGCCGCTTCATCAGGCGCATGGAAAACGCATTCGAGGTCAGCGCGAGGGGGACCAGCAGAACCAGCGCGCTCATCCCGAGAATAATGAAGGGACGGTGCGTGATGTCAGTCCACAGGACGCCCCAGTCAAACCCGTGATCCAGACCGATATAGGCCAGCACATGCAGACTGGCATAGAAAAACGCCAGTAACCCTGTGAGGCGTCGGTATCGGAGCAGGTTGATGCCCGCAAAGCGTTTCAGCGGAGCCAGCATCAGACAGGCCAGCAGAAAGCGGAAGGCCCAGAGACCCAGTGACCGCTCGAACACATTGACCGGATCGGCACCAAGCGCCCCATGCTGCCCCTGCCAGACGAGCCATGCAGCCGGGATCATGCCGATCGGATACAGAATGACGCGCCAATGCCGTTTTACGGCTCTTAAGGCGGACACAGAATCTGATGGCATCAGAAGTTTTTCCGCAAATCCATGCCGCGATACAAATCCGCCACCTGCTCGCCATATCCGTTGAACATCAGCGTCGGCTGTCGTGTGGCGCCGAACAGGGAGTGTGCGCCTATGACGCGCTCTGTCGCCTGACTCCAGCGCGGGTGATCGATCTGCGGATTAACGTTGGCATAAAAGCCGTATTCATCGGAGGCGAGGCGGTTCCATGTCGTAGGCGGTTCGTGATCCAGCAGGCGAATGCGCTGGATGGACTTGATGCCCTTGAAACCATATTTCCACGGGACGACCAGACGAATGGGCGCGCCATTCTGGTTCGGAAGCGTTTCGCCATAAACGCCGAGTGCGAGCAACGTTAGCGGATTCATGGCCTCATCCAGACGCAGACCCTCCACATAAGGCCACTGAATCCCCGACAGACCATCGCTCTGTCCGGGCATCTCCGACGGGCGCAGAACGCTCTCGAAAGCGACATGGGTGGCGCGTGGATCGGGATCGGCATCCTTCAGCAGGCTCGCAAGCGGAATACCGTCCCACGGAATGACCATGGACCACGCCTCGACGCAGCGCATCCGGTAAATCCGCTCTTCCATCGCTGCAGAACGCAAAAGCTGCTCGACATCCAGACGGACGGGCTTGCGGACGAGGCCTGTAATTTCCAGCGTCCATGGGAGCGGATGGAAATCCTGGGAGCGGGCCGCAGGATCAGCCTTGCCCATCCCGAACTCATAAAAATTATTATAATGAGTCACGTCTTCGTGTGGCGTCGGCGTCAGATTACCGGAATACGGACCCGGATGTGTCTGGAGGGAGGCAGCCTTTGCCGTAGTGGCAAGCGCGCTCAGGGCTACGGCACCGCCGATCAGAGCGCGTCGGGAAAGATAGGCTTCTTTCGGCGTAATCTCGGACGGCTGGGGTCTGGGGTACTGAAAAAGTGCCATGATCAATTTCCGGACTTTGAGAAACTCTGGCACCTATGATGCGTGAGTCTGTCGTAACGCATCATAAGGAGCCAGTATCCATGCCCCGTCCTAAAATCGGTTTTATCGGCTACGGCGCGATGGCTCAGCGTATGGGCGCCAATCTGCGAAAGGCTGGCTACCCGGTTGTGGCGTTCGCGCCTTCAGGCGGCAAGGACGAGACGGAGATGCTGCCCTCACCCCGCGCAATTGCCGAAGCCGCTGAGATCATCATTTTCTGCGTGCCGAACGATGCAGCGGAAATTCAATCCCTGTCTGGCGAAAACGGTGCGCTTGCCGCTCTGACGGCTGACAAGCTTGTCCTCGATACCTCCACCGTCTCGCCGGATCAGGCGGACGCTTTTGCAAAACTTGCCGTCGAACATGGCTTTTCCCTGCTTGATGCGCCTATGTCCGGCAGTACGCCGGAAGCCGAAAGCGGCGATCTGGTCATGCTGGTGGGCGGTGACGAATCCGTGGTGAAGCGGGCCCAGCCGGTTCTGGACGTCATTGGCAAGCTGACGATCCATGCTGGTCCAGCGGGTTCTGCGGCGCGCCTGAAGCTGGTTGTGAATGGTGTGATGGGCGCGACGCTCAATATCGTGGCTGAAGGCGTGTCTTACGGCCTTGCCGCCGGACTGGACCGCGATGTCGTATTCGAAACACTTCAGCAGGTGGCCGTCGTCAGCCCGCATCACAAGCGCAAACTGAAGATGGGCCAGAACCGGGAGTTCCCGTCTCAGTTCCCCACGCGTCTCATGTCCAAAGACATGGGACTTCTGCTGGATGCCGGTCGCAAGGTCGGTGCGTTCATGCCGGGCATGGCTGTTGCCGATCAGGCACTGGCCCTTTCAAACCGCCTGCATGCGGATGAGGATTACTCGGCCCTCATCGGTGCGATGGAACACAGCGTTGCCAATCTTCCTCATAAATGAGAACGATACGCGGGAGCGACCGTTTCTGAGGGCGGTCACCTCGCCTTATTCTGCCAAGGAGTGACATCATGGCTTTCGAACTTCCCACCCTGCCCTACGCCGAAAATGCTCTCGCCGATGCTGGCATGTGCCAGGAAACGCTGGAACTGCACCACGGCAAGCACCATCAGGCCTATGTCACGGCTCTGAACGGTTTCGCGGAAAGCAAACCGGAACTGGCTGGCAAGACGCTTGAGGAGATCGTTACGTTCTCCTACGGCAAGCCTGACATCGCGCCGGTCTTCAACAATGCGGGCCAGCACTGGAACCACGTCCTGTTCTGGAAGAACCTCTCCCCGAAGGGCGGCAAGATTCCGGCTGGTCTGGAAAAGAAGATCGCTGAAGACTTCGGCTCCGTCGAAGAGTTCAAGAAGCTCTTCAAACAGGCTGCCACGACGCAGTTTGGTTCCGGCTGGGCCTGGCTGGTACTGGACAAGTCCGGCAAGCTTGCCGTGACGAAGACGGCAAATGGCTCCAACCCGCTGGCCGAAGGTCAGGGCAAGGCGCTGCTCGGTCTCGACGTCTGGGAACACGCCTACTACCTCGATTTCCGCAACCGTCGTCCGGACTATGTCACGAACTTTCTGGACAAGCTCGCCAACTACGAGTTTGCCGAAGCTGAACTGAAGTCTGCCTGATTTCTTTTCGGGTTCATCAGATCAAAAAAAGCCCCGTCCGGTTTTCCGGGCGGGGCTTTTTCGTGAACGGCTCTGCAAGTTCCAGTTCAGGAATCGTTGGCTGGCTTTTCACGCGACGTAATATTCGTGATCGTGCTGCGAACGATTTTCACGCGCACGCCCTGAGCGATCTCGACATCCACTTCGTCGCTGTCATCGCGGGTCGCCTGCACGACACCAACGATGCCGCCGGCCGTCACAATCCGGTCGCCGCGGCGCAGGGAGCCCTGCTCGTCACGCAGCTTGCGTGCGCGCTGCTGCTGGGGACGGATCAGCAGGAAATAGAACACCACGAAGATGAAAATCATCGGGGCGAACTGAAGCAGCTGCGGGTTGGAAAGCAGACCACCACCATCGGCGGCCTGGGCGGAAGAAATGAACAGACTGCTCATGGATATCAGGGTCCAGTCTTGAGTGAAGCTGGCGGGGACCATATCGTCCGGAGGCTGCCCGTCAAGCGTGGCGCCGATGTCTTTTGATCTCAACTCCTTTCAAACCGGAAACGTTTTCCATGACCGACCACGCCCTGCTCAGCGCTCTCGAACGTATTGCTGCCAGTCTGGAGCGCATGAGTCCGCCCCCGCCGAGCGCGGATATACTGCACAAACATGACGCTTTTCTCTGGCAGGCCGCACTGGGTATGCTGACGCCAGTCGAGAAAGTTTCTGGCGTTCCTCTATCTCTGCTTCAGGGCGTAAAGCGGCAGATGGATCAGGTCATGGCCAATACACGGCATTTTGCCGGAGGATTCAGCGCCAATAATGTCATGCTGTGGGGGGCGCGCGGGATGGGGAAATCTTCGCTCGTGAAAGCCTCCGTTGCGGCCGTGAACGAGGAACAACGGGCGAAGGGGGGCGGAACACTGGCCCTGATCGAGATCCAGCGTGATGAACTTTCATCCCTGCCAAAACTGCTGGCCGTTCTGCGGACTACAAAACGCCGCTGTATCCTGTTCTGTGATGATCTCTCATTCGAGAGTCAGGACGCGGATTACAAATCTCTCAAATCCGTACTCGATGGCGGTATCGGCGGTCGGCCCGAGAACGTCCTGATCTACGCGACGTCAAACCGGCGGCATCTGATGCCGCGGGACATGATCGAGAACGAGACGGGCAGCGCGATCAATCCATCCGAAGCGATTGAGGAAAAGGTCTCGCTTTCGGACCGGTTCGGCCTGTGGATAGGGCTGTATGGCGCAACACAGGACGATTATCTGGCGATCGTCGAGGCTTATGCGGCTTATTACAAGCTGCCGGTTCCGCGCGAGGAACTGCGGCGGAAGGCATTGCAATGGGCCATGGCGCGCGGGAGCCGCTCGGGTCGCGTGGCCTCGCAGTTCATCAGCGATTTGGCTGCGGAACTGGGTGTAACACCCGAACAGGATGCCTGAATTTTACGGCTGTTTTTACTCGCACAAAACATTGAACGTACGAGAGTAATAATATGATCATCCTGATGATAATCGCCGCATTCTTTCTGGCTTATGCCGCTCCAGACACATCCATCGGCAAAATCTGTCGTGATCGGCTCGTGACGCGACCCTTCCGATGGGTGAGAGAGTTTCCTTACACTTTAGGAATGCTCGCGTTGGTGACTATTCTATTTGTAGGCTGTGCCACATGGCTGCTGGGGCATGATGGTTTTGCCGCCAGCATGCGGATGGCTCCCGATTTTCTGGCCTTCGCGAGTAGTTTTGAAGTGACGTCTTTTATCGAAGCGGCATCCAGCATTGCATTCATGATGCTGACGGCGGGAGCAGGGAAAAACTTTTGCGTTCTACGGCAGTTGCTCCGACGCACAGCGGGACGCGGCAGACGGGCGGTGAGCGCAGCACGCGCATGCCTGACGGGCCGAAATACAGATGACCCTGACCCGGCACTTCTTTCAGCTTATGCCTAACGATGAAAGCAGGCGGACCGAATCGCCGCCTGCCTTGCCGTCGTTCAGAACGACGCGCTGACGGTACCGAAGAATTCGCGGACAGCACCGCGTTCCATGGACTGGTAATCACCCACGGCGGGGTTGTCGTTCTCACCCATCATAGAGATGTATTTGGTGTTGAACAGGTTATAGACATTGAAGCTCGCCGTGACATCCTTGAGAACACTGAGCTTGCCGAAACGATACTGCGCACCGGCATTAGCCAGCCAATAGCCGCCGATCGACGTGTCGTTCATGAAGCTGTAGTAACGACGGCTGTAGTAGTTCGCATCAAAGTGCGCCGTCATGCCCTTCCAGCTATAGGCAACCGATGTTTTGTACATCCATGCCGGATAGTTGACGATATTCTTGCCAGCCAGCGCGTAATAGCCGCCGACCGTATCGACGTTTCGGTCGTAGGTGCCTTTGTTGTAGCTCAGGTTGTTGCTGATGCTCAGACCGTCGATGGGGGTGATAGTGATGTCGCCATTCGCACCCGTCATGGAGATATGGCCGAAATCAATGACCTGCGAAACCGGATTGGTCAGAGAGCCCACAGCAGCGGCCAGAATCGGGTGGATCAGGCTGGCGTGATAGACGGTCGCATTCACCTGAAGGAGTTTGGACGAATAGCGATAGCCACCAAGATAGACCCAGGCCTTTGACGGCTCGAGAGACTTCTTCTGAGCCTGGAACGTCGCCTGATCCTGCACGGAATAGACCGAATTTGCCACGCCATAAGCCGAGACTTCATAGGCGCGCATGTTTTCGGCCACGTCCACATAGATCTCGTGATGGCGGTTGATATGCCAGTCCAGATTGATGTGTGGCAGGAAGGCCTGAGACGCTGTCAGCGATCCGTTCGGCAGGGCGTCCGCACCCGTCCAGTCAGCATTGTTATACTGTGCGCCGCCGGATGTGGTGGCTGTCATGGACTTGAAACCGGCATGCAGTGTCAGACCTTCGGCCAGCTGGATGCTGTCCTGAAGGTGAAACTGCATGACATTGGTGTTCCACTGGAAGTTGTAACCTTCCAGATAGGCCGGGCCGTAAACATCATAAGGTCCAACGGCCTTGAGCGGTGCGCCCTGCCCCAAGATCGGCTCGCGGTAATTGAAGAGCCCGGCCTGCTGGTTGTTGTTCTCGTACCAGACACCGCCTTCAATCGTATGGCGCCCCCATTTGTAGCGCAGGCTGGTATCGAAGCCGTAGCGTTCCTGACGGTTCTGCCAGACTTCCTCGGACAGAGGCGCACCGCCCTCGACCTGATCGTCGGGGTCGCTGTCGGTATAGCTGTAATAGCCGGTCTGGCTATGACCGTAGATCGTACTGTTCCAGGTTAGATGGTCAGTGAGGGCAAGGTCGAAATGCAGACCGCCCATGTAATTGGTTTCGGCCTGCCCGCCATCATACATGGCGATATTGGAGCCATCGATACCCGGAACACTATCATAACCCGCCGGATAGGGGCGCGTGCCGTTGGCAATACCGTAAGCCAGCGCGTAATTCGGATAAAGATGCGGGGTGCGCCAGCCGAGATTCTTCAGAATCCCGATGGACGTATCGGGATAGTTCCACTGGGCAAGGCTGGACCAGTTGAAGAAGGCTGACATGCGGCTGCGTTCGTTGATCGGCTGTACGAGCTTCGCATCGACCTGCTGCATGAACTGGTCGCCGCTGCCCATCCACATGCCTTCGTCGGTCCGGGCATAGGAGGTGTAGAGCTTCGTACCGGTCTGGTTCAGCTTGCCGGAATCCAAGCGGACATAGGTGCGGTAGGAGCCATAGCTGCCAAAGGACTGGCTCACCTTACCGCCGCGTTTGTCGTCGGGGTCCGAAGAGCCGATTTGGATCGTCCCGCCCAGCGTGTTCATGGAAGGCAGCTCAACAGACCCTGCGCCCTGCGACATCCGCATGGACTGGATGTCGTCTGGAATAATGGCCGAGGCAAGGCTCATGCCGCTGACGGACTGGTAAGTCTGATCGTTCAGGGGAACGCCATCCACCGTCACGCCCATCTGGTTCATGAAGAAGCCACGGACGTAGAGATTAGCGCCGAAACTGTCGATGCCGAACGGATCGGTGGAAGTGAAGCTCACGCCCGGCGTACGGTCCAGCATCTTGTAGGCGCTGGTTCCGGGAACATACTGGCGCATGATGGCTTTCGAGACAGCCTGCTCGGCATCACGGCCCGTCAGTTGCCGTCCCGTAACAGCGACGCTTTCGGTCGCGTGGGATTCCAGAGCCTCGGTCTTGCGACGGGCCGGTGCGGCACGTTCCGCGCTCTTCCGTGCAGATGCGCCAGAAACAGCTTTCGAAGCTGTTTTCGGGGCATGATGCTTCGCCGGGTGTGCAGACACCGACACCGGCGAAGCATCATCGGCTGCCGGAAGAGGCTGATGCCCTGCCGCCAGAGCAGACTGGCGGACTGCGAACAGTGCGATGGAGGACAACAGCAGGGATCTGGTTCGCACCGTGGACGAAACTCCGGAATCTGGGTTTTGTGAACTTTGGGAAGCGGTGTCCTAAACGTGCCTGCACACTGCGAAAAGCGCCAGCATTGCTAGATGATGTTTCAATGACACGAAAACGGTGGTTTTTGTGCCGCATGTTGCGGGAAAGACGCGCTCTGCGCGGATGAATGATCGCTTCCTGTCGGGGGGCTTTGCCTGTTAGGTTTGTCCTCAGCAAGACAATGTCGCGGTTTCATCACGGATCAGGATACTCATGTCGCAGACGCTTTCTGTCTCTTCTGCTGCCGAAAACTCTCCTTCGGACACGGATCGGGTGATCGACCCGAATATCGGCGAATATTCTCCCGTGGAGGATGTGGTCCGCAAGACAGGAGATCTGCGGCGCGTCCTGTCCAATCCCGATTATTGGTATCCGGTCGCATGGTCTCGTGAACTCAAGCGCGGCAAGACGATTGGCACGCGCTATGCCGGACAGCCGATCGCACTCGTGCGCCCGATGGATGGCAGCGTTTTTGCACTGGAGGACCGCTGCGCGCATCGTCAGGTGCCGCTCAGCCTCGGCAAGGTCAGCGGTGAAGCAGTTCAGTGCTGCTATCACGGCTGGGCTTATGGCCGTTCGGGGCGGTGCATCGATGTGCCGTATCTGGGCAAGGGCAAGCTGCCGAACGGCGTGCGGACCTATCCGTGCCGCGAGGAAGGCGGCCTAATCTTCATTTTCCCGGGCGATCCCGCAAAAGCCGAAAGCACACCATTCCCGCAGATGGGATCGGTTGGCAATCCCGAATACAAGACGCGCCGTTTCGGCGAGACGGTCGCGTGCCATTACAGTTTCATGCATGAAAACCTGATGGATATGAACCATCAGTTCATGCACATGAAACAGATGGGCCAGATGAAACCCCGCTTTCTGGGCGGTCGGGACGAACCCACACTGGTCGAGGCGCGGTACAGTTTCGCCCGGACCGGCGGCAAACAGCCTTGGGGCGAGACGTTCATTTTCGGCGAGCGCCGTGATGCGAGCGAGAAATACGCCCATAAAGACGTCATGACGATCCGGACGGAATATCCGTACCAGACACTCCGCATCGCGACAGGCGACGAACCGCCGGTCATGGATCTGTGGATCGTCTATGTCCCGCAGGATGCGGAACAGAAGACCTGTCGCGTCTTCGGACTGCTCTCGATCCGTCGCCCGAAGGCGAAGCTGGTTCTGGACATCGCGTGGCCGTTCCTCGTCGCATTCACGGAGCGGATCTTCAAGGAAGACCGGGACATCGTGGAGTTGGAACAGGCCGCGTGGAACGAGCAGGGCGGCGACCGCAATCAGGAAGTCTTCCCGGTCATCAACATGCTGCGTCGGCTTCTGGCCCGATGCGGCGTTCCAGCCGACAAACCCACAGACCAGCAGGTTCCACAATCCTGACATGACACCTGAACTCAAAGCAGGGGGCCTCGTTCTGCGCGCCCTGCAGCCGGAAGATGCCCCGGCCGTCCATCGTCTGATCAATGACTGGAGCGTCGTGCGGATGCTCAGTCGCCTGCCCTTTCCGTATCCGCGCGATCTCGCGGAACAGTGGATCGCCTCCACACGTCATGATAGCGCGCAGGGCAGCGCCCATCATTTCGCCATCACCCGTGATGGATCACTTCTGGGCGCAATCGGCCTTGTTCTGTCCGAAGACCGGCGGTCCGGCTCGTTGGGATACTGGCTTGCTCCGAGCGTCTGGGGACAGGGCCTGACCACTCAGGCGGCCCGGCGTGTGATCGAATGGGGCCTGACGGTTCTGCGTCTGGAGAAAATTACTGCCGACGCAGCGCAGGATAATGCTGCCTCTCTGGCGGTTCTGAGCAAAATTGGTTTCGCAAAAACGGGCACATCCAGCCGACGCTTCGTATCGCGCGGGCAGGAGTGTCCGATTGATCTGTTCGAATTGCTCCGGACGACATTTCTTTCTGAAGTGCCCGAGCCGGTTGAGGCTCCTGTGCAGCAGGCCGAAGTGACTCCTGCCGTTGTGGAAGTGTCCAAGCCGCGGACTCTGCTGGTCGTGGCAGCCGCACTTCTGGACGCACAGGGACGGATTCTTCTTGCCAAAAGACCGGAAGGCAAACGTCTGGCGGGACTATGGGAATTTCCCGGCGGCAAAGTCGAACGCGATGAGACGCCGGAACAGGCACTGATCCGGGAAATGCGCGAGGAGCTCGGGCTGGATCTGACCGGCTCCTGTCTGGCACCCTTCACCTTCGTCAGCGAAAATGCCGGGCCGTTTCACCTGTTGATGCCACTGTATGTGGTGCGGCGCTGGCGGGGCGTTCCCACCCCGCGTGAAGGTCAGACGCTAGACTGGGTTTCGGCATCGGATCTGGGGCGTTATCCCATGCCGGACCCGGACCTCCCGCTGATCCCGCTTTTGCAGGAGCTTCTGGGCTAGTTCAGACGGAAGACCTGCTGGGGCGCACCCGCAACATCCGTGCGGAACACGAACAGAGACCCGGCCTGTGGCTCCTTCGTCAGCGTTTCGGCATCCAGTCCCTTGCGGGCCGTTGTCACGAAGACAGTCTTCAGGTCGTCTCCTCCGAACGCAACCTTGGTCACGTTTGTAACAGGCATGGGAATGGATGGTAGTGCCGTCCCATCCGGCCTGAAACGCATCACACGCGAACCGCCCCACACGCCGCACCAGAGCGTGCCCTCGCTATCGGTCACAATCCCATCGGGATATCCCTGTTCCAGCCGCGCAAAAATCCGCTCGTTCGCGAGTTCGCCATCGGGCTGAATGTCAAAAGCATAAATCGTCTGTTCAGGGCTGTCGCAGACATAGAGCGTCTTTCCGCAGGGGGAGACGGCAGGGCCATTGGAGACAGTATAGCCTTCATCATGATGCGTCACGTTCAGGGCGTCCCCTTCATGCACAACGCGATAGATCGAGCCGGAAGGCTGTTCCTCGCCATCATCCATCGTCCCGAACCAAAGTCGCCCCTGCGGATCGACACAGCCGTCATTCAGACGATTGCCGGGTTTCTCAGGCTCGACCAGCTTGTGATCCGAAAAGGTGCCGTTCTTCGGATCGAAACGGCGCAGACCGTCAGGCATGCCCGCAAGGAATGTCCCATCTTCGACCGGCAGAAGAAAGGCCACACGGTCCGGCGCGCTCCAGCTTTCATGAGCTCCCGTCGCGGGTGTGAAACGGTGAATCCTCGCCTCGGGGATATCGACGAAATAAAGCGATTTTTCGCTGGGAATCCAGACCGGCCCTTCCCCCAGTGTTGCATGCAGATCCAGGAGGCATTCGGGCTGGTGAAGCGGGCTGCTGGTCATGGTTCCTCCTGATGAAAACCAAAATTCGGAATGGGTTTGTTCTCGACAACGCGGGACGACCCGTTACGTTCTGTGGCGAAGACTATCAGGAGCGGACACATGCTTCAAAAAACTGCCTGTTTTCTCGTTATTGGCAACGAGATCCTCTCGGGACGCACACAGGACGCGAATACGCGCGTTCTGGCCCAGGCGCTCAATGCGCAGGGCATCCGACTGATGGAAGTCCGTGTCATTCCCGACATTGCGGAACGGATCATTAGTACGGTTCGTGAATGCAGCGCGGCTTTCGATATCGTGTTTACGTCCGGCGGAATCGGGCCGACGCATGACGACATCACCGCCGAATGCGTGGCCACGGCCATGGGCGCCCCGCTGGTTCGTCATGAAGAAAGTTTCCGTCTGCTGGAAGCGGCGCTGGGGGCGGATCGCTTTAATGCCGCCCGTCAGCGCATGGCCTATCTGCCGGAAGGGTCAACGCCCATCCTCAACACGGTGTCCGTGGCGCCCGGTTTCAGCATCGGCAATGTGCATGTGATGGCCGGAGTGCCGTCGATCTTTGCATCCATGGTCGCATGGCTGGTGCCGCAGATGGAAAAGGGCGCCCCTCTCGTTTCCGCAAGCTGGCATGCAGCGGGATTGAAGGAAGGGGATTTCGCCTCTGATCTGGCGACGTTGCAGGAGAACTTTCCGACGATTGATCTGGGATCCTATCCCTATCACCTGCCAGACGGCGCAAGTGGCGTGGCCCTCGTGGCCAAGGGCTATGACAGCGCGATCGTCGGGAAAGCCGCACAGGCGATTCATGATCTCATCATGGCGCACGGACGCGAGCCGCTGGCGGGTGAACCGCCGCACAGGCAGACAGTCTGAAAACACAAAAGCCGCTGCGAAGGGGCAGCGGCTTTCAGGAAGACCTCAGTGCAGAGGAGTGCGGGTCATGGACAGGAACTTGTCCCGACGCTTCTGGATCAGCGCTGGCCCCGTCAGGCCTTTGAGGGTCTCGAGTTCTTCGGAAATCGCATTTCCGATTGCCATGACGGCTTCTTCCGGCGCACGCTGGGCACCACCAATAGGCTCGGGGACGATCCGGTCGATCAGGCCGAGGGACTGAAGATCCTGCGCGGTGAGCTTGAGGGCTTCGGCAGCGGCAGGGGCCAGCTTCGGATCACGCCACAGAATAGAGGCTGCGGCTTCCGGCGAGATCACGGAATAGATGGAGTGTTCGAGCATCAGGATGCGATCACCCGCACCGATGGCGATGGCACCACCCGAACCGCCCTCGCCGATCACAGTCGCGATCAGCGGTACGGGAGCCTTGAGGCACACGTCGATCGACTTCGCGATGGCCTGAGCCTGTCCGCGCGCTTCAGCATCGATTCCCGGCCATGCACCGGCAGTGTCGATGAAGCTCAGAACCGGCAGACCAAAACGTCCGGCCATTTCGATCAGGCGCTGCGCCTTGCGATAGCCTTCGGGACGGGCCATGCCGAAATTGTGCTTCAGGCGCGTCTCGGTGTCGTGACCACGCTCGGTCCCGACGATAACGACAGGCTCTCCACGGAAACGGGCCAGACCACCAATCATGGCGTCATCGTCACCAAAGGCGCGGTCGCCGGACAGGGGTGTGTAATCTGTCGTCAGCAGACGCACATAATCCAGAGCCTTGGGGCGCTGGGCGTGACGGGCCACCTGCACTTTCTGCAGCGGCGTCAGCTTGGAGTAAGTCGAGCGGAGCTGCTTGTCGGCCTTTTCGGACAGACGGGCAATCTCGTCATCGATATTGATGCCGCTGGTGCCGGAGGCCTTGCCCTGGCTGCCCATCTGGCGGAGTTCGTCGATTTTGGTCTCGAGTTCGGCGACCGACTTCTCGAAATCTAGGAATTGGCGCATGGCCGCCCGATAGCACGCTTGCGCGCTGGGAAACAGTCCCTGCGACAGGCGGAATGTTTCTGTCAGTCTTCCAAGCGTTCAGACATGCCTTTACGGGCCAGCGGATGATGCGCGCTCACAGCCTGTCGCAGGCGCTCGGACATGACCTGCGTATAAATCTGGGTCGTGGCGATATCCGCATGCCCCAGCAACATCTGAAGCGCCCTTAGATCGGCCCCATGCGCAAGAAGATGACTCGCAAACGAGTGCCGCAGAACATGCGGACTAACGCGGTCGGGATCTATTCCGGCCTTCAGGGCACAGGCGAGCAGGATCTTGTCAAATCCCTGTCGCGTCAGCGGTTTTTGCGGATTGCGCCCCGGAAAAAGCCATGGACTGCCGAGATCGCGATCGAAATGCACAAGCTGGTCGGCAGCCTCGCGCGCAGTTTGGGACAGAGGCACCAGACGCTCCCGTCCTCCCTTTCCCCGCACCAGCACCATAGGGCCGCGCACATGCACACAGGTCGCGGGCAAAGCGAGGAGTTCGGAAATGCGCAGTCCGGTCGTGTAAAGCAGTTCCAACGCGGCACGGGAGACGATATCCCGGCGTTCGTTTTCGTGCCCTCGCGTACCGACCTCAAGCAGAAGGCGGATTTCCGCCTCGTCGAGCGGTCTGGGCAAGGAGGACGCGATCTTCGGAGCCTGCTGGCGTTCGGTCGGGTCGTCTTCCCGCACCGACTCGAGCATCAGGAAACGATAGAACTGACGCAGACACGACAGCCGACGCGCTGCGGTTCGTGCCGCCAGACCAGCACGGGACAGTTCGGCCAGATAGGACTGAACCTCCCTCCTCTGAGCGTTGCAGAGGGAGACGGGTGCGCAGTGTGCTGCGAAATCGGCAAGATCGGAAGCATAGGCCTGCCGGGTTTTCAGTGCCGCACCACGCTCGGCGGCCAACATCTCAAGGAAAGCCTCGACATGTCTGCTGTCACCGGAGCGCGGCATGATGGCTTGATCAGTGCGCGGGAGCAGGGGCCGGTGCGACCGGAGCAGCAGGCATGGGTTGCGCCGGGGCAGCCTTGGGAGCGGGCATCGTCGGCAGCGGAGTCGAAGGCGTCAGGGGCGCAGCGGCGGGAGCAGCAACCGGGGCTGCCGGAGTCGTGCCAGAAGCGGCAACAGATGCGACAGGCGCCTGGGTCGTCGTCTGAACGGCGGTTGGGGCCGTCGGCACAGGCGGCATCGCTGGCAACTCGGCCTGTGGCGCGGCGGAGCTTGCAAAAGCCGCACCCGACAGATCCTTGTGCACCATGGTCTGTTCCGGCGGAGTAGCGGTCATGCCCAAACGCAGGAACGCTCCGCCAGCGCCCAGAACGAGAAGGACGGCAACAGCTCCGCCAATGAACGGCAGGCGGAAAATGGAACGATCGATATTGGCCATGAACTAAGGTCTCGAAGTGAGGGCAGGACGTGTCCCTTCTCCTATGATAGGTAGCAGGGCATGTCACGCCTGCCATTCTCCCTTTCAGTCAAGTCGGAACCCTTTTTCTCATCCGATGGCACTCCGTCACGCACGGTTGTCCTCGTCGGGATGATGGGTGCTGGCAAAACCACCATCGGACGGCGCCTTGCCCAGATCTGTGGTCTGCCGTTCGTCGATGCGGACGTCGAAATCGAGCGCGCTGCCGGATGCTCGATTCCCGAAATTTTTGCGCGCCATGGCGAAGCGGCGTTTCGAGACGGCGAACGGCGCGTCATCCAGCGCCTGCTTGATGGACCACCCTGCATCCTTGCGACGGGTGGCGGGGCATGGATGGATGCCCAGACGCGTCGGCTGGTCCGTCGCCATGCCGTTTCGATCTGGTTGCGCGCGCCCGTGCATGTGTTGGTTAAACGGGTTGCGGGCCGTCCGGGACGACCACTTCTGGCTCAGGGGCGCCCTGACGAAGTTCTGGAGCGCCTCGTCGGGCTGCGCTATCCGGTTTATGCCGAAGCAGACATCATTATCGATTGTGGGGATGAGACCGTGGAACAGGGCGTGCAACGCGTACGGGAAGTTCTGGCCGAATATCGCAGACCGGAAACGGTCCATGTTTCGCTCAGCCATCACAGCTATGACGTGCTGATCGGGCCAGATCTTATCTCCCGTGCCGGTGCCCTGCTCGCCCCACATCTGCCGCAAAAGCGCGTGGTCGTCATTACTGACGACACCGTAGCGGAACTGCATCTGCCGCGCCTGCTGGCGTCTTTCGAAGAAACGGGCATCCGTGCAGACGTAATTTCGGTTTCTGGCGGCGAGGAGAGCAAATCCCTCGCCTGTTACGGCGACGTGATGAACCGGCTTCTATCCACGGGGATAGAACGCAAGACGACCATCGTGGCGCTGGGAGGCGGCGTGGTCGGAGATCTTGCCGGTTTTGTTGCAGCAACGGCCTTGCGCGGATTGCCGTTCGTGCAGATCCCCACGACGCTGCTCTCACAGGTGGACAGCAGCGTCGGCGGCAAGACCGGGATCAACGCGGCGGCGGGCAAAAACCTGATCGGAGCGTTCCATCAACCTGTGGCCGTTCTGGCCGACACGTCCGCTCTGGCCACCCTGCCCCGTCGTCAGCGCATTGCTGGCTATGCCGAGATCGTCAAATCCGGCCTGATCGCAGATCCGGACCTGTTCGCCTGGTGCGAAAACTACGGACAGAATGTTCTGGAAGGCGATCCCGCGGCTCTTGCGGAAGCCGTACGCCGCGCCTGTGCCTTCAAAGCAGCCGTCGTGGCTGCCGACGAAAAGGAACAGGCTTCTGTCGGAGGACGCGCCCTACTCAATCTTGGGCATACTTTCGGTCACGCTCTGGAAGCGGAACTGGAATATGACGGGCGGCTTCTGCATGGCGAAGCGGTTTCGATCGGCATTCATCTGGCGATGGCGCTTTCCGTGGAGCTGGGTTATGCCCCCGTCGAAGACCTGCATCGACTGGACCGGCATCTGCGCAGTTTGGGTATGCCGGTGAGCTTTGACTGGTTCAGGGACTCGTTCTCGGCAGAAATACTTCTGCGCCACATGACTCGGGATAAGAAAATGCAGGACGGAAAGGTTGCGTTCGTCCTGTTGCGCGGAATTGGGAAAGCCTTCTCCACACGCGAAATTCCCGCAGAAACAGTGCGTAATCTGCTTGTAAGCGAGGGTTGCCGCCCGTGATGAATGTTAAAATTTCGTCATACCTCGGCTAAATAGCTGTTTTACAACTCCTTTTGCATAGCTGCTTTCTGCGGGAGGCTCTGGCGTCGGCTGGAACCTTGAGCTAAGGCAGCGTAGACGCGAGGCGTAGATCGTAAAGCGGGCGAAATGGATTGTGGCTTTTATGTCACTCCCCTTCCCCGAGTAGAGCCGGAACACCCTGAGTGGCTTTGTCGCCGGGAACTCTGAGTTCTATATGCGCTTATGCATCGCGCTGGGTCCGTTGGTGAAAGCATTTTCCAACGGCTCGAACGTTAGTCACTAAGAGGACGAAAACATGCGTCTCCGCACGGCACTCCTTGCCATGACGTCGATGGTCGCCGCACCGTCGCTTGCCATGGCCAGCACGATCACCGGCCCCTATGTCAACATCGGCGGTGGTTACAACCTGGTCCAGAACCAGCACGCCCACTTCTCCCCGTCCGCTCAGGGCGCCAACGATGGCGTAAGCGCTCAGTACCGTCACCATGACGGCTTCACGGGCTTCGGTTCGTTCGGCTGGGGCTTCGGCAACGGCCTGCGTCTTGAAGTCGAAGGCGTGTACAACTACTCCCAGATCAATCACCTCGGCCACACGGCAACCCCGGGTTCCACTCGCGGTTCCGATCAGGCTTATGGCGGCCTTGTCAACGTTCTGTATGACATCGATCTGGCAAACTTTGGCCTGAACGTTCCTGTCACGCCGTTCGTTGGTGTTGGTGCAGGCTACCTCTGGCAGCATTACAACCCGACCGATACGCACTTCAACAACGGCACGGTCGGCCGTCTGGGCGGCACGCAGGGCAGCTTCGCTTACCAGGGCATCGTGGGCGCCGCCTACGACATCCCGAACGTTCCAGGCCTGGCCGTCACGACCGAGTACCGCTTCGTTGGCCAGACCTTTGCTGACGGCCCTTACAGCGGCACGTATTACGGCAAGTCTGGCCGTCGGACGGGCAACGTGAACTTCGACCAGCGCTTCTCGCACCAGTTCATCCTGGGCCTGCGCTATGCCTTCGACACGGCTCCCCCGCCGCCGCCGCCGGCTCCTGTCATCGTTCCGCCCGCTCCGACCCCGGCTCGCACGTATCTCGTGTTCTTCGACTGGGACAAGTCTGACCTGACGGGCCGCGCCCGTGAGATCGTTGCCCAGGCCGCTCAGGCTTCCACGCACGTCCAGACGACGCGCATCGAAGTCAACGGCTACACGGATAACTCCGCTGCTCACCCGGGTCCGCGCGGCGTGAAGTACAACCTCGGCCTGTCCAACCGTCGCGCTTCCAGCGTGAAGGCTGAACTGATCCGTGACGGTGTCCCGGCTGCTGCCATCGACATCCACGGCTACGGTGAATCCAACCCGCTGGTGCCGACCGGCCCGAACACCCGCGAGCCGCAGAACCGTCGCGTCGAGATCATCCTGAAGTAATCCAGACATGATCTGACGCCGGGGTCTTCGACTTCGGTTTCTGAGAAAGGCGTCCTTCGGGGCGCCTTTTTTTTTATGCGCTCATCCAGACTGAAGACAGAACGCCCTTGCATGTCTCTTTCCCGGCACGCTAGAGCCACTCCACCCCGACACACCGGAGACATGCTCCCTTGCGACGCAGCCGTATCTTTTATCCGCGCAGCCGCCCGGAAATCATTGACCAGTTCCTGCGTTTTGGGATTGTCGGGGCTCTCGGATTTCTTGTGGACTGGGGAACTGTGTCCCTGCTGCGCCAGCCAGCAGGGTTAGTCGCAGCAACGCTGATTGCCTATTTCGTGGCAGCGACCGGAAACTGGTGCCTCAACCGCTTCTGGACTTTTCGGCTCTCAGCCAACGACAACCAGCATATGGTCCTGCAATGGCTTCGATTCCTGCTGGCCAATTCGTTCGGATTTCTCCTCAACCGTGGAATGGTTTTCCTGCTTTACGCTACGGTTCCACTGACCGTGCATTTTCCTGCACTGGCCCTGGCCGCAGGCGCACTGTGCGGCATGATCGCCAATTTCAATCTTTCGAGACGCCTCGTCTTTCGCGCCCAGACACCGGAAACTCCGCTGGAACTCGTCCAGATGGCAGTAGAGATCCCTGCTGCCGGACTGACGGCACCGGAGCCCGAACCGGATCTGTCGGGTCTGGAGAATAACACCTTCAGACTGCATGACCGCAATGACTGAAGGCTGCATTTCCAAGGCCGCTACAATAGTCTAGGACAGGCAGACGATTTCCCTGCTTTTCCGGAACTGACGCTCCCTTATCATGACCAGCACCAACGATATCAGATCGGCCTTTCTCGAATATTTCGGTGCACAAGGCCACCGCATTGTTCCGTCGGCATCGCTGGTGCCGCAGAATGACCCGACACTGCTGTTCACCAACGCTGGCATGGTGCCGTTTAAGAACGTCTTCACCGGTCAGGAAACCCGTCCCTATTCCCGCGCCACCACGGCGCAGAAAGTCGTGCGGGCAGGCGGCAAGCACAACGATCTCGATAATGTCGGCTACACGGCGCGCCATCATACGTTCTTTGAGATGATGGGGAATTTCAGCTTCGGAGATTATTTCAAACCCGAAGCTATCGAATTCGCTTGGACGCTGCTGACACGCGATTTTGGACTACCAAAAGAAAAGCTGCTCGCCACCGTCTATGCGGAAGACGAAGACGCCGCGGAACTTTGGAAGAAAATCGCCGGGCTGTCCGATGATCGGATCATCCGCATTGGGACATCCGACAACTTCTGGCGCATGGGCGATACGGGACCGTGCGGTCCGTGTTCCGAGATTTTCTACGACCATGGGGACAGTGTCTTCGGTGGCCCTCCAGGCAGCCCGGACGAAGACGGCGACCGTTTCGTCGAGATCTGGAACCTCGTGTTCATGCAGTTCCTCGATCAGCCGGACGGTTCGCGTGACTCGCTGCCCCGCCCTTCGATCGATACGGGTATGGGGCTGGAGCGTTTCGCCGCGATCATGCAGAGCAAACGCGACAATTATGATACCGATACCATGCGTGCGCTCATCGAAGCCTCGGCTGATGTGATGCATCAGGACGCGGATGGGGCATTCAAGTCCAGCCACCGCGTTGTCGCCGACCATCTGCGCTCTACTGCCTTCCTGATCGCCGATGGCGTGCTGCCGTCCAAGGAAGGGCGTGGCTATGTGCTGCGTCGCATCATGCGCCGTGCCATGCGCCATCTACATATGATGGGCGCGAAGGAGCCTGTCTTCTATCGCCTGCTCCCGGCGCTGATCCAGCAGATGGGCGCGGCTTATCCCGAACTGGTCCAGCATCAGGTGCTCATCGCACAGACGATGAAGGGCGAGGAAGAACGCTTCACAGCACTTCTGGAGCGTGGCCTGACGCTGCTCTCCGATGAACTGGACCGTCTGGGCGAAACGGAAGCCCTCCCCGGCGATGTGGCGTTCAAGCTGTATGACACGTTCGGCTTCCCACTCGATCTGACGCAGGACGCCCTGCGCGAAAAGGGACGCACGGTTGACGAAACCGGCTTCGAGACCGCCATGGCCGAGCAGCGCAAGCGCGCGCGCGCGGCCTGGGTTGGATCGGGTGACACCGCTGCCGAGACGGTCTGGTTCGATGCACGCGACAGGCACGGTCCCAGCGAGTTCCTCGGCTATGTTTCGGAAAAATCCGATGCGGAAGTGCAGGGTATCTTCCGTGGCAATGACGAACTGGCTTCGGCCCCTGCTGGCGACGATACGGTTGCGATCCTGCTGAACCAAACGCCGTTCTACGGCGAAAGCGGCGGTCAGGTCGGCGATCATGGAACGCTGACAGCCGCAGGTCTGCGCGTCGAGATCACGGATACGCAGAAGCGCAACGGCGATCTGATCGTCCATTACGGCAAGGTTGTCGAAGGCACGCTAAAGCCGGGCATGGCGGTTCATGCCGAGATCGATCACGCCCGTCGCACGGCTGTTCGTGGCCATCATTCCGCGACCCATCTGCTGCATGAAGCCCTGCGCCGTCAGGTCGGAACCCATGTCACGCAGAAGGGCAGCCTGAATGCACCGGAGCGTCTGCGCTTTGATATCAGCCAGCCACGCCCACTAACGGATGAGGAACTTGCCGCGGTTGAGGCCGAGGTCAATGCCCGCATCCGCGAGAATGCTCCGGTTCAGACGCGCCTGATGACGCAGGACGAAGCCGTTGCGGAAGGCGCGATGGCGCTCTTTGGCGAAAAATACGGCGACGAGGTTCGCGTGGTTTCGATGGGCAAGGGCGATGATGATCGCACGGCCTATTCCATCGAACTGTGCGGTGGCACGCATGTGGGCCGCGTGGGCGAGATCGGGCCGTTCCGCATCGTTTCGGAAAGCGGTGTCTCGGCTGGCGTGCGCCGGATCGAGGCGGTCTGCGGTCTGGCCGCGGAAGCGCTGGCACTGGAAACCGAAAACCGCCTGAAACAGATCGCGGATCTGCTCAAGGTTCCCGTCACCGATGCGGCGGCCCGGGTGGCGGCGCTGCTTGAAGAGCGTAAATCCCTGACGTCGCAGGTGTCCGATCTTCAGCGCAAACTGGCCACCGGTGAAGGTGCAAGCGCAACCGAGAGCATCAACGGCATCACACTTTCGGCCCGCGATCTGGGAGATGTCAGTCCCAAGGAACTCAAGGGGCTGGCGGAAAGCATTTCCCAGCAGGTCGGGTCCGGCGTGGTGGCGCTGATGTCCAATGCCGATGGTCGTGGCAGTATTGTGATTGCCGTGACCAAGGACCTGACGGACCGTCTGGATGCGGTGAAGCTCGTCCGTGAAGCCTCTGCTCTGATGGGCGGAAAAGGTGGCGGCGGACGGCCGGATATGGCTCAGGCCGGCGGACCGGATGCCAATGCGGATGCGGTCTTTGCAATGCTGCGCACGACATTGGGAGCAGCATAAGCAATCGCATCATGGTATGTCAGGGCAGTGACAAAGCATGGGTTGACCGGAATCATGCTTTACCTGTCCTGATAAAGCCTTCTAACTGCCCGGTAGTTCAAGATGAAGGAGAACACCATGGCCTGTGGTCGTGATACTCTGGCGAAACTGCTGGGCGGCGTCCGGAAATTCGAAACGGACGTTTATCCCGAGAGTGCGGAACTGTTCGAGAGCCTGGCTTCCAGCCAGTCTCCGTCAACCCTGTTCATCACCTGCGCCGATAGCCGGATCAGCCCAAGTCTGATTACTCAGACGGAGCCGGGTGAGCTGTTCATCGTACGCAATGTCGGCAATATCGTGCCGGCTTATGGCGAGATGCTGGGCGGTGTGTCGTCTGCGATCGAATATGCGGTCGGCGCGCTCAAGGTGAAGAACGTCATCATCTGCGGGCATTCCAACTGTGGCGCAATGGGCGCCCTGATGGATCTGAATTCGCCGAAGCTGGACAATCTGCCGACGGTCAAGAGCTGGATGCGTCATGGCGAAGCCGCCCGCGCCGCACTTGGGAACCTCAAGGCAGAAGATGCTGGCCCGGAAGATATCCGTTCGCTGGCCGAATACAACGTCATGCTCCAGCTTGTGCATCTGCGCACGCACCCTGCCGTCGTGCGGGCGCTGGCGCAGGGTGAATTGAAGCTACAGGGCTGGTTCTACGACATTCCCAAGGGCGAGATCCTCATCATTGATGAGAGCACACGCAAGACACGCACCGTCGAGAGCGTGCTTGAAGAAATGTGCGCTACCGAAGGGCAGGCCGCCTGAAACAGGCCACGGCTTCAGTGCTGGCCGGTCTTATCGGGATCGCCAGCATGGGAACGGCTTCGGCGCATATTCTGAAACTCTCGACCTGGAACATGGACTGGCTGACCCTTCGCCCCTCGGGCGATGAAGCACTGCCAGATGATGTTCCGGGGGGAGAACATCGCGATTTTTCAAAACTCGCGGCCTATGCCCGACATCTGGACTCAGATGTGGTGGCTTTTGAGGAAGTGGACGGCCCGATCGCCGCTTCCCGGGTTTTCAACCCCAAAACATATCAGATTCTCCTGACGCCTGATGCGGTAGTACAGAGGGTGGGTGTCGCCGTCCGTCGCGATCTGCATGTGACGGTCAATGAGGAACTCTCCGCCCTCAATGTCGCGTCACCAGATGCGCCCCATCAACTTCGCGGTGGTCTGGATGTCACCATCAGTGATGCGCACGCCAGCCTGCGTCTGCTTGTCGTGCATCTCAAGACGGGATGCTGGGACCAGCCGCTGAACCAGCGTCAACACTCTTGCCCTACCCTATATCAGCAGGTTCGCGTCATGCAGGACTGGATGCTCGAACGGCAGGACGAGGGCGAGGCCTATGCTGTTCTGGGAGATTTCAACCGGCGCCTGACGCTGCATGATCCGCTGATGCAACAGATCGAGACTGAAACGCCTGTCATGCTAACGACCGCGGGCAAGGCCAGTCCCTGCTGGGGCGGCGAATATTTCATCGACCATATTCTGCTGGGCAATGCGGCACGGAACTGGCTCGTGCCGGACAGCCTGCGAGTCATGACCTATAAAAACGATACGGCTCCTGCGGGTCTTTCGGATCACTGCCCGGTTTCGATCCGACTGGACATGCCCTGATAGAGCGTTGCAGGGCCGAAGGTTCCAGTCCATGAAGGGTACCCTTCCCGCTGTCCCGCCCGGAGCGATCGATGTCTGATTTCCGATCTGCATGGCCCGTTACCCCTTTGGCCCCTCAGGTCGTGGTTCGAGTTGAGCGGGCTATGCCGAAACTGCCGCCAGAAATCGAAAGTCGTGTGGCATCGCACTGGGATGCCGCGCTCGCGACGCACCCCATGCTCTATAACGGGCGTGTTTTCTGTGCGGATGTGATCGAAGAAGAAATCATCCGTGGGCACTGGTCAGAATACAGGCGGGTTCTGGCCCAGATGCGGGAACCAGATTTGTATGGGGCGGATTTTCTCCGCCCACTGGCAGTTGTGGGCCTTTTCCGGACGACAGACGGGATCGTGATCGGGCAGCGTTCGGAACAGTCCCTTTATCTGTCCGGATACTGGCAGGGCGCTCCGGCGGGCAATGTGGAAAGCCGTAATGGCGAAGCGCAGATCGAGCTCGCAGCCCAGTTGATGGTGGAATGTCTTGAAGAACTGGGGGTGTCGGAGGCGGAATGTCAGATCGGGCGCTGTCTTCTGGCCTGTGAACATCCGCAAACACATATTGTGGATGTCGGTATGGAGATCACCACTGAGCTGAATTTCGAAGCGCTAAAAGAACATTGCAGCCGTCTGGGCAATGCCGAGTATCAAACATTGATGCTGATCCAGCCCGATACGACACTGCCCGCGCCCCTCGTCCCAACCCTCTCCGCCATGCTGGAGCAAAACCGATGACCTACCATATTCTGGACGCTGCGGGATTGCGGGACTGGCTCGCACAGCAACCGGAGCTTTCGGAGCGTCTGGGCGGCAAGGCTGCCGACTGGACCATTCGGGAGGTCAGCGACGGCAACCTCAACACGGTGTTTCTGGTCACGGGTCCGACGAACGCACTGTGCTGCAAACAGGCGCTGCCTCATGTGCGTGTCGCGCCGGACTGGCCGATGCCTCTGGAGCGGGCGCTGTATGAATCGCGCTATATGCAGACTGTGGCGCCTGCCGTTCCGGGGTTGATGCCGGAGTTCTTGGCCTATGATGCAGATCTGTTTCTGATCGTCATGGAATGTCTGACGGCTCATGAAGTTCTGCGATCGGCGCTGATCGCGGATCGTGCGCTTCCGGGATTTTCCGCCGTGATCGGAACCTATGTGGCCAGAACCGTGCAGGCGACGGGATGGGTAAACCAGCCGTTTGAGGCCGGAGCGCTCCTGCTGGAGCAGTTTTCCGGCAATACCGCCCTCACCCGCATTACGGTCGATCTGATCCTCACGGACCCGTACCGCGTTTGTGATCGCAACCCGGAACCGGAGGCCGGTCTGCGTGAGGATGTAAAAGCACTTCAGAACGACCAGAATTTGCATCTTGCTGTTGGCCGGCTTCAGGAGCGTTTCCTGACAGCAAGGCAGGCGCTGCTTCATGGCGACCTGCATACCGGCTCCATCATGCTGGACGGTTCGGATGTCCGCGTCATTGACGGTGAGTTCGCCACGATGGGGCCGGTCGGGTTCGATTGCGGGCTTTATCTGGGCAATCTGGCGCTGCATCTCTGCGCCGCCCCCCACAAGGCCGCATTCCTCAGAGACGAAATGCTGGCCTTCTGGCAGAGATTCTCGACAGAACTACGCTCCAGCCTCTCGAAGGAGGGTGGCGATCAGTGGGCTCTGTCCGGACCTGCTTCCCGTCAGGATCTGATCGAGACATTCCTGAACGGCATTCTGCGCGATACGGCTGGGTTCTGTGGGCTTGAAATGATCCGGCGTACAGTCGGGTTTGCGCAGGTCGCCGATTATGGAGTGTGCAGCACCGAAAAGGATCGGCTTCTGGCACGACAGAAAGCGCTCCAGATCGGACGAACGCTGGTTATACAGGGTGCGTCGCTACGCAGTTTTGCCGATATTCTGTCCCTGATGGGGCTGTAAAGAAAAACCCCGCTCCTTGCAGAGCGGGGTTTTGATGTTTACGCGGCTGACATGCCGATCTGTTTGATGTCGTGAAACGCCAGATCGGGGTTCATCTCGATGGTCCGACGCATCATGAAAGAGGAGGTCGCGAGGAAAACCGGGTCTCCGTCCAGATCGTCGGCCATGGCGGAGCGGTTCATGTCCTGGAACATCTCGATCTTGGCACGGTCACCCGTGATCCAGCGGGCCAGCGAGTAAGGCGTGCTTTCGAAACCGATGGTCACACCATACTCGCCCAGCAGACGCGACTGAAGCACGTCGAGCTGAAGTGTTCCGACCACACCCACGATCGGCGAGAGGCCATCCTGCGGCCGGAAAAGCTGCACCACGCCCTCTTCCGCCAGTTCCACAAGAGCCTGACGCAGCTTCTTGGCTTTCATCGCATCATCAAGGCGGACACGACGCAGGATTTCAGGTGCGAAGTGCGGCACACCGGTGAAACGCAGGTCTTCGCTTTCGCTCAGCGTATCGCCGATCCGCAGCGTGCCGTGATTTGGAATGCCTACGACGTCACCGCCGAACGCCTCTTCGGCAAGCTGGCGGTCACGGGCAAAGAAGAACTGCGGCGTGTGCAGGGCGAACTGCTTGCCGGTCCGGACATGCTTCAGGCGCATCCCGCGGGTCAGACGACCGGAACAGACGCGGGCGAAGGCCATACGGTCACGATGGTTCGGGTCCATATTGGCCTGAATTTTGAAAATCAGCGCCGTAACCTGATCTTCGGAAGCCTTGACCTCGCGGGTTTCGGTCTGCTGCGCACGGGGTGCGGGACCATAAGCCACAAGCGCGTCGAGCAGATCCGTGACGCCGATTTCCTTCATGGCCGAGCCGAAGAAGACCGGGGACAGATGGCCCGCATCGAAGGACTCCCGATCGAACAGGGGCAATGCGGCTTCGGCAAGTTCGACTTCCTCGCGCATCTGGATGATGCGGGGGTCGTCTTCGCCAACGGGCTCTTTCGTATGCACTGTCTGCGTCCGCAGATCGTATGTGCCGATGAACTTGGCAGCACGTCCGATCGGCCATGTGGCCGGAGACGTGTCCAGCGCAAGCGTGTTGGCAATTTCGTCGAGCAGCGCAAAGCAGTCCTGTGCCTCACGGTCCATCTTGTTGATGAAGGTGACGATGGGAATGTCGCGCAGGCGGCAGATTTCGAAGAGTTTGCGGGTCCGGTCTTCGATGCCTTTGGCGGCGTCGATGACCATGACCGCGCAATCCACGGCCGTCAGGGTCCGGTAGGTGTCTTCGGAGAAGTCTTCATGGCCCGGAGTGTCGAGCAGGTTGAAAACGCAGTCGCCGTACTCGAACGTCATGACCGAAGTCACGACGGAAATGCCACGGTCGCGCTCGATGCCCATCCAGTCGGACTTCGTGCGGCGGCGTTCGCCCTTGGCGCGGACATTGCCCGCCATCTGGATCGCGCCACCCGCCCGCAGGATACGTTCGGTCAGGGTCGTCTTACCGGCGTCAGGATGGGAAATGATTGCGAACGTACGCCGGCGAGCGATCTCGCGGCTGATTTCAGCGCTCTGCGCCTCTGACATGATGCCTCCGGCAAAAAGAAAGACCCGGGACTGGAACCTTCATGGTGCCCAGACAGAGTACCCAGACAGGCAGATCACCGGGCAGCAGAAGCAGAGGACACCCCTGATCGAAGCCTATTCCATCGGGAAGGCGGCAATGTGCAGAAGGACCCATGCCCCGTCAAGGGATGGGAGGACTGCTCTTTAGGGAAATGTCGATTTGATGACGAAGCCGCTTAGTCCACGGTGTTCCCATGGGGTGCGATTCCGGTTCCCATCGGGCCTGATGTGGCATAGGCCTCGCCGAATTTCCCGATGGCACTCCCTGAGACAGGGTCATGCAGAGTGCCTGAATTGGATATATCTCCTTTCCCGCCAGGCAGAACGCTGCGCAGGAACTGCCAGGCTTTGCCGACACGCGTGAGACGGAGCGGGGGCGGGGCCATGACCCGTTCCTGCGGGGCGTCCACGTAATGCCCGGATCCTTCAAAGGTCTGCGCAGACGTCACGGCGTAATTCCGTGGAAGATCGACCGGGACGTGCACGGGCGGGACAAAAGTATTGATCCCTTTGGAAAGGGCAGGCGCACTGAGCAGTGCCGGAAGCATCAGGCATAACCTCACAGCGATAGGAGTGCGCATCCCCGGATCCTTTGCAAACGTCATGCAACAGTAATGACCAGTAGACTATCCGTGCAACAGGATACGGAAGCCTACGGCCCTGGCACAAAAAAATGCCGGATGGGAAATCCCATCCGGCATTTTCCGGTCGCGTTCCGATCCGGGCCATGAGGCCCGGCTCAGGATCAGCGGGAGTAGAACTCGACGACCAGGTTCGGTTCCATCTGCACCGGGTACGGCACGTCCGAGAGAACCGGAACACGCAGGAACGTGCCCTTCATCTGACGGTGATCGACTTCAACGTATTCCGGCGTGTCGCGCTCACCCGTCTGGACAGCGTCAAGCACGATGGCGAGCTGCTTGGAGGAGGAACGGACTTCGATGACGTCGCCTTCCTTCACGAGGTAGGACGGGATGTTCACCTTCTTGCCGTTGACCGTGACGTGGCCGTGGCTGATGAACTGACGCGATGCGAACGGCGTGATCGCGAACTTCAGGCGGTACACGACGGCATCCAGACGACGCTCGAGCAGACCGATCAGGTTCTCGGACGTATCGCCCTTGCGACGGACGGCTTCGTCATAATACTTGCGGAACTGCTTCTCGCTGATGTTGCCGTAGTAGCCCTTGAGCTTCTGCTTGGCCATCAGCTGGATGGAGAAGTCGGACGGCTTCTGCTTGCGGCGCTGACCGTGCTGGCCGGGGCCGTATTCGCGACGGTTGACCGGGGACTTGGCACGGCCCCACAGGTTGACGCCGAGGCGGCGGTTGATCTTGTACTTGCTCTCAAGGCGCTTTGACATGGGTTGACCCCTGTACTCATCAGAACCGCCCCATGCTGCATGGCGGTCCGTTTTGTTGTGCCGGTAGGCCCTTTCCCGGATTGGAAAGAGCGGGCGCGCACCCAGATGCCGGACCGGCGGGATTGCAGACTCCCGCGCTGTTGGACCGGCCGGTACGTCCACGTTTCCGGCTGTGCCGTCGCGCCTACAGGAGTCCCCGGGCGGGGTCAATCAAAACCTGCTTGCAAGCCATGTCATTTTCTTGCAGTGGGGGCGCGGAAAGTACGCAACCACATCAACTCCGGCTGCGCTAACTGTCCGGAACTCCCCTTCGCTTTTTCCCGAGCACTCCTGAAGGGGAGCAACACGTTTTTTCGAGTTTCCGTATGAAAACCTACCGCTTCAATCCCAAAGCCGGCCGTATCGGCGAAGGTTCCCTCGAAGGACTGGTGCAGTCCCTTGATGCGCCTCTGCCCCCCAAGCCCGGGGAGAGCGTCATCAAGCGTGCCTTCAAAAGATTCGGCCTCGCCCAGATGCACATGTCCCATCTGGTGATCGACGATCGCACGATCTATCTGCGCGGCAAGGCGGACAACGCCAAGGACCGCGACCAGATGATCCTTGCGGCAGGCAATGTTGCAGGCGTCTCGGCTGTTGAAGCCGAAATTGCCGTGCCGGCCGGAACGCCGGAGCCGGAGTTTCTGGAAATCAAGACGAGCAAGACGCTGGACGAAGTGGCGGACAAGCTGCCGCAGGACATCACCGGCGATGAACTGCTTGATGCAAATCAACCGCTTGTCACGGCCAAGGATGACATTTATCCGGGTCAGACCATCCGACTGCCGACCGAGAACTGATCTGTTCGTCGTGGCTCCTCCGAGATGGGGAGCCACGACTGCGTTTCACGATCCGGCACTGGCAGGACGGTCCTGACCTCCATTCCCGGAATTCTCCTTATGGACTCCATCGAACCTCTCGACGTCGAACGGGTGCGCCCACCCCACGGTGTCGAACCGGCCATGCTGTCCCTCATGCTGGCGACATTCACCATCGGCACCGGCGAATTCGCCATGATGGGTCTGCTGCCGGAATTCTCACACTCCCTGAACATCACCATTTCTCAGGCAAGCTGGGCTATTTCCGCCTATGCCATGGGCGTCGTCATCGGAGCGCCGCTGATTGCGATCCTGGGCGCGCGCCTGCCACGCCGCACGCTCCTGCTCTGCCTGTTATGCCTGTTCATCGCGGGCAATATTGGCAGCATCCTGATGCCCAGCTTTGCGGGCATCGAACTCATGCGCTTCATCACGGGCCTGCCTCACGGGGCTTTCTTTGGCGTTTCAGCGCTGATCGGCGCGTCAATGGTCGAGCGCGCCCGGCGCGGACGGGCGGTCGGACGGGTGCTGTCAGGCATCATGATTTCGACCGTTATCGGGTCGCCACTCTCGACCTATGCCGCCAATCACGTGGGATGGCGTGTGGCCTATGGCACGATCGCGGCTCTGGGCGCTCTGTGTTTTGTGGGGATCTGGTTCTTCGCACCGCGTGACAGGCCTCATCCGGGCGCAACCGCACTCACCGAACTCGGCGCGTTCAAACGCCCGCAGGTTCTGCTGACGCTGCTGACCAGCGCGGTCGGGTTTGGGGGGTTGTTCGGGATCTACACCTTTCTGACGACCGGACTGACGGAAGTGACGCAGCTTCCGGGTTGGCTCGTGGCTGTCTATCAGGTCGTATGGGGACTGGGCATGGTGGCGGGCAATGCGTTTGGCGGAGCCATGGTTGACCGCAGCATCGACCGGACGGTGATCGTCTCCTTCACGGGAAGCATTGTCTTCATGCTGGGCTTCTGGCTGCTGCTACCCTCGCCCTACGCCATGCTGCCAATCACCTTTCTGGTTCCAGCCGGAATCATCATGCTCTCCCCTGCCCTCCAGACCCGCCTGATGGAAGTCGCCGGAGATGCCCAGACGCTCGCCGCCTCACTCAACCATTCGGCGTTCAATCTCGCCAACGCCTTCGGAGCATGGTTGGGGGCGGTGCTGGTCAGTTCAGGGCTGGGGCTGGGGTCCGTTGGCTGGGGCGGAGCGCTGTTCTCGGCATTGGGACTGGTGATCTACGGGTTTACGATATGGCAGGCGCGGGCCTCCGCATCACGCGAAGCAGCCTGATCCCGAAGGCCACGCAGGTCGTGGCCAGTGCCAACGCCATACCGATCCAGAGGCCTTCCACACCAACATGCTGGTGGAAGGCCAGCCATCCTCCGAACACCAGCCCGACCAGACCATAACTCGCCATGGCAATCAGCATGGGCGTCACGGCATCTCCGCAGCCCCGAAGCGCACCGTTGAAGACGCATTGCAGACCATCTGCGATCTGGTAGAGCCCGGCGATCTTGAGAAGCGTTACGACAAGCGCCGTGGTTTCGGGGTCCGGCGCACGATTCGAGAAATAAAGCGGCAGGATCTTTTCAGGCCAGATCAGCAGCAGCGAGGATGTGGCCAAACTCCACATCAGAACGATGCCCATTCCGGTCAGAGCCGCGCGACGGCCCTGTTCCATACGCCCCGCTCCGCGCCAGTACGCCACGCGCACATTCGTCGCCTGACCGATCGCCAGACACACCATGAACAGCAGCGAACTGACATTGACCGCAACCTGATGCGCCGCAAGACTGGGCGTTCCGAGCTCACCGGCACGCAGACTGGTGATCTGGAACATCAGGATCTCGGCCGCAGCCCCCATCATCATCGGGCCGCCGAGCTTCAGCAGATCCTTCATGACAGCCCACTGCACAGGCGCTGGCTTCAGAACCGCCCTGACGCGCTCATGGGTCAGGCAGAGACCGAACAGAGCAAAACTGACGACCCAGCCCGTCAGGGTCGTGGCCGTTGCGGAACCATAAAGCCCCATGGCCGGAAGCCCAGCCCAGCCGTGGATCAGCGCCGCATTGGTCAGCCCATTGCAGACCGCCATTGCGGGCATGATCCAGAGCAGCAGTGTCTCAGCGCCGAGCGCTGGCAGCGCGACACGCAGAACGCCAATGACAGCCAGATCAGGCAGAAGTGACAACAGCAGAATATCAATGAAGCGGCTGCCATGTGTGATGACTTCCGCCGGTTCACCGATGGAAGTGAAGATGGTTTTCGAAAAAGCCAGCAGCAGGGCACACGGAACAAAAACCGCAATGGCGAGTACGAGCGTCGCGCTCATGACGCTGCGGCCGTCATGGGACGTGCGGCCATGATCTTCCGCGCCGCGCCCATGCGACAGAAGCACCCCTGCCCCACCGAGAATGGCCTGAAATGTCACCATTGTCGTGAAGAAGAACGTGCTGGACAGACCACCAATGGCCAGTTCCGTCACACCGAGCCCACCAAGCAGGACCGTATCCGTGACACCCATCGCCATTTCGGAGAGCTGCGACAGGGCCAGCGGCAGCGCAATTCGCACCAGCGTCAGGGCATGATTGCGTGGCGTTGTCGGGTCAGACGGCGGATGACTGGAAAAGGTGCTGCTCATGCCTCCCTAATACAGGCGTCAAACCTGCCGACAAGAGTAACAAGCCTGTTGCACCCAAACCAAGGCTGGCGCATTGATCGGCATATGGCCGATCCTGCTGCACACGTGCTCCGCCTGCACGATACCCATCTTCGCGAAAAGCGACCGTTCACGCCCCTCGATCCTGAGAATGTGCGCGTCTATTTCTGCGGACCGACCGTCTATGACCGCGCGCATCTGGGCAATCTGCGGGCCATGATGTGCGCGGATATCCTCATTCGCCTGCTACGGACGCTGTATCCGCGCGTCACTTACGTCCGCAACGTCACCGACGTGGACGACAAGATCAACGCACGCGCGAAAGAGAACGGCGAGGACATTTCCGCCTTGACCGAACGCACGACGCAGGCCTTTCATGAAGATCTCGCGTCACTCTTCATTCTGCCGCCCGATATCGAGCCCCGCGCGACCCATCATATCGACGATATGCTGGAGATGATCGCGCAGTTGATCGAAACCGGACATGCCTATGAAGCCGAAGGGCATGTACTGTTCGCAGTCCGCAGCTTCCCGTCCTATGGTGCGCTGTCCGGACGCTCGCTCGATGACATGATCGCGGGTGCCCGTGTTGAAGTCGCACCCTACAAGCGTGATCCGGGCGATTTCGTGCTGTGGAAGCCCTCCGAGCCGGAGCTGCCGGGCTGGGACAGCCCCTATGGGCGTGGACGACCGGGCTGGCATATCGAATGCTCGGCCATGTCACACCGTTATCTGGGTGAGAGCTTCGACATTCATGGCGGCGGCGACGACCTGCTGTTTCCGCATCATGAAAACGAACGTGCGCAGTCCATGTGCTGCCATCCGCATGGCAAATTCGCCACGCACTGGGTCCATAACGGGATGCTGCTGTCGAACGGCGAGAAAATGTCGAAATCGCTCGGCAATTTCTTCACGATCCGCGAAGTGCTGGACCGCTCGCCCGCAGAACCACTGCGCCTACTGTATCTGGGGGCGCAGTATCGCTCCACGCTGGATTTCAGCTGGGACAAGCTGGAGGAAGCCCGTCGGGTTCTGGACCGGCTGTACCGGGCGCTTGAGCGCGGCAATGCGCAGCCGGGTGCGGCTGTTCCGGCAGCGGTCATGGACGCATTGTGCGACGATCTGAACACGCCTTTGGCCATCGCCGCCCTTCACCCGCTGGCGGATGCCGCCATGCAGGGCGATCAGGACGCGGCCTCCAGCCTGCTGGCTGCCGGAAAAATGCTGGGTCTGTTCAATGTGACGCCCGCCGAGTGGTTCCAGTCCGGCGTGGATGCAGGTGCTATCGAAGCCCTAATTGAAGAACGTCTTGCGGCCCGCAAATCGCGTGATTTCGCCCGAGCCGATGCCATCCGCGCGCAGCTTGCTGCCGATGGTATCACCCTTGAAGACGGCCCCGGTGGCACAACATGGCGGAAGGCGTAACCATGACCGGACGTGACGGCGGGGCGGATATCGGCCCCCTTGGAGATTTTGATCCGGTTGTGATCCTTGTGCGCCCGCAGCTTGCCGAGAATATCGGCACGACGGCGCGCGCCATGGCGAATGGCGGCCTGTTCCATCTGCGGATCGTGGCCCCGCGCGACGGCTGGCCGCAGGAACGCGCTTGGTATGCGTCGTCGGGCGCGGACCGGATCTTGGACGCGGCTCAGGTGTTCGAGACGGTGGACGATGCCGTGGCCGACCTGCACCGCATTTTCGCGACGTGCCCGCGCCCGCGCCATGTGGTCAAGCCGGTCATGACCGCGCGAGGTGCCGCGGCCGAACTGCGCGTCGCCTCTACCCGCGGTCTGCGCACCGGCATCCTGTTCGGACCCGAACGCGCCGGTCTGGACAACGAGGATATGGCCCGCGCCGATACGTTGGTCCGCTATCCGCTCAACCCGAAATTCATGTCCCTCAACCTCGCACAGGCCGTGCTGATCATGGCCTATGAGTGGTTCCTGACCGAGGACATGACGCCACCACGCGAACTCATGACCAATGAGACGCATGTGGCGACGAAGGGGGAGATGGAGAATTTCATGTCCCATCTCATCCGCGATCTGGACGAGACCAATTTCCTTCGAAACGAGCAGAAACGCCCCGGCATGGTGCGGAACCTGCGTCATTTCTTCACCAGAGGCGAAGTCACGGAACAGGAGCTTCGCACCCTTCACGGCGTTGTCAGCGAACTGAGCAGCGCCCGCAGGAACAGGAGCTGACCCCATGATTCACTGGCGCCACCGGAAACGGATGCAAGCCCGACCTGATCCGGGGGCGCCAGAATCACAGCACGGACATCCCACCGTCGTCGAGACAGTCAACAGGATCCGGGCGCATGTTCTCGAAGAGAACGGCCGCAGCGACATCATCCGCACAGGTCTGGATTCCGGCGCTCTTGGAGACCTCTACCATACCCTGATGACCATGAGTTGGTTCATGTTCTTCTGGGCCTCGATCGGGCTGTATCTGGTGATCAATATCGGCTTTGCGCTGATGTATTACATCATCCCGCACAGCGTCAGCGGCATTCCGGACGGCGATTTCCTCGACGATATTTTCTTTAGCGTTCAAACGATTTCGACCGTCGGTTATGGCACCATGTCGCCCGTCGGACGCCTGACGAACACCATCGTGTCGTTCGAAGTGCTGGCGGGCATGATGCTGAACGCACTCGCCACCGGGCTGGTCTTCGCCCGCTTTTCACGCCCCCGCGCCCGCGTTCTGTTCAGTCATGTGGCGGTCGTCTCCTATGACGACGTAATCCCCACGCTCACGATCCGTATCGCCAACCAGCGCCGCACTCTGATCCTGTCCGCCAATATCGAGATGACGCTCACCCGCCTGATGCCGGACGAGCGCGGGCGTCTGGTCCGGCGTTTTGACCGCCTGACACTGGTGCAGTCCCACATGCCGATCTTCCGCATCAGCCTGAATGCCACGCATCTGATCGACGGCCAGAGCCCGCTTTATGGCCTGTCCGCAGAGACGCTGATTGATCAGAACGCGGAAATTATCATCACGATGGACGGAACGGACGAAATCTCATCCCAGACCGTTTTTGCCCGTCATGCCTATGAAATCGGACATGTGAAACACGGCTACCGTTTTTCGGATATGATCGCCAATCGTCCGGACGGGCGCGTGGAGGTCGATTTCCGTCGCTTCCATACGACCGAACCGGGCGATACGCCGCAAACGCCTGATCCTACCCCCTGACAGGAGACATCCCATGACGGATATCGTGACGGACGACAGACATGATTTCGGGACCGCGCTGCTGAAGGCCTCGGTCAGAAGCCATGGCGCCGAGCTGATCGCCTTGCATAACGGGACGGACGATCTGCTCTGGAACGCAGGACCGGCATGGCCGAGACAGTCGCCGGTCCTGTTTCCGATTATTGGCCGACTCCCAGAATACGAGATCACGCTTGATGGCACGCCCGTCCGGCTGAAACAGCACGGCTTAGCGCGGGACCGGGTCTTCCGCTGGATTGCACGGACACCCGAAGGCTGCACGCTGGAGTTGGTGGACGACGTCGAAAGCCATGCGATCTTCCCGTCCGCCTTCCGGCTGCGACTGGTCTATCTGATCGAGAACAACACCCTGCGCGTCTCGTATCATCTGCATAATCCGGACAGCACCAGCACGCTTCATGCCTCACTTGGCGCGCATCCGGCGTTCCGCTGGCCGCTGAAAGAGGGCGCAGCAAAAGACAGCTACAGGCTGGTTTTTGAATATGACGAGCCCCTGCCCGTCCGACGCATTGACGCTGACGGGCTGCTTTTGCCGGAAAAACAGCATACGCCGGTCCGGGACAACGTCCTTGCGCTGACGGATGCGCTTTTTGAAAAAGACGCGCTCATCATGGAGAAGCCCGAAAGCCGCTCCGTGGACATGGTCGGTCCGGACGGAGCGGGTATCCGGTTCGTCTGGGGCGGCTTCAAAGAACTTGGCCTGTGGACGAAACCCGGAGCCGATTTCCTGTGCATCGAGCCATGGTACGGCTATGCAACGCCGGTTGGCTTCAAGGGCGATTTTTCACAGAAACCCGGCCTGTTACATCTGAAGCCGGACGAAAGCTGGACGGCGTTCTGGTCCGTCAAGGCGATCTGAAAGATCAACCCCGTCGCGCTTCTCAACAAGCGCGACGGGGCAACAGGGTCAGGCCTGGATAGCGTCCCGCAGACGGGAAACCGTGCGCTCGCGCCCCATCAGGCCAAGCAGGACGTGCAGTTCCGGGCCTGCGTCTTCACCCGTCAGAGCCAGACGCAGCGGCATGAAGAGGGCGCGCCCCTTGCGGCCTGAAGCTTCCTTGAGCGTGTTGGTCCAGTCCTTCCAGGTGTCCTCGCCCCACGGCTCGGCGGGAAGGGTGTCGAGGGCCTGTTGAAGGAACTCGCGGTCTTCGGGCTGTGAGGGCGGGACGATCGTGCCGTGCACGACATCCCACCAGTGCGGGATTTCGGCGGAGAGGTCGACGTTTCCGCGCACGGCATTCCAGAACGTCTCGTCGGCTTCCGGCGGCAGATGCGCCTTTGCAGCCTCGAACGGCAGGCTGTGCAGCGCACGGCGGTTCAGAGCAAGAAGCTGCGTCATGTCGAACCGCGCGGCCGACTTGGAGACATGCGAGATGTCATAGGCCGCAATGGCCTCGTCCATCGTCATGACCTGCGGATCGTCAGACGATCCCACGCGAGCGAGATAGGAGACGATCGACATCGGCTCCAGCCCATCCTGACGCAGGGATTTCAGCGCAAGCGAGTCGAACCGCTTCGACAGCTTCCCGCCATCGGAATCCAGCAATAGAGGCAGATGCGCGAAGGTGAAGCGGTTGGGCTTCGCGCCCAGCGCCTCGGCGATATCGATCTGCACGCCGGTGTTGGTCACATGGTCTTCACCACGGACGATATGCGTGATGCCCAGATCCAGATCGTCGATCACGGAAGCCAGCGTGTAGAGGATTGTACCGTCCCCACGCACCAGAACCGGATCGGAAATGGCCGTCAGCTTGACCGAGCACTCGTCCATGACGAGGTCGTTCCATTTGCGGCTGCCATCGCTGAGGCGGAAGCGCCAGTGCGGGGTCTTGCCGTTGGCTTCGGCACGGGCACGCTGATCGGCCGTAAGCTTGAGCATGGCACGATCGTAGATCGGTGCCTTGCCGCAGCGGATACGGGCTTCGCGCTTGGCATTCAGCTCATATTCCGTCTCGAAGCACGGATAAAGACGGCCTGTTGCCTTCAGCTTTTCAATAACTTCGGCATAGCGGTCCAGCCGTTCGGACTGGCGGACGTACTCGTCCCATTTCAGCCCCAGCCAGGACAGGTCCTTGCCGATTGCCTCTTCATATTCGGGCTTACCCCGGCTGGTATCGGTATCGTCGATCCGCAGCAGGAATTTTGCGCCGTTATGGCGTGCGAAGAGGAAGTTGGCGACGGCAAGGCGCGCATTGCCAACATGCAGGTAACCGGTCGGGGACGGAGCGAAGCGCAGTTTCATGACGCCTTAATGCCGCATGATGCGCCGCGTTGCCAGAGCGGGTTTTTATGAAGGGCCATGCAAAAGAAGGGGAGAGCCCCCCTCCCTGCATCCGGTGTTCAGTGACGGATCACTTCGTGGCGGTTTTCGTCGTCGTCATCATCCGGCGGCCCAGCGATTTCCTCGTCATCGACAAGGCGACGCGGGTCAATGGCGCGCCAGTCACGCTCCATCGGGGTCGCACGGCTGGCCGCGAAGTCTTCGAGTTCCGTGGAGGACTTCCAGCCATCCTCGCCTGCGTCCACGACTTCGGCGTTTTCGCCGAAAGCGAACCAGTTCTCGATCACTTCCTTGCTGCTCGCACCCGGAGTGCGGCACCGCTCGATGCTGTCGCGGACGTAAGCGCGGGCATAGGCGTTGGCGTGCATCAGGTCGATGAAGTCCTTGACCACCTCGACCGTGTCATCCTCGCCTTCCGAAGCGCCGGACAGGTCGATGATGCGTACGCTCCACGTTCCCGTCTGCGGGTCGTTTTCCGGGGCGCCTTCGACAGGGTCAATCGTATCGTCGGTCATGAAATGTCCTTGGATGTCTCGTGGCTGTCACGGACCTTCTGGAGCAGGAACTCGCGTCCGAGTTTGACGCGGGGCTGCCCGTCATAGGCCACGATATCAGCCGTTGCATAGGTTTCGGACCAGCGGTCGGGAATGAAGGACCCGCTGCCGATCACGTCGATCGGGGCATGAGCGTCCCGCATCGTCGAACATTTGGCGACGTTGAAGCCAGAAGAGGCAACGATCCTGACATGATGGAAACCCGCATGGTCCAGAGCCTCCCTCATGCGCCAGATCGCCGCCGCCGACACGCCCGTTCCCACCAGATCGCGCAGTTCCTGATCGGAACGGTAGCGACGGATGGTGCCCGGCGTGTGACGCTCAAGCACACCATATGAGGTCTGGGGGTCCAGTCCTTCAAGGAAGCGCCCGCCATGCGTGTCCAGACGGACACTCAGATGGCCCTTCGCGGCGCGCTCGGGGAAACGGCGACAGACGGCGAGCGCATCCGTGATTTCCTGTCCGAAGTAATCCACCAGCACCGTTAGCGGATCGTTCGGATAGACCTCGTCATACATCTCCGCCGCACGCAGCGTGGAGCCTGCATATCCGATCAGGGCATGAGGCATCGTGCCCAGACCGGCATCAAGACCGAAGAAACCAGCCGTGGCGTCATTGGCATTGCCGATGAAGCCACGTGCCCCTTCCTTGCGGGCCGCGCGGGAGCCGACGCCCGCCGCATAGGCCATCTGTTCCTGCATCTCAAAACCCGCGCAGTGCCGGGCGTCCATGGCGAGGAACGGAATGGAGGGGAGCGCCATGGCCATCTGATAGGCGTTATGGGCTGCCACGCAGGTCGAGCCGATCCGCTGGAGCACCAGCGTTTCCAGCGGCGCCAGACGACTGAAACTGCCGGTCAGGTACAGCAGCGGCTCGCCCGCACCGACCCATTCGCCTTCGGCATACATTTCCCGGCATTCAAGGTCGAAGCCCTGTGCCTCCGCCACGTTCTTCAACCACTGCGTGACCAGACCGCACGCCGCAATCACCGGGCGGCGGATGAACACCGCATAGGTGACGCGGGAATCCCCGAAATGCTCCACGATATGGCGCGTTCGCCCGAAATAGGCGTCCGTCCGCGCTTCGATGGTTGTCTCGTCCAGCGGGCCGAGAGTGCCAAGCGCGCGCCGGAGCGCGGCTTGTGGAGTATTCTGGGGATCGGAAGCGGTCATTATTTCTTTCCTGCTCGTCCCGTCAATTCCTGAGCAAGAAGGAAGGCCATTTCAAGGGACTGTTCCGCATTAAGGCGCGGATCACAGAATGTTTCATAGCGACCCGCCAGATCGTCTTCGGTGAGGCACTGGGCTCCACCGATGCATTCCGTGACGTCCTGACCCGTCATTTCAAGATGGATCCCGCCCGGACGACGGCCTGCGGCCTCGAAAACGTCGAAGAAGCCAAGCACTTCGCCAAGGATGTTGTCGAAAGAGCGCGTCTTGATCTTGCTGGACGTGGTCGTGGTGTTGCCATGCATCGGATCGCACAGCCAAGTCACGGTGCGGCCCGTGCGGTTTACGGCATCGAGCAGCGGCGGCAGATGCTCACGCACCTTGTCCTTGCCCATACGCGAGATCAGCGTGATGCGACCGGCCTCGTCATTCGGGTTCAGGATTTCGAGCAGCTTTTCGAGATCCGCAACCGTCGTGGTCGGGCCGACCTTGATGCCGATCGGGTTCTGCACGCCGCGCAGGAATTCGACATGCGCGCCGTCCGGCTGACGGGTGCGATCGCCGATCCACAGGAAATGCGCCGAGCAGTCGTAATAGGCACCGCTCGTGCTGTCCACGCGGGTCAGAGCCTGTTCGTACGGCAGCAGCAACGCCTCGTGAGACGTGTAGAACTCCGTCTCGTCGATCTGCGAGGCCGAACCGTCAAACCCGCAGGCGCGCAGGAAGGACAACGTCTCGTCGATGCGGTGGGCCAGATCCTGATAACGCGCGGCGAGCGGAGAACGCTCCACAAAGCCCAGATTCCAGCTATGAACCTGATGCAGATTCGCATAACCGCCATGCGCGAAAGCACGAAGCAGGTTCATCACGCCGGCGGACTGGAAATATCCGGTCTCCATACGGCGCGGATCAGGAATACGGGCTTCGGGCGTGAATTCGGGGCCATTGATGATGTCACCGCGATAGCACGGCAGCGTCACGCCATCGATCGTCTCTGTATTGGACGAGCGCGGCTTGGCATACTGCCCGGCCATACGGCCGATTTTCACGACCGGCACCTTGGCAGCGAATGTCAGGACCACAGCCATCTGGAGCAGGACGCGGAACGTGTCGCGCACGATGTCAGCCGTGAACTCGTCGAAGCTCTCGGCACAAGCGCCGCCCTGAAGGACAAAAGCCTCACCACGCGATGCTGCGGCCAGACGGGTCTTGAGGCGACGGGCTTCCCCCGCAAAAACCAGCGGTGGATATCGATGCAGACGAGCTTCGACAGCAGCAAGCGCCGCTTCATCCGCATAGGATGGAGCCTGGACGATGGGGCGGGAACGCCAGCTTGCAGGAGACCAGGACATCGTGTTGGTGGACGTCGGGGTCTGGCTCGAGGGGTGCATCAAATGCCCTCCGGAAGGATGTGAATGCAGGAGTTGCGGGGGGCTGGTTATGGCTGAAAAAGCGCGACGTTGATAGCGCGAAACGTCAGATTGTATCGCATGGCACCTGTCTGTGGATGGAATGTTTCGCGAATGCGGGAGACCCCGTGCCACGCAAAGCGCGATGCCCCACCCCAGACCACGACATCGCCATCCAGAAGTTCGATGATGCGCCTGGGCTCATTCCGTGTGAGGCCACCGAACGAAAAGCGTGCCGGGATACCAAGGGAAACCGACACGACCGGCGCTTCCGGCTGCCCCTCGTCACGGTCCTGATGCAGCCCCATGCCCGCTCCCGGCGCATAGCGATTGATGAGGCAGGAGGCGGGATCGAAGCCGTCATATCTCGCTTCCGCTGCCGCCCGGACAGCAAAATGACGAAGTACGTCCGGCATGGCTGGCCAGAACAGGCCGGTCTGTGGATCAGTTCGGGTGTAGCGATATCCCGATGGATCGGCAGTCCAGCCACAGGCTCCGCAGGAGGTCATGGCGGCGGACATCGCTCCCATGCGCGTGCGAAAATGCCGGAAGGGCGCGATGGCGCTCACATCCACAATGGCCTGATGGAGCGCAGAAGCATCCGGCAGTGCAAAGCCGGGCAACCACACCGCGCCCTCCGCCAGAACGGTTCTGGGACGCAGAGACGCGAAAAGATCCTCCATCAACCTCTCTCCGAACGGCGATAAAATTTCCCGAATTTCGGCATGACCCTGCATATGGGAACGTTGCACAGGAAAAGAACTCTTGAACCCGGCTCAAAGCAGGCCGATTATAAAACGATATGCCGCCTTGCCGATGAATGTCAGACCATGACGTTATCAGAACTCTGCAAGGCAGTTTTGTTGTCATGATCGGCCAAGGACTGGATCACATGTTGTCCTCTTCCCGTTTCTTCTGCCACGCCCTGCTGGCGACTGCCCTGGTGGCAGGGGCGGCACAGGCCCAGACCGCGACGTTCGGTCAGCCTTATGCCTCCGGCACGACCCTTCCCGTGCAGCCGAATCAGGGGCAGACGGACGCCAAGCAGCAGGCCACGACAGGCGGCGAGCATTTCCGGGCACGCGGCCATCGCAAGCCGCCTCCGGGCTATTCCGATACGCCTTCCAACGATTTCGAGCATGGTCCGGACCCGGACCATGAGGCGGGTGTGGAACGTGATTCCGTAACGGGCGCAAACCTCTCCAAGTTCGGATCGTCCTATCAAGGTAGTAACAATACGCAGTCCGGCCAGCTCGGCGACGCCACCGGCAACGGCTATGTCGCGCCGCGCGGAAACGGCTGGTAAGACACGCAACCAAAACCCCGGCAGCAAGTTCTGATCCCCGTATGACTTCCTTCGAGGATCAGAACCATGCCGTATATCACCGCCACTGATGGAACGAGCCTGCACGTCAAGGACATGGGGGCAGGCAAGCCTGTCGTCCTGATTCATGGCTGGCCCCTCACCGGGGACATGTGGGAAAAACAGACGCTTGCACTGGTGGAGGCGGGTTATCGCGTCATCACCTATGACCGGCGCGGCTTCGGCCAGTCCGGCCACCCGATCGACTGCTACGACTACGATACATTTGCCGACGATCTGGCGGTCATTCTCGAACAGCTCGATCTGTGGGATGCGACGCTGGTCGGCTTCTCCATGGGCGGCGGCGAAGTCGCCCGCTATCTGAGCCGACATGGTCGTTCACGCATTTCCAAAACCGTCCTGCTCTCGTCCGTCGTGCCGTTCCTGCTCAAGACGTCCGACAATCCTAAAGGCGTGGACATTGCCGTGCTCGACGGCATCAAGCAGAAAATCCGTCAGGACCGTTTTGGCTTCCTGAAAGATTTCATTCCAGACTTCTACGGCGTCAGCATGATCCATCACCCCGTCAGTCAGGGCGTGCTGGACTGGTCTTTCCTGCTGGCCAGCATGGCTAGCCCGATGGCCACACTGGACTGCGTGGATGCTTGGGGCACGACCGATTTCCGTCCGGATCTTCAGGCCTTTACCGTCCCGACGCTGGTGATCCATGGGACAGCTGATTCAACCGTTCCGGCGGAAATCTCCGGCGAGAAAGCCGCAGCGGCCATTCCGGGTTCGACCTGGATTTCTTATGAAGGCGCCCCGCACGGACTTTTCCTGACCCATGCCGAGCGGGTGAACGAGGATCTGCTCCGCTTCCTCGCCGCACCCTGAGACGCTTCAGAACGCGCCTTTGAGAAACGCCCTGCTGACCGGCATTTCAGTCCGCACGATCAGCAGGGAACCAATGGCCAGAACCAGATCGTGGCGGATCGACGGGTCCTGTGACTGTCGCTCCAGCGCATAAAGCTCGTCGAGTGTTGGGTCGATGGTTGCTGTCGTATGCGTCAGAGGCAGCTTGCGGCGGGATAGGTTGCGGACCAGCCCGTCCACTGCAGCCACCGCCGTGTCAGGCAGGCTTCCGTGCTGCGCGAGTTTACGCAGCATCAGTACGTTTCGTCCGACCGTCAGCACCGAAAGCGTTCCGCGCAACATGGCCTCTGCCCGATCGCTGGACAGAGAGCCTGCAAAGCGCACGGCGCGCTCCATGCTCTGCGTGCCTTCGTTGATCCAGACATATTCGTCCATCACGACACCCGGCAGCGCCAGACGTCGCAGGCTGCGCTTGAGCTGATAGCGCAGGACTTCGCCCGCACGAGCGGGCGTAAACGGCAGGATGGCACGGAAGATCACCACACCCGCTCCAAGGCCCAGCAGCAGGGCAATGGTGGTATTGAACCAGCCGAGTTCGTTGATACGTCCCTGATTGTCCATTCCCAGCAGGAATGGAAAAAACGTCCCATAGGATGCCGCCATGACCGCCGTGGACGGATTGCGGGCGGCCAGACCGCCTATCATCATAAAGAAGCCAACCACGAGGCAGAAGAACGGATAATTCGCCGTAACCGGCATAACGATAAAGACCGGGATGATGCTTCCCAGAGCCGCGAAAACCGCACCGTAGAAAAATGCGGAACTCAACAGCACGGTGTTCTCGAAGGTTGCAAAACGCGCGCAGACCACGGCGATAAAGGTCAGAAACACGCTACCCTGCGGCCATGCCGTGACTTCCCAGACATAGGCCCCGAACAGCAACGCCACGGTCGTGCGGATGCCGTTGCGCATGGAGGCCCGCCAGTCCGGGTTGCGGGTCAGGCGATGCCGTTCGGACACCGGTGCCCCATCCACGCTGGCCCGATAGGAGCGCAGGGTCTCGCACAGATCGGACAGCATGACTTCCACGCCCGTGAGGATGATGCCCTCGTTCAGGGAATCCTCGTCGTCGCGGGGCAGAACCGTCTGCATGCGCCCCCGACATTCCGCCAGAAGGGCCTCGGCCTGCATCAGGGCACCGATTCCGCGACGGTCCGTCACCAGACGCTCCGGCAAGCCGTCCAGAGCATTGGCCATGTTTTCCAGAAACGGCCGCAGAGCTTCAGGCTGATGCGTCACGGACGTCATGCGGGTGCGCAGACCCAGTCCACGCGACAGAACACGCGCAACCAATCCGAGCGTGACATAGGCGTGCTCGACTTCGTTGCCTTCGCTGCGGATCTCGATGCGGCTGAATTCGATCTGATCGCTGGAGGCCTGAAGAGACCCCAGCAGCGCGGACAGGTCATCCGTCGCGCCGGTTTTCTGGCGCAGGACAGCCGTCAGCGCCGGAATGGCGCGGGTAAGGATGGCCTGAAGACGATTGCGCAGTTCTTCACGCGCACGCCCAGCGACATTGGGCAGCGCGATCATACCCATCGCCGTCTCGCAGATCACGCCGAGGAAAATATAGGTTCCCCTCGCCATCGCGATGTTGAAGACGTGGTCCGGTTCCTTCACCGCGCCCAGCGCAATGATGGTGCAGGTATAGCCCGCAAGCACGAGCGCATAACCACGGAAGTTGTGTGTCAGCGTGGCAAGGCCCGCGCACAGCCCGACCCAGATGGCAAGGGCCGGCAGGAACAGCCACGGCGATTGCGGGAAAGCCGCCATGAGCACAATCGCCATCACCATCCCGATGACGGTGCCGACCAGACGCCAGCGCCCTTTGGAAATACTCTCCCCGCGCGAATTCTGGGCGACGATCCAGACGGTCATGGCGGCCCATTGCGGCTCACCGAGTTCCATCCACAGCGCGATCGCCAGCGCCAGAAGCGAGGCGACCGTGGTGCGGAGGGCGAACATGACGGACGTGATGGACGGGGCAAACAGCCAGCCAAACTTCATGCCCGGTCTTGCCCTTCAGAAATTTTGTGACGGCCCGATTGCCGGGCCTCCGTGAGACCAGTACGCGCCGTCATGATATGTCAGCCTGCTTTTCGGGGAACGTGGCGTGTGAGGCTTCGCATGGTCACGAATTCCTCCGCGCTGGTGGGGTGCAGGCCAATCGTGCGATCGAAATCCCGCTTTGTCAGCTTTGCCGTAATCGCAATGGCCAGGCCCTGAATGATTTCCGGCGCATCCGGGCCGATCATGTGAGCGCCAAGCACGATCTGGCTCTTTGCGTCCACGACGAGCTTCATCAGGGTCTTGCCCTTGCGGCCTGAAAGCGTCTGGCGCATCGGCGTGAAGCTGGATGTGTAGATATCCACGTCATGGCTCTGTACGGCGTCTTCTTCGCTCAGACCCACCGTGGCAAGCGGCTGGGAGAAGAACACAGCCTTGGGCGTCGTGGCGAAAGACCACTCCCGGCCCGGTTCGCCAAACAGCCGCTCGGCGAGGATATGACCTTCGGCAATGGCGGTCGGCGTAAGATTGTAGGTGTCCGTCACGTCACCGATGGCATAGATGCCGGGCACGTTGGTGGTCGCATCGTCAGGTTTGGCCGGAATACGGCCGTCCCATGTGGCCACACCCGCATTATCGAGCTTGAGCGGGGCCAGATTGGGATGACGGCCCGTCGCCATGAAGACGCAGTCCGTCTCGATGATCTCGCCGCCTTCAAGATGCAGACGGAAAATTTCGCCGACCTTCTCGATCCGCTCCGGCGAGCGTCCGGGATGCGCTTTGATGCCGTTCAGTGGCAGCAGTTCGGAGAGATGGGCGCGCAGTTCGTTGTCGAACCCGCGCAGAGGGTGCGACTGGCGGAACACCAGATCGACCTTCGACCCCAGCCCTGCAAAAATCCCGGCAAATTCTAGGCCAATATAGCCGCTGCCGATCACGGCGACGCGCTCGGGGCGGTCCGCCAGATGGAAGGCATCGTCCGAGACAATGGCGTGTTCGGCGCCGGGAATATTCAGGCGCGTGGGCGTGGAGCCCGTGGCGATGACGATGTTCTTTGCCCGGACACGCTGGACGGGCGCGTCCGGTGCGAGCTCGGACGGGCCGATTTCGACCGTATGGGCGTCCACGAAACTGGCATCGCCCGTAAACAGCGTCACGCCCGCCTTTTCCAGCATCGACACATAGATGCGGTTGAGGCGCTCGATCTCGCGGTCCTTAGCGCTGATCAGCGTGGACCAGTCATGCGCGACCGGTGCGACGTCCCATCCATAGGACGGGGCATCGGCGATTTCGCGGCCATAATCGGCCGCATAGACCATCAGTTTCTTGGGCACACAGCCCAGATTGACGCAGGTTCCGCCCCAGTGACGGCGCTCCGCAATCGCGATGCGCGCTCCGTTCTGGGCGGCAATGCGCGCGCAGCGCACTCCGCCCGAACCGGCACCAATAACGAACAGATCAAAATCCTGCATCATCCTGGCCTTTCGTACCCTGTTTGAAACCTCAGCGCTCGGCGAAGGCCTTCTCAACGACATACGAACCCTGATGGCTCATATTGCCCTCTTCAAAACCCATACGCTCCAGCAGGGCTTCGGTGTCGGCCAGCATTTCCGGCGAACCGCAGATCATGACACGGTCATGTTCGGGGTCCAGCTTGTCGATGCCCAGATCCTCGAAGATCTTGCCCGTCTCGATCAGCTTGGTGATGCGATCGGTCACGGCGTAATCTTCGCGGGTTACAGCCGGGTAGTAGCGCAGCTTGCCGGCAACGAACTCACCGAGGAACTCATGCTGCGGCAGTTCGTGGCGGATGTGGTTCTCGTAGGCCAGTTCGCCCGAAATGCGGACGGTGTGGCTGAGAATCACGTTTTCATAGCGCTCATAGGCCTCAGGGTCCTTGATGAGGCTCATGAACGGCGCCAGACCCGTTCCCGTGGACAGGAAATACAGGTTGCGGCCCGGCTTGAGGTTGTCGAGCAGCAGTGTGCCAACCGGCTTGCGGCCGATCAGAACCGTATCACCAACCTTCACATGGCGCAGACGCGAGGTCAGCGGGCCATCGGGGACAGCGATGGAGAGGAACTCCATGTTGTCTTCGTAATTGGCGGACGCGATTGAGTAGGCGCGCAGGAGCGGCTTGCCCTCGACTTCGATACCGATCATCGCGAACTGGCCGTTCTCGAAGCGCAGACCGGGATCGCGCGTCGTGGTGAAGCTGAACAGACGGTCCGTCCAGTGATGGACCGTCAGCACCTTGGCCGGATACAGATGCGCGTATTCCTTGCTTGGCTCGGCAAGACGATACTGCTTCGGATGGCCTTCGAACGGCACCAGGCCGGTCAGGGGCTCGTCGATCTCGGGCGTGGGGGCGGCAAAAGTCGGGTTAGACATGTCTGGTTCTGTCTCCGATGCGGAACGGATAACAGGTCTCGGACCTGATAAGGGTCGGGTCTTTTAGCCCAATCGTCACCGCTCGGGAAACCCATGTGCGTTGAAGCGCATGCCGGAATGACGCACAAGACTCTTATGACAGACGACTCCATGCCGGACGCCCCTCTTTCCGACACTCTCTCTCCGGCCGAACGCGCCCTTGCGCGGGCCGAGGCTGAATTCGGAACTTCGCTCGAGATTACATCGCGCGAGCGCCCTGCCCTGCTGCGTCAGGTTGCGCGCCGGCTTGAAGGCCCGGAGGCAAGCCTGTCCCATGAAGGGTTGATCGAGGCGCTGTGCGTTGTGCGCCGCAAGACCTGGGCATCCCAGCTCATGAATCTGTGTCGCAGGGCCGGTGAAGTCTGGGTCAGCAAAGCCGACACGCAGGACGCGGCGGCCCGCACCCATGACCCCCGCGCCGACATGCCTGCCCTGCGCCGGACACTGGACGACGTCCTGATGACGCGCTGGCAGGAGATGGGCGATTCTCCGCGCGCCGTTCTGGAGGATGTCCGCGCCGATCTGGCCGATACCGGGCTAATCCTGTCGAGTGGTCAGCTTGAAAAGCTCTCACAGAGCATTGCCAGCGCCTTCGGCAGCGTCGATCTGGGCTTTGAGGACGATCTGCGGATTGCGGAAGAACGCCGCGCCCGTGAACAGGCCGACATTCAGGCCCGTGCCGAAGAACGCAGGGCACGCGAACTGGAACGCCTGCGGCAGTGGGAAGAGGGACTCGTCAGCTTCGACGACCTGCCCGGCGTTCTGCACTGCTCCCGCCGCGAGGCCCTGCGCTGGGTTGCGGAAAACCGGATTCCCGTTGCGCGCCGCGAAACGCGACCGGACGGAATCGAGCTGTTCTTTTTCGATCCCACAGAACTCAAGCGCCTTCGGACGTTCCTGCCGCAATGGCGTAGCGGAACGAAAGACCGGCCGGAAGTTCTGGATCTGGGCAACAAGGCGGGCAATGCGGCCATTGCCCGTGTCGCGGCGCTGGACCGGTTCGCGGCTCATTTCCGCACGGCGCGTGCGCTGAAACGGCGCATCACGCTCGTGACCGGGCCGACGAACTCCGGCAAGTCCTACACAGCCCTCAATGCGCTGGCGAATGCCGAGAGCGGTCTGGCGCTCGCGCCCCTGCGCCTGCTCGCCCATGAATTCCGCGAGTCCCTGCTTTCGCGCGGCGTTCCGGCATCCCTGTCCACGGGCGAGGAGCGGATCGAAATGCCCGGCGCACGCCATCTGGCGGCGACGGTCGAGATGTGTCCGTTCCACAATCCGGTGGATGTCGCGATCATCGACGAAGCGCAGATGCTCGCCGATCCGGACCGTGGGGCCGCCTGGACGGCGGCCATCATGGGTGTCCCGGCACGGCATGTCTTCATCCTCGGCGCGCCGGACTGCATCCCTCTGGTCAAGCGCATCGCCGAGCTTTGCGACGATCCGGTGGATGAGATCCATCTCGAACGCAAAAGCCCGCTCAAAGCGGGTGAGACGCTGCATCTCGATGAACTCAAGCCCAGCGACGCTGTCATCGCCTTTTCGCGCCGCGAAGTGCTGGATCTGCGCGCCGAGCTCATGGCGCGCGGGCGTCGCGTAGCCGTGGTGTATGGCGCTCTGAGCCCGGAAGTCCGGCGTGCGGAAGCAGCCCGGTTCAACAATGGCGAGGCCGATATCCTTATTGCGACGGATGCGATCGGCATGGGCCTAAACCTGTCCATCCGCCGGGTCGTGTTTAGTGCGCTGCGCAAATTCGACGGACGTCAGACGCGCGATCTGGTCTCGCAGGAAGTCAAACAGATCGGCGGGCGGGCCGGGCGTTACGGCAAGCATGAAAACGGGCTGGTCTGCGTGCTCGCCGGGGCGGGCAGCCCGACCTTCGTCAAAAAGATGCTCAGCGCGCCACCTGAAGTCGTGACGGAACTCCGCCCACTGGTTCAGCCAGATTCGGATATCGTCCGGGCCGTTGCCGAAGAAATTGCCAGCGACAGTCTTTATGGCGTTCTGACGCGCATCAAACATGCCGTTCTGCGTGCGGATGATCCGAACTACCGCCTCGCCGACATGGAACAGGCGCTGGAAATCGCGGCCGCTCTGGAAGGCGTGGAAAACCTCGATCTTTCGACACGTTGGACCTACGCCATGTGCCCGATCGACGAGCGAGACAACGGGATTCAGCGTCTTGTCCAATGGGCCGCGGATCATGCAGCGGGACGTCCGGTTCCGCCGCCGGGCACAGGGCGGCTGCCGCATCCAGAGCAGGCGGGGCGTGAGGAACTGGAGCGGGCCGAGAAGCGGCACAAACGGCTGGTGGCTTGGCGCTGGCTCGCTTTGCGCTTCCCGGACGCTTATCCCGCCCGTCAGGACGCGGAAATCAACACGTCCATTCTCAATGACTGGATCGAACAGGTTCTGCGGACCCAGAGCCGGATGCGCGAGAGCCAGAAGCAGCAGCGTATCGGTGAGCGTCCGGGGCGCGGCGGCGGGAAGTCTGGAGACAGAAGCTCTTTTTCGGGTTCGAAAAAGCCAGGGTCTCACTCGGGAGGCCGGACGTTCCCTGCGAAAGGCGGCAAGCGTCCCGGCAGTACACGCAGACGACCCTCGTAACAGGGCACTGGCCTGACGAAAGTCAGGCCGTTTCCACTCAGGCCGACTTAGGCGGACGGGGAGTTTTTGCGCTCTGGCCTTCGCTGTGACGCACGCGCCGCTCGATCCATTTCTGGGCCTGTAGCTTGATGAGCGGATCAAGCTGCCGGTAGAGGGCAAGCATCGTGTCTTCATCTGGCGTCAGGGTTGCCTGGATCGCCTTGTAGGCCATACCCGTCAGCAGAACTTCGGGCTCCACGCCCAGAACTTCGGCCAGACCGCCCAGATGCTTTCCCACATGGCCTGAGCGGCCTGTTTCCCAGAAAGCCACGGCCGAGCGCGAAATCCCGACTTTTTCAGCCAGCTGGTTCTGGCTCAGCCCGGCCATTTCCCGCAAAAGCCGAATACGACGCCCAAGCTCTAGCCCGGGGGAAAGCTGTGCTTGTGGAATGGCATCTTTGGTCAATACGGCCTCCGTTTCTCTAATCCATGCCTTGTATGCCGCTTCGGAAGTCTGCGTCGGAACAAGCGACTTTCCTTCTGTTCTGAAGCAGACGCGCCCCGCGGCAAGCGTCACAATTTCGCGCACTTCGCGCACTGTTCGGTCAGATGCGGAATAAGACGTCCATTTCTGCCCGAGACCGAGCTGAAGTGCCGTTTTCATGTCTAAACCTCCAGACTGATGACAGTGGCGCGATCCATCCTGCGCCCGTTCTGAGACAGAAATTCTCCGCCTGTCAGAGTTTTCGCGTCATCAGCGAAAAGCTCTGTCTGCTCGATCCATTTGGAAGATAGCGGTAGCCGGATCAGATTAGTCCTATTTCGCTTTTCAAGGAAAGAGGAGTGATACCCCCCTGCCCTTTCAAAAAACGCGGAGGACGAAAAGTTTCCTGAAAATCCGTCTTTTAGCGAATTTCTACTGGGCATCCTGCGGTACCAGCACCATCGTGCCGGACGTCGTATTTCCATACAGAATAAGATGGTTTTTGCCGTCCCGGGACCATGACGTCACGGTCGGGAAGAAGGCGCCGATCTTCTGTTCCTGAGCCATCAGCGGCGGAAGGCAGGCTTTGCGTGTCGTGGCCATTGGCTGGAATTGAAGCGTCTGCGCTTTAAGCCGGAAATGGCCCATCAGACGGTTGCAGCCATCCGTCCCGTAGACCGTGCCATCCTGTTGCAGGGTCAGATCCGGCGCTTCGGGGGTGTTGGGGATGTTCAGATCGCCAACGCTCTGAATTCGCCATGTTCCGTACGGTGCGCGAACGGTCGTTTCCGCGACACGCCGCAGCAGAAGCTGCGGGTGATCGAGCGGCGTGCCTTCGTCGGGTGTAGCGAACAGTCGCTGCCCCTCGACCGTAATTTCCGCGTTCAACACGTAATGACCGCCCGGCGGCAGCGCGGGGTAGGTCAGCGTATAGGGAATGGGCACGCCATGATGGATCTCCGCGCGCTGCTCGGCCATGACGAGGGGCGCGCCATGCGTGGCTCCCGTATCCTCGATCCAGACGCTCAGAACGGCGCCCGGTGGCAGGGCCATGCGCTCACGATACAGGGCCTGACCCTGCAGAGTGTGCATGGTGGCCGCCTGACTCGCTATCTGGCTAGCCGCATAAACCGGTGCAGTGGACAGGATTGAGCCTGCCACTAGCAGGTTCAGAGCAAAACAGCGGAGCGTGATCATCATGCGTCAGAGTCCTCAGCCGATGCGGTTCAGCCCGCCCATGTAAGGACGCAGAACCTCGGGGATATCGATGCTGCCGTCTTCGTTCTGATAGGTCTCCATGACCGCGATCATCGTCCGGCCGACAGCAAGACCGGAGCCGTTAAGCGTGTTGACGAAGGCCGGTCCGTTTTCTGCACGATAGCGCGCATTCATGCGGCGTGCCTGAAAATCGCGCGTGTTGGAGCACGAGGAAATTTCACGCCATGCCTTCTGACCCGGTAGCCAGGCTTCCAGATCGAACGTCTTGGCCGCGCCAAACCCCGTATCGCCCGCGCAGAGCAGCATCCGGCGAAAGGTGATCCCCAGACGCTCCAGAACCGTCTCGGCGGCCTGCGTCATGCGTTCGTGCTCGGCGTCGCTGTCTTCGGGACGCACGACGGAGACCAGTTCGCATTTGGTGAACTGGTGCTGGCGCAGCATGCCACGCACGTCGCGTCCGGCGGAACCGGCTTCGGACCGGAAACACTGCGAGAGTGCGGTCATGCGGATCGGCAGGGCATCAGCGGGCAGAATATCGCCCATGACGGACGCCGTGAGCGGGACTTCGGCGGTCGGGATCAGCCAGCGGCCGTCTTCGGTGCGGAACGAATCCTCGGCGAATTTGGGCAGCTTGTCCGTGCCGTACATCGCGTCGTCATTGACCAGAAGCGGCACGCTGGTTTCGCTGTAGCCGAACTCGGTCGTATGGGTGTCGAGCATGAACTGGCCAAGGGCGCGTTCCAGACGCGCCAGTGCTCCACGCAGGACCACAAAACGCGTGCCGGACAGTTTGGCAGCGGTCGGGAAGTCCATCAGGCCCAGCGCTTCGCCAAGCTCAAAATGCTGTTTCGGCTCGAAGGTCAGTTCACGCTTTTCACCACAGACATGAACGACGACGTTGTCGTCTTCGCTTCTGCCGTCCGGGACGGAGGCATCGAGACGGTTCGGCAGGGCTTTCAGCACATCGTCGATGCGGGTCTGGATCGTGTTGGCATGATCTTCAAGACCCGCGATCTGGTCGCGCAGGGCCACGGCCTTTGCTTCAATTTCGGCGGTGTCGAGGTTCTGGCGCTTGAGCAGGCCGATTTCCTTGGCGATCGTCTTGCGGGCAGCCTGCGCTTCCTGAAGCGCGACCAGAGCAGCACGGCGCTCTTCGTCTTCGCTGACAAGCTGCTGTCCCACGGGTGACAGGCCCCGACGTGCGAGAGCAGCGTCAAAAGCGGCCGGGTCGGCGCGCAGGGCTTTCAGGTCATGCATGGTTCAGGGCTCCGGCAGGTGTCATCAGTCTTCGTCGGCGGCCATCGGTTTCGGTTCCACGAACCGGGCCGTCAGGATGGATACCTCGTACAGTGCGACGAGGGGAATGGCGAGGCTCAGCATCGTAATCGCATCCGGCGGCGCAATGACGGCCGCAACCGCAAAGGACGCGACGACGGCATAGCGGCGGAAACGCTTGAGTTGCGCCACACTCAGCAGCCCCACACGGACCAGCAGCGTCAGGATAACGGGCAGTTCGAAACAGACCCCAAAAGCGAGGATCATTTTCGTGACCAGCGTCAGATATTCCGACACCTTGGCCTGAAGTTCGATCTGCATGCCGCCATCAGTGTTCTGCGGCGTCTGGAAGGACAGGAAGAACTGCCATGCGTAAGGGAACACGACGTAATAGGCCAGTGCCGCGCCGATCAGGAACATGATGGGCGTTGCGATCAGGAACGGTGCGAAGGCGCGTTTTTCACTGCGATACAGGCCGGGTGCGATGAAGATCCATGCCTGAATGGCAATCATGGGAAAGGACAGGCAGGTCGCGCCGAACACGGCCACGCGGATATAGGTAAAGAAGGCCTCATACAGCGCGGTGTAGATCAGGTGTGGCTGTTCGCCGTTCTTGCGCATGATGTTGCCGAGCGGGGCCGCCAGAAAGCGGTAAATCTCGCCCGAAAAATGATAGCAGATAGCAAAGGCGATCACGAAGGTCACGATCGACCAGATCAGCCGTTTGCGCAGTTCCACGAGATGTTCGAGGAGCGGCATCGGCGTGTCGTTGATGCTGTCGGTGTCGGTCATTCGCCGTCCTTTCCGCTCGCGATGGGGATGCGCCGACCGGCATGGATGGCGCGGACGGGCGGCAGAATATCGGGCGCGCGCCAGCGGGAGCGCTCATGCTGGAGCCGCCGTGCCGTGCTGGGCGGGAGAATGGACGGAGCACCAGCGACATCTTCGTTGACGTCCGGCTCCTCCTGCACGGGCAGGTCCACGGCTGGCTCGAACCGTGGACGGGCATTGTAGGGCACCGTTTCCAGATCGGTCAGGGAAGGCGGCGGCGGAAGCGGCGGGGCGGGCGGAACCTTTGGCAGCGCGGCGGCAGACGCTTTCGTCGGCGCATCCAGTTCCAGACTGCGGCGGATGGAATTGTCGCCGTCGATCGCTTTCGTGACACGGTCGCGCAGGTTGAAACTCTTCAGATCCCGGAACTGATCCCGCGCCTCGGACAGATCGGCCTCACGGACCATTTCGTCCACATGGGACTGGAACTCCGACGCCATGCGCCGCATCGCCTTCAGCCCGTTGGACAGGGTGCGGATGGCAACCGGCAGGTCCTTCGGGCGGATGAAGACCATCGCCACCACCACGAACAGCGCGATTTCCGAGAAACTGAAGTCAAACATGCGACATTCCTAGCCTGTCTGCTCCGTTCCGCCTACGGCAGAACCGTTCGGGGCATCGTCTTCCGCTTCTGTGGAGGCCCGATCCAGCAGGAAATCTTCCCTCCGCGGCAGGGCGGCAAGATCGGGAAGGGCAAAACTTTCCAGAAAATGAGCCGTGGTGCCCCACAGAACAGGGCGACCGGGCACCTCCTTGCGGCCTTTGGGCGCAATCAGGCTGTCTTCCAGCAGGGCGTCGAGCACGGCCTGTCCGAGCGAAACACCCCGAATGGCCTCGATTTCAGCGCGGGTGCAAGGCTGGTGATAGGCCACGATTGCCAGGGTTTCCATCGCCCCCCGGCTCAGGCGACGCGGCTTTTCCACGACTTTTGTCAAAGCCGAAGCGTATTCGGGACGGGTGCGAAACTGCCAGCCACCCGCAACCAGCACCATTTCGATGGCATGATCGGCATAGAGTGCGCGGACGGCCTCCACAGCCTCATCCGTCGAAATGGCGATAGACTGGGTTTTCAGAAGTTCTGCGATTGCAGACGGTTTGACGGGTTCAGGACTGGCGAAAACCAGTGCCTCCACCAAGTGGCAGGCCCGATCGAGCATTTCGGAGTCGGTCATGATGCGGGACGCCATTCGATGAGACCGAAAGCCTCGGGCTGACGCAGTTCCAGCGCCCCGCCCTTCGCCATCTCCAGCCCCGCGAGGAGCGTCCCTGCCAGTGCTGCGTTGCGTCCGTAAGGGCCTTCTTCGCCAGCCAATTCGTCCGGGTCCGGCAGGAGGGAGGTCAGGGTGTGCCAGCCGACCACGCTGTCGGTTCCGAGAAGGCGTTTGAGGCGGGAGAGCGCGTCCTGCACGCTCCAGTAGCGACGGGCACGTGGGGCATAGACCGTGCGGCGGCCTGTTCTGCGCCGGGCGGACAGATAGGCCGTAATGAGCGCGGGCATCTCCACACGCAGGCCCGAGCGGTCAATTTCGGTATGGTCCTCGCCCTGCCCGCGCCGGAATACATCCAGACCCAGACGGGGCTGTGCGGCCAGCCACTGGGCAGCGGCACGCATCCGTTCAAGTTCGATCAGACGTTCCTGAAGAAGTTCAATCGCGTCTTCGGCGTCCGGGTCTTCGTTTTCGGCGGGAAGCAACAGTTTGGATTTCAGCCATGCGAGCCATGCCGCCATGACGAGCCAGTCCGCCGCAAGTTCCAGCCGCAGGCTCCGCGCTTCCGCACGCGCCTTGTCCACGACGGCCAGATACTGCTCCACCAGTTGAAGGATGGAGATTTTTGCCAGATCCACCTTCTGTTTGCGGGCAAGATCGAGGAGCAGGTCCAGCGGCCCCTCAAACCCGTCAAGCGTCAGATGCAGTGTCTCGCTCAAACGCCAGCGCTCAGAACTGGGCTGGCGTACAGGCGACGGACTGTGCGTGCAGCTTCACGCAATAGGCCCGCGCAGCTTTCAGATCCGCAAATCCGCCGATCCGCAGACGCACGAACGTGTGGTCGCCGCGCGTGGTCTTCTCGAACAGCGGCGTATGCCCGGCGAGCAGGGCCGGAGCCTGATGGCGCAGACTGTCCCACTCCTTGCGGGCTGCGGCCTCACTGTCGAGCGCACCGAGCTGCACTTCATGCGAACCGGACGGGGCATCCGCCTTGGAGGCCGTTTTTTCGGGAGCAGCGGCTTTTGGCGGCGCGACGTTCTCGGGTTCCGGCACAGGAGCGGGAAGCGGCTTTTCAATTGGGCGGGCCGTGTGATGGACGGGCGCTTCTTCTTTTTTCAGTGCCTCTTTTTGAGCTTCAGCCGGGGTATTGGCAGCAGTATCCGTCGGGGCAGCAGGCTGAACCTGCGGCTTCTCCGGCGTCGTCGCAGGCGGTGCTGCGGACTGAGGCTGTTCGGGTGCGGCAGATGCGGTTGCGTCCGGGCTGTTCGCAGTGGCAGTCGGGGCAGAAGCATTTCCCGGAGCTGCGTCCGGCTTTGTATCCGTCTTTGCAGGGTCCTGCGTTGGCGCTCCCGGAGGCACGCCGTACTGACGGGCCAGCGCCTTCGTGTCGGGCTGTTCGGGGCCGGGCGCGAGATGCGCCTCGCCATTGCCAGTCATGTCGGTTTCCCCGCCATCACCGCTCATGATCTGCATGCCACCCGGATCGGCGGGACGGTCCTTCACCGGGCCGGGAGGCGGACCGATAATGGGAATGCCGCCGTGATGGGTTCCCATAAGCGACCAGCCACCAACCGCCAGCATCAGCACAACGCCGATACCCACCGCGCCGCCGACCAGCTTACGCGTTGCAGGATCATTGCCCAGCAGGGATGTCAGGCGCCCTGCCCCGGCAGTATTCGCTCCTGTCGGCGGGCGACGGCGCGGAGCGGGTTCGTCGTCATAGTCGTTACTCAGGCGCTCACGATCAAAACGCTGCTGCGGACGCGGGCCCGGGGCCGGACCGGAAGACTGTTTCGGAGAGCGGCCATAATCGCCGGGATCGGCGTTTCCGCGTCCCTGATCGTTTTCCGGGCTCATCGCATTTCCTCCACCGGCACGACGCCGAGAATGGTGAGGGCACAACGCAGCGTTCCCGCAATGGCCGAAACAAGCGCCAGCTTGGCGAGGCTGGTTTCGCGATCGTTCTCGTGCAGGAAGCGCAGGGTGGTATCTTCACGGCCCCGGTTCCACAGGGCATGGAAGTCGGAGGCCAGATCAATGCAATAGGTCGCGATCCGGTGCGGCTCGCGCGCCGTAGCCGCGGCTTCCACACTGCGGGGGAACGCGGCCAGACGGCGAAGGACGGCGAGTTCAACATCCGAGGACAGGTTGGACAGATCGGCTTCACACAGGGCTTCCGGCGTCACGGACTCCGTACCGAACATCGTCTCTGCCGAGCGTAAGACCGAGCGGCAACGGGCGTGGGCATATTGGACGTAGAACACCGGATTGTCGCGCGTCTGGGCGACGACAGCATCCAGATCGAACTCCATCTGCGCGTCGGCCTTGCGGGTCAGCATCGTGAAGCGCACGGCGTCCTTGCCCACTTCGTCGAGCAGGTCGCGCAGGGTCACGAACGTACCGGCGCGCTTGGACATCTTCACCGGTTCGCCGTTTTTCACGACGCGAACGATCTGGCACATCACGACTTCAAAGCCGGTCTTGCCATCCGTCAGAGCGGAAATGGCGGCCCGCATCCGCGAGACGTAACCGCCATGATCAGCGCCGAGGACGTCGATCAGGACGTCAGCATTTTCAGCTTTCTGGGCATGATAGCCGATATCATTGGCGAAGTAGGTGTTGGTGCCGTCGGATTTGCGGAGCGCACGGTCCTGATCGTCGCCGAACTCCGTGGAGCGGAAGAGCGTCTGCGGACGGGCTTCCCAGTCTTCCGGCATCTTGCCCTTCGGCGGCTCCAGCACGCCCTCATAGAGCAGGCCTTTGCTGTCGAGCTTGGCGATCGCGGCGTCGACACGACCACTGGCCAGCGTTTCAGCTTCGCTGGCGAAGACTTCATGCGAAATGCCGAGCGCTTCCAGATCCTCGCGGATGGCAGCCATCATCTGCGTCAGCGCTTCACGACGCACAGTCTCGAACCAGACGGACGGATCTGCCGGGCCACCTTCGGCATTGGCGAGCGAACGTCCGTGCTTTTCAGCGATGCTTTGCGCGACCGGGATCAGGTACTCGCCCTGATATTGCAGGCCATTCGGTGTCAGGGCACCGAATTCGTCCGCCGGAATATCCGTGCCGATGGCCTGAAGATAGCGCCAGTATGTGGCCCAGGTCAGGGCGACAACCTGAGTTCCGGCATCGTTGATATAGTATTCGCGCGTCACCGGGCTGCCTGCGGCTTCGAGCAGGTTGGCCAGCGCATCACCCACCACCGCACCACGGCAATGACCGACATGCATCGGGCCGGTCGGGTTGGCGGAGACGTATTCCACGTTCACGCGCGTTCCCTGCCCCATCGTGGAGCGGCCGTAGCGGTCGCCCGCCTTGAGAACGGAAACAGCCACGCCCTGCAGGACTTCGGGCTTGAGTGTCAGGTTCACAAAGCCCGGACCGGCGGCTTCAGCCTTGGCGATCCCCGGAAGTTCGGAGAGTTTCGCGACCAGTTCGGCGGAAATATCGGCGGGTTTGCGGCGCGCGGGCTTGGCGGCCAGCATCGCGGCATTCGTCGCCATATCGCCGTGAGACGGGTCACGCGTGGGGGTCAGGTCGACGCGCTGCACCACTTCTTCCGGCAGGCCGGGGACGACCGATCGCAGAGCCTCGCACACCTGAACCCGGGTGCGGGCAAAGAGACAGTCAGTCGTAAGGGTCGTGGTGTCAGCGGCCATTTCAGCTCGATTCCTGTAACGCGTCTTCAAATCAGAGGCTCTATCAGCCCAGCACGGAGAGGTCCGTCAACCGTCGATGTTCTTCCATCGCGAAACGATCGGTCATTCCGGCAATATAATCGGCCACCAGACGCCTGCGCTGCACGTCATCGGCGGCTTTCGCACGGCCCCGCAGCGGATCGGGCAGAAGGCCGGGATCTTCGGAGAGGATGTCGAAAATTTCGCGCACGGCGATCTTGGCCTTCCGCGCCATGCGGTTGACGCGCCAGTGGCGGTACATGCGGGCATAGAGGAACTTGCGGATGGCCTTGTTGGCTTCTCGCATGTCCGGGCTGAACGCCACGACCGGATAACCGGCATGGCGGATGTCGTCAGCGGACTGCGGGTTGAGCGCGTCGAGGTTGCGACGCGTCTGGTCCGTGAGGTCCGTGGCGAGCTGGTTAATCACGACGCGGATGGTTTCGTGACGCACGCGCTGCGCCTGATCGGACGCCTCACGCCCGATCAGGCGTTCCATCTCGCGCGACCGGCGCAGGGCGTCTCCGACGAGAGGCAGGTCTTCGATATCTTCAAAAGACAGCAGCCCGGCCCGCAGACCGTCATCAAGATCGTGGCCGTGATAAGCAATATCGTCCGACATGGCGGCCACTTGCGCTTCTGCGGACGCATAGCTTTGCAGATCCAGATGATGTTTCGCGTCGTATTCCGCGAAATAGGGCGTCGGACGTTTGACCGGGCCATTATGCTTGGCCAGTCCCTCCAGAGCTTCCCATGTCAGGTTCAGGCCATCAAAGGCGTGGTACCGGGCTTCGAGCGCGGTTACGAGCCGCAGGGACTGGGTATTGTGATCGAAACCGCCCCAGTCCTTCATCGCGAGCGCGAGGGCGTCTTCCCCGGCATGGCCGAACGGCGTGTGACCGAGATCATGGGCAAGCGCCACGGTTTCGGTCAGATCCTCGTTAAGGTCCAGATTACGGGCGATGGAACGGGCGATCTGCGCGACTTCGAGCGAGTGTGTCAGGCGCGTGCGGAAAAAATCGCCTTCGTGATTGATGAAGACCTGCGTCTTGTATTGCAGGGTCCGAAAGCCTGCGGAATGCAGCACACGGTCACGGTCCCGCTGCCAGGGCGAGCGGACCGGGCTTTCCACTTCAGGGTAGAGTCGGCCTCTGAAATCCGTAGGGAAGCCGGAATCCTGTACCGCATAGATCGCTACCATCAAGACATGTCCTGCGTGAGCCGTCGGGCCGGGAGAGCGCCGTTTCGGGCGGCTTACGGGGGCATTCTACGCCAGCATCGTGCTGGTGCAAGCGTGACCCCTCTGCCCTTCCCCTTTGCTCTGGGGGGCGCTCTGGCCATATAATCAGGACCGCAGTTGTCTTTTCAGAAAAGTCCGGGAACCAGAACCCATGTCCGACACCGTGCCTTTCAGTGTTTCCGCCAGTGCGGCCGCCCGCATCAGGGAGATCATTGCAGCGCAACCCGAACCTGAGGGGCTCGCGCTGCGCGTTGCGGTGCTGGCCGGAGGCTGCAACGGGTTTCAGTATCAGTTCAAGCTGGAACGCGATCAGGCCGCGGATGATGTCGTCATCGAACGGGACGGCGCACGCGTGTTCGTGGATACGACCAGCCTCGACCTGCTGGAAAACGCGGAACTGGAATTCGTGGACAAGCTGATGGGCGCGCATTTCACGGTCACGAACCCCAATGCGGCCTCGTCCTGTGGCTGTGGCACCAGCTTTTCGCTAGCCTGAGTTCATGAGCAACACGCCTTTTACCTTCGCAAGCTGGAACATCAATTCCATTCGCGCCCGCGCCCATCATGTTCAGGACTGGCTGGAGCGCCATCCGGACTGCGATCTGCTGTGCCTTCAGGAGATCAAATGCGAGGACAGCCAGTTCCCGGCCGCGTTCGCAGAAGCCGGACTGCATGTCGCGACCTCGGGGCAGAAAGCCTATAATGGCGTGGCCCTGATTGGACGCCGACCTTTCACAGTGACGCATCATGCGCTTCCGGGCTTCGATCATCCGTCTGCCCGTTATATCGAGGCGGAGCTTGATGGAATCACGATTGGCAATCTGTATCTGCCCAACGGCAATTCCGGCGGCGAAGACGGTTACGCGACCAAGCTGGCGTTTTTTGACGCTTTAGCGGAACGCGCGCGTGTTCTGCTCGATGCGGAAAAACCGTTTGCGTTCATCGGCGATTTCAATGTCTGCCCGACGGACGAGGATCTGGCGCCCGGCGCGCTTTCACCTGACGATGCGCTGGTCCGTCCCGAAACCCGTGCGGCATTCCGCAGGCTGGAATGGACGGGGCTGACGGATGCCCTGCGCGCCCTGCGGCCTGCGGGCCGACATTACACGTTCTGGGATTATCAGGCGGCGGCCTTCCAGCGGAACTCAGGGCTGCGGATCGACCATGCGCTTCTGTCGCCCCGCTTGGCCGAGCGTCTGACAGCGTTCGTGATCGACCGGGACGAACGGACGAAGGAAAAGGCGTCCGATCACGTTCCGGTTCTCGTTACCGTCTAAAGATGCAAGGGGAATGCGTCGCTCCCCTTGTACCCCCTCATGCATGTCGCAGATTAGGTTTTCTGCTCAGATGGCCCGGCTGCCACTGATACCCGTTGCCGCTCCAGCGCCAATAGCCCGGCACCCAGTGCAGGTCTCCGCGATGGGGCGGAATTGTTTCCGGCAGCGTATGCGGAGGCGGAGGCGGCTGGCGGTATGGGCCGCTATAGGGCACGAACTGGGCATGGGCTGTTCCCGACATCGGCGCAATCGCCATCGTACCTGCAAACAGGGCGGAAACAGCCAAGATCCCTGACAGATGTTTCAGCATCAATGCTCTCCTTCTCATGACGCCTTGTCACGGAAAGATGATGGCGAGACCGTCTTGGCGCGGCTGCGGCGCATCTATGGCGGAATCCGGGCAGATGATGATTTTGTGTTGCAGAAGTGATGCCCTTTCCGCCTCTGTAACGGAAAGATACAGAAGTTGATCTGTGTCCTTAAAAACACAAAATCAGGATGAAATTTATTTTCAGTCTTTGATTTTGAATATTTTATATTGACTGTATCTTTTTTGATACAATCCCTGCTGCGCGCTCACATCTTGCGCATCCGCTTCGCACGCCAGTACCGCAGACCTTCATATCGTTTTTCGTTGGGGGTTTTCATCATGTGCATAGACTGGCGGCTTGCGGCCTATATTTTCGGCAGTATCTGGGCCTCCCCGCTTCGCGCACAGACGCCCGCCTATTTCATGCCCGCACATCATACCGCCCGCGCACAGATACCTCGTCCAGACTCCCTCCGGGGTCCTGCCTTACTGGACGGCATGAAATACCGAACCGCTTCAGGCAGATTAACCTTCAAACAGACAGAAACGAGCCCCTCTATCCGAGCCGAATGGATGAAGCTGGATTTGGCCAACCTCTCAAAAATCGGCCCTCTGAATGTCGAACGCGCGACACAGTCACCGCTGATGGAAGAAAAAGGCGTGACGACGACTTTCGCCTACCCGTTGAAAGCCCTTCCAGGCGTGGACCTGACGGCGAGTTTCTTCGGAGGACACCGCGACACCATTCAGGGTGCCGCAGGTGGGAGTGCAGCCGTCACAGGAGGCATCCGAGTGCACTGGTGAGTGTGCGAACACACATGGCATAAAAAAACGGCATCTCCCGCGAAGGAGATGCCGTTCAGGCAACAGCGGAAAAACTCTCTTGAGAGTTACTTGCTGGCGGTCGGCTTGGGCTTCGGCAGGTCGAGCGCCAGATGCAGTTCTTTCAGACGGGCAGGTTCGACCGGGGCCGGGGCTTCCATCATCAGGTCTTCGCCGCTCTGGTTGAGCGGGAAGAGAATGACTTCGCGAATGTTCGGCTCATCGGCCAGCAGCATCACGATACGGTCCACGCCCGGTGCGGCGCCACCATGCGGCGGAGCGCCATAACGGAAGGCGTTCAGCATGCCGCCGAAGCGCTCTTCCACGACCTCGGGGCCGTAGCCTGCGATTTCGAACGCACGCAGCATGACTTCCGGCAGATGGTTCCGGATGGCGCCAGAAGACAGTTCCACGCCGTTGCAGACGATGTCATACTGATAGGCGTTAATTGTCAGCGGGTCCTGCGTGTTCAGCGCCTCAAGCCCACCCTGCGGCATGGAGAACGGGTTGTGCGAGAAGTCGACCTTCCCGGTTTCCTCGTTCAGCTCGAACATCGGGAAGTCCACGACCCAGCAGAAGCGGAACGCATTCTTCTCGATCAGGTCCAGCTCGGTTGCGACCTTGGTGCGAACGACGCCAGAGAACTTGGCGACTTCATCCCCCTTGCCAGCCGCGAAGAACACGGCGTCACCGGCCTTCAGACCGCAGGCATCACGGATGCTCTCGACGCGATCAGCTTCGAGGTTCTTGGCAATCGGGCCCTTGCCGCCTTCTGCTTCAAAAATGATGTAGCCCAGGCCACCGGCACCGCTCTCACGCGCCCAGGTGTTAAGCTTGTCGAAGAAGCCCCGCGGACGGTCACCCGCCCCCGGAGCCGGAATGGCGCGGATCTGACCGCCCGAAGCCGCGATCTTGGCGAACAGACCGAAACCGGACTCTTGGAAGGCTTCCGTGACGTCCTTGATGATCAACGGGTTACGCAGGTCCGGCTTGTCGGAGCCGTAGTCGCGCATGGCGTCGGCATACGGAATGCGCGGGAATGCGCCGTCCGTGATCTTCCAGCCTTCAGGCGTGAACTCGTTGAACACGCCCGCGAGGACGGGTTCCAGTACCGTGAAGACGTCTTCCTGCGTGACGAACGACATCTCGAAATCGAGCTGGTAGAACTCGCCGGGGCTGCGGTCAGCGCGGGAGGCTTCGTCACGGAAGCAGGGAGCAATCTGGAAGTAACGGTCGAAGCCGGCAACCATCGCGAGCTGCTTGAACTGCTGCGGCGCCTGCGGCAGGGCGTAGAACTTGCCCGGATGTAGACGCGCCGGGACGAGGAAGTCCCGCGCACCTTCGGGAGACGAGGCCGTCAGGATCGGCGTCTGGAACTCGGTAAAGCCTTGAGCGATCATGCGCTGGCGCAGGCTCGTAATGACCTTGCTGCGAAGCAGGATGTTCTGGTGCATCTTGTCGCGGCGCAGGTCAATGTAACGATATTTCAGGCGCAGTTCTTCGGGGTAGTTCTCGTTGCCCGCGACCTGAAATGGCAGCACTTCGGCGCTGGAGCGGACGTCCAGAGCCTCGGCCAGAACTTCCACATCACCCGTCGGCAGGTTCGGGTTGCGCTGCGATCCATGACGCACCACGACCTTGCCGGTCACGGTTATGACGCTCTCGACACGCAGGCGCTCGACCTTTTCCAGCAGGTCCGTGCCCGAGGGGATGACGATCTGCGTGACGCCATAATGGTCGCGCAGATCGATGAACAGCAGGCCGCCGTGGTCGCGCTTGCTGTGCACCCAGCCGGAAAGGCGGACGGTCTGCCCGGCGTTCTCTTCACGCAGGGCGCTACAGTCATGGGTGCGGTATGGATGCATGGCGGGCCTCTTCAACGTCCTGTGCGGATAAGTGGGCGCAGGAAGCCGGGACGGCCCTCTGATGTCAAGTTTTCTGCGACCTCAGGGGCGGGTTCAGGCTTTTTCCTTCATGAAACCATCAAAATCGACTGCGGCCCGCGCCATGTCTGCGGCATGCCCGGCTCCGGCAAGCGCAATGGGTTTGCCGTCCTTGAGATAGGTCGCAAGGAACCTGAATCCGCGAATATCGCCTTCCAGGGCCACATTGTCGAAGCTCTCGCCCCAGCCCAGAAGCTCGATTTTCTTGCCGAACTGCTGCGTCCAGAACCACGGCATCGGAACGTTTGGGGTATCGTGCCCCATCATCGCAAGAGCCGCGATCCGCCCCTGCACCTCCGCATGGCGCCAGTGCTCGATTCGCCGTGGCGCACCATCATGAAAGACGGCGGATGCGTCCCCGGCTGCATAGACGCCGGGATAGGCCCCAACATCATCACCCCGCGTTACGCGCATCTGGCCGTTCACAACAATCGCACCGCTTTTGTCCCGCTCCAGCCCCAGAACATAATCCGTGGCCGGGATGACGCCAACGCCGAGCAGCACGAAAGCGGCGGGCAGCCGGGTTCCGTCATCTAGTTCCACACCCGACGCCTTCTCGCCGTCGCTCTCATCGGCATAGATTTTCGTGACCCGCGCATCCGAGACGAACGCCACACCGTTTTCTTCATGCAACTGGCGCAGACGAATGCCGATTTCACGCCCGAACTGTTTTTCCATCGGGATTTCGTTATCGGAAACAATCGTTACTCCGACGCCGCGCTGACGCAGGGAAGACGCGGCTTCCAGCCCGATGAACCCCGCACCGACGATCGTGACCGCCAGATCGGGGTCGAGAAGGGCGGCAATCCGCTCGGCATCCGCTTCGCGGTGCAGCGTATAGACGCCCTTCATGTCCACGCCCGGAATATCCGGCTTTTTAGTCACGGCGCCCGTGGCGATCAGGACATGATCGGCTGTCAGTTTTGTCCCATCCTGCAAGGTTGCGGTGCGGGTCTGCGGGTCGAACTGTGCTACATGGCCGCGGATGCGCGTAATGTCGCGCTCGGTATAGAATTCTTCTTCCCGGACCGGAGGCGCATGGGCCTTCTCGGATTCGCTGACGAGAACGGTCTTGCTCAGGGCCGTGCGGTCATAGGGAAGATCCTTCTCTTCGCTGACCATTGTAATCGTGCCCGCAAAACCTTCCGCCCGAAGCGTCACTGCCGCACTGACGGCTGCGGCCCCAGCCCCGAGAAGCAGAACACTGTCGCTTTCCTGTCGTTTCGCAGGCGCGACACGCTGCACCGGTTTCAGCCCAACCAGAACGCGCCCATCGACAATCTGGGCGGGGTAACGTGGCAGGGGATCGAGGGCCAGCGGCTCGACGAGGCTTCCATCCGTCGCGTCAAAAACCGCTTTGTGCCAGGGGCAGACCAGCACACTGCCTTTTTCCGTCCGGCAGAACGCGCCCTGCTCCAATGGTGCTTCCTTGTGAGGGCATTTCCCAGCGAAGGCGTGGATTTTCTCGCCGTCGCGGATCAGGACGACCGGCGCTCCGTCCAGCGAAAACGGAGTGATCCTGCCATCTTCGAGCGCATCGAAAGCGGAGAGATCGCGGAAATCGGCATTCGGGGCGGAGTGAGACATCAGATGGGGCCTCCCGGTCGGGTCAGAGGTCAGTCATGAGAGCGAACGCAGCATAAGGCGCCGGGTTGGCAAACATCAAAAAACCCGCCCGGACATAATGGTCCGGACGGGTTTTTTGAAAACGCACTGTCTGACAGGGCCAGATCAGAACATGTCGTCGAATCCGCCGCCATCACCGCCGCCGAAGTCTCCGCCACCGGAATCGCCACCGCCGAAATCGGAGTTGGAGAAGTTGCCGGCATCGGTGCCCGAACCGCCGAAGGGATCGGCAGCCGAAGCATCACTGCCATAATTGTTGATGATGGTGTCGCCGCCCGTACCCCAGCCACCGGCTGCGTCACCGCCGCCGCTGTGATGGTCGGAGAACAGGCCTTCAAGCGCGTTGGCGGCCATCATGCCACCGGCGACGCCCGCAGCCGTGGTCAGGGCCGAGCCCAAAAAGCCCGAGCCGCCACGCTGGAACATACCCGGCTGATAGCCCGGCGGGTAACCATACTGCTGCTGCGGCATGAAGTTCGGCGGAGGCGCGGCTTGTGCACCCCAGCCCGGCGGGGGGGCGGACTGCTGCGGACGGTTGCCACCACCGAAGAAGCCACCAAAGAGCCCACCCGGCTTGCCGCCGCCGGACTGCTGCGCCTGTGCGAGTTGCTGCTGGGTCTGCTGGAGCTGGAATTCGAGCTGGCGAATACGGTTCTGCGCCTGCGCCAGAGCGGCTTCCTGCACTACGGCCATCTGGGTGACGCGGTAGCGGGCTTCCGGGTACTGCTGGAAGTTCTCGGCGATGAAGCGATCCGCTTCGGGGTCGACGGGCGGCAGAGGGGCGGCCGGTGGCTGGCCGGGTCCCGTGACCTGCGGCCCTCCCCCGACACGGGCGACGAAACGGGCGATCAGATCGCGTTCTTCGTTGTTCATCGTCATCATCCTTCCAGATGAAGAAATTGCTGAGTCTCCATCATATGATGCAGCCACGGCCAGTCTACAAGATCAACCGCAGGAGGCTCCCTTCCGGTTCAGGGCCGGTGCCTGTAAGGTGGCGCCCGATTTCTGCCAACCGGAGCCTATCGAATTGTCTGCGACCCGGCCGCTCTGTTTTCAGGACCTGATCCTGCGCCTTCATCAATTCTGGTCCGAGAAGGGCTGCGCTATTTTGCAGCCCTACGATACCGAACTCGGAGCGGGCACGCTCTCCCCTCATACCACGCTCCGCGCGCTCGGTCCCAAGCCGTGGGCCGCCGCCTATGTGCAGCCCTGCCGCCGTCCGTCGGATGGCCGTTATGGCGAGAACCCGAACCGTCTTCAGCACTATTACCAGTATCAGGTGCTGCTCAAGCCGACGCCGGAAGACAGCCAGCAGCTTCTGCTCGACAGCTATCGCGCCATCGGGATCGACCCCGAACTGCACGATATCCGATTCGTCGAGGATGACTGGGAAAACCCGACCATCGGCGCGTGGGGACTGGGCTGGGAAGTCTGGTGTGACGGGATGGAAGTCTCGCAGTTCACCTATTTCCAGCAGGTTGGCGGTATTCCGACCGTCATGCCGTCCACGGAACTGACTTACGGACTTGAGCGTCTGGCGATGTATGTGCAGGGCGTCGAGAACGTTTACGACCTCGACTTCAACGGCCGTGGCCTGACTTATGGCGACGTGTTCCTGCGCGCCGAGCAGGATTATTCGCGCCATAATTTCGAGCTTGCCGACACACAGATGCTGCTGACCCATTTCAACGATGCCGAACGCGAGTCCATGCGTCTGTCCGAGGCTGGCGTGGCCCAGCCCGCTTATGACCAGTGCCTCAAGGCCTCGCATCTGTTCAATCTTCTGGATGCACGCGGCGTGATTTCCGTGTCCGAGCGCGCCTCCTATATCGGGCGCGTCCGTGCGCTTGCCAAAGCCGCCTGCGATGCCTGGCTCGCCGGTGAGGAGACGTCCCATGGCTGAACTCTTTCTCGAACTGTTCAGCGAGGAAATCCCCTCCGGCATGCAGGCCCGTGCGGCCGACGATCTGGGCTCGCTGCTAACCAAGGCGCTCGACGGCCTGAACCCACGCGATCTGCGGACGTTTTTCGGGGCCCGACGCATTGCGGCGGTTCTAAACATCGATGCTGAAATCCCGGCCCGCAGCGTGTCCGAACGCGGCCCGCGCGAGGGTGCGCCGGAAAAGGCTCTGGAAGGCTTCACGCGCAAGCATGGCGTCACACCAGCAGATCTGACGCAGGAAAACGGCTTCTGGATTCTGAACAAGTCGCTCGATCCGGTGAGCGCGGAAAGCCGCGTGTCCGAAGCCGTGCCGGATCTGCTGTGGAAGTTCCCATGGCCCAAATCCATGCGCTGGGGTGCGGGCTCGAACTTTACATGGGTCCGCCCGCTGCGTCGGATCGCGTGTCTGCTGGACGGACATGTCGTGCCGTTCGCTCTCGCCCGCGACGGGGATGACGCGCATGGACTGAAAGCGTCCAACCTCTCCGAAGGCCATCGATTCCTCGCGCCCGGCGCGTTCGAAATCCTGTCCGCCTCGCAGTGGCAGGACGAGCTTGAGACGCGCTCGGTCATCGTGGACATGGACAGCCGCCGCGACATGGTCCGCACTGGCGTGGCGCGTCTGGCGGAGCAGCACGGCATTACGGTCGTGCAGGATGACGGGCTGGTCGATGAAGTCTGTGGACTGGTTGAATATCCGGTCCCGCTTGTGGGCAAAATCGACGCGGCGTTCATGGATCTGCCGGCCGAAGTGATGCAGGTCTCCATGCGGATCAACCAGCGCTATTTCGCGCTGCGCAATCCGGATGGCAAAGCCGCGCCGTACTTCGCCTTCATTGGCAATCTGCCGTTCAAGGACGGTGGCAAGCTGACCACGGCGGGGAATGAGCGCGTGCTCCGCGCCCGCTTTGCCGATGCGCGGCATTTCTGGGATCTGGACCGGAAAACGAAGCTTGCCGACCGAGTTCCGGCGCTGGCGGCGGTGACCTTCCATGCCAAGCTGGGCACGCAGGCCGAGCGCGCCGAGCGGATTTCGAAGCTCGCGGGCACCGTAGCGCAGGCCATGGGGCTGGACGGCGCACAAATTGCGCAAGCTGAGCGCGCGGGCCTGCTGGCCAAGGCGGATCTGACGACCGGGATGGTTGGTGAGTTCCCGGAACTTCAGGGCGTCATGGGCGGCTATTATGCAGCGCATGATGGCGAAGACGAGGCCGTCTCCCGCGCCGTGGCCGAGCATTATCTGCCTCGCGGACAATCTGACGACACGGCAAAAGCACCGGTTTCAGTGGCTGTGGCTCTCGCGGACCGGCTGGATCTGCTGGCCGGGTTTTTTGCCATTGGCGAACTGCCGAGCGGTTCGGGCGATCCGTATGCGCTGCGCCGTGCCGCACTCGGCATCATCCGCACGATCCGCAACAATGGGCTGCGACTGGATCTGACGGCACTGTTCGCACAGGCGGCGAACGGACGTGCAGAGGGCGAACTGGCCAAGCTGCCGGACTTCATGGCCGAGCGTCTGCGCGTGCAGCTTCGCAGCGAGGGAGAACGGCATGACGTTCTTGCGGCCATCCTGACGCACGGTCTGGATGGCGATCTGGTCCGGCTTCTGGCCCGGACCTCGGCTCTGTCGGACATGATCCAGACGGAAGACGGCCGCAACCTGCTCGCCGCCGCCAAACGCGCCGCCAACATCCTGCGTATCGAGGACAAGAAGGACGGCCCGCATACCGGCGCGCCCGATCCGGCTCTCTATACGCAGGACGAAGAACGCGCTCTGGCTGCCGGTCTGGATCAGGCTGTTCCTGCGATTGAAACAGCTCTCAAAGAAGAGCGTTTCACGGATGCGATGCAGGCTATTGCGGCCCTGCGCCCGACGCTGGATCGCTTCTTCGAGGCCGTGACGGTCAATGCACCGGAGCCGGAGGTGCGAGCCAATCGCCTCAAACTGCTGGCCCGCTTCCGCGCCACAACGGCCCTGATTGCCGATTTTGGGCAGATCGAGGGCTGATTTTCAGGGGAAGCGCAGGATACGGATGTCCTTCGCTTCTCCTTCGACCGAACGTCGATCGACAGACGCTCTGTTCCCTTCCACAAAAAAGGCGACGCTGATGAACCCGCTTCAGATTCACCTCATTACCGCCGAAGCCACAGACACGTCTGCCATCGTCAAGGGACATGTCAGCGGAGGCGTCGTCGGCGGACAGTCCGGTACAGTCGGAATGGTTCATGGACGCACTGACACCATTCTCTCCACGCATATCTTTTATGAAAACCGGGCCTATACGCTCAGTCAGGTTAACGGGAAGCTTCCGATCCGGGCTGGAGACAGGCTGCTTGTCCTGTGTCGCAAGACAAAGACCGGGGAATGGGGTGTTCTGTCCGTCCTGAACCTGAGCAACGGGACGTCCTATCGTCATAGTAGCGGGGCTATCGCGATCTATCTGTGGGCGGCGGCTTTTCTATCGCTTTTCACCATATTTTTCGGGGTCGGGCTCGTCCTGGCCCCGCTCATGCTCTATCTAGCGGGGAAATTCACGTTTGTGACCATGCCACAGATTCAGGCCGCCAATGCCCGTCTGACCATGATCGAAGCCCTCCCGCCCGAGGCCCGTGACGCTTCGATTGCTGACTTCAACACATCGCCGCCGACCTCTATAGCCCGTACACCCGCCGATATTCTGGCCGGGCGTCACAGGACCTGAGGGGCACACGCAGGACCCGTCGGCTCTCAGCGTTTGCGGATCTGCGCGGCCATTGGTGAAGGCTGGATGCCGTAAGTAATGATTGTTCCGGAAGGGGCGCGCTCGAACTCCGCGGCTTTCGTATAGAAATCCGACATTGGAAAGAATGGAAAGTGCCAGTCCCGGATACAGGCTGCTGTGACGAGCAGGAGCGCCGAGACTCCCGCGCCCCTCACCGCAGGACGCGGCGTTTTGGCAAGAACAAAGAATGACCCGAGCAGGGTCAGCATCGCGAAGATGTAATACCGATCGCTCCAGCCGGAATACTGCATGACATGCCACTGGGGCTGATCAATGGACACCTGAGGATGGGCCAGGGCCGCCGCAAACGTCAGCCCGGAAGCAAGAAGCGCCTCACGGAAAATCGCGGGACCCCGCAGACAGGCATAGATCAGGGCGGCGATCCCCAGAATACAGAGTACAACCGCCGGACTGCGATGCTGCCACCACAATGCCGACCCCGCCACATCCGCAGCGGCATGCTGTCCGAACAAAAGGCCGATCTCGATATTGAGGGCGATGATGCGCATCCCCGTGATGAGCGAGGCGCCAAGTTCGGTGCCGACCCGCTGATGCGCCTTATGCAGATAGGTCAGCGCCTGCAACCCGACGCACAGAGTAACGAACGCCAGTCGTATCAGATGTGAACGATCTCGGACCGCCGCAACCCGGAGCAGAGCGATCGGAAACAGGAAGACGCAGAACGGCCCTGTCAGCCCCGACAGCAGCAGGACTGCACCGTCGAACAGGCGCTGCCCCCAGCCCTGTGGCGGCGTGCTCTGGAGAACCAGAAACGCCAGAATGGCGAGGTGCCACTGTGAGTTGGTAAGATTGACCTGCACTTCGTAGGAATTGGGCAGTGCGACCATAAACAGCGCGAACAGCAGACGCGACGTCCTTTCTGGCCATGCCTGATCGAGACGTCCGGTGAGCAGGAACAGAGGTGGCGCGAGTTGCACCAGAAAGGCCACAAACGCAAAAAGGGTCGGAGCCAGATGGAACGGCAGACCCTGCGCCAGAAGGCCGATCAGGCGGGGGAAGGTCTGGAGATATCCCGTCTCCGGATTGAGCAGGCTGGCCAGACCCTGCTCATAGGCCTGCGGGTACCAGACCCATGAATCTTCTCCCCAGAACTGCGCCATCAGCAGTGCGCCCGGATGTCTCAGGAACAGGGCCACTGCGAAGAGCAGTCCCCAAAGCACCATCTGACGCACGGACATCCCACCCTGCGGGATCGTGAGAGCACGCAGATACTCAGTCCTCATCGTCTTCCATCCCTGGATCGCGTTCATTCCGATGCACCCAGGCGGACATGAGCAGGCCAAAGCCGAACATCATCGTCAGCATCGCCGAACCGCCATAGGAAATCAGCGGCAGCGGCACGCCACCGACGGGGATGGCGCCCATAACCATCGACAAGTTTACGGCGCAGTACAGGAAAAAATCCATCGCAATGCCCAGACCCAGCAGCCGCCCGAACTGGTTGCGGCTGCGGATCGCAATGAGCATTCCGCCCATGACGAGCGTTGCAAGCAGCGTAATGACGGCGATGCCGCCGACAAAACCCCATTCTTCCCCGATCATGGTGAAGATGAAGTCCGTCTGTTTTTCCGGCAGGAAGTTCAGCTGTCCCTGACTGCCATGCAAATATCCCTCGCCCCACATGCCGCCCGAACCAAGGGCGATTTTGGACTGGATGATGTTGTAGCCCGCGCCGAGCGGATCATGTTCGGGATGCAGGAAGGTGTCGATCCGGGCTTTCTGGTAGTCATGCAGATGGCTGTAGATCAGCTTTCCCATGAAAGGCAGCGGCGCCACGAGCAGCAGGATTTGCCACAGCCGCATTCCTGCCGCGAAGAACATCGTCGCCCCGATGACGCCGATGATGGTGGCCGTGCCGAGATTGGGTTCCTTGAGCACCAGCAGGACCGGCAGCAATGTCAGGAGCGCTGGCGGGATCAGGCGCAGCGGATTGCCCATCCGCTCGTTGCCGATGCGGTGAAACCACGTCGCCAGCATCAGGACGAGGCCGATCTTGGCGAATTCGGAGGGCTGGAACTGCATCCCCGCCAGATTGATCCAGCGCTCCGCCCCCTTCCCCACATGCCCCATCCGCAACACAAGGGCGAGCAGCGTGACCGAAAGCAGATAGACCGGAACCGCCGCCATCCGCAGAACGCGCGGACTGACGAGCGAGACCGCAATCATCATGACAAGGCCGAAGCCGAACCGCACCATCTGCGGCCCGGCGAACGGCTTGGCCGACCCACCACCTGCGGAATAGAGGGCAATATAGCCTACGCCCGCCAGCACACAGACCAGCAGGACATACAGCCAGTTGACCTGCAACAAACGCGCCATGGGCCTGAAATCAGGCTCGGCACGCAGGAGGCGGCGGTCGGATTTGAGAAAGCCGAACGTGTTCAGGCCGTTGCGTTTCATTGCGTCGCTCCCCGCTCCGGCTGATCGTCTTCAACGGGACTATCCGTGGGAGCAGAAGCGCTGGCTTCAGCCGGGACGGACGGCGTTTGTGCCGCCGCAGGGGGTTGCGGAGCGACAGGTCGGACGTCACTGGCCGGATCGCGCAGCAGAGTATCGGTCATGATGAGTTTGGCGAGCGGAGCGGCTTCGTCCGCGCCCGCATTGCCATGTTCCACCACCACCGCGACGGCATATTTCGGATTATCGTACGGCGCAAAGCAGATGAACAGCGCGTGCGGGCGATATTCCCAAGGCAGGTTCATGGAGTTGAAGTGTCCGGATTCACGCAGTGCCCGCGACACACGCCGGACCTGCGCCGAGCCTGTCTTTCCAGCCATCTGGACCCCCGGCAGGTCCAGCCGTGCCTTAGGGGCCGTGCCGTGCTGATCGTTGACGACTGCAAACATGCCGCCACGCACGACATCCAGAAATTCCGGCGGCAGATCGACCTTTGGCACATCGTCCGTGGAAGCCATTGTGGAAATCTGGTCATTGGTCGCCCGCAGCAGATGCGGCTGAACATTGCGGCCCGAAGCGATGCGGGAGGTATAGGTCGCAAGCTCCAGCGGCGTGACCTGCACGAAGCCCTGCCCGATGCCGGCATTGACCGTATCGCCGCCATTCCAGTGAAAGCCGTGCTTCTGGCGCCATTCCGGTGTCGGGATCACACCGGACCGGACATGGGGCAGTTCGATATCCGGCCTGACACCCAGACCCATCAGGTTGCCGACGGCCTTGATCGGGTCCATGCCGCAACGACGCGCCACTTCGTAGAAATAGACGTCACAGGAATATTTCAGACCCTCGCGCATGTTGATCATGCCGTGGCCCCAGCGGTTCCAGCAATGGAAACGCACGCCACCCAGATCGTAATATCCGGGGCAGTTGAAACGGTCCTGCGCCGTAACGGAACCGGATTTAAGGGCTGCGAGCGCCACGGCGGGCTTGAAGGTCGAGCCGGGCGGATAAAGACCAGACACGGCCTTGTCCACGAGCGGCGTACGCGGATCACTGGCCCATTCGTTCCATTGGGCATGACTTACGCCTGAATCGAACAGGGACGGATCGAAAGACGGGGTGCTGACCATCGCCATCACCTCACCGTTCCGACAGTCCATGACGACCGCACTCGCCACACGGTCTTCAAGACGATCCAGCACTTGCTGCTGCAGGACGGAATCCAGCGTCAGGCGCACGTCCTCGCCCTGCTGCCCTTCCACGCGGTCGATCTCGCCAATGACGCGCCCGACCGCGTTGACTTCCATCTCAACGGAACCCGGTTCGCCACGCAGCGAGGCTTCCTGCGTCTGCTCGATCCCGGCGCGACCGACGCGCATCCCCGGAAGCGAGAGCGTCGTGTCCTTCGCCACGTCCTCTTCGTTCGGAGGCGCAACATAACCCACGATATGGGCGGTCAGTCCTTTGAACGGATAAAGCCGCGTCGAGCCGACATCGACCAGTACACCCGGCAAAGAGGGCGCATTCAGTTCGATCCGGGCCATGTCGTCCCAGGACAGGAATTCATGCAGCGTGACAGGGACGTATTTATGGACGTGTCGCAGATCACGCTCGATACGCGCGCGGTCATGCTCGTCCAAAGGCACGATCTGGGAAAAACGCTCGATAACGGCCGGGATGTCGGTCGTTTCTTCCGGCATCAGCAGCGCGCGCCAGCTCACCTTGTTGTCCGCAAGCGCCACGCCGAAACGGTCATGGACCGTGCCGCGGGCAGGCGCGAGAAGACGTTTGCTGGTGCGGTTACGCTCGGCAAGCTGGCGCAGATGGCCGCCATCCACGACCTGAAGATTGTACAGTCGCCGCCCGAGCACACCCAGAACCCCGGCCTGCACGGCCATGACCAGCAGAGCGCGGCGCGTGAAAACGCCGCGCCCCGAACGCACAGGCTCAGCCTGACGTTTCTGGCGTATCCGCGAGCGGAAAGGGGTGTTTCGGGAAAACATCAGGGCAGGAATTCAGATCCGGAAAAGAAAACAGCCTTCGACGCGGCACGCAGAAGGACGCTGTCAGGCCTGATCGGGATTGGCAAATGTGCGGCGTCCCCAGACGAACAGCGCGGTCAGGCTGGGATAGATACCGATTGTCAGCGCCGCCTGAAAGAGGCCAGGTGCGGGAGAGAGGAGTGCCACGGCGTGCAGACACACCAGCGCCCACTGAAAGAAGGAGGCGATTATAGCAAAAATACTGAAAATCAGCCACCCTATGAGAAATCCCAGGCGCGACAGGCCATAACGCCAGTGATGCGCCACGCCGTAAATCACCAGAAGCGACAGCAGCACCGTTCCCGGCGGCCCGAAGCTGAAAATTTCCACGACCAGCCCACACAGAAAGACCGCCAGTGCGGGCATGGAGCGGGGGCGGCTATGGGCCCAGAACCAGACCGTACACATCGCAATCCCGAATTGAAGCTGTGCCTGTCCGGGGATTCCAAACGGCGCGGACAGCAGGATGGCGGAGAACATGATGAACAACGACGGCATCGCCGCCCGGATGGACATGTCGAGCGCGCGGCGGAAAGTCTGTTTGGGTTCGACTGCGGAATGCAGATGGGGCGTGGAGTTCTCGGCGACCATGCGCTTACTGCCCTCCCCGTCCCGGCATATCCGGCAGGTTGGGCAGCCATGAAAATGGCAACGGCCCGATAAGCGGATTCTGCGGCAGCTTCTTTACCCGCACACGGCCCGGCGCATCCGGTGCTTGCGAATCGTCGTCGCCATAATCAAACACGCGCACGATATCGAGACGGTCCAGATCCGCATCCGGCACCACAACCGGGCGGTTCGGTGCGCTGTAATGCACCGTACCGACCGGCAGTCCGGCAGGCATCGTGCTCTGGCCCCGCGTCTCAACGCGCTCGCCTTCAACGGGATGATGGTCCTGCGGATAGAAAATCAGACGCGGCGCGGCGGTATCGTCACCGGCCATGATCGCATCCCCATGCGAGGAGGCCAGCGTGACGGGAATACGGCTGGCGTCGTCATTGATCATCAGAACACGGACCGTATGGGGGCCGACTTCCGTCACACGGCCCAGCAATCCGGCTGCATCCAGCGCGACATCCCCGATCCGGACCTGATGGCCACTGCCCACATCCAGCAGAACCGCCCGCGAATAGGGGCCGCCATCATCGCGGGTGACGCGCCCCGTCACGTACTGGGGAACTGTCTGCGGGATCCAGTGCAGGCTGTTTTTCAGACGGCCATTTTCCGCCGCCAGCGCAACCGCCACATCGTACCAGTGTCGCAGGGCGCGGTTTTCGTCCCGAAGACGAGAATTCTCTTTGGCAAGATCGGTCGCGCCGCGCAGATCCGTCAGCCAGACCATCGCACGTTCCTGCGGCCAGACCAGCCCATGATAGGCCGGGGCCATGAAATCCGTCGCCATCAGTCGCACGCCGTCAACGGCCGGACGACGGACCAGCCCCAGAAGGACAAGCCCGACCGCCAGCAGGATCAGGAGAGGCAGGATGGCCTTTGCAAGCACCTGCCGGGCATGGATGGACAGCATCCGGCGTCAGCCAGTCCTCAGTACATGCTGCTCAGAACACTACGCAGACGACGCATTTCCTCAAGCGCCCGCCCCGTTCCGAGCGCGACACACGACAGCGCGTTTTCCGCAACCGTGACCGGCAGGCCCGTGTAAAGGCGCAGCACCTCGTCCAGACGATACAGAAGCGCACCACCACCCGAGAGAACGATGCCCTTGTCCACGATATCGGCAGCCAGTTCGGGCGGCGTGTTCTCAAGCGCGGTCGTCACGGCATCGACGATCTGCATCACGGGTTCGGCCAGACTCTCGGCGATCTGGGCCTGACTGACGACCACTTCGCGCGGCACGCCATTAATAAGGTCGCGCCCCTTGATCTCCGTCAGCGGACCGTCGGGGTTGGCAGGATCGTCCGGCATCATGGCGGAGCCGAGTTCGATCTTGATCCGCTCAGCCGAGCTTTCGCCGACCAGAAGATTATAGGTCTTGCGAATATAGGAGATGATGGCTTCGTCCATCTTGTCTCCGCCCACACGCGCGGAACGAGCATAGACAATGCCGCCGAGGGAAATGACCGCAACTTCCGTCGTGCCACCGCCGATATCCACGATCATGCTGCCCGAAGGCTCCGTGACCGGCAGGCCCGCGCCAATAGCTGCCGCCATGGGCTCCTCAATCAGCATGACCTTGCGTGCGCCCGCGCTCTCTGCGCTTTCCTGGATGGCGCGACGTTCGACCGCCGTGGCGCCGGAAGGCACGCAGATAATAATCTGCGGGCTGGCGAAAGCGCGGCGGTTGTGAACCTTGCGGATGAAATGCTTGATCATTTCTTCCGCGACTTCAAAGTCCGCAATCACACCATCGCGCAGCGGACGGATGGCCGTGATGTTTCCCGGGGTCCGGCCGACCATCTGCTTGGCTTCATTGCCAACCGCAAGAACCTGTTTCTTGCCACGCACTTCGGCGATCGCCACAACGGAGGGCTCATCGAGGACAATGCCGCGACCCTTGACATAAACGAGCGTGTTGGCAGTGCCGAGGTCGATGGCCATGTCGGCAGACATGAGACCCAGCAGACGAGAAAACATCCAAAACTCCTGGCGCGGCTCTGTGCGGGTGACAGATGGCGGATCGTGATTGCGGGGCGGTTCCCCGCGGGTGGACTTAACCAGACGCGGCAGGTTCAGCAAGGCCCGGAGTGTCAATATAATGCGCGCGACGGGATCGGGGCGTCCAGATCCCATTTTTCAGATCCCATCCGGGGACATGGAAAAAAATAATCGTGCGCCCCGATCCTGCCACCCTTCTGTCACGTTATATGTGTCTAGAAGTGCGAAACCGTTCCTTCCGAACCGATCACCGGATGACGGACCGGAACGTCAAACAGGATGATTTGTCATGAAAACCCTTACAACACCCCGCTTTCTGGCAGCTCTGGCTCTCTGTGGCGTCGCTCTCACCGGCTGCGGCAGCCCGTATGACAGCGGATCCCGTGCCGGGTCCGGCGCCCTGATCGGTGCAGGTGGTGGTGCAGCAATCGGCGCGCTGGCCGGTGGCGGACGCGGTGCGCTCATCGGTGCGCTGGCTGGTGGCGGCACGGGGGCCGCAGTTGGTGCCGCAACGACACCTAACCGCCCACGCAACGGATATTGAGCTATAAGCAGCGCTCACTCCGTGAGAGACGATCAAGGATTCGGACTATGAGGACCGCTTTTTCCCATACTGGCCTGCGCTGCACGGCGTTGGTCGGAGCATTTGCCACGATCATGGCTCTGGGTGGATGTGAAGGGAATTACAACCCTGGCTCCCGCGCACTGGGAGGCGGCCTTTTAGGCGGCGGAACAGGTGCGGCGATCGGCGCTCTGGCGGGCGGCGGTCGTGGCGCAGCGATCGGTGCTCTGGCAGGCGGCGTTCTGGGTGCCGGTGCAGGTGCGATCACCACACCCAACCGCCCCAGTTCCCAGAGCGGCTATGGCCAGCAGCAGGGTTATTACAACAATCAGCAGGGTGCTTACCCGCAGCAGCAGGGTCAGTACATGCAGCCGCAGTACCAGTGTCCGCCGAACACGAACTGCCAGCAGTCGCAATATCCCAATAGCTACCCAAACAATACCTACCCGCCCAATAGCGGATATTCCCAGCAGGGTGGCTATCAGCAGCAACCCCCGGCCCAGAGCTATCCGGGCAATTACGGCTACTGAGCCGTAACACCCCGCCCCATCGACCTCAGATCATTCTCAGGCCGATAATGGCCAGAAGGATGCCCAGAAACCATCTCTGTGCATCCTCTGGCAGCCGTCCTGCCAGAAGCGTTCCCAACAGAATGCCAGGAATGGACCCCATCAGCAGTTCTACAAGCACGACGGAATCGACCGCGCCCTGAAGCCAGTGTCCGCCACCGGCCAGAAGCGCCAGCGGGACGGCATGTGCGATATCCGTCGCCACCAGTTCGCGCGTACTGACACGCGGATAAAGCACCGTCAGCGCGGCCATGCCGATTGCCCCGGCCCCGACGGATGACAGCGTGACCAGCGTTCCGAGAACGACCCCCAGAACGACCGTCAGCACATCAACCGTCTGCGGACGCAGCGTACCGGCATTGGCAGACCATTTCTGAAGCCACGGCTTGAACAGAATGGCAGGCACCGTCAGCAGGAGTGCTACGCCCAGCACTTCGGTGATGAGTTTCGAGATGAACGGGCTCGGACCGTAGTGACGCAGGAAGATAAGACACAGCAGACCGGCCGGAAGACTTCCCGCCATCTGAAGAAGAACGATCCTCCATCGTACAACACCGTGATGGCGATTGAGCGCCGTCCCGAAGATCTTGGTGATGGCCGCATAAAGCAGATCGGTGCCGACCGCCGATTGCGGTTTGACGCCGAAAAGCAGGATCAGCAGAGGGGTCATCAGGGACCCACCACCCACGCCGGTCATTCCAACCAGAAAGCCTACCAGCAGTCCTGAAAGCGTATAGAGCCATGAATGCGGCATGAGGGTTCCTTATCCGGCCAGATAAGAAAACCATACCGATCGTATTATGTTTGTCCACTGCTTATATAAACTATATTATATAGTTGATACGTGTAACAGACAAAAAAAACGGGCATGCAGAGATCCTCTGCATGCCCGGTGACTGAAGCCGAACCGTTTCGGTTGGATCAGGACAGAGCTTCCGGCTCCCGACGCTCGCGCTTGGTCAGGAGCTTGTTCAGTGCATGAATATAAGCACGGACAGCGGACACCACCGTATCGGCATCAGCCCCCTGCCCGTCCACGAGCTTGCCGTTTTCCTGCAAACGCACGGTCGTGCGCGCCTGCGCATCCGTGCCTTCCGTGACGTTCGCCACCGAGAACAGCGCCAGTTCGGCTGTGTGCGGGAACGCTTCACCAATGGCGCGGAAAGCGGCATCGACCGGGCCGTTACCACTGACCGCAGCGTACTGAATGGCGCCGTCCACGCTGATTTCGAGCTTGGCCTGAGACTTCTGCTTCGTCCCGGAAGCCAGTTCCAACGAGATCAGGTGGACCCGCTCATGATCGCGGCTCTCGTCATCGACAAGGGCGCGGATATCGTCGTCGAACACGACTTTCTTGCTGTCAGCCAGATCCTTGAAACGCGCAAAAGCAGCGTTCAGAGCCTCGTCTTCCAGCGGCGGGTAGCCGAGCTGCGCCAGCTTGTCGCGGAACGCCGCGCGGCCGGAATGCTTGCCCATGACCAGCGAGGTCTTGTTCCAGCCCACGCTCTCCGGCGTCATGATTTCGTAGGTCGCAGCGTTTTTCAGGATGCCGTCCTGATGGATGCCGCTTTCATGCGCGAATGCATTGCGCCCGACGATGGCCTTGTTCGGCTGCACGTCAAAGCCCGTGATCGTGGCCAGCATGCGCGACATGCCCAGCAGCTTCGTCGTCTCGATGCCGGTCGTCTTGCCGTACTGGTCGTGACGGGTCCGCAGGGCCATGACGATTTCTTCAAGCGCTGCATTGCCCGCGCGTTCGCCAATGCCGTTGATCGTGCATTCGATCTGACGGGCGCCACCCTCGACGGAGGCCAGCGTGTTGGCGACGCCGAGGCCCAGATCATTGTGGTTATGGGCGGAGAAAATTACCTGATCCGCACCCGGAACGCGCTCGCGCAGCATGGTGAAGATCGCGCGCATTTCTTCCGGCGTAGCAAAACCGACCGTATCGGGGATGTTAATCGTGTTCGCGCCATTGCGGATCGCCATTTCGACGCAGCGACACAGGAAGTCGGGATCGGTCCGCGAGCCGTCCTCGGCCGACCATTCCACGTCATCCGTGTACTGACGGGCCTTCTGGTTGCCGGACGCGATGATGTCCAGAACTGTTTCCGGCTCCATCCGCAGCTTGTACTTCATGTGCAGCGGAGACGTGGAAATGAAGTTGTGGATGCGCGGGCGCTCGGCCTTTTTCAGCGCCTCGCCACAGGATTCGATATCGCGCTTGCCACCACTGCGGGCCAGACCGCAGATCACCGAACCACGAACGTCCTCGGCAATCCGGCGCACACTCTCGAAATCGCCTTCGGACGCCACGGGGAACCCGGCTTCAATCACATCCACGCCCAGAGCGCTCAGCGCATGAGCCATGCGGAGCTTTTCTTCGAGGTTCATCGAAAAGCCGGGGGACTGTTCGCCGTCGCGCAGCGTGGTGTCGAAAATGATGACGCGGTCGTCGGCGATGGTGCCGAAAGACGGGTGATGGAAAGTCATGATTGTGATCGTCTCGTCTGGTTCAGGGTGGCTTTCGGTCTGTTATCCCCTGAACGCAACGGAGCGCTGTCCGCCTAGAATAAGGCGTTCAGGGGCCGATAAGTCGAAGCGAGAGGATCGAAAGAAACGTCATGGCTGCGTTAAATGACCGATTCTTGCGCCATGCGCAACCCGCATGATCATAAAGTCTCCCCCGCGCACAAAGCGGGTCAGCCGGTCATGACACCGGAATGCGTTGCGAAATAACGGTCTATGGCGGTTTTCATGGCACTGGCGACCTGTGTGCGATGCACGGCCTGACGCAGGGCGGCTTCATCAAGCCGGTTCGACATGAAGCCCATCTCGACCAGCACCGATGGAATTTCGGAAGATTTCAAAACCACGAACGCCGCATGACGTGACGGATGGGTCAGGAGGCCGATCCTGTTCCGGAACGAATTGACCACACTGGCTGCCATATGGGCCGACCCCCGACGCGTTTCTTCCGAAACGAGGCTCGCGAGAATCTGCTGCACATCGGGCGACATTCCATGAAAGGCCGGTCCGGCAAAGCGATCGGCACTGTTCTCCGTCCGTGCAAGGGATGCTGTCTGCGCGTCCGACGCCCCGCCTGAAAGTGTGTAAACACTCGCGCCCCGCACATCTCTGTCATGCAGGGCATCGGCATGCATGGAAATAAAGAGATGCGCTTGATGCCGTTGTGCCAGTTCGACACGTCCTTCAAGCGGAATGAACCGGTCTTCGGAACGGGTCATGGCAACACGGTACTGACCCGAAGCCAGAAGCTGGCGGCTCAGTTCTAACGCTGCGGCTTCGGCAATATGCTTTTCATAGGTACCGGAAACCCCGATGGCGCCAGGGTCTTTGCCGCCATGTCCGGGGTCCAGCATCACGAGAGGTTTCGGGGGCGGAGCCCCACGATGCACAGCGGGAGCGTGCAGCTTTGCGTGAACCGGGTGACGTCCGAAGGCTGTCAGAGGCGTCAGCAGAGACACTCCCGAAAGACCGCCGAAAGCCAATATGCGTCGCGTCAGCATCCCTTGTTTCCCGGTTGCAGCGGTGAATGACGAAACAACCATACAGCACGAAACCCTGTCAGGAACATGGCAGAAGGCTTAGGCCGACATCGCCCCACGCAGAAATGAAAAATGCCGCCTCTACCCCGGACTTGCCACAGACAGCAGTTTCGGTCATCCTGCGCGACAGGGACCTGTAAAGCGCGGTCCGACCGGATACGGGCCTTAACCTTTCCCGTGCCGCTCCCGCCTTTTCCTGTCCCCGCCACGACGTCCCGTCGTTTGACAGATGCGCGACTAGCCTTCCGCACCCTGTCCTGACCGGATCGAACTGGTGATATGTCACTCCGGTACAGGCCAGACGCCCGTCCGGATCAGGTTTTTCATCCGGCTCCGGAGTTCCGGACCGGCCGTCTGTTCAGGGGACGAATGTCACTCAACGTGCTCGCAGCCAACAACCTCAGTGAAACGGGACCCAACATGTCCCGTCGCTGTGCGTTCGGACTGCGCCGTTCCCCCCACCCCACACAATCTGACGTTCCCCCCGGCCCAGGCAGCCATTGCGGAGCGTCGTGGAGTTCAGTGTTCCATGACCAAGCGTATGCTCATCGACACCACGCACGCGGAAGAAACGCGTGTTGTGGTCATGGATGGTGACCGCGTCGAAGATTACGACGTCGAGACATCGACCAAGAAGCAGCTCAAGGGCAATATTTATCTTGCCAAGGTCATTCGCGTAGAGCCGAGCCTTCAGGCTGCTTTCGTCGAATATGGCGGCAACCGCCACGGCTTCCTCGCCTTCAGCGAAATCCACCCGGACTATTTCCAGATTCCTGTCGCAGATCGCGAAAAGCTCATCGCGCTCCAGGAAGAGGAAATTGCCGAACGCGGTGATGCCGAAGATGCGGCCGACAACGAAACGGTTTCCGAAGACGCTTCCGAAAGCGAAGACGGTGACAACCACGACCGTCGTGCCCCCGAAACTGTTGGTGGCGAGCATGATACGGGCGAGGAAAGCGCATCATCACGTCGCACGGCCCGCTTCCTGCGCAACTACAAGATTCAGGAAGTCATCCGCCGCCGTCAGGTGCTGCTGGTGCAGGTCGTCAAGGAAGAGCGCGGCAACAAGGGCGCGGCCCTGACCACCTACATCTCCCTTGCCGGTCGCTATTGTGTCCTGATGCCAAACGCCCTGCGTGGCGGTGGCGTCTCGCGTAAAATCACCTCCGATGCTGACCGCCGCCGTCTGCGCGACGTGATTGCAGAACTGGACCTGCCGAAGTCCATGGCGATGATCGTCCGCACGGCTGGTGCCGGACGCCCGGCGCAGGAAGTGACGCGCGACTGCGAATATCTGCTTCAACTCTGGGATGATATCCGCTCCCACGCCCTGTCCTCGGTCGCGCCGACGCTGGTTTATGAGGAAGCAAGCCTCATCAAGCGCGTCATTCGCGATCTGTTTTCCAAGGACATCGAAGACATCCTCGTGGATGGCGAAGCCGCTTGGAAGAGCGCACGCGAGTTCATGCGCCTGCTGATGCCGAGCAACGCCAACAAGGTGAAGCTGTGGCAGAACCGCGGCCAGAGCCTGTTTGCGCGCTATAATGTCGAACACCATCTGGACGCGATGTTCTCGCCGACCGCTCGCCTGCCTTCGGGCGGCTATCTGGTCATCAACCAGACCGAAGCTCTCGTCGCCATCGACGTGAACTCCGGCAAGTCCACCTCGCAGCGCAACATTGAGGAAACGGCCCTGCGCACGAACCTCGAAGCCGCCGAGGAAGTGGGGCGCCAGCTCCGTCTGCGCGATCTGGCCGGGCTTGTCGTGATCGATTTCATCGACATGGAAAGCCGTCGCCACAACGCACAGGTGGAAAAGCGCCTCAAGGAAGCGCTGCGCTCCGACCGTGCGCGCATTCAGGTCGGGCATATTTCCCATTTCGGCCTGCTGGAAATGTCCCGCCAGCGCCTGCGCCCGTCCATCGCAGAATCCGTTCTCACGCCCTGCCCGCATTGTCAGGGCACCGGCTTCATCCGTGGGACGGAAAGCTCAGCCCTGCACGTTCTGCGCGCCATTGACGAAGAAGGTGCACGCCAGCGTTCAGCCGAAATCGAAGTCTATGTCGGCTCCGAGATCGCGCTTTATATTCTCAACCACAAGCGCTCGTGGCTTGCGGATATCGAACGGCATCATCGCATGCAGGTCATCTTCCGTACGGAAGAAAACCTTGCAGCGGCAGATATGCGGATCGAACGTCTGAAAGCCCAGATCCCGGCTCCGACACAGAGCCGCGCTCCGGAACGGACGGAACGCGCCATGGAGCGTGCACCGGAAAGCGTCCGCACAATCGAGATCATCGAAGAACAGGCTCCGATCGCCCTGCGGACGGAGACCCCGGTCGTCGATGCGGAAATCATCGAGGATGTTGTGCCGTCGGAAGGTCACGAAGACAGCAACGATGGCCGTCGCCGCCGTCGCCGTCGCCGTCGTGGCGGTCGTCGGGAGCATAACGGAGACGTCGCAGCGGACGCACCGCAGGACCACATCGTCCATGCGCCCGAAGAGCGTGAGACCCCGGTTGCGGACAGTGCCGACGAAAACGGCATCATTCCGGGCCGCCGTCGCACCCGCTTCAAGCGCGTTGTTAAGGAGTCCGAAGGCTCCGAAGCACCACACGCAGAGCCCGTGGCCGAAGCCCGCGAGTTGGCACCCCGGCGCCCTGCTCCGGCAGCGCGCCCTGCCGCACCGGCGCCCGTCGCCCGCAACCCGCGCCGCTGGGAAGAACGCGAAGAGCGTCCCGTCCAGCATCGCTATACAGGCCCAACACCTGCCGATCCGTTCGGCGGCAGCTTCGACATCTTCGACGTGATCGAACAGGCGGAATTTGAAGGGACGACACAGGCCCTTCAGACCGGGATCAGCCTCCCTGCGGATGTTGTGATCGAGCATACTCCGGCTGTCGAAACGGTCGTTGTCGTGGAAGAGCCCGCAACCGAAGCTCCGGCAACGGAAGAGGCTCCGAAGGCCCGCCGTGGTCGCGGACGTCGCCCGGCCCGTGCCAAGGCGGTGGATGCCGCTCCTGCCGAGACGGTTCTGGAAGCCCCCGCAGCAGGCGTCGCTTCGGCTCCGGTTGCAGAAGAACCCGCAACCGAAGAGGCTCCCAAGCCCCGTCGGACCCGGGCCCGCCGCGCCCCGAAGACTGTTGCCGCTGAAGCTCCGGCCGAACCCGCTGCGGAAATCGTGGCAACTCCGGTAGAAGTCGCAGCGGAAGATCCTGCCAAGCCGAAGCGTGGCCGGACCCGTCGCACGCCGAAGGCTCCCGCTGTTGAGGCGCCTGCCGAGGATGGAAACATCCTTCAGCCGGTGAATATTGATGAAGTCGCTCCGGCTAAGCGTCGTGCAGGATGGTGGAAGCGCTGATCCGTCAGCACTTTCCATGCCTATAAAAAAAGGCCGGTCAGGAAATCCTGACCGGCCTTTTTCTTTGATACTGAATGAAGGGGGGACCTGCTTCAGCGGCAGACGCTCTGCGCCCCTGTCGCCGCGATATAGGTACCGGTCAACGGCTGGAAACAGGCATTGCGCGGACAGGAACTCGTGCTGGCCAGACTTTGCGGATACAGCGCCGCACCAGCCTGTGCCTGTTCCTGAAGCGCTGATCCGCAGAGCGGTGTATTCAGCGGCGCGGAAGGATCATTGAACAGCTTCTTCTTGCCGTCTTCAGGCGCTTCTTCCGCCAGACCCGGCGCAAAATCCTGTGGCGGGATCCGGGCCTGCGTCGCAGCGGCGGCAGGGCGCGCGGGGGCCGTGGGCTGCTCGGCGCAGGCTGCAAGCAGTGGCAGGGCAAGGAGACTCAACCAGAACGAACGCATGCAGACTCCGGATCGCAGATCAGATGGATGAAAAAATCAAAGCCCAAGATCGCCCTGCGGCGACAAGCTGTCCAGTCTTGCGCCACGATCTCCATCCACGAAAGACAGAACGACGCGATCGGCAACAGGTCGGGCTTCCGCACTCGTAACAGGCTGTCCGTTCATATCCTGCACGAGCACATAGCCGCGACTGAGAATGGCGCGAGGCGAGACGGCTTCAAGATGGCTGCCCAGCCCCTGAAGCCGCGCCTGCTGAAGACGGATGGCGCTTCTGAGAACGTCCGGCGACAGGCGCTGACGTTCGGTGCGCAAATGGAAATTCTGGAGCGACCGCTGCCATGAGGCGTCCAGACCGCCGGACACCATCTGCAAGGCGGCACGCCGACGTTCGATCAGTAACTCGGGGTTCGGCAGATGGGTAGTGGGGGCGTTCAGGCGAGCTCGGGCACGGCTGACGAGAAGTTCTGGCGCGGGCAGACGCAGGGCCTGCAAACGCGCTTGGCTGCGTCCGATCAGAAGCTCCGGCGACGGCAGATGCATGCCCGGCGCATCAAGTCGATGCCGGACGCGCATGACGAAGGACGGCAATGCCAGATCGAGCCGCTGGCCGCGATCCTCCAGACGCATCCGGGCGGAATCCAGCAGCCCCGGCAGGTCGGGCAGACGGGCGGCGGCCTGATCCAGTCGCGCGCGAGCTGTCTGAATGATGCGGGTCAGCGCACCCGTCAGACGGGCATTTCGGTGCGCCATGTCCGCAACCATTTCCGAGCGCAGCGGCACGGCCATCTCGGCGGCGGCAGTCGGTGTCGGCGCGCGACGGTCTGAGACGAGATCGATCAGGGTCGTGTCGGTCTCATGCCCGACTGCGGAAATGACCGGAACCGGACAGGCCGCGACGGCGCGAAGGACGCGCTCGTCGTTGAACGCCATCAGGTCTTCAAGAGAGCCACCACCGCGCGCAACGATCAGCACATCCGGCGTGCGCGGACGGCGGACGGACATGCCCTCAATGGCGGCGGCAATCTGGGCCGCCGCGCCTTCGCCCTGCACCGGCACTGGCCAGAGCAGAACATCGCGTGGGAAGCGGCGGCTGATCGTCGTGATGATATCGTGCAGGACCGCACCGGAGCGCGATGTAATGACGCCTACGAGAGACGGCAGGAACGGTATGGCCTTCTTACGCTCGGGGTCGAACAGTCCTTCTTCGAGCAGTTTGCGGCGCAGGCGCTCGATATTGGCGAGAAGCGCCCCCTCTCCTGCAAATTCCATGCGGTCGATGACGAGCTGATAGCTGGAGCGTTCGCCATAGGCCGAAACGCGACCGGTCGCGATGACCTCGTTGCCATTCTCGGGAGCCATGCCGAGGCGCGAGACACTCCCCCGCCAGATCACACCCGCGATCTTGCCGCCTTCATCTTTAAGCGACAGGTAGATATGCCCGGACGGATAGCGCTTGAGTTCCGTGATCTCTCCGCGCACGCGGACACGTCCGAATCCGGTCTCCAGAGTGCGTTTGATCGCCCCCGAAATCTCGGAAACCGAATATTGCGGTACATTCCCGCGGATCGACGCGCCATCACTCTCCATCATGGCGCCAGTCTATGCTACGCACGCCCTCAAACGAAGCCCATGAGTGCAGAATAAAGGATAAGCGGAATGCGCGTTTTGCTGGTCGGTTCCGGAGGGCGTGAACATGCCCTGGCTACATGTCTTGCGCGCTCGCCGAGCCTAACCGCTCTTTATGCGGCGCCGGGCAATCCCGGAATGGCGTCCGTTGCAACGCTCGTTCCGCTGAAAGCCGACGATGTTCTAGGTCTGGTCCGGTTCGCACAGGAACAGAAGATCGACCTGATCGTCCCCGGCCCGGAAGCGCCGCTGGTGGCCGGACTGGCAGACGCCTGTGCCGAAGCGGGCATTCCATGCGCCGGCCCGACGAAAGCTGCGGCCCTGCTGGAAGGCAGCAAGGCGTTTACGAAGGACGTGGCCGATGCGGCCGGCATTCCGACCGCGCGCTGGGAGCGTTTTGAAGACGAGGCTCAGGCCATAGAGTTTGTGCGTCGTCGGGGCGCCCCCATCGTCATCAAGGCGGACGGTCTGGCCGGTGGCAAGGGCGTCGTCGTGGCGCAGAGCGTGGATGAGGCTGAGGACGCCATCCGCAGGCTCGGCATGCCTCTCGTGATCGAGGAATGTCTGGTGGGCGAGGAAGTCTCGCTTTTTGCCTTCTGCTCGGACGACAAGGCTGTTCTGATCGGCGCGGCCCGCGATCACAAGCGCCTTGGAGATGGCGATACCGGCCCGAACACCGGCGGCATGGGGGCGATTTCGCCTCCTCCGGCTTTCGGGCGCGAGATGCAGGAAAAGGCGCTCGACATCATGGTGCGCCCGATGCTGGCCGAGATGGTCCGCCGTGGGACGCCATTCCGGGGCGTAATCTTTGCCGGGCTGATGCTGACGACCGAAGGGCCGAAGCTGATCGAATATAATGTCCGTTTCGGCGACCCGGAAGCACAGGCCCTGCTGATCCGCCTACAATCAGACCTGCTGCCAATCCTTGCCGCACTGGCGCAGGGCAATCTGGAACATGCCGCCGCCGAGTTCTCGGACGAACATTCGATCTCGCTGGTACTGGCCGCCAACGGTTATCCGGATGCCCCGAAAAAGGGTGGTCGGATCAGCGGAATCGAACGCGCCGAAGCCGTTCCGGGCGTTTCGGTTTTCCATGCCGGAACGAAGCTGGCGGATGGCGTTCTAGTCGCGGATGGCGGCCGTGTCCTGACGGTCTGCGCCAAGGCGGCAACGCCGGAAGAGGCCCGCAAGCTGGCCTATGAAGGGGCGTCTGCGATCCAGTGGGAGGACAAGATTTTCCGTAACGATATCGGATTGTAATTTTTACAACTCAGGACGAAACAGAGCTAATAGTATTTTTCTTTATTTCTATTGCCAAATTCAGAAGATCTATCGCTCTGTTAATCCCTTTTTCTCTCCGAAAAACAAATATATCCAAAATAGAAAAAATAGCTCTAAATACAAAGAATAGAGCCAATATCACAATTAAGTATTTAGGATAATTATTTAATATCAATATACCAACAATAATAGCTGCGGAAATTGGCAATAACCCAATTTTTCGGCTATCCCCAATAAACAGATTATTTGTATTTTGACGGAAAGTCATTTCACGATTGCATACGTTCAGTGCCAGACGAAGAGCATCAGAATCGTACCTTAGAAGCCTATTTACATAAGCAACATCCTCAATACCATAAACACTGATATCAGAACAAAAATTAGGAATATAATTCTTAATTCTTTTTCTCTGAACATTAATAAACCAAAAAATTTCATAAATAATCATCATTAATGAAATTAAACTAAGAGGATAAACAACACAAAAAAGGATAAAATTTGTTTTCGATACATAGAAATAGTATGCAATTGATATTAAAATCATTGAAATTATTAATATATGTTCAAATAAATAGAATAAAATCACCTCAATATTTTTTAATTTTATTCTATAAGATATTTCTCTTATTATTTTCAAAATATCATTTATGTCATTTTCTTTCATGCTTCCCTCTTGATTTTATTTAACCCAGACATGCGAAAACAGCATGTGGTTCAGAAGGGTCGAATAATAGTTCCCCAGCCGTTTTGAAACAAAATCGACCGTCTTCATCTGGATCATCGGAGCGCCGGGCATCTGCTGCATGATGGCATGGCCTGCGCCCTGCCAGATCGGCGCAGCTTTTGACGGGTCTATCTGGGCTTTTGCCTGATCGAACAAAGACTGGATGTGCGGGTCGCAGAAGCCTGTGACATTCGGGGAGACGGCTGAATTGGGATGGTAATTGTCACAGCCGAACAGGTCGTCGAGGAAGGTTGAGGCGGAAGGATAGTCCGCGAACCAGTAGGCCAGTGCGATCTGAACGTGATTAGCGGTATTCTGTTCGTAGGATTCCGCAAGGCCCGCCGTGATGGGGCGTAGCTGCGCGTTCAGGCCTACTGCCTGCAAGGCATTGCGCAGATAGGTGCCCATACCCAGTTCCATGGCACGGTTGGGCACCACCAATGTGACCGAAGCCCCCTCCGCCCCCGCTTCACGGATCAGACGGCGCGCGCGCTCCACATCCTGCGGACAGTCCAGTCCCAGATCCGCGCCGGGAATGCCGTGCGGCACCATCTGACACAGGGGAACAGAGATCGCGCTGCCCCCGAACAGGATCGTCATGGCATGGCGGTTGACAGCCATGCTGACGGCCTGACGCACCCGCACATCGGTGAAGGGTTTTTCGTGCGTGTTCATCGCCAGATAATACAGACCCAGCAGCGGCTCGATATGGACCTGCGCCGTGTATTGCGCGCCGAGTTCGCCCAGGCGGTCTCCCGGCTTGGCGTCCAGCATCCAGTCATACCGGCCCTGCTCGACCGCCGTGACCTGTGCTTCGTCCGAAAGACCGAAATCATATTCAATACGATCCACAAATCCGTCCGTCTGGGCCTGCGGATTCCAGACGTGGAAATACGGATTGCGCTCCAGAACCATGCCGTGTCCGGGATCGTACTGCGTGATGCGATATGGTCCGGTGCCGGGAATTGTTGTGCCGCCCATATCATGAGCGGGAGTTGTGGCGGGCAGAATCACCGCATGGGGGAAGGCCAGTTTGTAGAGAAATTCGCCATCCGGTTTCGTCAGATGAAAGACGATTTCGCCAGTCTCCGGATGTCCTTCGACGCCAGGAAGCGTGCAGCGGTCAGGCTTTGCCAGACAGTCCGCAGCTCCCTCGATACCGCCATAGAAAGATCCCGCCGTCGGGCCTCCGGCACGATAGATCCGGCGGAAAGACGCCACCACGTCTTCCACGCGCACGGGAGATCCGTCGGAAAAATGCAGGCCGGAGCGGAGATGCAGGCGCCATGTCAGGCCATCGGGGCTGATGACTGGCATGGCATCGGCAAGGTCCGGCACCACCTCCAGGCCCGCCGTTCCGCGCGCCAGACGAAACGTCAGGAGCGGATCGTACATGTTGAGGAACACCTGCATGTACTGCGTGCCGTAATTGATCTGCGGGTCCAGCGTGCCGCCCGGACCATCAGCCGTCAGATGCAGAGTGCCGCCACGATGGGGGCTGCCGAGCGTGATGCCGTTCCAGTCCGGCGGGGTCTCGTCCTGTGCACGGGCTTGAAAAGCCCCCAGCCCCAGAAACAGACCAGCCGCAAGAAGCGTAGCCCCCCGCCGTATCATTCAGCGCTTCGCAAGTTCACGCAGACGCGCGATCAGCGCATCTGCGTTGCCATCTGCCGGGATGGTTCCGGCATAGCGGGCGTTCGGGTCCATGATGACGATCTGTGGCGCGGGAACGAAATGGTCTCCCTCCTTCTGGAGCGGCGCATGATATTCTTCCGTCATGGCCTTGATCATGTTCGGGGTGCCGGTGAAAGGCATGACATGGGGGGCGACGGGCAGAACGTATTCCCGAAGCGGGTCGGCCTCGTCGAACGGATTGAGGGACACCGCAAGTGGCGAGACACGGATGCCGTCTTTGCGGAGCGCCACCAGAGCCTGCTCCATGCTCTTTAGGACCGGCTGACACTTATCTTCGGGGCAGTTGGCATCGAAGAACCAGACCAGCATCCAGGTATTATGGAAATCGCCTTCGGTGACGGTACTTTCCCCCAGCGAGTCCAAACGGAAACTGCCGCCGACCTCATTGCCGTTGGATTGGACCAGAAGACCCGGCCCACCATTGGACGCAAAGTGGAAGCCGACATATCCCAGAACGGCCGCCACGGCGAGAACGCCCCAGATGATGCGATTGCCGACCCGCTTGCGGCGTTCGTGATTGGTCTGCATGACCTTCCTGTCTTTAATGTGCGTCAGCCCAGCTTGGGCCGATACCGGTTTCGACTTCAAGGGCCACATCAAGTGTCGCGGCCCCTTCCATTTCCGTGCGGACAAACGCCGCCAGTGCCTTCGCGTCCTGCTCCTCGACTTCGAAGAGCAGTTCATCGTGCACCTGAAGCACCATTTTCGCCTTCAGGCCCGTTTCGGGCAGGCGTCGCGCCAGATGAACCATAGCGCGCTTGATAATGTCCGCAGCACCGCCCTGAAGCGGAGCGTTGATGGCCTGACGTTCCGCATAGGCGCGACGGGCACCATTCTTTTCGGCGATGCCCGGCACATAGCAGCGACGCCCGAACGGCGTGGTGACATAGCCGTGCTTTTTCGCCTCTTCCTTGGTCCGTTCCATATAGGCGCGGATGCCGGGATAGCGGGCGAAATAGGCATCGATATAAGACCGCGCCTCGCCCGGCGAAATCTGGAGCTGCTGCGCCAGACCGAAAGCCGAGATACCGTAGATGATGCCGAAATTGATGGCCTTGGCCCGGCGACGAGTCAGCGGGTCCATGCCTTCAAGCGGGATACCGAACACTTCGGACGCCGTGCGGGCGTGAATGTCCTGTCCCAGACGGAACGCTTCGAGCAGCGGCTCGATCTGTGCGACATGAGCCAGAAGACGGAGTTCGATCTGGCTGTAATCCGCAGACAGCAGAACGCAGCCGGGAGCGGCGACGAACGCCTTGCGGATGCGTGCGCCTTCTTCAGTGCGGATGGGGATGTTCTGAAGATTCGGCTCGTTGGACGATAGACGGCCCGTCGTGGTGATGGCCATCTGGAAGGACGTGTGAACCCGCTGCGTATCCTGATCCATCTGCTGGACCAGCGCATCGGCATAGGTCGATTTCAGCTTGGCCAGTTGCCGCCAGTCCAGAATTTTCCGTGGCAGGTCATGTCCCTGCTCGGCCAGCGCTTCCAGAACTCCAGAATCCGTGCCCCAGCTTCCGCTTTTCGTTCGTTTGCCGCCGGGGAGACTCATTTCGTCAAACAGGATTTCGCCAAGCTGTTTGGGAGAGCCGACATTGAAGCTCCGCCCGACCTGTTCGTGGATGTCCTGCTCGATCGCCCCCATGCGCTCGGCGAAATCGACGGACATGCGGCGCAGTTCGGTGGCGTCCACCTTGATGCCGACATCCTCCATATCCGTCAGGATCTGGATCAGCGGACGTTCGATTTCTTCATACAACGCTAGTGCCTGACGGGTCCGCAACTGCGGGCGCAGCACCTGCCACAGACGCAGCGTCACGTCCGCATCCTCTGCAGCATAGGCCGTCGCTGCCTCGATCGCGACCTGTGCAAACGGAATACGCTTGCGGCCCGTTCCCGTCACGGAATCATAAGTGACGGGCGTATGCCCCAGATGCAGTTCGGAAAGCTCGTCCATCCCCTGCCCGTGCTCACCTGCGGACTGGGCGTAGGAAATCAGCATCGTATCGTCGATCGGCGTAATTTCGGGAATGCCAGCGCCACGAAAGACAGTCAGATCGTATTTCGCGTTCTGAAATACCTTGAGAACAGACGCATCCTCCAACAGAGGCTTCAGACGCTCCAGCGCCTCGGTACGGTCCAGCTGGCGGAAGGCCGCTTCCCCGGTCGAATCTTCTTCCAGAAGGTCGCGGACGGTCTCGTGCAGGAACGGCACATAACAGGCCTTCCCCGGCGCAATTGACAGCGACAGCCCGACCATATTGGCCTGCCGCGCATTGAGACTGTCCGTCTCGGTATCGACAGCCACCACACCTGCGGTTCGGGCCTCTGCGATCCAGCGATCCAGCGTCTCCAGATCCGTCACGGTTTCGTAAGGTCCATAAGGCGCATCGGGGATCGTGATGGCCGCAGCGTCTTCCCGTTCCGCAGCCTTGTCTTCGGGCCGGACAATCTGGCGCGTGAACGGACGCGGCTTGGCGGCCAGACCCAGCCCCATACGCTGGATCGTGGAATGGAAACCCATCTCCTCCAGCCAGTCCCGCAGCGTTTCGCGAACCGGCTCGCGGCATCCCAGCTCGCTGATCGGCTGCGGCATCGGGGCATTGTCGTCCAGCAGCACCAGCTTGCGGGACATGCGCGCGGCCTCGGCATGTTCGATCAGATTGTCGCGCCGCTTGGACGCTTTCATGCCGGGGGCTGCGGCGAGGATCTGCTCCAGCGTGCCATATTCATTGACGAGTTGCGCCGCACCCTTCGGACCAATTCCGGGAACGCCGGGCACGTTATCCGTCGAATCTCCCATCAGCGCCTGCACATCCACAACCTGATCGGGGCGCACACCGAACTTGGCTTCGACCTCGGCTTCGCGGATCGGCTTCTGCTTCATCGGATCCATCAGCTCAACGCCGGGACGCACAAGCTGCATCAGGTCCTTGTCAGACGAGATGATGGTGCAGCACCCGCCCTCCTCCACGACCGCCTTGGCATAGGCGGCAAGCAGGTCATCCGCCTCCCAGCCCTCAAGCTCGATCGACGGCACATTGAAGGCGGCCGTGGCATCGCGGATCAGACCGAACTGCGGGCGCAGATCTTCCGGTGCTTCCGGGCGATGCGCCTTGTATTGCGGATAAATCTCGTTGCGGAACGTCACGCGACCAGCGTCGAAAATCACGGCCAGATGCGTGCCCACATGATCCCGCAGCAGACGCGTCAGCATGTTCGTAAAGCCATAAACCGCATTGACCGGCACGCCCTGCGGGCTGCTCATCGGCGGCAGGGCGTGGAAGGCGCGGAAGATGAAACCAGATCCGTCGATCAGGACCAGATGGGGCTTTCCCGAATCAGGCTTTTCCAGATCAGGTTTTTCTAACGGCACGAATGTCTCCCTTCTCGCCCCGAAGGAGCGGACGTTCTAAAATCCGCGCGATGATAGGCCCATTCCTTTCCGTTTCAAACCGCCTCACACGTCTTTCCTGCGGGCTGATTGGCCTGCTGGCGTTACAGGCCTGCACGGCACCGCCTATGCCCGACCTGCATCCGACGACGCGGGAAACGGCCCTGATCCCCCCAACACTGATGCTCGACATGTCGGACGGCGCCCGTGTTCCGCTGCGTCTTTATCCCGCCACCACATCAGAGCCACGTGGCATCATCCTCGCACTGCACGGATATGGCGACAGCCGGGACGCCTGGGAATTCGCGGCGCCAACCTTCACCTCCGCAGGCTTTACACTCGCCGCCCCGGACATCCGCGGCTTCGGACAGGCTCCGAACCGGGGCGGATGGAGCAACACGGCAAGGCTGGTGCAGGACGCCCGCGAACAGGTGCTCTGGCTGCACGCCCGTTATCCGCACGTCCCGATTCACGTCATGGGAGAAAGCATGGGGGGTGCCATCGCCCTCCTGCTGGCGACCACCGACACGCCGCAAATCAGCAGTACAATTCTGCTTGCCCCAGCGGCCCTGAATATCGGCCAACCTTGGGAAGCAGTTCTTGGCGGGATGGATTTTCTTGCTCCACACTGGAAACTGGACGGCTCGGCAGTGCCGGGTCATCGCGTCGCCAGTGACAATATTCAGGCGCTGCGCCGGATGTATTTCGATCCCCTCACCCTGCATAGTTCGACGATTCATCCGCTTTATGGCCTGACATTGTTAATGCACAGCGCCTACGAAGCGGCTCCAAAAACACGGACCCCGCTGCTCATCATTTTTGGAGGCCGGGACCAGTTCGTCCTGCCGCCCTTCACGGCACGACTTCTTCGCAGATTGCCTGCTGGTACTCGACTGGACGAACTGCCGGGCGCGCATCATCTTCTCAGCCGTGATCGCAGAGGGGCTGCACAGGATGCCGTGTCATGGCTGACCGAACCGGAGCATTTTCTGCCCTCCGGCGGTGATATCGCCGCTGCCGCATGGCAGGCCACGGCCCAGACACAGAGTTTTCCATGATCACCACCCGATCACAGGTCTGAACAACAGAACTTTAAAAAAGAGGGCTGGCAATCTTCCGCCGAAGCAGTTATCTGAACCCACATGGACCTGTAGCTCAGCTGGATAGAGCGTTGCCCTCCGAAGGCAAAGGTCACGCGTTCGAATCGCGTCAGGTCCACCATGCTCCCCAGATTTTGAGATGCTCAGGGTTTTTGGTTAACCTCAGTTCCTGCTGAAAGGGGAGCCAGGACGTTATTGCGCGCCCCGACCCTCAAAGCGACCTTCAGATAAAAAATCGCGTTGTTTTTAGATAGTTCAGGAGTTTGCGACGTCGCAGGATAACACGCCAGGGTGTCAGGATACGGGTTAGAAGCCACATTCTGTTCGCGTGACGGTCTATTTTGTTCAGACCGGACTGTCCTGACGAATGAAAGTATTCTCTGAGCGAATAGAAAGCCTCCAACTGCGGGAACTGTCTTAAAAGTTCAGCATAAGATGCCATGAAACGTCCCTGCCAAGGACGTGCTTTTGAAAACCATGGCTTTTCAGCACCTGTAAAATGAATGATCGACGGCTTAACAATGTTCAGGAGGTTGTTTTCGGTGAACATGGTCGTGAAATTATATTTGGGTGACATGGGTAGTCTTCTGCCGACACATACAGCGTTCAAAGCACTCTGATCGTGAAACATGCAATCTTCGGAATGTTTTACAAAATAATCGAATGCTTCTTTGCAAAGATTGATCCATGTCTCACGCGTTGCAGCCAAGACACCTGAGTTAAAATAATCTCCCTCATGCGAAATCCCCAATTTTTTGAGGTATTCGCGTGTTTTTTCTCCGGATTTGTCATGCTCCTTTGCTTTAAGGAACTGTCGGTCAATGACACCGAGTATCTTACCGTTCGGAATATCAGCATTTGCCAAATCAAAAATTGATCTAACAACCTGAACATCTCCATCAATATAGAGGATGTTTTCATATTTGGAATCTATATAAGATCCTGTAAAGAAACGGCCCAGGGCTGAAATGGAAATATGTGTCTTTCTAAAGGAAAGCGTTTCCTGTTCATTCAATACTTTATCAAGATCAAGCCTGATTATCGTAATGCCGTGGACTGTGACGAGATTGGTGATCGTGCGGAAATCGGTATCATCAAGATCTGTCGTGAACAGGAATAGATCCGCGACACTCATCGTATCTTTCTGGCGACTGATCTGAAGCATCGCGAGGATGCTGGGCACCAGAAAATTTCTATCCGCAACAAAGATAATTGCAGTTTTTTGGCCCAAAACAGGATCCTCTCTCGTCACAACAGCGTCAGACTTTCTATTGAGGATGCCATATTATTTTATAACTGTTTAGTTAATATTTTTCTCAACATGCCCTCAGAGCCTCTTTGCTACGGTGTATAGAAATAATCTTCAAAGCACTGAATTGCACCCATAGTATTCATGGCTGCCAAGCAGGCAGCCAAAATGTCAGAGCAGACTCATGGTCCGGACGTCGATCATTCCGAAATCCGTAATCTTGAGATGGGGAATGACCGGGAGGGGCAGGAACGCCAGTTGCAGGAACGGCTCCTCTAAAACCACGCCCATCTCTTTCGCGGCCTGTCGCAACACGATCAGATCATCGCGCACCTGTTCATAGGGGGCATCGCTCATCAGCCCTGCGACGGGAAGACGCAGTTCCGCCAGCACCTGTCCATCACGGACGGCCACGAAACCGCCGCCAGTCTTTTCCAGATGGTTCACCGCGCAGGCCATATCGGCGTCACTGGTTCCGACAACACAGATATTATGGCTGTCGTGACCGACGGATGAGGCCAGTGCGCCGCTTCTGAGACCAAAACCGCGGACAAAGCCCCGTCCGATATTGTCGTTATGTCCATGTCGCGCCACGACGCAGACCTTTGCGATATCCTGCTCAGGATCCGGCAGGACGACGCCATCGTCTTCCAAGAGATCAAGACGCAGGAATTCGGTGATGATCTGTCCCGGAATGATCCCCATCACCGGACGATCTGTGCCGCTGCCTTCAATCCGCATATCCAGCGCGCTCACCGGATTTGGCAGTTGCACGCTGTCCAGACCAACAGGCGCTACGATTTCGCGCCCTGCAAACAACGCGTCATTCACCAGACGACCTGCGGAAATGACATCCGACACCTGACAGCGTTCCAGATCGTCGAGCAGGACGATATCCGCGCGCTTGCCGGGCGCAATCTGCCCGCGATCTTTCAGACCAAAGGCGGTGGCGGCCGAGAGCGAAGCCGCGCGGTATGCAGCCAGAGGCTCCACGCCCAGTTCAATCGCCCGACGAATGAGAAAATCCAGATGGCCTTCATGGGCAATTTCAAGCGGATTCCGGTCATCCGTGCAGAACGCAAAAAACGGCGATGTGGCGACGTTTAGTAGCGGGACCAGCGCTTCGAGGTCCTTGCAGACAGAGCCTTCGCGGATCAGGACTGTCATCCCTTTCCGGACTTTTTCCAGCGCTTCTTCGGCGGCCGTCGCCTCATGATCGGTCGAAATCCCGGCTGCCAGATAGCCGTTGAGGGCCTTGCCGCGCATGAGAGGCGCATGGCCGTCGATATGGCCGTCCGCAAAGGCCGCGAGTTTGTCCATGCAGCCCGGATCGCCGTTCAGGACGCCCGGAATATTCATGAATTCGGCCAGACCGATCACTTTCGGATGGCTCCGATAAGGCAGCAGATCATCGACATTCAGGACCGCTCCCGACGTCTCCATCGACGTTGCCGGAACACAACTTGAGAGATTGACCCGCAAGTCCATGATGGTCCGCTCGGCGGCCGCCAGAAAATAATCGAATGCGGCGCGGCCCAGCACATTGGCCATTTCATGCGGGTCGCAGATAGCGGTCGTTACGCCATGCGGCAGAACACAGCGGTCGAACTCGAACGGCGTGACCAGCGAGGATTCAACATGCAGATGCGTGTCGATGAAGCCCGGCACGGCGATCCGGCCTGCACCGTCAATCGTCTGCACACCGTCATAGTCACCATAAGTCCCGACGATCCGGTCGCCACAGATGGCGATATCGGTGGGAACAAGCTCTCCCGTAACCAGATCGAACAGCCGGACATTACGGATAACCAGATCGGCGGGTTCGCGTCCCTGCCCCTGAGCCACCCGGCGCATGATGGTTTTCTGCATGTCTGAAATCCTCTGTCCGTCAGCAGTTCATGCTTATACCGCACGAAGGAGGTGGATCTCAAAGTGGCATATTGTCGATCAGCCGGACCCCCCCTGCCTGCACAGCCAGAAGCGCCAGTGCGTTTTCGGAACAGGGGTCTTCGCGGCGGAAAGTGTCCGCATTCACGACCGTGGCATAATCAATGTCCGGCAGTCCGGCCTTTATCAGACTGACACGCAAAGCACCTTCCAGAACATCCACGTTGCGTTCACCACTGCGAAACAGCCGCGCGGCTTCCTGCAAGGCCTGATATAGCGCCGGAGCTTTCTGACGATTCTCGGGCGTCAGACGCACATTGCGGCTGGACCGCGCGAGACCATCGTTTTCGCGCGCGATGTCACAGACCACGATTTCGACCGGGATATCCAGATCCGCCACAAAACGCCGGACGACCGCGCATTGCTGGGCATCTTTCTGTCCGAAATAGGCCCGCTGCGGCTGGACGATATTGAACAGCTTCGTCACGACCGTCGCCACGCCGGAGAAATGTCCGGGGCGGGACTGGCCTTCGAGTTCGTCCGCAACGCCGCCGACTTCAATGCGAGTTGCAAAACCTGACGGGTAGAGGATTTCCGGTGTCGGCAGAAATACGAGATCGGTTCCGGCATCTTTCAGAAGCGCCAGATCCCGGTCCGGATCGCGCGGATAGGAGGCGTAGTCTTCGTTCGGGCCGAACTGCGTCGGATTGACGAAAATGCTGACGGCCACCGCGCCATTTTCGGCCTTGGCCCTGCGGACGAGGCCCAGATGGCCTTCGTGCAGGAAGCCCATCGTCGGAACGAAGCCGAGCGTTGCATAGGCTTTCCGGGCGGTCCGAAACGCCGAGATTGTCTCAAAAACCTGCATCTGTGTTTCCTTTCCGGCCAGAACCAGTCGTGCGGAACCTGACAAACCCCGCCGCACATGGCAATCAGGCGCCTATGAGTGCTGCGTCCCCTTCCCCGTTCCTCGGCCCATCCATCACCATCATCGGAGCCGGTCCGGCAGGGCTGTTCGCAGCCGAAGTCCTGTCTGCACGAGGATGCAGGGTGCAGATCTTCGACCGGATGCCCAGCGTAGGGCGTAAGCTGCTCATGGCCGGGCGCAGCGGGCTGAACCTGACGCATTCGGAGCCGCTGGACAGGTTTCTGAAGCGTTATGGCAACGCGCAGGACTGGCTCGAACCCACTATTCGCGCCTTTCCGCCAGAGGCGCTGAGACAATGGGCGGAAGGCCTCGGGCAGCCCTGTTTTTCCGGCTCTTCAGGGCGGGTGTTTCCCAAAGCCATGAAAGCCTCGCCGCTTCTGCGGGCATGGCTTGAGCGTCTGGCGCAGCAAGGGGTGACGATCCAGACCCGGCATCGTTTCGTCGGCTGGGAGGGTTCGGACCCTGTTTTCGATACTCCTGACGGCCGGATTTCTGTTCAGGCGGACGCGACCCTCCTGACACTGGGGGGCGCAAGCTGGTCCCGTCTGGGATCGGACGGGCACTGGGCAGACCTTTTACCGGAGGACACCGCGCCTTTCGCCCCCGCAAACTGCGGCTTCGTGCCGGACTGGCCAGCCGATTTCGCAGCAAGGCACGACGGTAGCATCCTGCATTCGGTCGGGCTGTCTTTTAACGAACAACACAGCCGGGGCGACCTGACCATCACGGCCCGCGGTCTTGAAGGATCGGCGCTTTATGCCCTCTCGGCTGCGTTGCGGGACACGATCCAGCGCAACGGGCGGGCGGTTCTCACGCTCGACCTGCGCCCGACACTTTCGGCCGAGGAGGTTCTGAAACGCCTGCTGGCCCAGCGCGAGCGGGAGAGCCAGAGCAATCGTCTGCGGAAAGCACTCGCACTGGACGCACCCTCCCGCGAACTTCTCAGGCTTGCGACCCCGAAAAACGCCACCCCGCTTCAGCTTGCCCAGACCCTCAAGGCCCTTCCCCTGCCGCTGACCGGCATGGACGCGCTGGATCGCGCCATCTCGACCGCAGGAGGCATACGACAGGACGCGGTGGATGCACGGTTCATGCTGACGTCCCGCCCCGGCGTGTTTGTGGCCGGGGAAATGCTGGACTGGGAAGCGCCGACGGGCGGCTATCTGCTTCAGGGGTGTTTTTCCACTGCTTATGCAGCGGCAAATGGCGTCCTTGGGTGGCTAGAATCGTCCAGTTCGGCTATCGCCTGACGCCATGACATCCATCGTTCTCGGACAGGGCCGCGACGGCTCCGACACCTGCATTGATCTGCCGGAACTCCTGGCCACGCGCCTGCTGGTTCAGGGCAATTCCGGCTCGGGGAAATCGCATCTTCTGCGGCGCCTGCTGGAGCAGACGGCAACCCTCGTCCAGCAGGTGATGATTGATCCGGAAGGCGATTTCGTCACCCTCGCCGACCATTACGGCCATCTAGTGATCGACGTCGAAGACCAGTCTGAAGCCAGCCTCCGCGCCGCTGGGGAGCGCGTGCGGGCGCATCGGGCCTCCGTGGTGCTGAATCTTGAGCAGGTCGAAGCCGAGATGCAGCTTCGGGCGGCCGGCGCGTTCCTTAACGGCATGTTCGAAGCCCCGCGCGCGCACTGGTATCCGGCCCTCGTCGTGGTGGACGAAGCCCAGCTTTTCGCACCCGTGGCCAGCGGCGACACATCGGACGAAGCGCGCCGCCTGTCGCTGGGCGCCATGACGAACCTCATGTGCCGTGGCCGAAAGCGCGGTCTGGCAGGCGTGATCGCCACCCAGCGTCTGGCGAAGCTGGCGAAGAACGTTGCGGCGGAAGCGTCCAACTTCCTGATGGGCCGGACCTTTCTTGATATTGATATGGCGCGTGCAGCCGATCTTCTGGGTATGGAACGCCGTGCGGCGGAATCCTTCCGCGATCTGGCGCGCGGTCAGTTCATGGCGCTCGGCCCGGCGCTGAGCCGACGTCCGAAACTCGTGGCCATCGGCCCCGTGACGACCGCAAGCCACGCCACCGGTCCGGTTCTCGTGCCGCTTGAGCCGGTTTCAGCCGAAGACTTGCGGGACATCATTCTCGAACCCGTTCATGAGTTCACGCCCCGCGCGCGTCGGGAAACCCGCCCTCCTCCGCCGGATCTGCTCGCTCAACTCGATGCCTATGGTGCCGAGCGCGAGGCCGAGGAACCTGCCCCTGCTGCCGTGAGCGTCGAGGCCGATCCCGATCAGCTCTGGTCACTGGTCGCCGAAGTCGTGGCCGGAGAAGGTTCGGACTACAAACCGCTGGCGACGTTGTATCAGGACTTCCAGCTTCGGGCGCGCATTCAGGGCCTGTCGCGCAACGTGCTGGAACTGGGGTCTTTCAACCGGATGCTGGCCACGATCCGCGCCGGGATGGACCGGGAGCGCTCCGACAGCGAGGAGTGGAAGCAGGCCCAGACAGTCGCCGCGACCCTTCCGGAAGACGTGCAGGGCGTTTTCCTGCTGCTGGCCCGCACGGCGCTGGATGCGGAAACCTGCCCGGACGATGATGCACTGGCCCGCGCCTATGGGACGCATTCTCTGGGCCGCGCGCGCCGTCAGCTCAACTATCTGGAAGAGCGGGAAGTCATCGTTCTTCAGGATACCCCTTTGGGGCGGCGGGTGGCGATCGTCGGGCTGGGCTGGCAGACAGCCTGACTGTCATAATTCTGTCATCGCACGTTCACAGGAGCTTCACACGCAGTTCTTTACGGAAAGATTAGGGTCCGCCGCGTCCGAACCCTTCTTGCTCCGGAAAGATCTTCGATGCCGCGCAACCTGCTGCGTTCCCGCCTGCTCCTGACCGTTTTCTGCTCGCCATTTGCGCTGGCTGCCGCTCTTCCGCACTCTGCCAGTGCCGCCGCGACCGAAACCAGAAAAGCCGCACCAGCCAAACATGCTGCGAAAAGCAGCGCCAAGCACAAGGCCAAGGTGGATGCCGTCGCTGGCGGTACGGAACAGCTCGTCATCACGGCACGCCGCACCCGTTCCGAACAGGGGCTGAGCCATGTGCAGATCCAGCGCATTCTTCCGGGCATCAACCCGGTCAAGGCGCTTGAGATGCTGCCGGGCGTCGTGTTCAACAATGCCGACCCCTGGGGCAACAACGAGCAGAACTCCTCGCTCTACGTTCACGGCTTCAACCAGAACCAGCTTGGCTACACGCTCGACGGCATTCCGCTCGGCGATCAGGCTTACGGCAACTATAACGGCCTCTCCCCGCAGCGCGCGGTCATCAGCGAGAACGTCGGATCGGCCTCAGTGTCGTCCGGTGCGGGTGCGCTTGGTACGGCGTCGACGTCCAATCTCGGCGGTACGCTCCAGTTCACGACGCAGGACCCGCTTCACAAGCGCGGCGCGCAGATCGAGCAGGTTTTCGGAAGCTGGTCCACGTTCCGCACCTTCGCCCGCCTCGATACGGGTGAGTTCGGCAACGGCAATTCGGCCTATGTCTCTTTCGTCCGTCAGGATGCGCGCGCCTGGGACTTTGCCGGTCATCAGGGCGGCTATCAGGTCAACGCGAAGTTTGTTCACAACAGCGAACATGACCATTTCTCGACATTCTTCGACTGGTCCCAGAAGGTCGAACCCAATGAAGACAGCATCACGCTGCCGCAGGGTTACGGTCTCTATGTTCGTCCGTTCACTTATCCCAATTTCAATTACGCCAAGGCCAACGCAAATGCGGTCGGCCTGAACTATCGCAATTACTACTCTGCGGCCCAGCGCGAGGATTTCCTCGCCTATTCCAAGTGGACGCATGACTTCAGCGAAAACCTGCACTGGGACAACAGCATCTATTATCACCATGATCTGGGTGAAGGTGTCGTTGCCGGTCCGATCTCGGCCGCCGGTCTGCCGACGCTGTTCGCCGCCTATTATCCGGGGCAGGATCTGAACACCGTGTTCGGTGGCTCGGGCTACGCAACCCGTACGACCGAATACTGGGACAACCGCGGTGGCCTGATGTCCACGCTGCGCTACCATCTCGGCAAGCATTCGATCGAACTTGGCGGCTGGTATGAGCGCAACAACAACACGCAGGCCCGTCGCTGGTATCCGCTGAACGCCAACAACCCGACCACGCCTTACGAGCGCCAGCAGAACGCCCTGATCGACCAGTACACCAACAATTTCTATACCAACACGTTCGTGACGCATCTGCAGGACAACTGGCAGATCTCAAAGAATTTCTCGCTGATGGCGGGCTTCAAGTCCGAGCTGGTCTATACGAACGGCACGCTCCCCGTGGCCGCGAAGCCGGGTTCGCTTTCCCCGTCCTATGCCGTGACGGCACCGGGTGGCGAAATCGACGCCGCCAAGCCGTTCCTGCCCGCTTTCGGCGCGGTGTGGGACATCACGAAGCATGAGCAGTGGTTCGCCAACATCCAGGAGAACATGCGCTCCTTCCAGGATGCGGGCTATGGCAATGCCACCCCGTGGGGCGCGACCAGCCAGGCCGCTTTCGAAGAATTCAAGAAGAACGGCAAGCCGGAAACCTCATGGACCTACGAAACCGGTCTGCGTGAGCACCGCCAGATCCACCTTGGTCCGCTGACAGCGATCGAAGGTCAGGTCGAATACTATCACGTTCACTTCTCGAACCGCCTTCTGGCCGTGGCAACGACGCAGACCCTGTCGTCCATCATCGGTTCGGCAACCACGCTTGCCAACGTGGGTTCGGTCACAACGGATGGTATGGATTTCTCCTTCACCACCCATTTCGGTCCGCATTTCTCGCTGTACAATGCGCTGTCCTACAACAAATCCACCTATAACGATAACTACAGCACGGGTTCGAGCATCATCCACACGGCTGGAAAGAACGTTGTGGGCATGCCGGACTGGTCGGAAAAGTTCGTCTTCACAACCAACTGGGGCAATGCCTACGGCCAGTTCACTGGCGACGTGATCGGCAAGCGTTATGCGACCTATACCAACGATATGTGGGCCGCACCCTACGCCCAGTTCAACCTGAATGCGGGTTATACGTTCCACAACATCCCGCATCTGGCATCGCTGAAGGTTCAGGGCAACATTACCAACCTGACAAACACGAAGGGATGGTCCACGATCAACGCGACCCAGACCGCGGGTCAGTTCTCGGCCTATCCCATCGCGCCGCGCATGTTCTTCCTGAGCCTGAGCGCCGCCCTGTAAGGAACACTGCCTTATGCTGACACGTCGCCAGAGCCTCGGCCTGCTCGCGGCAGGGCTTCCCGCCCTGCACCTGCGGGCGAAAGCCGCGCCCTCACTGGCGCCGAAGCCGCTCGTGTTCGCCCATCGCGGCGCTTCGGCCCTGCGCCCCGAACACACACTGGCCTCCTATGCCCGCGCCATGATGGATGGCGCGGATTTCATCGAGCCGGATCTTGTCATGACGCGCGACGGCCATCTGGTCGTCCGACATGAAAGCAATATTGTCGGGACGACGGATGTTTCGGAACGCCCGGAATTCGCCTCCCGTCACCGATCCCTCAAGATCGACGGACGGGTCGAGACCGGCTGGTTCACCACGGACTTTACGCTCGCCGAACTCAAAACCCTCCGCGCCCGTGAACGCCTCTCCACAATCCGCGTCCACAACACACGCTATGACGACCACTTCGAAATTCCGACCTTCGAAGAAGTCATCGAACAGGTCGCAGCACAATCGGCGGCAACGGGAAAGGTTTTCGGTCTGGTGCCGGAAATCAAGCATTCCACCTATTTCAACAGCCTCGGGCTCAATCCCGAAGCCGCGTTTCTCCAGACCATCGCTGCCCACGACTATACCCGGCAGGCCCCGCTGGAACTCCAGTCCTTCGAAACCAGCAACCTCGGGCGCATCCGCGCTGATGTCCTGTCCATCAACCCGCAGGCGCGCCTGATGCTGCTGATGGGTGAACGCAAAGACGTACCGCCGGATCTGCTGGCAGCAGGCAAGACCACGACTTTCGGCGATCTCATGACGCCTGAGGGCCTCAAGGAGGTCCGGCGCTATGCCGACGTGATCGGGCCGTCCAACACGGACCTGATCCCGCGTGATAGCAAGGGCGCCTGGATGGAGCCATCCAGCCTCGTTACGGATGCCCATCAGGCCGGACTTCTGGTCCATTCCTACACGGCACGGCCGGAAAATCATTTCCTCCCCGCGCAGCTTCGCAACACTGCAGGCGACGCCGCCCGCAACCCCGAGGGCATGATCGCGGAACTGCGCCGCTATCTGGACATGGGCATCGACGGCTTTTTCACCGACGATCCCGCTTTGGGGCGCAAAGCCGTCGATGGCACGATCTGACAGCAGTCAGATCACCACCACAAAAAAGGAGGCTCTCTTTCCGGGAGCCTCCTTTTTTGTGGTTTTCAGGCGATGTCAGCTGAGCCTGAAGTGCCGGAGCATGGCCTTATTAAAAGCCGGGATATCGGCGGGACAGCGGGAAAAGACATAAGGCCCGTCAACAACAACCGCATTGTCCACCCAGATCGCCCCTGAATTCTCCAGATCGCGGCGAATGGCTGGCCAGGATGTGACGGTTCGTCCTTTAAGCTCATTCACCTCAATCAGCGTCTGCACACCATGGCAGATGGCTGCAATCGGCTTGTTCGCTTTTACGAACGCCTTGGCAAACGCCACCACGTCCCTGTTCAGACGCAGCGCATCTGACGAAACCGGACCACCCGGAAGAAACAGGGCATCGTAATCTCCTGCCTTGGCATCAGCGATCGCCAGATCGGCCCGGATGCCATGCGAGGGATAAATACCGTTATTAACGGCCTGAAATTCCCCGCCCTTGAGAGAAATGATCATGACAGTCGCCCCGGCATTTTCCAGAGCGGCCCGGGATGCGGTCAGTTCGATTTCCTCAAGGCCATCCGTGGCCAGTACAGCGACTTTTACCATGATGCCGATCCCCTCCTTCAGGAAAAAGCGGGCTACCGTCGTGTGGCACCCCGCCAATGCGTTCATGCGTTAAGGTAAATGGTCTTGGTCTGGACATAGGCTTCCATGCCGTGCTGCCCGTCTTCGCCTCCCAGACCACTCTCCTTGTAGCCATGATGGAAGCCCTGCGGCGCCTCGCCGCCCGGACGATTCACATAGACCTCGCCAAATTCAAGCTCGCGGGTCATGCGAAGGACCCGGCTCAGATCGTTGGTGAAGAGATAGGCTGACAGGCCATAACGGCAGTCATTGGCCCAGGCGATGGCCTGATCGAAGTCCTTAACCCGAATCAGCGACATGACCGGTCCGAACACCTCGTTATGAACGACGTCCATGTCCTGTGTGACATCGGTCAGCAGCGTCGGGGCATAGAAATATCCCTGATCATAGACGCCCCCTCTCAGGCGTTTGCCGCCCATGGCCAGACGCGCGCCCTGCCTGATGGCATTTTCGACCATGGCATGGACCTTGTTGAGTTCGTCCTCGCTGACTTTCGGGCCCATATCCGTGTCCGGGTCCGTTGGCAGTCCGACCTTCAGCGCCTCGATCTTCTCGCGAATTTTCTGAACAAACCGATCGTAGATGGCTTCATGGATATAGGTACGCTCGTTGGACGTGCAGACCTGCCCGCCATTGCCAAACCGTGCAGCCACCGCAGCATCCGCAGCCTTATCCAGATCGGCGTCTTCCATCACCATAAACGGTGCCTTCCCGCCAAGTTCGAGGCGGACTTCCTTCAGTGTTTCGGAAGCGGCCGCCATGATCTTCTTGCCTGCGGGGGTTGAACCGGTCATCGTAATGAGCCGGACGTCTTTATGCGCCACCAGCGGCACACCGACATCCTTGCCATCTCCCGTCACGATATTGATGACGCCATGAGGAATCTTTGCTTCCCTGACCAGCTTCGCCAGATGCAGGCAGGTCAGCGGGGTCAGTTCATGCGGTTTAAGAACAATGGTGTTTCCCGCCGCCACAGCGGGGCCGATCTTTCTTGCACAGAGTGCCAGCGGAAAATTCCAGGCCGTAATGGCCCCGATAACGCCCAGCGGCACGCGATCGATCAGGATTTTCTCGTTCGGCGAACTTCCCGGAATGATTTCGCCCTGAAGGCGCAGCACATTCTCCGCCGCGAACCGCAGCAGGCCAATCGCAAAATCGACTTCAATGCGGGCCTCCTTCAACGGTTTGCCCATTTCGGCGGTAATGAGAGCGGCCAGATTTTCGCGGTCCCGCTTTACCAGATCCTTCAAGGCATGAATGTAATCAGCCCGTTCGGTCGCCGTACGTTGGCTCCAGCCGACAAACGCCGATTTTGCAGCCGAGACAGCGACATCCACATCCGCTTCTCCGCCTTTGGCGACTTCGCCAATCACTGCTTTCGTGGCCGGATTTTCAACCGTGATCCATTCCCCGCCTTTCGGTGAGACCCAGCTGCCATTGATGAAAAGAGTGCTTTTCTCAGTCATGGAGTTTCCTGCATTCCTGTGTGACGACTTGCGCCCTGTCTTCAAACAGACGCATCAGGACGCCTGCAGTTCACTCAATGAGGGCACGAAAGTGACATTCTTTTGCAATCAAGAGCGATAAAGCGCCAATTTCCGGGAACGATCGTTCAGTCCCGCATCATGCCAGATGAAGTAGAGGAACGTTTACTCAGAGAACCAAGATGTGAAAATACGCGCCCTTCCTCACGCAGACTGTCCAATGCTGCAGCGATACTGCACCCCATACAGGGCCAAATCTTTTCAACACGGAGCGTCTGTTGGGGCAAAAGATATCCCCAGAATCAGGGAACATCTCCGGGGAAGGCCCTGTGGATTGTTTCTGAAGAACTGGGGAGCGATTGCGCCAGAGCAGCTTTTCTGCGGAGTCGCACGATGAGTGTATCGAGCGCGGATAAAAACCGGCTCCGGTCGTTTTTGCCGAAAGACGGATTATAGGTCGTCACCGCCCCCGTCTCGCGTAGACCCTGCATCAGATCGCGCATCGCCGAGACCATACCGACAGAGCGTTCGTCGATTTCCTCACCGTTCGGACGCAGAACCGAACCTTTCTTGGCAAGACACCGCACGGCCAGCGGAATATCGCTAGTAATGACGATGTCGGACGCCGTCACCTGCTCCGCAATCCAGTCATCCGCCACGTCCGGCCCTTCAGGAACCACAACGCGTTCGATGAGCGGAGACTGTGGGACATTCATCCAGCTATTAGCGACAATGATCGTTTTCAGGCTATAGCGCGCCCCAACCCGATAGATCTCGTCCTTCACCGGACAGGCATCGGCATCAACCAGAAGCCGGGTCGTGTTTGCCACGGATCAGCCCTCCGTCTGGAAATGACGGATCAGTTCCTCCAGCACCACGTCCGGGTGCTTCTCGCCGGACACGCGGATTACCGGCTCGTCGTCCCCCGGCACTTCAAGCGTCGCGAGCTGACTTGGCAGCAGGCTGGCAGGCATGAAATGCCCTTCCCGCCGCTCCAGCCGCGCCGCAAGTTCAGTGGCGGACGTGTCGATATGAACGAACTCGATTGGCAATCCGTTGGCACGAAGCTGTTCACGATAGGCACGTTTGAGCGCGGAACATGTCAGCACCGCACCATGGCCAGCTTCGACCTGTGCCCGCAGCCAGTCATGACACAGTGCAAGCCAAGGCGCGCGATCTGCATCGGTCAGCGGCTGGCCGGTGCTCATTTTCTCGACATTCGCAGGCGGATGCAGGGCATCGCCCTCCTGAAAATGCCAACCGAGCCGGGTCGCGAGGCCCGTTGCAATGGTTGTCTTGCCCGTCCCAGAGACGCCCATAATCACGAGAAAACGCGGCTCCAGACCCATCTTCACCCGTGCTGCCGAAGCCGTCATGGCTCCCACCGCTCCACGCCTTCTGTCGTGGCGACCAGAACATCCGAGGCCATGTTGAGGAACATGCCATGCTCCACCACACCGACGATCCGGTCGATTTTCCCTGCCAGATCTTCGGGATTTTCGATTGGTCCGAAATGGCAGTCCAGAATCATGTTGCCGGTATCCGTCACGAACAGCGATCCGGCACGATCGGCCCTCGGCTTCACACCACGCGCGCCACAGGCCGCAAGGCGCTCCGCCGTGCATTCCCAGCCGAAGGAAATGACTTCAACAGGCACAGGTGCGCGTTCGCCCAGCAGATCGACAGGCTTGGTGCCGTCCACGATCACCACGAAACGCTTCGCGGCCTGTGCCACGATTTTCTCGCGAAGGAGCGCGCCGCCCAGACCTTTGATGAGGTTCAGCGAACCGCGCTGGACCTCGTCCGCACCATCAATCGCAATGTCAATCCGACGATGCGCGCTGAAATCCGTCAGGGGAATTCCAGCCTTGATCGCCTTGTCCTCACTGTCATCGGAGGTCGGAATGCCGAAAATTTCCAGCCCTTCCGCAACACGCTCGCCCAGACGTTCGATCATATAGGCGGCCGTGCTGCCCGTTCCGAGCCCCACGACCATGCCGCTCTTGACCATATCAGCGGCTTCACGCGCAGCGGTGCGCTTGTGAACGCTCATATCCGTGCCGCTCATGCGTCTTCTCCGACCGCAGCGCGATCTGCAAGAATGACGATCCGGCCTTCGCTCGTCACGCGGGCGGACGGGATGGAACTGTCGCCTTCGACCAGACGCTCCAGCATTTCGACCTTGGACGCCCCCGTCACGAGGAACACGACCAGCGCGCTGGACTGAATGGCGGGGTAGGTCAACGTGATGCGTTCATAAGGCGCGGTGGACGGTGCGGCCGTTCCGACCCAAGCCTTGCGCTCCTTCAGGACAGGCTGTCCCGGAAACAGCGATGCCGTATGACCATCCGTGCCGAGGCCCAGCATGACCAGGTCGAACAGCGGACGCTTCGGATCAAGTTCCGTGGCGCCATAAGAGGTCCGGAGGGTTTTTTCGTAAGCCTGTGCGTCTGCCTCGACCGTGTCACCGGTCGGAATGGCATGGACGTTCTGCGCGGGCACCGGGACATGCGACAATAGGACGGACTGCCCGACCGTATGGTTGCTGTCCGCATGGCCTTCGGGCACGTGGCGCTCGTCGCCATAGAAAATCTCGACCCGCTCCCACGGAACCAGCTTTGCCCGTGATGGCGTTGCGAGGATCTCGAACAGGCGCTTGGGCGTGGAGCCTCCGGAAAGTGCCACCCGGAACAGGCCGTCCGTCTTGGCGAGAACACCTTCGATGAAGAGATCAGCCATCCGCAGGGCAACGGCTTCCGAATCAGGGAGGGTTTCCAGAGTGGCGGTGCGAATATCGGTCGTCATGAATGAGGAACCCTCGGCAGAATGTAGCGCTCAACAGCCTTGGCCCAGCCATCGCGCTCGTTGGTGTCCGTGCAAACCTGTGCGGCGGCTTTCACGTCCTCTTCGGCCTGTCCCATGGCAATCCCCAGTCCTGCGACCGAAAACATCGGCAGGTCGTTATGGGCATCGCCAAGGCAGGCCACCTCATGCGGCGCAATGCCGTGGGCAAGCGCCAGTTCGCGGATCGCCTCGCCCTTGTTGGCAAGGGCCGGCGTCACGTCGAGAAGAATATCGGAAGAGCGGCGCACGCTCGCTTCTCCCTGAAGCATCGCGCCGAGTTCGGTCTCGACGTCCTGAAGCAGGCTGGTGTTGCTGCTCACGCCCATCACCTTGCCAATGCCCTCGAATTCCTTGCGCAGATCGGGAACCTGATGCGGCGTCAGTCCGGTGATGCCGTGCTCATGCTGGACGAACGGCGTATGAGCGTCCTGAACCATCCAGTAGGACTGCCGCAGGAACCATGTTTCGATCCCATGCAGATGCAGCATGTCATACACGATCGACAGCACATTCGGGGTGAGAACGCGGCTGACACTCGTAGTCCCGTCGGGCTTGAAAATGATACCGCCATTGAAACCGGCATTCTGCCCGGTCAGACCAAGCTGCTCGATATAGGGCACCATGGCGGCGGGTGGCCGCGCACTGGCGAGGCACAGCGGAATCCCCCGCTCCTGAAGTATTTTCGCCATCGTCAGCGTGGACGGCGCAATGGTCTTGTCTGGCGTCAGGAGCGTGCCATCCATGTCGGATACAACCATCCGGATGGTTTTTGGCAACGGTGGCAGATCCGCATGGATGGCGTCGAGGTCAACGGACATAAAAGCCCCTGTAAAAACCCCCGTCAGAGTCTTTGCGGGGGCTGGCTGGTCAGCAATGGTAAAACCATACCCTGCCAGCCAGTCATTGCCCATGAGGGGCGGTAGTCTTATTTCTTCTCGACGTGTCCGCCGAAACCGAAACGCTGTGCCGAGAGCACTTTCTCGGCAAAGTTGTTGCCGGACCGCGAACGGAAGCGCGTGAACAGCGCGGCCGTCATGACCGGAGCCGGGACGTCTTCCTCAATAGCGGCCTCAATCGTCCAGCGACCTTCACCAGAGTCCGCGACTTCGCCGGAGAACTCGTTGAGAGTTTCCGAACGGGTCAGGGCCTCGGCCGTCAGATCGAGCAGCCAGGACGACACGACACTGCCGCGACGCCATACTTCGGCAATATCGCCCATATTGAGTTCGAACCGGTCTTTTTCCGCAAGAACGGGGGAGTTCTTGCTTTTCATGATATCGAAGCCCTCTGCGAAGGCCTGCATCATGCCGTATTCGATGCCGTTATGGACCATCTTCACAAAGTGCCCCGAACCGGCAGGCCCACAGTGCAGATAGCCCTGCTCGGCCCGCGGATCATGGCCCTTTTCGCCACGGCCCGGCGTGCGCGGCACGTCCCCGATGCCCGGCGCCAGCGCGCTGAGGATCGGATCAATATATTCGGCGGTTTCTTTCGTGCCGCCGAACATCATGCAGTAGCCGCGTTCCAGACCCCAGACACCGCCTGAGGTGCCGACATCCACATAGGAGATGCCCTTTTCGGCCAGTTCGGCCGAACGACGGACGTCGTCCTTATAGTAAGTGTTGCCACCGTCGATGATGACATCCCCACGCCCCAGAAGGCCGCCGAGTTCCTGAACACAGGCCTCGGTGATGGCACCTGCCGGAAGCATGACCCACACCACGCGGTGTTCGTCACCTTCGAGCAGCTTCGCCATCTCGGCGACAGAACCGGCGGGGGTCGCACGCCCCGCTTCGCAGCGTCCGGCGACCGAAGCCGTCACTTCCGGCGTGCGGTCGTGCACGACGACATCATGTCCGTGGCGTGTCAGACGGACGGCAATATTGCCGCCCATCCGTCCCAGTCCGATGATTCCGATCCGCATGACTTATGCTCCTGCCAGTGCTTCGTGGATTGCCGTTTCCAGAGCTTTCAGCCCGTCTTCCAGCGGTCCATCGATATGAACGCGAAGGGCGCGACGGCCACGGGCCGCGAGCACTTCGAAATCGCCTCGTGCCTGCGCCGCCTTGACAACGCTGAAGCTGAAACCATGACCCGGAACCGGCACATCCGCCGCATCCGTCGCCGTGACCTGAAGGAACACGCCGCTGTCGGGTCCGCCTTTGTAGGCCTGGCCCGTCGAATGCAGGAACCGGGGGCCGAATTCGGCGGCTGTCGCCACTTTCAGCGTATCCCGCAGTTCCATACGAACGGACTGTGCCCAGTCGCGCGTCTGCTGATCGCGACGGATATAGGCGAGCAGACCGACATAGTCGCCCGGCTTCACACGATCAAAAAGGGTCTTGAGAATGGAGACCGCATCGCTTTTGCTGCCAGCAGCTTCCGTGTTCTTCGCATCCGCGTAGAAGGACAGCGGACCATCCTTCGCGAACGGCGTTTCCGGCGGCAGCGAGCCCGTTTCGGCATAGGCCGAGGTCAGCTTGCGGGTTTCGAGCTTGCTGAACTCAACGTCAGGCTGATCGAACGGATCAATCCCAAGAACCGCACCAGCCACAGCCGTCGCGAATTCGAACAGGAAGAATGCCTGTCCGATCTGGGACGCATCGGCCAGACGGATGGTGACGACCGGCGCACCAGCGGCCCGCAGAGCGCCGAGACGGCTGTCGGGAACGTCGTCGCCCAGCAGAAGGTCCACAAAAATGCGGTCCGTTCCATAGACATCCGGCACGCCGAGTTCTTCCTCGTCGATGGGGATCAGGCCGAGGCCCTTCTTGCCGGTGCTTTCGGCGATGAGCTGTTCCAGCCATGCGCCCAGCGACGCAATGCCGTCAGAGGCAAGGATCGTCACCTTGTCGCGACCGAAGCAGTGCGCGGCATGACCGAGGATCAAGCCCAGAACCGCACCCGGATTGGCAGCCGGAGGCGCGCTTCCGTCACAGGATTCCACCATCAGGCGCGTGACCGTCAGCAGCTTGCGAACGTCAATGCCGCTTGCCGCCGCCGGAACGAGGCCGAAATTGGACAGGACGGAGTACCGACCGCCGATTTTCGGATCGCCGTAGAACACGCGCCAGAAGCCGTTTTCCTCGGCCACTTTCTGCATGTGCGAACCCGGATCGGTGATGGCGATGAAGCTGTCACCCGGCTTCTTGCCCAGAGCCTGACCGGCCACCTGCCAGAAATGCGCGAACAGGATGTTCGGCTCCAGCGTACCGCCAGACTTGCTGGCCACGATGAAGAGTGTGTTCTTCGGGTCGATGGCTTTCTCGAACGCCGTGACCTGCTGCGGGTCCGTACTGTCGAGAACATGCAGCTTCGGCCAGCCTTCGCGCTGTCCGAACGTCTCGGCCAGAACCTCGGGACCAAGGCTCGAACCACCCATGCCCAGGAGCAGGATATCCTTGAAGCCGCGACTGCGGACATCGCGGGCCAGAACCTCCAGTTCTTCGACGTTCCACAGACGGTCCTGTACGATTGTCAGCCAGTTCAGCCAGTCGGCTTCCGGGCCATTCGTCCAGACCGACGGATCTTTCTGCCAGATCCGGCGCAGACCGCCGCTCTGGCTCCAGTCCTTTTCCGCACCGGCGACATCGTCGCGCAGTTCCGGCGGCAGGTCGGCGCTGACACGCAGCAGACGCTTGCCGATGACGGCCTCGCGCTTGGTTGCCACAGCCGTCAGCAGAGTGTCGAACGACACGCTGAATGCTGCACAGCCTTCCTTGACGAGCTTCGTGGTCACGCCATTCAGATCCAACCCAAGACGCTCGGCCTCAGACAGAACATGCCGCGCCTGTTCGACATTCTCGGTCAGGCTGGCGCGCGCCTTGCCGTGATCGCGGAACGCATCGAACGTTGCGGGCGGAATGGTGTTGACCGTCTCGGGACCGATCAGCTCTTCGACATACAGGACGTCGGAATAGGCCTTGTCCTTGGTGCCAGTGCTGGCCCAGAGCAGACGCTGCGGGTTGGCGCCCTTTTCGGCCAGCGCCTTCCAGCGCGAGCTGTTACGGACTTCAAGATAATACTGATAGGCCAGCTTGGCATTAGCGATTGCGACCTTCCCGCGAATGGCCTTCAGAGCCTCGGCCTCCGCATCGCCAGCCGCGATGCGACGGTCGATTTCCCCGTCGATCTTGGCATCGATACGACTGACGAAGAACGACGCCACACTGGCAAGACGCGAGATGTCTTCACCACGGGCCGCGCGATCTTCAAGACCGGCAATATAGGCTTCCAGCACCGCCTTGTAAGCATCAAGCGAGAACAGCAGCGTCACATTGACATTGATGCCGTCCGCAATGGCGTCACGAATGGCGCCCGTGCCTTCAGACGTACCGGGGATCTTGATCATCAGGTTTTCACGCCCGACAGCCTTCCACAGACGCCGCGCTTCCGTGATCGTCCCGTGCGTGTCGAACGCCAGATAGGGCGAGACTTCGAGGCTGACATAGCCGTCCAGCCCTTTGGTCTTTTCGAACACCGGATACAGAACCGCGCAGGCGGACCGGATGTCGTCGATAGCCAGATGTTCGTACAGATCGCCGGGGGGCAGGCCTTCGCCTTCCAGCAGCTTGCGGATCTGCGGATCGTATTCGGTGCCGTGTCCGATGGCCTTCTCAAAGATGGCCGGGTTGGACGTGACGCCCCGCAGGCCGTCTTCATCCACCAGCTTGCGGAGGCTTCCATCCTCCGTGAAGCTGCGCTGGATGAAATCCAGCCAGGGGGACTGGCCGTATTTCTCAAGCTCGCGCAGCACGCTGCCGACTTCGTTCAGACCGGTATTGGAGATTGTGTCTGCCACAGGATCTCTCCCTTACTTGCCGCGCAGGGCCTGACGCTTTGCTGCGTCAAGAACCGCTTCAGGCGTGAAACCGAATTTCGTGAGAAGTGCGGAGGCCGGAGCCGACGCACCGAACGTGTTCATCGCGATGATCGCACCGCCGATGCCGACATACCGATCCCAGCCGAACGCCGCGGCCTGTTCGACCGCAACGCGGCCGATGACATCCGGCGGCAGGACGGAATCGCGGTATTCCTGGCTCTGCTCTTCGAAGAGATCGAAGCTCGGCATCGAGACGACGCGGGCCTTGATGCCCTCTTCCGTCAGTTTCTCGTAAGCCGTCACCACGAGGCTGACTTCCGAACCCGAAGCGATCAGGATCACGTCGGGCTTGCCGTCACAGCTCGCCAGAACATAGGCACCCTTCGCCAGACCGGCGGCGGACGCATATTTCGTACGGTCGATCGTCGGCAGGTTCTGACGGCTCAGAGCGAGCACGGCAGGCTTGTGCGTCATCGGGATCAGCGTCCGCCACGCTTCGGACACTTCGTTCGCGTCGGACGGGCGGATCGTCATGATGCCCGGCGTTGCGCGAAGCTGTGCGAGCTGCTCGATCGGCTGATGCGTCGGTCCGTCTTCACCCACGCCAATGGAGTCATGCGTGAAGATATACAGAACCGGCAGTTCCATGATGGCCGACAGACGGATCGGCGCCTTCATGTAATCGGAGAAGATCAGGAAGCCCGAACCGTAGGAGCGGATGCCCGACAGCGCGATACCGTTACAGATGGAACCCATCGCATGTTCGCGCACACCGAAATGCAGGTTCCGGCCACCATAGGTGCCGTTCCATTTTTCCGGCTGGAAAGAGCCGCCGCCCTTGATGTCCGTCTTGGTGGACGGTGTGAGGTCAGCAGAGCCGCCGATCATCCAGGGAAGGTTCTTCGCAACCGCATTCAGAACCTGACCCGAGCTTGCACGCGAGGCAACGCCCTTCGCATCGGCTTCGAAAGTCGGGATGTCCTTGTCCCAGCCTTCCGGCAGACGGTGCTCGATGATGCAGTCGATTTCAGCCGCGAGTTCCGGATGGGCTTCACGATAGGCCGAGAACAGCTCGCGCCATTCTGCATTGGCTTCCGCGCCGCGCTTGCCGAGACCTTCGGCGAAATGCTCCTTTACACCGTCCGGGACATAGAAGTCCGGAGCGTCTTCCGGCCAGCCATAAGCAGCCTTCGCACCCTTGATTTCTTCCGCACCCAGCGGCTCGCCATGTGCCGAAGCCGTACCGGCCTTCTTGGGCGCGCCGTAGCCGATGACCGTCTTGAGCACGATCATGCTCGGACGATCCGTCACTGCACGCGCAGCTTTGAGGGCTGCGAGAATGGCCTCGACATCGTTGCCGTCCGGCAGCGTCTGGACATGCCAGCCATAAGCTTCAAAACGCTTGCCCACATTTTCCGTGAAGGCCAGATCCGTCGACCCTTCGATGGAAATCTGATTGGAATCATAGATCCAGGTCAGGTTCCCAAGTGCGAGATGGCCAGCGGTGGACGCGGCTTCCGAAGCCACACCTTCCATCATGTCGCCATCGCCACAGAACACCGTGACGTGATAGTCGAACAGTTTGAAGCCCGGGCGATCATAGCGCGCGGACATCCATTTCTGCGCGATCGCCATACCGACGGAATTGCCGCAACCCTGTCCGAGCGGGCCGGTCGTGGTTTCTACACCAGCGGTAAAGCGGTATTCCGGATGACCCGGCGTCTTGGAGTTCAGCTGACGGAACTGCGAGAGATCCTCGACAGTGAGGGACGGCGCGTCAACGACCTTGCCATCCTGAATATCCTTCACGCCTGTGAGGAACAGGGTGGAGTACAGCAGCATCGACGCGTGACCGACCGAAAGCACGAAACGGTCACGGGCAGGCCAGCACGGATCGGCCGGATCGTATTTCAGATCGTGCTGCCAGACCGCATACATCGCGGGGGCGAGGGCCATAGCCGTGCCGGGATGGCCGGAATTGGCGCGCTCGACACCTTCCATCGAAAGAGTGCGGATCGTATTGATGGTGAGCTGAGGAAGCGTACTCATCGGAATGGGATCTCCGGCTTGTGACTGACAGGAAGAAACGCAACGATATCTTCCATACCTTCTGCTGCCACGGCATGACGCGAAGTCGCGACAGACGCAATGGCTGATCGGTAAACCATATTGTGAAACACGCTCTTGTGCTTGAAGACAACCTGCCACACTTCGACGGTCGTCATTACCGAAACCCCGAAGAATGGCGCCCGGACGAGGCACGAACGGCCCGCAGTCCCTCGCAGCGGATCGGGAACATCTTCCGCTGGCAGATGGGCCTCAGGCCACGCTGGCCGGATGCCCTTCCCCCGCAGAAAACCTACGATCAGGTCACGCCTGCGCCGGGGGAATGCTGTGTCACGTTTGTCGGTCATGCGACCGTTCTGCTCCAGTTTGGCCGTGCAGGACGCGCGCCTCTGCGGATCATCACAGATCCGGTCTTTTCCGAACGCTGCTCCCCCTTCCGCAGTTTCGGTCCCCGCCGCGTCTGCCCGCCCGGCATCGCGCTGGATGCCCTTCCCCGCATCGACATCATCCTCGTCTCGCACTGTCATTACGACCACATGGACCTGCCGAGCCTGCGGGCACTGGCCGAACGTGACGATCCGCTCTGCATTTCCCTCCCGGGCAACCGTCGCCATCTGAAAAAGGCCGCTCTTCCGCGCATCGTCGAACTGGACTGGTGGGACGGCACGACTGATGACGGTGCCCACATCACAGCCACACCGGCGCTGCATGGAAGCGCACGCACGCCGTTCGATTCCAACCGCGCGCTCTGGGGTGGCTTCACGATCGAAGCGGATGGCCACACCGTGTTTTTCGCGGGCGACACGGCCTGGGGCAAACATTTCGACGCGATCCACCGTCGCTGGCCGGATATCGACCTCGCCATCCTGCCCATCGGGGCCTACGAGCCGCGCAACCTGATGCGCCGCGTTCACATGTCCCCCGAAGAGGCGCTCATGGCTTTCGATACGCTCAAGGCACAACAGGGCCTGCCGATCCATTTCGGCACGTTCCAGCTCACCGACGAGGCCATTCTGGAGCCGCCCACCCGTCTGGAGTTCGCCTGCCGACCCGCTGGCCGTCCTTTCAGGGCGCTGGAAAACGGTGACAGCCTCACTCTTCCGTCAGTTGACACAAAAAGCTAAACTGCCCTCCGACATCCTTTCCCCGGATTTTCTGTCATCGGGGACACCGCCATGTGGAAACCGTCATGAACGCCCAGAACGTCACTTTCACGTCAGACCAGATCACCGCCCTGTTCATCGACGCGGCCCGTGAAGGCGATACCGACCTCCTGACCCAGTTTCTGGATGCCGGCATGGCCATCGATACGCCGGACAGCCGTGGCTATACCGCCCTGATCGTCGCCACCTACAACGGCCATACGGACGCCACGCGCCTGCTGCTGGACCGCGGAGCCGACACGGAAGCCACCGATCTCAAGGGGGCCACCGCACTTTCGGGCGTCGCGTTCAAGGGCCTGACCGAGATTGCAACACTTCTGCTCGATCATGGCGCCGAGGTGGATCACGCCAATCATGCCGGTCGCACACCGCTGATGTTTTCCATCATGTTCAACCGCGAAGACATGGCGAAAAAGCTTCTTGCCGCCGGAGCAAACCCGGACCTGAAGGATGCGGACGGCGTTTCGGCCCGTGATCTGGCCGAACGCCAGCTCATGACCGGCCTGTTCGCCGGAGCGTCCGCATGAGTCGTTTCTGGAACCGCCGCGTTCAGGATCTGCACCCCTATGTACCGGGCGAACAGCCCAGACTCGCGGACCTGCTGAAGCTCAATACGAACGAGTCTCCCTACGGTCCGAGCCCGAAAGTGCTTCAAGCCATCCGGGACGTGGCGTCCGACGACCTGCGCCTCTATCCCGACCCGACAGCAGCAGACCTGCGGGAGACGATTGCGACCCGGTTCGGCACCACCGCCGATCGCGTTTTCGTCGGCAATGGCTCCGACGAAGTTCTGGCCCATGCCTTCCGCGCGCTGTTTCACGACGATGCGCCGGTCCTGTTCTCGGATGTGACCTACGGTTTTTATCCGGTCTATTGCGGCCTGTTCGACCAGCCGTTCCGCCACATTCCGCTCAATGACGATTTCACGATCGACATCGACTCCTATACTGGCGACTGCGGCGGAATCGCCGTCGCCAACCCGAATGCCAATACGGGAATCGCCCTGTCGCTCGAGCAGATCGAAACGCTCCTCAAGCGCCATCCTGACCGGACCGTCATCATCGACGAAGCCTATGTCGATTTCGGTGCCCAATCCGCCATTGAACTGACACATCGTCATGACAATCTTCTGGTCGTCCAGACGCTCTCAAAGTCCTACGCTCTGGCAGGACTGCGTGTGGGCTTTGCGATCGGTTCTCCGGAACTGATCGAGGGTCTCATCCGCGTCAAGGACAGTTTCAATTCCTATCCCCTCTCCCGCCCGGCACAGGCCGGGGCCATCGCCGCGATTCAGGATATCGAGTGGCTCGCAGACATCACGGCCCGCCTCGTTGCAAGCCGTGACCGGCTGGTTCCGCAACTGCAAAATCTTGGCTTCCAAGTCCTGCCATCCTGTGCCAATTTCATTCTTGTGCACCACCCGGAGCACAAGGCCGGAGCCATCGCCGCAGCCCTGCGCGAGCGTGCGATCCTTGTCCGGCACCTCTCCACCCCGCGCATCCAGGACTGGCTGCGTATCTCGATCGGAACGGACGAATCCTGCACCCGCCTGACTGACGTTTTGCGGGACATCCTCTCCTCCCGATCCTGAATTAACCGGACGGTAATGTTCCGTCCCCCATAATCATGAGCCAGACAGGGCCAGACGGGCGCGTTTATGCGCGCTCCATCCCGCCACCCTCCGGGTGGGTGAACGGGAGGCCCATGAATGTTTCATGCGGAAAGACCGAATACATGCGTGCATTTCAAGGACAGATGTCCGACAACCAGCCTATTCGCCGCAATCAGGCCGAAAAGGAAAAGCAGCTTCGGGACCTCAAGGAAACGATCGCTTCCATGAAGTCCCACACGTCTCCGACGCTGAAGGAAAGCATTCAGCGCCGCATTCGTGAGCTGGAAATCGAACTGCGCACCATTGCGCGCGAAAAAGCCGCGAAGGCCGCAAACCCGGACGCCCAGTCCGACCGCCAGCGCCGTCCGCCGCGCCGTAATACGATCCGTTCCATGTAAAGGATGGTCGCAGAGAGGCTGGTACGACAATTCCTCCGTACCAGCCTCTCTGCATCAAGACACCTGAACAGCGTCCCCGTGTGTCTCTGACGCCCGGTCCCATGCCGGCCCCATCAAACGTAGCCTCGTAGAGTGCAGGCCGTCCGTCTCGGTCAGAACGTAATAGGCAGTATATTCCCCGGTCGGTTTTCCCGGACGATCCATCAATGCTTTGAAAACATTGCGGTCCGCCGTCATCTGCGTTCTATCCCCGACCAAGGGCTGATTCCACATTTCCAGCGCTTCAGGCGCCCGTGCCCGGTCAATCATCAGGCAGTTCGGATCCACGAACCCGCCGTAGCTTTCGCGGAAAATCCCCCCTCCGATCCCGACCGACTCCCACTGATCCTCACAGACTGGTTTCAGTGTCCGCGGATGCACGAACCAGCGCCCTGCCCACGCCCAGTCCTGTCCTTCAATCGCCGCCAACAGAGAGGACAGATGGTCTGGCGCCCACCAGTTATCATCGTCGAGATAAGCAATGCGCGGAGCATTCGAAAGCTGGCTGAGTACGCTGCGCAATACGCCGCCGTCTCTCGCCCGCCCGAACCCTCCATGACGCTGCGACGTGGAATAGCCGGGCCAGAGCACTTCCACAGCCCAGCCCGGTGGCCGTCCTTCAATCGCGCTCTGAATCAGATCGTCAGCACCGTCTCCCGGAGGACAATCCAGACCGACAAGGATCTGAACCCGCAGATCTCCCACTTGCCGGAAAACAGACTGGATCGCTCGGACAATGGTAGGCCTCAGAAGGCTTGGCATGACAACCGCCACATCGAAAGGGCGCTGGTCGGGCGTGCCTGGATCAGCGAAAATATGAAGTCCGGGTTTCATGTCCGGCACGATACTGCGCCCTCAAAGCCCTGTCACCTCACGCGCTGCTCTCTTGCACTTCAACGCTACAGGGCACACCATGAGGGTCAGAATGATCACTGCGAAAGAGTCCAACGTGTCCGCTCCCTCTACCTTTTCGCACGAACAGCTGCTCGACCGTCTGGGCGAGGTCGCCGTCCGCGTTGGCCTGAACATCTCGCCGGGCCAGCAGCTCCTCATTACCGCACCACTCACGGCCGTCGCACTGGTCCGACGCGTCACGGAACACGCATACAAAGCCGGAGCTTCACTGGTCACGACCTTGTATGCGGATGATGAAACCACGCTCGCACGTTTCATCCACGCCCCGGACGACGCCTTCGACGTCGCTCCGACATGGCTGGCCGAGGGCATGGCGCGTGCGTTCCGTGAAGGCGCAGCCCGCATGGCCATCACCGGCGCCAACCCGACGCTGCTCAAAGGACAGGACCCCGAACGCATCGCACGCGCCAACCGCGCCAGTTCCAAGGCAAACCGTCCGGCGATGGAAATCATCACCCAGTTTGCCGTGAACTGGAACATCATCGCCTGCGCCACACCGGCCTGGGCCGAACAGGTCTTTCCGAACCTTCCCCCTGAAGAGGCGCTCGCTGCCCTGTGGGACGGTATCTTCAAAGCATCTCGCGTGGACGTGGCCGATCCTGTCGCCGAGTGGAAAGCCCATAACGCCGCCCTGCATGCCCGGGCGAAATTCATGAACGACAGCCGCTTCGATGCCCTGCATTTCAGTGGCCCGGGCACGGATCTGACAGTCGGTCTTGCGGACGGACATCTCTGGGCAGGCGGCTCGGAAAAATCCGGAAATGGCATCGTCTGCAACCCGAATATCCCGACCGAGGAAATCTTCACGACCCCGCATCGCAGCAAGGTCAACGGACGCGTCAGCAGCACCAAGCCGCTGTTCCATCAGGGAACTCTGATCGACGAAATCTCGGTGCGCTTTGAAAACGGCCGTATTGTCGAAGCAACCGCCAGTCAGGGCGAGGACGTGCTCAAGCGGATTCTCGATACCGATGAAGGCGCGGCACGGATTGGCGAAGTCGCCCTTGTACCGCATTCCTCGCCCATCTCGGCCAGCAAGATCCTGTATCGGAACACGCTGTTCGATGAGAATGCGTCCAGCCATATCGCACTCGGCCAGGCCTACACAAAATGCATGGTCGATATCGAAGGTCTGACGCCGGAAGAACTTCTGGAACGGGGCGTCAACGACTCCCTTATTCATATCGACTGGATGATCGGTTCGGACAAAATCGATCTTGATGGCCTCAAGAACGGCAACCGCGTGCCGCTGATGCGCGCTGGAGAATGGGTGCAGGTATGACGCTTTTCCGCATGACAGGCCTTACCGGCCTTTTCGTCTCTGTAGCGATGCTGCCTCTGGCCGCACAGGCACAGTCTTATCCGCAAGCCGGCTACCCTGCTCAGGGGGGCACCACAAGCCAGACCCAAATCGACGGAAGTGTGCCGCTTCAGGGAACTCCGCAGCAGACTCCTCAGATTCCGCCGCAGGTCCGTGCCGATATGGAGCGCGCCATGCAATACCCCCTGCCGCCAGACTTCATGACCCGTGCGGCAGCAACGATCGCCGAGCTTCAGGCCCGCAACATCCAGCCCCCCAACTCACATGGCGCAGGACTGGCCGAGACAATCAGCCGCATCAGCCAGATTCCCGGACTTGCGCCTGTCCTGCAAAGCCACGGCTTCACGCCCGAAAGCTTCGTGATGGGTATGACGACCTTCGGCATGACCCTTGCCGCCAGCAACGGCCAGCTTCCAGCCGGAATGCCAAGCCCCAATCCCGCCAATGTCGCGCTTTTCAAAGCCCAACCCCAACAGGTTACGGCCCTGATGCAGGCCATGGGCAATCCACCCCACTGAATACAAAACCGCGGCCGTGTTTCCAGCAGGATGACATGGCCGCTTCAGTCTCCGAAAAAGATCCGAATGCCCATCAAACTCGACCCCGCACTCCTCCCTGCTCTGGATATCCTTGGCATGGCCCAGTCCGGCGCCCTTCTTCGTGCCGAGCGGGAGACGCCATCAGATGGTATTCCCGCCTTCGTCACCCGAGCAGGCTGGGATGAACTCACAGCGACACATGCTGCAAACCACAATGCTCCCCACAGTGTGCTTCTTCCGGCGCTCGAAAAAGCCGTCGCCCGTATTCTAGCTCACGCAGCCCAAAACGCGTCGCAGACGGGCGAAATGACGCCTGTCACCACGCTGCAAAGCGATCTTTTTCCCAGCGATCCTGATCTGGTTCTGGCCTTCGTCCGTGACAGCACCCATCCCGTAGCCTGCGCCCTGATTGGCACAGCCACGCAGATCGAGGCAGCACTCCGTGGTCGGGACGCTGCTCAGGACTGACTGAACTGGCGAATGGCCAGTTCATCCAGCGCATTCTGTTCTTTTTTGAGCTCCGCCTGCCGCTCTTCTTCCTGCCGCTCCTCCTTCAGAGTTTTGACGGCTTCCATGGCAGCTCTCGCAATAATCAGTGCCGACCGCACAGTTTCACGATCCAGCGCGGCTTCGCGGCAGCGTGCCTGCGCTTCGGCAACAGCCTGCCGCCCGGCAGGAAGCCAGCGGCTGAAGGCTTCCACAGCACCATCCCCCGCTGTCGGACTGGAGGCGATCCGCTGCTCGCTCAGTATTTCTTCCTGAGCCGCCGACAGCTTTTCTTCCGCAGCCGTCTCACGCGCAACGGCCTCCGCAAAGCTTCTTTCAACCAGATCAAGCTCCTGCTCACGCAGGGTGATGAGAGTGTCGAGAGGTGAGTGTTCCATCCTGAAGGATCCTTTACGCCGCATTTAAAGGAGTGGTTTGCGGAATCGTCTGCATAATCTGGGCCAGTTGTTCAAAAGCCTCCGCACGCGTCGACCGCTCGTTCCGCCCCTGAGACAGGAACTGGTTCAGCTTGGGCACCAACGTGATGGCCTCGTCAACCTCACGATCAGTGCCTGACTTGTAAGCACCAAGACGGATCATATCCGCCATACGCTGATAGGTCGCCATCGCTGCGCGCGCACGTTGAGTAAGGGCGTTTTCCTCAAGAGAATTGCACCCCGGAACCGCACGGGACAGGGAGCGCAGGACATCAATGGCGGGATAGCGTCCCTGTTCACCAATCTTGCGATCCAGAATGATATGACCATCCAGAATACCGCGCACCGCGTCCGCAACCGGCTCGTTCTGGTCATCTCCCTCCACCAGCACAGTAAAGAGAGCCGTAATCATCCCCTGATCGGGATATCCCGGACCTGCGCGTTCCAGAAGGCGGGGCAGTTCGGCAAACACGGAAGGCGGGTAACCACGCGTCGCAGGGGGCTCCCCTGCAGAAAGACCAATTTCACGCAGCGCCATGCAAAACCGCGTCACGCTATCCATCAAAAGCAGAACCGACTTACCCTGATCCCGGAAATATTCCGCAATCGCCATGGCAGACAGCGCTGCTTCACGACGCATCAGTGGGGGTGAATCCGATGTTGCAATCACCAGAACGCTCCGGGCCAACCCTTCGGGCCCAAGATCATCCTCAATAAATTCTCGAACTTCTCGCCCGCGCTCACCCACAAGCGAAATCACGGCGACATCACATTCCGCCCCCCGCGCCAGCATTGAGAGCAGGGTCGATTTCCCAACACCCGACCCGGCGAAAAGCCCAAGCCTCTGACCGCGACGACAGGTCGTGAACGCATCAAGAGCGCGCACTCCGAGATCAATCCGTTCTCCCAGGCGTGCCCGACTGGCCGCGTTAGGGGGTGGACACTGGATCGCCTGACTCTTGATCGCAGGGAACAAAGGTCCTTTTCCATCAATCGGCTGCCCCAGCGGATCCACCACCCGCCCCAGCCAGCTTGAATTAACTCTCAGGCCACCGTCACGACGGCTGAGGGGAATTCTGGCCTCACAACCTGGGCCAATCCCATCCAGCGTACCAAACGACATTAGGCGCGCAACATCTCCCTGAAATCCCACAACCTCAGATTGTATAATCCGCCCGTCACGCGCCTTAACCGCGACTCGATCCCCAATCGTGATGAATCCATCGAGTCCGATCACGGTCATGCAAAGACCCACAACGTCTTTCACGCTTCCTTCAACCCAGTCGCAGGTGAAGTTCGTGAGCATTTCAAGCAGCTTGGCGTAATCGCTCATAAAGGCAGTTTTCGACCGTTTCCTGCGGATTATTCCGACTTCCCGACCCTACAACCCTATCGTTAAGAGGAGCTTAATGTTCCCCTTTAACGAGAATAATAATGACAATTTTACGATTTTTGATCCATGTCTATCGACAGACACAACCTTGGGTAGTAACCATTGATTCACCAAGCCGGGAGTTGAAACATGCGTATCCTTCTTGTCGATAGCGATCAGTCCGCCGCCGCCACATTGTCCCAGACACTGCGTAACGCGACCTTTACCGTCGATCATACGCCCTCTGGCGAAGAGGCCATCGAGATGCTGCGCCACTACGATTATGACGTGGTCGTGCTCGAACTGATGCTGAACGATCTGGAAGGATACGAAGTCATCCGGCGCGTCCGGGCAGCACGGATCACGACGCCGATCCTCGTCCTTTCGGCGCTGCTTCGCTCCCAGGCCAAGATCCGGGCTTTTTCCATGGGTGCTGACGATTACATGACGAAGCCTTATGACGCAGGCGAACTGGTCGCACGTCTTCAGGCCGTCATGCGACGTTCCCGGGGCTTTGCCGAGCCGAAACTGCGCGTCGGCAATCTGGAGCTGGATCTGAACGGCAAGAATGTTACCGTCGATGGCGCAGCCTTGCATCTGACAGGCAAGGAATACGCCATTCTGGAGCTTCTGGTGATCCGCAAAGGGTCCGTCCTGACCAAGGACGCGTTCCTCAATCACCTTTATGGCGGCATTGATGAACCGGAAATGAAGATCATTGACGTCTTCATCTGCAAGCTACGCCGGAAACTACAGAATGTCGGTGCAGGCAACCTGATCGCCACCGTCTGGGGACGTGGCTACATCCTGCGGGAAGACGATGTCTCAGAGACGGCTGCGCTCGCCAGCCTGCCTCCAGCAGTCACCGCACCCATCGTCGAAGCAGTCGTCTGATCTTTTGAGATCAGACGACTAGCCTGACACGCATAACGGGTGATGTCAGGCGCTTTCAGACATGAGCAATGGCGCGAATGATATCGCAGACATGATCAACCACTTCATGCACGAGCGCCTCGTCTTCTGCTTCTACCATAACGCGAATCAGCGGTTCCGTTCCGCTGGCGCGCAGAACAAGACGGCCACTCCCGGCCAGGCGTTCATCCGCCCAGGCCTTTGCAGCAGCAAGGTCTGGACTGCCCATCGGGCTGGCTCCTGAATAACGGACGTTTTTCAGGAGTTGCGGATACGGCGTGAAGAAACGGCAGATTTCACTGGCCGATCGCTTGGTTTCCACAGACACGGCCAGAACCTGCAAGGCGGCGATCAGACCGTCTCCTGTCGTGGCATAATCCGACAAAACCATATGTCCGGACTGCTCACCTCCGAGATTGGCCCCAATCTCGCGCATCCGCTCCACGACATACCGATCACCAACCGATGTCCGCTGAAGCTCAAGCCCTTTTTCCGCCAGAGCTTTTTCCAGCCCCATATTGGACATCACGGTCGTAACCACAGTGTTGCCGCGCAACCGTTCATGTTGCTTCCAGAAGGAAGCGATCAAACCGATGATCTGGTCTCCATCAACGAGATCGCCATTTTCATCCGCAATCAGAACCCGGTCCGCATCGCCATCCAGGGCAATGCCGAAATCCGCACCATGTTCCCGCACCGCCGCACACAAAGTTTCCGGATGGGTCGATCCCACACCGTCATTGATGTTCAGCCCATCCGGCTCACAGCCGATCTTGATGACCTCCGCCCCCAGTTCCCACAATGCTTTGGGTGCCACGCGGTAAGCAGAGCCATTGGCACAATCAATGACGATCTTCAGGCCATCCAGACGCAACCCTCGTGGGAACGACGCCTTTGCGTTCTCGATGTAACGACCAGCCGCATCCGTCAGGCGGGAAGCCCGTCCAATCCGTTCCGGAGAGGCCAGTCGGGCAGAAAGATCCTGAGCCATCAGGTCTTCGATTTCGCCTTCAACTTCGTCCGAAAGTTTGAAACCATCCGGCCCGAACAGCTTGATCCCATTATCTGTAAAAGGATTGTGGGACGCTGAGACCATGACCCCAAGATCAGCCCGGAGAGAACGGGTCAGCATAGCGATCGCAGGCGTGGGCAGCGGACCAACCAGAATCACGTCCATCCCTGCCGACAGGAAACCCGCAACCAGAGCACATTCCAGCATATAACCGGAAAGGCGCGTATCCTTGCCCAGAACGACGCTGTGTCGGCGGTTCTGGCTCCGCATGAAATACAGACCCGCCGCCTGCCCCAGTCTCTGCGCGATTTCCACCGTCATGGGCGCGGTATTGGCCGTCCCCCGGATGCCGTCAGTACCGAACAGAGACCTCTTGGTGGCCATAATGAAAAATCCTGCCTGTCTGCCAGAAATAAAAAAGGCGCGGCACCGAGGATAATTTCCTCAATGACGCGCCCGTTGGTGCGATTGGTTGCCTGATTAACCCGCCTGAGGCGCCGGATCAAACGCGCCGGGACGTGTGGTCGGAACGGACGCACGACGGTTGTCAGGCACCTGCTCGTCATCTGCAGTCCGCTCGATAGCCTCGCCGCGCATGATACGACCGACATCGTCACCCGTCAGCGTTTCATATTCCAGCAACGCTGCGGTCAGACGATGCAGATCATCAAGGCGCGTCGTCAGCAGATCATGGGCCTGCTTATAGGCCGTATCGATCAGAGCTTTGACTTCCTTGTCGATCTCTCGCGCGGTTTCTTCGGAAATATTCTTGTTCTGCGTCACGGAATGACCAAGGAACACTTCCTGCCCGTTATCGCCATAAGCGATCATGCCCAGCGTGTCGCTCATGCCCCATTCGGTCACCATCCGCCGTGCGAGATCTGTCGCACTTTTGATGTCGCCCGATGCCCCGGCGCTGACTTCCTCACGTCCGAAGATGATTTCTTCGGCAACGCGGCCACCCATGGCGATAACCAGTCGGGCCAGGCACCATTTACGGCTGTAGGAAATGTTATCCTTCTCCGGCAGTGTCATGACCAGACCCAGCGCACGACCACGCGGCACGATCGTCGCCTTGTGGATCGGATCACTGCCCGGGGTGAAGATCGCGCAGATGGCGTGGCCAGCTTCGTGATATGCCGTCGAGCGCTTTTCGTCTTCGGTCATGACCATGGAACGGCGCTCCGCCCCCATCATGACCTTGTCTTTGGCTTCTTCGAACTGTGCCATACCCACGGTCCGGCGTCCCTGACGGGCAGCCATAAGGGCCCCTTCGTTCACGAGATTGGACAGATCCGCACCCGAAAAACCCGGCGTTCCACGCGCAATCACCTTCGGGTCCACATCCGAAGACAGGGGCACTTTCTTCATGTGAACGCGCAGGATCTTTTCACGACCGGCCACATCGGGGTTCGGCACCACGACCTGACGGTCGAAACGACCCGGACGCAGCAAAGCCGGGTCCAGAACATCCGGACGGTTCGTCGCGGCAATCAGGATAACACCTTCATTGCTTTCGAAACCGTCCATCTCAACCAGCATCTGGTTCAGAGTCTGCTCGCGTTCGTCGTTACCGCCGCCAAGTCCCGCACCACGATGGCGGCCTACGGCGTCGATTTCGTCAATAAAGATGATGCAGGGCGCGGATTTCTTGCCCTGTTCGAACATGTCGCGCACACGCGACGCGCCGACGCCGACGAACATTTCCACAAAGTCCGAGCCGGAAATTGTGAAAAACGGAACATTGGCCTCGCCCGCAATAGCGCGCGCCAGCAGCGTCTTACCCGTGCCCGGAGGTCCGACCAGCAGCGCACCCTTGGGGATCTTGCCGCCCAGACGGGTGAATTTCTGCGGGTCGCGCAGGAACTCGACGATTTCCTGAAGCTCGGATTTCGCTTCGTCAATGCCCGCAACGTCTTCAAACGTCACACGACCGGTCTTTTCCGTCAGCAGCTTGGCGCGGGACTTGCCAAAGCCCATGGCCCGGCCACCACCGCCCTGCATCTGGCGGAAAACCATGAAGCACAGGCCCACCAGCAGCAGAACCGGCAAATAAGCGCTGGCATAACGCAGAATCGGGCTTTCTCCGCTGTCCATCGGCTTGGCGGTCACTTCGACGCCAGCAGAAGTCAGACGGCCCGGAAGGCTCGGATCAAGTGGGGCATAGGTCTCGAAAGACGTGCCGTTCGTCAGGGTTCCGGAGACATTCTGCTCCTGAATCACAACCGAACGCACCTGATGCTGGTCCACATCATGAATGAAATCGGAATAGGCGATCTGCTGGGCTGCATGCTGTCCGCCACCGGGCTGGAAGGCTGTCAGCACTGCCATTCCGACCACGATGATGACCGCCCAGATCGCGACGTTACGGCCTAAATTGTTCATCTCGCTCTCTGTCGTCCTTCAGACTGTTCCGTCAGATGCAGTACGGGATCACCCCTCACAACTGGCCGACCGGTCACATTCTGCGTTGACTCCATAACATAAGCCTCCGCGTCCACGATCCTACCCCATCAAGGGCAGGAAAACGCATTTCTTGCGATTTTGAGGATCTTTTTATGCTGTGAGATGATTTTCTCCCGTTACGGGAACCGCGACAGCCCAGACAAAATCGGTCTCACCGGGCATTTGCCCTATCCGTGGCCACAGGATCAGTCGACCCTGATGCCACACACCCGGAAGACAACGGGCAGCGGCATAGGGAATACCCAGCCTGCGCAGATCCAGTCCGTGCACGGCGTCACCCAAAGGTCCGATCACACTGTCTGCCGGAATATCATGCATCAGCAGACGCCAGCGTCCGTCCCAGACACACCCTTCCTTTGCCGCAAGCGGGGCAGCAAGAGCGCGTTCCTCTCGAACGAGGATCACGCCGCTGCCAAAACGCCCGGCCGGTTGAATCTGAACGCCAGACAGCGTGCCGCATCCTTTTTCCAGCAACAGCCGTACGGCCTCTCTCGCGGGGCGGTACGCATGCCCTGAAACAAGCCGGATCAGAGCGGACAGAGTCTCTTCGTTCATCCCGGCCTGTTCCAGAAAAACCCATCCCTCGGGATGCCAGACGGCATGGGATGCAAGATTTTTGGCCAGTACCACCTCACGACTCCGGTTTTCCTGGCGTGCCGTCAGATGAAGGGTCTGGATATTGCGCCTTTGCTCAGGTGTCAGATCCTGCCGCCACCGCACCCGCTCGAACCGTCGGTTGGCATTCGACGGGTCCTCGATCCATGGCAGACCCGCGGCTTTCAAAGTCAGTCTCAGGCGCGATGGGTCGAGCGTTAAAAGCGGACGCAACACCCAGATACGCCCTCGCACAGCGCTCATCTGAATGCCACCCAGCCCCAGAGGTCCGCTCGCGCGCAGACTCCGCATCCACACGGTTTCATCCTGATCGCCCGCATGATGTGCCACAAGAAGATCCAGACATCCTGCTGCAACGCAGGCCGCCTCCAGCGCCTCGAACCGTGCCTCGCGCGCCCGTTCCTGCAATCGCCCTTTCGGAAACGGCGCGAGCGTCAGGAGGCGGGCGGGTACATCCATGGCGGCAAGCCGTTCAACCGTCAGCCGTGCTTCGGCAGCCGATTCAGGCCGCAGGGCATGATCAACCACGAAAGCCACGACATTGCGTCGCCAGCGCCGAGCCAGAAACGCGAGCGCCATGGAGTCGGCGCCCCCCGAAACAGCAAGGGCAATCGGAGCGTCCGGGATATCAGGTGGCCAAGGGCCGAGACCTGACATCAGGCCCTGAAATTCGCATTCCCCGACCGGATGATCGGGTCCTGCTTCCAACAACGCGGGTTTCAGTGACAGGCAGCACGGCTCCGGAATGTCGTCTCGGCGCTCTTCACCCGCGGCGCAGGGGTTGGAAATTCCGATTTCAGCTTATCAAGAGCCTGACACGCCGAGTTCTTGTCCCCCAACGCCAGCATCGAAGCGGCCACACCCAACAGGGAATCCTGCGCCTTCTGGGACTTCGGAGCCTTCGTATAGGCGTCATAATAAGCAACCGCAGACTGGCGATACTGCTTCTGTCCTGCCAGAGACTGGGCCAGAAGGAACTGTGCATCCACTTTACCAGACAGACTATGGGCTGTTTTCACGGCAAAACGCGCATTGCTCTCCGCATCCGTATAGTTCCCGGATCTAAGAGACGCATTTCCAACCTTCAACGCATCCAGAGCGGTTTTCGGCTGCTCGGCGGCGTCCGGAGTAGCAGCGGAGGCTTTGTCCTCGGCTGCTGCCGGAGTTTTAGCTGGAGCAGGTGTCGAAGCCCCGCCTCCGCCATTTTGGGAAGCAAACTGCATGTCCGAAATCTGCTTGGACACATTGGCCTGATTGTCGCGGACGGAGTTGCTGAGCTGATCCAGTTCGCCACGCATCTGGCGGTTCTGTTCTTCCAGAGCCGAAACGCGCTCCAGAAGCTGGGCCGTCAGGTTGCCATCGCCCGCCGAAACCGGAGCCGCTGCCGTCGCACTGGGGGCACTCAGGCCGCCGCCATTCTGAACCTGTGAGAGCTGCTGACGCAGGGAGGCAATTTGATCCTGCAAAGCAATCGCCTCGCGTGAGGAAATTTCCCCGCTATCCGGCGCATCCTGTGCCACGGCCGGGAGGACAGGCGAAAGGACGGAAAAAGCCGTGCCCAGAAAGACGGCACGCAGGGAACGGGACAGCACCATAACGGATCTCCTGAGACAAACTCGCACTCACGGGCACGCAGGCAGGTCATACGTGCAACATGCGCCCAGTCATAAAACAGAAACGGCCGGGGGATAATCCCCCGGCCGCTCATCATCCCAGTCCGTCAGGCCTGAAACGTCTGTTCAGCGAACAGACGTGATGGCGTTACGGTTCTGTGCCCAGGCCTGCTCGTCGTCGCCATCAGCGGTCGGACGATCCTTGCCGTAGGAGATCGTGGTGATGCGCGAAGCGCTCACGCCCTTGGCGACCAGATAGTCGCGGGCTGCGTTTGCACGACGCTGGCCGAGAGCAATATTGTACTCTTCCGTGCCACGGTCATCGCAGTTACCAGCGACCTGGATGCTGACCTGCGGGTACTTTGCGAGCCATGCAGCCTGCTTGTCCAGCGTAGCGCGGGCTTCTTCAGAGAGCTGGGACTGGTTCAGCTCGTAGAAGACGCGGTCGCCGACATTGGCAACCAGATCGGCTTCGCTGCCGGGCGTCGGGCCAGCTTCCTGAGCGACGGCGCCTGCGCCATTGCTGTCACCCTTGTTGGTGTTGCCGTTGGAACAGGCTGCGAGAACAAGCGCCAGACCAAGCGCGCCAAATACCTTGAACTTCATGTGTCTCAATCCTGAGAACGGCCCCACAGCGGGAACCGAATGCGGAAAATGCCGCGTTATTCCGGACCACCTCTTTCCTGTTCGGAACAGACAGGAATCGGTTCCGATCCCTGCATGCCAACCTTGAAAATCAGTGGCCATAAGCGCCCATACTCATGACTCGAATCACCGGTCAAGTGCCGTGTTAACGCCGGTTAAATGTGAAAAGTTCGATTCATAATCGGAACCAGAAATTTCGGCATAAATGTCACAGCTATTCTGAAGAATGTGGCAGAATTCTGCCACATCATCGAAACCAGCGTGCTTTCACGCTCCTGAAACATGCGCTGCCTGCGTAGCTGCCCAGCGTTACAGTCGTAGCATGAGGAGAGGGAAAGACCACCTCCGTCATCCTGACGAGTCCGTCAGCCGCGAAAATCTCGACCGAACTCCGGTCCACAATAACTCTCAGACGAACACCCCCATCCTGTGGAGGAAGGGGTGCCACATGCCGCGTCGTAAAGGTCGTGTCCGGTACCAAAACCCCTGACCGACTGCGGTCTACAACCAGTTCCCGACGTGTGGGGTCGTAGAGGATCTCGGTGCCAAACATGCCATCCTCCGTCGCCGCCACAGTCAGCACCGCCACGTCTCCGTCAGGCTCAATAACCAGTTGGAGTTCAAGCACCGCATCCGCGAAATCCGTACAGTCCGCAACGCTATCGGGAAGCTTCCAGACCACTTCTGCTTCCGGGCGGATGTCGCTGGCCACAAAGACCTCGACCGGAGCGCCAAGACTGACTGGGTTTTGCTTCATCAAAAGCGTACCGTCCTCCTGCCGCACAAGGGACAGATGCGTCGGAAGCGTCATCTGGCCGCGCCATGGAACGGTCGGCGTCTGGTTGGCGTAGTTCCAGTTGCCCATCCAGCCGATACTGACGGGTGTGGGCGTTCCGGCGAAGCAGACAATCGCATAATTGTCCGGTCCATAATCCATCCAACGATACTGCCAGGGATCATCTGTGGCCGTTGGCTGCTCTGCGGGCGTGAAGATCGTGCCGTCGAACTCTCCGACGTAATAGAACGTCCCAGATCCACCTGTCAGACCACCGGGATTGACGCTGACGATCATCACCCAGCCGGAAGCCCCAGCCTCCCCCTCAATCGGGAGCCGCGTCAGAACCGGTACTTCCCACAGCATGTCCGGCGTATGATAGCCGGGCGGCCGAAAGTCGCTGAGGAACTCCCAGTGCAGAAAATCGGTGGAGCGGAAGAGCTTGACCACCTGCTGTTCGGCCTCGACCGCCGTCAGCACCCAGTATCCGCCCTCTTCATACCAGCACAGTGCCGGGTCCCGGAAATTCCGGGACACCGGATCGAGCGTCAGAACCGGATTGTGAGCGTAGCGGGTCCAGTTCGCTCCACGATCCAGACTGACCGCAACCGAAACCGCCTGGGTGCCGTCTTCCTGCTCGCCCGGCATGTCGCGGAATACGCTGGTGTAGAGCGCTAGAAGCGGAGGATTTTCGTCTGTTCCCAGACTGCTGCGATTGTCTCGGTCATAAATCACCGTGCCGGAATAGATCTGCTCCTGCGGTGTGGACGGCAGCGCAATCGGTTGCTCTTCCCAATGCAGCAGATCACGGCTGGTGGCATGACCCCAGGAAATATAGCCCATGACGGGCTCGACCGGATTGTGTTGGTAAAAGAGGTGATACACACCATCAATCAGGATCGGCCCGTTCGGATCATTCATCCAGTTCCGGGCCGGGGCATAATGCAGCAGCGGACGCCACTGCCGTGTCTCCTGAAGGGACATGGGAATTCTCCTGTTCAAGCAGTCTTTGCGACGCCCTACAGGAAAAAGGGTTCCCCACCCTTTTGCAAATCCGCGCCCCCGAACCGGAAGCGCGGAACACAGCCTCAGCCGTTGCGCGGTGACCAGGCCGGATCGGACGCACCCGTCGAGGTCCGGATCGGACGCTCGTTAAAGCCCGTAATATCGATCGTCCCGATCCCCGATGCAAAGCCCGCACCGCCCGCACCGGCTGCGCTCTGGCGGCAGAACGCCAGCACACGGCCATTGGGGCAGAAGGTCGCGCTATCAACGGTAAAGCCCTGCGTCAGAATACGCTCACCGCTGCCATCCGGGTTCATCACCCCGAGCGAGAATCCGCCGCCGCCGATGCGCGTAAAGGCGATCAGGTCTCCACGCGGGGACCAGACCGGCGAACCATACTGGCCGGTACCATAGGAAATCCGCTTCGCCGGACCACCCGACGCACTCATGATATAGAGCTGCGGGCTGCCACCGCGATCCGAGTTGAACACGATCTGGCTGCCATCCGGGCTGAAGCACGGGCTGGTGTCGATTGCGCCATTGGAATTGGTAATCTGACGCTTTGCACGCGAGGCCAGATCGACAATGAAAATATCCGACCCGCTGCCACGCGTAGCGGACAGCACGACGGAACCGCCGGTCGGCGAGAAACGCGGGGCAAAGGAAATGCCCGCGAACTCACCCAGAATCTGCTGACGACCGGATGCCAGATCGAACAGGTACACGCGCGGACGATTGTTGGCGTAGGACATGAACGCAATCTGGTCGCGCACCGGGTTGAAGCGCGGCGTCAGCGTCAGCCATTCGCCGTTCGTCAGCATCCGTTCGTTGGCACCATCCTGATCCATCAGGGCCAGACGTGTGATCTGATGATGACGCGGGCCGGTGCGGGCGATATAGGCGATGCGGGTGTCGAAATAGCCCTTCTCGCCCAGCATCCGCTCATAAATCACATCCGCGATAATATGCGCGATGCGACGCCAGTTGGACGTCGAGGCCGTGTAAGCCGTGCCCTGAAGCTGCTGGCCGGACAGCACGTTCCACAGACGCATCTCAACACGCACACTGCCCGAACCGATCGCCTGTCCGGAAACGGCCGCACGAGCCCCCTGCGCCTTGAGTGCACTGAAATCGGGCGTGGAGCCGGGCGGCACGTCGCCGCTCATGACCTTGAACAGGCCGGTGCCGTTCAGGTCGGACGTGATGACACCGGAAATCTGTTCACCCAAGCCTGCCCCGAAATTCGGGATGACAATGGGGATCGGCTCCTGACGGGCCTGATCGACGGTAATTTCAGCCTCACCGGGGCCAGAGGCAGCTGCGGACTGGGCAAAAGCGGCCAGAGGCGTTGCCAGAAGGCCACCAGCAGCGGTGGCTCCCAGAACGGAGCGGCGCGAAAACAGCGCGCTCAGGGCCTCGGCGTCGGTATCGGGAATGAAGGACATGAGACTTCCTCGTGGATTACGGCCTGAAGACAAAACGCAGCTCATGCGTCTGACCAAGCATCTTGGAGGGAATGGGCAGATGGGCACAGGTGGGGCTCAGCACCGCATCCCGCGCCCGCTCCGCCAGAACGCGGTAAGACGGGTCGGATGCCATTTTCGCAGCCGTATCAGGCGCAAATTTGACAATCCGCGCCTCACCGGTCGCGTCGACGGTCACGACCATATGCGCGACAAAACTCGCATAGTTCCGTGCTTCGGTATCTTCAGTGTAGCAACGGCGCACGGAGCCGCCGATGGCTTTCTGATCCGCCATGGACAGCGACTTCGTAATGTCGCCGTTCGGCACACCGCCTCCGTTCGGCGCACCACCCTGTGGAGGATTGGCCTTTGCGGTCGGCGCATGGGTCTGCTTCTGATCGGCGCGGAAATTATCCAGCGTTGCCAGCAGCGAATGACTGTCCGCTTCCGTTTTCTTGGCCGCGTTCGGCTGCGTCATATGCGAAAATTTCGGCATATCCGGCAGCTTGTCGGCTTTCTGTGTCTGCGGGCTCGGCGGCGCAACCATCGTCGATTTCGACGGTGGTGACGGCGTGGGCGGCGACGCTGGCACAGGCTGCGGGGACTCATCCGTCATTTTCGGCGGAAGCTTGATATCCGGCAGCTTCTGCGGCGGCGTCTCCGGCGGAGGCGGCACAGGCTGGGGCGGCGGAGGTGGCGGAGGCGGCTCTTCCGTCGGCGCTTTCAGAGGAGGCGTCGGAGACGGAGGGGCCTCGTTCTTCACAGGCGCGGGAGCCGGAGCGGGCGCAGGAGCCGGATGATCGGCCTTGACCGGATGGGTCGGCGGGCCAGCCTGCTCGAACTCCATCTGCACCGTGGGTGGTTCAGGCGGTTCGGGTGGTTTTTCCGGCGGGATTTGAACAATCAGATACGCGATCAGCCCCAGATGAATGGCGACTGATCCGTAAAGCGCATGACGAAAGCGCCTGTTGTCAGAGCGGCGTGGACGGACCACGGCAGGCGCCTCTTACTGGCCGCTCTGGGGCTGCTGCGCGAGAAGCGCAACATGCGTGAAACCGCCCGACGTGATCTGGCCCATGACCTGCATCACCTGTCCGTAGTCGATATGGGCATCAGCACGAACAAAGATGCGATGGGTCGGATCGTTCTGCGACTGCGCCTTGAGCTGCTCGATCAACTGGTCGGACGTCACCGGTTGGTCTCCCAGATACAGCGAACCATCCGTTTTCAGAGAGACCGTGATCGGCTTGGAATCCGAATTGACCGGGCTGGCATCCGTCTTCGGCAGATCCACATTGACACCACTGGTCAGCATCGGCGCCGTCACCATGAAAATGATGAGCAGCACCAGCATGACGTCCACCAGTGGCGTGACGTTGATTTCCGAGGCGGGCCGACGCTTGCGGCGTCCGCCTCCTCCAGCCCGTCCTCCCGCAGACATCCCCATGGTTCAGGCCTTCCCGCCGGTCGTATCGTCCGCACGTTCCTCGGACTGACGCGACAGAATAGCCGCGAACTCGGTGCCGAAGGCTTCCATACGATCCGTGAACTTCTCGAATGAGTTGCTCAGACCGTTATAGGCAATATAGGCCGGAATAGCCGTCACGAGACCAATGGCCGTTGCGAACAGGGCTTCGGAAATACCCGGCGCCACAACGGAAAGATTCGTGTTGTGCATCTGCGCGATGGACGCGAACGAATGCATGATGCCCCAGACCGTTCCGAAAAGACCGACAAACGGCGCCACCGGGCCGATCGTCGCGAGGAAAATCAGGCGGCGCGTCAGACGATCGTTCTCACGCATGATGGTGATGTCGATGGCGCGGTCTACGCGCTCGCGCACGCCACCCCGCGACAGGTCGATGCCGCCAATTCGGGCGGAACGGCGCCACTCGCCCATGGCCGCGCCGAAGACGGCCGCCATCGGATGCGTCGGGCGCGCACCGTCGGATTCGTAGAGATCGTCGAGCGATCCCCCTGACCAGAAACGGTCCTCGAATTCCGTCGCCTCGCGATTGACGCGACGGATTAGAATGATTTTTTCCGCAATGATCGCCCATACGCCAGCGCTGCACAGCAGCAGACCCAGCATCACCAGCTTTACAACGATGGAGGCGTGCAGGAACAGGTCCAGAGGCGAAAGACCGGTCGCACCGACCGCCCCAAGCGCACTCGAACTTACCTCATGATCCACTGTTCTCTCCTGTACAGATCCTGTCCCTTGCGGGTCAGGACTCTCCATTGCACTTCACGCGGAAACAGGAAAGTGGGTCAGACCTCTCCTGCCTCCAGTTTTCTTACTGCATCACGCCAGCGAGGCGGAATTTTGGCAGGTTTCATGTCAACGGCACTCAGACAGGCCAGTTCCACGTCGATAACCGTAGCGGTTTCGCCACCCCCGGAATAATTCCGGACGGTCTGACAAAGTTTGAGCCGCGTCGGGGTCATGGCGTCCAGCGCCGTCTCGATTTCCATTTCATCATCGAGTCGGAGTGGCGAGCGATACCGGATCGCCGCCTGACGCACGACGAAGACCAGTCCAAAATCGTTCAGAAGTTCTGTCACGGATGCATCCGCATCGCGCATCGCCTCGCTCCGCGCCCGCTCGGCAAAACCCAGATAGCGCGCGTGATAGACAATGCCGCCTGCGTCGGTGTCTTCGTAATAAACCCGGAACCTGATCTTGTGCGTGGCCATACTGTCTCTCCAGTCATGGTGCGCCCATCTCCCGAACCGCGTTCAGGATCATTCAGGGCGCGGAATCGTCCTGCTCCAGCGTGGAAAGCAGGTCCACCTGGCTCGCTGGCGGCGTAAGACCGAGATGACGCCATCCTGCCTCACCCAGCATCCGCCCTCGCGCCGTTCTCAGAACGAGCCCTTCCTGAATGAGATAAGGCTCGATCACGTCTTCCAGCGTATCGCGTGCTTCGGCAAGCCCTGCCGCCAGTGTTTCCACACCGACCGGGCCACCATGATGATGCTCGGCAATTCGCTTCAGATAGCGCCGATCCATCGCATCCAGCCCGCGCCCGTCAACCTCAAGCCGCCCCAACGCCGCATCGGCCAACGCCCGGTCCACAACGGCCTGTTTCGAGACGAGTGCGAAGTCACGCACCCGGCGCAACAGACGCCCGGCAATCCGGGGCGTACCGCGCGAACGGCGGGCAATTTCTTCGGCTCCATCGTCCGTCAGGCGCATCCCGAGCTTTACGGCACCGCGCGAGACGATCGCCCGCAGTTCTTCCGGCGTATAAAACACCAGCCGTAGCGGAATCCCAAACCGGTCCCGCAAAGGCGTCGCCAGCAGACCAGCCCGCGTGGTCGCGGCCACAAGCGTGAACGGCGCCAGATCAATCCGCACGGAGCGCGCGGCAGGCCCCTCGCCGATAATCAGATCGAGCTGAAAATCTTCCATCGCCGGATAGAGGACTTCCTCGATCGCAGGCTGAAGACGGTGGATTTCATCAATGAACAGCACATCGCGCGGCTGGAGATTCGTCAGGATCGCCGCCAGATCGCCCGCCCGCTGGATGACCGGCCCGGAGGTCGCCCGGAAACCCACACCCAGTTCCCGCGCGACGATCTGCGCCAGCGTCGTCTTGCCCAGACCCGGTGGTCCGTGCAGCAGAACATGATCCAGCGCCTCACCCCGCGCCCTAGCAGCCTCAATGAAGATGGCAAGATTTTCGCGGCTGGCTTTCTGGCCCGTAAAGTCCGCAAGCGTCTCAGGACGCAAACCGCCCTCGCCCGTATCCTCGGGCTGACGGGCCGGATCAGTTTCGCGATAGATGTCACTCATCGCGCAAGATCCTTCAGGCTCAGACGGATCGCCAGATCAAGCGTCGCATTCTCGTTCTCGGCCAGAACTTTGCTCAGAACCGGCCACGCTTCGGCCCGTCGGAAGCCAAGCCCCGCAAGCGCCAGCAGTGCATCATTCTCGACACTCGGCCCGGAGACGATTCCCGGCGCAGACACAGTCCCGCCGCCACCCGGCATTTTCGCGACCTTGTTGCGAAGCTCGCTCAAAATCCGATCCGCCAGACGCGGCCCCACACCCGCAGCCCGCGTCAGCGAGCCTTTGTCCCCGGCATTGATCGCCAGAAGAAGCTCGCCCGGACTGTTGGCCGACAGGATCGCCAGCGCCACTTTCGCGCCCACGCCCTGAACGGTCGTCAGCAGGCGGAACCAGTCCCGCTCATCCGTCGTCGCAAAACCGAACAACTGGATCGCATCCTCGCGCACGATCGTTTCGATCAGCACGCGCGCCACGGATGGCGGCTGGGGCAGTGCCGCCAGCGTGCGGGTCGAGGCCGACACCACATAGCCCACGCCATTGACATCCACGATGCAACGCTCGCCTTCGATCTGCCCGACAAGTCCAGTCAGTTGCCCGATCATGCCATCCGCTTTCCGGCCACGACATGTGCCGCACTGGCCCGGTGATGGGCATGACAGATCGCAACGGCCAGCGCATCGGACGCATCGGCCTTGCGAATTTCCGCGCCCGGCAGCAGCCGCTTCACCATCATCGTCACCTGCTCCTTGGTTGCAGACCCGGTCCCGACCACGGATTTCTTCACCGTCATCGCACCATATTCCGCAACCGGCAGACCTTCATAAGCAGGCGTCAGCAGAGCAACACCACGTGCATAACCGAGCTTGAGCGTCGAAGAGCCATTGCGGTTGACGTAGGTTTCTTCAACGGCGGCTTCCGCTGGCGCATATTCGCGGATCAGCTTCTTCAGCGCCCCGTGCAGCTCGCACAGGCGCAGCGGCACGGATTCGGACCCATCGGTCCCGATGACACCCGACGCCACATGCTTCAGGTGATTGCCGTCCACGTCGATGATGCCCCAGCCCATGAACCGCAGGCCGGGGTCAATGCCCATCAGACGGATCAAGCAGCCAGCGCCTCGGCAACGTCGTCAGGAATATCGAAGTTCGCGTAGACGGCCTGAACGTCGTCATTATCTTCCAGAACGTCGATCAGCTTCATGACCGAACGTGCCTTGTCCTCGTCCAGCGTCACGCTGTTTTCCGGACGCCAGTCGAGCTTGGACGACTGCGGCTCGCCAAAACGGCTTTCAAGCGCATCGCGGACAGCAAAGAAATTTTCCATCTCGCAGGTGACTTCATGGCCGTCTTCGGTGGTGACGGCATTATCCGCACCGGCTTCGATCGCAGCTTCCAGCATGTCGTCTTCGGACGCCACATCGAGCGGATAGCTGATGACGCCCAGACGCTGGAACATGAACGAGACGGAGTTCGTCTCACCCATCGAACCACCATGCTTGGAGAAGGCTGCGCGCACTTCGCCCGCCGTCCGGTTGCGGTTATCCGTCAGCCCTTCGACAATGATCGCAACGCCAGCCGGACCATAGCCCTCGTAACGGACTTCGACATAATCGTCGCCACCCGCCGTGCCGGACGCCTTCTTGATAGCGCGCTCGACATTGTCCTTGGGCATGTTGACTTCGCGCGCCATGGACAGCGCCGCACGCAGCCGCGGGTTGGACGCAGCTTCGGGCAGACCCGAGCGCACGGCAACCGTGATTTCACGCAGAACCTTGGCGAACTGCTTGGCCCGCTTGGCATCCTGCGCACCCTTGCGGTGCATGATGTTCTTGAACTGTGAATGACCGGCCATCGGTCGCTCCTTCCTCTATCGTCGTGTCAGAGGCTCAGACGAGCCTGCCATGACAGTGTTTGAACTTCAGACCCGATCCACACGGGCACAGGGCATTGCGCGGCGTCTCGGCATTCCAGCGCTGAAGCGTCTCGGCATCAGGCTCTACCCCTGCCGAAACGGGCTGCGGGCGCGGCGTGAACGGCATTGCAGGCGAGAAAGACGCCACCGGACCCGGCGCCGGAATTTCCGAACCCGTTGTGCCCTGCGCGAACAGTCCCGCAGGTTCCTCAGATGGGCCGGACGTCTCGGTATTGATAACCGGGAACGGCGGCGGCTCGGAGACAGCCTGAATGCGGCACATCGTCTCCGTCACGCGGACCCGCATGTCATCCAGCATCGCCGTGAACATCTGGAAGGCTTCCTGCTTATACTCGTTCAGCGGATCACGCTGACCATACGCCCGCAGACCAATACCCTGACGAAGCTGATCCAGCCCGTGCAGATGCTCTTTCCAGACGGCATCGAACGTCGTCAGCACGACCTGCTTTTCAATCAGGCGCATCAGTTCGGGGCCCATATTGGCCGTCCGCGCCGCCTGCGCCTTCGCGGCTTCGGCCTGAATGCGCTCAATCACGCTTTCAGAATCCATGCCGTCTTCCTTCGCCCAGTCTGCGATCGGAAGATCCAGGTTCAGAATACGGGAAACCTCGCGGGTCAGCCCTTCCGTATCCCACGCTTCAGCAAAGGATTTTTCGGGAATATGGGCATGGACCAGATCTTCGATCGTGTGTTCGCGCAGTTCGGCGATCACACCCGAAAGGTCTTCCGTCGCCATGTACTCGCGGCGTTGGGCGTAAACCTCCTTGCGCTGGTCATTCATGACGTCGTCATATTTGAGCGTGTTCTTGCGCATGTCGAAATTGCGCGCTTCAACCCGCTTCTGCGCCTTTTCCAGAGCCTTGTTCAGCCACGGATGAACGATCGCTTCGCCTTCCTTCAGGCCCATTTTCTGCATCATCGCGCCCATACGATCGCTGGCGAAAATGCGGATCAGATCGTCTTCAAGCGACAGGAAGAAACGCGAATTTCCCGGATCGCCCTGACGGCCAGAACGGCCGCGCAACTGGTTGTCCACGCGGCGGCTTTCATGACGTTCCGTACCAATCACATACAGACCGCCTGCGTTATGAACTTCCTCGTGATGCTCCTCGACGCTCGCACGGATGTCCTGCTCGACGGCCTCGCGCTGCGCCTCGTCTTCGACGTTCTCGATACTGGCCTTCACCAGCATCTCGATATTGCCGCCCAGTTTGATGTCGGTTCCGCGGCCCGCCATGTTGGTCGCAATCGTGATCGCACCCGGCGCACCCGCCTGCGCGACGATGATGGCTTCCTTTTCATGCTGCCGGGCATTGAGCACGTTATGCGGAATGCCGCGCTGCGTCAGGATATGGGAGAGATATTCGCTCTTCTCGATGGACGTCGTGCCCACGAGAATGGGCTGGCCCGTCTTGTGGATATCGCGGATCAGATCGGCCACGGCATTGAACTTTTCCGCAGCCGTCAGATAGACCTCGTCATCCGTGTCGATCCGCTGGACGGGCAGGTTCGTCGGGATTTCCACCACATCGAGATGATAGATTTCGGCGAACTCGTCGGCCTCGGTCATGGCCGTACCGGTCATGCCGGACAGCTTCGGGTAGAGACGGAAATAGTTCTGGAAGGTGATGGAAGCGAGCGTCTGGTTCTCCTGCTGGATCTCCACATGCTCCTTGGCTTCCAGCGCCTGATGCAGACCATCCGAATAGCGGCGCCCATCCATCATACGACCGGTGAACTCGTCGATAATGACGACCTTGCCCTCACGCACGATATAATCCACATCCCGCGTAAACAGCGTATGCGCCCGCAGGGACTGCTGGACGTGATGAACGACAGCCACGTTGTGAATGTCGTACAGCCCGCCTTCCTGAAGCACCCCGGCCTGCGCCAGAAGTTCCTCGACGCGGTGCGAGCCTTCTTCGGTCAGCGTGACCGAACGCAGCTTCTCGTCCTTGTCGTAAACGTCCGGCTCCTGAACGAGCTTCACGACCACATCATCGACAGAGCGATACAGGTCGGAGCTGTCATCCGCAGGGCCGGAAATAATGAGCGGCGTCCGCGCCTCGTCGATCAGGATGCTGTCCACCTCATCCACGATCGCGTGGTTGAACGGACGCTGCACCATGTCGGCGAGCGAATATTTCATATTGTCGCGCAGGTAGTCGAAACCGAACTCATTATTCGTGCCGTAGGTGATATCCGCCGCGTAGGCGTCACGACGCTCGCCATCCGACAGGTTCGGGATGATCACACCCGTCGTCAGCCCGAGGAAGCTGTACAGAACGGACATTTCCTCGGCATCGCGTCGCGCAAGATAGTCGTTCACCGTGACGACATGCACACCCTTGCCACTCAGCGCGTTCAGATAGACCGCAAGTGTTGCAACAAGCGTCTTGCCCTCACCGGTCCGCATTTCCGCGATCCGACCGCCATGCAGGACCATGCCGCCAATGAGCTGCACATCGAAATGGCGTTTGCCCAGAACCCGGCGCGATGCTTCGCGGCAGACCGCAAAGGCTTCCGACAGCAGACCATCAAGGGTTTCGCCCTTCTCAAGCCGCTCCCTGAACTCGACCGTCTTGTGCCGGAGCTGTTCGTCAGAGAGCGCCTGAACCGCAGGCTCCAATGCATTGATCTCGGGCACACGGCGCTGATACGCCTTGAGCGTGCGATCGTTGGCAGAACCGAAAAGGGCGCGGGCGAGGCGTGCGAACATGCTGAACCTTGAGATGCCGAAGACCCGGAACGCCAGATCTTTCCAGAACCGGAAAGACCCGCACACCGTGCCGTCAGGATTTTCACGTCTGCTGGAAATAGGACCGGGGCCGCGTAGGGTCAATGGAGAGGCCGCAGAGAACCTTGAGGAAATGTCCGCATTGTCATCGCAGTGTCACATCAAACCCGTAGACCGCACCCATCCGACACCCTCGTGAAGGAATGGTAACGGACCGCACCCTTGCAGGGCGGACCAGCCTTTGTCATGGTGCAGACCATCCTTATTCTCAGGTTACATCCGAGGTAGTCCCACATGCGGCTTTCCCGCTCCACTTTCGCTCTCGCAGTCCTCATGGCCGGCACATCGGTTACGGCATCGACGGCTTTCGCCGCTCCTGCTGCCGCTCCCGCAGCGGCCCCGGCCGCAACGGCTCCTGCAGCAGCCCCCGCCGCCAACCCGGACATGCTGATCGCCACCGTCAACGGTTCAAAGATCACGCTCGGTGACGTGCAGCGCGCTGCTGGCAACCTCCCGCCGCAGGCCCGCCAGATCCAGCCGTCCGTTCTGATCCCGCTGATCGTCAACCAGCTCGTTGACCAGAAGGCCGTTCAGATTGCCGCCGACAAGGAAGGCCTGAGCCGCAAGCCGGACGTGAAGGCCGCCATGGACGCTGCCTCTGCGAACGCCCTGCAGAACGCCTATCTGGAAGAAAAGGTCGGCCCGCTGGTCACCGATTCCACGCTGCACGACTTCTATCAGACGCATTATGCGAACAAGAAGCCGGAAGAAGAGATCCACGCCCGCCACATCCTCGTGGACAGCGAAGCGCAGGCCAAGGACATCATTGCCCAGCTCAACAAGGGTGCTGATTTCGGCAAGCTCGCCGCACAGCTTTCCAAAGACAAGGGCTCAGCTGGCGCAAATGGCGGCGATCTCGGCTGGTTCAAGAAGGCTGACATGCTGCCGGCCTTCTCTGCTGCCGCCTTCGCCATGAAGCCGAACACGATCTCCCAGACGCCGGTCCACACCCAGTACGGCTGGCATGTGATTCAGGTTCTCGCGACCCGCACGGCCCCGATTCCGACCTTCGATCAGGTCCACGACCAGGTCCGTCAGGAACTGATCCGCGACAAGGTCCGTGACATCGTACAGAACGCCGAATCCCAGGTGAAGGTCGTTCACTACGACTCACAGGGCAAGGTTATCCCGGACGCAGCTCCGGCTGCCGCACCTGCAAAGAAGTAAGACTACCATGGCAAAGCCGCTCCCCGTCTCTCCGCTCGCTCGTCCGCTGCCGGACCTTGCAACGATTGCGGGCGTGCGGCTTTCCGCCGTCGCCGCGGGCATCCGCTATCAGGGCCGTACGGACCTGATGCTGGCGGAATTCGTCCCCGGTACGGTCGCGGCAGGCGTCTACACCAAAAACGCCTGTCCCGGCGCTCCGGTCCTCTGGTGCCGGACCGCGCTGACAACCCCCTATGCCCGCGCCCTGCTCGTCAATGCAGGCAACGCGAACGTCTTTACCGGTCGCGCCGGAATACAGGCCTGCTCCGACTGCGCTGACGCCACCGCACAGCTTCTGGACTGCCCCCCGCAGGACGTCTTTCTCGCCTCCACAGGCGTCATCGGCGAAAAACTGCCTCAGGATCGCATTATCGGCGCCCTCCCCGCTGCCAAGGCTGGTCTGGACGAAAACGGCTGGGCCGATGCCGCCCGCGCCATCATGACGACGGACACCTTCCCCAAGGCCGCACGTCGGGACGTCAAGATTGCCGGAACGCCCGTCCGCATTCAGGGCATCGCGAAGGGATCGGGCATGGTCGCCCCTGACATGGCCACGATGCTGGCCTATGTCGCAACCGACGCGAAACTGCCGCAGAACATTCTTCAGTCTCTGCTGTCCTCGGGCTGTTCCCAGAGTTTCAACGCCATCACCGTCGATTCGGACACCTCCACGTCGGACATGCTGATGCTGTTCGCCACCGGACTGGCTGACAATCCCGAGATCGACGACATCAACGACCCCGCTCTCGCCGAGTTTACCCTTGCACTGAACGACCTCCTGCTGGAGCTCGCGCTCATGGTGGTTCGCGACGGTGAAGGCGCGACGAAGCTCGTCCGCATCGGCGTTACGGGCGCTGAAAGCAATCTCTCCGCCCATCGCATTGCGCTCTGCATCGCCAATTCCCCCCTCGTAAAAACCGCCATCGCGGGCGAGGACGCCAACTGGGGCCGCGTGGTCATGGCCGTTGGAAAAAGCGGCGAACCTGCGGACCGCGACCGGCTTTCCGTCGCCATTGGCGGAACATGGATCGCCAAAGAGGGTGGCGTTGTCGAAAATTACGACGAAGCCCCGGTTGTGGCCCATATGAAGGGTCAGGAAATCGAAATCGTCGTCGATCTCGGCCTCGGTGACGGCGAGGCCCGCGTCTGGACCTGCGATCTGACGCATGGCTACATCGACATCAACGGCTCCTACCGCAGCTAGACGCTCCCAACACGTCAGCGAGAGCGGGGCTTGTGCGACCCCGCCTCTGTCGATAGCAAAATCTGTCGTTGATCTCCTTCAGGCGCTCGCAAAACCGGGTGCCGTTTCGCACCTGATATAAGGAAAATGTCCATGTCTGCTGCAGCTCGCGTGCTTGTTCTTGGCGGTGGCGTCGGTGGGCTTGAAGCCGCTGCGGCTCTGGGCCGTCACCAGAATATTTCCCTGACACTCGTTGATCGCAGCCCCGTCCATTACTGGAAGCCGGCCCTTCACGAATTCGCTGCGGGCACCATGCAGCATCAAGGCAACTGCATCCCTTTCACCGAGACAGCAGCCAAATTCGGCTTCACCTTCGTTCAGGGCAGCCCCACGACGGTCAACCGCGACAACAAGACGGTCTCGCTCGATACGGGCGCCACACTGCCCTACGACTATCTGGTGGTGGCCCTTGGTTCGCGCGCGAATGATTTCGGCATTCCCGGAATCGTCGATCACTGCATGTTCATCGACAATCTGAACGACGCAGACACCCTGTTCGCGACCTTCCGCGAGGCCGTTCAGAAAGCTCGGACGGCAGGCGAAAAGCTCTCCATCGGCATCGTTGGCGGCGGCGCAACCGGCGTGCAGCTCATTGCCGAACTGTGCAAGTCTATTGACGACGCCCGCGGTCTCGGCCCCTCCGTTCGCAAATCCCTGCTGAACGCTGTGCTGATCGAAACCGGCCCGCGTATCCTTCCGGCCTTCCCGGAAGCCGTCTCCTCGGCCGCCGCACGCCAGCTCGAAAATCTCGGTATTGCCGTCCGAACTGAAGCCATGGTGGTTGGTGCGGACGAAACAGGTTTCAGCCTCAAATCCGGCGAACATATCCCTGCCAGCCTCCGCGTCTGGGCTGCGGGCGTTCGTGCTTCGGATGCCACGAGCCTTCTGGAAGGCCTCGAACGCGGCCGCTCGGGCCAGCTTGGTGTCACCACGACGCTTCAGACCACGCAGGACCCGACCGTCTTCGCGATCGGTGACTGCTCCCGCATCGACGCCGCACCGATTGCCCCAACGGCCCAGGCCGCACGGCAGCAGGGCCAGTATATCGGTCGTGCCCTGTCGGAGATTATCGCAGGTAAGACCCCTGCCCCGTTCGCTTATAACGATCGCGGCGCCGTCGTGGCCCTTGGGGATTATAACGGCTGGGGCATGCTGGACGCCAAGCGCAGCTTTGGCGGCGGTCTGCTCTCGGGTCTGGCCGCACGCCTGATCCATGAAGGGCTGTACCGCCAGCATCTTGCAGGCATTCTGGGCATCACGCCGACAGCCTGCAGCACGCTCCGCGAGCATCTTTCTCCCGTCAAACCTGATCTGGGGGGCTGAAAACCCTTTTCAGAATTCCGTCAAAGGGGGAATGTGGCACGTAGTGTCCCCAGACCCTGCGTCCCCTGTTCCGAGGATTCATGAGCCCTACCGATCTCTCCCCACCCTTTGACAGGGTTCTGACCGACATCGAAGACACCCTGCTGGAAAAAGGGTTCGCCTTCCTTCAGGCCCAGACCACACGCCCACTGCTCGACCATGAGGGCCTGACTGACTGGCAGGGCTTCGCGGAAAGCTGGAATCATCTGGGTCTTGATCGCTACATGGCGGATGGTGGCCGCTACCGCCGCCGCCGTTATGCGACTTTCGCGGTCTCGGGCGAGACCATCACACGCAAAAAACATCAGCCCCATTACCAGAGCCGGGACTACAACCTCCTCAATGGCGGGGTTGAGCGATGGTTTCCGGCCGTCGCAGATTCGATCGCATCCCACCCGGCCATGACCGCCGCCATCCGCACCATCAGCACAATCGCGGATGCCCTGACGCCGCCCACGGAAAAGCCGCCGTCATGGCATGTGGAAGTGCATCAGTTCCGCATCGAGGCGCGTCCCGGCAATGAAGGACGCCCCACGCCCGAAGGCCTGCACCGCGACGGTGTGGACTGGGTTCTGGTCCTCATGGTCGCCCGTCACAACGTGGAACAGGGCGTCACTACGATCCACGATATGCGGAAGGAACCGCTGGGGTCCTTCACCCTCATCAACCCGCTCGATGCCGCCATTGTGGACGACCATCGCGTCTATCACGGCGTTACGGCGGTGCAGCCTGTCGATCCAGCCCAGCCGGCCTATCGGGACGTGCTCGTGGTCACGCTGCGCCATGAATGACATCAAAACCTTCACAGATGCCCGTCTTCAATTTCGTGTTATGATTGGTGCCATGTCGATCCAGCAGATTCTTTCCCGCCGCGCGGCAGTTCTGGCCCTGTCCTTCATGCTCCCCGCAGCACTGTCCTGTGCGGATGCTGCGACAGGCAAAAGCCATCACCATACGCGCCACGCCGCGCAGCCCGCCAATGCGGGTGCAGCGCCCGTCATTCTGACAGCGCATCCGGGCACGAAGCTGGATGAAGACGCCCGCAAACTGAACGAGGATGATCTTCAGGACGCGGCGAAACATCACGATCAGCCTGTCGTCCTCGTTGGTTCCGCATCGCTCTCGTCCGGCAAGAATGACGAAGCCCTGTTCGTCCAGCTTCAGTCCGCCCGCCTCTGCGGCTCCGCAGGCTGCACCACCTCGGTCTATCTGAAGCACAACGATACCTGGAACACGGTTCTGGACTCGGTGAACGGCGATATTTCCGTCCTCCCCACGCGCCATAAAGGCATGCACGACCTTCTGGTCAGCCCGAACGACCGCTGGATCTGGAACGGCAAGGAATATCAGGACACGCTCAGCGCACCGCCGATGCCAAAATAATCACTGATTTTTCTGGAAGGTCTGGAGCGGGCGAGGGGAATCGAACCCCCGTATGCAGCTTGGGAAGCTGCCGTTCTACCATTGAACTACGCCCGCACTCCGCACGGACCATAACCGCTACACCCGTCTTTCGCAATCCACCCCATCCGGACTTCAGGGTGTTGACGCAAAACCGAAATACAGCCCATAGTCCGGGTGTCACAAACGCTCCGGCGTGACTGACCCTCGTGATTTGAGCGGCCGGCTTGCGGCGAGGTTAAAGAATTGCGCTAAAGAGGCCCTGCGTCGTTATCGAACGATTCCCAGGACTTCCACGGCCCGCCACATGCGCCCTTTCTCTACAGGGCGTCTTATGGAGGGACACATCATGTCTTCAGAAAACTGGCGCACAGCCACCCGCCTCCTGCACGAAGCTCCGAACCGTACGGAATTCGGCGAGACGTCGGAAGCCCTCTTCCTGACCTCCGGCTTCGTTTATGACAGCGCCGAACAGGCCGCTGCGACCTTTACAGGCGACGTCCAGCACTTCCAGTATTCCCGCTTCGGCAACCCGACCGTCGATACGCTTCAGGAGCGCCTCGCACTCCTCGAGGGCGCCGAAGCCTGCGTTGCCACCGCAACCGGCATGGGCGCGGTCTCCTCGGCCATCCTGTCGCATGTAAAAGCCGGTGATCGTGTTGTGGCTTCCCGCGCCATTTTCGGCTCCTGCTACTGGATCGTGACCAACCTCCTGCCCCGCTACGGTATCGAGACCGAACTGGTGGACGGTACGGATTACGACGCCTGGGAGCGCGCCCTGTCCAAGCCAACAGCAGCCGTGCTGATCGAAAGCCCGTCCAACCCGATGCTCGACGTCCTCGACATCGCGCGTGTGGCCGAACTGACGCATAAGGCTGGCGGCCTGCTGATCGTGGACAACGTGTTCGCCACACCGCTCGGTCAGTCCCCGCTCAAGCTGGGCGCGGATGTGATCGTCTATTCCTGTACGAAACATATCGACGGTCAGGGCCGCGTTCTTGGAGGCGCGGTGCTCGGTTCCAGTGCATGGATCAACGAGACACTTCAGCCCTACACCCGCAATACCGGCAATGCTCTGTCGCCGTTCAACGCCTGGGTTCTGCTCAAGGGTCTGGAAACGCTCCAGCTCCGTACGGATGCCATGGCCCGCAATGCCGCTGCCGTCGCCGATGCGCTGGCCGAACTTCCGGGTGTCGTTCAGGTCCGCTATCCGGGGCGCGCCGACCATCCGCAGCATGAACTTGCCAAAACCCAGATGAGCAATGGCGGCTCCATGGTCGCGTTCGTGGTGGACAAGGGCCGTGAGGGCGCATTCGCCTTCATGAATGCCTTCAAAATCATCGCGATTTCCAACAATCTCGGTGACGCTCGCAGCCTTGCGACCCACCCGGCCACGACGACCCATATGCGCGTCAGCGAAGACGAACGTGCGCGTCTGGGCATCACGGAAGGCGCCATCCGTCTTTCCGTCGGTCTGGAAGATCCGGCAGACCTGATCGACGATCTGAAGCGCGGCGCCGCAGCAGTTGCGGCCCTTGCATAAGTTTTTCTGACAAAAGACCGGGATGGCTTTACAATGGCATTATGCCTGACAAGTCATCCCACCCCCTTCTCCATGCCGATCCCGAGACAGCCCTCGCCGAAGCCATGGAAACTGCGCCCTGCTTCAGCAAAACCACCGACGACGTGACAGTCACGGTCCGGACCTTCTGGCTGGACGACCAGTCCCATCCTGAAGATCACCAATATGCATGGGCCTATCACATCAGCATCGAGAACGAGCGGAAGGACACCTTCCAGCTCCTGTCCCGGAGTTGGGAAATCGTGGATGGGCTTGGCCGCAAGGAGCATGTCCATGGCGATGGCGTTGTTGGCGAACAGCCCGTAATCGCTCCGCAGGAACAGTTCGACTATACGTCTGGCGCCATGCTGACCACGCCCTCGGGCTTTATGCACGGCACCTACCACATGCTGGAGCCACGTTCGGGCCATCGCTTTGACGTCAGCATCCCCGTATTCAGTCTCGACAGCCCCCATGACAGCACGCTGATCCACTGACAGGCCGTATCGGGCGTCTGTGAAGAACGGCGCGGGCAGCATCGCGACCTTGACGTCCCTGCCGTCCCGGCCCATTCCTCCCCCATGCGTATCGCTGCCCTTCTTCTCGCTGCCGGTCGTGGCCGGCGCTTCGATGCGTCCTCACAAAACGGGGACACTTCTTCCAAGCAATTCCGGATGCTGCGGGGCAAACCCGTCATCCGTAGAGCCGCCGAAGCCCTTTTGCCGCATGTGGACGCGCTCCTGCCGGTCGGGGACGATCCTCTGCTGGCCGACAGCCTGAAAGGGCTGGACGTTCTACCGCCCGTCAGCGGCGGCGCGGAACGCCATGACAGCGTGCGCAACGGCCTTGAAGCTCTCGCGGCCCTGCCCGAGCCGCCCGATCTGGTGCTGGTCCATGACGGCGCCCGCCCCTGCGTCCCCGAAGAGGTGGTACAGAACGTCATCAACGCGCTGAAAACCCATGAAGGCGTGATTCCGGCCGTCGCCGTCATCGACACGATCAAGAAAGCCGCCGACGGCATCATTATCGATACCGTCCCGCGTGACGGGCTGTGGCGTGCCCAGACCCCGCAGGGCTTCCGCTTCGGCACCCTGCTCGAACTTCACCGCACCCTGCGCGATGCCCGCACCGACGATGCCGCCCTGCTCGAACAGGCTGGCCATCCGGTGGCGATCGTTCAAGGGTCGGAAGACAATATCAAACTGACTGTTGCGGAGGACCTGATGCGTCTTGAAGGTGTGATTGACCGGAACCTGCTGCCCCGCGTCGGACTGGGCTATGACGTCCATGCTTTCGAGGAAGGCCGCAAGCTGATCCTGTGCGGCATTGAGGTGCCCCATACGAAGGGCCTCGCCGGACATTCCGACGCCGATGTGGGCATCCACACGCTGTGTGACGCCATTTACGGCGCTCTGGCCGAAGGCGATATCGGCCGCCATTTCCCGCCTTCCGACAATGAGTGGAAGGACATGGATTCGGCCCGCTTCCTGATCCACGCCGGCGAACGCATCCGCGAGCGCGGCGGCTTTCTCGTGAACGCAGACATCACGCTGATCTGCGAACGCCCCAAGATTGGCCCACATGCCGAAACCATGCGCCAGCGCCTCGCCGATCTGCTGAAGGTTAGCGTCAGCCGCATCTCGGTCAAGGCCACGACCTCGGAGCGTCTGGGCTTTACGGGACGTGAAGAAGGCATTGCCGCCACCGCAACCGTCAGCATCATGGTCCCGGATAACGGGGAAGCCTGATCCGCAGTTCCGATACGAAAAAGCCCGGTTCCTCTAAGGGGACCGGGCTTTTTTTATTGCCTGAATTGCAGGAAAAATCAGCCGTGAATGGCACAGACCACCACGATCAGCGGGGTCGCAGCCAGAAAAAGCCATGCTCCAATGGAGCAGGTCTTCACGACACGGGTACCCATGTGACGCAGCAGGGGCCTACGAACGGATACGGACATAACTTCCTCGACTCTGACAGTGTTCGACAGAACCGGAAATAGCGCCCGCTCCCCGGTCGGGGCGAGTCACCAATCATCTCGTTCTGTCACATGGCAGGGCCTTCAATGATCCTCGAATATGGCAAGATCATGCCCCATTCAGGGCATTTTCCTCTCAGATCGAAACCTTACGTCCCAATGTCAGAAACAGTCCCGCATCGAGAATATCCTTCTCGCGATTTTCCATCGTGCGGACGAGTTCATCATCCTGCCCCCATGTCGCAAGCTGGGATTTTTCGTCGTTATTGGCCCACAACACAGCATCCACGAGGCTGACAGCGCCTCCCACGACAGCAAGCGCCAGAAGCAGACTCCCCGTCGCCTGTGCCAACACACCCAGAACCGCAAGCTCCAGAGCATCCCGCGCGGCCAGTAGCTGCGCCAGAGCGTCCAGATATCCGTCCGGCTGCGCCACTGGCATGAGACCATCTGTTACACTCGGGTGGATCCCGTAACCCGAAAGCCAGGCGAAAACCTGCGCCGCAACAGGCCCGATCCCGTCTTCACAATAACAGAGCCCGTCATCTACCCCGAGTCCGAGCAGCATATCCCGTGCTGCCTGCGGATCAGGCGCGGTCCGCTCGATCATCGTCCCGGCAATCCGGGTCAGGGGCAGCGCGTCCGGCGTGAAGGACGCATTTTCCGCAATCCCTCCCCACTCCCCCGCAATGGCGTCGGCCAGAGCGGACGAACGGACGGCCAGAACCCGTCCCTGCGGCAGACGGATCGGTCGTCCATCCAGACGCGGCTCGAACAGGCCGCCCTCGGATACGACCGAAACGGCTTTCCAGAAACGCTTGTGCCCGCTCAATGCAGAACTCCCAGAGTCCGAAGGATATCCCCGGCCTTTGAATGATGAGGCTTGACTGCCTCAGGCGTTGGACCGGGCTGTCCTTCACGTGCAGCAGCCAGAGGGGCCGTGCATGGATCGGCAGCATTGCCGTCCCCGCCGATCGTGACGTGAAAATTGCCGCCCGCATCCCGGTCCTGCGCGACATGCGGGGCCGCGAGCGTTCCCGTCAGCACAACCGGTGTGGAGGCCCCTGCCCCTTCAAAATCCACCACAGGCAGAAGGCGCAGATCCAGAACCTGCGTCCCAAGACCGACCGTACCATTGCCCGAAACGGAGAAGCGCCCGGACTGGAGCCCCAGCGTGTCGATATGCGCCATATCGTTTGCAATGGTCATATGCAGCCCCAGACACCGCAGCGAGCGGTCGCCTTTCCCGAGGACCACACTGGCCGCAGATCCCGCCATCTGCCCAAGCAGCGTACTCTGCACCTGACCGTCCACCATCGACAGGCCCAGATGCCCGTCCAGCGACTGCCTCAGTTCGTCAGCGTTGTTGCCCTTGGCTGAGAGATACCCCACGACCTGCACAGGCCCCTGAAGGAGCAGCGGCATCCCAAGACGCGTCTCCAGCAGACCGGCTGGCAGAATAAGCGGCTGGAAGGTCACGTTCCCCGAGACAGGCAGCGTGCTGGCATCCAGTTCCACCATCCCCGAAAGCGCCAGCCCCTGCGCCTGTCCGGAAATCGGGTCCAGACGCAGATGACCGCCTGACAGCGTCAGTCGCGTCGCCAGATCGGTATAGTCCCGTCCCGCAAACACGACGTGATCGGCTGTCAGATGCAGGTTCACATCCTGCGCCCGCAGCCGTTTGACCCAAGAGGGCGTCAGGTCCGGCGCACTCGGAATTGCGACAGGATGCTCGTCTTGCGCCGAAACAGTCTTGTTACCCTGCGACGTCGCTGGCGTTACGGTTGGAACAGCCACTGCCGGAAGCGCTGGCTCAAGCCAAATCCCCTTGAGCACGTCCAGATCCATTTTTGCGGCATGAATATTTCCGCTCACAACGGGCGGCACATCCTGCCCCAGAACCACCTTGAGCGCCCCATCCAGAGCCAGTTCCTGACTGCCGAATGTCAGGCCTTCAAGTGAAAGGCTCTCGCGGTCATGCGTCTCCAGCGTGCCATGCAGGCTCACATCATGCAGGAGCGCGCCGGGCAGATGGAGTGTCTTGCCACTCCCTTCCGCCACCAGATGCCCGTTTTCCGCACCAACCGTTCCCGAAACGGCGACACGGGCCTTGTCCTGTGCATTGAGAGATGGCCCACCGGAGAGGAGCGTGGTCTGGCTACGCAGTTCCGCCGTTAGCGGCACTGCGGTCTGCAGGCCGTTCCGCCATGCAGCAACCGCCTGCTGCATCGTCCCGGCCCCGGCTTCCACATGCCACGCCGTATCGCGCCACTGCGTATCCGCCGTAACCGTCAGCGCTGCATCCGGACCCGCAGAATCAAGATGAAGATTCTGTACCGCGCCCTGTTTCAGCACAACAGAGCCGACATGCAGATGAACGCGCGTGGGCGTCATCGTCTCCGCAAGACGGTGCAGCAGCGCATTTCCGTCCAGACCAGTCAGCGGACCCGGACTGCCCTGAAGCGCAACATCGCCGCCCAGTGCCGGAACATCCGGCAGATTGGCGTGAGGGAACAGACGATGCGCGTCCTGAAGGTTGGGCCACTCGCCCTGAACCGTCAGCAGCACGTTTTCCATCTTAGACGGATTGCCGATCCGCCCGTCCAGATTCAACCAGTCGCGCCTGTCGCCCTCACCCAGCGTTGTGCCGATGCTGAACGCCCAGGGTTGAGTGCCCTGACGTTGCGACAGAGTGCCGACATGCCCCTTGAGCGTGAAGGGCGTCCCGGCATGGTGTCCCTGAAGGCTGATCCACGGGCTGGGACTGCGCAGCCCCGCCAGATCCAGCGAATCCAGCCCGAACGCTCCACTCGTATGGCTTAGGTGATCGTTCCAGAGCACGGCCGTCTGCGCGACATGCAGCCCATCAAGCGACAGGTCCCAATGCGCATGGATCCGCTGACCGCTCCGTGTCTTCACCGGCAGAGAGGCATTCTCGTCCTCACGATCCGGCGTCAGAGACCAGTTGGCCTGTCCATCCGAACCGCGCACGAGATTGACGGTCGCTTTTTCGATGACGACATCCTGAAACCGGACCTCGCGATGCAGCAGGGCAAAGACGGCAATTCCGGCATGGATCGTATGAGCCTTGAGAACCGGCGTCTGCCCATCGCGCTTCAGCACGACGTCGGACGCCTCGAAGGCCGGCCAGGGCAGAAGCTGCACCGACGAATGACGGACCTGCATCGAAAGCCCTGTCTGGTGCCGAAGCGCCACGGCCACACGCTCGCGGAGCGCGTCCTGATCGATCAGGACATGCGTGGCCACGCTCACACCAACAAAAGCAACGATGACGGCAATCAAACCGCCGGTAAGCTTCTTCATTTCGCAGGCCCCCTGCCCTTGCTGATGCCTCCACGAACGCGTTTGGGCGCGGGCGTTTCACCCGGCACAAAGCCCAACGTCCGGAATGTCTCGCGCATATGCGGCGGCAGAGGGGCCGTCACGATCAAACGCCCACCGGCGGGGTGAGGAATATCAAGCTGACGCGCATGCAGGTGCAACCGGTCGATAAAGCCTTCCGGATGTGCGGCCTTTCCGCCATAGCGCGGATCACCAAGGATCGGCGTGCCAATGGATTCGGTATGCACGCGAAGCTGATGCGTTCGCCCCGTCAGCGGAGACAGCTTCAGCCAGCTCAGCTTCTTTCCGGCGGCATCGAGCGTCGCATAATCCGTCTTGGCCGAAGCCGCGTCTTCCTCATCGCGTGACGCCGCGATCACCAGCGCCGCGCCACCTGCACCGATCTTGGCCAGAGGCTGGTCGATGATGCCGGATTCCGGCGATGGCCGTCCGACAACCACAGCCCAGTACGTCTTCTCCACATCGCGCCCACGGAACGCAGCCGCAAGCTTCGCCGCCACACCCGGCGTCCGCGCAATCAGAAGGATGCCGGACGTGTCACGGTCGATACGATGCACCAGACGCGGCCGATCGCCGCCCTCAGGCCGCAGGCCGTCAAGCATCATGTCCACATGTTTGGTAATCCCCGGACCGCCCTGCGTCGCAAGGCCCGATGGTTTGTCGAGAACAAGCAGGTGCTCGTCCTCGTAAATCACCATCTTGCGGATCTCGCGCTCCAGCATCGGATCCGGCGGCGGCAGGGGCGCGGGCTTGTCCACGTCCGGCAGCGGCGGGATGCGGACGGTCTGTCCGGGGATCAGGCGCGTATTGGTCTGAACACGCCCTCCCTCCACGCGGATCTGTCCCTTGCGGCACAGTTTCTGAAGCGCGCCCTGCGTCAGATTGGGGTAGTGACGTCTGAACCAGCGGTCGAGGCGAATATCGGCCTCATCCTCGGTCACGATGCGGTTGGTAACTGTCATGGTTCGCGGGATGCCCTCTTGGCGGCCCGCATGTCCAGAAGTTTTCTGATCCGCCCCTCATGTCCGCGGTCGGTGGGATGATAAAGAGACGCTCTGGGCATCCCATCCGGGAAGTAGTTCTGGCCCGAAAATCCACCCTCGCTGTCGTGGTCGTATTCGTAGCCCTTGCCGTATCCGATATCCTTCATCAGGGATGTCGGTGCATTCAGGATATGCGACGGCGGCATCAGACTGCCGGTATCGCGCGCCAGAGCACGGGCTGCCTTATAGGCCGTGTAAACCGCATTGGATTTCGGCGCGGTCGCCAGATGCACCACGACCTGCGCCAGCGCCAGTTCCCCTTCCGGCGAGCCCAGCCGTTCATAGGTCTGCCACCCTGCCACAGCCATCGGCAGCGCGGACGGATCGGCCTGTCCCACATCCTCGGCCGCAAAGCGCGTCAGGCGACGGGCGATGTAGCGCGGATCTTCCCCGCCCTCCAGCATCCGCGCGAACCAATATAAAGCCGCATCCGGATCGCTGCCGCGCAGTGATTTGTGCAGCGCGGAAATGAGATTGTAGTGCTCTTCCCGATCCCGGTCATACAGGATAGCCCGGCGGGACAGGATCGCCGCCAGATCGCGCGGTGTCAGCAGCTGCGACGGATCAAGCGCCACAAGCTGCTCGACCATATTCAACAGATACCGCCCGTCCCCGTCCGCCATGGCGCGCAAACTGGCCCGCGCTTCCGGGTCGAGCGGCAGTGGACGACCGACTTCCTCCTCCGCATGTTCCAACAGGCTCTCAAGGCTTGCATCATCCAGCCGGTTCAGCACCAGAACCTGACACCGCGAGAGCAGTGCCGCATTCAGCGCAAAGGACGGATTTTCGGTGGTCGCTCCCACCAGAACCACCGTTCCGCGCTCCACATAAGGCAGAAACCCGTCCTGCTGCGCGCGGTTGAAGCGATGGATTTCGTCCACGAACAGAAGCGTGCCCTTGCCCGTCGCCGCTTGTTTCTGGTCCGCCTCTTCAAACGCCCGGCGCAGATCCGCCACGCCAGAAAAGACGGCAGAAATCTGGGAATAAAACAGCCCGGCCCGTCCTGCGAGCAGACGTGCAATCGTCGTCTTGCCACATCCCGGACCGCCCCACAGGATCAGGCTGGACAGCGTCCCGCGCGCCAACATCCGTGTCAGTGTGCCTTCAGGCCCGAGCAGATGATCCTGTCCCCGCACGTCTTCCAGCCGCTTCGGGCGCAGACGGTCCGCCAGAGGCTGCGTCCGCGAGGGCGGCCGACGCTGCACCTGCGGCGCTTCAACCGAATGCCCCTGCCGTACAGAGTGCGGCGCGTGCCCGGACGGACGCTTCGCCCCGGGGGCGCCGCCGAAAAGATCTGTCATGTCCGTCACTGGCTTCCCGCGCTCCCCGAAATGTTCTTCGACTTCCCGATCAGAGATGGGACTTCCGACCTGTCAGGATAATCCCCAAACCCAACCTTAATGCAGAATACGCCGAAGAACGCCCGGCAACAGCATCGACAGCGGATTGACTGACAGATCGGGTTTTTCAACCGTTCCATGGAGCTCAAACGTCGCCGCCAACAGTCCGCCACCCTTCTCGGGAGACATCAGATACCCCAGAACCGGCAGCTTCCCCGGAAGCGCATTCAGCCCGAAAACCGGCACGATCGTCCCGTTGAGGTTCAGCTCGGACGTTTTCAGATCAATCGGCCCTTCCATCGTGGCCCCAAGCGCCTGATTGCCGATCACCCCGTCACGCAGCACCAGCATGTTCCCCGCCAGACTGAGCCGCGTGGACAGATGGGTGATTTCAAACCGGTCCAGATGATTGGTCAGCCAATGCAGCGGCGAGAGGTCGGACACCGCCGTTAACGTCAACGGCGGCCGCAGGAACTCGGACGGTCCCATGTCCACATGCCCCCGGAATGGTGGCAAACCGCCCCACAGCCCTGCCGATTTCGCGCTCCGTCCTTCCGGAACCTTCCGCACACTGGTTTCATCCGGCGTGAACACCCCGTCCAGATGCGTCTTTCCACCCCGGATGCGATCATACAGCCCCAGATTTTCCAGAAGCAGACCCAGATTGTCGACATCCAGAACGAACGGATGCTCCCGCCCCGTATCGCCCAGAACCGCCCGCACCCGGGTCGGCGCGTCCAGCGCAAAGCGCCCTGATGTCAGATGTCCGTTGCGCAGCTCGATCTGCGAGACGACACCGCCCACCTGCGCTTTAGGGCCGTAATAGACATGCGGCGCGTTCAGGGAGATGGACCAGCTATCTCCCATCGACGCGCTTTTCCCGCCTGATCCACTCTGCGTTCCCGTATCCGCCACCGGGGGATGCGGCGCGAACATCGGCGCCAGATCCAGCGGGTCCGCATCGACCGTCACACCCACAGGCTGTTCCGCACTCTGCGGCAGGGCAATGCGCGCATCCCCCTGCGTCCGCCCGATGCGGAAACCTTCCAGAACGATCCCGGTCAGCTTGCCTGCCCGCGTGACGCCCCTGCCCGCCACGGAAAGATCGGTCCCGTGTGCCTGCAAGCCGTCCAGAACAGACATTTTCCCGTCCTGAAACCCGATATGCACCATAGCCGTCGCAGGCTCACCCAGTGGCTTGGCCCAGATCGGCACACTCAGAGCAGCCTGGGCCATGTCCAGCGACAGTTTCAGATCGGACGTTTCGTTCGCCTGCTGCACAAAATGCGCATTCAGAACCGCATGGCCATCAAACAGACCAACTGGCGCGATCCGGGCCTTTGCCGCAGACTGCGGGTCCAGAACCGAGCGCGCATCAATCGTCTGCAATACGTGCGACGGCGCACCACCCCGGAAATTCTCATGCAGGACAACATGCGTGGGAATACCCGCAAGCTGGCCATCTCCCGTCAGGTCGAGCGCATCCTCGGTGGCGGACATCTTGCCCGAAGCCCCGTCCACCGCATGTCCCATCAGGATATTTCCCAGATGCACTCCCGAAAACGCCGCCTGCGTCCAGACATGCAACGCCCCGTCCGGGATACGCGCCACCAGCGGCAGCGTCATGCGGACATGCGCGTCCACAGTGCCTGCTGGCTGCGTGAACGGCAGCGGATGACGTGACAGCAGATGCAGCCGCGGATGCGCCAGAGCGGACATGAACCCCGCCAGAGGCCCCGTCAGATGCGCGGAAATATCGCCCGTCTGGTCTTTGTCATAGAGCTTCCCGATCCGGATTTCCCCATCCGGCAGCAGCACGTTCTGCTTTACATCCGTCGGCTGAACGCCGCGGCTCAGATCAATAACAAGCGTTTCAGGGCCGTCGAAACGCAGGGACGCATCAAGCCCCGTCGCCGGAGGAACAGGGCGCAGCCAGTGGACCGTCAGACCATGTCCGCTCAGTTGTCCCTCAACCGAGGTCGGCAGGATTTGATCCGGCCCATGATCGCTGTGCAGATGGGCTTTGACGTGTAGATCCCGCCCGGTCCCGTCCGTGATGTTCTTCGAAACCCAGCGTCGCCCGCCTTTGACGATCGTTGCAGGCCAGATGGACCCCACCGTTGCAAAGCGGATCGCATCCAGCCCGGCCTCCGCGTCTGCGTCCAGCACTGTCGGCTTGAGCAGATTGTCCAAGCTGGCACTGGCCGAAGCCTTCAGATGGGTTAGCGTACCGTCGGTATCCGCCACATCCAGCGCTGCTGAATGAACGTCGAGCCGCGCACCACCCCTCAGGCCCGGACGGTCCATCCGCAGATGCACGCTCGCCTGCCCTGCATGAAGATGGATCGGGTCGGCGGTTTTCTGAAAAACCTGCCCATCACCGACAGACACGTTCAGCGTCAGTTCCGATGGAAGTGCATCCATCCCCTGCGGCACAAAAACCGCATCTGCCCCGATGGACACGGGGACATGCCAGTTCGCAGCTTGTGGATTGAAAACCCCAAGCTGAGCCGGCTCAAATGGCGTCGCCTCCAGATGCAACAGTCCATTATGCCCGACCTGACGGGCCTGTGCCGTCAGGCTGGTATGGAATCCATCGAGCGCAACCGCGGCCCGACCGGACCCGATCCACACAAAATCCCGTGAATGTGGCGCCACCCGGATCCGGCGCGCCTTCATATCTACGCCGCCGATGACGGCGGTCCGGTCCTGTGGAAGCCCGGCGAATGTGATGGAGACATTATGGACATCCACGGCCCGCAGACGGTCGAGCCGCGTCGGCACACCCCGGCCACCCCGTTTCTGCTCTGGCAGATCCATGTCCACATCGCCGTCCGGCAAACGGCGCAGGGCCAGCGTGGCTCCTTCGAGACGCAGGGTCCGAGGCGCAATCACGCCTTCAAACAGAGCGCTCAGCGAAAGAACGGCATCGGCCTCAGTCGCACGTTCCGCCACCAGATTGTCAAACCGGGTGACTTTCAGCCCGCGCGCCATCAGCACCAGCCCAGCCGGAACGCCGCCCGCGCTCGGCTGCCACTGGATCCAGAGCCTGTCCCAGCTCAGCCGACCAGCCGGATGTCCGGGGCGTTTGCCCGCCGCAATCGAGACCGGCTCCACAACATGGGAGACGCGCGTGATCTCCACGGGGCCGTGGGCCAGTTTCCACAGGAACACACTGCCCGCAGCCGCCACGAGCGCAACCGGCGCAACACAGATCAGGGCAACCCAGCGCGCCACATGCCAGTGTCGCGGCATGTGTGGGCCCGGGCAAAAAGGATGCAAACGCCTGCGGGGAGGACGCGGGAAGTCGTGGACGGCCATAGACGGTCATCGGCGCGTTTCCGGCCTGTCTCCCTCGTGAGAGTTGGAGGTGTAAGCCCTCAGGCTTTCGGAAGGTTCCGGAAAGCCTCCGCCACCAGAGCGGCATGTACGGCAGGTTTCACCTTGCGCCACACATTCCGGATGACGCCCTGTCCATCCACCAGAAAGGAACTGCGCTCCATCCCCATATAGGTCCGGCCATACATGGATTTCTCAACCCATGTTCCGTAAGCCTCGGCAACGGCATGGTCTTCATCCGAGGCCAGCGGGAACTTCAGACCATATTTCGTAGCGAATTTCTCAATTTTCGCCACAGGGTCCGGGCTCACACCGATGATCGTCAGATCCTCGGCATCAAATTCGGGCAGAACGTCCTGAAGGCCACAGGCCTGCGTCGTACAGCCGGGGGTGTCGGCTTTCGGATAGAAATACAGCAGATAAGGCTTCCCGCTCAGTGCGGCACTGCTGACAGTCCGCCCGGCGGAAGCGGGAAGCGTAAAATCTGGCGCCCGGTCGCCCGGTTGTAGGTCTGTATTCTGTGAAGAAACGGTCATAAGCGGCATGATTGCCCGACCCGTCCGATCCGATCAAGGCAAACCGGACGAAAACCGTTCAGTATTCCGGGATCAGTATCCCGGATACATCACAACGGGGGGCGGTCCGTAAACAACCCGTGGCGGCGCCGCATAGACGACCGGCGGTGGAGCATACACGACCTGCGGCGGCGGAGGGGGCGGCGGACCGTAGGGCTGGGCCAGTAGCGCACCGCCTACGGCACCGAGAGCCAGACCACCCAGAATGCCCCCGACAATCGCGCCGGAATGGTCATGATGCCAGCCACCGCGCCCACCGCCCGGAGGTCCGCCATATCCATAGCCGCGGCCATAACCCGGACCATATCCCGGCCCACCGCCATGCCAGTGAGCCTGCGCCTGAGGCACGATGGCATTCGGGACGATTGCGGAACCGATCAGCAGCGGAGCGGCCATAAGAACTGCACGTGTGATGCGACGCATGGCATCTTTCTCCTCGAAACACGTGGAGCAGAAAAGCCGGTTAAAACAGGCTCTTCCGTCCATGAGAAAGATCATGCCCGCTGAAAATGGCAGCAAGAGGCGCCAATCATGGCAGGAGCCGGACAAATTGTAACAGACACCCGTGCAGCCTCAGAAAGCACCCCTCAGTGCGGCGACTCGACCCGGTGATAACCCGGCGGCGGGTCAAAAACGTCGAGCGGCTGCGGAGAACGACTGACCGAGACCGCTTCCACGACCGGCTTTCCGTCATGCACCGCCCCCAGCATCAACCCGTCTTCCGTGTAACAGAACGTGGTCGGATGACGGTCGGTGTCGGCACTTTCCCAGATCGTGCAGGCTTCCCCAGCGATCCGGCCCTGCCCCATTCTGCGCCATGATCCGGCTGCGGGGGTTCCGGGCGCCGCGAAATTACCGCCCGGCGCAGGCATGACCGTCGCCGTGCGCTTGGTCCCATCCAGCACCATCAGGATATGGGTGCGGTAATCCGTCAGCATGACCGTTGCTGACCCTTCGGGCTCGATCCGCTGCCGCCACGACGTGGACGTCCAGCGCATCCGCTGATGCAGATGCTGTCCGGCCGGGCCCGTCAGAACATAATCGATATCGGCATCATGCAGCGGCGTCACGAGCGGAGCCTGTGCCTGAAGCGGCGCGGGAGTTGCAGGAACATCCGCCTTCGCGGAAAATCCGACCACAGCCCCCATCAACAGACAGACCGTCATTCCAGCTGTGCGCAGTCCCGTCAGGCTCATTTGTGATTTCCATCGGCCGGACCACTCGGCGGCTGATCCGGCGCGGATACGGAACCATCTCCTGAAGAATCATTCGAAACGGAGGGCTGTGTCGTATCAGGCTGAGCGCTCTGGCCCGGCAGCAGTGCCGTATGCCCACCCGGCGTTGTGGTGGCTGGTGCAGGTGCATCCCTGTCCCCGATCACGGGCGTGTCGGAATCCGACACGTCAGGCGTCGCGGCCTCATGCGTCGTCGTCTTCATCTCTGTGCCCGAGGCTTCCGGCACCGGCGATGGCGTCGCACTGCCTGCCTGGCTTTGATGCGCGGGACGCATTTTCGGCTCCAGCATATGAAATCCTGCCGGTGGCTCGAACGTGGAGGACGGGATGTCCTGATAGGATACCGAAAGCGCCTTGATGGAGCCTTCCACACCGTCCGCATCCACGCCGTTTTCCGCCAGAATGACGCCATCCGGCGTCACACAGGCGCTGGCCGTGCCGTGACTGCTCTGAATGGTCCAGCGGTCGCACGCCACTCCCGCCACGGTGTCATGACCAGCGGCCTTATACTGCATGTCCAGATCAAGCATGAACGGATTGTGCAGACCGTGGCTTGGATGAAAGCGCGTATAAAGCTGCTGCTTCATCATCACGAGCGTGACCTGCTGCGCCGGACGATCAAGAATCGTCACCCCGTTGCCATCCTGCGAATCGATCCGCAGCAGATCGCCCGCGCCCGAGAACGCGACTTTGACACTCTCGGGATGACCTTTCGTCGCACTCGACAGCGTGGAAAGCTCATACACAACCGTCACATCCCGCGTCGGCGTCAGGCGGGGATGATCGTCCGCATGAGCCGGTGTCATCACAGACAAACCGGCCACCAGCAGCCCGATCGGCGCGGCGCTCAGAAAAACAGGGCGCGTAAAAACAGTCATGGCGGATCTCCGACAGGCACGCGCCCGGGAAGCGCGCGCAGGGACGCAATGGATTCACGCAGGGCCTGAAGGCTGAAATCGTCAGGCCAGACCGCACGCACGGTCAGCGCCTGATGAAGCAGGGACTGATAATCCTCCGCCGGAATCCCGATCCCACCCAGCCCCGTCAGATGCGGCGTGGTGTATTGCGTATCCAGCAGCGTGTATCGCCCCTGTCGCAGCCCTGCGACAAGATGGACCAGCGCCACCTTAGAAGCATCACGTTCCCGCGAAAACATGCTCTCACCGAAAAAAGCCCCCCGAAGCGACACGCCATACAGCCCCCCCACCAGAGCCCCGCCGTCCCAGACTTCAATGGAATGGGCGTTTCCCTGACGGTGCAGCTCACCATAAAGACTGCGGATGCGCCCGCTGATCCATGTCGTCTCCCGCCCGGGAACCGCTTCAGCACAGGCCAGCATGACATCATCGAACGCCCGATCCGCCGTCACCGTCATCCTGCCCGACATCACGAGGCGCATGAGCTTTTTGGGAACATGCATCCCGTCCAGCGGCATGATCCCGCGCTCTTCCGGCAGATACCATGTCAGTTTCGCGCTTTCCGCATCCGGAGCCATGGGAAAAATCCCCGAGGCATAAGCCTGAAGCAGAAGATCCGGCGTTATCTCATCCATGACGACACAGTTTCTACCCGTTTCCTGAACTGAGGCGCCGCAGAGCACATGGATGGATCCTGTCGTGCGAAATCATGGCCGTGAAGACAACGACCATGGTAAAGGTGGCCTGCCATCAGGGAGACCGCCAGTGCCGCTTGCTTTCATTTACGCCATCATCCTCGTCATACTTGGCGCCCTGCGCCTGCTGATGCCCGAAATACACGGCCTGTTGATGGTTCTGGCCAAAATCAGCGCGGCCTGTCTGGTTATCTCCGCGCTCGTGGATCTGTGGACGATGCGCAAAAACGTCGAACCTGCGACGATGACCGAAGCATCTTTGACCACAGAAGGAGCAACGGAAGCCTGAGACTCCTGAGCTCAGGAAAATGTCTCAGACGTGCCCATCCCACCCGCCCGCAGGTCAGCAGCAGCCTCCTTAACGGCCAACCCATGCGTGCGTTCCAGACGACGGATCGTGAAATGGGCCCGTGCCAGCGCGCGGTAATGCGCCAGAAACGCCGTGTTGAGAGACGCCCCACACAGCGCGCCCGCAACCGGCACCATCTGCAACGCGAACTTGCGCGACAGACCTATTCCGTAATGCGACGCTACTTCCGCCATCAGCATCACGATAGGCCGTCCGCGCAGCAGCGCACGCGCCGAGAAGAAACCCAGTTCGCCTTCCTCGTCGCTCTGACGCGCCGGAAAACTGCGGAGCGCAAAAACTTCCAGACAGGCCCGGCGCGTGTCTTCGTTACGCAGATCCTCGCCTTCCTCGCGGGCGATGCGGGCGATTTCGCGCATGATGGTCAACGTCGTGAAACCAACATCCGGCGCAAGACCGAAAATTCCCCCGAAACCGCCCAGCGCACCAGAGACGGCCACCGCGGCCTGCCCCAGATTCTCACGCATGGGATCGCGCGGGGCCGGTGCATCGTTGTCGATACCCAGAACAGCCACACGAAACGCCCGTTCGATGGCAACTTCCGCCGTCTTGTGGAATTTTTCCTGCACCGCCGGGGCCAGTCCGAGTCCCTGCATGCCGAGTCGCGTCGCCTGTCCGACCGCGCCGCCCATCAGGTCGGCCAGACGCACGAGAACCCCACGGCCCTGCTCCACCTTTTCAAGAACGGACTGAAGCTGTGCAAGGGAATCCCCGTCCAGCGCCGTCGAGGCGAAATTGCTGGTCGGAAGCTGCGTGTCATTCACTGAGGTCATGACGATCAAAACTCCTGTTCGTAAGACCCGAAACCGTTTACCGGATAGCAGGTTTCATATCCTAACATGGCACCATCATGGGGATATCGGCGCCAGAAGACTACCCGGGCCAACTATCCGGACGAGCACCGTCGGGGTGAGGAGAATTACACCAATGACCGCATTATCGCGCTTGATCCTGTCGGCCCCGCTGACAGCCACCCTCCTCGTTCCGGCGGTTTCTCCAGCTTTTGCCGCCCCGAGTCACAGCCACCACCATGCCGCTCACGGCACGGCCAATCTGCCGCAGATGGGCCCAACCTCCGGTCAGATCGTCGGCGCGCCCGCAAAACCCCTGACCCCGGCCCAGACGGCAGCCCTCCCCGATGAAGGCGCCCCGCCCCCGCCGCACGGCTATACGGAAGTGGAAGACTCGGAAACCGCCCTCGCCAGCTATAGCGACCGGGTCCGGACGCATCTTCCGGTCGGTATGCCCGGCCCGAACGCGCAGCAGAAAACCAACGGCCCCAACAACCTGCCGTCCCATTTCACGTTGTTTGGTATGCCGGTGAAGTTCAATGCGCCGGTGCAGTCGCCTTATGAAGATGAAGACTCACCAACGAGCTATGCCGGTCATCCGGTCAATGGCCAGACGAACATCCTCGTCAACGGTGACGCCTCTCCCATTCACTAAGAAATACGGTCTTCAGGGGCGCACCCAGTCCCCGATCTGCGTCAGGTGACGGAACTCCTCCTCCGTCACCGGCGCCACGGACAGTCTGGACTGTTTGAGCAGCGCCATCTCCGCCAGAACCGGATCGGCCTTGATTTCGGCAAGACTCACGGGACGGCCAAAAGCCCCCATCGCCTTCACATCCACACAGACCCAGCGCGGATCATCCGCAGTCGGGTCCGGATAGGCTTCCCGCACGACTTCCACCACACCCACAATCCGTTTTTCGCTAACGGAATGGTAGAAAAACGCCAGATCGCCGATCTTCATCGCCGCAAGATTGTTGCGCGCCTGATAGTTGCGTACGCCCGTCCACGGCTCGACATTATTATGGACCTGCTGCGCCCATGAGAACGCCTCGGGTTCCGATTTCACCAGCCAGAAAGCCATCTCTCACTCCCGCCACAAAGGCTGCCCCCAAGGGCCGCCCCAAAAGCCGCCCTTGGGGCATTTTGCGCTCAATTCCGTGAAACGTGATAACAGTGATCGGAACAATGGGACAACGCGCCTCTTCCGAATATGATTGCTTCGGACTATTTCAATGGGGAACCTGTCGCGGGGAACCCATCGCCGCGTTGCCACTCTGCCGAGGTCCGTGTCCCAGTGCGCCCTACCCCCAACCTGCTCCATCGCTATGCCAATCCGGGGCAGTTCCTGCGTCTGGCGCGCACCCTGCTGCCTTGGCTGACCGGTGGCGCAATCGTGTTTCTCGTGGTCGGTGTGATCTGGGGTCTGTTCATTGCACCAGCCGACTGGCAGCAGGGCGACACCGTCCGCATTATGTATGTGCATGTCCCGATGGCCTGGCTGGCATCGTCCTGCTACCTCGGGCTTGCAACCTGCGGCGTGCTTTCGCTGGTCTGGCGCCATCCGCTGGCGGATCTGGCCGCCATCGAGATCGGGCCCGTCGGTGCCTGCGCCGCCGCCCTGTGCCTGATTACGGGCTCGCTGTGGGGTGAGCCGATGTGGGGCACATGGTGGGTCTGGGACGCGCGCCTGACATCCATGCTGGTGCTGTTCTTCCTGTATCTGGGCCATATCGCCCTGATCCGCGCCTTCGACGAACCCGCCCGCGGCCAGCGCGCCGCCGCGATCCTCGCTCTGGCCGGCGTCATTGACCTTCCGATCATCAAGTTCAGCGTCCAGTGGTGGAACACCCTGCACCAGCCCGACAGCATCACCCTGACCGGCGCACCCACCATGTCCATGATGATGCTCTGGCCGCTGCTGATCTGTACGATCGGCTTTACGCTCGGTGTTGCGGCCGTCATTTTCACCCGGCTTAGTGCCGCCATCCATGAAAGCCGTGCGCGCCAGATGATGGCCCGTTCGCGTCTCGATCGCAGGGACAGTCAAGCAGCATGATGCATCTCCCGAACCACTGGCCGTATATCGCGGCCTCCTATGCCCTGACGCTGGGCTGCTCCCTTGTGCTCGGTGTTGGTGCCGCCCTGCGCCTTCGGAAATCCAAAGCCCGTCTGGCCGCCGTCGAAGGCCATGCCCGCCGCCGTGAAAGGTCAGCCTCATGACCCGCAAGACCCGTCGTCTCTGGATCGTCATCGCCTGTCTGGCCTGTGTCGGTTCCGCCGCTGCCCTGACGCTGCGGGCGTTCTCGTCCAACATCGTGTTCTTCATGGCCCCCTCGCAGGTAAAGGCCAATCCGCCCTCACCCGATCGCACCATCCGCCTCGGCGGCATGGTCATGGCTGGCAGCCTGCACCGCATCAATGAAAACGGCACCCCCGTGAACGCCTTTCAAGTGACGGACGGGCAGGCCGCGGTCGAGGTCCATTACACCGGCATCCTCCCCGACCTGTTCCGCGAAGGGCAGAGCGTCGTCGCCCTCGGCACCGTCCAGAAGGATGGCGGCTTCACGGCCAGCGAAGTCCTCGCTAAGCATGACGAAACCTACATGCCCAAGGAAGTCGCGGACGAACTCAAGCGTACCGGCAAATGGGACCCGCGCTTCGGCAAAGCGCCGGACGCGTCGAGCTGGGACACCATGACCGCAAAGAAAGCAGGGGGCTGATCGCCTAATGTTCGGACCAGAACAGGGCCATTTCGCCCTGGCCCTCGCCTGCGTGCTCGCCCTCGTGCAGTTCGCCGTCCCACTCTGGGGCGCCAACCGCCGCGACGCGCGCCTTGTGGGGCTTGCGCCTTATCTCGCGGTCTCGCAGTTACTTGCGCTGGGCTATTCGTTCCTGTGCCTCGTGATGTGCGCCGTCAGCGACGATTTCTCGGTCCAGAACGTCGCGGCAAACTCCGCTGTCTCCAAGCCGCTGCTGTATAAAATCACGGGCGTCTGGGGAAACCATGAAGGCTCCGTCCTGCTCTGGACGCTGATCCTCGCCGTCTGTGGCGGCGCGGTCTCACTATTCGGCCGCAACCTGCCGGACATCCTGCGCGGGCGCGTTCTGGCCATTCTCGGCGGCGTCTCCGCCGGGTTCCAGATGTTCTGCCTCCTGACGTCCGATCCGTTTGAGCGCGTCTTCCCCGCTCCAATGGACGGTCAGGGCATGAACCCCCTGCTTCAGGACCCCGGCCTCGCCTTCCATCCGCCCATTCTCTACACCGGCTATGTCGGTTTCGCCGTCCCCTTCGCCTTCGCCGTCGCTGCCCTGATCGAGGGCCGTGTCGATGCCGCATGGGGCCGGTGGGTCCGCCCGTGGGCCGTGGCGGCCTGGTGCTTCCTGACCTGCGGCATCGCGCTTGGTTCGTGGTGGTCCTATTATGTGCTGGGCTGGGGCGGTTACTGGTTCTGGGACCCGGTGGAAAACGCCTCCCTCATTCCCTGGCTGACGGGGACGGCCCTCGTGCATTCCGCCATTGTCGTCGAGAAGCGCGAAGGCCTGAAGATCTGGACGGTCCTGCTGGCCATCGCGACCTTCTCGTTCTCGCTGTCGGGCACGTTCCTCGTGCGCTCGGGCATCCTGAACTCGGTCCACGCCTTCGCCAACGATCCCGCCCGCGGCGTGTTCATTCTGGCCCTGCTTGCCATCGTCATCGGCGGCTCGCTGGCTCTGTTTGCGTGGCGCGCGCCTTCCCTCACCTCGACCGGCCTGTTTTCGCCGGTTTCGCGTGAAGGCTCGCTGGTCCTGAACAACATCCTGCTATGCTCGATCTGCGCTGTCGTCGTCACAGGCACGATGTACCCGCCCTTCATGCAGCTTCTGGCCGGGCGTACCATTTCCGTCGGCAAGCCGTTCTTTGACGCCGCCACGATCCCGCTGACCCTGCCGCTTCTGCTGGCCATGGGCATCGGCACCGCCCTGCCCTGGAAGCGCGCGCAGCTCGCCCGGACGTTCTCGCATCTCTATGCGGCAGCCGGGATTGCGGCGATCGGACTGGCCCTGTGCTTCTGGAAGCTCTCCGGCATCCTGCCCATCGCCTGCGGTGCGCTGGCCATCTGGGTGATCGCGGCATCCGTCTCCGACGTCCTGCGCCGGGTCGGCATTGGCCATACGTCCGCGCAGGGCGTGTGGGAGCGCATGAAGAACCTGCCGCGTTCAAGCTGGGGGGCGGCACTCGCCCATATCGGCGCAGGCATCACCATTCTCGGCCTGTGCGGCATGTCTCAGGCCGAGCACGCCATCGTTGAAGTCCATATCGGCGAAACGCGCTCTCTGGCCGGGGACGACTGGACCCTGCTGGACGTGCACGACTATATCGGCCCGAACTACAAGGCCATGCAGGCCGACATCGCCATCCGCCATAACGGCAAGCTCGTGACCATCCTGCATCCTGAAAAGCGCGACTTCACGACGCAGAGCCAGACCACGACCGAAGTCGCCATCCACACCAACTTCATTACGGATCTATACGGTGTAGTCGGTGACCGTCACGGTACGGGTAAGGACACGACCTACGTCCTGCGCCTGCACCGCAATCCGCTCGCGCCCTGGATGTGGCTGGGGGGACTGGTCATGGCGATTGGCGGCGCGTTCTCGCTGTCCGACCGCCGGATGCGGATCGGCGCGCCCAAGCGTGCCGCCGCCCGCAACATGGCCCGCGCCTGAGGAGAAACGGACATGAGCGTAACACGACGCGGCATCCTCACCGCCGTGCCCATCATCGGCGCGGGCGTCCTCGGCGTCGGTTTCTGGCGGATGCTGAGCGACATGCGCAGCGGTGCCTTTGACCCACGTGCGATCAAGAACCCCAATGTCGGCAAACCTATCCCGACCTTCGCCATGCCGGGCCTCCCCGGTCTTGGCGACGGCTTCACAGATGCGGAACTCAAAGCCCAGCACCGTCCGGTTCTGGTCAATTTCTTCGCCTCATGGTGCATTCCCTGCGTGGCGGAAATGCCCGGCCTGCGCGCCATCTCGCGCAACATGCCCATCTGGGGCATCGCCTATGAGGACAAGCCCGAAAACGCCAGCGCCTTCATCCAGCGCGACGGCTCGCCTTACGCCCGCGTCGCTTCCGACCGGCATGGCCGCGTGGCGATCGACTGGGGCGTGACCGGCGTACCCGAGAGCTTTCTGGTCGCACCGGGAGGCCGCATTATCTGGCATGGCAGCGCCGCCCTCGACCCGCAGATCTACGAGGCGGAAATCCGCCCGAGGCTGGCCGGATTATGAAGGCTTCCAGACGCTTTCCGGCCCTGCTGCTCGCGGTTAGCCTGATCGGCGGCGGCGTAGCCCTTGCCGTGGACGATCCCGCCGAAATGCTGCCCAACCCGGTGCAGGAAAAACGGGCCGAAACCATCGGCGCGCATCTGCGCTGCCTCGTCTGTCAGAACGAGAGCATCGAGGACAGCAGCGCGCCCCTCGCCCGGGATCTGCGCAAGGTCGTCCGCGAACAGGTCGCGGCAGGCAAAAGCGATCAGCAGATCATGGACTGGATGACCGAACGCTACGGCGAATTCATCCGTCTGGCTCCACAGTTTTCATGGTCCACCGCCCTGCTCTGGCTGATGCCGGCGCTCGCGCTGGTGGCCGGACTTGTCATTGCATGGCGTACGGCCAGACGCCGCGTCGTCGCCACGCCTGCGCCGCTCACGGATGACGAGCGCGCGCGTCTGGATGCCCTTTCGGGCCGGGAGTAAATTTTTTGTTCTGGTTGGGAATCCTGATTATCGCTGCGGTGGCCCTGTGCCCCGCCTTTCTGGGCCTGCGAACCCTGCGCCGCCGGGTGAATGCCCGCGACTCCGCTCTCACGCTCTATCGCGGACAGCTTGGGGATCTGGAGCGCGATCACGCCCTCACCCTCATCAATGATGAAGAATATCAGGCCGCGCGCCTTGAAGTTCAGCGCCGCCTGCTGGCCACGGATGGCGAAGCCGCCGTCGAAGATCTGTCGGCTGAACCGGCAAAGCGCCGCCGGGTTCTTCCTGTTCTGGCGGTCGGACTCGGCATCCCGGTACTGGCATTTGCCCTCTATATCGTTAACGGCCACCCCTCCCTCCCGCCACAGCCACTGAGCGAACGTCAGACTGGGCCGGACGCGAAGGGTCTGGAAATGATCCATAAACTTCAGGCTGAAGTCGCTACGATCCCTGCGACATCCTCGACTTATGCGACCGGACACTTCATGCTGGGGCAGGTCGAAGCCAAGTCCGGTCTGACGGAAGATGCGATCCGGGACTGGAAAGCCGCTCTCGACGCCCATTTCGAGCCCGAGCTGGCCATTCGCCTCGCCGAGCTTGAAAGTCGTAACGGCAGCCACATCTCTGGCGAAAGCCTTGACCTCTATCGCCGCGCCCTGGCAGCGGCACCGGCCGATGCGCCCTGGCGTATGGCCGTGGAAGCCCGTATTGCGGTTGGCGAACATCAGGAGAATAACGGTCAGTGAGAAAACCCGAAGCCAACGCCATCGCGCTGTGCCCCGTCTGTCGCAAACCCATGCGCCCGACATCGGAGAAATGCCCACATTGCGGTGCTGAACGTCATTACGGCCCGCGACTTCTTGAATCCGCCGTCTGCGCCTTTGCCGGAATGGTCCTGCTCTCGGCGGTTTCCACCCTGATTCTACCGATCTCGCTGTGGACCATCATGTTCGCCGCCATCGGACTGGTGGCCGGTTTTCTCTTTTCCCACAACCGTTTCAGTGGGGATCGCTGGCTGCAATAACGTGTTGGGATGGGCGACGCGCTTATCCCACTTTTGCAACTCTTCCCGCTCTCGAAACATTCCTGCTAATAAACAGGAATGACCCAATCTTCCGGACGTTCCCTGCCCTTTTTCGTCGCCGTGGCCATCCTCTCCTGGGCGAGCGCTTATCCCGTCGTCCGGATTGCCCTGCATGATTTTGCACCCGTGCCACTGGCAGCACTGCGTTATGCCGTCGCGGCTGTCATGGCGGCTCTCTGGCTCTGGTGGAAACGCCCCACACGCCCGCTGACCGCCGATATTCCGCAGATTTTGGCCTGCGGCATGATCGGGATCATGCTCTACAACATCCTGTTCAACTGTGGAGAAATGACCGTCTCGTCCGGGGCGGCCAGTCTTCTCATCAGTGCGGCCCCGCTGATGGCGGGGCTTCTGGCCATGCTGTTCCTCAGTGAGCGCATGTCCCGCTGGGGCTGGGCCGGATCGATTCTGAGTTTCAGCGGCGTCGCCATGATTGCCAAAGGACAGAGCGGCGGCCTCTCCTTTGGCTCCGGAGCCACGCTGGTGTTCGGCGCGGCCGTCTGCGCGGCGTTCTACACGATCCTCCAGAAAGGCTTGATCCGCCGCTACGGTGCCCTGCCGACAATCGCCTATGTCCTGATTTCGGGTGCGATTTTCCTGACCCCCTGGCTGCCTCAAGGCCTTACGAGCTTCTCCCATGCCTCATGGCAGGGACAGGCGGCTGTGCTGGAACTTGGCATTTTCCCGGCAGCGTTCGGTTATGCCGCCTGGGGTTTCGTCATCGGCCATCTCGGCGCTTCACGCGGTGCGGCCCTGCTTTACCTGCTGCCGCCCGTGACGATGGTTCTGGCCTATTTCCTCACCGGCGAAGTCCCATCCCTGCGAACCCTGATCGGCGGTGCGGTCGTCATGGCGGGTGTAATTCTGACAAATACCTATGGCCGTCACCCGGTGGCCCAGATCGTGGAATCCTGAAGCCGTTTTCTTGCTGTGACGACATCGGGATTTTCTATGGCTCGGTTCCTTTGTCCTGCGGCGATTGTGCGATAATTTCCCCCGTGAAATGAGCCCGATCACCCGCAGGAAAGCCGAAAACAGACAATGAGCCGTACCGAAACCGATGGCATGGGCCCGATCGACGTCGCTGACGATGTGCTGTGGGGCGCTCAGACCCAACGCTCCCTGAAATATTTCAGCATCGGTCGCGAACTGATGCCGCATGAAATGATCGAAGCCTATGCGATCATGAAGCGGGCCTGCGCGACGGCCAATGCCGCCAGCGGCCGTCTGTCTCAGGAGCGGGCGGATCTGATCCAGACCGTTTGTGACGAGATCATCAAGGGTGAGCATGACCGGATGTTCCCGCTCCATGTCTGGATGACGGGCTCGGGCACGCAGTTCAACATGAACGTCAATGAAGTGATCGCGAACCGCGGCTGCCAGATCACAGGCAACCCGCTCGGCAGCAAAACGCCTCTGCATCCGAACGATCACGTCAACATGTCGCAGTCCACCAACTGCAACTTCCCGACTGCCATGCACATCGCAGCCGTTCTCGGCACGCATCGTCGCCTGATCCCGGCCCTGACGCGCCTGCGTGACGCCATGGCCGCCAAGGCCGAAGAATGGCGCGATCTGGTCAAGGTCGGCCGCACGCATCTTCAGGATGCCGTCCCCATCACGTTGGGTCAGGAATGGCACGGCTATGCGGGAATGCTGACGGACAACATCGCCCGCCTCGAACAGGCCCGCGACGGTCTGTTTCCCCTCGCCCTCGGCGGCACCGCCCTCGGCACCGGCGTCAGCACGGATGAGGGCTTCGACCGCCGCGCCTGTGCAGAAATTGCCCGCCTAACCGGACTTGGCTTCACGGCTGGCGAGAACAAGTTCGCGCTTCAGGGCGCACATGATGCGCTGGTGCATCTATCAGGCGCGCTGCGCACAACGGCGGGCAGCCTGTTCAAGATCGCCAACGACATCCGCCTGCTCGCCTGCGGCCCGCGCGCCGGTCTGGGCGAACTGCACCTGCCGGAGAACGAGCCGGGATCGTCGATCATGCCGGGCAAAATCAACCCGACACAGGCTGAAGCGCTGGCCATGCTTGCTCTTCAGGTCATGAGCAATGATGTTGCGGTCGGCCTCGGCGGGGCTGCGGGCATGCTGGACATGAACGTCTACAAGCCGCTCATGATCCACAACATCATGCAGGGCATCACCCTTCTGCATGATGGGTCGGAAAATTTTCGCCGCTTCCTCGTCGAAGGCACGAAAGCCAATACGGAGAAGCTGAAACAGGATCTGGAACGCTCGCTTGTCCTCGTCACGGCCCTCTCCCCGGCCATCGGCTACGACCGCGCCGCACAGGTCGCGCATCACGCCATGGAAAAGGATCTGAGCCCGCGTGACGCCGCGCTGGAACTGGGCTTCATGACATCCGAAGAGTATGACCGCGTCGCCGACCCGCGCCTCATGCTGCGTCCGAACATCACAGCCCCCAAAGCCTGACCGAACACCCGCGTCAGACCGCTTCCGCATGACGAAAACTTCATGCGGAAGCGATGGTCGTTACAGCTCAGGACTGATAGGGCGGACTCTTCTGCTTTTTTCCCGGAGATGCCCGTCAGATGATGACCCGCCGCGCAGCCCTGCTCGCTTTAACGCTCCTCACTCCCGTCTGTACGGCTGCGGCGGCCGATGCCCCCAAGACCGACACCAAGACCGAAACTGGCAAGACAACCGACGCCTTCACGGGTGAGCCCGCCCTGCTGCCTGCGGATTCCGTCACCCAGCATCATCTGAACGGCATCGCCTACACCGCCCATGCCGGAACGCTCATCCTGCGCGGCCCTGACGGCAAACCGACGGCCCGCATGTTCTACGTGTCCTACACGAAAGATGGCGTCCCGGCTGGCACCCGTCCGGTCTCGTATTTCTTCAATGGCGGCCCGGGTGCGGCCACGGCCTATCTGAACCTCGGCGCGGCTGGCCCCAAGGCTCTGACCATGCCTGCCAAGGACCCGACGGACGGCACTCATGCCCAGCTTGCGGACAATCCCGACAGTTGGCTCCCTGTTACCGACATGGTCTTCATCGACGCCGTGGGCACGGGCTATTCCCGCCCCACCGATACGGCCAAGGCCGGAGACCAGTTCTACGGCGTCAAGCAGGATGCCAGCACTTTCGCCAAGGCCATTGGCCTGTGGACGGCAGCGAACGGTCGTGAAGCCTCGCCGCATTATCTCGTGGGCGAAAGCTATGGTGGCATCCGCTCCATTCAGGTCGCCAATGCGCTCCAGATGGAACAAGGCATTCTGCTCAACGGTATCGTCATGATCTCCCCGGCCATCGAGATGCCTCTGCTCGATTCGGACGATAATCCGCTTTCCGCCGCTCTCATGATGCCAAGCCTGATCGCCGCGCATCAGAGCCCGAACGTGACGGAAAAGACGGCAGACGAAGCCTATCAGTGGTCCCTGAACACCTATCTGCCGAAAATCGCCGGAAAGCTGCCGTCGGGCAGCGACGGTCAGGCGCTTTATGCCGAGATTGCCCAGCGCACCGGCCTGCCGCAGGACGTGATTGCCCGTCAGCACGGCATTCCCGCCATCGGCTCGCATGACATCATGTCCCGCGACGGTCGCCTGTACGGACTGTACGATTTCACGCAGTCCATCGCCGACCCCTCGGCTGACGGTCTGGACGAAAGCCCCGATCCGACTCTGTTCGGCTTTGGCCGCGCCTATGGCAATGCCTTCTCGGGCTATGCCGCAAACGACCTCGGCTTCAAGACACCCCTGACCTACGACCTGCTCTCCTTCAAGGTGAACGGAAGCTGGAAGTGGAGCGCGGGCGGCCCGTCGCCCATCCATCAGATCCCGGTTCTGAACCGTCTTCTGGCACTTGATCCCGGCCTGCGCGTTTTTGTGGCGAACGGCTATTATGATGTGGCCTGTCCATTCGCGACCGCGCGCTGGATGAAAGATCACCTGACCGTCGGCGCAGATCGCGTGTCGCTGCATCTCTATCAGGGCGGCCATATGCTCTATACCCGCCCGGCCAGCCGTCATGCCCTCTCGGCAGACGTCGCGTCCTGGATTCAGGCAGACAGCCGTCAGCCCTGAAATAAAAAGTCATAAATTGACAGCAGGCGGTGAGGAACGGATAATGAATATGATGAGTTCCGGGCCTCACCTGACCGGACCTTTCGCGCGGAACACGGTGGCCGCCAATAGAGAGACCTTTATGCCCGCTGCATGTCAGACTGCCTGCAAAATGCTCTCTCTGTCCTTCAGGCGGACCACCGTTTGACGATCCAGCGTCCTGCGGGCTCGGAACCGGGTTATTCGCTGGAACATGCGGTCACGACATCCTGTGACCGCGAACCCATCCATCGCCCGGACGCCATTCAGCCGCACGGCCTCCTGCTGATCGCCGATAGCGCAACCCGGACCATTCTCGGTGGAGCAGGAGACATCGAAGGCCGTCTGACCCCAGATTGGCTGGGGCGTGATCTTGCGAGCGTCCTGAACGTCCCGCCCGAACGTTTTCAGGACGAAAAACGCGCATCCCTGTCCGATCTTCGTATCCCAGGGCTCGCAGGCGAGACCTTCAGCGTCGTACGCCATACCCAGAACACACATCTTCTCATCGAACTCGAACCCATCGAATCCCACAATCTGCTCACCTGGGATATTTTCGGCGAAATCGACAGAACGGCAGACCGTTTCGAACGCTGCCCCGATATCGCGTCCGTCTGTCGTCACGGTGCGACAATCTTTCAACGCCTGACCGGCTTTGACCGCGTCCTGATCTATCGTTTCATGGAAGACGGCACGGGCCGCGTCGTAGGCGAAAGCCGCAACAACGCCTTCCCTTCCCTGATGAACCACCACTTCCCGGCCAGCGACATTCCTGCGCAGGCCCGGACTCTCTATGTCCGCAACCGCATCCGCGTCATCCCGGACATCACTTACGAAGCTGCCCCCATTCGCCCGCCCGAAGCCGGGCTTGCGGGGATCAATCTCAGCGACGTGCAGCTCCGCAGCGTCTCACCGATCCACCTTCAATACATGGCCAATATGGGTGTGCGGGCCTCGGCCTCCGTCTCGCTAGTCGTCGATGGTGTGCTTTGGGGACTGATCGCCTGCCACAACTCTTCTCCAAGGCGCCTGCCCGAAGATATTCGCGCGGCGTGTCGCACACTGGCAGGCGTCATGTCCCGCCAGTTGCGAAACAAAGAAGAGCTGGTGACCTATCAGGAGCGTCTGCGCCTGCGCAACGCGATGGAAGCCGTCACGTCCCATTTTGACGTGCGCCGTCCGCTTGAAAACAACCTTCGCAACTGCATCAACGAATTACAGGCCCTTTTTCCCTGCAACGGGTTTGCCGTCATCAGTGCCGAGACCATCAGTGCAACCGGTGTGCTCCCCGACACGGATAGCCTGCACAAGCTGCATGACTGGTTGAGAGCGGGCAGCATTGGCGGAATTTTCAGCACTGCCATGCTGGGGAGGGACTATCCCCCGGCCACCGAGTGGCCTGAACGCTGCGCCGGTCTTCTGGCCATCACACTCCCTCTTCGCACCCCTATCTGTATCGTATGGAGTCGGGTCGAAATCATCCAGACCATCGAATGGGCCGGTCATCCGCACAAGGACGATACGGGCAGCGACGGCATTCTGCGCCCTCGCACGTCCTTTCGAACATGGGAGCAGACCATCCGCGGGCACAGCACCCGCTGGACCAGCGAACAGAAACAGGCAGCCCGTCGCATCCGCCGCCTCCTGATCGCAGACGACCAAACGCAGCAGCTCCGCGAACTCAACGCAACCCTTGCCGCCACTCTGGAAGAACGCGAAGACCTGCTACGCCAGAAAGACTTCCTGATCCGTGAGGTCAATCACCGCGTCCAGAACTCGCTTCAGATGGTCGCATCCTTCCTCAAACTTCAGGCCCGAAGCGCGTCAAATGAAGACACCACAACAGCTTTGAAGGAAGCGCAGCACCGGATTGCCGCCATCGGCCTCGTACATCGTCGCCTGTATCGTGACGAGCATATCGGCGTCGTGGATCTGGGCCGCTATATCGAAGAGCTGATGGAAGAATTGTGCACGTCACTGGGTGAGGGCTGGCACGACCAGATGCATCTCTCCCTCTTTCCAATCCTGATTGCTGCAGACCGTGCCATCAATATCGGCCTGGCCCTGACCGAACTGATCATCAATACCAGCAAATACGCCTATGACGGCCATGCCGGGCCGCTCTATGTCGGACTGACCCAGACCGGCTCCCGACTGGTCCTGACGGTTTCGGATCAGGGTGAATGCACCCCCCAACTCAAGGGAACAGGCTTCGGGACGCGCATGATGAACGCCGTCGTCAGCAGTCTTTCCGGCACACTGACCTACACAACACTGAACCCGGGCCTGGAAGCCGTCATGACACTGCCTCTGGATTCCCTGCTCCCCACGGAAGTGCCCACCCCTCCGAAGGCCGCCTCGCAGACGCCCTATCCATATCCCTGAACACCCAACAAACAAAAAGGCGCCTGACCACTGGTCCGGCGCCTTTTTTTATTACTGCCGCAGGAAGAGAGTTACACGACGAGATTACCTTCCTTGTCCACCAGCTGGATCGGATAATCCCCGGTAAAACAGGCATCGCAATAACGGCGCGCACCCTCGGCACGGTTCGCATGGCCCAGCGCCCGGTAAAGCCCGTCGAAACTGACAAACGCCAGACTGTCCACACCAATGGCTCTCGCCATCTCCTCAAGCGTATGGGTCGCAGCCATCAGCTTGCTCTCTTCAGGCGTATCAATGCCGTAAAAGCAGGCATGTTTGGTCGGCGGAGACGTGATGCGCATATGCACTTCCGTCGCACCGGCAGCCCGAACCATGTCCACAATCTTGCGCGACGTCGTGCCACGGACGATCGAGTCATCCACAAGAATGACACGCTTGCCCGCCAGAACCGGCCGGTTGGCCGAGTGCTTCATCTTCACACCAAGGTTACGGATCTGATCCGTCGGCTCAATGAAGGTCCGGCCCACATAATGGTTGCGGATGATCCCCAGCTCGAACGGAATACCACTTTCCGCCGCATAGCCGATCGCGGACGGCACGCCTGAATCTGGCACCGGCACCACAACATCCGCCTCAACCGCGCTTTCACGGGCCAGTTCGCAACCGATCTGGCGACGCGCCTCATAGACCGGCTGGCCTTCAAGCACGGAATCAGGCCGCGCAAAGTAAATATATTCGAACACACAGAACCGCCCGCCCTGATCCCCGAAAGGACGCAGCGAGCGCAGACCGTCATTGTTGATGACAACGATCTCGCCCGGTTCGATATCGCGGACATAATCCGCCCCGATAATGTCCAGCGCACAGGTCTCGCTGGCCAGAACCCAGCCGCCGTTCCCCTGATCATGACCCGGCATCCGGCCAAGAACGAGCGGACGCACACCGAGCGGATCGCGCATGCCAATCAGACCATCATCCGGGGTCAGCGTAATCAGCGAATACGCACCCTTGACCTGTTTGACGGCATCAATGAAGCGGTCGAGCACGGTCGTATAGAGCGAAATGGCGATCAGATGGATGAAGACTTCCGTATCCGTCGAGGAATGGAAAATGCATCCCCGCTTGACCAGCGCCTGCTTGAGCGTCGCCGAATTCGTCAGGTTGCCGTTATGCGCAACGGCCAGACCGCCGAACTCATAATCGGCATAAAGCGGCTGAACATTGCGGACATGTGTGCCGCCCGTCGTGGCGTAACGGTTGTGGCCAATGGCGACCGTGCCGGGCAGCGTCGCCATGACGCGGCTGTCTCCGAACACATCGCCGACCAGACCCAGACCTTTGTGCTGGTGGAAGCGTTCGCCATCGAAACTGACGATGCCTGCCGCTTCCTGTCCACGATGCTGGAGGGCGTGCAGGCCCAAGGCTGTCAGGGCCGATGCATCAGGCACACCCCAGACGCCAAAAACCCCGCATTCTTCATACGGGCGGTTGAGACTGTCGGACTGGGTCATGCGGCGCGGCCTTTCCGGACTGGTTTCACAAGGACGCCTCATGGCCGCTTGTGACCTCAGACGCAAGATGCGGTTGCAGGAAATGAGGCAGATAACCTGTCAGATGGGTTGCCCCGGCGGCAATGTAAGGGCCGATGAGGCTTCCCTGCATCACATAGGACATCCACGAGCCAAAAAAAGAGCCTGCCAACAGATAAAGAACGATCAGGGCCACATAACCCCGCGCCACACCGAACACCGCGCCCAGAATGCGGTCCACACCCCCGAACAGAACACCCCGCGCCGCGGCCCCGATCCTGGCACCGATCATGGTAAAAAACAGGAGCACGACAACAAACAGAATCGCCGTACTCGCACTGCCCGCCAGCGCGGCCTGATGCAGATAGGGCGTCAGATAAGGTTCAAGCAGCCCATGAAACCGATAGGTCAGGACGATTGCTCCGACCCATGCCAGCAGTCCGGCCAGTTCTGTAGCAAAGCCGCGCGTCAGCCCCCACAGGGCCGAAAGCCCCATGATGCACAAAGCGACAATGTCGAGACGGGTCAGATCCGCAAGCGTGATATGGGAAAGGTCTGGCAGAGGCGGCATGTCACGGCAGCTTCGTCGAACGAAAACGGCCCCCCTTGTAGGGACGTATGCCACCAACGCGCAACTCGTCCGCCAAACGGATGCGCTCCTCGATTTCCGCCCACACCAGCCCGGCCTCGACGTCCCGCGCTTTCCAGATTTTCTCCAGCAGCACAATAAACGCCGCGCTATCCCGAACCAGCGCCGGACGGTCATTGATCATGACATCAAGCACACAGCTTGCACCCGCAACACCCAGACGCCGCGAGAGCTTTGTTACTTTTCGATTCTTACGGAACGGAACTGATTTTTCCTGTGGCGTCATCACGACATGATGAGCGGAAGCCCACTGTCAGGCAAGCCGTTACCGCTCTTTTCCCAAGGCCGTTCAGGGCGCTTTTACAAAAAAACCACTAATTTCGATATTGGAACGTATTTCAGGGGAAATATTTCCGCGATGTTTTGTCATCAATGTTTTTATTTTTGAAATATGCGTGATCTTGAACCTGTGTCATCCAATAATTAACTCTTTTTCTGAAAAATGCTCAACAGGTCAGGTGTGGAACTCTTTCCTCTCGCTCCTGACGCCATCAGGATGCAATGAGATGACAAATTACTGGATTGGCGGCGCAACCGGCGACTGGTTCGCAGCCACAAACTGGAGCGAAGGCACGGCCCCCCCGAACAAGGGATGGGTGGATGTTCTGGCCGGAAAACAGGACGGAAGCGCGGTAACGATCAATGTTGCGCAGGCCAACGCCACACAGATCACCACTCTGAAGGTTGGCACCAACGCCACCCTGAACATCACCGTGACGTCTGCCACGCCCAGTGCTACGGCATTCTATGCCAACAGCCTGACCGTCGCGCAGGGCGGGACGATGCTTGTCAACACGCCCAGTACCGTCAATCTCGGCAGCAACCCGACCATCAACGGCACCCTTCAGATCTCGGGTAACCCGTCCATTTCAATCAACAGCAACAGCGTCGGCGGCTCAGGCACCCTGATTCTGGATCATACGACGCTGGGCAGCACGAATGCTCAGTTTCAGATGGGTTCGTCCTTGACGACGGTTCTTCAGAACGGCGCGTCTCTGTATGTCAACAACGCCACCGCCGGCGGAAGAATCGTGTTTGGCCGTGACGCCGTGGACGACACTCCAAACCAGCTCATTCTGGCCGACTACAACCAGACGGTCTCCACCCCGATCACGGGGTATGATGCCACGTCCGTCATCACCATCGGTCACGGTGGATCGCCCCCTATCAGCGCGACCTTCATTGCCAACAGCAACGGCACCTACACGCTGAAAATTGCCTTCGACAACTATAATAACGGCATCACGCTCTCGAACGTCTCCTTCGGGCCCAACTCCACCCCCGGCACCCCGACGATCGTACAGAACGCCAATGGAAGCTGGAGTGTTGTCGGCGGTGCAACCGGATATAACGGGCAGATCTGTTATCTGGCCGGATCCATGATCCTCACCCCCGACGGCGAGCGCGCCATTGAAACCCTGAAGGCCGGGGATCTGGTGACGATCTGCGAAAACGGCGAACGCCACAGCCGGACAATCCTACGCGTCGGACACTCTCATACGACAGTCGGCACCAGCGGACTGCCAGATATGGACGCCGTGCCTGTTCGCATCCGTGCCGGGGCTCTGACAGACGGCATTCCCAACCGGGATCTTCTGGTCACGCCAGAGCACTGCATGATGCTTGAAGGCACCTTCATTCCCGTACGAATGCTCGTCAACGGCATGACCATCGCCTACGACCATTCCATTACCGAATACGACTATTATCACATTGAAACTGAACAACACGCCATTCTGACCGCAAACGGCGCGCTGTCAGAAAGCTTCATGGATGTCGGCCATCGCCCGGATGCCCTCATGCACGGATCTCAGATCGAGCGCCTGCATGCTCTAAGCTGGGAAAAGGATGCTGCCGCACCATTGGTCACGGATCGCGCCCATGTCGAACCGATCTTCGCAGCAATCGCACTCCGCGCGCAGGCTCTAGGCTACCCAGCTCCCCAGACACTCTCATCGACAGACAGCGCGGATAGAACCCGTCTCGTGCTGGAAGACGGAACAGTCCTGTATCCCATCCGCACCAACGGCGAACAGTTTGTTTTCATGCTACCCGAAGGCTGCCAGAGCGTCCGCATCCTGAGCCCGACCGCCCGGCCGTCTGACCGGATCGGACCGTTCGTGGATGACCGCCGGATGCTGGGTCTGCTGATTGGCGACGTGACAGTGTGGAGCGATGAACAGACCCGGCATCTGTCCAGCCATCTGTCAGACCCATACGCTGACGGCTGGTGGGGCGTCGAAGCCAGTCACGCCCGCTGGACGACAGGCAATGCGCGACTGGACCTCGGCGGGGCGCTCAGGACTTCCGGAGGCATTCTGAGTCTCCATATCCTGTCACATGGGGTTCAGGCAGCAGTCGCTGCCTGAGGTCGCCCGCGCCTGAGCGAAAATAAAAAAGGCAGCCCTTTTTCAAAGGCTGCCTTTTTTATGACCTGAAAGAAAGGGCGGAAAAATCCGCCCATACACCCTTCAGGCTGCCGCGGACTTTGACGTCTTGAGCTGGCGTTCTTCCCACAACGTGGCAAGCGCCTCGACCAGTTCGTCAATCATCTCGTTCGTATGAAGTGGCGTCGGCGTGATCCGCAGACGCTCCGTTCCGCGCGGAACGGTCGGGAAGTTGATGGGCTGGATATAATTCCCGAAACGGTTCAGCAGTTCATCCGAGAGGCTGCGGCACAGTTCGGCCTCCCCCACCATGACCGGAACGATATGGCTCGGATTCATGACATGCGGCAGACCTGCCTTGTCCAGTGCCTGACGCAGATAGGCCACGGCCCGCTGCTGACCGTCACGCTCGGCACTGCTGCGGCGCAGATACCGCACACTGGCCAGCGCACCAGCCGCGATCATCGGCGGAAGAGCCGTGGAGAAAATGAATCCCGAGCCGAAGGAGCGAACAAAGTCACAAAGTGCGGCAGAGGCAGCAATATAGCCACCCACAACACCATATCCCTTGCCCAACGTTCCCTCGATCACCGTCAGACGATGTGACAGACCGAGCTTCTCGGCCACGCCTGCACCGTGATCGCCATACATGCCAACCGCATGGACCTCATCGAGATAGGTCATGGCGCCATATTTATCGGCCAGATCGCAGAACGCCTCGATCGGGGCAATATCACCATCCATCGAATAGACGGACTCGAACGCGATGATCTTGGGAACGTCGGCAGGAAGTTCCTTCAGGCGACGTTCCAGATCCGCGACATCGTTGTGACGGAAGATCTGCTTCTCGGCTCGTGAATGACGGATGCCTTCGATCATGGAGGCATGATTGAGTTCGTCAGACAGCACAACGCAGTTACGAAGACGTCCTGCAATGGTCCCGAGCGTCACCCAGTTCGACAGGTAGCCTGAGTTGAAAAGCAGCGCGCTCTCTTTGCCGTGCAGAGAAGCGAGTTCTTTTTCCAGCTCCACGTGATAGTGGTTGGTACCCGAAATATTGCGGGTTCCACCAGCGCCAGCGCCCGTTTCGTCTAGCGCCGTGTGCATGGCGCTCAGGACCTCTGGGTGCTGCCCCATGCCGAGATAGTCGTTCGAACACCAGACCGTCACATCACGGCCCAGGCCATGATGGAAAGCTTTGGGAAAATGACCCGCCCGGCGCTCCAGATCCGCAAAGTAACGGTAGCTGCCATCCGCATGCAGACCGTCGAGAGCGGACTGAAACATCGCATCATAGTTCATCGCGTTTTTCTCCTGCCCGGCACTGTAATCCTGTGACACGGTCTCGCCAAGCTCTCCCGCCAGATAAGACCACACACCAGCTATTTATTTCTCAATACTGCAAACCATCCGACCTGCATGGTGAGACTGATTTTCCAGATCTTTTCTGGAAACCTTGTATTTCCATACTTTCCATTTTCTTCACGCACGCCCCATCCCATTATCTTTCACAAGACATCACTCAGGAGCATGCAGCCATGCTGGACATCAGACCTTTTGCCACTCTCGGTCACGCCGATCACGGGTGGCTCGACGCGCATTATCATTTTTCCTTTTCGGACTATCAGGACCGCAACCGGATGCACTGGGGACGGCTGCGTGTGTGGAACGACGATCGTATCGCGCCCCATAACGGCTTCGGCGCCCATCCACATCGCGACATGGAAATCATCACCTATGTCCGCACGGGTGCCATCACGCATGAAGACAGCCTCGGCAATCGTGGTCGAACCGAAGCGGGCGATGTGCAGGTCATGTCAGCCGGTAGCGGAATTACGCATTCCGAATTCAACCGCGAAGACGACGCCACGACGCTCTTCCAGATCTGGCTGATCCCCGATGAGACGGGCGGAAAACCGTCCTGGGGTACCCGACCGTTTCCACGTCATGAGCGCAACGGGCGCCTCGTCCCACTCGCTTCGGGCTTTCCGGAAGACAACGCCCTTCCCATCCGCACCCGTGGCCGGGTCTCCGGTGCGACACTCAAGGCCGGAGAAACCCTGACCGTCCAGACCGACCGCGCCATGTTTACCTATCTTGTTCCCGCTACAGGCAGCGTGGAAATCGAAGGGCGGATCGTTGGGCACCGGGACGGTGCGGCCCTTCATGATGTAGAAAGCATCACGATCACCGCGCGGGAAGATGCGGAAATCGTCCTCGTGGAAAGCGCAGCCTTGCGCTGACACGACGGAGGGTAAGGTTTTGTGACAAGAGGAGGAAAGTCTGTGACAAACAACACAGAAAGGTGTTTCTTCCTCCTCGCATCCTGATCAGGAGCCAGACGTTAGGAAGACAGGGCCACCAGCCCGGAAAAGGCCCGTTTTCTTCTGACAGAAGGAGCCTGACAATGACCATCCAGAGCACATACACACAGAAGTCCGGCAAGGGCCAAACCGAAGCCCAGGCCTCAACGTCGGTTTTCACCCGTTTTGGGGACTGGCTGAGTGGAGCCAGCACCGATCGCTCGGGACTGACTGAAGTCACCATCAAGATGATGAAAGATGACTGTCAGTTCGCGACAACGGTTAGTGAAATCCGCGTCCCCCCCTCAACCCCGCTTTCACCAGAGCAGGTCGAGGATCTCATGGGGGAAAAGAGGATAAACCATATTTGCGATCAGACCGGTCAGTCGCCGGAAGCTGTGGAAACAGCTTTAACCGAAGTGCTTCCAATGCTGGCTTCCATGCTTCGGGAAAATCCGGAACGTCTCTTCAGTTATCAATGTAAGATCAACTGAACACGACTTCCAGATTTCCGAACGGCGGAGGTCTCGTCAGAGACCCTCAGCCGTTCGTGCCATACGACGACGACGCGGTCGTCCGGCGTTTTCTTCAAACCGCTCACTGATCTGGGCCGTCGTTTCCGGGGCGGCCAAAACCGTCCCGGATGCTTCGACACATCCAACCTTCTGTGCAAACGCAAGAAGATCCGGAAAATCCAGACCAATACCCCGAACCTTGAGCCCCAGTGCTTTGACGGCTTCCAGAGCAGCCCGATAAAAAAGCACTGCACCCTCGTCCAGAAGGGGAGCCTCTCCCGACTGCCGCCAAGTCATGTCCGAAGGCGCCAGCAAAGACGTATCAAACTGCACGCCGTCCAGTAATCCTCCGACGGCCCGCTCGCGCAGAAGACTCAGGCTGGAGGGGGCGCTTCCAAAGCCGCCAAGGAAAATCTGGCATCCCTGATCGCGCAGGGCTGAGAGCGTGTAACACGTCTCCTTGTCGTCCTGGGCCAGGCCACTTTCCTGAAAAACCAGATCCAGACGACTGACAGGGAAACCACTGTTCTGAAGAACTGTATTCAGTCGACCGTTAAAGTCTCCGTCAGGCGCCTGATCATCCTCCAGAGAAACCATCAGCCGCATCGCCTCCGGCCATGTCGCGGCCTGTGAACATGCGTTTCCCAGGAGATCGGAATCAAATTCCCGCTGTTGCTGTCCCAGACTCTTGCGTCTGCTCTTGCGCAGGGTTCGACGGGGAACCGAGAGCCAGAGCTGACTCATATCCACCTGCGCGCCGATGACCTTGTCTGTTCCGTTGCGCCCCAGAACGAAACGTGGGAGCCATCGCAGGGGAGGCAGTGCGCTTTTTTGACGCGCCCTGCGACTCCGAAGTGTCGTGGCAAACATTCCCGCACTGGACTCTGCCATAGAGGCAGCATAGTCCGGTTTACCTTCGGGTAGTTCGGACAGCCCATCCACCCTGACTGTCTGGCCGACATGCAGGCCCTGAGGGGTTGTCGCAACCGAAGTCGCTCCCCGTCCTAGATCATCCAATGCGGACACCTCCGTTCTTCATGTCAGAACAATGCCGCTGAACCTCCTAATTTTTCCTTAATGGTGCAGGCGTTTCTGCTGTCGTTCGAACCGTAATTGCTGGCTTATACCCGCCCGACCTATCCGCTTTGGATGCATCCAAACTCTTCGTTCGATCAATCCGGACAAAGCTGCTACGGTTTCATGCCCGGACCTTCTTCCGGGCCTGTGACACCCTTGGGCGTGGGGTCTTTTCCCCTCCGAGACAGGACCATTCTGCATGACGGATGCCACAACCCGCTCCGCCGTATCTACATCTTCCCAAGGCTCTCTTATTGCCCTCCTGCCCTACTGGCAGGTCACTTTTGCCTCCTTTATGGGCTGGTTTCTGGACGCTTTTGACCAGACGACGCTCATGTTTACCCTTCCCGACATCGCCCATGATTTCGGATGCACGATTGCCGATCTGGGGGTCGTCCTGATGGGGCAGTCCATCGGGCGCGCCGTCGGCAATACAGGCTGGGGATGGCTGGCTGACCGCTATGGTCGCAAGCCGGCGTTTATGCTTGGTGTCGTCTGGTTTGCCGTCTTTTCCGCCATGACCGGGCTCTCCCATCACTTTTATGTGCTGATGGCCGTACAGTTCCTGTTCGGAATCGGCTTTGGCGGCGAATGGACCGCTTCGGCCGCTCTGCTGATGGAAAGCGTCCCGGCCTGGACACGCCCCATGGCCTCCGCACTCATGATGTCCGGCTATGAAGTCGGCTATTTCGCCGCCGCTGGCGTGCAGGCCCTGATCCTGCCGCATTATGGATGGCGCGTGCTGTTCTTCATCGGTCTCGTCCCTGCTGCGCTGGCGCTGTTCATCCGGATCGGCGTACCGGAAAGCCCGGTCTGGCTGCGGACCCACGAAGACCGTCTGACCAGAAAGCAGCACCACACAGCCCCGCCACCGCGTCCCAAATTCCGTCTGACGGGTGCAGCGCTTCAGGCGATCGCTTTCATGAGCTTTCTCGAATTCCAGAAAGCCGCGATCTACACCTATTACCCGACCATTCTGCGTGGCAGTCACCACCTGACACAACAGGCCGTTTTCTGGCCGGTAACGCTCTATTGTCTCGGATCGTTTGGCGGAAAAGTCCTGTGCGGCTGGCTGGCAGAGCGTTTCGGGGAAGTCCGGGTCATGCTCAGCGCGCTTGTCGTCGTGATGCTGACGATCTGGCCGTTCCTGAGCGCACCCACCTGGACCATGCTACTGGTTGCAGCCTTCGTCATGGGTGCCGCGGCTTCGGGGATTTTCGCGCTTGTCCCGCATTATCTGGCACAGCGCTTCCCGTCCGACACCCGCAGCTTCGGCATGGGACTGGGCTATGCGCTCGGCTCCATCGGGCAGGGTATGGCACAGAAACTTGTGCCCATGTTCGGCCCAACCATCCTCACACTGCCGTTCTCAGCCGAAATCTTCGTGCTGGGCACCAGTCTCGTGACGGGTGCCATCGCCCTGATCCGCCCCAAAGAACTTCCCGGCGAACATATGTGAGGGCTGTGTCGCGGTCTCTTAAAGAGAGGCCGCCAGCCACTCCGCTGCCCGGATGCCATCAATTCCGGCAGAAAGAATACCGCCAGCATAGCCTGCCCCTTCGCCCGCCGGAAACAACCCGCGCAGGGTTGGGCTTTGGCCGTCACGGTCACGACGCAGGCGGATCGGCGAGGATGTGCGCGTTTCCACGCCTGTCATGACGGCATCATCCATGGAAAAACCACGCAGCTTGCGTTCAAACTGCGGCAGAGCTTCACGGATGGCGTCCGTTACGAAGGGCGGCAGACACAGTGTCAAATCCGTCGGCGTCACACCCGGCTGATAGGACGGCACGACATCGCCCAGCGACGTGGAAGGACGCCCGGCCAGAAAATCCCCAACCCGCTGGGCAGGGGCGTTGTAATTGCTGCCACCCGCGACGAACGCTGCTTTTTCCCACTGTCGCTGAAACGCCATGCCGCCCAGAACGTCGTCCGGGAAATCAAGCTCGGGCTTCACTTCAACAACGATACCGCTGTTCGCATTGCGCTCGGCCCGCGAATACTGGCTCATCCCGTTGGTGACGACCTGCCCTTCCTCGGACGTTGCCGCCACGACCTGCCCGCCGGGGCACATGCAGAACGAATAAACCGCACGACCATTCGAGGCATGATGGACGAGCTTGTAATCCGCAGCCCCTAGCATCTCATGCCCGGCACTGGCGCCGAAACGGGCCACATCGATCACGGATTGCGGGTGTTCGATCCGTACGCCGATGGAGAAGGGCTTGGGGTCCATTTCCACATGGGCTTCACGCAGCATTTCAAACGTATCGCGCGCCGAGTGTCCGACTGCCAGAATGACCCGCTCCGCCGGAAGGGTTTCACCGTTCGACAGATGCAGGCCGCGCAGACGACGCTCCGCGCCTTCGCCGTCCATCTCAAATCCCTCAACACGGGTCTCGAACCGGTATTCGCCGCCCAGACGCTCGATTTCGGCGCGGATGAACATGACCATCGTGACCAGACGGAACGTGCCGATATGGGGTTTGGAGATCGTCAGAATTTCTTCCGGCGCACCCGCACGGACGAATTCTTCCAGAACATGCCGCCCCAGATGTCGCGAGTCCGAAACCCCGGAATAGAGCTTGCCGTCAGAAAACGTCCCTGCCCCGCCTTCGCCGAACTGGACGTTGCTCTCAGGCGTCAGAACGGATTTACGCCACAGGGCGAACGTATCGACCGTCCGCGCCTTCACGTCCTTACCGCGTTCGATAATGATGGGTTTTAGACCGGCCTGCGCCAGCGTCAGCGCCGCCATGATCCCGCAGGGTCCCGCGCCGATCACGACAGGACGCGGTGCCCCCTCGGGCAAGGTCGCCTCGGGCAGATGATAGGTCGTGTCCGGTGTGGGGCGGATATGCTGATCGCTCGCATGGGCGGCCAGAACCGCAACCTCGTCCGAGACATCACAGTCCACGTTATAGACCAGCACGATATGGCCGCGCTTGCGGGCATCATATCCACGACGCGCGACGTGCAGGGACTTCAGGTTTTCGGAATCGATGTTCAGACGCGCAAGCACGGCGTCGCGCAGGGCCTCCGCCGGATGATCGAGCGGGAGGCGCAGTTCGGTGATACGGATCATCAGTGGTGCCCGTTCCCCGAATCATTCCCTGCTTTTCCCGCAACGGGCGGCGCAGGATCGGCATGATGCGTGTCGGGGGAGCCTTCCATAATCCGGTCCATGATGGCCATCAGCACGCCCGAGACCACGAAAGCGAGATGGATGCCCACGCTCCATTCCAGAGCGCGCGTCGAGGTCTCATCCACACGGATGAAATCTGCCAGCACATGGATCGCGGACATGGCCACGATCGAGGCCATGAGCTTGATCTTGATGTCCCCGAACGTGACATGCCCGATCCAGCTCGGATAATCCTCATGGCTGCGGATATCGAGCCGCGAAACGAAATTCTCGTAGCCTGAGAACATGACGATCAGCAGCAGATTGGCCAGCAGGACCAGATCAATCAGATCCAGCACGCCGACGAAGACGTCGTCGAAATCCAGCCCCGTCGCCTTCAGCACCAGTCCGATCAGTTGCTGGAAGAACTTGAACGCCACCAGCAGCAGCCCGATCGTCAGGCCGAAATAGAGCGGTGCGGCGATCCAGCGCGTGGCGAAAAACGCACGCTCCATGAAGCCTTCGGCACGGCCGAAACTGCCGGTGCGTCGGGTGGACTGCGGATCGGGAGAAGGAGAGGAAGTCGTCATGCTTCCTCTCTACGATTTCAGGGGATGTTTCGCCACAGTGTTGTGAACGCTGGGCGTAAATCCCTTACGGTGTGATCTGCGTGCCCAGAACCTTGAGGAACTGCCCGATCCAGGCCGGATGTGCAGGCCATGCCGGACCGGTGACGAACTGCCCGTCTGTCACGGCGCCATCCATCGGGAGGGACTGGTAGTCGGCCCCGGCGAGCAGCACTTCCGCACGACAGGCCGGATAGGCCGAAATCTTCTTACCCTTGATGACGCCCGCCGCTGCCAGAAGCTGCGGACCATGACACACAGCCGCAACCGGCTTGCCGCTCTCAACGAATGCCCGCACCAGATCCAGCACGCTTTCTTCGGTGCTGAGCTGTTCTGGCGCACGTCCACCCGGAATAATCAGTGCGTCGTAAGAATCTGCCGTCGCGCCTGCATAGGTCGCGTTCAGCGTGAAATTATGGCCGCGCTTTTCGGTGTAGGTCTGATGGCCTTCGAAATCGTGGATCGCCGTAACGACCTGCTCCCCGGCCTTTTTGCCCGGCGAGACCACATCGACCTTGTGCCCGACCAGAAGCAGCATCTGGAACGGCACCATGATTTCGTAATCCTCAACGAAATCACCTGCGATGATGAGAATACGTTTTTCAGCCATCGTTTCCTGTCCTTCTTCACAATCGCAGCCCTGAAGACTGCGGCCATTCTTCTATCTCTAACGACACCACGCTCCGCGCCGTTCGGCAACATCGTCACGCATGGGGATATAGAGATGGGACGGTCGCGTCACATGCGGTAAGGTTAGGCCTTCATTCTTGCAGCACTGGCCTCCATGACTTCAGATCCCCACCACGCCTGCGATCACGACCATCATGACACCGCGTCGCCGCATGATCATGCAGGACATGACCACGCGGATCATGACCACCACGATCATGACCATGGGGATTGTGACGGGCACAGTCATGGCTTCGGATTCGGACACCAGCACGTCCATGCGCCGGCAAGTTTCGGCGCAGCCTTCGCCATCGGGATCGCCCTGAACACGGCCTATGTCGCCGGGGAAGCGCTGTGGGGCATCTGGGCGCATTCGATGTCCCTGCTGGCCGATGCGGGCCACAACCTGTCCGACGTATTGGGTCTCGCGGGCGCATGGCTGGCGCAGGTTCTGGCGACCCGCCCTTCGAGCGCACGCTTCACCTATGGCCTGCGCCGCTCCACGATCCTTTCTGCTCTTGCGAATGCCACAATCCTGCTGCTCGTGACTGGCGGCATCGTCTGGGAATCCGTGCTGCGCCTGTTTTCCCACGAGATGGTGCAGGGCGAGGTCATCAGCTGGGTCGCGCTGGTCGGAATCGCCGTCAACGCCGTCACAGCCCTGCTGTTCATGAAAGGCGCCTCGAGCGACCTCAACATCCGTGGCGCTTTCCTGCACATGGCGGCGGATGCCGTCATGGCGTTCTCGGTCGTCATCGCCGGTCTGCTCATTTCCTTTACGGGCTATACGATCATCGACCCGATCATGAGCCTGATCGTCTCGGCTTCCATCGTGATCGGCACTTGGTCCCTGCTCCGCCGTTCACTGGATCTGGCGCTGGATGCGGTCCCGGCGGGGATCGATCCCGAGGCGGTTCAGACAGCGCTCCTTTCCGTCGAAGGCGTGTCCGGGCTGCATCATTTGCATATCTGGGCCATGAGCACGACCGAGACTGCCCTGACCGTCCATCTGCTGTGCGATCCTGCACATCCCGTCCCTCCGGACCGGATCATCGCCAACGCCGCCGCATTGCTGCGGACGCAGTTTGACATCGCCCACCCCACTTTCCAGCTTGAAACACAGCCCTCTGTCTGCGACACGCACCAGCCCTGCTGCTGAGGACGCGTCATGACATCAACCCGCATCAAGGTCGCCCGGGCCTCCATCGCGCTGAGCGTGGTAGTCCTTGCCATAAAATACGCGGCCTATGTGGTTTCGGGCTCCAGCGCCCTGCTGTCGGACGCGATCGAGACCATCCTGAACGTGGTGGCGGCTGTCGGAACGCTCTGGGCCATGTCCGTCGCGGCCCTTCCGGCCGACGACAATCACCCCTACGGCCACGGCAAGGCGGAATATCTGTCCGCCGTCCTCGAAGGCGTTCTGGTCGTCCTGACGGCGATCGGCATTCTGGTCATCGCCGTTCATGACTGGCGCCATCCCGAACCCATTCGCGCGCCCCTCTCCGGCGTGGCGCTGAACGCGCTGGCCGGGCTGGTCAATCTCATCTGGGGCCGCATTCTGATCACGGTCGGGCGCAAACAGGCCTCACAGGCGCTTCAGGCCGCAGGCGAACATGTTGTTTCGGATGTCTGGGCGACCGTGGCACTCGTGATCGGCGTCTCGCTGATCCCGCTGCTCAAATGGGACCGCCTCGACGCCGTGCTGTCCGGACTGGTCGCTCTGAACGTCATGCGCGCCGGCTTCTCCATGATGAAGCATTCCCTGTCCGGCCTGATGGACGAAGCGCCGTCGCCCGAACAGATGGAAGCGGTCAAGGCCGTGATTTCCTCAAGCGCTACCGGCGCGCTGGAAGCCCATGACCTCCGCATCCGCAAGGTCGGCGCCCTGTCCTTCGTGGAGTTCCATCTCGTGGTGCCGAGCGCCCTGACCGTTCATGACGCCCACGAAATCTGCGACCAGATCGAAGCCGCCATCCGCTCCGAACTGGGCCGCGCCTCCATCCACATCCATGTCGAGCCTGAAGACAAGGCCAAACATTCCGGCGTTCTTGTCCTGAGCTGAAGATGGCCAAAGCAGCGCTGACTGTGCGGTTTATGACACAGCCCGGAACGGATTCGGTCCACCGCGCCTCATCGGCGGAGAACCCTTGACCCTCCTCCCGCGTTGGTGGCAGGTGCACATCATCAGCGCACGGGCCTGAACCGGGCGTATCCTCCACAGCCCGACCCTCCTTCCCGGACGTCCGAATATTGGCCGATACACCGCCTCCTTCTCCCGTTGCCGCTGTTCCCGCAGAGCCTCCGGCCACAGATGTGCGTTCCTCTGCCCATGCCATGCGCCGCAAAGACCGCATTCTGCATCTGAAGCGTTCGGCACAAGTAACAACGAACCAGTGGCGCCGCACGGCGGTCTACTGGCTCGGCGCGGTTCTGGTCGGTATCGTGGCTGTGCTGTTCGCGAGAGTAGGCGACTGGGCGGCAGGTGTGCGCCATCAGATCATCGCCTGGCACCCTGCGGCCATGCTGGTCGTAGCCCCGGTCGGACTGGCGCTCATCACATGGGCCACGCGGACCATCTTCAAGGGCGCACAGGGCTCCGGCATTCCCCAAACAATCGCGACCCTGCATATCGAAAATGTCGCGGTTGTGGACCGCGTGCTGTCCCTCAAGACCTCGCTTGGCAAAATCCTGCTGACCTCCTTCGGCCTGATCTGCGGCGCATCCATTGGGCGCGAAGGCCCGAGCGTGCAGGTTGGGGCGTCCATCATGCACGCCTTCTCGCGCCTGCTGGGACAGTCGAACATCGCCGCGCGACGCAGCATGATCCTTGCAGGTGGCGCGGCAGGCATGGCCGCAGCGTTCAATACGCCCCTCGCCGGGATCATGTTCGCCATCGAGGAACTCTCCCATTCTTTCGAACAGAAGACCTCGGGCCGTACCCTCACGGTTGTCGTCCTCTCCGGCGTCACGGCCATCGCCCTGATCGGAAACTACACCTATTTCGGCCATGCAGACGTGGACGTTCCTGTCGGCACGGCATGGATCGCGGTTTTGACCTGCGGGATTCTCGGCGGTCTTGCGGGAGGCAGCTTCTCGGCCATTCTCATCAAAGCCTCACGCGGCATTCCGGGGTGGGTCGGACACTTCGCCGCCACACGTCCGATCGCCTTTGCCGCGTCCTGCGGCTTCATACTGGCCCTGATCGGCCTCCTCTCCAAAGGCGCGACCTACGGCACGGGCTACGATCAGGCCAGCGCCATTTTCAACGGGACCGAGCATTATCCGGCCTCGTTCTTCGTCCTCAAATATCTGGCGATGATCGTCTCGTACTGCTCCGGCATCCCCGGCGGCATGTTCGCCCCGTCACTCGCCATCGGCGCAGGAATTGGCGGCTGGGTGGAGCAGTTCCTGCCGCACACCACGCCCGGCGCGGTCGTCCTGCTGGGTACGGTGGCGTATTTCTGCGGCATGTCGCAGTCCCCCCTGACCGCAACCATCATCGTCATGGAAATGTGCGACAACCAGCAGGTTACGCTTGCGCTGCTGGCCACGTCCTTTCTGGCGTTCGGCGTGTCAAAAATGATCTGCCCGCATTCGCTCTATAGCTGCCTTGCCGACCGCTTCATGGAAGCGAACGATCGCGGCGCCCATCACACCCCGCCCCCGACGGACAAGCAAAAACCGGCACCCTAATTTTTTCAGGAGCGCCGTCCGTCCCGCCTCAGGGTTCGCTGAGCAAAGAGTGCGTCGCAGCCTCCTGTTCTACCGCGCAACGTGCCGCATCGGGCGCGACCGGATGGACCTGCATCGCCAGCAGTTCACGCCGTGCCGCTGTCAGATCGTCCTGAAGGTCCGGATTGGCCAAAAGCGCATCCATCAGAGACGACGCATTCAGATAACCGGCCTGAACGTCGGATTTCCAATGCGCGCCACACACGATCCGGCTCTCTCCGAACACCCGCCCACGCTGAAGCAGCGCCGTGGCATGTTCGGGCATCAGATGTGCCAAAAGCAGCGCCATGCCATATCCCGCCGTTGTATGGCCTGAAGGATAAGACGCGTGCAGCCCGAGCCCATCGGGAGACGTGCAGATCGGCAGATTCGTGCCTACAAAGGGGCGCGTGCGGTGCCAGAATGTCTTGGCTTCGGATGTCCGACGGCCAACAGCATGGCGGATTCGCTCTAACACCCGCGCCAGATGGGGCGCCTTTGCGAGGTCGAGATCGAACCCTGCCGCACACGAGAAATCCCGAACCAGATGTGCCGGGTCCAGATCCGCGTCGCTCTGAGCCAGTTGCCAGCGCGGTGTGTCCTTCAGGGCGCGCGTGGCACGGAACACCCGGTCATCGTCAATCTGCGCCGCGCTCCCTTTCACGGGAGGCGGTGCCAGAACAAGCCGCTCGTCCGGTGCCGCACTTTCAGGCAATGCTTCGTTATGCCGCGCTGATGGAGCGCAGGCCGAGAGAACAGAAGCACATAAAAGTAAGGCAACAGGCAAACGAGTGGCAGAACGCATGGGCCGGAACATCCCGTCAGAGAGTAATACCCCTACCCTTAGCGTCGGGCGCTCCTGACGCGAAGGCTTTTCCGCATGAAGCCCTCATGACAATATCCAAGCTCCAGAGCCCGACAGGATCGCCCCATGACGTCCACTGCGCCCCGAATTTCCATCCGCTACTGCACCCAGTGCAACTGGCTGCTCCGTTCCGGCTGGATGGCTCAGGAACTGCTGTCGACATTCGGTCAGGCTCTGGGCGAAGTCGCGCTGATCCCCGATACCGGAGGCCGTTTCGAAATTCATGTGGACGAGACGCTGATCTGGGAGCGCAAACGCGACGGAGGGTTCCCCGGCCCCAAGGACCTGAAACAGCGCGTGCGGGACATCATCGACCCCGAACGCGACCTCGGACATACCGACCGCCCCTCCAGTCAGCAATCCTGATCAGGTCATTGTCTCGAAAGTCTTTCTGACCTGATCGAGACTATAGGGTTTGGGAACGAACAGACCGCGTATCGGCAGTCGGACCTGATCTGCGGGCATGTCCGCGGATGTCAGGATGATTTTCACGGGGGGCCAGCGTTTGCGTGCAATTTCCGCTAGCTTCTGACCGTCTTCTCCATCAGGCAGATGAATATCGGCAAACAGGTAACGGATCGTCGGGTCCGTCTCAAGCAACGCAATGGCATCCGCCGTCGAACGCGCGCTCAGGGTTCTGAAACCGGCACCCTCGAAATAGTCTTCCGTCATCATGCGAATGAACACGATGTCTTCGACAATCAGGATGGTGGGCCGTGTCTCAGGGTCCTGGGGCATAAAAATCACAGGTCTCCGGTCAGTCTCAGAGTGTTGCGAGCGACAGGGTCGGCGCAGTCAGATCCGCACATAAACCCGTTGACGCGTAATGAAGTTCCGTTTTTCCGTGTCGGCCCAGTCCGGACCTGAGAAGACGGACGCCAAATCCGGTTCGCTTCGGCGGTGTAACGGGCGGTCCGCCTGTCTCCCGCCACTTCAGCGTCATCACGGCCTCTGCGCCCGTAATCGTCCAGCTGAGGGACACCTTCCCGTCCGGAACACTGAGGGCGCCATATTTCACGGCGTTGGTTGCCAGTTCGTGCAGCGCCATCGAAAAGGAGGTCGCCGTATCGGGTCCGAGCTTGAGAAACGGTCCGGACACCTCGACCCGCTCTTCAACGCCCAGCGGCGTCAGCACTCCGCGAACCAGACTGGCCAGATCGGTGGACTGCCAGTTCCGACGCATCAGCAAATCGTGCGCCGCACTGAGCGCCACCAGACGGGATGTGAACGTTGCAAGCGGCCCCTGATCATCCACGTTCCGGAATCCCTGATGCGCAAGACTCTGGACGATGCTGAGCGTATTCTTGAGACGATGCAGGATTTCATGATTGACGATTTCCTGCCGCGCCTCGGCCTCCCATTCGTCCAGCGCCGTAAAAATCCGATCAGAGCCTGTGCGGATGAAGGACGTCTCATCCAGCGTCCAGTCTCGTGGCGTGGCGCTATGGACAAACAGACAGCCCGTCAGTTCAGCATGATCCATTTTCGGAACAATGATCTGCGCCTCCACACCCAGCGCGCGACAGGCCTCCTGTTCTTCCTCCATCCAGGACGGATTGGAAAGATCGTCCAGAATGAGAACAGCGCCACTACGAAGAAAATTGGACGTGCGGCGAAATGTCTGAAATGTAAAAACCCCCGAAATCGGCGGCACATCAGGGCTGCACCAGCCATGATCGATGGTGAAAACCTCATCACGCATTGTAATGGCCGCAAACCCGACACGCTGGACCTCAAGCCTGCGCCCGAGAAGTTCGCAGGCCTCTGTCAGAGCCTGCCTGCGGGTCGTGGCGGCACGCAGGGCATCCTCAACCGCGAGCAACGTGGTCAGACGACTGGTCGCGTTTTTCTCCGGGGTGATGTCCTGAAGCGTTCCGATCAGTCGGACCGGACGTCCGGACGCGTCCCTGTCCAGCACGCCCTGACGCAGAACCCAGCGCTCTTTGCGATCATCATCCCGGACAATCCGGTATTCCAGTTTCAGGGGAGCAGAACCGTCCAGAAGTTCTGACAGAAGCGGAATCCGTGCCTTGTCATCCTCATGCACCCGCTGGGCCCATTGTGGTGCGGTCACGACTTCGGTGACGGGCATGCCGATAATACGACAGACTTCAGGAGAAACGGTGATGTCCCCACTGACCAGATCGTATTCATAAATACCCACGCCTCCTGCCGCGCCCGCAGCCTGATGGAGTGCATATTTTTCGCGCGCCTGCCGCCGTTCCGCTTCTGCCTGACGGGCCTCTCGGGCAACACGCTTGCGACGGAGCTGCTGCGCAGCCAGTCGCCGTTCCTGTGCGATCGTCTCCCGACGCAGTTCCATCAGCCGCATGGTCTGCCGGGCCAGAGCGGCCAAGCCGTCATGCTCGCGCTGTGAAAGCCCCTGCGGACGTTTTTGCAGATCTACGACGCATAATGTCCCGAAAATCTCGTTTTCGGCTGTAAACAACGGATATCCCGCATAGAACCGCAGACCCGGCGCACCGCAGACAAGACTGTTCCTGCGCGTCTCCGGATCGGCCATCATATCGGTGATCACCACCGGCGCCCGTCGAGCTATGACAGCCGCACATCCGGAATTTTCCAGCGCGCCATAGGTCTGATCGGTTCCGACACGCGCGGAAAACCAGAGCTGATCTCCGTCCAGAATACTGACCAGTGCGATTGGCGTGCGGCATAATGACGCCGCAGCGATGGCAAGATCGTCCAGATCGAGATCAGAAAATGCTTCCAGGTCTCCGTAGGCGCCCAGCCCGGCAGAGTTGCCCGGTTGCACGGCGGACGATGATAGAGTCTCCAGATCCGCCTCCTGAACAGGAACCCTGTCCTGCATCAGACAGACATACCGCGTTTCCGCTCCAGCAACAATTGACCCGCTGCGTCAGCACGCATCGGGCACAAGCATGGCTCAACCGCCGCTGGACAGATCGATTGCCGCCAGAACCCCGTCTTCTGTCCCGAAGACCAGCGCGCCACCCTGCGGCGTAAAGCCCAGCGACGTCACCTTGCCGCGCTTCGTATCCTGTCCCGAGCACAGCGGCAGCACGCGCTGGTCCCCTCCGCCGATTTCCGCCAGAACAACCGTCCCGTCCTCATAGCCCGCAGCGATGATGTCTTCCTTGGGATTGGGGCAGACCGCACTGACAAACAGACCCGGCAGCCGGGCCAGTTCCGCCGGAGCCTTGCCCATCGGGCCACCACCCGTGAACGGCCACAGCACAATCGCATCGGCTCCCGCCGTCGCAAGCCAGCGCCCGTTACGCGTGAAGGCCATGGACTTCACCTGCTTGGGATAGCCGCTCATGCGCATGTTATGCCCGTCAGACAGGCGCCAGCCATGCAGATCGTTTTCCTGCATGGACGTCACGAGCGCCTCTCCGCCCGGATGGATGGCAATCGCGATATGGCTGCCCTTCCATTCGAACGGCCGCACGCTGTCGACCTTGGCCTGCACGAACCACATCGACACACCATTATAATGTGACGCCGCAATCCGCTTGCCCTTCGCATCGAACACGATGCCGGTCACGGTGGAGGGATGTTCCAGCACCTTGAGCGTCTGGTGGCCTTCCGCCGCACGGACCTCGATCTGCTTGCCGGACGAAAACGCCAGATGACCTGTCGTACTGGCCACACAGTCGATCCAGCGGCGCCCTTCGTGCAACACGTCCGTGCGCCCATCGGCAAAAGTCCGGACGAGCTTCCCGTCCTCACCGCCCGACAGGAACGAATCCGGCTCACAGCCCTGAGCCAGACATAACCCGCCGTCATGCACGGAGACGACCGTCCAGCTTTCCGCATCCCGCAGACGATCCCGCGGAATGAGAACAAGCTCCCCATCCACCGTCAGCGCCGCAAAGCTGCGCCCGTCGCGGGAGGAGACCACATGAACGATCGGGCTCTCGAACCGGCGCTCAGCACCCCGGTCCGCCAGAAGATCCTGCATCATACCGCAATGCAGCTTTCAAAGCCGCGCCGAAGCTGCGGGCGGTTCAGATTGCGCCCGATGAACACCAGACGGGACTCCCGGCTCTCCCCCTCGCGGAACGGGCCGATGAAATCCCCATCTGCCATCATATGCACGGCCTGAAATGCAAAACGGTTCTGCTCGCCCTTGAAATGCAGAATGCCCTTGGCCCGCAGAATGTCCGCGCCCTGCTCCTGAAGGATCGCCCCGATCCATGCCTGAAAACGGGGCTGGTCGATCGGCTCCTTGATGCTCAGGGAAATGCTGGTGATGCCTTCCTCGTGGGAATGGTGATCGTTCTCCAGGAAGTCCGGCATCGTCTTGAGCGCGCGCGCCAGATCGAAGCCACCCTGATCCAGAATGTCCGTCAGCTTCACGCCGCCATGCTGCGCCTCATGGATCTGCGCCACGGCGTTGATCTTCTTCAGACGCGCCACGATGTCCTTGCGGCGCTCTTCATCCGCCAGATCGACCTTATTCAGCACGATCACATCCGCGAACGCGATCTGGTTGACGGCTTCGGGGCTTTCGTCCAGCGTTTCCATGACGTTGAATGCATCCACAACCGTCACAACCGCGTCCAGACGCGCCTTTTCGCGGAGGTTCTCGTCCACGAAGAATGTCTGCGCGACCGGGGCTGGATCGGCCAGTCCGGTCGTTTCGACGATGATGCCGTCAAACCGGTTGCGACGCCGCAGCAGACTACCCAGAATGCGGATCAGATCTCCGCGCACCGTGCAGCAGATGCAGCCGTTGTTCATTTCGAACACTTCCTCGTCCGCATCCACCACGAGGTCGTTGTCGATCCCGAGTTCGCCGAACTCATTCACAACAACCGCATATTTGCGACCATGCTCGGCCGTCAGGATATGATTGAGAAGCGTCGTCTTGCCGGCGCCAAGAAAGCCGGTGAGAACCGTTACGGGAACGGTTCCGCTCCGTGTCGGCGTGACAGTCGTGTCAGGGGTGCTGGACATAAGGCCTCCGTAATCTGCCTTACGATATAGGCCGGACCCCGCCCGCTTGAAACCCGTTCCGTATCGGCAGGGCCCGATAGGCCAGCGCCAACCCCAGCAGCAGGAACCCCCAGCCACTCAGCGGCAGGTTCAGGAAGTCCGACGTCGAGGCGATGGGCCATTCCTGAATCAACACCGCCGCAAACAGACCGATCGCAATCGCATGGCCATCCCGCCCCGGCCAGATCGCCTTCAGCCATGTCGCAATCATCAAGACGAACAGGATCAGCCCCGGTACTCCGGCATTGACCAGCGCCTGAAGATAATGGTTGTGCGGATGCTGCACACACAGATCCAGCCACCCCCTCTCGGGCACGGCCTCCGACAGTCCTGGCAGGCCATGAAAGGTGGACGGGTCTGAGCAGAAATGCCGGTAGGCGTCATAGCCTTGCCCGATCCAAGGGTGCGCCTGCGCCATCACGACCGCATGGGTGTAGATTTCCCCATAAGGCGACTGACCGAAATGCGTGAGCTGCTGCCGCGCCAATGTCACGAGATGAAAGAAGCTCCTGGGTGAAAACACCCGCGCCACCAGCACCAGAACCGGCAGCATCGCCGCCGCCGCCAGCGCGGCCGGACGCATGGGCCGATAAAGTAGCGCACACACCCCGATCCCCAGAAGCGAGAGCACAAGCGGCATCCTTTGCCCCGCCAGCACCATGATCCCAACGGCCAGAATTGTGGCGGCACACAGCCCAAGCGTTCGCATCAGACGACTGCCCGCCTTTTCCGCCACCGCACATCCCACCATCAACAGCGGCAAGATCAGTCGGGACAATGGTGCAGCAGCGCGAGGGTGCTCGTACGGCCCCGTCAGCGTTCCGTCATGAAATCGCGGAATCCCGAACAGATTGCGCCCGAACACGGCCTGAACCATCATCTGAACGGCAATATAAACCCCGCACGCACAGGTCAGCCACAGCACACGTCTGCGCCAGATCGCATCCCGGAGCAGCCAGCAGCCCAACGCAGCCGCTGCAAGCGGAAAACGGATCGCCAGAAGCGCCTGACCCAGCGCCCCATGTCCCGGCGATACCCACAGCGTGCACAGAACCTGCCAACTCCACCAGCAGAACGTGGCGACAACCCAAGGTTCCCGGAGCCAGTCCCATCCCCCCTCACGCCGCCCGATCAGCGAAGAATGGAGCAGCAGCAGAACAGCCAGAAGATCAAGATCGGCCTCACCTGCCACGCGCACATGCGTCAGGGCCAGAGGCAGAACCAGGGCAGCCCATCGGCCGATCCGGGTCACAGTGGAAGGAGAGAAGCGCATCTTAAGTGGATGGAAGGTTTCGGCTTCGCATGCAACCACTTACAGTCCGAAGCGCTTTTTCGTTACTGTCTATTTCGAGTGGAGACAATCATGGCATCCGACACCATCCTCATCCCCGGCATCGACACGCCCCTTTCCCGCGTCGCTCTTGGCACATGGGCCATCGGCGGCTGGATGTGGGGCGGCCCCGACGATGACAATGGCGTCCGCACCATTCATGCGGCCCTCGACGAAGGGATCAACCTGATCGACACGGCCCCGGTCTATGGTTTTGGCCATTCGGAAGAAGTCGTCGGTCGCGCCCTCGCCGAAAAGCCGAACAAGGCCCACATCGCCACCAAACTCGGTCTGCACTGGGCTGGCGAAGACGAAAAGAACATGAAGGTCTTCCGGGACTCCCGCCCGGCGCGCATCCGCAAAGAGGTCGAGGACTCGCTGCGTCGCCTGCGTGTCGAAACAATCGATCTCGAACAGATCCACTGGCCTGATGACAAGACCCCCATCGACGAAAGCGCCCGCGAACTCCAGAAGCTCCATCAGGAAGGCAAGATCCGCGCCCTTGGCGTCAGCAATTTCTCGCCCGAACAGATGGATATTTTCCGCGAAGTCGCCCCGATCGCCACGATCCAGCCACCGCTGAATCTGTTCGAACGGACGATCGAAAAGGACATCCTGCCGTATGCCGAAAAGCACAATGCCGTCATTCTGGCTTACGGCGCCCTGTGTCGTGGCCTGCTGACTGGCAAGATGAGCCACGACACGACCTTCCCCAAGGATGATCTGCGCTCAAACGATCCGAAATTTCAGAAGCCGAACTTCGAGAACTATCTCGCAGCCGTCGAAGACTTCAAAAAACTCGCCGAAAAACGCGGCAAATCGACCATGGCCTTTGCTGTCCGCTGGGTTCTCGATCAGGGGCCGGTCATCGCCCTGTGGGGTGCCCGCAAGCCTGAACAGGTCTCAGGTGTAAAGGACGTTTTCGGCTGGACCCTGACGGACGAAGAAAAGAAAGCCGTGGACGACATTCTGGCGCGCCATGTGCCGAACGCCATCGACCCGACATTTATGGCCCCGCCCCAGCGGGACTAATTCTCTCAGGACTGCGGCTTCCGCCGGGCAAACGCAATCGCCGCATGCCGCAGTTCTTCCACGCGACTGCGGGCCGCCCCAACATCGAACAGGGTCGCCCGTTCCCGCCCTTTTACACCCAGCCTGACCCTCAGACCGTCATCGTCCATCAGACGGCTCAGGGTTTGCTCCAGTTCGCCGGGGGCGTCCGGTGCCGCCAACAGCGCCGCGTCTCCGACCAGATCCGACAACGCGCCCACAGGAGACGCCACAACCGCCGCGCCACATCCCATGGCTTCCAGCGCGGTCATGCCAAATGGCTCCTGCCAGCGGCTTGGCACCACAACGATTGCCGCCTCCGCCATCACGGCCAGAACAGCCTCATGAGGCCGATACCCTGTCATCACGATCCCGGCAGCAGCCGCAAGAGGCCGAAGCTGCTTCAGATAAGGCGTTTCGGGAGAGTCCGGCCCGAACCGATCCGCTCCCATGATAACAGCCCGCCACCCCGGATAACGCGCTCTGATCTGACCCCAGGCGCGGACAAACGCATCCACACCCTTGTCCGCCACGACCCGCCCGGCAAACAGGACCGTCTTCTGCCTGTCGTGTGAGACTGGCAGTGCGGACAGATCCAGACAGTTGGGCTGCACCTCAGTTCGGATCGGGCCGCAGCCTTCCCGGAAACGCTGGATGACCCAGTCCGAAACACCACAGACCAGCACATGTCGCGCCAGATCCTCACGCTGTCGGACCGACCGCGCGCCCCTCATCCCGCAGGGATCATTGTGCAGAACCAGACGCACCGGCCCAAACCGCGCCAGAAACCGGGCCAGATCCGGCCGGTTGTGAATTTCCGTGAGCGCTGGCCGACACGACCGCATCATCGCCACACAGGCAAAACGCAAACGCCACCCATGCGAAAGAGGAACCCTTGGCACGATTAACGGTTGATAACGACCGCCGGGTAAAGGCACGCCCACCGCCACCCTTCCCGCGACGACATCTCCAGCGCCGGCAAGACGGCTAACCAGCAGGGAAATTGCCCCCGCATGACCTGCTTCGTAACGCTCGCGCGGCGGAAGAATGGTCAGGACAGGGGCCTGAATCGTGTCAAATTCGGTCTCAGCAACATTTTGTTGCAGTTTGAGCGATTCCTGACTGTCCGACATTTCCAGTTTCTTAACAGAAGCCAAGGCATCTTACATCGAGATTAACGGATGGAAATGATTGTGCGTATTTCCCAGAGAACAGGTCAGGAAGGAGAACGCCCCTGCGCGGACACACGCCTTCCGAGGACTGCGTCCCGGGAAAATATCAAAACACTCTTTCCGATTCACCATCTCGCCGACGCCTCCAGCGAGGGATTGGCCATTCTGTATCAGGGCCGGATCATTGAGGCCAACAGATCTCTCCTTTCCTGCCTCGGGACCGACCTCCAGAATTTCCCCCCGCTCGAAGAGATCCTTCCCGCCGCTCTAAAAGCCCTGCCGGATAATCAGTACCATTCCGGCCTTCTTATGACGCTGCAGAAAGAGGCTATTCCCGTCCAGTTCAGACTGACTCCCCTTCGCCGAAACGACAAAGACTGTCTGGCGCTGGCCGTCACATTCCTCAGGTCTCTTTCTCCCGCCACAGACATTCTGCCTCCGGACTCTGCCCCGGGCCTGTGCAGCAGGACAGAGTTCGAGAGACATCTCGAAGACTTCTTCCTCAAGCATGCAGTGCCGCAAGCCGCAGGTATTCTCCTGCACGTCAACATCAACCGTTTCCGCACCATCAACGAGCGTTACGGCACCAGAATCGCCAACGACCTTCTCGAAGCGATCGGACAACGCCTTCAGACATTCCTGAGTGATGACTGCATCGTTGCACGCTTCAGCAGCGACGAGTTCGGAGTTTTCTGCCCTTTCCCGTACGAACAGCCCACTGAGGCCACACACTGGGCACAGATTACACGGGATATCTTTCACACCACACTGCCCGTGGATGGACACAGAATCCACATCACAGCCAGTATCGGCTGCTGCCTGATTCCATTTGATACATACCGCTTCGAGACGGCCTGCCATTATGCTGAACTTGCCCTGAGCGAAGCCCGTCGTCTTCAGTCGCCAGACTGGATCAGCTTCAATCCTGTCATGCAGGCAAATGTCCAGCATCGCTGCGAAATGGAACATGACCTGCAACGGGCTCTCGAATCAAACGAGTTTTTTCTCGAATTCCAGCCTCTGATCTGCCTTAAAACAAACAGAGTCGAATGCGTCGAAGCCCTGCTTCGCTGGCAACACCCGGTCAGGGGTGTGATTGCCCCGAACGAATTCATCCCGGTTGCGGAAGACTGCAACCTCATTGTCCCGATTGGCCGCTGGGTACTGCTCGAAGCCTGTGCTCAGGCAAGCAGACTGCCGGAGCATATCAGGATCGCCGTCAATATTTCCGCAGTCCAGTTCGCGCATGACGACATGTATGCAGCCGTCATCCAGACGCTTTTTCAGACGGGTCTCGCTGCGGAAAGGCTCGAACTCGAACTGACGGAAAGCATATTTCTGGACGCTGTACAGCGCAATCTGGAAACCATGGGCAAAATCCGCGCTCTGGGCGTCAAGATTGTCATGGACGATTTTGGTATCGGATTTTCAAGTCTCAATTATCTGCGTAGCTTTCCGTTTGACCGGATCAAGATCGATCGTTCCTTCATCCGAGACATGTTGAACGATCCACAGGCCCAGAGCATCGTCAGCGCCATCATGACGCTGGGACATGCCATGTCGATGGAAGTTATCGCCGAGGGTGTAGAAACCGCCGCACAACTCGACATGCTGCGTCATACATCCTGCACGACGGCACAGGGCTTCCTGATGGGCCGACCTGCTCCTCTCGCAGATCTGTCAGCCTGTCCGGGGATGACCGATACGACCGTCATACCTCAGAAAAATGCCAGAATCTCCAGAGATCACCTATCCTGACACGTTCCGGATTTACGTTCGTCAGCCAGACGCTCTCTCCTGACAACACGACGGGTCTCACGCAACAGCCGATATTTTTCCACCGCGCTCAGGCAAACCCTCTCCTCAGGGTCACGGCATCCGGACTGCTGCGCCTTCGAGGAAATACGAGACGGGGAGGCCTGCGTGTTCCTGTAAGATGCCATCATCTTTCCAATCAGACTATTTGATACGAATTGTAACTTTCACCTTACAGACTGTCGAGGACTTTCCGGAAACTCATTCTCACACAATGACCTGCCCATTTCTGGAAACAGATCGGACAGTTTGTCAGGTCCCACCATGATCCCTCGAAGGCCTGCCGCACATGCAGCCTGCATGTCGGTCGGCTGGTCTCCAAACAGGACGCAACGCGCAGGATCCAGTTCCCATCGTTGCAACAGATCAAGGATCATACCGGGCGACGGTTTGCGGTCCACGCTATGCCCTCGATAACGTTCGACTTCGGCCTCTGGGTGCATGGGGCAGTACCGCCAGTCATCCACAGTCCCGCCATGCTCGCGGATGCTGTCGATAACCCAGTCCATAAGAACCATAAGGTCGGCTTCGGAATAGAACCCCCGTGCAATCCCGGACTGGTTGGTCACGATAAAAACGTGATGGCCACTTTCGGTCATTCTGGCGATGGCCTCGCGAACACCGGGCTCCCATTCGAACCGTTCGCGCGTTCCGACCCATCCAAAGTCCCGGTTAATGACGCCGTCACGATCCAGAAAAACGGCCGGACGGCGCAAATTCAGCGACATCTCCTGCAGCGTCTTTTCCAACCTGCTGTCATTCGCACAATCGTAAAAATCCCCTGTCAGCGAGAGACCCCGGAGCGTTCCATTTTCCGCCAACTTTGGAAGCACGTCTTGCTCCAAAGAGCAGGTCTCCGACAGCATTTCACAGATCGAGACATCAAAAAGACAGAGGCCGGTCCTCACTAAAACTGACTTTTCCAAGTCGTCACGGTTCTGGTGAAACGACACAAGCCCGTTTGCACGCAAAAAGACTTCTGTCTGCTGCTCCGGCAAAGTGACCGGGCGCAACAGCATCCAGTGTCCATTCCGTGCGTGTGTCAGCAAACGCGCCAGATTGCAGGAAAACAATGTGTTTGCGGGACATATGAGGAATTTTTCCCGCAGATGCGGTCGGGCATGACGAAGCGCCCCCCCGCTGCCCAGCCCGGGCGGTGCAACGCTTATGACGATTTTGGCGGGTCTGGGGAGGAAAGAACCAAGACTTTCAATAGCAGTCAAAGCGTCCTGCGAGCCCTGTGCAGTCAGAATTATGAACTCGTTGACACCAAAACGCTGCATTTCCCGCATAAGCCAAGCGAGAAACGGCCTATCTCCACGGGGCAAAAGCGACAGAGGCAAGGCGTGTGATACAGGATCCTCCAGCAGAATGACGCATTGACGAACCGTAACGCTGTTCACAACAGAACTCCCCTGACCCAATCAATCCTGCGGAACGAAGGCTCTGCCTTGTCCCCGCTCCCCTTGCCCATCCGGTAGGGCTTACCTAAACTTTAACACTAATATCGTTTGACAGACCGGCATCCCTGTCGGCCGCCACAAAGCTAGTCCGGACATATGCAAGCAGATTATACCATCTGGATCGACGTCGAAGACATTTTCCAGTATTTCGAAAACAATTCGCGCCCCAGCGGAATTCAGCGACTTGTCTACGAAATCCTGCATGTCATCCGCAAACAGGCCGCAACCAAACCGGGTATGGGCAATATTGCCCTGATCCGACGCGGACAAGACGAAACACAGCTTGTTTCCACGGTGTCTTTCGACGATCTGGAAAATCTTTTCGTCGTGCGTGCCGATGAAAAAGTCGCACATGACAGTCGCCCGGCGCCCCAGTCGCGCAAAACGCCCCGTGCTTTTGTAAGAAATCTGCGCCACACCGCCATCAGACGCATCGAAAGCCTGCCGCCGGAACTGGCACGTCCTCTGCTGACGATGGCCGTAAATCAGTTGCGCGCCCTGCGCCTTTTACGCCGTTTCGTGCAAAAACAGATGACGCGCCGTTCGGAAACGGGAAACGCCCGGACACCGGCTGTGATGCAGTCGTCAATTACGGCCGACACAGCCAATCAGCCAAAGCCCGGCGATATCTTCCTGATCCTCGGCGCAGCATGGTCGGAGCCCGGCTTCGGCGACCGTTTGGCCAGAATGCGCAAAGCGTATGGCATCCAGCCTGTCCTGCTACTGTCCGATCTCATTCCCGCCATCCGACCGGAATGGTGTGCGCTGTCCCTGATCCGGGATTTCCGGCACTGGCTGGATACGACCCTCCCGCAGTGCGGACGCCTTCTAGCCATCAGCCACGCTACGGCGAAAACCATTGATGACTATACCCGGAAACATCGCCTGAAGCTGCTGGCCCCCGTGCAGACCGTGCCGATTGGCAGCGGGTTCGGGCCGCCTCGCAAAGTGACAGGTGAACGTCCGAAAGGACTGCCTGCACCAGAAAGCTATGTCCTGTTCGTCTCCACCATCGAAGCGCGCAAGAACCATATTCTGGCGTTCCGCGTCTGGCGTCGTTTGGTCGCTGATCTGCCTCCCGAACAGGTGCCGACGCTTGTTTTCGCAGGACGGGTCGGCTGGCTCGTCTCCGACCTCATGCAGCAGCTTGAAAATACCGACTGGCTGCGTGGCAAGATCCGTCTTCTGCGCGACCCGTCGGATGACGAACTGGCGCATCTGTATGACGGCTGCATGTTCACGCTTTTCCCATCCCTGTTTGAAGGCTGGGGCCTGCCGGTGACGGAAAGCCTGATCCATGGCCGTCCCTGCGTGGCCTCGAACGCCACTTCCATCCCAGAAGCCGGCGGCCCGCTGTCGCGCTATTTCGATCCGGAAAACACCGACGATGCCTACCGCGTCGTCCGTGAAACGATCGAAGACCGCGAAGGCCTGACGAAATGGCAGGAGCAGGTCCGGACGCAGTTTAAACCCACCCCGTGGGAGCACACTGCTGACGCCATTCTGGACGCCTGTCACGCCGCGTATGTGGACGGGAGAGCGTCATGACCCTTTGGATCGACGTCGACGACCTGCTGTTCCACCTCGTGCATCATGGCCGTCCGAGCGGCATTCAGCGTGTGGTGTTCGAGCTCTGCGCAGGCCTGCGGACCCTACACGGCCACAACGTCCAGTTTGTACGCCGCGGGGCGAACAAACACGATCCGCGCGATTTCCGCACCATCGACTGGTCGGTAGTCGACACGCTGCTGCGGCAGGTCATGAAAGACAGCGGCGCCAAAGCCGCAAAAGCCTCGGCGCCGCTGTTTTCCGCCATGCAGTTCGCCGAGAACGAAACACACCGTCAGGCATTGACCGGCATCCTGCAAACGGAAGGACAGGTTCTGGGCGGACTGGCGAGCCTGTGGGCCGGGCTGGGAAGACTGGCGGTCAACGAAGGCAAGGCGGCTCTGCGCCGCCGACGTCAGCAGTCAAGCACCGACGCCGCGCAGCACGCCGAAGGAACCCCCCTGGCGGAAGCTGTCGAGGCTGGGGACGTCTTCCTGACGCTGGGTTCTCCGTGGCATCATGAGAATTATGTCCAGACAGTCCGGTGGCTGCGTGATGAACTGCGGGTCTCCTTCGGGCTCCTGATGCATGATCTGGCTCCCATCCGCTGCCCCGAATGGTGCCATATTGGCGTGATTACGACGTTCCGGGCCTGGCATCATGCCGTGTTACCGCTGGCGGACATCATCTTCGCCAACAGCCGTGCCACAGCACAGGACGTCCAGTCCTATCTTGCGGAAGAAGGCATCGGAACGGGAATCACGGTCCAGCATGTTCCGATGGGAACGGAGTTCGGACTGGCGGAAACCGTCATGCCAACCGAACGTCTGGTAAGCGAGCCCTATGTCCTGTTCGTCTCCACGATCGAGGCCCGCAAGAACCACATGCTCCTCTTCCGGATCTGGCGGCAGATGCTGGAAGATATGCCGGTCGATCAGGTTCCGACGCTGTTATTCGCGGGGCGTCCGGGCTGGCTCGTTTCCGATCTCATGCAGCAGCTTGAGAATACGAAATGGCTGGATGGCAAGATCCGCTTCATCCAGAACCCGTCCGATGCCGAACTGCGGCGCCTCTATTCCGATTGCAGCTTCTCGGTCTTCCCGTCTTTCTTCGAAGGCTGGGGCCTACCGGTGACGGAAGGTCTGGCCATGGGACGTCCCTGCATCGCCTCCAACACGACCTCCATCCCCGAAGCAGGCGGACCGCTCGGGCGTTACTTCAACCCGCGCAACCTTGGGGAAGCCTATGCCCTGATCCGTCAGGTCATCGACGATCCGGAAGATCTGGCGGCCTGGACGCAGAAGGTGCGGAGCGAGTTCAAACCCGTTCCGTGGACCGTCGGGGCCAAGGTCATCCTCGACGCCGTCCAGCGTTGAAAATCCTGCGCTTGCAGACGTTTCGCCCCCTGTGCATGAAAGTTTCATGCACAGGGGCTTGAGTCAGGCCCGCAGATCACGCACATGCAGAACCCAGCAGTTCAGTCAGCATGGGGTCGTTCGCGCTCCCGTTGCAGCCCAGTCTTTCCGGCCTTCCGAGGAGCGTTCCCTTGAAAATCAATGGCATTTCTTATCGCAGCCTCTGGCGCCCGTCCGACGATGCCAACAGCATCCGGATTTTCGACCAGACCCGCTTCCCTTGGGCTGTGGAGCTTCTGGAACTCCGGGACGTCGGCGGCGTGGCCGAGGCCATTACGTCCATGCAGGTGCGCGGCGCCCCGCTGATCGGGGCCGTCGCCGCCTATGGTCTGGTGTTCGCCCTACAGGACGACGCGTCTGACGATGCTCTGGACAAGGCCGCAGCCTTCCTCGTCGCCACGCGCCCGACTGCCATCAACCTGCGCTGGGCCATCGAGCGCATGGTCAAACACCTCAAGGCTGTTCCCGAAGCCGGGCGTGTCACCGCGGGCTATGCCGAAGCCGACGCCATCTGCGACGAAGACGTTCAGGTCAATGAATCCATCGGCCGTCACGGTCTGGAACTGATCCGCGAGATCTGGGAGCGCAAGGGCCGTCAGGGACAGGTCAATCTTCTGACGCACTGCAATGCCGGATGGATCGCCACCGTCGACTGGGGCACGGCCCTTGCCCCGATCTACATGGCGCATGACGAAGGCATTCCGGTTCATGTCTGGGTGGATGAGACGCGCCCCCGCAATCAAGGCAGCCTCCTGACGGCATGGGAACTCGGCAGTCACGGCGTGCCGCACACTGTCATCGCAGACAACGCGGGTGGCCATTACATGCAGGCCGGACGGGTGGATATGGTCATCGTCGGCACGGACCGCGTGACCGCGCAGGGCGACGTGGCCAACAAGATTGGCACCTATCTCAAGGCCTTGGCCGCGCATGACAACAACGTCCCGTTCTGGGTGGCACTGCCGTCCTCGACGATCGACTGGCGCGTGCGTGACGGCGTAAAAGAAATCCCGATCGAAGAGCGCAGCGCGGATGAAGTGCTGTTCATGACAGGCCTCGACACCCGAGGAGACGCCAGCCGCGTCCGCATCGCGCCTCTCGGCAGCCCGGCCGCAAATCCGGCCTTCGACGTCACGCCAGCCCGCCTCGTGACGGGCCTCATCACCGAGCGCGGCCGTTGCGACGCCAGTGAAGCCGGGCTGCGATCACTGTTTCCCGATACTCCGTGACGTCTGCGGCACCCTGCAAGGGCTACGCTCCGCTATGGTTTCGGATCATTCGGGCGTTCCTTGCGGGAAACGCTGTTCTGGGGCTGACCGCGAGCGTCTTTCTGCCCGCACTCTGCATCGGGTTCGGTATGGCCATGGACAACCCGGCAAGCGAGCCCCTCTTTACCCGCTGTCTGTTGATCTATCTCGGCCTCCTGCCGGTTGTCTGTATCGTCACGCTGACATTCCTGTTCAGAACAAGACCCATGTCACTGATGCAGACAATATTCTGTGCTGGAATATCCACGGCTCTGCTGGGCTTCTGGTTTCCTCCCGTGGGGCTGCCTGTCATTCAGAAAACCTGCATAAAAATAAGGGCATGGCAGGCCGTGGCCCCTTCCCCGGTCAGCCTCCATCCTTGACGCTCTGTGTCACATGCCGTTCAAGTTGAGGTCATGACGGGTACATGAGGATAACAGTGCCAGATTCGCATCTTTTCAGGCGAGCAGCCGCTACGGCCGCCCTGCTCGCACTGGCTGCATGTTCAAGCCAGCAGAGTGTCAGCCCGTATCCGGCCCGCACGCCGAACGCCCAGTATGCGAACGGAACTACTGGTCCGGTAGGTTACGACGTCCATGTTCCGGACTTCGCCACCCGCAATTTCGAGCCGTTCAACCGGCAGGATGTCGCGGCCATCGCCCTGCGCGAATGGCGGATGTTCGGCTCCCCCGTCTCGGACGATAACCCCGAAGACCGTCCCGAACCCACCGATGCGGCGCTGAAGCCCGAACGGCTCCCCGGCCTTTGGCAGCGGATCGGCGAATACTGGTGGATCGGACAGGACCCGTATGAGACGGAAGTCGGCTGGACGGGCAAAACGGACTCTCAGGGCACCCGCTTCGAGATCGCGCATGACGGCCACTATGCCTGGTCTGCCGCATTCATCTCGTATGTGATGCGTATTGCGGGCGCCAATGGACGTTTCCCGTATTCCCCCAATCATTCGACCTATATCAACGCCGCCGCCAGCGGGCAGTCCAGCGGCGTGACTGCCCATGATCCCGGAACCTACGCTCCCAAGCTCGGCGATCTGATCTGCGTCGGGCGCGGCAAGAGCAAGACCGTCACTTTCTCCATGCTGCCGACCAGCTACGGCTTTCCAGCCCATTGCGGCATCGTCTCCGCCACCAACCAGAACGCCCAGCCTTTCGGACACGAGCTGAGCATTGTCGGCGGCAACGTGGATGACGCCGTGGCTCTCACCCATGTCCCCACGGATGCCAACGGCATGATCGCCGACAGTTCAGGGCACAGCTACGACAGCCGCTATCCCTGGTGCGCCGTGTTGGAAGTGCATTACGACGCGGATCAGGAACCCGACAGCGGCATGTAAGCCGACGGCAGGCCGCTGGACCGCCAGCCCTTGCCGGGGCCGTGCTGGTCTTCGAATCCGTCCACGATATTGCTGACATCCGCATAACCGGCATTTTCCGCCAGCAGTGCGGCATGATGTGACCGCACACCCGATCGGCACAGGAACAGCAGCGGTGTCTGCTGGTCGGGAACGGCTTCGACCAGGGCCTCAAGAAACTCGCGCTGAAGGTCAGGCTGCCAGGTCACACACAGAAGCGGCGCGGTCATCGCATCCGCGTCGGGCAATCCCACATGCATCCATTCCGGCGGCGTGCGCACATCCACCAGAACAGGCTGCGCGTCATTCTCAGAGCCCGTTCCATGCTTTTTTTCAAGCATGTCCCACGCCTGCCTTGCTGTCAGAACCTTCATGCTCTTTCTCATCCTTCCAAAACACGTTCTATAATTCACCCAGCACGGGCCAGCACAGGAGTTACCGTATGACCGACCTCTCTCCGAACCGCCAGGCTGCCACGATCGGATGGCAGACCGTCTCCCCGGGTATGACCGCCGCGATCGGAGGCACACCTCTGATTCGCCTTGAACGCGCGTCCGAGGAAACCGGCTGCAATATCTACGGCAAAGCCGAGTTCATGAACCCCGGCGGCTCCGTAAAGGACCGCGCGGCTCTTGCAATCATCAATGATGCCCTGAAAAGCGGCGCCCTGAAACCCGGCGGCACGGTCGTTGAGGGAACGGCGGGCAATACGGGAATCGGCCTGACGCTGGTCGCCCATGCGGTAGGCTGCAAGGCCGTGATCGTCGTGCCGGAAACACAGAGCCGCGAGAAGCTGGACTTTCTGCGCATGATCGGCGCGGATCTGCGTCTTGTTCCCGCCAAGCCCTATCGTGATCCGGGCAATTACGTTCATGTCTCGCGCCGTCTCGCCGAAGAAATCGGTGGCTTCTGGGCCAACCAGTTCGACAACACCGCCAACCGCGAAGGCCACCGCGCCACCACAGCCCGTGAAATCTGGGAACAGACGGGCGGAAAAATCGACGCCTTCACCTGCGCCTGCGGCACGGGCGGAACGCTGGCCGGAATCGCACTGGGCCTGCGCGATCAGGCCGCAGCAGCCGGAAAGACCGCGCCGCGCGTCGTCCTCGCCGATCCGGAAGGTTCCGCCCTTTACGGTTGGGTGAAGTCCAACGACCTCACCATTACCGGGGGTTCAATTACCGAAGGAATCGGTCAAGGCCGCGTGACCGCCAATCTGGAAGGCTCGGCACCCGATGACGCCGAACGCATTCCCGATGCCGAGGCGCTGGAGCAGATTTTCTCCCTGACCTCGAACGAAGGTCTCTCGGTCGGTGGCTCGTCCGGCATCAATGTCGCTGCGGCAATCCGCACCGCACGCCGTCTTGGACCCGGACATACGATTGTTACAATTCTGTGCGACGGTGGTGCCCGATATCAGTCCAAGCTGTTCAACCCGGAGTTCCTGCGTGCGAAAAACCTGCCTGTCCCGCCCTGGCTGGCCTGACCTCGCCGCAGTGCCGTCCCATATCGGGGGCGGCACACGCAGTCCGAACGCGGTCACAGCATTCCTGAAAGGCCTCTGGTCATGAGCACGGAAACACTGCCCCATCTTCTGGTCGTGGATGATGACCGCGAAATCCGCGAACTGCTGAGTCAGTTCCTCGAACGCAATCATTTCCGCGTCACAGCGGCCCGTGACGCCCGCGAAGCGCGCAAGGCCTGGGCGAACGGGCATTACCAGCTCGTGGTGCTGGATCTGATGCTGCCTGGCGAGAGCGGTCTTGAAGTCGCGCGCTGGCTGCGCTCGCAGGACAACGTCCCCATCATCATGCTCACCGCCATGAGCGATGAAACCGACCGGATCATCGGCCTCGAATTCGGTGCGGACGATTACGTCGCCAAGCCTTTCAACCCTCGCGAACTGCTCGCCCGCATCCGCGCGGTGCTGCGCCGGACGATCGACGTCGAGGACAAGCGACAGGTTGCCGATACCCGCAAGATCCACTTCGCGGGCTGGTGCCTCGATCCCGTCCGTCGTCGCCTGCTGAACCCGGATGGTGCGGAAGTTTCCCTCACCGGTGGCGAGTATGACCTGCTGATGGCACTGCTCGAACGCGCAAACCGCGTGCTGACGCGCGACATGCTTCTGGAACTGCTCCGTGGCCGTCAGGCCGGACCGTTCGACCGCGCCATCGACGTCGCGGTCAGCCGCCTGCGTCGCAAGCTCGAAGACGACGGCCGCAATGCGCAGGTCATCAAGACGGTCCGCGGCGGGGGCTATGTCCTCGCGGCAGAAGTCGAGCGTCTCTGACCGGAATGCACATTCTTCCACGATCTCTCGTCACCCGCACCAGCCTGTTGCTGATCGTGGGGCTTGCCATCGTGGAAGCCGCAGGACTGGCCATCCACGCGCTGGACCGCTTCGATCTGGAAGAGCGCAGTCAGGTCCATGAAGAGCAGGTGCAGGTCTTTTCGATCTACCGCACGGTCGCGGAAGCCAGCCCGGCCGACCGTCGCGACGCCATCGAAGACCTGCGCGTCCCCTCCAACGTCACGGTCCTGCTTCTCAAAGAGCCGGACCCGTTGATCGAGGGGCATGAAATTCCCCTCCCCCCGAGAGTGTCTTCCCCTTTCCTGCATCATCCGCGCGATGGCTTCCCCCAGCCCGGCATGATGGACGAAAACGGGGCCCATCCGGGTGCGGACATGCCCCCGCATATGGGACCACCGGGTTTTCCAGAACCCGGCATGAACGGCCCGGATTTCCACATGCCCCCCGGCCCTTCCGGTACGCCCTTGGGTGGCCCTATGCCGGGTCCAATGGGGAACCCGATGGACGGCCATATGCCTCCCCCGATGGAAGGAAACCCCCGCTTCCCGGGAAGCCTGCACCGGCATGACATGCCGCCCTTCGTGCGATGGGCGCTGCTGCCGTCGTCCCTTTATCCGCGCAAGGTCCTGATCGGCCAGAAACTGCGAACCCACTCCACTTCGATCCTCCTGCCGGATCGGGACTGCTGGGTCGTGGTCCGGTTCGTCACCCCTCTGCCCAACCCGTTCGGATCACCAACCTTTCTGATTGCGTTCCTCGTCATGTCCATTGCCGGGAGTGCGATGATCGTCTGGGCCACACGCCGCCTGATCGCCCCCGTCACAACGCTGGCCAATGCCGCCGAAGCACTGGGCCGGGACGTCAATACAGCCGCTCTGCCTGAAAACGGCCCTTCCGAAATCCGGCGTGCCGCAATTGCCTTCAATACGATGGCCACACGCATCCGCCGTTTCGTAACGGACCGCACGCTCATGCTGACCGCCATCGGCCATGACCTCCGCACGCCCATCACGCGCCTGAAACTGCGCGCCGAGTTCATCGATGACGACGCACTCCGCAACAAGGTGCTGGCCGATCTGGACGAGATGGAAGCCATGGTTTCCGCCACGCTGGCCTTCGGACGTGACAGCGCCTCTGCCGAACCCATCGTCACGCTGGACCTGCGCGCCCTGCTCCAGACCATCATGGACGAAGCCGCCGAAAGCCTGCCGGACAAGGCGGACGACCTGTTCTACGAACCGCCCAATGTGCCCGTCCGCATCAAGGCGCGCTCGGTTGCACTGAAACGCGCTCTGAACAACCTCATCCTCAATGCCCTGAAATATGGCGGAAACGCCCATGTCACACTCATTCCGGCCATCCGCCCCGGCGAGAAAGGCAATGCGGTTCGCATTCTGATCGAAGACAATGGCCCGGGGCTGCCTGAAAACGAGCTGGACCGCGTGTTCGAACCTTTCGTCCGCATCGAGAGCAGCCGCAACCGCGAAACCGGTGGAACCGGCCTTGGTCTGGCCATTGCCCGCACCATTCTGCATGGTCAGGGCGGGGATGTCCGCCTTGAAAACCGGACCGGCGGGGGCTTGCGCGTCATCGTCACGCTGGCCCCATAAACAGAGCATGGACAGAGCCGCGCCTTGATCAATGGCGCGCTCCTCCCCATGCTAGGGGCTTCTCCCATTTCTGATCAGGTCTTTTCCATGAAACAGCGTGAACTTGGCCGCACCGGCATTGCCGTCAGCGAAATCTGCCTCGGCACCATGACCTTCGGTCAGCAGAACACCGAAACCGAGGGCCACGCCCAGCTCGACATGGCGCTGGACCACGGCATCAATTTCATCGACACCGCCGAACTTTATTCCATCCCGCCCCGCGCCGAGACGCAGGGCTCAACCGAAACCATCATCGGAAGCTGGCTGAAAGCGCGCGGCGGCCGTGATCGTCTTGTCATCGCCAGCAAGGTCGTCGGACGAACGGCCATGCCGTGGTTCCGCCCCGATGGCGAGGAAGCACGCCTCACCCCGCGCCAGATCCGCTACGCGCTCGAAGGCTCACTGCGCCGCCTCGGCACCGATTACATCGACCTCTACCAGCTCCACTGGCCCGACCGGAAAGTCGGCCTGTTCGGCGAAGGTGGCACGACCTTCCGCGACCTGCCCGAAGACTCCGCCGTTCCGTTCGAAGACACGCTCGGCGTGCTCGGCGATCTCGTGAACGAAGGCAAAATCCGCCATGTCGGCCTCTCCAACGAGACCGCCTGGGGCGTTTCGAAATTTCTGGAAGCCTCCCGCACAGGCCTGCCGCGCGTCGCCTCCATCCAAAACGCCTATAACCTGATCAACCGGACTTTCGAGATCGGTCTTGCCGAAATGGCACTACACGAGAAGGTCGGACTGCTGGCCTATTCCCCGCTCGCGCAGGGCTACCTGACCGGAAAATATCTGAACGGCGCCCGCCCCGCCGGAGCCCGCACCACGCTGTTCAACCGTGGTCAGCGCTACCAGAAGCCCGGCGTTGACGATGCCATCACGGCCTATCACGCCCTCGCTCGTGAGGAGGGGATCGATCCTACCCAGCTCGCGATCGCGTTCGTCACCTCACGCCCGTTCGTGACGTCCAACATCATCGGCGCCACCAGCGTCGATCAGCTCCGCACCATTCTCGGCGCGGCAGATGTCGTCATCACGCCAGAGCTGGAAGAGAAGATCAACGCCATCCATCAGGTCCATTCCAACCCTGCCCCCTGAAGGCAGCACATCAGGCATCGGGAATATTCCCGATGCCGACCGGACTCAGACCTTGATCAGACGCGCGGCAAAGAAGCCGTCCATGCCGCCAAGTTCGCTCCACAGGCCCGGATGGGTGCGGAACATCCCGTCCCATGTCCGGGCAACGGCCATATCGGCCAGTTCCGCTTCCGAAAACGGATCGAACTTCCAGCCACCGCGCGCAATCGCCGCCTTGATCCGCTCCGGGCCTTCCTCATCCTGAAGCGAGCAGACGGCATAAAGCAGCACGCCACCCGGCTTGAGCATTTCATGCGCGGCATCAATCAACGCATCCTGACCTTCCGCCAATGCCGTCACGTCGCGCGGGCGCTTGATCCACAACACGTCCGGATGACGACGCAGGGTGCCCGTCGCGGAACACGGCGCATCCAGCAGAACCATGTCCACCGGAGCGTCCGGACGCCATGTTGCGGCATCGGCCACAACCGTCTTCGCGGACAGCTTCAGACGCGCGATATTGTCTTCCAGCCGCTGCGCCCGCGCTTCCTCACGCTCGACCGCCACAACCTGCGCACCTGCCGTTGCAAGCTGGGCCGTCTTGCCGCCCGGCGCTGCGCAAAGATCCACGACGGTCTTGCCCGACACATCGCCCATCAGCTTCACTGGCATCGTCGCCGCGACATCCTGCGCCCAGAATGCGCCGTCCTCGAAGCCTTCCAGCGTCGTAATGCGCGTCCCGGCCGGATAACGGACGGACCCTGTCGGCAGCACCTCGCCACCTTCCGGTGCGACGGCTCCCGGACGTAGCGTCAGATCCAGCGGCGCTTCACGATGCAAGCCACGCGAAATCGCCCGTGCCCGCTTGCCCCACGCGCTCCACAACCACGGCGGAACATCCAGCCGGTCCACGTCTAGACCATCCAGAAGCTCCTGCCCTTCCCGCGAAACACGCCGTAGCACGGCGTTAGCCAGCCCCGCGAATGGGGCCAAACCACGACGGCGCAGAAGATCCACGATCGTCCCGACCGCCGCATGGGGCGGCGTTTCGAGATGCAGCAACTGCGCCACGCCCATCAGCAGCGCGCAACGCACCGGCTCGGGCGGTTCGCGGCGCAATAACGGCTGAAGCAGTTCGGTCATGCTGCCGAGATGACGCAGGGTTGTCGCCGCCAGACGATGGGCCGAGGCGCGATCCCGCGGGTCCAGTCCCTGCCCGGCACGATCCAGCGTCGTCTCCAGCATCCGGCGATGCTCGACCACCCCACAGACAATATCGAAGGCAAGGTCGCGCGTCGGGTCCGGCGCAGGACGACGCTGCGGCGTACGGCCACCCTGTGACGACCCTTGCGGGCGACGTGGTCCAGCATTCCGGGTTCCGGAGGCCGGATTACGGGGAGGCTTGTTGGATGGGGGCTGGGTCATGACAGGCTATCGATCTCTCGCATCCTGCCGAAATCGCATCTTGCGGCCACGGACGCAATGGCGTCTTCTCCCGACATGTCCGATCTTATTGCCCAAAACCTCGCCGCCATCCGTCATCGTATCGCTCAGGCCTGCGAAAAAGCCGGGCGCGCAGAGGCGGACGTGTCTCTCGTGGCCGTCAGCAAGTTCCACCCGATCGAGAGTGTCGAAGCCGCGTTAAAAGCCGGTCAGCGCCTGTTCGGGGAAAACCGCGTGCAGGAAGCCGCCTCCAAATTTCCGCAGCTTCGCGACCATTTTCCGGACCTGCGCTTGCACATCATCGGCGGCCTTCAGACCAACAAGGCCCTCGAAGCCTGCCAGATCGCGGACGTGATCGAGAGCCTCGACCGCCCGTCTCTGTCAGACGCGATCGAGAAAGCCGCGCAGAAAGCCGGACGCCTCCCCGAGCTTCTCATTCAGGTCAATACGGGCGACGAACCGCAGAAATCCGGTATTCCCCGCGACGAGGCCGATGCGTTCATTGAAGCTTCCCTTGAAAAATTCGGCCCGAAAATCCGGGGTCTGATGTGCATCCCCCCCGAGGATGAAGACCCCGCGCCCCATTTCCACTTCCTGCGCAGAACCGCCGAACGGCATGGACTGCCGGTACTCTCGATGGGGATGTCCGCCGATTTTGAAACCGCCATTGCCGAAAACGCGACGCTCGTCCGGGTGGGAACCGCCATTTTCGGAAGCCGTCCCGTGCCACAATCCTGACGCACGGCTTGCGTCCGTCGCAGAAATCTTGTCATGAGGGGAAGTTGCCGTGATGTGGAGCGCGCTTGACGAGTGCTGCGACAGGAGATGACGGCACTCTACTGACGCCCGTAAATGGAACCAGCAATGCCTGAACATGACGGTGACCGCGCCTCCAACTCTCCTCATGGCGTAGGGATTCCCAACGACTCCGGCGACGTCGTCCAAACGATCGAGCAGGCCCGTTCGGAAGGCCATACCCACGAGATCGGTGGCGAAGATGACGGTTCCAGCCACAAGCGCCCCGCCGGCATGGGCGCGCTGCTTACGGTTCTGGGCGTGGTTTACGGCGATATCGGCACAAGCCCGCTCTATGCGCTGCAATCCTCCGTCAGCATTGTCAGTACGCCCAAGATGCCTGCCCAGCCCTGGGAAATCATGGGGCTTGCGAGCTTGACGTTCTGGGCGCTGATGCTCATCGTCACCATCAAATACGTCATTCTCATCATGCGGGCCGATCATGACGGCGAAGGCGGCATCATCGCCCTCATGTCCCTCGCCCAACGCGTCTGCAAATCGCAGCATTTCCGATGGCTGTTCGGCCTTGTGGGCATTGCGGGCACCTGCCTGTTCTTCGGCGACAGCATCATCACCCCGGCCATTTCAGTGCTCTCGGCCGTAGAAGGCATCGAAACCGCCGTGCCGTCGGCCAGCCACATCATCATCCCGCTGGCAATGATCGTACTGGTCGGGCTGTTCTCGGTTCAGGTGCTGGGAACCGGCAAAATCGGCAAGGCGTTCGGCCCGATCATGGTGGCCTGGTTTGCTGTTCTCGCCATTCTCGGCGTCAAGGGAATCTTGCTCTACCCCCATATCCTGCTTGCCCTGTCGCCGACCTTCGCGCTCGAATTCATCATCATGCACGGCTACCTGTCGTTCATCGCACTCGGTTCGGTCGTGCTGTCCGTCACGGGTGCGGAAGCGCTTTATGCCGATATGGGCCATTTCGGACGCGCCCCGATCCGCAAGGCCTGGCTGTTCTTCGTCCTGCCGTCGCTGACGCTGAACTATTTCGGTCAGGCCGCCCTGCTGATCCATAATCCGCATGCCCTGTCCAACCCGTTCTATCTGCTGGTGCCCCACTGGGCACAGATCCCGATGCTGATCCTTGCGACCTTCGCAACTGTGATTGCCTCGCAAGCCGGTATCTCGGGCAGCTTCTCGCTGTGCCGCCAGCTCATCCAGCTCGGCTACCTGCCCCGCACCCGCATCATGCACACCAACGCGTCGGAAGAAGCGCAGATCTATCTGCCGTCGCTGAACTGGATTCTGGCCTTTGGCGCACTGGTTCTGGTGCTGTCGTTCCGCACGTCCTCGGCCCTCGCCGCAGCCTACGGCATCGCCGTCACGGGGACATTCCTGTGCACCTGCGTTCTGGCCATGGTGGTGTTCCGCCGCGTCTTTAAATGGAAGACCGCCACGGTCGCGATCGTCTTCGGCTTCTTCTTCATCGTGGACAGCATTTTCTTCTCCGCAAACGTGCTCAAGATCCCCGATGGCGGCTGGGTCCCGCTGGCGATCGGCATCATCAGCACCATCATCATGACCACCTGGAAGCGCGGCCGCAGCCTCATCGCCGCCCGCCAGCAGGCGGATTCCATGCCGATGGGCTCTTTCCTCGCGCGTCTGCCACAGTCCCGCACGATCCGCGTTCCCGGTCTGGCCGTCTTCCTGACCGCCAACCCCGACATCGTGCCGAACTCGCTGCTGCATAACCTCAAGCACAACAAGGTTCTGCACGATCACATCCTGTTCGTGACGGTCCAGAACCTCGACCAGCCGGAAGCCGAGCGCGGCCACCGCGCCATCGTTCAGGAACTCGCCCCCAACATTCACCGCGTCATCGTCCGCTACGGCTTCATGGAGATGCCCAATCTCCCTCGCGCTCTGCTGGAACTGAACGCGCTCGGCGTGGCGTTCGACGCCATTCAGGCCTCCTATTTCACGTCCCATGAACTCGTCGTCCGCTCCCGCGTGCCGAAGATGCAGCTCTGGCGAATGTGGATCTTCCTCCTGCTCCAGCGCAATGCGGCCTCCACGACCGAGTTCCTGCGCATTCCGCCCGATCGCGTGGTGGAATTCGGCGTCCGGATCGCCATTTGACGTCCCGTCCTTTGGCCGAGCCGCTTTCCCTCTACATCCATTGGCCCTTCTGTCTGGCGAAGTGCCCCTACTGCGATTTCAACTCCCATGTCCGGGAGGTGATCCCGCAGCAGCGCTTCGCCACAGCCCTGCGCCGTGAACTGGCCCATGATGCCGCCCGTCTAACGCGCGATGGCGTCAAACGCCCCCTGCGTTCGATCTTTTTCGGCGGCGGCACACCGTCACTCATGGAACCCGAAACCGTTGCCGCCCTGATCGAGGACGCATATCGCCTGTTCGATGCCGAAAACGATCTGGAAATCACGCTCGAAGCCAACCCGACCAGCGTCGAGGCCGGAAAATTCGCGGCGTTTCGTCAGGCCGGGGTCAACCGCGTCTCGCTCGGCATTCAAAGCCTGCGGGACGATGCGCTGCACAAGCTTGGCCGCGAACACTCCGCCACGCAGGCCATCCGCGCCCTCGAAACCGCCCGAACCCTGTTCCCGCGCATTTCCTTTGATCTGATCTACGCCCGCCCCGGCCAGAGCGACGCCGACTGGACAGACGAGCTCACCACAGCACTCGACCTCGTGGCCGATCACCTGTCGCTGTATCAACTCACCATCGAACCGGGCACGAAGTTCGAAGCCATGCACCGGCGCGGCGAACTCACCCTGCCCGACGAAGACACCGCCGCGCGCCTCTATGACCTGACCGGCGACATCGCCGGCCGTCACGGCCTCCTGCCTTATGAAGTCTCAAACTACGCCCGCCCCGGCGCCGAGAGCCGCCATAACCTAACCTACTGGCGTTATGCGGATTATATCGGCATCGGCCCCGGTGCTCATGGGCGCCTGACGCTGGACCGCGAGCTTTACGCCACCCGCCGTCACCGTGCGCCCGAACCCTGGGCCGAGCGAGTTGAAAAGACAGGCTCAGGCAGTACCGAGGAAACCCTGCTCACGCCGGAAGAAAAAGGCCGCGAAGCCCTGCTGATGGGCCTGCGCCTGTCTGAAGGCATCGACGAGGCGGCCTTCGCCGCCCGCACGGGCCGCGCACTTCTGGACTGTGTGGACCCGGCTCTGCTCGAAGCCTGCATCGAGGAAAACTACCTTGAACGGGACAGCGGCATCCTGCGCGCGACCGGCGAAGGACGGCTTCGTCTTGAAGCGATACTGGCGCGCCTCGTCACTTGAGGGCATGATCCGGTCTTAATCCATCTGGAAGAGACCATGCGCCGATCCATTCTCTCTGCCCTTGTGGCCGCCTGCACCGTACTCGCCCCGCTTGCCGCAGCAAACGCGGCTCCTGCTCCGAATTACGTCGTGCTCGACAACGACTTCCTCGGTCCGGGCGGCTCCAACATCCAGTCCATCATTCCCCTGCTCAACCGCCCCGGCGTGACGCTGCTCGGCCTGACGTCGGTCGTCGGCGATGACTGGGAAAACGCAGGCACGGCGCATGCCCTGCGCTTTCTGGAAATCGCCCGCCAGACGCAGATCCCTGTCGCCGATGGCGCCACCACGCCGCTGGTCAACACCGTCGCGGAGACGAAACTGCGCGAACAGCAGTTCGGCATCATTCCCTGGAAAGGTGCATGGGGCGGCCTCGGCTCCATCGAACACGTCCCGGCCACACAGCCTCCCGTCGGCAAGCTGCCAGAAGGCACGCCCCATACCGCCGCCGACGCGCTTCCAGCCGCCATGTTCCTGATCCGCGAGGTCCACGCCCATCCACATCAGGTCACGATCATCGCCGCAGGTCCGCTGACGAACCTCGCCCTCGCCATCCGGATCGACCCGACTTTCGCCGAAACCGCCAAACAGCTCGTCTTCATGGGCGGCCTGCTCGATGCCAGCATGATGTCCGTCACCGGCAATGCCGATTTCGCATCCGACTTCAACCTGATCATGGACCCCGAAGCCGCCCAGATCGCCCTGACAGCGCCATGGCCCGCCATCACCTGCGTCGGCAACGTCTCGAACGACATCATGATGACGCCCGAACTCGCAAACCGCATCAATGCAAAGCACAACGCCGTCACGGATTATCTGCAAAAGTATCAGGCGCCGCTACCGCTCTGGGATGAACTGACCTCCGCCATCGCCGTTGATCCAACACTGATCACAAAATCCGTCACGGCCATCATGAACGTCAATATCGACCACGGGATGGATTACGGTCACGCCCATATCTGGCCGGATTCAACCGCTCCGAAGGGCATGGGTCTGCGGAAGGTGAAGATCGTGCAGTCCATCGACAAGACGCGCTTCATCAACGAGTTCGTCTCGCAGTCCCAGAACACCCCCGGTACACACTGACCAAGCACGCACTAAGAACTTGAAGGAGGGCATCCGACACCTATGCTGAACATCATCAAACTGGCCGTCGGCTGCCCGAGCATCGAAGTCCTGCGCGAACGGCTGAACCATTACCGCATCAACGGCCGCGCCACCGTCCAGACCCGCACCATGCCCAAACGGGCCGAGGAGGTTCTGGACGGCGGCTCCCTGTATCGCGTGATGGACGGCATGGTCCTGTGCCGCCAACCCATCATCGGTCTGGAAAGCGCCCAGCGCGCGGATGGCAGCACAGGCACGCTGATCGTCGTGTCTGACGAAATCATCCCGGTCCAGCCACGCCCGATGCGCCCGTTTCAGGGTTGGCGCTATCTGGAACCCAAGGACGCGCCCCCCGATCTGGGCAGCAGCCTTGGTCATGACGGCATTGCCGATCTCCCGCCACAGCTTCGGAAGGAGCTGGCCGAGCTCGCCCTAATCTGATCCCCCAAGATCTGCCCCCCGAGGCCGCGCCACATTTTTGCTGCATTCCGGGAACGGAATGGGACGTGAAACGTCATGCCTTTATTGCGGGGAGCCAGAGGATGCTCCCCTCCGGCCTGCCGATCGTCCCAAAGGCGCACCGTGCAGATCAGAACAGAAGGAGTGCCGCCTTTGCCGCCCTTTTCCCGCCTCTCCCAAACAGGCACGGTCGCCGTCACGCTGTCAGCAGCCCTCACTCTCAGTATCAGCCTGACAGCTTTCGCTTCCGATGCGCTTGCACAGACAGCCAACACTGCTGAAACGCCAGCCGCGCTCTCAAAAACCCTGCCCGGCAAGATCGTCTACACACAGCTCACAACGCCCGATCTGGCCAAAGCCAAGGCCTTCTATGGCGCACTGCTGGGCTGGAATTTTCAGGACCGCCCCGTCTCGCGCGGCCATTATGCCGAGGCGCTGGTCAACGGCCATGTCGTAGCAGGACTGGTCGAGCGTCCTCTCCCCGATACGAACAACCCACCCCAGCCGCTCTGGCTTCCGTTCATTTCGGCGCTCGACGTCCCGACAGTGGCCAAGGAATCGCTCCAGTGGGGCGGCAAAATCCTGTACCGTCCGACCGTTGTTCCGGGCCGTGGCGAACAGGCCATTATCGCCGACCCGCAGGGCGCGCTTTTCGCCGCTTTGCACGCCCCTCACGGCGACCGCAACGATACGGACGACACGGTTCAGGGCGACTGGATCTGGCATACAATCCTGACCCCGGCTCCCACAGCCAGCGCGGGATTCTACCAGAAACTCTTCGGCTATCAGGTTGAAGACGCGCCTCCGCCCGACACGCACCAGCACTATATTCTGGACTCACAGTCCATCGCCCGTGCGACCGTCAATCCCCTGCCGGCGCGCCTGCCCCCAGATGCGAGCGCGCGCTGGATCGGCTTCATACAGGTGGACAGCGTCGGGAGTGCCGCCGAAAAAGCCGTGCAGCTGGGAGGACGCGTTCTGGTACAGCCCCACCCCGATCATCAGAACAGCATGATCGCCGTCCTCGCCGACCCGAGCGGCGCCGCCTTCGGCGTCATGGAATGGCATGATCCCAGCGCGGCAGGAGATACGAAATGACCCGTTGGACAACAAAAACCTTCCTGCGCCTTGGCGGTACGCTCTGCCTTCTGGGAATGCTGTCGGGCTGCGGTGACTATGAATATGGCGGCCCCGGCCAATATGGCACCTATTATGGTGGCGGGGGCTATTACAGCAGCACCTATAATCGCGGCTGGGGCAGCACATGGGGGCCCGGCTGGGGCTGGGGACCGGGCTATTACGTCGGCCCCTATCCCGGACGCGGTCCGGGGCGGCCTCCCGGCGTACGTCCCGGCCCCCGGCCTGGAGGACCCGGCCATGGTCCCGGTGGACAGGGGAGGCCCGATGGCAGACCGGGAGGTGGGTTTGGCCATGGACCTGGTGGTGGAAGACCCGGAAGCGGTCAGGGACCGGGAAGGCCGGGCGGCGGAGGAATGGGCGGTGGCAACCATGGCGGTGGCCAAGGCGGTCGTGGACCCGGTGGGCGCCGCTGAACCCCATCATATCTGCTCATGGAAACCGGAGGCGGTTCTCCGCCTCCAGGATCAGACAGTCTTGCGGCCCGCACGCTCCAATGCGGCGATCTCGGCCATGACGTCTCCATTCTCGATCTTCTGGGCAATGTCTGCGAAAGGTGCCCCCGCCTCAAGAGCCGTGGCCGTAGCACTCCAGCGCTCCCCGGCCTGCGCATCTCCTTCACATAACCCAGCCGAAATATCGAACCGCAGCAACGTCGCCTCCCCGCTGAGACGACGCAGCGCCCGCAACAGGGCATGAGCCTGCGTCGCGCGCTCTCCCACTGCCGAAACCCCGCCCAGAACGGGAAGCGAGCCTCTGGCAAACTCGGCCCGTGTGGTATCGATCCCGGCCTGACGCTGGACGCGATCTGTCGTTACGGGATCTTCCCGCTTCAACACAGCCGAAACATACCGCAGATTGCCGATCACTGCCGTCTGCAACAGGCCATCCATGTCCTGCCCCCGCCGCTGCGGGCAGACCGTGAACGCACAGAGCAACCCAATGACACTGCCGAGCGTGTTATCCAGCACCCGCATCCACGCAATGCCTTGCGACGGCATGAGCATTTCCGTCACGACAATGAACTGCGCGCTGATGAACACGACCAACATGGTATAATTGACAGCGCGCATCGCGATCGCCCCGATCACAAAGAGCGCCACCGCCGCCAGCATCTGCGCAGAACCCGGTAGAAACGGCGTCAGCAACAGCGCGAGCACACCACCACCCAGCGTTCCCAGCACACGTTCTAACGCGCGCACCAGCGTTGTCTGACCGGAGGGCTGGATCACCAGAAGCACTGCCACCAGCGCCCAGAAACCATAATCCAGATCCAGCCACCAACTCGTCAGATAGGTTGCCAGCAGACCCACCACGAGACGCAGAGCATGTTGCCAGATCGTCGGCGTCAGACGCGCCGCATGACGTGGCAGTTCAGCATCGAACGGGAGACGCGCCTTTTGCGCCAGCCCTTCGGCCAGTGTTCCCAACGTCCTCGCACTGGTCGCCACAAGTTCGCCAACCGGCCCCGCCGTGGCAGGAATACTCCCCGCCAGCGCCAGCCCTTCAGCGGCCAGATGTTCAAGATCAGGCTCAGGCTCGAGCGCCGCGTCGCTCGCGTGCTGACACAGGGCGGAAAAAGCCGCCAGCGTGCCCCGTGCTTCAAAATCCAGCCCACGGGTTTCGACAAGATGCTCGACGGCCAGCATGGCGGTAAACAGACGTTCCGCCCCGGCCAGCGAGGCAATCAGCCGCCCACGCATACCGTAACTCGCATGTCCGGCATCGATCTGCAGCGCCAGCCCTCGGGCCCGCTCGATGGCCGTACGCACATTCTGCCGGTGTACGGTTTCCTGCAGCCGCCCCGCTGCGATTTCGCCCGCCATAACCGACAACAGCCGGTAACAGGCTCCAACAGCCCGTCGCGCAGGGGCGTAAGGATGCTGCGGCCAGACCACGAGACACAGAAATGCCGCCCAAAGCCCCCCACCCCCAAACGCAAAAGCAACGACGAGAGCGTCCTGAAATCTATGCGCTGGAAACCCGGTGCCCGCCAGCATGACACAGCCCAGCAGCGCACAAAGCAGCGCGATGGACGGCGACAGCGCCCTGGCCAGCCCCGCCATCAGCCCCGTCAGCACGAGCCAAGGCAGCACACCCCAGAGCGGATACACCGCAATTAGCGACGTCACGCCTCCAAGGATCGTGCCGCACGCCGTAAAAAGTCCAAGAATACGAAACTGCTCACGCGCCGTCCCGCCCGGCTCGATCAGACAGCTCCAGAAGGCGGCAAAGCCAGCCCAGGCTAGAACGGCCTGATGTTCATAAATCGCGGGAAGCAGCGCTACGACCGTCGCCACCGCCGCCCGGGTTCCTTCTGCCGGAGCAATCTGCTCCGGGCTTACGGGAACCGAATGACGCGCCAGAAACTGCTTCAGAAAATCAAGCGGTCTCTCCCGCCCCTGTGAGGCGCGGGAGGGAGGCGTCTGGCGGGAAAGCGGCGGGTCAGAGGCCATCAGCGACCGGTCAGAATACGCTCCACGAGCTGGCTGACCGTCGGGACAAAGCCGTTCGCGTAGAACGGGTCGGTTCCGAAACGCCACGCATTCGTGCCGCCGAACATAAGGTTATGGTCGACCACATTATCCTCATCCGCACCGGGCGGAATATGGGAAATGGTCTGGAGCGTCTTCTGAATGCAGAAAGAGCGCGGATCCGCCTTCTGGCCGTTGGTATACGGCTCGCGTTGCATCCAGTTGGAAAAGCGGCACTGCGAGAGACATCCCATGCAGGCCGTCTGATCAGCAAGGATTTCGCGCGCACTTTCGGGCGTCACGAAGACCAGCGTATCGTCCGGCGTCCGCAGAGCCTCGGTAAAGCCCGCGGCTTCCCAGTCTGCAATTCGCGGGCGGTCGGCGGCCGGGACGAACACTTCGCGCTTGCGGGCGCCAACGCCGTAGGACGCCTCGTAGCCGTCGCCAGCTTCCTGACTGTACGGCACCTGACGCTCGGAGCGCTCACACAGATCCTGCAGGAAGCTGTTGCGGACGGCCGAGGAATAGAAACCGGTCGGAGAGAAGCGGTTGAGATATACATCCCCCTCCTTCAGCGTCAGCAGACGGCGCTTCCAGGCATCGGGGATCGGGCTTTCCTGCGTCAGAAGCGGGCGGGTTCCGAACTGGAACACGATCGGCCCCAGCTCCGGATTGCCGATCCAGTCCTGCCAGTCCTCAAGATGCCAGACACCACCGGCCATGATGATTGGCGTCTCGCCCAGACCATAATTCCGCATGACACGGCGCAGTTCGAGAACGCGCGGATACGGATCTTCTGGCGAAAAGGGATTTTCCGTGTTGGACAGACCGTTATGGCCACCCGCACGCCACGGATCTTCGTAAACCACGCCGCCCAGCAGTTCAGGCGCCTTGCTGTACGCACGCCGCCACAGAGCGTTGAACGCCCGTCCCGAAGAGACGATCGGATAATAGGGAATGCCGAAACGGACCGCGATGTCAGACAGGCGGTACGGCATGCCCGCGCCACAGGTCACGCCATGCACCAGCCCCGGAGCGCCTTCGAGAATCCCGATGATGACCTCTTCGGCCCCACCCATTTCCCAAAGGATATTGACGTTGATCCGGCCTCTGCCGCCCGAAATCTCGTGAGCGATCTTCGCCTGCGCGATACCGCCATCAATCGCGTAACGGATCAGTTCCTGCTGACGCTCACGCCGCGTGCGACCATGATAGACCTGCGGAACCGGATGACCGTCCTGATCGTAGCTGTCCGCATTGACAGCCGAAATGGTCCCAATCCCGCCCGCAGCGGCCCAGTGTCCGGCCGAGACGCCCGTAGAGACGGAGACACCTTTGCCCCCTTCGATCAGAGGCAGCACGTCCTGACCACCAAAACGGAGGGTATCAATAGATTTCATGGGGACTGGCTGTCTCCGAAACTCAGAAAAAAAAGGGCGGGGCCTTGTGAGCCCCGCCCCAACACTCACTCGGCGTCGCGACGGGGCGGACGGGCCGGTCGGGCCCCCACGCTCTCCGTGATATCGGCACCCGTGGCCTGATCGACAACCCTCATGGAGAGCTTGACCTTGCCGCGGTCATCAAACCCGATGACCTTGACCTTCACGGCATCGCCCTGCTTGACGACATCGGACGTCTTCGCAACGCGGCCTTCAGCCAGTTCGGAAATGTGAACCAGACCGTCACGCGGGCCAAGGAAGTTCACGAACGCACCGAAATCGGCGGTCTTGACGACCTTACCGTCATAGATGCGGCCGATTTCCGGTTCAGCGACAATGCCTTCGATCCGGGAGATGGCCTTCTGGGCCTGCTCGTCGTTCGCAGCGGCGATCGTCACGGTGCCATCGTCGCCGATATCGACCTTCGCACCCGAATATTCGACGATCTCGCGGATCACCTTGCCACCGGAACCGATCACGTCGCGGATCTTTTCCTTCGGCACGGAAATCGTCGTGATCTTCGGAGCATTGCCCGAAACATCCGAACGACCTTCCGTCAGCGCCTTGGACATTTCGCCAAGGATATGGATCCGGCCTTCACGGGCCTGTTCCAGCGCGATCTTCATGATTTCAGGCGTGATGGACGTGATCTTGATGTCCATCTGAAGCGCGGTCACGCCGTCAGCCGTACCAGCCACCTTGAAGTCCATGTCGCCGAGGTGATCTTCGTCACCCAGGATGTCGGACAGCACGGCGTAGCCACGGTCTTCCTTGATCAGGCCCATGGCAATGCCAGCCACCGGACGCGGCAGGGGAACGCCGGCATCCATCAGCGCGAGCGACGAGCCGCAGACGGTCGCCATGGAGGACGAACCGTTGCTTTCCGTGATCTCGGAGACAACGCGCATCGTGTACGGGAAGGCTTCCTTGGTCGGCAGCAGCGGATGAATCGCGCGCCATGCCAGCTTGCCATGACCGATCTCACGACGACCCGGGGAGCCCATGCGACCACACTCGCCAACCGAATACGGCGGGAAGTTGTAGTGCAGCATGAAGTTGGAACGGTATTCCCCTTCCAGCGCGTCGATGATCTGCTCGTCCTGACCCGTGCCGAGCGTCGCGACCACAAGGGCCTGCGTCTCGCCACGCGTGAACAGGGACGATCCATGAGCGCGCGGCAGGATGCCGACTTCGGCAAGGATCGGACGAACCGTCTTCAGGTCACGACCATCAATGCGGATGCCGGTCTTGAGGATGGACCCACGAACGACCTGCGCCTCAAGCTCCTTGAGCATCGGCTTGGCGAGTTCGACGTCCAGACCTTCCTCGGTCAGGATCTCGTTGATCCGGTCCTTGGCTTCGGCAACCTTCTTGTAACGGGCCTGCTTCTGACGCTCCTTGTAAGCGTCCGCCATCAGCTTGTTGCCGACCTTCTCGACGCGCTTGCGAAGGGCGATTTCTTCCTTCGTCAGCGACGGCAGATCCCACGGAGCTTTCGCAGCGTGCTCGGCCAGCGCGATGATGGCATCGATGACCGGCTGGAAGGACGTGTGTCCCAGCGTGACGGCTTCAAGCATCGTCTCTTCCGAAAGCTCGCTGGCTTCGGATTCGACCATCAGCACGCCTTCGGCCGTACCGGCAACCATCAGGTCGAGCGTGCTGTCCTTGAGTTCGTCATGAACCGGGTTCACGACCAGCTTGCCATCGATGCGGCCGATACGGGCGCAGGCAACCGGGCCGAAGAACGGAATACCGGAAAGCGTCAGAGCAGCCGAGCAACCGATCAGCGACACGAGAGCCGGATCGTTCTCGTTGTCGTAGCTCAGAACCGTTGCGGTGATCTGGACTTCGTTGCGGAAGTTTTCCGGGAACAGCGGACGGATCGGACGATCGATCAGACGGGCGTTCAGGACTTCGGCTTCGGACGGACGGCCTTCACGCTTGAAGAACCCACCCGGGATCTTGCCAGCGGCGTAAGCCTTTTCCTGATAGTTGACCGTCAGCGGGAAGAAGTCCTGTCCCGGCTTGACGCTCTTGGCGCCAACGGCGGTGCAGAGCACGACCGTATCGCCATAGGTGATCATGACGGCGCCGTCTGCCTGGCGTGCGACCTTGCCGGTCTCCAGGATCAGGGGGCGTCCGGCCCATTCGATTTCCTTGCGGAAATAATCAAACATGCATGTTTTCCCAAATTAAGGGTGAAACCATCTCCGGGTGTCCGGCAGGTGGCGGAGCAGCGTTTCGGACGGCATGGCGGTGATGGCGGGAAGTCCCCGGCACGACACCATGTGGCCTGAAACGCCGGTCGCGCACCCGCACCGCCGGACAGGCGATGGCGAGGGTGTCCGGGAGCATGCTCCCGGACAGTTCAACTCAGCGACGCAGGCCGAGACGCTCGATCAGGCTCTGGTAACGGGCCTGGTCCTTGCGCTTCAGATAGTCCAGCAGGCTACGACGCTGGCCGACCATCATCAGAAGGCCACGACGGGAGTGGAAGTCCTTCTTGTGGGTCTTGAGGTGCTCGGTCAGGTTGACGATACGCTCGGACAGGATGGCAACCTGTACTTCCGGCGAACCCGTATCCGTCTCGCTCTGCTTGTACTCAGAAATCAGTGCCGTGCGGCGTTCTGCGGTAATCGACATCGTGTTCTCCAAAAAACTCGTGGTTTTCCAGCATCCGCGCTGCCCTGAGCCGCCCATGACGGACATGACACAGACCCAGCACGTGCTCTCCGATCATCGCGCGCCACAGATGGTCTTCCCCCTGTGACGATGCCGGCAGAGGATGCACGAGGTCCGAAGGGTCTATCGACTGCCCCCAGACAAGCACCCTTCCCTCCGCATCGGTGACGGCCAGCGCCGGGATGTCGACCAGCGCGGTCGCCGCATCCAGCAGAGGAGCCGGAAGAGCATCGGCGTTGTCCACAGTTTGAGTCGATTTGTCCAGTGATATCTGATCGATCGTCAGGGCATGACTCAGATCGAATGGACCGCACTTCGTCCGCCGCAGCACGGAAATATGCCCGACCGTTCCACAGGCCAGCGCAATGTCCCGCGCCAGCGAACGCATATAGACGCCCTTGCCCGACTGCACGTCAAAAACGGCCGTATCCGCATCCGGACGTTCCACCAGCGTTATCGAATCGATCCGCGCCGGACGAGGCGGAAGTTCAGGCGGACGGCCTGCGCGCGCCATGTCATAGGCCCGCTCCCCCCCGACCCGAAGTGCTGAAAACACGGGAGGCACCTGCATGACATTGCCTGTCAGCGCAGGCAGAACGGCAAGAATCTGCTCATCAGTAGGCCGGTTCGGCGACGTCGTCAGAACCTCGCCTTCAAGATCGTCCGTCGTCCGGCTTTCCCCAAAGGTCAGCGTGAAGCGATAACGTTTTGTCGCATCCATAATGTAGGGAATGGTCCGTGTCGCCTTACCGAACGCAATCGGCAGCACACCGGACGCCAGCGGATCGAGCGTCCCGCCATGCCCCGCTTTTTTCGCATCAAACGCCCAACGGAGTTTGTTGACCATATCCGTGGAGGTCGGACCCAGCGGCTTGTCGAGAATCAGCCACCCGTCGATATCGCGTCCACGTTTCCTGCCCATACATCCCGTCCTTGCTTGTGAAGGCCGCTGATAAACCAGCAAGGGGGCAGAATGCAAAAAAACGCCCCTCACCGGACGGGAGGAGCGTTTTTAAAAAATTATTCCGGATCTTTTTCCAGATCCCGCCGGACTTCCGGAGAGCGCATGATCTCGTCGAGTTCCATGGCGTTATCCAGCGCCGTGTCAGGCTGGAAGTGGATTTCCGGAACCGTCCGGAGATTGAGAGCCTTGGAGAGCCCCGTTCTCAGGAACGGTGCCACCCGCTTCAGGGCAGGCAGCAGAACTTCCACATCGCTCCGACCCAGACGCGTCACGAAAGCCGTGGCGTGTCTGAAATCCGGGGAGATGCGGACTTCCGTGACCGTGATGCGCACATCCAGAAGTTCCGGATCGCGGAACTCTGTCCGGGCGAACAGCTCCGCCAGAACACGGCGGACCTCTTCGGCCACCCGGAGCTGCCGGGTGCTGGGCCCCTGGGCAACAACACCTGCCGGGCCCTTCAGGTCATGTTTCGAACGCGAACTCAAGCCGGGATCACTTCCATTTCGTAGCACTCGACGACGTCGCCTTCGCGCAGGTCATTGTAACCCGCAAACGACAGACCACACTCGTAACCGCGCGCCACTTCCTTGACGTCATCCTTGAAGCGCTTGAGCTGGCTCAGCTCGCCCTCATGAATGACCACATTGTCACGCAGCAGACGCACGCCACAGCCGCGCTTGACGAGGCCTTCCGTGACATAGCAACCCGCGACCTTGCCGGTCTTGGTGATGTTGAAGACCTGACGGATCTCGGCGTAGCCCAGGAACTTCTCGCGATGCTTCGGCGCAACCTTGCCCTTGACCAGCTGCTCCACATCATCCGCCACCTGATAGATGATCGAGTAATAGCGGATATCCACACCCTCGCGCTGGGCCAGTTCGCGGGCCTGCGTGGTGGCACGGACATTGAACGCCACGATGATGGCGTCCGAAGCCTTGGCAAGCTGGATGTCGCTTTCCGTGATCTGACCGACACTGGCGTTCAGAACGCGAACCGCAACTTCCTCATGGGCCAGCTTCTGCACCGTCGCGGAAATCGCTTCCGCAGAACCCTGAACGTCTGCCTTGACGAGGAGGGCAACTTCCTTCTGCACACCCGCCTGAATCCGGGCCAGCATCTGATCGAGGGTACCACGGGCTGCAACCTGCGAGGCTGCCTCCTTGTCCTTGATCTTCCGCTGACGGAACTCGCTGATCTCACGGGCCCGGGCATCGTTTTCGACAACGACGAACGGCTCACCCGCACCTGGCACACCCGTCAAGCCAAGAACCTCGACCGGCATGGACGGACCAGCATCCTTGAGCTGACGACCACGGTCATCAAGCACCGCACGGACACGACCCCATTCAGAGCCAGCCACCAGAATGTCGCCCCGACGCAGCGTGCCCTTCTGGACGAGAACGGAAGCCACAGGGCCACGTCCACGATCCAGACGGCTTTCGATCACCACACCTTCGGCAACGCGGTCCGGATTGGCACGCAGATCCAGCATTTCGGACTGAAGCAGAATGCACTCTTCCAGCTTATCCAATCCGGTCCGCTTGAGGGCCGAAACCTCGACGTCCTGGGTGTCGCCGCCCATTTCCTCGACCACGATCTCGTGACTCAGCAGTTCCTGACGGACGCGGTTCGGATTGGCACCCGGCTTGTCGATCTTGTTGATCGCCACGATGATCGGAGCATTAGCCGCCTTGGCATGCTTGATGGCTTCGATCGTCTGCGGCATCACACCGTCATCGGCTGCCACGACCAGCACCACGATATCGGTGACGGACGCACCGCGGGCACGCATGGAGGTGAAGGCCTCATGACCCGGCGTATCGATGAAGGTGATCTTCTTCCCCGACGGAGCCGTAATCTGATACGCGCCGATATGCTGCGTGATGCCACCGGCTTCGCTTGCCGCCACGTCCGTAGTGCGGAGCGCGTCAAGCAGGGAGGTCTTGCCGTGATCGACATGACCCATGACCGTCACGACCGGAGCGCGCGGCAGCAGCTCGTCGGCGCTGTCTTCCACACCTTCGATACCGATTTCGACGTCGCTCTCAGAAACACGCTTGATGCGATGGCCGAATTCCTCAACCACCAGCTCCGCCGTGTCGCCATCGATGCTCTGCGCAGCCGTCGCCATGACGCCCATTTTCATGAGTGCCTTGATGACTTCACCCTGACGGGACGCCATACGGTTGGCCAGCTCGGCCACTGTGATGGTTTCCGGCACGATGACATCACGCACGACGCGGACCTGATCGGAACGCAGACGCTCCAGTTCGGCCTGACGACGCTCGCGGTCGCGCTGACGGCGGACCGAGGCCAGCGAACGGGTCTTGTCGTCATCGCCTTCGATCGCAGCGCGGACGTCGATACGTCCCGAGCGGCGGTCGCTGCCACCGGCTTTGCGGGACGGTGCCGACGGACGACGTGCCGGTGCGGGAGGTGCGCCCGGCCCCGTACGACGGGGCGCAGGACGACGCTCGTCGTCACCACCAGCAGCGGCTGCGCCGGAACGGAGATGAAGTGTTTCGTTATTGCGTGCGGCAGGCGCAGCAGAGGGTGCAGGACGCGACGGCTGAACCGGACGCGGCGGCATGATGGCACGCTCGGCCAGCGGACGCAGACGCTGAACCGGGGCAGCAAGCTGCACACCACCGGTCGAATGCGTACGAGGGTCCAGCGGAGCCGAACGCTCGGCTTCCTCGGCTTCACGGGCTGCAGCTTCAGCTGCAGCCTGTTCCGCTGCACGTGCAGCAGCTTCGGCAGCAGCCTGTTCCCGTGCGGCCTGCTGTTCGCTTTCCTTCAGAGCAGCGATTTCCGCCGCTTTCTGCTCGGCGATCAGACGCTCTTCCTCAGCGGCGCGACGCGCAGCCTCGGCGGCAGACATGATCTGGATCTTTTCTTCTTCACGCCGTGCCGCTTCTTCAGCCGCAGCCTGACGCTGCCCTTCCAGGGCGCGCTGGCGGGCGGCCAGTTCGGCTGCCGTCAGGGCACGACCACCCGGCCGACCACCACGGGCCGCTGCACCGGCACCTGGGCCAGTGGCATTGCGCTTGGGTTTACGCACTTCAACCTGCACGACCTTGGAGCGGCCATGACTGAAGCTCTGACGCACGGAGCCAGCATCCACAGTACGCCCGACCTCCGGCCGTCCAGCGGGGCGAAGCGACAGGCGGCTGCTTCTGGTCTGTTCGCCGCCCTGTGATGGGGTGTTGTTTCCGTCCTGGTTGCGCTCGTTGCCGTCGCTCATAGTTCCGCCTGTTCCTTACTGACCCCTTCAGGGTCTGGGAGCGGACGTCCTGCCACTCCCGAAAATCTCTCATGTTCGGCGATCAGGCGCTGTGCCAGCGCACCGGGCGCCATCACCGCATAGACCGCCCGGTCCCGGCTGAACGCCGATTCCAGGACCCGATCGGGAACTGTCACAACCGGCAGAGAACGCCGGCCCGACACCAGTCTGGAAAATTCGTCCGGACTTGCACTTTCCGAACGGATCACCACCCCTACCCTGCCGGAAGTAAGCCACTCCCGGCATTTCTGAAACCCGCAGACCGTCTGACCGGCTCTCCGAGCCAGACTGACTGCATCCAGCATCCGCTGTACCAGAGCCCCGCCAACAAGATCGGCAAGGTTTTCCGGTACGGACACCTGAGCCTTTGCCGCTCTGGCGAAAGCCTGTCGTGTTCGGGCGCTATCTAACACATCCCGGCTGGCACTCAACCACATTCCCCGGCCCGGAAGTTTTCCGGCGAGGTCAGGGACAACCCGGTTATCGGGGCTGACCACGAAGCGGATCATGCTTTCGGGCGGCTTCTGCTCTCGCGTTACGAGGCATCGCCGCTCCGAGCCGCGACGCCCTAAAGCACCACGAACGGGACCATTATCAGTATCAGAAAGATCAGACGTCGGTCGACTCCCCGTCATCGTTTTCCGTTTTTACCGAGTCGGCTTCTTCGCCATCGAACCAGTGCGCACGGGCTGCCATGATGATCTCATTGGCGGCATCCTCGTCGATAGCCTCGTCACCGAGGATCTCCACCAGTTCGTCGCCTGCGAGATCCGCCAGATCGTCGAGCGTCTTCACGCCCTTCTCACCCAGCGTCACCAGCATCTGGTTCGTAAAGGTGCCCAGTTCGGCCACGTCGTCCGTAACGCCCAGCGCCTTGCGCTGATCGTCCAGAGCCTGCTCCTTGCTGGCCAGATAATCATTGGCGCGATGCATGAGCTCTTCAGCCACGCTCTCGTCAAAGCCTTCGATATCGTTCAGTTCGCCCGGGTCCGTGTAGGCCAGTTCCTCGATGGAATGGAAGCCTTCCGTCACCAGCAGGCCCGCAATCACGTCATCGACGTCCAGCGCCTCGACGAACTGCGAGGAGCGCTTGCGGAACTCTTCCTGACGACGTTCCGATTCCTCGGCCTCCGTCAGAATGTCGATGTCCCAGCGGGTCAGCTGACTGGCCAGACGCACGTTTTGTCCACGACGACCGATGGCCAGCGAAAGCTGCTCATCCGGCACCACGACTTCAACGCGACCCGCTTCCTCATCCATCACCACCTTGCTGACTTCAGCAGGCGCCAGTGCATTGACAACAAACGTCGCAGCCTGCGGGCTCCAGGGAATGATGTCGATCTTTTCGCCCTGCAATTCGGCCACGACAGCCTGAACGCGGGAGCCACGCATACCCACGCAGGCACCCACCGGATCAATCGCAGCATCACGCGAAATCACGGCCATCTTGGCGCGCGATCCCGGATCACGGGACACGGCCTTGATCTCGATGATCCCGTCATAGATTTCCGGAACTTCCTGCGCAAACAGCTTGGCAAGGAAGGCCGGATGCGTCCGGGACAGGAAAATCTGCGGACCACGCGGCTCGTCACGCACGTCATAGATATAGGCGCGGATGCGATCAGAGTTGCGAAAAGATTCGCGGGGGATCAGCTCATCACGACGCAGCAGGGCTTCGGTATGACCGATCTCCACCATGAGATTGCCGTACTCGGTCCGCTTGACAGTCCCGTTGACGATCTCGCCTACGCGGTCCTTGAACTCATTATACTGGCGCTTGCGCTCATATTCGCGCACGCGCTGTACGATGACCTGCTTGGCCGTCTGTGCGGCAATACGCCCGAAATCAATCGGCGGCAGCGGATCGACCAGATGCTCGCCAGCCTTGATTTCCGGCTGGAACTTCCGGGCGATATGCAGCGGGATCTGCGTGTCTTCGTTCTCGACCTGCTCGACCGCCTCGGTCCAACGGCTCAGACGGACCTCACCGCTCTTGCGATCAATCGTCGCGCGGATGTCCTTTTCATGCCCGTACTTTGCACGGCCAGCCTTCTGGATGGCCTGCTCCATCGCTTCGAGCACTTCCTCGCGGTCGATATTCTTCTCGCGGGAAACTGCATCAGCAACCAGCAGCAGTTCGGGACGTGTAACAGACGTGTCCATCAGATCGGACCTCCAGCCAGCATGAGACGGGTCATCACTTCTTTCCCGGCTTTTTCGGATTCAGTTTGGGCGCCTGGCGCGCTTCGCCGCCATCTTCCCCTTCAGGATTGAGCCCTGCAAGAGCAGCGCTCGCCTCGATCAGCGCATCGGTCAGAACCAAACGGGCCTTTCGGATATCCGTCAGCGGCAGAACCGCCTCGGTTCCGTCATCCAGACGGATGAGGGCATTGCCGTCCCGCGCACCCATGACAGTCCCCGAGAAGCGGCGGCGGCCATTGAGCGGCACGTCCAGTTCCGCCTTCGCCAGATGCCCTGCGAATCGTTCCCAGTCCTTGGCGCGCGTCAGCGGGCGGTCGATCCCGGAGGACGACACTTCCAGCATCCATGCGCCGGGGATCGGATCATCAACGTCCAGAATGGCGCCGACGGCGTGACTGATCTGTTCGCAGTCTTCCACCGAAATCAAAGAGCCGTTCGCACGGTCAGCCATGATCTGGATCGTCGGAGTATCGCGCCCCAGCACCGAAAGACGCACGAGTTCGTAGCCCAGATCGGCCAGGGTCGGCGCGATCCGTTCCGCGATACGGGCTTCCAGCCCCGTAAGGTGAGGCAGTTCGATGTCGGAAGAGGCGTGCTGCTGAGACAAGACAAAAAAGGCGGCCCGTCAGGGCCACCCCCCAAATGAGCGGAAGATGAATGGAATGTGCTTTATGTAAGTCACCTCCCCTCAAGACGCAAGAGGAACGCAAATCCCTTTATTCCTGAACAGCTTGTCCATTCGGCGAGTCGAAAGATTTGTTTACATTCCGATGCCTCGAAAGCCCTTGTCTTCGGACGCTGTCAGGAGTGAGATAGTTTTGAAATGACCGTGCAGCCCGATCCCCGTCCAGAACCGCGCCCGCAGCCTCTGCCCGCCGATCCCGCTTCCCGGAGCCGGGCTCTGTGGGGTGGAGGTGGCCTGATCGCGGCCCTGACAGTCGGGGCCGGCGCTTTTTTCTACACACATAATACGGCCACACCCATTGCTGCCGCCGTGGCCCCACCTTCCCAGAACGTGCCAGCCGTACCCGCGGCCCAGACCGCCGCAGTTCAGCTCTCAATGTTACCGCCCGCAAAGGCCCCTGCCGCCCTTGCAAAGAGTGGATTCAGTCCGGCCGACCGCGCCCGCATCCTCGCGGCCGTGAAGGACGGCAAGATGCGCCTCGTGGAAATGCCGGTTCTGGATGCTTCAGGCGCCATCGGTCAGACCATTGACGTCACGGTCTCAGGCCTGACACAGCGCGTGATCCTGAACGGCAGGTTCCAGCATCTCATCATTCCGATTGTCGAAGCCGGACAGATCCTCATCGCCCCGGTCAGCATCCCGCATGCGCCTGCCCTGATCGTTGGTGCCCTTACAGCCCTTGGCCCCGAAGCCCTGCCTGCCCTGACGACGCTGGACCAGCGCGTCCTGCTCAATGTGATCGTCCAGTAAGGAACTGCCCGGTGTTCAAGTCTCTCGTGCCCATGCTCAACCGGGCCATGCCGCTGATGATGGCCGCCTTTCTTATTCTGGCGGTCATTCAGGTCGCGGTCATGCTACACCTGTCGCTGAACGGGCTGTGGGCCGCCATCGAATGGGGACGGCGGTTCTATCTTCCACTGGCAGGCATCAGCGCTCTTCTGGCAGTCACGGGGCTGGCGTATGAAACATCAGCCGAAAAACTGGCGCGTCGCGGACTGCGCCGCAGGAAAGGTCTCATCATGGATGTTCTCAGCCGTCTGACGAACCGCGGAGCCCTTGAAGAACTCATGGCCCGCGAACAGCGCGAAACCGTTCTCGACGCCGACGAACTGGCGGCGTCCCTTCGCGCCCGCGTCATCGGACAAGATCAGGTCTGCGAAGATATCGCCCAGCAGATGCGGCGCCGTCTGGCCCTTCAGGTCCGTGGCAAGCCCGTGGGGATTTTCCTGCTCGCAGGCCCTCCTGGTACCGGCAAGACCTATCTCGCCAAGCAGATGGCCAAGCAGATGGAACGCCCCCTGCTGCATTTCGACATGACGCAGATGTCCAGCGCCCATGCCGCAACGCAGCTTTTTGGATCGCCCAAGGGCTATGTCGGCTCCGACACGTTCGGTAAGCTCACAGGCGGCCTCAAGGACCATCCGGACGCCGTGGTCCTGCTCGACGAAATCGAGAAGGCCCATCCGGACGTCTTCAAGAAGTTCCTGACCGCATGGAATGATGGCCACGTCACGGAGGCCTCCACCGGCGAGCAGGTCTCGACCACGCGCGCGATCTTCATGCTGACGTCCAACATCGCCACCGAAGCCCTGACCGAAATCTCTGATCGCCTCGCCAACGAGCCGGAGAAAATGCGTGCCGAATCGGTCGAGGCCCTGCGCAAATCCGGCTTTGCACCCGAAGTTCTCAACCGTCTGGACCGGATTTTCATTTTCCGTGCCCTGCGTGGTCTGGATCTCGCCCGCGTCGCAGCACTGGAAATCGAAGCCATGATCGAAGGTTACGGTTTGCATGTGGAAACCGGCGGCATCGACGCTGGTGTCCTGTTCCAGGTCATGATGAAGCAGAAAAACCTCGGCACCGGCGCCAGCGCGCGCGATCTTGTCCGCTCCATCGAGGACATGGTCAGTGAAAGCCTGATCGTCGCGCGTCAGCAGGGCGCCAAGCGTGTCCGCCTCGTCACGCAGGACGACGGCACCGTCATCACGGAAATCGCCAGTGATACCGAAGTCCAGCTTGGTCGGGTGAGTCACTGATCCATGACGGCATTCGGACGGCTCTGGCGGCGTGCGCCACTCTGGCGCACCAGCGTGATCGTAACGGTCGGCGCACTTGGCATGGCGGCCTTCTACCCTACCCCGGCGCTCAAGAAAGCCATGCCGTGGCTTCCGGGACATCTGCCGGGCGCGGCACCCGATAACGCCGCTTCCGGCGCATCACAGCCGGACGCGCAGGGGGCACAGTCCAATGGTGCGCCCGGCCTTGGTGACCAGATCGGCGTTCCCGATCCGGGCATCACCGAACACGGCAGCATCACCATCGCCGGACGCATCCTCCCGCTTCCGGCCGGAGACTGGCATCCGATCCTGACCGCCCGAAGCGGCGCACATGGCGAACTCTCCCAGCAGGTTCTGGCCCGGACCGATCGCGGTGTCGTCTCGGGCGTCATCGTCGTGCGCGCCACACAGCAGCCCGTCCCGGCCGATCTGGCCGAACAGCTCGAAACGCCCTGCCATGACGACCGCGATTACGCCGCGCATATCTCAGACAAGCCCGGCGTCTCACAGGAGTGCAGCTACACCAGCAACGCCGTCCTCGAGAACCAGAGCGTCAGCAGTGACCCATTCATCACAGCCGCGTTTAACCGAATGCACACACTCGGCTTTCCGGTCCCGAGCCTGATGATCAATGTCGGCTGGTATTATGCCGCAGCCGCAGGCAAAGGCACCGCTCACATCGAAACGGTCGAAACACTCGTTGCGCCCATTGAACGCGGATCGCGCCAGCTTCTGGCACCGCCGCAATACTGGAACAAAGCCTCAGTTCACAAAAACCCGGAGGCTTCCCAGTTCATTGACGCGCTGGACCGGTGGATGATCGGCTGGTCACGGGTTCTGCGTCAGGGCTTTGACGGAACACTGAATACGGCAACGCTTGTGCCGCCCCTCATCAACGATCCATCCGCCCCGCAGCCTTCCTGAACCGAGCCCGGGCACCCAGCTCTAGTGGTGCCCGGCTCCCGAGAAGCCGCGTCCCAGCCGCCGCTCCGCCATACGCGCCAGTCGCACAAACGGCAGTCCGAGCAGTAGATACGCCATGCCGACCATGATCCCCGTTCCAAAATAATCATAATAGGTCGAGGACAGCCGCACATAGGTCTGGCTCAGCTCCGTCAGCGTGATGACGGAGACGAGCGAACTGTCCTTGAGCAGCGAGATAAAATCGTTGGTCATGACCGGCACAACTGTCCGGAACGCCTGTGGCACAATCACGAGCCGCAGTGCCTGCCAGTGGGTCATGTTCAGCGCAATCGCCGCTTCCATCTGCCCGCGCGGCACGGACAGAAGCCCGGCGCGATAGTTTTCCGCCTCATAAGCTGCATAATTCAGGCCCAGCGAAATCACACCCGCCACGAAAGGCGACAGCCGGATCCCGAATGCCGGCAGCCCATAGAAAATGAACAGCACCTGAATCAGTAACGGCGTCCCGCGTACGACCTCAACATAAATGCCCGCAACAAACCGCAGCGGAGCCGCGCCATAATGCCGCGCGAGCGCAAGCAGAAGGCCGAGTGCCACGGCCAGGACCATGGCCAACGCCGAAACCGCCAGCGTCATCAGCGCCGCCTGCCCGATCAGCGGCAGGAAACTGACATAACGCCGCATCAGAACACGCCAGCCGCTGCCGGTCGTGTTCGCCATGGCCTCCTGATAACGGTTCCACTCCGTCGGTGCGATATCCGGCTGGCTGTTGTCGCCCGTGTAGTTCGCCATCAGCGGCGTCCACAGGTTCCAGCGCGCCAGAATGCGATGCAGCGTTCCGTCCTTGATGATCTCGCCGAGCGCCGCATCCACCTGATCACGCAGTTCCCGGTTTTCGGGCGAGAACGCAATCCCGTATTCCATGCTGCCGATCGGCTCGCCCACGAGCTTCATATCCGGCGAGATACTGCCATAATACAGCGCAATCGGCGCATCGAGCAGGATCGCATCCAGCCGCCCGTTCCGCAGATCCGAGAACGCATTCGTCTCTTCTTCATAAGAGCGCACATTCGAGCCACCCTGCCGCCGCAGCATCCGCTCTGCCGTCGTGTCCTTAATCGTCCCGACGGTATGACCTTTGAGGGCCTCCATCGTATCCAGCCCGGTCTGATCATGCCGGACGATGATTCGCTCGCTCGTCACATAATACGGACGCGAAAACAGAACGGCCGCCTTGTGCTCCGGCGTCATTTCGATGCCGTCCAGCACCATGCCGTACAACCCGCGCGACAGACCGGGGATCAGACCGTCCCAGTCGTTCTGAACAAACTTGGCCTTGCGGTGTAGACGCTCGGCAATCGCGTCAGCCAGTTCATATTCAAAGCCGGTCATCCGCGATTCATGAGCCGGGTCATGGAAAACGTAAGGCACATTCGCCTCACCGTCCGACGCCCAGAGCAGATCCTGCGACGCGGCAGCAGGCGCGTCGGCCAGCGCGACAGAAACGGGGCTGACCGCAAGAGCCAGCACAAGCGCAAGAATTTTCTTCATCACAGAAGCGTCCGCAGGAACTGGCGTGTGCGTCCCTCTCTGGGGTTGGCAAACATCAGGTCCGGATCACCGCTCTCAACGATTTCACCGCCTTCGACAAACAGAACACGGTCCGAAGCCGCACGCGCAAAACGCATGTCATGCGTCACGACAAGCTGCGTCATACCATCATCATCAAGGGCCCGCATCACGGACAGGACTTCCTCTGAAAGCTCGGGGTCCAGCGCGGAGGTTGGCTCGTCATACAGCATGACGGACGGCTTCATGGCGAGCGCGCGCGCAATGGCCGCGCGTTGCTTCTGCCCACCCGAAAGACTGTCCGGATAGCGATCCTTGGTCGCAGCAAGGCCAACCTTTTCCAGCAGTTCGCAGGCAATGGATTGCGCCTCGTCGCGGGACATTTTCTTGACCTGGATCGGCGCCATCATGACGTTATCGAGCACCGTGCGATGGGGAAACAGGTTGAAGGCCTGAAACACCATACCGACATGCGCGCGCAGCTTATGGGCCTCGGCCTCGTTGGCGCGGCTCCAGTGCTTGCCCGTACACGCAACCGTCACATCCTCGATGCGGACAGAGCCTGCATCCGGATGCTCCAGAAAGTTGAGGCAGCGCAGAAACGTGGACTTGCCACATCCCGAAGGCCCGATCATCGAAATCAGTTCGCCCCGCTCCACATCGAGCGACAGGCCCTTCAGAACCTCGTTCCCACCAAAAGATTTGGCGATACCACTCGCCTGCAGCACCAGATCAGCCAGTTCCGGAAACCCTTGAAAAAAGACGCACGATCACACGACCGTGCAGCCCTCATAACGGACCTGAGCACGGGTATCGAGACCTTAATGCAGCGCGCGGCACAATTCATACGATCATCACATTCCGCCCTCCCCACGCACTGACGCCACACCAGCCCTTGCGAAGGATGCCCGCAGGGTCTCTAAAACAGAAAGACACACACCGGGACAGAACCGAACCCCGCGCATGAGACCTTCCGATGACCACCCCGTCTGACTTTCCGCCACCTCCCACGCCCGGCCGCCTGCTCGATGTCGAGGACGTCACGGTGTTCCGTGGAGACCGGCTGGTGCTCGACGGCGTGTCCCTGACGCTGGACGCCGGGGATGCCATGATCCTCACGGGGCCGAACGGGGCCGGGAAATCCACTCTTCTGCGCACGATCTCCGGCCTGCGCCGTCCCGATTCAGGCGAGGTCATCCGCTATGGCGCCCTTGCCTGGCTCGGCCATCAGGATGCCCTTAAGCCGGGCCTGACACTGGCGCAGAACCTCGCTCTGGCTGAAAAACTCGGGACAACCAGCCTGCCCGACGCGCTTGACGCTCTTGATCTTACCCATCTGACCGATCTTCCCGCGCGCCTGCTGTCCTCTGGGCAGAAGCGCCGCGCCGCTTTCGCCCGCGTCATGCTGTCCGGCGCCCCGCTCTGGCTGCTCGATGAGCCAACGGTCGGGCTGGATGTCGCCAGCATCGAACGCCTCGGCGCCGTCATGGCCGCCCATCGCGCCAGAGGCGGTGCGATGATCGTCACGACGCATGTGCCCCTTCCCCTCGACAACACCCGCTCGCACGAACTGCCCTCGCTCGCGCATGTGGACTCCTTCTGGCTGTCATGACCGCTTTTCTCGCCCTGATCGACCGTGACCTCCGTCTGGCGTTCCGCTTCGGCGCCGACACGCTGGCCTCGCTGCTCTTCTTTATATTATGTGGCAGCCTGTTCCCGCTCGCCCTCGGCCCCTCGCCCGACCTTCTGCGACATATGGGGCCGGGTATCATCTGGGTTTGCGCGCTGCTGGCCTGCCTTCTGCCACTGGACCGTCTGTTCGGGGCGGAACTCGAAGACGGCTCCCTCGATCTGCTGATGCTGACCGGTCCGGCCCCTGCCGCCGTGGCCTTCGCCAAAATGGCCGCGCACTGGCTGACGACTGGCCTGCCGCTTCTGATCGCCAGCATCCCGCTTGGCATCATGCTCGGCGTCAAAGGCTCCGAACTGCCGCTCCTGCTGGCCGGTCTTGCGATGGGCACGATGTCCCTCTCACTTCTCGGCGGCATGGCAGCCTCAATCGTACTTGGCGCGCGGCGTGGTGGCGTTCTGCTCCCGCTGCTCGTTCTGCCGTTGGCAACGCCCGTCCTGATCTTCGGCGCGGCCTCGTCCTATGCCGGACAACTCGCCACTTCCCCTGCCGCCAGCCTCGATCTGCTGGGAGCATGTCTTTTCGCCTGCCTGCCGCTGTGCCCCCTCGCCGCCGGGCAGGGCCTCAAGGCCGCCGTAGGTTGAGAGAAATGTTATATCTTAACAGGATGTCATCCGGGGGCCTTTGACGCGATGACACCTTTATGAAACGACTGAACCATATTCGTTTCATATCGAGATCATCGCCATGTCCCTACGCCCCTCGCTCAGAAACTCCCTCCTGTCCTGCGCCGCCCTGATGGGGCTGGGGCTCGGCGTTGCCCAAGCCGAGCCGGGCTATCTGCGTGAACCCTCGATTTCCGGCCAGACCGTCCTGTTCAACGCCGAACAGTCCGTCTGGAGCGTTCCCCTCGCAGGCGGGCAGGCCCAGCGTCTGACGACCGTGCCGCAGGGCGCGAATGCCATCGACCCGCATCCCGTCATTTCTCCAGACGGCACCCAGATCGCCTTCGCCGCCAATTTCGACGGCCCGACCGAAATCTACGTCATGCCCCGCAACGGTGGCACGCCGCGCCGTCTGACATTCGAGAACGTCGCACGTCTGAAAATCATCGGCTGGGACGCCCATGCCGGGGTGCTCTATGCCAGCCCTGCCGCAACTGGCCCCTATTACAGCCAGACCGTCTCGGCCATTGATCCGAAAACCGGCGCAACGCGCGTCTTCCCGCTTTCCGGCGCGAACGATGCCGCGCTCAGCCCGGACGGACGCTGGCTTTATGCTGTCCGCTTCGGCCTCGCTACGACCGGCGATCACATGCGCGCCTATCGCGGCGGCGCGCTGTCCCAGCTCTGGCGCTTCGACCTTCAGAACGGCAAGGAAGCCGAGCGCATCGGCACGCATGACGCCAACCTGATCCGCCCGATGCCCTGGCGCGACCGCCTGATCGTCATTTCCGACGGAGATGGACGTTATAATCTGTGGAGCCTCGCCGCCGACGGCTCGGACGCGAAACAGCTCACCCATTTCACGGATTACAGCGTTCTCGAAGCCGCCATTTCCGGCGATCATATCGTCTTCCGCAAAGGCGCGGACCTGTTCGATTTCAATCTGGCCAGCGGTGAGACCACGCCGGTCAAGGTGGACCTGACCTCCGACAACCTGCCCCGCAGCCCGTACTGGCTGGAAAAGCCAACGCGCTTCCTGACGTCCTCGACCATTTCTCCCAAGGGCAATGCCGCCGCCTTCACCATGCGCGGTCATGTCGTGGTCGCCGGGGCCTCGCCCCGCCGCGTCGTCGTACTTGCCACCCCCGATAACGTCCGCCTGCGTCTCGCGCAGATCACGCCAGACGGCAAATCCGTCATTGCCTTCAGCGATGCGGGCGGCGATTCCGCCCTGTGGCGCTTTGCAGCCGATGGCAGCGGCAAAGGCGAGGCCATCACCCAGCCGTCCTCCACCGAACCCGTCGCACTATCTCTTTCCCCGGATGGCAAATACGCCGCCCATACCGACCTTCTGGGCCGCCTCTGGCTGACGGACCTGTCCACCAAGGCCGACAAGCTGGTCGATAACGCCACGCTGGACGGCACCAACGTCTTTGATTCCGTCTCGTGGTCCCCGGATGGACATGTTCTGGCCTATGTCCGTACACGCGGCACAAACCTGCGTCGCCAGATCGCCCTTTACGTCCCCGCCACCGGCCAGTCGAACTGGGTGACGGACGGTCGCTATGAATCCTATACGCCCAGCTTCTCCCCGGATGGCAAATGGCTGTGGTTCCTGTCCGACCGCACGTTCTCGCTCGCCAACGGCTCGCCCTGGGGAGATCGCAATATCGGACCGGCCTTCCCGAAACGCACAGGACTCTACGCCCTCGCCCTCCAGTCCGGCGAACGCTTCCCGTTCCAGCCCGCAACCGAGCTGGACCCGACGGATAAGAAGCCCGACGCCGATAAAAAGGACGACAAGAAGAAAGACGGCGACAAGAAAAAATCCCTTCCCGCCATCGAATGGGCCGGGATCGCCACACGTCTCTATCAGGCCCCGGTTCCGGCCGGAGACTATGAAGGCCTCGGCGTTTCTGACGACTATCTCTTCACGATCGACAATTCCGGCTCAGGCGATGGTCCGGGCGATCTGAAGTCGATCCATATCGACAATAACGAACACAAGATCGAAACCTACGCGGCCAAAATCTCGGATTTCGACATTACTCCGGATGGCAAGACCCTTCTGACCCTCAGCCCTCGCGGCAAGAACGCGCCGGAACTGCTCCTGACGCCCACTGGCGAGAAGCAGCCCAAGGAACTGGACGGCAAGAAGATCGACCTCGACCATCTGCGCCTGCGGATCGACCCCGGACAGGAATGGTCGGACGAATTCGTGGACGCCTGGCGCCTGCACCGTGACCACTATTATGACCGCGACCTGCACGGTGTGGACTGGAAAGCCGTGCGCGCCCATTTCGCCCCGCTCGTGGACCGTCTCGGAGACCGTGCGGATCTCGACGATCTGCTCGGTCAGATGGTGGCGGAAATCGGCGCCATGCACTCGCAGCTCCACGCGCCCACGACCTTCGACCAGCCCGCTTCCAACCTCATTGCCGGCCTCGGCGCGCATCTGACGCATGAGGACAAGGGCTTCCGGATCGACCACATCTATCAGGGCGACCGCGACCTCCCCGATCAGCAGTCCCCGCTGGCCGCCCCCGGTGTGGACGCCCGGAACGGCGATCTCATCGTCGCAATCAACGGTCAGCCGACAGCAGGCCAGCCCGATCTCGGCTCGCTTCTTGCCGATCAGGCTGGAAAGCAGGTTCTTCTGACGCTCTCGCGCGGCGGGAAAGACCACAAAATCATTGTGACGCCCGTCTCTTATATGAAGGAGCGTGACCTGCGCGCGCGGGACTGGGAGGTCAGCCGCGCGGATATCGTCGATCGGACCAGCCACGGCCGCATCGGTTATCTGCATCTGCAATCCATGGTCGGTGACGACATGGAAGCATTTGCCCGCGAGTTCTATGCCAATATCGACAAGGACGGCCTGATCGTGGACGTCCGCGGCAACACGGGCGGCAATATCGACAGCTGGGTTCTCACACAACTCATGCGTCGTCCGTGGATGTTCTGGGGCCGCTACGGCAACGCGCCGTCGGTAGACATGCAGCAGTCCTTCCAAGGCCGCCTGATCGTCCTGTCCGACGAGATGACCTACTCGGACGGCGAGACCTTCTCGCAAGGCATCAAGTCCCTGCATATCGCCCCACTGTTGGGTGAGCGGACCGCAGGCGCGGGCGTCTGGCTCTCGGACGGAGACCGCCTGATCGACAACGGCAATGCCCGTACAGCCGAAAATCCTTATTTCGACCTGAACGGACAATGGCTGGTCGAGAACAAGGGCGTCTCTCCGGACATTGAAGTCGAGAACATGCCGGTTGCCACCTTCAATGGACAGGACCAGCAGCTCGACGCCGCCCTCAAATGGCTGCGCAAAGATATGGCCGACCATCCGCGCCCACCCCTGAAACCCGCTCCCTTCCCGGCCCAGCAGCCTGCTGCCCCGAAATAAACCGGAGCGTCTCTCCACAAAAAAAAAGCCCCTGTCCGATCACTCGGACAGGGGCTTTTTCATGACATGCCGGTTCTCAGAGCATCCGGTTCATAACCGTATCCCTGCGACCATAACGATGCAGCAGCGCCGCAATGCCATGCCCGGCAATCAACACTCCCAGAATCCATGATGAAAACTGGTGCAACACATTCACCAACGGCACGAACACGGGCGCCTTGTGGGCCAATGGCGGCAGATCGACGACCCACATCATAGGGATCGGCAGCCCATGCACCGAACTCCGGACCCATCCCGTCAGCGGCACCACCAGCATCATCGCGTAAAGCGCAAAATGCCCGACCTGCACCGCCAGACGCTCCTCTTCCGGAATATCCGATGACATCGTGGGCGGCCGGTGTGTTGCCCGCCAGACAAGCCGCAGAACCGTCAGGATGATGATGAACGGCCCGATTTCCTTATGGATCAGTAGCAAGAATGCCTTCTGGGGCGTTGCCGCATGCGGCATGATCCGCCCCACATAAAACCCCAGCAGCCACAGCGGAATGATGATGGCCGCCATGCCCCAGTGAAACAGTCTGGCGACAAGGGAATAACGCTGAAACGGCGCAGGGGTGTTGTCCATGAAACGGCAATACTCCGGAAGAACGGTTCCACGTCCTATACCCGTTCGTTTACCGAAACACATGTTGCACAGAGTTACGGATTTGCAAGCTCCCGCAGGCCGGGTAGGACAGTACGCACGTTTTTACAGGAAGATCAGACCACCATGCTGACACTGCTCTACACCCGCATCACCGAACTGGCCGCCTCGCCGCGTGCCGTGTGGTGGCTGATTGTTGTCGCCGTGGCGGAATCTTCCGTATTTCCATTGCCCGTGGACCTGATGCTCGTCCCCATGCTGCTCGCCAACCGTGAACGGGCATGGTTTCTGGCATTTGTCTGCACGACCGCCAGCGTCGTGGGTGGACTGATCGGCTGGCTGCTGGGTGCGTTCCTGATGAAACATATCGGGATGCCGATCGCGCATTTCTATCATGCCGACCAGCGCATCCTGAATCTGGAAGCGATGTTCCGCCGCTATGGCGTCTGGATCATTCTCGCCAAGGGCCTGACCCCTCTGCCCTACAAATTCGTCACGCTGGCGGCAGGAGCGGCGCATTTCCCACTGCTGCCATTCATCGCCGCGAGCATCGTCACGCGGGGCGCACGCTTCTTTCTCGAAGCCGCCCTGCTCCGCATGTTCGGAGAACCCATCCGCGATTTCATCGAAAAACGTCTGGCGCTCGTTCTGTTCGGCGCTCTGATCCTGATCGCAGGCGGCATCGCCCTGATCGAATTTCTTTAAGGACCTTAGTTCAGGGCCATGCGCTCATGCGCCATGGCCTGCTCTTCACCAAAAGACGGCCATTCCGAACGCGTCAATGCCTTCAGGGACGGAGACGGCAGCCCCATACGGTGCGCATACAGCCACGTATAGGTCAGGGCGCGATGGACATAATCGCGCGTCTCGTTATTCGGCAGCGTTTCCATGAAAAACAGCGGGTCATGCATGTCCGCCTTCTGCGCGCCTTCCCAGCGCGCAATCGCTCCCGGTCCGGCGTTGTAGGACGCCAGAACCCGAACCAGATCGCCACCTTCAGGCGGCGTCACCGTCGCAACACGGCTCGACTGGTTCGCGAGATACAGCACATAAAGCTGTCCGATCTCCAGATTGGAAGACGGATTGTGCAGACGGCTGACCATATCAGGCGCCACCGGAATCACCGCCACGCCATGCGAGTCATATGTCATGTGCGACGTGGTGACGAAACTCGCCGTCACCGGACGGATCTGCATCAGACCATGCGCACCGGCCCCTGACGTCGCCGACGGATCGAAGTTGGATTCCACCCGCGTCAGCGCATAGACCAGCGCAGGGTTCATTCGAAAACCATGGCTGGGCTTCAGGGCAGGCAGAGGCAGCGGCGTCGGCGGCGTCACCTCAGATTCCCGATGCATGACCAGAGAGGCAAGCTGCTCGGACAGATCCTCATAACCCGCCGCCTGAGCAACCAGCTGAAGCGACCGCGACCGCGCGCTGTCGGAAGCGACATCCACCCACATACGCCGGATCAGGTTTTCGGCCCGCATCCGTTCGCCGATCTGAAGCAGTGCAAAAAGCTGACGCCCCTGCGGAAGGGCGCCCACAGCCTCGACATCAATTTCCGCAAGTACAGGCACCGGATCATGCAGCGTGACCTCGATCCGCCCACCGGGCAGACGCGCATGGCCATGACGCCCAAGTTCCAACGTCTGGGACGCCAGCATGCCATAGAAGGTTTCGTGATGCGTGGCGGCGCGATGCAGCCACTTCACATAGCCCGCCATATCATGACGACGCCCCTCGGCCCGTGCTGCCCAGAACGCAGCAGCCGCACGGATTTCCAGCGCCGTCACAGGCGCATTGGCCGCAGACTGGAACAGCTCATAGGCCGCCTCGACATGCCCTTCACGCCAGGCAGCAAGCCCGGCAACATAAGCGGGCAGCCCAACCTGATGATCCCCACGGCCAAATCCAGCACTCGCATTCCGCAACGCCGCAAGGGTTTCCCCCTGCGACAGCAGACCAAGTGCAATCTCACCGTAAAGCTGCGCCGCGTAAGGGGCTGTCATCCCCGGTGTGATGTCCACCAGATGCAACGCACTTTCCGCCCCCCGTAAACCCGTCAAAGCCCGTTCCTGAACCGTGCGGTCCAGCAGCGGATTGCGGGCGAATGCATGCATCAGCGGATCAACGGGAGCAGCCGCGCCCTTCATATCGTCAGCCCGCGCATCAGCGGCAAGCGGACGAACGAAAGACTGCATCTGAACCGTTCCCGGAAGTGCAATTTTCAGCAGAAGAGCCTGAATGGTCGATGCATCGGGCTGGGACGCATAGTCATGCAGCCATTCCCGAAGCTGTTCGGCCGCAGGATGCGCGCCCGGCGCAAGATAACGCTCAGCCAGCACATCCGGCAGGAGGACATGGTCTGTCAGCAGACGCATCTGTTCCTGAGCAATCCGGGAATTGCCTTCGCGCTGGGCCTGAAAGATCAGCCGATAGCGGTTGGCCATGGCCGCCGTCAGCGGATGGGGCAGCGAGACAACGCCATCCCCGCCCAGAGACGGCCGGGCTTCGGCAAACGCAGTCTCATCCCCGGCCGGTTCCGGCTGGGGGCTGAGGTTGCGTGTGCTGTCCGCACGCGCCGGAGACAATGAGCCACCGGCCAGAATCAGTACGCTGACGAGCAAAGCCCGGGCGCTACTGCCTGAAATGAAAGGGGGTGTCCTTCGCATAGCAGCGGGTTGCTACCCGCTTTGCAGGGCCTTGGCAAGAACTTGTTAAGTTCTACACATCCTTGGACTGGGCAATGATATAACCCAACCCCAAAACAATCCAGTGGCAAACACCTGTCATCGCGCGTTTTTTTACGTTTTTCCGAAGTTTTTTAACGGTAGTATTTGTACCCACTTAGTCCTCATTCTTCTGGAGAGAGTTTCTCCATCAGAATCAGCAGATCCTGCCAGGCATTCCGCCGCGCAGCCGCGCTTGCCCGCAGTTGCAGAGGGTGCCGCATGGGCAGAAGTGGCACCGGAGTCGCAAGCCCCGGAACCGATACGTCCGTCCACCGCCCCCGCATTCGCCCGACAGCAGCATCCGGACCCACCAGCATCTTGAGCGGCGTCACCCCCATCGTCACCAGAAACCCCGGCCGACACAGGGCAATAGTCCGCAACAAGAGCGGAAGACAGGCCTGCATCTCCGCATCACTCGGTGTTCGCCCGCCGGGCGGCCGCCACGGCAAGGCGGGCGCCATCGAAATCCCCCCGCGCTCCAGTCCCGCAGACCGCAGCATTTTCTCCAGCAATGCCCCGCCCTCGCCCGCAAACAACGTGCCGGAACGGTCCTCATCCGCATCGGGCGCCTCGCCGATCAGCATGAACGGCGCCCCCTCGACGAAAACCGGCTCGAGCCGATGTGTGGCGGTTCGGGCCAGAAACAGATCGCCCGGCGCTTCGGTCAGGCGCATCAGTGTCGGCAGATCGGGCGCTTCTTCCACCGCCCGCCCGGACAGCCCGCTCGCCGACACGCCAGCCGCCTTCGCAGGCATCCGGCGCGCTCCGTCGCCTCCCGAAAGAGCCGCAGGCAAATGTTGCGCAAAATCCTGCCGCTCCGTCCCGACACGCGGCGGCAGTTGCGGCGTCGCCTCGGACAGACGGTCCACCGGTATTTCACACAGGGCCTCGTCCACACCCCAGTCATACTGGAGCTGAAGCGCGGCCAGCAGATCGGCCCGGCTCAGAACTGCCGACACATCACTGACTGGGGGCGTCATGGTTGATCCGTCCTGATGGCCTCTCACTCCGTCGCCACACAGACCCCAAAGGGATGCCGGTTGGCGTGGAGCCTCAAGAGGGCTAGAGTTTCTTCCATTATGCAGATCACACGCGGCTGGCCCAGATCATTCGAGGAATTTTCCCGCCCGCTCCGTCTGGTGCTTCCCGCTCTCGCGCTGGGCAGCGGCCTGACAGGGAGCGCGCTGGCCGCCCTGCCTCCCACCATAAAGCCCACCGTCAATCCGGAAAATTCCCTGACCGGCTGGATGCTGGCGGCAACGGTCATGATGGAACGCGGAGACGTTCCCGCCGCCAATCTGGCCCTCTCCCATGCCCTGCCGCTCGCACCGCATAACCTTCAGCTACAACACGACGCCCTGCGTTATGCCGCCATGGCCGGTCGTCAGACCGAAGCCGTCAAACTCGCCACCGCCCTGCCCGATCAGGGCGGTGGCAGCGATATCGGCACCCTCATTCTCGCGCAGGACGCCTTCGCCCGGCAAGACTGGGCCGCGATGCGCCGCATCCTCACCCGAAGTCCCCATCACGGTCCGCTCGTCACAATCGCAGCACCCGTTCTCATGGGCTGGAGCCTCGCCGCCGAGGGCCACCCCGACAAAGCCCTGAACCTGCTGGCGGAAGCCGCAGGGCAGCCTACGACCCGCAGGCTCTATCTGCTGCATGCGGCCATGGTGGCGGAACACCTGCCCACTCCCCTACTCGCCGGACAGCTCTATCACCGCACAGGAAACGCGTCCGGAGATCCACTGACGCTCCAGATCCTCTACGCGCAGCTCTATGGCGGCTGGCTCGAACGGCACGGCCACCACAAGGAGGCCAGCGACGTCGTCTCCGCTCTGGGCGTGACTTCTCCGCTGGCCGCCCTCGTCATCGGCCCGATCCAAGAGGATCTTCCAAACCTTAAAAAACCAACGCCGGCACTCGGCGGGGCCGTCCTCAATCTTCAGATGGCCCTCATGATTACGGACGCCATCCAACAGGACGGCATTCCACGCGATCCAGCCATCATCGCCCTGCAACAGGCCATTTTCCTCGATCCCGGCCTGACACTCGCACGCATCTTTCTGGCTGATACTTTCCGCGAAGCCAACCAGATCACCAGCGGCCTCGCCGAACTAAACAGCATTTCCCCGTCCGATCCCCTTGCCGCCCTGGCCGCACAGGAACGGATCAACCTTGCCCTGCGCTCAGGAGACCTCGGACAGGAAGCCGATGCCCTGCACCGCGCTCTCGCCCTGCGTCCCGAGAACCCGGAATTCCTGATCCAGCTTGCCGAAGTCGAAGACCAGCGCGGCCATCATACAGACGCAGTCGCACTCTACACCCGCGCCCTCAAGGCCTCCCCGCCCCGTAAGGAAGTCCTCTGGCCCATCCTGCTGGGCCGCGCGATGGCCGCTCAGGAAAGCGGCAACTGGCCGATGGTGCAGGACGACATGAAACATGCGCTGGAACTCGCTCCGGACCAGCCCGAAGTCCTGAACTTCGTCGGCTATGCCAATATCGAGCATAACACCGATCAGGCGCAGTCTCTCGCCATGCTGAAAAAAGCCGTTGATCTCCAACCCGCGGATGCGTCCATTCAGGACAGCTACGCCTGGGCCCTTCTCAAATATCGCGCAGACCTCAAAACCGCGCTTCCCGTGCTGGTTCAGGCCGCCGAGCACGCGCCCGGCGATGCCGAAATCGGCTATCATCTCGGCGTCGCCTACTGGTATCTCGGACGGCACACCGAGGCGCAGGACCAGTGGAACCAGTCCCTCGACGACAACCCCCAGCCGCAGGACCGCGCCCTTCTGCTACAGGCGCTCCAGAACGGCGGCCCCCATCTCGCAGCTTTCGAACAGAAACAATGACCTTCACAAACGCCCCCCAAGCCACAGCACACGCCAAAATCAACCTGTTCCTGCACATCACCGGCCGACGCGACGACGGATACCACCTGCTCGACAGCCTCGCGGTATTCGCAGGCGCCGCAGACCGCATCACGCTTGAAGGCCCCGCCGATACGATGTCGCTGACGATCGACGGCCCCTTCGGCCAAGGGCTGGAAGCGGACAACCAGAACCTCGTCCTGCGCGCCGCCCGCGCCCTTCAGGCCAAGGCTGGCACAGCATTTAATGGCCTGACCGAGTCCTTTCGCCTGAAACTTGAAAAGAACCTTCCTGTTGCTTCGGGGATCGGTGGCGGTTCTGCGGACGCTGCAGCAACGCTGCGCCTGCTGGCCCAAGAATGGGACGTGGAACAGGCCACACTCTTTCCGGTCGCCGAAAAACTGGGCGCAGACGTTCCCGTCTGTATCGCGCAGCGTCCGGCTCGGATGCAGGGGATTGGAGAAATCCTCGCACCGGCCCCGGTCCTGCCTGATGCGGGCCTCCTGCTCGTCAATCCCGGCGTCGGCGTCTCGACACCCGAGGTCTTCCGGGCCTTCGCCGCGGGCGGCGGCATTACGGAGCGGCCTCAAGCCTTCCTGCCTATCCGCTGGGACAGCGCAGAAGCCATGGTCGCCGACCTGAACGCCACAACCAACGACCTTCAGACTCCGGCCCTGTCACAATGCCCGGTGATTGGCACTGTTCTGGCGTCCATCGGCAGCCTTCCCGAGTGCCTTCTCACGCGTATGAGCGGTTCAGGCGCCACCTGCTTCGGGATTTTCCCCAATCCCGACAGCGCCATAAATGCCGCACGGATCCTGAACGAACAGAGCGCGCGTCTGAATTGGTGGACATGGGCCGGAGGCTTCCACCACACTGGGTCTTCAACCTGATCACATCACAACCGGGCAGGGAGCCGAACATCATGACAGCCCCACGCATGCAGGTCACACGTTCCGAAGACGGCAAGACGGCCATCCTGTCCTTTCTTGAAGGCAGCGGCGTTTCAGGCAGCCTGTCTCTAGACGAGGCCCAGTTGTCCCAACTGATCACAAGCCTAGGTCTGGCCCATGCCGCCCTGATCGAAAAACGCCCGCCAGCCCCCATTGCAGGCGCGCGCTTCACGCCGGTCTACACCACAAACTGGGCCCTTCAGATCGACGCCCTGACCGAAGGATCAATGCTGGCGTTCCAGCATCCGGCCTATGGGCCGGTTGGCGTTGTCTTCGGCCCTCAGGACGTCGAACAGATTATTCACGGCCTGCAGAAACAGCGCACCATGATCCGCTCGAACCCTCAGGATGCCAGCACACCAAGCTGATCCCTCAGAAGAGCTCAACCTCTCCGGAGCCTACTGACGGACGGGGGGCTTTCGCCAGCAGACGCTGACGGATCTCTCCCATCGTCAAACGATCCACAACTGACCGCTGAACCTGCACAGTCTCTACCTCAGGCTCACGGCTCAGCCCTTCACAGCAGCTCGCCACCTGATCCAGAACCTGGGCGATCCTGTCGAAATCCTGCAACTCCAGAGGATTTTCTCCCAGAAGCGCCTTCAGACAGACGGTCTCCAGTCTTCGCAGTTCCTGAAGACTGACGGCGAGCTGTACCCCAAGCCCTTCGAGAACCTGAGGCAACGGAAGTCCCTTCGAAGCCTCAAGCACCGCAGATCGGTCCGAAAACAGCTTCGATGCGGGATTTAAGCGAGCTGGCCGTAAAAGGCTTGGCCAGAAAATTGTTCACGCCCTCCGCGATCGCCTGCTGCACCAGTTCCTTGCTCGCCTGCCCGGTCAACATGATGAAACCTGTTTTCGCAGTGCGCGCATTGCTCCTGACGGCCTTCAAAAGCTCAAGCCCGTCCATGTCCGGCATGTTGAAGTCCGAAATGATAAGATGAACCGAATTGCTCTTCAGATGCTCCAGAGCTTCCACCCCGTTGCGGACACCAGCAATCTGCACAAAACCGATCTGGGCAAGCGTATTGCGCAGGATCGAACGGATAGAGGTCTGGTCGTCCACGAGGAGCACGGACATGGAAGATGCGGAAATCATGGATACGTCTCCAGAGAACGGCGTTCACAAAGATTGAGAATAGCGGGACCAATGGCGGACAGCGGAAGCTGCGTGTCCACCGCGCCCAATTCATAAGCAGCCCGTGGCATGCCATAAATGACAGAACTTGCCCGGTCCTGACCGATCGTACAGGCACCGGCATGACGCATGGCCAACAGACCCTGCGCACCATCGCACTCCATCCCGGTCAGGATGACGCCCACAGCATTTTTCCCCACTGTGGCGGCAAGAGAATAAAACAGTTCGTCCACGGATGGCCGATGCCCATTAACGGGGGGCGCCGTTACCAGTTGGCAGACATACTCACCGGGGCGCACCCCACCCCTGATACGAAGATGACGCCCCCCACCGGGCGCGACATACACAACACCCGGCTTCAGCACATCGCCCTCTTCCGCCAGCCTGACGTCCGGTTTCACAACCCTGTCCAGACGGCGCGCAAAGCTCTCGGAAAACTGTTTTGGCATATGCTGTACGATGACTGTCGCGGGGCAATCCTTCGGAAAATGCTCGAGCACATCCGTTAGAGCTTCCACGCCACCGGTCGAGGCACCTATGCCAACGACAGTTCCGGTTTTCGTGGCAGCCATCACTCTGGCTCCCAAACTCCCCCCTACCGATACGGCAGGTTGCCCTTTTGTGGCGCCTGCTCGAACAATCGCGTCTCCCAACCCGGCAAAGGGCTCCTCTCCGCTCCCGAGCGCCATTTTCGAATACCACTCGGCAGCCCCCATCCGGAGCGCCTGCTCCACCAGCCCTTGATGACTGGAGAGACGACCCGACACCATCACTACAGGCATCGGGCGCAACCGCATGATCTTTTCAAGAAACTGCAATCCATTCATGGACGGCATTTCGTAATCAAGCGTCAGCACATCAGGATTCAGCCGCACGATCAGATCGCGTGCCTCAAAAGGCGTTCCAGCCGTTCCAACAACCTGGACGCGGGGATCACGTTTGAGAGCTGCTGCGATCAGCGCCCGCGTTGTCAGAGAGTCGTCGACGACCACGACCGTCAAAGGCTTTAAACCGCTCATGGAGACATCTCTCCGGTCGAAACCTTGCGATAGGCATTATACCCAATGCTTTCCATTCCAAAGCGTTCGGGATGAGCAATACGTTCCGAATGTCCCAGATAAAGCTCACCACCTGGAAAAATGCGCGTCGAGAGATTGCCCCAGAGCCTGTCCTGAGTTTCCCGGTCGAAATAAATCGCGACATTCCTACAGAAAATGGCGTGAAACCGCGATGAAAACGGCCATGGCTCCACCAGATTGAGCCGGCGAAACCGAATCATGTCCCGAATTCTTTCAGACATGACGACCCGATTGCTTTCGAGCCGACAGAACGACAGCACGCCGGCCTCAAACAAGGCTTCCGCTTCCACAGAATTATAACTGCCCAGCTTGGCCTGACTGAGGATGTCGGCATCAATATCTGTCGCCAGAATCTTTGCCTTCAGTCCCGAGATGCCAGACAGACACTTCAAGACTGTCATAGCAATGGAGTAGGCTTCTTCGCCGCTCGAACAGGCTGCCGACCAGATCCTGAGTTCCTCGCCACGTTCAATGCGCGAGTATAATTTCTGGCGCAATAACTGCTCCAGATACGCAAAATGATGCTTTTCCCGATAAAAGCTGGTAACGTTTGTCGTCAGCGCCGAAACAAGATGATTTCTTTCATTAACTCCAGCGCCACTTACCAGAAAATCACAATACTCATCAAAAGAGCCAAACCCTTCCTGCCGGACACGGCGTGAAATTCTCGAATAAACAAGGCTTTTCTTCTTGTCAGATAAAGAAATTCCAGCAGACGTTTTGGCAATCCCTGCAATAATCCGAAAATTTTCGTCCGATATCTCCTGTTGATCCTGAAGCTCCATCACTGTCATTGCAAACTTCCTTCAAACAGCGAGGACACATTCACAGAAAAAACCAGACGCCCTCCCAAGGACAGAATGCCGTTTGAATAGTATTTGAGATTATCGCTGGAAAGCTCTGGAAGGGGTCGGAAGTCTTCTTCGTCAATATCCGAGATATCCGTCACATTCGAAACCGAAAAACCAATAATCTTCTTGTCGTCTTTCAGAAAAATAATGGCCTTTTTTTCATCGTTATCATCAGAAACCCCCATCATCTGGGCCATGTTCACAAGCGGGATCACGGAACCGCGGACATTGACCACTCCTTCCACAAAAGCCGGAGCTGCCGGAAAAGGCGTCGCTTTCGCCCATTCCTTGATTTCCTTCACGGCAGAAATCTGAACAGAAAATTCCTGGCTCCCCAAGGAAAAGACTAGAGCTTTTTCCATGATCATACCCTTTCCTCCAACGAACCTTCCCGTTTTTTCAGAAGCTCACCAAAGAGAAATTCAACGTCCAGAATAAATGCCACGTTCCCATCCCCAAGAATGGTCGCCGTTGAAAAGCAGGCGATTTTTCTATAGTTGTCTTCAAGATTCTTTACTACAAACCTTGAATGATCAATGATTTTATCAACAATAAATGCAAGTTTTTCTTCGTTTTCATTTTCAATAACAAAACATATCTTTTGATTCAGTCCATCAGAAGACGTTCCAATAATATCAGAGGCATAAATCACGGATAAATAGCCGTCCCGATAAGGATATCCGTATTTCCCTTCTCCAACATGAAAAGCTTTTTTCGCGTCGAAGATAATTGTCTCAAGGACGTTATTGACCGGAATTACAAAATCCTGGCCTTCGGCCTTGAAAATAATTCCTTCAATAACTGACAACGTAAACGGCAGTGAAATCGAAAACGTCGTCCCCTTTCCTTTAGCAGAGCTAATAAAAATCCTCCCATTGATCTGCTGAAGACTCTGCTTGACCACATCCATTCCCACGCCGCGCCCCGAAACATCGGTGACTTCTGCGACAGTGGAGAAACCGGGCTCAAAAATCAGGGAATAAATTTCTTCCCGATCCAGTCTTTGACCTCTTTCAATAATCTTTTTTTCAACCGCTTTTTCGTAAATCCTGTCGGCATCCAGACCAGCGCCATCATCCTGAATTTCGACGATGATCCGCCCAGAGCGCTGAAACGCCCGAAGTCTGAGCAGCCCTTCCGGATCCTTGCCAGCCAGCGATCTGGCTTGGGGACTTTCGATACCATGATCAATCGCATTACGGACCATATGCGTCAGAGGGTCGGACAGCTTTTCGAGAATGGAACGATCCACCTCGGTGTCTTCTCCCTCCAGCACAAGCCGAACCTGCTTTTCCGTTAGTCTTGCCGTCTCTCGGACAACCCGGCCCAGCTTCTGGAAAACGGTTTTGATCGGATAGGCCCGCATGGTGATGACGTTTTCCTGAAGCTCGTGAATAAGCTGCTCCTGCGCCGTCACGACATTTCCCAGAACAGAATCTCCGTGAACCTTGTTACGCCGCATCTGTGATTGAATGGCACCCTGATTGATCACCAGCTCCCCAATCAGATCGACAAGCTTGTCGATCCGCTGGATGTCGACACGGACAGTCGCGGATTCCTTGCGCTCGGCAGGCTTCTTGATCTGAAGATCTATTTTTTCTTCAACCTCCACAGGCAGAGATGCGGGACCGTCAGCAACATTGTCAGCTATGAGCGTAACCGTCGCTTGAAGATCGTCTCCGGACCATTCGAAAATTTCCTCGACGTCACCACGCGACTTCTGAGTTTCCAACAGGAGATTCCACGTTAGATAACTCCGTTCAGGTGAAATATCGCCAATCAGTGGAACCGCGTCCGTATCCACTTCAACCTGAAGCGCCCCCAGTCCCTTCAATGCGATCAGAATATTCCGGACATCATCGCCGCGCTCGTAAAACTCAGTCGTTACTCTCAGGGAAATTGAAAACCGCTGGTCGACCGGCGCCTCGATTTCAATTTTGACTGGCGCAAACGCCATCCCGAAGATGTCATCCATCTCCACATCCTCGGGGGACGGCTCTGGTTCGGGCGCTCCTGAATCAAGATATCGCTCCAGTTCAGCCACAGTATCGGAGGCAGCCTCACAGGCCGTCCCTTCATTTTTAAAAGCTGTAACGATATCGAACAGAGCATCCTTACACTTTAAAAACGTCGCGATACTCTCAGCTGTGACGGACAAGGCTCCTGACCGAAACAGGTCAAGCACACTCTCAAAAAGATGGGAGAATTTTACCAGTTCCTCCATCCCAAAGGCCGCTGCTCCGCCTTTGATGGAATGAACGCACCGAAAGATCGTGTTGATCTTTTCTTTGTCTTCCGGCTCATCGCTCAACGTCGTCAGTTCTTCTTCAAGAAGAGCGAGCTGTTCATCGCACTCGTCAAAGAAAATCTGTCGGATGGCATCCATATCATCCGTAAACTCTGTCGCACTCATGCGCTGACCCGCCTGACTGCCGCAAGCAGTTTAGGGCCGTCAAATGGCTTGACGATCCATCCTGTCGCTCCGGCCTCGCGCGCAGCACGCCGAAGCTCGTCACCGGATTCCGTCGTCAGAAAAATGATCGGAACAAACTTCGTTTCATCCCGAGTACGCAGGGCCTGCGTCAGTTCTAGCCCGTTCATACGCGGCATGTTCAGATCCGTTATGATAACGGCAGGGGAAAATCCCTTGATCTTTTCCAGAGCATCCACGCCGTCTTCAGCCGTTTCGACGTCGTATCCGCCTCCGCGAAGCTCACGACTGATCAGATCCCGCATGGTTCTGGAATCATCGACAACCAGAATATTCATGCTGCGCCTTCCCCTTTGAGAAGAAAATCTCCGCCAAGCAGGGTAAGGTTTTCTTTCATTTCATCGGAGACGTTTCTGATTTCAAAAGACGTGCCCAGCGTCTGCGCAGTCGCAAATGCGGAGACCAGCAATTGAAAGCAGAGTCCCCCAACACGCTGCACACTCTCTCCATCCAGAAGAAAGGCGCCCTCCTGTTTTTTCAGAAGTTCTGAAAACGGAACCGCATATCTGGTATCCAATATTTCAGGGAGAATGAGGGCTTCCATTACCGGAATTCCTCCCAACCTTCATCAGACGTCTGAAAAGGACTTTCTCCCCACTGCGTGGTGGCAGGTGGCAGAATGGAGTCTTCTTTTGCCAAGCCAAACTGGTCATCACCATAATCCTGCAAGTGAAACCGCTGGAGACTTCCCACAAGTTCCTTGGCTTCCGCACTCAGATTATGACTGGCAGCCGTGGCTTCTTCGACCATTGCGGCATTCTGCTGAGTGTTTTGATCCATCTGGCTGACCGCAACGCTGATTTCCGAAAGGTCATTCGCCTGGCTCCGTGCAGCCGTAGCAATTTCACCGATCAGCACACTGATTTCACTGACGTTCTCCACGATCGATTTCATCGCGACCCCCGTCTCTTCGACCAGAGAACTGCCACGACTGACCTGCTGTGTGCTGGAGGTGATCAGTCCCTTGATTTCCTTGGCCGCATCCGCTGATCGCTGCGCCAGCGCACGAACCTCGGCCGCGACGACCGCAAATCCCTTACCCGCGTCCCCTGCTCGGGCAGCTTCGACACCGGCATTCAGCGCCAGCAGATTTGTCTGAAAAGCAATATCGTCAATCAGCCCGAGAATCTGTGCGATATGGATGGACGATTTCTGAATGTCCTGCATGGCCGCCGTAGCAGCCATCATCACTTCTCCAGATCTTTCCGCACGATCACGCGTCTGACTGGCGACTTCGCTCGCATGAACCGAGGCCGCAGCCGTCTTGCGGACAGTTTCCGTGACATTGCCGACAGAAATCGTCGTTTCTTCAAGACGCGCAACTTGAAGTTCCGTACGACGGGCCAGATCGTCTGCCGCGGATGCAATTTCAGCAGACCCCGATGAAATCGTCGAAATGCTGTCGTTCAGCGAAACCATCACTTTCTGAAGGCTCAACGCCGTTTCGTTGAAATCCTGCCGCAGTCGGTCGTAGCGGGCGGGCAAGGCCTCTTCGAGGCGAAATCCCAGTTCGCCATCGCGCAGATTCGCCATGGCATTCCCAACAATCTCAATCACCCGCTCATGTTCGGCAGCTTCCTGCTGGGCCGACTGCCGTGCGTCTTCAGCTTCGATCCGAACAGCGGCAAGCGCAGACTGCGCCTGAGATGCCAGGATTTCACTTCTCTCGGAATTGGTGCGCGCCTCGCCCAGCATGACCTGTAACCGGACCAGACTGGCTTCATGAGCATCTTTCGGCAGGGTCCCTTGGGCGGCAAGCTGCCTGACAGCCCCTGTCAGAGCATCCCCGCGTCCCGCGACCTGAACAAACGCAAAAATTCCCGAAACAACAAACAGTCCAAGAAGCGCGATTTCAGGGACAAGAAACGCCCTGGCAGATGCAGCAGAGAGGCCGCTCACCTTCACCCCCCAGAGCACCCCACAGACTCCGACGATTACAGGAATGGCAAATATCAGAAGCAGCCGCCGACGCAGCAGGAAACTCCCTTGTACGGGAACAGAGCGTATGTCGGACATGCCAGGCTGTCTCTCCAGAAACACAGATCACACCATGCCGGCCAAAGGCAGCCGGCCAGATAATCTCCTTCCTAGAGAACAGTTGATTGAAACTCCGTTAATGCGCCTCCAGACAGTCTCAGTAAGAGGGGGCCGGAATATCGACATCGTGCTGAACAAACATCCGGTTGCCGTAACGGGGGATCCAGATCCGGTAATGTTTCAGAACATCCGCCCCGAGGAGCGCATCCGTATCGGGCAACCCTCCCCCCACTTTCAGAGAGACATCGTGAAAAACGATATCCCCCACCTGAAGTGTCTCAAAATGATGGAGATAATTTTTCACAGGGTCCCGCGTCAGCCCATATCCGGTTGAAACAGGATCTTTTTCCAGCATCGCACGCGTCACACCAGCTGCCCGGGCCGCGTCCAGACTGATCAGGGTGGTCGAGGCTCCCGTATCCAGCGTTGCATCAACCGGATGGCCGTTCAGACGTATTTCCAGGGTGGTTTTATGGCCTTCATTATAGATATGGCTGATCGGCACGACGTGGATATGACCCTCCCATCCCGGCGTGGGGATATCACAGTCTTCCGTCTCAACCAGCCGGACACGGTGTGAAGGCATGTCCACAATCGTATCGTAGCGCCCAAGAAAATCACGCCCGAACACCCCCACAACCGGAAGGCCAGCGACCTTTCCGACAAATTTCCCGGCACCGGCAACTGCGATGTTGGTGGCTTTGGAACTCCCCATGTCCAGCGTGTCGATCGTCACGACACGTCCATAGTCCTGACCTCCAACACCATGGATCAGAACCGTTCTCCCCATATCATTCAGACCCAGAGGTTCGACAAAGCTCTGTCCAACCGTCGTAGCGAACGCCCCCGTATCGACAATAAGTGCAACCGGGTGCCCGTTGATCGCGGCCCGCACGATCGGGCTACCCCAGTCATTCAGCACGGGCATGTTCCCGCTCGTGATCAGCTTGCACTGGTGCGGCCCCGTCTCGCACCCGGCCAGCACCGTCCCCAGAAACAGCAGTGCCGCCAGTCGTCCCAACTTCATGAGGCTCTCCCGCCTGTATCGTTCCGTTACACAGGACACGCCCCTTTCCTCCCGGGCAAGGCAGTTTTTTGATCCGAAAGGCTTTTTTTTCAAAAAACCCTCTTGTCACCCCACAGGCAGGCTGATACATCACCGCCACCGACCAAGAGGAAGCCAAACAGCTTCAAGACGGAAGGTCCCAAGACACTGAAAAGTGTCTCTGCGGGTGTAGCTCAGTTGGTTAGAGCGCCGGCCTGTCACGCCGGAGGTCGCGGGTTCGAGCCCCGTCACTCGCGCCACTCCTCTCATGGAGTTGGCCGCATTCTCCAAAAAAAATTCTGAAGAAGCCACTGCCCGTTTTTAGGGAAGACTATGCTGTTCTTCATTCTGAAATGCCTGATTTCAGGGCTCCTGATCGCCGCCGCCTCCAGTATTGCGCGGCGCTATCCCGGCTTTGGTGCATTGACTGCATCCCTGCCGCTCGTATCGGTTCTGGGCATGATCTGGCTCTGGCTGGAAAAGCCGGACCGCATCGTCATGAGCCGTCATGCGGAAGCGACATTCTGGTATGTGCTTCCCTCGCTGCCCATGTTTCTACTGATTCCGCGACTGCTCCAGGCAGGGCTGCCGTTCTGGTTCGCCCTATTGGCAGGATGTGCGCTGACGATTGTTCTGTATCTCTGCACGACATGGGCGCTCGCCCGTTTCGGTACAGGCGGCTGAGACAGGCCCTCAGCCCGCCTCTTCCAGATAGACGTCCAAAACCTCGTCTGGCGTGCCGTCCATGCGGATATGTCCGTTCTCAAGCCAGATGACGCGCGTACACCATTGCCGCATGATCTTGGGCTGGTGCGTGGACAACACAAGGATTTCCGCCTGCTGGACAAGTTCCTCAAGGCGCGCCTTGGCCTTGTTCATGAACACCCCGTCCCCCGCGAGAAACCATTCATCCATCAGCAGGATCTGCGGCGAAGACGCTGTTGCCAGACCAAAGGCCAGTCGGACACTCATGCCCGCACTGTAAACCTTCATCGGCATGTCCATATAAGGGCCGAGTTCGGCAAAATCCTGTACGTCCTGCTCGATCCGCTCAATCTGCTGACGTGAGAGACCCTCATAGCGTCCCTTGAGGCGAATATTTTCACGCCCCGTCAGTTCGGGATTCATGCCCAGACTGCTGTCCAGCAGCGTCCGCATCGTTCCATCAAGCCGCACGCGTCCCGCAACGGGCTCGTAAATGCCCGCAAGCGCACGCAACAATGTGGTTTTTCCAGCACCATTGCTGCCGATCAACCCCAGCCGCTCGCCGGAATTCAGCGTGAAACTGATCTCCCGCAGCACGCTCACGATCGTGCGCTCCCGCAGATCATGCATCAGATGCGCCGAAGGCGATGATGGCGCAAACCGGGCCAGCGTTTTGCCGACCTGCCGCTTCAGGGAGCGGCTCTGCCCATGATACAGCGGAAAATCGATACAGAGGCGATCAACAACAATCCCGGGCATCAGATCAGATCCAGTAAGGAATGCGCGACCGCATCCGGCAGAACAGAATGGCTGCCAGAAGCCACAGAAGCACACTGTGCCCGAGAGCCGCTTCCCAGACGATGGACTCCACCGTCTGGCCCAGAAGCGGCGCCCGCACGATTTCAAGCAGCGGATAAAACGGATCAAGCAACAGATAGTGCCGTCCGGTCGTGATCAGTTCCGGCTTCCAGATCACCGGCGTCACGAAAAAGAAAATCTGCATCAGAGACGCCACGATGGGCGCAATGTCCCGAAACCGCGCGCCCAACATCCCGATCAGCAGAATGACGCAGAAACTGTCCACGATCCAGAGCGGCAGACTGAACAGCAGGCTCCAGATCTGCTGCGGCCAGACATGGAAGACCGCAAACACGACGACAACGACAACCATGTTATGCAGCAAAATCAGCAGATTCCTGACGATCACCTGCGTGACCGGCAGACTGACCGGAATCCGCATCGCATGGAACAGGGACGTGCTCTGCGTAAAGACTGTCCCCGCATCGTTGATGACGGTCCCGCCATATCCCCACAACACGATCGAAAGTGACAGGAACGGCAGATAGGCTTTCAGATCCATGTGGAAGAGATAGCCGTACACCACCCCCATCGCGCCAATCATGACAGCCGTGGACAGCGTCAGCCACAGCGGTCCCAGAATGGAGCCGCGATATCGCATCTTGATATCCAGCCAGCCGAGCGTCACGGCCAGCGGCAACAGCCGCAGGCCCGCCTGCAGATCGCTCCACGCGGCGCGGACGAGCCCCCAGCCGCGCAGAGGCTCAAGGGTCAGAACAGGAGAACGGGCATTCATGTCTTCCATGCGCCTTCCCTACCATGAAAGCAGGCGCTGCCCATCCCCCTTGCCCGCGAAACATCCCACTTCGCAGAACACCTTCAGCCCGACATGATGATTTCCCTTGCATCCTGCGCCATCCTCGCCGACATGCTGCGGTCATGTCTTATGCTGTGAAGGAAATGTTCGTGACCCTCCAGGGCGAGGGTGCACAGACAGGCCGTGCGTCGGTGTTCTGCCGGTTCGCGGGCTGCAACCTGTGGTCGGGCCGCGAGCAGGATCGCGCCACGGCCGCCTGTACGTTCTGCGATACCGATTTTATCGGGACGAATGGCGAAGGCGGTGGCCGCTTCGACACCGCCGAGGCTCTGGCCGCCACCATCGCGGCCTGCTGGACCGGCACCGCCGATGACAGCGGTCGCCGCTATGTCGTTTTTACAGGCGGCGAACCTCTGCTCCAGCTTGATGATTCGCTGATCGCCGCCGTGAAGGCTCAGGGTTTTGAAATCGCCGTGGAAACCAACGGCACGATCGCAGCGCCTGCCGGAATCGACTGGGTCTGCGTCAGCCCCAAACCCAACAGCACGCTTGTCCAGATCGAAGGCGCGGAACTCAAGCTGATCTACCCCCAGCCGGAGCTGCCGCCCGAACTGTTCGAACATCTCTCCTTTCGCCATTTCTGGCTTCAGCCCATGGACGGCCCCGACCGCATCGCCAACACACAGGCCGCCGTCGCCTACTGTCTGCGCCACCCGCGCTGGCGCCTGTCGCTCCAGACGCACAAGCTGATCGGAATCCCCTGACCATGAACACGAACACGGCCATCAGCAGCAACACCGCGCTCGTCCTGTTCTCCGGCGGGCAGGATTCCGCAACCTGCCTCGCCTGGGCCCTCTCCCGCTTCGACCGCGTCGAGACGGTCGGATACGCCTACGGACAGCGCCACGCCATCGAACTCGAATGCCGCGACACCCTGCGCGAGCAGATGGCCGCGTTTTCGCCAGAGTGGAAAGCACGCCTCGGCGACGATCACACGATCGACCTCGCCTCCCTCGGCGCGCTCTCCGAAACGGCCCTGACCCGTGAAGCCGAGATCGGACTGAGCGAAAACGGTCTGCCCAACACGTTCGTGCCGGGCCGCAACATCATTTTCCTGACCTTCGCCGCAGCCCTCGCCGTCCGCCGCAATGCGCGCCACATCGTCACCGGCGTCTGCGAAACCGACTATTCCGGCTACCCGGACTGCCGCGATGATACGATCAAGGCCCTGCAGGTCGCCCTGAACCTCGGCATGGACCAGCGTTTCGTGCTGCATACGCCGCTGATGTGGATCGACAAGGCCCAGACATGGGACCTGACCGAGCAACTCGGCGGCCAGCCCCTCGTGGACCTGATCAACCGGGACAGCCATTCCTGTTACATGGGCGATCGTACGCATCAGCATGACTGGGGCTATGGCTGCGGCACCTGCCCGGCCTGCAACCTGCGGGCCGACGGATGGCGCCGCTACCAGCAGAGCCGTCATGGAGGCGCCGTATGACCGCCGAACTCGTCTTTACGCGGCGTTTCTGCATGGGCCATAGGCTCATTACCGGATCAAGCGAACGCTGCGCCATCCCTCATGGCCATAACGAATATGTCCGCGTCACGCTGCGTCCGGCCAAACAGACCCGACTGGACGGTCATGCGAACATGATCCTCCCCTTTGCGGACGCCAAAACGCGCTGGCACCATTTTGTGGACAACAGCCTCGATCACGCGCTCCAGCTTTCGGAAACAGACCCGCTTCTCGCATGGTTCCGCGCCAATGAACCCGAACGCGCCAGCCGGATCGTCGTCACGCCCGGCGACCCGACAACCGAACTGATGGCCGCCCTCATGCTCGCCAAACTGACCGCCATTCTTGCGGATCAGGGCGACATTCTGCGCGTTCATGAAATCGAACTGGAAGAAACCCCTACCAACACCGTGCGCCTCGGCGGCAATCCGCAGCATTACCTGCCCGCCGTCTCAAGACCCCCGGAACAGTGCTGGTGGAATAAAGCGGACGCCAGCATTTCCTGACGTCCGAACCAAGCTTCAGGCCTTATGGACCGAAGCGTCGTAAATTTCCCCGATCACCTCTCCCAGCGCGGCATCGAACTGCGCATCATCCATCTGATGCCTCAGATCCCCGATCAGCGCGCGGGAGAAGCTCGCAATCATCCGGTGATTGTGCCGCAGCTTCTCGCAGGCCTGATCCAGCGGATAGCCTCCTGACAGCGCCACAACCCGAACCATCCGCGGATCACGCGCAATATCGTCATAGAGATCCGCAATTTCCGGGATTGTCACCTTCAGCATGATCCGCGCGTCCTCGGGCAGCTTTTGCAGCTCTTCGAGAACGTAATCGTGCAGAAGCTGCTCACACGCGGCCTTGTCCGGGCTCTTGATAAGCACTTCCGGCTCCAGAATGGGCACCAGCCCATGTTTGCGAACCTGTTCGGCCACCGCGAACTGCTGGCGAACAATGGCCCGGATGCCGCTTTCGGAGGGTAGACGGATGGTGGAGCGTTCTTTCGTTCCATAAACGCCCAGTTTGGCCGCACGCGCCAGCAGGGCATCCAGATCGGGCATCGGCTTCATAAGCTGAACGCCGTCCGCTTCCGCCTCCAGCCCCTTGTCGATTTTCACAAACGGCACAACGCCCCGTTCGCGCCACAGATAGGCCGGAACAGGCTCACCATTCACGTCGCCGTCCATCGTGCGCTCGAACAGGATGGCCCCGATCACCTTGTCGCCCGTAAAGGAAGGCGCCGTGATGATCCGAACCCGCATGTCATGCATGAGCGCGAACATCTGGCTTTCGTCCGAATAGTCGCTCTCGGCAATACCATACTGCTTCAGCGCGCCCGGCGTGGAACCGCCACTCTGGTCCAGAGCGGCAATAAACCCGCCTTTGTCGGCCATCTGTGACATCATCTTGTCTGCGGTGCTCATCAAGATCCCCTTCGATACAGGAAAACCGTCACCGCTCCCGAAGGACCCCACGGATCACCCCGCCTCGCAGTGCGTTTCCCGACACAGTCCAATCGCGCCGATGCCCGGAATGGTTCCTGCCCGACAGCTGCGGAAAGTCATAGCGCACCCCCGACACCCGATGAAGCGGCCCGCCGCTCACCAAATCAGGATCAGCCGTCTTCAGAGCCGTTCTGACCATTTTCATAAAGCGCCAAAAACGCCTCGATATCGTCGCTCATCAGCGCTCCGCAGCGCTCTTTCACCAGAGTTTCCGGCCATTCCCACCAGGCCAGCGCCAGAAGCCGCGCAATGATGCTTTCGGGAAACCGGTACCGGATCACTTTTGCCGGATTACCCCCCACAATCGCATAAGGCGGCACCGATTTCGTCACGAGCGCCTGCGCGGCAATCACGGCCCCGTCGCCAATCGTCACGCCAGACATGACCGTAGCCTGCGCTCCAATCCAGACGTCATTGCCGATCACGACCTCTCCCTTGCTGGAGTGATCGTCTTGCCCCTCCTCGGCAGCGGGCCAGAAATGCGAGAGCGTTTTGAACGGATAGGTGCTGACCAGATCGGCCCGGTGATTCCCCAGAATGATCGTGACACCGGGGCCGATCGAACAGTAGTCGCCAATCCGCAGCCCGGCCTCTCCGGCTTCCAGAACAGTAGGGACACCATAAGTGTGTGGGCCGATCTCCCAACCCCACTCATCTTGCTGATACGCCAGCGCATAACGTGTCAGGGCCTGAAAGGCACGATTTCCAAACGACATGGGCTCATTCCTTCATGCTGATGCCTGCGGAAAAGCCGAAGCCAAACACAAAGAACCGCAGCCGCAAGACCAGCATGCCCCTGCCGCACCGGAAGTCCATGCGCCTCGAGAAAACGTGATTTCAGACGTTCAACCAAGGCACTCTTGCTGGCTGAAGTCCGAGAAGCGCCTTCGCCTTGCGATTACAGGCCCCGCTCAGACTGTTCTGATAATAGACGCTCTCTTCACCGCCCCGCCTGACAGTATCGGCCTCATCCATATGAGGCGGAGCATCGGCCCCAACCCACGCCGCATAGGCTGGCAACCATCGAGACAGCGCGGTCGGCTGGTCATCAACCACGTTATAAACCCCCGCAGGTGCCGCCAGAGCCGCAACCGTTGCCTGCGCCGCATCGTCCACATGAATGAACGAAAACACGCCCTGCCCGGCTCCAATCACATGCACCTCCCCCTCGCGGACATGCAGGCTGAACGCACCATCCGGCCAGTACCAGGTGCGCGGCCCGTAGAAAAACCCGTATCTGAGCGCGACACCTTCCATGACGCCATCACCCAGAACGCGTCGTTCCAGCATTTCATACATCCGCGCACTCTCCCCGATCCCGCCAGGAGCATCCGTTCTCAACGGCGAGTCTTCAGTCGCAAGCGCCCCCTCACCATTCAGGTAAAACCCGCAGGACTGCTGGACATAACGTCGCACCCCCACAGCCCGAGCAGCATCATGAAGATTGCCCCCGCCCTCCAGACGCAGCCCCCGGTCCGCAGGCAGCCTTTGCGCCAGATCGAACGGGCTGGACGGCAGGGACGTCAACTGATCGATCACAACCTCCGGCCGTACCCGCTCCAGCAGAGCGAACATTTCCACCCGATCCAGCGCATTCCCCACCACCGGCCGTGCGCCCAGTTCCTGAAGGACAGGCGCATTTTCAGCCCGACGCACCATCCCCCAGACCTCATGCCCCGCCTTCACCAAACGCGCGATCAGAGGGCGACCCACAGCACCGCTTGCCCCAGCCAGCAGAATTTTCATGATCCGGCTCCTTCAGACGTCACTTCGCAGGCAAGACGAACGGCGCAGCCTTGTCCTTGACGAAAAACGCAAGGAACCGGGCAGGCTCGGTCTGGCTGGCATTGCGTCCAACAAGATGCACATCATCCGGCCCCTCAAAGAACGTCTGCCCCGGATGAAGGGTCATAGGCTTCCCACCCCGGACCTGCATGACAACACTGCCCTGCAACACATAAACGAACACCGAAGCGCCATGCCGATGGATCGGGTCCGACCCGCCGGGTGGATAATCGACGGTCAGCATGACCCCTTCTTTTACCGGTATGCCCGGCAGATCATGGGCCAGAAGCGGCGTGACCTTCGTTTCGGCATGAAGGGAAGACGTGCAGACGCACAAAGCCAAAGCGCCAAACGCAATAAAACGACGCATCATTCTGTATTTCGATGTTGGATGTGAAAAAATCAGTCCGTATCCGCAGACCGCCGCTGCCGGACTTTACTGGTCCGGCGTGTCTGGGAGCGGTTCTCAAGCCATCCCTGCGCCTGTCCCAGAAACGCAGGAGGCGCCTTGTTCCGCATGGAGCCTGCAAGATCGGCCAGAGATGTCCGCGCCAGTTCCTCGCGCATGGTCTGCTCGGCCCGCAGCAGGGCCGCATGAATGCTGCACACGCCTTTCGTGGCCCATTGCGGCGGCGCGTCATCGAACAGGACGCAGCGCCCGCGAATTTCCTGACAGTTAAAAAGGCTCTTCCGCCCCTCAGCCGCGTCCACAACATCCAGCACGCTGATCTGCGTCGGAGGGCGGCCCAGCCTGTAGCCGCCCCTCAGCCCTTCGGAAGCCGCAAGAATCCCGGCCTTCTCCAGCTTCGGAAGCTGCTTGGCGATAAAGGCCGCCGGAATGTCCTGAAGCTCCGCCAGATCCAGACTGCTGACCGGTTCGGGATGCTCCACGAGCCACAACAGGCTGTGCAGGACGTATTCGGTGCTTGCGCCATAAAGTGCCATACGCAGACCATATAAGTCCGCGTTTTGATTCGCAAGTCATCCACGCGCAGAAACGCAGGCTTCAAAAGCCTTGAAAAATCATCCGTTTTTCAGAATACCCCGAAACGCCTGGCGCGGATTACCCGCGCAGAAGCGACATAATCTCCATCCGGGCCGCATTGTCGTGCTGCCAGCTTCCGCGTGCGATGGACGTCACGGTCGTGGAACCGGGCGAGCGCACACCGCGCATGCTCATGCACATATGCTCGGCCTCAATCACGACCAGCACAGCTTCCGGCGCCAGAACATCTTCCATGCCCTGCGCGATCTGGTCCGTCAGACGCTCCTGAAGCTGCGGTCGACGCGCAAAGCCTTCCACCAGCCGCGCAATCTTGCTCAGTCCCGTCAGACGCCCCCCCGCCGGGAGGTAAGCCACATGCGCCTTGCCATAAACCGGCAGCAGATGATGCTCGCACATCGAATGGAAGCGGATATCCTTGACGATCACCGCACCATGATGCCGGTCCGCCGAGAACTGCGTCTTCAGATGATCCCGCGGGTCCTGATGCAGGCCGCTGAACACTTCCAGATACATCTTCGCCACGCGCTGCGGCGTATCGAGCAGTCCCTCGCGATCCGGGTTTTCACCCAGTGCCTCAAGAATTTCCCGCACAGCCCCCGCAATCCGCACTTCCGCATCCGCAGGCAGCGGCAACGCTCCCATCGGACGACGCTCCTCGGACGAGAGGCTCTCCTGACTGTCCGACTGATAGGCCGATGCGGTGGCTACGGTCGTGGCGTTCAGGTTGGTCATGCGGGTTCAGGCTCCTCTATGCCCCAACGGCCCGTGCCATCAGGGACGCGCCGGGTCACATCCCCCGGGCTCCGCGGCAGGACTGCTAGCGCGTCCCGCACGCGACGTCCACTAATGACATGATCTGGATCAATTTCCGCCAGCGGTTCCAGCACAAAAGCCCGCTCGAACAGACAAGCATGCGGCAGCCTCAGAACCCGGTCCCGAACCTCCCGCGCGCCATAATAAAGAACATCAATATCCACGGCCCTCGCGCCCCAGCGCACGCCCGGCACACGTCCCAGCTCCGCCTCGATCGCTTTGCACTCCCGCAGAAGCGCATGAGGCGCCAGCGTCGTCCGTCCGGTCGCACAAATATTGACGAATGTCGGCTGCTCCACGCCGCCCCAGGGCGCACTGTCATACAGCGACGACACCTTCACGATCTCCAGCCCGCCCACAAGCGACAGCCGATCCACAGCCGCCGCCAGAACAGCCTCCCTTTCTCCAAGATTGCTACCCAGAGAGAGCGCAACCTCGTAAACCCGGGCCTGTTCCACCACCACGGCCGTCCCTGACACCACATACGGCACCGGCGCGGACGGTTTGCGGACTTCAACCCGAACCCACTCCACACGCTCAAGCCGCGCCAGCACACTCTGCGCCATCCGCCCGGCGACCGTCTCGATAAGCTGAAGCGGCTTTCCAGTCACGATGTCCGACGCGATATCGCACAGCGTCCCGTAACAGACGGCCTGTTCGTAATCATCGCCCGCAATCGCATCCGACAGATCCGCCCGGATCTCGATATCCACCACGAAACGCTGCCCGATCCGCGTCTCTTCGGGCAGGACACCATGATAGCCAAACAGACACAGATCCCGCACGAAAACAGACGTCAGGGCAGGCACAATCATCGGACATCCTTCAAAATCTGAAGCATTTTCAACGCATCCACATGCTCGCGCACGTCATGCACCCTCAGGACCGCAGCGCCCTGCTCCACCCCGTACAAATGGGTCGCCAGCGTTCCCGCCAGCCGCTCGGACGCCGCACGCCCCAGAAAATGCCCGAACATGGATTTGCGCGACACCCCCAGCAGAACCGGCAACCCATATTCGGTTCGCAGATCCCCCAGCCGCGCCACGGCCTCCACATTCTGCACCTGCGCCTTGCCGAACCCCACACCCGGGTCCAGCACAATCCGATCGCGCATAATCCCGGCCTTTTCTGCCAGTTCCAGCGACCGGTCAAAGAAACGCCGCCAGTCCGCGCGCAGATCCAGCGCCTCGTCCACGTCATGACGGTTATGCATCACAATCACCGTCGCGTCCGAATCCGCCACCACCGAGGCCATGTCCGGGTCCGCCTGCAATCCCCAGACATCGTTGATGACCGCCGCACCGGCCTCAAGCGCCCGCTTCGCGACGAACGCCTTGGTCGTGTCCACCGAAACGACCACTCCGTCCTCGACCAACTGCCCCACGACCGGCGCAAGACGCGCCCATTCCTCCTCCGCCGCAACCGGCGCAAAACCCGGCCGCGTGGACTCGGCCCCCACGTCCAGCAGGTCCGCCCCATCCGCCACGAGCGCCCGCCCATGGGCCAGAGCCGCTTCAGGCCGAAAAAAGCGGCCTCCGTCAGAAAAGGAATCCGGCGTGACGTTCACAATCCCCATGACCGCCACCTGCCCGTTTCCAAACCGGTTCATGCTGCCGTTCCCATCCACAGTCTCCACATATCTTTTCAGGACAGATCCGCCACCCGGCGCGCCCAGAAGAGCGGTACGTCTTCCTCCGGAACCGGGCGCCCCAGATAGAACCCCTGAACTTCCGTACAACCCTGCTCCTGCAAATGGCGGCAATGCTCCGGCGACGAGACGCCCTCCGCCGTTACCGCGACGCCAAGATCCCGTCCCAGCGCAATCACATTCCGCACCACCGCCGCACTGCGCGCATCCTGCAACATGTCCTGAATGAAGGCCGCATCCAGCTTGATCTTGGAAAACGGAAACTGTCGCAGATACATCAGCGTCGAAAATCCCTTGCCGAAATCATCCAGCGCAATTCCAACACCCCTGAATTCCAGTTCGCGAAAAGCATGGTGTACACGGGGCCCCACCTCAAGCGCCTGCGTCTCCGTCACTTCGATCTGCAACCGGTGGGCCTCCAGCCCCGTATGCGCCAAAACCTGGAAAATACGCCCCGCAATATCGGGAAGGGAAAAATGCGTCGCCGTCATGTTGACCGAAATCCATAATGGAACCGGCCAGCGCCGCGCTGCCCGACATGCTGTCTCCAGAACCCAGAAATCGAACTCCAGCCCGCTCCCAGTCTCGACAATCGTATCGATAACCTTTTCGATCGACAGATGTTTGTGCGCCGCCCCCTTCCACCGGGACAGCGCCTCAAATCCGATCACCATTCCGGTCTGGGCATTGACGATGGGCTGATACACCAGCGCGAATGCTTTTTGCCGCAAAGCCTGACGCACATCCCTGAACAGACTCTGCTGACGGCTTCCCGCCATCTCCTCGCACGGATCAAAAATGCTGTAACGCCCGACCCGCTCTCCCCGCGCATCCCGCAGCGCTGTCTCGACAGCCTCCACCAGCACCTCACCGTCACCGGTCGTCGATACCGCCATACCAATTGCGGGCTCCACGTCGATAACATCCCCGGCTACGCTAACAGCGCCGCTCAGCGTCAACAGAATTTCCAGCGCCAGCGCCTCAAGAAACTGGCGTTTCCGCTCGACCGGAATTCCTGTCACAACCGCCAGATCCATCGCGCCGTACCGCGCTACGAAACATCCCTCCGCGCCGTTCAGATGGGCGGGGACATTCCGTGCAAGACAGGCCTTCAGTCGCGAAAGGCTCTTCTGAAGAACCTCTGCAGCCTCGTCCGGCGTCACCACACGCCGCCGCCCGAGACTGGAGACATCCAGCGAGATGAGAACGACCACGAACGCCTGTGCGCCACGCATCGTCTCCAGAAGCCTTTTCTGAAGATGCTCCTGACAGGCCAGCCGGTTCGGCAACCCGGTCAGAGCATCATGCCGCACGCGATGAAAATGCCGCTCCCGCACACGCTGGAGAGCCGTCACGTCGGCGCCCACTCCCAGATATCCCCGAAACACTCCGCCCCGGAACACCGGCTCTCCCGTCAGCATCCACCAACGCGCGTCTGACCCGGCCACGGCCCGAACCACCAGTTCCCGAAACGCCAGCCGATGCATCAGACAATACGCCAGATGTCGTTCTGAAGAGATCGAACCAGACTGATCAAAGCTGGCCGCGGGTATCTCCAGCAGGCTTGCCAGCGTCCTACCCGCGATCTGCGTTTCATCACGCCCCAGAATCCGGCAAAGCCCCGCCGATGGGTTGCGCAGAACACCCGCCTCGTCCGTCTCCCAGAGCCAGCGCCCGGTCGGTGCCGCAGAGCGCCGCGTGAGAAGCGACAGGATATCTGCCTGCTCCCGCTGTTTCAGACGCGCAATCTGCATCCGCCACAACAGAACACCCACCAGCCGGCTGATCCCCACAACGAAAAGCCCGCACACCGTCGCCATAAGAAAGAACGACGCCGTAAACAGGACCGACCGGTAAAAACAGCCCTCCAGCAGCGCCCCATAGGCCCCTGCGATGATCGGGACAACCATGGCCTCAACGGCTCCACTCACCGGAGCACAGAGCAGAAGGGGCGCCATCAGCCCAAAACACACACCAAGCGTCAGAAGATGGATGTCTTCACAATGCAGCCGAAACACCAGAATAATGAAAACGAACCAGACGAGCCCCAATGCCCCATTCAACATCCGCAACGCCCTGCGGATCGCCGCGTAATCCGCAAAACTCCGCATGCTTCTGATGTTTGGCTGAACCCGGAAAAACCAGAGTAGTAAAGCGCCTTCGATCCCCACAAACAGGAAAAGGGCCAGCCACCAGCTCGATGACCACACACCCAGCGCCACCACCGGCGCACTCACCGCCTGCGCCAGAAGATGAATGGGAAAAAGGAGCCTCAGGGAACGCAGCTGCCCCCTGTTGAACGCAGTCTGAAAAGACGCCGGAACCTGCGTCGCCTGAAAAAACAGGGCTTTTTTCAAAACGGGGGAACGGCTGCGGTTAAAAACGCTCAAGACGGCCCATCGCACCACCAGCGATTGCCGGAACCACCGTCTCAGGCGCGTTCCCCCGGAAGGCCGCCGGTCCGGCTCCTCAGCACAGGGCCCGTCCTGACACCCTGCTGCGCCAGAAACCCCGGATCCCCGTTCCCCACCAGCGCTGCTCCCCGCGCCGGACTGTCTGTCGTCTTTCATACACCATCATACCAGTGGAGCACGTCAAAAATCCGAAACGACTTCGTCAGGATCAGAAGAACGCCGTTTCACGAAAACAGGAAAACCATACCGGCAAATACGCGCTTGCCAAACCCCGGAAAACCGGTTCCGCACGAGTTCCTTTAACGTTCACGAAGTCTCCCTTCGCGAACGTTAAAAACACCAGCCGTTTTTAACTTTTCAGCAAGGATTTCTCGTACCCAAACCCTCAGGCTTTACGCGCACGCTCCAGAAACGCATCCATCTGATCTGCCTCAAGCGCCCCCGGCGCGACAGCCGCCGTACCAAAAATGAAGGTCGGCGTCCCATCCAGACCAACCGCGCGTCCCTGATCCAGATTGGTCGTGATCAGCGCCACGGTCTGGGGCGAGCTCATATCCGCCGTCAGCTTCTTCGCATCCAGACCATTGGCCTGCGCCAGAGCGACGATCCGCTCCATGCTGGGCTTGGTGGTGTCTTCCATCAGCGCCTTGCGCATGACGTCATATTTACCCTGCGCACTGGCCGCGAAAATGGCCCGCGTATCCAGAACGCTGTTGCTCCCCAGAACCGGCACGACTTTCTCAACAAGCCGCACGTCCGGATGACGGGCCAGGAAACGATCCACCTCGCCCATCATGGACCGGCAATACGAACAGCGCGGATCGTAGAACTCCACAACCGTGATCTTCCCATGCGGATTGCCCCGGATGGCAAAGTCAGGAGCGCTCTGAAGCTCGGACTGATGCGCCTTCACAGCTGCAAGCGTCGAATCCTGCTTCTGCTCCTCGGCCTTTTCACGGATCGAGCGAATAGCATCCGTCAGAATGCTCGGGTCGTTCTGCAATGCGTCGCGCATGATGCCGACAATCTCGGCGCGCTGGGCTGGCGTGAAAGACGTGGCCGGAGCCGCCAGAGCCTGTCCGCCCACAAGAAAGGCCATTCCGGCAACAACAGCAGACGCCGTGGCAAGCAGATGGTGTTTCAATGGAAAGCTCCGGATCAGCTGAAAGAAAGACAGAATGTCTGATCCATACGCCATAAAGAACGTCCACCGCAAAGAGAAGACACCAACTCGCCCCTCCCACAAACCGCAGATTGCCGTTATGAGGGAACAAGAGCCGGAACCGGACCCACGGCGCAGACCCGTCTGCCCGCGCCCGTCCTCCGCAAAGGCCACGAGGCCGGACAGTCGTGACCAGACATTGGAGAAACGCCAGGTGGCGCATCGTCAGCACCAGATTTCCACCCCGGACGCCACACAGACCCGTCGCATCGCGTCCCGTCTCCCGGCCTCACTGATGGCCTCGGTAGCCTCGGGCCTCCTTCTGGGCGCCTGCTCGTGGATCCCGGGCTCCCATCTCGTGGGCATCAGCGAAACAGCCGCCCCCGCAGGCGGCAGCATCGGCACGGTCGTCGCCGACGAGCCCCAAGCCGCGCTGGTCGGCCATGACGTGCTGGCCCGCGGCGGCAACGCTGCCGATGCCGCAACCGCCACGGCCCTCGCCCTCGGCGTTACCCTGCCCTCCCGCGCCTCCTATGGCGGCGGCGGCGCGTGCCTGATCAGCCGCCCCGGCGAAGCGGCGCAGTCCATTTCCTTCCTGCCCCACCCCGGCACCAGCAAAGGCGCCGACCGCCCGGCCGGTACGCCTGCCAGCTTCCGCGGCCTGTATCTGATGCAGCTCCATTTCGGCACGGTCGAGTTCAACGATCTGATCGCCCCGGCCCTGAACCTCGCCAGCACTGGCATCACCGTCAGCCGCGCCCTGGCAACCGATCTGGCCGCCGTCCACACGGCCCTTCTCGCGGATGAAAATGCGCGCGCCATTTTCGGACGCGGCGAAGCCAACACGCTCGCCGCCGGCGACAGTCTGGCCCAGCCCCGTCTCGCAGGCTTCCTCGAACGCATCCGCGTCGCCGGCGTCGGCGATCTCTATAACGGCGCCCTCGCCGACGTTTACGTCACCGCAGCCCAGAAAGCGGGCGGCGGCCTGAACGACGACGACATGCGGCAGACCCTCCCCGTCCAGACGGACGCCCTGACGGCCCGTCAGGGTGGCATAAACGCCGCGTTCCTCGCCCCGCCCGCCGATGGCGGCCTCGGCGCGGCGATCCGATACACGACGGGCGCCTCGGCACAGGGCGCTGTCGCCGCATGGCGCGCCTCGGGTAACACGACCCTCGCCGCCGCTCAGGCCGCCCTCGACAGCGGCCATTCCGGCAACGGCAGTCTGCCGTCCCTTCCGGCTTCGACGTCCTTCGTCGTGACCGACCATTCGGGCATGGCGGTCGCCTGCGCCCTGAGTGAAAATAACCTGTTTGGAACAGGCCGTATCGCTGGCAGCACCGGCGTTGTCCTCAGTGCTTCCCCGGCCCGGACCCCACAGCCCCTGCTCTCCGCTGCAATCCTGCGTGACCAGCGCAGCCTGCGCGCCGTCATCGCCGCTTCAGGGCAAAATGAAGCCGCAGACGCCGTCGGAGACGCGGCCCGCGCCGCCGCCCATGACGCCCCGATCCCCCATGAAGGCGCCGGTCGCATCAACGCGATTGTCTGCCACGGCGACGATTCGTGCCACGGCGTCACCGACCCCCGCGCCGCAGGCCTCGCGGCAGGCACCACAAACGACAGCACCCACTAACAAAAAAGCCCCGCCGATTGTTGAACCGGCGGGGCTTTTTCATCTCCGGATCCTATCCGGTAAAACTTCGCACCAGACTTCCCGCGACCAGTGACCATCCGTCAACGACCACGAAAAAGATCAGCTTGAACGGAAGCGACACGGTACTCGGCGGCAGCATCATCATGCCAAGGCTCATCAACACGCTGGACACCACCAGATCGATGACCAGAAACGGTAGATAGAGCAGAAATCCCATCTCAAAACCGCGCCGCAACTCCCCGATCATGAAGGCCGGCACCAGCACACGCCAGGGCGTATCGCCAATCTTCGCAGGCGGTTTCTCATGCGCAATATTGAGGAACGTCGCCACATCCGCAGGCCGCGCCGTCACCGCCATGAAATCGTGAAACGGCTGGGCCGCCGCCGTCAGCCCCTCCATTTCCCCAACACGCCCCGCCATCATCGGCTCGATCCCCGCATCCCACGACTTCTGAAGCGTCGGCTGCATCACGAACAGTGTCAGAAACAGCGACAGCCCGATCAGCACCGTATTAGGCGGCGTCCCCTGCGCGCCAAGCGCACTGCGCAACAGCGACAGAACAATCACGATCCGTGTAAACGCCGTAATCATCACCAGCAGGCTCGGCGCCAGAGAGAGAACCGTAATCAGCGCCGTAAGCTGCACCAGGCGACTGGTCGTCCCAGCTCCCCCCGTCGCTCCGTTCTGCCCCAGATCAATGCTCACGGACTGCGCATGCGCCAGCGACGGCACACACACACACGTCAGCAGCATCACAAACGGCAAAAAGGCTCCAAACCGCATCAGAGCCTGCCTCACGCCACGTCCTCCACAGCGGAGTCATCCAGCGCCGAAGCAAACGTCTCCCGCTCCGTCCAGTCCATCAGGATGTCCTGATTGCCCCCCGTCAGAACCAGAACTTCCCGCGTGCCATACCGCACAACCGAAAGGCGCCGCGTCCGGTCAAGTGCCATCTGCCCCACAAGCGACAACCCAGCTTGCCCGCCCCGCGCGCCATTTTTTTTCTGCTCCAGAAACCGCAACAGGGGCCGGCTACAGAAAATCAGCACAACAATAAAAATCAGCGCGGCAATCGCGTTCGCGCATTCATGCAGGGTCATAGGTCAGTCATCCTCATTCCCCGGCATGATGCCCAAGATCAGTTAATGACCGCTTAATTGACGACGAATTTCACGCAGGAGGCGGACGGCACTCCTCAAAACAGGCGATGCATATCGGTCGCCCACTCCCGAATCTGCGGCTCAGGCAACCATTTATTAAAGATTTCACGCCATCATGCCCCTCGCCGGCATTTTCCCGGTTCCTGCATGACGGAGACTGTCGCGATGCGTAACATCGACTCAACAAGCGCAGGCGGCACCGACCTCTTTTCTCTGGGCCGTGACCGCATGAACTGGCTTCAGGCCCGTCAGCAGGTTCTGGCTGGCAACATCGCCAATTCCGATACGCCGGACTATCAGGCCAAAGACGTCTCCCCGTTCGAAGCCGCTCTGGGCGAATTCGACATCACACCAACCATCACGCAGCCCAATCATATCGGATACACCGCCTCTGGCGCGCACGTCATCGAAACGTCGTCGGAACAGTCTCTGGACGGAAACCAGATCTCACTGGACCAGCAGATGGAACAGGTCGCGGATGTGAACGACCAGCAGCACCTCGCTGTAAACGTCTATTCCAAATATCTGAGCATGTTCCAGACAGCGCTCGGCAAATAAAGGACGCTGACGGATGAACCTGTCCACCACCATCGGTATTTCCGCAAGCGGCATGGACGCACAGTCCCAGCGCCTGCGTATTGTTGCGGAAAACCTCGCCAATCAGGATACGACCGGCTCCCAGCCGGGCGCTGATCCCTATCGCCGCAAAACCATCACCTTTGCCGAACAGGTGGACAACGAAAGCGGTGCCTCGACCGTCGGCGTCCAGAACATCGGTCAGGACATGTCGGATTTCGACACCCGTTACGACCCGTCCCATCCCGCCGCCGATGAGCGCGGCTACGTCAAGGTTTCCAACGTGGATTCCATGACCGAGATGATGGACATGCGCGAAGCCGAGCGCTCTTACGAAGCCAACCTGAACGCCATGCAGAGCAGCCGGACCATGCTGTCCCGCACACTCGACCTGCTGAAGTAACACAAATGCTCACCTCCCTTTCCCACGCCCATAACGCCTACGCCGTCCAGAGCCTCCAGAGCCGCCTTGAAGGCGTGACAGACGATATTGCGGACGGCCTTCGCACTCCATCCACAGCAGGCAGCAGCAGTTCGGGCACAGATTTTGGATCCGTCCTCTCGCAGTCCGTCAACAGCGTAATCGACAGCGGCCATGATGCCGAAGCCAAGGCAGCGCAAGGCCTCACAGGCGGTGGCGACATGACCCAGATCGTCACCGCCATTTCAAACGCACAGCTTGCCCTGCAGACCACGACCGTGATCCGCGACCGCATGGTGCAGGCGTATCAGGACGTGATGAAAATGACGATCTGACCATGCAGGCCATCGATCTGGGCGCCATTCTGGAGCAGACGTTCATCGTTGCCCTCAAACTGAGCGCCCCCGCCCTCCTGACCGCGCTTGGCGTCGGCCTTCTGGTCTCCCTGGTCCAGGCCGTAACGCAGCTCAATGAAGCCACGCTGTCCTTTGTTCCAAAGGTTCTCGCCATCGGGGCCGTCATGGTGATGGCAGGGTCCTTCATGACCGCGACGCTCATCGGTTTTGCCCGACAGCTTTTCGATCAGCTCATTCTCGTCGGCACGACCTGAGGCTGCCGCCTTTCAGACCCGGATTTGACTGACATGCGCGCACTCAAAGAAACCGTCCTGTGAACACGGGTCTTGCCAATACAGCAGCCCCTATAGCGCTTCAGGGTCTTGATCTCAGCGGTCCGGTTCTGAGCGTCTGGGCGCTCGCTTTCGTTCTGGTTCTTTCCCGCACCGGCGGAGTTGTCATGCTCATGCCCGGCATTGGCGAACAGTCCATGCCCATGATGATCCGTGCTGGATGCGCCATCACGCTGACGGTCCTGCTCCTTCCGCTCGTCGCCCCTTTGCTCATGCAGACACATCTGGACGCACTCGCGCCTGTCGCCCTGTGCGGCATGATCGCCGTCGAACTTTTCGCGGGGGTTCTGATCGGCTGGATGGCCCGACTGATCTGCATGGCCCTGCCAATTGCGGGTCAGATCATTGCAGTCTGTATGGGCATTTCCAGCGTCCTTCAGCCCGATCCGGATCTCGGGTCCGGCAGTTCCGCTCCTGCCCGTTTCCTCAACCTACTGGCGCCGCTCGTGCTGCTCGTGACGGGTGCTTATATCCTACCCATCCGCGCCATCCTCGGCAGCTATACCCTCATCCCTCCCGGTGGCACGCTGCTCCTGACCAACACACATGCGCACTGGAATCTGCTGGGGGACTCAGCACAGGGTGTCATCCAGCTCACGGAACACAGCTTCGCTCTGGGGCTGGAACTCAGCGCCCCTTTCCTGATCCTGTCCCTTGTCTGGCAAGGCATGCTGGGCATCATGACGCGCCTTCTGCCGACGCTACAGATCTACAACGCCGCCAGTCCCCTGCAACTTCTGGGCGGCATCGCCCTTCTCGGCCTCACCCTCAGCACCATGATCGCCATCTGGCAGGGACAGGCCTTCGACGTCCTCCGGGCCCTTCCGGGCCTCTGAACGATGTCTGACTCCGACGACAAAACAGAAGCCCCGTCAGCCCACCGCCTCCAGAAAGCGCGCGAGGACGGCCAGATCGTCATGTCCCGCGAGGCCATGAGTTTCGTGGCTCTTCTGGGAGGATTTGCGGGAATCTTCATGATCCTGCCCTACCTCGTGACGGATTTTGTCCACACCATGAAAGCCCTCATGGCCAATGCAGGCACCGTCCCGATGGCACAGGGCGGTTTGCTGAACAGTACGAATCACGCCATTGAAGCGGGCCTGTCCTTGGCCGTCCCCCTAGCTGCCACCGTGGCCGCCTTCTGTCTCGGTGCCGGATTTCTGCAAACGGGCTTTCTCATCCACCCCGGCTCATTGCTCCCCAAACTCGAACGGGTCTCTCCCCTCGCCGGCTTCAAGCGCATCGCAGGTGGCGGAACCCTGCCGGACACGTTCAAGGCCCTCGCAAAATTCGCAATCTTCGCCGTAGTTCTTTGGCATATCAGTAAAAACGCCATTCCAACCGCGTCACGCATGGTCGGATTGGAACCCGGCCCCCTCCTGAAAATGATGACGGATCTCGGATTCAGTGCCGCGGCCTCGATGATCGGCGCACAACTGGTAATCGCGGGCTTCGATCTTTTCTGGATGCGCTTTCGCCATATGTCCAAGCTGAAAATGAGCCGCGAAGACCTCAAGGACGAATATCGAAATGCGGAAGGCGATCCGCATGTGAAAGGCCGACAGAAGGCCTTGCGAGCCAAAGCCGCCAGACAACGCATGATGGCCGCCGTCAAGACAGCCACTGTAGTCGTCACCAACCCGACGCACTACGCAGTCGCTCTTGTCTATGAAAAAGGCAAAGGTGGCGCTCCGAAAATCGTAGCCAAAGGCATGGATGACGTCGCCGCCAGAATCAGGGAAATCGCACAGGACAACCGCGTCCCGATCGTCGCCAATCCGCCTCTGGCCCGTGCCCTCTTCACCCTCCCGCTGGAAAGCGAGATCCCGGCCGAGCACTTCAAGGTTGTCGCGGCCATCATCGCTTATGTGTGGAAACTCAAACGCCCCGCAGGCCTTTCCGCCCCCTTGAGGTAAGCCTGCCCCTCGCACAGGAAAAAAATCTTCCACCAAAGCCTGTCTTCCCCTTGGCGTCACAGGGTGCAGACATGATATGCCTCCCAGAAGAACATTTGCGAACACAGGCAGGCGACAGCCATGACTGACATGGCACTTTGCGAGAATGACTGCCCGGTCTATCGTGGTTTCCAAACGCCAGCCCGAACCTATTGCGAGGATTGAATGGACAAGACCAAGGCGCTTGAAGGCGCACTCAGCCAGATTGAGCGTGCTTTCGGCAAGGGCTCGATCATGCGCATGGGCCAACGGCCAAAAGTGGAAACGAATGTGATTTCCACCGGCTCCATCGGGCTGGATATTGCGCTTGGGATCGGCGGCATGCCCCGCGGCCGCATTGTCGAAATCTATGGCCCGGAAAGCTCGGGCAAGACCACACTTGCCCTGCATGTTCTGGCCGAAGCCCAGAAGAAGGGCGGCACCGTCGCCTTCATCGATGCCGAACATGCCCTTGACCCCGGCTACGCCCGCAAACTCGGCGTCAATATCGACGATCTTCTCCTGAGCCAGCCGGATGCCGGCGAACAGGCTCTGGAAATCGCCGATACGCTCGTCCGTTCCGGCGCCGTGGACGTTCTCGTCGTGGACTCCGTTGCGGCTCTCGTCCCGCGCGCCGAGCTTGAAGGCGACATGGGCGACAGCCATGTGGGTCTGCATGCCCGCCTCATGAGCCAGGCTCTGCGCAAGCTGACGGGAACGGTCTCGCGCTCCAACACGCTCGTGATCTTCCTGAACCAGATCCGTATGAAAATCGGCGTGATGTTCGGCAATCCGGAGACGACCACGGGCGGCAACGCCCTGAAGTTCTACTCCTCCATCCGCCTCGATATCCGCCGCATCGGCTCCATCAAGGACAAGGACGAGGTTGTCGGCAACCAGACCCGCGTCAAGGTCGTCAAGAACAAGATGGCCCCCCCGTTCCGTCAGGTCGAGTTCGACATCATGTATGGCGAAGGCATCAGCAAGATGGGCGAACTGCTCGATCTGGGTGTAAAGGGCAACATCGTCGAGAAATCGGGCGCATGGTTCTCTTTCGACAGCCAGCGGATCGGTCAGGGACGTGAGAATGCCAAGCAGTTCCTGCGCGACCATCCGGAAATGGCCTCCGAAATCGAACGGCGCATCCGTGCCGAAGCCGGTGTTCTCGCCGACGCTCTGATGACGGACCCCGAACCCGACGCAGACGGCGCTTCGGAAGACTGAAACGAAAAAGGGCTCCCGTAACGGAGCCCTTTTTTATTGCCTGCGTCTCTTGCGAAAAGGACCGCTCAGGCCGCAACCCGGTTGCGGACCCGATCCCAGAGCTTCGCACCCTTGATGATCGCGCGTGCAATCGCCGGGGTCGTCGTCGGACGCATCAGCCGCGGATCATAGCCTGCAAAACGACGGTCATTCTCATCCAGACAGAGCTGCATGAGGTCCGGAATCTTGACGTCCATGGCCGTCATGTCCTTGGCACCCGTGACGGTAAAATTGTTGTCCTGAGTGTGTTCTTCGCCATTGTCGTCAATCGAGCGGGCCAGCCCCATGCGCTCATAGGCGAGGAACAGCCACACCCCGATCACACGCAGCTCAAACCAAGGCCGCTTCCACACCGGCATGGTCGCCCGATGCCAGGCCAGCCAGTTCGCAAACAGCAGGATATGGCGGCATTCTTCCTGCATCACCGGCTCGAACGTCTCGATCAGTTCCTGCGGGAACAGCCCGGCCCGCTCGGCGAGGGCAAACAGTCCGAACGCAAAGAAGCTGTCCACACATTCCGAAAAACCCGTGACCAGATAGGCCCATTCCGTGTCTTTCGGCGTGATGTACGGAGGCTCTGGTGCCATCGGAATCTTGTAGGCCTCGACCAGCTTGGACAGAACTTCCTTGTGCCGGTTCTCTTCCCACGCATTCCGCGAAAGCGCGTCTTTCATGTCCGGATCGGTGATCATGTCCGCATAAGCGGCCATCCGCAGACGTGCCTTGCCCTCGGTCTGAACCGCAATATCCCAGATCGGCAGGGACGTGATGCGATGCAGCGTCTCCGGATCAAGTTCAGGCCAGTCGATCACGGAAGGCTTGTACGGATTGAACGTGTCGCGGAACATCGCAGCGACAGCCCGCTTGTGTTCTTCCGTACCGGGCTTGAGCGGGCCCTGAATCGGGCTGCTCCAGTGGCGCGCTTCGTAATCAACGCGCTCTAGCGTCTTCTCCGACGGTGCGTCGGGAAGATGGGAATAGATTTCGGCCAGACTTTTCATGATGGTCTTCGCGGCGTGCCCGAAGACACGCCGTGCCCCTTGGAGCTTGTAGTTTTACTTCAGATCGGTCGCAGAATTGATGATACGGTTCACAAGCCCGTATTCGATCGCTTCCTGCGCCGACATCCAGTAGTTGCGGTCCGTATCTTTGGCGATCTTTTCGTAGGTCTGCCCGGTTTCTCTGGCGAAAAGACGGTTCAGACGCTCGCGCATCTTGATGATCTCGCGTGCCTCGATGTCGATATCCGTGGCCGGACCGCGCACCCCGCCCATCGGCTGATGGAGCAGAAAGCGCGTGTTCGGCAGGCAGACGCGCCGCTCGGGACGGCCAGCCGCATAAATCAGCGCGCCAGCGGAGGCGACCCAGCCGGTCCCGATCATGTTGATCGGCGCAATCGAATCCACAAAGCGGATCATGTCATGGATGGTGTCGCCACTCTCCACATGACCGCCCGGCGAGTTCACATAGACATCAATCGGCTTGTCGGACGTTCCGGCCAGCGCCAGCAGACGACCCGTCACGTCACGGGCGATCTTGTCGTTGATACCGCCGAAAATCAGAACTTTCCGCTGATCGAACAGACGGCCTTCAAGCTCACTGATCGGGCTGTTCAACGTCTTGTTGTCTTCCTCGCGGGTTTCGCGCTCCGGAGCATCCGGCTCGTCATCCAGGCGGGTCGGGTTCATTCTGGTGATATCCATATCGTTTCCAGATCCAGCATGCATCTTCATACCCCCTATCCTGCGCTTCGTTTTCGTCGGTGCCAAGTCCTCCTTCCGTCTCAGGTGGACAGGACCACTCGCCATCCCCGTTCCGAACGGCTAGTGTCCGCCATATTTCGACATTCCAAAGACGGCAGGAACGGCACAGTGGCCCCAGGGATCAGCAGGCAGCCCATGACAGCGGCAACACGCAGAACTGCGGGAAAAATCCCGTTTCTCCTGCTGATGACCGCGCCACTTCTGACGGCCTGCCAGCATCGGGACATGACCGACACCGTCACCGGCTGGTGGCATGGCTTCGAAGGCGGTGAAATCGCAAAATTGCGCGCGCCTCCGCCGGGGGAAAACCTGCCTTACCCCCATGTCGGCCGCACGCCCACGCAGGCACCGAACCTCCCGACCCCGGAAGCCCGCCTGTCGCTGACGACCCGCCTTGAGGCGCAGCGCAACCTCGCCCAGCGCGAAAGTGCTGCTCAGGGCGCTCTGCCGACCATCCCGCCGCCGCCCAAACCTACACCGGCGGCCGTGACGACCGCCAACGCCGAACAGAGCGGCATGACCATGACAACCGTTGGCCAGCCGGAGCCCGAAAGCCCGTCGGCCATCAACCCGGCACCCGACACACCCTCCACGGCCTCTCCTGCGCCAGCTCAGGCTCCGGCAAAGAAGCCCCCTGTTCAGGCACAGCCCCCCGCCCCGGAAGCCGAACTTCCTCCCGTGGTGGCCAAATCCATCCCGCCAACCCCTCCGGGCGAATTTCCGAAAATCGGAGACCTCCCGCCCCCACCGCCGCAGTTTCCGGGGTTCGACCTCCCGCGTGACGCCCTACTGAGCGATCCCGTCCAGCCGGATATCGACACCTCAACACCAGAAGGCACCCTGATCCGCTTTCAGCCCGCCACCGACCACGTCATGGGCAACCCTCAGGGCGATTACCAGCATATCGTCTCACAGCGCGGCAACCGCCCCCTGACCATCCGGGGCTTCGGCGCTTTCATGAGCGCGGACGCCGCTCTTGCCCCTGCGGATCAGAACCGGGAAATCGCCCTCGGCCTGCTCCGCGCCCGCGTGGTTGCACGCGCCCTGATCGAACGCGGCGTCCCGGCCTCGGCCATCATCCTCAAGGCCGAGGCCATCGGCGACGGCGTGCGCGTCACGATCGGAGGCTAACAGGGGGCTGAACCGAGAGGCCGAAAGACACATTGTGAGATCTGTCACAGTCAGACTGTTCCACTCCTGAAAAAACCTGTCTATCGTCGCCTCTCCCTTTCACCCTCTGCCCCAGAGCTGGTCATGACCGAAGAGTTCCACCGCATCCGCCGCCTGCCGCCCTACGTGTTCGCTGAAGTGAACAAGGCCAAGGCCGCCGCGCGAGCCGCCGGTGACGACATCATTGATCTGGGCATGGGCAACCCCGACAGCGCACCACCCGCGCATGTCGTGCAGAAACTGATCGAGACGGTCGGCAATCCGCGCGCGCATGGCTATTCCGTCAGCCGCGGCATTCCGGGCTTACGCAAAGCCATGGCGAACTATTACGAACGCCGCTTCAACGTCTCGCTGGACCCGGAAACCGAGGTCATCGCAACGCTGGGCTCCAAGGAAGGGCTGGCGAACCTCTCCGCCGCCATCACGAGCCCCGGCGACACGATCCTCGTCCCGAACCCGTCCTACCCGATCCATCAGTTCGGCTTCATCATCGCCGGAGCCTCCGTCCGCTCGATCCCGGCCACGCCGGACGAGGACATGCTCCGCGCTCTGGACCGCGCCGTCCGCCATTCGGTGCCCAAGCCGACGGCGCTGATCGTCAACTTCCCGTCCAACCCAACGGCCTTCGTTGCGAACCTCGATTTCTACAAGGAGCTTGTGGCCTTCGCGCGCCGGGAAAACATCTGGATCCTGTCCGATCTGGCTTACGCGGAAATCTATTTCAACGAGAACGAACCGCCGCCGTCCCTCCTCGCCGTTCCGGGTGCCAAGGACGTGGCCGTCGAGTTCACGTCCATGTCCAAGACCTACTCCATGGCGGGCTGGCGCATGGGTTTCGCGGTCGGCAATCCGAAGCTGATTCAGGCCCTGACACGCATCAAATCCTATCTGGACTATGGCGCCTTCACGCCCATTCAGGTCGCCTCCGTCGCCGCACTGAACGGCCCGCAGGACTATGTTTCGGAAATCCGCGCCATGTACAAAGACCGCCGGGATGTTCTCCTGCGTGGCCTTCAGAGCGCCGGATGGGACGTACCCGTGCCCGCAGGCTCAATGTTCGCCTGGGCCCCCATTCCCCCCGCCTTCGCCGAAATGGGCAGCGTCGCCTTCTCCAAACTCCTGCTCAAGGAAGCCGGGGTTGCGGTTGCACCCGGCCTCGGATTCGGGGAATACGGCGAGGGCTTTGTCCGGATCGGACTTGTCGAAAACACCCAGCGGCTGCGTCAGGCGACGCGGGCCATCAAGAGCTTCATGACCCGGCACGGCGCCGGGGCCGGAACCGCTGACCTTCTTGGAGCTGCATCATCGTGAAACCACTGCGGATCGGACTGGCTGGACTTGGAACTGTCGGGATCGGTGTCATTCGTCTCCTGCGTGAGAACGCTGACCTGATTACCGCCCGGGCCGGTCGGCCGATCGAAGTCGTGGCCATCACGGCCCGTGACCGCACGCGCGACCGTGGCGCCGACCTGTCCGCCATGCGCTGGCACGGCAGTGCCACCGCCGTGGCGCAGGACCCGGAGATCGACGTCGCCGTCGAGCTCATCGGCGGCTCCGAAGGTCCGGCGCATGACATGGTCCGCACCGCGCTCGAACGCGGGCTGCCGGTCGTGACCGCCAACAAGGCCCTCGTGGCCCTGCATGGCGACAGCCTCAGCCACCTGTCTTCGGAAAAGAACGCCCCCCTCCTGTTCGAGGCGGCTGTGGCGGGCGGCATTCCCGCCATCAAGCTCGTGCGCGAAGGTCTGGCCGCAGACCGCCTCCTCAGCGTCGGCGGCATCCTGAACGGGACCTGCAACTACATCCTGACTGAAATGCGCGCCACAGGCCGGGACTTCACGGACGTCCTGACCGAAGCGCAGGCCAAGGGCTATGCCGAAGCCGAACCCTCCACGGATGTGGATGGCTGGGACACGGCCCACAAACTCGCCATTCTGGCCGGTCTCGCCTTCCGCCCCATCGCGTTCAAGACGCTCTCCGTTCAGGGTATCCGCGACATCACCGCGACCGATCTGAAGTTCGCCGACGAACTCGGATACCGCATCAAGCTCCTCGGCATGGCCCGGCAGGCTGAAAACGGCAGCGTCGCAGCATGGGTCCGGCCCTGCCTCGTTCCTACCAAAGCCCCCATCGCCGCCGTCGATGGCGTGTTCAACGCCGTCTCCACGCAGGGAGTCTTCAGCGGTCCAATGACCATCTCCGGTCGTGGCGCGGGCGAAGGCCCGACCGCCAGCGCCGTCGTCGCCGATCTGATCGATCTGGCGCGGGGAACCGCCATTCCGGTGTGGGGCACAGCTTCCGTTTCACCCGCTGCCGACTGCGCCAGTCTCGCTGATTTGAACAGCGCTTTCTATTTACGTCTAAACGTTCAGGACCGTCCGGGCGTAATGGCAGAGCTGACATCGGTTCTCCGGGACCACGATGTCTCCGTTCACTTTGTTTCCCAGCATGATGCTGCAACCGGATGCGCCGACCTGACAATCATCACCCATCAGGTTCCTGAAAAAGCCATTCATGCAGCCGCAACAGCACTCGCCGTCCTTCCTGTCGTGACCGGAAAGCCGCTTGTGCTCAAAATCGAGGATCCCCTTGCGTGATCGACCCTCAGAACATCCCCCCCTATCGCGTCACTGACCGCAACCTTGCCCTTGAGCTCGTCCGCGTGACGGAAGCGGCCGCAATCGCTTCCGCACACTGGACCGGTCGCGGCCAGAAGAACGAGGCGGACGGCGCAGCCGTACAGGCCATGCGCGCCGCCTTCGACACCGTCGCCATCGACGGCATCGTCACCATCGGCGAAGGCGAGATGGACGAAGCCCCGATGCTCTATATCGGCGAGAAAGTCGGCTCCGGCGGCCCTGCGATGGACATCGCGGTCGATCCGCTCGAAGGCACGAATCTCTGCGCCAAGAGCCTGCCGAACGCCCTGACGGTCGTGGCGTTGGCCGAGCGCGGCAAGTTTCTCCACGCGCCTGACATCTACATGGAAAAAATCGTCGTCGGCCCGGACCTTCCGGAAGGCGTGGTGGATCTGGACGCCTCGATTGGCAACAATCTCCGCTCGCTGGCCAAGGCCAAAAAGCGTAACGTGTCGGACATGGTCCTGTGCGCGCTTGACCGTGAAAGACATGAAGAGCTGATCGCCTATGCCCGCGAAGCCGGTGCCCGCGTCATGCTCCTCAGCGACGGCGACGTCGCAGCCGCCATCGCAACCTGCGTGGACGGCGGCGGTGTGGATCTGTACGCCGGTTCCGGTGGCGCGCCCGAAGGCGTTCTGGCCGCCGCAGCCATCCGCTGTATGGAAGGCCAGATGCAGGGCCGCCTCCTGTTCGAAGACGACACCCAGCGTCAGCGCGCCCGCGAAATGGCGAACGGCCTCGACCCGGCCCGCAAGCTCTACCTGCACGATATGGCCGCCGGCAACGTCCTGTTCTCCGCAACAGGCGTCACGTCCGGCCCGCTCCTGAAGGGCGTGGAACGTCCGAGCGCGACCCGTGCCCGCACGCATTCCATCGTGATGCGTTCAAAATCCCGCACGGTGCGCTATATAGAGAGCCATCACAGCTTCAAACCACAGGCAGAACCCGCGTCCTGAACGGAGAACCATGCTCGCAGACGATACGGGCGCCGTCCTCGGCGTAACCCGAAGTGCAGGAAACCGCCGCTGGATCTGGCGCGATCCCAGACTGGCGGAAGCAGACAACCGGCTGGCTCTCGCTCTCGCCCAGCAGGCCAATATTCCTGAACTTCTGGCCCGTATCCTCTCGGCACGAGGCGTCGCACCCCACGACGCCTCTTCGTTTCTCAATCCCCGCCTGCGCGACGCCATGCCCGACCCCTCCTGCCTGCAGGACATGGACCGGGCCGCCGAACGTCTCGCACAGGCCGTCCGCAACCACGAGCATGTCGGCCTGTTCGGCGACTACGACGTGGACGGCGCCTGCGGCACAGCCCTCGTCTGCGACACGCTGCGCGAACTCGGCTGCACCGTCAGCACCCACATCCCCGACCGCCTGACCGAAGGCTACGGCCCCAACACCGCAGCCCTTGAGAACCTGCTGTCACAAGGTGCGACCCTGCTGGTCTGCATCGACTGCGGCACAGCTGCGATCGACATCCTCAACGGCCTGACAGACCGTGCCGACATTATCGTTCTCGACCATCACAAACCCGACGGAGCCGCCCTGCCAAAAGGCATCGTGGTCAACCCGAACCGGCTGGACTGCGCGTCGGGCCTGAACAACATCTGCGCCACCGCCGTCGCCTTCCTCACCATGGTCGCCACGATCCGCCTCCTGCGCCGCACCAACTGGTTCGGCGACGGGCAGGCCATCCCCGACCTGCTCCAGCGCCTCGACCTCACGGCGCTGGCCACCATCTGCGACGTCATGCCCCTGACCGGCCTGAACCGCGCACTGGTCATGCAGGGTCTGCGCGTCATGTCACGCGGAGAGCGCCTCGGACTGGCCACGCTGTCTTCCGTCGCAGGCGTGAAGGAAGAAGCCAGCGCCATGGCCTGCGGCTTCGCCCTCGGCCCGCGAATCAATGCCGGAGGCCGCATCGCACAGGCGGATCTGGGCTTGAAACTCCTGCTGTCCGAAGACGTCGTGGAAGCCCGCGCCCTCGCGGAGCAACTCGATCGCGTCAACCGCCAGCGCCAGACCGTCGAATCCACAATCCTCGACTCCGCCATGGAACAGGCCCAGCAGCAGCTTGATGCGGGCCACGCCGTCATCTTTCTGCACGGTGAAAACTGGCACCCCGGTGTCGTCGGCATCGTCGCTGGCCGCCTGAAAGAGCGCTACAATCGCCCCGCCCTCGTCGCCGCCCTGACCGATGGCATCATCAAAGGCTCAGCCCGCTCGGTTCCCGGACTGGACCTCGGAACCGCCATCATCGCCGCCCGCCAGAACGGCCTCCTCCTCACAGGCGGCGGACACGCCATGGCCGCCGGGTTCTCCCTTGCCACAGACCGCGCCGAGGAGTTTCACGCCGCCCTGAACGCCCAGCTCTCCACGGCACTGGCGTTGCCCAAACAGGACGCGCTGAAACTCGACGGCATCATGACACTGGCCGGAGCCTCCATCGCCGTCGCCGATCAGCTCGCCCGACTGGAACCTTTCGGCCCCGGCAATGAAGAACCGGTCCTCGCCATCAGCAATGTCCGCTGCGTCAAAAGCGAACGGATCGGCAAAGACGGCAACACGCTCCGCGTCATCCTGCAGGGCGAGGACGGAAACACCCGCCTGCGGGGTTTGATCTTCCGTGCGGGCGACAAACCCTTCGCCCCCCTGCTGGAAGACCGCGCCATGCCCCTGCTTCATGTCGCAGGCACATTGCGCGCCGAAACATGGCAGGAGCGAAAAAATCTATCTTTTTTCATTTCCGACGCAACAGCCGCTTGACGCCCCCCGAAACCCCTTCTATACACCCGCTCACGCCTCCAGTCCCGTTCGTCTAGAGGCCTAGGACACTGCCCTTTCACGGCGGCAACACGGGTTCGAATCCCGTACGGGACACCAAATTTTTGGTAATGATATCAGCAGATTAAAGCTATATCGGGCGCCAGAGCTAAAAAATTAAGTAGCGATTTTGGACCAATTCTGGACCAATGACGATTCCGTCCCCTTTCGGAGTTCGTCTCATGGCCCGTATAAAGTCCGCCGAAAATGCTAAAGATCCCGC
>NZ_JABCQI010000002.1 GCF_015244745.1 Gluconobacter cadivus
CGTCACAAAGACCGCCGCTACGGCATAAATGGAAAGCGGAGCAACGAAAACGCCAAACAGGTTAACTTCAGCCAGCATCAGAAACCAGCTCCAGCGTCAACCACCAGACTGTCAAACGCCAGACTATAAGACAACTCGCCCACAACGCTCCTCAATCAAACACACCGAGTCCCCCTCAAATAATGAGGGGGTTGTGTTCTGGAGACGTGCTTACGCCATTACGCTGGGGCTGACTATATGGCTTTGGCCAATATCAGCCACAAAATGTCTTATTTCCGAAGACCGAGGATATTACGCACCAGATCCAGTATACGCCTGAACGTGAAACGCCCGGCGGGACCAAAAACAACGCCTGTCAGGGCCGCCATGGCAACGGACTGCTTGAGCTGTGCCAGCTTGCGATCACGACGGATGCGCGCCTCAATTGCGACAGGGTCCGGAATGGAGCGGGCCGCCAGAAGTCCGAAGATCAGGACGAACAGAAGGTCCACACCCATGACGCAGAGCGCAGAGGCCACATACCCCAGTCCGACCACGTCAATAAAGAATGCCCACAGGAACCCGTGAAACGAGATCGCCGCGAACATCAGAAAGACTGCAGCGACAACACCGTAAGCGACTCTGCGGCCGATTCGCATGGCAGAGCGGGAAAGGATCTGTCCCTGGGCAGCAAGGACGTCCTGTCCGAGTTCAATGGGCTTCATGGGAAATCGTTTGCCTCTTCTTCAGGACGGAGCCGGACGCAATGCCGTCCGTCTCCTGCCTGGAAAGAACCGGGCTGTTACTTGGAGAAACGGCCGGCAAGGAAACCGACAACGGCCGAAATCAGGACGGCTGCGATCGGACGCGCCCGCACACGCGTCGAAACATTTTCAATTTCATGATCCGTGATTTTGCGGGCATTTGCAACGGCATGATCCGTACGGTCCGCTGCGTCGAGCAGGGCGGGATTGATGCGGTTGTTCAGGAGTTCCTGCAACTGGGTCCGCAGACCGTCGATCTGAGCCTGCGTGGTCTCGGTTGCAACTTCAATGTTATCCTTGACGCTTTTACGGCTCATGTTCAAACCCCTTCTTCAGTATCAGGTCAGATCCGTTCTGGCCTGATTTTGTTTCGCTCATAACGGTCCATTCTCCCAGAGGTTGCATGTCAGGCCTGTCAGGCGCTCCCCGCATGGCTCCCAAGCAGAGGAGCACTCGCCCCTCCCGCCCCAAAGCCGTCGTGCAGCCCGTGCTGGATATTGTCGGCCTGCGTGCAGCCATCGATGCACCGCCCGTCGATCTGTCGCTCCTGCCGGGAGCGACTCTAACCCTTTTCGGCAACCAGCCTGCGGCCCTGTCGCGCCTTCTGGACGTACTGGCAGGATTCCTGCCCCATCTGGGCGGCACCATCATGGTCAATGGCGACGATGTGACGTCCCGGCCGCCCGCAGAAAGGCGCATGCGGATCGTGAGTCTGCGGGACCCGCTGTTTCCGCATCTGAACCTGCGCGACAATATCGCCTTCAGCCTGCGCGCAAACGGCAAAGGTAAAACGGAGGCCCAGGCCGCCGCCGGGCGGATGATCTCGCTCATGGGACTGGATGGTCATGCCGACCTGCGCCCGGCTGAACTGAATGCTGAACAGTCGCTGCGCGTCAGACTGGCGCGCGCCCTGATCGCGTCGCCTGAGGTTCTGCTTCTGGATGACCCGCTTCACGCGCTCGATCCACATGCCGCACGCCGCATTTCGATCCTGCTGGGCACCCTCTCCCGCGCCCTGAACCTCAGCGTCATCCATGCCGTCTCACGGCGCGAGGATGCCCTGCGCTCCGGCGGTGCCATCGCGGTTTTTCAGGATAATGTACTTTTGCAGTGCGCTGACGCAGCCCGTCTCTATGACCGTCCCGCCTGCGTTGAAGTCGCAACCCTTTTCGGCGAGACAAACACGTTGACAGGGCAGATTCTGGACATTGGCGATGACGTGGCCCGCGTGCATCTCGCCTGCGGAGGGATTGTAGATGCCATGGTTTCCGAAGATCTGAGCGAGGGGCAGGAATGTCTTGTCTGCGTTCGCCCGGACCGGATATCGCCGTTTTTTGGCCCCCAGAGTCTTGGCATGGATGACGATGGGGACATCCCCGTGCGGGGCGTGCTGACCGACAGTACCCATCTCGGCGACCATATCCGCATGCGCGTCCGCTGTGCGGAAGGGACGGAAATCGAACTGCGCCGCCCCCCGCTTCAGGCCCAGAAAATCCCGGCATCGGGCACCTCCGTACAGCTTGCCTGGCCTGCTGCTCATGCGACAGCCTTTCCGCTGAGTGCCGGGATGTATTAAACTACGCCCGTTCTGTCCGAGTGTAATCGGACAGCCCCTTTCGGACACCTGAATTTTTCTGAGGATCCTCTCGTTCTGACCCGGCCCGCCTTCCCTTTGCGACATGTCTTTTGGACATCTGGTCGGATCTCCCGCAGGAGCCTTCCGCTTCGGGCGTCTTTGTGCGCGTTGCTGATTCTGTCATCGCTAAATTCGACAGTGCAGGCCGCCTCGCCCCATCAGAGCGGTGGTATCGGCACGTTTCTGACGTCTGTCGGGCGCGACATTACATCCGTTTTCGTGCCCGCACCGGCCTCCGCCCATGGGCACAGACGCGTTCGCCACGTTCGCAAACCCGTCCATCGTCCAGAACCCGGCTTCGGTGTTCCGCAAGGAACGATCGCAGCGCACGCCCTGACTTCCGCCAACACCGCGCTGCCTCTGGTAGAATGGGACGGTAAGACCAGCACCCTCCAGACTGCGATGCAGGCAGCAAAACCCGCATGGATGGCCGTCCTCGTCACCGGGACGCAATTGGCTCAGTCCTGTGAAGGCAAATGGGTTCGTCCGATAGATAACACTTCCACCTGCGGCATTCCCGGAGGCGTGAGCGACATCGCCCTCACCTGGGATCGCTCACGGCTGACAGCAGCCCCAAACTGGCAGGATTTCTGGGATGTGGCCCGCCATCCGGGACGACGGGGGTTGCATTTTGGCGCCCGGACAACACTGGAAATCGCTTTGCTGGCTGACGGCGTTGCGCCACAGAATATCTATGCAACGCTTTCGACGCCAACCGGCGTGGAGCGTGCGTTCCGCAGACTGGACTTGCTGCGCCCCTATATCGTGTGGTGGGAAACACCGGCCGATGCCGCCCGCATCATGGAACAGAGCGGCGCCCTTATGCTGAGCGCACCCGCCACTGAAGTCACCAGCGTGAGTGCGCGCGCTCCATCCGGCCCGGCGACATCACTGTTCGTTGCCGGAACACAGAATGTGCTCCGCTCGCCCCTTTTCTGGGCCATTCCCATTAATGTTTCCGCCGAAAGCGCCCACCGGGCCCTTGAGCAACTCCGGATGCACGCGCCTCATCTGGAAGACATGCCTACGCCCGTTCCCCCAGAAGCGGCTCCTACGTTCCTGACGGTCAGCGATACGTTCTGGTCCCTGCATGGCGACGCGCTCGAACAGCAGTTCGCAGCACATTTCGCTCCCCGGACGCCCTGATGGCCCTCGCGCTCCGCCTTAATCTTCCCTCGATTCTGACAGGGCTTCTGGGAGCCTGTGCGCTGATCGCACTCCTCATGCGCGTTCTTCCAGCTTCCGTTCTGCGCCGTCTGGGACTGATCCTGCTTCTGCCCGGACCGGGGCTGGCCCTTGCAATGGCCAGTCTTCATTCTGCTCCGGGATGGCTCGAAGGACTACTCATCGCCCCCGCAGTCGCTTTTCCCATTGGGGCAACTCTTTTGACTCTTCCTCCCGGCACGACCCGCGCCGCCATCGGTCTGGGAGCAGATCTGCCGACACGCCTGCGCCTGATCTGGTTTCCGCTTCTGTTGCCATCCGTTGTTCTTTCTCTTCTTCTGGCGACCGCTTTCTGCGTCGCCTGTGCCCTGCTGGACCATCCATGACGTCTTCCTCCGCGCCTTTCTGGCAAACCGTTCCTTTGGATCAGATGTCCTCCGAGCAGTGGGAATCCCTCTGCGACGGTTGCGGTCGCTGCTGCCTCAACAAACTGCGCGACGAAGATACGGAAGAGGTGATTTACACTGACGTTGCCTGCCGCCTTCTCGACACCCATACCTGCCGTTGCACCGACTACGCCGACCGCCACCGTAAGGTCCCCGACTGCGTGACCCTGACCCCTGCACTTCTGGCCGAAATCGACTGGCTTCCGCCCAGTTGCTCTTATCGCCTGCTACGCGACGGCTTTGATCTCCCCGACTGGCACCCGCTGCGCACGGGCAACGACAAAGGCGTCCACAGTTCCGGTGCATCCGTTCAGGACCGCTGCATCAGCGAACGTCGCGCTGGCCCACTGGAAGACCATCTGGAAGACTGGCCCGGCGAATGGCCGGACCGCTCGCCGCTGTGTCAGGTCCTGAAACGCAAGGGCTGACATCCATGGTCCCCCCGACCGTTCCACTGATCTGGAAGCGTTCGGCACGGGCCAAACGCATCACCCTGCGGATCGAACCAGTCCGCGGCGAAGTCATCGTCACGGTTCCCCAGACTGTCACCAAAGACCGAGCACTGGCTTTTGTTCACCAACAGACGGAATGGATCGCAAGAGCCCTTGCGGCATTGCCGGAAAAGCCCGCACTGACAGACGGTTCTCACGTCATGATCGACGGGCACCACGTTCCGATTCTTCATGACCCCATGGCCAGACGTGGATGCTGGCTTGATACAGACGGGCTCCACGTGAGCGGAGATGCTTCCCATACAACCCGTCGCGTCCGCGATTTTCTTCAGATTCTGGCAAAAGAACGTCTGACCCAGACACTTCAGGCCCATTCCGAAACAATGACTCTGTATCCCACACGTCTCGACCTGCGTGAGGTCCGAACGCGCTGGGGAAGCTGCACGAAACAGGGCCGGATCATGCTCAGCTGGCGCCTGCTGATGGCGCCAGTTCCAATACAGAATTATGTTATTATCCACGAACTGGCGCACCTGAAACACTTCAACCATGGCTCCGACTTCTGGGCTCTGGTGGACAGTTTTATTCCCGAAGGACGCATTGGACGTCTTGCAGCGGAACGCTGGTTGAGAGAAAACGGTACCGCTCTTCTGCGCGCAGCATGAGAGCTGTGCGAGCTTGGCGGAATGGTAGACGCACGAGACTTAAAATCTCGAGTCCGCAAGGACGTGCGGGTTCGAGTCCCGCAGCTCGCACCACATAACTCTCTGATTTCATTGAAAATTCGAGGGTATGACCCGCAATCTGCGGGTTGGTTCTCCAAAGCTCTTCTCCAAAATCTGGAGAAACTTCGTGCTCAAGCAAGTCGGTTCACGATTCCACTTCCGCCGTGTCGTTCCCGCGGCACTTCGTCCGATTCTCGGAAAAAGTGAGATCTGGATCTCGCTGGGAACAGCAGGCAAAGTTGAAGCCCGACGTCGCGCAGCGGAGCTGCATGCCCAAACGACTGATGTTTTCAGAGGACTTCGCAGCGTGAGCCGTTCCAAACCACCTTCTGAAACCTCCCTGCCCTCTCCGAACGAGAGTGCAGATTTCATGAAGAAACACGGCTTCAAAACCAAAGACGACGTCTATCGGGCTTTGCTGGATAAATACCAAAACATGCTCGCAACGCAGGAGACCATTCGAAAGAATGACGTCTCGTCAGCGGAGATGGCCGGACAAATCAGATACTACAAAAGCACGATGCAACACGCTCACGACGTCCGGGCTTTGAGCGCAGGCATCGAAAAAATTATTGCGGTCGCGCTCGACAGCCAAAATCACATGACGGCAATGACGCGAAAACTGATCGAGGCCTCCAATATCAGCGCCGCTGAGAAGAAAGGTCTTGAGAACGAAATCAAGCGTCTTCATGAGACGCTCTTGAGTACATTCACAAAAGCGCTCGATGGTCGGAGCACTGCAACCGAGACCTCAGCGCCTGCGACCAATGAAACTGACACAAAGCCCAAAAAGGGCGTAGCAACACCGAAGACACGGCCCGCCATTTTACTCACTGAGGCGCTCAACCGCTTTTTGAACAGCAAGCCTGCGAAAAGCCTCGAAACTCAGAGAGACACCAGCAGAACCGTAGCGCTTTTCATTGAGGCTTTTGGTGACAAGTCCATTCGCGAGATTAATGGCAAAGTCGCCGGTGATTTCAGGGATGTCCTGTTTTCTCTCCCAGCCTCACACGGCAAAACCAAGAACCTGTCCCTGCAAGACGAAATCGAAAGAGCGGCCTCTCAGGATGTGTCGACGCTGAGCGCAAAGACTGTGAAGAACCACTTCATGCGCCTCTCCTCTTTGTGGAACGACCTCCTGCGCCGAGACATGGTTGAGAAGAATCCCTGGGGCAATTGGGACTTCAATCTGACCAAGAAGACCTCACGTCGTGCCTGGACAGCAGAGGAGATGAGTAAACTTCTGCAAACGCCTTGGCCCTTGTGCAGTATTCCTGCTGATACCTTCAAAGGCATCACGATGATTGCCGCTTATAGCGGGATGCGCTTGGGAGAAATCTGCAATCTGCGCAATGGGGACATTGAGACTATTGATGGCGTTCTATGCTTCCGCATTTGTGCTCATCCTGAAGACAACTGGTCTCCCAAAACTGAGGCCGGAGAACGTCTTGTTCCTATCCACTCCGCTTTGCTTGATTGGGGTATTCTGAATTTCCAGAACGCAGGCGAGAAATATCTCTTCTCTGAGTTGAAGATATCAACGGATGGCAATCGTGGTGCTGACTTCAGTCGGGCGTTTTCACGCTACAAAACAATGATGGAGCTTCCCCCAGCGGTCACGTTTCACGGGTTCCGGCATACTGTCTCGACGCTTTTACGAAACCAGAACAGCGATATCCGGGAGCTTTGGATTGATGCGTTGCTGGGACATGAGGCCAGCCATAAAAGTCAGGGAGCGACGACGTACCTCAGCGGCATTGAGATGCAGAACCTGAAGAGGACGGTCGAAGCAATTCAGTATCCCGCCTTCAACCTTCCCCCGCTTGGATGATGACTCAAATGTCTCTTACTCTATCCCACCGCAAAACCCACGTCATACAAAGTACCATTTAGGAGATAATTTCTTATTGTGGGTAGAACAGAAGACCTTCTGCTTTCGCCTCATATTGGACACACATACGGTTAGGAAAGTTTCCCAAAGCCGACCTGCATCATCCAACGCTCTTCTAGCGATTACGGATAGTTGAATTGCTTACGCATTCAACCGCTTGAGGTTCAAATATCATCAGGCGGTCTGTTCCGGAACAAGTCGAGAATTATGTCTACGTTACAGCCCGCTTCGGTGGACCAATCTGCTCTTTGAGTTCAAGAGTATCAAGCGGGCGGCGTTAGTTTATCGGGAAATATTCTCTGAAATTGCTCTGAATAAAAATGCGGAATACCTTAGGTCAAGAACTGAGGAGCGAATTTGCGATGCACCTGATTATGTTTCTGATGGCGAGTTTGCGTGCTGATGGTCCCCATGGCAGATAACATTCCGAGCTCTCCGCCTCCTCCGCCACGCACATTTCAATTTATCCGGTCGTCCGATGTGCCTGCGCCTCCCCTGATTTGGGGTAAGGACGAGGAGCTAGTTCGCAAGGCTATCGGAGAAGCAATGAACGCCCGCAACGTAGCCTTCTTACTAGGTGCCGGCTGCTCGTCGATGTGGGTAGACGGCAAGGAATGCGGCATTCCGACTATGGCCCCGTTGGCCAAGACTTTTTGTACGCACCCAACAATCGAACTTGATGAGAACTTAGATCAGGTTGAACCACCGAAGTGGGCGCTCGTCGCAGATGACGTAGAGTTCCTCGGTAGGTTGGGGGCAAAACTCAAAGGAACAGAATACGAGAAAAACCTTGAGCGGCTAATGGAGCTTCTGCACAGCCTTCGTTTCGTCTTTGCACGGAGCGACCTCGCCAAGCATGTCGAGCAGAAGGCCAAAATCGAGAGTTTGATCGCCAAAGTGCAGAATTTTCTGTGGGAGCACTGCACCGATGGCGCATTCGCCCACGGCGATGGTTCGGTCCTCGCGCTCTACGAGTCATTCTATCGCAAGCTGGTGATGCGCGATCGCTCGCTTCCTAGGCCCTGGGTGTTCACGACCAATTACGATCTCTTCAACGAGCGGGCGATGGACCGGCTCGGCGTGCCCTATGCCAATGGCTTTTCCGGGGTTGTAGAGCGTCGCTTCAATCCGGCAACCTTTCGATATGCTCTTGCTGAACAGCTTGACCTGTCCAACCGGAAGTGGACTGCTGTCGATAGCTTTATCTATCTCTGCAAGCTCCATGGATCGATCAGCTGGACAGAGGATGACCATGGTCTATTTCCCATCCGGGAGACTGTGCCTCAGGACGTCCCCGGCAAGGTCATGATCTACCCGACCCCGGCGAAACAGAATTCGAGCCTAGGGTCGCCATACGCTGATCTTTTCAGGGAGTTCCAATCACGAATAGTCCGCGAGCAGAGCGTGCTGATCACAGCTGGCTTCGCGTTTGGTGACGAGCACCTCAACAATATCATCTACCAAGCGCTCACCATTCCAACCTTCAGGCTGATTGTTTTTGCAGATCCGGCTTCGACGGGAGAGATCGCCAAGCTCATTGCCCTGAAGGATCCCCGCATCTGGATCATCGGAGGGGAAGGACCTATCGAAGGTTCACGAGCTCACTATTTCGATACCATCGTCGAGTATTTCCTACCACAAAGGCCTGCTGAGCGGATCGATGACGCAGTGAGGCTTGTGCTGGAGACGTTCGGTCGTAAGTCTGGGGAGGTATAAAATGGGATCTGACGACCACCAGCGGGCAATTGGCAAGGTTACCTCGGTTTCAGCAGACCGGTTCGTTATCGAGATGCTTGGAGGAACCGATAATTTCACGGTGGTCGGCTTCGACGACGTGCACTATGTCGCCCGTCTTGGCTCATTTTTGATGATCCCGGCACAGTCGGAATACGTCGTGGCCGAGATTGTCGGCTTGCGTGAGAAGGATATGGCCAGCGACGGGGCTGGACAGTTCGACAAGGCAAACTCGGCGAAATACCTCGACGTTGTCCCAGTCGGGATGTTGCCTGCTTCTGGAGAAGGCAAGTTCAGGTTCGGTGTGTCTATCTTCCCGTCGCTTTATGCCGACGCGCTCTATGCGCTCGACGGAGAGTTGGATCGCATCTTTGACACAGAGACCGTCGCTGTTGCTTCGATCGGCTTTGAAGGGGCGGGCTGCGTGCCCTCCGATGCGACGCGCTTCCGTAATCTCGGCATAGGCCAGTCGGTGGTGTTCGAAGATTACAAGGTCAAGGTCAGGATCGACGACTTTTTCGGCGGTCATGTTGCGGTGTTGGGCAATACGGGTAGCGGAAAATCCTGCACTGTGGCCTCTGTTCTTCAGTCGCTGTTTGAGAAGCCTGACGAGCACCGTGCCCGCGGTGCCACTTTCGTTGTATTCGACGTTAATGGTGAATATCATCAGGCGTTCGGCGAGCTTCCAAACAAAACGGATATCAGTGTGAACCGCCTCATTCTTGACGGGACTGCGGGGGCAGGCCGTTTCCGCCTTCCCCACTGGTATCTCGACGTCTCCGAATGGGAACTGCTACTGCAGGCGAGCGAAAGGACGCAGGTGCCAATCCTGCGCATGGCGTTGGGGCTAGCAACATTGTTTGGCACTGCCAGCTCAACTCAGCACAGTAATATTCGCAATCATATCTTGGCGAGCTGCATCACTCTCATTTTGCGTGACGAAACATCGCCAGGAGCAAAAAATACCCGCATTCGCGGCATTCTGCAGCGGTTCCAGACCGCACAGATAACACTCAAAAAGCTATTGCCGATGATAAGCATCAAGTTCGGCAACATGGAGAAATTAGACGAAGCATATGAATTTTTGACCGGAGACGACAGCAATCCGGGATTCATCATGTCGGATTTCAAATTGCCGGATTATGATGGCACCCCATTTGATTTTTCAGCCCTCGGTGACGCCATTGACCTAGCGCTGCTCTACGAAGAGGCCCATGGAAATCGCCAGATCCGTGACTACTGTTCACAGATGGTCACGCGTTTCAAGGCGTTGGAAGATCGCGCTGACTACGAATTTCTGAGGCATGAGGCTGCCACCGCTGGCGACCGTGAAATCTTTCTCGCGACGTTGCTTGGTCTTTCGCCGTTGGCTGGCGGTGGACTAACTAAGTCGGCCCAAATTGTCATCATCGACATGAATGCTGTCGAGGACGAGGTCGTCGAACTGGTGAGCGCCGTCATCGCACGCATGGTGCTTCGGCTCTTGCGCCAGGCCGAACCGCGTAACCGCTTCCCAGTCCATCTCCTTCTAGAAGAGGCACACCGTTACGTCGCCTCGACGCCCTCAAAACATGCGGTCGATGCCAGTCGGATTTTTGAGCGCATCTCTAAGGAAGGCCGAAAATATGGTCTCTTCCTGCTCGTGGCTTCACAGAGGCCGAGCGAACTGTCGAAAACTGTGCTGTCTCAGTGTTCGAATTTCGTTGTCCATCGGATCCAGAACCCTGACGATCTTTCCCAAATCAGGCAAATGACGCCCTTCATCTCGGACAGCGTCCTTCGACGGTTGCCCTCGTTGCCCAAGCAGCACGCGCTGGTGTTCGGAAATTCGGTCAATCTGCCGACGACCTTCAAGGTACGCCGTGCCGACCCGCTGCCCGCCAGCGATGATGCCAAGATCGTTGACTTGTGGTTCCATGAAGCGGGGCGCCCCACCTCGTTTTGCCTGTCTCCGCCACTCCCTCTGCCCCCGCTTCCACTATCTCCCGCCAATCCGGTGAATAACGATGGATAGCGCCTCTGCTGCGGAAATGATCGCTAAGCTTGAGGCGAACGGCGACTACAGGGTGCTTCGTCGCCTTCGCCCCGCTAAAACGTTGAGAGAGGCCCCGTTGGGCACCCGACGCGCTATTCTGGCGGATGTAGAGACCACCGGTCTGGACTGTGAGAAGGATGAGATCATTGAACTTGCAATGGTCCCCTTTTTCTACACCCATTTCGGCGAAATTGTCGGTATAGGCGCTCCGTTCGAAGGCCTCAGGCAACCTGCCAAGCCGATTTTAAGTGAAGTAACCAAGCTGACGGGAATCGATAATGCGATGGTGGAAGGGAAGGTCATCAACCCGGACGAGGTCGCGGCGTTTGCCGGAACCAGCCTTGTCGTTGCCCATAACGCGGCGTTCGACCGACGCTTCCTTGAGCGCTTCTGTCATGCATTTGCGGAAAATCCGTGGGCATGTTCCATGAGCGAAGTAAAGTGGCGCGACGAGGGCTTCGAAAGCTCCAAGCTCGCCTTTCTCGCAATGAGCAGCGGCTTTTACTATAGCAAACACAGGGCTGTCCACGACTGCTACGCGACGATCGAACTTCTTTCACGCCCCCTCCCGGTGAGTGGTGAGCAAACGTTCTCGGCCTTGCTCGTTTCAGCCAGGGGGAAGACCATACGGTGTTGGGCGGAAGGTTCTCCTTTCGACGCGAAGGATATTCTTAAACAGCGCGGATATCGCTGGAGCGGTGGGGAGGACGGCACGCCGCGCGCATGGTGGATCGATGTCCCCGACACAGACTTTCCAGCTGAAAAGGCATTCTTGTGTGCCGAGATATATAAGCGCGATGCGACGTTTCCGACCGCGGAGATCACGGCATTCAACAGGTATTCCGAACGAGTTAAGCCGGTGACACGATGAGGGCGATCTATAAATCGCTCCGCTTTACCCAAGGTCTCCAAGTCTACTGTGGCTGGGATGTCCACTCCCGCCTTCAAATCAGACGTAAGAGTGTCGATACGCCCTTCCTAAAACTGAACATAACTCCACGAACAGCAAAGCCTAGCTTTCGCCATTTGCTATGAATGCAAGAAAAATATGGTATCTCGTATTCATAGTGGTCTTAACTAAGTTAGGTCGCAAAATACCTTAATAATTATCGGAGACAATAAATGAGCCAATCAGAAGAGTTAAATTATATTTATATGATAATTAGTTCAATCAATGATGTTCATGATGAATCTACTGAAATATTTACTCTTCCAAAGGGGAGGGTATTACTTCATTGGGAACGAGATGAATCTTTTAGAGCTTGTGCTAGATTTGAAAAAAAAGGATGTACAGTCAGTACCGATGAATACAGTATAGTAATAAATTATGGAGTCATTGATAGGCTGCGTAGTTTTATGGATGTATTTAATCAATTCAGATCAGATCATTTGTTCAAGGCGCAATTTCTTTCTGCTTATGAGCGCGTTAGTGAAGATATTTTCTCACCAAACATGAATAAAACCTATATTGAAGAAAGACTGGTAAAACTTTGCTCTATGTGGATATACTATCATGAACTATCACACATTGTTCAAGGCCATCGCCAAGTAGCAAAAGAATTACATAGTGAAAACTGCGAAGAAATGAACATTTTTTATGAAGCTCCCAATATTGCAGAAACGAATGCTATTGATAGATATCTCTTTGAATTTTCTGCAGATCGTGAAGCTTGTATAAGAATAATTCCATTTTTAAAAAGTACAGATAAAGATGAAATTATATATAAACGCGATATATGGATTTTTATAGTTGGGATGCATCAAACTTTTGAGATGTTTAATGAAAATTATAATATTGAATTACGAGAAATTAAAGGTTCTCATCCGCATCCGGCGATTAGGTTGAAGTTGATAGTAAAATATATTATTGAATCGATCAAAGTTTTTGCCAGAGATCTGTGGGCAGAGAGTGAAGAAGAAATTAATGAGTTAGTAAACAGTGCCATTTATATGGCTGAATCATGTAGAAAATCTCCCTACAATGGTAAAATTTCTAAGATGAATATATTTGAAAAAGTCGACAAGGATGACTATGCAAAATCACTATATAATAGACTACAGGAAATAAATAAGGCTATAAATAAAAACTATTTTGGATGCTGGAATTTTTCTAGATTTCAAGTAAATAGCCCTGAAGATTTTTGTTAAATTCATAATTTGATGTGTAAACATTTTCGTTTTTCGTTCGTGAAATTTATTGTTTCTATATTTTATAATATCTCCTATAAATTGCAATTATCATTGCAAATATGCTACTCAGTTAAGAAATCTTCAGTCAGTAGCCAAAAGTGTCGGCTAAAAAAAATTACTCGTATAGCCGACATCCCGTTTACCCGCCATCACATTGCCTTCTGCTCTAGCAACCTGACTACCTCATCGGCGTTGAAGTGTCCCGAAACCGGTCATTTGCGGAATGCTGTCAATGACCGGGGAAGGGAGAGCACAAGGACTGTCCCTCAACTCCGGGTATTGGAACAGTGCAGGCCGCAGTGAACCGTCCTCCAGACGGTCGTGCGGCTGACCCGGAAAATTCCTGCAATTTCTCCCAGTGACCGTCCAGAAGCGCTCAGTTCCTTGACATGTTTCTTCTGCCGAACAGTCAGAACAGGCGGTCGCCCGAGCTGTTTTCCGGCCAACCGGATAGCTGCAAGCCCCGCCCTTGTGCGTTCGCGAATGAGCTCCCGCTCAAACTGAGCAAAGCCTGCGAGAATGGTCAGGAACAGCTGACCATTCGGGGTGCCCGTCTCAATCCCGATATTGAGAATACGCACTCGAACGCGTCGCTCAGTCAGGTCGCTCACCAACCCCATCACGTCAAGGGTGTTACGGCCGAGCCTGTCCAGACACGCCACAACCAGACTGTCCCCTTCCTTGAGGCGGCTCAGCAGACTGGAGAGGCCTGAACGACTGGCAGCCGGAACGCTGCCGGACACCGTATCAAAAACGATATCGGTCACGCCTTCCTTTTGAAGGGCTGCGACTTGCCCATCGCAAACCTGGTCTCCTGTCGAGACCCGTGCATAGCCATACCGCGTCATCGCCTCTGTCCTCCCGGCATTCCGGAACAGGGTTTCGAAACAGCAGGGCCCATTTTCCCCGCGCTGTCCCAAAACCGACGGATTGTGAAACGCAGGTCAGGTCAACACAGGCATGCGGTATGTTTTCTTCGGGCGAATGCTTCACTCCTCTTGAGGCGGACACCGTTCGAAAGGGCCGCAACACATCGGTGCGCGCAAACACCCGTATCGTTGCTCTGGATGGCCTGCGAGGCATTGCCTGTCTGATGGTCGTCTGTTCGCATTTCTTCTGTGATACGTTTGGGCAGACCGCTGCCCTGATGGACACCCCCCTTATCAAGGCCGTGTTTGATGGCAATCTGGCGGTCGCAGTGTTCTTCATCATTTCAGGAGACGCCCTCAGCTCTGGCTTTCTGAGAAAACGGAACGCTGCGTCCATTCTCAGACCAGCCATTAAGCGATATCCGCGACTGGTTGTTCCAACCCTGCTCTCAACAGCCTTCCTCTTCCTGTTGATACGCCTACATCTCGTCTATGAAATCCCCACTCAGGATATTTTAGGAAGCAAATGGCTTTTCCACTGGATTAACGAAGACATCACCCTCGTTGATGTCCTGCGTTTTTCATTTCTGGACGTCTTTCTCAAAAACAGGGCCCATTATTTCAACCCCTTCCTGTGGACGATGCATTACGAAGCCATAGGCTCCATCGTCATTTTCCTGATGCTCGCACTTCTGCATCTCAACAGGAAAGCCTTGCCTGTTTTGTTGGCGCTAACCCTTCTGGTCTTCCATGACGGCAAATCCGTCGTCTTTCTGCTGTGCTTTCTTTTCGGTGCCTTTCTGGCGTTTCTACGAACATCGGGAAACATGAGTCGATTTGAAAGGACAGCAGCCTCCAGCGTCCTTTTTCTATCCGCTCTGCCGGTTCTGTTCGTGCTGAGTCTGGTCTTTCCACATGCTTATTTCCACGCGGGATTGTCCCTTATCAAAGCGCCTCTCTTTACATTGGCGTTTTTGGGGAATGCTCAGGGACGGCGTTTTCTGGAAACACGCGGCATTCAGTTCCTCGGAGAAATCTCTTTCCCGTTATTCCTGTTCCAATATTCGGTTCTGATTTCCGTCACGAGCTTTCTTATCGTGACCTATTATCCCCTTCATCACACCGTTGAGATGGCATGCTTCATTGCGACATCCGGTGTTCTGCTCAGCATGATACTGGCAACTGTAACCAGCCCCATGGAAAAGCTGACAAAATCCATATGCAATATCGTCTATGAGAACGCGATGCGTCTGCTGCAAGACGGCGCCGCAATCCGGGAGTGAGACGTGCTGTCGCCTCTTCGTGTTTTACAGCGACGCCTCTTGGACAACGCGATGTACGGTGGTCCGCCCGACACGAAACACGGCGGCAATGGTTCTGAGTGACGCCCCTTCCTGTGCCATTTTCCGAATATACCGACGCTGTGTCGATGTCAGACATGGCGGCCGTCCAATGCGTTTGCCTGCCGCCCGAGCTGCTGCGATGCCAGCCTGCGTTCTTTCACGGATAAGTTCACGTTCAAATTCGGCCATTGCCATCAGAATGGTCAGAAACAGACGTCCATTCGAGGTCCCTGTTTCTATTCCCAAATTCAGGATGCGCAGACGGATATTGCGTTGGTCCAGCACTCTGACCAGTTCGAGAACGTCGACTGTATCACGCCCCAGGCGGTCCAGTTTAGCAATGGTCAGGCTATCGCCTGACGTCAGCCTTTTGAGAAGAGCAGAGAGTGCCGGACGGCTATGAGCAGGCACAGAACCGGAAACCGTTTCTACAACGATGTTTTCCACGCCTTCATTCGTAAGAGCCAGAATTTGCGGGTCCGTCGTCTGGGCCTCCGTGGAAACCCGTGCATATCCGTATCGCGCCATCGCATTCTCCTAACGGAGCACTTTATATCGTCATATATGGACTAAAGTAAACATATATGGACTCACATAGATACAAGAAGCACCCAAAAAGCTCGGAAAAAACAGTGCAGGATTTTTCTAGACGTTTGTCGAAACCTACGTTTTTGGTGCAGCATGCAGACAAATACGTCGTCCTTCTTTTGTCTTCGGGGTTAAGCTTTCCATGTCTCTATTGGCGTCACAGTGCCGGGCCGCCCGGGCTATGCTGGGCTTCTCACAACGAGACCTGGCGAAACACGCAGAGGTCGCTCACCGGACGATTGCTGATTTTGAGACGGGGTCGCGGACGCCTCATCCTCGAACCCTGAAAGCCATCCGGGAGACTTTAGAGAAACACGGCGTGGTGTTCATTAACGCTGACCCAGCAGCTCCTGAAGCGTTGGGAGCTGGGGTCAGGTTAAAGGCTGTCGAAGTGACACCGTCCAAATCCTCTGATGAAGTTTCTGGACTCTCTTCTGAAGATTTAGAGCAGTGGTGGGACGAGTTAACGCCAGATAACAACGGTCACAAAACATGAAAACCATGTAATACTTCAGTTTTATTAGGCATCGGCTCTCGGGATTACCTATAACTCTTCAGAGGTTATTCTGTCTTCAGCCAGCAGTGTCGAATGGCTACCCATTCGACAGCTGGCAAGGGGGAGTACCTCCCCCGTTGACCCCCACAGAACAGGATACCGCCATGCCTTGCACGCCTTCCCGACCAGCGCCGTCGTCCCCTCCTCGTACGTCTCGTCTCTCCATCAGAGCCCACCCCGCTGAACTCGACGTGTGGGCCAGAGCAGCCCAACGGCATGGCCATGCGACCACGGCTCATTACGTTCGGTTGCTGCTGCAAGAGCATGCGATGACAGGGCAGCAGACGTCAGAGCTCGGTCCTGAACTTCGCCTCCTGCGCCTCGAGCTCAGCCGCATCGGCAATAACCTCAATCAACTTGCCCATGCAGCTCATTGCGGAGAGTCGGTTCGCTGCGGTGACGTTCTCGATGCCATTGAGACGACCAAAGACCGCACGGACCGCTTGCTCCGCTCTTTACATCTACCGCGTCGTCGACGCTTTCTCTCTCAGGCTGACGCCCAGATGGCAGGCCCGGTCTTGCACTGAAAGCGATGCAGGTGCCTCGCTATGATTGTGCAAGAGACACGTATCAAGACGTCGAGCGGCCATAAGACTGTCTCTCGACATGTTCTTGCAGGTGCAAAGAATGAAGCCATCCTTGTTTTATCCGGTAGTGATTACCTCCTCAAAGACTGGATGAAAGAAGCGAAACGCGAGGGTATCCGCTATGGCCTGCGGCATATTGCCTTCAATCCAGCAGAACCTATGACGGATGAACAGCTGGCGTCTTTTGCGGAGCGCATCTGTGCAGAGCTATCTGCTGATCCTGGCCGTATGACTCTCGTCATCCATCAGAAGGACGGCCGCACACATGGCCATCTTCTCCTGCCAGAGTGGCAAGACGACCATGTTCTCAGCAGTCGTTTTTCTTGGCAACGGCTTGAGAAAATTGCTCGAGTTGAGGAAATCCAACTGGGTCATGCTTTGGTCGCTGGACGGCATGATCACGCCATTGCAAAGGCCCTGAGGGCAGAAGGCAATCACGACGATGCGGACAGGATTGCGGCATTGGCCCCTCAAGATGGAGCAGCCCGCCCGGTTGCAGCCTATACATCACAAGCTCGCAGGATAACGGAGCGGCAAGATTTTGACCTTCCGACAGCGAGACGGGAAATCCTGAGCTTTTGGCAAGCCTCGGACAATGACCTGACAACCTTTCGAAATCTGTTGGTGACAAAGAGCTGGCATATGAGATCAGGAGATCGCACAGACGGGCGTCGGGATGCCCATATCATTGAGACTCAGGATGGAATGCTGATCGGTTCCTTCACACGGCTGACGAAAGTCAGGATGAAGGACTTTCGGGAGCTTTTGGAGAAAGAAGGCTCAACGGCAAAGAATAGAAGAAAACCCTTAAAGCTCTCGCCTCCATCCAAAGCAGCAAAAACACCTGAACCCTCTTCTCGCCCAGAAGATGCACAGATCATCCCGCTGAAGCGTACAGGTCACAAGCCTAAAATCTTGTCTTGGAGTAAGCCGGATCGTTTGCCCGACGGCTTCCGTCGTTATCTCGAGGACTGGCAGAAAGACTTCAGAGCTTCTCAGGCAATCTTGAAGAAAAAGCATCCGCTGGAGAACAAGATGTTTCTATCGGTCGACGAGCAGGCCGATCTTTTGATGAGAGATATCGCCACGTTACGGCGAAAGCTGAATACAGCAGGCCAAGAATTTGTAGCTGCCCGAGAACGCCTTAATGAGGCACGCGCCCTGCGATGGCAGGTCTTCCAGAAAAAACGTCTCTCACAAGATGAAGAACGACTACGACAGGCCGCAGCTAATCTGGGAGAGATCCTGCGCTATCTCCTCGAATACATTCTCTACCGTCTTGGCTTAACGACGCACCCACCAGCTGCACTGGAACTGCCTGTTCCTGATGAGCGAGAGCAAGCAAAACGTGCTGTTCTTCATGCCCGTCATCACATGCTGGCCATCTTGAGCGATAAGGACAAATGTCGGGATCTTCTGAAAGAATACGCGCGGGCAGCAGAACAAAAGCGGCGTAAAATCATCTTGGACTGGTATGCGGACCATCAACCCGTACGACAGGCGGCAGAGCAGCGGATGGAGCGACTGCGCGATGTGTGGCAACCGCCTGCTTCAGTATCAAAGGCGACCAAAGCCTCCATCACAGCGCATAAACGGAGAGGCGACTTACAAGGAGCACTCAAAGCGCTGGAGCAGGATCGAAGCCGAGGGGAGCTTATACCCCATCCGCTGCCAAACTCTCAAAGGCTCTCTCCTGCGCCTTCCTCGTAGCCCGAGGTGTTCTAATTGTTTGGCTCTGGATTTTGATGGGTTGGATTGATGATGAATCTTTCTGGCTCTGAAGTCCATATTTTGCAGACGCCTTCGTAAGGGGTGAAGCCGTTCACAGTCTTGAGTCTTCGCCCGAAGTTATAGGCTGCCATGAAATCGCTGAGGTACGTTCTTAACTGCCCATGGCTGTCGCAATGGAAACGCTCGAAGGTTGCCTCCTTGATTGTTCGGTTCATCTGCTTAACCTGACCGCGGCGTAAGACACATTTAACGAAAATAATATCAAATGACTTATTTACTTAATATACAATAATATGATATTTGTTTTTCAAGAGTCTTTTAAAATATTTTGGATTATTAAAAATGCACAATGACAAAGATGACATTGAAGACACAGAAATTAAAGACGATAATAGTGAGGCAGAAACAGAGAACGGTTATCGTTTCGAGGTAAGCAGCTATGGCTGGGATGTAGATGTAGAAGGTCTCGTGAAACGCCTTAACCGCGAGGATATCTACGTACCTGGATTTCAACGGGGCTTTGTTTGGTCCAATGCTGAAAAATCACGTTTCATCGAATCTCTTATTCTTGGGCTGCCCGTTCCAACAATATTTCTCGCGAAAGATTCTGAGACAAGCAAGTTAAATATTATCGATGGTCAGCAAAGACTTAAAACGCTTCAATCCTATTTAAATGGAGAGTTTTCTCTCTCTGGAGTGGATATACCACAAGATTTAAAAAATAAATACCATAGTAAGCGCAGAGATATTTATAATAAAAAAGCAAAAATTATAGACCAATCCGATGAGCGTACGCTATCCGATGCCGTAATTCATGCCGTAGTAATCAAACCCAACCCAAAACACGACGATAAAGAACTTGGAAAAGAATACAATGCAGCAATTATTCAAATATTTAAGAGGTTAAACACGAGTGGAAAAGCTCTAACTGCTCAGGAAGTAAGGGCAAGCATTTTCCACGGTAATCTTTTAACAACGATACAAAACATTAACGATTATGAAGATTGGCGAGCTCTATTTGGTAACGTTCATAGTCGCATGAAAGACCAAGAGGCCATACTAAGAGCGATTGCTCTTTATAAAAACGGATCGAACTATAAAGCAAGTATGCCAAAATTTTTAGACACATTCATAAGCGATAATAGAAATATTCCACAAGACGAATGCAGAAATATTGAAGTTATTTTCAAATCATCAGTAAGTATGATCAGAGAAAGCTTAGGAGATTCCGCATTAAAGACTGGTGGAACTTTCATAATAACTCGTTTTGATGCTCTTGTTGTATCCTTAATGTCAATTTTGGGTGATAAAATTTATAAGGATATTCAAGAAGCCACAGATCAAGCAAAAGAAATACTCGGGAAGCAATCTATTAAAGAAAAATTGCAAAATCTTCACAAGGACACGCGAGGGCTAAATGATAAAGGCGAAGAAATTTCAAGTCTTCCAGATAATCAAAAAGGTTATTTGTGGTCTGTAGATAAATTCACAAACGATACCAATCGTGTTTCAGTGCGTCTTCGGGTTTCTTTGGAAGAATTCTTAAAAAAATGAGTATATCTTCAAATGCATTGCGCCATAGTTACCGTGCACGCCTTGAAGCGTTGGCCCAAAAAAGTCCTTCTGATCCAGAAGAACAAGCCGACTGGGCAAAATACGTAAGTGTCTTGATATCAGGATATATCGAACAATCATTCAAAGAAATACTTCTCGAATTCGTTTCATCACATGAAATATCACGCCTAGATAAATATATATCAGACACCTGGCCAGAATCACGCAATATGAAAATAAGTAATATTGATTTTATTCTTAGATCCTTTGATTTGAGCTGGTCTGAGAAATTCAATAGGTGGATTGAAAGTAAAGAAAACTATAAAAGTGAAATAAATTCTTTGATATCTAGTCGCAATGATATTGCGCATGGAAAAGAAGCAAATACAACAAATGTTACGTTAAGAAGCATGCGATATAGACTGGCAATATCTTTAGAACTTATAGACGAGTTAGGAAGCATTATATGCGGAGGAAATGAAGAGTCGTTGATTGATGAGCTTGCCTCCTAATTTTAGGGAGGATAGAAATCCCTTTTTAGACAATTTTAGCGCGTATTAATATTTTGTTATTCCAAAGCACATGAAAAAAAGATTTTCTAAATCTCTTATATTGTCAGTTATAACAAAGCGTGAACACGCGGCGGGGGGAATAACGCTCCAAGGCTATCAGGACGAATTTTGAATAAATAACCGTGATCTCGTGCTCTAGTACCATTATAATGAAGGGCATAATCAACCGTAATAACCCCAGCTTCAATTAAAGCTGGCAGATTAGCAGTCATAGCTTTTTGGGTATGCTGAACTTCAACGTAATGAAACGCTTCCATGCTTCCTCGGCCCCGGCAAAATGCTTTTACCCAAAAAGTCTCTTGATGCTTAGCAGCTAAGTCATTTTTTAGAATCGGAATCTCCCAAGTAACGTCGTGCACACGTGCCCCACTTGAAGGGTCGACATAAACTTGTTTTAGCCAATCGCACTCTGGATCAATTTCAAGGATTAATCCCAATGAGTTTGGCTCTGCTGCATCGAGTGTATGATACAGAGAACGACGGCCATTTTTGTCATCATAACCTCGCATGACTAGGAGGTTTTTAGCATTGCCAATAGGGCTAAGTTTCCAATTGGGAGCTTTAGAAAAAAGAGTAGAGCGATTAACTCCTGAGCCCGCTCTGCTACGTTTCGCCTTAATTTCTATTCCTTTGAAATCCGGTGCCTTACGCGAGTTCGCAGAAATGCCGAGTAGGGTCTCTAGCGTATAGCCAACTCCAGTATCCCCAGACCTCAGCGTCTTTACAAATCCTTGTTGCGAAATACCCCGCAGCAGCCCGAGAAGCTCTCCGGCCACAGAGGAGGGCAAAGTATATTGATCGACAATTTTTCTGAAAGGCGAATCGTCATTAGTAAGAGAGGACCGGACAGCACAATCACTCATATTCAGAATGTACATGACGCTGTCTAAAACAACGATAGCTAGAAGATTGTAAGCCACCGCATATGATCGCACAGAATGCCCAAGCCAAATCCGTGGGTCACCTCTTTTAGTTTCTGGGCGATACATCGAAACTGTGGTCTTCTCGAGCGAATTCTCTCTTACTAAAAAAGCTTCGCGCTGTATCTTGCAGCCTTGACCTTGCCCCTGCTGCCTAAAATCATGGTATTGGAGATTCGAAAGATATTGGCGCAAATTATCAGTCGCATCAAATATTGATTTTTCTAATCCTGTCTTAGTTGGGACCAACAAGGCAGATTCAACACCAATTTTTCCTAAAATCTCTAGCGCTTTTACTATAGAAAAATCACTTTTTTCTAACATTATTCAGTGCGCTTTCAATAATATATTTAAAGTTATTTCCAACACGCTCCGAGAGTCCAACAGGGACAGCATTCCCAATTTGGGTATACTTGGGGACTTCACGGTCAAAGAGGCCTTCTCTGGGATTGCCAGCGCGTCTAATGCCACCAGTAGTTCGCTTTCCCTCAAATCTGTACCAATCCGGGAAAAGCTGCAATCTAGCCCATTCTCGAACTGTTAGTACGCGCGATTGAGAGTAATGTACATAATCGTCCGGCATAGATGTTGCTGTTATCGTTGGGCGCCCGTTTCCCCATGTTGCTGGAAGAACTTTTTGCGCGAACTTTTTTGTACGTGCGTGCGCAGGGATCTCACCGTGCTCGATCATGTGCTTAAACTTTTGCACGATCCGCAGCGCATGTTTTGAGTATTCGTGGTCGGTGAGTTGGTTAGACCGCTCTTCATGAACTGGCGGAGGCTGACGCAACTTCTGTTGAATTGCAGTTTGCGGAGGTCTTGGATACTCAGTCGTTTGAAACTTACTACTTTTGAAGTCCTGTGTTTCAAGGCGCTGTTGCACGTCAAGATCGACGAGATCGCTCAGGAGCTCTTCTAAATCAGGCGCCTCTGACGGGTTTGGTTTTGGCAAAAAACCACACTGCACAGCGTCTAATTGATCCGCCCCGAGATCTACAGAAAAACTTTTCTCAACGATGTCGTCCCTTATCCCTACTAGCAGGACTCGGGGGCGGTTCTGTGGAACACCGTAATCGGAAGCGCGTACCAGAGTGAAGCGAACCTGATAACCTGGAATATCTTGGAATTCTCTTAGAACGTCTGGCCAAATTAATTCATCTCCTTCCCGTGTCCACTTAGAATTAAGCAAGCCACGGACATTTTCAAACAGGAAGATACGGGGGCGTAAACGACGAATAATTTGAGCCATTCGGCCGTATAGCTGATTCGATGGCAGGTCCTTTTTATCGACCGAATAAGAGCGACGATGACCAATCCCCGAATACCCTTGGCAAGGCGGTCCTCCAGCTAATAAATCTAAAGTTCCTCGTTCTACTCGAGGCTTTGAATCAGATTGTGTTTCGATCAACGTAGGAAATTCAATCCCAAGGGCTGATAAATCTGAGACCATCCGCTCCAATCTGTCACCTTGCAAGTCATTAGCATCATTGCAGTGTAGATGTTGTTGGTCTGCGAATGGTTTGCCCCCCACATCGTGGTGTCGGTTGGCAAGATAAGTTGCTAGTGCATCCTTGTTTAGCTCATTGACAAATACTGGAGTGAAACCAGCGTTCTCCATACCAAGCGATAGTCCGCCGCAACCGGCGAACAGATCGACCATCGAGAGCTTCGGAGGGGAGAGTGTGGGCATTTAAACGCTTTCCATAACTTCTCACGCTTTTTGCCTGGTTTGTGTATAGAAATCCAGGCTTGCAAGACAAAATTTACACGTTTTTCTGCTGCATGACGAAATCAGGAGAGGATGGCTGTTGGCTCTAAAAAAATTACAATGCGACGGTGTTATTCTGCCACCTTGACTCATGATCGATATCCAAAATGTCTATCAATCGTTTTATCTATAATTTGTGATTGATTGAAAAAATCTATCCACCACCCGACATGACCGATTATCACACACAAACCCGGAGCGACCCGCAGTGCCCCGGAACGATTTCAAAATTCGCCGCATCTTCCTTCACGCCAATATGGCTACCGCCACAGAACCCTTGACTAGCTTCAGTTTTTCTCCAAACCTGTTCTCCATAATGTTCACTGAGAAGAGCGTCATATCCGCAGTTTTCTGCTGGAATTGAGAGCCTCCCAACACACCAAAAATGTTGGGGAGCAGGTTCGAGTCCCGCAGCTCGCACCACTAACCTATTGAAAATACAGAGAAAAACGCACTTCGGCGTTAAAATGGGCGTTTGTCCCACAGTCTTTCCCAGAATGGGAAAGCTAGACGCATGCTGCGAATCGCCGGATCGCAATATTATTTTAGGCGTTCTGTTCCTCTGGACCTCCGGGCTTGGTTAGGTAGAGGCGAGGTCTCGCATCCCCTGAAAACGTCGAATAAGCTCCTGGCACGACAAAAGGCGGCCTTGCTCTATGCTCGTACCGGCCAGTGCTTTGAGGAGATTCGGCGGATGACAACAAAGCCAACATCAAAAGCCCTGACCGCCACTGATATCATCCGTTTTTACGAGCAGTTCGTGAAGGATTGGGAAAGCTATCACAATGTCCGTCTGAAAGAAGAAGAGGCCAAACATGAGGTCGAAATGGCTCAACAGGCGCTCCAGACGAAAGCGTACATGCAGCAAGTCGACAATTTTCTGGATGTCATTGCAGAGCATTTCGAACAGACCGACGCTTTCCTCACTGCCTTGAGTCAGACACAGGCACTGCATACGGCCGTCACGCAGACCCGCGAAGGGATGCTTCGTGAAGAAATCGCGGGCTTGCGCAAACTGGTCGTCGATATCAAAGCTTCAGGCAGCACTTTAACGACGGTGCCTGCCCTCTCTGACGAAGAGGGGCCGGAAAGCGAACCGCTTCAAGCCTTGCCGTCTCCGACTAAAGAAAACCGTAAAAAGGCCAAAGCCCAAACCATTAGCGCGATGGCTCAACGCTTTGTCCTCAATGATGCCAATAAGAGCGCTGACACGATAAAGGGAACGAAAACAACCCTCGACCTGTTCATCGAAGCGTTCGGAGATCTGCCTGTCAGCCAAGTGACTGGGACAACGGCTGGAGACTTTCACGATTTACTCCTCGGGCTCCCTGCGACACATGGAAAATCCAAAAACCGTCTGGCCATTCGAGACGCTGTGAAAGCAGCCAAAGAACAAGGGCTTGAAACGGTCAGCGGCAAGACTGTGAAGAACCACTTCTCCCGGCTATCGTCTCTCTGGTCCATGTTGGTTCAACGCGAAATCGTTGCCAGGAACCCGTGGTCGCAATGGTCTTTCAACACAACGAAAAAGACAGAACGACGCTGCTGGACCGATGAAGAACTAGCCCTGCTCACACCGGACCAGTGGGAGCATCGCGGCATTTCCCGTCGAACGTACGCGGGGATGGTCAATGTGGCCCTTTATACTGGCCTGAGACTCGGAGAAATCTGCAATCTGCGCGGCCAAGACATCGAGAATATCCAAGGTGTGGCGTGCTTCCATGTCCGCCCCCATCCAGAGGACGGCTGGTCTCCAAAATCTGCCGCAGGAACACGGCTCGTTCCCATCCACTCTCAGCTCATTAAGGCGGGTATCATGAGTTTTTTAAAGCCCGACCAGCACTTTCTCTTCCCGGACCTCCCGACATCAAGTGAAGGCGTCAGAGGCGCTGCTTTTGGGCAAGCGTTCTCAAAACTCAAAACCAAGCTCGACCTTCCAGCGGAAATCACGTTTCACAGCTTCCGGCACACAGTCTCAACGAAACTTCGCAATCAAAATGCGAACTTTCGAGAGTTATGGATTGATCGGGTGTTGGGACACGAAGCCTCGCACCGAAGCCAAGGAACGATGAACTACACCAGCTCAATCGATGTGCAGAACCTGAAAAGCGTTATCGAAGCTCTGGAATTCCCAACGTTCAGGTTAAACATTCCGGAGAGCTGACGGCGGTTATGGGGGGAAAGCGGAATGTCGGTTGTCGGGAAAGCCCGGCTGGAATCTGCCATTCGCAGCGTTCAAGTTCATGATGGTCTCCGACCCAATGCAGTCATTCGATGAACGCGTTGTAATGCCCAAAGCCGCCATTTTTGCGGGCGGCTTGACTCGCTATCTGAGTTACGTGTTGCGCCGAACCGACTCCATAGGTCTCCGGCAGTGATAGTTTAGAGTGGTGCGCCATGATTTTCGTGCAAACCATCGGCGGGCAGCTTGCCGCGGAAAAAGAGGGGATTTGCTGGCCACCCACTTGCTGCTTTGCGTAACCTTGGCTATAGGCGTCAGGTATCGTCCGGCCTATCTTTGACGTAATAACGATGTCCGTATATGTCGTAAAAATGCAGTTCCAAATTTCTACAGATCGTCGTTGCGGCGTCTGGTGTTAAGAAAGTTTCGATGTGAACAATAGGGACGTCGTCCAGAAACTTTGGGGACTGTGTAACATCCTTCGCGACGACGGCATTACGTACCATCAGTACGTGAGCGAATTGACCTACCTGCTTTTCCTCAAAATGGCGCAGGAGATTGGGTCTGAAGCCGACATTCCTGCAGGGTATCGTTGGAAGGATCTTGCTGGCCAGGCACCTGACGCTCAATTCGATTTTTATCGGCGCCAACTCGTAATCCTCGGGACGACCAAGGATGCTACGATTCGGACCATCTTCGCCAATCCCACCTCGCTCTTGCGCCACGCTGAAAGCCTGGCAACGTTGGTGGCAAAGATCGACGAAATCGACTGGTACAGCGTGAGACGCGAAGGCCTCGGGGATATTTATGAGGGCCTCCTTGAGCGCAACGCCAGCGAAAAGAAGAGCGGGGCCGGGCAGTATTTCACACCTCGCCCGCTGATCGAAACGATCGTAGCCTTGATGAAGCCTAGTGCCAAGGAAGTCATCCAAGATCCAGCGGCCGGCACCGGGGGCTTCCTCGTGGTCGCTAATGATTACATTGCGAGAGCATCCGGCCAAAAGTCAAAGCCGCCACACTTTATCGGTGTTGAACTTGTCCAAGATACGCACCGCCTGCTATTGATGAATGCGATTTTGCACAACATGGAGGGTGAGTTTATCCATGGCGACAGCTTGTCGGCGGTAGATGCAGCGCGCATCCCGCCAGCCGACGTGGTTTTGACGAACCCACCCTTCGGGAATAAGCGTGGCGGGGGGCTTTTAGGCCGCCGCGACTTGCCACATTCCACCGCCAGTAAGCAGCTCGCCTTTTTGCAACACATCTATTTGGGGCTAAAGCCAGGAGGGCGAGCGGCAGTCGTGGTCCCGGACAGCGTGCTTTATGAGGGCCACGCTGGCAAACATGTAAGGCGCGATCTCCTCGATCGTTGCGATCTTCACACAATATTGCGGCTGCCTGACGGTATCTTTTATGCCAGCGTCACGACCAACGTGTTGTTCTTCAACCGAGACGATCGTGGTACGGCCGACGTGTGGATTTACGATATGCGATCCAACGTGCCCGTCTATGGCAAGCGCACACCCCTGCTACGTGCGGACTTTGCGCCCTTCGAAGCGGCTTACGGTAGTGACCCGAACGGACACAGCCCGCGCGTCGATCAAGGTGCTAGCGGGCGGTTTCGCCGCTACAGTCGCGATGAGATTGAGCGTCGCGATCTCGATCTTTCGATCTCTTGGCTGCGGGAGGAACGACATGGTTCGGCCGAAGCGATGCTCGATTTGGACGATATTGCGCAGCGCTTGCGCCGGCTACTTGATGGCATATCAGAGGATTTCGATAAGCTGGTAGAGTTGTTGCCGCCCGAAGAGGTCGAGCATCGTCCATGAGTGCTGTTTCTCAATTACTGCCAAATGGATGGAAATGTGTTGCATTGCGGGAGTTGGTGACGCTTGCAGGGGCGCAGGTAAAGCCATGGCTGCAGCCTGACGAGGCATTCAACTACATCGGCTTGGAGGATATCGAAGCAGGTACGGGGCGGCTGCTCGATATTCTCCCGACGTTTGGACGAGAGATAGCCAGTACAAAGAGCCAATTTCGTCGTGGCGATCTGCTCTATGGCCGACTTCGGCCTTATTTGCAGAAAGTGATCATCGCGCCGTCGGACGGTATCGCCGCGACTGAGCTGCTGGTGTTGCGCATCGATCCTGCGGTCGATGCGGCTTTTCTCCATGAGGTGCTGCTAGGCCCTGACCATCTGGCCCAGATTACTAAGCTGATGTCGGGCGCCCGCATGCCTCGCGTCCGCTCCGAGCAACTCTTCGATTGTGCCGTCATGCTCCCGCCGCGCGATGTTCAATGCAGGATCGCGCGCGCACTTGCGGTCGTTCGCGACCGACTGCGCGTGCTCGGACAAAGCGTAGCTGAAGGCCTCAGCCTTGCCGAGCAGTTTGAGAAGGCGTTGCTCAGCGCAGCTTTCGATGGCCGACTGAGCGGAGAAATCCGCACCACCTTAAACTATGATGGCGACCTCGACGTGCTTGGCGAACTTGCCGCTGCGCGTCGGGCCACATGGGAGGAAGCGAGACGACTATCTGAGGAATCGGGCAGCCGGGGGACCAAGAAGAACTATCCCTCGGCCGCCACGCCCGACGTGGCCAGCCGGACTTTTGGCTTGCCGCCTCAATGGGCGTGGGCAAGCCTCGCTGAGATCGGCTCGGCGGCTGACCCTCTATGTTATGGTATCGTTCAGCCCGGGGATGACGTCGAGCAGGGTGTGCCGCTTGTGCGGGTCCAAGACATTAAAGCCGGGGGGATTGATCAGTCCCATCTTCGGCATGTGTCGGACGCCGTTGACCGGAAATACGTACGGTCTCGCCTAAGGGGCGGCGAGGTGCTCGTGTCATTGGTCGGCATAATCGGACAGGTAGCCCGTGTGCCGGAAAGTCTTGCAGGTGCTAACATCGCCCGGGCTGTAGGCAAGATAACCCCGAGTGACCCAAGCCTCGAGAAATGGATCGCGTCGGTCCTGCAATCACCATCCCTGGAGCGTTGGATGACGAGCAGTGCGCGCGGCGTAGCCCAAAACACTCTTAACTTGTCTCGGCTTGTCCGCGCGCCCATTCCTATCGCGCCGCGTCAAGAACGACAATGGTTGCTGGAACAATTGGAACGCCGCGGCGCAGCACTTGCTGGCTTGCGAGCAAAACTTGCCGACATTGTGCTTGCGCTCGACAACCTGTGGATCAATGTTCAAACGCGCGCTCTTAATGGCACGATTGATCTGTCGGACCTGGGAGACGAAGCGGTAATGGCGGCACAGGCTGACCACAGCGCGGAAAGCGAGCATCGCCCAGGCGGCAAGAGAAGAAAGGCTAAAGGCGTGACGGCAACCAAACTCAAACCCGGTGCCCCAGCGACCCGTCGGGATTTGCAGGCTGTCCTCGACGAGTATAAAGACGGGCTGGAGCCCCTTCGCTTACTCGAAGAAGCGGGCTTCCGCCTGGACGATGTGGAGCCCTTCTTCAAGGCATTGGCTGACGGTGTGGCCGCCGGACGAGTCGAGGAGCGACGGACATCGGAAGACTGGCCCGTTTTGGTGGTCGCCCGATATGCGCGTTGACCGCCTTTTTCTACCAAACTTTCGCAACTTGCGTGACTTTGTAATTGATTTCGATGAGGATAGCGCGCGGTCAGTGATAATCGGCCGTAACGGTGTTGGCAAAACCAACATTTTGGAAGCGCTGACGATAATTTTCCGGCAGCTTGACCTGCGCACCAAGCCCGATTTTGCCTATCGGATCGCCTATTCCTGCAACGGTTATCACATCGATATTGAGGCAGCTATACCTCCGCCTGACGTTAAGAATAACCGCGGCGCACCACTTGTCATGACCTATCTGGTAAGGCCGGCCAACGCTACGACGCCGCCAGAACTTAAGGATACGCTCAGCTTTGAGGTGCTAACAGAAGCAGCATTTTACCGTCTTAACGCGCAGAACCGCGTGCTGCCAAAGCACGTCTTTGGTTATTATTCTGGTACCTCTTCGAGACTGCGAGACTTGTTTGTCGAGCATACCGAACGGTATCGTGACGAGTTGATCGCCGGTGAAGAAGAGACTATCCGTTCGCTTTTTCTGGCGGAGGATTGGCATAGCCAATTCGTCTTACTGGCTTTCTACGCCAAACAAGATCCTGAAATTCGTGAATTTCTGCTCGATCAAATGGGCATCGAGGCGCTAGAGTCCGTATTGTTCGTGCTGCAGCAGCCGCACTGGTACAATCCCGACCCGTCCGCCCAGGTCCGCGAGCGCGGCGATGAGCGCTACTGGTGGGCGGCAGGGACGGTGAAACGCCTGCTCAGCGCACTTCATCAAGTGGCGCTCGCACCGATGCGGACAAAGGAGCGAGTTCCGGTCGGTATCCGTCGACATCGTACGCTAGAGCGACGCTATTGCTACGTCCAAAGCGCCGACGATCTCATCATGCTCGCTGCGAACATCGATCAAAAGGAACTGTTCAAGCGGCTCGAAAGCACGGTGTTGAGTGATCTGCTCCATGAGGTTCGTATTCGCTTTAAAGTGAAAGACAGCGATGCGGCGCTAAGTTTCGTCGACTTGAGCGAAGGCGAGCAACAACTGCTTACCGTTCTGGGCTTGCTGCGCTTTACCAATCAAGATGAATCACTCTTTTTGCTGGACGAGCCCGACACGCATCTAAATCCGGCTTGGTGTCTCGACTACCTTGATATCCTGTCACGCTACGGCGGCGGGCTTAGCAAAAGTCAAATTATCATGACGACTCACAGCCCGCTGGTCTTTGCTGGTTTGGAGGCAAACGAGGTCATCATTCTGCAGCGCGGTGACGTCGAACGCAGAATAACAGCGGAACATCCTGCGTCGAGCCCAAAGGGCATGGGTTTTTCGGCCATCCTCACGAGTGACTTCTTCGGTCTTCGATCATCGCTTGATCGCGCATCTCTTGAGCTCTTGGACGAAAAACGCCAGCTTGGCGCGATTGAGGCTCGAACACCAACCGAGGAGGCGCGGCTTCGCGTGCTCAACGCTGAAGTTCGCAACCTTGACTTTACGAAAACAGTCAATGACCCGCTCTATGATGACTTCGTTCGCGCGATGACCGACATCGAGCGGGAACAACCGCAGCTGGGCGATGTGGTGCTCACATCGGATGCCTTAGAACAGAGGCGGAAGCGAGCAGCGGAAGCCCTCGCGCGCGTACGGAAACAGCGCGACGCATGAGGCACATCAAGCAGAACGATTTGATCGGCAGCATTTCAACCGCTTGGTCGCAAGCCGCCGCCAACGCCTTAACTGACCTTTTGACTACGGCAGTTGACGATCGTGCCGACCTGATCACAAAGAACTACAAGATTTGGAGTGACCTCAAGGCTGCAATGGCGGCGCTATCGCACGAAAAGTGCTGGTATTCCGAGAAGCGAATCGCAGTGTCAGAGTTGGAAGTCGATCACTTCCGTCCTAAAAACCGCGTCAGCGGTGTAACTCCACTTCACAGGGGATATTGGTGGCTCGCTTACGATTGGAAGAACTTTCGGTTAGCCTATTCACTTGTCAATAAGCGCCGGACCGATTCTCGGGAAGGCAACGTGCAAGGAAAGGGCTGCTACTTTCCATTGGTCGATGAGGCAGCGCGTGTTCCCGACGATACTTGCGCCTCTACAACTGCGGAACGCCCCAAGCTCGTTGACCCTTGCGTCGCGTCCGATGTGCTGCTGCTGGATTATGCTGTCGGAGACGGAAAAGTGGTCGAACGGCATAAGGTCGAGCAAGATGCGATCCGCTTTGAGCGTGCCAACGTGTCAATCGACCTGTTCCACCTCAACGAGGGCACCCTGATCCGCGATCGCCATGATCTTTACGTCTCCATCGAGCATGCGGTGAAGCGCATTGAAAAGCTTGAACATGAGCGAGAATCCATAGGCCGCTTGACCGACCAGCAAAGCGCAGAATTTGATTCACTCATCAATGAGGTCGCGGACCGGATCAATGCCTCTGCACCTTTCTCGGCCTTTTCGCGAGCTTGCCTCCGTCAGAAAGGCGACTTAGGCTGGAATACAGAGCTGCTGACGACAGTCTGAGCTATTGGACTGCTATACATTAAGTGGACAATGCGAGGCTCAGGGTTTCGTGCGCAAGATTGCTCGAAGCTTTCAGCGTCACGCTGGTCGTCCGGGTTTCCGGCGAAAGATCTAATAGCCGCCAAGCTTAACTCGTCCCAGATTCGGCCACTCTATTACCGGTTGAGAGCTGCTCGCTGAACGACAGCGTTCCTGGATATGAAGCCAGAAGTCGCCTAGCCGCAACCACTCCTTCCTGTCGTCGGCCAGTCCCTGAACGTAGGGCGGCTTTGGCGAACTAATCTAAAGCCGCTAACGACCCTATGTCGGCGTCTGCAACCAGCACGTTCGCTCCAACGCAGCGTCTGCAATCGACATCCTGGCCCTCCAAAGCCTATGCTCTCAAAGGTCCCAAACTCGGTCTATCGCTGCTCGCCTAGCAATGTCGGCTTTCGGGCAACCGTCACAATCACTTCCATATCCGACATGAAGGCGGAAGCGGTCGCTGCGCTCCCACTTTCTATGGAGATAGCGAAGATGTGGGTAACGTCCTCTTTCGCAATATTATTGGCTGAGACCCTCGATTGACGTCAGCACGTTGATCGGACGGCAGAGATACCGGGGCATCCCTATTATCAAAACGATCCAGCTCCCTCAGGGCCAACCGAAGCTGCCCCTGTCGTTTCAAATCCCTGACCGCCATGCGGACTTCCTCAGGAAGCGACCATGAAAGCCGGTGCAAGCGCTCCAGTCTGGCAATGGTCTGCTGGGCCTGCTCACATTCCGGCACACGCTCCGCATGCCATTGGGCAATCATCCGCGCCCGTTTGTGCTCCGCCTCCCGGCAGCGATCCTTAATCCAGAGGCGACGGGCTTTCTCATCCAGCAGGGTCTGAAGCAACTCGCATCTCTCTTGCAGATAATCCTGCAATGTCGTTTCTCGTTCTATGGGAACCGGACACTGGATCGGATCAGGCTTCTGACTGCTCAGCCCCAAATGATACAGAATAAACTGGACAAGATAGCGCAGGATTTCAGCCAGTTGAGCCAGCGCCTGGCGGTACTGCTCCTCTGCTTGCGTCAGTCTTTTCTTCCGAGAAAACAAGATTTTCCGCGCTTCCAGGTCATCCAATTCCTGTCGCGCCCGCTCAACGGCCTGATGGGCCTGCTTCAGTCTGCTCCATCCTTCTTTCATCATCCGCACGATGCATTCGCTTTGAATATCGAGCGGACTGTCTGGCCCATAGCTCCGTTCCAGTGGATGCCGGGCATTCAGAACGCGTCGGGCAGCCTGCATCTCCTGCTTCCAGTCTTTTAAATAAATCCGGAACCCCTCGCTGAACTGTTCGGGGTATCGAAGCGAACCGATGGACGGCAATCGCTTTCGGATCGCGTCCGCTTCTCTTCGGCCCTGTTCATGGAGCCTCTGTCGATCCAGGGCTGATAATGAGGCTGGCGGAACCCAGATCAGGTCCTTCACGGCACGTTTTCGCTCTACCCGCTGCTGATGCCGTCTTTCCTGTTGCTCCAGTTGTCTCACGACAGGTCGAAGATCCAGAGGGGACGGTCTGGAAGACTCTTCTTGCAGAAGAAGACGAAAATCTTTTGTGCGGACCTTTGTCAGGCGTGTGAATGATCCGATCAGCAGACCATCATGTGTCTCAATGACATGAGCGTCCCGCCGTCGATCCGTGCGGTCTCCCGGTCGCATGCGCCAGTTTTTCTCAGCAAGAAGGCGGCGGAACGTCTTCAGGTCATTTTCCGACTTCTCCCAAAACGCCATGATCTCGCTTCTGGCCGCAGGCAGGTTGAAATCCTGACGTTCTGTCATTCTCCGCGCTTGTGACGTGTAAGCCGCGACTGGACGTGCCGAATTGTCTTTCGGAACCAGAGCCGCAACCTTGTCTGCGGCCTCAGAATTTCCAGCATCTCTCAAAGCTTTCGCAATAGCCCGGTCATGACGTCCGGGCACGAGAGTATGACCCAATCTCAGCTCTTCCAGGCGAGCGATTTTTTCCAGACGCTGCCATGTAAATTTACTGCTGAGAACGTGATCGACCTGCCATTCCGGCAATATGAGGTGGCCATGGGTGCTACCGTCTTTCTGATGAATCACCAGAGTCATGCGCTCAGGGTCAGCACCCAGTTCCAGACAGATCTTATTGGCGAAATGGGCGAATTGCCCATCGCTCATCGGTTCGGATGGATTGAAAGCAATATGCCGCAGACCGTATCGAATACCCTCGCGTTTCGCTTCTTTCATCCAATCGTTGAGAAGGTAGTCACTGCCAGAAACAACCCGGATGGCTTCGTTCTTTGCGCCAGACAGAACGTGATGTGAAACCGCTTGGTGCCCGCTGCTGCTCTTAATTCTGGTTTCTTGCATAATCATGGCGTCGCACCTGCGAAGACCTGATCGTCGGTTCAGTGCATGAGCGGAACGGAAACAGACCGGACCCTCTGGACACGAACCGGACGCAAACCTCGCAACAGGTGATCGGTCCGGTTTTTCAGGCGGTCGATATCCTGTAACGTGTCACTACAGGCAACAGCATCACCGAGATGAGCAGCGTGAGCCAGTTGATTCAGGTTGTTGCCAATCCGTCCCAGCTCGCCACGCAACTGACGGAGCTCACGGCTGACCGTTCCGCCGCAATGGTGAGACAGGACGGCATCCTGCAACAATGTCCGGACCCAGTCAGCTGTTGTGGCATGACCGAGAAAGCGGGCGCTCTGGCTCCACCGTGCCAGTTCGTCGGGAGAGGCCCGAACAGAGAGCCGAGAGGACCGGTGACGGGATGGAGATGAAGCATCGGGCATAACGGGGCATCCTGTTTTCTTTGTCGTTTGTGGGGGTCAACGGGGGAGGTATCTCCCCCTTGCCAGCTGTTTCGTGGGTAGCCACGAAGCACTGCTGGCTGAGGACAGAAGAACTCCCAAAAACAGGATAGCAATTCAGAAGTCAGATTTCAGAAAATGACAGAATAAAAATGAAAATACTTCGATTTTTATTATCTCCTGCTATCGTTTGACTGAAAACAATTTCTACACGGGCTCAGCATTTTCTGGTGGATGACGCAGGTCATTCAATGAAATCGTTTGTCCAAACACACCCCAATTTTCAGGGGGAACATCACGCAGAACGATATAGACAGGCACCAACTCATCGGCGGCCAAACCAGTCGCTTCGCGGACAGCCTCTGTAAACCCAGCAAACAGTTTTTGCTTGGCGGCTGTGTCAAAGCCGCCTTCGAAGGCATTGACCTCAATGCCAATCACATTGCGACCGTCTGTTTTGCCACCGTGATAAACCATGCCCTCGGCGTATTCCCGAAAATAAATCCAGGTCGTACTGCGAACAAAAGGCGTGTCGGGCAGTTGTTCCGCATCGAGGGCGATAGTGGTCAGCGTCTCTGCCAAACCGTCCTGTTTCTCTTTGCTGAAGGTCCCAACCGGATAATTGATATAAATGAGGGGCATCGTTTGTCCTGACATCAACACAACGCAGAAAGGCGCTGGGACTTCGGACCGAACGTTAAACTGCGAGACGTTACCCTCACAGCTTTGCTGCCATCACATGCCGGTGAAGCTCATTGGCGTCTCTCAACGCTCCTGGTCTTGAGGACGTTCGAAACGAAAATCGACGGGCAACTTCCGGCCAATCGTTTTCAGAGACTGCAAAGCCTCTTCCTGGCTTTTGCGAGAAGGCTCCCGAACGTCCTTATCGTTCTCTTCCTGCATCTCAGCCCCCTTCCCTCTTCTGAGCTTTCAGTCGCCCAAACACATGCGACCATATCGCTTTCATGGCGTCTTGACCTTACCAGAATGTCTGCCAGAATCTGGTCTGATATTAAGGCACGGAAAGACTGGCGTCGGCGTTTTCGACGTATTTTCAATGGCTTGGCTGCGGGACGCGTCCCGCAACACTAGGTTCGAGTCCCGCAGCTCGCACCATATATAAATTATCAAAAATAAACGTCTGTTAGGGTTTTCAGCAACCTGGAGACCCTCGACAAAAATCTTGCCAAAACCCATGCATGTGCGAGGTATGGACTTATCTCTTAGCTTTTCGAGTGCATCAGTCTGGACATGTCTTCATCGCAAGAAACATCCTCGCAGAACAAGGCGGTTGATACCTTTTAGGAGACTCTGGCCACTTCTGACCTACATCCTTGTCCAGCAGGACCTGTTCCAATCCAGTGGCCAGATCGAGCGTCTGCAACCGTTTTTTCTCAAACGCCTCTAACCATTAGATTGATACAATCTATCTCAAGGCACACTGTAAAACTTCAAGCCTGCGATTAAAAAGAATCCAGGGCGTCTAATCGATCGCACCAAAGGCAGTATGAATACCAAACTACATGCGGTCACGGATCAGAACGGGCGACCGCTGAGCTTCTTCATGACAGCCGGATAGGTTAATGATTACACCGCAGTCTCTGCTCTGCTGGACAGCCTGCTGATGACACAGTGGGCACTGGCGGACCGAGGTTATTATGTTGACTGATACTGGGATACTCTAGCGGAAAAAGGGATCAGCCCCCGCATTCCGGGAAGAATATCCCGCGGAAAACCAGTAAAATACGACAAGCGAAACTATAAACACCACACCCGCATTGAGGTCATGTCTGATTACCTCAAGGACTGGCGGCGGTGTTAACATGCTATGATAGAAGCAGGACCGTCTTTTTATCGGCTATATATTTTCCTGCAACCGTCACCTTCTGACTATAAGTCATGAGCATTGTAATTATTCGCGTGCAAGGTTGAACGAGGCACAACTTTCAACGGAACCGTCATATGCGTTACGAGATTTTTGCAAGAAATCTTCCCAGACAGGTACATAAACTCCATAACCGGCAACATTCTGAAAAAACCAATGTCTCCATGTATGGAAAACGGGGTCGTGCTCCCGATAGTGATGATCGTTTAACAAATTTCGGCTCGCAGGAGCTTTGGGGCCGTGGAAATGCACGATTCTGGCATCTGCATTAGTTCCCCAGTACGGCTTCCAGTTAAATTTAGCGGATAGTGGACTCCATTGGCTGTTATAAAATATTCTCAAAAGCTCCTGATCATATCCAGAAATATGATTGAAATTATCGCAGAGAAATTCAACCATCGCCGGGAGATCATTGCGTATTCTTTCTAGGTTTAAAATCATAACCCCAGAATTCATATCTGTGTAATAGTCCTGCTGACCAAACTGGCCGCAGGCAGCAAATATTTCAGGTTTGCAAAATTCAAGGCTTGGATTTTTAAGAAACATAACATCGCAATCCGTATATAAAACGAATTTTTCATCATGCTCTAGTAAAGCTAGGTCCAGTCTCATAAAAGCCCCAGCAGCTGTATCCATATAGTTCGGCCATTCTGGTTTTTGCTTTTCTTGGGCTAATTTTAATTTTTCGTAAAAATGAATTCTATGATAAATAACCTTTACACCTTCCTTTCTCATTTCTTCAGTAAATTCACAAGGGTTTCCATCGAAGACCATATGAGGCACAAGGTTTGTGTTCTCGCGCGCAGAACGAACCGCAACTCGAATACAATCGATAAATCCATGATCTGGATCATTCGCTAAAGTCTTTTCTGTTATAGCAAAAAACCACTTCATAACGTTTCCTCGATATTTACCTAGCGTTTTATCCGTTTGAGCATAGTATGGTTTAACCGTTTATACAAATTGAGTGTGTGAAAACCCTATTGATTCTGATACATTTTTTTGTGCATCTATGCTTTACGTAGGTCACGTTGACAAAAGATCTACACGATCTGCGTGAGATCTGATTCACTATTGTCTTTAACGAAGGCGATAAGGTGGAGCGGGGATGGCCCGAGGAGATCTGACGGATCGGGGATGGGCGCTGATTGGTGCGCTTCTGCCGACTGAACGTGGCCGTTGGGCACGACCATCCGGAGATAACCGTCTATTTCTCAACGGCATGCTGCACGTCCTGCGCACGGGTTGTTCGTGGCGGGACATGCATGAGCGCTATGGCAAGTGGAACTCAGCTTATGTTCGGTTCCGGCGTTGGGCTGAACAGGGTGTCTGGGAGGCTCTTTTACAGACGCTGGTAGATCTGGGGCTGATCGATAACTGGCAACATATGGTCGACAGCACCGTAGGCCCCGCCCACTCACAGGCTATGGGCGCAAAAGGGGGGCTCATTCGGAGGGTTTTGGTCGATCACGCGGCGGCTTTACGAGCAAAATCCATGTCCGATGTAACAATCAGGGACGCCCTCTCGACTTTGTCCTGACCGGAGGTCAGGTCTCGGACTACAAAGCCATAAATGCCCTGATGAAGCTGCCGGTTCCAAACCTCAAAGTCATGCTTGGCTGATCGGGGCTATGACAGTGCCTGTTTCCGCCAGGATCTGCTGCAGCGTGGTATTCTGCCGGTTATTCCATCACGCAAAGGCCGCAGTGCTCCACAGAGAACAGATTGGTGGCGTTACAGGGAGTGGAACCGCATCGAGCGGATGTTCAACCCCCTCAGGCAGATGCGCCGCATTTCAAGCCGCTATGACAAGACCGCTTTGTCATTCATGAGCTTTCTCCATATCGCAGCCGCAAAGCTCTGGATGAGATCTTTTGTCAACGTGAGCTAGGCTCAGGACTCATTCTTTGAGGTAGAAGATGACGCTTGCTGCGATGTGGATTGCGGACATGAATGTATGAGCGCAGCGGTCATATCGGGTCGCAACACGTCGCCAGTCTTTCAGCTTTGCGAACATGTTTTCGATCAGATGGCGCTCAGACAACAAAAATACCTCACTCACAGGCCTACCCTCCATCGGTAAGCCTGTGAATCACAACCTCTCGCTCAGTTCAATAAATTAATAGGTCCTGAGCCTAGGCTTCTAATAAAAAAATAAACCCAATCCTGTTCAAAAATCAATGCAAACTAGCACGAAATTGGTTTAGAAATTTCAGGATAAGTATTTCAGTGTAATTTACATATTCTATGCTTCGTAGAGACGAAGGGTATAATTTTCAACATTTTATATAAGAGATTCACAAAGCCAAAGATATAATTAATAATTCAAAGAAATAGCATTACATATAAATTTAGAAAATTATAGATCCCATTGACAAATATATGCTTCCATATACAGTAATTGTTTATAAAACAAGTTCAGTATTATTTTTTCTACGCATTATCCAGATATCGGTCGGTATCAACTTTACCATGATAATAACTCACTTACGCGACAACAATTTTCATGACGTCGTCGAACTACGTTCGCTTTTATGCGAAGGGGAATTTATCTATTATAATACTGATCTCAAATAATTTTTACCTCTTAATATTTATAAGAAAAATATGCAGAAATTATGTATGAGCGCAGAAAATAATCGAAAAACATTTCATAAAATATCAATTAATATTATTATACCGATAGTATTTAACTGTTTTTACTGCTAAATATACCCCGAGCAATGATTCATTCTGCCATATTGTTCTATTAATCATCCATTTTCGAATCACGCATCAATGAATGTTTCTTCGGTCTTATCAATTTGTTTGTATCATTTGGATGGAACTTTTAGGGTCGATTCAACGTTGGGTTGAAAAAGGAATATATTCATGACCATCGGAATGTCTGAGCATCATAATTCCCATTCAATAATTGGGGAGGCGTTAGCTACTCCCGAACTGCGTTCAGATCTCTGGATATCCGTGCTTTATCAAGCTAGAAAATGGGAGAGGACACAGGAAGCACTTATAAAAGATAATCTAGCTAATGCATTGAAAAAGCTTGGAGAAATAGATTTATATTTCGCCTATCCCGGATCTATTTTATTAAATCGTCTCAGTTATTATTTAAGAGAAAATGATCATAAAGGATTTTTACGTCTTTCCCAGTGTATCGCCACAAATATTATTTCGAAAAAATTTCACCGGGATGTCTCGGTTTGGGATATCGAAAATTATGAAGATGATCCTTTTAATAGACTACCTCAGGCAATATCACGCATAAAAACGAAACCATATTTTGAAGTTCTGAGCGTTGTACCGCATGCTCGTTCACGTTGGCAGCATATTAAAGAGGAGGCGCGAGGCGTTAGGCGCTCTGAAGACGAATTCGTTTACGAAACAGTAGTTGCTGGCAGTGCCGTAGATGCATTAAAATGTATTATATTAAATTCTGATATTGAATCAGTGGTTTTATATGATGGATTCGAAAACGGTTACGATGAAAAAGATTCCTTCCTAAAAGTCTTCGAAGGGGTAATTGATTTTCAATCTTTAGATAATATCGATTATCTTTCTATTGGATTAGCACAAGCTATAAATAAAATAAGACCTGAACTTGATATTTTTCTATTAAGTGACCAAAATATAGAGAGTTTTTCCGGAAAAAAAGAAAGTCTTATTTTTAGCCGCATATTCTATCAAATGGAAGAACCTTTGGAAATTCATTTATCGATTATAGAATCGATAAATAATCGTTATAAGACTCCATTTTTTGATAACTTAAAAAAATATGCCGAAAGACCAATAGCAACCTTCCACGCCCTACCTATTGCGCGAGGAAAATCCATATTTACTTCCAATTGGATCAGTGATATGGGTGATTTCTATGGTCCAAATCTATTTCTTGCCGAAAGCTCTGCTACAACTGGCGGTTTAGATAGTCTGTTAGAACCTACAGGCAATATCAAAGATGCTCAGGACATGGCGGCAAAGGCCTTCGGAGCCGATCATGCATTTTTTGTAACGAATGGTACTTCAACAAGCAATAAAATGGTTCTTCAAGCTCTTTTGGTGCCTGGGGATATCGTCATACTAGACCGAAATTGTCACAAATCACACCATTATGGGTGTGTTTTAGCTGGTGCCCAACCCTACTACGTGGAGGCATTCCCTCTTGTAGAGTATTCTATGTACGGGGGCGTACCTATTAAAACAATAAAACAAAGCCTATTAAAACTGAAATCCCAGGGTGAAATAGATCGTGTTAAAATGGTCGATTTGACCAATTGTACATTTGATGGCCATGTCTATGACGTGCGACGCGTTATGGAAGAATGTTTGGCCATTAAGCCAGATTTGATTTTTCTATGGGATGAAGCTTGGTTTGGTTTCGCTCATTGGTCACCGCTGCTTCGTCAACGTACGGCCATGGGCGCGGCAGATGCCCTCAGCCAAGCATTAAGTCAGCCTGAGGCATTGATAGCCTGGGAAGAGCAACAAAAAACCCTTGGAGAAAATCCAAGTGATGAAGCTCTACTTGAAAATCGTCTGATACCTGATCCACGGCTTGTAAAGATTCGTGTATATCAAACTAATTCCATTCATAAATCTATGTCAGCCTTACGCCAAGGATCGATTGTTTTGGTGAAGGATATTAAATTTGAACATGTTGAGTCACAGTTTCATGAGGCTATTTTTACTCACGCATCAACTAGTCCAAATCTACAGATTATAGCTTCTCTGGATGTTGCTAGACGCCAGATGCAGCTAGAAGGATATGGTCTCGTTGCCAACGCAATGAGAGTTTCTCTCGAAATCCGAAAGCAAATAAACAATCATCCCCTAATATCAAAGTATTTTAGGGTTTTAAATAATTCTGAAATGATCCCTGAAAAATTCAGGGAATCCGGAATTTCGGATTATAATGACCCCAGTGTGAGCTGGATTGAAGCTATAGATGCAATCAAAAATGATGAGTTTATTATTGATCCTAGCCGTATGACGTTATCATGTGGACATGCGGGATTTGATGGTACTACATTCAAAAATATACTTGCTGATAAATTTAATATACAGCTTAATAAAACTTCAAGAAATAGCGTGCTTTTGCAATCAAATATAAATAATAATAGAAGTGATATTGCTCTTCTTTTAGGAGTTCTGAATGAAATTTCAATGGATTTGGATAATAAATCACAGAAATTTGGCAAAGATTACCAAATCAATTTTCAAAAATCTGTGGATGAATTAATATTCGATTTACCGCATTTGCCGAATTTTAGTAAATTTGACGATTGTTATCGTAGCAACCCACAATCTGACACGCTCCATGGTGATATTCGTCGCGCATTTTATGACGCTTATAATGAGTTGAAATGTGAGTATATCGATCTGAATAGTACTGAAATTGAAACAAGACTGGAATCAGGCCCTGTTTTGGTTTCTGCTAATTTCGTTATTCCGTATCCTCCTGGCTTCCCGATCATGGTACCCGGGCAAGTCATTACCAAAGAAATTATCGAATTTATGAGAAAACTAGACGTGAAGGAAATTCATGGATTTAATAAAAACTTAGGTTTGAAGCTGCTGAAAACGGGATCTATTTAGTCTTCTATATTAAGAGATCGGATTTGTGATTAAGGATATATTTTAATGATTTTTCATTGGATTGCGGAAACGCTACGCGCATCACCAGAGTTAGCAATATTTCTAGCTTTGGCGATTGGTTTTTGGATTGGTTCCCGAAAAATCGGTGGCTTTAGCCTTGGAGCTGTAACAGGAACGCTACTTGTAGGAGTTCTGATTGGACAATTAGGGATTATTATCTCGCCTCAAGTGAAATCAGTATTTTTCATTATGTTTCTTTTCGCTGTGGGCTTTGGTGTGGGTCCACAATTTGTTAGAGGAATTGCGAATAACGGTCTTCCGCAGGCATTATTCGCAGTTGTTATAGCCTCGCTATGTCTCGCTTGTGTTTATATCGCAGCAATTTTTTCTGGGTACGGACCTGGTATGGCAGAAGGTTTGCTCGCAGGCTCCCAAACAATTTCGGCATCAATAGGTCTCGCGACGGATGCGATTAATCGTAGCTCGCTCTCTCCTGAGCAGGTTCAAGAACAGTTAAATGCTATCCCTGTTGCATATGCTGTAACATACTTATTTGGAACTGTTGGTACAGGCTGGATACTGGCATTTTTAGGGCCCAAGCTCCTTAGAATCAATCTAGAAGAGGAATGCCAGAGATATGAACGTGAAATGAATATTAAACCTGTGAATGGTAATTCTGAAACAGGATGGCACGAGCATATTATTCGTGCATATCGCTTGAAAACATTAGGAAAATTTGCTGGTAAAAGTGTTTTTGATGCAGAAAAATCAACACAAGATAGAATGTTTTTGGAAAATATTCGACGTAATGGAAAAATAATTCCTTTTGATGAAAGTACTACATTGTCGGTAGGCGATTGCGTTGCGGTATCTGGAGCGCATGATGCTTTGGTATATTGGTCCAATCACGCTGAAGAGATTTCAGATCGCGAGTTAATAAATATTCCCATAGAAACAGTGAATGTTGTAATTACAAGTAAAAAAATCAATGGGCAACGTTTGGGGAATTTGGCCGAGTCCAATTCATCGCACGGTATTTACATAAATAATATTCATCGAGGATCTATGAACGTAGAGATTCCTTTGCTTTCAGAAACTGCTATATTTCGAGGGGATATTATAAATATCACCGGAAGCCGTAGAAATGTCGACAAATTAATTAGTGAGTTTGGATATGCGGATCGACCAACAGACGTAACCAGCATGGTTATGGTTGGAGGCGGGATATTTATTGGCGGGCTGATTGGATCTGTTGTGCTCCCGATAGCTGGTATTCCTATTACGGTTTCTGCTTCTGGAGGAGCCCTGATTGCAGGTCTTGTCTTAGGTTGGCTTCGTAGCGTCACGCCTAAAATTGGTAATATACCAAATGCTACTGTATGGTTTATGAATACTGTAAGCCTTAATATTTTTATTGCTGTAGTTGGGATTTCAGCTGGTCCTACCTTTATTAAAGGCCTGCAAGATGCAGGGTTAAGTGTGTTTTTGTGGGGAATTTTTTCTAGTGCGTTACCAATGATTCTTGCTCCATTAATAGGAAAATATATTTTCCGATTTGATCCAGCTATAAACCTCGGTTGTTGTGGAGGCGCTAGAACAAGTACTGCATCTGTGGCAATGGTTGCTGACGTTGCGAAGAGCAATGTCCCTATGTTAGGGTATACTGTTCCTTATGCTGTAAGCAATACATTATTGACCATGTGGGGATTAGTTATTGTTCTTCTTCTTTCATAGTGCCACTTTCGCGTGAATATTTTTAATATTATTTATTCAATTGAGAATTTACTAAATGCGTTTGCACTCCCTACAATCATACATGTCTAAGGGCCACGCCTCACTAATCAGAGCTAAAAAATGAGGTAACAGCAAGTGCAATGGCTGAGAAGAAGGCTATCCAGCACCTGTCGTAGCGGGGCGCCAGTCTTTGATGCGTCCGCACATGCTCCCTATGCGGTTGCGCGATCTTTGGCAGCGCTTTGCGTATTTGGCAGCTTTGTTCCGGAATTTTGGCTGGGGATACAGGGTTTTCTGCCCTTTTTGTTCAAGGTATCCCCGAACAAGTTGGCGTCATAACCCGGGCCAGCGCGTAGACATTGGGTTTGCGGCGACTCATTGAGCAGAACAAAAGCCCAAAAAACAGCCGTTTGCACCAGTATGTTGTGAAGCATGGCGTTCATGCTGTCTTTCGTGTGCCCAATCAGGTGTTTCCCTCCCCCTTCTTTTTTACCTGCAGACTGAAAGCCGTACTGCATCGTTTATGTCACCAGTCACGATTTAGCGGCGTACCCACAAACACCGTCAGCGGCATTTTCGGGTATTCGGTCGCTTCAACTTTCTCGACCGTCCCTATCACGCAGTCCAACGCCACATGATATCCTGAATGCTTTGGCCAACCATCCCAGCCGTAAAAAATTCTGTACGATGCCCGCCATGATCAACGATGCATACAGCACGAAGAAAAAGGAGCTATAGAACAGTATTTTACAAGTTTTTTACATAATCTAATTTTCCATTACACGTTATACAATCGCAACGTAGCTTTTCTCCGGCCTTCCCAATTCCCGCCCCTTCAGACCCGTGTGAGGGCAAGGATTGATCTCAATGTGTATCGTCCACCAGAACAAACTCGCATTGCGCCACATGGCCCTGCTTTCGACAGTGCTAGCCGTTATTCCTTCATGCGGATGGACGGCGGAAAAACCACAACATGTCCGCAGAGGAAAGACACATCCACTTCATACGGTGGCTGGATCCCAGACACCTGCCGTACGCCACACCCTGAGCCGCCCTGCGCAAGCGGAGCTTATGCAGGTCCAAGGGCGACATGTCTCTCGCGGCGCACAGACCGTTATTTCACAGCACGTTTTTACAAACGCCGTGGCCGGAACATCCGTTATGAAGGCATTGCAGAATGTACCGGGCGTGCTGTTCCAATCTGACGATGCGCAAGGCGTCGATACGGGCGGCGTCAAACTCTATATCCACGGGTTCTCGCAAAACCAGATCGGCTTTTCACTGGACGGTATTCCACTCGGTGAATCCGTCTATCGCAACTATAACGGTCTAAACGCCGTGGCGGCGCTGTCATCCGAGAATGTTGGTCATATGGAGATGTCACAGGGCGCGGGCGTCGTGGACATGCCCAGCACCAATGTGCTCGGCGGTGCGATCATGATTTCGTCGTCTGATCCCAAGGACAAGTTCGGCGGCACGCTGGCCGCGACCGGCGGAAGCAACGCCACCACACATGCCTTCATCCGTATCGACAGCGGCAAGCTGAACCCCACCGGGACCAAGTTCTATGTGTCCTACATGCGAAACGACACCAAACTGTGGAAAGGCTATGGCACCCAGTTCTTCCAGCAGGTCAATTTGAAGCTGGTGCAGCCGATCCATAATGAAAGCAGCGTCTCGCTCCTGTTCGACTGGGCGGATGTGCAACAGTTCAACTACCAGTCCGAAACACTGGAGACAGTCCAGAAGCTGGGTTATGGCGTCTCCAATTACTACCCCAACTATCGTTTGGCCTATGAAGCCGCACAGGGCATTTATTCGCACGGTGAAGACAAAACCAGCGACCCGAAGGATGTCTCTTATTATGCGGGAACAACGACTTCACGCGATCTGCTGGGAGGGCTGAATTTCCATCTGAAGCTGGCTGATCGCCTGCGTTGGGATTCTGTCGTGTACGGCCACAACCAGAAGGCCGATACCCAGTGGTCCGATCCGTGGATGGCCTCCGCAAACGGCGCCCCCCTCTCCGAAATCGTCAAACAGCCTGATATCCAGCGTTTCGGCCTCACATCAAGCATGACGTATGATATCGGCAAACACGAAATTCATGGCGGCATCTGGTACGAGAACAACAAATATATCTCGAACATGTTCGCCTATAACGACCCGCTTCTTGCTGAAGGACAGACCCTGACACCCAATCCCTTCCGCAAATGGTCCGACCCTTTCGCCAAGCTCTGGGGCCAGACCTACAATACCAACACGATGCAGACCTATATCGAGGACACCTGGCGCCCGGTTCAAAACCTCTCGCTCCATGCAGGGTTCAAATCCATGCTGAGTACCACCCATGTCGGTCAGACCGGGAATTACGAACCCTATACCGGCACCAATGCTCTTGCCGGCGGCGTGGGTCTGACGACATTCGGGGCGTTCCTGCCGCATTTCAGCGGGGATTGGCATTTCCTGACGCATCATGAGCTGTATTTCGATATCGCCAAGAACATGCGCGCCTATCCGCAAAGCGGCTATCACCTCTCTGCATCGCCATTTGCCGTCTCGCAAGAGGCCTTCGACCTGTCACGCAGTTCCGTCAAACCCGAGACAAGCTGGGCCTATTCGGTCGGCTACCGCTTCACACAGCGGCGTATAGACTTCTCGGTCAGCGCCTATCGTGTGAACTTCTCGAACCGCCTGGGTGCGTTGGTTCAGGGCAGTCAGACCAACCCGCAGACCACAGTTCTAAACCTCGGCGGTGTGACAATGAACGGCGTGGATGCCGGGATGACACTGCGCCCACTGCGTGGTCTCTCGATTTTTAACTCGATCAGCTACAACCACTCGACCTACGACAACAACATCAGCCAGCAGGGCACGACCTATGCCACCCAGGGCAAGCATGTCGTGAACTATCCGGACCTGATGTACAAGGCGACGGCAGAGTACACTTACAAGAAGGCCAGCTTCAACATCGACGCCCTCTACACCAGCAGCCGTCCGTTCAGCTACACGAACGACACGTCACTTCCATCCTATTGGCTGGTCAATTTTGGCGCACGCTACAATTTCGGACGCATCGGACGTCTGGAAAATCTGACAGCATCGTTTAACGTCACCAACCTGACAGGGTCGCGCTACCTGATCATGACCGGTGATGACGGCGGAAACCCGCTTTCGGGTGACTACCAGTCGCTGGTTGTGGGCGCACCGCGCCAGTTTTTCGGTGGCGTGAAAGCAGACTTCTGACAAAACCTTGTCCGGATCGGACATTCCCCCAAAACTGCCTTTCCGGGATAAAGAAAGACAGCCACGACACCAACCGGATAGCGGCATGAACGGCACGACGAACAACCAGCGCCCTGCCCTGTGGGAGCGGATGAGCTTCGGCTTCGGCGATCTGGCTGGTAATGCCCTGTTCGGTATTACCGGAACCTATCTCATCTATTACTACACCAATGTTTACGGTATTTCCGCGTCTGCTGTCGCTCTGCTGATGCTTCTGGCGCGTGTGATCGACAGTGTGGTGGACCCGGTCATCGGTTATCTGATCGACCGTCGCATCCTGTTCGGAGGGCGCGTCCGGCCCTACCTGAAATGGTTTTCCCTACCGCTCGGCTTCCTGACCTTCTGCTGTTTCCTGCCACTTCCGCTGGGACCGGGCGGACGCCTAGCCTGGGCTTATGCCACCTATCTCGCAATGGGCGTCCTCTTTTCGCTCGTCATCGTGCCTTACGGCCTTCTGCCGAATGTCATGACGCGCAACCGGGAAGACCGCCTGTCCCTGTCCACCTTCCGCATGATGGGCGCAACGCTTGCAACCTTTCTAGTCGGATCGTCCATTCTGCCCATGGTGCATGTCTTCGGTGGCGGTAACGAGAAACTTGGATATCCGCTGGCGATGGCCGTCGCAGGCGCTGTGGGCGGCGGACTGGCGCTCATTCCTTCCTTTACCTGCCAGGAACGTCATGCGCTTGAAGCGAATGACAGCCCCGTCCGGGTTCTGCTCGGCTCCCTGTTCCAAAACCGGGCCTGGGTGATCGTTACGATCGTACTGAGCCTATTCTACATCAATCTGACAGCGTTCTACGGCCTGTCGCTCTATTACGCGACAGAAGTCCTGCATCGCCCGCAGTATTTCGGGGGGCTGCTCATCTCGATGATGGGCGCCAGCAAGGTCGTTGGCGTATCGTGTTCGCCCTGGCTTGCACGCTGCGTAGGACAGAAGCTGACGATTGTTCTGCCCTATATCCTGTCCGCCATAGGTCTGGCGCTGTTTGCATATGGCCCGAACAATGCCGTCTATCTGACCGCCATCTTCGGCGTAATCTGCTTTTTCCAAGGCATGACCCTGCCAGTGTTTTACGCCATGGTCGCGGATTCCATCGACTATGGCACGGCCGTCACAGGCGTTCGTGCGTCCGGCATGGCCTATTCGGTCAATAGTTTTGCGGGAAAGGTCGCATGGGCCATCGGCGGCTCACTATCCGCCGCAATCCTGGCCTGGGGCGGTTATGTTCCCCATGCGGCCACCCAGACACAGACCGCCCTCGCCTTCATTACATTTGGCTTTCTGGGCGTTCCCGCCTGCGTCGCCCTACTCTCGGTCCTGATCATTCTGCTTTACCCATCGGAAGCCGAGATGACACGCACTCTCCAGCCGGAAGCCCCGGTTGAGCCACAGAGGCTCTGACATGACGAACACATTCCGAACCGAAGCAACCGCAATCGTCGCGCAGATGACGCTTACGGAGAAGCTTGATCTCGTCTGCGGAAATGGCCTGTGGCGCACGACCGGCGTACCCCGGCTGGGTCTTCCTTCCCTCCTGATGGTCGATGGCTCCAACGGTCTTCGCGTCGTGCCGGACCAGATCTCCACACACACAAAAAATACCGATCTTGGAGCTTTCCTTGATGCCGTCGAGACTACGGATGATCCAGAAAACCGGGATGACAACGTCCTTCTCGGCAAGAGCATCCCGTCGACATGCTTTCCCTCCCTCTCAGTTCTGGCCAATAGCTGGGACATCACATTAGCCCATGAGGTCGGAACCGCACTGGCACTCGAATGCCGGGCTGCGGGCGCACAGATCCTGCTCGGGCCGGGGATCAACCTGCGCCGCTCCCCGATGGCCGGTCGGGGATTTGAATATTTCAGCGAAGACCCGATCCTGACGGGAGAAATGGCTGCAGGAGTCATTCAGGGACTGCAGGACAATGGCGTGGGAGCATCGCTCAAGCATTTTGCATGCAACAACTCCGAAACCGAGCGCATCAGCATGGATTCCGTCGTCGAGCCCCGCGCGTTGCATGAACTGTATCTGCTGGGGTTCGAGCGGGCGATCGCCCGGAGTAACCCGTGGACAGTCATGACGTCCTACAACCGGCTCAACGGGGTGCAGACATCACAGAACCCGTGGCTCCTGCGCGATATCCTGCGTGGTCGGTGGCACTATGACGGTATGATCATGTCCGACTGGCACGGGATTCAGGATCTCCCCGCCGCAGTAAAAGCCGGAAACGATCTGGACATGCCGTTCAATGCCGCCCGCAGACGGCGTCTTGAAAACGCTGTCTCAGGCGGGAACGTGCCAGTCGCGGTGCTGGACGAGGCCTGCATCCATATCGCGGCCCTGACGCTCCGTAGCGCAGACGCCCAGCGCAGACTGCCGGTTTCGCGCCCGGATTTCGCTGCCCATCACGATCTGGCGCGCAAAGCTGCTTCCCGCGCCTGCGTCCTGCTCAGAAACCAGAACAATCTCCTCCCCCTCACGCCGAAACCGGGCAATCGCCTGCTGGTCATCGGCACAGGCGCGGTCTCCCCCGAAATTCAGGGCGCGGGCAGCACCGCCGTCCGCCCCATCCGATGCGACATTCCGGTGGAATGCCTGCAAGCGACTGCCCCTGAAGGCGTATCCATTCATTGGGAACCCGGCTGGAGCGTGAATGGCACGCATGACCCACACCGTCAGGATGCAGCCCTTGCCGCCGCACGCAGCGCTGAAACCGTCATCGTTTTTGCGTCCACCCCGCCCAGCGTCAGTGGCGAAAATGCCGACCGGCCCAATCTGGATCTCTGTCAGGCGCATAACACCCTGATCGCTGAACTAGCGAAGCTCCATAACAGGATTGTGGTGGTTCTCACGCATCCGGACGCCGTCGTTCTGCCATGGGCCGACAACGTGCAGGCCATCCTCTCAGCGGGCTATGCGGGGGCAGGATTTGGACAGGCCGTAGCCGATATCCTGTTCGGGCATACAAACCCTTCCGGCAAGACATCCGTCACATGGCCGGTACGATCAGAAGACTGCCCAGCCTTTCTGGGCTACCCCGGCGAACAGGGAAAACACCTGTATCGGGAAGGCATTTTTGTCGGGTACCGGTTTTTCGATATCCGCCGAATAGAGCCTCTTTTCCCGTTCGGCCACGGATTGTCCTACACGCCCTTCGCTTACGACACCCTAAAACTGACAAGCAGCGCGGAAGGTGTCGCAATTCAGTTTACGCTGTCCAACACCGGCACCCGGACAGGCCGGGAAATCTGTCAGCTGTATCTCGGACGAAACCCAGCCGCAGCCAACAGGGCCTTGCCCCATCATCCTCTCCGGGCTCTGAAAGGATTTACGACCGTTTCACTGGAACCGGGAGAAAGCCGCGTCGTGACCATGATGCTGGATCGCCGCGATCTCGCCTATTTCGATACCGTACGCGAAGACTGGACCGTCCCCGCCGGAACGGTCAGAATCGACATCGGATCATCCTCCCGCGATATCCGCCTGTCAGCCCCACTACACGTCACAGGCGATACCACACCAGCACGATGGCTTGACCTGCACACCCCACCCGGCCAAGTGCTGGAGGTCCCCGGCATGCAGGAAGAACTGGTCGCATGGCTTGCTGATGTGACCGGCCAAAGCATCATCGAAACCGAGACCCGACTTGCTCCCTGCTATCGCTCCTTTCTCGGCATTTACGACACACTCTGCTGGTCATTCGGCCTTGAACTGGACGAAACACGACTGACACACATCCTTGACGACGCCAACCGACGCAGTGGCGCAAGAAAACCCGGACATCGCCCCGACAATTGCAGCAAACAGGATCCGTCATGATTGTTGAGAGCACAGTGCCCCCAGCCCGCGCATGGAACACCTGGTCCGACCGCCCGGCGGCCATGACCTTCCTGCCGCTCGGCGTTCATGTCACGCCCCTGCTCTATTCCACCAGCCAGCGCAGCGCGACCCTGCTCCCACCGGGAAAGGATCTTCTGTTTGGTCGTCATGATATGGCCGGAAGGCTGGTCGAGTTCGAAACCCGGCATGGCGGGACGGAAATCGCATTCAGCTACGAGAAAGATGATCCCTACTGCCTGCTGGGGACATGGAAGGGGAAAGTTCTCGCGGAATGGGGCCTGCGTTACTGGGTAAACCTCTGCCTCTCTGCCGAATGCGGCGCCACTGTGACCTATAACGGCGAGGCTGCTGTTATCCAGTTGGGTTATCGGTACGTTGCCCTGATGAGCGACACGGCCCCCATTCAGGTCACAGCTCATGAAACGCTGAAAGCCGCAGCACAAGATTTCAACGATCACGGCTATTTCCAGACATCCAGCAGGGGAACATCTGCCCCCGTCATCACATTGCGCTTCAATCTGGAAATGATGCGCAAAGGGCGCTTCGCCGCAGCCGTGGCGGATAGCGAAGAACTGGCAATCGCGAAAGCTCGGGCCACGCTTGAATGCGCTCCCGAGAAAGAGCCTGCGCTTCCAACCCAGACCGGTCGGCACGCCGGAGCCTTGGATGCCGTTCGGGATGTCATGGGCTGGAACACCCTGTATGACGGTATCAATCGTCGCCCCTATACCACCTTCAGCCGGATCTGGAATCTGGGGACATTCGCGGTCTGGTACAACGATCAAACCTATTCCGCACTGATGGCCGCCCTCCTTGATGGGCAGACTGCGCGCGAAAACATGGCGGTGGCCACGGCAAGCGCAACACCGCAGGGTAATTTCGCCTGTCTCGCCACATCGAACGACACATGGGTGGATCGTACTCAGGCTCCGAATGGCGCCTTCATGACGTGGATGATTTATTTGCGCCATCGCGAAAAATCATTTCTCGAATGCCATTATGAGGCTTTATCCCGCAACCACACCTGGTGGCGCCGCGAGCGCGACCCGGATGGAATAGGGCTTGTCTCATGCGGAACATCCGATGTCGGAGAAGCCTTGTACAAAGGCACTCATTTCGGAGCCCGCAATGAGACGGGGATGGACAATTCCCCAACCCATGATGAAGCACTCTACAGCCCCGAAACACGCACGCTGTCATTGCTCGATGTCGGACTCAACTGCTCTCTGGCGCTTGATGCGGAGTGTCTGGCGCATATTGCGCGGGAACTGGGGCGCACTGAAGACGCACAGACTTTCAATGCACTGGCGAACGACACGCGTAGCAAAATCCGGGAACATCTATGGGATCATGAACGCAGCATTTTCGCCAATCGCCAACGTCATGGCGGGTTCGTCAACAGTGTCGGACCCACAAGCTTCTTCCCGCTGATCTGCGGTGCTGCCACGCCGGAACAGGCACAGTCCCTGATCAGACATTTCTCTGATCCGACCCGCTTCGATGGCCCCTATATGATCCCGAATGTCAGCCGGGATGACCCTGCCTTTGCAGATAACGTCTACTGGCGCGGCCGTATCTGGCCAAATGTGAATTATTTTGTGTGGCATGGTCTGCGGCGCTACGGGTTCGTCGCAGAAGCATCCCTGCTCGCCGAACGCAGCATGGCACTGTTCAACCAGTCATGGACGGACCGCAGAATCGCCGCAGAAAACTACTCGGCCACAACCGGCGAGGCCAACGACCAACCGGATACGGACCTGTTCTATTCCTGGGGCGCAATGCTACCCATGCTGGGTGTTGCAGACGTTATGGACATCAACCCCTGGGCGGGCTGGGAACTGCATAATACAGGCGCAGACGTCACACTTGGCCCGATCCACACACCCATCGGAAAGGTCATCATGACTGTTACGAATGGCCGCTTGACGTTATCCCGTGGGCAGGAAGAAATTCTCTCCTGGACCGGAACAGGCCGCCTGACAAACCTCAAAATCAGCGAAGGGCTCATGAGTTGCTGCATCCATGCTCATGGAGGCCAACAGGGAATTCTGACCCCCGGCCCAACCTACGCCGCGCGGATCGTAGAAAGCCGTCTGGATGGCAAGCCTCTTCCCGCCGCTCCAAACCAAGACATAGACCTGTCCAATAGTTATTCCGGGCAACGTCTCGATCTTTATCTCGCCCCATTACCCGCGGCGTGACCATTCAGGCATTGCCCGACTGGCAGACGAGGTTGATCAGATCTTCCATCCACATAAGTCTGCCTGATGCGCCGGGCCTGATGAATGAAATAAAGCTTGGCCCCCGTCATGCGGACAGAACGAAAAACCAGATAAAGCGGTGCCGTCAGGGCCGTGCGGGATGACAGTGGAATATAGACCACCTGCTCGGCATGATGTTGCTGCATGGACTGCGGGACGAGGGAAATCCCAAGTCCTCCAGCCACCAGATTCAAAGCTGCCAAAAGCTGCGGACCTTTCTGATGAACCCGTGGTGTAAAACCCGCTCCCAGACAGGCATCCACGATCGTCTTGTACAAGCCGTTATTGTATTGGCTCTGATAGAGGATGAAGTCCTCATTCTCGAGGTCTGTCAGTTTCAGCCCTGACGCCGGAGCGTCTTTCGCCAGACGGTGCGTTCGAGGAACCGCCACCACCATAGGTTCTTCCACGATCAGTTCGACCACAACATCCGACACATCGGGAATGGACGTCCGCACAAAAGCGACATCCACCGTATCCTCCCGCAAACCTCCCAGAAGCTGGCTGGAATTGCCCTCCGTCAGCGTCAGACCAACATCCGGCCAGGTTTCGCGGAACTGCCCCAGCATGTCCGGCAGACTGGGATGACACAGGGCGGAGTTGGTGAACCCGATCGACAGTTCCCCAGTCTCCCCCCGCACGATCCGGCGGACATCTTCGACGGTCTCATCCATACGCGCGATGACATCATACGCCCCTTTGAGCATGCTCCGTCCTGCGGACGTTAGCCGCATGCCCTTTGCATGACGCTCGAAGAGTTGCACCCCCAGTTCTTGCTCCACTCCCTTAAGCAGCCGCGTCAGCGGGGGCTGCTGAATGCCCAGCCGCTCGGCAGCCCGGGTAAGATTGCGCTCCTCGGCAATGGCGATGACGGCATGGAGGTGTCTGAGTTCGATCATTCCATACCTTTAAAGTATGATGAAACCCCTCTGCAAACATTGGTTCAGACACGGAACTTCTTTAAGGTCCGCCGCGTCACAGACACATATCCTTTTGCCCCGAACAGGAACGCGCCATGACCAAGACCATTCCCGCCACACTCATCGCCGGTGACGGAATTGGCCCGGAAATCATGCAGTCGGTCACGACCGTCATGGACGCCCTCGACGCCCCCTTCCTCTGGGACCACCAGAGCGCAGGCGTCGGCGCGTTCGAGCAGCACGGAACCGCCCTCCCCGAGGCCACGCTCGACAGCATCCGCCGCACTGGTCTTGTGCTGAAAGGCCCGCTGACCACCCCCGTCGGCAAGGGCTTCCGCTCCATCAACGTCACGCTGCGTCAGGCCTTTGACCTGTACGCCAACGTCCGCCCGACCCAGACCATTGTCCCCGGCGGACGGTATGAAAACGTCGATCTGGTCGTGATCCGCGAGAACATTGAAGGCCTGTATGCCGCGATGGAGCATTACATGGCCGTGGATGGGGACCCCGAAGCCGTGGCTTATGGCGCCGGGTTCAATACCCGCGCCGAATGCAATCGGATTGTCCGTTTCGCCTTCGAATACGCCATCAAGAACAACCGCAAGAAGGTGACGCTCGTCCACAAGGCGAACATCCTGAAAATCCTGAGCGGGCTGTTCCTGCATGAAGGTCGCAAGGTCGCCGCGGAATATGAAGGCCGCGTGGTGCTGGAAGAGCGGATCGTTGACGCCTGCGCGATGGAGCTTGTGATCCGTCCGGAAAATTACGACGTCATCGTCACAACCAATCTGTTCGGCGACATCCTGTCCGATCTGACAGCAGGTCTTGTGGGCGGCTTAGGCATGGCACCGGGCGCGAATATCGGCGAAAAAATGGGTATCTTTGAAGCCGTCCATGGCTCCGCACCAGATATCGCCGGACAGGGCATCGCCAATCCGCTGGCGCTGATGATGGCGGGCAGCATGATGCTCGCCCATGTCGGACGGCTAGACCTCTCTGAACGGCTTGACGGTGCGATGAAGCAGATCCTTCAGGTCGAAGGCCTCCGCACCCGCGATCTGGGCGGCAACGCCACCACGCAGGACGTCACGCAGGCCCTTCTGCGCGCCATCAACTAATTCCCTGACAGCCCTCCAAGGACTATTCCCATCATGAAACAGGTTGGACACGACCTTCTGGACTGCCAGCGCGACCTCTCGATCGAGGGGCGCTCCTATCGCTATTTCTCTCTGCCCGTCGCCGCTGAAAAACTCGGCGATATTTCGCGCCTGCCCGTCAGCCTGAAGGTTCTGCTCGAAAACGTCCTGCGCTTTACGGATGGCACGACCTATCGCGTTGAAGATGCACAGGCGATTGTCGACTGGACGAAAGCTGCACACTCCACCGAGGAAGTCCCGTTCAAGCCCGCGCGCATTCTGATGCAGGATTTCACCGGCGTTCCAGCCGTCGTCGATCTGGCCGCCATGCGCGACGGCATCGTCTCGCTCGGCGGTGATCCGCAGAAGGTCAATCCGCTTGTGCCCGTCGATCTGGTCATCGACCATTCCGTCATGGTGGACGTGGCCGGACGCAAGGATGCGCTTCAGCAGAACGTTTCGCTGGAATTCGAGCGCAATGGCGAACGTTATGCGTTCCTGCGCTGGGGTCAGGAAGCGTTCGACCAGTTCCGCGCCGTCCCGCCGGGGGCGGGCATCTGCCATCAGGTCAATCTGGAATATCTGTCGCAGGTGGTCTGGACGGGAACGGTTGGCGACGTCACCTACGCCTACCCCGACACGCTGTATGGCACGGATTCCCACACGACCATGGTCAACGGGCTTGGCGTTCTGGGCTGGGGCGTTGGCGGGATCGAAGCCGAGGCCGCCATGCTCGGACAGCCGATTTCCATGCTCATCCCCGATGTCGTAGGCTTCCGCATGGACGGGCGTCTGCCGGAAGGCACGACCGCGACCGATCTGGTCCTGACGGTCACGCAAATGCTGCGCGCCAAGGGCGTGGTCGGCAAATTCGTGGAGTTTTTCGGCCCGGCGCTGGATCATCTGCCGGTCGCGGATCGTGCGACCATCGCAAACATGGCGCCGGAATATGGCGCAACCTGCGGCTTCTTCCCTGTCGATGCGCTGGCGCTCGACTATCTGCGTCAGACCGGCCGTGACGAACACCGCATTGCCCTGACCGAAGCATGGCTGCGCGCGCAGGGCATGTTCCGCGATGCCTCCACGCTGGAGCCGGTGTTCTCGGACGTTCTGACACTGGATCTGGGCACGGTCACGCCCTGCATTTCCGGCCCTAAGCGCCCGCAGGACCGGATCGAACTCTCCGCCGCCACCCCGGCTTTCGAAAAAGCCCTGACGGAAGCGCTCGGTGTCAAACCGGACGCGATTCACAAAACCGCCCCCGTCGCTGGCACGGACTATGCGATCGGGCACGGCTCCATCGTCATCGCCGCCATCACATCCTGCACCAACACGTCCAACCCCGCCGTTCTGGTCGCGGCCGGGCTGGTGGCCCGCAAGGCCCGCGCGCTCGGACTGATGCCGAAGCCCTGGGTCAAGACATCGCTCGCGCCGGGATCGCAGGTCGTGACAGACTATCTGGATCGCGCCAATCTGAGCGCCGATCTGGACGCGCTGGGTTTTGAGACGGTCGGTTATGGCTGCACGACCTGCATCGGCAATTCCGGCCCGCTGGCGAAGGAACTGGTGGACACGATCGAAGGCAATGGTCTGGTCGCAACGTCCGTCCTGTCCGGCAACCGGAACTTCGAGGGCCGGATTTCCCCCAACGTCCGCGCCAATTATCTCGCAAGCCCGCCGCTCGTCGTCGCCTATGCGCTGCTGGGAACGATGCGCGAAGACATCACGACGGCTGTGCTCGGACATGGCCCCGACGGTACGCCGGTTTATCTGCGCGATATCTGGCCGACCAATCATGAGATCGCAGAACTCGTCGGTTCTGCCGTCACGCGCGAAGCCTTCGTCGAGCGGTACAGCCACATCACGGAAGGCACCAAGGAATGGCAGGCTCTGGCCTCCGCCGGAACCTCAGCCACCTATGACTGGCAGCCCGGCTCGACCTATGTGCAGAACCCGCCCTATTTCGACGGTCTGACCGCCGAACCCGCGCCGACGAAGGACATTTCCGGCGCGCGGATTCTGGCGCTGCTGGGCGACAACATCACGACCGACCACATCTCCCCGGCCGGTGCGATTGCGGCCTCTTCTCCTGCGGGCGTGTATCTTCAGGAGCATCAGGTTGCGGTGAAGGACTTCAATTCCTACGGCTCCCGTCGCGGCAATGACCGCGTCATGGTCCGGGGAACCTTCGCCAATATCCGCATCCGAAACGAGATGGCACCGGGAACCGAAGGCGGCGTCACGCTGCATCAGCCGGATGGCGCGCAGATGTCCATCTATGATGCCGCTAGCCGATATGCAGAGGATGACGTGCCGCTCGTGGTGTTCGGAGGCAAGGAATACGGGATGGGCTCATCGCGTGACTGGGCCGCGAAAGGCACGCGCCTGTTGGGTATCAAAGCCGTCATCGCCGAGAGCTTCGAGCGCATCCACCGTTCCAATCTCGTGGGTATGGGCGTCCTACCCCTGACCTTCGAACCGGGCACAACACGCAAAACGCTGGGTCTGGATGGAACGGAGACGATCGCCATTCACGGCATCGAAACCCTGACGCCGCGCCAGACCCTGACCATGACGATCACCCGTCAGGATGGCAGCACACAGGACGCCCCACTGCTGTGCCGTGTCGATACGGTCGATGAGGCGGACTATTACCGCAACGGGGGCATCCTGCCTTACGTTCTGCGGGGAATGGCTTCAGCCTAAAAAAAATGGCGGGGCTTCGGCCCCGCCATCTCAGTGATGGGCAATGCCGTAAGACACGACGGCAAAGGTTGCTCCCACGACGAAGCAGATCATGAAAAGATAGGTCTTGGTCATCGATCAGGCTCTGCGACTCAGCGCCAGTTTGAGGCTGAACGCCAGAAAAATACTGCCCGTCAGCCGGTCCATACGCCGCACGACCGTCGCACTCGACAAAAACCGTCCGAGAGGCACCGTCAGCACAACGAGCAGCGCCAACCACGCAAACGACAGCAGCGCCTGAATGGCCGTCAGAAGGAGCGAAAACTCCTTTACGTTCACATGCGGCGGAATGAACTGCGGCATGAACGTCATGTAGAAAATGCCGACTTTGGGATTGAGCAGATTCGTCAGCAGACCGCGCCGGAAGGCCGCCCGGGCATCGGCCTGTACCGGCACTGCCTCCGCTGTTCCAAGGGACGTCCGGGGATGCAGGATCAGCCCGATCCCAAGCCACGCCAGATACAGCGCACCGGCCCATTTGACGACCGTAAACGCCGTTTCTGACGCGGCCAGCAGGGCCGTCAGGCCAAATGCTGCCGCAAGCCCCCAGATCCCAAGTCCAAGACAGATCCCCACGACTGCGGCCAGACCGGCCTTCCAACCCGAGGTTGTAGCGGTTCGCAGCGTCATGGCGGTATCGAGGCCCGGCGTAATCGTGAAAACGGCAGCCGCAGCCGCGAAAGTGAGAAGGGGGATCAGGTAAGGATGCATAATCAAAATCTACACCCCGCCCTGAAAATCCCCAATCCCCAATCCCCTTTTCCTTATCCGGCTTTTGCAGCCACAGGCAGACGGATCAGGTAATCAAATGCGGACAAGGACGCCTTGGCTCCCTCACCCATGGCAATGACGATCTGCTTGTACGGCACCGTCGTCACATCTCCTGCCGCGAACACGCCGGGGACGGAGGTCGCGCAGTGGTCGTTGATAACGATCTCGCCATACGGGCTGAGTTTCAGTGCGCCCTTCAGCCACTCGGAGTTGGGCAGCAGGCCGATCTGAATGAACACGCCATCCGTCTTGACGTGATGCAGACCGCCATCGCCGTCGCTATAGGTCAGACTGGTAACTTCCTTACCGTCACCTTCGATCTTGGTGGTCAGGGCATTGGTCAGGACTGTGACATTCGACAGGCTCAGCAGCTTGTCCTGCAACACCTTATCGGCTTTCAGATGCGCGCCGCGCTGCAAGAGCGTGACATGCGAGACAATGCCCGCAAGGTCAATTGCCGCTTCCACACCGCTATTGCCGCCACCAGCTACCACAACCGGACGTCCCTTGTAGAACGGACCATCGCAATGCGGGCAATAGGCCACGCCCTTCGTGCGATACTCGTCCTCGCCCGGCACACCCAGATGCCGCCAGCGCGCACCGGTCGCAATGATGATCGTCTTCGAACGGAGCGTCGCGCCGCTTTCCAGAACGATCTGGTGCAGACCGCCGACGTCCTCAGCCGGAATCAACTTGGCTGCAAGCTGCGAAGCAATGATCTGGACGTCATACTGACGCACATGGGCTTCAAGTGCTGCCGAGAGTTTCGGACCTTCCGTTTCCTGCACGGAAATGAAGTTCTCGATCCCGGCCGTATCCATGACCTGACCGCCAAAGCGTTCCGCCACAAGGCCGGTCCGCAGGCCTTTACGAGCGGAATAGATCGCCGCCGCATCACCAGCAGGCCCGGCGCCAAGCACCAGCACATCGAACGGCGCCATGTCGTTCAGCTTTTCCGCCGAACGGGCGACCGAAGCCGTATCCAGCTTGGCCAGAATATCCGCTACTTCCATCCGGCCAGACGCAAAAGGCTCGCCGTTCAGATAAACCTGCGGGACCGAGCGGATGCCGAGGCGCTCCACTTCTTCCTGAAAATCCGCGCCATCAATAGCAGTATGATGGATCTTCGGATTCAGCACGCTCATGGCATTGAGCGCCTGCACCACGTCCGGGCAGTTCTGGCAGGACTGGGAGAAATACGTCTCGAAATGGAACTCCCCGTCCAGCGCGCGGATCTGTTCGACCACATCCGCCTCGATCTTCGGCGGATGGCCGCTGACCTGAAGCAGCGCCAGAACCAGAGACGTAAACTCATGCCCCATCGGCAGACCCGCAAAGCAGACCTGAATATCCGTATCCGGACGGCGGATGACGAATGACGGCGTACGGGAACCCTGCCCCTTGTCCGAAAACGTCACCTTGGGGGACAGGCTGGCAATATCTTCCAGCAGGCCACGCACTTCTGCCGAACGGGCATCCGCGCCGAGGGTCGCCTCAAGCACGACCGCATCACGCAGGTACTCCATATAGGCGCGCATCTGGGTTTTCAGGTCGTCCTGAAGCATCTTTTTTCTCCGGATTACGGGACTGAATATTTGGAACCGAAAGACTGTCCGGCGCAGCCGCCTCCCTCAGGAGACGGAAGCGGGTGGAGCCCGAAAGCCCCACCCTGATCAGATCCGGGAAGGATCAGATCTTGCCGACGAGGTCGAGAGACGGCTTCAGCGTTTCGCCGCCTTCCTTCCACTTGGCCGGGCAGACTTCGCCCGGATGGCTGGCGACATACTGCGCAGCCTGAATCTTCTCCAGCAGTTCGGTCGCACTGCGGCCGACACCACCGGCAGTGATCTCGATGTACTGGATCTTGCCTTCCGGATCGATCAGGAACGTGCCGCGATCGGCCATGCCAACTTCTTCGATCAGCACATCAAAGTTGCGTGCAATCGCGCCCGTCGGGTCGCCCAGCATCGTGTACTTGATCTTGCCGATGGCCGGGGACGTATCGTGCCAAGCCTTGTGCGTGAAATGCTTGTCCGTGGAGACGGAGAAGATTTCCACGCCCAGTTTGTCGAAAGCGGCCTGGTTGTCGGCGAGGTCTTCGAGTTCCGTCGGGCAGACGAATGTGAAGTCAGCCGGATAGAAGAAGAAAACGGACCACTTGCCGCGAACGTCGGAGTCCGTGACCGTGAGGAACTCACCGTTGCGGAAAGCATCGGTAGAGAAGGGCTTCAGCGGGGAGTTGATGCGTACCATCAGACTGTCTCCTGACCTTGGGTTGGTGTTGTGTTGCGGACTCTGTGTCACACAGAAAGAGAGGGACAGGAAACAGTTCCTGTCAATATGACTGATCGCTAAAACCGAACTTATGAGATGAAGATATCAAGACTCCCGATCATGATATGAATCCTGCCCGCAGGAAACAGCCTCTTCCGACGTTATTTTTCTTTAACAGGCAGAACCGCACTTCCCCATAATGTTATTCGGTCCTATTTATGGAACATGAGCTATGTTCCCCTTTCCGGCCTGTCCCTGCGCGATATCGAATATGTGGTGGCGGTCGATGACCTGCGCAACTTCTCCCGCGCGGCCGAACGCTGCGGCGTCAGTCAGGCCGGGCTGTCCGAACAGGTCCGCAAACTCGAACAGCTTCTGGACGTCACACTTTTCGAACGTTCGCGGCGTCATGTGGCGCCGACTCCTGATGGTGAGCGTCTACTCGCTTTAGGGCGGGAGGTTCTCGCGGCGGCGCGTAACCTGCTCGAAGTCGCCCGCGCCCAGACTGGCCCGATGGAAGGCGCGCTCCGGCTCGGCGTCATTCCCACGCTCGGACCGTATTACATTCCGGGCCTTCTGCCCCGTCTGCGCGAGCATTATCCGGCACTCAGCCTGCGCCTGCGCGAAAGCATGACGGACACGCTGGTCCATGCCCTGCGCAACAGCGAACTGGACGTCGCCCTGATGGCGCTGCCCGTGCCCTCAGAGGCTCTGGAAAGTGCGCCAATCTTCGAGGAATCTTTTCTTGCCGTGTTTCCAAGCACGCATGAACTGGCGCAGAAACCGAAACTTTCCCTCAGTCAGCTTGGCCGCCCAGACCTGCTGCTTCTGGAGGACGGACACTGCCTGCGCGATCAGGCCCTCTCCATCTGCCCGACCATTCCGCGCGAGGGCGAACAGCGTCTGGCCACTAGTCTTGAAATGCTGTGGTACATGATCGGAGCGGGCGAAGGGTTCTCCCTCATCCCCCAGCTCGCACTGCGCAACCGGGTGGACTTCGAGGATCTCATCACCGTTCGCCCGCTTCCCGAACCCGAAGCGCGCCGCACGATCGGTCTGACATGGCGCGCATCGGACCCGCGAGCCCCCGTTTTCCGTGACTTTGCGGCTTATCTTCGCAGTATCACGCCAGAACACTGCCACGTCTGTCGCTGACTCCCTCATGACGCCTCCCCGATCATCAGCCTTGCGCTCCACTGAACCCACCATCATGGGGACAGCCTATGGCGTCGTCCTGTGCGTGATGCTCCTTGTCATCGCCTTGCAGGCCGCCATTCTCCCCGCTTCTGTCTGGCAGGGAGACGAATATGATTATTTTGCCAATATCCGGGAGCATGGTCTGGCATTCCTGTCAGACAGACTGCTCCACTGGAGCCCGCGCCCATTTTCAGAAATTATCATCTTTGCCTACGGAACAGTCGCCAATGCCGCACAGAAGCCGCTGGCCTGGATCTTTCTGGCCCTGACATGGCTGTTTTGCGCTGCGGTCGCATTCGTACCTTTCCTGCGCCGAAGCGACGCTCCTATCTCGGCGCGACTGCTGATTGCAGTATCCGTTGCCGCCATTTTCATGCTCGGTCATCCGTCCGCGGATTTTTTCTACTGGCCGATGGGCACCATCGCTCATCTTCCCGTCCTTGCCGCCGCCTGCGGACTGACCCTTCTGAAGATCAGTCAGATCCTTTCTGCTCGCGCGGAAGCCCTGTTGCTGTCTCTTGCACTGACATCAAGCGAAGCGGGAGTATTTTTCGGAATGCTCTGGTTGGGAATGCGTGGGTCTGGGCTTCTATATAATTGCCGTACCGCCGCATTCGGCCGCGCCAGATGGCTGCTTTTGCCCACCGGGGTTGGACTTTGCGTTTCTGCCGAGATGCTTCTCAACCACAGAATGGGCGGGGGTGGATTTCCGTTCACTCCCACACACGGACATATCAAAGCCAGTCTTGCCGCAGCCTTTGGTCCATTCCTGAAAACGCTGATCGCCCTTCAGCCGAACGAAATGAGTTCAGGTGGTGGGTTTACAAAACAGGCCATGGCCAGCGGACTCGCATTAAAAATCATTCTGACCGGCGCCTTTACGACACTCTTCATGACTTGCGGCATCCGCCCTGCTTTACGGACGCTCATAGCGCCCGCCATTGCACTTGCAGGCACGATGTATCTGACGATCGCCGCCGCTTTCTACGCGTTTGGTTTTCTATGCTGCCAGCGCCATGAAGCGTTCCGGCTGGACCTTTCAGTCCTTCTGGTTTTGCTGCTTTCCGCAGGTCTGAGCACGATTTTATCGGAAAAATTTAAGGCATCTTTCGACGACCCAAAGAGAGAAACACGCCTCCAGATCTGTGCCCTGACGGGACTTCTACTGTTTGCAGGCTGGACAATGCGCTGGCGTCTGTCCGACCTGTCGCTCGCCCTCGCAGGTCTTCCGCTGGAAGAAACTGCTCACAATCGTGTCTGGGCATCCGGACTGTCAGCCGGAACCGATATGACCTATGCGCAAGGCACGGCCTCACCCGCATTCTATTACTGGCACTGGGAGCCAGGCACCTATCATGCGGGTGGCACCGGGTGGGAAGTTCAGTCCGCCATGCGGTATTTCGGCAAGACGACGCTTCATGTCTTGCCGCCCATCAGCCTGCTCGCCCTCCCCGCCAACCCTTAAGCGGGAAGGGACCGATTACTGACACTCAGACTTTATTCGGCCGCGTTGCAACGATGGGTGGAGCCGGGGAAATCCGAGCATTCGCCCTTCACGGAATCCCAGCGGAAATCCATTTCATCACCCGCCATGCCATTTTTCTGGAACTCGGTCGTCACCGCGCTCACATTCGTCACATGGCCTTTGGTGTAAACCAGTTCCACATAACCGTTATAGAAACCCGGGATCTTGCCCACACCTTCGAAATAGGTCGGTTTTCCGTCTTTTCCCGGCACAGCGAACAGCTTGACGACCTGGGCCGGGGTTGCATGTTCCAGCTTGCGCAGGAACTCTGGTGACAGGGTCTGACAGCTGATTTCCGGGCGTGGGTCTTCGCCCACATTCGACTGCCAGCAGGCCGTCTGACCCGGCAGCGGCGTCGCGGACGCCAGATGCGGCGCAACGAGCGACGCCCCAAAAGCTGCGGCCATCGTGACATGCTTCAAACGTATCATCTGTAAAATGCTCCAGCAGAATTCTCTGTTTTCCGAACCTATCACAGCCCTCTTCCGGAACCCACAGACCCTGCCGAACACCTTTTACGGAAATACCCACCCCCATCAGGCCGGAGGCACTTCAACTGCGGAAGGCTTCTCGGGATACAGCCAACGCGCCACACGCCCCATACTCAGGCCCTGAACAATGATCGTGAACACCACAACACCGTAGCACACAGGCAGAAGCGTATCGCGCAGTTCCCCCGCCGGGAGCCCCAGCGCAAGCGCAACGGAAATACCACCCCGCAGCCCGCCCCATGTCAGAAGGCCCAACGCACGCCCCCGCTCTCCGGGCTGCAACTGAACGGGAATGGTGCACAAGAAAACACTCGCCCCGCGCACCAAAACCGAGAGCGGGATGGCCACCACCATCATCAGGAACGGCGCGAGATGGGGCCTGATTTCCAGAAGTTCAAACCCGATCAGAAGGAAAAGCAGAGCGTTCAGGATCTCGTCGATCAGGTTCCAGAACCCTACCATTTCCGCGCGGGATTGCGGCGTAATGGCCCTGTGCCCCGCCTTGCTGGCCAGACTCATTCCGGCCACCACAACTGCAATCGGCCCGGACATATGCAGCCCGTTCGCAAGACTGTAGGTGCCCGCCGCCAGCGCCAGAGAGCCCAGAAGATCAATCTGTGCATCCTCCACGCCGCGAAGCAGCAACAGCGCCAGCCAGCCGGTGAATGCGCCGAACAATCCGCCTCCCACGGCTTCAACCAGAAAACGCACGATGAAATCACTGGCCGAGACGGACGCGATATCTCCCGTGGCCATCCCGATCATCGTTCCGTAAATGACAACGCCTACGCCGTCATTGAACAGGCTTTCCCCCGCGAATGTCGCCTGAAGCGAGGGCGGCAGCCCCAGACGCCGCAACATGCCCACAACCGAGACCGGGTCAGTAGGTGCCAGCATCGCGCCCAGCAGCACGCACCAGCTGAAAGGCACAGCAAGCCCGAATACGGGAAAAATGAACCAGACCGGAACGGCCATCAGCGCCACGGCTAGCGACGTTCCTACGATCGCCAGCGCCGCGACCGCCTTACCGCGAGAGACGATCATTCCCAGATCGACCTGCATCGCCCCTGCGAACAGCAGGAAAGACAGAGCCCCATCCAACAATGTCCGGGGCAGGTTGATCGTGCCCAGAAGGCTCTGAGGAACCTGCTGGAGGTCATAACCCGGAAATAGCGGGTTCAGGAGCATGACGACCAAAGAAATCAGCATCGAAAACAGCAGGATTCCGATGGCCAGTGGAAGTTTCAGGGTCCGGTAATTGATGATTCCCAGCAGCGTTGCCACGGCCAGCAGCAGAGCAAACAGCCCCAGAGAATTCATGACCGCATTGCCCCTTCCCGATCTCTGATCCCACAACCACTTACGTCATGACAGACCAGCAGCGGACAGATCCACTCTGCTTAACTACGCGGAGCACCCGGAAGTTTCTTTTGAAAGACGGCACGCTTACGCTTCCTTACCGTTCCTGACATGACAGACGTTACGGCAGCACGCATTCTTCGGCGGGACAGCAACCGGAGGAAACGGAATTCGTGAAAAAGGCCTGCACCGTAACCGTTTTCATCCTGCTCGCAGCCTGCGCCTCACACGCACCGGCCGACATAGCATCAACTGCCAATGACGACGATGACCCCGGTTACACAGTCAAAAGTGATCGCGGGCACGGCGGTGGTGGCATGGGCGGTAACGGCAGCGTCTGGGGAGAGGTTTTCAGAACTGCTCTTCAGACCGGCATGGGCTTCGTCCACCACTAAGCCTCAGTAAAGCAGCCGCCACTCCGCCGGTTCGGCCTCCGCCAGCGCGTACCATTCCCGCATCAGCGGCTGATCGAGCATCGTCCGCACCCAGACCTTCACGACCGGATCAACTGCCAGTTCAAACGTGTGAATCCGAATGGCAATCGGCGCATACATGCAGTCCGCCACCGTCATCCGGTCCCCGAACAGGAACGTCGTCGGCTGACCCGAGCGCAGGAGCGCATCTTTGAGTGTGCGGCTCAGCAGCGCCACATCGGCCGCCAGTTCCTCGCTGATTTCGGGCAGAGGCGCAGGAATACGCTCGACATCCATGGAGCAGTTCTGGCGGATCGGGCGAAAACCGGCATGCATCTGCGCGCTGATGCTACGGGCATGGGCCCGCACGATCCGGTCTTCGGGCCACAGAGACGGTGCGATTTCCGCGCAGTATTCGCAGATCGCCAGACTTTCCCAGACATCCGCGCCGTCATGCTGAAGATACGGCACCATCCGGTTGGGCGAGCGCACATGAATCTCGGTCGTCCGGCCACCACCCTTGAGCGCAATCACCTCTTCCGTCACGTCCAGGCCGGCCAGCCGCACCGCCAGCCAGCCCCGCAGGGACCACGACGAATACCGACGCGACCCCAGAAGCAGCATTCCCGCCATCAGGCCTCTCCCGCAGTAATGAAGCCGCCGCCCAGCACGCGGCTTCCATCATACAGCACACAGGCCTGACCGGGCGCGGGCATCGCGGCCTCGTTCAGTTCCACCAGCGCACCGCCATTCTCCAATGGCTTTACAACAGCCTCGCGCAGCTTTTCGCGCGCGCGGATCTGCACGCCACAGCGCACGCCCTCAGCAGGCGCATCGATCAGCCAGTTCATGTCGCGCAGACGCACGGTCCGGCGACTGTCAGCTTCCGAAAGCTGCACGCGCGGCCCGACCACGATGCGCCGCTTGGGCACATCAATGCGCGTCACCATCTGGCGTTCGCCCGTTGCGGTATGGATGTCGCCCAGACGTTTGCTCTGCCCGACCGTATAGCGCGCCACGCCTTCGTGCCGCCCCAGAACCCTGCCGTCCTCGTCCACGATCTCGCCCTCGCCCCGCACTTCCGGGCGCAGCTTCTCGACCAGTTCGGCATAGGAGCCGGTTGGGACGAAACAGATATCCTGACTGTCGGGCTTGGCCGCAATCGACAGGCCCAGTTCTTCGGCCAGCGCCCGGACATGCGCCTTGTCCGGCATCTCGCCCAGCGGAAAGCGCAGATAGTCAAGCTGGTCTTTGGTCGTGGCGAACAGGAACCAGGTCTGGTCCCGCTCGGCATCGACAGGACGGTGCATTTCCGCTCCGTCCGGCCCGTCGACACGACGGACGTAATGCCCGGTCGCCATGGCCTCACAGCCCAGATCCCGCGCCATGCCCAAAAGATCCGTGAACTTCACGCCCTGATTGCAGGCCACGCAAGGAACAGGCGTTTCGCCACGCGCATAGGCATCCGCAAAGCTCTCGACCACACTGTCACGAAAGCGCGTTTCCGCATCAATGACGTAATGCGGAAAGCCCAGACGGTCTGCCACGGCGCGCGCATCCATGATGTCACGCCCCGCACAGCACGCACCCGGCTTGGCAGCCTGTCCGTGATCGTAAAGCTGGAGGGTGGCGCCAATCACCTCGTGGCCCTGCCGTTTGAGCAGCGCGGCCACTACGGAACTGTCCACGCCTCCCGACATGGCAACGAGGATCCGCATGGTGCTCAGCCCGCCTTCGGAAGGCGGACGGTCAGGCCATCCAGCGCATCCGTCATGACGATCTGACAGCCCAGACGGGATGTCTTTTCCAGACCGAACGCCAGATCGAGCATGTCTTCCTCGTCATCGGTCGGCTGGCTCAGCTTGGCAGCCCAGTCCGGATCGACGACCACATGGCAGGTCGCGCAGGCCAGCGAGCCTTCGCAAGCGCCTTCAAGGTCGATGTCATGCTTGTGCGCAATTTCCAGCACCGACAGTCCGACAGGCGCGTCCACGTCACGACGGGTTCCATCACGCTCGATAAAGGTCATCTTGGGCATAGGTCGTCCGTTTTTCCGGTTTCAGTTGGGTTGGCACGTCCGCGCAGCGGCGATCAGAAGTTCGGCCGCACGGTCAATATCGGCCTTGGAGGTAGAGCGTCCGACCGACAGGCGCAAGCATTGCGACGCCTTCTGCGCAGAAAGTCCCATCGCCGTCAGCACATAGGAAGGCGCAATCTCCGCTGCCGTACACGCCGATCCGGTCGAAGCGGCAACATCCGGGCAGGCTTCCAAAACGTCGAGCGCCCGGAGTCCCTCAGGCAGACAGACATTCAGCGCCCCCGCCAGACGCGGCGCCCCGGCACCGTTCAGGGCAATCCCCGGCAAGCCATTTTGAAGCTGCACCCACAAATCGTCCCGCAACAGGCCCAACCGCACGGCCTCATCCGCCATGTTCGCAACAGCCAGTTCCGCAGCCACTCCAAATCCGACGACAAGCGGTGTCGGCAGCGTGCCAGACCGGAATCCGCGCTCCTGCCCGCCCCCCGAAAACAATGCCTCCAGCCGAACGCGCGGTCGTCGGCGGACGTACAGAGCCCCGATCCCTTTCGGTCCGTACATCTTGTGCGCGGACACGGACGCCAGATCCACATCGCGCAACGACACCGGCATTTTCCCGGCCATCTGCGCCAGATCGACATGCATCAGCGCGCCCGCCGCCTTCACCAGCGCCGCAAGCTGCGGAATATCCTGCAACACGCCGGTCTCGTTGTTCGCGGCCATGATGCTCACGAACAGCGTCGGCACCTTCAGCGCCTCCCGCAGGATTTCGGGATCAACCCGCCCGTCAGCATCCACGCCCAGCACAACCGCCTCAAAGCCTTCAGACGCCAGCGCCCGCACCGATTCCAGAACACATTTATGCTCGGTTGCGACTGTGATGATCCGCCGTCGCGGATCGCCCAGCCGTACCAGATGCCGCGCCGCCCCCTTGATGGCGAGATTGTTCGCTTCCGTCGCACCGGACGTGAATACGATCTCCCGCGCTTCCACGCCCAAAAGCCCAGCCACGCTCTCCCGCGCCCGCTCCACGGCCTCCGCCGCTTTCCGTCCCGGCCCATGCACACTGTGCGGGTTGCCGAAATCCTCCCCGAACCAGGGCAGCATGGCCTTCACAACCGCCGGATCGCATGGCGTTGTCGAAAGATAATCGAGATAGATCATGCCCGTTTCCCGATCATTTCCTTAAACGGCGCGCCATCGCCTCATACGCCTCACAAAACGCCTCAACCTGAGCTTCCTGCACATTCCAAGGAAGTGAAACACGGATGGCCTGTGCTGCGCCCTCCGTCTCCCCCATCGCCCGCAACACATGCGAAGACGACACTTTCCCCGACGAGCAGGCCGACCCCGCGGACACACAGAACCCCGCCAGATCCAGCGTCATAAGCTGCACCTGCGCCGCCACACCGTCCAAAATCAGACAGCTCGTATTCGGCAGCCGCGCCACCGCCTCCCCCGCAACCCGCGCGCCAACAGTTTTCGCCACAGCTTCGACCCGATCCCGAAGACGTTGCACCGGCCCCCAGTCCTGCACACGCGCCGCATCAAACGCCGCCGCCATGCCCAGAATGGCCGGAAGCGCCTGCGTTCCGCCCCGCCGTCCCCGCTCCTGACCGCCGCCCGCCACCAGAGCGTCCATGGGCTCGTCTTCCGCCAGCAACAACGCGCCCGCCCCTTTCGGGCCACCCATCTTATGCCCCGACACCGCAACACTGCACCCGCCCAGCGCGAACGGCACCCGTCCCGCGCTCTGCACAGCATCCACATGCAGATGCGCACCCGAGTCGCGACACACCGCCAGTACATCCTCCAGCGGCGAAAGCACCCCCGTCTCGTTATTGGCGGACATCACACAGACCAGTGCCGGACCACTCTCCCGCAGCCGTGCGCGGAGGTGTTCCACATCCAGAATTCCATCCCTGTTTACGGGCAGGATTTCAGCGTCCGGCGCGGCCTTGAGGATGGCATCATGTTCCGTAGCCCCAACAAAAATCCGACACCCCTGCCCGAAAGCATGAACCGCCATAGCATCGGCTTCCGTCGCACCGGACGTGAACACGCAAGCGCCGGAAATCCGCCCGAAACCTGCTGCCATCCGGCTGCGGGCATCTTCAAGAAAACGGCGGGCCTCACGCCCTTCAGCATGAACCGAAGACGGGTTTCCCGACAGCATCATCCCCTCCAACGCAGCGTCCCGCGCACAAGGGCGGAGCGGCTCGGTGGCATTGGCGTCCAGATAGGTCGTCCCGGGAGCAGTTTTCAGCGCAGTCATCATGTTTTCCAGATTGGGCAAACAGGCGGAAATCGCAATGGCATGTCGATTTTGGTGGAAATCGGCTTTTGCGAATCGGTATACACAGCACCACCGGACGGCAGAGTTCCAATCCTGCCTGACACAGCGCGAGAGTATTATGCCTGAAGTGATGTTCGCCGGCCCAGACGGCCGGCTTGAGGGTCGTTACCACCACTCCAGCGAACCCAACGCTCCGCTCGCCCTGGTGCTGCATCCCCATCCGCTCCATGGCGGCACCATGAACAACCGCATAACCTACACGATGTATCGCAGCTTCGAGAAAATGGGCTTCTCGGTCATGCGCTACAATTCGCGTGGCGTCGGCCGCTCCCAGGGCCGTTATGACGGCGGTATCGGCGAAATTTCCGATGCGGCTGCAGCCCTTGACTGGATGCAGATGGTCAATCCGAACTCCACCGAATTGTGGATTTCGGGCTATTCCTTCGGCGCGTTCGTCGGCATGCAGCTTCTGATGCGTCGCCCTGAAATCAGCGGCTGGATCAGCGTGGCCCCCCCGGCCAACGACTACGATTTCGGCTTTCTGGCCCCCTGCCCGTGCGGCGGCCTCATGATTGCCGGCGGCAAGGACGAAATGGCGCCCGAGCCTGGCATCCGCAAGTTGGTGGACAAGCTGAACACCCAGAAGAACGTGACCGTCGACTACCGTATCTTCGACGACGCCGACCACATCTTCGCCAAACAGGCCGACCGCGTCGGCGAGGCGCTGGAAGATCACGTCAATACGATGCGTGGCCGCAAGGCACTGGCTCTGGCCGCAGACTGATCCGGGACAAACATCCCGACAGACACCTTCAAAAAGGCTCTCCCTCGCGGAGAGCCTTTTTGATTTAGGCTCCACAAATCCCTGTCAAACGCCGAAATTTCCGCTCCCGGGCCGGTCATGCTAGGGTCCGTGTCCCTTCTTTCCAGCAGCAGCGTAGCAAGATCGACCCATGCCAAAGAGTCCGTTCCTCCTCGAAGCCCAGGCCCGCGGCCTGATCTTCCAGTGCACCGACCTCGACGCCCTCGACGAGGCCCTGCTGGCCGGACCGATCACCGCCTATGTGGGTTTCGATCCGACAGCAGACTCCCTGCATGTCGGCAATGCGCTCTCCATCATGGCGCTGCGCCTGCTCCAGAAACACGGCCATCGCCCGATCGCACTGATGGGTGGCGGTACGGCCAAAATCGGCGATCCGTCTTTCCGTGACGAGGCCCGGTCTCTGATTACGAACGAAACGATCGCGCACAACATCGCCGGGATCGAGAAATCCCTGCGCCAGTTCATCACCTTCAGCGATGAAGACCCGTCCAGCGGCGCCATTCTCGCGAACAACGCGGACTGGCTGGACAAGCTCTCCTACATCGACCTGCTGCAGGATGTCGGCGCACATTTCTCCATCAGCCGCATGCTATCCTTTGACAGCGTGAAGCAGCGCCTGGAGCGGGAACAGGGTCTAACGTTTCTGGAGTTCAACTACTCCATCCTTCAATCCTACGATTTCCGCGAGCTGAACCGCCGCCACGGCGCCGTTCTCCAGATGGGCGGCTCGGACCAGTGGGGCAACATCGTCTCCGGCATTGATCTGGCCCGCCGCACTGATGGCAAGCAGATTTTCGGTCTGACCACGCCGCTCGTCACCACGTCCTCGGGTGCGAAGATGGGCAAGTCCGCCAACGGCGCCACATGGGTCCGGGCGGAACGTCTGCCCGCCTTCGAATACTGGCAGTTCTGGCGCAACACCGAAGACGCCGATGTCGGCCGTTTCCTCAAGCTCTTCACGGATCTTCCCGTCGAGGAGTGCGAACGGCTTGGGGCGCTCGAAGGCGCGGACATCAACGAAGCCAAGAAAATACTCGCCACCGAAGCCACCGCCATCTGCCACGGTCGCGCGGCGGCTGAAGACGCCGCCGAAACGGCACGCCGCGTCTTCGAGCAGGGCTCCACTCAGGCTGCCCTGCCAGAAATCGACCTGCCTGCCACTCTGATCGCTGAAGGTCTGCCCGCATTCCGCGTCTTTCAGGAGGCCGGACTGGCCGCAAGTGGCGGAGAAGCCCGCCGCCTGATCCGCGGCGGCGGCGGTCGCGTCAACGACGTGGTAGTTTCGGACGAAAACCAGACTTTCACGCTCGACGACCTGCGCGACGGTGTTCTGAAAGTGTCGTCTGGCAAGAAGAAGCACATCCTGCTCCGTCCGGTCTGACATCCGTCATGACCGATGTCATCCGCGACTCCTGACACTGCACCCTGTTTTTTCTTCGCCGGAACGGGCATCCTCGCCGCAGGTTGCCCCCAACGGAGACGCAGCGCGGATGATGACGGAACGCAAAAACTGGCGTGGCCTGCTGACTGACTGCGCAGGTCTGGCCTTCGCAGCCGTCTGGGCCACACGCGGCGCACAGGCGGGCAAACTGCCTACAGCCTTGACCGCCGCACTCATCGCCATCCCGACGCTTCTTCTGGTCCTCGGTTTCGCCCGCCGCGACCTCATCCTCCGACGCCCCGAAATCTCCGTTGACCCGAAACTGACGCGCCGTATCAAAATCCTGCGTTTCGTAGGGATTTTCGCCGCCGCATCATGGACCCATTCCCATCATCGGCTGGACCTGTTCTATCCGGTGCTCGGGGCCATCATTGGCCTGTCCTACGTCCCGCTGGGCCGCGCCCTGCAAGAACCGGTGCATGTGTTCATGGGCGGCGCCATCGTCCTGATTTCGGGCCTTTCCATGCTTCTGCCCGAACCGCACCATCTGGAAGTCGCAGGTTTCGGAACGGCCCTCGCCATCTGGGTTGGCAGCGCGATACGACTATGGCGGTCCGGCCTGTTCCTGCCTGCCGAACCGGCCTCCATCACCCTCACCTGATGGCCGCAGATTCCCTCTCCCGCCATCTGGCGGATCGCAAAACGCCCTGGCCGCACTTCAACCATTATCTGGTGGCCTATCTGAGCTACCTGCTGTTCTATCCGATTCCGTGGCTGCTGGGCTATCACCGCCCCACGCTGCCGGGCGTCCTGTTTTCGGCAGCGGCCATGCTGCTGTTTCTGCTGGTCTATTTCGCGCCCTACCGCAAAGATCGCTATTACGGCTATGGCGAAATCATCCTCACCGATCTGATCGGCCATGCCTGTGCCTGGACGCACGGCGACTGGGAAGTCTACTGCATTTTCGCTGCTGGAATGTGTGCACGCCTGCCCGAAAGGCGACAGTCCATCACGATGGTCATCCTGTTGCAGGTCGTGCTCATCATTTCCGGCCATTTCCGACACAAAACCACGCTTGAAGTCATTCCCGGCGCCTTTTTCAGCATCATCACCTATATGGGCACGCTCGTGCAGTGGCAGCTCGGTATCCGCAATTTCGAACTGCGCGAAGCCCAGAACGAGATCCGTGCGCTCGCCACCACCGCCGAGCGCGAACGCATCGCCCGGGACCTGCATGATCTTCTGGGTCATTCCCTGACCGTCATTTCGGTCAAGGCCGAACTTTCTGAACGCCTGTTCACAGCCGATCCGCCCCGTGCCCGACAGGAAATCAACGAAATCAGCCAGATCGCCCGCACGTCCCTGCGCGAAGTCCGCGAAGCTGTGTCCGGCATGAATGGGGCGTCCCTCCTGCGCGAACTGGAGCGTGCCCGCAAAGCCCTGCACACGACAGGCATCACGCTCGTTCTCGAGGGCCGCGAGCCTCCTGCCGACGCCCCACCAAACAGCGTGCTCGCCCTCGCCCTGCGCGAAGCCGTTACGAACGTGATCCGCCATTCCGATGCCCGAACCTGCACTCTGACCTTCCTGTACGACGCCAGCGGGCACATCCACACCTTCACCCTCGAAGACGACGGCCCGCTTCAAGCCGCGCAACCCGCCCGGACCATCGTTGAAGGCAACGGTCTGCGCGGCATGCGCGCCAGATTGGCCGCCTCGGGCGGCACCCTGACCATCTCTCCCCGCCCCCGGGGTTTCACACTGACTGCGACGACCCTGCCATGATCCGCCTCATCCTTGCCGAAGACCAGACCATGCTCCTCGATGCCTTCGAGGCCCTGCTCCATCTTGAAGACGATATCCAGATCGTCGGACGCGCCACGGACGGGCGCGAAGCTCTGGACCTGATCCGCGAGCACCGGCCGGATGTGGTCCTGACCGACATCGAAATGCCCCATGTTACGGGTATCGAACTTGCCGAGAAAATCCTTCAGGAAAATCTCCCCAGCCGCGTCATGATCGTGACAACCTTTGGACGCTCCGGCTATCTGCGCCGCGCGCTCCAGGCGGGAGTGCGCGGCTACATGCTCAAGGACGCCCCCATCACGCAGCTTGCCGCCGCCATCCGCAAAGTCGCCGCCGGGGGACGAGCCATCGCCCCCGATCTGGCCGAAGCCGTCTGGGACGCCCTGCCTGATCCCCTTTCCGAACGCGAGCGCACCATGCTCCGCCTGGCCGAAGCCGGGCGTACGAACCGCGAAATTGCGGAAGAACTGTCCTTGTCCTCAGGAACAGTCCGCAATTATTTCTCGGAAATCGTACAGAAGCTGGACGCCCGGAACCGCATAGAAGCCGGCCGCATCGCCCGCGCGAACGGTTGGCTGTAAGCAGCCCGCCATTGTCAGGGCTGAAGCAGAACGCTCAGAGACCGCACGCCCTGAGCACCATGCACCAGAACCCCTTCAATATCCGCCGTTGCTGACGGACCGCTCTGGAACACGGCATAATGCGCCTGCAACCATTCCGGACGCTGATAGGCATTGTGCAGGTTGTAAACGATCTGGGCGGGGTCCAGCAGAACGATCAGATGCTGCGGCAGAAAGCCCGTCGTGTTCACATGAAGCTGCTTTTCCGTAAAACATAGCGACCCGGTCTCCGCCACACCGAACGCAGCACGCAGAACGGCGTATTCGACCGGCGCGATATCCGTGGGCTTCGTCTGGGGCGTGATTTTCATATCCCCCTCAAACTCCGGCACGCAGGACACGACAGGCCCCGGCTTGACGATGGCCTGCCGCACGGGCGCCATCGGGTCAGGCACATCGGGGATCAGTATTTTCCCGCCCATGCGTTCCAGAGACTTCTGGAACAGAACCTTCAGATCGGCTGGGGCTGCCTGATCGAACAGCGGCACGGCAGGACGGGGATGCTCGCCCTGAATATGATTGTGCCGGATTGCGCCCAGAATGGCGTCGCGTGAGCCGCTCATGAGTTTTCTCCCTCGCTCTGCGACTTTTCCTGCGACTTCCGGTTCTTGCGGTACCACTCATTGAACGTCTGCTTGGGCGTTTCGGGAATGTCGCGCTTGCGGCCCCAAGTATTGAGCTTGTTGTACAGCATGAAATGCGGCAGGTGCCGCAGCGCGCTCCGTCCCAGAGGCAGGCTCGCGCGATAGACCACAGGCGATGCCAGAACCTCGCCCGCCGCCTTCATCATGACCTTCTTGACCGGAGAGATTTCCCCATCGCCCGCCAGCGTCTTGCGCCAGTCCGCAATCTGTTCGTGAATATTGATCTTCACCGGACAGACATTGGTGCAGCTCCCGTTCATCGTCGATGAGTACGGTAGGTTGCGGTATTTATGGACGTTGAAGGTCGGGTCGATAATCAGCCCGATCGGCCCGGCGTAAGTCGCGCCATAACTCAGACCACCGCTGCGCCGGAAAACCGGGCAGGTGTTCATGCAGGCGCCACAGCGGATGCATTTCAGCCCCGGCCAGAACTTTTCCATTCCCAGACGCTCGGAACGCCCATTATCCACGAGCACGACATGCATCTCGCCACCCTCACGCGGGCCGCGGAAATGCGACGTATACTGCGTGATCGGGGACCCCAGCGCGCTCCGCGACAGCAGCCGGATAAAGACCGGCAACTCGTTCAGGCCGGGAATGAGCTTCTCGATCCCGATGGACGCGATATGCAGCGGCGGCGTATTGGCGGACAGATCCGCGTTGCCCTCATTCGTGCAGACAACGAACGTCCCCGTTTCCGCCACCACGAAATTACCGCCCGTCATCCCTGCCTGCGCCGAGAGGATCAGCGGGCGCGTAGCTTCGCGCTGACATTCCGTCAAGTAATGTGCATCGGCATTGTCAGGGTCAGAGCCGATCGTTTTGGCAAAAACGCTGGCGACATCGGTGCGCAGCTTGTGCACGGCCGGAACCACGACATGGCTGGGGGCTTCATCATCCAACTGCTGGATGCGTTCGCCAAGATCCGTTTCAATCACCTCGACATGATTGTGGGCCATGAACTCCCGGAAGCCACATTCTTCCGTCAGCATGGACTTGCTCTTGATCAGCCGCTCGACGCCCCTGCTCCGCAGGATTTCCAGAACAATGGCGTTATGCTCGGCCCCGTCCTTCGCCCAGTGAACCTTGATCCCGTTGGCCGTCGCATTTTTCTCAAACAGTTCGAGATAGTAATCGAGCTTCGAAAGCGTGTGTTCCTTGATGCCTGAGGCGAGGTTCCGCAGTTCTTCCCACTCCTCGATCCCATGCATTTCCTTGTCGCGCTTCTGGCGCAGATCCCACAGGCGCGCGTCATGCATGGCTTCATGTTCGGTCGCGGCCATGAAGCGGTTCGCAGCTTCGGACTGGTCAACAGGCCGGTTGCCACGGATTTTCGCCCCCCTGGGCTGAGGCTCCGCAATCCGGGATTTCAGAGGCCGGGAGGACGCGGCACCGTGATCGAGCTGTTCGCCATGCGGGTCCGTCAGCTCTTCATGCAGTTCGGCGGTCATGCGCGTGCTCCGTTCAGGATCTGGGCGATGTGGATATATTTGAGGTTGGCGCCCATCCGCCGCGCGCAGCCTTCCTGATGCATCATGCAGGAACTGTCGGATGACGTGACATATTCCGCCCCGGATTTGAGCTGGTCTGTGACCTTATCCTGCCCCATTTTGGCAGAAACACCTTCCTCGAACACCGAGAACGTCCCGCCAAAGCCGCAGCATTCATCAGGCCGTGTCAGATCGGCGAATTCAATGCCCTTGACCATCCCCAGCAGCGCCTTCGGCTTGGAAAACGGCTCTTCCCGACGTTCGCTCATGCTGGCAATCCGCAGATTCCGCAGCGTGTTGCAATTGTTGTGCAAGGCAACACGATGCGGAAACTCGGCCCAGGGGAACGCATCGACCTTGAGAACGTCGTGCAGGAACTCGACCAGTTCATAGGTGCGGCTGCGAACATGCTTGACGGCATCGGTCTGTTCGATGGCCGTCATGTTGTTGCGCACCTGATTGGTGCAGCTTCCGGACGGCGTAACGATGTAGTCGTATTTCCCGAAATTGCGGACGAACAGTTCTTCCGTCTTGGCGGCCTCGCGCTCGCAGCCGGTATTGGTCATGGGCTGGCCGCAGCATGTCTGATCGACAGGATATTCAACGGACAGTCCGAAACGTTCCAGCAGTTCCAGCGTCGCAATTCCTGTCTCGGGATGAAACATGTCCACATAACAGGGAACAAACAGACCGACCTTCATGGGAATACCTTTGCCTTCAATCAACGCGTGTGATCACAGTCTCATGAAAACAACATAAAAACAAAAGACAAGTTTACGGGAGAATCGAAGTCATCATAACCGGAGTATTTTAGTACTGATAGTAATACCAATATCTGATCGTGATTTGAAAAGATGATTTTCAAGTATTCATCAAAGCAGACTGAAAAAACGAAATACTCTCAGTCTCTCTGACCGCCGACAGCATGCTCAGAGGCAACCTTTTCCATCAGAGCCACGACATGCCGGAGAATACGACGCTCGTCATAAGTCTCCAGCGCCAGCCGTCTTGCGGCATTACCCATGGACTCTCTCAACGCCGCGTCCTGCACCAGAAGACGCAGGGCGCGGGCAAGCGGAGCAGAAAGCCCCGGCGGCACCAGAAATCCGGTTGTTCCATCCACGACCTGCTCTCTGGGTCCGCGAACATCCGTCGCCACGACCGGTAGCCCTGTCAGCATCGCCTCGATGACAGACATGGGCAAACCTTCAAAATGGCTGGGCAGCGCGAAAATATCCGCCGCCATCAGAAGCTCGGCCACATCCTCCCGATATCCAAGCATCCGCAGACGCGGCCCCAGACGCTCCCCTGCACGTTCGAACGGTGCCGTCAGATCCGCCCCGTGATCCGAAGGCAGGCGCTCGCCAACGACCCAGAGTTCGGCATCGGGAACATCTTCCATCGCCCGCAGCAACTCGGGATGCCCCTTGTGCCGCACCAGACGCGACACCACGATAACCACCGGTCGATCCTGCGGAACCCTAAGTTCCTCGCGTATCTTGGCCCGGACGGCCGGATCGGGATGAAAGCGTTCCGGGTCCCGGCCGTTGCCGATGGCAATAGGGTTGCGGTTCAGATGCAGCCGACGCGCATCCCGCGCTTCCTCGCGCGAAACGGTCATATACAGATCCGTCATGCGACCCGCTGCCCATTCCAGTATCAGGGACAGCATCCGACGGCGCCATGATCCCGGCTGGTTGAACAGAAAGCCGTGGCAGGTATAGGCCACGATCCGTACTCCACAGAGTCGGCCGGCAAACCGTGCCAGAATACCGCTAATGGGCATATGGCCATGCACCAGATCCGGCTTTTCACGCCGGATCAGGCGCAATAACGCAAGAAAAGCGCGATACTGGGCAACCGGCGACAGCGATCGCGCCATCGGAACGCCATGCACCGTAAAGCCCTCGGCCCGCACAGCCTGAAGATGGGCCCCTTCGGCACAGGCCCCCTGAACATCATGCCCGGCCTCGCGCAGTTCTCGCATCAGCGGCAGTAGAAACTGCCTGAGCGCAAAATCCACATTCGTAATTTCGAGGATCTTCACGCCGAAACCCTGAACACGAGACGGCCTATTCCGGAATGCGTTCGAGAAGCCATGTCACGCTCTGATGAGTCCGTTTGACCGGCTTCTGCACTGCGGGTTTTTCAGGCTCGGGCGCGCTGTCGCCCTCAGGCGGGGCCGCAACCTCGGCAACCGGCTGCGGCGTGATGATGATCTGGCGGCAGATTTCGCGTTTTCCACGCCCTAGATACACGTCGTTTTCCAGACGTACGACACCGTCTCGCTGCCTGAAACGCCAGATCGTCCCGCCGACCTGAAGGATGATATCCTCGTCATCCTGCGTCACCGTCACATCCGGGTGGATGTGAAAACGGATGGCGAAATCGATATTACGCTCGCCGTCGATCAGTTCCTGCCCGCGCAGGTCCTCACCATCAGCACCGAAATACAGACGCCGCGTCCATTTCGCGCCCAGAGGCGCGTGATAGCCGTCATGCGACATATCCAACCAGTGGGCGGTCCCATCGGTCTGATGGTCGCAGGAGACAGTGACCGGACGGCGCGTCATGCCGCCATCAGGTCCGAAATCCGCCGACGACAGACCATCCGCGACGAGAACCGTATGGGCCGCACTGCTCCGCATGGCTTCACGCCACGCCCCGATCACGGCACTGCCGCAATTGACGAACAGACGGTGCCGCTGATGCGAGAATTCAAAAGACAGCGTTCCAGCGTGAGCGGTTGTATCGAACCCTGCCTGGGCGGGCGGTCCGCTATCGACAATCAGCAGCGATTTCCCGAGCGCCAGCCGCGTGAAGCGACCCTGCGGCATGGCAGGCGCGATCAGCTTCTGGCGCGATCCCTGCGCGAGAACATCCTCCACCGCCGCGCTGTGCCGTTCGTTCGCCCCATTAAAGACCGCAAGCCCTCCATCCCCGTGCCGCATGGCCCGCAGAACAGGACAGACCTTGTCCAAGGCACGGTCGATGAACGGCGGCACACTCGCATGGGCCGTGCGAAACATGACGGACATTTCCGCCAACTCACGCGCCACCAGAAACTGCGCCTCAGGACTACGCTCAATCACGGTCCCATCCGCGAGAACAAGGCGCTCCAACTCCGCCGGAAGATAGCGCAGAAAGCGCGACATGAATCCGGTCTGCTCCGGCATTGCCATCGCAGCAGCCAAAAGCCCACGGAAGGCCATCAACCCCCGCGCACCCTGCGGCGGCAGCGGCAGAAGGGCCGCAATGGTGCGCCCCTCCACCAGCATCCGCTCCATCAGACGCTGCTGAAGTCGCGGATCAGCGGATGCCAGACAGAACTCATGGTTCGACAGCCACGACGCCAGACGCGATCCCGTCACACAGGCATCACGGACCAGAGGATCTGTCGGCGGGTGCGCCAGCCAGTCACTAACGAGTCCGCGCGCAGTCAGGCGTGCCCTGTCGCTCCCGAGCGTCCTCAGGTCCCGCAGCCAGCCGAACCCATGCAGCCATTCCCGCGCTGGTTCGGGCCAGGGGCCCCGCTCCCAGTTGCCGCTGGGCAGGACATAATCGTGCCGGTCGAAACGGAACTTCCCGCCAATCAGGCGCGCCCCCTGCTCCGCATCCCCTTTCCAGGGATCACGGAACACATGCACCGGCCCTTCGGGGGCAGGCGCGCCAAACGGCAGACGGGCAAGAGAGAGACGCAGACCGCGAAGCCAGGGACTGCCTGTCATCCGGGCGTCTGTTCCACGAACGGTCCTTCAAGCGCCCGGATCGCCGCGTCCCGGTCTTCTTTTCCAAAAATCGCCGATCCTGCGACGAGCATGGTCGCACCGGCTTCGACAACGCGCGGCGCCGTCTGCGGGTCGATGCCGCCATCCACGGCAAGAATGATCTCACGACCGCTCTTGCGGATCATCTCCGCCAGCGTTCTGATTTTGGCAAGCTGGCTATCGAGGAAGCTCTGTCCGCCAAAACCCGGATTGACGGTCATGACGAGGATAATGTCCACCAGATCCATAACTTCCGACAACGCCACGGCAGGCGTCGCCGGACAGATCGCCACACCCGGACGACAGCCTAACGCGCGGATGGTCTGAAGCGAGCGGTGCAGATGGGGCGCGTTCTCGACATGGACCGTAATATGGTCGGCACCGGCTTTTGCCGTCGCTTCCAGATATGGATCGACCGGATCAATCATCAGATGCACGTCGAATTTCGCATCCGTATGCTTGCGCAATGCCGCAATCACCGGAGGGCCGAACGAGATGTTCGGCACGAAATGCCCGTCCATCACATCGAGATGGAGCCACGGCGCACGCGCAATGGAGGCAATCTCTTCCCCGAGGCGGGAAAAGTCAGCAGCCAGAAGGCTGGGGGCGACAATGATCGAAGAACGCTCAGTCATACACTCATGTATCGGCAAAGCCATCGCGCGACGCAAGCCACATCCGCATCGATGCGCATCTTCGTGAGGTTCATGTCTGCGTGTTCGCCACTTTGGAACCCCGGCCCGTCTGAAACGTCCTGATGCCCAAATCCGCCGATCTGCCCGGAGTGCCCCATGACCGATCGCCTTTCGCCTACCCTGCTCAGCCGCGACAGCTGGATCCGCCGCCCCTCGCACCGGGCCTGGCTGGAAATGCAGGGCCGTCGCCTTCTGGACTTCAGCAAAGGTGGATGCGTGGACGGAGGCTTCGCGGGACTGGATCTGGAAGGCACCCTCCCCGAAAATGCCAAACCCGAAGCCACCCTGACCGCACGCTGCGTCCATGCCTATGCCCTGGCCGAACTTCAGGGCCTGCCCGGAAGCGCACCGCTGGTCACACACGGCATTCACGCCCTGCGCACGCATTTCCGCGATGACGCCCATGGCGGCTGGCAGCATTTCGCGGACAAGGACAATGACCGCAAACAGGCTTACCTCCATGCGTTCGTTGCCCTTGCCGCCTCTTCCGCCGTCCTGATCGGAGCGGAAGGCGCAGGCGAACTGCTCAAAGACGCCATCCATCAGATCGACACCCATTTCTGGAGCGAGGACGAAGGCGTCATGCGCGAGAGCTTCGCGCCAGACTGGTCGGACGAGGAAAATTATCGAGGTGCAAACAGCAACATGCACTCCACCGAAGCCTTCATGGCCTTGGCGGACGTCACCGGAGACGTGAAATGGCTGCATCGCGCCCGGCGCATCGTCACCCGCTTCGTGCACGAACTGGCCGCCGGGCAGGGTTTCGCCATGCCGGAGCATTTCGATCGCGACTGGACCCTCATGCGCGATTATCACAGCAACAAACCCAATGACGACCTGCGCCCCTATGGCATGACGCCGGGGCATTTCGTGGAATGGGCGCATCTGACCTTAAAGCTCGAAGCCGCCCTGCTCCGTCATGGGCTGGAGGCCCCGGACTGGATGCTGCATGACGCGCAGGCGCTATTCGAAACGGGCATGAAAACCGGATGGAACGCCGATGGCCGGCCAGGAATGCTCTACACGATCAACTGGGAGCACGCCCCCCACAACCGCAGCCGCATCCACTGGGCTCAGGCCGAAGCGCTGACAGCCGCCATCAACCTCTACAAGCGGACCGGAAACCCCCATTACGAGCACTGGTACCGCACGATCTGGGACTATATCGACACAACCCTGATCGACCGGGATTTCGGAAGCTGGTTCAACGAAGTCAGCCCCGAAGGCGAACCCACCGAAACGATCTACAAGGGCAAGGGCGACCTGTATCACGCTTATCAGTCCACACTGGCCCCCATGATGCCTCTGGCACCTTCTCTCGCCACAGCCATCGAACAGATCGGCGTTCCCTACTGAGTCAGCCGGGCGGCGCTTTCGTCAGCACATAAACCGGAAGCGCCACGGAATCCCGAAACAGATACCAAAGCTCCGCCAGCCGGAACCGTGACGGGGCTGCCCCCGACACCGGCGACACGCCTGCCCGGCCCAGCGCCCATTCTGCCCGCAGAATGTGAAACCACTGCGTGACCACGACCGCCCTCTGTGGATGCAGGCGCGCGACATGCAGGGCCGTCAGCCAGGTATTGTTCCCGTGCGAATCCACAATGATGGCGGCTTCCGGCACACCCCGCACCATCAACCAGTCCGCCATGATCCGGGCTTCGTCGCGACGATTGCCGCTCTCGATCGCACCACTCACCATGACAGTCCGCACAAGCCCAGCACGCCAGAGCCGCAGTCCTTCCTGCAACCGTTCCTGCAACGCTGGGCGGGGCTTGCCTTTCGCAGTCACCGCCGTCCCGAAAATAACCGCCATTTCAGACTGCTTCGGCACGGCTGAAAGCCCCCGAAACGCCACGAAGCCCATCCAGAGCAGAAACAGACCCGGGAGAACCGCACCAAACGTCAACCCGCTTACAACCCAGCGCCTCATCAGGACACCGTTTCCTTATCCGTCTGCGTACGGTGCAGATAAAGCAGCGCCACCCCTGCCGCCAGAATCCCCGACAAAGACCCCACACCCAGCGCCCAGCGCGGCCCCAGCGAATTGGCCACCATCCCCACCAGCGGCGCGCCCAGCGGTGAGGAGCCCGCAAAGACTGCAAAACGGATCGACACCACGCGTCCGCGCATGCCCGGATCGGTCGCAAGCTGCATGTAGCTGTTACTCACCGCCGTAAATGTCAGAGTCGACATCCCCGCCATGACCAGCGTGACCGCAAACGCCCAGTATCCCGGCGCAAGCGCCCCCAGCAGACAGGCCAGACTGAACACAATCGCCCCCTGCGGCAGCGCCGAGAACTTCATGGTTTTACGGCTGGCAGCGAACAGCGCGCCCGTAATCGTCCCCACCGCCATGGCTGAATTAAGCACCCCGTAACCATGCGCCCCGACGTGAAAGACACTGACAGCCATGGTCGAAATATAAATCGGGAAATTCAGTCCGAAGGCACCGAGCAGAAACAGCATGAACAGGATGGTCCGCAAATCATCGCGCTTCCAGACATACCGCACCCCCGACAGCAGATCCTGCTTTTCCTGATGCGCGCTTTCCGGCTTTCGGGCCGAAAGACGGTGCAGATCCTGCGTCCGCAGAGACAGGAGCGACATCAGCACGCCATAGAACGAAAACCCGTTCAGGATGAAGGACCATCCCGAACCGAGTTCCGCAATACAGAATCCGGCGACCGCAGGTCCGATCATGCGGCCTGCATTGTAAGACACGGAATTGAGCGCCACCGCATTCGGCAAGTCTTCCTCGCCCACGAGTTCACCGGCAAAAATCTGCCGGACCGGACTGTCAAACGCCGCCACACAACCGCTCAGAAAGGCGAACAGATCCACCTCCCACAACCGGACCATCCCCGTCACCACCAAAGCCCCGAGCGCGATGGCCAGTGTACCGAGAGCAGCCTGTGTCAGAAGCAGGAAGCGATGTTTCTCCACCCTGTCGGCGATTTTTCCGGTCCAGAAAATCAGCAGAAGGGGCGGCGCAAGCTGAAGCGCCGTGACAATCCCGACTGCCGTTGCGTCATGCCGTGTCAGTTCCGTCAGGACCAGCCAGTCCTGCGTCGTCATCTGCATCCAGGTTCCGATATTCGAAACCAGTGCCCCCATGGCCCAGACGCGGTAATTCCGCCGCCCCAGAGATCGGAAGGCCCCGCCCATCATGGGCAGGCCCCGTCATTCAGCGCAGAAAGAAAGAGCGGACTGACAACCATGGGCGTCAGTGTCGGGAATATCGGCTCCGATGTCGAGACATGTCAGGAAAATGCGTCTTTCACTTTCCTGAAAAGCCTCAGAAACCCGCCGGAGCCAGTTCACGGGGTATGGACCCCGGTCTCCTGCTTGCAGATTGTGACGGGCTGAAACGGAATTTGGACAGTTCGGCGAAAAGATCCTTCGCCTCGTTGCTTAGATTCCGGCAGGCCACATTGACCTCTTCCACCATCGCGGCATTGCGCTGGGTCATCTGGTCCATTTCGTTGATGGCCTTGTTGATCGTCTCAAGACTCTCGGCCTCACCCGTCGTGGAGCGGGAAATGTCTTCAAGCAGCAACGTGATGCCGTCCACATGCTCACTGATAACCTTCATCGAGCGGTCCGCATCCCCGACAAGCTGGACACCCTCTTCCACCTGTCGGCCCGAAGACGTAATGATGTTGCGGATATCCTGCGCCGATTTTGCGGAGCGCTGCGCAAGCGCCCGGATTTCCTTGGCCACAACGTCAAAACCCTGACCGGCCTCTCCCGCGCGGGCTGCTTCGATCCCGGCATTCAGCGACAGAAGATTGGTCTGGAACGCGATTTCCTCAATCAGGCCCAGAATGCTCTCGACCTGTCGTGACGACGTCCGGATTTCGCCCATGGCCCGGTTGGCCGAATGCATGATCTCCGAAACCACGACGGTCTGCCCCCGCGTTTCAAGAGCCGTTTCACGCGCCCTCACCGCAGAACGCGCCGTTTTGCCGACCGTCTGGGTGATGCTGTTAATGGAGGCGGCAGACTGGGCCAGAGTGATGGCCTGACGTTCCGTCCTTCCGCTCAGTTCCGTTGAAGCGGAGGCGATTTCGGCGGTTCCGTTAGCGATGACGGAAGTCGCATCGGAAATCTTGGCGATCGCCGTCCGATAGATCTGGATGAGCGTGTTGAAATTCTGCCGGAATTCCTCGAACCGGTCCTGAAAACCGTCGCCGAACATGAAGGTCAGATCCCCTTCCTTCACAATCTCTAGCCCCGCACAGATGGTTCCGATCGTCTCATCCTGCACACGGCGAATCCGCTCGCTGCGGCCGGACAGTTCCTTCTGGATCTGCGCCGCATCGCGCGCTTCTTCCGCCGAATTTTCCTGAAGGGCCAACTGCTTCTGACTGTTCTCCCGGAACAACTGGAGAGAGCGTGCCAGCCGCCCCGCACAGTCACGATGATGAAGGCACGGAATGGTGATGTTGAGAGCGCCACTCGCAACCTTCTCCGTCGCAGCGGTAATCTGCTCGAAAGGCACGGCAATCACATGAATGGCGAACCGGGCGATCAGAAGTGTCAGTCCAACCTGAAACAGCAGCCCCATGCACTGCGACAGCATCTGTTCATGCTGGTAATGAACAAACAGACGATCGCAAAGCTGTTCGACAGCAAACTGTACTACGGCGATCAGAACAAGAAGCGCAAACAGCACCTTGATTTTCTGGCGAACGTAAGCGGTTTTTTCAATCCAGTTTAACATGATCGCCTTTATTGACCTCAGGTCTCACGCCCCGTTCAGGCACTGGCGTGATTTTTTTGAAAACTATACATGTCGTTATTAATAAAGAATGAAGAATACTCTCGAAATTGTTTGCAACACTTCCCCTGCACGGCCCGGACAGAATCTGCTCATATTGACAATTTTCCGTCTCCGGAGGATTTCTGAGGTTTCACCGTGGGGAGCCCCGACAAGGGGCTGAGATTCTGCTGGCATGACGCTTGTCCGTCATAGGACGCAGTGACCCATTGAACCTGATCCAGTTCACACTGGCGGAGGGATGGTGGTCGCTGCCTGCCGGACGCATTTTCATGATCCCGCCAGCCAGCAGCTTGAACCCTTCCTGCCAGCGCTGAACACCCATTGCTTGCAGGCGAGGCGTTTTCCATCATGGCCCACGGACACCCCGGAGACTCTGCTGCGTCCCGCCTGCGGTATCATGGCATCCTGCCCGCCCTGATCGGCACCACGGTCTGCCTGTCCGTCGCCCACGCGGCCGATACGAGCAAACCGCCAACGCATCACACAGCACCCGCCCCTTCAGCCGCGACTGCACCGCGCCCGGCACCAGCCGAACATATTGTCGTTCACCGGCTTGCGGACAGCGCCCCCGGAAACCAGCCGGGAGGCGGCCTGATCCACCCACAGGACGGTGTGAAATCCGTCAGTACGGTCAGTCAGGATTTCATTTCCAAACAGGCCCCGATGGCAACGGCCTTTCAGCTCGCATCCATGCTGCCCGGCGCCAATGTATCCTCGTCCGATCCGATGGGATTTTCCCCCAATACCGATATCACCGTCCGAGGGCTCGATAACAGCGCCATCGGTTATGTGCTCGAAGGCATGCCGCTGAACGATGTCGCCGCGTATTCCGGCACGCCCAGCCAATTCGCGGACAGTGAGAACTATCAGGAAATCGCCCTGTCGCAGGGCTCGGCCGATCTGGACAGCCCGGTCCTGAACGCCGCCGGGGGTTTAATGAACCTGACCTTCCGCGACCCGGCCAAAAAAGCGGGTGGCGACGCCAGCGTGTCTTACGGATCCTACAACACCAACCGCGAATTCATCCGCCTCGACACCGGCGACATCGCCCATACCGGCATCCGTGGCTTCGTCTCCTACTCCCACGGCGCGACCGACAACTGGCGCGGGCCCGGACGCGACGAAAAGCAGCATGTCGATTTCAATTTTCTCAAGGAATGGGGACAAGGCAACCGCGCCAGCCTTATCGGCACTTTCAACACAACCATCACAAGCTGGTATCCCGAACCCACGATGGACACATGGAAATCGGACGGGATCAAAGGCCAGAACAACCTGCTGGCCCATTATGACAGCAGCAATCCGGAAAACGGCGCGAATTACTGGCGTCTGTGGCGGGACGGAGAGCGCACGCTTTATGGCGGCGCGCCGGTTCATCTGACGCTGACTGACCATCTGACGCTGGACGCCACACCCTACGCGCAGCTTGCATATGGTAACTGGCCGGGCGGAAGCACCCTGTCCGAAACCGGGCTTTACCAAGGCACACAGGCCCTGTCCGACACGCTGAACCTTCCCGGCGCGCAGGACGGCGTGGGCGTCGTCCGCGCGGATTACACCCAGCGCAGCTACCGCTCGGGCTTTACCAGCGCGCTGCATTACAAAACCGGCTGGAACGATTTCGTCCTCGGGTACTGGTACGATTACGGTGACGACAACGAGCAGCAGCCCTTCACGGCGGTCCAGACCAACGGCTATGCGCCGGACATCTGGGCGCAAAACGGCCGCGACGTGATCCGCCTGTCCAACGGCGAACGCCTTCTGGGCGGCAGCTTTCACACCATTTCACAGACCAACGCGCTGTTCATCGGCGACCACATGTCTCTGCTGCATGACCATCTGGCCATAGACCTCGGGTTCAAGGCCGTCATGATGAGCCGCGATGGCACGAACAGCATGCCGGGCCCGCAATACCATGTCGGCTCCAACAGCATGGAGCCCCTGCCCCGCCTTGGCGTCCGCTGGCGCATTGACGCGGAAAACCAGATCTTCTTCAACGCCACAACCAATTTCCGCGCCCCGGATCAGAGCGCGCTGTACAACACCTATGACCCCTCTTCGGGCGAAATGTACGGAACCGGATCGGCTGACGTCCGGAACGAATATTCCATTTCCGAAGAACTGGGATACCGCCGCACGGGGCGCTGGATCATCGGCAGCCTGACGCTGTTCAACTACAACTTCACCAACCGCCAGGTTTCCACTCAGGCTGTCCAGAACGGCTCCGTCGTCAGTACGACGATGAACGCGGGTGGCCAGACCTCACGCGGCGTGGACGTGGAAATCGGCCTGCGCCCCTGGCATCATTTCAGCCCCTATGTCTCGGGCGAGTACCTGCATGCCACGATCGACAACGACCTAATGTCGGGCGGCGACCTGCTGCGCACCCGTGGCCGCATCGCCGTGCGCAGCCCGACGCTTCAGGCCGCGGCCGGGCTGAGCTACGATGACGGGCATATCTTCGGCGTCGCCACCGTGCATTACACCGGCCACCAGTACGCGACCTTCATGAACGACGAGCGCGTTTCGGATCACACGACCGGCGATCTCGCCATCGGCTACCGCTTTTCGGACCATATCCATCTGCATCAACCGACCCTGCGGATGAACTTCATCAATATCACGAACGAACACTACCTTTCCGGCGTGGCGAGCCCGACCATGAATGCGAAAGACACAACCGGCGTGTATGGCACTACCATCGCCGGAAGTGCCCCGAGCTACTTTATCGGAGGCGGGTTTGCAGCCCTGTTCACCGCTTCGACGGGGTTCTGAGCATGATGGGGGCTTCCGGACAGTTCGGCGTCAATGGCCCCGAAAGCAGACGGGACTGGCCCGCCTTGTCGGACGCCGAGGCCCGCGATGTCCTGTCCCGTTTTCCACTTCTTTCCCCCGCGCGGCAAGTCGTATGGCACGGACGACGCCCCTTTTCCTCCACCGGCGTTGTTTTGCTGGAGGATGGAAGCCGCGTTTTCCTCAAACGCCACGACCATTGCCTGCGCGATGCGACAGCCCTTGCGGAAGAACACCGCTTCATCACACATCTGGCTGAACAGGGGGTTCCTGTCGGCCACACATGGCGCACCAAAAGCGGGGATGCCGCGCTCGATCTCAACGGATCGGCCTACGAAGTCTTTTCCATTATGCCCGGCCATGATCTGTACGAGACCGTGCAATCCTGGGAAGCGTTCCACAACGCCCAACATGCTTTCTCCGGCGGCCAGCGTCTTGGCCAGCTTCACGCGGCGTCCAGAAGCTTCGACGCCCCTGCGCGCCCTTCCCGCCGCCCGCTCCTCTCCACCTTCGAGGTCATCACATCTTCCGACCTGATGACCGGGCTGGAACGCTGGCTCCCACATCAGGCCGGGCTTGCCAAAGCCCTGACACATCACCGCTGGCGCGACGATCTTCCGCAGGCCCTCCTGCCCTTTCATGCACGACTGAAGCCATATCTCGACACAATCCAGCCCCGCTGGGGTCATGGCGACTGGCACCCCTCAAACCTGTTTTGGACCGGCACCGGACCGGAAGCGCAGGTCTGCGGCATTCTTGATTTCGGCATGTCGGACCGCACCTGTGCCGCTTACGATCTCGCTGTCGCCATTGAACGCACCGCTATCGCATGGCTGAACCCCGAAAACGACTGCCCTGTCAGTCTCGACTGCCTCGAAGCCTTCTTGTCAGGCTATCGGACACACTATGCCCTTTCGAGCGAAGAACGCCGTCTGGTACCGCTTTTCCTGCCGCTCGTTCACGTCGAATATGCCCTGTCCGAAGTCGCGTATTACGAAACACTCGTTCATGACAGAGCCGGGGTAAAAGCCGCCTATACGGACTATCTTCTGGGCCATACCCACTGGTTTTCGTCTCCCACAGGACAGCAATTCCTGCACAAGCTGACGCATCTTCTCCAGACGGCGCCATGTCCCTGATCGAAATTCTGGGGGCCGTCCTCAGCGCACTTGCCGTCTGGCTGACATCGCGGCGCAGCATGATCTGCTGGCCCGTGTCTCTGGCCGCAGCAGGGCTGTATTCCTGGATTTTCCTTCAGGCCCGACTTTACGCCGATGCCGGGCTTCAGATCGCATTCTGTCTGTATGTCATCTACGGCTGGCAGCACTGGCGCCAGATGGCGAAACCGGATGGCCGCATCCACGTCCGTCGTCCGACACGCCCCACGCTTCTGAAAGGGCTACTCTGCGGTGCGGCGGGAAGTGCTGTCTGGGCGTTCGTCCTTGCCCGCTTCACCAACGATCCCACGCCCATCACGGACGCCACCCTCACAGCCTACAGCATTCTCGCCCAGTACTGGGACACCATGCGCTATCGTGAAACCTGGCTGTTATGGATCGTGGTAGACAGCGCCTATGTCGCCCTGTTCATCAGCCGCGGCCTTTATCCGACAGCCCTGCTCTATGCCGGTTTTGTCGTGCTGGCAGCAAACGGGTACCGACTCTGGAAACCCGAAATTTCTGCCGGGGCGGCATCCGGTCCGCAACCCTGAATAAAAAAACCGCTCTGACAGGTCAGAGCGGCTTTGTATCAAGACAGCATTCAGTCGACCGGTTCATCCTCCGGCAGAGGCTGGATCTGACGCAGCTTGCCGTAGCGATCGTAATAAAAGACCGACGTTCCCCGCCGTTCGGCATAACCGTCCGGCTGACCGTCCTTCGTCTGGAACAGCAGCCGGAAGGCATCCGGCTGCTCGATCACCTTGTCCCCCGGCGGGCGATACCGATACCGGCTGAAATCGGCATGGCTCTTGGGCAGCGACGAGTTGTGATACAGGTCGTGCATGCTCGGCTTTTTAGGACCGTCATCCGCATCCTGCGCCACGGCCGTACCAAGGGCCGCGCCTGACACGGCAAGAACGGCCAGTACTGGGACAATCAACCTGCGCATGATGCTCTCCGGTCAGTGCGTTTGTGCGGGCACCTTAGGCGAAACCGTCTTCTGGCTCCACCCACCACCGAGCGCGCGATACAATGTCACAATATTCTGGAACCGCGCGGCCTTGACCATGATGTCGTTCTGCTGCGCCTGATAGAGGGTGCGCTGCTGCGTTAGGGTCGTCAGATAGCTGTCGATGCCTGCCTTGTAGCGCATGTTGGCCAGATCGAACGCCTGCTGCGACTGCGCCACCAATTCGTCCATGTGGTGCTGCTGGGTCGTATAGGTTTCCCGTGCCGTCAACGCATCCGAAACTTCCCGGAACGCCGACTGTACGGTTTTTTCATACTGCGCTGCATTCTGACGGGACTGCGCCTTGGCCATCATCAGGTTCCCTTCGCTCTGCCCCCAGGTCAGCAGCGGAATGCTGATGGACGGGGAGATGCTCCAGGTTTCGGCACCCGGCGTGAACAGCTTGCGGAACTGCAGCGAACTGGTGCCTTCCGAAGCCGTCAGCGTAAAGCGGGGGAAGAACGCCGCACGCGCTGCACCCACATTGGCATTGGCCCCGAGCAGGGTATGCTCCGCCGCACGGACGTCTGGCCGCTGCTCCAGCAAATCCGAAGGCAGACCCTCCGGCAGATCCGTGATCATGGTCTGCGATCCGAAAGGCGCCGGTTCCGGCAAAGTCGAAGGCAGCGGCGAGCCGACGAGAAGCTGAAGCGCATGCTCGTCATCCGCCAGAGCGCGCGTATATTGCGCCTCGTAGGCGGACGCCTGCTCGACCTGTGTCTTGACCTGCGCCAGCGTCAGCGCATCCGTTTCGCCATTGTCATAGGAAAGCTGTGTCAGCCGCAGCGTATCGCGCTCGGACGCCAGCGTGGCGCGCGTCACCCGGAGCTGCTCACGGTCAGCCAGCCACTGGATGTAGGTCGTCCCGATCTGCGAGACCGTCGTGATGAGAACGTTCCGCGCGTTCTCGACGTTGTTCAGCACCGTTTCCTTTTGCTGACGCGTCAGGTTGCGGATGCGGCCCCACAGATCAATTTCGTAAGACGAAAATCCGATCGACGTCTGATACAAACGCAGGGTCGAGATATGCTCACCAACTCCAGGCGCAAACGAGAAACCTGCCGTATCGGATGGCGCCATGAACATCCCCTGCCCGCCGGCCGAGATGATCGGAAACAGCGAGGCATTCTGGATCTCGTACTGACCGCGCGCAACGCCCACAGCATCAAGCTGCGCTGCGATGTCGCGGTTGTTTTTCAGAGCCAGCGCCACGAGCGCCTTCAACCGCGGGTCGGTGAAGAAATCCTCCCACCCGAGATTGGACGCAGCCTGAGCCGCAGGCGTGTTCTTTGATGCCGTATCTGCAGGGTAGCTGTTCTGGATGGCCTGCGTGGGCCGGTGGTAAACCGGCGCCATGTTACAGGCCGAGAGCATCAGCATCCCGGCAAATCCGGAAGTCAGTCCGAGACGGGCCTTCATGCGCCGTGCTCCCCTTCAGCGACAGATGCCGCCTTGTTGTCCAGATGGGCGTACGGGTCTTTCCGGTCCCTGATCCGGCTGACCCGGAACAGACGCAGCACCACCACGAAGAAGACCGGGACGAAATAGACCGCCAGCAGCGTTGCCGAGAGCATGCCACCCACGACACAGGTGCCGATCGCCACACGCGCCGCCGATCCAGCCCCGGTCGCGATCGCCAGCGGAAACACACCGCAGACAAAGGCGATCGACGTCATGAGGATCGGACGCAGACGCTCGCGTCCGGCTTCCAGAACCGAATCTTCCAGACTTTCGCCACTTTCAAAGAAGGCTTTGGCGAATTCCACGATCAGGATCGCGTTCTTCACCGACAGACCCACCGTCGTGAGCAGTCCGACCTGAAAATAGACGTCGTTGGCCAATCCGCGTCCCAGCGTCGATGCGATGGCACCCAGCACGCCGAGCGGGAGCACGAGCAGCACCGCGAACGGAATGGCCCAGCTCTCATAAAGCGCCGCCAGACAGAACATGATGACCACAACGGCCAGAGCATAGAGCGGCCCGGTCGATCCACCCGAAGCAAGCTGTTCGAACGACAGACCCGTCCACTCATAACCAATGCCGCGCGGCAGCTTGGCCAGAAGCTTCTCCATTTCCGTCATGGCCTGCCCCGAGCTTGCGCCCACGGCCGGCTGACCCTGGATTTCGTAGGAGTTCAGACCATTATAGTCCTCGACCTTCTGCGGCCCGTTGACCCAGTGCCCGGAGGCAAAGGCATTAAACGGCACCATCGTCCCCATCGCATTGCGGACATACCAGCGGTTCAGATCCTCCGGCGTCATACGCGCCCAGGCTTCACCCTGGATATAGACCTGCTTGACGCGGTCATTCCGCATGAACTGGTTGACGTAGATGGAGCCCAGCGCCCCTTCGATCGTCGTGTTGATATCCGCATTCGTCAGACCAAAAGCATTGGCGCGCTCACGGTCGATATCGAGCTTGAACTGCGGCGCATCGTCCATACCCAGAGGGCGGACAGCCATCAGAAGCGGATTTTTCGCCGCTTCGCTCAGGATCTGGTTTCGCGCGGCCAGCAGCGCTTCATGGCCCAGATGTCCGGTATCTTCCAGCTCCAGATCGAAGCCGGTCGCATTGCCAAGTTCCATCACGGCAGGCGGATTGACGGCGAAGATCTGCGCTTCCGGGTCCATCCAGAAATGCATCATGATCTCACGCGACACGGTCATGGTCGTGTGTGCAGAGCCCGGACGCTGGTCCCACGGCTTCATACGGATGAAGAACGCACCCGCACTCTGCCCCTGCCCCGCGAAGCTGAAGCCCGTCATGGTGAAGACGGATTCAACATACGGACCGTAGGTCTTGAGAACGTAGTCGGTAATCTTGCGGTTGACGGCCGCCGTCTGTGCTTCGGTCGCTCCGTTGCGCATTGTGACCTGCCCGAAGATGATCCCCTGATCCTCGTCCGGCAGGAACCCACCCGGCACGCGCATGAACAGGAACCCGACAAGCGCCGTCAGAAGAACGAACCCGATCATACTGACCACCGGCACGCGGATCAGCCATTTCACGCCGCCGATATAACCGTTCGTCATACGATCGAACGTCCGGTTGAACCAAGCTGCGGGCCCACGATCATGCCCCTTGTGGGTCGGCTTGAGCATGGATGCACAGAGGGCCGGCGTCATGACCATCGCCACCAGAACCGACAGCCACATGGCCGCGACGATCGTGATGGAGAACTGGCGATAGATCACACCCGTTGAACCACCAAAAGCCGCCATCGGAAGGAACACCGCCGTCAGCACCAGCACGATGCCCACAAGCGCGCCCGAAATCTCGTCCATGGAGACGCGGGCCGCTTCCTTGGGTGACAACCCCTTGTCCGTCATCACACGTTCGACGTTCTCGACCACCACGATCGCGTCATCGACCAGCAGACCGACCGCCAGCACCATGGCCAGCATGGTCAGCGTGTTGATGCTGTAGCCCACAATGGACATCAGCCCGAACGTTCCCAGAAGAACGACCGGCACGGCAATGGTCGGGATCAGCGTGGCGCGGAAGTTCTGAAGGAAGATCAGCATCACGATGAAGACGAGGACGATCGCCTCGATCAGCGTCTCGACCACTTCATGGATAGAGAGCGTGATGAACGGTTCGGTATCCAGCGGATAGACGAGTTTCAGACCCTGCGGGAAATAGCGGCTCAGCTCACCCAGACGCGCCCGAACGGCAGCCTCGGTCTTGAGCTGGTTCGCCCCTGGTGCCAGCTTGAGCGCCATCGCGGCGGCCGGATGGTTGTTGTAAGACGATCCCAGAGCATAGCTCTGCGCCCCAAGCTCGACCCGCGCCACGTCCTTCAGACGCACCTGACTGCCATCCTGCTGCACCTTGAGCAGGATTTCCTTGAACTGGTCAGGCGTGCTCAGACGGGTCGGACCAATGATCGTGGCATCGAACCCGATGCCCTTCTTGGCCGGAAGACCGCCAAGTTCACCCGAAGAAACCTGGATGTTCTGCGCCTGAATAGCGGACTGGACATCGCCGACCGTCAGGCCGAAATTGTAGAGCTTCGACGGGTCCAGCCAGACGCGCATCGCATATTCGGAACCAAACAGCGTATGATCGCCCACCCCCGAAACACGCGACAGCGGATCGGAAATATTGGACGCGACATAATCCGAGATGTCCTGCCCGGACATGCTGCCATCTTCGGAAATGAAGGCCACGACCATCATGAAGTTCTTGGTCGCCTTCGTGATGCTCAGACCCTGCGCCGTGACTTCCGCCGGCAGACGCGGCTGGGCCAGCTGGAGCTTGTTCTGAACCTGAACCTGCGCGATGTCAGGGTTCGTCCCCTGCTCGAACGTCAGGTCAATCTCCATCTGTCCGCTCGCATAAGACGAAGCCGACAGGTATTCGAGATGATCCAGACCATACATCTGCTGAAGGATCGGGCGGACAACCGTGTTGTTCACCGTCTCGGCAGATGCACCCGGATACATGACCGAAATGGCAATCTGGGGCGGCGCAATGTTCGGATACTGCGCAATCGGCATGCGCGTGATCGCGACACCACCGACGAGCATGATGATCAGACCGATCACCCACGCAAAGATGGGCCGGTCAATAAAGAAGCGGGACAATGACATGCGGGGTTACTCCGCCTTTCCCGCAGGTGCTGCGGGCGGCGCTTCATGAGGCGATACTTTCGCACCCGGCTGCACTTTCTGCAGGCCGCTCACAATCACCTTTTCGCCTGCCTTCAGACCGTCCGAAACGAGCCAGGACTCGCCGACCGTCCGCAGGACCTGAATGGAACGCTGGCTGACCTTGTTCTCGTCGTCCACGACCATGACATAAGGATTGCCCTTGGCATCCCGTGCCACCGCAACCTGCGGCACCAGCATACCGTGCGGATCAATGCCTTCCTGAATGTGGGCATTCACGAACATGCCCGGCAGAAGCAGATGATCGGGGTTCGGGAAAACGGCACGCATGACGAGCGTTCCAGTCGCCGGATCCACCGTGACTTCGGAAAGCTGGAGCTTTCCACGCACCGGATATTCGGTGTTGTCTTCCAGCCGCAGACCGACCGCCGCATCCGTGCCATTCCGCTCCAGCTGCCCATCCGCCAGTTCACGCTTCAGGCGCAACATGTCGGTGGCGGCCAGATTGACGTCCACGTAAATCGGATCGAGCCGTGTCACAACCGCAACCGGCTGGGTCTGCCCGGCCGTCAGAAGCGCACCCGCCGTATAAAGCGTACGACCAATACGCCCACTGATGGGCGCACGAACATGCGTGTAATTCAGGTTGACGGCGGCTGCTTCCAGCGCTGCTTTTGCCTGTGCCACCTGCGCTTCGGCCTCACGCGCCGTTGCCAGCGTATTGTCATAGTCCTGCGAACTCACGGCATGAGCCGCCACCAGCGGACGATAGCGCTTGAGCTGCCCGTCTGCCCGCGCCGACACGGCCTGTGCGTTCAGCAGCTGCGCCTTTGCCTGATCGTAAGCGGCCTGATACGGCGCGATGTAGATCTGGAAAAGCTGCTGCCCAGCCTTGACGTCCGCACCCTGCTCGAAATCACGCGAGACAATGACACCATTCACCTGCGGACGGATCTGCGCCTGTTCGTAAGCATCCGTCCGTCCCGGCAGGGACGTCTCAAGCGTAACCGGCTGGGTCTTGAGCGTGACCACATCGACAGGCTGGGGCGGCATCTGGGGAGGGGGCGTTTTTTTCTGACACCCTGCCACCAGCAGCGGGAGCGCCAGAAGCGGCACCAGAAAACTGCCCCTCCCACCCCACGAACCGACCGGAGACAGGGCAGCAGAACAATTCAAAGACATTTTCTGAAAAGAAGGCATGATACGGCCGCTATCCTGTGATACAGAAACCCGCTAGTTTCCCGCGAGGACGGAAACTAGCGGGTTTCTTTGACAGACGTCAATTCGGTCTGTGAAATAATATCGGAGTTCATCTTGCCCAGTCAGTCGAGCAGCCAGTCCGAAGACCGGAAACAGTCCTGCTGTGGCCGCCCAGCGCAGCTCGACGAAGCGGAAAGACGCAACCGGATTCTCGACGCCGCCAGTTCGGTCCTGATCACCCATGGCTATCACGCCACGTCGATGGACAGCATCGCGTCCTGCTCGGGAATGTCTAAAAAAACTCTCTACCAGTTTTTCGACTCCAAACAGGTCCTGTTCGAAACGCTGATCCTCGAGCGGCTGTTCGCTCCCATAAACTACACGCCCGTCCCCACGGACTCTATGGAAAAACAGCTTCTGGGCCTCATGACCAGTATTGCTGCCTGCATGTTCTGTGATGAGCGTCTGAGCCTGCTGCGCTCCGTCATTACGGAAACAAGCCGCAACCCCGCTGTCCGGCAACTGGTCGCAGATCTTTTTCAGCTCTCGGGGCGCGTTCTGCCCATTCAGAACTGGATGACCATTCAGTCCGAAGCAGGCAGACTGGACATTCCCGACATCACAGAAGCCTCGGACCTCCTTTTCGGCATGACACTCGGCGGCCCGACACTGGGACGCCTCACACATTGCAAACCAAGCCGTTCAAAAGAAAAGCTCGAGGAATTCATGGCTTACGGCATCAGAGTTTTTCTCGAAGGACATCGTCCTGTCAGCCCTCCCCCGAAAGGGCATTAACCACCAGCCGAGACGGGTGGCGTCGCGGCGCCATCCTTGCTCCCTGTCAACAGACTGAAAACACCTTCAGAAGCTGTCCCTTTCATCGACGGACCAAACCGGGTCTGAAGATTTCTGAGCGTCTGCTGATCCTGCGCTCTGGACGCATCTCCGCCAATCCGAAGAATGAGAGCCTGCTGGTCAGGAGAAAGCGGCACCTTCGCCGCCTCGCCAGCCCCGGGCAGCGCGTCCAGCATGGGCGTCAGGGCCTCCACCGCCCGGGACCACTCCCCTGCCTTTTCAGCCATCTGGGCCCTCAGCGTCCAGGCTCGCGGATCCCGAATAGTGGCAAGCTCGCCCGCTGCTTCATCCGAACGATGATCGGCCAGCGCAATCTGCGCACGCAAAAGCGCAACCTCCACGGACTGACTGCTGCTCCCTCCCGGCAGAGCCAGCGCCGCATCAGGAGAGCCTTCGGCAAACGCCGAGAGATCCTGCCGTGCTGCCTTGGCATCTCCCATATCGAGTTCGAGCCTAGCCAACCGGGTCCGGACCGCCATACCCTGCGCACCACTCTGAAGGTCCACAAGTTTCCTCAGAGCATCCCGTTCCTGATCCGGCAGCCCCATGGCCTCATAACGACGCGCCAAACCATCGAGAATATCCCGCAGTAAGGGAACGTTCTCTGAAGCTCCGTTCAGCGCATCCTTCAGAAAAACGACTTCATCCATATTCTGCCTCCCGCCTGAAGGGGCAGCCTGCGCCATACGGCGGATGATATCCGTCTTCTGGAGCTCCACTTCAGCCATATCGTCAGGATAGAGGCGATTCCATTCCTGAATCGCTGCCGCAGCACCTGCGAGATTGCCACCGTTCATCAGCGCCTCAATCTGCAAAAGCCGGGCATTCTTTTCCCGACCCGCGATCCGAAGTGCCGGCAAAATGCCATCAACCTGATCGGCCACAGCCTGCGACGGCAGAGTTTTTCTATCCAATGCCTGTCGAAGCAGCGCTTCTCGCGCCACCGGCCAGACCAGGGGCGACGTTTCATGTGACAGCGCCTTCAGCTTCTCTTCTGCATCCGGGGCATTCCGGCGAGCCGCCAGAAGCGCTTTCGCGAGAGCCACCTGCGGATCATCTGGAAACTGCTCAAGAATTTTCGTCGCGTTTTCATTGCCATATCGCGCCACCCACTGGGCGGCAGACGGCATGAGACGGTCTCGCAAAGGGGCCGCATATGCCTGAAGAACAGGCAAGCCAGTCGCAATCAGGTCTGCCGTATGGCTATGGTCGCTTTCCAGCGTCCCTGATGCAGTTTGCCCAGCCCGACTGGCGGACGGCATAAGCATGCGCATCATCCCGCGCCAGAGCTGATCCTCAGGAGTACTCCCTCCATCTTCAGTCAGATAGGATGAGACTTCGCGCTGGTTAAGCACGGCCGAAATCTGTTGCAACCGGCGCGCCTCAGGTTTTTCCGCGCCTTCAGGCCAGTCCTGTAATGCCACCTGCATGACTTCACCCAGAAGCGGTCCATTCCCCGCGCGCGCTGCCGCCTGAGCAACCCGCATACGAGCCTCAAACCGGTCAGCCGACGAAGCCAGAGCGGCAGCATTCACACTCCTTCTAAGCGCCTCGCGCAGTTCTTCTGGTGCTCCGGCTCCCAGACTGACGCCACTCAGGGAGGAGCCATAGGGTTGAAGCCGGTTGGACGCCATCAAAGGAAAACTGCCCGGCCCCATCGTATCCAGAACCAGCTTTCCTGCCGCCTGACGCAATTCGATCTCGTCAGAATCAGCCGCAACCACCACACCCATCAGACTGCTTCGAACTGCAAAGCCGCTTCCCTGACGGCGCATGGGCTGTTCGATACGTCCCGATCGCGTCATTCCCAGCAGCAGCCTCCGACCCGAAGCCGGATCATCCAGTGCCACGACCTGTGGCAACCCATCCTGAACAGGCGATGTGAACGTCAATGCGTTTCCGTCCTGCCCCAGCAGCATATCAGCCTGAGGCTTTACGTCAGAAGCGATCGAAACCGTCCACCCCGCCCCCACAGGACGCAAAACCGGATCACGATCATCAGACACTCCGATGGTGATAACCGTTACATCAGGGAGAAGTCTGCTGGAGACGGACGTGAAAGGCCCGACGCCAGACAGGCCTGCTGTATCAAGAGCATGCCGCCCAGCCGCCACAAGGACGATATTCTGGCCGTTCCGAAAGGCCGCGACAGGCGTTAGTTCTCCAAGCGGCAGCCAGAGCCCGGTCGCGTCGGGAATCTGCATGGACGCTACGGGAGGCGCATTCACAACTTGAGGCCGAGGTTCGGATAGCGGAGCAGAATCGGCCGAAATCCGTTTCTCCTGCATCGCTTTTTCCGGGTGCGGGAAAAGCGGTGCAGGATCGTTCAGAAACGACCATCCAGCAGGCAACAGCTTCTCATCTGTTGCAGGACTGACATGGCCTTTCTCTGGTCCGGATTTTACACTGGACGTTCTGGTCTGCGCGGCGACTTCTCCTCCAAAGGAAGAAAAACCCAGAACTGCGGCCAGGATCGCCCTTTTCATCCGTTGCCACCCATCCGGGAGACAGGTCGTGCGTGGGAATTTGCCAAGAGCTGCGTCGCCAGAATGGCGCGCTGAGGCGACATTGCTTCCATGATGGCTGAAGCCTTGCGAGGGTTCATCCTGTTGAGGAGCGCCACACCAACGCGCAAATCAAGAATGTTGAAGATCGCAGCAGCATCTTCCGGCCTCATCGTCTGATAGATTTTGACGAGCCGATCCGCGTCATCGTTCCGCAACTGGTCCGTATGTTGTTCGCTGCTTTCGAGCGCAGTTCGGGAATTCTCCAGCGCAGTCATGCGGCGCTGGAGTTCTTCCTCAGCAGCATCAACAAGACGTTGACGGTCATTCAGAGCCGCATCCCGGCGATCCAGTTCTTTCTCCCGTGAAGCAAGTTGCTCAGCAAGAGCAGGATCAGCTGGCTGGACCAAAGACGGCACATCTGCAGGTGCAGGGCCCTTGCATCCCCCTTTGGCACACAGATCATCGGTTTTCGGAGAAGCCACAGTGGCAGAAGGAACGGTTTCAGCAGGCTTGGGAGGCTGGACCTGAGGGGGCGCCACTACGGGCGCAACAGGTTGAGGTTGAGCCATGGCGACAGTGGCCAGAGCGGACGATGGGGTGTCTGTATCGCCCATCAGATCTCCCGCAATCGCGTAAACCTTAACCCCGAGAAGAACAATCATCAGGCCGCAGGCGAGATGCAGAATACGGAAAAACATGCCCTGGTTATCCCTGCTTCTGACGCAGAGCGCGCAGAAGCTCACGCTCGGCCGCACTCTTGCTGCCACTGGGCTTCATCGTCCGCACCTCCTCCGGCTTCAGACGGAGCGCTGAACGAAACGACGTTTCCTCAGGCTTTTCTTCAACCCGAGGCGCGGCTTTAGCTGCGACACGCCCGGCTGGCAGCAGGGATTCCAACTGCTGGGCAAGAGTTTCCGAGCGGTCACAGAGCATAGCCAGGTCTCGTTTCAGGCTCTTGCCGGACTCAACCGTCTTGCCCAGAGCACGACCTACGAGTTCCGTGGTCTGACGCAGATGATCAATGCCGGACTGAGCCTGAGCACTGCTGGACTGAAGGCTGGAAATCAGGGCGTCGAGCTGGCCCCGGTCACGCCGCAGCACGGACAGGGCCCGCCCCAGATAAAGGCTGTAAAAAATAGTCACCAGAAGCAGCACTGAAAGGGCAATTTCGATCCCAAGCTGAAATCTGTCCATGAAATATGCTCCGATCAGCTATAGGATGCGGCACGATCAGTACCGGGTTTCTGGTTAAGAACTTCTTCAATCTTGACGGCCACCTGTCCCTGCTTTCGCCCGACACGCCCTTTAAAAAGAACATGTTCGCCACACCGCAGAGTGACGGGAGCGTCAGGTTTTCGGCGGAGAACCAGTTGATCTCCCGGGGCGAGCTTCATGATTTCTTTCAGACCCACGGTTTGCTCCTCCAGAACGGCATCAAGGGTCAGATCCGTTTGCCAGAGCTCCTCCGCCAGATGGCTCTCCCACATCCCGTCATGGCCGAATTTCTCCCCCATGAACTGCTGAAGCAGAATGTCCCGAACCGGCTCGAGTGTAGCGTGCGGCAGAACAACGTCCACGTCCCCGCCGCGACCTTCCATATCAATGCCGAACCGTGCCGTAATCACACCGTTCCCGGCACGGCAGATCATTGCAAAACGTGAGTTCATTTCGAGACGCTCGAAATGAAAATTGACCGCACAGAGCGGGCTGAAACTTGTTTCCAGATCATCAAGAATAATTCTGACCATAGGTTCGATCAGAGCGCGTTCAATGGCTGTGTGATGTCGACCCGTCTGTCGGGCGATCGCCGGACCATCGTTTCGGACATGGCCGCCGAGCAGCGCATCGACAATGCTGTAGATCAAAGACGAACTCAGTACGATGATACCGTAATTGTCCCATTCTTCCGCCTTGAAGACCGCGAACATGGCCTGCCCCGGAACATTTTCGAGATAGTCTCCAAAACGTTGGGAACCCAGCCGGTCCATGGACGCTTCAACATTGTCGCTTGTGAAATTCCGCAGGCTGGTGGTCAGGATCCGCGTGAAACGGTCAAAAACAACTTCGAGCATGGGCAGGCGCTCGGACGATATGCCAGACGTACTGACAACACGTTCGATTCCGCTGCTGTGCGAAGGGCCGCTGACTGCCGAATCGTTCCCAAAAAAGCTGTCGATTTCGGCTTGGCTGAGAACCTGATCGCTGCCTTGTTCAAAAGCAGAAAATCCGTTTCCGGCGAGCGGGAAAGCCGCCGCAGGTATCCCGGGATCCTGATCTGCAAACGTGGTGTCGGCCTGTCGGTCGTCGGTCACTGAACCAGCACCTCTACGAAAAAGAGATCCCTGACCCGAAGAGGCGCCACGATATTGGTGATCTGGGCCAGCATTGTTTCCCGCAAACGATAGATGCCGCTTCCGGAAAGCTCCGAGGGCTGCATCCCATGCAGGCAGGTCTGGAAAGCATCCTGAATCTGAGGCATCAGGGCGGCGACATTTTCGGCATTCTTCCCGTCTTCAACCTCCAGCCGCGCGCCGATCCGGACATATCGTGTCCGATCAGATCCGGAGTCGAGATTGGAGAGAATGGTCGGGATGGTAATGGTCGTCCATTTCACAGGCTGGGCAGCAGTCTTGGCGGCCGGGGTTGCCGCGTGATGAAAATGCTTCCATGCAAAGGCTCCACCACCCGTCAGAAGCAGGCATGCGAGCACTGCAAGGATGATGATCTTGCGCTTACCCCCCTTCTTGACCGGGGTTTCGTTTTCCGGAGTCTCCGTCGTCACCGTTTGCCTGCCTTCTCTTTCGGACAGTGCTCATCATCTGCGTAAAAGATTAACAGTGGGTTTATGATGCTCAGGAAAAGGCAAGTCTTCCTTCAGACGGGAACTATGATCCTGAGCCTCACGGCCCTTGCGGGCTGCGCGTCCCAGCGTTCTCCTTATAACCGCTATTATTCTTCAAGCGGGGCCTACCGCGCACCGGGACCGGCCGAAGATCCTTGGCGGCCTTACATCCTACAGGCCGCCAGCCGCTTCTCGATTCCGCAGGACTGGATCCGGGCCGTCATCCATCAGGAATCGGGGGGCCACCAGTTTCTGGACGGACGGCCCATCACCTCCCATTCCGGGGCCATGGGACTGATGCAGCTCATGCCACAGACCTACGCCGACATGCGTTCGCGCTATGGTTTGAGGTCGGACCCTTACGAGCCCCATGACAACATCATGGCCGGCACCGGCTATATCAGTATCCTCGCGAGAAAATACGGAGCCCCGGCCTTTCTTGCGGCCTACAATGCAGGGCCGCAGCGACTTGAGGAGTACCTTTCCGAGGGACGCCAACTCCCTAACGAAACCGTCAATTACGTTGCAAACATCACACCTCATCTGGGCACGCAGATTGCCATGACAGGCCCCTTGGCCGCCTATGCCAGCGCAGATCAGTTGAACGCCTTCCAGTCCGGAGCCTCCTATGCCGGACTGCCAGCGGCCCGGAGCACTCCTGCGCCCGTCATGACGGCCTCGCGCAGTGTCGAGCAGGTCTGGGCAAACCGACATGTCACGAGCGCTGCGGCCCAGACACCGATTGCAGAACCGATCGCCGCTCCCAGTGCCGTGCCCTGCAATCCGGACGACGCCTACGATCCGAACGTCCCTTGTGCCATCCAACCTGTTGGGACCTCTCAACTCCCTCCGCCTTCTGCCACGGTCGCGTCCCGTCCTCTCCCTGCGCCTCCCGTCATGCTGACGCCGCATACGTTTCCGGTTCAACCGACGGAATCGACCACAGTGGTCGTGGGCTATCACCGGCCAGGAAGCTATGGGTCCTGGGCCGTTCAAGTGGGGGCATTTGGCAGTATCGGACAGGCCAAATTCGCCGCAACCATGGCGCGGCAGGCGGCCTTTGCGCCGCTTCAGTCTGCCCGAATCGAAGTCCATCCCACACCAAGCCACGGCACCACGGTCTGGCGTGCGCGCCTGACAGGGATCAGCCGCGTTGGAGCCGCCGAAGCCTGCTCAACTCTTTCCGGACAGGGAATGGCCTGCATGGCCGTTCCGCCGGGGCATTGAAGGCACAGTCAGCAGCCCAGTTTCACCCATGCAATCAATCCGCGTTGGCAATGTGGCGACTTTCGCCTATGTTTCCATGCATGAGACACATAGCTGCCGCGCATGAAGCGTAGGCCCACCCGGCCTCCGCCTCTCGTCACGCCCTTTCAGCTTCACCGAACACCCTTCCAGACGACTTCTCAGGACGCGCAGATGACGACAAGCCCGGCTCCCGATCACACCCCGACCCATCAGACAGGGGCCATCAGCGAGGAAGGCTATCACAAGGATCTCGGACGCCGTCATGTCCAGATGATCGCTATCGGGGGTGCCATCGGTACAGGGCTGTTCCTTGGAGCAGGCTCACGCCTTCAGATGGCTGGACCCTCTCTTGCCATCATCTACGCAGTCTGCGGCGTTTTTTCGTTCCTGATCCTGCGCGCACTGGGCGAGCTGGTCATGTATCGCCCGACCAGCGGCAGCTTCGTGACCTATGCGCGCGAGTTCCTCGGTGAGCGTGCGGCCTATATGGCGGGCTGGCTGTCCTTCCTGAACTGGGCGATGACCGGCATCGTCGATATCACGGCCGTTGCCCTCTATATGCATTACTGGGCGGTTTTCCTGCCGATTCCGCAATGGGTTTTCGCTCTTGTAGCACTGACGATCGTCGGCACCATGAACATGATCGGTGTGCGCTACTTCGGCGAGATGGAGTTCTGGTTCTCCCTCATCAAAGTCGTAGCACTAACGCTTTTCCTGATTGCAGGCGCCCTCATTCTCGGCACGCGCATGCCGGTGGCCGGCCACACGACAGGCTTTCACCTGATTACTGAAAACGGCGGTATCTTCCCGCATGGACTGTTCTCAGCCCTCATGCTGCTTCAGGGCGTGGTGTTCGCCTATTCCGGCATCGAGCTGCTGGGGACAGCCGCAGGCGAATGCGAGGATGCCCGTGAAATCCTCCCGCGCGCTGTCAACAGTGTGATCTGGCGCATTGCCCTGTTCTATGTCGGCTCGGTTATCCTACTGGTCTGCCTGCTGCCCTGGACCGAATATCATGCTGGCACCAGCCCGTTCGTGACGTTCTTTCAGGCGCTTGGCATTCCGGGCATCGGCACCATCATGAACATCGTGGTGCTGACGGCCGCGCTTTCCAGCCTCAATTCCGGCCTGTATTCCACTGGGCGGGTCCTTCGGGCGCTGTCCCTCGGTGGGTCCGGCCCCCGGGCCCTGAGCAGGCTGAACAAAAGCTCCGTGCCTTATGTCGGTATTCTCACCACTCTGGGCGTGTATCTGGTGGGCGTGATGCTGAACTATCTCATCCCGTCCCGTGTATTTGAAATCGTCCTGAACTTTTCGGCACTGGGCATCATCAGCACGTGGGGCTTCATCCTGTTGTGCCAGCTCCGCCTGCGGGCTGCGATCAACCGTGGAGACATCATGCCGACGGGCTTCAACATGCCCGGCGCGCCTTACACGACATGGGCGACGCTGGGTTTTCTGGGCTTCGTTCTGGTCATGATGGCCTTCGACTACCCGGACGGCACGATCACGATCGGCGCCATCCCGCTGATCGGCGCCGTGCTGATCGGGGGCTGGTGCCTGCTGGATCGCAGCCGCCGCCACGGCTGACCCCGTTTTTCCGGCTTTTGGCATTAAAAAAGGGCGCTCCGCAAAGCGCCCTTTTTCATGTCCGCGTAATTGCGGAGACTTATTTCGCCTGCCCCAGTTCCGACCATAGATACGCATAGCTGAGTGCCTGCGTCTGGGCGATTTCCTTCTGGCTTGCTCCGAAACCATGACCGCCCGCAACCTGCTCCCAGTAATAATAGGGCAGTTTGAGCTCGCTCATCCGCCATGCGAAACGCCGCGCATGAACCGGGCCGACACGGTCATCCTTGGTGGTCGTCTCAATGAACGGCACAGGATATTTCACATCGGGCTTGAGGTTCTGAAGCGGCGAAATTCCGCGCAAAAACGCCTTCTGCTCAGGGATGGAGACCGTTCCATATTCCCCGACCCACGACGCACCCGCCGACATGTGTTCGTAGTTCATCATATCCAGCAACGGCACTTCAATATCAACAGCCTTCCAGAAATCCGGATGCTGCGTGAACTCCACGCCCATCAGCAGACCGCCATTGGAACCGCCCTGAATCGCCAGATGCTGCGGCGACGTCACTTTGCGGTCCATTAGGTCCTTCGCCACGGCAGCAAAGTCGTCATAAATCCGCTGGCGATTGGTCTTCAGACCCGCATCGTGCCAGGCCGGTCCGAATTCTCCACCGCCGCGGATATTCGCCAGAACATAAACTCCGCCGCGCGCCAGCCAGTTATTACCGATCCCGGCCGAATAGAACGGGAAGAGCGGCACTTCAAACCCGCCATAAGCGTAAAGAAGTGTCGGGTTGGTTCCATCCAGCGCCATGTCCCGGGGATGGACGATAAAATACGGGATGCTGGTGCCATCCTTCGAACGAACTTCCTGCTGTTCCACCGCCATCTTCGAGGCATCGAACTGCGCTGGCAGCGTATGGAGCTTCTGGACCGAAGCCGTATCGCTGTTGATCTCCCAAAGCGTGGTCGGGCTCAGAAATCCGGTCGAGACGGCATAAGCCACCGGGCTGTCTTCGTCAGTACTGGCAAGTTCAACAGACATGTTCTGCGGCAGAGGCAGATCCCGGTGCGTGAAGGTCGCCCCCGCAGGCGTGTAGATCGAAATCTTGCCCCGCACATTGTCATAGAGCGTGACGATCAGATGACCATGACTCGTGGACGCCCCCTCAATCATCTGACGGCCCGTCGGTGCCACCAGAAGTTGGGGTGCGACCGTTGCCGCAGCCGGATCGACCAGCACCACGCTACCCTGTGGGAAGGTCTGCGCCCCGACCTTCCAGTCTTCCTTAAGCTGGATCACCAGTCGGCCATTGAACAGCCCGGCAACATCCGCCTTCCGGGGAATGGCAATCTGCGTCACCTGACCGCCCCGATACAGGAACAGCTTCGACGAAAATGCATCCAGACCTTCGCGGATCAGCGTGGCCTGATGCCCTGCGCCGTCATGCAGTACTTCCGGTCCGACTTCGACGTCCTTCCGGTTTCCAGTAAAGACCGTCTGCGCCTGATCGAGAGACTGGCCGCGCTTGAGAAGCTTCACGATGTACGGGTAGGACGATTCCGTCACATCTGCAGACGTCCAGGGATAGCTGACCAGAAGCGTGTCACGGTCCAGCCAGCTCGAATCCTGCTTGGCATGCGGAAGATTGAACCCGCCTTCAACGAATTTGCCAGTCCGCAGATCGAATTCCCGCACGGTCTTGGCATCCTCGCCACCGTCGGAAAGATGAAGCAGGCAGAGATTCTGCTGGCTGTGCAGGCAGTCCACCCCACCATAGACCCAGTTGCGCTTTTCCTTCGCCGCCAGCGCATCCAGATCCAGCGCGACGGTCCATTCCGGATGATCGGTCGCATAGGAATCCGGGGTCGTCCGGCGCAGGACACCCCGCAGATGTCGGTCATCCCGCCAGAAATTATAGATCATCCCGTCGATCTGGATGGGAGAGGCGAGGCGATCATGCGTCTGAAGCAGTTTCAGGGACGTCGCATACAGGCTCTGGTAAAGCGGACCATGCCCCAGAAGGCGCAGGGTACGATCGTTCTGATCCTTCACCCAGGCCATCGCCTGCGCGCCATTAATGTCGCTCAGCCAGGCAGGAATAGTGTCGGGAACATCCGCCGCATGAAGCGGCGTGAACATGCTGCCCGTCAACAGAACGGCCAGAGCGGCCCGGTGAAAACTGCGGAAAACTGTCACAGTCACAATACCTTCTGATTGTTTCAGAAAGAAACTGTCATTCCACCAGCGAAACCGCAAGTGTCGCCCCCGCAGGGGGCAGCCAGACCAGACAGGTCGTCCCCTTGCCCGGCGCGCTCGCAATCCGCAGACGCCCACCATGCCGGTCCAGAATATGCCGCACGATAGACAGACCCAGGCCCGTCCCCTGCCCGGCTCCATCGGTCGGCGCACCAACACGATAAAAACGCTCGGTCAGGCGCGGCAGATGATGGGCCTCCATCCCACAGCCATTGTCCTCGATCCCGAGAATGACGCCCCCATCCGCAGGCCACCGATCATCGGGGATGACGGCGCGCCGGGCCGACAATGTGATGGTCAGAGGCTCGTCTTCCTTTGCACCATAGCGCAGGGCATTTTCGATCAGGTTGAGCAGCACCTGGACCATTTCGTCCTCGTCGGCCCGCACCATGAGGTCGTCTTCGATTTCGAGAGTCAGCGTGCGTCCTTCCCGCTCGAAACGCGGCGCGACCTCCCCGAGCACAACCGCCATCAGATCCGCCACATCCACCAGATCGCGCGGGCGCTGATGCTCGTGCGCCTGTACACGCGACAGATACAGAAGGCGGTCGATCAGGCGCTTTAACCGCTCGGACTGCTGACGCATGATATCGAGAAACTGCTGTCGCATGACTGGATTTTCCCCGGCCGCGCCCTGCAATGCGTCAATAAATCCGCTCAGCGACGCCAGCGGCGTACGCAGTTCGTGGCTGGCATGCGCCACAAAGTCCGTCCGCATCCGATCCGCAGCCCGCGCCTCGCTATGATCGTTCAGCACGACCAGAACACGCTTGTCCTGCCCCTTGCCGCCCGGCAGACGGCGCAGCATCAGGTGAAGCGTTCGCGGAACCGGGACATCAAGCGTGAACGTCGTCGAGCAGACAGGCGGCAAGTCACTCCGGCTGCTACTCTCCCCTATCCCGGACGGTGCCGGAACGCGCAGTGCCGCTGAGAGGGCCGAACGGGCCGCCGGATGACGCAGGATCGCGCCCACCGTTTCCCCGAACTGGGACGCCGCCTCTTCATTGACCTGCACGATCGCCCCCAGCCCATCCAGAACCACGGCACAGGCGGGCAACGGATCGACCGGCAGATCGGCCGGAGAGACAGGTTTCAGATAATCGTCAGGAGGCGAAGTCGGAACGCGCGGCTGCCGCAGCAGGAGCCAGACCGCCAGCACCCATCCCGCGAGCGCCACACAGACGAGAACCATGCCCACCTGCAAAGGCAGCGTGTCCGCTACAGGCGGAAGTCCCCCTCCCGGCAGCGCTCCGGAAAGTGCTCCCGACGGCACCCGTCAGGCGCCGTCCGTCGTCGGGCCGTCATCCAGCGCATAACCGGCCGCACGCACGGTCCGCACCAGATCCATCTCGCCCGGTCCGTTGATGGCCTTGCGCAGACGCCGGATATGGACATCGATCGTCCGGATCTCGACATGAATGTTCTGCCCCCAGATCCGGCGCAGCAGGTCCTCGCGGGAGAACACCTTGCGCGGATTGCGGATCAGCAGGTCCAGCAGGCGGTATTCCGTCGGCCCCAGAGACAGCATCCGCCCGCCACGCTCCACGCGGTGCGTTTCGGGGTCAAGCGTGATATCCGCAAAAGACAGACGGTCGTAGGAAGACTGGTGCCGTCGCAGCAGGGCGCGCAGACGCGCATCAAGCGTATCGACACTGCACGGCTTCATCAGATAATCGTCCGCACCCGTGTCCAAGCCACGGATCGCATCCTGCTCGGCCGAACGCGCCGTCAGCAACAGCACCGGCACGTCACGCAGCGCAGGATTGGCCCGGATGCGACGGCACACATCCAGTCCGGAGAGACCCGGAAGCATCCAGTCCAGCACGACGGCGTCAGGGCGGGACGTCTCAAGCGCCAGAAGCGCAGCTTCTCCATCTTCCGCCGTCTCGACGCGATAACCGCGCTGTTCGAGATTGTAGCAGGTCATCAGCAGCAGGGCAGGATCGTCCTCGACGAGAAGAACGAGCCCCTTGGCACGTGCGGGGGATGGGCTCTTCACCGAACGTCCGGCTCCTGCATCGTTTCCGTCACCGTCAGGGCGGAAGCCGGGCCACCGCGCGGACGCAGGGACGGCAGATTATCGCCCGTCACGGCGTAGAAAACGCGCTCGGCGATATTGGTCGCATGATCGCCGATCCGCTCAAGGTTCTTGGCGATGAACAACAGTTCCGTGCAGGCACGGATATTGCGGGCATCTTCCATCATGTACGTCACGAGTTCACGGAACAGAGCTGTGTAATATTCATCCACCGCACGGTCCGAGTGCCAGACTTCCATGGCCCGGTTGGAATCCTGCTGCGTAATCGCATCAATCGAACGGCGCAGGTTTTCCTGCACGAGGCGTCCCATGCTGCGTAGACCCGAGAGCGAAATCTGGTTTTCCGGCATCCGGATCCGCAGCGAACGGCGCGCGATGGAAGACGCATAATCGCCAATCCGCTCCAGGTCGCCCGTAATTTTCAGCGCTGCCACGATCTCGCGAAGATCGCCCGCCATCGGGCTTCGCAGCGCCAGAAGACGGATGGAAAGACCTTCGACCTCACGTTCGAGCTGGTCCACTTCCGGGTCCTGCCGCGCCGCTGCATCGGCGGCTTCCTCGTTACGGTCCGCAATGGCGGACAGCGCGAGGGCAACCTGATTTTCCACGATGCCGCCCATCTGCGCCATCATGGAGCGGAGCTGGCCCAGCTCCTGTTCGTAGCTTTTGACGATGTGAGATCTGTCAGCCATGACGCGTTATCCAAACCTGCCGGTGATGTAGTCCTGAGTCTGCTGCTGCTTCGGATTGGTGAACATCCGGTCCGCGCTGTCCACTTCGATCAGACGCCCCATGTAGAAGAACGCTACCTGATCCGCACAGCGTGCAGCCTGCTGCATGTTGTGGGTCACGATCGCAATCGTGAACTCCTCCTTAAGCTCGTCAAGCAGTTCTTCAATACGCGCCGTAGAAATCGGGTCGAGCGCCGAGGTCGGTTCGTCAAGCAGCAGGACTTCAGGCCGCGTCGCAATGGAACGCGCAATGCACAGACGCTGCTGCTGACCGCCGGAAAGACCGGAAGCAGGAGCGTTCAGACGGTCCCGGACTTCGTTCCACAGCGCCACACGCGTCAGGACGTCCTGAACGCGCGCATCCATGTCCGCCTTGTTCAGCTTTTCATGCAGACGCACGCCGAACGCGATATTGTCATAGATCGACATCGGAAACGGCGTCGGCTTCTGGAACACCATACCCACACGCGCACGCAGGATATTCAAGTCCAGATCGTGATCCAGAATATTGCGCCCGTCGAACATCACTTCGCCGGTCGCACGCTGGCCAGGATACAAGTCATACATGCGGTTGAAAATTCGCAACAGCGTGGATTTGCCACAGCCGCTCGGCCCGATCATGGCCGTTACCCGACGGGCCTGAAAATCCACCGAAATGTCGTGCAGGGCGTGGTTTTCGCCGTAATAGAAATTCAGGTTGCGGACAGCCAGCGCCACTTCAGGGATCTTCGCCGCCTGCGGATCAGTCTTGGTCATCATGGAATCCTGTGTCATCCCCTGCAGTGTTCCCGAGGTCATCCGCGTCGCGCCGAGACGCGGACGGCAATATTGATGGCCAGCACACCCATCGTCACCAGAAGCGCACCGGCCCAGGCAAGCTGCACCCAGTCTTCATAGGACGCACCGGCATACTGGTAGATCGTCACCGGCAGGCTCGCCATCGGGCGGGTGAGGCTGAAAGACCAGTTCTGGTTGCCCAGCGACGTAAACAACAGCGGCGCCGTCTCACCGCTCACACGGGCCAGCGCAAGAAGAATGCCTGTCAGGACGCCCGTCTTGGCAGAGCGCAGACATAGAGAAAGCGTCACCCTCCAGCGCGTCGCACCCAGAGCCGCGCCCGCTTCGCGCATGGCGGTCGGGACGAGACGCAGCATGTCTTCGGTTGTGCGAACAATAATCGGAACAGCCAGAATGGCCAGAGCAACGGAACCCGCCAGCGCGGAGAAATGTCCGAACGGAGCCACCATGACCTGATAGACGAACAGACCCACCAGAATGGACGGCACCGACATCAGAACATCCGAGACGAACCTAACGCAGGATGCGAATTTGTTCGTGTCCGTCCCATATTCCGAAAGATAGATCCCGCATCCGAGCCCGAGCGGCGTCGCGAGCAGCAGGGCCAGAAACGTCTGGATCAGACTGCCCACGATGGCATTCGCCAGACCGGAAGACGAGCCCGGCGGCCCCATCGGTTTCATGATCGCGGCGGCAGACAGTCCGGCAAGACCACGGGACAGAAGGGTCCACAGAATGGACGCCAGAACCAGTACGAGGATGCCTGCCATGACCATCCCGAAAGCGGTCGCCACATGATCGGCGCTCCGACGACGGGCCGCACGGGGGTTGGGCTTCCAGCCGTTTGTGGAGACGACGCTATCGCTCATTTCGTATTCCCCCGCAGCATCCGCGCCAGCGCTAGACTGGCGAATGACAACAGCATCAGGATGAAGCCCAGCGCCAGAAGCGCCGAAAGCCGAAGAGATCCAGCCGGACTTTCCGGGAACTGAAGGGCGATCAGGGACGCGACCGTGCTGCGCGGGGCAAATAGCGACCAGCCGACAGCCGTCACGTTCCCGATTACGAAGGTTACAGCCATGGTCTCGCCCAGCGCGCGGCCCATGCCCAGCACGATCGCACCGATCATGCCAGAGCGGGACCACGGCACCACAACCTTCCACATCACGTCCCAGCGCGTGGCCCCAAGGCCATAGGCGCTTTCACGCAGCATATTGGGCATCGCCGCGAAGACGTCACGCATCACGGCCGTCATGAACGGCGCAATCATGACAGCCAGAACCAGACCGGCCGTCATAAGACCCGTTCCGAACGGCGCACCATGAATGATGAATCTGATGCCCGGCACATGCTTGAAATGATGGGTCAGGAAAGGCTGGACCGTCCGCGCCATGAAGGGAACGATCGTAAAAAAGCCCCACATACCAAAGATGATCGACGGCACGGCGGCCAGAAGCTGCACCGCTGTTCCCACGATGGCGGCAATCCGGGGCGGCGCCATCGCTGTCAGCCAGAACGCCGTGCCAAACGCCAGCGGCAGCGCAATCGCTACACCGATCAGCGTACTGACAATCGTTCCAAACAACGGTGCCCAGGCACCATAGAGATCCGCGACCGGATTCCAGACATCGCTGAAGGCAAAGCCCAGACCAAACGTCCGAAACGCCTGGCCTCCCCCAATGCCCATGAGGACCACAAGGCCGCCCAGCACCACGAGAACCAGCAGCGCCGATGCCGCCACCAGAAAATGGAAGGCGGTATCAGGACCGCTGCGGCGGCTTCCACTTCTGGAAGCACCGGCCGTGTCGCGGGCCTCTTCGGACGGCGTGGCTGTGGCAAGGGTCATGCGTGAGAAGCTCTGACTTGAAAAACGGGCATTATCCGGCGACCGAAGCCACCACATCAGTGCATTAGCCCTCCTGTCAGGGAAGAACAACCGGAACAGGAACGACACCGGATGAAAGATTTATGTCATCACCGCACCAAATGCCTGAAACAGGCCTTGGCAAACCTTGGAAAAAGCCGGGGATGAGGGCCTGTTCCAAAACAGAAAACCATCAGGTCAGAAATGGGAACACCTTCAACGGAACCTCCCTAAGGATAACACGTTTGGGACACTGACAGCCCCGCATCAAGCGGAGTGCCAAGACATCTCAGCGGCTCTGACGGCCCCCTGAAACGGGCCGTGAGCCAATGCTCAGGAGTATTCTCATGGTTTCCAGAACAGACCGTCACGTGACGCAGAACAACACTGCGGACAACACCAAGAATGTTTCCATCGAAACGCTGAACGCCCGCCTGTCGGACCTGATCGATCTGGCGCTGATCACCAAGCAGGCTCACTGGAACCTCAAGGGACCGCAGTTCATCGGGGTCCACGAAATGCTTGATGGCTTCCGCACCAGCATCGACGGTTATTCGGATACCGTTGCCGAACGCGCCGTACAGCTTGGTGGAACAGCACTCGGGACCGTGCAGGACGTTTCCAAAAATAGTGCCTGCACCCCCTATCCGAACAACATCTATCGCGTTGCGGACCACCTCGCAGCGCTGATCGATCGCTATGCGACCGTGGCGAACAACGTGCGTGAGTCCATCAAGACGACGGACGAAGCAGGCGATGACGACACGGCCGATATCTTCACGGAAGTGTCCCGCGGCCTCGACAAGCATCTGTGGTTCCTTGAAGCCCATGTTCAGGAGCCGACAGGCCAGATGCGTGATGGCGACCACAAGGGCAGCCGCGGCTGATCCGAACGGTTTGGCGGAAAAATGAAGAACGCCCTGCAGGCTTCCTGCAGGGCGTTCTGACGTTCAGAGGCAGCGTCCGAGATGCTCCCGAGCAAAGACGAGTTTTTCGTCTTCATGACACGATTGCGCATCTGAACATGCCGGGGCAATCAGAGTCGCAAGATATTCAAAATCGTGGTTCTGCAACGGCTCCGGAATGGCGTCCGGTTCTTGCTGCACAATCCAGCCCTTCGTTAACTCCCGCAGATTTCCCCATTCCCGTACGCCCTCCGGACATGGTACAGGCACCATGCCTGCTTTTGTCGCCACGGCCAGGTCGTGAATATCCGGCTCCGTCAGCAGAGCAGGTTTAGACAAGGCGTCTTTTTTGCAAACCCAGCTCCGCAGAGCAGTTTTCAAAACTGAAACGACTTCATTGTCCATCATCCCCGGCTCCTTTCCTGTTTGTGATCCTGCTCACAAGGTCGTCATACCGACTCAGATAGTCATCCAGACAGAGCTCCGCTTCGGCATAACGCCGCGCCTCCTGCCCCAGTCGGCGTGCGGTTCGACGCTCCTCCAGAAGCTGGAGCGTGGCCTCGGCAATTGCCGATGAGTCCAGAAACGGCACCAGCCGGCCCGTAACATCATGCGTGATGAATTCCCTGACCGGTGCCGTGTCGCTTCCGATGATCGGGCATCCTGTCGCCATGGCTTCGCGCAAAGACCAGGACGCGACGAACGGATAAGTCAGATACAGATGGGCCTCCGACCGCCGCAGCAAAGCCCGGAAATCATCGTACTCGACCTTGCCGACAAAATGGACGCGATCGAGATCCAGCTTGCCTTCCAGTTCGCGCAGCATAAACTCGCGCCAGCTTCCGCCGCCGGGAGGAAGCGTGCCGTAGCTGACCTTGTCGCCGCCCACGAGAATGATCTGCGCGTCTTTGCGTTCGGCCAGAATGCGGGGCAGCGCACGCATGACCACATGAAAACCACGATAAGGCTCAAGATCACGGGCGACATAGGTGACGAGCGCGTCTTTCGGCGTGATCCGCACCCCGTTGATGACAAGATTGCGCCGTCTGGCCTGCGGCTCGGGAGAGCAGAGGTCCAGATTGACGCCTTCCCGCAGCAGCGAGATCTTTTCCTGCGCCCATGCCGGATAAGTGCCGAGCTGAAACTGCGTCGGGCTCTGGCCGTATCCGTTTTTCAGACAAAGAGCCTGCAGATTAATTGAATTCTTGACCCTTACCGCGGCCGCCAGTTCCGGCGAAGGCGGGAATTCGGGATCGAAACCCACGTCATTCTGATCCGCGTGGTAGAAAAACTCGAAATATCCGAGGATCGGGCAGTCAGGAAAAACGTCGCCCAGATTGAGCAGTTCGCCCCAGCCGTGATGTCCGACGATGATATCCGGCTCATAGCCCAGCCCCTTGAGCGTACGCGCCGCGGTTGCGACGGCTTCGGCACGGAGCAGGCCATATTCGAACTCCCTCAGATGAGGGTGCGTCTCCATCGAAGGCAGACGCGGCACGCGGTAGATGGCGCGTCTGACGCCGGGAATATGGTTGTTGTTCGCCTCCGAAATGAAGACGATCTCATGATCCTGCGCGAGAAGATGCCGGACAAAATGCAGGAACTGTCCCGGGAAATTCTGATGGACGAAGAGATAGCGCACGACGTCTCCGGAGCGACTGAAAGCCTCCGTGAAGTCCTGTTCGCGCACGGAGAAGACAGCAGATGGCGGCAGTTTTCAAAAAATCCGGGAAAGAAAATCTTCTTCCCCGGTCACTGTGTCAGACCTGAACGGATCAGGAGGCTTTGACGGATTTGCGCTTTCTGGGCGTGGCAGGTTTGGCCGGAGCATCAGCCGCTTTTGCAACGCGGGGCTTGGGCGCAGCCTTGGTGGGGGCCGTCGGTGCTGGTGCCTCTTCTCCTGCGGGCACGATCTCCAGCAGAAAGGCTTCCAGAGGGGCGAGGCTTTCAGCTTCCAGCGCTTCGGTTCCATCCACGGGGCCAAGACGCGTCCCGTCGATGAAAGATGCGGTAAGACGGATCTTGGACGTCTTTGCGGACTCGCCCTTCAGACGGACGCGCAGTCCAAGGATCGGCAGAGCCATGCCGCGCGATCCACAATACTGACCACCTTCAGCCCAGGGAGACAGCCAACCTTTGCCCAGAACGGCCTGATATTCGATGTCCGACGCAGGAACGCCCGTCTCGGGAGCAATGCTGAAGCCCTCGATCCAACCCTGACTGCCCGGAACGCCCATCCAGTGTCCGATACCGCTCGTTACGTCACCACGACGCTGGATATGCGCGGAAATGTCTTTCGAAGCGGCGGCTTCGACAGGAGCGGCCACAGGCTCGGCCACGGCTTCCGATGCCTTCGGCACTGGGGACACAGGTGCAGAAGACACAGGCGCAGCTTCCGAGACAGCCGACTGCGCCGGGGATGCGGTGACGGGGCCAGCCAGTTGTGCAACCTGCAGGCGTGGGGCGGCATGTGTGCTGCCCGGTTCCTGATAGGTCGTTACAAGAACGGCGGCCGGGCCGCGCATAACCCGGACGAGCGCCGCGCCGTTCGAACCGCCGATCCAGCCATCCTCTTCAAAGGTGCTGACGGTCACGATCCCCGGGGGTGTTCCCGGCGCACGGGAAATTCTGACGCCGGGCAGTCCGGCGGGGCCGGCAGGAGCCTGACCGGCTGCATGGAAAATGCAGAAAATCCCTGCATCCAGCACCATCATATGCGCACCGGCCTTAAGGTCGATGACCCGGTTCTGTCGTGATGCTTCGGCGGCGTTAGACATTCCCTACTCCCAATTGCGTCCGTTCTTGCGGGCAATAATACTGGCATGTTCCATGAACTGTCACGAATGGTCGTCACAGTTATGAGCGGTATCCCGACGATGTGTTACAACAGTCTTCGACAAATACCGGTTCCTGTTCAAACAGCATAATGGACTGTTTCGTTAGAAAAGGTAAACCACCCCTCACCGCGCATCTCCCCAGCGTCTGAGCAGCAGCATGGCAAGCTGAAATGGCGGCATTCCAAGCGGTACGGCCAACCCGGTCCCGCTGCGATTGACCCGTTCTCCCTGCGCGCCCAGATCGAAGCAGACAGCCTCCAGACCGCTGCGCCAGATCTGTCCCAGGGCGTAGCACCAGGTCTCGGGCGCAATGGAAGGAATCAGCCCGACATCCGGCTGCTGCTGGCGGATGAGAGCCTGCACCTCGTCTTCGCGATATTCCCCCGTCACCCGCACCCCGAGCGCCATCAGAGCATCGTCGTCACGTGTGTGCCCGACCAGTGAGAGTTCAATTGGCAGGCGGTGTGTCTGGATTTCCGTCGCCAGTGCGAGCAGTGCGTCATACCCCTTCCACTGGCTGATCCCGCCCACCACACACACACGGAGCGGCTGTGCACTGACAGAGTGACGGCCTGTCCGAATGAACTTACGGAGCGCGCTGTCATCTTCCAGCGCGACAGCCTCGATCGCCAGGCCGGGAAAATGCCTCCGAATCCGTCGCACGGTGTCCTCACACGGTGCCATGAGCCGACGGGCGCGGGACAATTCCCGCCCTGAACGGGCTACAAGATCGGGGACCGAAATGTCTTCCCCAAGATAACCGCCCCAACGTGTCACACACTGTTCACATCCGGCGATGTCAGGTTCACCGCAATAACGACCGTCTCCATCACAAAGCGAAATACGCGGGCAGAACCAGACGTGATCGTGAATGAACACGTCATACGGGACACCTAGCCGTTCATGCAGCATTCTGATGCAGGGCGCATGACCGATCAGATGATGCCACTCGACGGCTTCAACATGCACGTCCCGGAGCACGTCCAGCAAAAGCGGCAATTCGTCGGGAAGGCGAAATTTAAGGTTGGGGAAGCGCTTGCTGTCCAGAGCATCTTCCAGTCGGCAGCCCTGTTCATGGGGACGCAATGCCAGCGCAAATCCACCCTCGGATCCGAACGCTTTCGAGCGCTCACGCACCACGCGCCCCACGCCGCCTCCGGCGTCATGCTGCACCATCAACATCGTAGCCCTGCCCTGAGCCACACGGATCAGACGGGCAATATCCAGCCTGCGTCGCGTGTCGTGCAGCGGATCGGCCTCAATGAAGCGCTGCACCAGCCGGTCATAACCGGGATGCAAAGCATTGAGAATCTTCAGGTTGCGAGCGCCAAGAGACTTCCGTGCCGTTCCGAACGACGCCGACCCGACATGCGCGACAAACAGTTCAGGCGCAGCGACATGCCGAAAACCGCTCGCAGACGCGCGAAGGCAGAAATCGTTTTCCTCGCCATAGCCCTGCGCGAACAGATCTTCCCGGAACAGGCCGACCTCGGCCAGACACTCCGCAGAAATCGCCATACAGAATCCGTGAGCCGTCGGCAGCTCCAGCCCGTCGCGGGATGCCGCATCATCGTACCTGAACGTCGCCTGACACAGCCGGTCCAGAGCCCGCATCTCCACAAGCGACGGGACAGGATTGGGACGGTCCACAGCGGGATAAGACAGGATCGTCGCATCATTGGAGAAGGGAGTGACTGTCCCGACATCCGTAAAGGCCAGCCTCGCCCGCAATCGCTCGACCCAGCCTGCGGGAACGAGCGTATCGCTGTTGAGAAGGAGAATATCCCGCCCCTCAGCCGCCCTCATGCCGTCATTGGCGGACATCGGAAAGCCGCAGTTCCGGGAGTGACGGATCAGAGTAATCCGACCCTGCTCAGCCAGTTGGTCGAGCTCTCGCGCCAGAAGGGGTTCTGGAGTGGCGTCATCTACGACAATTACCGGGACATCGACCGAGCATGTCGCCAGCACGGTGCGCAGACAATCCATCGTTCGGCGCAGATCTGCATAAACCGGGATCACGATCGCGCAACCGGGGCTGGCACAGGGCCGATGCGGGCGTATCTTCCACGCTCTGACCTTTGTGGGACGTAACCGGACGGGAAGAGTGTCAGTAAGCCCTGAAACCAGTTGCCCCACGCGCGGATCGACGGGGGCACCCGTCAGAAGACGTCCGTTCTCGTCACGCAGTTCCAGAAGACCCGTGCCCTCTTCGGGGAGGCGGCTGGCCGGAACATGAAAGGCCCTCGTGCGCGCAAGAGGAATATCGCTGTCCACGTCCTCCGAAAACGCCTCAGCCCCCACAGTGGAGCCATCCCAAAGCAGGATACGAGGACTATATTCAGGTTCAGCGGGCGTCCAGATCCAGCCTCTCAGTCCGTCAGTGGCAGCTTCAACAAAGGATTCACACCGCGTCAGGGCGGCAATATCCAGTGGACTGCCCAGAACATGCCGACGTCCCACCCTGATTTCCAAAGAACGGGCTGAGCGCCAGCCTTGCGGCAGGTCATATGTGCCGCTGCCCGCGCCCTGAAGATGCTCCTGCCCATCCAGAAATAACCTGAACGTTCGGGCAGTCTCGACAAAGACGGTGCCTGTATTGGACGCCGTCATCCAACCCGGACGCCCTGCCGCAGACGCGATCTGTCCTGCCAGCGGATATGTCTGCAGTGTAGCGTGAAAGCGCGAGAGGGCCGCCTGCGTCCTGCGTGCGGCGTCCTCCATCCGCTGAAGTCGTACGAGACAGATGACTTCCAGAAATGCCGCTTCCCGCAGATCGAAATCCTGTCGCAATTCCTCCATTCGCATGAGGCAATCAAAGACGCGCCCCGCAGACAGGCAAGCCAGACCGACAGACCATTTCAGATTGGGATTATGCCGGGACATTCTCTCGGCGCGCTCAAGCCAGAACAGGCCGAGGGATGTATTGCCGGCCTGAAGTGCCGCCTGTCCCCGGGCGAAAGCATCCTGTGCCCGGCGGCTCATGGCTTCCCGCCACCGGCGCCGGTCTTCTGCACTGACAATCCGGCCAAAACCCGCGAAGGATGCGTCCGGTTTGCGTCCGCTGGACGCGGGAGGATCAGAAGACACGCAGATCAGTCATCGTCGTCAGGCTGCGCTTCGTCCAGAAGGGCCAGTTCCGCTTCGGCATCCTTGATGTTCTGCGCTTTCGCCCGTTCCAGCCAGATGCGTCCCTCCACCGGGTCCGTCACGCCTGCCAGCCCGCGGCAGAGATAACGACCCAGCATCATCTGAGCCAGACCGTTGCCGCGCTGGGCGGCCTTACGAAACCATATCTGTGCCTGAGGCCGGTTCTCGGGAACATCATGACCGCCGCCGTAAAGCGCAGCCAGCGAGAACATGGCATCCACATTGCCGCTTTCCGCCGCCCTGCGATACAGTGTCAGGGCTTTTTCATGGTCCCGGCGCCCATTGATGTTTCCATCAACCAGTAGCCCGGCAACCATAACCTGAGCTTCAGCCATGCCGGCATCCGCCGCTTTTTCCATCCAGTACAAGGCCTGTGTCGGATCCGGCTGAACGTCACGACCTTCCAGCAGCATCCTGCCATACCAATACTGGGCATTGACCACACCATCCGCGGCCTTCTGCATCCAGCGCGCAGCCTCACGGCCATTCTGCTCGCCAGTAACACCTTCGGCGTAGCAGACGCCGAGATTGTAAGCTCCGATCAGATCACCTTTTTCCGCTGCTTTCTCAAACCGGGTGTGCAGAGCCTGCTTCTCGTCAGGGGTCGCGGATGCGCCTGCAAGGATCAGGTTTCCAAAATCGGCATCGGCATGCGCATCGCCTGACTCGGATGCAATTTTGAACCAGTGCGCTGCGACATCCGGGTCCTGATGCACCCCGTTCCCCGTCAGATACAGCAGCCCCAGAGCCCGTGCCGCGCCCGCATGTTTCTGTTCGGCTGCCAGGCGATACCACTTGGCCGCTTCAACAAGATTGGGCGGCAGGTCGCCCCCGTTGGCACACAAATCGCCAAGGAGGGCCGCAGATTGCGTATCACCATTCGTCGCAGCGCGCTTCAGCCAGGTTTCCGCACGCCCGTAATGTCGGCGGATCCCGGTCCCTTCCAGAAGCATCAAACCGTAGCGGGCCTGCGCGGTGACGATATTGCGCTCGGCCGCTTCATGGAAATATGTGGCGGCCTTGCCAAGATCACGCGGCACGCCCGAACCCGACTCATACATCCGGCCAAGAATGTCGAACGCTGTTCCAAGACCGCCTTTCGTCGCTTCCGTCAGATGTTGGGCAGCAGACGCAAGCGCCTCACCTGTCCGCGCATCATCGAGAATGGAAAGCGCTACTCCCAGATGACCCTGCGAACATCCGGCGGCGGCAGAACGGTCATACCAGGAACGGGCCTGTGAAAGATCGCGCAGATCGTCTGGCCCGTTCGTCAGGATATAGCCCAGCAGCGCCTGTGCGTCGGGCGATCCGGCCTCCGCAGCGATCCGGGCCCAGTGAAGGCCAAGATGAAAATCCGGGCGTCTGGGGCCTGCTGAGGGAACGTGAGAGAGATCAAGCCCTGCCTGGGCAGGCCGGATTTCAAATCCTTCCGGCAGCCCGACCGTATAGAGCGTTGCCAGAACGAAGGCTGCTTCGATATGCCCCGCCTGTGCCGCCTGATAGATCCAGCGTGCCCCTTCTTCCAAGCTGGGAGGCACCCCAATCCCATCCAGATAGGCCCGCCCGACACGAAATGATGCCTCCGCGTCGCCTGCCGCGGCCAGACGGCTGAGAAGAGCAAATCCCTGAACAGCCTTGCCGGTTTCCGTCAGACGGATGGCATGATCCAGCTTCCCTTTCGAAGAAAACAGGGCAGCAAGGCGAGATTTGAACGACATGGGCAGCGCGGATCCTGAATGACTGTCGTGCTGGAACGCCTGGACTTTAGCAGGCGTTCCCCTTGAGCGTTTTTAGGAACGCTCCATGTCTTTGTTATGGCTCCCTCATGCCATTGGTGAGCGCGGGCGTAATCTTGTTGAACAGATACTGCAGCACAGTCCGTTTTCCGACATCGATATCGGCAGTCAGGGACATACCCGGCATCGGATGGAAGAACGAAGGCTGACCGTGCAGCGTGTAACGATCAATCCGCAGACGCACACGATAGATACCCGACGCCGTGGAATCTTCGGAAGACTGGCTTGCATTACCACCAGCGCCATTGCCCCCCTGCGATGAAGGCGTGAAGGCATCGGCACTGATGATACGAACTGTCGCTTCCGCACCACCATACTGGTCATAGGGGAATGTCGCGAACTTCAGGAGCGCATGGTCTCCGACCTGAACGAAACCCACGTCCTGCGACCGCATTACGGCTTCCATCTCCAGCCCATATCCCGTGGGAACAAGGGTGATGAACTGACCCGCTGACTGCAGCACAGACCCAACCGAGCCCTGCCCGATGGTCAGGACGATACCGTCTTCCGGCGCCCGCAGGAGAACGAGATCCTGACGCAGACGGGCTTTTTCAAACGAGCTGCGATACTCCGCCAGATGGTGCCCGGCCTCCGTCAGTTCCGAATAGATCTTGGCCTGCCAGTTACCGATATAGCCTTCGCGTTCGGCCTTCATGGCGGCCAGCTTTTTTTCGGCCGAGTTGGCGCTCTGCTGGGCAGCGATTTCCGAACGCTCGGCTTCCATCAGATCGGTCTGGGCCCCGAGGGTCGACAGGCGGGAACCAACCTGATCAGCCTGTTCGCGCTGACGCATCTGCAGGACTTCGGACGCAACGCGCATCTTGCTGCCATACATGGCCGCATTGGCGCGATAACCCTGAATATCACTTTCAAGACCTGCGATCTGCTGATCGTAATTGTCGACATGGCCCTGATATTCCGCCTTGCGGCGCAGGAAAGCAGCGCCCTGCTCCACGGATGCCGGATCGTTCAAATTGACTTTGTACTCCTGCCCGGCAGCTTCCGCTTTCAGACGGTCATATTCAGCCTGATAGGCATCGCGCTGCACCCGCATGTTCGTGATGTCGGCTTCGGTCACGGTCGGATCGAGATGAGCAAGCACCTGACCCTTCTTCACGAAATCGCCAACCCTGACGTCAATCGAGCGGATGATCGCCGTCTCAAGTGGCTGCACGACGATGGTCGGCTGTGTGGAAATCAGGCGACCGGGCGTTGAGACAACACGGTTGATCGGAAAGAACGCCATGGCGGCCAGGGACGCCATAAACAGCCCCCCGATCAGCAGGATGATGTAACGCGCCGAGGGTGTGGCCGGAAGATTGACCAGTCCTGCCGTTGGTGAATGGAATTCCAGCAGCGCCAGCGGAGTATCATCAGGCGCGAAGGGGTCCGTGGCAGAGCGGGGAATGTGCTGGTTGAAGTCTTCGTCGGACTGCCGGGGCCCCCGGTCATCCTTCGGAATCATGTCGGAAGAGCTCATGATTACTCTCCTTCAGTCAGTTGCCCGGCAGAGCCAGGAACGTCGTTATCTGTCATGTGCCGGTTCTGCTGGAGCCAGAGCATCCGGTAGATCTCGCAGCGTTCGAGCAGAACCCGGTGCGGTGCGATATCGATCAGCTTGCCCTTGTCCATCACGGCGATCTGATGACAGTTCACAAGCGAGGACAGACGATGGGAGACAATCACCATCGTTCGACCCTTGCCGATCCGCTGCAGGTTGGCATTCACGAGCGCTTCGGATTCCGGATCCAGAGCCGAAGTCGCCTCGTCAAGGATCATGAGCTTCGGATCGCTGATGACCGCACGGGCGATTGCGAGCCGCTGCCGTTGTCCGCCCGAGATATTGGTCGAACCTTCTTCAATCCATGTATCGTAACCGGCAGGCATGCGCTCGATGAACTCTTCGGCCCCCGCAAGACGCGCAGCCCGGATAGCGTCATCGATCGTCAGTCCCGGACGCCCTGCCGTAATATTGTCGCGGATTGTGCCACGAAACAGGAAGTTGTCCTGAAGCACCACACCAAACGAACGACGCAGATGCGTCAGGTTGATTTCCCGCAGATCCACACCGTCAAGACGCAGATAGCCGGTATAGTTGCGGCTCACACCCTGCAGGAGGCGGGTAATCGTCGACTTGCCAGACCCTGAACGTCCCACAAGGCCGAGCATCGTGCCCGCCGGGATATCGAACGTCACATCATTCAGGGCTTTGCTGGTCGATCCCGGATATGTGAAATCAACATTCATGAAAGATAGAGCCCCTTTAATAACGGGGCGCATGCCGGTTGTCAGGGCCTTGGTTTCCGTTGGCTGGTTCAGCACCAGACCGGCCTCGCCAAGGGAAACACTAACTTCGTTGAAGGCTTCCATCAGCCTGGCGAGATTGACCAGAGGACTGGCGACACGGCCACCCAGCATCATAAAGCCCATCAGCGCACCCGCCTGAATCGAACTTGCGTTCGTCAAAATCAGGTAGGCGCCGATCAAAATAATGCCGCGATTGATGAAGATTTCGAACGGCATGGCAAGGGTCTGCGGCCAACTGGCCATGCGTCCGGCAGCCAGTTTCCAGCGCACCACTTCGGCTGTCCGCTCATCCCATATTTCACGCCGCGTGGCTTCCAGAGCAAGCGTTTTGACCGTCCGGATACCAGCGACCGTCTCGTAGAGGACGGAGCCACGCTTCATGTCCGCAACAACCTGTCGGCCCATGACACGCGTCACAGGGGGCAGGAAAATCACCACGATAAGGCCGATGCAACCGGCGGCAGCCAGCGTCATCCAGGCCAGCGTAGAGCTGATCACGAACAGCACGGGAAGAATTACGACAAGCGTGAAAAGATCCAGCAGGGTTGTCATCAGCTGGCCGGTCAGAAAATCCCTGACCTTGAAGACGGACATGAACCGCCCCAGAATCTCACCCGTCTGCTCGCGTTCGTAGAATTCGAGCGGAAGAGCAAGCAGTCTGTTGAAGGCATGCAGCGAAATTCTGGCGTCCAGACGCGTAGACAGGATCAGGGACAGTTCGCGCCGGGCATAAGTCAGCAGGATTTCGTAAAACGAAAGAATGATAACAAAGCCACTCAGCGAGATGAGGGTCGCCATGGAATGGTAGTTCACCACCCGGTCAATAACCTGCATCACAATCAATGGTGGAAAAATCTGAAGAATACTCAGCACCATCGACCCGAAGGCGATGTCGCGCATGATCTTCTTTTCGCGCAACACCATCTTGACGAACCACAGCAGGTCGAACTTGGCGTCAGCCTCGGACTCATCACGACGGCGTTTGACCAGCAGGACATCACCAGTCCAGACCTGCATGAGCCGGAGTTCATCGACCGGAACCGGCGCGTCTCCATCGCCACCCATCGGGTCACGCAGCCAGACCACGCCTTTTTCAGCATCGGCGCGGACCATAAGCCCAGCCGATCCATCCTTGAACATCAGAACAACAGGCGGGGCATTGCGGATTTTGACCAGATAACGCCAGCGAAGACGCATGCCTTTGGCGACAGCGCCCTGGTCCGTCAGCCATCTTGCCAAAGTGGCAGGGGACGGTGAATCCTCCCCCGGCTCGGCCGCAAAATCGCGGATATCCAGTTCCAGACCGTGATAACGGGCTGCGGCCAGCACGGCATAAAGCCGGATGACGGTCGGACTGACTCTTCCGCCCGGGCCTGACAAGCTCTGGGTATGCTCCACGAAATGTCCTCTATGCTGTTGTCGCGCCAAAGGCGGACCAAAGGGCGGCACCAAAGGCAGGAACGCCAGTTCGTCTTCTCATGAATAGAGAAGACTCTCTTTTCCGTCACCACCCCTACAGGCCGGAACGGAAAAATACCTGATGCCAGCATAGTCCAGAAGGATCAAAAACTCATTAACAGCTTCAGGAACAGTCCCGGCATTGCAGGCGTATTTTTCGTACGCCTGCAATGCCGGGAACCCATTACTTCGTCGTATAGCCACCATTGACCAGAATGGTTTGGCCGGTCATCCACCAGCCATCCGACACCAGACAGCGAACGATCGGGACGATGTCTTCGATATCGGTCAGGCCGGTCCGGCTTAACGACGACAGCGCGGCTGCGGTTTTGTGATAGGCCACCGCCTCAGGCGCTTCCTGACCATAAAAGAACGGCGTGTCCATCGGGCCCGGTCCAATGGCGTTGACGGAAATGCCGCGGCTTCCAAACTCCTTCGACGCCGCGCGCGTCACATGTTCGACGGCAGCCTTGGACCCGGCATAGGTTGAATAAAACGGTGTGTAGGCACCCAGCAGGGACGTGACGATCGTGAGCAGTTTGCCGTTGTCGTTCAGATGACGTCCGGCTTCCTTGATAAAGAAATAAGCCGCCTTTGCATTGACCGCGAACATCTCGTCATACTCGTCCTCAGATGTCTCAAGGATCGGCTTCTTGAGAACTTTTCCGGCCGTGTTAATGGCAATATCCGGCTTTCCAAAAGCCGCGACAACCGCTTCGAACAGTCGGGAATTCGCTCCGGCAGTCGTCAGATCGCCCTGAAACGCCTGTGCCTGAACACCGAGCTTCGTAAGCGCCGCCACTGTTGCGTCCGCCTCCGTTTTCGTGGCAGCGCTGTTGTAGTGAATGGCGATGGCAGCCGCGCCCTGAGCGGCGAGATCCAGAGCAATCAGCCTACCGAGATTTTTGGCCCCTCCCGTGATGAGAGCGGTTTTTCCCTTGATGCTGTGACCGGCCATGAGAGGATGTCCTCGCAATGATGGATGATGACAGGGACTATGATTTGTCGATAAATCCGGAAAAAGTCTGAAATTCTGACATCATCCGTCAGATTTTCCGAACAAAACACGGAAGACATCATGGACCGGATCGACCTGCTTCGTATTTTCATCCGGGTTGCGGAAAGCGGCAGTTTTACGCATGCGGCCGATACGCTCCAGATGCCCCGTTCCACGGTTTCGACAGCCATTCAGGAACTGGAAAACCGGCTTGGCACACAGTTGCTGGCGCGGACGACGCGTTCCGTACGGCTCACCGATGACGGACAGAGGTTTCAGCAGACAGCCCTGCGGCTTCTGGGGGATTTCGAGGAAGCCGAGAACCAGTTCCGGCTTCACAGTTCGGAAACGCGCGGTCATGTGCGGGTCAACCTGCCCAGCCGGATCGGGCGACTGGTGGTGGCTCCTGCTCTGCCCGCGTTTCTGGAGCAGTATCCGGGGCTCGATATCGAGCTCGGCATGACGGATCGCAGTATCAATCTGGCCGAAGATGGAACCGACTGCGTGCTCCGGGTCGGCCCCTTGCAGGATTCCAGCCTGATCGGACGCAGGCTCGGACTGCTGCCCGTTTTCAATGTCGCGAGCCCGGCCTATCTGGAACGTTTCGGCATTCCCCTGACGCCTGATGACCTGTCAGCCCATCAGGCCGTTCTCTATGCCTCCCCCTCCACAGGACGGATCGAGGCATGGGAATGGGAACGGGACGGGCGGGAAGAAAGCCGCGCGGTTCAGGGGCGTGTGACGGTGAATAGTGCGGAAGGATCGGTCGCCTGCTGCCTGGCCGGGCTCGGCCTCGCGCAACTGCCAGCCTATGACGTCCTGCCCCATCTCCGTTGTGGAGAACTGGTGAATGTTCTGCCGCAATGGCGAGCCGCGTCCTTGCCGATGACACTGCTCTTCCCACACAGAAAGCATCTCTCCCGCCGGCTCGAAGTCTTTACGGAGTGGCTGAGGGGGCTTCTGGAACAACACTGCTTTCCCCATGAACTCCGGGGCTGAACAAAGAAGAGAGGTCTTTCCTTTTGGTCTTTAGTGAGCCATCTAAAGACAGACTTTTCCAGTCCTGATTGGATCTCCGATGCAGCTTTCCCGCATCTATGCGTCCCTGCCCGAGCAGTTTTCCGCCCCCCTCACCCCGACGCCGCTCCGCAATCCGCAGATCGTGGCATTGAACGAGCCTCTGGCGCGGGAACTGGGGCTGGACCCGGACTGGCTCCGCAGCCCGGCGGGACTGGCATTTCTGAGTCAGGGAAGCCGACCGGATGGCACATCTCCAGTGGCAATGGCCTATGCGGGGCATCAGTTCGGGCATTTCGTTCCAAGCCTTGGCGACGGCCGGGCGATGCTGGTCGGAGAAGTCACGGATCGGGTGCGACGGCTTCGGGACATCCATCTCAAAGGCTCCGGGCCGACGCCGTTTTCACGACGCGGGGACGGACGGGCGGCTCTGGGGCCGGTTCTGCGGGAATATGTGGTGAGCGAGGCTATGCACGCGCTCGGCATTCCGACCACGCGCGCATTGGCCGCCCTGACAACGGGCGAGAGCGTGATGCGCGAGACGATGCAGCCCGGCGGCGTCATTGTGCGGATTGCGTCCAGCCATGTGCGGGTCGGGACGTTCCAGTATTTCGCGGCGCAGGGCGACACACAGAGCGTCCGCATTCTCGCGGATCACGTCATCGGGCGTCTGTACCCGGAGTTATCGGACACCGAAAACCCCTATCTGGCGCTGCTTGAAGCCGTCACGGCACGTCAGGCAGAACTGGTGGCGCGCTGGATGCTGGTCGGGTTCATTCATGGCGTCATGAACACGGACAACATGTCCATTGCGGGCGAAACCATTGATTTCGGCCCCTGTGCTTTCCTTGATGCCTATGATCCGGCAAAGGTTTTCAGCTTCATTGATCAGAACGGCCGCTATGCCTACGGGAACCAGCCCGACATGGCTCTGTGGAATCTCGGCCGACTGGCGGAAACCCTCCTGCCGCTCTTGGACTCCAACCATGAACGGGCGGTTGAACAGGCCAAAAGCGCGCTGATGCGCTTTGATGGCGTCTTCAACGAGGCCTATCTCGGTGGCTGGCGCAGAAAGCTGGGGCTGGCTCTGGAAGAAGACGGAGATGCCCGACTGGCGGGGCGTCTTCTGACAGCCATGCATCGCGGAGAGGCGGATTTCACGCTCACATTCCGCAGGCTTGGGGACGCTGTTCAGAGCGGACGGACTGAGGACGTCGTGTCGCTGTTCGGGCCGGGGTCGAAGATTGAAGACTGGATCGGGGACTGGAAGGCGCGGCTGGATCGGGAAGAGCGCTCCGCAGAGGCCTGTCATACCGACATGCAGGCCACGAATCCGCGCATCATTCCGCGCAATCACCGGATCGAGGAAATGATCCGTTCAGCCGTAGCAGGCGATTATACGCCGTTCCATCGTCTGACCGAGGCGCTGTCGCGTACGTTTGAAGGTGGAACTGACGGGTTCGAAGCCCCGCCGACTGCTCATGAACAGGTAAAAAACACCTTCTGCGGCACCTGATGCGCCGCAAAAACAGGATCAGGCTGGCTGCGGCGTCAGCATACGGCTGCGGTTGAACAGGCTTTTGACCTGGGCATAAAGCGCGCCAAAGTCGGACATGCAGGCATTGTGCAACGCGCGCACACTCTCATGCGTCGCATAGAACCGCAGGGTATTCAGGCTTCCCGTCATGATGGCTGTCCCCAGAAAGACGCCATCGACATGAATGACCTTGGAACTCAGCATTGGTCTTCAACCTCGTCAGAGCTCCCACACCGGGAGCACAGAATGTTTCCACGTTCTTTTAGGAACGCGTCACTAACGGGGCTCATGCCACATCGTTGCCTGACAAAACGTGACCCTTTTATGATACGGCGTCCCGCCTGCGGAACGATCCCGCCTTTCTCTATGACGTCACAGGAGACAGGGGGATGGACTCACCCCAAACCATGCGGGAAAACGCAAACCATGCCTCGCACCCCTCATATCGCCGCTGACTTCCCCCATCTGTGGCTGCCCTACACGCAGATGCAGACAGCCCCTTTCCCTGTGAAAGCCGTCCGCACATCCGGCAGCCGGATCACCCTCGCGGACGGTCGCGAACTTGTGGACGGCGTGGCGGCGTGGTGGACGGCCTGTCACGGCTACAGCCACCCACATATTCACGAAGCATTGGTCCGTCAGGCCACGCAGATGCCGCATGTGATGTTCGGCGGGATGGTGCATGAACCGGCGATCCGTCTGGCTGCACGGCTGGCGGAGATACTGCCGGGGGATCTGGAGCGCGTGTTCTTCACCGATTCCGGGTCGGTCGCGATGGAAGTCGCGATCAAGATGGCCGTGCAGTACCACATCAACCGCGGAACCACAGGCCGGACGAAAATCCTGTCCTTCCGCGGCGGCTATCACGGGGACACGCTGGGCATGATGTCCATCTGCGATCCCGAGGAAGGCATGCACAGCCTGTTCGCAGGCGTGTTGCCCGAGCAGGTTCTGGCCGATCTGCCTGTGGATGCGGACAGTCTGGCGCGGCTTGAAGCCCTGCTGACGGAACGCGGCGGCAGCATCGCAGCGATGGTCACGGAGCCTCTTGTTCAGGGCGCGGGCGGGATGCTGTTCCATGACCCGGAAGTCCTGCGCCGTCTACGCGACCTGTGCGACCGGCATGGAATCCTGCTGATCCTCGACGAAATCTTCACCGGCTTCGGCCGTACGGGAACAATGTTCGCCTGCGAAAAGGCCGGGATCGTGCCGGATATCGTGGCGCTCTCCAAAGCCCTGACAGGCGGCACCATGGCGCTGGCCGCTACCGTGGCCCAGCGCGGCGTTTTCGAGGCGTTTCTGTCCGACAGCGCCGGGCACGCCCTGATGCACGGGCCGACTTTCATGGCCAATCCACTGGCCTGCGCGGTCGCCAACGCCTCGCTGGACCTGTTCGAGTCCGAGCCGCGCCTGGAGCAGGTCGCAGCGATCTCGGCCCAGCTCGCGCGGGAACTGGAGCCCTGCCGCGCGCTGCCAGGCGTCAAGGACGTGCGCGTTCTCGGCGCCATCGGCGTCGTGGAACTTGAGACACTGGACAATCCGGACGCGCTGCGTCGCGCCTTTGTGGAGCGCGGCGTCTGGATCCGGCCCTTCCGCAACATCGTCTATCTGACGCCCGCCTTCACCATCACTCCCGACGAACTCACGCGCCTGACGACAGCCATCGCGGACGTGTTGCGGGAGGGCGCATGAGCCTGTTCGACTGCCATTTCACGGCCACCCTGAGCGAGCGCGAAACCGCCGGAACGCGCCGGACCCTACGTCCGGTAGTCCGGCAGGGCGGCATGATCGTTCGCGACGGACGGCGGATGCTGGATGTGTCGTCCAACGACTATCTGGGGCTGGCGGATCACCCGCTACTGCGCGAACGCGCTGCCGACTGGGCACTGCGTTTCGGCACCGGGGCGCGGGCCTCGCGACTGGTCAGCGGAACGCTGGACCTGCACCGGCAGGTCGAGACGAAAATGGCAGCGTTCAAAGGCTGTGAGGACGCGATCCTGTTCGCCTCGGGCTGGCAGGCCAACGCATCCGTCATGCCTGCTTTGTGCGCCCTGTCCGTCGCGCGGACGGGCGTACCGATGCTGGTGTTTTCGGATCGTCTGAACCATGCCAGCCTGCATCACGGCTGCGCGGCGGCAGGTATACGACAGATCCGCTTCCGGCATAACGACCTGTCCCATCTGGAAAGCCTGCTGAACCGCGAGGCCGAAAAACCCGGCCTGCGGATGATCGTGACGGAGAGCGTATTCTCCATGGACGGAGACCGGGCGGACGTTCCGGCGCTGCGCGCGCTGGCGGACGGGGCGGGCGCGTTCCTTTATATAGACGAGGCCCATGCGACCGGCGTTCTGGGTCCGAAAGGGCGCGGCCTGTCCTGTGGGATGGCCGATCTGACGATGGGCACCTGCAGCAAGGCGCTGGGCGGGATGGGTGCCTATGTCGCGGGCTCTAAAGCGCTTTGCGACTATCTGGCGAACCATGCATCAGGCTTCATCTACAGCACAGCGCTCCCCCCTGCGGTTCTGGGCGCGATCGATGCGGCACTGGATGTCACACCCGGTCTGGACGCAGAACGCGCCCGGCTGCTCGGACAGGCGGAACGGCTTCGGGTCATGCTGCATGGCGCGGGGCTGGCTACGGCGGACTCCACGACCCAGATCGTGCCCGTGCTGATCGGGGAGTCCGAACGCGCAATGACGGTGGCTGCCCGACTTGAGGACGCCGGGTTCCTGACCGTGGCCATTCGCCCGCCGACGGTCCCCGCAGGAACCGCAAGGCTGCGGCTGGCACTCCATGCCGGGCTGGACGATGCTGCGATCGACCGCCTCGGGCAGGCCGTCATCGCTTTGACAAGAGATGTTGCATGACACGCGCGCTCTATCTCGTGCATGGCTGGGGCTTTGATGCGTCCTTCTGGGAGCCGCTGCTGGGGCATCTGCCGGATGTGAACGCGCAGGTCGTGGATTGCGGGTATTTCGGCTCCGAACATCGTCCTGCGCTGCCCGACACGCGTTATCTGGCGATCGGGCATTCCGCCGGATCGCTGGCGTTGCTAGGGCAGGATCTGCCGGGATGTGACGGGCTGGTATTTTTCAACGGCTTCCCGCGCTTTACTGCCGCACTGGACTTCCCGAACGGCACACCCGAACGGGTTCTGACGCGGATGCGCGCACGCCTGAAACGCGATCCAGCCGCCGTACTGCACGATTTCCGCGCTCTTTGTGGAACGGAAGCGCCCCTGCCCCATACGCCGAATGTAGACGCACTAGATCACGGGCTTGAGGCGCTTCAGCAGCAGGACCATCGGGCGCAGGCAGCCGACTGGGGAAAGAGGCTGCACTGGATGACGGGCACGGACGATCCGTTCGGGGCCGCACAGGTCGGGTTTGCATCACCGGGAGAACGGGTCGCGGGCGGGCATCTCCTGCCCCTCACTCACCCCGGACTCTGCGCGGACTTCGTGCGACGGAGGCTCGATGACGCAGGCTGACGATATCCTGCGCCGCAACAGCATCGCCGCACGCTTCGACGCAGCCGAGAGCTATGACGCCGCCGCCCATATCCAGCGCCGCTGCGTCACGGCACTGATGGAGCGCATCCGGCAAGAAATGGCGGAGCAGACACCCGCCTCCATTCTGGAATTCGGCTGTGGAACGGGCTTCCTGACGACCCAGCTTGCTGGACATTTTCCGCAGGCCAGCCTGCTGGCGAGCGATCTGGCCCCCGGCATGATCGCACGGGCCAAGCAGCACTTTGCCGAAAAAACCATCGGCTTTCACGTCATGGACGCCGAACATCCGGACATATCCGGGCCGTTCGACCTGATCGCCTCCAGCCTATGTCTGCAATGGTTTTCCAACAGGACCGAGGGATTACGCAGGCTTTGCGACCTCCTCGCGCCACAGGGGCGGCTGATGGTCGCGACCCTCCTGCAAGGCAGTCTGGACGAGTGGAAACAGGCCTGTCTGGTGGAAGGCGCGCCCTGCGGCGTGCCGGATTATCCGTCCGTCCCGACCGTGGAAGCGGAATGGCCCAGCAGCGGTGCCGGATCGTGGGAGGTGCTGACGCTACATGATCCTGTCAGCAGCGCGCGGGAGTTCCTGCGCGGTCTGAGGCAGATCGGGGCGTCCCTGCCCCGTCAGGACAGCCCCCCCGCCAGCAGCGCGGCCCTGCGCCGGGCCATGCGACATTTTGACCGCACAAGTTCCGACGTGACCTATCAGATCGGTATCGGGATGTTTGTGAAATCCGGAGAAGGACCATAATTATGAGCTCTCAACGCGGCGTCTTCGTCACGGGAACGGATACCGGCATCGGCAAGACTCTCGTCAGCGCCATTCTGTGCCGTGCCTGGCACGCCACCTACTGGAAGCCGCTTCAGACCGGCCTCGCGGACGAGGACGGCGACACGCCGACCGTGCGCGATCTGGCCGGTCTGGACCCGTCCCGCATCATTCCCCCGGCTTATGCGTTTCAGGCCCCGCTCGCGCCACTCGCGGCAGGGGATCTGGAAAACGTGACGGTCAATCCGGGGCGGCTCGTCCTGCCACAGGTGCCGGAGACACTTGTCGTAGAAGGCGCGGGCGGACTGATGGTGCCGGTGCGTGAGGACATGATGATCGTGGACCTGATCGAGCGTCTGAACCTGCCCGTCGTTCTGGTCACGCGCAGCGGACTGGGGACGATCAACCACACGCTTCTGAGCCTTGAGGCTTTGCGACGACGCGGTGTTCCGGTTCTGGGCGTGGTTCCGGTCGGACCGCCCAATCCCGGAAATGAACGCGACATTGCACACTTCGGAAAAACGCATATCCTGTTCAGGGTTCCGCAGTTTGACGCGATAACGAAAATGGTCGTCTCTGAATTATCGGGTCACGTTCCGTCACTTGATGTCTTGCAGCAACAGATTTCACAATAATGTGTCATCTTGGACGCATGCCATAAAAAGGCCGCGTCAACCCTTGTGAAATAACGTCCTCGTCATAGAAGGGCTCTTCGCAACGCAAGGCTTCCGGCGTATCGCTGGAACATCGGGCTTCGTTGCGGAGATGCCGACAGAAACAGGGATATTGGGAAAAGTATGAGTATCCTGCGCCGTGATCTGGTCAAGCTTGGGGCCGGACTGACCCTTCTAGGAACAGCCTCCCGTATGGCCCATGCCCAGTCCACTGCTCCTCTGGCTGCCACCAAGCCCGTTACACCCCCTGCACCGCAGGCGACCCCGTTTGACGATGGCACAGTTCGGCTGGTAGCGCAGCGCCTGTCGAAAAAGGCTTATTCCCCCCCGTCCCAGACGCTTCCCAGTGCCATTGCGAACATGGATTTCGACCAGTTCCGCAGCATTGCCTTCAATCCTGATAAAGCCCTGTGGCACGGCCAGAATCTGGCGTTCGACGTGGAGTTCTTCCCACGCGGCTTTCTGTACAAGCCGCGGATCGGCATGAACGAAGTCACGGGCGGACAGTCCACCCCCATTCCCTACGACCCCGACGCCTTCACCTATGCCAACCCCGTTCTGCGCGTCACGGACGATCTCGGCTATTCCGGCCTGCGTCTGCGCTATGCCATCAATACGGCAGGCATGATGGAAGAATGTGCTGTCTTCCTTGGCGCATCCTATTTCCGGGCCGTGGCCAAGGGTCAGAATTACGGTCTGTCGGCCCGCGCTTTCGCAAACGGCACCGGCAACCCCAAAGGCGAAGAATTCGCGTTATTCCGGGAGTTCTGGATCGAAAAACCGGAACCGGGCGTGGAGTCCATCGTCATTCACGCGCTGCTCGACAGCCCGTCCCTGACCGGTGCGTTCCGCTTCACCATCCGTCCGGGCGATACCACGGTCTTTGACGTCCAGTCTTCACTGTTCCCGCGTCAGGACATTACGGAATCCGGCATCGCTCCCCTGACGGGCATGTTCTATTTCGATGCGAACGCCCGCAATCACGTCGATGACTGGCGCCCCGCCGCGCATGACAGCGAGGCCCTCCAGATCTGGACGGGCGCTGGACAGCAGCTCTATCGCCCCCTCACCAACCCGACCGACCTCCAGTTCTCGGCCTTCGCAGACAGCAGCCCGCATGGTTTCGGTCTGATGCAGCGCAAGCGCTCGTTCCATGATTACGAGGATCTGGCGCTCAACTATCAGAAGCGCCCGTCTCTCTGGATCGAACCGATCGGCAACTGGGGCGACGGCGCCGTCGATCTGGTGGAGATCCCGACCCCCAACGAGGTGAACGACAACATCGTCTCGTTCTGGCGTCCCAAACAGCCCATGAAGGGCGGTCAGGAATACAGCTACATCTACAGAATGTACTGGGGCTGGGACACGCCGTGGCCGACCCAGATGGCGCGCGTTGCCGCAACGCGGATCGGAAGCGTGACCGATCATCCGGACGCCCGTTTCTTCGCGATCGACTTCACAGGCGCGCCCTTCCAGAACGTGCCGCCGGGTACGAATTTCCATCTGATCACACAGGCCAGCCCCGGCACGATCCGTAATGTCGTCGTGGAACCGAACCCGGAAATCCAGGGCTGGCGCGCGACCTTTGAATTCGTGCCGGGCGATGCGAAGAGCTGCGAACTTCAGGCCCAGCTCGCCAATGATCAAGGTCCGGTTTCAGAAAAATGGATGTATCGTTGGACGCCGTGACCGAATTGTCTTCTCACGCCACTCCGGAAGCCGCCCCCTTCCTGCCGCCTGAAGCGCCGCTGGCAATGAAGCCGCAGAACCTTCAACAGCAGCCGGACCGTCATGGCCGGCCCTTCGATCCGCTGCCGACGACGCCTTCGTTCCTCTGGGCACGCCGTCTGTTCGTCTTCGGTGGCGCGATGCTGCTGACGGGCTATGGCATTTACAGGATCAATCAGGTTTTCAACTCACTGGGCGTCTCGGCGCTCGGTGTCATCATCCTGATCCTGTTCGCCATTCTCGCCTTCTGGATCGCCCTGTCCTTCATGTCCTGCCTCGGCGGCTTCGTGTCGCTGATCCGGCGGGGCGGTCTTGGGCTTGGCATTCACCGCACAGGGCCGCTGCCGGAACTGAAAAACCGCACCGCCGTCCTGATGCCGACCTATAACGAGGACCCGACGCGCGTTCTCGCGGGTCTGCGCGCCATTCATGACAGCATTCTGGCGACGGGACAGATCGACGCCTTCGATTTCTTCATCCTGTCCGACACGACCAATCCGGACGTCTGGGTGCAGGAAGAGCGCGCCTTCCTTGAGTTCCGCAAAGCCACGAACGGCGAAAAGCGCGTCTTCTATCGCCGCCGCCACAAGAATACGGACCGCAAAGCGGGCAATCTGGGCGACTGGGTGACGCGGTTCGGCGCCTCCTACCAGCAGATGCTCACCCTCGATGCAGACAGCGTGATGGATGGCAGCCTGATCGTCCGGATCACGGCGGCCATGGAACAGCATGAGGGCGTGGGACTGATCCAGACGCTTCCGGTCATCGTCGGTGGTCGTACGCTTTTTGCCCGGATGCAGCAGTTTGCAGGCCGTGTTTACGGGCCACTGATCGCGCATGGCATTGCGTGGTGGCACGGCTCGGAAGGCAATTACTGGGGTCATAACGCCATCATCCGCACACAGGCCTTCGCCGAACAGGCCGGTCTGCCGCATCTGAAGGGCCGCCCGCCCTTCGGAGGGCACATTCTGAGCCATGACTTCGTGGAAGCCGCCCTCATGCGCCGTGGCGGCTGGGCCATTCACATGGTGCCGGGACTGTTCGGCTCCTATGAAGAAAGCCCGCCATCGCTGACGGACGTCGCCATCCGGGACCGCCGCTGGTGTCAGGGCAATCTGCAGCACAGCAAGATCCTCGGTACGAAAGGCATGCACTGGGTCAGCCGCGTTCATATGCTGACGGGCATCGGGTCCTACATCATGTCCCCGCTCTGGCTGCTGTTCCTGCTGTTCGGCATCCTGATTTCGCTCCAGTCTCATTTCTACCATCCCGAATATTTCGGCTCGACCCCGACGCTCTATCCGCACTGGCCGCGCGTTGATCCCGTACAGGCCAAGCTCGTCTTCATTGGGACCATGGGCATTCTGCTCGCACCGAAAGCTCTGGCCTTCATTGCCATGATGTTCGATCGCGCGGCCCTGAAGGGTTCTGGCGGCGTTTTCCGGCTTGCGGTGTCTATCGTGCTCGAAACCCTGATCGGCGGCCTGATTGCGCCGATTGCCATGCTGATCCAGACGTCCGGCGTTATTTCGATCCTTCTAGGCCGGGATTCTGGATGGAACGCGCAGAACCGCGATGATGGCCGGGTTTCGCTGAAGGACGTGGCGCATGGCTACTGGATCTACACCGTGTTCGGCCTGCTTCTGGCCGTGGCGGCATGGTCGGTCTCACAGGCGCTGTTCCTATGGATGACGCCGGTGCTGCTCGGACTGGTGCTCGCCATCCCGCTGGCCGCACTGACGGCGAGCCGCGATGTCGGGCTGGGGCTGCGTCGGGCCGGGCTTCTGCTGATCGAGGAGGAAACCGCTCCTCCGCCGATCCTCCAGCTTGCCGCCGCAAATGATGCTGCGCGTGAACGCGCTGCCCATGCCCCCGATGCGCCGCCGGAAGAAGCCTTTGCCGCCCTCCGCCAGAACGCGGCCCTTCTCAACGCCCATGAAGGCGCGCTGCCCCCGGCCCGCAGCCCCGGCAGTCCGATCGACGCGCATCTTCTGGTCGGCCTGCTCAAACTACGGGAGGCTCCGTCGCTCCAGATCGCGCTGGAACGCCTCTCCCGTCAGGAAAAGGCCGCAGTTCTGGGAAGCGCCGAAGGTCTGGCTCTCATGGAAAAGCTCGCGGCCTGAAGAACTACAGGACGTCACGACACAAAAAACGCCCCGGCCATCATAGCCGGGGCGTTTTTCATTGCAGACCTGTAAGCCGGAGCAATTATTTGAAAGACTGGGCCTTCTTAACAAGGTCGTTACACGTCGTGACGCGCTTGTCCTTGGAGAGGGTGCCGATATCGAAGACGTTTCCGTCCGTCATCTGAAGCAGACCCTTACCGCCCAGCGAGTAGAACTCGTCACTGTGGACATCCGGGCGCTTGGCGATTTTGCGGGCCGCCACGATCGGCGATGTTCCGAGCACCAGCTTGTGATGCGTACAGTAATAAGTCAGACCGGCAATATTGCCAGCCTGCGCGCCCTCGATGGACGGGAGGCCATCAGCACCCAGAACGCCCGGTGACGCAGCACTCAGAACATTCTTGCCACCTGCGACAGCCTGAACATGAGCGCCGGGCAGTCGGGCCTGCGTTCCGGCGGGGATGGTTACCACAGGGCTGCTCTGCGGAACCTGCGGGACGGTCTGGGCGACGGCAGCACCGGAAATGCTCAGGCCAGCAGCGGCAAGAACAGCAAAATACTTGCTTGAAATCATGATACTCTTCTTTCCACATCACAGGATGTTCTGTTTGCACCCCAAAAGGAGAAACAGAATTCATCCGGTCTGGAGCATCTTTGAGAACGCTCCGTTGCCCTGAATAACACTTGAGAGCAGTTACAGTTTCTTGGGAGGCTTCTTTTCCAGTCAAAGTCCGATTGAATGCCGGGCGTTTCTGCGTCACAGTTTGGTCATGTCACAGCGCCCCGATGCCCCCTCCGCCGCACCCGTTCCTCCCGTTACCCGTCGTGAGCCACTGAGCACCACGCAGCTTGGCCGCACGCGCACGGATTCCTATGCCTGGATGAAGGACGAGAACTGGCAGCAGGTCCTGCGGGACCCGTCCGTTCTGCGCGACGATATCGCCACGCATCTGAAGGAGGAAAACGCCTATGCGGAGGCCGTTCTGGCCGGGATGGAGCCACTGCGCGAAACGCTGCTTCAGGAAATGATCGGCCGTATTCCGCCTGCGGAATCCTCGGTCCCGGTTCCCGACGGCCCATGGGAATATTCCGTGCGCTTCGAAGACGGTGCCCAGCATCCACTGCGGGTGCGTTGCCCACGCGGGGGCGGAGCGGAGCAGGTTCTGCTCGATGCCGATGCGCTGGCCAAACAGCATGACTATTATGCGCTCTCACAGACGGACCACTCGCCCGATCACCGCTATTTCGTCTACGCGGAAGACATTCAGGGCTCCGAGGTCTATCGTATTCAGGTCGCGGATCTGGAAACAGAAACGCTCTGCGCCGAACCCGTCCCCAGCACGACGGGCAGCTTCGCCATTTCACCGGACAGCCAGTGGCTGTTCTGGATCTATCGCGACGATAATGGCCGCCCTTCGAAGATCTATCGCCGCCCGCTGACGGGGGGCGAGGATGTTCTGGTGTTCGACGAAACCGATCCGGGCTTCTTCCTGAGCATCGGCGTCAGCGCGTCGCGCAAATGGATCGTCATCGAGCGCGGTGACCACGATACGAACGAAACGCTGCTCATTCCGGCTTCCGATCCGACAGCCCTGCCTGTTGTGGCGGCCCCCTTGGTGCGGGGTGAGCGCTATTCCCTGACGCACTGGAATGACCGCTTCATCATCCTGACCAATGCCGGTGGCGCCGTGGACTTCCAGTTCATGCAGACGCCAGACACGGCCACAGGGCGCGAGAACTGGACGCCCTTCGTGCCGTACCGCGAGGGCCACTATCTGCTGGGCGCCAATGCCTCGCGCGGGCATCTCGCCTGGGCCGAGCGGCGGGACGGAAATATCCATATTCTCGTGGTCCCCGAAGGCACGCAGGGCGATGTCCGGGCGCAGGCGAAAGCCATCGGAATGGACGAAGCCGCCTATGACCTGACGATGCTGGGCACGCTGGAATATGACGTGCCGGTCCTGCGCTACATCTACCAGTCCCCCACCAATCCCGCGCACTGGTACGATTACGACATGGCCAGCGGCGCGCGCACCCTCCGCAAGATCCGCGAGGTTCCGTCCGGCCATGATGCGAGCCGCTACGAAACGCGTCGCCTGTTCGCAACATCGCCCGACGGAGCGCAGGTTCCGATTACGGTCCTGATGCGCAAAGGTCAGGCTCTGGACGGCTCCGCACCGCTGCTTCTGTATGGCTACGGCTCCTACGGCATCGCCATGGACGCGGATTTTTCCACAACCGTGTTCAGTCTGGTGGACAGGGGCTGGATTCACGCCATCGCCCATGTCCGCGGCGGCTCCGAAAAAGGCTGGAACTGGTTTCTGGACGGCCGCGGGACAAAGAAGCCCAACACCTTCATCGACTTCATCGCCTGCGCCCGACATCTCGTCTCGGAAGGCTACGGCTCAGCCGGACGCATCGTCGCGCAGGGCGGCTCGGCCGGTGGTCTGCTGATGGGAGCGATCACGAACATGGCGCCCAAGCTGTTCGCGGGCATTGCCGCGCAGGTGCCGTTCGTGGACATGCTCAACACCATGTCCGACGTCTCCCTGCCGCTGACACCGCCGGAATGGCCGGAATGGGGCAACCCGCTGGAAGACCCGGACGCGTATGACCTGATCGCCAGCTACTCGCCCTATGACAACATCACCGCCAAAACCTATCCGCCGGTTCTGGCAATGGGAGGCCTGTCCGACCCGCGCGTAACGTACTGGGAACCTGCGAAATGGATTGCCAAACTGCGAGAAGTCACGTCCGGCGGCCCGTTCCTGTGCCGTATCAACATGGAAGCCGGACATGGCGGTTCGTCAGGCCGTTTCAAACGTCTGGAAGAAGTCGCCCTCGTTCAGGCCTTCGCCATCTGGGCCATCGACCGGGCCTGAAAAGACCCTACGAATAAAAGTTTTTGGGTTCCGCCTTTTTACAAAAAGGCGGAGAACGCCGAAGCTTTTTGTAAAAAGCTTTACCAAAAACTTTTATCCCAAAATCCTTATCGATGCCCGAACAGATGCCGGATGTCGTCGCCGAAATGCTGAAAGGCGGCGTGGGTGGAGCGGTGGCGGCGGTTGCCTTCTTCTGACACCACGGTCACAGTCGCCGTCATACCTGCGGCCAGCGTCAGGTCATCCGGGATCTTGTCGATCTTCACGCGCACTGGAATACGCTGCGCCAGCCGCACCCAAGTATAGACCGGGTCCACTTCCGGCAAACCCTGCTTGTTCACCTGCGCGTTATTGCTGGCAATACCGCGCGTGATGCTTTCGACATGCCCGAACAGCGGATCGTGATACCCCATCAGATCCATGCGAACGAGATCGCCCTCATCAAGATCATGGACCTTGGTTTCTTCGAAATAACCGTCCACCCAGTAGGAACTGGTGTCGATGATGTGGATGTTGACCACACCGGCGGTGGCGAAATCGCCGGGTCGCATGATGAGGTTGGTCACAATGCCGTCGATGGAACTGCGGACCTGCGTTCGCTCAAGATTGATTTCGGCCTGATGCTCCGCGGCTTCGGCTGCGGCGTACTGGGCCTGCATCTGCTGCGAAAGCGCTTCGTACTGCCGTTTTTCTTCGACTGAAACGGCGGTTCCGGGGATGGCCTTGCGCCACTGGGACTGCACGAGGCGAAATTCCAGATCAGCTTTGCGCTCGGCCACATGGGCCTTGGCCGTCTCCAGCGCCACCTTGAAATCGAACGGGTCGATGACGTAGAGCACCTCACCCTTGTGGACGAACTGGTTGTCCTTCACCAGAACCTCGATGATCTGTCCCGAAACGCGCGGCGCGATATTGGCGACCTGCGCACGCACCTGTCCGTTCCGCGTCCAGGGCGAGGCGGTGTAGTAATCCCACAGAATGACGACCACGAGCGCCGCCACTGCAAGAATGCAGAGCGTGATGGTCAGGCGGATCAGGCGATGGGCACTGGAAAGCACGGGACGGTCACCTTGGGTTCGGTTCGAAACAGGAAAAGGTCAGAGGATCAGGGTGTAAAGGCCGATCAGACAGATCAGGATGCCGAACTGGGCCAGAGGCGGATCCCAGACGAAACGCCACAGATCGAACCAGGCCAGAATCCAGCGCAGAACGGCCAGTGTCAGCAGGGCCAGCGCCAGATTGATGACGAAAGCCGACACCAGCACGCCATCAAGGTCAACGACCTGTGTCGTCACCATCGCTTGCGTCCTATTCCATAATGATGCACGGCCGAGCGGTTCAGACGCACCATGGTCCGCACCGATTCCAGACCGCCGATACAGTTGATGATCATGGACTGCTCCTCGCGGATGCCGTCTGAAAGCCGCTCGTAAAACATGGCCTGAAGCTCGGGGATTTCAGCTTCCAGAAGACCGAGCCTGTCATGCGCCAGCAGACGCCGCACATGGCGGACCATGGGTTTGAGGCCGGGAAGATGCCCGGCTTGATCCAGATAATTCCGGACGCGGGCAATGGTGCTGGAAAAATCCTCCAACGCGACGAAACGGTTGAAAACCCGACGGGAACGCAGCCCCGGATCGTGCAGCCGGTCCGTCCACATCAGGAACTGGCTGAGGCGTTCGTATTTCCGGCTCAGAAGCGGCGGCCCCATCCGCTCGCCGTGCCCGGCAAGCTGCAGTTCCAGATCATGGGCGATGGAGACCGCCAACCGGAATCGGTGCCGTCGCGCGGTCGGTGGCCAGAGCAACACCAGCAATACGAAAGAAAGCACGGCCGCCAGCGCATAGAACGTGTTGCGCGTGATGAAGGCCAGCGGATCGTAGTTGTGATGGTTGCCGAGCGCGATGAACACCAGAAAGAACACGCCATAATTAAAGCCAATGGCGCTGGTTTTCGGGTTCATCAGCAGCAGACAGGAAATCACGGTCTGCGGCAGCAGCACCAGCGCAAGGCTCAGCATGCTGCCCACATGCGGCAGGATCATGAAATCCAGCCCCGCCGCCACGAGAATACCTGCGGGCATCCCGATAATAGCGCCCTTGCCGAACTCCGCCGTGTCGATCGCGGTGGAGGCCAGCGTCAGGACCAGCGCCGTCTGGGACAGGGAGGTCACGGAGGCCGGAATGCTGGAGGCCAGACACAGAGCGGCCGCAACGCTAAAGCCCAGCAGCACGCGCATGGCGTTGATGAAGGCCGTCACGTAATCCGGATTGCTCGCAAGATGCGCCAGCTTAAGCGCATCGCCCGCCGGTGTGGCGCGCAGAAGCGTGTTCATGCCGGTGCGGATATGCAGACGGTTGCTGAGAAGCGTCGAACACCGCTCCAGAAACCATGCTTCGCGGGCGGAGGGCACGAAATCCGGGTCTTCCGCACGGATTTTATCCAGAATCGTATCCATCGTCTCAAGACGGGTCGTGCCGTCCTCGGAGCGCTCGTGCCAGGCCCGAACGTGACGGATCAGCAGGTCGGAAATGCCGCCGGTCTCCAGCAGCCATGCAATCGCACGGCTCGTGGTCAGAACCGTGAGCATGCCAATAATGCCCAGCCGCGCGCCCGCCATCCGCAAACGCCCGCGCTCGACTTCCGTTCTGGCGTAGGAAATCTGGGTCATGAGCGCGAGGATTTCGCCGCTCAACCCGATCATTTCCTCAGGCGTGGCAATCGGATCGCCCATAATGGCGGACTTGCCGGTCTGTCTCACGCGATGCGACAGCGTCTCCATGGCTTTCGAAAGCCTGCGCCAGGCTTCGGGGGACCCGGAGAGAATGTTCACAACCGCAATAGACGCAACGCCGATGGCGATATCAGACGCGCGGGCGATGCTGACGGGATAGATGTTCTGCGGATCATCCATCGTCGGGAGCGCCACCAGTGCGACGGTATACCCCGCCAGCAGCGCGCCGTAGGAGCGGAAATCACGCTCAAGCGACCCCACGAACGCGCAGGCCGCAATCCACAGGGCCGCGCCGCCGAGAAACAGGGCGCGCTCCTGATTGAACATCGCGACGAGAATGATGGAAACGCCGACACCAAGCACAGTCCCGGCCAGACGGTAAAACGCCTTGGACAGCGCCTGTCCCCGCAGAGGCTGCGCGAGGATCATGACCGTCACGCCCGCACTGGCGGGTGAATCAAGCTGGGACCAGAAGGCCGTTCCCAGCGCCAGCACAAGTGCAGACCATGTTCTGAGACTGAACTGGACCCATCCGGGGCGGAAGACTGACTGTAGTGCAGCGGTCAAGAGCGGTACTCCCCACCCGACACAGACTTCATCAGAAACAGTCCCACGGCCCTCATTACCAGAATCAGACTTCCGACCTTAAGAGCAGCGGGCCGGAAAAGTTAGTCCTCGAATCTTCTGGACATGTTTTGACAGACGGCACGGATCTCTCTGCCAGAGCGCGCCAGTCAGTCTTCTTCGGCAGGCAGGGCGTTGCAGGCCGCTGTCAGCTTGGGGTCCGGATGATCGGTGGCCTTGCGGCAGTAGGTCCGTGCATCGGCACCACACATATTCGTGACATCCTCCATTTCAGAGGACAAGACATCGCGCGCAACGCCAATATCCTGATTGTGTTCGGGGTCGATGCCCTCTTCCTTGCCCAGAGCCGTCTGGGCCTGATGCATTTCCTTGAGCGCGTTGATACAGGAGTCGCCCGCGGCATCCGGATTGGTCTGAAGCACCCGGAGGATCTTGTTGATGGCGAAACCCTGCTGGTTGATCGTCGGATCGTCGTCGTTGGTCTTGGCTTCTCCGTCATCCGCTCTTGCGGCCACGGGCGCGGCAAGGGCGACGGCGAGAGGAAGAAGAGCCAGCAGCAGGGCGGGGCGGGAATGGCGCTTGATCATGAAACTGACGTTAGGAGAAAATCCCGGCCGGACAAAGACCCTGAACGACGACGCTGTTGCAGGTTGTTGCAAATCGGCAGCATCAAGGAATTCCGCCACACGGATGGCTTGTCAGCTTGACTCTACAGGGCGGGATGGGTAATCGGGGCCATTCTTTCGCGGGCGTTTTGGCCCGCTGTCCGGTCCGCAAGGGCCTTACCCGTCGAGAGCCTGCAACCATGAAGATCCGCAACAGCCTGAAGTCCGCCAAGGTCCGCGACAAGGACTGCCGCGTTGTCCGCCGCCGCGGCCGCGTTTACATCATCAACAAGAAGAACCCGCGCATGAAGGCTCGCCAGGGCTGAACCCCTTGGTCTGCCGGATGACGGACAAACGGCGCTGGCTGATGGCTGGCGCCGTTCTGCTTTGTAGCCCGGCCCTGACTTTTCTGCCAGTTCAGGCCGCACCCGCCGCAAATCCTGCCGCGCCCGGCCCCGCAGTCTCTCCGACTGCCAAACCGCCCGCCTCCGCGCCCCGCCCACCGCGCAAAACGCTTCATGACCGCCTCATGGACGCGGAAAAAGCGCTCGCCATGGCCGGGAACGAAAAACAGGCTGGCGAGATTTCCGAACGTGCCGAAGGCCTCCGCAGCCGCGCCCTGACCGGCAGCGTGCAGATGCTCATTACCGATTCGCACGATGCGCTGGAAAAACATGATTTCCAGCAGGCTCAGGACGACCTGACCGCCGCCATCACCATCCAGCCCGACCAGCCCATCCTCTACCGTCAGCGTGCGGCCATCCGGCTGGCGGCGGGCGACAATAATGGCGCAATCACCGATCTGGGCGTCACCCTTCAGGCCGATCCCGGCGATCCCACGGCATGGGGGATGCTCGCGGAAGCCGAACATGACCGGCACGAACCCGAAGCCGCCCTGCGCGCCTTCCACCAGATGCTGCTTCTGAACCCGAAATCGCCCGATTCCGACACGCAGCTTAAAACACTGGAAAAGGCCCGCGACGGTCAGCAGGACTGACGCCTCCGCGCCCTTCTCTTCCACGAGTTGCTCTGGCAACCCCTTGTAATGTGATGTGTTGATCCCCTGATTCCATTTTTCAGGAGATCCCGTATGACCAAGCCATCCCCCGCCGCCGAAACCGCCATCGCAGACGTCAGCTCCAAGAAAAGCTGCTGCTCCAAAATGAAGACCTGCTGTCAGAAGGCTACGCGCGCCCGTGAAATCGGCCTTGCTGGCATGACGGCCATGGCGACGTTCGGACCTAAGCGTTTCCGCCCGTATTTTCAGCAGATCCTGGCTGTCATCGCAGTCGTGACCGCCACGGTCGAGTTCTTCCGCAAGCGTAAGGGCTGATTTTTCCAGCCCTAAAGGAAGGAAATGGGGTCGATATCGATATCGACCTTTGCTCCGCCCGTGGGTTTGATATCTCCCAGCCACTGACGCAGGATCGGCTGTACGGCAATGCCCCGCATCGTCCGTAGCAGCAGTCTGCGCCGGTGTCGTCCACGCAAGACGGCGAGCGGGGCGGGAGCAGGTCCCAGAACCTGCACTCCTTCCCGCTCCGGCGCGGAGAGCGCAATCTCCCGCGCCAATGCGTCCGCCGCGTCCGCACTGGGCGCGCTCACGATCAGCGCCGCAAGTCGTCCGTAAGGCGGCCAAAAAGACGGGCGCCTCTGCTCCGCTTCCTGTTCCATGAAGGTCTGGAAATCGTTAGAGACCAGCGCCGTCATGACCGGATGCTCGCCCACATAGCTCTGAAGCAGCACGCGCCCGCGATGCTCCGCACGGCCCGCACGGCCCGCCACCTGATGCAGAAGCTGCACCGTCCGCTCCGCCGCGCGCAGATCCCCGCCGCCCAAACCAAGATCGGCATCCACGACGCCCACGAGTGTCAGTTTCGGGAAATGCCAGCCCTTGGCCACGATCTGCGTGCCAATGATGAGATTAACCTCTCCGTCCGAAATTTTCCGCACCGCCTCCGCCGTGGCGGCCGGGGAGCCGAGCGTATCGGACGACATCACCAGCAGTTTTGCTTCCGGGAACCGTAGTTTTGCTTCTTCCGTAATGCGCTCGATTCCCGGCCCGATGGGCACGAGCGAATTCTCGGCGTGACATTCCGGGCAGTCTTTGGGAATCCGCTCGTTATGCCCGCAGTGATGACAGGTCAGAATACCCCGCGCCCGATGTTCCACCAGCCAGGCCGAACAGTTCGGACACTGCATCCGATGCCCGCACGCCCGACACAGCGTCAACGGCGCATAGCCGCGCCGGTTGAGGAACAGCATGGCCTGCTCCCCTTTTTCCAGCGTCTCGTCGATGGCGGTGCAGATTTTGGGCGACAGAAACAGGCCCCGCTCCGGTGGATCGGATCGCATATCCACCAGTGAAACATCCGGCAGGGTCGCCCCACCATGCCGTGCGGTCAGGAGTTCATGCCGATAGCGCCCGCTCTCCACATTCGCGAGCGTTTCAAGCGATGGCGTGGCGGAGACAAGAATGGCGGGTGCATCCGCCAGACGGGCGCGCACGACCGCCATATCCCGCCCATGATACATGACGCCTTCTTCCTGTTTGAAGGCGCTTTCATGCTCCTCGTCCACAACAACGAGGCCCAGATCAGCAAACGGCAGGAACAGAGCCGATCGCGCGCCCACCACAACGCGGGCGCTGCCTTCCGCCACGGCGCGCCAGGTCTCGCGCCGACGCTTGGCTCCGAGATCGGAATGCCAGACAGCAGGTTCTGCCCCGAAACGCCGGATGAACCGGTCCGTCCACTGGGCGGAGAGCGCGATTTCCGGCAGCAGAACCAGAACCTGCTTTCCCTTGGCCAAACAGGCGGCCACGGCCTCGAAATAGACCTCCGTCTTGCCCGATCCGGTCACACCTTCCAGCAGCGTAACCTGAAACCGCCCGGCCTCGACGGGGCTGCACAATTCCTGCGCGACCTCGGCCTGTTCTACGGAAAGCTTCGGCGCGCCATGCGCCGGGTCCGGCAGACCGAACGGAGCGGCCGGAGCAATGACGGCCTCCCGCAGCAAACCGGCCGTAGCGAGACCGCGAATGACGGCCGCACTCGCCCCGCTGCGATCCCCCAGTTCGGCAGTGCTCATGGGTGTGGACGACGCAAAATTCAGCACGGACCGGCGCGCGGGCGTAATGCGCAGATCGCCTTCCGGCGCTTCCGTCCGCACCCAGCCCAGAGTGGGTTTGGGTGCATCTTTCAGATGAATGCGCGTCGCCATCGCCAGAACCAGCCCCGGCGGCGTGAGCGTATAGGCCGCCATCCAGTCGATAAAACGGCGCAGGCTTTGCGGGAGCGGGCGCACATCCAGCTTCCCGACAACGGGACGCAGACGTTCGAGCGGGAGTTCACGCCCGACCGGCAACGCGAAATCGGCAGGCAGCGTGCGGTCAGTTTCCCACACGCAGCCCACGGTTTCGCGTCGGCCCAGCGGGACCGTCACGAGATCTCCCGGCTCAAGCGGCATGGGGGCCAGATAGTCGAGCGGCCCCGGAAACGGCAGCGGCACGAGCACCGAAACGCGCGTTCCGGTGGAAGGTGGCTTTCGCCGGGGATCAGGCTTGGATAGGCTGCTGGATGCCATGACCGTGTCTAACCTCCCCCGCTACGAAATGCCATGACCGCATCCCTAATGGCGCTCGATGCCCTGCGCGACTGGACCGAGTGGCTGACGCATGAAAAGCGCTCCAGCCCGCGCACGGTCGAAGCCTATCGCCACGACATCCTTCTGGCGCTGACGTTTTTCCAGCAGCATCTGGGCGGGGAGGTCACACTGGCCGATCTGGGAAAGCTGTCCCTCGCCGACCTGCGCGCCTGGCTCGCCCATGAAACGGCCCGCAGCGAAAAACCGACCCGCCGCGCCACCAGTGCCGACTCGCGAGCACGCTCGCGGGCGCGACATGTCTCGGCCCTGCGCTCCTTCTTCCGGTATCTGGCCCTGCGGCACGATCTGTCCAATCCCGCACCATCATTGCTCGCCACGCCACGCATGAAAAAGCGCCTGCCCCGTCCGTTGGGGCAGGAAGCGGCCCTTGCCGCGGCCGATGGCATTTCTGATGACGCCGAAACCAGTCAGGCCGCCCTGCGCGACCGGGCGCTGTTCACGCTGCTCTACGGCACGGGGCTGCGGATCGGCGAGGCGTTGTCGCTCGACATCCGGGACCTGACGAATGCGGGGCAGAACATGCTGCGCGTGGTCGGCAAAGGCGGCAAGGAACGGCTCGTACCCCTACTTCCGGCGGTGATCGAGGCGCTCGAAAGCTGGAAAGCGGCCCATCCTTCCCCCGCGCCGGATGCGCCGCTGTTCTGCGGCGTGCGGGGCGGGCGGCTCAATCCTGGTGTGGCCCAGCGCGCCATGCGGAACTGGCGCAAGGGCGAAGGCCTGCCCGATTCCGCAACACCCCATGCCCTGCGCCATTCCTTCGCCACGCATCTGATGGAAGGCGGGGCAGACTTGCGCACCATTCAGGAACTGATGGGCCACGCCAGCCTGTCCACGACGCAGGCCTATACGCTGGCGGACGAAAAACACCTGCTGGATGTGTGGCGCAAGGCCCATCCTCGCGCGGATCAGGAGTCATGAAACGCCTCCTGTCCGCTGCCCTGATTCTGGGTCTTTGCACGACGACCGCCCCGGCGGCCCCGGTCTGCGAGATGAGCCGCGCCGTCGTGCTGCCACTGCGCGATGATGGCGGCTATCTGAGCGTCCCGGTGACAGTGAACGGCCATGATGCCTCGATGATCGTCGATACGGGCTCCGAAGGCAGCCTCATGACTCCGAGGGGCGTCGCAGCCTTCCACCTACCGCCCGATCCCCAGCATCGGACAATGATGCAGGGCCCGAACGGTGCCCCGCGTGTCGTGCCGAACGTCCGGATACAGGATTTGAAACTCGGCACACCCCGTTCGGGAGAACTCGCGCTCGGGGCCGGAACGATGGCGGTTGGCGCTCTCCCCGGCTCTCCCATGATCACGCCGCCCGTTTTCGGGCTGCTCGGCGCGGATGTGCTGGCGGATTACGATCTGGAATTCGACGTCCCGCACCAGCGCCTGACATTATGGCGCGCCCGTCTGGGCTCCCATGTCTGCCAGCCCCCGCCTGTCTGGAGCGGTCACTGGACGAGCGTCCCTGTCCGCCGGATCTCAGGCCGCCTGACAGTGCCTTTCACGCTGGATGGATTGAGCGGAACGGCCCTTCTGGACAGCGGCGCACGCTCGCATATCGTCAGCACGGATTTCGCCCATCGCCTTGGCCTGACGGACGAGCAGCTCGCCCTTGATCCCGGCGGCATGACCTCGGGCGTGGATCTGCACGAACGCGCGTATCACTGGCACCATTTCAAACGCTTCGAACTGGGCGGTACCGTCTGGACCCGTCCCGTCCTGACCGTCGCCCCGGTCCACGATCAGGCCGACATGCTGCTGGGCTCCGACTGGTTCGCCCATCACGACATCTGGCTGTCCTACGCCAGTGGACAGTTGTTCTTTCGATAGTTTCTGCCGACGATATTAAGAGCCATTACCAGCTGGCGCAGAAGATCGCGCTGGCGGGTCTGAACTCTCGGGAGGCAAGGTCGATGTCAGAATAACTTCTGCCACAGGCCCGGAAATTCCATGAGCCGTGATGGAAAGCTGAAGATGCACAGCACCTTGTTCATAGGCAAAAATTTTCTGAGCCGCACCACGCTGCGGATCCTGCTGCTGCAGGAGAAGGTTGAGCGTGGCATGGCGGGCCAGAAGCTGATCCCGCAATTCCGTTTGAACGTTCGCGACGTTTCCCTGCCGCATCACGACCTGACAATACCCTTTGTCGAGCGACACAAGAGCCATCTGTCCATAGACCGTACTGGCCACATAAACACGTCCCTGATTGCCGTGCAGAAACCCCTCCCGCGTCGGGGGCGGTCCTTCAGGAAGGTGATAGCGTGCAGCCCATTCCCGCAAACCGGAAGGGTTACCCGTAAAGGAAAGACAGCTCTGACCAAATAGACCCACAGCATTCGCCGCCCCCAAATCGCGGGCTGAGGCCGGAACGCAGAACAGAAGAGCGACAAGAACGGAGGTCGGCCCGATTATTCCGCAAAATCTTAATGTCATGGTCCCTCTTTCTTTCCTTCACCACTGACCGACATGTTACACTCCGAAACTGTTCACCAGAAACCCGGAAAACCTTGCGGAAATTCCATAAATCAGCTGGGCATGCCTTGAACTGACCCTCAGAAATAAAAAAAAGCTCCTCCCGCAAAGGAGGAGCTTTCAGGCCGATAAGGCTCGACTAAGGTGTCAGATCATTCGCCCTTGAGGCGGGAATTGCACTGCGACCAGTAGCCGCCGCCTTTCTGGATCCATTTCAGCGACCCATTGCCGCCATTCGCCTTATTGGCGTTGTACTGGGCGACGCAGGTCTTCTGGCGGGCGCGGCCGGCGGAGAGTTTGCTGAACTCGGGGGAAATGGCGGTCGGGAACACGACATTACCCGAGGACGCAACGGCAGCCTTCGGAGCGATCGGGGCTTTCGTACCAGCCGGAGACGAGTCCGCAGGGGCGGCGCTTGCAGGAGCGGCTGGGGCCGTCGTGGTCGGAGCCGTTGTCGGGGCAGCAGCGGCAGGCGTTGTGCTGGCTGCAGCAGCCGGAGCAGCGGTCTTGGCCGTATCGCCACAGGAAGCGGCCTTGAATGCCTTGTAGGACTGGCCGTTCAGGGAGCCGTTCTGCTTGGCCGTCTTGAACGCGGCATGGCATTCCTTGGCGGTCAGGGCGTGCGCAGGTGCAACGCTCAGACCTGCGGCCAGCAGGGCGGCGAGGGAGAGGCCGGAAAAGGCTTTTGTAAACGTCATGCAGAAAGAACCTTCATTCTGAAATCGGCGGGAGATAAAAGCCCCCCGCAGCTTGAGCGTCAGAGAAGCGCGATCAGTTGATGCGCTCACCGTGCAGAACCATGTCGAGACCTTCACGCTCTTCGTCCGGCGACACCCTCAGGCCCATCGCCAGATCCAGAACCTTCAGAATCACGGTTGTCATGATAACACACCAGACAATCGTCACCCCTACGGCCTCGGCCTGCGCGATGACCTGATGGACACTAGCAACCGTTCCAGCCGGGTTGGACGCCGTGGCCGAGAGCGGACCATAGGCAAACGCACCCGTCAGAATGGCGCCGATGATGCCGCCCGTGCCATGAACGCCGAACGCATCGAGGCTGTCATCGTAGCCAAAACGATGCTTGAGCCATGTGGCGCTCCAGAAGCATCCCGCCCCGGCAATCAGGCCGATGACGACCGCACTTCCCGGTAGTACGAAACCCGCCGCAGGGGTGATGGCGACCAGACCGGCCACCGCGCCCGAAATGATGCCCAGAGCCGTCGGCTTGCCCGTCCGCGCCCATTCGACAACCATCCACGCCACACCACCCGCAGCCGCCGCGACCTGCGTCGTCAGCATCGCCATACCCGCACGGCCATTGGCGCCCAGAGCAGACCCGGCATTGAAGCCGAACCAGCCCACCCAGAGCAGGGACGCGCCGATAATGGCGTAGGTCAGATTAAAGGGCGAAAAATCTTCATGCCCCAGCCCCTTGCGACGCCCAAGAATGATGGCACAGACCAGACCGGCCACACCGGAATTGATGTGCACGACCGTCCCGCCCGCAAAGTCCACCGCACCAAGCCCCGCGACCCAGCCGGTCGGGCTCCACACCCAGTGCGCGACCGGGGCATAAACGAGCAGAAGCCACGCCACGCTAAACAGGCACATGGCGGAGAACTTCATACGATCCGCATAGCCGCCCGTAATCAGCGCCGGGGTGATGACGGCAAACGTCATTTGGAACATCATGAAGACGCTCTCGGGGATCGTCATCGTCACGGCGGCGGGGGTTCCGGCGCCCAGCGTGAAGGCGGAATCGACGCCTGCGCGGAAATTATCCGCCACGCCATGCAGCATGACGCGCGACAGATCCCCGATCCACGGCGAGCCGGTCGAGAACGCAAGGCTATAGCCCGCGACCATCCAGACGAGGCTGGCAATGCAGCAGATCATGAAAGACTGGATCAGCGTCGCCAGCACGTTTTTCTTGCGAACCATGCCGCCATAGAACAGCGCCAGACCGGGAATGGTCATCATCAGCACGAAAGCCGTACTGACGAGCATCCAGGCCGTATCGCCCGTATCGATGGGCGCGCGCATCAGAGCGCGCCCTCGCCGGTTTCTCCCGTACGGATACGGATGAGCTGGTCGAGGCTGGAGACCATGATCTTGCCGTCACCGATCTTGCCGGTACGGGCTGCGGTCATGATGGCTTCGATCACGTCCTCAACGATCGCGTTGGAAACGGCGACCTCGATCTTGAGCTTGGGCAGGAAGCTGACGTGATACTCGGCGCCACGATAGATTTCGGTCTGGCCTTTCTGGCGACCGAAACCTTTGACTTCGGTAACTGTCAGACCCTGAACACCCAGCGGGGTCAGGGCTTCGCGGACGTCATCAAGCTTGAAGGGTTTGATGATGGCAGTAACGAGCTTCACGAACGGCATATCCTCGTTGCGATCGGGTAATCTTTGTCAGAGTATGCCTCAGATCATGCCAGTCTCATAATGATATTGGCAGCCTGATCATGCCGTTCGTGTTGAAATTCCCATGACGCGTTGCCTGAACGCTTCGCCTCAGGCACGTCCCGGCATTGCGGCGGGTGGCGAGCCCGGCATATCGGGGCCGCGATAGGGACCATCCTGCGGCCGGTTGACCGGCGGGGCGACCAGAGCATCCGGCCAGGCGTTCTGATCCGGCGCACCCGAGACGATGGCCGTGCGACCACGCGGCAGACATTCCGGCATTTCCAGACGCAGGCGACGCAACATGCGCTCGCGGATGTCGCAGGCCAGATTCCACATCGAGTCCGCATCGGGTGCCCCTGCGATCAAACGGATGGACATGACCTGCGCATTGCTGTCCGCGATCTGACAACCGATGGAGGTCTTGTCCTGATCCCAGTCCGGACATTTGGCCAGTTCCTCGAAATACATCTCCCGCAGGCGATCAACCGGCGTCTGGTAGTCCAGCCACAGGAACAGCGAGGCGATCAGGGACGGCGAACTGTGCGTCCAGTTCTGGAATGGATTTTCAAGGAAATACGAGATCGGCACGATATAGCGGCGGCGATCCCACGTCCGCAGAACAACATAGGTCGCGTTGATTTCCTCCACCCACGCCCAGTCTCCGTTGAGGATCAGCATGTCTTCCATGCGGATGGGCTGGGTGACGGCAATCTGGATGCCCGCGATCAGATTCGTCAGGGCCGGACGGGCCGACAGACCGACGATCAGGGATGCCGCACCAGCAGACGCAAACAGCGACACGCCGAATTTCTGCACCGAGTGAAACACCATCAACGAGGACGCGACCGTCAGCACACCGAAAGAAATCTCGATCAGACGGCGCAGAACTCGGATCTGCGTCTGGTGCGAGCGGACCGAGATATCATCCATATGCTCCTTGGCGCTGATTCGCGTCAGATACTGATCCGTCAGCAGGCGGAACGTCCGGATGATGCCAAAGCCAAGATTGAGAATGAAAAGGCAAATGAAGACCTGTTCCAGAAACGAGGTCGTTGCATCCGTAAAGCCGATCGTGGCCTGAAGGGCGGCACTGGCGGCAATGATCATCAGACCATTGCGGATAGGCGCCCGCAGCCGCGCAATAATGGCATGAATGAACTGGACACGTCGCAGCCCCGGCAGCCGCGGGAGGGCATCCGTAATGATGCGGCTGGACAGCAGCGCGATACCCGCCGCGAACACCAGAATCAGAATCGAGCCCAGCGGAGCCGGAAGCCAGTCCAGCAGATGCCCGATCCGTCTGATGGACCTGACGTAAGAGTTTTCAATCATGCGTTCTGCGGTTCCTTATCTTCTTGCTGTCTGGCGCGGGTCTCCGCAAGACAACATCATCCGCCGCAGATCGTTCCCGAATCGCGTACGCGGATTGAAATCATTCAGGAGCGTGGCTGTCGAATTCCCTTCGGTGAAAGCACAGAAGCCTCACATGGAGGACCACAACACCCATTTTTCACATGAAGAAGACAGTTTGACTATGGACCACAGATCCGTTTTCAGTCTGTCTTGAACGCTATAGTTCAGAAATTCAAGGATGCCTCCATGGGGTACAATCTAGAGATTACGCGTAACCCCATCTGGTCTGGCAGACCCGGCAAACCCCTGTTGCTGGAAGAGTGGTTCGACGTCATCCAGAAGGATGACGAACTCCAGTTCGCCGTATCGAGCCAGCCAAAAAAATATCCGACAAAGGACGCGGAATGGCTCAATCATCCCACCGCCTCCAAAAAGCCGGAAGACACATTGTTCTACTGGGCAGGAAACGCCATCAGCTGCAAATATCCCGATGAACCGCAGATGGCTAAAATGGTCCAGATCAGCCGTCGCCTCAAAGCCGTTGTCGTTGGCGACAATGGCGAACGCTACGATCTGGATCCGAACGGCAAGGTCGTGGTCGACGAGAAAGCGCCTGCGGACCTTCCGCGACCCATGGTTTACGGCGCAGGGGCGCGGTCCTGCGCGGATTTCACACAGGCCATCACCGACGCGGCATCCCCCAAAAGCGTCATATTCTACAACTGGTATCTCGGGGTAGTAACGGCCGTTAACGGCGCCCGCCACCAGGACGGAAGGAGCGTTATGACACTTGATCTAAACGCCGAAGTGGTGCGCGAGGATCAAACCTTTCTCGCCCAATACTGCCGGGAACACCCCGAACGCAGTTTCCATCAGGCTGCCCTCACGCTGCTTCAGATGCGTCTCGCCCGCTGCCCCCCATAAGGAAAGCGCCCCCTTCCGCTCAAACCCTCGCAGGAGTAGGACAGGGGCAGGGAGATGAGTACGATGAAAAAAACCCATTACGACCTCTGCATCAACGGCGCCGGCCCTGTGGGCGCTACGCTGGCGTGTCGTCTGGCGGCAGAGGGCGTGCGCGTCCTGCTCATCGACCGCAATGCCCTGCCCGGCATGGAAGATCCTGCTCTGGACGGGCGGGCCTATGCCATCGCGGAAGGCTCCCGCCGGATGCTCGCGGACGCAGGCATCTGGGACAATCTGCCCAACGTAGCCCAGCCGATCCACGAAATCCGTGTTGCGGACGGACGCCCGCATGAGGCCCCCTCCCCGCTGACATTGCATTTTGGCCCGGAAGACGCCCCCGAAGGCCAAAGCTTCGGCTGGATGGTCGAAGCGCGGGACCTGCGGCTTGCGATCAACCAGACGCTGAAGCAGTACGACACGCTTGATGTGCAGGCGCCGGATCTGGGAACCTTCACGTTCCATCCGGATCATGTCTCCATCCGTCTGGCCTCAGGCAACACCGTGACGGCAAAACTGGCCGTCGCTGCGGAAGGACGCCGTTCCCCGCTGCGTCGTCAGGCACGGATCGGCCTGACCAAGATTCCGTATAACGAGTACGGTATCGTCGCGACGATCGCGCATGAAAAGCCGCATCATGGCGTGGCGCTCGAACATTTCCTGCCGGAAGGTCCGTTCGCACGCCTGCCCATGCCCGGCACCGCCGAACATCCGCACCGTTCCGCCATCGTCTGGGCCGAAGGCGAAGGCCGCGCCCAGCGCTTCCACGATTTGCCGAACGAGATTTTCGCCCGCGAAATCAAGGCCCGCATGGCGGACGAGGATCTGGGCGAGATCACCCCGACCGGCCGTCGCTGGATCTATCCGCTCTCGGCACAGTATGCCCACAGCTATATCGGTCCGCGCCTCGCTCTGGCCGGTGACGCCGCGCACGGCATCCATCCGATCGCAGGGCAAGGCCTGAATATCGGGTTCCGGGACGTGATCTCGCTCGCAGACCTGCTGATCGAGGCACATCGCAATCGCAAGGACATGGGCAGCCGCGAGCTTCTCGTCCGGTATCAGCGCAACACGCGCCCCGGCAACATGGCAATGCTGGCCGCCACGGACGCGCTCGAACGCCTATTCGGCAACGACAATCCGGTCCTGCGCCGCCTGCGCGATATCGGCATCGCGAGCGTCCAGCGTTTCCCCGCCCTGCGCCGGGCCTTCGTCCGAAAGGCCATGGGCGTATGACGGAAGCCATCATCGAAACGCCCTTCGAAAGAACATCGGACCTCACAGCCTTCTGGCACGACATGCAGTCGCAGGCCTGCAGTTGCCATGACCCGCTGATTCAGGACGTGTTTTCCACCAATATCGGAGACCATCCGGATTTTGCATCCGCACTGGCCTCCCTGCTGGGCACAAAACTTGCGGACCGCTCCATCCCGGCCACGACGATCACCCGTCTCGTCGCCTCGATCCTAAGTGCCGATCCCGATATCGCCGAAGCAGCGGCAGCAGACATTCTCGCGACCTATGACCGCGACCCGGCCTGCCCGGACCTCGTCACGCCCTTCCTGTTCTTCAAGGGATGGCAGGCGCTTCAGGCCTACCGGATCTCGCATCATCTCTGGACGAAGGGCCGTCAGCATCTGGCCCATCATTTCCAGAGCCGGATCAACGAGCTTTTCGCCATCGATATTCACCCCGCGGCCCGTCTGGGGCGACGGCTGAGCATCGACCACGGCACGGGGATCGTCATTGGCGAAACCTGCATCGTCGAAGATGACGTCTCGCTGTTTCAGGATGTCACGCTGGGCGGCACGGGCAAGCTGAGCGGCAACCGTCACCCCATCGTGCGGCGCGGTGCCATGATCGGCGCTGGAGCCAGAATCCTCGGGCGTCTCGTGATCGGAGAATATGCCAGGATCGGCGCGGCTTCGGTGGTGCTTGAAGATATCCCGGCCTATTCCACCGCCGTCGGCAATCCGGCACGGATCGTGGGCACCACACCCCGCCCGGCATAAAGCATTCAGGGTCCGGAGCCTGCGCCCCGGACCCCGAAGTCTTTTACTTGTTCGAGAACTTGAAAATCGTCGTGTAATCGAACGTCTGGCCCGGCTTGAGTTCAGTCGTCGGGAAAGACGGATGGTTCGGGCTGTCGGGGTAATGCTCAGCCTCGAACGCAATCGCGTCGCCCTGACGATAGGCATGACCGGACACCCCGGCATAACCGCCATCCAGCGAGTTGGACGTATAAACCTGAAGCCCCGGCTGGTTCGTCAGGATTTCCATGCTGCGGCCCGAACGCGGATCATAGACCTTGCCCGCCAGACGCGGCGCCTGACCGGACGGCCCGTTGACGACCCAGTTCATGTCATAACCACGCGCATACATCATCTGCTGGTCGTTGCTGCGCAGACGATCGCCGATGACGGTCGGCTTGCTGAAATCGAGCGGCGTCCCGGCGACAGGCGCAATCTGGCCGGTCGGGATGGATGTGCTGTCGGTCGGCGTGAAGCCATCCGCGTTGATCTGAAGGATTTCCGGCTCGATGGAGCCCGAACCTTCACCGTTCAGATTCCAGTAGCTGTGATTCGTCAGGTTCAGAACCGTCGGCGCATCGGTCGTGGCGACATAGTGCAGCAACAGGGCGTTGTCCGTACCCAGCGTATAGGTCACATGCGTCGTCAGCTTGCCGGGAAAGCCCTGATCGCCGTCCGGGCTGACCAGCTTGAGCGTCACATACGCGCCATTGTCGTTGGTGCCGGTCTTCTCGATCGTCCAGACGTTCTTGTCGAAGCCCTTCTTACCGCCATGCAGGGCATTCGGCGGAGCCGTCACATCCGTATGGTAAATCTTGCCGTCCACGGGAAAGCTGCCGCCTGCCAGACGATTTGCGTAACGACCGATGATGGCGCCGAAGAACAGACCGCCCTTCGCGCTATCAACCGTGTAGCCCTTCAGATTGTCGAACCCGAGAACCACGTCCTGAATATGCCCTTCGCGATCCGGTGTCTCGACGGACTGAATGATGCCGCCATAGGTGATGATGCGGGCCGTGGTGCCGAGACCGTTCTTCAGGGTCACGATCCGCACGGGCTTGCCATCCGGCGTGTTGCCCCAGGGCTGATTGGCCACGGTAGGGTGTGCCTGCGCCACACCGGCACTCAGAGCCAGAGCTGCGACAGTGGCGAGAAACGTACCCTTCGAGCCGAAGAATCTGGACATTGGAAACCTCCCGGGTGTTGAGTTGAGGCCACACTGATCCCAAAAATCCCGAAGGGTCAAAGCCCGGAAAGCAGCCAGAAAGCATCTGGATCGTTAAAGCATCTGGCCTCTTCAAACGCGCAGCATTTGCAGACATACAGGGATGCACGCTATCGGAGGATACGTTATGACTACGCCCCTCCGCAGTTTTCCGCGACGGATGGCGCGTGGCCGATCGGGGTTCATGGAGTCCTTCAGGGAACGGATTACGAAAATTTCCGTTTTCCGGTGACTTCTTCGTGAGCACTGGGCCGGGAAGGGTATTTTGGGGATGGTTATGGACTTTCGGCAGGACGACAACGCAATCCGGGAGACGCGCTCACGCCGTGTGTCACGTCGCAGCAGAGCTCTTGCAGGTACGCTCGCCCTGCTGGCACTGGGCGCCTGTGGCTCACTCCGCCAGCCGCCCCCGACAGATCCGGATGATCTCGCGGATTACAAGGCCGCAAACGATCCCTACGAGCCCCTGAACCGCAAGATGTACAACGTCCAGATGTGGGCCTATCACAAGGTCCTGCGTCCGGTCGGCAAGGCATGGATCTGGGCCATTCCCAAGCCCGTGCGTCACTCCATTGCGAACATCAACGAAACCTGGCGCGAGCCTGCGGTCTTCTTTTCCGACGTTGGTGCAGGCAAGCCGCGCCGCGCGGGCGATGCCTTCATGCGCTTTGCAATCAACATGAGCGCAGGCGTTGGTGGTTTCTTCGATGTCGCAGGACTTGTCGGCTACAACCAGCATGAAACCGATCCGGGCCTGACAATGGGCACCTGGGGTGTGGAGAGCGGGCCTTACCTGTTCATCCCGTTCGTCGGTCCGTCCAATTTCCGTGATGGTGCCGGTTACGGCATCGGCCAGGGCCTGACGCCGATCAACTATGTGCCGCGCGGCTATGATCTGCTAACTTTCAACTGGGCTTATAACGTGGCCGGAACCATGGAAGGCTATGCCAGCTCCATCGACCAGATCGACCATGTCGAACAGGACAGTCTGGACCCGTACTCCTATATCCGGAGTGCATGGCAGCAGAACCGCCAGAGCCAGATCGACACGATCAAGAACGACGACCGCGCCACGACCCCCGACTGGTACAACTGAGGACAACGACATGTTCAACGTATTTTCGCGCCGCACCATTCTCGGGGCCGTTGTCTCCCTCGCCGTCGCCACCGGAGCTGCACACGCCAACCCGGCGACGGACTTCGTAAACTCTTTCGGGGGCCGTCTGGCAGGCGTGGTCAACTCCAAGGAGCCGCTTGAGCAGAAGAAGAAGGAAGTTCTTCCCCTGCTCAAGGAGAATGTCGATATCGCCGGGATTGGCCGCTACTGCCTCGGCAAATACTGGCGGACCGCAACGCAGGCCCAGCGTGACAAGTACCTCTCCCTGTTCGATCAGGTCTTGGTCAACACCATCACGGACCAGATCGGCAGCTATCAGGGCGTGAGCTTCCGCGTTACATCCACGACGACCACGCCCGAAGGCGAACGCGTCAACGCGCTGATCGACCGTCCGGGCCAACCGGAAGTCAACATGCAGCTGGTCATCGGCGGTAACCCGCCCAAGGTCATGGACATGTATGGCGAAGGTGCCAGCCTGCGCATGAACCAGCGCGGCGACTACAGCTCCTATCTCGCGCGCCATAACGGTGACGTCGATGCCCTGAATGCCGCTCTCGAACGACAGCTCTCAGCCCACAAGTAAGACATAAGGCAGGGCCGCCCGACACGGGGCCGGTCCTGCCGGTGCGGCTCAGCGCACGAGGCGCTGCACCGTGACATGATAACGATAGATCGTATCCCGACCTGTAAACAGGACGTCTGTCCGCCCTTCCCGTCGTCCCATGATTTCCGCGACCTGATGGGACACGAGATTGATACTCAGAATATCCGGAAGCGGCGTCGAGGCTGACTGAACGTTTGGGGGAAGCGCCACAATCTCGCTCGCACCCGCCTGAAGCGTGATGGTCCGGTCCATGATATGCACGCCATTGACCACGCTCTCAACGGGCTTTGAGATCTCGGCAGAGGCCTGAGAAGCAAAAATCAGGACGACAAGTCCCAGACCTCGTGTGCAGACATTCATAAATCTCACGACAAAACTCCTGCCCCAATTGTAACAAAATTTTTCGATTTGTTATGGATAGGCAGGAGCATCTGAAAACACAACGGCCGCTTTGGCCGTCCGGAAAAATCGGTGCAGGTTTGTCAGTCCGCCGTAATTTCGTAGAGAAACATCGTATCGCCATCGCGGTCGAAAGTGGCCGTATGACGCAGTCCCAGACTGCCGAGCACTGTGCGAGACGCCAGATTGTCTTCCCTAGCCACGGCCACGATGCGCTTCTCGCCCGTATCCAGCACATAGCGCAGGGCCGCAGCCGCGGCTTCGCGGGCAATGCCGCGCCCGGCAGCCCACGGAAAAATGGAAAATCTCAGGCCCAGACCACGGCCATCAGGGCGCTCGTGAACGCCGGTAATGCCGACGAAGCGGCCATTTTCGCGAATGGCAAAAATTCCCACACCGCACCGTGCCCAGAAACTGACGTCTTCCGCCATTTCCTGTTCGGTCATGGTCCGGTTGCGTACGCCGCCCAACATTTTGGCGAAGGCACCGGCATCGCCCTTGAGCTTGATCATGTCTTCAAGATCCGGCCAGTTGACCGGAGTCAGGACAAGACGGGCGGTTCGGATTTCACGCCCCAGCACGCAGCTCTCCCCAGACCATCAGCAGAAACCTTCAGCGGACAGGGGTGTCCCGTCCACTGAAGGGAAAACGCCGGATCAGCGGGCCAGCGGACGATACTTGATGCGACCCGGCTCGGTCGCATCCGGACCCAGACGACGGCGCTTGTCGGCTTCGTAGTCCTGGAAGTTGCCCTCGAACCACTCGACATGGCTGTCACCCTCGAACGCGAGGATATGCGTGGCCAGACGGTCAAGGAACCAGCGATCATGGGTGATGATCACGGCGCAACCGGCGAATTCCGCCAGAGCGTCTTCCAGAGCACGCAGCGTATCGACGTCAAGATCGTTGGTCGGTTCGTCGAGCAGGATGACGTTACTGTCCTGCTTGAGCATCTTCGCGAGATGAACACGGTTGCGCTCACCACCCGACAGAATGCCCACGCGCTTCTGCTGGTCCGCACCCTTGAAGTTGAACGCCCCCACATAGGCCCGCGACGGCACCGTGCGCTTGCCAAGCTGGATGACGTCCGTACCGCCGGAAATTTCTTCCCAGACCGTCTTGTTGTCATCGAGCGTGTTGCGGGACTGATCGACGTATCCCAGCTTCACCGTCTCGCCGATCTTGAGCGACCCGCCATCCGGCGCATCATCGCCCGTGATCATTTTGAACAGCGTGGACTTACCCGCACCGTTCGGTCCGATCACGCCCACGATGCCGCCCGGCGGCAGCTTGAAGCTGAGATTGTCGATCAGAAGACGATCGCCAAAGCCCTTGCTGAGATTTTCGGCTTCAATAACCGTGCCACCCAGACGCGGGCCCGGCGTAATCACGATATCCGCCGTGCCGCCTGCCTTTTCAGCATTGGCGGCCAGCATTTCCTCATACTTCGTGATACGCGCCTTGCTCTTGGCCTGACGGGCCTTGGGCGAGCTGGAAATCCATTCCTGCTCGGCAGCAAGAGCGCGCTGGCGGGAGCTTTCTTCCTTCTCTTCCTGCGCCAGACGCTTGCGCTTCTGAACGAGCCAGGAGGAGTAATTGCCTTCGAACGGATAGCCACGGCCACGCTCGAGTTCGAGAATCCAGTTTGTGACGTTGTCGAGGAAGTAACGGTCATGGGTGATGACCATGACGGTGCCCTGATAGTCCCGCAGCGTCTTTTCGAGCCAGCTCACGCTTTCGGCGTCGAGATGGTTGGTCGGTTCGTCAAGCAGCAGGATGTCGGGCTTTTCGAGCAGCAAGCGGCACAGCGCCACGCGGCGGCGTTCACCACCCGAAAGCTTCGTGACCGGACTGTCGGCGGGCGGGCAACGCAGTGCATCAAGCGCGATTTCCAGCTTGCGGTCCAGTTCCCAGCCATCGCCAGCGTCGATCTTTTCCTGAAGATCAGCCTGCTCGGCGAGCAGCGCAGTCATTTCGTCGTCCGACATCGGCTCGGCGAACTTCATCGAAATTTCGTTGAAGCGGTCCACGGCCTTTTTCAGGTCCCCGAAGCCCTGCGCGACGTTCTCGCCGACCGTCATGCTCTCGTCGAGCTTGGGCTCCTGTTCGAGATAGCCGATGCGGACGCCCTCGGCGGCCCAGGCCTCGCCGCCATATTCCTTTTCAATGCCCGCCATGACCTTGAGCAGCGTGGACTTACCCGCGCCGTTCACACCCAGCACACCGATCTTGACGCCCGGCAGGAAGGACAGCGTGATGCCCTTGAAGACTTCGCGCCCACCCGGATAGGCCTTCGTAAGGTCCTTCATGACATAGACGTACTGGTAGGCGGCCATGGGAGGTCTCCTCAATCGGTGGATGGGCGGGGAAAAGCGGAACATCTGTCCCGCGAAAATCAGATCGGCACACCGTGCGCCCGGAGGGACTCGAACCCCCAACCAAGCCGTTATGAGCGGCCGGCTCTAACCAATTGAGCTACAGGCGCGCGGGTGCAGTCCGCAATCGCCCAACTCGGGTCTTTTTGCAAGGGCTGACATGGTGGAATGTGTCTTTTTAAGTTAGTGTGTCACGCCTTCCCGTTCCCTAAAGGCCGTTCAGGCGACCTTTGCTGCCGTTGCGAGATGGCCTCACTGGTCCGTATTGCCCGAAGGGATGTCCGATGCCTGCAAATATCGCGAAAATACCCAGTAGTACTCCGCAGACATGATACAGGCCGGGCCGGTCGCGCTTATCCGCAAACTGCGCTGGCTCTACGCTCCCGATCCGGTCATGGCCGGATATGCGCTCCGGACGACGTTCACCTCGCTGCTCGCACTCGGAATCGCGCTGCGGATGGAACTTGGCAGCCCGCAATGGGCCGCGCTGACCGTCTGGATGGTCGCACAGGGCACACGCGGACGCAGCCTCGCGAAAGCCAAATGGCATCTGTTCGGCATGGTGGTGGGCGTCATCAGCGGCATTATTCTGGTTGCGTCCTTTCCGCAGTCGCCGCTGATGTTCATTCTCCTGCTGGCAGGCGGAATCGGCGCGTTCTGCATGATCGGCACCTTCATGCCTGGCCCGGCGTCCATGACGAACTACCGCATCCACGGTATGCGGGCCTCGGGCTTCACTTACGCCATCGTCTCGCTCGACGGCATCGCGGACCCGCACCACATCTTCGCCATCGCCATGGCGCGCGCCACCTACATTCTGCTGGGCATCGTGCTGGAAGCCTCGATTTCCGGACTGTTCCAGCTCGGTCTGACCAAACGCACGCGCCATCAACTCGCCAGCACGTTCGAAGACACGCTCAAACCCGCCCTGACCGCCATCGCGGACATTCTGATCGGCAAGGAAGGGGCAATGCAGAACGTGCAAGGTATCTTCACCCAGATCACGACGCTCGGCGATCAGGTGGAGTTCGCGGAAGTCGAGCTTGGCCGGCGCGACCATGCCGGAGACCATGCCCGCGCGGCGCTGGCGGATATTGCGGTCCTTCTCGCCCGCGCCCTCGATCTGGCGACCCTCATGCGCCTGCCACTCAGTCAGGACGACATGTTCCATCAGGAAGCCGAAGCCATCCGGGACGTGTTTCTCAAACTCCCCGCCCGACTGGAAGGGACGGAGAATATGAGCGCCATTCTGGCCGATCTGCTAACCCTGCGCCGTCAGTGCCGCCAGAAGGTGGTGATCGATTTCAACACCGCCCAGCCGGACGATGCCGCGCGCGAAGCCGTCCTTCGCCACGGCATGCTTCAGCAGGCCCTCGTCGAACTGATCGACGCACTCCGCATGGCGTTAAGCCAGTTCGAGGCCAGCCGACACCCCAAAGCGCACGACCATTTCCATGCGCCAATCCGCTCCTACCGCGACTGGCAGCAGGCCATTACCAACAGCCTGCGCTCCTCCGTCACGGTCTTCGGAGCAGGCCTGATCTGGATCTGCACCGCCTGGCCCAGCGGACTGACCTTCATCATGTTCGTCTGCATCGTGTGCAGCCTGTTCTCAACTCTGGAACGCCCGGCACTGGCCACGCAGGCCTTCCTGCGCGGAGCCTGCTGCGCGGTCGTCGCGGCGGGCATCCTGAATCTGGCCCTGATGGGCAAATCGACGACGTTTGAAATGCTGGGCATGTGGTCGGGCCTTGCCATGATGATCGGTGGACTGGCCTTTGCCTACCCGCCCCTGACCCTCCCGGCCGTGTCGTACAACCTCTTCCTGCCCATTCTGATCGGCCCGTCCAATCAAGCCAAAACCGACGAAATCACCTATTTCAACACGGCCCTGCCGCTCGTTCTGGGCCTGCTCTACGCCTCGTGGATGTATCGCGTTTTTCTGCCCTACGACCCCGCCCATCAACGCTGGACCATGCGCGAAAACATCCTGCGTGACCTGCATCGCATCGCGGATGGTAGCACCCGCGAAACAGTGGACAGCGTGGTCTCGCGCAATGTGGACCGCTTCGTGCGGCTCATGACCAATTCGGGCTCAACCCCCTCGCCCGTTATTCAGGCCTATCTGACGGGAATTCTGTCGGGCATGCGTGTCATGCTCAATCTTCTGCGTCTTCAGGCCATTCGCCGCGATACGCGGCTTGTCGGGGATGCCAGCAAGGCGCTTTCCCTCGTCATGGGGCGCATGAGCCATTTCAGCGGACGCTATCACGGACATTACGGCCGTACTCTGCGGGCAACAAAGCTCGCGATCCTGCATCTGCGGACATGCGAGCGCAACGAGTCCCGCCCCCGCGAGCGCTTCATCCTGATCGCCGCCCTGACCAGTCTGGACGTCATCGCCACGGAACTGGACACAAACCGCGTTTTCTTCGACGCGAACAGCCCGTATCTCGACCCGTCCGTCCGCTCCGAGGAACTGGAATCGACTGGCTGACACAATTCTCACGAACCGATCACGAAGAAATGTTCTGAAACACACTTCCCTTTTCCGGGAAACGGGGGAATTGTTCGTTTTCAGCCGCGGGATACCGCGGACGACAGGTTTAAGACCTACTGGGTTTCAGAACTAAGGATACCGTGATGTTTCGTCGTATCGTGCCCGTCCTCGGCCTCGCCCTCGGGCTCGGTCTGGCTTCCCAGGCCGCCATGGCACAGGAACAGTCCCCCCCGCCCCCGCCAGCCGTTCAGGGCACGCCGAGCAAGGACTTCACGGGCGTTTCGCCCGCCAACCTCGCTGGCATCATGAACTACTGCGTCGAACAGCAGTATGTGTCCTATGACGAAGGCAACCCGGTTCTTTACGGGCTGAGCGAGAAGTACAAGGCAACCGAACAGACGGTCGGCAATTTCGACTACGCGCTCGGCACCGCCGGTTACTTCGACAGCAACGGCAAGCGCTTCTATCTCGTGGCCTACACGAACGAAGACGACCGCCGCGCAGCCTGTCACGCCGCCGTCAAGGCCGCACAGCCGATGCTCTGAGCCCTGCCCGCAGGACCCGGATTTCGCAAAAACTCCCCTGCCCTACGGCACGGGGAGTTTTTTTATGCCCACTTCCCGCCGCCAGACCCGACTTCACCCCTTTCCGCTCTGGGCAGGGGCCACAGGCGCCGGTAATATCCCCGCCTCTCCAAACAGTTCAGGACATGAACATCATGGACGTTTCCAAGATCTCGCCCGGCAAAGACCTGCCCAACGACATCAACGTCGTCATCGAAATCCCGCAGGGATCGCAGGTGAAGTACGAAGTGGACAAGGACAGCGGCGCCCTCGTCGTTGACCGTTTCCTCTTCACGCCGATGGCCTATCCGGCTGCCTACGGCTTCATTCCGGGCACGCTGGCCGCCGATGGCGATCCGGCTGACGCCCTTGTCCTGACGCCGTCCGCCGTCGTGCCGGGTGCCGTGATCCGTGCGCGCCCGATCGGCATGCTGAAGATGGAAGACGAAAGCGGCCAGGACGAAAAGATCATCTGCGTCCCGCACGACAAGGTCCACCCGCAGTTCACGAACGTCCATTCCGTGGACGACCTGCCGGAAATCACGAAGAAGGCGATCACGCATTTCTTCGAGCGCTACAAGGATCTGGAACCCAACAAGTGGGTCAAGGTCACGGGCTGGGCTGACAAGGCCGCCGCAGGCGAAGTGATCATGGCTTCGGTCGAAGCCGCCAAGTAAGCCCCCGGCTTCCGTCGGAGGAACGCCCATAGCGTGCTCCCGACGGACACCCTGATGGGTACGCTTTCAAAACCCCCTGCTTCCCCCGGAGGCAGGGGGTTTTTGTTCGATATCACATATATTTGTGGGAATTTATGATATAAGTAACATTATATTATGTTCTTTACCGGTAAATATATGTTACCTCCGAGATGCTAACCTGCTTTTCCAAGGAATCAGCGGATTGTCTCGAGTTCATCTCCACGCAGCGTTCTGCCTGGCCACAATTCTTCCGTCCTGCGTCATGGCCCAGAGTGCTGGGACCCAGAACACCTCAGGGACCTCCTCAACACCCAGCACGGGATCCGCTTCAGACCGGACGCTCTCGACCTTTCAGGCCTATAGCCCGGACGCAAAAGTCACACAGATCAAGGTCACAGCCCCGCAGCAGGGAATTCCGCCCGTCATCTGGCCGTCCGAAAACTCGGAACTCCCCAGCGAACGCGTCAATACGCCTCTGAACCAGATCTATTTCGGCAATGAATGGGTTCCTCCCCTTCCAAAACCCGAAGCTCTTCTGACGAACCCGTTCGGCTGGAATACCTGGCTGCGCGATCGCGGCATCGCGTTAACGATGGACACCACCAACGAGTTTTCCGGCGCCATCACCAGCCCGACACCGGGCTATGGTCTGAAACAGGGCAGCAGCAACGCTGGCCAGTACAGCCTTGAGAACGATATCGACTGGGAAAAGCTCGCCAATGTCCGCGGCTTCTCAACCCATGCACTTGTCGTGGGCCGGTACGGTATCCCCGGCAGCCGCATGTTTGGCGATAACCTCAACCCCAGCTCCGAAATCTACGGCGCAGGCGGCAACGTGGTCGTCCATCTCGTCTATGCCTATGCCGAAGAGACAATCGCCAAGGGCCGCGTGGACCTTGCGGCCGGTCGTATCCCGTTCCTGAACGATTTCTCGTCCAATCCGCTGTATTGCACCTTCCAGAACAATGCGTTCTGCGGAAACCCGAAAGCATCGTCAGACAACACGACCCATTCGTCCTACCCGGATGCGGGCTGGGCTTTCCGCGCCCGGACCCGGCCAACCGTCAGCACCTACATCCAGACCGGCGTTTATTTCGCGCAGGCCGGAATTTACGGCAACGTGCAATACCGTACGGGCTTCAAGTTCAATGGCGGTGACATCCACGGCGAGGCAATCCCCGTTGAAGCCGGCTGGGAACCGCTGTTCGGCAAGGACAAGCTCCCCGGCCACTACAAGGTTGGCTACGCCATCGACAACGCGCCCCACAAAGACAACTACTATGACATGAACGGACAACCCTATGTCATCAGCGGCCTGCCCGCCCGGACAGTGAACTATTCATGGTCTGCCTGGGTTCTGGCTGATCAGATGGTGCTGCGCCATCATGTCAAGGGCAATGCCGATGCTGGCCTGATCCTGCTGGGCGGTATGTACGCCAACAGCCCGCGCACCCAGCTTCGTGGCCAGCAATATTTCGCGGGCCTGATCGATACCGGATTCTGGGCCTCACGCCCGCTGGATACGATCGGTATCAACTTCTCCTATGTCCGCGTTTCCAAGAACGCGACCGCAACGGAACGGCTTCAGGCCCTGTACGGTGTGCCGCTCATGGCAGGCTCCCTGACGCCCCAGACATTTGGCGAAGTTCTGGAAGCCACATACCGCATCCATGTGATGCGCGGCGTCACCTTCGCGCCTGACTTCCAGTACTATTTCCGTCCGGGCGCACAGAAAGCCCTCAAGGACGCCGCAATGCTTGGCTTCAAAAGCCACATCCAGTTCTTCTAAGCCCCTGTCCGGGAAGGACGCCCTCACAGGCGCCTTTCCGGATAAACCGCCTGCTCTCGCAGCGTTTTTTTCAGACCATCCTGAGTTTCGAACAGTGTTCGAAAATGCAGCGGAAATTCCCCGCCCGCACCGCGGAAGGGACTGGTTGATCACTTCAATATGCTGGATTTTTTCTGGAGCGGGCGATGGGATTCGAACCCACGACCCCAACCTTGGCAAGGTTGTGCTCTACCCCTGAGCTACACCCGCACTCCGTGGAGGGGCTTATGGCCGAATCAGCAGAACCGCGCAAGAGGGATTTTTCGATTCTGATGCAATATCTGCTTCCCTCCCCCTCCGACAGGGTGTGGACTTGCACCACAGGCACACACATCCGATCTTTCAGGGAAATTGTTTTCCCAACGAACGGTCCCCGCCCCCATGAGCAGCACATTCGACGAACACCTGATCGGCCAATCCCCCAAAACACCCCCGGCAGGCGCAGGCGCAACCGCCACCATCATCGACGCCGATCAGTCCAGCTTCATGGCGGACGTGGTGGACGCCAGCAGCACGATTCCGGTTCTGGTCGATTTCTGGGCGCCGTGGTGTGGCCCATGTAGACAGCTGACGCCCGTTCTGGAAAAAATCGTCCGCGCGGCCGGAGGGCGGGTCAAACTCGTCAAGGTGGACGTGGAAGCCAACAAGGCCCTCGCCGCACAGCTCGAACAACTCGGCCTGCCGCTTCAATCCATTCCCGTCGTCGTGGCTTTCTGGAAAGGGCAGGTGCTGGACCTTTTTCAGGGTGCCCAGCCGGAAAGCGAAATCCGCCGCTTTGTGGAGTCCCTGCTCAAACTGGCCGGAGATGTCATGCCCGCCACGGAAATTCTGACAGCCGCCCGTCAGGCGCTGTCAGATGGCCATGCGGATCAGGCGGCCGGTCTGTTCTCGCAGCTTCTGGAAGCGGAGCCGGAAAGTCCCGAAGGCTGGGGCGGCATGATCCGCGCGCTGATTGCCCTGAACGAGCCGGAAGCCGCCGAAGATGCCTCCTCGCAGGTTCCGACCAAACTGGACACCCATCCTGAAATCACAGGCGCCCGCGCCGCGCTGGCGTTGCATGTAGAAGGCACCAAAGCCGCCTCGGAACTCGACACGCTACGTCAGCAGAGCGCCGCAGAACCCGATAATTTCGATCTGCGCATCAAACTGGCCGCCGCCCTTAATGGAGCCGGTCAGCGGGCACAGGCCGCCGATACACTGCTGGACATTCTCCGTACCGACCGGGACTGGAACGACGGCGCAGCGAAAACAGAGCTTCTGCGCTTTTTTGAGGCGTGGGGACATACGGATCCTGATACGCTGGCCGCAAGACGCAAACTCTCTTCCCTTCTGTTCTCGTGAGCCGATGACCGAAACCCCCGATCTCCCGCCTGACGACGTATCGAACGAGCCCGCCCGACGCGCTCCGCCTCTGACGGAACTGACGCTGGCCGATATTCCGCCCCGCGTCGGCTTGTTTCCGTTGTCAGGCGCGTTGCTGCTGCCCGGCGGCCATTTGCCCCTGTTGGTCTTTGAAGCGCCCTATGTGGCGCTGCTGGAAGATGCGTTGGCCGGACGCAGGATGATCGGCGTCATCCAACCCCTCATGGACCCCGATACGGACGAGCACCCCCTCCTCTACCGGACCGGAACGCTGGGCCGCATCACGGAATTTGCCGAACATACGGATGGCACCTTCACCGTCACCCTGCTCGGAATTTCCCGCTTCCGCCTGATCCGTGAAACCCCGACCGAGCACGGATGGCGCGAAGGCATCATTGATGCCACCCCATTCGCCGCCGATCTGGTCGAAGAAGATCCGATGCCGATCAATCGCGATCTGCTGCTGGAGGGTCTGAAAACCTATCTCGAATCCCGCGATCTTCAGGCAAGCTGGCCGCTGATCGAGGATATGGACGATGAGACGCTACTGGTTGTCCTGCCGATGCTCGTACCGTTCACACCGGTGGAAAAGCAGTCTCTGCTGGAAGCCATGACACTGGACGAACGCGCCGGGCTCTTGCTGGATCTGCTTGAGAGGGGCATGGAATAGTCATGACGACTGAACTTGATCCCCGCCTCCTCTCCCTTCTGGTCTGTCCTCTGACCAAGGGGCCGCTGACCTATGACCGCGAGACCCAGGAGCTGATCAGCCCCCGGGCCAAGCTCGCCTTCCCGATCCGGGATGGGATTCCGGTCATGCTGGCTGACGAAGCCCGTTCGATCGAGACCTGAAGTCAGGCTTTTTCCCGGATGCCGTTCTGGGACGGCATTTTTGGCGCGGAGGGTAGTCCTCCTCGTTGTGACGGGCGGGACTGGGCTTTGCGGACCTTGAAGTTCCGCACGACGCGCGTCAGCTCCCCGGCGTCGCCCACCAGTTTCTGGCTGGCGCTGCTGGTCTGATGGACGATCGCGGCGTTGCTCTTGGTCACGCCCTCAAGCTGCGTTGTGCTGGCGTTGATATCCATGATGCGCTGGGCCTGCGCTTCAGCGCCCGAGGCAATCTGCCCCACAGCCGTTCCCAGACGCTCAACCGACGTGCTGATGTTGCCGAGGGCCGTACCGGTTTCGTCGACCATCTGCACACCACGCTGCACATCCTGCATACTGCTGGCGATCAGTGACTTGATTTCCTTGGCGGCCGTGGCGGAGCGCTGCGCCAGCGCCCGGATTTCCTGCGCGACGACGGCAAAACCACGCCCTGCATCCCCGGCATGGGCGGCTTCCACACCCGCATTGAGCGCCAGAAGATTGGTCTGGAACGCGATTTCGTCGATGACGCCGATGATCTGGACGATCCGGTTGGAGGACGACGAAATCTTGGCCATCGCCTCGACGGTCTTGCCGACAATTTCACGGCCCTGTTCGGTTTCCTGACAGCAATCGGCCACGGTCGTATCGGCCTGACGGGCTTCGTCGGCCACCGCCTTCACCGAAGACGTCAGTTCCGCGATGTTACGCGCGACAGCCGCCAATGCATCGACCTGCTCGGCGATACGGCCGGTGATGTCTTCCGTAGAGCCACTGATTTCGCGGGCTCTCTGTTCCACGGCCCCCGAGGTCTCGCGAACGGCATGAACAATCCGTCCGAGCCCTTCGCAGGCGCGATGAAACGCACCGCCCATCCGGCTTGAGCCGTTTTCCAAAGACGGATCGATCTGCTGGACCAGATCACCACCTGCCATGCGATCCAGTGCATCGGCCAGCGCGTCCGACAGGGCTGCGAGGCTCTGAATGCGCTCGTTTTCCGCCCGCGACCGTTCCTGCACGTCCAGATTCTGGGTGTAGGTTTCCAGCCCGAGTTCCATATCGAGGAGGCCGCAGCGGATCAGAAGCCCGATCTGGGAAGCCGCTTCCTCAGCGGAGGTTCCTTTGGCCGGCCGGCGCAGAAGACGATCCAGAACGCTGCGGCGCGGCTGGGGCCAGTGCTGGCGGAGCAGTTCCGTCACCATGCCTTCGATCAGAAGGGCATAACCGCCGACATACCATTGGGGTTTGAGGCCGATCCGGGCATGCGTGTTCCCGATCGCACGCGTACTCGCGACATAATCGGCGCCGAATTCGCCCTGGAGGATCTGCTTCCAGTGCTTTTCCTGCTGGCTGCGGGCGCCATTGCGGTGCTGCTCGCTGGAAAAAAACTTGTTCAGGGCCGGAGTTTTGAGAATCCGGCCATAAAAATGGTCCAGCGCAGATCCCAGAACGCTCAGGGCCTGTGGGCGGATTCTGGCCAGATGGGCTTTCTCAGCCGCGCCGATGCCAAGAAAAAGCAGTCGTTCGGCAATATCTGCCTTGACCTGCTCAGTCATAATCGGAGTCTCCAGAGCGTGGATTTGGCGCATGTTCAAGCCAAAGCCCCTAACACGCCAAGTGTTACGCAATCATGAAGAAACCCCGACAGATCTCCGGTCAGTTGGGCGTATTGTTTTTACCGTAAGACACTTCGGTATCCGGCGTTGCCGGATGCGGTGCGATATCGACGCTGCCACCCTGGCCGCCGAAGGACATGCCGCCAGAGGATGGCCCGCTGTCGGTCTCATGGGAGGACGGCGCAGGACTTTCCGCACCCGGCGGCATAGGCATGACCGGAGCGTCATCGGAATAGGACACGCCGCTTCCCTGACGGTGACGGGCGCTGCCATGGGCATGCGATCCGTGACCCGGGCCTGCACCTGGCGGCGGAAGGGGGGCCATGTCCGGGGATGGCCCGCTGAGCATGGAGCCGCAGCCTGTCATGGCAAGAAACGACAGCATAAAGAGGGAAGAGACGAAACGCATGACAGGCAATATAGCACTTTTCAGCGGTTGACGCATCCCTTTGCGGGATGGGACACAGCGCGTTCCCGCCGCGATCAGCGGCCTGTCCAGCAAGGATGTATTTACCATGTTCGAAGGCCGGATCACGACCCCTGCCACACGGCGGCGCGCCTGGTGGGACAGTCTGTTCGTGGACCATTCCATCTTCCGGCTCGGTTGGACCAATCTCGCCCCCGTCGTGCCGGGCAAGGTCTGGCGCTGCAACCATCCGACGCCCGCGCGGCTGCGGAGCCTGAAGCGGCGATTGCATCTGAAGACGCTCGTGAACCTGCGTGGACATCGCAAATGCGGCTCCGATGCGCTGTCACGCGGGGCTAGCGCAAAACTGGAGCTGACGCATCTCGACATGGCATTCGAAAGCCGGGGCGCGCCGCACCGCGACCGAATCCTGCGGTTTTACGACATGTACCAGACACTGGCTTTTCCGATGCTCATGCACTGCAAATCCGGCGCGGATCGTGCGGGTTTGGCATCAGGGTTGGTGCTGATGTTCGAAGGCGGTACGGCTCAGGACGCTCTGGGGCAGTTGCACTGGCGGTTCGGACATTTCAACCGTTCCCGCACCGGGATTCTGGATGCGTTTTTCCTGCGCTATCAGAAGGAAGCCGAGGGACGTCTGCCGTTCATGGACTGGGTGCGGAACGAGTATGACGAGGACCGTCTGCGCGCCGACTTCAAGGCTGGAAAGCTGGCGTCTTTCGTCAATGACAGCATTCTGCGTCGGGAATAAAGGCCCGGCGTTCAGTCCGCTTTCGGATCTGCCGCGCCGAGGGAGCGGATCAGGTCCAGCATCCGTTTACGGACCGCAGGGTCCGGGATGCGGTAATAGGCCCGCACCAGCTCGACCGTCTCGCGGCGGCTGAACAGGGCGGCCTCGTCCACCGGCAGATCGAACAGGCGGGGCGATGCAGCGCTTCGGGCCGGACGATCGCCAAATGCGGCCTGAGTTTCGGCAAACCCCGTAACCGGTCCCTTGAAAGGCTGGGACTGACCAAAGACGGGGGTGAAAGGCCGGGAAGTCTCAGGGAAAGGCCGCGACGCAAAGGTCCGGGATTCCTGAGCCTCCCGCATATCATCGAAAAAGAAGCCGACCGGCACGTCCAGAATCTGCGCCAGATCGTAAAGACGGCTGGCGCCGACGCGGTTGGCGCCCCGTTCGTACTTCTGGATCTGCTGGAAAGTCAGGCCCAGCGCCTCGCCAAGCTTTTCCTGCGACAACCCCATGAGGGTACGGCGCAGCCTGATCCGGTTGCCGACATGGGCGTCTACAGGCCCGGCCGCAGCGGAACTGCGGGTTTCGGAGCGAGTACGATCCGAGGAAGAGGACTGTTTTTCTGGCACGTCCTGATGGTTAATAAAACTACAACAGCTTGTCAATGTTAACCTTTTTGTGTCGTTCTATGTCGCCTGTGAATCGCAGGAAACAGGGCCAGAATCATGCACAGGATCGCAAGCGTAAGGGGCGTCGCGCGCCCGAAGCGGGAGAAAAATGTCGGGGGAAGCGGCGACGGAATATCGCTGACCAGAACATCGGCCAGCCCCCAGCCCAGACGGGCAGTTTCATGTCCGGTCGCGTCATAAATGGCGGAAATTCCAGTATTATTGGCAAAGACAACCGGAAGCCCCTCCTCCACGGCCCGCATCCGCCCGGTGGCGAGATGCTGGCGCGGACCGGCGCTGTTGCCGTACCAGGCGTCATTTGAAATCGTCACCAGCCAGTCCGGGCGGTCGTTGCGGGCCGTGACGGAGCCAGAGAAAATGATTTCGTAGCAGACCATCGGCCCCACGCGCCCCAGGCCCGGCAGATCCCATGTCTTCAGACCCGGCCCCGGCGTCAGTACACCGGGCAGCACGTTAAACGGCAGAATCCAGGGTTGGTATTCGCCGAACGGCACCAGACGACTCTTGTCGTAAATGGCCGCAATGCTGCCATCGGGGGCGACCGCGATCAGGCTGTTGAACCAGTCCTTGCCGGACTGGCGGTCCGAGCCGACCAGAGCCGGGGCACCGTCTGCCGCCCGGGCGATCATCTGTCGGGCCAGCGTATCTTCGTCCAGAAGGCCGGGGAAACCGGATTCCGGCCAGATCACCACAGGCGACCGACCACCCTGCGCATAGGCTTTCTGCGCCCCCTGTGCCGTCAGGCTCAGATAGCGGCGGAAATTACCGACCGCATCCGCATGGCTGATGACTTCCGCTTCCGGCACGTTGCCCTGCACCAGGACCGCGCGAGGATTGGTGATGTTCAGGGGCGTTGCGGTGAACAGTCGCCATGCGCCCGCACCGACCCAAAGCACGCCGACAGCCAATACCGCCAACGCTGCACGTCTGCCGCGAAACAGAGCAAGTGAGCCGAGCACGAGGGCCAGCGATAGCCCATCCACACCCAGAACGGCGGCGGGCTGAATCAGGACGTCTCCAGCGAGGCCCGGTAGTTCAAGGTCGCTGCCAAGCGGATTCCACGGAAACCCTGAGAACATGAAGACGCGCCCCATATCCATGACGGTCCAGCTTCCCGCGAACATCAGCACCCGTCGCCAGCCCGGCGGCACTACACGACACAGCACGGCCGGAACGCAGATGAAGGGAGCGATCAGCAGCGAAACGCCGGGAGATGCAAACGGCACGACCCACCAGAATTCGTGGACGCGCGTCAGAATCGCGTTCGTTAGCCAGTAGAGCCCGACGGTGTGGAAGCCCATGCCAAACAGGAAGCCACACCATGCCGCCTGTTTCCATGAGCGCGCATCTTCCGACACGCGATACAGGACCATCAGCCCCACAGGCAGCAGGAACAGGAAATGGACCGGAGGCAGGGACAGGGCTGCCAGCGCTCCGGCAAGCAGCATCAGTCCGGCGAGCCGCCAGCCGCGGACAGGGAGCGTCGAAATCATGGGCAAACCGTCCGGCTGACGAAGGGGCTGAAATAGAAAACAGCCGGACCTTCAAGATCCGGCTGCGGGAAGGCTGTCAGTCGAGGGCGTCGCGCAGGCGGCGTTCGTAATGACGGTAATACTTGTCCGCCAGAAGTTCGCTTTTCACCAGAACGGCGACATCCGTGGTGTTGAACTGCTCGTCCACCACGGCCCCATCACCGACATACCCGCCCAGACGCAGATAGCCCTTGATCAGCGGCGGCAGCTTATTGAGGCAGGCGCGGTAGTCCAGCACATGCGGATCGGTACGCTGCATTTCCACATAGCGGTCCGGCAGCGCACGAATGCGCAGGGCCGGGGGGGCCAGATGGTTGTGGTGCATGTAGGTCAACTGGTCGGCCAAGGCATCCGGGTCGGTTCCCGGCAGACTGCCGCACCCGAACAGTACGTCGATCCGGTGCAGGAAGATGTAGGACGCAATACCGCGCCACAGAAGCTGCATGGCGGAACGGCCGCGATATTCCTTCGCCACGCAGGAGCGACCAACTTCAAGCAGACGTCCAGGAAATTCCGTCAGGGTCGAGATGTCGTATTCAGAAGACGTGTAAAAACGCCCCACCTTCTCCGCGGCATCCGAGCGCAGCAGACGATAGGTTCCGACGACACCGGCGGCACCGGGGCCTTTGTCATGATCGATAACCAGAAGGTGATCGGCAGCTTCGTCAAATTCATCGACGTCACGCTTGGTGCGGAAGGCGCGCTCGTCAGGATGGGCGCCGAGCTCTTCGAAGAAGACGCGATAGCGCAGGGCCTGAGCAGCGTCGCGCTCCTCTTCCGTCTCGGCGATGCGTACCCCCAGCGTGCCACCACGCAGTTCCTGAAACCCGCCTTCGCGGTTCAGGGACAGGGTGGAGAGCGTCTCCATCTGACGCAGGGTTTCTTCGCTACTGGCCAGCGTATGCGGAGCGGAAATGGGAGTGCCATCCAGTTTGGTGGTCATGATCCGCTCTTGTTCCTGTTTTCGGGAGGAGATTTTTTCCTGCTTTCGGGCTCGGCACGACGACCGAACAGCTCGATGCGATGGGAGACGAGGTCAAATCCCAGACGCTGAGCCAGCTGCTCCAGAAGACGGACCGGTTCGTCGTCCTCGAATTCAATGACACGGCCGCTATCCACGTCGATCAGGTGGTAGTGGTTGCCGCTGTCACTGGCTTCATAGCGTGCTCGTCCACCGCCGAAATCGCGGCGTTCGAGAATGCCTTTCTCCTCAAGGAGACGCACCGTGCGATAGACGGTCGCCACGGAGATGCGGCTGTCGATCTCGGAGGCACGGCGATAGAGTTCTTCGACGTCGGGGTGATCGTCAGCAATGGACAGGACATGTGCGATGACACGTCTCTGGCCGGTCATTTTCAGACCGCTTTCCACACACAGGCGGGCAATGTGCGAATCATCCGGCACGGGGGAAGAGGAGGCCTTCCGATTCCCGGGGCTGCTGCGTCTCTCAGCGGTTTTCGTATCTGCGACCATATCTGCGGCCTAGCCGAAAAACAGGCGTGTTGTCCACTTTATGGAGCCTGTCGAGGTTTTCCCTGTCGCCGGGATGAAGAAACCGGCGACAGGGAAACGAGGCTCTCAGTCTTCGCGACGACGGCCGAGGCCGATCTTGCGGGCCAGCGAAGAGCGGTGGTTCGCATAGTTCGGAGCAACCATCGGGTATTCCGGCGGCAGGCCCCAGCGCTCGCGATATTCCTGCGGCGTCATGTTGTAGGCTGTCTTGAGGTGACGGCGCAGCAGCTTCAGCTTCTTTCCGTCTTCAAGGCAAATGATGTAGTCCGGGAAAACCGACTTGCGCGGCGAAACGGCCGGGACCAGCTTCTCGGCAGGAGCCTCTTCTGGAACGTTCACCGTTGCAAGAGAGTCATGAACGGACCGGATCAGGGCCGGAAGAGCGTCAGCCGGAATATCGTTGTTTGATACATAGGCCGTAACGATCTGCGCAGTCAGCTGATGCAGTTCGGGAGCATTTGTCTCTTGCGACATATTAGATAAGTCCTTCATCCTTGAGCGAGTGAGCATGTAGCAGTCATAAATTGCTTCGTTCAAGCATAAAAAGAAAGAAACGAGACTGTGACAGAAAATGAAATATTCTTCATAGATATAACAGAGAAAAAATGCCCCATGACGACTGTATATGTTCGGGCCAAACTCGATGCCATGACTTCGGGACAGAGACTTGACGTGTGGCTCCATGGAACAGAAACACGCAGGAACGTCCGGGCATCAGTGCAGGCACTGGGTCATACAATTCTGGCTGATTCGCCTGTTCCAGACAGGGCGGATCTTTACTGCCTGAGTATCAAAAGGCGTTAGAAACAAGGACCTGCGCGTCACTTCCGTCCCTGTAATAGCCGCGACGCAGGCCGGCTTTTACAAAACCGCATTTTTCATACAGTGCAGCAGCCGAATTGTTACAGACTGCTACTTCCAGAAATACTTGTCCTTTGGGCAGAATGGCCTGCACCAAAGACCTTCCGACACCTCTGCGGCGAAAATATGGATGAACCGCAAGTGTCAGAATTTCCGTTTCATCCAGAACTGTCCGCGAGAGAATGAAACCGGCAGGACTATTGTCGATCAGCGCAATGACGACTTCCGTTCCGTACATGGATAGTAAATCAATAAAGGACGCCGCACTCCAGACTTCTCCGCCATGAAATGCGGCTTCATGAAGCTCCGCCAGAAGCGGCGCACATTCGATCCCCATCGTCCGCAGTTCAAACGCCGGTTCCGGACTGCTCACAGGGGCAAAGGCCTCAGACCAGCTGCGGGCGGCTTGGCTTCGGGCGGATCGACATAAAGCGGCATCAAGGGACCGGGAGAAACGCCCTGTGCAGCCTGAACGATGCCCAGAGCGGTCGGGGCCTCGCAGGACAGCACGGGACACGGCCAGTCCGATTTTTCGGACACGGCATCGCCCGTCACACAGGCCCAGTCCGCGGGATCAAGATCGACGGTCTGGCTGGCCATGACGGGCCCGTGCGGCGGGTCCACGAACACCCGCCCCCGACGCGCAATGCTAACGCAGACAGCGTCCGGACGACTGAGGGTGGCGCGGATCGCCTCACCCAGCGTGACGCCGATCGTGGGGCAGTTCCAGCCTGCCGCCAGACCTGCGGCCAGTGACAGGGACGAGCGCAGCCCGGTGAAAGACCCCGGGCCGAGGACGGCCACGACGCGATCAGGGGCTGTGGTCCAGCCGTTCTGCGCCAAAAGATCGCGGATGGCGGGAGCGAAATGCTCGGAAGCGCCGCGCCCCGCCATTAATTTTTCCGCAATAACCCGACCGTCCTCAACCAGAGCCACCAGACTGGTCAGACCGGCCCCTGCACCGGCTCCATTGAAAACGACCGTCCGTGAAGACCCTGTCACAGACACAGACAGGCTTCTCCGAAGTCCAGACGGGGCGCACGCGGCTCGGCATGGTCGGGGGCAGGCTCGTTTTCCGCCGGATAGCCAAGCCCGACGAGGAAGTTCACGCGCCAGCCAGTGGCGTTCAGCAGCGTGTCCTCGACCATGAAACAGTCAAAGCCGGACATCGGCATAGCGGACAGGCCCAGCATCCGGGCGGCCATGATGAGATAGGCACCTTCGAGCGTGCCGTTGCGAAAGGCCGTCTCGTCAGACAAACCCACATCAGCGGCGAACCAGTCGCGCAGACCCTCCTGCGGGTTCAGACGGGGCAGCGCCTCGAAAAACAGCGGATCATGGCACACGACAGCCAGAACCGGAGCGGCCATGGCGCGGGCCGCGTTTCCCGGCGACAGCGCGGGGCGGATGCGCTCACGGGCATCCTGTGTCGTCAGGAAAACGAAGCGACCCGGCGAGCAGTTGCCGGAGGTCGGCCCCAGCTTCACCAGATCGTACAGACGGCGCAGGACATCCTCCCCGACCGGGCGCGGCGAGAAGCTGCGCGGCGTCCGGGCCTGCGTGAACAGGGCTTCCGCGCCCGGAACCGGTGCACAATCAGGGGCTGTCTGGCCGTCCATGGTTCAGTCCTCGACCTGTTCGACCGAAGCAACTTCGGGAACATAATGCCGCAGCATGTTCTCGACGCCGTGCTTCAGGGTCGCACGCGAAGACGGGCAGCCGGAGCATGCGCCCTGCATGGCCAGATAGACCACGCCATCCTTGTAGCCACGGAACGCGATGTCGCCGCCGTCACCGGCCACAGCAGGGCGCACGCGGGTGTCGAGCAGGTCCTGAATGCGGCTGACGACTTCGGCGTCTTCGGGTGCAACATCATGTTCGGGAGCGGACTGTGTTCCCGAAAGAACCGGGCGGCCGCTTTCAAAGAACGTCGTGATCGTGCCGAGCACGACGGGCTTGAGGTCGCCCCAGCTGATGTCGTCGGACTTCGTGACGGAAACGAAATCGCCACCAAGGAAGACGCGGCGCACATTCGGCTGTTCGAACAGTGCGGTCGCCAGTTCGGAGCGTCCGGCAGCGACATCGGCATCACCGAAATCGACGGGCCGGGCATCGCCGGTCACGCTGCGGCCGGGCAGGAATTTCAGGGTAGCGGGATTGGGGGTGTCTTCGGTCTCGATGAACATCGTGGTCATGTCCTTGCGTTCCAGTCCGCCCTGACATGTGCCACTTCGCCTCAAGGTGCAAGTGTCGGGACTGCATTGGTCCGACTTCGCGTGTTTTTAACGCTGGAACACGCCCGATCAGACCTGTTCGCCCTGCCCCTCGCCTTTTCCCTCATTTTTCCTTGACGGAGACGGGAGTCCCTTCGGCAGGATGATGGTCGCGCACAGCCCGCCATAGCCTTTCGAGGCGTCTCCGCGCCCGAGAACCAGAGTCCCGCCCTCGCGCGAGATTTCGCGCTGCACGATGGCCAGACCCAGCCCGATTCCCCCCGTCGCCCGCGAGCGTGAGCCCTCCAGACGATAGAAGGGGGCGATCACACGTTCGTATTCGCTTTCAGGGATGCCGGGGCCGCTGTCGCTGATGGCGATTTCCAGCGCGCCGTCCTCACGGGTGCGGAGCGTGGCGAGGACATTACCACCATAGTTGATGGCGTTTTCGATCAGATTCGACAGGACGCGCTTCATGGCGAGCGGACGAACATGGACCAGCGCACGATCTGGCCCTTCGTAATGGGCTTCATGCCCGCGATCCACATGGTCGTCCACGAGGGTTTCGAGCGTCGCGACGATATTGATGGTACGGGGGACTTCGGGATCGTCGGCACCGGCCAGATAGGCGAGGATGCCGTTCACCATGGCTTCCATCTCATCCAGATCCGCCTCAATGGCGGCCTGTGCTTCGCCGTCATTGAGAAAGCCGCAACGCAGGCGCAGGCGCGTCAGGGGCGTTCGCAGATCGTGCGAAACCGCCGCCAGAGCCTGCGTTCTGTCGTTGATGAGGCTCTGGATGCGCTCCTGCATCGCATTGATGGCACGGGCAAGATGGCGGACTTCTGGTGGCCCGCGCTCAGCCAGCGGTACCCATTTTTCGCTGGAGCCGATGCGGTCTGCAACTGAAACGAGCGCGCGCAGCGGCATACTGAGGCCGCGGATCAGCATGGTCGCGGCAATGGCGACCGCTCCAGCCGCAATCGCTGCCGAGGCCAGACCACGCGTGACACGGTGATGACCGAGCATCCCCGGCACCCGGAAATGAATGTAGCTTCCATCCGGCAGACGCTGGGACCCCAGCACGTCCGCACTCCCCGGCCCCAGCGTATAGAGGTCCAGATGAGCCTGTTCGAGAATGGGATCGTCCGCTTTCAGACGCCGGACGAGCTGTGTGAGCGCGACGGGGGGATGTCCCGGCAACACGGGCGCGATGGAGGCTGGCTGCCAGGCCACGCTGAGTTCGCTGCCCGAGAGCATGACGGCCAGAAACGATCTCTGACTGACGGGCGCCGCAGCCAGCACGCGCAGATCCGTGCTCAGTGCCTCGCCAAGCTGGGCGATACGCACGTCATCGACGATATAGGTTTCAGCCTGACCGTAGAAAATGGCGTTCGTCAGGAACACCAGTGTCACTGCGACGGTCAGGACAACGCAGACGCGCCCGACCAGCCCCAGCGGCCACAGCAGGATGCGATTCTGAATGTTCAGACCCGTTCAACCTCTGCGACGAAGATGTATCCGAGCCCGCGCACGGTCCGGATGAGCTGGTCGGCGTCCGAGCCCAGCTTGCGGCGCAGGCGGCTGACGAGAACATCGATGCTCCGGTCCGACACATCCCCCAGACGGGTGCGCGACAGTTCCAGCAGACGGTCGCGGGCGATGACGCGCTGCGGATTGTCCAGAAAGCTGGTCAGCAGGTCGTGCTCAGCGCCGGAGATATCGACGGTCGCGCCCGACGGGTCCGTCAGTTCGCGGCGGCGCAGATCGAGCGTCCAGCCCGCAAAACGCAGCGTCTCACGGCGGACACGCTCCTGCGGGGCGCCGGTGGTGGCGATGCCGCGACGCAGCACGGCCCGCACGCGCGCCAGAAGCTCGCGCTGTCCGAACGGCTTGGGGACGTAATCATCCGCGCCCGATTCGAGACCGGTCACGCGATCGCGCTCTTCGCCCCGCGCGGAAACCATGATGATCGGCACCTGGGCGGGAGGCGTCTCGTTTTCGTGCTGGGCACCCTGTCCGCTGCGAAGGGCACGGCACAGTTCAATGCCGCTTTTGCCCGGCAGCATGATATCCATGATGATGAGATCGACGGGTGCGACTTCAAGCGCGGCCCACATCTCCTCCCCACAGGCAACACCCCGTGCGCGGAAGCCGCCACCCTGAAGGGCACGGAGGATGAGGGTCCGCATTCCGGCGTCATCTTCGACGACGAGGATACGGGCGGGAAGATCTGGGTCGGAAAGATTTGGCACCATGTCTTTTTCCATAGTCTCCACAGGGCGGGCATCACAAGCGACAAATCCTGACAATAAATCTTTCAGTGATTTGAAGGCTCATGACGAAAACCGATTGGCATCGTACAGTACAACGCATTACAGCCGCACCCGTTTTGCTGGCCTGTTTCATGCGTTCAGTTGGAGCCGCCAATGTCAAGAATTCCACCCGGCGTCGTCAGTGGCGCCAGTTATATGGCCCTTATCAAGGCCTGCCATGAAGGGGGCTATGCCCTTCCCGCCATCAATGTCGTCGGCACCGACAGCGTCAACGCCGTTCTGGAAGCAGCGGCCCGGAACGGATCGGACGTCGTCATTCAGGTTTCGAATGGTGGCGCGCGTTTTTATGCCGGAGAGGGCCTGCCCGACGCCCATCGCGCCCGCGTGCTCGGCGCGGCCTCGATGGCACGCCACGTCCATCTTCTGGCGAAGGAATACGGCATCGCCGTCATTCTCCATACCGATCATGCCGACCGCAAGCTGATCCCCTGGCTCGACGACCTCATCACCCTGAGCGAGGAAGAGTTCCGGACGACCGGCAAGCCGCTGTTTACGTCCCACATGCTCGATCTGTCCGCAGAACCTCTTGAAGAGAACCTTGCGACGTCAGTCGCAATGCTCAAGCGGCTTGCCCCTCTGGGAATGGGACTGGAAATCGAACTGGGCGTGACCGGCGGCGAGGAAGATGGCGTGGGCCACGACCTCGAAGATGGTGCGGACAACGCCCATCTCTACACCCAGCCCGAAGATGTTCTGAAAGCGTGGAACCTGCTTTCCCCGATCGGAACCGTGTCGATTGCCGCGTCTTTCGGCAACGTGCATGGCGTTTACAAGCCGGGCAATGTGCAGCTTCGCCCTGAGATTCTGAAGAACTCGCAGAAAGCGGTCGAGCAGGCCACGCAGAGCGGTCCCAAGCCGCTGCCGCTGGTGTTCCACGGCGGTTCAGGCTCGACGCTTGCGGAAATCGACGCCGCAGTGTCCTACGGCGTGTTCAAGATGAACCTCGATACCGACATCCAGTTCGCGTTCGCACAGGGCGTGGGCCACTATGTTCTGGAGCATCCGGTCGCGTTCCAGCACCAGATCGACCCCAGCACCGACAAGCCGATGAAGTCCCTCTACGATCCGCGCAAATGGCTGCGCGTGGGCGAGAAATCCATCGTCGGCCGACTGGACGAAGCCTTCGAGATTCTGGGCTCAAAGGGCCGGTCCGTCGCGCACAAAGCCTAACGGATAAGGGCCTGACGGGACCAGCTTGGGGGAGGCCTAAGCCTCCCGTTCAAGAGCTTTCCGTTCAGGGACCGGGCGTTGCGGAGGCGAGCTGCGCTTTCGTCACGTCCGGGTTGTTTGGGAGAGCGTCTTCCCAGCCACCGCCGAGCGCATTGTAAAGACGCGTCAGATTGGTCGCCAGCGTGGCGTCGCTGCTGACGAGGTCAAGCTGGGCGGACTGAAGCTGTGACTGCGCGTTCAGGACGTTCAGATAGTTCGTCAGGCCGCTGCGATACTGGCTCTGGGCCAGCATGAGGGCATGGGTGTTGTCGTTGACAGCCGCCTGAAGGCCCTGACGATGGAGCTGTTCGTCCCGATAGGCGATGAGCGCGTTGTCCACGTCATGCCAGGCCTTGATGACCGTCTGCTGATAGGAAATCGCCGCCGCTTTCTGGGCGTATTTCTTCAGCTCGAGTTGACCGTACAGCCGTCCGCCCTGAAAGATCGGAAGTGAAATGGACGGGCCGACATTCCAGGCGCGCGCATTCCAGAACCCCAGATCCCGGAACGACAGGGTCTGGAAACCGAAATCGGCGTTGATCGTGACCTTCGGGTAGAAATCCGCCGTAGCCTCGCCCACTTCGGCCACCGCACCACGCAGATGGGCCTCGGCTTCGCGGATATCCGGACGGCGCTGGGCCAGTTCGGACGGAATACCAACGGGCACCACAGGCGGCACGACCGGCACGCCGGCGTTCTTGTCCAGCTCGGCATTCAGGCTGCCCGGAGGGGCGCCCAGAAGCAGCGCAAGCGCGTTCTCTTCCTGCGCTACAGCCTGTTCGAGCTGCGCTTCCTGACCCTGCATGTCATGCAGACGGCCCTGCGCGGAGTCTACATCCAGCTCCGTCACCAGACCGCCATGATAGCGCTCCTGCGCAATGGAAGTGATCTGCGTGAGAATCCTGAGGTTGTCGCGCAGGATCTTCAGGCGCTGCTGGTCGCCACGCAGGCCCATATAGCCCCGCGCCATGTCGGCCTGCTGGGCGATGAGAATGGAACGGCGCTCCTCGTCCGTCGCCTGAAGATCGGCCTTGGCGGCGTCATACTGGTGCGCAACACGGCCCCACAGGTCGATTTCATAGGTCGCATCAATCGCACTGCGCCACTGGTTCAGCAGCGGAACCGTGGCACCATCGGCCGCGCCCTGAAGCAGCGGACCGACCGAAGCTCCGGCGGTGTTCCCCGCGGACTTCGCGATATTGCCGCCCACCCGGCTGATGATCTCCTGCATTTCCTTGGTGCTGTACTGGCTGCGCTGATACGAGCCCGAGGCGCTCAGGGCCGGGAAGCGCTCGGCCCCCGCCATGATGAGCTGCGCACGGCTCTGCGCCAGATTGGCGGTCGCGAGGCGGAAGGACAGGTTCTGGTTGACCAGACGGGCTTCCAGAGACGTCAGCTCAGGATCGTGAAAAACCTGCCACCAGCGGCTGTCGGCCTTCATCTCGCTGATGATGCTGTCGGGCGCACCCGCCATATGGTCCGTATAGTGGGCGGGCGACCAGGGTTTGGGCGCGTGATATTCAGGCCCCACCATGAGGCAGCCGGACAGGGTGAATAGGGCGCAGCCGCAAAGCAGCGCGCGGGAAGTGAAGGCTGCGCTCACAAAGAAACTCCTGAAGCGGAAATGATCTTGCAGTGACCGACCGGTTCGGTCAGCATGTTAGAGAGACGACCTGACGGACAGAAGGATTTTTCGCTCACATGACGGGCATCACGGACGACGGCCACACGGACACTCCCGACGGGTCGGGCAACATCGATCCTGCGGGCAGCGCCAAGCGCGAACAGATCCTGAAAGGGGCCGAAGCGATCTTTCTGGCGGACGGCTACGAAGGCGCGTCCATGTCTCGCATCGCGCAGATGGCCGGCGTTTCCAAGGGGACGCTCTACAACCATTTCGATGGCAAGGCGTCTCTGTTTTCCGCGTTCTTCGAAGAACAGGTCCGCTGCCGTCTTTCCCCCATCGAAGCGCTGTCGCGCGGCGGTGAACAATCCGTCCGCGTGACGCTGACCCGCTTTGCGGACATGACGGTTCACCTGCTGATTTCGCCGGTGGCGCTGGGGCTGTATCGCATCATCGTCAGCGAGGTCGACAAGTTTCCCCATCTGGCCGATACGTTCTGGCGCTACGGTTTTGGCCGGACGCTCAGCAATCTGAGCGAATATCTGGCGCGAAGTGTGGCGCAGGGAGAGCTGGACATCGCCGACCCGAGCCTGTCGGCCGAGCAGTTCCTGCTGATGTGTCAGGCCCGCATCATCCAGCGTCGCCGCTTCGGGCTGCCGGTCGATGACAGCGATGCCGCCATCGCAGATTTCGCCGCCTTTACCGCCGACAGTTTCCTGAAGATCTACGAACCGCGCCATCAGTGACCGCCGCCTGAGGCCTGAGCCGCCTTCTTGCCGTTGGGAGACAGCAGGAAGCACAGCGGCACCACGAACAGCGCAATCACGCCAATCCAGCAGAAGACCTCGTTATAGGCCAGCATGGCGACCTGAGAGGTGAATTCCTGAAAGGTCCGGTAGAGGGCGAACTGATGCGCCTGCGCGGCCGGGAACCCGTGCGCCTCCGCGACCTTCTGCGCATTGGCAATATAGGAATTAAGCCCCGGATTGGCCGCCGTCATGTGATCCGTCACATAGGTCTGATGGCGCTGCCGGGTCTCGATGATCGCCGCCGTCGCCAGAGAAATGGCTAGGGAGCCGACATAGTTCCGGGCCATCGAGAACAGGGCGGACGCATCGGCATTCAGTTCACGCGGCAGCGTCGAATACGCGATCGTCGAGATCGGCACGAACAGGAACGCCAGCGAGGCCGTCTGGCTGATGCGATAGAGCATCAGATGTCTGAAATCGATCGCGGCATAGAGGTTCGAGGCCTGAAACATGGCCATCCCCATCGCGAAAAATCCGAACGCGATGAGATAGCGCATCTGGATGAACTTCATCAGGATGCCCACGATCGGGATCAGACAGATCACCGCAACACCGCCCGGCGCCAGAAGCAGACCCGAAGTGGTCGCGGTATAGTCGAGCACCTGCTGGGCAAACTGCGGCACGACAATCGCCGAAGCATAGAGCGTCGCACCGACCATCGAAATCAGGAACGTCCCGACCGCGAAGTTGCGATCCCTGAAAACCGACAGGCGCACAAGCGGGTTCTTCGCATAGCACAGCCACACAATGGCTCCGAGGACGCCAATCACACCCAGCACGGCCATGGTGACGATGAAGGGCGACCCGAACCAGTCGTCATCCTCACCACGATCGCACATGACTTCGAGACAGCCGAGGCCGAGCGTAATCAGACTGATGCCGATCACGTCCACCTTCTCGCGCTTCATGCGTTCCCATGGCGGATCTTCGACGAAAGCCGTCACGGCCATCACCGTCAGGATGCCGAAGGGCACGTTGACGAAGAAAATCCAGCGCCAGGAGAAATTATCGGTCAGATACCCCCCCAGCATCGGACCCAGAACCGGTCCGACGATGGTGGCGATGGCTGTCAGGCCGAACGCCGCCCCACGCTTTTCAGGCGGGAACGTGTCGAGAATGATGGACTGCTGGCTGGGTTGCAGACCGCCCCCGAAGAAGCCCTGCATGAGCCGGAACACCACCAGCATCGGCAGCGATGTCGCCAGTCCGCACAGGAAGGACGAGACGGTGAACATCGTGATACAGATCAGGAAGTAGCGTTTGCGACCAAAGAACCGCGACAGCCAGCCCGAAATCGTCAGCACGATGCCGTTCGCCACCAGATAGGACGTCAGCGCCCAGGTGGCGTCATCATACGAACTGCCGAGCGATCCCGCGATATGCGGCAGCGCCACGTTGACGATGGTGGTGTCCAGCACCTCCATAAAGGCCGCCAGCGTGACCGTGACGGCCACAAGCCACGGATTGTGACTGGGTTTCCAGTCCTGATGCCCGGCAGTATCACTCATTTCACATAAACCGTCGGCTCGACAGACAGGCCAAGGGCCAGCGGAAGGTTCGGATCAAGTCCACTGTCCACCACGATCTTGACCGGGATGCGCTGGACCGTTTTCACGAAGTTTCCGGTCGCGTTTTCAGGAGGGAAGGCGCTGAAGGATTCACCCGAGCCAAGCTGGATGGAATCCACATGGCCATGCAGCTTGAGCTGCGGGTAAGCATCGACGTCGATATCCACCTTCTGTCCGGGACGCATGTGAGTGAGCTGCGTTTCCTTGTAGTTCGCCACGATCCAGACTTCCGGCTCGACGATGGAGAACATCTCCTGCCCGACCTGCATGTAGTCGCCACGCTCGACGTTACGCTGGGAAATCCAGCCATCATGCGGAGCGCGGACTTCCGTCCATTCAAGGTTCAGGCGAGCCTGAGTCAGCTCTGCATTGGCGGATGCGAGGGAGGCCTGTTCCTGCGTGACGCGGGCATCGGCACTGGCCACGTTTTCCTTGACCGGCTCGGCCTGCGTGAGCTGACCCTGGGCCTGAAGGACGCGGGCTTTCGCCTGATCCAGCGCGGCGCGGGCATAGTCGATATCCTGCTGCGATGTGGCGGCACGGGCCACCGAACGCTGGCGACGGTAATCGGCTTCGGCCTTGATAAGTTCCGCCTGAACAGCAGCGAGGTTGCCCTGTGCCGTGACGAGCTGTCCGGGGAAGTTCTTGTGCGCCACGGCCAGCATGAGCTGATAGGCGTCAATATTGGCCTTCGCCTGAGACACGGCGGCTTCGGCCTTGTTTAGAGAAGCAGCGTAGTCCCGGCTATCGATTCTCACGAGCAGGTCACCGGCGTGGACGAACTGGTTATCGTTCACCAGAAGCTGCGTGACGTACCCGTTGACGTGAGGGGCTATGGCGATCTTGCGACCGGCCGTGTAGGCGTCATCCGTCTCGATATTGTTGCGGGTCAGGAAAAGATAGGCCCCGATACCCACGAGAACCAGAATCACCAGCAGGATCAACGCGATCCGGACAAGGGGATTGCGCTTTTTCTGCGGCTTTCCGTTCTTGTCGGATGTCGTGTCATCCTGCGCGTGATCGGCCTGATCGCCTTGCGCCATAATGTTTTTCTCGCTTTGAAAACAGGTCTGTCAGATCGTGACCGGGTTGACTGTGCAGGGCCTGAAACCCTCGTACTGACCGATCGGTTCGGTCATCCATGACATATCGTCTCGCGGGCTTCAAGCTGGAAAAAACTGATCCGTTTCCAATTGTCCGTTCTTCACGCGTCTGGACGCTCGCAAAAATCCCGCAGACGCGCGAGACCCTCTTCGAACCGCGCCCGTTCGATCTCTCCCTGCGTGCTGTCGCCCAGCCGCAGCAGCCAGGACGGGTGGGCAAGCGCCAGACGCTGGACGGCATTTTCGCCCTCCCCCGCCGTCCAGAGCGTTCCGCGCCGCTCCGCCATCGCCCTGCCCGGACCATCCAGCGCCTTCAATGCTGTAGCCCCCAGCGAAACAATAAGTTTAGGCCGAACCAGCGCGATTTCCTGTTCCAGCCAGGGGCGACAGCCCGCCACATGCGCCTCATCCGGGCTCTGATGGATGCGGCGGCGCCCCTGAAGGCGGAAGCGGAAATGCTTGACCGCATTCGTCAGATACAGCGTGCGGCGATCGACCCCGACCTTTTCCAGCGCCTCCTGCAATACCTGCCCCGCCGGACCGACAAAGGGACGTCCGGCCAGATCTTCCTGATCGCCCGGCTGTTCGCCGACGACCATGATCCGCGCATTGATCGGCCCCTCCCCGACGACGGCCTGCGTGGCCGCACAGTGCAGCGGACAGGCGGTGCAGGTCCGAATTTTCGCCGCCAGATCTTCAGGCGTGTCCGAAAGAGGTTGGACGGGAAGATTGTCGCGGGAGCGCAGCCGGTCGTGAAAGATCGGAGCTGGCAGAGGCACCTGTTCGGCCATGGCCCGGACGCGCGCTTCAGCCCCGGCCACAAGCTGAGGGATCAGGCGCGTTTCGGGCAGGTTTTTCCAGTACCGGCCCGGCATCTCACGGCGCATGGCTTTCGTGCGGACGCGGGCCGGATTAAACGTAGAGGCATAATAAGTGTTCCACAGATCCCCGAACCCGTCATCCAGTTCCGGCTGTTCACAGGGTTCGGCAGAACAGGCCAGATCCTTCCCGTCCCAGCGGATGGAGCCGCGAGGGGTCAGGATCATCCAGTCCATGTCCGCAAAGCGCTTGGCAAAGAACGGGGCGACCCGTTCGAGAATATGATGCTGCGGCTCGAACCATGCGAGGAACCGTCGCCGTCCCGCCTCCCCGATCTGTGCGGGCAGTTCGCGAAAGCGGACGAAAGCCGTCATCTTGTGACAGTCCTGCCGGTTCTGCCGGATCATGATCCGCGCTTTTGCGATATCGACATCCGTCGCCACATCCAGCAGATGCGGATTGCCCTGAACGCGCCATGCGATCCGATAAGCGAGCGCGAACCGGCCGGGATCGGAATGACACAGCATGTCCCGCAGCAACGCGATGCAGGACGCGCGCAATGTCACGCTTTTCAGGACGGGCCCCTCCGTCAGCGCCACCATGCCGTCGCTGTCATTGGTCTGTTGCCCGAACAGATCCGTCTCGCCGCCCCTGATCCGCCAGTCGAGTGCTTCAGGCGGAATCGCACGCTGCAAAGCCGCGCGCGCCATCTCCCGCCAGGGCTCGAATGCGGCACTGTCCTCAAGAGTCAGAACGTAGCGTGTCACAAAAGATTCATCTGCTGGGGCGCGGGGCTGAACAGGCTGCGCAGATCATGCCGGTCCGTCAGCCGGGCAGGGCTCCAACCCGGCGTCTGCACAAAGGGCCGAACTTTGCGGATGGACACGTTCAGCCGCGCCAGATCCTCCAGCCGCACCGCCTGATGCCGCCTCGCCCTGAGAATTGCGGCCACGGCTTTCATCCCCAGCCCCGGCACCCGCAGCAGCATTTCCTTCGGCGCGCGGTTCAGATCCAGCGGAAACAACGCCCGGTTATCCAGCGCCCAGGCCAGCTTGGGGTCCAGCTCCAGATCCAGCATCCCGTCCGCACGCCCGGCCGTCAGTTCCCCGAAAGCAAATCCGTAGAACCGGAACAGCCAGTCCGCCTGATAGAGTCTGTGCTCGCGCTGAAGTGGCGGACTTTTCGCGGGCAGTAGGGCGGATGCATCGGGGATGGGGCTGAAGGCAGAATAATAGACGCGCCTCAGCCCATAGGAGCCGTAGAGATTGGCGCTGCTAGCCAGAATATCCTGATCGGACGCCGCATCCGCCCCCACGATCATCTGCGTACTCTGCCCCCCCGGCGAAAACCGTTCGGCCCGGCGTCCAGTATGACTACGGTCCTTGCCCGCATCAATCTTCAGCCGCATCTCCCCCATCGCCTGCCGGATACCGCCCGCTTTTTTCTGCGGCGCATACTGCTCCAGCCCCGCCACGGTCGGCATTTCCACATTGATCGACAGCCGATCCGCATAGCGCCCCGCCTCTTCCAGCAGACGCGGCGACGCATCGGGAATGGTCTTGAGATGGATATAGCCTCGAAACCCGTGCTTTAGACGCAGGTCCCGCGCCACCTGCACAAGCTGCTCCATCGTGTGATCGGACGACCGGATAATGCCTGAAGACAGAAACAGCCCCTCAATGCAGTTGCGCCGATAGAACTCCAGCGTCAGCCACACGACTTCCTCGGGCGTAAAGCGGGCGCGCTCCACATTCGAGGACGACCGGTTGATGCAGTAGGCGCAGTCATAGACGCAGAAATTGGTCAGCAGGATCTTGAGCAGCGACACGCACCGCCCGTCCGGCGTATAGGCGTGACAGATTCCGTTCCCGGTCGTGGACCCAAGCCCCCCGCTCTTTGCGGAGTCCCGGCGCGTCGAACCGCTCGACGCACAGGAGGCATCGTATTTCGCTGCATCGGAGAGAATCGCCAGTCTCTGGGAGAGTGTTTTCTTCATGTCATGTTCTTATTTCGTTCCAGATGACGGAACGCAAGAGAAACCGTGAAATTAACCTGTTGTTTCCCGGTTTTTCGTTATTTTTGAAGGACTTTTTTTAACGGAACCGATTCAGCTTCCGTTAACCACTCCCCCCTATCCTGAGGCCGCAAACCTGCACCGACGGAGAACCGATTCAATGTCATTGTCCATCAATACGAACACCGCGGCAATGGCCGCACTCCAGAGCCTGAACCAGACGACGGCCGACCTGAACAAGACCGAAAACACGGTCTCCACCGGCAAGTCCGTCAACACGGCCTCTGATAATCCTGCGATGTACTCCATCGCCCAGAACATGACCGCCCAGATCTCGACCCTGTCGGGCGTCTCCACGGGCCTCCAGTTCTCCGCTCAGGTGCTGAACACGGCAACGACCGGCCTGTCGAGCATTTCGAGCGCTCTTCAGTCTCTTGCCACCACCATCGGCACGAACACGACAGGCGTCGACAACTCGACCCTGAACGATGCCATCACCAAGACGCTGGCCTCCATCGACTCTGCTGCTACGGGCGCAAAGTTTCAGGGCGTGAACCTGCTCTCCGGCCAGACCGGCAACGGCACGACCTATACGAGCCTGTCGACCGCCATGGACGCACAGGGCTCCACCTTCACGCAGAACGGCTTCAACGTGACGTCCGCCGGCCTCGGCCTGACGAACCTGAGCATGGACATGTCCGGCTCCTCGCTGGCGCTGGGTAGCAGCACTTCCAATACATTGACGAGTGACGGTACTACGCCGACTTCCCAGAGCGTTCTTCAGCTGAAGAATGAAGCTGCTGCGGGAACGGGTGGCACGATCAGCGCGGCCAACCCCTCCGTGACTTATAACTTTGTTGCTGACAGCAAGTCTACGACATCTGGCAGCACGACCACCACCGACAACCGCCAGACGACGGCTCTGGCCATGGTGGGTGCAGCTTTCAGCAAGGCTGCCGGTTCGGATCCGACCACCGACCCCGCCGTCACAGCTTCCTTCACGCTTGGTACGGATGGAAAATTGACGGCCACAACAGGCTCGGATGTTACAATTACCTCTCAGACAACGGCATCGGACGGATCGATCACCTATTCCCTGTCCAACGGAGATAGCCTCGTCCAGTCCAAGGACGGCAATGGCAACTCCGTCTATACCGCCAATACGGCATTTGATGCCAATGGCAATGTCACAGCCAAGACCGTTGTGACGGACGTCGACATGTCATCCGCATCCTCCCTCAGCGCCACGGGCGGCTCATCAAGCGCACAGAGCGTCAAGCAGGTCGATCTGCTGACCGATGCCATGGAGTATCAGGGCTTCGGCGTGTCCCGCGATTCCAGCAACAACCTGACAATCGCTGGTAACTCCATCGATGCGACCAGCACAGAGCTCAGCGTGGTTGATGCAACTGGGGAGTTTGGACAATCGACGACGCCCCCTACGGAAGGCAAAACAGATCCTACCACCGCAGCTGACACCAAGGCGAAAAAAGCAACAGCTGTCACCGGTGCAACCGTCGTCAGCGCCGTCGTTCAGGCTGCGATCTCCAGCGTAACGCGCACCGCGTCTTCGATCGGTTATTCCAGCACGACGATCTCCAACCTCCAGACCACGACGTCCAGCCTGTCCGACGCCCTGACGACGGGTGTTGGCGCGCTGACGGACGCTGATCTGGCAGCCGAGAGCGCCAAGCTGACCTCGCTTCAGACGAAGCAGCAGCTCGCCGTTCAGTCACTGTCGATTGCGAACTCGCAGTCGTCCACCCTGCTTAGCCTCTTCCGCGGCTGATCAGGTTTCTGAAGGGTGCTGGTTCATCCGGCACCCTTCAGACCCCCTGCCAATACGCAGGACTACTTCAGAAGCCCCTTGCTTCCTCCCCCAGAGGCTTTTGAAACAGTCTTTTCCGAAAGGAGTTTGCCGTCGTGACCTATGCAGCCTCACAGTATCAGAAACAGTCCGGAAGCTATCTGTCTTCGCGGGAAGTCGAGGTCATGGCGTTCCGGCACGTCAACACGCTGCTGACGCAGGCAAAAGATCATGACAAGAAGGTCGCGGCGCTGGCCGCCAATCTGAAGCTATGGAGCATTCTGTCCCTCAGCGTTGAGCGGGTCGATTGCCCCCTTCCGGCCGTTCTGCGCGACGATCTTCTCAAGGTCGGATCGTGGTCCATGCGGTATTCCAACGCGGCCTTTAATGCCCCGAAGGACCTTCAACCCCTCGTCGATATCAACAACGACATGATCGAAGGACTGTCCACCGAACCCGCGCCTTATGCCATGACGTCGCCCGCGTCTCAGGCCTATGCCGGCTCGGCCGCGAAGTCCTCTTTGGAACTTGTGGGCTGAGAGTTTTCAACCGCAAAGCAGCCCCCAACTAAAAAAGGGCGCCGGTTCAGCCGGACGCCCTTTTTTCATGCTCCAAAGTCAGGGCACACGAAACATTCTCGTGTGCCCCGGTGGCCTCAGGGCGTCATGGCGAGTCGGTTGTCGGAACGGTCAATATCCGGGATGACGTGATCGGGGTCGAGCGTCACGGCCTTGAGGCCGTCATGAACCGGCAGCGAGACCACAATGTCGCTACTCTGGCGCCAGGCTTCCGTCGGGATGCGGAGATCTTCCGATTTTCCGTCCGCATAATCAGCACGCAAAACCACGGGTAGCGGAAGCGCACCATAGTTACGAACCTGTACGGTTGCGGGCTTTCCAGCGTCGTGATGGACGGTTCCCAGTGCATAATCCGGGGCGGCATTGGTGAAGTACCAACCGCGCCAGAACCATCCCAGATCCTCGCCCGCTTCGCTGCTCATCAGGCGGAAGAAATCCGACGGAGACGGGTGTTTGTAAGCCCATTCAGCAATATAGCGCCGGAAAGCCGCGTCGAAGCGGACCGGACCGAGGATCTGTTCACGCAGCAATTTCAGACCGTAAGCGCCTTTGAAATACGTCACGCTATGGCGGTATTTTTCCGAAACGCCATCAGCGGCCGTCATCAGAACCGGTGCATCCGGATCAGTCAGGACCGGGACGATATCCTGCGCGGGATTGCCGGTTTTGGGAGCAAACTCGGAATCACGCTTGGGAGCGAACTCACCATTATTGAAGTGATCGGACGCATACACGTCGATGAAGGTGTTGAAGCCTTCATCCATGAAGGCGTTACGGCGTTCGTCCGTCCCCACGATCATCGGGAACCAGCCGTGACCCAGTTCATGCGTCGTGATCCAGAAAAGCTGCGGATCGCGGTCGCTAATGCCGTCAAAAACGATGCCCGGATATTCCATTCCCGCGCCATGACCACCCAGATTGATGGCGTTCGGCCAAGGGTATTCAAACCACTGCGACGAGAAATATTCGATGGCGTGTTTGACGTAATCTGTTGAGCGGTCCCAGCCATGCGGCCCGATCCCCTCACGCGGATAGACCGACATCGCAAGCCTCGGCACGGCATGATAGTTCGTCCAGGGCACAACAGGCGGCAAGTTGATACGCGCGGCATCCCAGACGAACGCAGGCGAAGCGGCGAACGCCACGTCGCGCGTGTTCCGCATCCCGTAATGCCAAGTGACCTCGCCACTCTGTTTCAGATGGCTTTTTGGATCGGTGATGTCATCGAGCGTGCGGATCATGACGCGCGCATCGCTCTGCGCGGCCTGTGCAAGACGGTTCCGCTCGACGGGGGTGAGAACCTGTTCGGGGTTGAGCAGCGCGCCGGAGCCTACGAGCGTGTAGTTCCACGGCACCGTTACGCTGTAATCAAAGCTGCCATATTCGAGGAAAAATTCCTGCCCCAGATAGGGCAGCGTGTTCCAGCCCCGACGGTCATCATAGACGCTCAGGCGCGGATACCACTGCGCGACTTCATAGATGTCGCCTTCGCGGGTCGGCGTAACAGCGGTACGACCACCCCACGGACCGGGGATTGTGTAATGCCAGTCGATTTTCACGAAAGCCACGCCATGCGGATCGATCGTGCGGGGCAGCGTGAGCTGCATCCGCGTGTCGGAAATCAGCGGCGTGACCTCCACTTCACGGCCACCCTGCACGACCGAAACGTGTTCGATCGTCATGCCATCGGTATGATCACCCGTCATCATGTGGCTGCCGGGAATGGCGCCGACGGCAGCGCGCGTGTCGGCGCGATAAATGTTCTGGTCAAGCTGGAGCCACAACACATCCAGCGCCTCGGGGCTGTTGTTGCTGTAGGTCACGGTTTCGGAACCATGCAGCACATGGGCCTGCGTGTCGATCCGCGAGTGAATGACGTAGTCCGTGCGGTTCTGCCAGTATTGCGGCCCCGGAAGCCCCGACCCTGAGCGATAGACGTTCGGAGCGTCGGGAAGGGTCAGGGGGGCGAAGACGGTGGCCGGGTCAGCGAGTGTTTTCGCAGTGACGGTCTCGGGCAGCAGGGCGGCGGGCACGAGTACGCCTCCCAGCAGGGGAAGCAGAAAAAGGCGCACAGACATCCGGGGCGGGCCCTCCGTTGGGTAAGTTCGATGTTATTCCGTTATAATATCTCCAAGCGCTCCCAGATAGGAGGCAAGATCAACTTTCAGCGGCATCAGATAGGCATTGTCGTTTTTCTGCTTCACGACACCCAGCATCCGGCGCGCAAAAGCAATGTTACCTTCAAGCGTCCCGTCGTAATCGCGCGGGAAGATCACATGATTCATGCGCTCCCAGTACCGGCGGGATTTGTCGCCCAGAACGGGAGAGATACCCCAGAACACCGTGTCGTCCCGCAGCCAGTCCATGCAGCATTCGAGCATCGGAATATCGAAAAGCGGCTGGGTGAAGAAGCCACACGCCCCGGCGTCGCGCTTGCGGGCGATCTCTTCAAGCTCGTGATAGGGCGCGCGGCGATAGGGATCGAACACCGCATAGACCTTCAGATGCGGGGCTTCGCGGCGGTAGCGTTCAATGATCTGTGCGGACGTGTTGGGATAGACCACCCGATCGCTACCCGCAGGCGGCGGATCTCCGGCGACGACCAGAATGGAAGTCAGCTCCGGCCGGTCCGCACCCGGCAGCGGCGCGTCCGGGGCGATGTCGGTCGCACGGACATGCGCGATCACCTCGAACGGCGTCTGTTTCACAATCAGCGATGCGGCGTCATGGCTGCGCAGATCAAAGCGGATCAGGTCCGGGACGTTCAGTATGCTGACCTGCGGCAGGTTATCCCGCACGGTCTGCACATCCGCCATCAGGGATTCCGGCGTGCGCGGAACCAGTTCAACAGAAACGCGCGTCATGAGGAGGCATCCGCAGACGTTGAAGAAGATGTGGCGCGAGCCGCCTGAAGCGTGTTGTGCAGCAGGCAGGCAATCGTCATCGGCCCAACGCCACCCGGAACCGGCGTGATATGCCCGGCAACCGGAAGTGCTTCGTCAAACACCACGTCCCCGACCAGACGGGTCTTGCCGTTTTCCGCTGCAACGCGGGTGATGCCGACGTCAATTACGGTCGCACCCGGCTTGATCCAATCCCCGCGGACCAGACCGCTCTTGCCGGTCGCAACAACCAGAATATCGGCCTCGCGCGCCAGCTCCTTCGTGTTGCGCGTATGGATATGCGCGACCGTAACTGTGCAGTTTTCCTTAAGCAGAAGCTGCGCCATCGGCTTGCCAACGAGGTTGGACGCACCGATCACCACGGCATGCTTGCCGGTCATGTCCTTGTGGACGGACTGGAGCAGCATCAGGCAGCCTAGCGGCGTGCAGGGCACGATCCCGTCGATCCCGAGCGACAGACGGCCCGCATTGACTTCGCCCAGACCATCCACGTCCTTGTGCGGCGCAATCGCATTCGTCACCACAACCGGGTCGATCTGTGCCGGCAGGGGAAGCTGGACCAGAATACCGTGAATTTTCGGGTTGGTGTTGAGCTGCGCAATCAGATCCAGCAGTTCGTCCTGTGACGTGCTCTGTGGGAGCATGTGCATGAAAGAGCGCATCCCCACGCGATGGGTTTGGATCGCCTTGTTCTTCACATAGACTTCCGACGCCGGATCGTTACCCACCAGCACCACGGCAAGACCGGGGATCGTGTTGCCCTGCTCGACGAATTTCGCCACTTCACGACCCACCTGATCGGTCAGGGCGCGGGCGATGGCCTTGCCGTCGATGATCCTTGAGGCCAGTTCGGACTGCTTCTCGGGGGACAACATGCTCATGGGCTCTCCGGATGACAACAGGCGGTCGTTTCAGTTACGCTGGCGAATGGGCCGTAACGGCTACAGGAACTGAGGATGGTCTCGTGACCGACGAAATACGCAAGAACTTCGCCAGTGACAATGTTTCTCCCGCATGCCCCGCCGTTATGGACGCCATGATGCGCGCCAACGCGGGCAATGTGGGTTCGTATGGCGACGATGCGCTGAGCCGGTCCCTGAATGCGCGGTTTGGCGAAGTTTTCGAAACGGAGGTTGCGGTCTTTCCGGTTGTGACGGGAACGGCGGCCAACAGTCTGGCGCTGTCTTCGCTCGTGGCGCCCTATGGCGCGGTTCTGTGCGACCAGAGCGCGCATATCAACAACGACGAAGGCGGCGCGCCCGAGTTCTTCATGCATGGCGCCAAGCTCGTCACGCTCCCCTCCGCCGACGGTCGCATGGAGGCCGAGGCCCTGCGCACGGGACTGCGGGTCAATGCGGAGGGCGGAATCCTCAAGCCCCCCATCCACGCCCTGTCGCTGACGCAGGCCACCGAATGGGGCACGGTCTATGCGCCGAATGACCTCGCGGCACTTTGTGCGATCGCGCATGAGCATGACGTTCCTGTCCATCTGGACGGCTCGCGGCTGAGCAACGCCATCGCGCATCTGGGCTGCACACCCGCCGAAGCGACATGGAAAGCCGGGGTGGATGTCCTGTCGTTCGGGGGTACGAAATGCGGGGCGATGGCGGCGGAAGCGGTCGTGTTCTTCGTCAATGACCGCACGCGCCCGGTGCTGAAAGATTTCGAGCGTCGCATCAAGCGCAGCGGGCATCTGTGGTCCAAGGCCCGCTTTCTAAGCGCGCAGCTTCTGGCCCTGCTGGAAGACGATCTGTGGCTGAAAAACAGCGCCCATGCCAACGCCATGGCCCAACGCATCGTCGAAGGCCTGCGCCGTCACGCGGGTGCACAGCTTCCGTTCGAGACGCAGGGCAACGAGGTGTTCGTCATCCTGCCGGACCGGCTTGTCGAAGAACTGGAAGCAGCAGGATTTGGCTTCTATCGCTGGCCCACACCGGAAGGTGTATCGGGCACGCTCATCCGCCTCGTACCGAGTTTTCATACACGCATCGAAGACGTCGATGCGCTGCTGGCTGAGATCGCTGCCTGAATGATCAGCCTGTTTGACCTGTTCAAGATCGGCATCGGGCCGTCCTCGTCCCACACCGTCGGCCCCATGCGCGCGGCCGCCCGCTTTGCAGAAAGCCTGTGCGATGCGCCAGACGTGGCGCGACTGCGCGTGACGCTTTATGGCTCGCTTGCCTGGACGGCGCGGGGCCATGCGACGGATCGCGCGGTCATTCTCGGGCTGGCGGGAGAAAAGCCCGACACGATGGATCCGACGCTCGCGGACGGCATCGTGCAGTCCGTGACGCAGGCGCATCTGATCCCGTTCAACGGCCATCCCACACCGTTCAATCCGGACACGGACATCGTGCTCGACACGAAAACCGTCCCTCCGGTCCATCCCAACACGCTCCAGTTCGAGGCATTCGATTCCACAGACACCCTGCTGGCCTGCGCGCGGTTTTGTTCGGTCGGCGGCGGCTTCATCGTACCGGAACAGGCCACCGAAACCGCGACCTACGCCCAGCCCGACATGCCGTATGACTTCACCAGCGGTACGGAGCTTCTGGAGCGCACGCAAAACACGGGGCTCGATATCGCAGGCGTCGTTCTGGCGAATGAAAGCGTCTTGCGACCCCGTGCGGAGGTCGAAGCCTATCTGGACCGGATCGTCTCCGTGATGATGGACTGCGTGGACGCCGGGCTGCACCGTTCCGGCACGCTGCCGGGGCGGCTGAACGTCCGCCGACGGGCCGCCGCACTCTACGAACGGCTCAAGGAGCAGAGCCGCAGCAATCAGCCATCCGCACACGGCATCATGGACTGGATCAGCCTGTTCGCCATTGCGGTAAACGAAGAAAATGCTGCCGGAGGGCGCGTCGTCACGGCGCCCACCAATGGGGCTTCGGGGGTGATCCCGGCGGTTCTGCGCTATTATCGGGAGTTCTGCCCCGAATATTCGCTCGACGGACAGCGCCGGTTTCTGCTGACGGCCGCGGCCATCGGCGGTCTGTTCAAGCTCAATGCGTCGATTTCAGGCGCGGAAGTCGGCTGTCAGGGCGAGGTCGGCGTCGCGTCCTCAATGGCAGCGGCAGGGCTGGCGGCGGCTCTGGGCGCCACGCCGCTTCAGGTGGAGAATGCCGCAGAAATCGGGATGGAGCATCATCTGGGCATGACCTGCGACCCGGTGGCCGGGCTGGTGCAAATCCCCTGTATCGAGCGCAATGCGTTCGGCGCGATCAAGGCCATCAACGCGGCGTCCCTCGCCATGCACGGCGATGGCGCGCATCACGTCTCGCTCGATCAGGTCATCCGCACGATGGCCGAGACGGGACGCGACATGAACCACCGCTACAAGGAAACATCGCTCGGCGGTCTGGCCGTCAATTTCCCTGAATGCTGAAACGCCTCACGCTGCGGCCATAAACTCCGCAATGGCATCCGCAGCGCGTTGCGAGCCCCCCAGAAGCGGGGTGCCGAAAGTTTCCTGAAACAGACTTTCCTGCGCCGGACGATATGCCGCATGACGTTCCTGGGCGCGGGCAATGGCGGGCATGAGATCGTCCAGATCCTCCACCACTTCACCCAGCGTCCAGTGCAGGAAATACGGATCGTCCCGCCAGGGCAGCTTGCGCGGATTGAGGAAAACGCAGGGACGCGGAATGCCGAGGAACTCGTAAACCTGACTGCTGACATCGCCAATATAGAGCGCGGCCTGAGACGTGTAGGTCATGTCCAGCATGGCGGACGACCCGGTATCGACCATCACTTCAGGGCTTCGCTGCCGCTTGAGCTGGCGTTCGCGAATACCGAACCCCTTGTGAAAGGTTTTGATATGCGGTGCCACGACCAGATTGTAATCACTCTCCCCGGTCTCGCTCTGGGCCTTGAACCCCCGGATCAGCGGCATCATCCAGCCTGATGCGGAGGTCAGTTTGCGCTGGTAATGCGGGTTATACAGCGCAAACGGGCGACCATTACCGAACGCGATCGTCTTTTCGCGCTGTACGGCCTCGAACACATCGAATTTCGGATATCCCACGACCCGCGTGGTTTCCTGCTTCAGAAGACCCTTGTCCTGAAAATAGCTCTCGACCTTGGGGCCAGGAACGAGCGTCAGATCAAAGTCCCGCACCAGATGCTCGTCATTGACATAGCGGTCTCCAGCACCATGCATCAGCAGAATGAGTTTCGGGCCGCAAAGCCCCATGTCCTTCAGCACACCGGCTGTATATTCCGTCGCCACCACCGCATCATACTGGTTCAGTTCAGCGATGTTCTCCCGCAGGACCACCAGCCGCTCCTGATCGAGGCGTCTTGCGCGCTTCAGAAGACGGGCTTTCAGCGATTTGGGAAAAGCCTTCAGCGGCAGGTCAGGCACGTCCAGCGCGCGACGGATGCGTGCAAGATGCGTCACCGTCTCGGGAAAGCTGTAATATTCCACCACCTCATGACCGGGGATCGCGGCCAATGCGCTGGCGACGGACGCCGTGTGGTAACACTGATAGGGTTCGGCAATATAGATGAAGGCGATTTTCATTAATCAGATGCGTCCTGCCTGAAAAACAGGCCGGAAACCTGCGCTTTTCGGGATTAAGGCCTTCAGGAGAAGACGGGTCGCCGCAAGATCCCGTCCGCAGAAATCCTGACACCGAATATGTAATATTTTCTTCATAATCCCTGACCTTTTTGTGTCAAGAAACCTTCCCGAAATGCTACAATTCGTTACCGGCATAGACACTCTGGCGGCTTTGTGGTCAGTAAGGCCCGCATGTCCGGCGAACGCTCCGTTTTCAAATCCATTTTCAAAAATGTCAGTGTTCTCACCCTCGGTCGCATTGCCAATGCGCTGTGCAGTTTCATCTATATTGCCGTAGCCGTCCGGGCGCTTGGGCTGTCCGATTTCGGACTTCTGATCCTGATCCATTCGCTGGCCTCGACCGGCTCCGTCCTGTCGCGGATGCAGTCCTGGCAGACGCTGATCCGCTTCGGCAGCGACAGCTTCAGCAGCAATGACACAGACCTTCTGCACCGGGTGGTGCATTTCTGCATCCGTCTCGACACGCTTTCGGCGGCATTCGCCATCGTGTTCGGCCTCGTGGGCGTGCAGATCTATGGCCACACTGCAAACTGGTCCGCGCATGTGCGGTTTCTGGCGGATCTGTATGTGTGCGTCAGTCCGCTGATGTATTCAGGCTGGGCGAACGGCATCCTGCGGATGGCCGGGAAATTCCATCTCGTCCCGATCATCGACAGCTGTGCCGCCATCGCCAAGACTTTCGGCGTGCTGCTGGGCTATGTCCTGCATCTGAAGCTCGGATATTTCCTGTTCGTCTGGGCCATGACGATCGTCATCGATTATGGCTTCTACATTTATTATGCGCTGGATATCCTGCACCGGAAATTCAAGTTCCGGTATTTCCGGGCGTTCCGGCACTGGCGCTGGCAGCTTCCGGGCATGTGGCAATTCACACGTGCGGCCAGCATCAACCAGACGCTGGGCAATATTTCGGGCCATGTGGCAACGCTGGTGGTCGGAACAGGTCTCGGGCCGGCGGAAGCGGCCGTTTTCCGCGTCTGCCGTCAGATCGCGGACGGGATCGTCACCCCGGCGCAGCTCATCTCCCCCGTGTTGTATCCCGAACTGGTCCGGATGCGGGACCGGCAGGACTGGCGCGGCCTCAAGCGCGTGACGTGGAAAATGTTCGGTGTTCTGGGCGCATTATCCTGCGCGCTTCTGCTGCTGTCGGCCTTCTTCGGATCGACGATCTTCCGCTTCCTGCTACATGTTCATGTGCATCACACGTCGCTCTATATTTCCATCATGCTGCTGGCGGCGGTGTTCAGCCTGCTGGTCATCCCACTGGAGCCGTTGCTGATCGTCGTGGGGCATGTGAAGTTCCTCATGAAGAACCGCACCGCCGTCATGGCGATCTATTTCCCGGCGCTCTATGTCCTGACGCGGCATTTCGGTCTGGCAGGGGCCTGCCTGTCGACAGCGGCCTGTAATGCAACGATCCTGCTGTCGCAGATTCTGGGCGTCTGGTTCTTCTACGATCGGATCGGCAAGGCGGAGCGCTGATCCCGATCAGTGCAGAAGATGCGTGGCGTGGGAAGAGTGATGGAAAACGGCATACCCCGTCACCGCCACTTCCACGAAGACCAGTTCCAAAACGAGCAGGATCTTTTTGCGGGTTGAAAGCGCCCTGAAGCGGGTCTTGATCTTCGCGTCGTCTCCGGTCGCAGCCCATGCGATGGCGGCGAACCAGCCTGCAAATGTAAAAGCAAACGCCAGATTGACCACAAACGCCTCACGCCAGTGAACTTTGCGGGTACAAAGCGCAATGATCGTTGGGAGAAAAGTCAGCGCCAGCAAAGCCAGCGCTCCACCGACGAATTTCATGACAGTAATCAGGTGCACGACAACACGGTCCCGGGCGGGTGAAAGCCCGAGAGTATTTCGGATTCGATATAAAAACAAACATAAAAAAGGCGGGAAGGTCTGACCCTTCCCGCCTTTTTGAGTTCTGACGTGCCTCTTACTGGGCGTCGTCGGAGCTGTCGTCGTCCGAACCGGTCGGGGAGACGGCCACGAAAAGCTGCTGCCCGTCACGCAGGATGCGCAGGAGCGGCGGCTGCTTGCGACCCAGCGCATCATGCACCTGCGCGACGACGGCCTTGGGGGACGGCGTAACGTGATTGCCAACCGCCACAACAATATCGCCCGGACGGATGCCAGCCTGATCGGCAGGTGAACCCTGCACGACATCCGCCACGACTGCGCCCTGCACGCTGTCGTCCAGACCCAGTTCCTGACGCGCACGCGGCGTCAGAGAGGCCAGCGACACACCCAGCTTACCAGCACCGGACTGCGCGCTGTCGGTCGCATCACCCGAAGCATGATCCTGTGCGGACAGGTTGCCGACCGTGAAGTTCACCGTCATCGGCTTGCTGTCACGGAGCAACCCCAGCGTCGCCTGCGTTCCTGGCGCAATGGACACAACCTTCACCGCCAGATCATGACCGTTCTTGATAGGCTTTCCGTTCAGCGTGGTCACGACGTCACCGCTCTTGATGCCAGCCTTCTCGGCCGGGCTGCCCTTGGAGACGGACGCCACCAGCGTTCCGTGCGGCGGCGCGCCCGGCTCGGGGGACTGGAGGTTCAGCGCCTGCGCCATCGTGGGCGAAATGTCCTGCCCTTCAATGCCGAGATAGCCGCGCGTGACATGGCCGGTCTTTTCAAGCTGGCTCACAACGGATCTGACAGTATCGGACGGAATGGCGAACCCAATACCGATCGAACCGCCACCATTGGGCGAAATAATCATGGAATTGATACCCACGACCTTCCCATCCTGCGTGAACAGTGGACCGCCGGAGTTGCCATGATTGATCGGCGCATCGACCTGGATGAAGTCGTTATAGGCACCCGAATGCAGGTCACGACCCAGCGCGGAGACGATACCCGCCGTCACCGTGCCGCCCAGACCGTAAGGATTGCCCACGGCAATGACCCATTCACCCGGCTGGACCTCGTCGGAATCGCCCAGTTCGATGAATGGCAGCTTGCCGGTCGGCTTAACACGCAGAAGGGCCACGTCCGTCTTCGGGTCGCGACCGATGATCTTGGCCGGAAGCGTCGTGCCGTCGTCGAGCGTGACCGTCACTTTGGTCGCACCGTTCACGACGTGGTTGTTCGTCACGACATAGCCGTCAGACGAAATGATGAACCCCGAACCGCGGGCTTCGACCGTCCGGTTGGGCTGCTGCTGTTGCGGCATCATCTGGAACGGAAAGGGAAACGGGAACGGCGAACCCTGTCCCATACCACCGCCACCGCCGCCCGGACCGTTTTCCTCTTCTTCCGCCACGTCCGCCTTGATGTGGGACGTAATGGACACGACCGCCGGCTTCACCTGCTTGACGAGCGTGACGAAATTGGGGAGCGCCTGAACGCCCGTCTGGGGCTTGATGGCGCCGCTGGGTGCTGTGGCAGCGGGCGTTGTGTCCGCGAAAGCAAAAGGGGCCGCGACCAGCATGGTGGTTGCAGCGAGAGCGGACAGGGACGTGCGAAAGCGTGTGGTCATATCAATCCCGACTTGTTGCGAAACATCGTGGCTTATAGCGCTGAACTATGAACCCCGTTCCCGTTCCACAAGCTGACCGCCGGGTGAAACATCCGTAAGTTCGTGACGGACTGTGAATTTCGCCCTCCACAACGTCATTCTGCGATGGGTTTACGGAGTTTGCGGAAGAAGTCTTTCAGCAAGGCCGACGCCTCGCGCTCGCATACCCCTCCGATCACTTCAGGGCGGTGCAGACAGGACGGACGCTCGAAAATGCGCGGCCCGTGCTCCACGCCGCCGCCCTTGGGATCGTAAGCGCCGAACACGACCCGCCCGATGCGGAAATGCACGATCGCTGCCGCACACATCGGACACGGCTCCAGCGTCACGACCAGAGTGCAGTCCGTCAGGCGCGGACTTTTCAGACGCGCGGCAGCCTCGCGCATGGCCAGAAGCTCGGCATGGGCGGAGGCGTCATGCGCGCCTTCGACGTGATTGCGCGCAATCGCCAGAACGCGTCCATCAGGCGCAAGCACGACCGCACCGACCGGCACTTCCCCAAAGGATGCAGCCTCCCGCGCGGCCTGTAGCGCCGTCTGCATCGCCGGACCGATATCCGTGTAAATCCTTGTCTGTCCCTGACTCATGATGCGATGATGCGGCGCATGACCCCTCCCCGTCCATCCCCTTCGCAGCGCGCGCCGCTGATCGGCCTGACGCTGGATCATGAACCCGGCGGGCCGGGGCAGTTCTCGCGCTATCCGTTTCATGCGCTGCGGGAGAATTACCTGAGCGCCGTGAGCGATGCGGGGGGAATGCCGGTGTGTCTGGGCTATGACTGCGATGCCGAGGCCCTGATGGAACGGCTGGACGGGCTGATCGTCACGGGTGGCGCATTCGACGTTGATCCGGCGCTTTATGGTGAGACGCCTCATCCGCTGACCAGCCCGCGCCCGGCCCGCACCGCCGCCGAACTGGCGCTCCTGCGGGCCGCACTGGCGCAGGGCAAGCCGGTTCTGGGCATCTGCGGCGGCATGCAGCTTCTGGCCGTACACGCCGGAGGCACGCTGATCCAGCATCTTCCGGAAGAGCTGCAACACGAACAGCCCAACCCGCGCCACGAACCCGGCCATGACATCGACATCGTCCCCGGCACGAAACTCGCGCGGATCGTGGGGGCGGAGCGCATGAGCGTGAACTCCTCGCATCATCAGGCCGTCCGCGACCCCGGACGGGCCAAAATCTGCGCCCGCGCACCGGATGGCACCATCGAAGCGATCGAGCTTGATGGCCCCGGTTTTGCCATTGGCGTACAATGGCACCCCGAATTCTCCCTCGACCCCGGCGACCGTCGCCTGTATGCGGCGCTTGTGGAGACTGCACGATGACCGACGACAACACCGAAAACACCGCCCCCGAAATGCCCGAGACCGGAATGCACGAGATCCCCGGTTCCGAACCGGAAAGCTCCGGCCCGAGAGGCGAGCGTATCGCCAAGGCGCTGGCCCGCGCCGGCGTGGCGAGCCGCCGCGATATCGAGCGTATGATCGAAGACGGGCGCATCAAGCTGGGCGGACAGATCGTCACGCATCCGGCGACATTCGTGCAGCCGGGCGACATCATGCTGGTGGACGGCAAGCCCGTGGATTCCCCCGAGCGCACGCGTTTGTGGCGGTATCATAAGCCCGACGGCCTGATGACGACCCACAAGGACCCCGAAGGCCGCAAAACCGTATTCGACACGCTGCCCGAGGGCCTGCCGCGCGTCATCAGCGTCGGACGCCTTGATATCAATTCCGAAGGTCTGCTGCTGCTGACCAATGACGGCGAACTGGCCCGCCGCCTCGAACTTCCCGGCAATGCCTGGGTCCGCCGCTACCGCGTGCGCGTGTTCGGCGTCGTGGACGAGAAGCGTCTGGCCTCGCTGATTGATGGTTTCGAATATGACGGCGTGCGTTACGGCTCCATCGAAGCCGCACTGGACTCGAAAAAAGGTGACAATGCCTGGCTCACGGTCAGTCTGCGCGAAGGCAAGAACCGCGAAATCCGCCGCGTCATGGAAGGCCTGAACCTGCATGTCAGCCGCCTGATCCGCCTATCCTACGGCCCGTTCCAGCTCGGCTCGCTCAAGGCGCGCGAACTGGAGGAAGTTCCCGGAAAAACCCTGCGTGAGCAGTTGCCGGACCTCCCGGCTCCGAAGCGTCACCGGACGCGCTGATCCATGCGGATTGTTGGAGGAGACAATAAGGGCCGTGCCCTGACCGCGCCGTCCGGAACCAGCACGCGCCCCACGTCTGACCGCACGCGACAGGCGATTTTCGACATGCTCGCCCATGCGCCGTGGTACGGGCAGGAGGAGCTGGAAAAGGCCTTCGTGCTGGACTGCTACGCCGGAACCGGCGCGCTGGGGCTCGAAGCCCTGTCACGCGGTGCGGAAAAAGCCGCGTTCATCGAACGGGATCGCAGCGCGCTCGCGGCCCTGCGGATCAATCTGGACATCTGCAAAGCCCGGGACCGTTCCCGCGTGCTGAGTTGCAGCGTCACGCATCCGCCCAAAGCCACGGAACCCTACACGCTGGTTTTTCTCGATCCGCCCTATGGCAAGGGACTTGTCGAATCGGGTCTGCGGGCGCTGGCGCGGAACGGCTGGCTGGCGCAGGGCGCGCTGATCGTGGCCGAAACGGGCGCCACGGAAGAATTTACGCCCATCATGCCACCTTCCGAACACTTTATGCCCACACTCACGCCAGAAATCCTCTGTGAGCGTCGTTTTGGGGCGGCAAAGGTGACGATCTGGAAGCATTCCTCCACTTTTCCTTAATTTTCCCTCTGTATTCAGTACCCTGTCGGCTATAGTTCAGAGTGAATTTTACAAGCCGCAATCCAGAAAACCGACGGGGTGACGAGACTTGGCCGCGTTCAGCCGATCGACCAGTACAGTGCGCAACATCGTCCGCGACGCGCATGACCGGCACATGACACCGAAACTGCGAAGCGCCCTGCGCGCGCGCTGCATGGAGCTTCTCGGGCTGGTCCTGCTGATCTTCGCTGTAGCAGTCGGGATCGCGCTGTGGAGCTTCAATCCGCACGATCCGTCCTTCAACACCTCGACGGGAACGCAACCGACGAACCTTCTGGGCCGTACGGGCGCGACCATTTCGGATGGGCTGATCCAGTGGCTCGGCCTCGGCAGCGGCATGCCGATTGTCATCCTGCTGGCCTGGGCCTGGCGCATGGTCCGCCATCACGGCATGAGCCTGCCGATCCTGCGGATCGTGGCCGCCCTTGCTCTACTGCCCGCCGCCGCCACCTTCATCGGCACGCTCCAGCTTCTCATCCCCGGCCTTCAGGTCGACTGGCCGACCGCCAGCGGTCTGGGCGGAGAAATGGGCGTCTCCTGCGCGCAGCGTCTACTGGGCGCGGCCCATGCCGAAGCCGGGGCTGCCGGAAACGCGATTGCCGTCATTCTCGTCCTGCTGCTGATGGGTCTGCTGCTACCGCTGGCGATGGGTCTTGAAGCCCGCGAATGGCGCGCTCTGGGCAAGACGGCCGTGGTGCTGGGCCGCCAACCGTTCTCGCTTGCCAAACGCATGAACGGCCCGCAAACATCCGATCATCGGCCCGCGCCCGATCCACGTCTGTATGAATTCCAGCCCAGCCCGGCCGGTGGCGCTCCAGCAGCGGATGCAACCCCCCTGTCCTTCCTGCGCCGCAGCTTCGGCAAGAGCGATCCGCGGTCCCGCCCCGAGCCCTTCGTGCCGCAGAATACCGGCTGGATGCAGCCCCCCATGGACACGCAGGACGATCCCTACAGCCAGCCAGCCGCCGAGACGCGCCCGGTCAGCCGGACGGAAGCCGCGGCCGCCCGCGCCCGCCAGATCACCGTCCCGGAAGAGGAAGACGCGCCCTCCAACCCCTATGCCGAGCGTCTGGCCCAGATTGCCCGCCAGCGCGACACGCCTCCCCCGCCCGTGCGTCGTCAGATGGACGATGAAATGGACGAGGACCTGCCCCAGAGCAGCATCGACACACCGCCCGAACCTGAGCCGCAAAAGCGTGGCCTGTTCGGAATGCGCCGTCCGGAACGTCCGCCCGAACCTGTTCCCCCGCGTCCCGCCGCGCCACGCAATGCCGTGACGACCGGCTGGGAACTGCCCCCGCTCGCCCTGCTGAACCCGCCGCCGCCTCATGCCGTGACCGGCCCGTCACAGGAGACGTTGCAGTCCAATGCACGCCTGCTGGAGAGCGTTCTGGCCGATTATGGCGTGCAGGGCACGATCGGCGACATCCATGCCGGTCCGGTCGTCACGCTGTACGAACTCGAGCCCGCACCGGGCATCCGTTCGTCCCGCGTGATCGGACTTGCCGACGACGTAGCGCGCTCGCTTTCGGTTCTGAGCGTGCGTATCGCGACCGTACCGGGACGCAACGTCATCGGCATCGAGGTGCCCAACGCCAAGCGCGAGACGGTCTATTTCTCCGAACTGCTCCGCACGCCGGAATGGATGAACGGAAACGGTCGCCTGCAGATCGCGCTCGGTAAGGACATCGCAGGCGTTCCGGTCTATACTGACCTTGCGAAAATGCCGCATCTGCTCGTCGCAGGCACGACAGGTTCGGGTAAGTCGGTCGGCGTGAATGCCATGATCCTGTCGCTGCTCTACCGGCTCAGCCCGGAAGAGTGCCGCCTGATCATGATCGACCCCAAGATCCTCGAACTGTCGATCTATGACGGGATTCCGCATCTCTTAACACCGGTCGTGACGGAACCGACCAAAGCCGTCAGTGCGCTCAAATGGACCGTGCAGGAAATGGACCGCCGCTACCGCCTGATGGCGCAGCTTCAGGTCCGTAACATCAACGGCTACAACGAGCGCGTGAACCAGCTCCGCTCTTCGGGCGAGATGGTGACCAAGCGCGTCCAGACCGGCTTTGACCCCGAAACGGGCCGCCCGGTATTCGACGAGCAGCAAGTCGCTACGGAAAACCTGCCTTATATCGTGGTCGTCATCGACGAGATGGCCGATCTGATGATGGTCGCGGGCAAGGAAATCGAGACGGCAGTGCAGCGTCTGGCCCAGAAAGCCCGTGCCGCCGGCATCCACGTCATCATGGCAACGCAGCGCCCGTCCGTTGACGTCATCACCGGCACCATCAAGGCGAACTTCCCGACCCGGATTTCCTTTCAGGTTATCAGCAAGTTCGACAGCCGCACGATCCTTCAGGAACAGGGCGCGGAGCAGCTTCTGGGTCAGGGTGACATGCTGTTCATGCAGGGTGGCGGGCGCATCACGCGTGTCCACGGCCCGTTCGTGGCGGATGAGGAAGTCGAGGCCGTCGTGGCGGATCTGCGCTCCAAGGGCGATCCAATCTATAACGACGATGTGGTGTCCGGGCAGGACGACGACAGCGCGGGCGGCCTGACGGCAGGGTCCGGCTCGGGCGGTGACGGTGAAGGCACCCTGTTCGATCAGGCCGTGGACATCGTGATGCGTGAAGGCCGCGCCTCCACGAGCTTCATCCAGCGCCACCTCTCCATCGGATATAACCGCGCGGCCAAGCTGATCGACCAGATGGAAAAAGAAGGCATCATCGGTGCCGCGAACCATGTGGGCAAACGCGAGATCCTTGTCCGCCGCAAGGAAGAGCATGAAGACTGACCGCAAGGAGCGGATCCGACGGGCCAAGGCCTCGCGCAATGCCCACAAGCCGCGGCGCCTGCCAACGCAGGCGGACTCCCCCGCCACAGAAGGCCCGCGCACGCCGTTTTATCCGGGAATGGACATTCCCGTTCTGCTGGAAACGCCCCGATTCCTGATTCTGGACAAGCCAGCCGGACTGGCGGTGCATCCCGGCCCTTCCACGCAGGATTCCGTAGAAACCCGCCTGCTGCCGCATCCGCGCGGAGGGCCTTGGCTGGCGCACCGACTGGATACGGACACATCCGGCTGCCTGCTGGTTGCACGGCGCAAAACGGCGCTGATCGAGGCGCAGGCAGCGTTTCAGGACCGACAGGTTCGCAAACTCTACTGGGCGGTTGTGATGGGGACTCTGCCGCAGGACAGCGGCGAGATTGACGCGCCGCTTCTGCGGAAGTCCGGTCCCTCGGGCTGGCGCATGGTTGTGGATGCGAAAGGCGATGAGGCCCGGACGCGCTGGCGTGTGCTGGGACGCGGGAAGAGTCTGTGCTGGGTAGAGCTGGAACTGCTTACGGGACGGACTCATCAGGCCCGCATCCATTGCGCGGAACTGGGAACGCCGATCCTTGGCGATACGGTTTACGGGGCTTCGGCAGGGCCGTCTTTACCGGGGCTGCATCTTCTCGCCCGCAGTCTGGAACTGAACCTGCCGTCCGACACACTCACCGCAGAAGCCTCCCCGCCGGATTTCATGGCGGAGACGCTGCGGCGGATGGACTGCGAGGGCGTGGTTCAGTCCTGAACGAGTTTCAGCGTGCCGACCACGCTGTGGATGATGACGTGATCGCGGCCATCGCCGACCTTCCCGGTGGCCGTGATCGTCCGGACCTCTGCTGACCCGCCGGATTCTTTTTCCCAGTTCCCGATCTGCACCGTCAAGCCGAGAGACTGCTGGAGAGGCAGCGTCTTGTCCGAGTGTCGCTGTTTCAGGTGAATGTCGAACGTTCCGCCAAAGCCATGAGGCAGGTGGATCGTCATATCACCGCTGACCGTGCCGATATCAATCGTGCGCATCTGCGGCGCGGCATCAAGCGTAAGGTTTGTATCCCCGCTGACACTGCGGATCATGACATTGTCGGTCGCATGATCAATCGTGCTGTCACCATTCATGGTGCGGATCGAGACTGCACCGTCGGAATGATCGAGCGTGATATCACCGCTGGCACTGCGGATTTCCACAGCAGCTACCGCATGATCCACATCCAGCGCGCCATTGACCGTATGGACCTCGAGCGGCCCTCTGGACTGCTTGATATGAATGTCACCGCTGACGGTCCGGACGGACAGGGGGCCGTCTGACGTCCCGATACTGACATCTCCGCTGATGCTGGAGAGTTTTCCACCCTCGGGCAGGGTGGACAGGGACATATCGTCTGAAATCGAGGACTGGCTTAGGGGCGCAGCGCAGACCGGAAAGGCCAGGGCTGTGCCGAGGGCGAGGACAGGAAGGGAAAGCGCGAAGCGGTTCATGATATGGGCCTTTCGGGCTTCACCGGCCTGCGACGGGACGATTGAGCAGGGCCGCGTGGACGCCGCGGGCAATGGCCCAGGCCGTGAGAATGCCCCAAGCCAGAGTCAGCCCCCAAGGCACCACCATGAACACCAGCCCAAGCCCGCCCGTAATAGCGCCCAAACCCGCGACCATGAGATGGATCGTCCCGATGGCGGTGAGGGCGAGCGCGCCGTACCAGAACATCCGCACCTGCCAGTCGAGCTGCGTCCGCGTCAGGCCCGTGGCAGAGCGGCGGCTTTTATGCGCGATCATCACGCCGATCAGGGCTGTCACGCCCGTGAAAAATCCGGCGACATACAGCGCGTAGATCAGCAGGACCAGATCGCGGCCGCTCCGGGCATCATCTCCGCGGCCGTAGCGGCTGGCAGGTTCGTAAGGGGCGTAGGATGCGTACATGAGGGAAACATTCCTCTGAGAAAAACTCGACAGCAACCTTAATGCACAAACCGTGCCAGATACGGATTTTCGGCATTCCGACGCATCGAGTCCATCGGGAACTCTGAAGGAATGGCGTATCGCGCCAGTTCCCGACGAGCCTATTCCGCCAATGCCCGGAAACGTTCAGGAAGTGGGCCATCTCCTGCGAGAATGCTACGCACGCCCACGATCAGAGCCACCAGCAGGACGATGTTCCAGACTGCGAAAATACCGATTGGCAGCAGGAAAAGAAGCTGACCGGGGCCGGAACTGCCGGGGGGCTCCGTCAGGAAGCATGCCAGAAACAGAGCGGCGGAACCGACGATGAAGGCAACATCATACCAGAACAGGCGCACTAGCCAGTTCAGATGCATCCGCTCTATCCCAACGCTTGGTCGGCGCAGAAGATAGGCGACGATGACCCCCGCCAGAAGGCTGATGCCCGTAAAGAAACGGGCGATATACAGCGCGTAAACAATCAGCACACCGCTTCTGCCGATGACCGGGCTGGAGTTTTGGGAGGTTCTGGAAAATTCGCTCAAGCGCGTCTCCTCAAGGAAGGTTCACATAAAAACGCCCGACCAGAGAGGCCGGGCGCAAGATCACGCGATGGTGATATCCCGGAGGATGTCAGCGGCCCAGTTTGCGGAGTTTTACACCCGACATGAGCCGTTTTTCGATGACGGCGAGGGACATCCCCCGCGTCTCCGGGACGAACAGGATCGTCAGCAGCAGGAACAGTGCGTTCAGCCCGGCGAAGAGCCAGAATGTGCCTGCCGTGCCGAGGGTCTGCATGAGGGTCAGGAAGCTCACACCGACCAGAAGATTGGTCATCCAGTTGGTGAAGGTTGAGATGGCAATGCCGAAATCACGCCCGCCCAGCGGCTGGATTTCGGAGCACAGCACCCACATCAGCGGCCCCGCCGACATGGCAAATCCGGCGCAGAAGATCATTAGCAGGAACACCGCCGCGATCTGGGAGGACTGCGTGGTCATGCCAGTCTGAAGCAGAATGGCCAGAATACCCATGCCGAACGCCATGACCGTAAAGCCCGCATAGAGAATCGGCTTGCGGCCCCAGCGGTCGACCAGTCCCAGCGCTACGAAAGTCGCCAGCATGTTCACCAGACCGATGATGGCCGTACACCACATCTGCGACTGTGCATCGAAATGCGCTGCCGCGAGAATGTTGGGCGCGTAATACATGACGATGTTGATGCCCGCGAGCTGCTGCATCATCTGGAGCATCACGCCCAGCGCCACGGAACGGCGGAAGTTGGGATTGGTGCGGAAGAGCTTGAAACCCTCCTGCTTCGTCTCAAGCTGCTCGCGGATGGCGCGGATTTCCTTGGCAGCCGTCAGCGGGTCATCGCGCAGATCCAGTAGGATCTGCCGCGCTTCCTTGTGGCGCCCCTGCGCCATCAGCCAGCGCGGACTGTAGGGCAGGAACAGCACGCCGATCAGGAACAGAACGGCCGGAATGCCCGCCACGCCGAACATCCAGCGCCAGTTGCCGCTATAGGAAAAATACGTGTCGGACAGGAACGCGATGAAAATGCCGACCGTCACCATGAGCTGATAGGTCGAAACCATCGCCCCGCGCGCATCTTCGCTGGCGATTTCCGACAGATAGAGCGGAGCCGTGAAGGCGGAAATCCCTACCGCGACCCCCATGACCACCCGAAAGGAAATCATGGACGCGACCGACCAGCTCATGGCGCAACCAAGCGTGCCAATAACGAAGATCGCACCACCCACGATCAGGGAATGTTTGCGCCCCAGCGTCTTGGACATCCAGCCCGCACTCAGGGCACCCGCCGCTGCCCCGGCCATCATGGAACTGACGACCCATTCCAGCGCAATGGTGGAGGCGTGGTATTCCTTGCCGAACAGGTCCAGCGCTCCTGCCACTACCCCAATATCAAGCCCGGACATGAGACCCGCCAGCGCCGCGATCACGCCAATGGCGATGATCTTGAAACGCGTTGCGTCGAAAATGGATGTGCCGCTGTCATCCTGCGGCGAAATGGTCCCTGTCATTCCGGGCTGATCGTTCATAGGCCAGTGCGTTCCTCTTGCTTAGTCATAAAATGACACCAATCTTTCATGCGGATGTCATATCCGTAACCTATAACACAAAACCGTTTACAGCGTGAGCGCACTGCGGAGATCGCCAACGGTGAACCCGTTCCAGTTCCGCATGGTCTGCGTGGCGGTTGCGTCCAGAATGTCGCGGTCTGCGGCGTCCCGACACAGCGTTTCGCCACCGAAGCGACGCAGCAGGGCGGACATTGCGACTTCCGCAGCGCGATTGGCGCCATCATCAGTCTTGATGGCCAGACCAAGGCCCAGTTCCGGCAAAGACGCAATCATCACGCCTTCCGCGCCCATCTTCACAAAGGCCCGCGCACCGAACCGGTCCATGATTTTCGTGTCATAGCGCCCCGTCCCGGCGACCATGAACGGATTGGCCGCCACGGCCTCACGAAGACGTGTGGCCGCACGGAAACGCCCTTCGGACAATCCGGTTCCCGCGCCAAATCTTGCAAAACCTTTCGCAAGGGCCCTCAGCGGGACGGCATAGGTCGGCATGGAACAGCCATCCATGCCCCGGTTTGCGTCGTCATGCGGCGTGTCCATCATGGCGGCCAGCACATCCGTCACGCGGCGCTGGATCTCGTGGGACGGGTCGATATAGCCGGTCGGATCTACGCCCTGATCGCAGGACAGGCACACCATGCCCGCGTGTTTGCCCGAACAGTTGTTATGCAGCGGACAAGCCTCCTGATGGGCAGCCGCCAGCGCGCGGCCAGCCGGTTCATAGGTCGGCCAGTGCGTTCCGCATTCCAGAGACCCGACATTCCGGCCGACCGATTCCAGCATCGTGGCCGCCATGTCGGCATGGGCTTTCTCGCCACCATGCGAGGCACAGGCGAGCGCCAGCGCATCGCTGCTCAGACCAAGACGGTCCGCAGCGCCACTTTCCACCAGTTCGATCGCCAGCAGGGATTTGACGGTCGAACGCGGAAATACCGCAGCCTCCACATCCCCGCAGGACCAGACCACGCCACCATCGGCATCCACGACGACCGCCCGGCCCAGATGATGGGATTCAACACGTCCGCCGCGCGTGACCTCGGCCAGAAGGCCCGACTGTGCTGCCATATGATACTCTCCCTGCCTCTCATGATGTTTCCGGACCGAGCACATAGCACGGACGGCCGTCCTGACGATCTGCCGTCAGCCAGGGCTGGATCAAACGCCGCCGGACACGCACGATCCCCAGATCTTCCGTCACCGGAGCATCCGCAAGATCCTGCGCCAGATGCGCGGCCGTGCGGAACCGGAGGCCGTCCGTCAGAGACAGGCCATTTTCCACAATCATCCGGGCGCTGACGATATCCGTCAGATGATACACAAACGCCTCCCCGGACGGAGGGCGGAACCCGACAGGAGACAGGAAACAGGCTTCGACCTCTCCCGCATCCAGATGCGTCAGCGGCGGCTTCCAGCCCAGAAGATCCAGTTGGTCAGTCGAGGCCACAGAAACGCGGGGCAGCGGATTTTCCGGGCGCGGACGACGGGACTGGGGCAGCGTTTCAAACAGCGGCGCCGACGACGGGGAACGACGGCGGCCCATGCGTTTCAGCCTGCCGTGGTTTTCGGACGGCGTACCGGCAGGGCACCGGCTTTCTGGCAGGCCACGCACAGGCCTTCGATTTCGACGGTCGCGGACTCGGCCTTAAAGCCCATGCTTTGCGCGGCACGGGTCAGAACCGGCGCGATGGCCTCCTGCTCCAGTTCCCACGCCCGATCACAGCCTCGGCAGATCAGAAACTGCGCCCGGTGCATTCCGCCTTCGTCATGGTGGTTGCAGCCATGCGGACACTCCACGGCATGCGAACAGCCCACGAAGGCGCTCAACCGCTCCAGGCGGTGGATCAGGCTGTTTTCCAGCAGAAAATCCAGCGCCCGGTAAACCGTAGGCGGGGCGGCTTTTGGATGGGCGGGGCGCAGTCTGGCCAGAAGATCATAAGCCCCGGACGGCTTCTCGCTGGACAGGATCAGCCCCAGCACCTGCCGACGCGTCTCGGTCAGGCGCTGCCCGTTGCGCTGGCACCACTCGGCCGTGAGGTCGAGGCGCTGTGTGACTTCGGACGAAAAGACGAGCGTATCAGCAGTGGCAGAAGAATCCGGCATGGACGTCAATATGGCATCCCCGCGCCGCTTTGCCGAGAGACCCACGCGCAAACAGTGTCAGGTTGCGAACTGCCGCACCAGATCCTGGATCACGTCCGGATCGCTTTCCAGCATCACCTGTCGGCGGAGCTGGTCACAGTTTTCGAGCGTCAGGGTCCGGATCAGGCGCTTCACACGCGGCAGGGACGCAGAGTTCATGGAAAAGGACCGCAGACCCAGACCGATCAACAGCGCCACCACGCGCGGATCAGACGCCATTTCCCCGCAGACCGAAATCGGACGGCGCGCCTTCAGGGCCGAATCCGCCGCCGCCTCGATCAGCCGCAGCACACCCGGATGAAGCGGACTGTAGCGGTCCGCCACCATGGAATCCGAACGGTCCACGGCGAGCGTGTACATCGTCAGGTCATTGGTGCCGAGCGCCATGAAATCAGCGTGCCGGGCCAGCGTATCCACCGTCAGAGCGGCAGCGGGAGTTTCGATCATGATCCCCAACGGCGGCAGCGGATCGGGCAACGTATGGCCTTTGCGTTTGAGGCGTCGGACCACCCGGTCATAGATCTCCCGCGCCGCAACGATTTCGTCTGCGGACGTCACCATCGGCAGCAAAATCCGCACCCGACCGATGGCTGCGCCTTCTTCAGACTCGGCGGCCCGCAGGATCGCGGCGAACTGCGTTTCCAGCACCTCCGGCACCCGCAGGAGCAGACGCACGCCTCTCAGGCCCAACGCAGGATTGCCACCATCCGCCACCTGCTCCGCCAGCCCCAGCCGACGCATACAGGCCCGACCTTTCTCGCCACCCCAGTCCAGCACGCGGATCGTGACGGGACGGCCGTCCATGGCCTGCACGATGGCGCGATAGGCGTCCGTCTGGCCGTCTTCGTCCGGCAGGTCTTCGCGTTCACCAAACAGGAACTCGCTGCGCAGCAGGCCAATGCCCTTCGCACCATTGCGCAGCAGCATCGGCATTTCCGCGGGCAATTCCAGATTGGCCGAAAGTTCAATGTCCTCGCCGCTCTGTAGCTGAGCAGGCAAGCGCTTGAGCCGCCCGAACGCCCGCTTTTCCCTGACCTCACACTGTGCGGCTTCCGCCGCCAGACGCAGTTCAGTTTCGTTGGGCGACAGCATGACGGTCCCGAGATGCCCGTCCACGACCAGCATCTCGCCTTCCTGAACCTGCGCCATAAGGTTCGGCACGGCGAGAATGGCGGGAATATCGAGCGCGCGCAGCAGGATCGCGGTGTGATCCGCGCCGCCCCCGCCCTGCGTGACGACCGCCGCGATGCGCGCGGGGTCGATCATGGCGACATCGGCCGGTCGGAGCTGCTCCGCCACCAGAACGGAACCGGGAGGCAGGCTGGAAAACGCGCGATAGGAGATGCCGGTCAGGTTCCGCATCAGGCGACGCCCGACTTCCTCGAACTCGCCCGCCAGACGCAGATTGGCGTCGGCGTCCTGCGCGCTGTTTTCCCGCGCCACAGCCTCAGCCATGCGAGAAACCTGCGCCGCCAGTTCCTGCGTGACATCCGAAACGGCTGCCTCCGCACAGAGCCCCTCACCCGCGATCCGCTCCCGCACCTGACGCACCAGCCGCGACGGACCGAGCATGCGTTCATAGACCGTCAGGAGGGAGGCGATTTCCGCACGCCCCTCTTCCGGCAGACCGACCAGCCGGTCGCGCATTTTCTCGATCTGATGGAACGCCCGGGCGATGGCTTCGTCCAGACGGACGTTCTCTGCCTCCGGCCCGATGGCGCTGTAGCGTTCAGTGATGTCGGGCAGCGGGAGGGCTTCAACCCGTCCGGCAGGGCCGAGTGCCATACCGGGCGTGATGGCCTTGCCCTGAAGAAACGTACTGGAGGACGCGCTGCGGCGGGGCTGTCGGGAAGAGCGGCGGCGGGGCGGCGTTTCAGTCACGCTCGCCAAATCCGTCCGCGATCAGGGCTTCCAGAGCATCGAGCACCTCGACCGCCTGAGGCCCATGAGCCCGGAGCGTCACGTCTTGCCCTTCTCCGGCCCCCAGCATCATCAGTCCCATGATCGACAGGGCGGAGACGACATTGGAGCCGTGAGCAATCGTGGCTTCAGCGTCGAAGCGCTCGGCAGTCGTCACGATCTTGGCGGCGGGGCGGGCATGAAGGCCCAGATGATTGACAATGCTGACAGTACGCGGCGGAACGGACAGGGTCGTATCACTCATTCAGCGAACTCGATTCAATGAACCGGCAGCGTACAGGCACGCGGCCCTCCATGGAGGCAGGGGGCGGGAAGCTGTGACGCCACGGCGATATACTTCCGCCCCGCCATTGTGGCCTTTTCCACGCAACCCGCAAGGTCCAGATCGCGACGTGTTTTCGCCAGCTTGACCAGCATCGGCACATTCACGCCCGACACGACCTCAACATGCCCCGGCTCGCGCAGGGACAGCGCCAGATTAGAAGGCGAACTTCCGAAGATATCCGTCAGCACCAGCACGCCATCGCCAGTATCGAGGCGCTGGAGCAGGCGCTCGGCCGCAGGACGCAGCACGGCGGGATCGTCATCGTCCGCAACGCCGACCACGCCCACCTGAGTCTGCGGCCCCACGACATGAACCAGCGTTTCCAGCAGGACATCGCCAAGACGTCCGTGCGTAATCAGCATGAGTCCGATCATACTGTTCTGTCCTGTAAAGAAAGATCCTGTGGAGGGACGGCCCAGCGTCGGGGGGCCACCCCTTTGCGGGCGAGTTCGCGGTGCAGAACCATCATCGGCCCGACCGGCATGGCTTTGGGGAGAATACGGGCCAGTTCTTCCACGATCGTCACCGAGCGATGGCGTCCGCCGCTGCATCCGATGGCGATGGTGGCGTATTTCTTGCCTTCCGCGACAAAACGGGGAAGCACCAGTTCCAGAAGGCTCTGGATATGGCCGAAAAAGGCGGGATAGGCCGGGTCCGACTTCACGTACTGCACAACTGCCTCATCCAGACCGGTCATGGGCTGGAGGAACGGATCATAATGCGGATTACGCAGGAAACGCGCATCGAAAACCATGTCGGCTTCGCGCGGCAGACCTGACGGATAGGCAAAGGACATCAGCGCAACCGTCAGCCCGTCCCCACCCGAGCAGCCAAAGCGCGTCTCGATCAGCTGGCGCAGCTCCGGCGAGGGCAGGTCGGACGTGTCGATCACCAGATCCGCATTGGCGCGCAGCGGGGCCAGAAGGGCGGTTTCCTGCTCGATTCCGGGAAGAATGGTGCCGCTGGTCACCAGCGGATGGCGGCGGCGCGTGGCGGTGAAGCGACGCAGAAGGATTTCGGGTTCGGCAGTGGCGTAGAGGAGCTGCACCACACAGTCCGGCAGGAGGCGAAGGCGCTCCAGTTCTTCAAGAACGCGGGAGGCTTCGAACCCGCGACTGCGGACGTCGATTCCGATGGCCAGGTTCTGTCCGGCCCGTGAGGCGAGCGCCTGGATCAGGTTCAGAGGTGGGTTGTCCACGACCTCATGACCCAGATCTTCCAGAACCCGCAATATGGATGATTTTCCCGCCCCGGACAGACCCGTTACAATCAGGATCCGACGGGACCCGTGACCATAGCCGGATAAGGAGCCAGACTCGGGATGGTTCGCCGATGCCATGCCACACTCTAGCCTTTTTTCTTTTGGTACGGAACTATTTCAAACCTTCACGTTTTTTTAGCGTTTCTCCGGCCCCTGCAACCCATTCATAAGAACCGCAACAGGCTTTGAGCGCCGCCCTTATCCGGGCCACCGTTCCCGGAAAACCGGGCTCCAGACACAACATTACCGCACCCGTCCAGGGGTCCCGGCACGATTCGGGCAGGCGGGGTTGCCCCTGCCCCAGACAGACCCGTAGATGGACCGTCGCTTTCGCAACAAAAGATGTCCGCAGGATTCCTACCCCCCGGACCTCGATCAGCCCCGCAAGTCGCGCCGGGGCCGAAGCCACCGCGCCTTCCAGCAGCACACGATCATCCGCCACGAGGTCAAATCCTGCATCCATCAGCCGCAGAGCCAGTTCCGATTTCCCCGCGCCCGATGGCCCTGAAATCAGGACAGCTGCCCCGTTCCACGCCACACAACTTGCATGGACCGAACCTTCAGGCAGGGATGTCGGGACAGACATGACGGATTGCGACCTCCTCAGGAGCAGACTAAGACCTTGGGCCGGACAGGGGCATGACGGCCCCCTGACATGGATCAGGACTCAGAACCACCATGGGCACATCCTTCCCCTCCCCGACCGTCACCGTACATGGAGACGAGGTTACCTGCACGGATTTCAGCGGTTTCAGCCCGGATGGGGACCGCCCCGGACGGCTGACGGATGAATGTCAGGCAGCACTGTCGGCCATTTCTCTGGCGCTGGCCGATCATGGCCTCACGCTGAACCATACCCGACATGTCGCGGCCATGATCCGCGAGGGACAGACGTTCAACCAGTGTCAGACAGCCCTGAACGAGGCTCTGGGCGCAGCAAAACCGGCCCTGACCTTGCGGATCGTGCAGCGTTTCCCCCTACCCGAACAGCGCATCGCTCTCAGCCTGACAGCCACACCTCACGGATAGTGAACAAATACGCCACTTCATGGCGGATTTTATGATTTTGCCGAAATAATTCATTTTCAGCCTGCTGAAGATCGAATTTTTCTGACTGAAAATAAAAACTGGCACGCTTCCTGCATTGAAGATTTCCAGACGCAATCAGCGTCGGAACCGACTTCAGGAATGTCGTGCCATGACCCGTTTTTCCACTCTGCTGCTCTGCGCTCTCTCCACCGCCAGCCTCGCCCTGCCGCTTCAGGCCGCCCATGCCGCTCCCAGCGGGATCGGGACGACCAGCACGGAAATCGACCTCTCGTCGCTGGATCTCAGGACTACGCGCGACTGGACCATCGCCAACCAGAAAATTACCCAGGCGTCCCACGCCGTTTGCCAGAAGCTCATTCAGGACAACTGGCTGGTGGACAGCGATGGCGCCGACTGCGAGCAGGACGCGATCTCCCGCGCTCATGAGGATCTTTACGTCCTGCGGGACCAGCAGCGCGCGCGCCACCAGACCGGCCATGTGCTCCTCGCTCTTTCCTCCGGAAAGTGACGGCCATGTCCCGGCCCGCTTTTGCGGCCCTGATTCTGGCGCTGCCTGTTGCGGCAGCCCTTATTCCGGGCGCGATCGCGGGTCTGTTCCCGGAGGCCGCCATTACGGTGCAGGGAACAGGCCGGATGGCAGCGTCAGGACGCGCGGGGGAGCCGCACCACGAAACAGGCACCCCTGATCGCGCCGGACGCATCCATCCGGTTCTCGGCGAACAGGTTGCCGCGCAGGGCGTGAATGATCTGCCGGCTGATCGCGAGCCCGAGGCCGGAATGCTGGCCGAAGTTCTCGGTCTGGGGGCGTTCTGAATAGAAGCGGTCGAAAATGCTTTCCAGCTTGCCGGGCGGAATCCCGGGGCCCTGATCGGTGATGGTGATTTCCACCACACTCCCCGTTCCCGGCCCGCTGCCTGCGATGTCGCGCGCACTGGCATGGAGCGCGATGATACCCTTCGGCGGCGAGAACGAGACGGCATTGCCAATCAGGTTCCGCAGCACCTGCACCAGACGATCCTCCACGGCCAGCGCCTTGAGCGGCGGGTCCTGATCGCGGACGTCCAGACGCAGCACGGGATCGTTTTCCCGGCGGGTGGTCTGGTGCATTTCCGCAAGAATGGCGAGGAGGGCGACGACCGAAACGGGTTCAGGGCGCACGCGGGAGAGTTCGGCATCAATCCGGCTGGCGTCGGAAATGTCAGTAATCAGACGGTCCAGCCGTTTGACGTCGCTGTTGATGATCCCCATCAGCCGGTCACGACGCTCGGCGATCTGGATGCGCGGCAGCGTCTCGACGGCGGAGCGAATCGAGGAAAGCGGGTTCTTGATTTCGTGGCTGACATCGGCGGCAAAGCGTTCGATATCGTCCATCCGCGCCCAGAGCGCGAGCGCACTGCCCCGAAGCGAGCGGGCCAGAACGCCGATCTCGTCCCGACGGACCAGAAGCCGTTCAGGCACCAGATCCTTGCGCCCATCCGCCTCGCGCATGTCGTTGGACGCCCGCGCCAGCGTCAGCAGCGGACGGGCGATCGTGAGCGACAGATACCACGACAGCAGCACCGTCACGACAAGCGCCGCCAGAACCAGCGACAGGATCGAGGACCGGACGGCAAACAGCGTGCGGTCCACTTCCGGCGCGTGGCGGGTCAGCTGGATTTCGCCCACCGTCACACCATCACGGACAACCGGCTCCACCACTGTCACGACAAGCTGATGGTCCTTGGTGCGCCGGATGAAGGGTGGCAGTTCAGCCTGCGACTGGAGCGGCCGGGCATCATGCGGACCGTCCATGGCGGTATCGTTGGTGTCGAGCGTGACTTCCTCGCTGGAGGTCAGCGGCAGGAGCGACAGCAGCCAGTCGTAGAAACTTTCCAGAATATTGTTGCGCGGCGGCTGCCACGGCGTACCGTCGGCAAGATCGGGGAGCGCATGGTCCTGTTTGCGGCGCGATGCCGTGCGGCTGTCCACGACCAGCTTGCCGTCCGGATCGAACAGCAGGGCGTGAGCATTCGGACTCGGCTCGGTCAAGCTGGCCAGAAGCGGGCGGGCCTGCGCGACATCCAGCTCCAGATTACCCCCGGGCGCGGGGTGGCCCGGCCCATGCGCGTTCACCCTGACAGCGGACTGGCCAAGCGCGCCAGCATAGATATGCGCCTGTTCGCGCAGGGCGTTGACGTCGGTTTCCAGCAGGCCGTTCTGGAACTGGTCCAGAAACAGCAGCGTGACGGCCAGAAGGGCGAGCGGCAGGGCGTTAAGCAGCAGAATTCGCACCAGAAGCGGAGACGCCAGACGCCGCCGCGATAGCGAGATTTCCGAAGCCCGGGGCGGGCGCAGGCGCTTCAGGATCTTTGCGCCGATCCTCCGCAAAGACTCGCCCAGGCCCGCGCGCAGACCAGCCCGGGCCGATTCGGCACGCCGCCGGTCCCGGCCCTGTTCCAGCCGTTCGGCATCGAGAATATGGCCTGTCGGAAAAGCCTCCGAATCATCATCCACGCGCGCTTACTCGTCCCGGTAGCGGTAGCCGATGCCGTAGAGCGTCTCGATCTGGTTGAACTCGTCGTCCACCTGCCGGAACTTCTTGCGCACGCGCTTGATATGGCTGTCGATCGTGCGGTCATCGACATAGATGTTGTCGCCATAGGCGGCATCAATGAGCTGATCGCGCGACTTCACCATCCCCGGACGCAGAGCCAGAGCCTTGACCAGCAGGAACTCCGTGACCGTGAGTGCAATGTCCTGCCCGTCCCACAGGCACTGATGGCGCGTCTCGTCCAGCGAGAGCTTGCCCCGCACGATGGCGGAGCCGACGGCTGCCACACCCGTGGCCTCGGCCCGGCTGGCATCCTGACGACGCAGCAAAGCGCGGATACGCTCAATCAGCAGACGCTGGGAGAAGGGCTTGGTGATGTAATCATCGGCCCCCAGACGCAGGCCCATGAGCTGGTCCAGCTCCTCGTCCTTGGACGTCAGGAAAATGACCGGCAGGTTCGAGCGCGAGCGCAGGCGCTGGAGCAGTTCCATGCCGTCCATGCGCGGCATCTTCACGTCCAGAACGGCGAGGCTGACCGGGCGCGACGTGATGCCCTGCAACGCGCTTTCGCCATCGGTGTAGGTGTGGACGGTAAATCCTTCGGCTTCGAGCGTCATCTGAACCGACGCGAGAATGTTCCGGTCATCGTCCACCAGCGCGATAATCGGCGCGGCGGAAGCTCCGGGCGGCGTCTGCGAGGCAGGCGCGGGCGGCGCGTAGGGGGTTCGGGGCGTCTCCATAAGGGGTCCGTCTGCTGAGAACTGTTGCGGCTTTTTACCTATAACCCATGATCCATGATGGCGGAAAATAGGCTTTTCAATGACATGATGCGTCGTTATGCGACGGCGCAACCCTTGTCTTTAGGACAATCAGCGTTATCTCCTGAAGAAGAACGGGGCCGCATGATGGCCCGTCCCACCAAAGAAGGTCGTGACATGACAGACCACAACGCCTCGCCGGAAACGGCCCATGACGTGCCTGAACAGGGCGTCGAGACCTCCGGTCACGAGACACCGGGCATGAACGAAACCGGCGGTGAAACGCTGGAAGAGACGACTCCCGAAGCCCGCATCGAGGCTCTTGAAGCCGAGGTTGCGGAACTCAAGGACCGCTGGGTTCGGTCCGAAGCCGAAAGCCAGAACATCCGCGCCCGCGCCAAACGCGATATCGAGGATGCCCGCCAGTACGCCATCCAGAAATTCGCCCGCGATGTGGTGGAAGCCGCTGACAATCTTGAGCGCGGTCTGGCCTCCCTACCCGCCAAGACGGAAGGCGAAGACGTCCTCATCACGAAGCTGCGTGAGGGAATCGAAGGCACGCAGCGCTCGTTCCTCGGCATTCTCGAACGCAACGGCATCACCTGCGAAGACCCGACCGGCAAGCCGTTCGACGCCAACCTGCATCAGGCGATGGCGGAACAGCCATCCGACCAGCATCCGTCTGGCCATGTCATGCAGGCCTGGACGCCGGCATGGCTGCTCAAGGGCCGCCTGCTGAAGCCCGCCATGGTCGTGGTCGCCAAGGGCGAACCGGCTGCGGCACCGCAGGGCGTCGACACCACGGCCTAATTGTCCACAGGGGCGATTTTCTTTGCGGAACGGCAGCCGGGAACGGTTGGCGTTCCGCAACACCCTGCTAAAGTCGGCTCATGAGTCGCATACTTGTCATAAAACTCGGCGCGCTGGGCGATTTCGTTCAGGCTTTCGGCGCTTTCGCGTCCATCCGGGCCGCCTTCCCCCACGCCACGCTGACCCTTCTGACGACCGCGCCTTTCGTGGATCTGGCCCGCGCCGCGCCGTGGTTCGACGAGATCCTGACGGATGACCGCCCGTCGATGCGGAATCTGCCGGGGCTGTGGCACCTGTCGCGAAAACTGCGCGGCTATGACCGGGTGTTCGACCTTCAGACCTCCGGTCGCTCCAAAACCTATTTCCGCCTCGCAGGACAGCCCGCAAACTGGTCCGGCATTTCCGATGGTTGCTGCCATCCGCACGGCAATCCGTCGCGCAACGCCATGCACACCCTTGCTCGGCTGGACGATCAGCTCCATGACGCCGGGGTCACGCCCCTGCCGCGCAGTGTTCCGCGCTGGCTTCAGGGCCATGGACCGGAGATTGCTACCCCCTATGCTGTTCTGGTGCCGGGCGCAGCCCCTCACCGCCCTCAGAAACGCTGGCCCAGCGCCCGCTTCGCCGAAATCGCAAAATCCCTTGCCGCGAAGGGCATCCGTCCGGTCATCGTGGGAACCCGGACCGAAGCGCCTCTGGCTCAGGACATCCTGCATGTCTGCCCAGCGGCCCTCGACCTGACGGGCCAGACCACGATGGTTGAACTCGCGGGCGTGCTCGACCGTGCCTCCCTCGTGATCGGCAACGACACCGGCCCGATGCATCTGGCGGCCGCGATGGACACACCCTGCCTCACGCTGTTTGGCCCCGACAGCGATCCGCGCCTGACGGCCCCCCTCACCCTCACGTCCGGCAGAACAGAGCTGATCGTGGTGCCCGATCTGGCGATGTTGCCCGTGGAACGGGTCGAGACCTGCATGAACGCCCTGTTGTCCCGATGACCCGAATCCGCTGCGTCATGATGCAGAAGAACGAGGCGACCCTGCTGGAGCCTTGGATTCTGTGGCACGCGGCGATTTTCGGCTTTCCCAGCCTGACCGTAATCGACAATGGGTCGACCGATCCCGCCGTTCTGGAGATCCAGCGCCGGTATGAAGAAAAAGGCGTGCGGATCGTCCGGGATCATGCATTGCCAAGTGATTTCCTGCACAAGGGCGAGGTCATCGCGAGCATCATCCGCCAGTGGGATGCAGAAGAGCCCTACGATTTTGCCGTCCCGCTGGATTGCGACGAGTTCCTGACGGTTTTTCTGGACCAGCTTTCGCTCGATCCTGACGTTATCCGCCGACAGTTCGACTATCTGGAGCAGGAAAACGCGACCTTCATTACCGAACGCCTACTGCTGAACGTGCCAGAGGCGCCGGATTATTACCTGCCCCAGATCGTCCGGCGCAGTCTGTTCAAAGCACGAACGATCGTCAGTCTGGACCGCGGCTTCCACAATCCCCAAAGCCTTTATCCTGAGCGCTATGTCCGTACGCCTTTCGTGCATCTCCATCTGCACAACCGCCCCGATTATGAAGATATCCGCCGCTTTGCGCGCCAGAAACTGACTGCCACAGACACAGGCGAAGCACTGGAACACCCTGCGGACGGGACACATCTTCACTTCTATTTCCGTACGGACGCCGAGGCTTTTTCTGCCGGTTACCGGCCTGTTCCGAATATCTATGCACCCCAGATCGCGCAGCGCTTCCGCGATCTGGGCGTCGATCCGGACATCCTGCTGGGCACGGGAGAGAGCGTTCCGCACCCTCCACTCAGCATCCCGTCCGGCTTTGTGGCCCATCGGGCACGGAACGACGGGCAGCAGCACGAATATCGGGTGTTCGATCCGCTATACTATGCCCGGAGCAATCCGGACGTGACGCAGGACGCCTATTACGGGATCTGGCCCCTCCTCCATTATGTCACGCTCGGATGGGACGAAGGGCGGCAGTCCGATCCCGATGATGCGCCGCCTCTGGTGATCCAGACGGACAAAGCGACCTGAAAACGGTTCGACTGTTCGTCTGGGGGTTGCGGCGGGACGGGGATTGAGGCCATTTACCCGTTCATTTTTCGGCAGAGCGATCTGCCGGTCCCACTCGCACAGGAGCGATCTCCATGCCCGCCATCACACTCCCCGACGGAAGCGTCCGCACATTCGACGGGACGGTGACGGGCACGACGATCGCCGCCTCCATCGGACCAGGCCTCGCCAAGGCCGCCATGGCGATGGAAGTAGACGGCAAGCCCGTCGATATCAGCACCGAAATCAGCAGCGACGCGTCCGTCAAGTTCGTCACCCGCAAGGATGAGGACGCGCTGGAAATGATCCGCCATGACGCGGCGCATGTTCTGGCTGAAGCCGTGCAGTCCCTGTGGCCTGAAACGCAGGTCACGATCGGGCCGAGCATCAAGGACGGGTTCTATTACGATTTCTCCCGCGAGAAGCCGTTTACCCCAGAGGACTTCCCGGCCATCGAAGAAAAGATGCGCGAGATCGTGGCGGCCAACACGCCGTTCGTCCGCGAGGTCTGGGACCGTGACGAGGCCATCCGCTTCTTTGAAGAGAAGGGCGAGGACTTCAAGGCCCAGCTGATTCAGGACCTGCCGGAAGACGAGCAGATCTCGATCTACCGTCAGGGCGAATGGCTCGACCTGTGCCGTGGCCCGCATCTGCGCACCACCGGCGATGTCGGCACGGCGTTCAAGCTGATGCGCGTGGCCGGGGCCTACTGGCGCGGCGACCACCGCAACCCCATGCTGACCCGCATCTACGGCACCGCCTGGCGCGACAAGAAGGAGCTGGACGCCCATCTCCTGCGCCTTGAGGAAGCCGAAAAGCGCGACCATCGCCGCATCGGCCGCGAGATGGACCTCTTCCATATTCAGGAAGAAGCCGTCGGACAGATCTTCTGGCACCGCAAGGGTTGGCGTCTCTACACGGTCCTTCAGGACTACATGCGCCGTGCGCAGGAGCGGAACAACTACGAAGAAGTCCGCACTCCGCAGCTCGTGGACCGTGCACTCTGGGAGGCTTCGGGCCACTGGGACAAGTATCGCGAGAACATGTTCATCGCGAGCGTCGAGGACGAAGACAAAACCCTCGCGCTGAAGCCCATGAACTGCCCGTGCCACGTGCAGATCTTCCGCCACGGCCTGCGTTCCTATCGTGAACTGCCGCTGCGGATGGCCGAATTCGGCGCGTGTCACCGTTACGAACCGTCGGGCGCGCTGCATGGCATCATGCGCGTGCGCGGCTTCACGCAGGACGATGCCCATATCTTCTGCACGGACGACCAGATCGCGGACGAAACCGCCAAGTTCGTGGCAATGCTGGCCGAGGTTTACACCGACCTCGGATTCGAGAGCTTCCGCGTGAAATTCTCGGACCGTCCGGAAACGCGGGCGGGTTCGGACGAGGTCTGGGATCGGGCGGAAGGCGCGCTCAAGAAAGCCTGCGAAATCGCGGGCGTCGAGTACGAATACAATCCGGGCGAAGGCGCGTTCTACGGCCCGAAGCTGGAATTCGTGCTGACGGACGCCATCGGCCGTGACTGGCAGTGCGGTACGCTTCAGGTGGACTATGTCCTGCCGGAACGTCTGGACGCCTCTTATATCGGCGAGGACAGCAACCGTCATCGTCCGGTTATGCTGCACCGCGCGATTCTCGGCAGTTTCGAGCGCTTCATCGGCATCCTGATCGAGCAGTATGCCGGCAAGTTCCCACTCTGGCTGGCACCGACGCAGGTTGTCGTAGCGTCCATCGTCTCCGATGCCGGCGATTATGCCAACGAAGTCGCCGCGACGCTGAAGGCAGCGGGACTCCAGGTCGAAACCGACATCCGCAGCGACAAGATCAACGCCAAGATCCGCGAACACAGCCTTGCGCGCGTTCCGGTCATTCTGGTCGTTGGTCGTCGCGAAGCCGAGGAACGCAAGGTCGCCATGCGGCGTCTGGGGGGCGCGACGCAGGAAATCCTGTCGCTCGACGAAGCCGTTGCGGCTCTCGCGAAAGAGGCTCAGGCCCCTGACATCGCGCGTGCGACAAAGGATTGAACGTAATCCCCTTGCACCGCGCGTAAGGCAGGACTATGTGCAGAAGGAACGGGATCGGAAATGGCCGTATCCCGCCTTTCTGCGTGAAGGCGGATACAGGCTGCCGGACCCGAACGAAACTGATGACAGGAGCTGACCATAGCTAGACCGCCGATGCAGGCCGCGCCCACCCGTGAAGGACCGCGCGTCAACGAGGAAATCCGTGTTCCGCAGGTTCGTCTGATTGACGAAGAAGGCGAAATGCAGGGCATCATGACGACCCGGGATGCCATGATGCGCGCTTTTTCGGTGGGTCTCGATCTGCTGGAAATCAGCCCGACCGCTGTTCCTCCTGTCGTGAAGATTCTCGACTACGGCAAGTTCAAGTATGAGCAGCAGAAGAAGAAGAACGAAGCCCGCAAGAAGCAGAAGGTCGTTGAGATCAAGGAAGTGAAGGTTCGTCCGGGTACGGGCGAGCATGACTTCCAGACGAAGCTCAAGGCCATTCACAGCTTTCTTGACGAAGGCGACAAGGTCAAGATTTCCCTGCGCTTCAAGGGTCGCGAAATGGCCCATCAGGAGCTCGGCATCAAGATGCTTGAGCGTATCCGGCAGGAAGTCGAGGAAAAGGCGAAGGTGGAGCAGATGCCCCGCCTTGAAAACCGCCAGATGCTGATGGTGATCGCTCCCCGCTAAGGGAGAGGTCATCCAGAGACTGAAAAACCGGCCTCTCCTGAAAAGGAGACGGCCGGTTTTTTTTTATGCCCTGCGTCTTAAGCCGCTTCGGCCGCGAGATTCGTCCGATACAGCGCGACGAACTGCCGCAACAGACCCGCAATTTCGGCCACGGGGGTCTCCCAGTCTCCTGAACGTGGCTGACGAAAAATTCGCATACTGGGATACCACGGCGTCGTGGACGCGGTTTCGCCCCAGCGCCAGCAGGCGTCACTCCGCGAAATCATCCAGACCGGCAAACCGAGTCCACCCGCCAGATGCACCATGGACGTATCGACGCTGATCAGCAGATCCACACCATACAGCCGGGCCGCAGTATCGGCGAAATCCACAATCCCGTCCGTGACGTCAATCACGGGCAGTCCGGTTTCAGCAATCTGGTTTTTCGCAGCACCAAGCTGAAAACTGACGAACCGGATTCCCTCCACACCCATCAGAGGGGCAAGTTTCTCCAAAGACACACTTCGGCGGCGATCCACCTGCGTGGCGACGGAATCATGAGGGCGCGGATCACCATTCCAGACCAGCCCAACGATCAGCTCGGGCTGGTCTGGCGCCTGCGCCACGCTCTGCCGCAGCGCACCACCAATGCGTTCCTGTTCTTCAGCAGGCACGGACAGATACGGACAGTCTGGAGCCGTGTCTGGTGTCAGACCCAGACGCATCGGCAGACCGACCAGCGGACAATGCAGATCCAGAGGCAATGATGATTCAAGAACCGAGATGACCCTGTCAATGCCGTCCATCCGCTCCAGAAGCCGAACCAGCGTAGGCGGAACCTGCACTATGGTCGTCGCTCCAAGCGCCTTGAGCAGGGGCACGAAACGGATGAACTGAAGCGTATCGCCATAGCCCTGTTCGTGATGGATCAGGATGGTTTTGCCTGTCAGATCCTCTCCTTCCCAATGCGGGACGGAAAGATCCGTGCGCGGCGTCTGGCTGCACCGCCAGCGCCATTCATATTCCCGCCATCCAGCCTCGAAATTTCCGATTTTCAGAAGACTGACGGCCCGTCCGAAACGACAGACGCCGTTTTCCGGCGCCAGAGCAATGGCGCGATCATAATGGGGAAGCGACTCTTCACTCCGGCCAAGGCACTGGAGCGCGTGAGCAATATTATTGATGGCCGGAACATGATCCGGGCAAAGGGAATCGCCAGTTATGGCGTTCTCCAGAGCCTCATCGAACACGCCTTTACGAGCCTGAACCAGACTCAGATCGACGTAATAAGGCGCTTCGGACGGTTTTTGCTGAATGGCGACCTTCAGAGCCCGCTCCGCCCCATCCAGATCGCCCCCTTCCAGACAGACAATTCCCAGACGGTGCCAGATCCGCGGGACATTGACGTCCAGATGCAGGCTCTGGAGATAGAAGCGCCGCGCCTGCTGCCAGTCCTTGAGGCGTTCATACAGACATCCCGCCAGAAATGCGGAATGCGGTTCCTCAGGGAGGGTCTGAACGCCCTCGTTCAGCTTTTCGAATGCAGCAGATACGTCGCCCGCATCGGCCAGAGCGAGAATATCCTGTGCCAGCACACAGAAAGAATTGGGCATGAGGGCTCCTTTTTTTCCGTGGTAGCGAAAGCGCCCTAAGAAACCCTTAAAATCCTTCTCTTTTGCGCCCTGACAAATGCCCTACCGGCAGACAAGCCATTACTGCGACAGCTCTGCCTGTACGAAGACATTCACACGAACAGTCTGTTCATCAGGGCTGCGCTGCGGGGGAGCGGAATCGGCCATGCGGGCCGCCATGAGCATGACGGGGCGCGGACCCGGCTCCTGCGAGGAAATACGGATTTCACTCAGACGCACAAGGTGCAGACCGAGCGTCTGTGCGCTCTGCTCCGCCTGGTCGCGGACCTGTTTGAGGGCCGCCGTCCGGGCATCTTTGAGAAGCTGTTCGCGGGTGGCATCGTCCAAGGACCAGTCCATCCCCTCCAGCATCAGGGACTGCGACTGGAGCTGTCCGGCCAGAGCGAGAAGCTGCACGGAATCCTTGCCGCTTAACTCAAGCTCCTGTTGGGCCGTCCAGCTTTTCGGCGCGTGCTCGGGCGTGTTCTCGTAAATGGAGTATCCCCCCGCCTTTGCTTCGATTCCTGCCTGACCACCCGCGAGTTTGAGGGCCGCAGCCATCCGGGTGTTTACGTCCTTCTGCGCCGTCGCGGCAGACGGGCTGTCGGCACGGACGGACAGGCGGATCGTCAGTTCCGTTGGCGCGGCATGAGCGGTGCCGGTCACGTTGAAATCAAGCTGGGTTGTAGCTTGGGTTGTCGTCTGGGGCATGTCAGCGGCCTGTGCTGTGGAGAACATCCCGGAAAGGGGAAGCGGAGACACGGCCAGAGCGGCCACCAGAAGCGGGGCTGGCCGGATCAGGGAGGAAAGACGGGTCATCGGATCTCCTGAAGACAGGTATCGTGTGGAACGCCCCGAAAAGGCAGCAAAGCACGTCAGCGCGGCTCGATCAGCGCGGCTCCGGAGCATGTTTCAGCAGGACCAACGCCCGACGCAGGCGTTCGATCCCTGCCCGGACATGCCCCTGTGTGCACAGCAGGTTTCCCTGCGCACGCAAATGACGCGCATCTTCCATCATCCCCAGCGCAATCGCACCGGAAGGAGCGGCCAGTTCTGCATCCACGCTTTTACGCAGCCGCGCGCAGTATTCTGCCGTTTCGGACGTGACCGAAATCGCATCGTCTGACCGCCCGGACGGCTGGTGCTGCGCCGGATGCAGAACCGGCGACGCGGCCAGACAGCCGAGCAGACAGAAAGCCGGGAGGATCACCGGCGAAGGGAGGGAAAGGCGCATTCAGGACTGTCTAACCCATTCCAGCTAAGCGCAGAGTGGGGCTGGCATGAAACTTCCGTCATCCAGCTTTCAAAGCAGGCGCCACAACCGGCAGAAACAACGTCGCGGAAAGACCCTGATCCCCGTTTTTCAGTTCAAGCGCACCGCCATGCAGGCTCATGACAGCCTGTACGAGCGACAGGCCAAGCCCGGCCCCCGGCGTATTGCGAGCCGCTTCGGCACGGAAAAAGCGCTCGGAAGCGCGGCCAAGATCGTCCTCGCTCATTCCCGGCCCCTGATCCGCAACGGTAATGGCCAGCCGATCATCCCGCATGTCCACCGACAGGGTAATGGCCGTGTCGGGCGGTGCGAACTTGATGGCGTTGTCCAGCAGATTGGCGACGGCCTGTTGCAGCAGATGCGGGTCGCCATTCACGGGCCGCACGGTCCCGGCCCTGCAGACAAGTCGTAATCCGGCATCTTCGACGGACGCCTCATAAAGCTCGCTCAGCCCTTCCAGAAGGGAGCGCACATCCAGAATCGTGAAAGCCGCCCGTCTCGCCCCCGCCTCAAGCTGTGCGATTCGCAGCAGAGCCTCGAAAATCGATGTCACCCTGTCGAGATCCATAACCGCGCGATCAATCGCGGCATGAAGTTCCTCGGCAGAGGTGGCGGTACGATTGGCGTCTTCAAGTCGGGCACGGGCGCGGGCGATGGGGGTTCGCAAGTCATGAGCAATGGCGTTGGAAACCTGTTTGACGCCGTCCATCAGACGGTTGATCCGCTCCAGCATGGTGTTGACGGTCTGCGCCACCAGATCGGTCTCGTTACCGGTCAGAGGTATACGCTGGCTCAGATCGCCCTGCGCCACCGCCGCCGTCGTGCGCGCGATGGAGCGGACGACCTGCCGGAAGATCCTGCGGATCGCCAGCGCCCCGCCTGCCGCCAGAAGCGACACCATGACCCAGGCCCAGATCAGCGTATCGGTCAGAACGTGCCGGACGAGCGGACGCCCACGGACATCGCGCCCCACGATCATCCTGAAGCCCTGCGTCAGGGCATAGGCGTGCATCTTGGCATTGGTGCGAAAGCCGTCGCGCTTGATGGCCAGCTCATAAAACTGGTCCATCTGGCTGATGACAACCGGCCATCCGGGCAGATTTCCGGCATATTTACGCCCGTCTGGGCCGACCAGAAGATACAGCTCGTCATCATCGACGTTCTGGTCCAGCCGGTCCTGAATGGCGAGGCTGAGCGCGGGCGGTCCACCCTGTGCCCAGCGATGGGAGAGATCAGTCGCATCGACCTGCACCGCCAGTTCCACCTGACGGTCCAGCTGGCCGGTCGTGTTCCACCAGATGAAGGACAGGAACGCCCCGGCCGAAATCACGAACACCAGTCCATAGGCCAGAGCAAAGTTCAGCCCGGCCGAACGGACCGGCCAGCGCAGGCGCCGTTTCAGGAGCAGCCAGAAACAGCGGACCTTACGCAGGAGCATTCCCAATCAGTCCGCCCGCAGGATGTAGCCCGCATTGCGGATCGTGTGGATCATGGGCTTGTCGAACGGCTTGTCCACCTTCTGGCGCAGGCGCGAGACATGTACGTCGATCACGTTGGTCTGCGGATCGAAATGATAGTCCCAGACGCGCTCGAGCAACATGGTGCGGGTCACGACCTGTCCAGCATGGCGGATCAGAAACTCCAGAAGACGGAACTCGCGTGGCTGAAGGTCGATCTTCTCGCCGCCGCGCTTGACGGTCCGCGACAGCAGATCCATCTCCAGATCCCCCACGACCAGCCGCGTCTGCGGCGCACTTTCGGGGCGGCCACGACGGCCCAGCGCCTCAACACGGGCCAAAAGTTCGGAGAAGGCAAAGGGTTTGGTCATGTAGTCGTCGCCGCCGGCCTTGAGGCCCGCAACGCGCTCGTCCACATCCGCCAGCGCTGACAGCAGCAGGACCGGCGTTGCATTCTTCTGACCACGCAGCGTTTCAAGAATCCGCAATCCGTCGATGCCACCCGGCAGCATCCGGTCCAGAATTACGACGTCATAGTTCTCGCTGACCGCCAGAAACAGGCCGTCCTTGCCGTTATCCGCCTCGTCAACGACATGCCCGGCTTCCCGAAGCCCCTTGAGCACGAAAGCACGGACCGTCGGATCATCCTCGACCAGCAGGATACGCATCGTTGTCTCTTTCCCTTCCGAACGCAGTCTCGCCGTTCCTTACAGGAAAGAATACCGGCTTGAAGGGCGCCGTCAAACGCCGTTGTTACAGAACAGACTGCCTAGCGGGGAATTGCGTTGTCAAACGCATCCTGCTGCGCGTCTCGCAGGGACGAGGCGCTGATCGGGCCCCATGAGAATGGGGAAGCCTCCGAAAGCCCGTCGCGATAACCGCTCTGCCCCCGCGACGGCGGCACGGCACTGCACCCGGCAAGCCCGGCCATCAGGACCAGAGCCCAAAGACTGACTGAACTGCGGGATGGCTCAGTCATCCGCATCCTGCGGACGCGGACCGATATGGATGGGCAGCGTCAAAGACTGTTTGCCGCGCCGGATGCGAAAACTCAGAACCACGCCCGGACGCGCCGCCGCGATACTGCGCAGAAGCATCCGCGCGCTGGTGACGGGAACATTGTCTACCTGCGTCACGATATCTCCGCGCCGCAGACCGCCCTTCTGGGCCGGGCCACCATTATCGACACCGGCAATCCCAATCGCCGTGTCGCCATCATCGAGCGTGATGCCAAGCCAGCCATGTTCGGCATGGCCTGTCGCCTCGATTTCCGCGACGATGGGGGCCACGATTTCGGATGGAATGCCGAAGCCGATCCCCACAGACCCGCCCGCAGGCGTCACGATGGCGGCATTCACGGCCACGACCTGCCCGCGCATGTTGAAGGCCGGACCGCCCGAATTTCCCGGATTGATCGGGGCATCAAGCTGAATGAAGTCATCGAGCGACCCAATCCCCAGATCCCGCCCGACCGCCGAGACAATTCCCGCCGTGACGGACGATCCAAACCCGAACGGATTGCCCGCGACGAGAATCCAGTCCCCGATATCGGTCTGCTGGCTGTCGCCCCAGGTGACATGCGGAAGCGGCTCGGGACTATCGACCTTGATGACGGCAATATCCGTCAGCGGATCGGCCCCCAGCAGACGCGCCGGCATTTCATGCCCGTTGGACAGAGAGACCACGACCTTGTCCGCCCCACCCACGACGTGGCGGTTGGTCACGATGATCCCGGACGGATCAACGATAAAGCCCGACCCTGCGCCGACCATTTCTTCCTGCTGACGCTTCATGCGGTCCCGGTAGCGCTTTTCCAGCGGGGTGCCACGGATCTGGGGTGGGATATGGTCGTGTCCGTCGGGGCTGTTTTGGGTGATGGCGATGTTAACCACGGCCGGGATCACCTGCCGCACCAGCGGTGCAAAACTTAAAGGACCATATTTGACCAGAAGCGGCGGCAGGGCGGGGGCCGGAGCAGGGACGACGGCGGGCTGTGTCGGGATGCCATGCGCGTCCGTGTTTTCCCCCGCAACGGTGCGGTCGGGAATGATGGTCGGAAGCAGTTTCGGCGCGGGGGCCGGCATGGCCGCTGGCTTCTGCGGCTGTTCCACGGGATGTGCAACGCTCTGCGGGCTGTTGCCATGACCGCGCAGAGCCAGCATCAGCCCCACCGTCACCACAGTGGCCGTTCCGGCACCGATCGCAGCAGCCTGCAGGGTGCGGTTCATGGGAAACAGGACAGGAACATCGTCATACCGAATCTGCTAACACAGAATTGTTCCACATCCCAAGATCCTGACGATTCAGCGCCCCTGCTGGGATTTCGAACGCGGTTTCGGCGGCTCTGCCGTCGCGGGGTCTTCGGGCCAGGCATGGCGGGGATAACGGCCCCGCATGTCCCGGCGCATATCGGCCCAGCTTCCCTTCCAGAAGCCTTCCAGATCCGCCGTGATCGCCTGCGGACGCCCGGCTGGGGACAGCAGCGCGCATTGCAGGGCAAGCTGCCCATCCGCGAGTTCCGGCGTCCGGGCCGTGCCATAAAAGGCCTGCGCGCGGGCGGAAACCGTAGGAACCGCGCCGGTATAGTCGATATCGTGCGTGCTGGCCTTCAGGGTCAGACGTGGCGGGAGCTTGCGGTCCAGCGCGGACAGATCGGCATAGTCCAGTCGCGCACGCAGGATGGACAGCAGGTCCAGCGCCCTGACCTGCGCGAGCCGGTCACAGCCTGCAAGATACGGCTCCAGCCACTCCAGAGACACCGCCAGACCGCCGTCGGACAGGTCCGGCAGATGCGGCGCATAGGTCGCGCGGGCATGGGCCACGCGGGCCTGAAACTGACGCCCAGCCTCCGTCCATGTCAGGGCCTGTGCCGGAGTCGCGGCGATCTGCTGCATCAGCAGGCTCTGCGCTTCCTCGGGGCTGATCTCGCCGTTGCGGTCACGCAGGACCAACGCCCCCAGACGGAGCCTGCGACGGGCGATGATGCGGCCCGAGGTGCCGTCCAGTGTTGTTTCAACCTGCTCGCGGGTCCGGTCCAGAAGGGTCTGAGGCAGGTTTTCAGCGTCCAACGAGGCTGCGAGCGTGATTTCCGTTGAGGTCCGTGTATGGAACGCTGCCCCGGCCAGCAATTTTTCGCGCGCCAGCGGATCATTGGCCGAAACGCGGGCACTTCCCCCGCCTGCCAGACGGAAACGCCCAAGCTCGCCTGCTGCCTGCGCCACACGATCCGGAAACCCCGCCGCCAGCAGCGCGCCCGCATGATCCGGTAAGGGAGTAAGCGGCACGTCCCGCTCTCCCATCCGACGCAGGAAGCGTTTGGCGGACTGACGCATATGGAACAGGCTGGCCCGGTCCGCGCGCGGGTCGTCACGCTCGAACAGGGCGAAGCGTACGCGGATATCGGCTCCCGGCACAGGGCCAGAAGGGCGGTTCGGGCGTGGACGGAGCGGGTCGCGCTCTTCCAGCAGAGCCGCCAGACAGGCTGCTGTCACGCGCTCCGGCAAGGTCCGGGCCGCGCACAGCATCGCGGCCAGACGCGGATGCGTGCCGAGGGACGCCATGCGTTTGCCAAGCGCCGTAATGCGGTTGGCGTCATCCAGCGCGCCAAGTTCCCGCAGGAGTTCGCGCCCGCCCGCCAGAACGCCGGAAGGGGGCGTGTCCAACAGCGGCAGGCTGTCCGGAGCTGTTCCCATGACTTCCTGCCAGGCGGCGGTGATGAGTGCGAAATCCGTCAGATCAGCCACGAGAATTTCCGACGCGTCCTGGGGGCGCAGGCTGCGCTGCGTCATCTCCGACCACAGGCGGATGGCGATACCCGGAGACTGCCGCCCCGCACGGCCTGCGCGCTGGGTGGCAGTGGCGCGGGAAATCTTCAGCGTTTCCAGCCGCGACAGGCCCGTATTCGGGTCAAGCCGCGGGGCCCGGCGCAGACCGCCATCCACGACAATCCGCACACCGGAGACAGTGACGGACGTCTCGGCAATGGACGTGGCCAACACAACGCGGCGCGTGTCTGACGGTGCGATGGCGCGATCCTGATCCTCGGTCGTCTGTTCGCCATGCAGCGGGAAAACGGGGACTGTGCCGTCCAGCAGCGCCTGCGTGCGGCGGATTTCACCAACACCGGGCAGAAAGGCGAGAATATCGCCGTCTTCTTCCGCAAGAGCCTGACGGATCGCGCGGGCACAGGCTTCGGGCAGGTCCCGCATGTGGGGAATGTCGCGGGTATGGCGGATGTCGATGGGGAACTGACGGCCTTCGCTCTCGATCAGCGGGGCGTTCATCAGCGTCGTGAACGCGCGACCATCCGGCGTGGCCGACATGGCCAGAATCCGCAGATCCGGCCGCATTTCGCGCTGCATGTCCAGACAGAACGCCAGCGCCGCATCCAGATCGAGCGAGCGTTCATGCACTTCATCGAACAGCACCGCACCCACACCCTCCAGCAGCGGATCAGTCAGCAGACGGCGCAGGAGCAGACCCTCGGTCACGACTTCGATGCGCGTTCTGGCAGACATGGCGGAATCGGTCCGCGTGCGGAACCCCACGAGGCCGCCCGGCTTCTCGCCCAGCGACGATGCCATGCGCGAGGCCGCGCCCCGAACCGCCACCCGGCGCGGCTCCACGAGGATCAGGCGCTGCGTGCCGAGCCACGGTGCATCCAGAAGGGCGAGCGGCGTCAGCGTCGTCTTGCCCGCACCCGGAGGCGCGACGAGAACGGCGTTGGGCTGCGTCTGCAACGTCGCCAGAAGCTCCGGCAGAATCGCCGTGACGGGAAGTTCGGGAGGAAGAATGAAGGTCAGAACGCAGCCCCCGCACCGGCAACACCAGCCAGCAGTTTAAAAGTTTTTGGTGAAGCTTTTTTCAAAAAGCTTCAACGCTCTCCGCCTTTTTGAAAAAAGGCGGAACCCAAAAACTTCTCTCTGTATTTTTTACCGCAACGGGAAGCCAAGTTTGTGCAGCACCGTGCGCATGACGTGCCGTCCGCTCAGGCCCTTGAAGCTGTCCACACGTTTGGCGACCGTTTCCGACCAGGCGCGCGACGTCAGGCCCTGTTCTTTCTGGTAGTCGTCCGCGATCCGGTCATAGGCCGCGATGCCTGCGGGTTCGTTTTCAGTGCTGTAGCGCTCGCGATGCAGGACCACGTCCTGACCCAGACGCGGTTTGTGGCCGTTCTGGGCTGCGGGATCGGGTTGCCCGACACACAGCCCCACAACCGCAACAGACCGCGGCGGCAGGGACAGGAGGCGTGCCACTTCTTCGGGATGGTTCCGCAGGCCGCCGATATAGACCGTGCCCAGCCCAAGGGATTCGAACGCGGTCACGGCATTCTGGGCAGCAATACCGGTATCGAGCGTCGCCATGAGGAAGATTTCTTCATAGTCGAGCGCCTCGTGTCCCGTCCCTGCCCGCTCCGCGATCCGCTCCAGCCGGGACAGATCCACGATCCATGCGAGAAACAGAGGCGCAACTTCGATATGCTTCTGGCCGCCACACAGTTCGGCGAGTCTGGCCCGCGTCTCCGGGTTTTCGACGGCTACGACGGACCAGACCTGAAGATTGCTGGAGGTCGCAGCCGAGGACGCCGCCGCAATCCCGGCCTCCAGCGTGCCTTCAGGCAGGGCATCCGGCAGATAGGCCCGGACCGAATGGTGCGACAGCAGCAGGTCGAGCACCGCATTGTCCGGCAGGGTTTCCGGCGGCGGCGTGCGGTACCGTGTCTGCCACAGTGCGGAAATCCGTTCGGAAGAGGTGCCCGACATATCGTGTCCCTTATTCGTCGCCTTACTCGTCGTACGTCATCAGAGCGTTCAGCGGAACGTCCAGTTTGTCACGGCCTTTCAGATCCGCAAGCTCGATCAGCACGGATGCACCCACGACTTCCGCGCCCACCTTGCGCAGCAGATCGATAGAGGCAGCGAGCGTGCCGCCCGTCGCCAGAAGATCGTCCAGCACCACGACGCGCTGGCCCGGCTTGATGGCGTCTGCCTGAATGTGCAGCTCATCCTCGCCATATTCGAGGCCGTATTTCAGGGAAATGGTCTTGCCCGGCAGCTTGCCCGGCTTACGCAGCATCGTGAAGCCACAGCCCAGACGCAGCGCGAGCGGAGCAGCAGTCAGGAAGCCGCGGCTCTCGATTCCGGCCAGCATATCGGGCTGCCACGCGGCGATCGCACGGGCCAGACGCGCGGTGGCGACCTGCCAGGCGTCGGGCGAGCGGATCAGCGTCGAGATGTCATAGAACAGGATGCCCGGCTTCGGAAAATCCGGAATTTCGCGGATGTAACTCTTGAGATCGAGCGGCTGGGGATCCTGAAACGACATGGTGGCACGGCTTTCATCTGGTCATGGCAAACAGCGCGGCATGTAGGGGAGTCTCCCCCCCAACTCAAGTCCCGGGCTCAAGTCCGGATCACGGCTGCCGCCTGTTCGATGGCGGCCAGAAGCCCGGCCCTGCGGAACGGTTTGGGCAGAACAGCCATACCATGCGGAGCAGTATCGCGGTCTTCATAATCGCCGGACATGAGCACGACGGCCATCTGCGGATGACGCTCGCGCAGCAGATGCGCGATCTCCAGCCCGTTATGCGATCCCGGCAGGTTGAGATCCGTCACCAGAAGATCAGGGGCGTCCTCCCCCTCCAGCGCGGCCTCCCCGTCCAGCACATGCCGGACACTCCAGCCCTCCCGCTGGAGAACCGTCTCGACCACCAGCGCAATGGCGGCATCATCTTCGACAAGCAGAGCTTTCATGACGGATGTTTCCTTAGGAATGGCGCGGAGGTTCTGCAATGACCGGCAGGCGGGGCCGCAGCAGGGCGAAGCCCATGGCAGCAACGAAAGCAAACGCCATGAAAAGCGCCATCGGAACGGCCGTCCCGGACGGCATCAGCCCGAACAGCGCGCTCGCCACGGCACCGAAAAGATACTGCATCGTGCCCGCCAATGCCGAGGCCGAACCGGCGCGATCGGATTGTTCGGACAGCGCGCCGACCATGGAGTTCGGTCCGATAACGCCCGTGGGCGCCATGGTGATGACGAGGGCAATAATGAGCGGCCACAGGAACATCGCCTTGATATGCCCCTGCGGATCGAGATCGTAGTTCGACACCAGCGCCAGAAGCAGCAGGACCGCACAGCCCGCCAGACTGACACCCAGCGCGGAAAACAGCATCCTGCCCGTACTGACGCGCCCCACAAGCTGCCCGTTAAGAGCAGACGCGCCGATCATGCAGATCGCGAACAGCCCGAACAGCATGCCGTAATGGAACGGCGACATCCCGAACACGTCCTCGAACAGCATGGGCGCTGCGGTGAGGTAGGTGAAGGTTACGAAGCCCAGAAAACTCCAGACCAGACCATTCGTGATGAAGCTGCGCGTCCGCAAAATATAGGTGTAGCGTTCGATGATGGAGATGGGTCGCAGATCGCGACGGTCCTGCGGAGCGAGCGTTTCTGGAAAGACCGTCATCAGCAAAAGGGTACAGAGCCCGCCATAAACGGCCGTGGCCCAGAAGATCATGCGCCAGTCCACAAATTTCAGCGCAAAACCGCCCAGCATGGGCGCGAGGATCGGCACGGTCCCCTGAATGACAATCAGGCGGGACATCATTTTCGACGACTCGTCCCCTTCCGTCAGGTCGCGGATACACGCATTCGGCACCACGAGCCCGGCGGACGCCATGATGGCGGAAAAGACGCGGCAGATGCACAGAAACGTCATGCTCGGCGCCATCGCGCAGCCGATTTCGCCAAGCGTATAGCCCAGCATCCCGATCAGCAGCGGCCAGCGACGACCAAAGCGGTCGGAGATCGGGCCGATGCTGATCTGCCCGATGGCCAGCCCGATCACCCAGGCCGCCATCGTCGCACTGCCCGCACCGGGTGAGGTGTGAAGCTGGCGCTCCATTTCGGGGAGAGCCGGCAGATAGACATCCGTCGAGACCGGCCCGACAGCCGTGAAAATTCCCAGCAGAACCGGAAGCCATGCGGGCAGGGAATCTCCCCGTCTGAATCTCATGGTCTGGTCTGTCATGCGCGTCTGCCTGTTCACTTCAGGTTGCGGATTGATGGTCTGATGGCGTGGTCAGGGGACGTCCCGTTCCCGTGTATCCTGTCCTCGGCCATGCTGACGCAGCAGGACAGCGCCCAGCACACCCGACACGACGAACAGGATTCCCGCAAGCCCCAACTGAAGGACATGCCCGATCCGCGTCCCGGATCCGACCAGAACGAAAATCAGCGTCTGCGGCAATCCGCCCAGAAAGGTCGCGACCGAGAACGGCAGCAGCGGCAGTTCAAACAGCCCAGCCGCCGTCGAAACCAGCAGGGCGGACCCCACAGGCATCAGCCGCAGTGTCAGCACCGCCCGGAAAGGCTTTGCGTGGAGCGTGCGGGCTAGAGCGGCATAATCCGCTTCCAGCCTGTCATGCAGCCGCGCCCGGAACGCAGCAGGGGCCAGAAGCCGCGCCCAGCCATACGCCAGAACCGCCCCCAGCATATAGGCCACAGAACACAGGACAAGCCCGCCCCATAATCCAAAGGCCAGCCCCGCCGCCACGCACAGCGCCTGACGCGGTAGACCGCACGCGCTGTAGGGCACGGCCAATAGCAGGAACCACAGCGGCGCGCCCGGCGTCTCATGCCAGTGCGGAGCGTTTTCCAGCAGATGATGGATGAACGGCAGCCGCTGGAGTGCTGCCACCAGCACCAGCATCGCGCCGATCGTCAGCGCGGCACGCCACGGCACGATCTGCCGCAATGTGCGGCGCAGGTCCGGATCGGGGGGGAGAGACATCGGGCTACCCATTCCTGCCCGATACCAGCAGCAGGCCGCCGCGGCTATGGGCCGGACCGTAAACACGTGTTCATGCTGGCGCACCCACCGTTGAAGAATGGGCATCCGAAAAAATCATCCGGCCACATTTTCCTCTTGAAGATATATCGTAAGATACTATATCGTTCGATATATCGAATAGGAGAACATCATGTTCAGACGTAAAATGGATTTTTTCAACACGGACCGTCATGGCCATCATCAGCGTGGGGGTTTCTTCGGCAGGGGCCGCCCCGTCGCGGAAGGCGACGACCAGAAAGATGGGCGCAAGAGTGAAGGCCGGGGCGGCGAACGGCCCAATGAAAGACGGGGTGGTCGTCACTGGGGCATGGATGGCTTCGGACACCGGCATGGTGGACGTGGCGGCATGGGAGGCGGACGTTTTGGCGGGCGCTTCGGAAGAGGCTTTGGCGGCGATCTCGGCGGTGAAGACTTCACACGCGGTCGCAAGCTGACGGCCGATGAGCTTCAGCTCGTCATTCTCGCTTTGCTCGCAGAAGCCCCGGCCCATGGCTATGAGCTGATCCGGCGCCTCGAAGAGCGGTCGGGCGGATTCTACAAGCCCAGCCCCGGCGTGATCTACCCCTCCCTTACCTATCTTGAGGAAGCCGGCCTCGCCGCCGTCACACAGGAAGGCAACCGCAAGCTCTACAGCCTGACGGACGAGGGAAAAGACCACCACGAGGCTCGCAGTGAGGAAGCAGCCCGCATCCTCGACGTCCTGAGCCGTATCGGTGCCCGTATGGCGGATGTCCGCGAGGCTTTCACTGGCGTCAACGACCTTGATCCCACACTGGGGCAGGCTTTTCACGATGCGCGTTTTGCCCTGAAATCCGCTCTGAAATCCCGCCGAGGCGCGGGTGCAGACGAACTGCGGCGGATCGTGGCGATCCTCAACCGTGCGGCAGCAGAGATCGCAAACCCTGCTTCCGATCAAAAGACATCGGACGAATAAGGCAGGACGCGCCTCTCCCAACGCCTGCACCGATGCCGTAAAGGATGGTCCATGATCGTTCAGGACCATCCCAATTTCTGCAACATGCCCGAGGACATGCGTTATTACCGGCCGGAGCAGTTCGAGGCGGGATTCATCGAAAAATCGATGGTGTTCCTGCTACCGGAACGGCTGAGGAAGTTCCGGCGCAACCTGTGGCATGTCCGACGCAATCCCGGCGACGATGCGGTCTATATGCCGCTGTTCCGCGTCAACTGCGTCCTGCCGTCGGAACCTGCACCCATCGGGCTTCAGGGACCGTTCGACGTCTATCCCTTCTATACCCGCACCACAAAAACCCGCAGCCGCGAGCTGGATTATTACGTCCTGTTCGTCTTCCGGGACCGCATGTCGTGGATGCGCTGCAAGGCGCTGCTCGAAAAGCCCTGACCCTCACGCAGCTTTGCCTTTGCGGACAGGCTCCGGCGGGTCAATGATGCACCATTCTCAACCACCACAAGGCTCTCCGCCATGCCCAAGACCCTTTACGCCACGCTCAAGGCCCTTCCCGGACAGCGCGAAACCCTGCGCGGCCTGCTGACGGCACTGGCAAAAGACGTCCGCGCCGAACCCGGCTGCGAACGTTTCAAGGTCTATACGCTCGCCTCAGACCCCGACCTGTTCCATGTGGAAGAAACCTACCGGGACGACGCGGCCTTTGCCGCCCATATGGCCACCGAGCACGGTAAGGTCTTCAACCAGACGATCACGCCGCTGGTTGAAGGCGGCGGATCAGAGGTTGTGTTTCTGGACGCGGTGATCTGACCGCTATTTCAGATACAGATAGAACGGGATGAACCCGAAAATCGCCCAGGCGATCATGAAAATGAACGGGGCCTGATGGGCGAACAGGGCCCCGCGCTGGGCGCGGCGCATCATGTCGCGGGTCTCGTCCTCGTTCGGAGCCAATGTAAAATCGGTCAGCCCCGGGCTCCGGGTGTGGAGATGGCGCTGCTTGCCCTCCCATTTTCCGATCGCGGCATAAGCCGCTCGGATGCCCGGCAGCGCCATCAGCGCCAGCACGAATCCCAGTAGCGAAAACAGGGGCGGCAGCAGAAGCACCATGCTGTCGCCCCATCGTTTTGTGGAGCCGGTCATGGCCGTCGCATAGGCGATGACCAGAAACGCCTGCGACCCCAGAAGGGCCTGAAGACGACCGTTCACGACTTCGGTCTCAAACCGGATTTCCGAGCGGTAAAAAGCCAGAAGCTCGTTATCGGTCGGATGCCCCTGCGCGACGATCTGGCTGGTATCGGGGGACGGTGATGCGGTGTCGTCCATCGGGACCTTCGTAATATTCTCGGTCTCCGATAGCGCCCCAGAGATGTCTCAAGTTCCGCAATTTCCAGGCAGGTCGCCTCAGATCAGGCCTTTTGCGCGGATCAGAGCAAACGCGGCCAGCGAGACCATGCATTTCAGTTCGCCTTCACGGATCATGGTCTCGAATGCCTCCAGCGTCATGTCATGGCTGGTGATGTCTTCTTCCGTGGCTTCAAGTTCCACTTCGCCGCGTGTCAGATTGCGGGCCAGAAAAACATGCCCCTTCTGGTTCGAGTACCCGGCGCCCTGATACATCGTACCGACATGGATCATCTCGCCGGCGCGCAGTCCGGTTTCCTCGCGCAGCTCGCCCAACGCGAGTTCGACCGGATCGACGTTCTCTTTCGTCTCCCACATGCCCATCGGCAGCTCCAAAAGCCGCTCGCCCACCGGATAGCGAAACTGCTGGATCAGCGTGACCTTCCCGTCAGCATGCAGGGGCAGGATCACAACGAACTCGCCCCGCTCCACGATGCCATAAAGGCCCTGCTTGCCGTTGGGATGGACGATGATGTCCTCACGCAGGGCGGTCCAGGGATTGCTGTAGGCCAGCCGGGTCGAAAGCGTCTGGAAACCGGCGTCCCTGCGGGCGTCTTCGATGGTCTTATCGGTGCTCATGGACGGCTCCTGATCTTGTTTCGTTCTTTCGAATCGGCGACACTCACATCATGGAGCAACGCCGGATCGTGCATATCGACATGGACGCATTTTACGCGTCTGTCGAACAGCGGGACGACCCCTCCCTGCGCGGCCGTCCGCTCGCGGTTGGGCGGGGCGAAGCGCGGGGCGTGGTCGCGGCCGCAAGCTATGAGGCAAGGCGCTTCGGCGTCCGCTCGGCCATGCCGTCGGTTACGGCCAAACGCCTCTGCCCTGAACTGGTGTTTGTCCCCGGACGCTTTGACGTCTATCGGGCTGTTTCGGCCCAGATTCATGACATTTTCTCCCGCTACACACCGCTGATCCAGCCGCTGTCGCTCGATGAAGCCTATCTGGACCTGACGGACCATCTGGGCGCTTATGGCTCGGCCACATTGGTCGCGGACCGCATCCGCGCGGATATCCACGCCGAAACCGGCTTAACCGCCTCGGCTGGCGTGTCCTACAACCGATTTCTGGCCAAGCTGGCCTCGGATTACCGCAAGCCCGACGGGCTGTTCGTGATTACGCCCGCCATGGGGCCGGATTTCGTCGCAGCGCTGCCCGTGGATGCGTTTCACGGCATCGGTCCGGCCACCGCCCGGAAAATGCGCGCCCTCGGGATCGAGACAGGCGCGGACCTGCGGACACACGATATCGAGACCCTGACCCGGCATTTCGGCAAGGCGGCGGCCTTCTATTACGGCATCTCACGCGGCATTGATCATCGTCCCGTCGTTGTGAACCGGGAGCGCAAATCCCTCGGAACCGAGCAGACCTATCTTCAGGATCTGACCGCCGAACCCGACGCACACATGGCCCTGACGCAAATCGCCGCCAAGCTGTGGGGCAGTCTGCAACGGCGCCAGCTTCAGGCTCGGACCGTAACACTGAAGGTCAAATACGCCGATTTCCGCCAGATTACCCGCGCCCGCACGCTGCCTGCACCGGTTCCGTCCGAAGACGTCCTGCTGCAAACGGGCCAGAGCCTCATGATGCCGCTGTTTCCTTTTGTGCCGGGCGTCCGTCTGCTGGGCCTGACCCTTTCGGGCTTTCATGCCCCCGCCCCCACGTCGTCCGACCAGATGGAACTGCTGTTCCGAGACGCGCCCGACCCCTCATAAGCGCCCTCCACGCGGAATTTATGACCCAAAGACAGGGCCGCCCTCGTGACGGCACCCGTCATCTGGCCTATGCCATGGGGGATCTTTTCACAGATAAGCCTCAGGAGAGCAGAGCCATGACCGCGCAGGAAACGTCGGCGGCCTCACCGACGAAACGCGTTCTTGCCGTCGTCCTGTTCAATCTGCTGGTCTATATCGTGATCGGCCTGCCCAATGCCGTTCTGGCGATTTTCGTCCATCAGGGGCTGGGCTACAGCACCACTGTCGCGGGCATCACGTTCTCGCTCCAGTATTTTGCGACCTTCGCCGCACGCCCCTCCGCCGGACGACTGGTGGACCGGATCGGCCCCAAACCCGTCGTCATCGGCGGACTTGTCACCTGCGTGCTGTCGGGACTGCTGATCGCAGGGTCCGGGCTTTTAGCCGCCACGCCGCTGCTCTCTCTGGCTGTGCTGCTGTCCAGCCGCCTGCTGCTGGGCTGGGCGGAAAGCTGGGCCGCGACCGGGGTAATCGTCTGGAACATCCGTCGCGCCGGGGCGGAGAATACCGCCATCGCCATTTCATGGAACGGCATCTGCTCCTATGGCGGAATCGCGCTGGGCGCACCGGTCGGCGCGAAACTCTCTCTGCTGGCCGCGCCTTATGGCGGGCTGGTCTCGGTCGGTATCCTCTCGGCCGCCCTCCCCCTGTTCGGCCTTGCGATCATCGGATTTTATCCCGCCGTCGAACCCCTTCCCGCGACCAGCAAGCCCATCGCTTTTTCGCGCGCCCTCAGACTCGTTCTGCCGCATGGATCGGCGCTGGCGGCCGGGTCCATCGGATTTGGCGCCATCTCGTCGTTTCTGGCCCTGTATTATTCCGTCCTGCACTGGGAGGGCGCCGCCACTGCACTGGCGGTTTTCGGGTTCATTTTCGTCGTCATCCGCTTTTTCTTCGCCTCACAGATTGCGATCCGTGGCGGCGTGTTCGTAGCGATCGTCTCGCTGCTGGTGGAAGCGCTGGGACTCGCCACGCTCGGCCTGTTCCAGACGCCGTTCGCAGCCCTCGTCGGGGCCGCGCTGACGGGAGCAGGCTTTTCTCTGCTCTTCCCCGCACTCGGCGTTCTGGCCGTCAATAGTGCCGGTCCGGAGAACCGCGGGGCGGCACTGGGCGCCTATTCCATCTTCATTGATCTTGCCATCGCGTTCTCGGGGCTGTTTCTTGGACAGGTCATCGAGTTCGCGGGCTACAGAACGATGTTCGCCACCACCGCAGTCTGCTGTCTGGGCGGTGTGCTGATCAGCCGTTCGCTGGGCCGCCGGATTTCCTGACAGATCCTTGCTTCAACTGACACGGACCCGACATGATCATTCGTTCCTGCGCCGTTTTCTGTGGTTCCCGCTTCGGTAACTCCCCCGCTTACGCTGAAGGGGCAACAGAAATCGGAACGGCTCTGGCGCAACACGGAATCACGCTGGTTTATGGCGGCGGGCATGTCGGACTGATGGGCACGGTTGCGGATGCAGCGCTCAAAGCGGGCGGCAAGGTCATCGGCGTCATCCCCGAATTCCTCCATGCCCGCGAAGTCATGCACAAAGGCGTCACGCAGCTTGAAGTTACACCAGACATGCACACCCGCAAGGCCCGCATGTTCGAACTCTCCGACGCCTATGCCATTATTCCCGGCGGCCTCGGCACGTTCGACGAACTCATGGAAATCATGACCTGGAAGCAGCTCGGCCTGCATCAGGAGCCGATCTATATCGTCAATATCGGCGGCTGGGCCACATCACTGGTCGACACGCTGAATGCTGCCGTCGATCAGGGGTTTGCAGACCCGTCCGCCCGCCGTCTGTTCACGGTTGTACAGGACGTGCCGGAACTGATGGAACACCTCTCCGTCAACGTCCCGGCCTAAGTTCTGGAGCGGGGCGCGTCCCCGCTCACCCCTCCAGCGTCGCCACCAGCAGAGCGACGATGTCTTCCAGCCGCACACGGTCCGCGTCTGAAAACCGGTCCTTCACCGGGCTGTCGATGTCCAGCACGCCCACAAGCGCGCCCCCCGCCACGACCGGCAGCACGATTTCCGACTCCGATGCCGCATCACAGGCGATATGGCCGGGAAACGCATGGACGTCTGGGACCACGAGCGTCTCGCGGTTCTGCGCAACCGTCCCGCACACGCCCCGGCCCAGCGGAATCCGCGTGCAGGCCAGCCGCCCCTGAAACGGCCCCAATACAAGCTGCTGTTCCGCCTCTTTCCAGAGATAGAATCCTGACCAGTTGATCTGCGGCAGGGCCTCGAACAGCAGGGCCGCGATATTGGCCATGTTGGCGATCATGTCCGTCTCGGTCGACACGACGGACCGCACCATCGGAACAAGCTCGTCAACGCTCAGGCGATGGATGGGAGCACTCATAAAAAGACAGTCCTGCAAAAACAGAAGATTAGAACCACCGATCATAGGTCAGATCGGAAAAAACGCGAAAGGACGCCATTTTTAATAGAAAAGCGTTCGTTTCCCGTAATGCTCCCGGGTCTGCGAGAATTATTAGAAATTATTCACAAAATAAAAAACAGTTTCTTCAAATGAAGAGACTTCTAAAAGAAGCCGGTCCTTTCGTCTGAAAGATCCTTTCCATGATCCTGACATCCCAGACCCTTCCGACTCTGCCGGACTCCATCCTGACCTCGCCCTATGATCGGGCAAACGTCACACCCGGCATTGTCCATCTCAGTGTCGGCAACTTCCACCGTGCCCATCAGGCCGTCTATACGGACCGCGCTCTGGCCCTTCCGGGACAGTCCGACTGGGGCATCGTGGGCATGGGCCTGATGGACCTTCCCGGCGAAGTGGCAAAGGCCGAGGCCCTGCACGCACAGGACGGCCTCTACACCCTGCGTGCCTGCCCGCCGAACCGGCCCGATACGGTCCGCGTCGTCAAGTCACTGGTCGAATACATTCATGCCCCCGCCGACCGCGAGGCCGCTCTGAAGCGCCTGACGGACCCCGCCATCCGCATCGTCAGCCTGACCATCACCGAAGGCGGCTACTATATGGACGAGGCGGGCCTGTTCATGACCGAACACCCCACCATCGCCGAAGACCTGCACCGCCCGGTCCCACAGACCGCCTTCGGCATGATGACCGAAGCCCTGCGCCAGCGCCGGGACGCCGGGATCGCGCCCTTCACTATTCTGTCCTGCGACAACGTGCCTGCGAATGGCGATGTCGCCCGCAATGCCGTGCTGTCCTTCGCCCGTCTGCGGGACGCGGAACTGGCGGCGTGGATCGAAGCTGAAGTGGCCTTCCCGTCCTGCATGGTCGATCGCATCACCCCGGCCGTTCATCCTGCCGACGTGGCGCGACTCAATGCCCAGAGCGGCATCGAAGACCGCGTTCCGGTTTTCTGCGAAGACTTCATCCAGTGGGTCGTGGAAGACAACTTCCCCGCCGGACGCCCGGCCTGGGAGCAGGTCGGCGTTCTGTTCACGGACGATGTCGAGCCTTACGAACAGGTCAAGCTGCGGATGCTGAACGCGTCCCATTCCATGCTGGCGCTGCCCGGCGTGCTGATGGGATACCGGCTGGTCGATGAAGCCATGGGCGACGAACATCTCGCGGCTCTGCTGGAGCAGTTCCTGCGCCACGACGTCGCCCCACAACTGACGGCCCCTCCGGGCATCGGCCTATCGGACTATGCAGCCCTGCTTCTGGAGCGGTTCCGCAACCATGCCGTCAGTGATCAGCTTCTGCGCATTACGTCGGACAGCACATCCAAGCTGCCGGTCTTCCTGCGCGCCACGGCGGAAGACGTTCTGAAAAATGCGCAGGACCCGCGCCGGATCGCCTTCGGCCTCGCCTGCTACTGTGCCTATCTGGTGGGCCGCGACGACGTACAGGCCAGCTTCGCCGTCACCGAACCCCGCCTGAGCGCGGAAGACCGTGCTCTGGCGCTGGACCCGAACCCGGCCAGGGCGCTGGACATGACCGTGTTCGCCGGATGGGGCCTTGAAGACTCCGCCGAGTTCCTCACGCGCTTCATCCAGACACGCGAAGACCTGAAAACACACGGCACAGCAGCCGTCCTGAAGGATCTGGTAGCAAACGTCTGAAAGTTTTTGGGTTCCGCCTTTTTTCAAAAAGGCGGAGTTCTTTGAAGCTTTTTGAAAAAAGCTTCACCAAAAACTTTTATCGCTGTTAGTCCGAAACGCGGGCGATATCGGCACCGCAGGCGGCGAGCTTGCGGTCCACACCTTCGTAGCCCCGGTCCAGATGGTAGATGCGGCTGAGCTGCGTCTCGCCTTCGGCTGCCAGACCCGCGAGGATCAGCGAGAAGGATGCTCGCAGGTCAGTCGCCATGACCGGCGCACCCGACAGCTTCGACACGCCACGGATAATGGCCGAGCGTCCATGCACATTCACACGCGCGCCCATCCGGTTGAGTTCGGGAACATGCATGAAACGGTTCTCGAAAATCGTCTCGGTAATCATGGACGCCCCTTCCGCCACGGACAGCATCGCCATGAACTGCGCCTGCATGTCCGTCGGAAAACCGGGATACGGCTCGGTCATGATGTCCACGCCCTGAAGTGTGCCGCTGCGACGGACCCGCAGACCGCGCGCCTCTTCCACAACCTCGACGCCTGTTTCTTCCAGCGTACGAATGACAGAGCCCAGATCATCGGCCCGTCCGCCCACAAGCAGCAAATCCCCACCCGTAATGCCAGCCGCGCAGGCATAGGTGCCGCATTCGATGCGGTCCGGCATGACGGCGTAATGCGCGCCGTGCAGCTTCTCCACACCGTCAATGACCAGCGTGCCCGAGCCTTCGCCCGTGATCTGCGCGCCCATCGCGTTGAGGCAATGCACCAGATCGCTGATTTCAGGTTCACGCGCGGCGTTGACGATATGAGTGCGCCCCTTGGCCAGCGTTGCGGCCATCAGCAGGTTCTCGGTCGCGCCCACACTGGCGAACGGCAGGATGATCCGGTCACCCTTCAGCCCGTCCGGAGCAGTCGCATTGATATAGCCGTTTTCCAGCCGGATCACGGCCCCCAGCGTCTCAAGCCCCTTGAGATGCATGTCGACCGGGCGCGTGCCGATGGCGCAGCCACCGGGCAGCGAAACCTTCGCCTCACGCGCCCGCGCCAGAAGCGGGCCGAGAACCAGAATGGAGGCGCGCATCTTGGAGACGATGTCATAGGGCGCCTCGACGGAACCGATTTCGCCGCCGATGGACAGCGTGCGCGGCCCGACGTCTTCAACCGCAATGCCCAGTCCCAGCAGCAGGTCGCGCATCGTCTGGATATCCGCGATGCCCGGCACATTGGACAGCACCAGCCGCTCGGACGTCAGAAGCCCCGCAACCATGAGCTTGAGGCCAGAGTTCTTGGCCCCCCCGATCTCGATTTCGCCTGTCAGGCGGCGGCCACCGCGAATGATAAAACGGTCCATGGTGCGATCCTTGAGAAACGGGCCTTGAGAAGCGGAGGGTTAAAGGCGGGGCGTGGTGACGCCGGACTGGCGCATGTATTTTCCGGCACGGTCGGCATAGCTGACCTCACAGGGGCTGGCGCCCTGAAAGAACAGGAACTGGCAGATGCCTTCGTTCGCATAGATCCGCGCGGGCAGCGGCGTGGTGTTGCTGATCTCGATCGTGACCTGCCCCTCCCATTCCGGCTCCAGCGGCGTGACGTTCACGATGATGCCGCAGCGCGCATAGGTGGACTTGCCGAGACACACCACCAACGTGTCACGCGGGATGCGGAAATACTCGACCGTATGCGCCAGCGCGAAGCTGTTGGGCGGGATGGTGATGTCCCCTGTACGGGTCACAAAACTGTTGGAGGCAAAATTCTTCGGATCAACAATGGCGCTGTCCACATCCGTGAAGATCTTGAATTCATCGGCCACACGCGCATCATAGCCATAGGATGACAGCCCGTAGGAAATGACGCCCTCGCGCTTCTGGGCCTCCACGAACGGCTCGATCATGCCTTTTTCCCGGGCCATCTGGCGAATCCATGTGTCGGGCATGATGGGCATGAAAGCACTCCTGAGCGGGGCGACAGAAATCGCCGTGCGTCTAACCCACCTGCTCTAGCGAGCGACGCCCGATCACGCAATGTGTCAGATCAGTCATTTTTCGTGAGCGCCTGTGACGAACGGCCCAGCAGGGCTTCCAGCCACTGCGGACGCAACTCACTGGTCAGCACACCGCCCACGATCAGCACAGCCCCCAGCAGCGTCGCAGGAGGCAGATGATCGCCTGCCATCCATCCCACAAGCCCGCCCCAGACGGGCTCTCCGGCATAGATCACGGCTGCTTTTGTGGGAGAGATGGATTTCTGCGCCCAGTTCATCACGACCTGCACCAGCGCACTCAACCCACCCAGAGCCAGCGCACAGGCGATCCAGACCCATGAAAAGGCCGGAAGCACTTCCCCTGAAACCGGGACCATCAGCCCGGCAAACAGACTACCCGCGAAAAGCTGCATGACCGTTATACGCAGACTGTCCACACCGCGCGCGTAAAGGCTGATGAGAACGATCTCGATCGCAATGGCAATCGCGGCACACAGCGTCAGCAGATCACCACGCCCAAAAGACAGCGACAGCGCCGCCGGTCCGGCAAGACAGACCAATCCTGCGAATGCCAGACCGATCCCGAGCCAACTCATGAGATGCGGCGCCCGGCGCAGGAACGCCCACTGAAAGATCGGCACGAGCGGAACGTAGAGCGCCGTAATAAAGGCGGAACGGCTGCTTGTGATGTCGTGCAATCCCGCACTCTGCAACACATAGCCGGTCGCAAGAGTAACGCCGATCAAGGTTCCGGCCCAGATTTCCCGCCGGTTGAAATCCAGCAGTTTCCGCCCGGCCAGAAGGCCGACGAAAACTGCAGCCATCATGAACCGGACAAAAACGAAAAACCGCGGTCCGCAATGCTGCATGGCGGTATGCAGCACGAGGAAGGTCCCACCCCACAATACTGTCACGCCCGTAAGCGCCAGCTCCTCTGGGGACGGCATGGGAAACTTGCGTTTCACGGGCTCTCAGCGCTCGTCGGGAGCGGATGAGGGAGCCTCATCCTGCGGACGCGCACGCTGCTGCTGTTTGCGGCGCATCAGATTGGCCCGTAGCGCCTTGGCCTCGCGGCTTTCCCGCTCTTCCTTTGCGGCCGCAGCGCGGTCACGGATGATCTGCTCCGTGGGTTTTGCGTCCTTACCGGTCATGGTTCTGTTCCTCGAATGTCGTCCGCAGACGGGTGCCCAGAAGCTCGTCATACACACCGAGCGTGCGGGCCTGCATCAGCGCTGTCGTATAATGGGCGACGGCATGGGTGCGGGCCTTGTCCATCATCCGGTCCTGCATGTCCCAGTCCATAAGCAGGATGGTTTTAAGGGCCTCGGCCAACGCCTCCGCATCACCGGGCGGCACGACCAGACCCGTCTCCCCGGGCAGGATCGTTTCCATCATGGCCCCCTGCGCCGTGCCGATCACCGGACGGCCCATCATCTGCGCCTCAACCAGCGTGCGACCGAACGGTTCAGGCCGGAGCGAAGGCGCTACGACAACAGTCGCCAGATCACAGGCCGCAGGCATGTCCGTACAGGTTCCGGCAAACCGGACACGATCCTCAAGACCAAGTTCCCGCACGCGCTGCTGCAATCGACGCGAGAACTTCCGGTCACCCTCCGGCCCCGCCAGAACGCAGATCCATCCTGTATCCGCCCGATCCCGCAAGAGCGCCAACGCCTCAATCAGAACGCCCTGCCCTTTCCACTCCGTCAACCGGGCGGGCATGAAAATGACGTCTTCACCGTGCAACACACCCCAGGCTTCAGCAAGTTTCTGCACACGCTCGCCGGAAATCACGCCGGGTTCGAACTCCTGCGGGTCCGCCCCGCGCGGAATGACACGAAGACGGCTTTCCGGCACGCCGTATTCGCTCCGCAAACGGTTCGCAATGAACTCCGAAATGGCGATGACGCGCACGCCCCGCGCCAGCACGGAATTATAGAGTTTCTTGCCCCACCATGTCGCCTCATGCACGCCATGCCATGTCGTCACGAGCGGGATGTTTTCGCGGCGACAGGCGATCCATGCTGCCCAGGCCGGAATGCGCGAGCGCGCATGGACCAGATCCACGCCTTCACGCCGGATAATCGCCTGAAGATCCCGCGCCCGGCGCAGAACGGCGAAAGGGGATTTTTTCTTCAGATCAAGCGCGATATGCCGCCCGCCCGCATGACGGAGCTGCACCAGAAGACGCCCCGGACGCGAAGCCACAAGCGCGGTCCCGCCGCCTTGGGTGATGGCAGACGCAATCTCGACAGCCCCGCGCTCCAGACCGCCGGTGCCCAGCGCCGGAAGAACCTGAAGGATGACGGGAGAGCGGTCGGTCATGAGGGTTCTGCGGGGCCTGTTCCGGAAGGGTATTTTCAGATGAAAACAGCCTGTAGCCGGGTCTGCCTCCCCTTCCCACCCGAAAAATGAAAAACGATCGCCCTGAACGACAAAAGGGGCGGCCTCCGTGCCATTTCCGGCACGAAAACCACCCCTTCCGCCTGTATCGGGAGCCTCAGCCCCCGGTTTTATCAGCCCTTGTGATCGGGCAGGGCGTAAACCACGAGCTGGTCGCTAACCGGCGTCATCATGAAGTGATGTCCACCTGCCATGATGGCGACGTACTGGTGACCATTGGCCTCGTAGGTCATCGGGTTGGCCTGTCCGCCGCCCGGCAGAACCGCGCTCCAGACCACCTTGCCGGTGTGTTCGTCGATGGCGCGGATCTGGTTATCCGTAGCCGCACCGATGAACACCAGACCACCAGCCGTCACGACCGAACCACCATTGTTCGGTGTGCCGATTTCCCATGGCAGACCTGTCGGCAGACCCCAAGGACCATTGGCGCGGGCCGTTCCCAGCGGGTGCTGCCACAGCACCTTCTGACCATGCTTCATGTCGATGGCCGTGATCATGCCGTAGGGCGGACGGTTGCACATCATGCCCGTGTACTGGTTCCAGAACGGGGTCACGACGATACCATAAGGCGTGCCGTCCATGGCGCCGTTACCTTCGGCTCCACCGCCACCCGGCTTGTAGTTCGGGTCGTCGATCGGCATCAGGCCAAGCTGGTCAGCCTTCTTGCGGGTCACGAGCTGGTCGTACATCGGGGTGATGTTCCAGTTCGCGATCAGGATGCCGCTCTGCGGATCATAGGACATGGAGCCCCAGTCACTGCCGCCGTTATAGCCCGGATATTCGATCCACGGCTTGTCGACGCTCGGCGGGGTGAACTCGCCCGTATAGTTCGCACGGCGGAACTTGATACGGCAGAAGAGCTGGTCAAGCGGAGACATGCCCCACATGTCCGTCTCTTTCAGATCCGGCACGCGCAGGGCGGGCATCCCCGTGGACCAAGGCTGCGTCGGCGTACGCGGATCGCCCGGAATCACACCCGGAGACGGAGCAGGACGCTCCTCGACCGGCAGGATGGGCTTGCCGTCACGACGATCGAGCACGAAGGTCTGACCGCGCTTGGTCGGCATGATCAGCGCCGGAACGGTCTGGCCATCCGGGCCAGGCATGTCCATCAGCGTCGCCTGCGAGCCAATGTCGTAATCCCAGACGTCCTTGTGAGCCGTCTGGAAGACCCAGCGCGGCGCGCCTGTCTTCACGTCGATGGCAACAACTGCGGAAGACACCTTGTTCTCTTCGGGGCTCCGCAGCGCACTGTAATAGTCCGAAGCCGAGTTTCCGGTCGGGACGTAAACGAGACCAAGCGCATTGTCGCCCGTCATCGCAGCCCAAGAGTTCGGCGTACCACGGCTATAGTGATTGTTACCGGTCGGCTGGCTGTGATCGTTGGGATTGTTCACATCCCACGCCCACAGGAACTTGCCGCTTTCGGCATCATAACCACGGATCACACCCGACGGCGCCCAGCGGCGCTGACCATCGAGGACTTCGTGGTTGACCACGACCACACCATTCACAACCGGCGGCGGCGTCGTCATGGACACGAAGCCGGGAACGGACTCGCCCATGCCCTGCATCAGGTTGACCTGACCACCATGCCCGAAGCCTTCGCACAGATTGCCGGTCGCGGCATCAACCGCGATCAGACGCATATCGAGCGTGCCTTCGAGAATACGATTGTGGCAGGGCTGGCCTTCCGGCACCTGCGAGGACGTGAAATACGTCACACCCTTACACGCGGCGGTGTAGGGAATGGCTTCGTATTTCTCGTTGATGTTGTGACGCCAGATCTCCTTACCCGTCGCCGGGTCGAGCTTCATGATGTCGTTCTGTGCCGAACACATGTAGAGGCCATCACCAACCTTGATCGGCGTGGTTTCGGCAGCCCATTTGTTCGTCTGTCCCGGACGCGGATAGCTGCCCGTGTGATAGACGAAAGCAACCTTGAGCTGGTCGGCGTTCTGCGGCGTGATTTCCGACAGCGGCGAATAGCGCGTCTGGCTGTCATCACGACCATAGGCGGACCAGTCTCCCTGCGCGGGAGCAGCACTCTGCTGCGGCACCATCTGCGGAACGTCGTTCGGGTCCATGGACCCGATATCCGGCAGATTGGCAGCATTAACACCCGGAGCCTGCGGGGCGTAGGGAGAAGGACCGGAGAAGCGGCTCGTACTGGCAGGAGTCGTTGCCGTCGGCTCGTCGGCATTGCCGGGGCCGGGCACCGAAGCCGTCGGCGAACCGCCACTTCCGGCAGGAGCAAACTGGGCGTTAGCGGCCAGCGGAGCACAGGCCAGCGTGACGCAGGCTGCGGTGGCGAGAAGATGGGATCTGCGCATCAGACGGCTCCCCTCAGGGTGCGGCGGGTTTCCAGTCGGCGAAGAACAGGAATGGTGAGAACGACGAGGATACCCAGCAGCGTGGGGCCAAAATCGCGCGGCAGAAGATCAACCGGGCTGAAACCCACTTCCCACAGCGACCAGACCCATGTGTAAGCCAGCGCGCCCAGATAAAGGAAGGCACCGAGCGTACGGCCCAGAACCATGAACACGCCGCTGGCAACCAGCACGACGCCACAGATCAGATAATAGACGGAGCCGCCCAGCATCGCGAGTTGAGCCCCGCCGATAACAAAGAACAGCCCCACCAGAACGATAACAACCCCGAGCACGAGCGTGAGCCACTCGGTCAGGGTTCTGTTGCCATAAGTATTTGGCATCGGTGAAAGCCTCCTGCACTGATACCCCGGACGGTAATTCCGGACTTTCAGGAAAGCTACGGCTCTTTTGCAATATTCCCCTGTTTTATTCTAACAAAACCGTGTGCGAATACAGTTTCATTATGGTGAATTCAAATAAACGTTATTCCAATTACCCAGCCGGAATCGTGACAACCGCGCCACCCGTATGGTTGGTCGCTGCAAGGGCCGCCAGAACCTGCACCATCGTAAAGGCCAGTTTGCTCTGGAAATCCCGATCGCTGATCCAGAACCACGCATTGTGATAACTGACGGCGGCATAAGGGCCGTCCGGCTCGTCCTTGCCCGAATGGATCACGACTTCCGGCCGGTTTTCAATTCCGACCTGCCCGATCGTTGGCGGGGTCCGACCGGCCTTGATATCGCCTTCCGGAACCTCGACCTCATAGGCAAGCTGCGTGAGCATCGCGAGCATCGAGCGCGTCAGAATTGCAATCTGGCCCGGATGTTTGGGATACGGTCCATAGACGATCTCGGCCTCTTCCGCCGTCGGATCGAGATGCAGCAGACGACGCACTTCGGCCTGAATCGCGAGCAGATTGCTTTCCGAAGTGGATGTCAGAACAAGATAGGACCGCTCAGGCCCCGGCCCGCTGCCACCGCCGTTACTGTCGGACTTGCCACCGTTCTTCTTGCTGTCCGTCGGTGTCGCAGGATCGGTCGTGATGCGGATGGTCATGGCCCCCGCAACCTGAAGCTGTCTCAGATCATGCAGCAGCAGATAGAACCGTACGGACCCGCCGCCAAACGGTCCCGCGCCGAGGCCCCGCACATTGGACAGGCCATCAATGGACTGCGCCGTCAGACGCAGCAGCGTGTCGATCGGCAGACCGCCAAGGCTGAGCGGCATGATGACGGTCGGCGAGATCGGCCGGACCACGTTTTCGGCGTATTGCTGCCCGGTGACGGGCTGATAGGTGAAAGTCGGGCTTTCCCCCAGCGACATCGTCCCTGTGCCGAACAGGTAGTTCCCGACCGCCGTGGCCGGATAGGCATAGAAACCGCCGCTGACGCTCTTGGAGACGCTGTAGCCCGCAATCACCTGTGTTGTGTCGAGGAAGGTCGGCGGATCGGCATAGCGCAGCCGCACGATATTGAGCAGCATCTCGTGCTTCTGGGTATCCCCCAGCGCGCGGGAGTATTCGAGCTGGTCGTTACGCAGCTTTCCCGGGCCCATGGGACCACAGGCAGAGAGCCCGATTGCGGAAAAACAGGTCAGGGCAGCCAGCAGCGTGGCACGAAAGTAGGAAGGATTCGGCATGGCTGTATGAAGACTGTCCCATTGGCAGGCAAAGCGGAAGGCCCGACCTTACTAAAGGGCGGTGGGCATATCTGAAACCGCCATATTTCTTTTGAATGCCCTTTTCACCGCGCGGCAGGACAAGATTCTCGACGAAATGTGTCGTCCAAGTGCTTGAAACACCCTCCAGCCTTGCCTAGATCAGTAGTCGAAACACAGGCCCGTGAGGGTCTGGGGACGTCAATAGGGTTCGATCCGGTGCCTCACAGGGCCGGGACGGACCGCTGAGAGGACTGATTTTACATGAGCAAAGTCATTGGCATTGACCTTGGTACCACCAACTCCTGCGTCGCCGTACGCGAGGGTGACGAAACCAAGGTGATCGAAAACAGCGAAGGGGCTCGCACGACGCCGTCCATGGTCGCTTTCACCGACAAGGGTGAGCGTCTCGTCGGACAGGCCGCGAAGCGTCAGGCTGTCACCAACCCCGCCAACACTCTGTATGCCGTCAAGCGCCTGATCGGCCGTCGTTACGACGATCCGACTGTCCAGAAGGACAAGGAAATGGTGCCGTACGGCATCGTCCGTGGCGACAATGGCGATGCATGGGTCGAAGCCCGCGGCGAGAAGTATGCCCCGTCGCAGATCGCAGCCTATGTTCTGGGCAAGATGAAGGAAACCGCCGAAAGCTATCTCGGCGAGACCGTCTCCCAGGCCGTCATCACGGTTCCGGCCTACTTCAACGACGCCCAGCGTCAGGCCACCCGTGACGCTGGCAAGATCGCCGGCCTCGAAGTCCTGCGTATCATCAACGAGCCGACCGCAGCAGCCCTCGCCTATGGCCTTGGCAAGCGCGATTCCGGCACGGTGGCCGTGTATGACCTTGGTGGTGGCACGTTCGACGTCTCCATCCTCGAGATCTCCGATGGCGTGATCGAAGTGAAGTCCACGAACGGCGACACGTTCCTGGGCGGTGAAGACTTCGACAACCGCATCATCGGCTTCCTCGCCGACGAGTTCAAGAAAGAGCAAGGCATCGACCTGCGTGGCGACAAACTCGCCCTGCAGCGCCTCAAGGAAGCCGCCGAAAAGGCCAAGATCGAGCTGTCTTCTTCCAAGGAGACTGAGATCAACCTGCCGTTCATCACGGCTGATGCCTCCGGCCCGAAGCACCTCGTCGTCAAGCTGTCCCGCGCCAAGCTGGAAAGCCTCGTCGATGATCTGGTGCAGCGTACCCTCGGCCCGTGCCGCGCAGCCATCAAGGATGCGTCTGTCTCCCCGAGCGAGATCGACGAAGTCATTCTCGTTGGCGGCATGACGCGTATGCCGAAGGTCATCGAGACGGTTAAGGAATTCTTCGGCAAGGAACCGGCCCGCAACGTCAATCCGGACGAAGTGGTCGCCATCGGTGCTGCCGTTCAGGGCGCTGTCCTGAAGGGTGACGTCAAGGACGTTCTGCTCCTCGACGTGACGCCGCTGTCGCTGGGTATCGAGACGCTGGGTGGCGTGTTCACCCGTCTGATCGACCGCAACACGACGATCCCGACCAAGAAGAGCCAGACCTTCTCCACGGCCGAAGACAACCAGAACGCCGTGACCATCAAGGTCTATCAGGGCGAGCGTGAGATGGCAGCCGACAACAAGCTGCTGGGCAACTTCGACCTTCAGGGCATTGCGCCTGCACCGCGTGGCGTGCCGCAGATCGAAGTCACGTTCGACATTGACGCCAACGGCATCGTGAACGTGTCCGCCAAGGACAAGGCCACGAACAAGGAACAGCAGATCAAGATCCAGGCTTCTGGCGGTCTGTCCGATTCCGACATCGACCGCATGGTCAAGGACGCGGAAGCCAACGCAACCGCCGACAAGGCCAAGCGCGAACTGGTCGAGCTGCGCAACAGCACGGAAAGCCTCATCCACCAGACCGAGAAGTCCATCACCGAAGGTGGCGACAAGGTTCCGGCGGCTGACAAGTCCGAAGCGGAAGCCGCTATTGCCGAAGCCCGCGAAGCTCTGGGTGGCGAAAATCTCGACGCCCTGAAGGCTGCCAGCGAGAAACTGACGCAGGCTGCCATGAAGGTTGGTCAGGCTGTCTATCAGGCTGGTCAGGGTGCTGAAGGCGCTGCGGCTCCGGAAGCTGAAAAGAAGGACGACAACGTCGTCGATGCCGACTTCGAAGACCTCGAAGACGACCACAAGAAGCACTGATCGGGTGACTTTCCCGGATGGAGCGCAACGCTCCGTCCGGCCCTGTTTTCCGAGGGCGCCCGTTCCCGCAAGGGGGTGGGCGCCATTCTTGTTTTTCCGGCCCATAACAGGGACCGCCTTCCGGAACGCCCCCTAAGGACCGAACATGGCCATCAAAATCGACTATTACGAATCCCTTGAAGTCTCCCGCACGGCCTCGCCGGACGAGCTGAAAAAAGCCTTCCGCAAGCAGGCCATGCGTTATCATCCCGACCGCAATCCGGGTGATGACGCCGCCGAGCAGAAGTTCAAGGAAATCAACGAAGCCTATGATGTCCTGAAGGACTCGCAGAAGCGCGCGGCCTATGACCAGTACGGCCATGACGCCTTCGAAGGTGGCATGGGCGGAATGGGCGGCGGCTTCGGCGGTGGTTTTGCCGGTGCGGGCGGTCTGGGCGACATCTTCGACCAGATGTTCGGAGACATGATGGGCGGCCGTCGGGGTGGTGGACGCCGGACCGGGGCGGATGTCCAGGTTCAGGTCGAAATCACGTTGATGGAAGCCTTCACGGGCGTGAAGAAGGATGTCGAGGTCCGCACCCGCGTGGCCTGTGAATCCTGCCACGGTTCGGGTTCGGCTGATCCCAAGGCGGGCAGCACCACATGCCCAACCTGTCACGGTGCGGGCAAGGTCCGGGCGCAGCAGGGCTTTTTCCTCGTCGAGCGCCCCTGTCCAACCTGTCATGGTTCGGGACGGACCGTCGCCAATCCGTGTAAGGCCTGCCACGGCACGGGTACACAGGCGAAGACCGAGACCATCAGCATCGACATCCCGGCTGGCGTCGAGGATGGCACCCGCATCCGCATGGCGGGCAAGGGCGAAGCTGGCGGTGAAGGCGTGCAGCCGGGCGATCTGTATGTCCACATTTCCGTCCTGTCGCATGACATTTTCCAGCGCGACGGTGCAAACATCTATTGCCGCGTTCCGCTGCGCATGACGCAGGCAGCTCTGGGTACGGAAGTGGAAGTGCCGGTTGTGGATGGTGGCCGAAGCAAGGTCCGCATCCCTGCCGGAACCCAGACGGGCGAGACGTTCCGTCTGCGCGGCAAGGGTTTCTCGGTCCTGCGGTCTTCAGCACGCGGGGACATGTATATTCAGGTCTCGGTCGAAACGCCGAGCCATCTGACGAAGCGCCAGCGCGAACTTCTTGAAGAATTCGAGAAGGAAGCCGGGGACGACCACGCCAAGGGCAGCCCCGAAAGCAGCGGCTTCTTCGCCAAGGTCCGCGACTTCTTCGACGGCCGCTGATCTTTATCAGGCTCACGAAAAACCCCGGTGCCCTCCCTGAAGGCACCGGGGTTTTTTTGTCAGTTTTTTATATCAGGCCGCGCCGAAAATATCCTTCAGGGTTTTTTCCATCACCCCGGCATCCAGCGTCTTGCCCAGCCAGTGCTCCACGCAGATCACGCCCTGATTGACCAGCATGCCAAGCCCGTCCAGCGCGGTGCAGCCCTTGCCTTCTGCTTCCCGCAGCAGACGCGTTCTGGGCGGGTTCGGGATCACATCCGCAACGATCAGGCCCTTACGCAGGGTTTCGACCTTCAGAGGCGGCATGGTTTCGGAATCGCCCAGACCGATGGATGTCGCATTGATCAGAATGTCCACGTCTTCCGGCACGCTGGCATCACCGTTCCAGGCCTGAACATCCGACTTGGCCGACGTATTGTCCCGGACGAGGGCGGCGATGGTCTCGGCTTTCTTCGGATCGCGGTTCATGACGGTGATATGGGCGACGGAGGCCAGACCCAGTTCCACGGCAATGGCGCGTGCGGCCCCACCTGCTCCCAGAAGCAGGACCTTCTTGCCGGACGGGTCCGTGACCTTTTTGAGAGAGGCCAGAAAGCCCTTGCCGTCCGTATTGTCGCCGATCAGACGGCTATCGCGGATGGAGACGCAGTTCACGGCCCCGATGATCCGGGCGGATTCGGCCACTTCGTCCAGATGCTCGATCACCTTGACCTTGTGCGGCAGGGAACAGTTGAACCCGACCCATTCCATGGCCCGCGCGCCTGCTACGGCGTCTTTCAGACCCTCGGCCTTGACGTCACAGTTGATGTAGCGGGCATCGATGTCGTGGTGCTGATAGGCGGCCTCGATCATGGCGACGGTCGGGTTGTCGTCGCAGGGTGTCGAGAACGATCCCGTCAGGATGCTGCGGAAATTCTGCTGGCTCATGAGAGGCTCCTCGGATCTGTGCAGTCTTGCGTTCACACGACATGACGCACGAGAGCGCAGAAGGTCCATTCACATTCCGGAAATCCCCAATTTTCTGTCTCAGTCGTCGACGGGCACAATCAGACCCAGAAGGGCCGCCTCCCGTCCCGTCAGCAGATCGGCGAGCGTATAGCCGTCCAGAACTGCCAGGAACGCGCCCAGCGCATCGCCCAGCACGCTCCGCAGCACACAGGCCGGAGACAGCACGCAGGGCCGTCCATCTGTGCTGTTACGGCCCTCGCAGTCCACCAGCGCCATGTCGTCTTCGGTAAAGCGCACGACTGCGCCCACGTTGATTTCCGCAGCCGGCCGCGCGAGTTCCAGCCCGCCGCCCCGTCCACGGACGGTGGTGACGAAACCGCCCTGCCCCAGACGATGGACCACCTTCACCAGATGGTTTTCAGAAATACGGTAAGCCTGCGCGATCTCACGGATGGAAACACGGCGTGAGGCATGGGCGCCCGGATGGTGAATCCCCAGATGGATCAGCACGCGCAGGGCGTAGTCAGTGTGCAGTGTCAGACGCATGGCGACTCCTCTGCCAGATTGACAGGATCAGGTCACGTTTATAAAGATGTATTTTATATACATCTTTTAGGGGACCGCTCATGTCCACTTCCGCCGACCGCAGCCTCACGCCAGACATCATCGCCATCATCAAGGCCACCATCCCGGCACTTGAAGCGCATGGTGTGGCCATCACATCCGAAATGTATCGTCGTCTTCTGGCCGATCCGGCGATTGCGGAAATGTTCGATCCGACCCATCAGTCGACAGGAATGCAGCCCCGCGCGCTGGCCATGGCCGTGCTGGCCTATGCGAAAAATATCGACAATCTGGGCGTGCTGGGCGGGGCGGTCGAACGGATCGCCCAGAAACATGTCAGCCTCGAAATCCAGCCCGAACACTATCCGCATGTCGCAACAGCTCTGCTCGGCGCGATTTCAGCCGTTCTGGGTGATGCCGCAACGCCGGAAATCCTTGATGCCTGGGGCAGGGCCTACTGGGCACTGGCCGATATCCTGATCGGTCGCGAGCATCAGCTTTACGACAGCAGCGCCCATACCGAAGGAGGCTGGACGGGTTGGCGGGCTTTCCGCATCGCGCACGCCACGGCAGAATGCGCGACCGTCACGTCGCTCGAACTGGAGCCTGTGGACGGCAAGCCGGTCATCAGCGCCGTTCCGGGTCAGTATCTGGGTGTTGATCTGGACATTCCGGGCCATGGCCGGACCCGCCGCAATTACAGCATTACCTCCAGCCCCAACCGGACGGGCTATCGCATCAGCGTGCGTCATGTTCAGAACGGCGTTGTTTCAGGCTGGCTGAACAGCAACGCCTGCGTCGGCACGGAACTCCTGCTTTCACCGCCTGCGGGCAATTTCGTCCTGCCGGAAAAAATCGAAGGACCGCTGGGCTTCATCTGCGCCGGGATCGGCATCACACCCATGATCGGAATGCTGGAAACACTGGCCGGACCAGACATCACGACGCCTGTTCAGGTCGTACAGGTTGCCCATTCCACCGAAACTGCGCCCTTCGCGGCGCGTCTGGCGGAACTGTCCCACAACACGGCAGGGCGCATCCGGGTCGTGACACGTCTGACTTCAGAAGACGGACACCCGACCGCAGCCTGGGTCGCAGAGCAGCTGCCGGATGGCGTCTCGGCCTATCTCTGCGGCCCGACAGGCTTCATGCGCGACATGGTGCAGGGACTGCCGGGCGCCGGAGTTCCGGCCAACCGCCTGCGTTACGAGACGTTTGGACCGGATACCGGCGTGACGGACTGACTTTAGAGCGCGCTGGCCTTCTGTTCCGCGTCCGACAGGATGCGTGCACGGTCAGCGCCGCCATTGGTGGCGAGGCCCTCGGCTTCGATCACGGTGATGTCCGTAATGCCGATCATGGTGAAAACGGATTTCAGGTAGCTGAGCTGATGCTCGAAGGAGGCTGCGGGCGAGCCTTCGCCATACAGGCCACCACGCGCCACGGCGAGCACGACTGTCTTGCCCTTGGCCAGACCTTCAATGCCGGACGGGCCATAGCGGAAGGTCTGACCCGCCACCATGATACGGTCGATCCAGGATTTGAGCTGGCTGGGAATCGACAGGTTATACATCGGCACACCGATGACGACGATGTCCGCCGCCTTGAAATCACTCAGGGCTTTGCCGCTGGCAACCAGTTCGGGGCGGGCCGACACATCCGGCGTCAGTTCCTTGCCGAGCCATGACAGGGCTTCGACGTCGAGATGCGGCAGCGGATCGCTGGCGAGATCGAGGGAAATGACCTCGACGGACGGATCTTTCTTGCGAAACTGGGCGACGGCGGCAGCGCTGACCTGACGGCTGGCGGAGCTGTCACCGAGAATGCTGGAATCGATGTGAAGAAGTTTCATTTTGATCTTTCCGGTTCCTGATCGTAACCAGCACCAGATAAGGAACCTTTGAACCCCGCCGCAAGAAGGCACATTCCGGAGCCATAGGCACATGGATGTTCGCGTCAGTGACACCACCCTTCCCCAGAAGCTGTCCGTAAAGCCGGGTACGACGCCTCTGGATTGCGCGCAGGACAGCAGCGCCTGTGCCGTCATCCGCTCCATTCTCGCCCGCACGACGGACAAATGGAGCATCCTGATCGTCAAATCGCTCGGACGCGGGCCACACCGTTTCAGCGAACTGCGCCGCGCGATCGACGGAATTTCACAGCGGATGCTGACGCTCACCCTCCGCAATCTGGAACGCGACGGCCTCGTCCTGCGGACCGTCACCCCGACGACTCCGCCGCGCGTGGATTATGAACTCACGACGCTTGGGGAATCGCTCTGGACGCTGACGGAAGCCTTCGGTCAGTGGGCCATGTCAAACCGCCCCGAAATCGAGGCGGCCCGCGCCCGCTTTGACGCCCGGCTTGACGCCGATCTCTGATCTTTTCGCACGCAAGGCTCCATCATGACCCTGATTTCCGCCCCCCGTATCGGTATTGCCGGCATCACGGGCCGACTTGGCACCCTCTGCGCCGAGGAAGCCGGAAGCGCCCTCGCAGGCGGCCTCTCCCGCACGGCAGATGTCTCGCGCAACATCACGACCGACCCTGGCACGCTCGCGAAAAGCTGCAATGTCGTGATTGACGTCAGCCATGCCACGACGGTCCCCGCCCATGCGGCCGCCTTCGCGCAGGCTGGATGTGCGTGGGTTCTGGGGACGACGGGTCTTGATCATGGCGCGCAGGATGCCGTGAACGCGGCGGCGCAGCATATTCCCGTCCTTCAGGCCGCCAATTTCTCCCCGGCGCTGACGCTGTTTCTGGAACTGGCCCGGCAGCTTAGCGCGGGCCTGCCGGATTATGATGCGGAAATTCTGGAGGTCCATCACCGCCAGAAGCTGGACGCCCCCTCGGGCACGGCGCTGGCGATCGGTAAGGCCGTGGCGGAAGGACGCGGAGTCGCATTCGAGGATGTGGCCCGAACCGATCAGAACAGTCTGCGCCCGGACGGGGCGATCGGATTCGCATCCCTGCGCGGCGGGCAGATCGTGGGCGAACATGATCTCGTCCTGATGGCGGCGGACGAACAGATCACCCTGTCTCACCGCGCACTGGACCGGAGGGTCTTCGCCAGAGGCGCCCTGCTCGCCGCAAAATGGCTCGCCGGACGCCCCGCAGGCCTCTACACAATGGCAGACGCCTTAAAACCCTAACCCCGAATCAGGGTGCAGGGATCAAGATCCCTGCCGGGCCCGGGCAGAGCCCGGACACCCCATCAACCACCAGCGATCGGCAGATTCACCCCCGTCATAAAGCTGGAATCGTCCCCCAGCAGAAACGCCACCACACCGGGGATTTCGTTGATATCGCCATAGCGGCGCATCGGCACGCTGCCGATCATCTGCTCGGCGACGATTTTGGGGTCGGTGGAGAAATACTGGCTTCCCACCTTGGCCTGAAGCTCGACCTGACGCTCCCACATGAAGCCGGGCCCCATATAGCCGGGGCTGATGGCGTTCACACGGATGTTGTAAGGCGCAAGATCCAGCGCCGCCGTTTCGGTCAGGGCGATAATGGCCCCCTTGGACGCGCCATAGGCCGCCATGTTCGGCGGACCTTTCACGCCCGCCATGCTGGCGGTGTTGACCACGCGACCGTAATTCTGCGCGATCATGTGCCGCACGACGGCCTTGAGGACGTGAAATGCACCTGTGACATTGATCGTCAGCACACGCGCGAAATCTTCGGACGGGTAATCCTGCACAGGGGCAAAAGCGCCCTGATATCCGGCATTGTTGAACAGGAAATCGATCTTCCCGAAATCCCGCACCACGGCCTCCACGGTCTCTGTCACAGCCTCTTCGGACGTCACGTTACAAACATAAGACCGAGCTTCGACACCCTTTTCCCGCACGGCGGCTTCGGCTTTCTCAAGAGCCTCCAGGTTCATGTCCAGCAGGGCGATGGCCGTCCCTTCCCCGGCCAGACGAAGGGCGGTCGCAAGACCGATATTGCCACCGGCACCAGTGACGAGACAGACTTTACCGCTAAAGTGATTCGACATTTCAAATGCCTCAAATTCTCTGTTTTTCCCGGACTCGACCGTGGGCGGCGCCTGTGACGGGCCATGACGGTCACGGGAACACAAACGCAGCATGACCGGTGTCGTTGAAAAATGAAACGGGGGCCAGCGCTCTCTTTTTCGTAATATCCGTCTGGTTTTTTTTGCAATTTCAGGCCGGTTCTCGGGACTTTTCCGCAGAAAACCGCGTTCAGACCTCACACGGCCCCTTGACCCTTGCGCCCAATTCCGCCAAGCCGTCCCCTCCCTGAATGCCACAGACCGCCTGCCAAGGCACACTGTGGCCCTTCTCACCACTCATTCCCTGCGAGGTCCCTGAGTGCGCAATCACGGCGATTTCCTTTTCACATCCGAGTCCGTTTCCGAAGGCCATCCCGACAAGGTGGCGGACCGCATTTCCGATACCGTTCTGGACGCCTATCTTCAGGCCGATCCGGAAGCGCGTGTTGCCTGTGAGACGCTGGTCACCACCAACCGCGTCGTCCTGGCCGGTGAAGTCCGCGGCCCCAAAGAGGTCGAAGACACGCTGATCGACCGCGCCCGTGAAGCGATCAAGGACATCGGCTACGACCAGGAAGGTTTCTCCTGGAAGAAAGCCGAAATCACCTCCTATCTGCACGCACAGTCCGCCGACATCGCTCAGGGCGTCGACAGTGCCGGTGATAAGGACGAAGGTGCTGGCGATCAGGGCATCATGTTCGGCTACGCCACACGCGAGACCGAACACCTGATGCCTGCGCCGCTGTTCTATGCGCAGACGATCCTCGAGCGCATCCGCGACTACCGCAAGAGCGGCGACGCCCGTGGCGTTGGCCTTCTGCCGGATGCCAAGAGCCAGGTCACGTTGCGTTATGTCGACGGCAAGCCCGTTGGCGTCACGTCCGTCGTGATTTCCACGCAGCATGTCGAAGGCATGAGCCAGCACACGATCCGTGAGACGCTGCGCGACGTGGTCAATGGCATCCTGCCCGAAGGCTGGAACTGCCCGGAAGACGAGTTCTATGTGAACCCGACCGGCAACTTCGTCATCGGCGGACCGGACGGCGACGCAGGCCTCACTGGCCGCAAGATCATCGTCGACACCTATGGTGGCGCAGCCCCGCATGGTGGTGGCGCATTCTCCGGCAAGGACCCCACGAAGGTGGACCGTTCGGCAGCCTATGCCGCGCGTTACCTCGCCAAGAACGTCGTGGCCGCCGGTCTGGCCGACCGCTGCACGATCCAGCTCAGCTACGCCATCGGCGTGTCCAAGCCGCTCTCGGTCTATGTTGACCTCGACGGCACGGGCAAGGACGTGGACGAAGCCCGTCTGGGTGCGATCCTCAACGACGTTGTGGACCTCTCCCCGCGCGGCATCCGCAAGCATCTGCGCCTGAACCGTCCGATCTATGTTCCGACCTCCGCTTACGGCCATTTCGGCCGTGCGCCGGATCCGGTTCTGGACAACTTCACCTGGGAACAGACGGATCTGGTCACCACGCTGCGTGGCGCCCTGAACCGCTAAGTCTCACCGGTAATCTGGCAGAAAACCCCTGGTCGAGTCTCTCAAACCCCAGCCGGAGCGGCTTTACGGCCGTCAACGCGGCCATCCGCTCCGGGCCCGGCAGCAGCATCTTCTTGAGAAGGCGCTGCCCCGGCTTTCCTTTACCTCACCGGAAAATCCCGCCGCGGGATTCTCCGATGCGGTCTCGCGCGTCTTTCTCGAAATCGGTTTTGGCGGTGGCGAACATGCCGTTGGCCAGTCCGAACTGAACCCGGATGTCGGCTATATCGCTTCCGAGGTCTTCGAGAACGGCCTGTGCTCCCTGCTGTCGCGCCTCGTGCCCGAAGGCGAGGAAGACACAGCCACGCCGCCTCCCCATTTCCGCATCTGGGCCGAAGACGCCCGCCTGCTGCTCAAGGACATGCCCGACGCATGCCTGGACCGGGCCTATCTGATGTTCCCGGACCCGTGGCCGAAGGCCCGGCACGCCAAGCGCCGCTTCGTGCATCCGGAAAACATCAAGCAGATGCACCGCGTCCTGAAACCCGGCGCCATCTGGCGCGTCGCCAGTGACCATCCCGTCTATCAGGAATGGGTCACAGAAGTGATGGGCAAGCAGGACCTGTTCGATGCGCCGCCCCCGGCGAAGGAACGTCCCGAAGGCTGGTCACCAACACGCTATGAGGCCAAAGCCTTCCGCGAAGGGCGCGTGCCGTTCTACTGGACTTTCACGCGCCGTCCCTGAAACGCACACCAAACCCCTCTCTCAGTTATTCAGCGAGTGTCCTGACATCATGACCCAGATCGAACGCGAAGAAATGGAATTCGATGTCGTGGTGGTCGGTGGCGGTCCCGCCGGTCTGTCCGCCGCGATCCGCCTGAAACAGCTGATGCCGGATGCGGGCGTCTGCCTGATCGAAAAGGGCAGCGAAATCGGTGCCCATATCGTCTCGGGCGCCGTCATCGAGCCGCGCACGCTTGATGAACTTCTGCCGAACTGGCGCGATCTGGACGCCCCGCTGCGGACGCAAGTGACGGAAGAGCGGATGCTGTTCCTGACCGAAACGCGTTCCTTCGCCGTTCCATATCTGGACCGCGTGATGCCGCAGATGGCCAATCATGGAAATTACGTCGTCTCGCTCGGCGAAGTCTGCCGCTGGCTCGGCGAGCAGGCTGAGGCTCTGGGCGTTGAGATCTATCCGGGCTTCTCGGGTGCGGAACTGTTCATCGAAAATGACCACGTCGCTGGCGTCATCACGGGCGACATGGGCATCGAGCGCAACGGCGAACACGGGCCGAACTTCACGCCCGGCATGATCCTGCGCGCGAAGCAGACCATCCTGACCGAAGGTGCGCGCGGCTCCCTCACCGGCCACGCCATGAAGCGTTTCGGCCTGCGCAAGGGCGTGGAGCCGCAAACCTATGGCCTCGGCATCAAGGAAGTCTGGGAAATACCGGCAGAAAAGCACCGTCCCGGCCTCGTACAACACAGCTTCGGCTGGCCGCTCGACGACAACACTTATGGCGGGGCGTGGCTCTATCATTTCGGGGAAAATCTGGTCAGCTTCGGCTTCGTGACCGGCCTCGATTACGCCAACACCTATCTGTCCCCCTTCGAGGAAATGCAGCGCACCAAGTTGCACCCGGCCTTCCGGGAGCATTTCGAAGGCGGCAAGCGCCTGATTTACGGCGCACGTGCCCTATCGGAAGGCGGATTCCAGTCCATTCCGCGCCTGACTTTCCCCGGCGGCGTTCTGGCTGGCGATTCGGCAGGCTTCCTGAACGTGCCCAAGATCAAGGGCACGCATACGGCCATGAAGTCCGGCATGATCGCGGCTGAGGCCGTGGCCGAGGCTCTGGAAAAGGACAAGAAGGAAGCCGCCAGCATGACGGCGCGCGTCCAGCAGTCCTGGCTGTGGTCCGAACTGCGCGACGTCCGCAACATCCGCCCGGCCTTTGCGAAATGGGGCATGAAGCTCGGCGCGCTCTATTCCGGGATCGACAGCATGATCCTGCGGGGTCGTGCGCCCTGGACGCTGCATCACCCGCACGCCGATAACGAGACGCTGCGTCCGGCCTCGGTATGCACGAAAATCGACTATCCCAAACCCGACGGGAAGATCACCTTCGATCGCGTCAGCTCGGTCTTCCTGAGCAGCACGAATCACGAGGAGAATCAGCCGGTTCACCTCAAACTCCGCAACGAGACCGTCTGGCAGACCGTCAATCACGACGTGTTCGATTCGCCGGAGAGTCGCTACTGCCCGGCAGGCGTGTATGAACAGGAACAGACGGGCGAAAACGCCTGGCAGCTTCGGATCAACGCCCAGAACTGCGTGCATTGCAAAACCTGCGACATCAAGGACCCGACGCAGAACATCGACTGGTGCACGCCCGAAGGCGGTGGCGGTCCGAATTATCCGGTCGGGATGTAATTTTCTTCCCGCAAGAGGGCACCGCCAGAGCGGAATGTGACTTTTCCGGTCAGTCCCGCTACGGTGACGCCCGTTTTTGTGGCGGCGACAGCAGCGAAAGATGACGATGAAAGTTCTGGTCCCAGTCAAACGGGTGGTCGATTACAACGTCAAGGTACGTGTAGCGGCTGATGGCAGCGGTGTCGAAACGCAGGGCGTGAAAATGTCCATGAATCCGTTCGACGAAATCGCAGTCGAAGAAGCAGTGCGCCTGCGTGAAAAAGGCGCGGCCAAGGAAGTCGTGGTCGTGACCGTCGGCGCGCAGGCCGCGCAGGACGTGCTGCGCACGGCCATGGCGATGGGCGCGGACCGCGCCATCCTCGTGCGCACCGACGACACGCTTGAGCCGCGCGCCGTGGCCAACGTGCTCAAGGCGATCGCCACGCGCGAAGACGCCGGCCTGATCTGCATGGGCAAGCAGGCGATCGACGACGACATGAACGCCACGGGCCAGATCCTGGCCGCGAAGCTCGGTTGGCCGCAGGGCACATTCGCCAGCGCTGTGACGGTTGCCGATGGCCGTATCGAAGTTGCCCGCGAGATTGATGGCGGCACGGAAGTCGTGTCCCTCACGCTCCCGGCTGTGGTGACGGCGGATCTGCGCCTCAACGAGCCGCGCTATGCGTCCCTGCCGAACATTATGAAGGCGCGCAAGAAGCCGCTTGAGACGGTCGAAATCGACAGTCTCGGCGTTGATACGGCGTCGCGCCTGACGGTGGTCTCGGTGGCCGAGCCCGCCGAGCGCAAGGAAGGCGTGAAAGTGAACAGCGCGGCCGAACTGGTCGAGAAGCTCAAGACAGAAGCGAAGGTGATCTGATGACCGCTCTTGTTCTGGTTGAAGTCGAAAACGGCGCGGTCCGTCAGGCTTCCCGTTCGGCTGTTGCCGCTGCCTCCCGCTTTGGTGCGGTCGATGCCATCGTATTCGGAGACGGCGCACAGGCCGCTGCTGCCCTGCCGGGCGTAACGCGCGTTCTCAGCGTGCCGGGTCTGGTCAACGATCTGGCCGAGCCCGCCGCCGACCTGCTGGCTGCCCGCGCGAAAGACTACAGCCACATCGTGGCCGCAGCCTCCGCCACCGGCAAGAACATCCTGCCGCGTCTGGCAGGCCTGCTGGACGTGCAGCCGATCCCCGATGTGGTCGAGATCAAGGACGCCGACACCTTCGTGCGCCCGATCTATGCCGGAAACGCACTGGCAACGGTTCGCTCCGCCGACAGCATCAAGGTGCTGACGGTCCGCGGCTCCAATTTCGATCCGATTGCTGCCGAAGGTGGGTCCGCTGCGATTGAAACGGTCGAAGCTCCGGCCAGCGAGAAGTCTGTTTTCGTGAAGGTCGAGCTTTCTGCCTCCGACCGTCCGGAACTGGAATCTGCCCGCGTGGTGATTTCCGGCGGCAAGGGCCTGAAGGACGCTGCAAACTTTAAGCTGCTCGAACCCATCGCCGACAAGCTGAACGCCGCCATCGGCGCATCCCGTGCGGCCGTGGATTCCGGTTTTGCTCCGAACGAAATGCAGGTCGGCCAGACCGGCAAGATCGTAGCGCCGGAACTCTACATCGCCGTCGGCCTGTCGGGTGCGATCCAGCATCTGGCTGGCATGAAGGACAGCCGCGTCATCGTGGCCATCAACACCGATCCGGAAGCGCCGATTTTCAAGGTCGCCGATTACGGCATCGTGGGTGATCTGTTCGAGGTCCTCCCGACGCTCGAAAAAGCGCTGTAAGGCACCGTTTACCTGAAACGACAAAAAGGGGCGCCCCATGACGGGACGCCCCTTTTTTCATGACAGGATCTGACGCAGGTTTAACTGGCACTCCGGTCCCCATGAGGCACTCTGTCGGGCACGGAGACCCTCATCATGACCCTGCGCAAGTTCATCCGCGACATCCTGTCCTGCCTACCCGTTCTTCTGGGCTTCCTGACCATTCACAGCGCCCTCGCCGCCGCTTACATCGTGCCTTCGGCCTCCATGGAGCCGACACTGCGGATCGGCGACCAGATCGGCGTTATTGTCCCGTCCTACGGTCTCAGCACGGCCAATCTACCGTTCGGCGATGCCTTAAAGCCTTCTTCCGAAACGGAAAGCCGCCTGTTCGGGCATCTGCCCCATCGCGGCGATGTGGTCGTGTTCCGCGCACCCGCCAACCTGCACCAGACCTGGATCAAGCGCGTGATCGGTCTGCCGGGCGACACGGTGGCCCTGGTGCATGGTCGGATCATCCTGAACGGAACGGTGCTTCCATGGAAAGACATGGGGCCAACCCGCGAGGAAAGCCGGAAGAACGTCTGGCGTGCGGCAGAACGTTATGAAGAAACCCTCCCGGGAAACATCCACCACGACATTCTCAAAATGTCGCAGGACGGAGAGCTAGATAATGTCGCGCCCTTCACCATTCCCGCCAATCATCTGTTCGTTATGGGCGACAACCGTGACAACTCCGCCGACTCGCGCGTCAGCGTAGCGGATGGGGGCGTCGGGCTGCTTCCCGTCTGGAACCTTCAGGGGCAGGCCCGCGCCGTCCTGTGGTCATGGCGGGATATCGGCAGAACGGCGCTCGTTCTCTGATTTTTCGCCCTAACCCTCTTGCAGGAAAGCATTAACCCCTGTAGGAGAAGCGCCGTCGGCCGGAGTGTAGCTCAGCCTGGTAGAGCACTGTGTTCGGGACGCAGGGGCCGGAGGTTCGAATCCTCTCACTCCGACCAGCCGATAATTTTTCCAGAAATCGCTAAAACAGTTTCAGGCCCGCAGGCCAGCGCATTTCTGCGTCTGAAATGCAGACCCCGAAAACGCAAAAAATGCCCTCCCCCTTTCGGGAGAGGGCAAAACGACTTCAGGAGCGCTTGTCAAAGGCCGAAGAGGTCGGCCAGACGCCCTGGGCATAGACCTGCCCGTAAGCGTGAACTTCCGTCAGATAGGTCCGCTCACCTTCGAGGACGATCTTCACGGTCGGGGCCAACGTACCACCGATGCGATAGGTCGTCGGGTCCTGCGGGTCAGCCGAACCGGGCTGCGGCAGGGTGTCGATGAAGGACTGCACGTAACCGGCAGGATCGACGAAGTGCGAGTAGGTCTCGTACGGAGCAGCAGACGGATTGCCAAGCACGAGGCCCGAACCGTTCAGCGGCGCATACGGACCGAAAATGCCGTTTCGGGACACGAAACCATACACACCGTCCGGACCCGTGCTGTTGCCGGTGAAGGTGGAGTGATGAGAGATCGTGAACAGATAGGTCAGACCATCCTGGAAGACGACATGGGGGCGCTCCGTCTGGTCATTGACGCCAAGCGCCGTGACGAGGGCTGGCAACATTTCCCATTTGGAGAAATCGCCCCGCGTAGAGTCGGATGTCAGACGGGCAATGCCGATGGCTGCAGCGCCATACTGCGCGCCAGCCGGAACGGTCGTGGCGGGCGGAACCGGACCCATCTCGTCGGAACCGATGGTGAAGTTCCCGCGCATGCCCGGAACATTGCCTTCAAACAGGGCATAGATCTGGTTGTCGTCAGGATTGCGGAAGATATGCGGATCGCGGAAATCCCAGTAAGCGTCTTCGACGATGTTGGCATAGTTCACGCCGTCTGCCTGGAACATGTCCGTGCAGACATCGAAGCCCTCGAACCAGACGCCGGTGGCATCTGCCAGAATGCGGCCCGTCGTGTAGGACGGAACAGACTCGGACGGCGTATCGTTGACGGAAGTATAGAACAGATCGACCGTATTGGCGCTGTTCTCGCGCATGACAGCACAACCGGACCATTCCCAGCTGCGGGAGTTGGCACCTTCCTTGATGACGCGGCCACCGAACTTCCAGTCCGCGCCATTGCCGGTGCGGCTGTAGTAGTAGCCGATATAGGAATAGTTGTTGCGGCTGTGCCAGCCCTCGGTCGTATCGCCCGTGGCGGCACGATCGGCAACGAGGGCGAACATGACGTACCAGCCCTTGAAGGTGACGGTCTTGCCGTGAATGTCGCGCAGCAGCCAGGTGTCCCACTGCCACACATCGGAATCGATGACGGGGAACGCGTAGTCGATGACCGGCATGGTCGTGGTCGGATCATCGGTACGGATCTTCATCGCATCAGCGATCGTCCAGCGCGAACCCGACTGGACTGCGCTCTGCGTGCTGGAAACAGCGTTCATGAGTTTTCCTGTAGCTGAAAAGAGAAAAGCCAGACGCACGCCAGAATCCGAACCCTTGTTTCAGGCCCGGATGCTGGAGAAACGTCCGAATAGAAAGATCAAGTCCTGTACTGAGCCGTAATTTTCACGCAGAAAAACATGTCTTGTTTCTAAAATGCGCAACAAAAAAGGCCGCTTCTTGTGGAAGCAGCCTTTCTAAAATTCTTTGACCTGAAATTATTTTTTGAACCAGTAATCATTAACGTTTAATGGCTCAGTGCCACAGTTATAGGAAAAAGCTGCGCGCGATGCAAGCAAAAAAAACCCACCCGTCATCGGGTGGGTTTTCAGAAGGTTCAGAAGTCCGCAAGCCTCAACGGCGCTGAAAACCCGCCAAAGCAGAACGCGAGAGCTCTTCCAGAAGATCAATCGCGCCTTTCGAGTCGTTCAGGCAGGGCACGAGAGCAAACTCTTCACCCCCTGCTTCCATGAATTCTTCCCGAAGCTCGTTCCCGATTTCATCCAGCGTTTCGATGCAGTCCGTCATGAAGCCTGGCATGATGACCGCAATCTTCGTAATGCCCTGTGACGGAAGAGCTTTGACGAAGGGCGCCGTATAGGGCTGGATCCATTCAAGCGGCCCGAAACGGGACTGGAACGTCAGAGGCATCTGCGATTCACTCAGCCCAAGAGCCGTCCGCAGTCCGGCGATCGTCCGCTCACATTCGTCGCGATACGTATCACCCTTTTCGATGCAGGTTTTGGGAAGGCCATGAAACGACGCAACAATCTGCTGCGGCTTGAAGGACAGTTCCGCCAGCGTGTCCTGAACGGACGTTTCAAGCGCGCGGATGAAAGCAGGGTGATCCGGAAAGGACGGAACCGTCAGAACGGCTGGCTGCCGGCGTAGGCGCATAAGCGCACGGAAAAGCTGGTCATTGGCCGTGGCGGTCGTGGTTGCGGAATACTGCGGATAAAGCGCAATGCTGACGATCCGGTCACAGCCCTGATCCATCAGGCTTTCCAGCGCTTTTGCAACGGAAGGACGACCGTAACGCATGCCCCATTCCACCGGCACACCATCAGCCCTCAGCCGCTCAGCAAGCCCTTCGGCCTGCCTACGCGTATAAACACGCAACGGAGAAGCATTTTCGTCCCGATCCCAGATCCGCGCATAATTCGCGCCGCTGGCGAAAGGACGTTTTGTGAGGATGATGCCCTGAAGAATGGGCTGCCAGATCAGAGGAGGACTCTCGATGACGCGACGGTCAGAGAGAAATTCGCTGAGATATCTTCTGACTGAGAAATAGCCTGTATCGTCAGGCGTCCCCAGATTGATCAGAAGTACACCCGTCCTGCCTTCTGGCGGAGGGGTGATGCGGGGGGTTTTATGTAAAAAAGCCATGGTGCCCTCTACTGTGGAACCGGGCACGCATTCAGGTAAAGAGGGAAAACGTCTGGAGATACGCGTCCCTTGCGGGACGCTATCGTCGGTGCCTTACTTTCGCATAGGAAACATCCGGTTTCCGCACCTCGTGCAGGAGAGTATAGGCACACACCGCAACTGCGGCAGCCATCGGACCAACATACGGCAGAAGAGTATTCGTCAGAGCCATACTTGCCTCCTTTGAGCCTTTGGAAAAGATTTTCCGGTAAGCTCAATTTAGAGATTGAGCACATCTCTTCTGCATTTCAAGAAAAAAATCGAAATTCTTCAAAAAACATTCAAAAAAATGAAATAATCTCCTTTTTTCAATACCTTAAGCGCATACGACTCTGCATCACCTTGGCAGCTTTACGCAACCATCCCATCTCAGAGGGGTTACAGACGCATCGTCCGATTTTGATTAAGGATTTCCAGACATGGCTACACAGGACCCCGTCATTTACGTTGTTGCTGACGGCGAAAAAGCCCGTTTTCTGCGCCTTGAAGGCTCACAGCTCCGGACCATCGAAACCTTTGACCTGCATAAAGGCTCCAGTGCGGAAAAGGACGTTGCGTCCATCAAAGCTCCGCATGAAAACCCGCGGGAGCAGCTCAAGGTGCATTTCACCCGCGATCTGGCCGCCCATATCAACAAGGCCGCACAGAGCAGCGATGTCGAAGGTATTCTACTTGTCGCTCCTCCGCAGGCTTCACACGAGATCCGCGAACATCTCGACAAGCCGACCACGAAGAAGCTCTTCAAGACGCTGGTCAAGGATCTCGTCAATACACCGGACCACGACCTGCTGAAGCATCTCGACCGCCCGGAAACAGGCTGGCCGGAACTCGCCTCCGTCTGATTGCCATCAGACCGTGGGAAGGATCGTCAGACAGTCCTTCCCGCAAGACAGGGCTGCCTCACCCCGGTCGTCCCCGGCCAGGAGGACGGCAGCCCGCGCAGATAGCGCACGGCCAGAAGCCCGAAACATTGCGCTTCCAGAGCATCCCCGTCCCATCCCAGATTGTCCACGGATGCCACAGGCCCTAGCCGCCGGTTCAGTCCATCCATCAGGACCGGATTGTGACGCCCGCCTCCCGCCAAAAACCACAGTTCCGGCCTCACCGGAAACGCCGTTCGGGCCACGGATTCAACCGTAAACGCCGCCAGAGTCGCTGCACCATCTTCCGCGGAAAGATCTCGCACAAGCGCCATGGCTTCGGGATGAAAACTCAACCTGTCGAGTGATTTGGGCATAGGGCGCGCAAAATATGGCATCGCCAGAAGCGCTTCCAGAACATCCTGACAGACCGTTCCCGAAGCCGCCAGTGCGCCACCAAAATCACAGGGTCGGCCCGTATGCTGGAGCGCCCAGTCATCCAGAAGCGCGTTTCCCGGCCCGGTATCGCAGGCCCACACGCCTCGCTCCCCGGCCGGATCCTGCGCTCCCAGAACCGTCACATTGGCGACGCCACCAATATTGAGAACCGCAACAGGACGACTTTCCTGCCCAAGCAGAGCGGCGTGAAACACAGGAACCAACGGCGCGCCTTCCCCGCCATTTTCCAGATCCCGCGCCCGAAAATCGTACACGACTGGAACGTTGCACCGCTCCTGAAGGAGCCGGGCATCCCCAATCTGCCAGCTTCGGCCCAGTTCCGGCTGATGCAGGATCGTCTGACCATGAAACCCGATCACCGCAGGCTCCAGATCCGGTGCCTGCTCCCGCAACAGACGCACCGCCTCCACATGCTGCAAAGTCAGATCCCGGGCGATCGCCAGAACGTCGGGATCATCCTCCGCCAGACCCGCCGCACGATCCAGAAGCGACCGCGTTTTGGCCCGAAGTTCTGGGCTGTAGGGCAGTGTCAAAGAGGGCCCGATGCGCCCGATTCGCACGCCATCCGTTTCGATCAGAGCGGCATCCACCCCGTCCAGAGACGTCCCGCTCATCAGTCCAAGCGCCCAGACCATCCCAGTCGCGCCCGCGTTGGCCGCAGCGTTCAAAGCCCGGCGAGCGCCAGATGCAGATTGCCCTGACACCGCTCCAGAAGCGGCTCGATCTCCGCCAGAGCCACACCATTCCGCAGCAGAACGGCCCGTTTCGTGTTTCCTTGCACGAGTTTCAGAGCCTCACGCGCCTCTTCGGCTGTTCCTCCGGCCAGTTCCATGACCATACGTTCCGCGCGCACCTGAAGCTTGTCGTTGCTAATGCGCATATCCACCATGCGCCCACGATAGACATGCCCCAGACGCGTCATCAGCGCGGTGGAAAACAGGTTCAGCGTCACTTTCTGCGCCGTTCCAGCGGCCATCCGTGTCGAACCCGCCAGAACCTCGGCTCCGGTCGGAATGCAGATCCCGAACTCCGCTTCCCGCAACAGACGCGACTCCGGGTTGCCACTCACGCCGATCGTCAGGGCTCCGACTTCCCGTCCGAGCTGGACAACCGCACAGGTGTAAGGCGTGTTGCCGCTGGCCGCGACGCCGATCACCACGTCATGTTCGGTCGGGTGATAATCCAGCAGATCAAGCCGCGCCTGATCTTCCCGGTCTTCCGCACCTTCCGCCGCCTGTGTCGTAGCCCCGGCGCCACCCGCCAGCAGCAGAACCAGCTTTTCGGGCGCAACACCAAAGGTCGGCGTCAGTTCCACGCCATCCTGCAAGCCGATGCGACCGGACGTCCCGGCTCCCGCATAGACCAGCCGCCCCCCGGCCTGAAGCCGGGGCACAGCCGCCTCAACGGCACGTTCAATGGACGGCAAGGCTTTCTCAACCCGATCCAAAGCCGCCTTCTGCGATGTCAGAAGCCGCTCCAGAAGAGCATCGAGCGGCAGACGCTCGATATCCTCATTGATCGCAAGAACCGTCTCTGTGCGGGAATTTGTCATTCGGCTTCGTCTTCGTCCGGAATTTCATTGCGACGGAAAAGCTGCCCGTCCTTCAAAAGCCCCTGCTCCACAATGCTTTCTGCAATCTGAACTGCATTGAGGGCTGCACCCTTGCGCAGATTGTCGGACACACACCACAGCGCCAGACCGTTCTCGACCGACGGATCAATCCGCAGACGGGACACATACGTCGCATCCTCGCCCACACATTCGATCGGCGTGACATAGCCGCCGTCTTCGCGCTCATCGCGCAGAATCACACCCGGCGCCTTGCGCAGTGCCTCACGCGCCTTCTTCAGATCGACCGGCTTTTCGCACTCGATGCTGATGGCTTCCGAATGCCCGATGAACACCGGAACGCGCACGCAGGTCGCCAGAACCTTGATGTCCGGGTCCATGATCTTGCGGGTTTCGACGGCCATCTTCCATTCTTCCTTGGTCGCACCGTCGTCCATGAAACGGTCGATATGGGGAATGACATTGAAGGCAATCTGCTTGGTGAACTGAGCGACCGTTGGCGGATCGTTGACGAAGGTGCCCTTGGTCTGGGCGAACAGCTCGTCCATCCCGTCCTTGCCTGCGCCTGAAACGGCCTGATAGGTCGAGACCACGATACGCTTGATGCGGAACAGGTCATGCAGCGGCTTGAGCGCCACAAGCATCTGCGCGGTAGAGCAGTTCGGGTTGGCGATGATGCCCCGGCTCGCCTTGCCGATGGCGGCGGCGTTCACTTCCGGCACGATCAACGGGATCCCCGGCTCCATACGGAAATGGGACGTGTTGTCGATCACGACGCATCCGGCAGCCGCAGCCTTGGGCGCATAAACAGCCGAAACCGAACCGCCCGGGGAGAACAGCGCAATATCCCAGCCCTTGAAATCGAACGTCTCAAGGTTCTGAACCTTCAGGACCGTCTTGTCCCCGAAGGAAATCTCGCGCCCTGCCGAACGCGGCGAGGCCAGCGCCACAACCTCATCGACCGGAAATTCCCGCTCCGCCAGAATTCGCAGCAGTTCACGCCCGACCGCACCCGTGGCGCCAACAACCGCAACCCGATAACCCATGATCTTTTCCCGTTCCCTGAAAATCAGCCCGAAAAGGGCAGACGCTTTAAAAGCGCCGACAGACGGTGCCGCCGCAGTTCGTAGCGGGCCTTGCGCCCCGTCGCCATATAGTTGAGCTGGATCGCATAGCGCGTTCCGACAAACTGCCGATGTCCGTGCCAGGTGGCCGGACCGTTCGGAAACACCAGAAGCGTCCCTTCCGCGGGTGTCACCTCAACATCGAAATCCTCGACATCATCCGGCCCGTTCAGCAACCGCAAACAGCCATCGCGCGAGGCCCAGTCCTCGCCGCGCGGATTGAGATACAGCAGGATCGTGACCAGCTTGGCCTCGGAATCCCGATGGATCCGCCCGTCCTTTTCCCGCGTGCGCCCGCGCACCGTCAGCATGGTCGGCGCTTCCGCCAGATCCAGCCCGAATTTCTCCGCCACCAGCGCCTTGAGCTTCGGCCCCTGCAATTCCGCAATCATGCCCGCAACACGCGGCGTCAGCTTCAGGGCTTCCGGCGGAAAGGAACCACCGGATTTCATTTCCGGCAGATCGGAGACAACCGCCTTCAGGTCATCGTTGCCGATGAAATGCGGCACCACCAGATGCGGAAACGGTTTTTCCGCAACGGGTGCGCTCTCGAACGCATCATAATCAAGAGAAATCCTGCTCATGGCGCGGAAGGCTAGACGCGGCCCACGCCGGCGACAAGGCCTATTCCACACATGTGAGACCTGCCTTTTACGAAAGAATATTACCCCCGCAGCGGCTTATGCGCCCTTACCATCCGGCTCGTCGCCAGATAGCGGACATATCCTGCCCCCAGACGGTTCGCCCCGCCCGTGCAGACATGTGGCCCCGGCAGGGACGAAATCCTCCCGTCCCACACGGTATGAAGCAGACGCGGATCCGTTCGGCATTCCAACGTCCGATGATCCACTCCCGACTGCCCCACATCATCCGCCAGAACAGAGTGCGCGGAAAGATCATTCCGACGCGGCTCCTGTGCTCCCGCCGACAGATCCGTCAGCGCCAGACCACTTCCCGTCAGAACTGCAAGCAACAGCAGAGCACGCATCAGCGAAACTCCCATCCAACAAGGCCGGCTCAGGACCGGTCGGTTAACAAGACGACTCTCGGGCATTAAAAGTTGCGGCAACTTTGTGGCGGGGCGAACAGATTTTTGCCTTCAAGCCGTCCGACCACTGGGCGTACAGATGGTTTTCCTGCCTCCCCAGTGCAAGGTGATGCCCATGAACACCCGGACCCTCGTCCTCCCCGAACTTCTTCCGCTCCTTGAAGAAATCCCCACCGTCGATCTCTCGCCCGACTCCCTCCCCGCCTTCCGCGACGGACTGGAACAGGCCGCCGGACAGTCTTTCCTTCAGGCCGAAGACTATCCCGTCATCCTTGAACGACTGACCATTCCCGCCACGGACACCGCGCCCGCCCTCCGCCTCCTAAGCGTTCGCCCCCGCAAGGACGCCACCGCGCCACGCCCGGTCCTTCTGCACCTGCATGGCGGCGGCTATTTCGCAGGCCAGCCCGAACTCACAGCCACCCAGCTCTGCCAGTTCGCTCAGGATCTGGACTGCGTGGTCATTTCCCCGGATTACCGCCTCACCCCGGAACATCCCTTCCCGGCAGCCATTGAAGATGCCTACGCGACACTCTGCTGGATCACGCGCAACGCCGACACACTCGGAATCGACGCCTCCCGCATCGGCCTGACCGGCGAAAGCGCGGGCGGCGGGCTCGCAGCCGGACTGGCCCTTCTGACCCGGGACCGCGAGGGCCCGACGCTCCTGTTCCAGAACCTCGTCTACCCCGTGCTCGACGACCGCACGACGACGGGTCAGCCCAACGCTTCCCCGGTCGGAGGCGAGTTCCTGTGGACCCGCGCCAGCAACACCTTCATGTGGACGGCCCTCCTCAATCCCGTAGCGCCCGGCTCTGCTGACGTCTCACCCTACGCCGCGCCCGCCCGCGCCACCGACCTGTCCGATCTGCCCCCGACCTATCTGTCCGTCGGCGCGCTGGACCTGTTTCTGGACGAAGACCTCGCCTACGCGCAGCGCCTGATCCATCAGGGCGTTTCGGTAGAACTGGAAATCGTGCCCGGCGCCTGCCATATCTTCGACCAGACAGACACCCCGGTCGCCACCCGCTCCATCGCACGCCGTATCGACGCCATGAAACGCGGATTCGGTCTCTGAAGAGTGCGCGGCCAAAAGACAGGCCCCGGTTCCCATCATGTCACAGGGGCCGGGGAGACAGGAGAACAAGTTCATGGGCGACCATCGCGATGACCGGGACGCCATCAACGGCGAAAACACCGTCTATCTGGCGGAGCTGCACGCACGCTGGCAGCATGACCCGGCCTCCGTAGACACGGCCTTCGCCTCCCTGTTCGAAACCCTTGGCTCTGACCGCCTGCCCGCGGAAACAACAGAGCAGACCGACGCCAGCGCCGAAAGCCTGAAATTCGCCTATCGCCTGCGCGGACATGCCATCGCAAAGCTGGACCCGCTGGGCCTGGCACCCGTTCCCGACATTCCCGAACTGAACCCGCCCGGTGCCGACCGAGACCTGATCGCCCGTCTGCGACGTGCCTATTGCGGCACCACAGCCGCCGAGTTCATGCATCTTCAGGACCCCGCCCAACGCCAGTGGTGGATCGACCGTCTGGAGACGCCGGTTCCCGGCCCGTCGCTGGACCAGAAGCGCCTCCTCCTCGCCCTGACCCGCGCCGAAGCCTTCGAGCAGTTCTGCCAGAAACGCTTCATGGGCATGCGCCGTTTCGGCCTTGAAGGCGGTGAGAGCGTCATTGTCGCCCTGCGCACCCTGATCGATGCCGCCGCACAGGACGACGTGCGCTCCGTCTCGCTCGGCATGCCCCATCGCGGCCGTCTGAACGTAATGGCCAACATTCTGCGCAAGCCGTTTGCCGCCATTTTCAGCGAATTCGCAGGCACCGCCTTCAAGCCCGACACCATTCAGGGCTCGGGCGATGTAAAATACCATCTCGGCACCGCCACAACGCTCGAACATGCAGGCCATACCGTCCGCATTTCGCTTCTGCCCAACCCCTCGCATCTGGAAGCGGTGGACCCCGTTGTGCTGGGCCGTGTCCGCGCCGATCAGGATCGCGAAAAGGACCACGACCGCCAGCATCATCTGGGCATTCTCGTCCACGGCGATGCTGCCTTTGCCGGTCAGGGCGTCGTGTACGAAACCCTGAGCCTGTCCAAGCTGGAAGGCTACCGGACGGGCGGCACGGTTCACGTCATCATCAACAATCAGATCGGCTTCACCACCGTCCAGTCCGACGCCCATTCCGGCATCCACAATACCGACATCGCCAAATCCGTTCAGGCCCCGATCCTGCACGTCAATGGCGATGACCCCGAAGCCGTCTCCCGCTGCGCTTTTCTGGCGCATGAATGGCGCCGCACCTTCCAGTCCGACATCGTGCTGGACGTCGTCTGCTATCGCCGTCACGGCCATAACGAAGCCGACGAACCCGCCTTCACGCAGCCCGCGATGGTCCACGCCATCCAGTCCCGCGCCACGACACGCAGCCTCTACGCCCAGCACCTGACCCGCACGGGCGTCATGACCGAGGCCGAAGTCGAGGAGATGTGGAACCACTTCCAGAACCGTCTGGAAGAACAGTTCGAAACCTCCAGAACCTATCGACCCAACAGCACGGACTGGCTCGACGGCCCCGAAGATCCGACACGCCTGCAGGATGAGCAGGACCGCATCCAGCCCATGACCGGGGTGCCGCTCCGCCGCCTGCGGGATGTCGGAGACGCTATCGGAACGATCCCCGAAGGTCTGGCCGTCCACCCCCGTCTGGCCCGCCAGATCACCGCACGCGGCAAGGCGGTAGCCGATGGCGGTCCACTCGACTGGGCCACGGCGGAAGCCCTCGCTTTCGGCACTCTGTCCATGGACGGCCACCCTGTCCGCCTGTCAGGTCAGGACAGCCGTCGCGGCACGTTCAGCCAGCGTCACGCCGTGCTGTTCGATCAGGACACAGGCCGCGAAGACACGCCCCTGACCCATATCGCGCCCCATCAGGCCCCGCTGAACATCTGGAACTCACCGCTCTCGGAATATGCTGTTCTCGGCTTTGAGTACGGCTATTCCCTCGGCGATCCGGAAGCTCTGGTTCTGTGGGAAGCGCAGTTCGGCGATTTCGCCAACGGTGCGCAGATCATCCTCGACCAGTTCATCGCATCCGGCGAAACCAAGTGGCTGCGGACCTCCGGCCTGACCCTGCTTCTGCCGCATGGCTATGAAGGCGGTGGCCCGGAACATTCTTCCGCCCGCCCCGAGCGCATTCTTCAGCTCTGCGCCGAAAACAACATGCGCGTGTGCAACATCACGACACCCGCCAACTACTTCCACGCCCTGCGCCGTCAGATCGCACGCCGCTGCCGCAAGCCGCTGGTCGTTTTCACACCCAAATCCCTGCTCCGCAACAAGGACGCGGTATCCATGCTGGACGAAATGGGACCGCACACCCGTTTCCAGCCCGTCATCGCAGACCCAGCCAAGGAAGAAGGTGCACGCCGCGTCATTCTATGCACGGGCAAGGTCTATTACGATCTGGTCGCCGAACGCACGCGCCAGAACCGTGACGATGTCGCCATCATCCGCATGGAACAGCTCTATCCCTTCCCGCACCATGCACTCATGGAGCAGCTCGCCCGCCATCCGGACGCAGAACAGGTCGTGTGGTGTCAGGAAGAGCCCCTCAACAACGGGGCATGGATTTTCGTGGACCGTCGCATCGAACGCGCCCTGCGCGCCTGCGAGCATCGGGTACAGCGCCCGGACTATGCAGGCCGCGACAGTGCCGCCTCGCCCGCAACCGGACTACCGGGCGTGCACGCCGCCCAGCAGGAAAAACTGGTTCAGGACGCTCTGTCCTGAACCACCCCAAAAAGGAAAAACCTCAGGTCGGGCCGCCCTGATAGCCATAGCTGCTGCGGCCCGCTCCGACATTCCCGTAATCATCACCACGGAACTGCCGTGAGCCCTGCCCGCCATAATCCGGCCCACACGCCGCCAGCGCCGCCAGGAGTCCAAGCGCTATCCCAATCCGAACCCGCATCATCAGCATTTTCCTTGCGTATCAGCCTGTTGCGACATCATAGGCCGCAAAATCCCGGCAGACCACCAGCGGATAGCTGTTTGATGTAGGGGCATCTGCTCTTTTCGGGAAAAATGGTGAACCGGCTGGGACTCGAACCCAGGACCATTCGATTAAAAGTCGAATGCTCTACCAACTGAGCTACCGGTTCATCCGCACGCTGGCTACCCCACAACCTATAGGGCGTCAACCTCACAACCGCGAAAAACAGGCCCAGTGCCTCTCCAGACATGGTCTCTCCTCGCAAAAGAGGCTATGGGCGCCACACACTTCGTCTCTCTCAGTCCCGAAAGGAAGAAACAGATGCCCATCCAGATTCTTCCCGGTCTCGCACTCGAAGACGACGAACTGAAGGTGACCTATATTCTGGCGTCAGGCCCCGGCGGTCAGAACGTCAACAAGGTGGCGACGGCCGCACAGCTCCGCTTCGACGCCGCACGATCTCCCGCCCTGCCAGACCGGATCAGAACCCGCCTGATCGAACTGGCAGGGAGCCGGGCCACGCAGAATGGCGAAATCATCATCACTGCACGTCGCTTCCGGACACAACAGCGCAACCGCGAAGACGCCATCGAGCGTCTGGCAGAACTGATCCGGAAAGCGGCCCATCGCCCTGCGTTCCGCGTCGCCACACGCCCCGGAAAGGCCGCCAGACAGCGCCGTCTGGACGGAAAATCCCACCGGGCGGGGATCAAGCGCAACCGGACAGTACGTCTGGACGACTGATTAACGTCATCGGCGATATCCATGCCGAACAGGACCGGCCACAGCTTTTTTCTTCCCCCACGATCTCATCCGATACGGTCAAATAACATAAATTCGGACCCAGAACCGGTCCCTACAAACATCACCGAAACGAACAATTCTATATTTCTCCAGAAAACATCAATCTGGAATTTAATTTCCCCAACCCGAACCGTAAAATCTTTTTGTTGCTAACCTGCAACAGGGAGAAAAACAGTTTCAAAAATCATTTTTGCTACTTTCCCGTAACAAGTTTTTGTCATTACTCTTTCTAACCCCCCGCTGAACCCAAGGGCGGTGTCTTATGGAGGTACAAAGAGTAATAATGAAATCCCGGCACCGCATCTCCCTGCTCGTGACAACAGCCTTTTCTGTCATGCCGTGTCTGTCCGCTTTCGCCGCGACGACAACCCCTCATCCTGTCCGTCACCACAGCACCAAGACTGGCAGCAGCACGCACGCAACTGCACATCCCGCCAATACTCCAGTCGCGAAGACTGCGAGTGCCGCACCACGCAAGAAAAAGACTGACGTCAACTTCGCGGGTGAAGCCGAGACGATCAACGTCACCACCGGCACCCACGCGACGAACCGCAAGGCCCGTGAAAGCACGTCCCCCGTCACCGTGGTCTCTGCCGCGACGCTCCGCCGCTCTGGCATGCTGAACCTCTCGGACGCCCTGACCCGGACTTATGCCTCCATCAACGTGGTCGCGATGGGCGCGGATTCCGCAGCCCTGACGTCTTCCATCCAGATGCGCGGCCTCGGCCCGAACGAAGTGCTGGTTCTGGTGGACGGCAAGCGCCGCCACAACACCGCGAACATCACCGCCGATGCAGGCCCGCAGTTCGGCTCCACGGGCGCCGATCTGAACACAATCCCCGCAAACGCCATCGACCATATCGAAGTGCTCGAAGACGGCGCGGCTGCGATGTACGGCTCGGACGCCATTGCCGGTGTGGTGAACATCATCACCAAAAAGCAGGCCCACGGCATGCAGACCTCCGTGCAGACCGGCGCAAACGCCTATAATGGCGACGGCTGGCAGTACAAGGTCGGCGCGGATGGCGGCGTAAAATGGGGCAGCGACGGCTACCTGCATCTCAGCGGCGAAGTCTATCACACGGATCACATGGTCGTCGGCGCGCGGGACCACCGCCTGATTGGTAGTTGGCCCACAAACGCCACAACCACGGGCTACTATAACGGTATCGTTCCGAATGCGATGAACGTGCCGACCAATTCCAACAAGATCATGAGCACACCGGAAGAAACCCGCGAAAGCCTCGCCATTGACTTCGGCAAGACCATTACTGAAGGCGTGAATTTCTACGGCCTCATCACCTATATGCACCGCCATGGCGAAGCGTATGAAAACTACCGCACGCCCGTCATCGCGCCCACCATGTATCCGGCTGGCTTCTCCCCGCTCGAAACCTCGGAAGAGAACGACTACGCCGCCACGCTGGGCCTCAAGGGCGACAACTTTCTGGGCTTCGATTGGGATCTGAGCACCACATACGGCGCCGATGGCAACAAAATCGGCAACAAAAACACCGTCAATACCGGTATGCTGGCCAGCACATGCTCCACAGTTCCGGGCTCGGCCTATTATTCCACCGATGGTTGCGGCTGGTCCCCCAACACGACGCGTGCTGAAACCTATCGTATGGCGCAGTGGACCAACAATCTGGACTTCCGCCGCCACTTCAATATCGCCAACGTCGTGCCCATGACGCTGGCCTTCGGTGGCGAACATCGCCTCGAAACCTATGAGATCAAGGCAGGCACCCCGCCCTCCTATGAACTGGGCGGCACGCAGGGCTATGCCGGTCTCGGCCCCAACAGCGCCGGCAACTGGAGCCGTGACATCTGGGCCGCCTATGTCGATGGCGACTTTCACCCGCTCCCGCACTGGGATCTCGATTTCGCAGGGCGCTTCGAGCACTACACGGATGTCGGCAACACGGAAAACGGTAAGGTCTCGACCCGCTACGACGTGAGCAAACGCATCGCGATCCGTGGCACGATCAGCACCGGCTTCCGCGCGCCGACGCTGGCCGAACAGCACTATAGCGCCATGAACGTGGACCCGACCGGCGCCTCCGGCCTGCTACCCGTCAACTCAACAGCCGCCCGCATTCTGGGTGCCAGCGCCCTGAAGCCGGAACGCTCCGTCAGTGCCAGCGGTGGCATCGTCCTGGAGCCCGTGAAGAACTTCCACGTCGAGACGGATGTCTACCAGATCAATCTGCGTGACCGCATCGTGGGCGGTGGTACCGTCAACGGTCAGCCCGCCGTCGATGCCATCGAAGCCATGGGATATTCCCTGCCTCTGAACAGCATCACGCTCGACAACGTCTCCGCCTACTACATGACCAACGGCGCCAGCACCCGCACGCAAGGCCTCGACATCAAGGCGGACTACATGTTCCGCTTCCATAATGCTGGCAACCTGAACCTCAGCATGGCACTGGACCTCAACCGGACACGTCTGCACCACAACGGAACGGACACCAACGGCAATGTGCTGCTGAACGCACAGAACATCGGCTACATCACGACCGCCTATCCGCGCAGCAAAATCATCCTGAACGCGTTTTATACGATCGGAAAATGGGACCTGAACGTGCGTCAGACCCGCTACGGCGAGACCACGGACATGCTGACCTACTATGACTGGACGGATAAGACGCTCACCTGCCCGAGCGGCGGCAAGCTGGCCTATTCCAACAGCTGCTTTGCGCAGTTCAAGAATACGCCGCGCTGGCTGACCGATATCGAAGTCGGCTACCGCTTCAACAGCCACTGGCATCTGGCGATCGGTGCGAACAACGTCTTCAACGTCCGCCCCCGTCGTGTTCCGCAGATCAACAACTCCCGCGGCGCCCAGATCTACGACCAGTTCTCTCTGCAGGTTCCCATCACCGGCGGCTACTATTACGGCCGTATCAACGCCAGCTTCTAAAATCCACTTTCAGACCGTTTCATAAGAAAGGCGCCCCGCTACAGGGCGCCTTTTTTTAGAAAATAGCCCGATCCGGAATACTTGCAACATCTGGTGTCGTGATCGCGACAGTATTGGCGAAATGACTGCGCGCATCCTCTCCATGAACCACGCCACTCGAACAGGCAGACAAAGCCAGCGCACAGGATAGAACCATCACATCCAATACCAGAGTTTATTTCCTGATTATCATTTTATTCTTCCTTTTCTGATCCTGACGACCATACGATCAGAAAAAATATCCGTGAAATCTTATGTTTCTATCTGTTCATAAGAACGATTTATAAAAAACCTTGCCTATCACGCGACATAAATCAGCAACAAAAAAAGCCGGCGCATCACTGCACCGGCTTTCGTAAAATCCGCTTTTACGCAGGATTCAGGCTTCGACATAGGCCTTGACGATGATGTCGGGGTCCTTAACCACACCACCCGCGCCGGAACCACGCTTGAGCTGGTCCACATATTCCATGCCTTCCGTGACCTGACCGACGATTGTGTACTGACCGTTCAGATGCGGGCTGGCAGCGAACATGATGAAGAACTGGCTGTTGGCGGAGTTCGGGGCCATCGTGCGGGCCATGCCGACCGTGCCACGCTCGAACTTGGCAGCATTCGTGAACTCGGCCTTGAGGTCCGGATAGGAGCTGCCGCTCGTGCCGGTTCCCGTCGGATCGCCGCCCTGTGCCATGAAGCCCTCGATCACGCGATGGAACTTCACGCCATCATAGAAGCCTTCGCTGGCCAGCAGCTTGAGGCGCTCAGCAGCCAGAGGCGCCAGATCGGGGCGCAGCTCGATGACCACCTTGCCAGTCTTGAGCTCGAAAACCAGCTTGTTGCCGTCGGGCACTGCAGTATCGGACATCTTGGAACCTTCCAGAAATCGTTGAAGGTTCCTATGTCGGCCCTCGGCCCAGTTTCGACAAGACGATATGTGCAACATCTTCGCTGACGAAGGGTGAAATATCTCCCCCCAGCCGCGCGATTTCCTTCACGATGCGACTGGCCGTGCTGCGATGTTCTTCAGACGACAGCAGGAAAACCGTCTCGATTTCCGGCGCCAGACGACGCAAAGCGCCGGAAAGCTGGCTTTCGTAATCGAAATCTCCACCGGACCGAAGGCCGCGCACAACCGTGCCCGCCCCCGCCTGACGCACGGCATCCACTAGAAGCGTATCGAAGCCAACAACCTCGATCCGCTCTCCATGGGGCAGCTTGTCCACCTCGTATCGCAGAGCCGAGAGCCGCGCCTCCAGATCCAGCAGCGGCTGCTTGCCTTCATTGACCGCCACCCCGACCAGCAGCCGGTCGAACAGCGCGGAGGCCCTGTGGATGATGTCCAGATGCCCGAACGTGACCGGATCGAACGTGCCGGGATAAAACCCGACACGCGGATCCGTCCGCGCCTCAGGCGTCAGGTGCAGCATCATCACCTGCGGCGGGAGCTTCAGAGACCACAGTCTCGTCGGCATCGCCCTCTTCCGTGTCATCTTCCAGAACCGGGAAAACACAGATGACGGTTTCGCTGTCATTCAGGCGGAACAGTGTCACGCCGCTGGCCTGACGCGCCATGACGCGGACCTGCGACACCGGAAGACGGATCAGACGCCCCGTATCCGTGACCAGCATGACGTCCGTGCCATCAAGCGTCGGCAGCGTGCCCACCACTTCCTTGCCGCGACGGTTCGCGGAGAAGGTCATGTTGGTAATACCCTGACCGCCACGGCCCGACACACGGTAATCATAGGCCGAAGAGCGACGGCCAAAGCCACCATCCGTCACAGTCAGAAGGATTTCTTCCTGCTGTTCCAGTTCCTCGAAGCGCTCCTGCGTCAGATCGCCGGTGATTTCGACGGTTTCCTCGTCACCAGACACGGTTTCGTCTTCGGCACCGTCCTCCAGAGCGGCATTTTCAGCACGCCGCTTGGCATTGGCCATCCGCAGATAGGCAGACCGTTCCTCGACGCTGGCATCGACGTGATTGAGGATACACAGCGAAATCACCGCATCCCCGTCGCCCAGACGAATACCCCGCACGCCCGTGCTGCCACGACCGGCAAACACGCGCAGCGTCTCATCCGTGATCTGGAAGCGGATACAGCGCGCATTCTTCGTTGCGAGGAACACATCCTGACCTTCACGACAGGTCGCCACACCGATGAGGGAATCCCCCTCGTCGAGCTTCATGGCGATCAGGCCAGACGCACGGATATTGCGGAAATCGCTCAGACGGTTCCGGCGCACATTGCCGCTGGCTGTCGCGAAGGCAAGGTGCAGGTCGTCCCACAGTTCCTCGTCCTGCGGCAGCGGCAGGACGGCCGTGATGGAATCCGTTCCCAGTTCCGGCAGCAAGTTGACCAGCGCACGGCCCTTGGCGGTCGGCGCGGCTTCCGGCAGATGCCAGACCTTCATCCGATAGGCCTTGCCGCCCGAGGAGAAGAACATCACCCATTGATGCGTATGCGCGTTGAAGCTGCGGATAATCACATCATCGCCGCGACGCCCCGAGGCCGTACGACCACGACCACCCCGGTTCTGGGACCGGAAAACCTCCAGCGGGGTCCGCTTGATGAAGCCGTCTCGCGTGATGGTCACAACCATCTGCCCCGGCTCGATCAGGCTTTCATCCGTCTGATCGCCAAGTGAATCGGAAATTTCCGTCGCACGCGGGGTCGCGACTTCCGCACGGGCCGCCAGAAGCTCCTCGCGCATGACTTCCATCCGGCGCGGACGGCTCTCGATGATCTGAAGCAGCTCACCGATCTTGACGGCCACGTCTCCCAGCTCACCCTGGATCTTCTCGCGCTCCAGACCCGTCAGGCGTTGCAGACGCAGCTCAAGAATACCGCGCGCCTGCGCTTCCGTCAGACGAACCTTGCCATCGATGATGACATTGCCTTCGTCGTGGATCAGTTCCAGAAGCGGAATAACTTCCGAAGCATCCCACTCACGCGCCATCAGCGATTCACGCGCCGTCGCGGCATCCGGGGCCGCACGGATCAGCGCGATCACCGCATCAATATTGGCAACCGCAAGAACCAGACCGACCAGCAGATGCCCACGATCCCGTGCCTTGTTCAGATCGAACCGGGCGCGACGGAGAATGACTTCCTCACGGAAGCGCAGGAAAGCTTCCAGAATGTCCTTCAGCCCCATCGTCCGCGGCTTGCCGTCATCGAGCGCCAGCATATTAGCGCTGAAGGACGTCTGAAGCTGCGTGAAACGATAGAGCTGGTTCAGCACCACATCCGGCGTCGCATCGCGCTTGAGCTCGATGACAACGCGCATTCCCGAGCGATCTGACTCGTCGCGGATGTCGGAAATGCCTTCGATTTCCTTGGCCCGGACCAGATCGGCGATCTTTTCCTGCAACGTGGCCTTGTTCACCTGATACGGGATCTCGGTGATGATGATGGCCTGACGGTCCTTGCGGATTTCCTCGATCTCGGCCCGCGCCCGCACCGGAATGGACCCGCGACCCGTCTCATAGGCACGGCGGATGCCGCTGCGCCCCATGATGATGCTACCCGTCGGGAAATCCGGCCCCGGGATGATCTGCATCAGCTCGTCGAGTTCGATGTCCGGATTGGCAATCATCGCCAGCGTGGCATCAATGACTTCACCCGGATTATGGGGCGGAATATTGGTCGCCATACCAACGGCAATACCGGCAGCACCATTGACGAGGAGGTTCGGAAAAACCGCCGGCAGAACCTTCGGCTCGTTCTCGCTTTCGTCGTAGTTCGGCTGAAAATCGACGGTATCACGGTCGATATCATCCAGAAGGAACGACGACGCCTTGGCCAGACGCGCTTCAGTATAACGCATGGCCGCCGGGCTATCGCCATCGACCGACCCGAAATTGCCCTGACCGTCGATCAGCTTGACGCGCATCGACCAGTGCTGCGCCATCCGGACCATGGCGTCATAAATCGAGCTGTCACCATGCGGATGGTATTTACCCATCACGTCACCGACCGCACGCGCGGACTTGCGATAGGGCTTGTCGGCCGTGAAGCCGCTTTCGCGCATGGCATAGAGAATACGGCGATGAACCGGCTTCAGACCGTCCCGTACATCCGGCAGCGCGCGCGATACGATCACGGACATCGCGTAGGCCAGATAGGAGGAGCGCATTTCCTCCTCGATCGTCACAGGAAGACGACCGGAAGGGGTCAGATCAGTCGGCTCGGTCAGCTCGGTCAAGACAGGTCACCACGCTAGAATTCAGTTTTTCCAGCATACCGCATGCGTTACCATCATGCCAACCTAGTCCAGCACAACACACCCTCGTGGTTCAGAAGACATTATTTAGCGAATTCGACAAAAAAATCGCCAACACAAAAAAATGACAAAATTATCTAATCGACGAATTTAATTTACACCTTATTAACTTGCGAGCAGCAATCAAATCCGTTAGCAATTCTCAAACACACTCCGGCGAGTCCGTGCCGGAAATTTTTCGGAAAGATCTGATCATGGCCGATACGACCACCGACGACATCACGCCCGCCGGCAGTGATAACGCCAGCTACAACGCCACTGAAACAAGCTACCATCAGCACGACTATGTCTGGCGCTGGGTTGGCTCTGCAACGGGCGGAGACTGGACCGATCCCAGCAACTGGGTTCTGACCGATGCTGGCAATCCGGTTGATACGTCCTCCGACGCCTTCAGCGGCTATCCCATTCCCCAGAGCGAGCAGAATGCTGACGTCAATGTCGGCTATTCCGGAAACGAAACCCCGAACGTCGTCGTCTCCAATGCCGTTCTCTACAACCAGATCCGCAGCCTCAGCATCTGGCAAAACAGCACCCTGAAAATCACCGCACAGGGTGGAAACGGAAACGTTTTCGCAACAGCCGGTTTTGAGAACTACGGCACCCTCATTATCGACACCCCCTCCAAAGTCGAACTTGGCGGCGTGACAACAGGTAACGGCACCCTGACGATCCTGAACAACGACGGCAATGTGATATTAGACGATGGGCAGCTGAACAACGGCACGCTCAACCTCGTCAACTCGACCCTCGGCACCCTTGCAACGCCCATCAGCGTTTCCGGCGGCACGATCAACCTTCAGCAGAACAGCACGCTCATTACGAACCTGTACGGCGAAGGCTCCACGATCAACGTTGACCCGGCAACCACCAACACGCTGTATGTCAACGATCGCTTCTCCAACAATAGCGGCTCCGTCCAGAACACCGTCATCAACGGCGTTTCCGAGAACACCCATTTCGGCATCCTGAGCGGCTCCTCCAAGCCGGTCTCCGCAACGTATGAAGCCAATGCCGACGGCTCCTACAAGCTGACGATCACGCTCGATAACGGCCATGCCATCACCTACCCGACGGTCAATGTCGCAGACGGCTACACGCCTGCTGCCCAGGCCACGATCGTGCAGGACGGCTCGAACGGCTGGCTCATTGAAGACGCAGGCACCTCGACGGCTCCGGCCTCCTACGTCAACAGCGATCTGCACCAGCAGCTTGCCGCCACAGCCAGCGCAGCAGCCGCAGCCGGTGGCGACACCTCGCAGTACAGCAGCAACGCCGTCAGCTACCACAACCATGGCAACACATGGCGCTGGAGCGGCTCCGCAACCGGCGGTGACTGGTACGACCCCAAAAACTGGACGCTCTATGACGGCCACGGCAATGTCGTGGACACATCAGGCGATTCCTTCAGCGGTAACGCTGTACCACAGAGCGATCAGAACGCTGACGTTAACGTCGGCTATGTCGGCAACACCACGCCCAACGTCGTCGTCGCCGATGCGCCGTCCTACAACCAGCTCCGTAGCCTCAGCGTCTGGCAGAACAGCACACTTGAAATCACCGCGCAGGGCAGCAGCACTTATAACGGCTATGTCTTCACAACGGCCGGTTTTGAAAACAGCGGCACGATCCTGATCAACACCCCGTCCAAGGTTGAACTCGGCGGCATCGGGGTCAACCGTGAAGACGGCACGATCACGATCATGAACAACGACAACAACGTCGTGTTCGATACAAACAACGTCAACAACGCCGGCACGATCAACCTGATCAACGCAACGCTGGGCGCTGCCACCAACCCAATCTCCGTTTCCGGCGGTACACTCAACCTCTCGCAAGACAGCAGCCTGTTCCTGTCTCCGGGCGAAAACATCAATACCATCAATGTTGATCCGAACACGATCAACACGGTGTACGTTCAGGCTAACGGCCTGCTGCACACAGACTCATCGAACACCCAAAGCGTCGTGATCAACGGCGTCTCCGCCAACACGCATTTCGGCATCTCCGGTGTGTCTTCCGCTCCGACGGCTGCCACCTACACGCCGAACGCTGATGGCTCCTACACGCTTCAGATCACGCTGGCTGACGGTCGCCTGCTGACATTCGGCGACCTGCATATGGCAAACGGCTTTGTTCCAAGAACCAACGCCACCATCGTCCAAGACGGCAGCACTGGCTTTCTTGCGGAAGATTCAGAGGCAGGCTTTTTTATTATCGAAGCCATAGCTGAAGGCCCCTGCTTCCTCGCAGGCAGCATGATCCGCACGCCGGAAGGCGATGTGGCCGTTGAGACCCTGCGCCTCGGCAGCACGGTTCTGGCTTTCGTGAACGGCGAAACCGTCGAGCGCAAAGTCACCTGGGCTGGTCGTTCCCACATGATCGCCAAGGCCGGTCTGGCCGACGCGGAAGCCGGTTATCCGGTCCGCATCATGCAGGGCGCACTCGCGGAGGGCGTGCCTTACAAGGACATGCTGGTCACGCCGGAACACTGCCTGTTCATCAATGGCGGTTTCATCCCGGCCCGTATGCTCGTGAACGGCCGCTCTGTGGTCTATGACCGTACGATCGCCGTCTATGACTACTTCCATGTGGAAACGGTCGAACACTCGGTCATCATGGCAGACGGCATGCTGACGGAAAGCTACCTCGACACCGGCAACCGCCAGTCCTTCCGTCAGGACGGCAGCGTTGTTGCTCTGGGTGGCCGCGAGCGCAACTGGAATGACGACGCAGCAGCTCCGCTGTCCGTCAGCCGGGACGTGGTCGAGCCGATCTTCCGTGAGATCGAAGCCCGCGCCATTGCAGCTGGCCTTGAGAACACGGTTGCCGCTCCGGCTCTGACCGAAGACGCCAACCTGTACCTCGTCGCCAGCACGGGCCAGACCATCCATCAGGTCCGCACCGCCAATGGCCGCGCGATGTTCATGATCCCGTCCGACGTGACAGGCGTTCGCATCGTGTCCCGCACCTCCAGCCCGAGCGAAACGGTCGGACCGTTCGTGGACGACCGTCGCCAGCTCGGCGTTCTGGTGGGCGAAGTCACGCTGTTCGACTCTGGCAACACGATCCGCATCGATCAGCACCTGACGGACGCAGACCTGAACGGCTGGGATGTTCAGGAAAACACCCCAGTCCGCTGGACGAACGGTAACGCCATGCTGCCGCTGACGGCCCGTCAGCCAAACAGCCTCGGCATGCTCGCCATCCAGATCCTGGCCGCCGGCCCCTATCTGGCAACGTCGGAAGCAGACGTCGCCCTGACCGCCTGAAACCAGCCGGTCTGAAACGAAAAAGCCTCACCCTTTCGGGGGTGAGGCTTTTTTTTGTCTGCACCACAGTCAAAAAAAACCCGGAGGCCTGAGGCTCCGGGGTTTTTCAGTCTTCAGAAACCTTAGACGGCTCTGAACTCAGAACGGGATTTCGTCGTCCAGATCATTGTCCGGCGGAGCATCCCAGCCGCCATTGCCGCCACCCGAACGACCGCCAGAAGCCCCGCCGGAATTCCCACGCGAACCGCCGCCAAAGCCGCCGCCCGAACCACCAGCAGAGCCACCACGGCTGCCACCGCCGAAGCCGCCGCCATTGCCCCCGCCATAGCCGCCACCATTGTCAAAACCGCCATCATCGCCGCCACCGCTGCGATTGCTGTCGATCAGCACCAGATCGCCACGGAACCGGTCAATCACGACTTCGGTCGTGTATTTTTCCTGACCGGACTGATCGGTCCACTTCCGTGTACGCAGCTCGCCTTCAATATAGACCTTGCGCCCCTTGCGCAGGAACCGCTCGGCCACATCCGCCGTCCGCTCGTTGAAGATCACCACACGATGCCACTCGGTGCGCTCCTTGCGCTCCCCGGACTGACGATCGTTCCAGGTGTCCGACGTCGCAACGGTCAGGTTGACGATCTTAGACCCCGACTGCGTGTTGCGGACTTCCGGATCCTTGCCCAGATTTCCGACCAGAATCACCTTGTTGACGCTGCCTGCCATTCCCGTCCCAACCAATTTTCTCGAATTGTTCTTTTCATACGTGCGTAAGTTCCCATCTAATGGGGAACAATCCAACGCCATTCAAGCGCGTTCGATCTCACAACTGCCTTTTCTCCACATTCCGGGGTCTCCGTGAGCTTTCCAGACAATCATTCGATCCGTGTCCGTGGGGCCCGCGCCCATAATCTCAAGAATATCGACGCCACGATCCCGCGGGATTCCCTGACGATCATCACGGGCCTTTCAGGCTCCGGAAAATCCTCTCTGGCTTTCGACACGATCTATGCCGAGGGGCAACGGCGCTATGTGGAAAGCCTGTCCGCCTATGCCCGCCAGTTCCTTGAGCTGATGGGCAAGCCGGACGTGGATTCCATCGAGGGTCTTTCCCCGGCCATCTCGATCGAGCAGAAAACCACGTCCAAGAACCCGCGCTCGACTGTCGGCACGATCACGGAAATTCACGATTACATGCGGCTGCTCTGGGCGCGCGTGGGAATCCCCTATTCCCCCGCGACCGGCCTTCCCATCGAAGCGCAGACCGTCAGCCAGATGGTGGACCGCATCATGGCGATGCCCGACGGCATGCGCCTGATGCTGCTCGCCCCCGTCGTGCGGGACCGCAAAGGCGACTGCAAGCGTGAACTGGCCGAGCTGACGCGTAAAGGCTTCACGCGCGTGAAGATCGACGGCGAACTCTACGAAATCGCCGAGGCCCCGGAACTGAACCGCAAGACGCGCCATACCGTCGAAGTCGTCGTGGACCGGATCGTCGTCAAGGAAGGCCTCGAATCCCGCCTCGCCGACAGTTTCGAGACCGCCCTCGAACTCTCTGACGGCCTGGCCTATGCCGAGGAAGTCAAACGTGCAGGCGAGAAAGAAGCCCCGGCGCATGTCGTGTTCTCGTCGCGCTTCGCCTGCCCGGTCTCCGGCTTCACGATTGAGGAGATCGAGCCGCGCCTGTTCTCCTTCAACGCCCCGATGGGCGCCTGCCCGGTCTGTGACGGCATCGGCACTGAAACCCATTTCGACGAAAACCTGATTGTCCCGGATGACAGCCTGACCTTGGCCGAAGGCGCCATCGCCCCTTGGAAGGGTGCGAGCACGGACTGGTATGACCAGACGCTCGCCGCCCTCGCCCGCCATTGCGGCGATGATATGCACACGCCCTGGTCCGACCTCCAGCCCGCTACGCGTGACCTCATCATCAACGGTTCGAAAGAGCCGATCGACATTCCCTATACCGATGGCGGGAAGGTCCATATCGTCACCAAGCCGTTCGAAGGCGTGCTGAAGAACCTGCGCCGCCGCATGGCCCAAACTGACAGCATGTGGGTCCGCGAAGAACTGTCGCGCTACCAGTCCGAAAAACCCTGCCATGCCTGCCACGGCGCACGCCTCAAACCCGAAGCCCTGTGCGTGAAGGTCAAGGATCTCAACATCGCCGAAGCCTCGGACATGCCGATCCGCAAGGCGCTCGACTGGTTTTCCGGCGTGGAAGCGACCCTCACGCCCCAGCGCGCCGAAATCGCCCGCCGTATCCTGCGTGAAATCACGGATCGCCTGCACTTCCTCGACGATGTCGGGCTGGATTACCTCACCCTGTCGCGCGGCTCCGCAACCCTGTCCGGCGGCGAAAGCCAGCGCATCCGTCTGGCGTCGCAGATCGGTTCGGGCCTGACCGGCGTACTGTATGTGTTGGACGAACCCTCCATCGGCCTGCACCAGCGCGACAACGAACGCCTGCTCGGTACGCTCGAACGCCTTAAGCGCCTCGGCAACACCGTCATCGTCGTCGAACATGACGAAGACGCCATCCGCGCCGCAGATTATCTGATCGATATGGGCCCGGGTGCGGGCAAGCTTGGCGGACAGGTTATCGCCGTCGGCACTCCCGCAGAAGTCGCCAAAAACCCCAACAGCATCACCGGCGCCTATCTGTCAGGCCGCAAGGTCATTCCCGTTCCGACCGAGCGCCGCAAGCCCAGCGGCATGCTCACCCTGCACGGCGCACGCGGGAACAACCTCAAGGATCTGACGGTCGATTTCCCGCTCGGCACCTTCATCGCCGTCACGGGTGTTTCGGGTGGCGGCAAATCCACGCTGGTCATCGACACGCTGTATAAGGCGCTGTCCCGCCAGCTCATGAAATCGAGCCAGACACCGCTCCCCTATGACCGTTTGGAAGGCGTGGACAATCTCGACAAAATCATCGAGATCGACCAGTCCCCGATCGGCCGCACCCCACGCTCCAACCCCGCAACCTATACGGACCTGTTCGCCCCGATCCGCGACTGGTTCGCCGAACTCCCCGAGTCCAAGGCGCGCGGCTACAAGCCGGGCCGCTTCTCCTTCAACGTGAAGGGCGGGCGCTGCGAAGCCTGTCAGGGCGACGGTGTTCTCAAGATTGAAATGCACTTCCTGCCGGACGTGTACGTGACCTGCGACACCTGCAAGGGCGCGCGCTACAACCGCGAAACGCTGGAAGTGAAGTTCCGCGGCAAATCCATCGCAGACGTCCTGTCCATGACCGTGGACGAGGCCCTGCCGTTCTTTCAGGCCGCGCCGAAGATCCGCGACCGTCTCGCCATCCTGCAACAGGTCGGACTGGGCTATGTCGCCCTCGGCCAGCAGGCCACCACCCTCTCGGGCGGCGAGGCCCAGCGCGTCAAACTGTCAAAGGAACTGGCCAAGCGCGCCACTGGCCGCACGGTCTATATCCTTGATGAGCCCACAACCGGGCTGCACACCGAAGACGTCCGCAAGCTGCTCGAAGTGCTGCACACCCTCGTCGATCAGGGCAACACGGTGCTGGTGATCGAACACAATCTGGAAGTCATCAAAACCGCCGACTGGCTGATCGATATTGGCCCCGAGGGCGGTGACGGCGGCGGTCAGGTCGTTGCAGCCGGAACGCCAGAAGACATCGCCGCGTGCAAAGCCAGCCATACCGGCCGCTTCCTCGCCCCGCTTCTGGACGCACCGGGCGCCAGACAGCCGCGCAAAGTCACGACCACCAAAATCACACAAGCCATGCTCGCCGCCAGCCTACCACCGCCAAAAGCCGAGCGCACAGCCGCGAGAAAGGCAAAAGCCGCTAAGGAAAAAGCAGCGGAAAAGACTCCCGAAAAGAAGCCCAGAGGCCGCCCCGCCGGGTCCCGCAACAAAACCAAAGCCTGAACCCGATTACGTCTTTCAGAATACGCTGAAAAGACAACAGATCATGATGCATGGCCTTTCCTCACTGAAGAGGCCACCCATCTGATCCCGACTTTGGACAGCAACCAACATCGTCGCTAGGTATGGTGCCCGGACGGTGGAGGGCTTGAGTGTGACGATCGAACGCAAGCAGACAGACAAACCAACCGCCCGGAAACGGGCGGACGCGATACGAGACTTCCGGTGCAAAAACCTCATCGTTGTTATCGAAGACCCGGAAAACCCACGAAATATTGGAACCGTCATCCGGAACGTGAACGCTTTCGGCGCAGAAAAGGTGTACGTCATCGACCCTCGTGGAGTTCTTTCGGACGACTGGAATGAATTGCGTACCGAACCAAAACTCTCGAAGCTATCAGTTTCCGCCGTCAAATGGACATTCGTAAAGCGCTTTGACAGCACAGAAGAGTGCCTCGCACATTTGGAAAAAAACCACTTCGTCTCGATCGTCACGTCACCCCATCGAAAGGGCATGTCCAATGTTTTGTTGGACGAAGGCGATTTTACCGAACATGCCAAACTGGCAGTCTGGTTCGGAAGTGAAACTAAAGGAATCAGCGACATTGCCGCCCAACGAAGCAGGCAATGTGTATCCATTCCCATGTTTGGAATGATCGAAAGTCTCAATCTGGGAACAAGTTCGGGAATTGTTTTGTATGAAATAACAAAACAACGTCGACAATATCAATCCCACAATAGGCTCCGCGCCTCTCGGGAAAATCTTAAAAACCCTACTCCCGCTTTGATCGTCGAGGAAAGTTAGGAGCCCTTTCAGCGAGAGTATCTTCTCTTCCCCGCCCGGCCACACTTACTTCTGCCGAACACCCAGATGCCCAACCTTTCGCGCCTGAGCCAGCGCTTCCTGACGCTCACGCTCGGCATAACGATGGCGCTGCTCTTCCGTCCGCTCGTTGTGGCAATGCGGGCACGACACACCCTGCACGAACAGCGGCGAGGCCTTGTCGTGCGCATTTAGCGGGCGACGACAGGCATGGCAGACATCATGCGTCCCGATCTCCAGCCCATGCTTCACCGACACACGCTGGTCGAACACGAAACACTCGCCTTCCCACAGACTCTCTTCCTCGGGCACGGTCTCCAGATATTTCAGAATACCGCCCTTGAGATGATAGACCTCGTCCACACCCTCCGCCCGCGCAAAGGACGTTGATTTTTCGCAGCGGATACCGCCCGTGCAGAACATGGCAATCTTCGGCAGACGGCCTTCCGCTTCCAGTTCCTGCCGCCGTTTGCGAAACCATTCCGGGAATTCACGGAAGGATTTCGTCTTCGGGTCTTCCGCGCCTTTGAACGTGCCGATCGCCACTTCATAATCGTTGCGCGTATCAATCAGGATCGTATCGGGGTCGGAAATCAGCGCATTCCAGTCTTCCGGCGCCACATACCGCCCCACGCCCTGAAGCGGATCGATATCCGGCTCGCCCATCGTGACGATTTCCTTCTTCAGCCGCACCTTCATGCGGCGGAACGGCAGTTCAGGCGCACGGGAGTCCTTGCTTTCCAGATCCGCACAGCCCGGAAGTGCGCGAATATGCGCCATCACGCGCTCGATGCCCTCATCCGTCCCGGCAATTGTGCCGTTGATCCCTTCGCGCGCCAGAAGCAGGATTCCCCTTATCCCCTCACGCTCGCACAATTCCAGCAACGGCCCGCGCAATGCGGCAGGGTCCACGAACGGCGTGAAATGATACAGCGCGACAATACGGATCGGCTCGAGACTATCGGACATGAGGCAGGCATCCGGCGACCGGGACCGCAGACACAGCCGCGATCGGATGAAAAAGACAGCCCCGGAAATATCAGGGCCAAAGCCTCGATACCAGCCCGAAAGGCCGCATGGACAGGCTGCTGCCCGGATGGCAGACAGGACATCTCCCGAACGGCCAAAGCAGACCGATGAAGATACCCGATGCCCTGCATCAGAGCCTCATACTTCTGAAGACCCATGCCTTTGTGCTCGGGATAAGCCTCTCACTTCTTCTGACGCTGGCCATCGGCCATGCCTGGACGGCACACAGAGCCTTCAGTCCGGACAGTTTCACCTCCGCAGACGATCCCTCCCTGAAAGCCCGCGTGGAGACCTGTCACATCACCCCGAAATTCATCTCCGTTTCCGGCTGGGTTCTGTCAGATCTCTGGCCCGGCCCCAAAGCGTCTTTCGTCCTCACGGCCGGAGACGGAGCGCAGGAAGTGTCCATTCCCTACAGGCTTCAGGAGCGACCTGACATCGCACACGCCACCCATACGGACGGCAATGCGTTTCACAACCGGTACGGCTTCACCGCCATCGCCCGCATCCCTGAGGGACTAACCCCAGACGTGCACCTGAACATCATTGCAGGACACACGCTCTACAGGATGTCGCATGTCTGCCGCACTTAAGCGCAACGGCGCCTTCATCGCCTTCCTTCTGATCGCGACCTTCTGGATCGACACCCATATCAACCGGTCGATCTTCATCGACAACGACATGTTCCGCCATGCCCTCGATCACCGGAGCCTGCTGTCCTTCCTGCGCATGCGTTACATGACATGGTCCGGCCGGATCGTCATCGAGGCCGCACTGGCGGAAACCATCCCCTATGCGCTCTTTTGGAAACTCCTCATCCCGTTCTGCACGGTTCTTCTGGCCTATGCCATCTGGTCCTGCACCCTGCGATCGTCCCTGAAACCCGCTTTCGGAATCCCGCTCGTCATGGGGCTCTTCCTGCTCCTCCCGCACGAGGTCACGGAGGAGTCCGTTTACTGGCTCTCAGGCTTCTACAATTACCTGCTCCCGGTCTCCTTCGCCTTTTTCTCGATCAGCGTGTTCCTGCGACAGGAGGAGGCTGGAAACATGCTGCGTTTCCTGTCGCTCGCAGCCCTGCCCATCGGCTGCTCGATCGAACAGTCCTCCCTGCTCCTACTGTTCTGCACAGCCATGTCCACAGCCCTGTCCGCCTTGGGCCGCCGAACGGTTTCTCTTTACAGCGCCCTCTACCTGACGCTCGCCGCCATCCTCTCAGCGATCGTCCTCGCCGCCCCCGGAAACGGCCGACGCTATGTCGCGGAAATCGGCAACTGGCTGCCGGAATTCCCCCAGTACAGCACCCTTCAGAAACTCTCCCTCGCCCTCGACCGCATCCACCGCACCAGCATCAGCCCGGACAACCACATCCTGCTCGCAGCCCTCGTGCTGTCCCTCTGCTTTCTGGCGTTCGTCAAACGGAACCAGGGCTTTCAGGATATGGCCGCCATGGGCGTGATGCTACTGGGTCTCCTGCTCATGCTTCCCACACAGCTGCTCGGGGCCGTGCGCTGCGACCGGTTCCTCTATGATCTGAACTGGGTCTCTCTCAACACCTATGTCGCGTTTTTCCTCACGCTGTGCCTGTTCGTCTCGATCCTGTGGTGCGCCCTGTCCCTGAAAAACGCCGCCACTCTCCTGTCCTTCCTGACCGGAGGGTTCATCATCACGCTCCTGACGGGCCTGTCCCCCACAATCTACGCTTCCAGCCATCGCATCCTGCTCGTGCTGGACCTAACGCTGCTCCTCTATACCTGCGGCCTGATCCATACCCTTCTGACGCAGACACGGGTGCGTTTCCTGCGGTAAAGGATTTCCCATGACCGAGAGCAGCACTCCCCACACCATTTCCCAAAAGGCCATTCGCGGCCCCTTCCTGACCTTCCATGCCGATCCCTTCACCACCGATCCCATGGACGCCCTGCATTACGAGTCCGACGGCCTGATCCTGATCGAAAACGGCCGCATCACCGCTGCCGGTCCCTGGGACAGTCTGCGCGACACAATCCCCACAGGCACACCCATCGACCACTACCCCGACATGCTCATTTCCGCCGGCATGATCGACACGCACGTCCATTACCCGCAGCTCCCGGTCATCGCATCCTATGGCGAGCAGCTTCTGGAATGGCTGGAACACTATGTTTTCCCCGCCGAAGCCCGCTACGCGGATCTGACTTATGCCCGCACTGTCGCGCGGCAGTTCCTGAACGAACTCCTGCGCGTCGGCACCACGACGGCCGCCGTGTACTGCACCGTCCACCCCCAGTCCGTGGACGCCTTCTTCGAGGAATCCGAACGCCTCAACACCTGCATGATCGCAGGCAAGGTCCTGATGGACCGTAACGCCCCGGAAAACCTGCGCGATACCGCCCAGAGCGGCTACGACCAGTCCGCGGACCTCATCGCACGCTGGCACAATCGCGGACGCCAGCTTTACGCCGTCACGCCCCGCTTCGCGCCCACCAGCACCCCCGAACAGCTCGATCTCGCAGGCGCCCTCCTCGCCACGAAACCCGACCTGTTCATGCAGACGCATCTGCTCGAAAACCGCTCCGAAATCGCCTGGGTCCGCGAACTTTTCCCCGATCGCAACTCCTATCTGAACGTGTACGACAAGGCCGGTCTCCTGCGCCCCCGCGCCATCCTCGCCCACGCCGTCCATGCCGAAGAAGCCGATTTCCAGCGCTGTCACGACACCGGCTGCTCCATCGCGCACTGTCCCGGCTCAAACCAGTTCCTCGGCAGCGGATCTTTCCCGCTTTTTGAAGCCCTCAAACCCGAACGCCGCGTGCGCGTCGGCATCGGCAGCGACATCGGCGCCGGGCCGTCCCTGTCGCTGCTTCAGGTTCTCTCCGACGCCTACAAGGTCGCACAAGGCCTCCAGACCAAACTCCATCCCGCACAGGGGCTCTGGCTCGCCACGGCGGGAGGCGCACAGTCCCTCGGCCTTCAGGACAGGATCGGCAGCATCCGGCCCGGCCTCTATGCCGATCTCTGCGTCTTCGATCCCGCCGCCACACCTCTGGGCCGCATCCGCGCGCAGACAGCCGAAACCCTCGCCGACCGCCTGTTCGCCCTCACCATGCTGGGCGACGACCGCAGCGTCGCCGCCACCTATGTCGCCGGGGAACTCCGCCACCAGCGCAACGCAACCTGACGCCACAAGCCCACACATTACAGAAGGAGCGATGTCATCTTTTGACACTGAATTTTTTCAAAATCGCGCGGCCATCTTAATTATTTATCAGTATTTCCACAGTCATACTGACAGCAGTATTTAACCTGCGAGAATACTCCTGGCTCACCCTCGGGCTCGCGACCTAAAAGCAGGACCCATGCACCGCTTCTCCTCATCCGCACAGGCCGTCCGATCCCTGATGTCCCTGACTGCGGTCCTGTCCCTCAGCACCCTTCTTCCAGACCACACCGCCCACGCCGCAGACAGCACAGCAGAGACGCCGCAGGTCACCCTCGGCAATGACGGCAACAGCAAATCCCTGTTCCGCACCCTCTTTGACGGACAGCGCGCAATCGGCACCGGTGGCATGACGTCTCTTGAAGGCTCAAGCGGCGGCGGCCTCGCAACCTGGGCCACCATCAGCGGCTATGGCAGCGACAAGAGCGCAGGCATGGCCTTTCACTACAGCTACGTGAACGTCACCAATTACTGGGACCAGAACGTCGGCGCCTCAATCGGTCTTTTCGACCGCGTTGAGCTTTCCTACACCCATAATTTCTTTCAGACCCGCGCCACAGGCGCCAAGCTCGGCATTGGCAACGGTTACCAGTTCGATCTCGACGTCGCAGGCGCGAAAGTCCGCCTTTTCGGCCATGTCGCCGACAATACCCTAATCCCACAAGTCGCCATCGGCGCCATGTACAAACATGATAGCGACAGCCGCATCATTCACATGGTCGGCTCAAAACACACCGATGGCGCAGACGCCTATCTCGCCGTCACCAAGCTATTTCCAAAAGTTGGCATCCTGATCGACACCACCGTCCGCTTCACCAAGGCCAACCAGTGGGGCATCATCGGCTTCGGCGGCGACCTCGACAACAATTACCACGCGCAGTTCGAAGGCTCTCTCGGCTATCTGCCGCCCTTTCTGCCCGGCCTCATTGTTGGCGTTGAATACCGCACCAAGCCCCGCAACCAGCGCTTCACCGACGAAAGCAACTGGTTCGACGTCTACACCAGCTATTTCATCAACAAGCACCTGAACATCACGCTCGCTTACGTGTCGCTTGGCACGATCGCGACGTTTAAAAACCAGACGGGCTTTTATTTTTCCGCTCAGACCGGGTTCTGACAAGGCGTTCCGGGCTCTGCCCGGACCCGGCAGGGATCTCGATCCCTGCACCCTGATTACACGAATCGGTGTCCAGAGGCCTCCGGCCTTTGGCGGGTTTCAGGGCAGAGCCCTGATCCCTCACCCCTCCCGGATACGCTCGTCGATCAAAGACTCACGCGGCACATCCGTCGCATGCGTTGCCTCGTGAATCGTCCGCTTCACATTGAAAATCAGATGCAGCGAAATCGCCGACAGCGATCCAAGCGTAATCCCGCTTCCAAAGACGATCTTCGCCCACATCGGAAACGTATCGGAGATATGCGGCTGCGCCGTCGCCAACATACTCAGTCCAATACTGGTCCCCACGATAATGACATTGCTCTGCCGGTTGAAATCCACCCGTGACAGCGTCTGCACACCCACGACCGCCACGGTCGCAAACATTGCCAGCGCAGCACCACCCAGAACCGGCAGCGGCACCGCAGCCACCAGCGCGCCCAGACGCGGCAGACACCCCAGCAGCATCATGATGACCGCCGCCGCCGCCACAACCCAGCGGCTCTTCACCGCCGTCATCCTCACCAGCCCGACATTTTCAGCAAAGCACGTATAGGGAAACGAGTTAAGCACCCCGCCCAGCATGGTCGCGATGCCATCGGCCCGAAGCGTGCGGGCGATATCTTCGGACGTGATCGGCTTGTCCACGATTTCACCCGTCGCATAGACGTTGCCGATCGTCTCGATCATGGAAATCGTCATGACGATCACCATCGACAGGATCGAGACCGGATGAAATGTCGGCATCCCGAAATAGAACGGATGCGTGATGGACAGGACCGGCGAGGACGACACTTCTCCGAAATTCGCATCGCCCAGTATCCAGGCCACCAGCGTTCCCAGAACCAGTCCGATCAGCACGGCAATCGTCGCGATAAATCCGCGAAACAGCCGCTGGATCACCAAAATGGACGCCAGCGTCCCCAACCCGTACCAGATGCTCCGCAACGGAACATGATCCTGCATGACGGACGGACTGGCCCCCGAGACGATATCATTCGCCGCCACCGGCAGCAGCGCCAAACCGATGATGAGAATGATGGACCCCGTCACGACCGGCGGAAAAAACCGCACCAGCCCGGCGAAATGCCGCGCCATCAGCAACGTCACGAATCCCGCCACGATGACCGAGCCATAAATGGACAGCAGCCCCGGCGTCCCGCCTCCCACGGCAGAGCCAATGGCAATCATCGGCCCCACGGCGGTGAACGTCACACCCTGCAACAGCGGCAGCCGAACCCCGACCGGCCCGAACCCTACTGCCTGAAGCAGCGAGGCAATCCCGCAGGTGAACAGATCCGCATCAATCAGATGGATCAGCGTCTCGCGCGGCAGATGCAGCGCCCCCGCCACAAGGATCGGCACAATAACCGCCGCCGAATAGAACGCCAGCACATGCTGCAACCCGTAGGCCCCAAGCCGCCAGACCGGCAGTTTCTCGTCAACGGGATGCAGACCGGTCATCGCGGCATTCTCGGCAGTCATGAAAAGCCCTCAGCTTCCGCGATAGGTGGAATATCCGAACGGCGCCGCCAGTAGGGGCACATGCGCATGGGCCTCCGCCGCCAGCCCGAACACGATCGGCACCACATCCAGAAACGGCGGATCAGACAGAACCTGGCCGCCTTTTCGGAAGTAATCGCCAATCCGGAATTCCAGACAATACGTCCCTTTCGAAACTGCAACATCCCGCAGTTCCGGGCAACGCCCATCTGCATTCGTCTGGCCTTCGAACAACACCCGATCCCCCTGCAACAAACGCAGGCTCACACCCGCGGCAGGCTTGCCAGACACCGTATCGAGAACATGCGTGGACAGAGAACTCATGCCGTCACCAGATCTTTCAGACGAAGCCCTGCAATCGCATCAATCTGCGCCAGCGCCTCGGTCAGTTCCTGTTCGGGAGTGCCAGAAAGACGGCGCTCCATTTCATCCATAATCACGGTCTTCGCTGCTTTTCCGGGTGCAGCGACCTTGCGCACGCAGATCACGAACGGCACGGCAAACTGCGTGCGATACGCGTCATTCAGCCCCCGGAACCGCTCATATTCCGCAGGCGTCAGCCGATCCAGCCCGGCGGACGCCTGTTCCGAGGCGGAATGTTCCGTCAGATCCGGATCAATCCCCGCCCGGTGCCCAAGCTCCGGATGCGCCCGCACCAGCGCAAGCTGCGCCTCCACGCCCGCAGACCGCACAACCTGCGCAAACGCGGACAGCATCGCATCCCCATCCACAAAAGGCCGCGCCTTCAACGCCCCTTCCGCCACCCAGGGCGAATGTTCGTAAAGCCCACCGAACCGGGCAACAAACGCCTCGGCCGATAGTGCATTGACGTCTGAAATCTTCATACCGGATGCACAGACTGCCAGTGCCGCGCAATATCCAGCCGCGTCGCCACCCACACGCCTTCGCGCTTCTGAATATGCTCCAGAAACTTCAGCAACCCCAGCGCCCGCGCTGGCTTACCCGCCAGACGGCAATGCAGCCCGATCGACATCATCCGTCCGCCCTCGCGATACAGCATGTCAAACGCATCGCGCAGATAGGTGAAGAACTGCTCGCCTTCCGTAAAACCGTTCAGTGCCGCGAACTTCATGTCATTCGCGTCCAGCGTATAGGGTACGATCAGCTGCGCCCGGCCATGGGTCCGATCGTAATACGGCAGGTCATCCGCATAGGAATCGGCGTCGTAAACAAACCCGCCTTCCTCCGCAATCAGACGCGCCGTGTTCGGGCTCGTGCGCCCCTGATACCAGCCCAGCGGCCGCTCTCCCGTCACTTCGGTATGCAGCGCAATCGCCTCGCGGATATGCGCCCGCTCCACGTCTTCGGGAAAATCCTGATAATCAATCCAGCGCAGACCATGGGACGCAATCTCCCAGCCGCTCTCCTTCATGGCCGCCACCGCATCCGGATTACGGGCCAGTGCCGTCGCCACGCCAAACACCGTCACCGGCATCCCGGCTTCATCGAACAGACGCCGCAGACGCCAGAACCCGGCCCGGCTGCCATATTCGTACAGGCTCTCCATCTGCGCACAGCGCGCGCCGATGATGGATTTCGTGCCCACCATTTCGGACAGGAACGCTTCGGACCCCGCATCCCCATGCAGAACCGAATTCTCCGCGCCTTCCTCGTAATTGATGACGAACTGCACGGCGATACGCGCGCCATTCGGCCATTTCGGATCCGGCGGCGTGCGGCCATAGCCGATCATGTCCCGCGGGTAGCTGTCCTGCGTCATGGGCGTCTCCCTTCTCAAAGAACCGGCGGATCGAGGCTGACGAGTTCTTCCGTATCATAGGCCAGAAGGCTCGCCAGATGCCTGTCGCCGTCCTCGACGAACAGATCGCGCGCAATGCCCCGCGCCAGCTTCTCCACACCAAAACGCATCCCGCTGATGGAGGCGCCAGAAAGCCCCATGCTCGGCATTGCCCCGAACGTGAAATTGTAGATCGCCGCCAGCATCGGCGCCTTCGGATCGGCCTTGTCTTTCGGCAGGAACTGGAACCGCGCACCCAGATACGGATGGCTCCCCAGAAGCGCACTGTCTTCCCCGGCAGGTGGCGTGAAATGATCGCGCCACAGCATCACCGAAGACGCAAAATCCCGCGTTTCCGGACGTTGCGACAGGTCGATCGTGAACCCCGTCCCGATGATCAGGAAATCGAAGCGCATCTCGCCCTGCGGCGTCGTCACCACGATCTCGTCGCCATCCATCCGCGTCGCCGTCCAGGGCGTTCCGGGATGAAAAGCGAAGTTCTCATGACGGCGGCAGCGCCAGAACGTGTCCTGCGGCGGCGGCTGGTTCAGGCTGTAGATCTGCCGCATGAAGCGCCAGCGCGTCAGATCCGGCAATTCCGAGAAATGCGCCAGAAAGCCCGCATTTTCCATCCAGCGATACGGATTGATGGCCGGGATTTTCGCCCGACGCAGGCACAGATCCACCCGCCCCGCGCCCTTTTCCAGAGCCGTCGCCGCATTATCGAACGCGGAGGCTCCGGCCCCTAGGACACCGATCCGCTTGCCCTTCAGCGCTTCGAAATCAATGTCTTCATGCGTATGGGCATAAACGGACTTCGGCAGTGTCTCGGAAATGAAGGACGGCACATGCCACGTCCCGCCGCCGTCAATGCCCGTCGCCAGAACCATCCGCCGCGCCAGACGCACCGTTTCCTGACCAGCCGCATTGCGGAATGTCAGCCGCAGCAGCCCCTCGTCCCAGCCGACATGCACCAGTTCCTGATCGTTCACGACCGGGATGTCGAGCGTCTGCCGCACCCAGTCCAGATAGGCCTGCCAGTCATGGCGGGAAATCTTGTCCAGATCCTCCCACGCCTGCGCGCCGTAACGCGCCTCGAACCAGGATTGCGGCGTGAGGCTGGGAATACCCAGATCCGGCCCCGTGACATGCCGGGGCGTGCGCAGCGTAATCATGCGCGCAAACGTCACCCACGGACCTTCGCCGCCTTTCGCCGCTTTTTCAAAGACCTGCACATTGGTCACACCCTGCCGCCGCAGACCGAAGCATGACGTAATGCCCCCCTGCCCCGCGCCGATGATCGCCACATCCAGAACCGCTTCCCCGTCACGATCCTGCGTCAGGCTCCAGTTTCCCGTCGCATAACGGATTTTCGCCAGATCCTCCCGCACACGCTCCGAAAGCGCAGCCAAAGCCTCCAGAACCGGAGCATCGACAGGAGAAACGGTGGATGTCATGTGGTCAAACCCCAAAGAACCGGCACGGACAGGGCAGTCTCCGGAGGGCGCCGGAGTGTCTTTCCGTATCAAAAACGACAGGTCACCTGTCGGGCGGGATAGTTTCACACCGCCTCAAGGTCGTATACTCCATAAAAACGCTCCTCCCGTTCGCAAAAAGAGAGCAGTTCTTCCATGCCTGTCTTCTCACGCTTCCTGCGCTACTTCCTCGCCGTCGCCCAGCACGGTTCCATCCGCCGCGCCTCCGAACATCTGCGCATCGCCGCCTCCGCCATCGACCGGCAGATCCTGCAGGGCGAGGAATCCCTCGGCACGCCCCTGTTCGAGCGCCTGCCCACCGGCCTGCGCCTGACCGCCACGGGCGAACTCCTTTATGCACATGGCAAGCAGTGGTCACGGGACCTGACCAATATGTGCGTCCAGATCGAAGATATGCGCGGCCTGCGCCGTGGGCAGGTGGATATCGCAGTCCCCGACGCCCTGACCCGTGGCTTTCTACCGCGCCTGCTCCGCGCCATGCGTACGACCCATCCCGGCATCACCATCTGCACCCATGTCCTCGACAACAGCCGCATTCAGAACACCCTGATCGACGGTTCGGTCGATCTCGCTCTGCTGCTCAACCCGACACACGCCCGCGGCCTTCTGGTTCGCGCGCACAAGGATTTTCCACTCGGCTTCGTCTGCCTGCCGAACCATCCCGTCGCCGAACGTAAAAGCGCCCGTTTCAGTCTGGCGATGAATTATCCCATGATTATGCCAGAGCCCCCGCTCGCCCTGCACCGCCAGATCGACATTCTACAGATCGAAAGCAATCTCAACATTCACGCCGCTGCCTCCTCCGACAATATCCAGATGATCAAGTCTCTGGTTCGCGAGGGCATCGGCCTCGGCATTCTCAGCGCACTCGACGTCATGGAAGAGGTCACACGCGGCGAACTGGCTTTCATTCCAATTTCCAACCACGACCTCGCCCCTCTGACGCTCGCCCTGTGCGTGGACCACTCCCGGCAGCTGTCCGGCGCCGCCCGACTGGTGATTTCCGAACTCGAAAAAGAGTTCCTCTCCCCCACTACACAGCCCCACCCCGCGACCTGATTTCCCGCCCCGAAAAACTGCGTCATACGGGAGACATAGACTGTCACATTTTTGCACCACCCTAAAAACGGCAATGCCCCGGCCTTCATTTTATCTTTGATGGAGATAGGCCATCCGTTTTACATCCACGTTTCGAATAAATACCGTTTCCAAAGTGAACCTTTTGGTGCGACAGACGCAGGAGCCCGGCAGCATGAAAGACAACCATCAGTCCCGCAGCTCCGGATCACGCTCCGGCTCACTGGGCTACAGACGTCAGCTGCTCGCCGTAACCTGTCTCGCCGGCAGCGTGCTTGCCGCCTTCGCAACGCCAGCCCGCGCCGCGCAGCCAACGAAACACCACACCCCCCGCCACCAGACCTCCAGCCGCAACGCTCCAAAAACAGCCCGGACGCCGTCGCGCACAGCCGCTGCACCGCGCGCACCCCATGCGCTTGATGCGTCTGCTGCCGAAACGGTTTCCGTCACGTCCTCGCGCCGCGCGCTGAACGGCGGCGGCGGTATGATGCGCGTCGAAACCGCCCCCCATGCCGTGCAGACCGTCACCAAGGAATTCATCGACATGCGCGCGCCGACCAGCACGGCGCTCGACCTGATCCAGAACCTGCCAAGCCTCAACGTTACGACGCCGGATTCGTCGGGCATGCAAGGCGGGCAGATCCAGTCCCGCGGCCTGACGGATCTCGATATGGGCCTTCTGGTGGACGGTGCTCCGGCAGCGGCGGCGAAATATCTGAGCGAGAATGTCGACTCCGAAAACGTCGAGAGTGTCAGCGTCACGCCCGGCTCCTCAGCCACGGATCTTCCCGTCATGTCCGCCGCCGGTGGCGTCATGAACGAGGAAACACGCACCCCGTCGCAAAAACGCGGCGGCCTGATCGACTTTTCCTACGGCACCAACAACCTGTCGCGCGAGTTCCTGCGCCTCGAATCCGGCGAAATCGGTCATAGCGGCGTGCGCGGTTATTTCTCGTTCTCCAACACCCATGCCCGCTCCTGGATGGGTGCTGGCACCAACCAGCGCAAACACATCGATTTCGGCCTCCAGAAAGACTGGCATAACGGCTCCAACGCCAAGTTCTTCCTGTCCTGGAACTCCGCCGACTTCGTCATCGACAACTACCCCACCTCCGACCAGTTCTTCCGCTACAAACACACCGGACAGGGCTATGGCCGGACGGACGATCGCAAGAGCAACAACTACTGGGGCAACAACAACGACCACTGGAACCAGATTTTCATCTCGGCCCCGGTTCATATCGTGCTCCCCTCGCACCTGTCGTTCGACATCCATCCCTATTTCAGCTTCGGGCAGGGCTGGGACGCCTCTCCGGGCGGCACGACGACCGATGCCGCAGGCGTTACGCGCGGCCTGACGAACTACTTCCTGCAAAACGAATACCGTTCGGTCGGAACGATCACGAAACTCAACTGGGAAATCGACCGGCACAACACGTTCTCGGTCGGCTACTGGTATGAAAACACCCAGACGATCCAGTCCTATCCCAGCAGCTACCAGATGGCGGACGGCAACGCGCCAAGCCCCAACTGGGCCGCGTACCAGATTTCCGCTGGCGACAAACAGACGGCCGGTTACGAAATCCAGTCCCTGTTCGTGCATGACACCGCCAAGTATTTCAACGATCACCTGACGGTGGATGCCGGGTTCAAGTTCGTCATGACGAACATCTGGAACAAGGACTATTACGGCCGTCAGGAAGCCAACCGCACGGCCCCGCTGCCGCAGCTTTCAATCGGCTACCGCATCAACAATCACCATCAGGTCTACCTAAACGTGGAAGGCGACTACCGTCAGCCCAGCGCGGTCGATCTCGGCTGGCTCTACACCAGCGTCGCCATCCCCAAGAACCAGTATTCCATCAAGGAAGAACTCGGCTATCGCTACCACGACGATTACATCGTCGCCGATGTCGCGTTCTTCAACTACAACCTCACCAACCGCATCGTGGACCAGTATGTCGGCATGAACAGCTACAAGCCGTTCAATATCGGCAGCCAGCAGATGCGCGGCTTTGACGTCATGATCGCCGGGCGCCCGATCCACGGCTTCAGTCCTTACGCCTCCGTCGAATATCTGCATGCCTCACAGGACAGCAACGTCTTCGATCCGTATCTGAACACGATGCTGCATTCCAAGGGCACGCAGGCCGTCATGGCCCCGCATGTCATCGCGAATTTCGGCCTCACCTACACCTATAAAGGCTTCTTCGCGAACGGCACCGTCCACTATACCGGCCCGCAATCCGTCAGCATTGCAGGCGACCAGCGCATTCCGGGCTACGTCACCGACACACTTTCGATGGGCTATCACTTCAAGCCCTTCATGTTCGCGCAGTCCCCGACCTTCCGCCTGAACTTCACCAACCTCACCGGCTCCATCGTCCGCACCGGCGCCATGGGCGCGGTCTATAGCGCCAAGGACCCAAGCACGGTCCATAGCGGCAATCTGGCGCCCTATACCGGCTACGGAAACTCTTTCATGGTTTCCCCACGCTTTTCCATGACCGGAACGATCTCCACCGCCTTCTGACCGGAAGGGACGGGGCACGCGCCTCGTCCCAAAACCACGTCTCCTCCGCTGCGTTCCCGCAACACGGCCCCACATCCCTGTGGAACGGAGGAGACCCCCCAATGCCCTTCGGCATGATTTCCAGAAAACAGTCCGCCAGCTCAGCCCTACTTTTCGGCACAGCGCTCGCATTATTCTCGGCAGCACAGGCTGCCCCGATCCCGACCGAACCCGCGCAGGACAACTCTGGCGTTACGATCATTCAGGGTTCGGATGCCGTGGCATGGCAGCCCGCGCCCGCCATGTTCCCGCACGGAACGAAAATCGCCATCCTGACAGGCGACACCACAAAACCCGGTCCCTTCACCCTGCGCGTCATGATGCCAGCCGGATCATTCATCCCGCCCCACACCCATAATCTGGACGAAATGCTGACGGTCATCAGCGGCAACATCCAGCATTTCGTGGGGCAGAACATCGACACAACACAGCAGCGCGCGCTCGGCCCGGGCGGCTTCGTCCATCTGCCGGTCAACGTCCCACACGCCATCAAGGCCGGACGTCAGGGCGCCGTCCTTCAGGTTTCGGGAACGGGCCCGTTCAGCATGGCCTACGTCAATCCGCAGGACGACCCGCGCAATACGGGCCGCTAAAGCCTTTCAGACGGCCCGAATATCGCGACGTCATTTCCCGATTGTCGAGAGCACGATGCCCGGCGTCAGGATCTGCGGCAATACAACGCCATCCTGATGCGGTGCATAATAGATATAGAACGGCACACCGTCGCGCCCATGCGCCTTGAGGAACGCACCGATCGCCGCATTACGGTTCGTCCAATCGCCCTTAAGGAACACGATCTTCCGGTCCCGGAACGCCTGCTGAACGGACGGCACATCCAGCGCCACACGTTCATTGACCATGCAGGTGATGCACCATGACGCCGTCATGTCGATGAACACCGGCTTGCCCTGCGCCCGAAGCTCGGCCAGACGCGCTTCCGAAAACGGCTCAATCCCGGAATCCGATGCACCCACAACCACAGGAACCGGCGCGGCCCGCAGCCCCTGCGCCAGCGCGCCCCCACACACCACAACACACAGCACGGCCACGATCCGGCAGAACGCCACTGTCCCACGGCCGCCTTCCAGCATGGACCGACGCTGCCCAACACCATAAATCCAGCCCGCAAAGCCCAGAAGCACAATGCCCCCAGCCGTCAGCGCCACAAACGTCACGCCCCGCTGAATTGCCGCCACCCAAAGCAGCCATACACAGGTCGCAAATAGCGGAAACGCCAGAACCTGCTTGAGTATTCCCATCCAGGCCCCCGGCTTCGGCATCCGCGACGCCACACCCGGAACCCCGGCCACAAGAATATACGGAAAGGCCAGCCCCAGCCCCATCGACAGGAACACCAGAACGCCCATCACCGGCGGCCCACCCAGAGCCCCAGCAATGGCGACCCCCATGAACGGCGCCGTGCAGGGTGTCGCCACAATAACCGCCAGCAGGCCCGTCATCATGTCCCCGCTCCGGCCGCCGCCTGTCTGAACCTGCCCCAGACGCCCGGCGCTGACCTCAAACACGCCGAGCAGGTTTAGCCCCATCAGGAACAATAGCCAGCACACGCCGACCACAAATCCCGGCGACTGGAACTGAAAACCCCATCCTGCCGCAGACCCGGCCAGACGCAGCCCGATCATGACAATGCCCAGCGCCGCAAAAGCCCCGGTCACGCCCAGCGTATAGAACAGCGCGCTCTGAAGCTGCGCGCGCCGTCCGGCACCGCCCATTTTCGCCAGAGACAGCGCCTTCATCGCCAGAACCGGAAACACGCACGGCATCAGGTTCAGAATCAGCCCGCCCACAAAAGCAAACAGCAGAACCCGCAGCCAACCAGCCCCGGTTGGCACATCCGAAGCCGGTGCCGCATCCGCCTGCACAGGAGCCGCAGCAGACGCCCCACCGACCGGGCGCGCCTCGATCTGCAACGGGCTTTCCTGCCCTGCCGCATCCTTGAGCACGACCACGCCCACAAGCGGCTTGTCCCGATGCGCGGATTTCAGGAATTTCAATCCAAGCGTCAACTGGCCGTCCGAAACATGCAGCTTCTGTTCCGCCACCTGATCGATCACGCCCCCATCCTGCGGCAGGAACCACGCCTGCGACACGGATGCCGCAGACAGCCCCTTGCCTGAGAGCGTCAACACACCATCGCCCGACACGCTGGCCGCAAACGGCGATGCCACCGGCGTGGCAGCCTCAGCCTTGCGGAACAGATCCGCCTGCGCGCCGCCTTCCGGCACATCGGCCGTGGAAGCCGGAAGCGTCAGCGTGAAATCACCGCTCTCGGGAATGCAGACCTGCGCGCAGACAAGCCATTCCGCATGAGCATGAAGCGTCGTCCCACCGGAACCTTTGAGAACCAGATCCTCCGGCAGCGTCACCTCATTGATATAAGCGTAGGACATGAGGCCGCCCTCGCTGATCCGCACGGGCACTGGCCAGTGGATCGGGCCGCCCTTGCCCGTCGCCCCGCCATCAGCCGTCACATCCAGCGTCGGCGTGTCTCCGGCATCACCCGGATTAATCCAGTAGGTGTGCCAGCCCGGCTTGAGCTGAAGCCGCAGCCCAACCCGAAGATGCTGGTCCGGCCCGACCGCATCGCGATCCGTGACCAACGTCGCGGTGTCGTTCGCAGACGCAACCGGCGCACTTTCCGCCGCCCGTGCGGACACGGAACCCAGACCCAGAACCCCTGCCAAGAGCAGGGCCGACATGCTGAACATTCGATGCAAGACAGGCTCATTCCACGTTTTCAGAAAACAGCCCTCACCATATCACTGACTGAAACGAAAAGCAGGACCCTTCCGGTCGTGAAACCGGAAGGCCCTGCAAACCCCGTGTTACGGGATCAGCTTCTCAGCCCGCAGCCGCGTGAACAGATCGGTGAAAGAGTCCGGCGTGTACTGATATCCCGCAAACCCCGCGAGGCGGCTTTTGCTGATATCCGTCACACATTCGACCGGCCGCCCCAGATCGGCATCCGTATGCCAGGCCGAGGCCAGCCGCTCGATCCGGCTCTCCGCAAGCCCGTATTTCGTGGCAATCCGCTCCCAGAGCTCCGCATCCCCGACAAGAGTCTCTTCGAGGGATGTCGCATCGCCGGGATACGGCGCCGCCTCGATTCCGAACCATTCCGCCAGACGCGGCCAGAGCCATTTCCAGCGAAACACATCCCCATTCACAATATTGAACGCCTGATTGCGTCCCCCCGCCTCGGTCGAGGCCCAGAAAAGCTGCCGCGCCAGTTGCCGCGCATCGGTCAGATCCGTTAAGGCGTTCCATTGCACGGGAGATCCCGGAAAAACGAAAGGCCGTCCCGTCTCGCGACAGATCGTCGCATAAACCGCCAACGTGCTGCCCATGTTCATCGCATTGCCAACCGCATAGCCGATCACGGTATGCGGACGATGCACACTCCACGAAAACCCGTGTCGTGCGGCGGCCTCATAAAGCGCGTCTTCCTGATCATAATAGAAATTCGGCAGATCCAGCCGGGGCGCGTCTTCGCGGAACGGCGTCACCGGCGGCTCACCGGACGCATAGGATTCAAACGGACCAAGATAATGCTTCATTCCCGTCGTCAGCGCCGCGTGAACCAGAAGCCCCGGCTCCGGCAGAGCGGCAAACACATTGCGGATCATCGCGGAATTGACGCGGCAGTTCTCTTCCTCCGTCTCCTGACGCAGCCAGGAGCAGAAAAACACATGGCTCGGCCGCAGATCCCGCAGCGCACGGGTCAGCGTCGGCAGATCCAGAAGATCGGCCTCAACCGGCAGCACGCCCGCCATATCATGACGCGGCCTGCGCGCCAGACCATGCACGGTCCAGCCTTCGGCCACGAGACGCGCCGCAATGTTCTGGCCAACAATCCCGGTCGCCCCGACGACCAGCGCGGTCCGAGCTGAAACCATGGCAGGAACAGAAGATGTCATGGGATTTTTCCTTTGCAGAAAACAGGGTCTGCTCCACATCTTGGAGACGATCAGCATTTCCACCAGACGGCACCTTTTCGTGCCCTGGTGACCAAAAGGTTCCCACTTCATGACCCCGCCACTGCCCGAACATTACCGTCAGGCGCCCTTCGCCGAAGACTGTGCGCCCCGCCGGATCCTGAGGCTTTTCAGCGGAAAATGGACCACCATGATCCTGCACACGCTGCATCTTCTGGGCGGCACGGCCCGTCCCGGAAAGCTCCAGCGCAGCATCCCCGGCCTGTCGAAAAAAATGATGACCCAGACCCTGCGCGAACTCGAAACGCAGGGCCTCATCCGCCGCAACGTCCGCCAGATCATGCCGCCCCATGTCGATTACAGCCTAACGGATCTGGGGCAGACCTTCGTGGAACCGGTGGAGCTTCTCTATCACTGGGCCATCAGAAACGCCGAGGCTCTCGACCGGCTGATGCCCGACGATAGACCCCTTTCCGAATAAAACACCCACAGGAAGAGGGGTAGGACAGAGGCACCCCCCTGTGCCATGTTCGCACCTAACAACCGCCCTCGGCGGACCACCCGGCGCGGATATCAGACCGCAGCCCAGAACGCGTAATCTCAAGGACCCAACAGACCGATGCCGTCGATCCCCCGTCCCGATCCGTCCGCCTCACCCCGCCCGCGAACCGGACGTGCCGTCCTCGGCCTCTTCCTCTTTCTGCTCCTGGGTTTTCTGGCGCCCGCCCTTCCGGCAAAAGCCGCCGACAGCACCCATCCCCTCAGCCAGCAGGAAGCCCAGCAGCTCCTCAACGTCCTGAACAACCCCAAGGAACGGGACGCCTTCACCCACACCCTCGACCTGATGGCCCGCGGCCTTCCAGTCGCAGCCTCACCCCCTGCCACAGCCCCCGCAAAAGCCGCACCCGCCAAAACCGTCGCTGATGTGCCGCCCGACATCCATACCGGCCTGAGCAGCATCCGCCTTCAGGCCCTTGGCTATCTGCATAATTTCCTCGATCTGTTCAGCGACCTCGGAATCGTTGGCCGATGGGCTCACACGACCCTTGCCTCCCCCGATACCCGCAGCACAATCCTGCATGCCTTCGCAGGCGGCATCGTGGTCATGCTCTGCGGCGTGGCCCTGGAGCGGATCGTCGCCTTAAGCCTGCATAAACCACTGGTCCAGCTCACGCAGAACGCCGAAAACCGCGAACAGCGCAACACCGTCGCGAACGAAGACGCCGCAGCGCATGACCCCATCGTCGATGGCTCCAGCGAAACCCGCGCCGCCGACCAGCGACGTCAGGTCGAAACCCTGCGCTTCCTGTCCCGCGTCCCCTATGCGCTCGGACATTTCGCGCTTAAAGCCATCCCGGTCCTCGTTTTTCTGGCCGTCGCCTATCTGGCCGTTCTGGTCCTCCCCTGGAGCACCAAGACCGACAACGTCATCATGACGCTCGCCAACTGCTACGCCGCCGCCCGGATTCTCTATCTTTTCGTCGAAACCGGATTCGCGCCCCGCTCTCCCACGATCCGCCTCCTGCCCGCTACGGACGCCACCGCCTTCCTGCTGACCCGCTGGTGGAACGTGCTGGTCGCAGCCCCCGCCATCGTCTTCTGCCTGTCCACACTGGGCAGCCAGTTCAATCTCTCGCCGCGCGGCACGGATGCGATGATCCGCGGCATCATCCTGATCGAACACATCCTGATCGCCGTCTTCATCTGGCGGGTCCGACACCTCGTTAGCAGCGCGCTTCAGCCGCGCGCCGTCCCCAACACCGCGATGTGGACCTTCATTGTCGCCATCACGCGCCTGTGGTGGGTCCCGGCCATGTTCCTCGATGCGTCCCTCTGGATCGTCTGGGCCGCCCATCTTCCGGGGGGCTATCGCTGGATTCTCGACACCACCGGCATCACGATCGGCATTCTCGTCGCATCCCGTCTGATCGCCGTGCTCGCCTACGGCCTTCAGGACCGCTTCTTCCGCATCAACCCCGTCCTGACCGAACGCTTCCCCGACATCCAGAAACGCGCCGACCGCTACTACCCCTTCGCCCGTCGCATCCTGACCGGCGCCATTCTCTTCCTGACCCTGATCGCCATGACCGAAGCCTGGGGACTGCCCACGTTCGGCTTCTTCATCAAAAATGCCGTCGGCCGCCATCTGCTCGACGCCGTCCTGACCATGCTGGTCGCCCTGAGCATCGCGGTCACGATCTGGGAAATCATCAACGCCTTCCTCAGCCAGCAGCTCACACGATTCGAGAGTTCGGACCAGTTCGCCCGTGCAACCCGCCTGCGCACGGTGCTGCCCATCATCCGCACCGTCCTGCTGGCCATCATCATCATCATCGTCGCGGTCACGACACTCTCGCAGATCGGCATTAACGTCACCCCGCTGCTCACCGGCGCTGGCATCATGGGTGCGGCCATCGCTTTCGGTTCGCAAAGTCTGGTCAAAGACTTCATCACGGGCTTCTTCATGCTCGTCGAAGACGCCATTCAGGTCGGTGACTGGGTCACGACCGGCGGTGTTTCGGGAACGGTGGAAAACCTCTCGATCCGCACCGTAAAAGTCCGCGACATCAACGGCGATCTTCACATCATCCCGTTCTCGTCCGTCTCCTCGATCGCCAACACCGCCCGCGGCTACAATCAGGTCATCGTCAAACAGCAGCTCGACCTGTCCGAAGACCTGCCGCGCGTGACAGCCATCATGACGAAAACCCTCAAGGAAATGCGCGACGATGCGGTCTTCGGCCCCATGATCCTGTCGGACTATAACGATCTGGGCGTGGACAACAGCGACAGCGGCGGCGCCACCCTCCTCGGCAGCTTCCGCACGGCACCAATGATGAAATGGAAGGTCAAACGCGAGTTCTACCGCCGCATCACCAACCAGCTCGCCGCCGCCAGCATCAAATTCTACACCGGCACGTCCTACTTCACGACACCGCCCGGCAACGCCATGCGCATCACCACAGATGCCCCGCTGCCCATCCCGGCCAACGACGCCCCCGGAAACAACGCACCCGGTCAGGCCTGACCCCCCAACCGGCTCCTCTCAGGAGCCGGTTTTTTATTGCCGGGAAGCCTAACCCTTAATCATTTAAATAAAGTCTTGCATTGTCGTGCGGACAGGCTCATTCTGCCCACACATTATCGAGAACCCTCCTCCCGGTTCCCCGCAGACGATTTCCCGGCCCGATCTTCCCGTGGCCCCGCATCGCCCGCCGATCGGCGAGGATCATGCCAAGGAATTCAGCGATGTCTCTTGTCCTGGTCTCACCAGAGCCGTCAGCCCCCGATCAAACCACTGCCACGGCCCCCACCGAAACACCGATGGCCCGCCCCGATCCCGCCGCTCTCGCCGAAAAGAACCGTCAGGAAGAGCAGGTTCTGAAGAAGCGTTTCATCGGCATGGTCCTCGGCCTCGTCTTCGCGCATGTCTACGTCGCACTCGCGCTGGCCTATTCCTATATGGACAACCTCAACCACCTGCACACCTGCTGGCTGCCGCTCTTCGGCGCCTTCATCTGCGGGATGATCTTCGTCTTCCACGTCTCGATCTCGTAAGCCGGAGCACCCCTCATGTCCCGCACAGTCCGCCACGCCTGGCTCCAGCCCTTTTTGTCCACAACATTATGGACCCTCGTCCTGATCGACATCGCCGTCATGACCTATCTGGAAAATCAGGATTTCTTCAAGGATTACGCCGACTGGGCCTGGCCCTCCGTCCTGATCACCGGAATCATCGGCTATTTCATCGGCCCCGCGATTGATCGGCTGTTCACCAGAAAATCTCCAAGCCAATAAGCCCGAGCCAATAAGAATGACCGCCCCATCAGACCTGCCGGATCAGGAATACCGCCGCCTCTTTCCACAACTGGCCAGCTACGGCGCCGGTCCGTTCGGGGAGGATGTCGACACATTCGGCGAAACCCTGATGGATGTCATTCAGGACGTGACGGAAACCCGGACTTTCCTCACCCGGGCCGCCGCCATCCGCGAACTCGAAACCCTGCTGGCCTACAACGAGACCGATCTGGCCCGGATCACATGGGCCCTGATCGCCTTCGATCCGGTTGCGCGGTTCAATGACCAAACTGCCTGGCTCCCGGAACACGCGGCTCCGTTTCCCTGCCTCCGCGACTTCTGGACAGCCCTGTTACAGAGCCTGCAAATCGGACCTCCTCCCTGGCCGGACACGTCAGCCCGCCAGCTCGGAGGCTGCGTTATGGACCGGCATATCGCCCTGACAGACTCGGACATTGAAGAACGGTTTACCTCCGAAAAACTCCGCTCTGTTTCCTTCTTCCACACAAAGGAAGACGCAGAGCAGGCCATTCTCCAAACGCTTCAGATCAACGGGGACGCAATCGACGCATGGCTTTCCGAAACGCCTGACGGTATGCGCGGAAGCTTCGAACAGGATTTTCCCGAAGGCATCGGCATTGTCATCACGGAACAGGATCGCCGCCCGACACCCGGCAAAACACTGTCCGTCACCCTGACCAAGCGCGAACTCCGCGGAATGGCCTATTACATCGAGACCATCAGGATCTACGCCTGACAAAAAAGGGGGAGCAGAACGCTCCCCCTTTTCAGACCTTACCGCAAAATCCCCGTATGCCCGACGCTGTAGCGTCCCGGCTGCGGCCAAACCGTCAGGCCATGCGGCTCCGCGCCAACCGGGATCTTGCGCATCGCCCCCGTATCGGTGTCGATCGCATAGACCACATCGTCAAACCGGCCCGACAGCCAGAGCAGCTTGCCGTCCGCGCTGACATTGCCCATGTCCGGGCTACCGCCACCGGGGATCATCCAGGTCTTAACGACCTTGTCCGTCGCAAAGTCTATGACCGACACGCCACCCGGCCCATGCTTCGGACCATGAATGCGGTGTGACCCACGATTGGCGACATACATCATCTTGCCGTCACGGCTCGGATACAGGCCATGCGTACCGATACCCGTCGGAATGAAGCCGGTTTCCTTGAAGGAATCCCCGTCCACGACGAACACACCGTCCGCCATCATGTCCGCGACATAGAACTTGTGACCATCCGGCGCCGTCAGAATGTCCTGCGGCATCCCGCCTTTGGACAGCTTCAGCATCCCGATCATCTTCAGATTCACCGTATCGACCTTGGCAACATAACCGCCAAACTCGCAGGTAAAGATCGCGTATTTCCCGTCAATGGAGAAATCAGCGTGATTGACGCCCTTGCATTCCGGCGTCTCGACCGAACCCTTCAGCTCCATCGTATGCGGATCGCGGAAGTCCAGACGCTTGTGCGCCTCGGCCACCGTAATTGCGTATTTCCCGTCCGGCGTGAAATACATGTTGTACGGATCATCCACGGCAATGGACGGACCCGGCTTGGCCGTCGCCGGATTGATCGGCGTAAGCGACCCGTCCGGACGGCCTTCGCTGTTATTCGTCACCCACAGCGTCCGCAGGTCCCAGGACGGCACCACATGCTGCGGCGAATGGCCGACCGGGAACGTGTCCACGACCTGAAAAGACGCCGGATCGATCACGGAAACGCTGTCCCCGCGCAGGTTCGGCACATAGACACGCGCCGGGTCCTGCGCGATCGCGGGCGAGATATGGGACGGCGTCGTCTCGCTATAGATGTTCTTCGAATCAATCACCGGCGGCATCCCCGGAATCGTCTGGATGCCGGACGCCGCAACTGGGGCGGCCGCAGCATCAGCCGGAACCGGTACCATCGGCGCGCTCGGAGAATAGTCCTGCGCATGGGCCGCGGCAGCTCCCAGGGTAGTTCCCAGCAGCGTCATCGCCACCAGAAGAGGAGTCTTGAAGGTCATGGATGGCTCCTTTGGAAAGACTGGATTGCCGCAACCGCGGTCCGGATCTGCATGTCCGTGCCGATCCGGCCGAGTCCGGCCGATGCCCGCCGCGGATCGCCACCATAGACGCCCTCGGCCACACCCGGTTTCGGAGCCTTGCGCAACGCCTCCTGACGCACAAGCGACGGATCAACCGCCAGCATCAGCGACGTATCGCTCAGCTCCGCATGAAGCCCCACTTCCGCACCATAACCCTGCCCACGCAGGGCATCGGCATACTGATGGGGCACGACTTCATAATAATCCCGCACATAAAGCACGGCGGCCTGGCCTTTCCAGGCCCGGTTCAGCTCCTGCACCACCTGCGCCATGAAAGACTGATAGCCCCCATGGTCGCCCAGCAGCACGATCCGCCTGAACCCCTGAACGCGGAAACTCTCCGCAGCGCCCTTGAGCAGCCCCTCGAATACGGCAGGCGGCACGGAAATCGTGCCCGGAAACTTCATGTGGGACGTGCGCGGGCTCGTCGAGCCCTCCGGCACATAGGCCACAACAGGCGCCACCAGCGTATGCCCGGCCTGAACCGCAATCATATCGGCCAGAACCTGAGCCCGCACATTATGCTTGCCGACCGCAATATAAGGCCCGCTCTGCTCGGTCCCGCCGACAGGAATAATGACGGTATCGGTCCCCGCTTTCACATCCTGCGCCACCTCGGTCCAGCTCCGGCACGCAAATTCGGCCTGAAGCGCAAGCCCGGTGCAATGTGCGCCGCCCTCGTCCAACCCCTGCGCCTGCGCGAAACCCGCAGACAGCCCGATCCCCGCACAGAAGAGGGCAGAACGACACGACAGGCGAAGCAGGTTGAACATCAGGGCCGGAACACCTCTGGCAATGGCTGCCCTTCCCTACCCCATCTTCCCCTTCCTGTTCCAGAGGCTGCGTCTCCAAAGCGCTCCTTTCAGAAGACGCCGGTCTTTTCGCAAACGCATCATGCAGTATAAGACATCATGCCTTTTCCGATTTCCTACGACCCCGATCCTGTCGACAGCGCCGCCCACCTGATTCAGGTCGCGCTTACGCCGGTTTTCATGCTCTCCGGCATCGGCACCCTCATCAACGTCTTCAATACCCGTCTGGCCCGCGTCACGGACCATCTTGAAGACGTCCGCAAGAAACTCGGCACTCCGAAAACGGACGACACCCCCGTCGATCCCATCGACACGCCTGCCCGCCTGCGCAACCAGCAGGCCCGCCTGCATCGCCGCGTCTTCGTTCTGGACGCCGCGATTCTCCTGAACGGGATCGGCGGCGCCTCAACCTGCGGCGCGGCCATGGCGCTGTTTGTAGGCTCTCTGCGCGATGCTTCGACCTCGGCATGGCTGCTGGCGTTTTTTGGCATAGCTCTCGCCTGCACCGTCGGATCGCTCATGTTCTTCCTCGCCGACACCCTCCTGAGCTGGCACGGCCTGCGCCATGACAGCGATCTGAGCCTCAACGCAGAATAAGCCGTCGCGCAACTTTATTTCAAAAACCACCGGGAACGGTACTGTTTTCCGAAAGAAATCCGGGCAATTCCCCGAATCGCGCTTTACTTTATCCTTGATGAAATAATCGCATCTTCGTAACGGAAACTTCCGTTCCACAAAGACGGCGAAAGTTTAAAAAGCCTTTATGCAGGAAATGCAGGTCTGACCCTGCATCTGTATTTGTTGCTTCGAACATCGATTCTGGAGTTTCTCCCGCTGCACGCCGCAAAACGGCACACAGATCCACACGGAGATTTTCCAGATGACGTCCATGACCCTGATCCACCTGATCGGCCTTCCCACCAGCCTTCTCGCACAGTTCTCGATGGTTGCCTTCGTTCCGATGATCGGCGCCCTGATGATCGCTACGGTTGCCGCCGACCGCGTTTCCGAGAGCTGATCACAGTCTTCTCGGGACAAGCCCGGCCTCGCGCCGGGCGTCCCGCTCCGGCCCTTATTGCCGGACAGACAGATAGGATTGCGGATCCAGCCGGCGGCGCCACAGATCGCACAGCCAGCAGAAACTGATCCCCACCAGCATTCCAACCGATGTTGACCCGACCCAATCCGGCGGCAGAAACGACATCAGCACCCCCGCCAGACCGGCAATCGTCCAGTTCAGCGTCCCCATCAGCGCCGCAGCCGCGCCCGCCTGATGCCCGTGATGCGTCAGCGCCAGAATGCCCGCATTCGGCCCGATAAAACCCAGCGAAAATGTGGTGCACCAGATCAGCGCGCACAGAATCCACGGATTCTGCGGCCCCGCAAATCCGCTCAGACACACCACCACCGCCAGCGCACAGAACAGCAGAACCGCCAGCATCGCAGTCTCCATCACCCGCGTGAACAGGAAACGGTTTGCCAGTTTGGCATTCACCTGCGAACCGATGATGAAGCCGATCCCGTTCAGCCCGAAGAAAATGGCGAACAGATGCGGCGAGAAATGCAGAATATTCTCGAACAGCGCCGGTGCATTCGACAGATAGGCAAACATCGTGAAGGTCGCAAAACTCACGACCATGACCGCAGAACAGAACAGCGGCTCACGCAGCAGATCGCGGTAACGCGCCACCATCCCGCTGACCGGCAGTGCAAAACGCCGGTCCAGGGGCAGTGTCTCGGGCAGCAGACACAGCGTACAGAAAAACATCACGACGCCGAAAACGACATTCGCCCAGAAAATCAGCCGCCAGCTTCCCCAGTCCAGCAGAAAACTCCCGATCGACGGTGCCAGCAGAGGCCCCAGACCGAAAATCAGCATCAGCTGGGACATGAGCTTCACGCCCGCCGACCCGGTCGCCACATCCCGCACCATTGCCCGCGGCGCCACGGAACTGATCGCCCCGCCCAGAGCCGCCACAAAGCGCAGCGTGCAGAACATGTGAAAACTGGTCGTCAGGGCCAGCCCGACCGAGGCAAGGGCATACACCACAAGCCCGAACAGGAGCGGCAGCTTGCGCCCATACCGGTCGCAGAGCGGCCCCAGCGTGAACTGCCCGATCGCCAGCCCCGCCAGCCACGCTGTCAGCGTGAGCTGCGCCGAACCGGCCCCATGCCCCAGATCGTGCTCAAGTTCCGGAAAGGCCGGAAGATACATGTCCGTCGAAACAGGCCCCAGAATGAAGATCACACCGATCAGCACACGGGTCAGGCCATTCATCCCCTGCGGGGATGTCTGTTCGGAAAGCGACGTAACGGACACGCGGGCACCACGACTCAACAGAGCAAAAAACAGAAAACGGGCTTCTCCCACACAGGAGAAGCCCGTTCCATACTCAACGCCTTTTTATCCTGACTGACCAGCCCTGAAATTCAGGTTCGGCCCGTCATTGCGGAGACAGACGCAGGACTTACTTCGGCCAGTTGGCCAGAATGTCCGTGCGCACGCTCTGCGGCAGGCCAACATAGTCGAGGCGGGCATTGTCCACATCGCCGTGCTGGAAACCCCAGGTAAAGAAGTCACGAACAGCCTTGCCGGACTCCTTCTGCGCCGCATCGACCGGCACCAGAACGAACGTCGCCGTCACGATCGGCCAGGAAGACGCACCATCCGTGTCCAGCAGGTTCACGGCATAATGATCGGCATGAACCCAGTCAGCAGCCTTGGCGGCTTCCGTGAAGCTGGCCAGCGTCGGAGCTACGAAAGCACCGCTGTGGTTCTTCATCTGGGCAATGTTCAGGTGGTTCTGGGCGGCATAGGCGTACTCGACGTACCCCAGACCACCTTCCGTCTGACGCACCAGAGCGGCCACACCGTCATTGCCACGCGCACCCGAACCGCCCGGCCAGGCGATGGACGTACCGGCACCGAGCTTCTGCTTCCAAGTCGGGGAGACCTGCGACAGATAGGACGTGAACACAAAGCTCGTGCCCGAGCCATCGGCACGGTGAATCGGAGCCACATCCGTATCCGGCAGCTTCAGACCCGGGTTCAGGGCCTTGATGCGATCGTCATCCCAGGTCGTGATCTCACCGTCATACAGCGCAGCCAGTGTCGGACCATCCAGACGGAGCTGGCCCGGAGCCAGACCCGGCACATTCGCCACAACCACGATGCCGCTCATGACGGTCGGGAACTGGTACAGCTTTTCCTTGGCCAGACGCTCACCGTTCATTGGCTTGTCGGACGCACCGAAATCAACCGTACGGGCGATAACCTGATCCTGACCGGCGCTGGAGCCCACGCTCTGGTAGTTCACGGAAATACCGGCCTGGCTCTTTGCAGCCGTGCCCCATGCACCATAGATCGGTGCGGCGAAGCTGGACCCTGCGCCAGTGATGTCCGCAGCCTGCGCCGACGACACGAACGGGGTCATGGCAACAGTGCCAAGGGCCGTGGCGACGAGAAGACCGAATAGCGGAGCTCTGCTCTTGATCATGGGAATCCCTTATGGGGCGTGAAAACTGCCCCTTAGTAACGCTGGCGCGGATACAGAAACAGTGGGACCTGCGTGATAGTTTCATGACAGCCCCCGCACACCCCTAAGTGCCGAAATGTCACACCCCTCCTGCCCCGACCCGCCGGTCAGCGCTCCCTTCGCAACAAAACTGACATATGAAATCCCGAACTCCCTGTTTTCCGGGGCTTTTCACGCCTTCTGTCATGGAACTGTCATGTTCCCGTCATGAAACCTTCCCATTATTTCAAAAAGCGAATCAGATACCTGAACTGCGGAACACACGCCCTCCCCAGAAGGACGCACCGCAGCAATGGCTTTCTCTTTCCGTCGGACCACAGGTCTTCCCAAGGCCCTTTTGGCCACAACGACCCTGGTTTCCCTCCTCCCGCTTTGTGGTCACGCCCGGGCCGCCGACCAGATGCAGATCATGGAACGGCAGATCCAGGCCATGCAGGCCCAGCTCACCAGCATGAAGAAAGAACATGCTGAAGAAGTGAAGCGCGCCCGTGCCGTTCTGGCCCGCCAGCGGGAAGAAGCCGAAAACAACCCCTACGCCCAGCGTGGCCGTTATATCGGCCAGCCCCGCACGGCCGCGCAGCCTCTGATCAGCGTTCGCCCGGCCAAGCCCGGCGCCGATGATGGTCGTCCGCCGTCAGACCGCGCTGACGTCTCCTCTTGGGCCGACTTCCAGCGCGCAACCGCCCAGGACGAAGAAGTCAGCGTCGGCGGCATCAAGGTCGGCTTCCCGGGCGGTCGCCCGACGATCCAGTCTTCGGACGGCGCCTATGCCCTCTCGATTGGCCTCGCCTATCATGAAGACTTCGGCGGCTTCTTTAATTCCGGACCTCGCGGCAATGACACCCGTGGTGCTTTCAACAGCTTCACCACCAACCAGCGCCGCCTGCGTATTCCGTTCATGTTCCGCTACAAGAACTGGGTCGCGGCCGTCACGCCTGATTTCGGCGCCAACCATAACGATGGTTATGTCGGCCTCTACGAAGGCAACCTGAACTACACCGGCTTCCGCAACACCATCCTGACGGTCGGCTATTTCCAGCCCCGCGTGACGGAAGAGGACGCCGAAAGCTCCAACGACTTCATGACGCTGGAACGTCCCAGCATCACGGATATGGTCCGTAACATCGCAGCGGGTGATGCCCGCTTCGTGGTCGGCGGCCTGCATTACGAGAAGCGCTGGTGGGTTGCCGGTTACTTCACCGGCCAGGAATGGGGTCACCGCAACGCCTCTGACATGAGCTCCACCTATTACGGTGGTGGCAGCGGATCCACGATAGACAGTCAGACGGGCGGTATGCTCCGCGCCGCTGGCCGTCCAATCGCCACCAAGGATGTGGATCTTCACGTCGGTGTATCGGCGATTGCCGCTTTCCGCCTCGCCTGCAACACCGGAGCTAACGCCAATTACTGCTCTCGTACGACGTCCTTTGGGCAGCGTCCGGAATTTGATATTGGTGAAGCCAGCCTCGTAGCGACGGGTTCAATCACCAAGGCTGCCCAGGTCTGGGCCGCAGGCCCGGAACTCGGGTTCCGCTGGGACCGCTTCCTCGTGAAGGGCGAATACTATCACGTTGGCGTTCAGCGTTCGCAGGCCAACCTGCCCGCGTTCAACTTCCAGGGCTGGTATGGTGCCGCTGCCTACACGATTTTCGGCAAGCCCCGTATGTATAACATCAAGGAAGGTGCATTCGGTGCACCTGGTGTCGGTGCGGATCAGGAATTCAACCCTGCGCTCAACCACTGGGGTGCCCTCGAAGCCGTGGCCCAGTACAGCGGCTTGGACCTGAACAGCAACATCAATGCCGCAACGGCCGGGATCACCAGCCAGAACGGCGTCAGCTACGTCCGGGGCGGCATGCAGAATGTCTATACCGGCGGCCTGAACTGGTACCCGAACCGCCATTTCCGCTTCATGGTGGACTACAGCCATTTCGTCACGTCTCGTAGCGTAGCCTCTGCCACCAACGTTTCCGGTCGCTCTGGCAACTCTTTCGCAGCCCGTATTCAGGCTGCGTTCTAAAACAGACCCGTTCCCCTCTCCCGGACCCCGGTCCGGGAGAGACCCCCAGCCCCCCAGCAAACACCATTGCGTGCACCCCCGCATTCCCGATTGCGATCCACGCCCCGCACACACCATGCTTCTGGTTCCACAACGAGAGAACCGGCTGATGCTCCCCAACGCAAAAACAGTTCTGCCCGCAGCAGCGCTCATCGCAGCCCTTCTGAGCCCCACCACCCGCGCGCAAACACCCTCCCATATCGTCACCAGTCAGAAACTCGACTGGGAAACCGCCGCTGCCCTCGCCGCCGAAGCCGTGCGCCTCTGCGCCGCACAGGGCTATTCCGTCACCGCCACCGTCGTGGACACAACCGGTCATGAACAGGCCGTCGTCAAAGGTGATACGGTCCCGCTGCAATCGCTCTCCGTGTCCTACCGCAAGGCCTACACGGCCTATTCCTACGGTCTGGCCTTCAACAAAAACACAACCAGTGAACTGATCGCCGCAGGCGTCACCGGCCCTGCAAACGGCGCCCTGAACACCATCCCCGAAGTCCTGTTCGTGCCCGGCGGCGTTACCCTGCGCAGCGCAACCAATCATGCCATTCTCGGCGGCCTCGGCGTCTCCGGCGCCCCCGGCGGCGACAAGGACGAAGCCTGCGCCCTGCATGCCGTCGAAAAATTCCGCAGCGTCTTTCAGTAACGCGGCCATCAACCACACAATCAAAAAACCACGGTCTTTTTATTGCAGCAGAATTTTCAGAAATATTCCGTGTATCCCCCGGCCTTTACCGTGGAGTTCCCCTTTGAAGAACTTCCCGGTATTGTCCGGATTCATTGAATATGCCCTGAAAGACTGTCCTCTTGCTGCGCTGGTTTCTGGTTTCCATCCTGTCCCTCACCGTTCTCCTTCTGGCCCTGTTCGGCGCAGGATGGATCTGGATTGATCACCGGGACCTCGCCACCTTCGCCACGCCAAGGCTGGAGAAAAAGCTCGGCCGCACCGTCCATATCGGCGCCCTTCACATTCATCCGGGCACATGGCTGACCATCGACGCCGACGACGTCTCCATCGCCAATATCGCCAACGGCACCCGCCCGCAGATGATGACGCTCGGCCATTTCGCCGCCCAGATCCGCCTGACCTCCCTGATCTGGGGTCCGCCTGAAGCGCGCAATATCGTTATTTCAAAGTTCTCCGGCCTGTTCGAGCGCACGCCCGCCCATCTGCCCAACTGGCGCTTCGGCCCCTACCAGAACGAGCCCCGCGCGCCCCTCACCCCCGAGGAACAGGCCAAAGCAGACACACCGCCCGATCTGAGCAACGCACCGGGCCTGCGTAACGCCACGATCCTCGACAGCGACGTCACCTACCGCTCGGCCAATGGCGCGTCCTACAGAACCACGCTTGAAAAGGTCACGTTCGCTTCCACCAGCGACAGCAGCCCGTTCACCATGACCCTGACCGGGGCCTATAACGACACCCCCGTCAGCATTTCCGCCGAAATGGAGCCCATCAGCGACCTCCGCAAGACGCCCCACCGCCCCTACGCCACCACAGCCCATGTCACCTCCGGCGACATGACCTCGGACTTCACCGGCACCCTGACGGACCCGATGAATTTCGAAGGCGTGGAAGGCCACACCACCGTCACCACCTCCACCTCCGACACCTTGTTCAGCGTTGCGGGGATCACAGGCGACCACGCCCCCGTCAAACTGGCCCTGTCCGGCGATTTCAGCCATTCCGGCGATGACTGGCACTTCACCAAAGCACAGGGCACCATCCAGACCAGCACGATGGAAAGCGGCGACTTCACCCTGATCGAAGGCAGCCATGGCAAACCCGATGACGTCACAGCCAAAACCGGCTTCGGACGCCTCGACATCAACGGCCTGATGCCCATCCTCGCCCCGCCGGGCGCAAAGGGCACCAAAAAAGGCCCCTCCACCCTGCACGCGGACCTTCTGCTCATCACGCCCCCCGATCCGGACCCGCTGGTCCATTTCGAGCTGACCGCCCGTCAGCTGATCTACAACGCGCTCAATTTTACCAACCTCAGGATTCAGGCCGCCCAGACCCCCAACCGGATTGAATTTCCCCTTCTGCGACTGGACTATATCGGCGCGTCCCTCAGCGCCGATGGCCGGATCGAAGCCGACGGAAAATCGTCCCGCGTCGCAGCCGACGTGGTCCTGACGCATGGCGACATCGACCGCCTGCGCCGCGTCGCCGGTCTCGCGCCCGTTCCGGTCAAGGGCAGCCTGAACTTCCGCATCACCGCCGGTTCCAAGAACGTTCATACCCTCAACGAAGCCATCAGCCGCGCCGACATGACCGCCGCCGTCAGTATGGAAAAAGGCGAAATCGCAAAGGAAATCGTCGAGGCCGCCTCGATGGATCTGCGCCTGCTGTTCCGTCACGCCAAGGGTGTGACCCCCATCACCTGCCTGCTCGGCGTCCTTCAGATGCATCAGGGCATCGGCACCGTCATCCCGCTCCGCCTGCGCACAGGTGAGGGGACAATCGCGGCCAAGGCGAATTTCGACCTCAACCGCAGATGGCTCGATCTCGTCTTCGCCAGCCGCCCCTTCTCGACGAGCTTCTTCGCGCTCGATGTTCCCGTGCGCGTCAGCGGCCCCTTCGACGCCCCGACCCTCTCCCTCGCCACATGGTCGAAGGTCGGGCGCGACATGCTCGCGGATTCCAACGCGGTCACGAACCTCCCTCCCGCCCTTCAGGGTTTCGCAGCTTCAAACGCCTGCGCCCGCCCCACGCGTTAAGGCCCGATTTGCACCTCATCCTGCCCCCGGCTATGCACGTCGGACCGTAAAAGAGAGGGTCCAGAGATGCGTATTGCAATGGTCGGTGGCGGATATGTCGGTCTCGTCTCGGGCGCCTGCTTCGCCGAGTTCGGAGCGGACGTCGCCATCGTGGAGCGGGACCCGAAAAAGCTCGCGGCCCTCCATGACGGCCGCATCCCCATCTACGAACCCGGACTGGACGCCCTCGTCAGCAGCAATGTCGCCTCCGGTCGCCTGACCTTCGGAGACGACCTCGGTGCGGCCATGGAAAACGCCGATGCCGTGTTCATTGCGGTCGGCACCCCCACCCGGCGCGGCGACGGCCACGCGGACCTCACCTATGTCTATGCGGCCGCGGAAGAAATCGCCCGTGCCGCCCGAACGGACCTTCTGGTCGTCACGAAATCGACCGTCCCCGTCGGCACGGGCCGCGAAGTCGCCCGCATCCTCCGCCAAACCCGCCCGGACCTGACCTTCGACGTGGCCTCAAACCCCGAATTCCTGCGCGAAGGCAACGCGATTGACGATTTCATGCGCCCGGACCGGGTCATCGTCGGCATCGACCGCTCCGGCCCGGATGGCGGCAGCCGCGCGCAGAGCCTGATCGAACAGCTCTATCGCCCCCTCACAGCCATTCAGGCCCCGATCGTCCTGACGGATCTGGAAACGGCGGAACTGACCAAATACGCCGCCAATGCCTTCCTCGCGATGAAAGTCACCTTCATCAACGAAATGGCCGATCTGTGCGAAAAAGTCGGCGGCAATATCCATGACGTTGCCCGCGGCATGGGCCTCGACCAGCGGATCGGCAGCCGCTTCCTCAGCCCCGGACCAGGCTATGGCGGCTCCTGCTTCCCCAAGGACACCCGCGCCCTGACCGCCATCGCACAGGACGCCGGGGCCCCCACAAAACTCGTGGAAGCCACAGTCGCCATCAACGAAGCCCGCAAAACCGGCATGGCCGAGCGCATCATCACACAGGCGGGCGGAACCCTTGAGGGCAAAACGGTCGGCATTCTCGGCCTGACCTTCAAACCCGATACGGACGACATGCGCGAAGCCGCGTCCCTGCCCATCCTTGCCCGCCTGCACGACGCAGGAGCGACCCTTCAGGTCTTCGACCCCGAAGGCATGGACGCCGCCCGCTCGCTCCTGCCTGACGGCGTGCGCTACTGCGAAGACGCTCTGTCAGCCGCGCAGGACGCCGATGTCGTGGTCGTCCTGACGGAATGGAACATGTTCCGCGCCCTCGACCCCCTCCGCCTGCGTGACGCGATGCGCGGCAAAGCCATCGCGGATCTGCGGAATATCTGGAGCCCCGACCTCATGCGCGAGGCCGGATTCAGTTACCAGTCCATCGGCCGTCCCTGAAGGGACGGCCTTAAGAACCTGCCTTAGCGGGCCTGAGCTTCAGCCCGGGCCGCAGCACGATCCACCGGCGCAAACGTCCCGTTCTTCAGACGCCGCTCGAGTTCCTCAAGCGACTGCCCCTTGGTCTCCGGCACATAGCGCAGCACGAACCAGAACGCGAAGGCATTGACGGCGGCAAACAGCCAGAACGTCCATCCCGCACCCAGAACCTGCACCAGAGACAGCGTCGTCAGCGAAATCACCAGATCCGCGCCCCAGTGCCCACCAGCGACGAGGCTCATGCCCTTGCTGCGGCAGGACAGCGGATAGACTTCTGCACCCACCAGCCAGATCGCAACCGACAGACTGCCCGTATTGAAAATGGTGTAGGCCATCACCGCAGCCACCGTGATCCACGCCCCGACACCACCCGTCAGATGCATCGCAAACGCCGTCCCCAGAACGACCAGCGCCACCACAGCTCCCGGCAGCAGACGCAGCAGCAGCGTGCGCCGTCCCCAGTTATCAACGGCCCAACCGCCAAACACCGTCGCAAACACCATGCCCACACCCACGGCCACAGATGTCAGCAGCGCTGAATCCTGACCAAAGCCCGCATCGGCAAAAATCGTCGGCGCGTAATACATGACCGCATTGATGCCCGTGAACTGGCACAGCAGCGCAATGCCTACCGAAGCCATCAGCGCAGGCCGCACCCACGGCTTCGCCAGCTCGGACCAAGGCGCCTGCACATCGTGGTTCTCGAGAATGCCGTCCAGTTCCCGATCCGCAATCTCGTCGGTCGCCCGCACCCGCCGCAGAACCATCCGCGCCTCTTCGGTCTGACCGTTCAGAGCCAGCCAGCGCGGACTGTTCGGCAGAAACGCCATGCCCAGAAACAGGATCAGCGCCGGAAGCATCCCGATTCCGAACATCAGACGCCAGCTCGAATCTCGCAGAAGATAGCCGGTGATAAAGGAAATCGTCACACCGGACACCACCGCAAGCTGAAACCCCACGACAAGGCGCCCACGACGCTCGGGAGGGGAGATCTCAGCGATATAGATCGGTACGATCTGCGACGCCCCGCCAATCGCCAGCCCAAGAATCAGACGTGCGAGGATCAGAACAGCCACGCTGTGCGCCGAGGCCACGATGACCGTTCCCACAAGGAACAGCGCCGCCGCAATCATCACCGTCCGCCGACGCCCGAGCCGGTCAGAAATTCCACCCGCCACCAGACACCCGATCAGAGCGCCCAGAATAATGGCGGATGTCACGACTTCCGCGCCAAGCGTATCCAGATGAAACTCATTGCGAAGCTGGAGCAGCGCGGAGGAAATGATGCCGGTATCATACCCGAACAGCAGCCCGCCCGTTGCCGAAATCGTTGCAATGAAATTCGTCAGAGCATTCCCGCTCAACCTCATGGACCCGTTCGTGCCCTGCATCATAAAACCTTCCGCCGCGAAGCCGCAGACCGTTATTGTGTAAACAATCCGTCCTCTTTAACGCTCCATCTCACGGAAGTAACATCACAAAAGTGACGGTTTTCGTTTTTTACGTGAAATTTTTCGTGTCCACGTCCTTTCTCCAGACATGAAAAAACCCCCTTCCCAAATGGGAAGGGGGTCTGACACCACATCAGCAGCAAAAAGAGCCTTACGGCTGGACAATCCGCAGAATGAACGCCGTCAAAGTATTCACGGCATCATGCTCCAGACGGTCCGCAGCCAGACGCAGCTCCGGCGACACCGGTGCCTCATAAGGCGCGGAAACGCCCGTAAACTCCGGGATTTTTCCCGAACGCGCCGCCGCATACAGCCCCTTGGGGTCCCGCTTTTCGCAGGTCTGCAGCGGTGTATCGACGAAGACTTCATGGAAGTTCTCGCCCACGATCTGCCGCGCCTGCGCCCGGTCCGCCTCAAGCGGAGACACCAGCGCCACGATCACGACCTGACCGCTCTCGGCCAGAATTTTCGCCACATGCGCCGCACGGCGGATGTTTTCGCGACGGTCTTCCGGTGAGAAGCCAAGATCGCTGCACAGCCCGGCCCGCAACGTGTCCCCATCCAGAACGGTCGCATTGATCGCCTGTTCCGAAAGGGCCAGCTCTGCCGCCCGCGCCACCGTGCTCTTGCCAGACCCCGGCAGCCCCGTAAGCCAGAACACGCCGCTCTTGTGACCGCGCGTCTGGACCTGACGGGCCGCAGACACACGGCTGGCTGTCGGATGAATGGCATGTTCGCCGTCCGCCAGTTCAGCCGGACCGATCAGCGGCGCACCGCCGACGATGCGCTGGTAACGATCCACCAGAACACCACGCCCATCACCAAAGCCCGGCGCGAACGGATCGAACAACACAGCATGAGACGCCGCCAGCGTGATTTCCGCAAACCCGTCCGGCGGCACGCTGTCGCCCTCACGCAGGGTCAGATCTTCCAGATCCACCACGGCATCGATGGACGCCACCGTCACATCATGCTCGGCCGTCGCCAGACGCAGCGTGAAGCTCTCGCCCACCCGCAGCGGCTCACCCCGCAGCCAGAACAGGCGCGTGCGAATCCGAGCCGAACGCTCCGGCGCCGCAGCCTTGTCATCTGCCGGGAACAGCAGATCGCCCCGATCCGGAACCAGATCCGGCTCCAGACGCAGCGCGATGGACTCGCCCGCACCCGCAACCGGAAGCTCCGGCGCATGCCAGCGGCAGACTTCCGCAACCGTCGCAACCTGCCCCTGCGCACCAATCGTCAGACGGTCGCCCGCACGGACGGTTCCGCGTTCAATCCGCCCCGCCACATAGCGCACGCCATCAAAACGATAGACATCCTGCACCGGCATCCGGAACGGCAACGCAGCGCGCGAGGCCGGCGGCGGCACATTGGCCAGAGCCTCCACCAGCGTCGGCCCCTTGTACCAGAGCGAACGCTCGGAACGGCTGGCGATGTTATCGCCATCGCGCGCAGACGCCGGAACAACAGCCTCAACCTCGATTTCCAGACGGCCCAGAAGCTGGCGCACATCGGACTCGACCTTGACGATCTTCGCTTCGTCAAAGTCCAGCAGATCGGACTTGTTAAGCAGCACGATCACATGACGAATGCCGATCAGACGCAGCAACATGGCATGACGCCGTGTCTGCTCCTGCGCGCCCTCCTTGGCATCGACGACCAGCACGGCGGCCTCCGCATCGGCGGCCCCGGTAATCATGTTGCGCAGGAACTGACGATGGCCCGGCGCGTCCACGATCACGAATTCCCGCGACCCCAGACGGAACGGAATCCGCGTGGAATCAACCGTCACGCCCTGATCGCGCTCGATCTGAAGGGAATCGAGCAGGAAGCTCCACTCCACCGCCAGCCCACGCTTGCGGCTGCTCTCGACGATCTGCGCCAGCTTGCCGTCCTGAAGGCTGTCGGTGTCATACAGCAGACGCCCTATCAGCGAGGACTTGCCATGGTCGACATGCCCGACAATGACGATAGGTGTTGCCGCAGCACGATGGGTCTCGGAATACTGTCCGATCACGATATTATCGCCCATTGTCACAGATACCCCGCCACACGCAGACGCTCGAACACGTCTTCGGATTCATGATCCATCGCACGCCCCGCACGCTCGGACGTCCGGCTGGTTTCCAGTTCGGCAATCACTTCCGCCACGGTGGACGCATTGCTCTCGATCGGATTGGTGATGTCCTGATCGCCCAGCGAGCGATACCGCTTGCCGTCTTTCGCGAAATACAGATCCACCAGCGGGATGTTCTCGCGCTCGATGTAGCGCCAGATGTCGATCTCGCGCCATGACAGCAACGGATGGACACGGATATGCATGCCGTCTTCATATGGCGTCGCATACTGGTCCCAGAACTCGGGCGGCTGATTGCGCACATCCCAGCGATGCCCCGCACCACGCGGGCTGAACACGCGCTCTTTCGCCCGTGTCGCCTGCTCGTCACGACGGATACCCGCAATGACGCCACGCAGCTTGTGCTTCTCGATCATCGCAGCCAGACCAGCCGTCTTGCGCGCGGCAGAGCGGGCAGCAGGCGGAAGCGACGGGTCGATTTCCTCAACCGGCGGGCAGTAGCCCAGAAGCAGGTCAAGATCCCATTTCTTCGTATATTCGTCGCGGAACGCATACATTTCCGGGAATTTCTTCTCGGTATCGACATGCATGACCGGGAACGGCACACGTCCCATGAACGCCTTGCGCGCCAGCCACACCATCACATTGCTGTCCTTGCCCAGCGACCACAGCAGGGACAGGGGCTTCAGCTTGCGATAGGCCTCGCGCAGAATGAAAATGCTCTGGGCCTCAAGCTGGTCCAGATCATCCATGATCCGTGGTTGTGCCAAGCTTGTGGTGGACTGATCCCGCGACAGGATCGGTGTCTGCGTCATTATCCGCTCCGTAGTCATGCCGGCCTGTGAATGCCACATTCCGTCTTGGCCAGACCGGCCCACCGGCCCGCCCGTCCATCTTCACCATCCTTGACCGCCCTTGTGCACGGAGCACAACCGATCGAGGTGTAACCTTTTGCAACCAGGGGGTGCCGCGGCAGATCCCGGCGCTGCATCTGCGCCTCAATCTGCGCCGGGCCCCAGCCCGCCAGCGGGTTGAGCTTCACGCTGCCATCAGGCTGTGGGTCCAGAACCGGCAACGCCGTGCGCGTTGCGGACTGGCTGCGCTTGCGCCCCGTAATCCAGACATCGAATTCCGGCAGCACCAGATCCAGCGGCTCAACCTTGCGCAACGCACAGCACGCATCCGGATCGAACGCAGCCAACTGGTCCTGCGGATCACGGTCATGCAACGCTTTGGGCATGGGCGAGAGGATCCGCACATCAGACAGACCCAGACTGCGCACCAGACGGTCGCGATACTCCAGCGTCTCAGGAAAATGCCGCTTCGTATCCAGAAAAAACACCGGAACAGACGGATCGATCTGCGCCACCAGATCCAGCAGAACCGCCGACTCCGCCCCGAAAGACGACACCACAGCAACACGCCCGCGCAGCCGTGTCAGCGTCTCCTGCAAAATCCGGTCTTCCGGGACCTGCCGAAGATGATCCAGTTCCGTCCGTGAAAGAGACATGTGTCGCACCTGCCTGTGTCCAGATCAGTTCGACCGCTCAGGCGGCCTGCCAGAGACATAGGCGCACACCTGCCAAAAATAAACTATTTTGTTTGATATAACTTTTTTGTTTAGTTTTAATTATTCATCACACAAATTGGTTCGAAACCATAAAAAATGGCCTCAGACGCCATTTCTGAATGAAGTGAAATGCGCTCCCGTCCCGACAGCCCCACCCAAAACATCATCTGGCACGGTTCCTGCATCAGAGGGCTTCATGGACACGCCCTCACTCCTTCACGCCAAGCGCCTTCCGCGCCTCCTTGTCGGCCAGCCCGTGCAGCCGCAGATGATGGCGGAACTGGTAGTAGGTCAGACCCAGCAGTTCTGCCGCGCGCCGCTGGCTGAACTGCGCCTCGCGCAAAGCAGCTTCCAGCAAACTGCGCTCATGCGTCCTGACATCCGCCCCGAAATCACGCGGGAACGTCAGCGTCTCTCCCTCTGCCGGAACAACCACAGGCACCGCCGTCACCACACGCTGAACCTGCACGTTCTTCCAGTCAGGCACGACGAACGGGTCCAGCACGATCTCGTCCAGCGCCTTTTCCGGCCGATCCATCCTGTAGACGCTGCGCTCCACCACATTGCGCAATTCGCGGACGTTGCCGGGCCAGTCATAGGCCTGCAGCCGCTCCAGCGCGCGCTCCGTAAACCCCGCAAACATCTTCCGCCCCAGTTCCGCACTCATGCGGGTGGCAAAATGCTCGGCCAGCAGGGAAATATCCTCCGGACGCGCCCGCAGCGGCGGGATATTCACAACATCGAAAGCCAGCCGGTCCAGCAGATCCGCCCGGAAGCGCCCTTCCCGCGCCATGGCGGGCAGATCCGCATTGGTCGCCCCGATCAGCCGCACATCCACCCGGATGGTCTCGCTGCCGCCCACACGCTCGAAGCTGCCATATTCAATCACCCGCAGCAGCTTTTCCTGCACGGCCTGAGACGCGGTGCCGATCTCGTCCAGAAACATCGTGCCCCCGTCCGCCCGCTCAAAGCGCGACAGACGCCGCTTCTGCGCGCCGGTGAACGCCCCCGCCTCATGGCCGAACAGTTCGCTGTCCAGAAGCGCTTCGGGCAGGGCCGCGCAGTTGAGCTTCACCAGCGGCCGGTCCCACCGGTCCGACAGCAGAGCCAGACGCGCCGCCACCAGTTCCTTGCCGGTCCCGCGCTCTCCGATCACCAGAACCGGACGCCGCAGGGGCGCCAGACGGGAGACCTGATCCAGCATCCCCAGAAATGCCGGAGCCCGCCCGATCGGGGTCGGCACCTCGTCGATATCGGTGCTTCTCGCCATTTTATGGTCTCTCACGCCCCCGTTCAGGTCTTCAGTTCATAACACCCTCAAAACAGCATCACTGACAAGAGCAGGGATCTGTCCTAAGTCTCTTCAACAGGAAGGAAAGCATCATGGGTATTTTTTCTCGCCTCGCCGATATCGTGAACTCCAATCTGAATGCGATTCTCGCTAATGCCGAGGACCCGCAGAAAATGATCCGTCTGGTCATTCAGGAAATGGAAGACACGCTGGTCGAGGTCCGCAGTCAGGCCGTCCGCACGATCGCCGAACGCAAACAGCTCGAACGCCGCGTCCGCACCATGATGCACGAAGAAGACGAATGGCACCGCAAGGCCGGTCTCGCCATCGAACGGGACCGCGACGATCTCGCCCGCGCGGCGCTGGCCGCCCGCCACAGCGTGGAACAGTCGCGCGAAGCACTGGAACAGCAGATCGCCCAGATCTCGGACGGGCTGGACCAGCAGAACGACGACATCTCCAAACTTCAGGCCAAGATCGCCGACGCCAAATCCCGCGAAAAGGCGCTCTCCATCCGCGCCCGCACCGCGCAGGGCCGCCTGAAAACCCGCGAAAAACTCTACGACACCCGCATCGACGACACGCTGAACCGTTTTGATCAGGTGGAACGCGCTCTTGATGAGCTTGAAGGCAAGGCAGAGGCGTATGATCTGGGCCGCCGCACCGGCCACCCCACCCTTCAGGAGGAACTCGCAGCCCTTGAAACCGATGCCGTCGTGGAAAACGAATTCGAAGCCCTCAAGCGCCGTGTGGCCGAAAAGAAAAGCGCAGGCTGAGAAAAGGCTGACCGAAAGGCCCAAGGCATGAATTCGTCCATCTTCCCCTTCCTTGTTCCCATCACAGCCATCATCTGCTGGTCTGTCGTCAGCATGGTCAAACATGCCAACGGCTCACCAAAAGGTACGCCCCAGCAGGACCCCATGCTTCAGGCCGCCCTGACACAGGCCGAAGCCCATGCTACGCGTCTGGAAGAAAGGATCGACCAGCTCGAACGCATCCTCGACGAGGATATCCCGGGCTGGAGAGCAAGGAACGCACGATGACACGCCGCCCCGTCCTCTTTTCCGGCCGCCGCCCGGCGCTTCTGGCTCTGCTGGCGGGTACCGTCCTGCTGTCGCCCGCAGCCCACGCCGCGCGCATGACCCTGTCCGGAGAGGATCTGGACCTGTCGATCCCCTGCACCGGACAGGTCAGGGTCGTGGTCGATCCCAACATGAAGGACGGGGCAACGCTTGATTCAAGCAGCCTCGCACAGGTCTCCATGCATACCGGCAAGGAAGAAGCGCAAAGCCGCATCTCCATCGCCACAAAGTCCTGCGCCCCCAACGGAAAGCTGACAATCAGCATTTCCCCCAGCACCGGCCTGACAATCCACGACAGCCACGACACGCATTTCGTCATCGCCGGAAAGCTCGCCTCCCTGGACGCCAGCCTCGATTCCGCCACCATGGACATCGAAAACACCCAGTCCCTCGACCTGGACATGCAGGGCGCCTCCAGCGTCCACATCCACTCCCTCGAACGTGCCGCCCAGATCGTGGCCTCCGGCACCTCGACGCTGACGGCTGATACGGCGCAGCTCGCGGCTCTTTCGGTGCAGTTGACGCAGAATGCGGGCATGACGCTCTCGGGGGGCACTATCGACGCCCTGACGCTGATTACGGCCGATCAGGCCAGCGCCACCATTCTGGCTCACGCCACGGTGGCGACGGTCGCAGCCAACGGAACAGGTGACGTCAATATCGAGGCGGTTACAGGGCCAATGGTGCGCTCGGGAAAAGGCACCGTCCGCGTCGGCGCGGAGAATGGCGTGATCTATCGTCCCACGCCGCCGCCACCGGCTGCCGTACCGACGCCTCCTCCCGCAGCGCCGCAGCCCTCCCTTCCGGTCCAGACGCCCCCTGCCAGCGCGACCACGACCGTTCCGGCCCCCGTGGTCACGCCTCCGGCTGCTTCCGCGCCCGTCATGCAGGCACCTGTGGTTCAGCCCCCTACGGTTCAGGCCCCAACCACGCCAACCGTGGTTCCGGCTCCCGCGCCTGTCCGCCAGCCTTCCGCGCCTGACAGCCCTGCCATCCCGCAGGCGCCCAGCGTTCCGACTCCCTCAAAAGACGCCGCGTCGAAGGCGCCGCAAACAGCGCAGGCGCCTGCCAGCCTTCCTGTCACAAGCGCGCCCGCCCAGACCGCGCCGCAGACAACGATTCCGGCTCCCGCAGTGACCCCCGCCGCCCCAGCAGCAAATCCGACCGCACCCTCGACGATCGGAAAGAGCGCTCAGAACGGCGCTCAGGGAGAATAGGGATGCGCCACCATCTGCATGCGCGCCTGACTCTGCTCGCGCTTCTGAGTTGCGGTGCCGCGCCCGCGCCACCAGCCCCTCCGGCACCTCCCTCGCCTCCAGCCCCGCCGTCCTTCAACGTGTCCTCAACGAGCAGCCCTGACACGCTCGTCATCCCGGCGACATGTCTTGAAAACCTGTCCGTCGTGAGCGGCCCGAATGCGCATATCGTCTCCGGCAGCGGCAGCCTGAAAAAACATGGGGAACGCCTGACTTTCACGACCACTCCGCAGGACTGCGCGGCTCAGGACAGTGCGACCGTCATGGTTCCGGCCCGGACCAGCCTCGACATCCAGTCCTCCCACAACCATACGACGCTCTATCGCATCACTGGCGTTAACGGCGACGTCACGGCGGAGAGCGGACACGGCGATCTCGACATCGATCAGGCCAGCGGCCTGAACCTGACGATGACAGGCCCCGGAAACGTCTCGGTCGGGCGGCTGACGGGACGGATGACCGTGCAAAGCCTGTCCAGCGGCGACCTGCAGATCGGCGATCTCGCAGCTTCAAGCGCCAGCATCACGGCTATGTCTTCGGGCGATATCCGGATCGAACGTGGGAGCGCGGATGTTCTGACGGTCCGGGATTATGGCTCGGCCGATATTACGCTGAACGCCACGGCCCGCGATGCGGATCTGACCCTTCTCGGCAGCGGCGACATCACGCTTCAGAAGGTGAGCGAAACGCTGAAAAAGCGTCCTATCGGGTCCGGCACGCTCTCCGTGGAGGACACAGCCGGTGCGCGGATCACGACCGTGACCACACCGGACGGGTCCGCCATCCTCTCCGATGCGACACGCAAGGTTCTTGACCATCTCGATATCCATATGGATACGCCTGAGATCACTTTCGGCAACACATCCACTGTCCATCATTCCAGCGGTCATGGGGTGATTGGGCTGCTGCTGAAAATCTTTCTGATCATCTGGGCCGTGCGTCTTTTCCGACGCTATCGCCGGACAGGCGTTATTCCGTTCCGGGGAACGCTGGACAAGGCCGCCGCAGGATATGCGGAGGGTGTGCGGAGCTGGTCCCGGCACCGCGCGGCATGGCAGGAAACACCCGCCGCCAGCGCGACAGCCGTGATCAGGGATGCCGTGCTTGGTTTCCGGCGTCCGCAGCCCGAAGCCGCGGAAGATTTCTCCCGCTCCGTCCCGCCGGGCCATCCCCTGGCCCGGCTTCAGGATCGGCTGGCGCGCATGGAGCGCAGGCTCGGCCTGATCGAACGCTGCGTTACATCCTCCGATTTCAGTCTGGAGCGGCAGTTCCGGGATCTGGAGCGGACCGACGGCCGACGCGCCTGAATGCAGGACGGAAACTTTGACGTCCGGATGCAGGCAGGGTAGGGGCTGAAGGGTGAATGCCGTTCTTGACCCCATAGCGGCCCTTGGCCGCGCCGCTCTCGGCCTTATCAAGCAAGCAGGTGCTCTGGCCCTGTTCGCGCTGGAGGCTCTGTCGCATCTGGTGCGACCGCCCTTTTACTGGCGGATTTTCTTCTCCAGCCTGATCGAGACGGGGTTCTTCTCCCTTCCCGTTGTGGCGCTGACGGCCCTGTTTTCAGGGGCCGTGATCGCACTTCAGTCCTATGTGGGCTTCGGGCAGTATCATGTGCAGAGCGCCATTGCCGGGATCGTCGTCCTTGCCGTGACCCGTGAGCTTGGCCCTGTTCTAGCCGGGCTGATGGTCGCCGGGCGCGTAGGCGCGGCCATGTCCGCACAGATCGGCACCATGCGCGTGACCGACCAGATTGACGCGCTCACCACGCTGTCCACCGATCCGATGAAATATCTCGTGACGCCGCGTCTTCTGGCCGGAACGCTCGCGCTGCCCTGTCTCGTGCTGGTCGCAGATATTCTGGGTGTCATGGGTGGCTTCACGGTTTCGGTCGCCAAACTCGGTTTTTCGCCCTCGACCTACATCACGGCCACGCTGGATTCGCTCAAGACGATGGATGTCGTCGTCGGCCTCGTCAAAGCGGCGGTGTTCGGATTCCTAATCGCGCTTCTGGGCTGCTATAACGGCTATAACAGCCGTGGCGGCGCAGAGGGCGTGGGCTCGGCCACGACAGCCGCTGTCGTGGGCGCGTCCATCCTGCTCCTGCTGTTCGATTATCTCCTGACAGATCTGTTCTTCTCACAATGAGCAATTCCCTAGGCATCCCAAAGATCCGCATCCGCGGCCTGCACAAGGCTTTCGGCTCCAAGATCGTGCTTGATGGCGTGGATCTCGATGTCGAAGCTGGCACGTCCATGGTCATCATCGGCGGGTCCGGCTCTGGGAAATCCGTCCTGCTGCGCTGCATTCTCGGTCTGATCGAGCCCGACGCCGGAACAATCGAGATCGACGGCGAAAACCTGCTGACGGCTTCGCGTTCCAAGCAGGATGCCCTGCGTCGGCAGATCGGCATGCTGTTCCAGAACGGTGCTCTGTTCGACAGCATGAGCGTTGGCGAGAACGTGGCGTTCGGCGTTCGCGCCAAGCATTCCGACCGCAATGGCGCGACCCCGTCCCGCACGCAGGCACTGCAAATAGCCGGAGGTCTGCTCGAACAGGTGGGGCTGGACCCGTCTGTCGGCGAACTCAGCCCGTCTGAGCTTTCGGGCGGTATGCAGAAACGCGTCGGTCTAGCGCGCGCCATTGCGGGCAATCCCAACATCATGTTCTTCGATGAACCCACGACCGGGCTGGACCCGATCATGGGCGCCGTCATCGACGGGCTGATCGTGGACTGCGTGCAGAAGCTCGGCTCCACCGCCATTGCCATCACTCACGATATGGCCTCGGCCCAGCGGATTGGGAACCGTGCGGCGATGCTCTATCGCGGGAAGCTGATCTGGCAGGGCGAAGCGTCCGAGCTCATGAATTCGGGCAACGCCATGGTGGATCAGTTCACCCATGGCCGACGCGAAGGCCCCATCACCATGGAGCTACGCAAATGAGCCTCCTGCCCCGTTTCCCGAAAACCGATCCCATTATCTGGAAGCGCATCGGGCTGAGCTATCTGATCGCCCTGCCGCTCCTGTTCATAATGTTCCGTCATCAGCCCGCACATCCGAACATGGTGCTTCAGCTTCTTGGGTTTCTGCTGATTATTGTGGTCTCGCGGCTTCTGGCGCGGTTGATTCTGCGGACGCGGGAGTAAGGATTCCGGGCTCTGCCCGGGCCCGGCAGGGATCTTGATCCCTGCACCCTGATTCTAAAGGTTTCCAAAGGTCGCGACCTTTGGTGGGGTCCGGGGCAAAGCCCCGGCTGGATCAACGGTTAAGCACTCCCTATATACTGGGTTTGTTCCCCTCAAATCGAAGAGACCAGCCTTGGCCAAAAAGCCGACCACCCGTTACGTCTGCCAGAACTGTGGCGCCACCTATCCGAAATGGAACGGGAAATGCGAGGCCTGCGGCGAATGGAACACGCTGGTTGAAGAGACGGTCGAGCCGACGGCCCGCAAGACCGGCAAGCTGAGTTCAGGGCGCCTGCAAACAGTCCGGCTGGATGGCGAAACGCGCCCGCCCCCGCGCATTACGACAAGCATTGCCGAACTGGACCGCGTTCTGGGCGGAGGTCTTGTCCCGGCGTCCGTCGTGCTGGTCGGCGGTGATCCGGGCATCGGCAAATCCACGCTCATGCTCCAGACGACCTGCGCGCTCGCGCGGTCGGGGCATCGCGTCCTGTATGTGTCGGGCGAAGAATCGGTGGACCAGATCCGCATCCGCGCCCAGCGGCTGGGTCTGGACCGTGATCCCAAAATGCTGGACTCGCTGGATCTTGCGGCCTCCATCAATGTCGGGGAAATCGTGGGCTCGCTGGAGCAGGACCGGGCGCATACGGTCGTGGTCATCGATTCCATCCAGACGATGTGGCTGGAAAGCGTGGAAAGCTCGCCGGGATCGGTCTCCCAGGTGCGGGCGAGTGCGTTCGAGCTGATCCGGCTGGCCAAGACGCTCGGTTTTGCGCTGATCCTGATCGGGCATGTCACGAAGGAAGGCTCCCTCGCCGGGCCACGTGTTCTGGAACACATGGTCGATGCGGTCATGTATTTCGAGGGCGATCGCGGGCATCAGTTCCGTATCCTGCGCGCGGCCAAAAACCGCTTTGGCGCGACCGACGAAATCGGCGTTTTCGCCATGACCGATATCGGGCTGACAGAAGTGCCTAATCCCTCCGCGCTGTTTCTGGCGGAGCGGCGGGGCAATATCGCGGGCTCGGCCGTTTTTGCAGGGCTGGAGGGCACGCGCCCGGTCCTGCTGGAAATTCAGGCGCTGCTGTCTCCCAAGGCCGGAGATGGGGCGCCGCGACGGGCTGTTGTGGGCTGGGATACGTCGCGACTGAACATGCTGCTGGCCGTGCTGGATTCCCGATGTGGCCTCAAGCTTGCGAATATGGACGTCTATCTGAACATCGCGGGCGGTTTGCGCGTGAACGAACCGGCTGCCGATATGGCGGTGGCCGCGGCCCTTGTGTCCGCCGCCACGGGCCATCCGACCTCCCCCAGTGCCGCCTATTTCGGCGAAGTCGGGCTTTCGGGCGAAATCCGGCAGGTCAGTCAGGCCGATCTGCGTCTCAAGGAAGTCGCCAAGCTGGGCTTTGGCGAGGCCATTCTGCCCCGGCGCGTCTCGGCGGCTTCCGCGCGGGTCAAGCCGCCCACAGGCCTGAAACTACGCGAAATCGGACATCTGACGGATCTGGTCGGGCTGTTTTCCGACAAGGACGAATAACAGAAGCTTTCAGAAGCGGAAGACGACATTGGACTGGGCGTAGCTTCCGCTTTTGCCGCCCGCCGCATGTAACCCGTTCGAGGCCATGAACCGCGCGCCATAGATCTGCCAGGTCAGGTGCCGGTTAAGCTGGAGCTTGAGGGACGCCTGCGGCACCACGCCGATATAGCCGCCGTGATAGGTTTTCGAGAATGTGTACGGGCCGGACGAGTTCCAGATCGCGCCATCAGCATTCTCCCGCCACATGAACGGCACCTTGAACTGGATGCTCGCAAAGCCTTTCCAAGGCGTGACGCTCAGGACTGGCGAGAGGCTGACGAGGTTGGAGGGCTGGATGTAGGTCGTGGTGTCCAGATAATTCGTCTGCGGGTTGAAGGGCGCCATATAGGTGCGAACCGGGCCGGCCGTTCCGTTGGCCCCGCCGGAATACAGATCCGCCTGAACGCCGATGAATGGATGCAGTGGCGAAGGCGTATGCCGGTATCCCACGATTGTATTGACCGAATAAGCCTGCACGTCGCTCTTTTTCGCGCTGCCTGATTTCTGGAACGTCCCATCCTGATAGAGACCCCCAAACGAATATTCGAAAGACGCGGCGGTACCGTACCAGCGGAAGCCGACATTCCCGCGTGAAGACGTGCCTTTCAGGGCACCGGATGCGAGGGGGACGACGGACAGGCTGCCGCCATAGCGATAGCCGTAATAGAAAATATCCAGAAATGAATGAACCGTCTCGCTACCTATGGAAAACTGCGGCACGAGAGCCGTGATGTCCCCGCCATACAGGCGCGTGTTGTAATCTTCCGTATCGTGGAACATCAGGGTCGCGTCGGTCTTGGTCTGGACGAAATCGAACGCATCCACGCGGATATTGGGCCAGATCGCATAAATGCGCCCGCCGTTCCATGACAGCGGCACGTTGGGCGTTTCGCGGTTATACAGAACGTAAGACGGCGCATCGAGGAACTGCTGACGGCCGAACATGAAGCCGGTCTGCGCACCTGCGAGCTTGCCTTTGAACTCAATGAAAGCCTGCTGGAGATCCAGCCGTTTGCGGTACGTCGTATTGTAGCCGAAGCCTTTCCAGCCCCCCGCATCCGCATTGATGAGCTGCCCGAACAACCTTACATGCTCGCCCAGATGCAGGTCCGCGCCATACAGGTTCCGCACACCGAACCGGCCGGAATTGCTGTTGCCCTTCTTCCCCAGAAAAGGCGCCTCCTCGTACCAGTTGCGCAGACGCGTTTCGCCGGAAAAGGACAGCCAGATCGTTCTCGCATCATTCAGGGCGATGAACTTCAGCGGATCGAACGGGTCGTCCCGGCGCTTTTTGTCGCGCAGGAAACTCCAGTCCTCCGCCCAGGGGGCCACACCGTAACGACCGACCGGTCCGAAGCCCGCTGATTCGCCGTTACCATAACTGAACGCGCCCCACGGACCCTGCCGCCCCTGCGGCGCATGGTTCTGACTGGCCACAACACGGCGCGGCTGGCCCACGACGCCAGCATGGGGATAGTTCTGGATGGGGGGACGTTCCGTAGAAAGAACGTGGATCCATTCTTCCGGACGTGCAGTCGGGACGGTGGACGAATCGGCTGCCGCTGCCAGTCGGGAGGTGCAGATTCCAAGCGCCATCATAGCCAGAATGGACCGATTCCGATATGAATGATGACGTAACATGCCCTGCAAACTCCAGACGGGGTTCGCAGAACATTATGCAGACCTGAAAAAACATCAATCATGATGGTTTTAAATAAAAATGACTATTTTTTTTAGTATTTAATCTAGCCGGGCAATGTCCATCTGCCCCCGCGTCAGATCCCGCAGCCAGTCCGTGATGGCATCCGCCTCTTCGACTGGCACGGCCAGCGTCATCCACGCGCCTTCGGCGTCGAACTCGCATTCCGTCCGGCTCGCACGCCAATTTTCGATCTTGGACTCCACCATCGCATAGCTGGAAAACGGGCAGTGAAAGCGCAGAGGCACGGTTTCGATCCGCTCGATCCGTTCTGCCTCGCGCAGACAGGCCGACGCCGCGCCGCCATAGGCCCGCACCAGCCCCCCGGCCCCGAGCTGCACGCCACCATACCAGCGTGTAACGACGATCATGACATTGTCGAAATCCTGCCCTTCGATGGCGGACAGAATGGGCCGCCCGGCCGTCCCTCCGGGTTCGCCGTCATCGCTGCACCGGAAGCGCTGACCGGTTTTGAAGGCCCAGCAGTTATGGGTCGCCTCCAGCACGGCGACGTCACGAAAGAAGGCCATGGCGGCGGCTTCGTCTTCCACAGGAGCTGCGGAAGCGCGGAAAACGCTGTTCTTAATCACACTTTCGTAGGTCGCGAGGCCGGGTAGAGTCCATGTCATGGCTTTCCTTCTGCATCAGGATCGCCGAAATGTCAGGATGGGGTAGGGAAACGCTGCCCGTTCTGTTAAGGGTAGCCCCCATGTTTTCGGATCTGACCGGTCGGCTGAATGCCGTCTGCGCGCGTCGTGCGCCCCTCGTTCTGGCGCTGTTTGCACTGCTCTGTGCCGCCTGCGTTGCCCTGAGTGTCACACGCATCAGCGTGACGACGGACACGAGCAAGATGTTTGCCAACAGTCTGCCGTGGAAAAAGCGGAGCATGGAGCTGACGCGCCTGTTCCCGCAGGACAGCAACCAGCTCGTCGCCATCCTCGACAGCCGCATCCCCGAACAGGGACGCATCGCGGCACGGGAGCTTGCGGCCACGCTTTCGCAGGACCACACGCATTTCAAGACGGTCAGCCTCCCCGGCGACAACCCTTTCTATAACAGTCACGGCTTCCTGTTCCTCGACACGAAGGATCTGGAGCCGCTGCTGGATTCGATCGTCTCCGCACAGCCCTTCCTTGGCACACTGGCAGCCGATCCGTCTGCGCGCGGGCTGTTCGGCGCGCTGGGCCTGATCGGTGAGGGCATCAAGGCCGGTCAGGGCATCCCCAGCGGCTTCAACGGCGCGCTGGACGGCTTCGCAACTTCTCTGACACAAGCCGCGGACGGCCATCCGCAGGATATGTCCTGGCAGAACCTGCTGATCGGCAAGCTGGCGGAACTGGGCTCGCGCTACGAATTTGTCGTCACACAACCCAAGCTCGATTACAGCTCCTTCCAGCCCGGCGAAGGCGCTACGACCGCCATGCGTCAGGCGATCAACAACCTTGAATTCGTGAAAACGAAGCAGGCCACCGGCATCATTACCGGTGAAGTGAAGCTGTCGGATGAGGAGTTCTCTACCGTCGCTCACGGCATGGTGCTGGGGCTCATCATTTCACTGGTTCTGGTCGCGGTCTGGCTGATTCTTGCGGTCCACTCCCCGCGCGTCATCCTTCCGATCCTGCTGACCCTCATTGCTGGCCTGCTGCTGACGACCGGCTTTGCGGCTCTGGCTGTGGGTGAGCTGAATCTGATCTCGGTGGCGTTTGCCATCCTGTTCGTCGGCATCGCGGTCGATTTCGCCATCCAGTACAGCGTGCGCCTGCGCGGACAGCGCAACCCGGACGGCTCGTATCCGTCCCTGCATGACGCCATCGTTCTGACAGGTCAGGAAAGCGGCGCGCAGATCCTTGTCGCAGCCCTCGCCACAGCGGCGGGCTTCCTGGCGTTCTATCCCACGAGCTTTATTGGTGTGGCGCAGCTCGGGCTGATCGCAGGTTTCGGCATGCTGATCGCCTTTTTCTGCACGATGACGCTTCTGCCAGCCCTGCTGTCCGTCTTTCGCGCGAAGCTGGGCAGCGGAGAGCCGGGCTTTGCGTTCATGGCGCCTGCGGACGCGTTCCTGCGCCACAAACGCCACAAGGTCGTCGGCATCTTCGCCCTTCTGGGCATCGTGGGGCTGGCCCTTATGCCGCTCCTGAAGTTCGACGCCGACCCGCTGCACACCAAGGACCCCAACACCGAGGGAATGCGGGCGCTCCATTTGCTGGAAGCCAATCCGCTCACGACGCCCTACAGCGCGCAGGTCCTGACCCCGAACCTGACGGACGCGGCGAAAGAGGCAGCGGAATTCTCGAAGCTTCCCAGCGTGCATGACGTGCTGTGGCTCGGCGCGCTGGTTCCCGATGACCAGAAAACCAAGCTGGCCATGATCGAGGACACCGCCTCCATTCTCCTGCCGACCATCACGGTCGCCAATCCTGAACCCGCACCGGACGCTGCCGCCATCCGCGCTGCCGCCATCGCCGCCGTGCAGAAGCTGGACGCCGTAAAGGAGCAGCTTCCCGCACCGTTGGAGAAAATCCGTCAGGCGCTGCACACGCTTTCCACGGCACCGGACAACACGCTGCTTCAGGCCAGCACCGCCCTGACGCGCTTCCTGCCGGACGAACTTTCGATGCTGCGGATGGCGCTTCAGCCCGCGCCCGTTACGATGGAAAACATTCCGCAGGATGTGCGCCGCGACTATGTTCTGCCTGATGGCCGCGCACGGCTGACAATCCATCCCAAGGGGCAGATGTCCGAAACGCCGGTGCTGCACCGCTTCGTCAGCGAACTGCGTTCGGTCAATCCGGATGTTGCTGGCCCCGCGATGGAAATCACGGAAAGTGCCAATACAATCGTCCATGCCTTCAAGGTGGCGGCTATCTGCGCCCTCATCATGATCGCCATCATCCTGCTGGTCGTACTGCGCCGCCTGCTGGATGCCGCCCTTGTCATGGCACCGCTGCTGATGTCGACCCTCCTGACCGTCATCCTGATCGTCACGGTGCCGGAGACGCTGAACTACGCCAACATCATCGCCCTGCCGCTGCTTCTGGGTGTGGGCGTGTCGTTCAACATCTATTTCGTCATGAACTGGCGCGAAGGGGTGAAGGGCCCGCTGACGTCTCCGACGGCGCGCGCGGTGCTGTTCTCCGCCCTGACGACCGCCACGGCTTTCGGCTCCCTCGCCCGCTCGGGCCATCCGGGCACGGCGAGCATGGGGCGACTGCTTCTGATGTCCCTTGGCTGCACACTGCTCTGCACGATGGTATTCGTCCCGGCTCTGCTGCCCAAACGCCCAACCGACGAGGCCTGATTCCAGGCATCCTCTGCTGACACGGCTTGCCGCAATGTGACGGGCATTCTGGCAACCGTGCGTTTCCTCAGGGGTTGAGATCTTCTGCAACGGAGGATCGCCCCTTGACCACAGAACATTCAGGCTTGCCGCGTGGCATCGACCATGTCGGCGTCACCGTCCCGGACATCAACTCTGCCATCCGCTTTCTTGAAGAAGCGTTCGGGGCAGTTGCCCTCTACCGAAACGTCACCCGCACCGCGCCTCAGAAAGGTCCGGAGACGGAAAAAATCCTCGGCCTTCCGGGCGGCACCGTCGTCATCGAAATGTGCATGATGGCGCTCGGTCATGGACCAGGCATCGAACTGTTCGAGATGAAAGGCCCTGACCAGCGCGAGGCCGCGCGCCCGTGCGACTGGGGCCTTCAGCATTTCGCCGTCTATGTCGATGACATTCACGCGGCCTGCCACCGTTTCCAGAAGGCCGGTGGCACTCTCCTGACCGAACCACAGGGCCAGCCCTCTCTCGAAGCCGCACCGGGCAACATGTTCTGCTACGGCCGCACGCCCTGGGGCATGATCGTCGAGCTGGTCTGCACGCCGCATCAGGAACGCTTCAACGACATCGCTCCCATGAACCGATATCAGCCACCCGCCCTGAAAGGATCAGACGCATGACACGCCTTCTTCCCCTAGCTGCGGCACTCCTTGTGGTAACGGCCTTCGGTGCCGCACACGCTGCTGATCCCACTCCGCCAACGGCCTGGTACTGGCATAACTGGACGGACCATGACGGCATCAGTCACATGACCCGCTGCCCGTTCCATAATTACGATCTGAAAACCATGTCCAAACCCGCAGGGCCGCAATGGCAGGACCATGTGCATGAAGGCAATGCCCGGATCATTTCCACTGTACAGCCCGCGCACTGGGACGGAAGCTGGCACCCCGACCCCAAAGTCCAGTGGATCATTCCGCTGAAGGGCTCCTGGTACGTGACGGCCATGGATGGAAAAAAGGTCGTCATGGGACCCGGGGACGTCTCCCTCGGCGAAGACCAGATGAGTCGCAAGGACGCAAAAGGCCATATTGGTCATTTCGCGGGCAATATCGGCGACGGCCCCGTCACCCTGATGGTCATCCAGACGGATGAACAGCCAACCACGGATCAGCCCTGCCGTTTTCATTAGGGTTTGGAAATGGTCGTACATTCTGCCGTCAAAAAGTACGACCATCTCTAAAGACAGCAGCCAACGTAAAACCGTAACAACCTTTATGATTCGTTATTAATGAGCAAAAAACGGCCCTCGAATCGTTTTTCCTTTGTTTTCTGGTAGGTTCAGGGGAAGAAAAATCTTCCATATGAACGATTATAAATCGCTACTAAGTTACTTTTCGGATTTTATGAAGAATGCCCGATAGCACCTAGATATCAAAAAAGAATTCCATATATACATGAGGATTATTTTTTAGCATTAAAAGAAAAAATATAGACGAATGAAATAATTTTAATTTATTGGTTATTTAGAATATTTTCCTCGATATATATAAATATCATTTAGTTTTTATATTTATTTAAATCATATTGGTTTTTATATTTATTTTTTATATTTATATTTACTTTATTCTTTCTGAATTTATTTGAAATAAAACTCCGAAATACGAAAATGTGACATAAGCGCAACGCCTTTCATGACATGTGTCAAGCATGTTGCATTTTCGTAGCAGAAGCATTGCACACCGTTTCGATTTTCGATGAACATGTCGCCAGAGATACAAAAATTTCATGCGACCTTATCGAGAAGGGACAACGGCCGCGATGACCACCTCTGTGCAACATTCACTCAAAAGACGCACACCTGCGCCCCGGACAGTCGTCCGGATGTTCCTGATGGCCGGCATTTCCTACAGCGTTCTGCCCAGCATCAGCGCTCATGCACAGACCACAACGACAGCCCCTACAAAACATGCTGCCGTTCATAAGAGTGCTACCAAGAAAAAGGCACATACAAAAACCGCCACCGCAACGACCGCCCCAACGGCGGCAGCTCCGGTCGTCGCTCCAGTCACGGCAACAGCAGCAACCAGCACCAACAGTAAGGTCATGCGAGACGCCGAAGCGTCTGCTGAAGCTGAAAATCTGAAGGTTTCTGAAACGGTTACGGTCACTGGCACGCGTCTGTCGCAGACGCGTCTGACAAACGTCATGGCTGGTACGTCACTGTCTGCAGACCAGATCAAGAAGCGCGGATACACCGATATCGGCATCGCGCTGATGCGTGAAAACCCGGCTTTCGGCGTCGGCGACAATACGCCAATCGGTGCCCAAGGCAGCTTCGGCGCCGGTCAGTCCTTCACCTCCCTGCTCAACTTGGGCAGTGACCGGACCCTGACGCTAATCGATGGTATGCGCATGGTAGGTGGCTCGACGGCCTCTCTGTACGGCGCGGGCTCGGGCTCCCAGGTCGACGTCAGCGCCGTTCCGACCTCTCTTCTAAAGGGTGTGGACACCAAGCTTGGTGGCGCTGGCGCTGCTTATGGCGCGGACGCCGTTGCCGGTGTGGTTAACTACCAGCTTGATGATCACTTCACGGGTGTGGACTTCAATGCTCAGGGCAACTGGAGCCAGAAGCTCGATGCCCCCGGCGAAAAAATTACCTTCAAAGTCGGCCATGATTTCGATCACGGCAAGGGAGGCATGGTCTTTGACGTTGAATACCGCAATCAGGGCGGTATGCTGGACAATGACCGTATCAACCTGACCGGGCGTGACCGGATCGGCTATGTCCGCGCACCGTACGGCAGCACAAACTCTCCCTATATCTATAATTTCGACAAGGCTTCCCGCAACATCACTGCTACCGTAACCGGTATTCCACAGCTGACGGGCGAAAATGTTCCCATCTCGTATGGCAAAGTTGTGGATGGCATTTCGAATGCCGCAGGTCAGCCACTAATGTTCAGCCGGAACGGGCAGTCTCTCGTTCCTGTCACGTGGAACTACGCAACAAAAAGCTCAACAACTGTGGTAGGGGGTAACGGAACTGCCCTTCAGGACTACGGCCAGCTCTTCACCCCGACCAACAAGCTCAACCTGACACTGCTCGGTCATTACGATATCACCGATCATATTCATGCAACGTGGCAAGGCTGGTACGCTCGCGGAACAGCGTCCAGTGAGGTCGCACAGGGCACCTGGAGCACGCCATCATTCAATGAGCCACTGACTCTGGAGAATTATCACAACGATGGTGCCGTAACAGGTGCTTACCAGCTCAGCACGAACAATCCGTTTCTGACATCTGCTGAACAGACAACGATCAAGAACGCACTTGCCGCCAAAGGTCTGCCGACCGACACATTCTATATGTCGCGTCTGAATCAGGACCTGGACGGCGGGATGTTCCAAACAACGATGCAGATGTTCCGCTTCCAGGGCGGCCTGAATGGTGACTTCGACGCCGTCGGTCGTCACTTCAACTGGAAAGTCCAGGGCGAATACAGCCGCTACCTGAACGATACATGGGCACCGTCCATCGTAGCACAGAACCTCATCAATGCGGTTAATTCCACAACGGATGCGAACGGTAACATCATCTGCTCCCCCGGCTACACCAACGCACCTGTAAAGACTCGCAGTGCTACCTGCGCACCGTTCAATCCTTTCGGTACGGGTCAGTCTTCGCCAGCAGCCGTGAATTACATAACGGCAGATGCCCATCAGAAAAATGCCAACGCACAGCGTGATATTCAGGGCGAAATTTCCAGCACAGTAATGCGGCTCCCCGCAGGCGACGTGAAATGGGATATCGGTTATGAACATCGTCGTGAGGGTTATCGCTTCACTCCCGATGCGTTCTCCCGCGGGTGGCTACAGAGCGACGGTTCGTATCTGCAATACGGCAACGCAACCTCACTTCCTCCCACTGGTGGCGCATATCACACGCATGAAGTTTTCGGTGAACTTGACGTTCCTCTGATCTCTCCCAGCATGCATGTCCCCGGCGCCTACAGCCTGTCCGCCACAGCGAACGGCCGTTACATCAACAACAGCATGACCGGCGGCTACTGGACGTACATGTTCGGTGGAGCATGGTGGCCGACACAGGACTTCGGCCTGAGCGGCAACTATGCACGCTCCGTGCGTAACCCATCTGTGACCGAACTATTCGCGCCCCGGAGCACAGACTATGAGTATGGTACCGACCCCTGCTCGACAGCGGGGATCGGCGCTGGCCCAAATCCTGCCATCCGTGCAGCAAACTGCGCAAAGGCCGGAATCAGCCAGCCTTTTGAATCCGACTTTAATAACTTCTCCATCACAGGCACGGCTGGCGGCAACAACAAGCTGAAGAACGAAGTCTCAACCAGCTATACAGGAAGCCTGGAACTTCGCCCGCACTTTATCCGCGGCTTTGACTTCACCGGCTCTTTCGTGGATGTAAAAATCAATAATGCGATCACGTATCTTGGCGCGGAAGATGTCATGGACGCGTGCTATGACTCGACGTCCTATGGTCCGAGCAACGCTTATTGCAATCTGTTCCAGCGTAATTCATCAACACATCAGCTTGAAAACTACCAAGTCGGCTACTACAATATTGCCAACTATGAGACGCAGGCCCTTCAGGCCCATCTCGAATACAACACATCCCTCACGCGTGTTGGCCTGCCTGCTTCTGCTGGTTCTGTTGGCCTCACAGGCACATATGTCCACTACCTGAAGAGCCAACAGTCGTATCTGGGCAGCAGCTATCTTCTGTCTGGTACAACGAGTGCACCAAACGACAGCTTCACGCTGAATGCCAACTACATTCGCGGCCCGCTCTCGGTTCAGTGGCAGACGATCTGGTATGGTCCAACAAAATATGCCGTTCAGGTTCCGTCTAACTATTATGCTGCTAACAACCGTCCTTCCTGGACTTACTTCAACCTGACGCTGGGCTATGACATCACCAAGAACTTCAGCGCCAACTTCATGGTGAACAACATCACCAATGCGCTGCCGAAATATCCCGGTACGGTCAGCCTGAATCGCTACTACGATGCGATCATCGGCCGTTCCTTCCAGATGAATCTCGGGGTTCATTTCTGATCCTGCGATCAGAGGGAAAACTGGAAAAAGGGGGGCTTCGGCCCCCCTTTTTTTGCCCGCAGCCCGAGACGAACATAAAAAAAGGGGCGGATTTTGATCCGCCCCGTTGCAATGCTCAGTGATCCAAAGAGACTCAACTCGTTTCTTTGGGCGTATGCTTGACCTTGATGTTGTAGCCCCTGAGCATTCCGTACCAGTAGAGCTTCGGAAACACTTCCGTTTTGAGGAACCATGCGAAACGGCTGGGTTTGCGCTGGTCATACGGGAAACTCGGCGCGACCTTGCCGCCATACAGGAACTCGGCCAGCACGACCTTGCCATAGGACACCGTGAGCGGGCAGGCGCCATAGCCATCATAGTTACCCGTCTGCGGGCGACCGTCGAGTGAGGCCAGAAGGTTTTCCACAACGACTGGAGCCTGTTCGCGGGCAGCCGCGGCGGTCTTGGCGTTGCTGGTGCCCAGGACGTCTCCGGCACCGAAAATATTGTCATAGGTCTTGTGCCGCAGGCTGGCCGGATCGACGTTCAGCCACCCGACTTCATTGGCCAGCGGGCTTGCCTTGATAAAATCCGGAGCACTTTGCGGCGGCACGACATGGAGCATGTCGAATGGCCGCACGACAGTCTCGTCCGTCCCGACGATCTGGAACGTGGCCTCGCGCTTCTCGCCATCCACCTTGATCAGGTTTTCCTGCTTGTGAAGGTTCACGCCGTAATAGTCGATCTGGCGCTGGAGCGACGGGACGTAATAGGACACGCCGAACAGCGCATTGCCCGCCATCGAGAAATCGACATCGGTGCGGTGGAGCGAACCTTCGCGGCGCCAGTGATCGCAGGCCAGATAGACGATTTTCTGCGGTGCGCCCGCACATTTGATGGGCATGGGCGGCTGCGTGAACAGCGCCTTGCCACCATCGAGATGCCGGATGCATTCCCATGTATAGGCGACTGTCTCGCGCGAATAGTTGGACGTCACGCCATTACGGCCCAGCGTCTCGGACAGACCTTCGATCTTGTCCCAGTCAAGCTGAAGACCGGGGCAGACAATCAGACGGCGATATTCGACGACGCGGCCGCCTTTCAGTGTCACGGTATTGGCTTCGGGCTGAAAGCTCTCAACGCTGTCCCGCAACCATTCGACATTGCGCGGGATCAGCCCGCCTTCCTGCCGCAACGTTTCGGGAAGCGTCATCACACCAGCACCCACCAGCGTCCAGCCGGGCTGATAGGCATGGGTCGTGGACGGCTCGATAATGGCGATCGAGAGGTTGGCGCGTTCGCGTCTGAGCTGGGCTGCGATGGTGATGCCAGCGGCACCACCGCCGACGATGACGACTGAGAAACGATCCTGATGTGTCGGGTCTGCCATGTTCGGGTCCTCCAACGTCATGATGTGACGGCAAAGACGTTAGTCCAGAAGGGCAAGTCTTTCCGTCAGCAGGGAATAGAAGGCGTCTGCATCAACGTCATTGATCCATAACGCGTTCGGAACGCGATTGGTTACGTTCCACAGATCCACAACACTCTGACCCACGCATAGCGGCGCGTCGACCTCGATCTCCACATTGCAGCGCAGCCCTGCAAAAAGCTCCGGCCACAACAGGAAGCCGATGGTGAGCGGATCGTGCAACGCACCGCCCTCCCAGCCATATTTCTGCTTCTCGAACCGGTCTTCCGCCCCCAGCATCCGCACGACCATGTCCGTCACGGGCGAGCCAACCGCCGCAATCGGCTTCAGGCGGGCCGGTGTGGCAATGGCGCGATGCGTCACATCCAACGGCAGAAGCGTGATGGGGATGCCGGAACGCATGACGATGCGGGCGGCATGAGGGTCCACGAAGAAATTGAATTCAGCGGTCGGCGTGATGTTGCCACCCTCGCGCTGGGCACCGCCCATGGCCACGATCCCCGCGATCCGGGATGCGATGTCCGGTGCATGAGTCAGGGCCAGCGCCAGATTCGTCATCGGGCCCAGGCAGACCAGCGTGATCGTGCCCTCGGGCTCACGACGCAGCAGGTCCACGAGATAGGTTGCGGCATCAATAGCCTGTGGACGCAGCGTCGGCTCGGGCAGATTGGCGCCCGCCATGCCCGTTTCGCCATGCACATGCTCGGCGCTGATGGGTGCGCGATGCAGCGGACGCGCTGCGCCCGCGAATACCGGAATATCGGTCCGGCCCGTCAGTTCGAGCAGGGCGCAGGCATTTTTCGTCGTCAGGGCGACGGGAACATTGCCAGCAACGGTCGTGATGGCCTCGACCGCCAGTTCCGGCGAGGCCAGCGCCAGCAGGATGGCCACGGCATCGTCCTGACCCGGATCGGTGTCGATAACGATGCGGCGGGGTGCGGTCCCGGTGGAGCTGGCCTGTGTCATCATGCGTCTTCTTCGGAATCCTTGATCCAGACCTCGACCGGCCCCGTGACCTTGATCGTCATCGGACGGCCACGACGGTCCATGGCTTTGCCGACGGCCAGACGCACCCAGCCTTCGCTGATGCAGTATTCCTCGACGGTGGTGCGCTCTTCGCCCTTGAAGCGGACGCCGATGCCGCGCGACAGCAGTTCTTCGTTGTAATACGGGCTGTCGGGGCTGGCGGAGAGACGATCGGGAATGGTGTCGGTCATGGCTATCCTCGTTGTATCAGATCCGATCATGTCGGACCGGCGCGTCAGAGGTCTTCTCTGTAGCGCCGGATGGTCGGCTCTCCAAGTCCGGCCCCAAACGCAACGCCGGATATGGCTCCTCCCACAGGACGCAGAGCACTGCTATGAGAGACGCTCCTTGTCGGAGACAGACCGCCCATGCCGTATCGCTCTTTTCGCCATAAACCGCTGACCGCCCTGACATCGCTCGTCATGCTTCTAACGGCCGGAGCCACCCTGTCCGGCTGCGCCTCGGATGACGATGGCGACAACTGGTCCGTCAGCGCGCCCGTCTCGGCGGGGCAGGCGATCCGGCTGGATTCCGTGCCGTCCCATGAACCGGCTTCCGTCTATCGCCTGACCTATCGCAGCACGGATGCGCGCAACCCGCATCAGCTCGTGCGCGTGTCGGCACAGGTTCTGGTCCCGCGCGGTCCGGCTCCGGCGGGAGGCTGGCCTGTTCTGGCCTGGGCGCATGGAGAGAGCGGCCTGCACCTGACCTGCGCGCCGTCCGTAATGGGAATCGGTACCGTTCAGGCCCGTTTCTATGACGGATGGCTGCGTCAGGGCTTTGCGATCGTCGCGACCGACTATCCCGGCATGGGCGAGCCGGGCGCACCGCTGTTGTTGAATGCACGTTCGGAAGGCATGAGCGTGCTGGATTCCGTACGCGCGGCCCGCGAACGCCTCCCCGACCTGTCGGAGAACGTGGTGCTGAACGGCCATGCACAGGGTGGGCAGGCGGCTTTGGCGGCTGCGGCCATGGCTTCGACCTATGCGCCGCATCTGCATATTCTGGGCACGATCGCCGCCGCCCCGCCCTATCTGGACGAACAGGCGGCGCAGGAGCTTCTGCATCCCGCCAATCCGCACAGCTTCTCCCCCGCCGTGCCGGAACTTCTGACGCTCGGACAGTCGCTGGTCGAGGCCGATCCGTCCACCGACATCAACGAGGCCTTCACGCCCCGGGGGCAGCGCCTTCTGCATGATGCGGGCTCCATGTGCGCTTCGGACTTCTTCCCGATCGCCAAACGCTCCGGCCTGACGCCCGCAACCCTGCTCGAGCCCGAAGCGGGCCGCGTGCTGGCCCCTGCATTTGACTGGGCGAAATATCCGGGCTTCTCCCTGCCCTCACCTGTCCTGATCGAATCCGGCGCGCAGGATCTGCACACCTCCACAAGCCAGCAGAAACGCCTTGTCGCGCGTCTCTGCGCCGCTGGAACACCCGTGACGCACCGGATTCATGACGCCAGCCATAACGGCACGCTCGCCGCCATGATTACGGAAGCCCACAGCTTCGCCGGGCAGCTTCTTGCGGGCACCAAGCCGCCTTCGGACTGTAACTCCGCGAAGTAACCTGACGGAGAAGAGATGTTTTCGCTCCTTCGGGGGTCACTTCGCGGAAACACTCTGTTAAAATCGGCCCCATGAATATCCTGATTACAGGGGCCGCATCCGGGATCGGACGCGGTCTTGCCCTGAAACTGGCCCGTCCAGGCGTTTCCCTGCATCTGTGCGATCACGCTGAAGATGGCCTGATGGAAACAGCCCGACACTGTGAGGGGCAGGGAGCCAGAGCGGTTCCGGCCGTGCTGGACACGCGCGATCGGCAGGGCATGGCGGAGTGGGTCGCCGCCGCGTCGGAAGACCGGCTCGATATGGCGTTTCTCTGTGCGGGCATCACGGGCGGCCTGCCGCATACCGACAGCGACGGCCTACTTCTGGAGCGTGAAGAGCGCGTCCGCGACATGCTGGACATCAACCTGACTGGAACGCTCAACACGTTCTTTCCAGTCGTCGAAGCCATGCGCGGGCAGGAGCGAAACGGCGAAAAGCTGCGGGGGCGGATCTGCGTGATGGCGTCCGTCGCGGGGTTCGTGTGCTACCCCGGCACGCCGTCCTATTCCGCATCCAAGGCCGCGCTGGACCGTTTCATTGTGGCCAATGCGGCCCGGCTGGGCGGTTTCGGCATCAGCCTGACCAGCGTATGCTGCGGATTTGTGGATACGGCCATGGTGAAGGGAAACCGCTTTACCATGCCGGGTCTGGTGTCCACGGAAGAAGCCGTGCGCCGGATCCTGCGCGGAACGCTGCGCCAGACGCGCCGGGTAATCTTTCCGGCATGGTTGGTCATGGGGTCCCGCCTGATGGATCTTCTGCCGCCCCGTCTGACAGAACGCTATTACGTCACCCAGCCTTCCGCACAGCCGACGGGTATGCCGGACTTCTGACGGCCCGCACACTGAAGAACTGACATTTTGTGTCCTATCAGTAATGACCTGAAACGCGGTTTTATGGATAAACTGACCGCATGAATTTCTGCCGCCTGTTCATAGACCGCCCGGTCGCGACGACACTGATGTCCATTGCCATCTTCATGGCGGGACTGATCTGCTATCCGCTCCTGCCCGTCGCCACGATGCCGGACATGACCACGACATCCATCATGGTCGTGGCGACCCAGCCGGGCGCTGACCCGCAGCAGATGGCGACCTCCGTCACAACGCCTCTGGAACGCAGGCTCGGCTCCATCGCGGATCTGGAAAGCATCGAATCCGACACCAGTGCCGGACAGGCCCAGATTTTTCTGGAGTTCTCGTCGTCGCGGAACATCGACGGCGCCCTGCGTGACACGCAGGCAGCCCTGCGCGCCGCGCGCGCCGACCTGCCAACGGGGACCATGGACGCCGACCCGCAGGCTTTCAAAATGGATGGCGGCGGCTTCCCGGTCTATCTGATGAGCCTGACCGGAGACCAGAAAACACAGGCCGAACTTTACGATATCGCCAATATCCGCATCAAGCCGCTGCTGGCCGAGGTCAAGGGCGTGGGGCGTGTGGAGGTCGTGGGGTCGACGAATCCCGCCGTGCGCGTCGAACTCAATCCCAACCCGCTCTATAAATGGGGCATCGGGCTGGAAGACATCCGCACCGCCCTTGCCTCGGCCAATGCCTTCACACCCAAGGGTTTCATCGACAGCAACGGCCAGCGGATGATGCTGTCCACCAACGATCAGGCCGTTAACGCAGCCCAGTACCGGGACCTGATCATCGCATACCGCAACGACTTCTACCCCGTCCGGCTGAGCGACATCGCCACCGTCACGGACAGCGTGCAGGACGTTTATCAGACCAGCTACATCAACGGACACCGCGCCGTCACACTGGTCGTGACCGCCCAGCCCCATGCCAATACCGTGGCCATCGTGGACGGCATCAACGCCAACCTGACGCATCTGCGTGACGCGCTGCCTGCAGACGTCAATCTGGTCGTGGGTCTCGACACGTCCCGCTCCATCCGCGCGTCGCTGGCGGATGCGCGACTGACGCTGATCCTGTCCGTCGTGCTGGTCGTGCTTGTGATTCTGCTGTTCTTCCGCAGGTTCGTCACGACACTCATTCCGGCCGTGACGGTCCCCATCGCGCTCTCCGGCACACTGGCAGCCATGGCGGCGTTCAACTTCACGCTCGATGTCCTGTCGCTCATGTCCCTGACCATCGCAGTCGGCTTCGTGGTCGATGATGCCATCGTCGTGCTGGAAAACATCGCCCGACATATGGAGGAAGGAAAGGACCGTTACACGGCCAGTCTGGTCGGCTCTTCGGAGATCGGTTTTACGGTCCTGTCCATCAGCGCCTCTCTGGTCGCAGTCTTCATCCCGCTGCTGTTTCTGCCGGGCGGAGCGGGTTCGATCATGTTCGAGTTCTGCATGACGATGATTTCCGCCATCGTCATTTCCATGTGGCTCTCCCTCACGCTGACGCCGATGATGTGCGCGCGGATGCTGGAAATCGACCACGGCGATCAGCCCCGCAAAGGCTTGATCGGTTCTATCGCGTTCCTCACGGAAACCTCGCTGGACTGGACACTGAAACAGTATGGCCGCTCCATGCACTGGTGTCTGCGTCACCCGGTCCTGATGGGCATGACGCTGCCGCTGAGCTTTGTGGTGCTGATCGGCTCCATCGTGCTGATGCCCAAGGAATTCATCCCGTCACAGGACATGTCGCTGCTGGCGGGGCGCATCAAGGGCGACTCCACGATGTCCTTTCAGGAAATCGACCGACGCCTGAGAGAAATCGGCGCCATCGCCCAGACGGACCCCGATGTCACATCCACCACCATTTTCAGCGACGATAAAAACAGCGGTGAGCTTTATATCCATCTGAAGGAAAAGGACGAACGCGTCTCCGCCGAAACCATTCTGGACCGCATCCGCAAACGTGTGCCCAACGAACCCGGTGCGGACGTCTCGTTCTGGAGTGTGGGCGGCAGCAGTCAGGGCGGCAGCAGTTCCAAGAACACCGGCAGCTACCGCTACGTCCTGCGCGGAGACAACGTCTCGGACCTGTTCGGCTATATCCCGATCCTGCTGAACGCCCTGCGCGCCTCGGGAAAGCTGGTCAATATCTCCTCCACGACCGAAGGACAGTCCGTCGCGGCTTACATCACCGTCCAGCGCGATACGGAAGCGCGCTATGGCGTCACCCCGCAGTTGATCCAGAACGTCCTGTACGATTCCTATGGTCAGGCCATCGTCTCCACGATCCATCTGCCCACGACCGAGCACCGCGTGGTCATGGTGCTGGCGCCGAAATACCGGATGGACCCCGAGACGCTTCATCAGGTCTGGATTTCCACTTCGGCAGGGACAGCAGCGGGCGGCGTGGCCTCCAACCTGATCCGCGCCCGCAGCGACTCCAGCACCTCCGCCAGCAGCTTCACATCTCTCGCAACGGCCTCCATCCAGAACTCGCTGGCCAACCAGTTGTCCGGCAATACCTCCAGCGGTTCCGCCGTCTCATCTTTGATCGAAACCATGATCCCGCTGATGAACGTCGCGTCCATCCAGTGGAAGCCGCAGCCGCTCGATATCACCCATCGCGGCAACTATTATTCCGCCAACATCTCGTTCGATCTGGCGACGGGCGTGAGCTACAACGATGCGGTCGCGCTCATCAAACAGACCATGCAGAGCACGCACGCCCCCGATGGCGTTCTGGGTGACTTCACCGGAACGGCCGGCGACACGCGCAAGCTCATGATCAATGGCGCACTGGCGTTTCTCGCCGCCATTGCCGTGATGTATATCGTGCTGGGCATTCTCTACGAGAGCCTGATCCATCCCATCACGATCCTCTCCACCCTGCCCTCCGCCGGGATCGGCGCGGTTCTGGGGCTGTGGATTGCGGGAGAGTCCTTCAGCATCATCGCCATGATCGGCATCATCCTGCTGACGGGCATCGTCAAGAAAAACGCCATTCTCGTCATCGACTTCGCTATCCATGCCGAACGTGTCGAGAAACTCTCCCCGAAAGATGCCATCTTCAAAGCCTCTATCACCCGCTTCCGCCCCATCCTGATGACATCCCTCGCAGCCGCACTCGGGGCGGTCCCGCTCATCATCAGCAACGGTTATGGGGCAGAAATGCGCCGTCCGCTTGGTGTTTCCATCCTCGGCGGGATGATCGTCAGCCAGCTTCTAACCCTTTACACGACGCCAATCGTCTATCTTTGGATGGATGCCATCGGTGCGAGAACGAAGCGCCTGTGCCACTGGCTGCTTGGTCTGCTACGTCGCCACAGCACCTCCGCCCCTTCCGCCAGACGGACCTGAAAACCATGATCCCTTATCGTCGCGTCGCCCTGCTGGCCGCGCTGTTCCCCACGATGGCCCTTGCCGCCCCCGTGCAGCTTTTCGACCACATCTCCATCTCTCCCGATGGAAGCCGACTGCTGTCATTGCAGGAACCCGTCGGGGAGCCTGCAACAAGCACCATTTCCCAGCCTGTGCTGTATACCCTCCCCTCCGGAGCCCGCAGCAATCTGGCTCTGTGTCATGGCTGTGAAGCCAGCGCTTTCGCCTGGCGTCGCGACGGGCAGGCACTGGCCTATGTTCTGAAAGATCCTTCCGTCAAAACCCTGTCTGTCTGGCAAACGGACAAGGATGGTCACCATGCAACACAGGTCCTGACCTTCAAGGGAACCCTTCAGTCGCTGTCCTATGGACCCAAAGGACAGCTTGGCGTTCTGGCGATCGAAAACGCCCATCGACAGCCCGGCGCAATGGAAGCAGGCGCAGCCCCGACCGGGGAAATCAATGCACAGATCGACGAACAGCGGATCGCTACGATCGAAAATGGCCACCTGAACTGGCAGTCGCCCGCCAATCTGTATGTTTATGAGTATGACTGGCGCCCGGACGGCGAGGGCTTTGTCGCCACGGCTGCTCCGGGAAACGGAGACGATCATTGGTGGATTGCAAAACTCCACGCCATCGCAAATGGGACGGACACCGTTCTTTACACCCCGCCTCAGGAACAGCAGCTCAACCTTCCGCGTGTCTCTCCGGATGGAAAACAGGTGTCCTTTATCGGCGGCCTGATGAGTGACTACGGAGCGATTGGCGGCGATGCTTACAGTCTGGATCTGACAAAAGCTGGCGCGAAACCCGTCAACCTGACACCGGGGTTGAAAGCTACCGTCACCGACCTTTCCTGGGAGTGTGGGCCGGGCCTCATTGCAACAGGTCTCAAGGGAGACCGCAGCGTTATCTGGTCCCTCCAAGGCGGATTGAGATCGTTGTGGGAAGAGACCATGATGCTGTCCAACGGGCGTTCCGAACCAAGCCTGTCCTGTGCCGGGCAGCACACCGCCATTATCCGGCAGAGCTTTGAAAAGGCCCCGGAAATCGCCGCTGGCCCCATTGGGCAATGGAAGCCCGTCAATCAGGACAATGCAGCCCTTCCGGCGCATCTCAAGGCGCGCAGTCTGACATGGAAAAGCGATGGCTATTCCGTGCAGGGCTGGCTTCTGGAACCCCTGACGCGCAAGCCGGGCATGGAGAAGAACGGTAAGGTCCCGATGATCGCCTATGTTCATGGCGGACCGTCCAGCGCCTCCAACCCGCGCTATTTCCGCGATAACAGCAAGCTTGCGATGGCGCTTCTGAATGCGGGTTATGACGTCTTCATGCCCAATCCGCGCGGCAGCTTCGGACAGGGCGAAGCCTTCACTTCGGCAAACCGCCGGGATTTCGGACATGGCGATCTGCGCGATGTGCTGCGCGGGATTGATGCGGTTGAGAAAATCGCGCCTGTCGACGACCACCGTCTGGGCCTGACCGGATTTTCCTATGGCGGCTACATGACGATGTGGAGCGTCACCCAGACAAACCGCTTCCGGGCAGCTGTTGCCGGAGCCGGAATTTCAAACTGGTTGTCCTATTACGGTGAAAACAACATCGATAGCTGGATGGTACCCTTCTTCGGAAAATCCGTCTACGACGACCCGGACATCTACGCCCATTCCTCACCCATTCTCTATATCCGACAGGCTCATACTCCGACCTTCATTTTCGTCGGCTCTGCGGATGAGGAATGCCCAATGCCCCAGAGTCAGGAATTTTTCCATGCGCTCCAGACCCTGCATGTGCCGAGTTCGCTCGTCATCTATCCGGGACAGGGCCACGGCATGAGCGATCCAAAGTCCTGGGACGATGCCGTACAGCGGACCATCCACTGGTTCGACACCTATCTGACGAAGTAAAACACCGGCCTGACGGGCAGCGGCGGCTGCCCGTCAGAGAGACGGGAGAGCCGTCGTCTGCTGATGGGTTCTGCTGTCAGCGGAAAGCGGCATGATGCCGGGAATGACTTCCACTTCCGTCCGGTCCACAACACGCCCTGTCAGAACCATATGGCTGCTGGCATTGTAAACATGCACGGTATCGCCCTTCCCGCCTGTTTCCAGAACGGTTCCAGACACCGTCAGGTGAAGGCTCTCGCCGGAAAACGTCGCCACCACCGGCGAACCGCGATGGACAAGCTGGGGATGTGCAAGTTGCGACACACTGAGAACCTGACCAGCGGCAAGCACGCCACGCGCCTCCAACCCCACCGCATCCTCAGGGTTCTGTAACGCATCATCCGGAATCAGACCGACGCGGACAAACGTCATGGTGACATCGTCTGGCAGGATGGGCTGTCCCAGATGCATGGCGTGACGCAGGGTTACCGCACGCACCTCCATGGTTGCCGTGCCACTCACATTGAAAGCCGTTCCCTGCCCACCTTTGGCAGAAGGCACCTCAAGCCGAGCCGTAAAATGCTCGCTGCCATGCGGCGGACGGTCAATATGCAGAATGGCGGGTGCGCCCTGATCCGCAACCGGAACTGGCACCGGCTTGAACCCGGTCAGCGCCACTTCCACCCGTGCCTCGGAAGGCAGTTCCAGCCCTTCGCGGACAACAGGCAGGACATCATCTGCCGTAATCATCCGCGCCGTGTGGGTTACGGTCACAGATACCAAAGGCGAAGCATCCGGCCAGTCCACGCCGAACTGAGCGGCAATGGCGGTCAATTGAGGGCCACCCACTACATAACTGGCTCCGAGCGCCGGAGCATCTCCGATCTCGGTATCCTGCCCCTTGCCCAGATCATCGAACAGGTCCGACAAACGCACGCGTGGGTGATCGACATTGATGGCCGTGCGTAACGTCGCCGCCGACGCAAAGGAAAATGCCTCGCACCCCGCCAGCAGCAGAATGCCACCCGTCAGCAGGGCGCGGTTCATCTTTTACGCGCCGCCCAGATTGGTGACGGTTTTCAGCATGTCATCAGACGCGGTGATGACCTTGCTGTTCATTTCATAGGCGCGCTGTGCCGTAATGAGGTCAGTGATTTCGGTCACGACATTGACGTTCGAGTTTTCGACATAACCCTGCATGATACTGCCGTAGCCGACGGCTTCAGGGTTGCCCATCATGGCATCGCCAGAGGCCGTCGTCTGCGTGAACAGGTTCTGCCCCATCGCGGCCAGACCGTTCTCGTTGGTGAAGATGCCAAGCTGAAGCTGGCCGACGAGCGTCGTGTTGTTCTGCCCGGCGATCTGCACACTCACCTGACCAGACTGATCAATCGAAATGCTCTGGGCATTGTTGGGGATCGTGATCGTCGGGCTGATGAGATAGCCGTCTGCGGTCACGAGAGAACCGTTATTGTCCATCGAAAACGTGCCGTCGCGGGTATAGGCAAGCTGTCCCGAAGGAAGCTGGACCTGAAAATAACCGCGACCCTGAACCGCCATATCAAGGGAGTTGCTCGTCTGCTCAAGACTGCCCTGATCGTTAATGCGATAGATCGCCGCCGTCTTCACACCGAGGCCGACCTGTGCGCCGGCGGGAATAGTCGTCCCGGTATCGGAAGAGCTTGCGCCCACGCGACGGAGATTCTGATAGATCAGATCCTGAAACTCGGCGCGAGAGCGTTTATATCCCGTGGTGCTCATGTTCGCGATGTTGTTGGAAATCGTTTCGACGTTGGTCTGCTGGGCCTGCATGCCCGTTCCGGCGATGTCGAGTGCGCGCATGGAAAATTATCCTTGTCCCGTCAGGGGAAATAATCAGGCCGAAACCTGAACGATCTTGTCGATGGCGTTTTTCTGGCGCGTGGCTTCGGCATCTACGAACTGCGCCATGAACTGGAAATTCCGCTGGATTTCCATCATTTTCGTGACTTCGGTCATCATCTGGACGTTGCTGCCTTCCACCATGCCCTGCACGATATTGGGCCGTTCCACAGCGGTTGTGGGCTGCTCCGTCCGCAAAAGCCTGCTGCCTTCGGCCTGAAGTTTGTTGTCGTCCTGTGCCGTCACGATGCCGATCTGACCCTGTTCGCCCGTTTCGGTCGAGATCACGCCATCGGCGGAAATGGTGATACGGTGGTCGGTCTGGGGAATGACGATCGGCTGACCATCACGGTCCAAAAGGGCATTGCCGCTTTCATCAACGACGGCGCCGTCCTGCTGTTCCTCAAACCGCCCTGCCCGGGTCAGGCGCACACCATTGGCGGTACGGACCTGAAAATACCCCTCGCCTCCAAGCGCCAGATCCAGCGGATTGCCGGTGGACTGCATGTCGCCCTGCTGAAAGTCCCGATATGTCGCACGGTCCTGCGTATAAGATTCCGTATCCGCACCTTCGGCCTGTTTGGAGCCGTGCTGATGGGACAGGAAGTCACTGAAGAGGACATTTTCGCGTTTGTAGCCTACGGTCGATGCGTTCGACATGTTGTCCGCAACCACGGACATGGCGCGCTGCTGGGCATCCATGCGCGAAAGCGCGATATAGGTACTGTTCTCCATGGGCGTTACAGGCTCCGGTCAATCCTGATTTCGGAGCACAGCGTAGCGGCACAAAGCTTTCCCAATCGTTAAACGAACGCCCTTAACCCGACTCGCTGTGACGATATGGTGAAAGAGTCAGCAGTTCCGTCGCCTGTGCCTGCAGGACCGTCCGCTCCTCGTCCACGAAGGCAGCGACCGCCTGTCGCAGACCGGGATCGAGAATGGCATGGGCGGAATGGGTGAAGGCCGGAAGATAGCCGCGCTGGATCTTGTGTTCGCCCTGCGCCCCGGCTTCGACGCGGGAGAGGCCGTGCTCGATGGCGAAAGCAATCGCGCGGTAATAACACAGCTCGAAATGCAGGAAGGGCCAGTCCCCCTCGCAGCCCCAGTTCCGGCCGAACAGCGCGTCCGTCCCCATAAGATTCAGTGCCCCCGCAACCGCTTTTCCGTCATGATAGGCCATCATCAGGACCACGCGGTCTCCGAGGCGTTCGGATAGCATGGGAAAGAAGCGCTCCGTCAGATAGGCGCTACCCCATTTTCGGTCGATCGTGGACTGATAGAAGCGGTAGAATGCTGTCCAGTCTTCCGGCGTGATGTCGTTTCCGCGGAGCGTGCTGAAGGTCAGGCTGCAGGACTGGGCGGCGCTGCGTTCCTTACGGATGGACTTGCGTTTGCGGGAGGACAGCGCGGCCAGAAAGTCATCGAACGTCGTGTAGCCGTTATTCTGCCAGTGATACTGAAGGCCTGTTCGCGGCAGATAACCGGCGTCGGTAAAGGCATTCAGCGAAGCCGCATCGCAGAAATTGGCATGTAAAGACGACAGACCAAGCTGCGCCGTCGCCTGAATAAGTGCGGCCGCGAGGGCCTGCGCCATGGCTTGCGGATCAGGCAGATCGGGACGCAACAGGAGTCTGGGTCCGGGAACCGGTGAAAACGGAACAGCACAGACGAATTTGGGATAGTAGCGGCCGCCCGCGGCTTCATAGGCGCGGGCCCAGCTCTGGTCGAAGACGTACTCGCCCCAGGAATGGGATTTTCCATAAAGCGGGGCGAGGGCCGCGATGGAGCTGTCCGGCGCGCGCAAGGCGGCATGACGGACCAGCCAGCCGGAGCGGTCCGCGACGGAACCGCTGTCTTCAAGGGCGGACAGAAAACCGAAGGAGACAAAGGGATTGTCCGCTCCCGCACAGGCGTCCCAGGCTTCGGCCCCGATCTCGTGGATCGAGGCATGAAGGCTCAGGCTCCAGTCGGGGGACGGCATGGTCTCCGTTTCTCCCATTCGGTTTCTCCCGTATCAGGCGATTTCGAACAATGCCTCGACCTCGACCGGGGCATTCACGGGCAGGCTCGGCACACCGATGGTGGAGCGTGCATGACGTCCGGCGTCACCGAACACGTCCACAGCCAGATCGGACGCGCCGTTCATGACGGTGGCGTGGTCGGTGAATTCCGGCGTGCAGGCAATGAAGCCGCCCAGACGGACAACGCGCGTGATACGGGAAAGATCGCCGTCGAGCGCGGCCTTGGCCTGTGCCAGAACATTGATAAGGCAGGCGCGGGCACAGGCCACACCGGCATGGGCCGAAACTTCGTCACCCAGCTTGCCGGTGATAAGCAGCTTGCCGTCCACCAGCGGGAGCTGGCCGGACACGACGAGCAGGTTTCCCGTCCGTACGGTCGTGACGTAGTTCGCAACCGGAGCAGCTGCGACCGGCAGCGTGATGTCGAGGGCGGCGAGGCGGGATTCGGGGGTCGCGGTCATGGGACAATCTCCGGTTGGGGCGCCCGGAACGGGCATCTGATAGGACTATATGTTGAAGCGGGAACGGCCCGATGCCAAGGGGGAAAGGCCGGAACCGGGTCAGGTTGGCAGGCTGTCATCGCCCGCGAGGCTCCTGCGACTGCGTTCGAGTTCCTCGGCATAGCGGCGCAGGGCGTGCTGTTCGGTCAGGGTTCCGATCACCTGCCGGGACTGCGGGTCCTCGACGACCACAAGCGCATCGGCCTCGGCTTTTTCGAACAGTTCGATCGCCTCGCGGACATTCATGAGCGGTGTGAGCATGGCGTTACGGAACAGAGCCAACGTTCTGATCGGTGTCTGATCGGAAGGCGCGGCATGCAGTTCCGCCAGATGGACGATGCCGTCATAATGACCCGCTTCATCAAGCAGCACGATCCGCTGGGCCGAGCCGGGGGGAAGCAGCGTCTGCGCCCTGCTCACGGACGTCTCCGCCGGAAGGGTCCTGACCTGTCCACGCATCATCCGGCGCACATTCAGAGAGCGCATCCAGCCGATATCGACTGCAGAGCGGATGGATTCGCCCCGCAGATGGAAACGCCATGTTGCAAAGCTGTAGCCGAACAGGCGCCGCACCGTGAGCAGGGAGAGCACTGCGGCCACCAGCGTGGCACCACTCATGGACACGCTGCCGGTCAGTTCCAGCATCAGGCACACCATCGTCATGGGACTACCAATGACCGCCACGGCCATCGCGCTCATACCAATCAACGCGCAGGCCGTAACGGAATCCGGCGCAACACCCAAGAGTGCCAGAAGCGTGCCATAGATCGTCCCGGCCAGCGATCCGAGATACAACGACGCAAAAAACAACCCCCCCCGGAACCCCGACCCGATACACAGGCACGATGCCAGCGCCTTCAGGAGTAAAAGCACGACAGCCATTCGCGCAGTAACATTCCCGGCGAAGACAGTCCGCATCGCTTCATGTCCTGCAGACAGAACGGAGGGGTGCAGCGTTGCCAGCCCTCCCACAATCAGTCCGCCCACCGCCGGACGTAGCCAGACCGGGCCGGGCATGCGCCGGAACAGCCCCTCCGTCTGGGTGACGCAGAACATTAACCCGATAGCCGTCAGCGCCGTCAGAACACTGATGAGAACTGCCCCGGCCGTTCCTTCCCACGACAGGTCTCCGGGAGACGGAATAACGATGCCCGGCGGCACACTGTCCAGAAAGCGCGTCACGCCCACACCTGCCAGCGCAGCCACGGCCACAGGGGACAAACTGCCCAGAGAATAAGACCCGATCACCAGTTCGAACGCATAGAACGCGCCCGCCACCGGCGCATCGAACGCCGCCCCGATCGCGGCCCCGGCCCCGGCTCCCACCAGAACACGCAGATCTTCCCGGCGCACCCGAAATGACCGACCGATCCGGGAGCCAAATGCTGCCGCGATCTGGGTAAATCCGGCCTCAAGCCCGATGGAACCGCCCACGCCGTTGGACAGAACCGTCTGACAGACAATGACCAGACTGTCCCGTACCGACATACGTCCGCCATGCAGCGCATTTGCCTCGATGGGGTCCACTGGGCTGCGCGGCATAGTTTTTGCGATCAGTACCCCGAACAGGCCGATCATCAACCCGCCGCCGCTTAGTACGACAACTGTCCGGATAGGGGGCAAAGCGTTCAAACCGGACAGATGACCGCCGGACACGCCCGAAACACCAAAAAGCAGTCTGTGCATCCAGAAGGTGAGATGGGTCATGACGACCACACACAGCCCCGACAGAATGCCGACAAACCCCGCCAGAACGCTCAGCCAGATCTCGTTGCCACGCACCAGTGTCCGCAGATTCAGGGGGGCGTGAGGAAACAGACGCGCCTGTAAGCGGTTCAACCGCTGGCGCAGGATGCGCGAACGGTCCTGAAAAGGGGCGGGACTGGTGGACAAGCGGGCTCCCGGGCGGCAGGTGTGATCCTGTTTGACGGCAAGCGCGCTGCCGATCAACAGCTGTCATGGAAGGATCACCGATGAAACTGCATGCCATCGAACGCGGCGAAGGCCCGGAGACGGTCGTTTTCCTGCACGGACTGTTCGGGCGGGCCCGGAATCTCGGCTTTCTCCAGCGCGGCGCAGCTGCGACCTTCCGGACGCTGGCGCTGGATCTGCGCAATCACGGCCACAGCCCGCACGGCCCCGCCAGCTATGCCCTCATGGCACAGGACGTTCTGGAAACGCTGGACGATCTGGGAATCGAGCGCTTTGCGGTCGTCGGACACTCCATGGGTGGTAAGGTCGGTATGATGCTCGCGCTCGCCGCCCCGGAGCGCGTCACGAAGCTGCTCGTTGCAGACATCGCCCCGGCCCGAACAGGACATGGGCAGCACGAAATGATCTCGAAGCTCGAAACCCTCACATTTCCCCCCTCGCTGGAACGCCGGGAAGGGCTGGCCCTTCTGGAGCCCATCACAGGCAGCCGTCCCGTCGCCGAACTCCTGCTGCAAAACATCCGGCTGGGCGATTCTCCAGGCTGGAGCATCGGCTTTGACGCGCTTTCCCGAGACATTCATGACATCGAAAACTGGCCCGACCTTCAGATTGCGCCCTACGAGGGGCCGGTCCTTTTTCTGCGCGGCGGAGCCTCGCCCTATGTCCTGCCCGAACATCACGATCACATCCGGGCACTTTTCCCGCACGCGCTGATCCACTCCCTGCCCGATGCCGGGCACTGGCTGCATGTGGAACAGCCCCGGGCCTTTCTGAAAGAAATGATGGAATTTCTTCAGATTCCAGCCCGGTAAAAGACGTTACGAAATCAAACCAATCAGATAGACGGCAGTTTTTCAGGAACCAAATCGTTACGATTAAGCAACATAGTGAAAATCTAATATATTAATATTTTGGTAATTTAAAAAAATTCAATTATAATTAAAGTAAAAAAGTTACTTTTCTGAAAAATTAACGACTACAACATCACTGCCGGAACGGCACATGTAATAAACTTCTTCAGGATTACGCGGATGTACGCTCTACTGTTCTCCGAGCCCTTGGTAAATCGTGCCGAAATGCGTGTCTTTACACGGGAGAAAATCTATTCTTCCGCATTGGCCCGGGGCGCAGCCCATGGCGATAAAGAGACTATTAAGGCCATGATGATCGGCTGGTGGCCTTTTATTCAGGCTTTCGAGCGCGCTATTGACGTGCGCGTCGGCCATCTTCCCATCAAACCGCTCGTCCAGCGCTTCGGGCAGACCCGGATCAAGACCTTCTTTTCAGAAGCGCGTGAAGCCGTGCGGGAAATGAAGGAAGAGGAAGGCTCACACGCCATTCTCTGGGCCGATGGCGCAAAAGAATTCGGCCTCGACCTGTACGGAACGCATTACGACACGCTTCCCACGGTCCAGAAGCTGATCGCCAATGCCGACAGTGAAGATCCCGTGGTCTTCTTCTCCTGGCTCGCAGCCGTCGAATACATCGCCGAAGAACTGGCCGCCTATCTGTGCCATGCACCGAAATTCACCAACCTGTTCGCAAAGAAGCACTGGACATGGGGTCTGGCGCATGATGAGCACGAACATGACGGCCCGTCCCATCTGGAAATCGATGAGGATCTGGCCCGCGGGTATTATCCGTCCAACGACCCGGACATCACCCGCGCCGCGCTGACAGCCAATATGCGCGAATGCATTGAAATGTTTGAAAAAGCCAGCCACGAGATTTACGCCACGACGCCGGAAATGGCACACTAACGAAACCTTAACTCTTTAACAGCTATCTCCGTGTCCGGGGCGCCATACCCGAGGCGCGGAGATGTTGCCTGCAACAGATTCGCTCTCTGCAAAGAAAAACTTCATAAATTCCTGTCATCGTGGCCCCCTCCTCCGCTATTGGGAAGGTTCATGATGTCTTTGCCTGTCTCACCGGCTTCCGTTGTCGCCTTCCCGCCATGCGCGACATAATGACAGCCGTCCTGACCCTGCTGAAACAAATGCGGTTTGCGCGACTTTTTCCCTTCCGGGCCGAGATCCCGGCAGGCGCAGAAGAAGAGATTCGCCTTTCGCGTTGCAGAGTTCTGCGCGGTCTGAACTTCTTCCATTTCGTCCCCCAGATCAGCTGTGGCCCGATCGCAGGCCTTTGCCTGATGCGGAACTATCCTTTTTACGGCGCGATTCTGTGCGGAACAGTCCTGCTCCTGCTCGCACTTTACAACATCTGCTTTTATGCAATCCCCACCGAAAAGTTGGTCGACACTCGGCAGTCATGGATTCTCAAGGGTCTGAATTTCGCATTCGCCCTGTGCTGGGTCACCCTGCCTCCGGTCGTATTTCCTTACGGAGACGCGAATGACCGGGTTCTGGTCGCCGGCATCATGGTCGGGTTGACCGCGACGACCATTACACTGGTTCCTCTGACGGGCATGGGGGAAATCATTGCCTCCATGCTCATTCTGTCCTGCGGCGGTGCCCTGTTCGAAGCATGGACGATCGACCACGGTATTTTCTATTTTTACATCGCCATCGAAATGGCGGTTTATCTGTTCTTTGTCCTGTCCCTGACGATGGCCGTCCGCACCCTGTTCACGGCTTTTCTGGTCAGCCGGTATTCCCTCGAACAGCGCAACAGCATCGTCCAGCTCCTGCTCCGCAACGCGGATGACGACACTGGCGACTGGCTGTGGGAGACCTGCGCGTCCGGAAGCCTGCGCAATGTGTCAGCCAGTCTGGCCTCGGCCTTCGGCAACAGCCGCGAGTGGCTTGAAACCCGCATCTTCTTTGACATCCTGTCTGATCTGGCCGGCCCGGCCGCTTTTGACGGCGATGAACGGACAGGGCTTGGACGTCTGCGGCAGTGCCTCGACAACCGGATTTTCTTCCGCGACATCGTGGTGTCCGGCACCCTGCAGGGTCAGCAGCGCTTCTGGTCGCTCAGCGGGCGTCCGGTTTTTCAGGACCGCATCTTCGTCGGCTATCGGGGCGTTGGAACGGATGTGACCCAGACGCACTGGGCGCAGGAAAGCGCGTCTTTCAGGGCACGGCATGATCTGCTGACCGGTTTACCCAACCGCGGTGCTTTCCTCGATGACATGGAAACCTACCTCATCGAGGCCGCACGCACGGGAGAAGCGTTCGCACTGCTCAACCTCGATCTGGACGGCTTCAAACAGATCAACGACCGGCACGGCCATTCCGCCGGCGACGAAATGCTCCGGAAAGTCACGGTTGTCCTGAGCCGCACCCTGAGCGAACGCCACAGGCTCTACCGTTTTGGCGGCGACGAATTCATGTTGCTCGAACGCCAGACAACACCGGCCCAGGCTTCCGCCACCGCGTCCGGGCTGATCAATGCGCTGACGAACGTGCCCATCCGGGTGGGCGAAGGCGTGCGCTGCGCGGTCGGCCTCAGCGTGGGAATCGTGCTGTCCATCGGCGGCTCGGAACGTGTGGGAAGTCTGCTGGAAGCCAGTGATCTGGCGCTTTACGAGGCCAAGAGCCTCGGAGGCCACACGCATCGCTTCTACAACCCGGAGCTGCGAACCGTCGCCAAACGAAACCGGGACCTGATCCGTGCGCTCCCCCAGGCGCTGGAGGAAGGCGGTCTGGGCATTGTCTATCAGCCTTTCTTCAACACCCAGAGCCAGAAGCTCTGCGGGTTCGAGGCGCTGATCCGCTGGTCCCATCCCGAATATGGCCGCGTCCCCCCCGAGCGGATCATCCAGCTTGCCGAGGAAGCGGGGCTGATCCAGAAGCTCGGTGTCTATGTCATGGAACGGGCCTGCCTCTTTGCCAGCGAATGGGAGGACGGGCTAGTGTTGTCGATCAATGTTTCGGTCGGGCAGCTTGAGGCCCCAACCTTCCTCAAAGACACGTTCCGGGTTCTGGAAAAAACCGGCTTCCCTGCCCGCTGCCTTCAGATCGAAATGACCGAAAACATCTTCATGGAGCCGGATGCCGCGACTTTCACGCTGCTCAGCCGCCTGCAGAGCGCCGGGATTTCCATTGCGCTCGACGATTTCGGCAAGGGCTTCTCGTCTCTCGGATATCTGCGCTTCTTCCCATTCTCGAAAATCAAGCTGGACGGTCTGTTCGTCAGGGACATGCTGCGCGAATCCCGCGCCGCTTCCATTGTGCGCGCCGTGGTGGATCTGTCGATCGATCTGGGCGTGGCCGTGACTGCGGAAGGCGTGGAAAGTCAGGAACAGCTCTCCTACCTCAAGCGTCTGGGCTGCACGGAGGTTCAGGGCTATCTGCTGTCACGTCCCCTTTCCCCCGAAGATACCCGTCAGTTCATGACGACGATCCCGGCCGTGATGGAAGCGTCCTGAACTGCTTCAGGCCGTCAGGGGATTGGGAGCCGTTTTCTTCCCTTCCTCCGCCACGCGCCAGCAATACCAGGCCAGCGTCGAGCGATAGGGGGAGAAGCGGGCCGTTTCCTCTTTCAGCGCTTTTGGTTTGGGAGGCAGTTCCATTCCCCGCAGGCGCCGCCAGCCTTCCCGAACGCCAAAATCATCGACGGGCATCACGTCCGGACGGTTCAGCGTGAACATCAGCAGCATTTCGACTGTCCAGCGTCCAATCCCCCGCAAAGTGACAAGACGCGCGATCAGCTCTTCATCCGTCATGCTCCGGGCCTCGGCGCGGCTGGGAACGGTTCCATCCAGACGGGCCTGTGCAACACCGCGCATGGCCAGAAGTTTGTTTCCCGAAAGGCCGCAGGCACGCAGGCTTTCCTCAGACAGTTCCAGAAGCCGTCCGGGCGCTGGCGGCGCTCCATCCACGGTACCCTGCTCTCCCAGAACGCAGAGGCGTCCGAAAATCTTCCGCGCGGCGACCCCATGAAGCTGTTGCCCGGCGATGGCGCGCAGAAGGGCATCATAAGGCTCCTGCCCGTCATCACCCCTCAGGGTGCAGGGTCCAATACGCGCCATGGCCGCCGCCAGACCGGGATCGGAGCCAAGAAGTGTGGCATAATCAGCCATCAGACATGCGCCTTTCCGGAAGTTAAGGTTCGGGTGACTCTTTGTGTCTTTCGTGGGTCTCGCATTACTGCCATGATATGCCAAGACAGACGCCCACCCCCAGCCCCGGATAACCAGCCTGCCGGATGACAACCCCGACCGCCCTGGTGCAAAAGGTCTGGCGATGATGCGACGCCACCTTCTCCTTACCGACCGGCTGTTTTCTGCCAGGTCCTTTCCCGACGGACGGCCCCGCCTATGAGCGGAATAGCCACAGTTACGTCTGGAAAGCCGCAGAAGCGCGAGCCGCAGCTCTTCGCCCCCTCGGCGCGGACTGCCCCCGCACGTCCGCAGCACGCCCCGGCCGGAACGCGCGAACGCCTGCGGGATTACGTCCCGCCCGCAATCCCGGTCCGTCCGGTGCTGACGCCGATGATGCGTCCGCAAACCATTGTCGAAAACGGGCCAACAGTTCCGTTCATCTTCTCGGCGGGGCTTCACGCGGCCATTCTGGCCTTCCTGCTGATGCAGCATCAGGGCATGCATGGCTCGCCTGCGGGGCAGGAGCAGCCGCAGGTCGAGATGGTTTTCGATACCCCGCCCTCGAAAAGCAGCATGCGCGGGCCACGGGCGCATGAAGAAGGCGGTGCGCCCCCTCCTCCCTCAGCCCAGAGCCCGCAGGAAACACAGGAAGACCAGCAACAGCCGCAGAAGGAGCAATCTACTCCGACGCCTGCCGTCCCGACACCTGAAACGCCGTCCGCGCCTGAAGTGCCAGAAGAACCCTCAGCCGAATTGCCCAAGACAGCCCCCACCCCGGCCCCCATTACCCCCGGAGCAGCGCCAAGCCGCCGCAGCCAGCAGACGTCGCCACATGCTCATCACGCGCAGCGGTCGGTTCGCTCCGACCGGAACAATCCGTTCGCCCATCCGATGGATCTGTCCTTCGGTGAACAGCCGTCGCCCTATCGTCGCCACCGTGGCCGCGCCTCGGGGTCCGGTGGTCCGATCGACATGTCTCTTGGACCGCTCAGTCTGAACGGCGCCATCAACGCACCGTATCAGACCCGCACCAGCGTCAAGGGCGTCAGCGAAGATTACGGCGGGGAAATCGACCGCTGGATCCGGGCGCATATGTACTATCCGGAAGAAGCCGCCCGTGCAGGCGAGGATGGTCCATCCTCGGTGCATGTGGTGCTGGACCGGTCGGGCCATGTGAAATCCGTCCGTCTGATGAGCCAGTCCGGCTCCTATTCGCTGGATGCGGCGACGACCGGCATGTTCCAGGGCGCACATCTGCCGCCGGTCCCGCCGGATATGAAGGGTGACCATTTCGATATCGACGTCACGATCAACTACATCCTGATCCGCCGGTAAGGACAGCAGCCGACGGAGGGCGCGGCTTCGACATCGGAGCCGCAATCCCATACAGTCCGTCAGGTCACCGTCCTGTTGCCGGAGCCCCGATGCGCCGTTTCCGTTCTGCCCTGCTGCCTCTCTGTCTCCCGCTGACCCTCCCACTGGCTCTGGGGGGCTGTTTCAGCCTTTCCCGCCCCTTCGCCGACCCTGGGCAGCAGGCCAGATACCTTACGGCAGCCAATCTCCCTCCTGCGCGCCTCGCCGTCCCGACCCCGCCAAACGCGCTGCTGTCCGACGATGCTGCCGCGCTCTGGGCCCATGATGTGGCACAGGCCATGGTCAACCAGTCCGTTCCCGCCATCGCACAGCCCCGCAAAAAGGGAGACTGGTGGGTGAAACTGAGCGCGGCCACCCACGGGAATACGGTCGTCCCCCACTACGTCATCATGACCCCGGAAGGAAAAGCGCGAGCGGAAACAGACGGGGCTGCCGTGGATATGGCGTCCTGGAGCGCAGGAGACCGGCTGGCGCTTCAGGACGCCGCCATACACGAAGCGCCCCAGCTTGCGACCCTGCTGACGGGCATTCAGGCGAACATGATGCAGCAGGACCCGCACAGCCTCATGAACCGCCCGGCAAAAATCTGCTTCAAAGGCGTCACCGGTGCCCCCGGAGACGGAAATGTCTCCCTCGCCCGCGCCTTCTATTCGTCCTTTCCCGACAAGACCAACACGGTCACGACAACCGAAAAAGGTGCAGACTTCATCGTCCGCGGAACAGTCGATCTCAAGAAAGGCGCTGCGGGCAATACCGGTCATCCGGTCGACCATATTGAGATCGTCTGGCATGTCCTGACGCCGGATGGGAAAGAGGCAGGCGCTGCCACCCAGCTGCACGACATCGCCCCTCATTCACTGGATGGCGCATGGGGTGATACAGCGGACATGGCTGCCGAAGAAGCAGCCCAAGGCGTGCGGACCATCGTCACCAACTATTCGGGCCGCGAACATGCCCCGCTGCCGGAGACAAAGGGTCCTCCGAAAAAATCGGCCTGATACAGAAGAACGGGGGGTTCCATTCCATTAATGTAACTCTGAGTATCTTTATGTAATACAATTTGTTACATCACTCCGGCCTTTTCATCCGGAGTGTCCGATGCGTGTTTCTTTCCGTTTGCTGCTGTCCAGCCTGGGTTTCTGTGCAGGCCTTGCTCCCCTCGCCGCTTTTGCAGACCCGGCCCCTGTCATTGCCGTAAACCGTGAGATCGGCCTTTCGATGACGGGCACGTTCCGCAACAGCGTCAGCGGCGGCAATTCCCGCCTGATGGAGAATAGCGGTTCCGGCTTCATCACACAGTCAACAAGCACCTCGCGCTACCGCACCATCGGCTGGACCCCTGGCTTTCAGGCCGATGCCTCGGTCATGTTCAACGCCTTCGGGATCGAGAACCTTTACGGCGCGCTCCATTTCTCGCTCGAAGATGGCCAGAGAAACTACAAGTCCCACTACCGCAGCTATTCCAGCAATTCTGCACCATACGGGTTCTCCGCTGGCGGAAACGACAGCTCCAACGGCACGGACAATCGGGGAGAGATCGGCAAGGGCTTTCTTCTGCTCTCCGATAGCTTGCTGCTGACGCCTTTCATTCAGGGCGGATATGTCACGAGCGGCAGTGACGGAGATTTCGGCTACGGCTCTGGCCGTTACTTCGCGGGCGCTGGCCTGAAAGCCGATTACGCTCTCACCTCCCGCCTCGTCCTGCGTGGGCGGTTCGGATGGGCGGAAGTTCTCAATTCCGGCATTTCCTACAACAACCAGCCCCGTCCCCTGTGGGAAGGCGGCCTTGGCATGGATTACCGCATGACCCAGCGCCTCCACCTGACGGCGGGAGGAGACTACTCCTACATTTCCTACGGCCATGATCGACAGGTGGAATCCAGCACAGAATTTGGAGCAGCCTATTCTTATTCCGGCGTCTCAAGTGCCCTGAGCAACGGTCTGAAGCTGCATGCGGGTCTAGCCTGGCAGTTCTGATTCTGTCTGACAGACCGCGTCCGGCTGGCACGGCATGCAGTGACCGGCCAACTGGTGCGCGGAAAGAATGAAACACGACGGATGACAGGGGGGCTTTGCGCTGTTAGAAGGCCAGCAACTTCCCTGTCGGACACCGGACGAGGCCGTTTTTCATGAAGATCGTAGCCTGCAACAGTAACCTGCCGCTGGCCCGTGCGGTCGCCCATGAACTCCGGATGCCTCTGTGCAAGACCGTGGTGAAGCGCTTTGCCGATGGCGAAGTCTTCGTCGAAATTCAGGAAAACGTCCGGGGTGAGGACGTCTTCGTCGTGCAGAGCACCTGCATGCCGACGAACGACCATCTCATGGAACTGCTGGTCATGCTGGATGCGCTGCGTCGTGGATCAGCCAAGCGCGTCACGGCTGTGATGCCGTATTTCGGTTATGCCCGTCAGGATCGCAAATCCGGACCCCGCACGCCCATCAGCGCCAAGCTCGTGGCGAACCTTCTGACGGAAGCTGGTGCCAACCGCATCCTGACGATGGATCTGCACGCCATGCAGATCCAGGGTTTCTTCGATATCCCGACCGACAACCTCTACGCCGCACCGCTGTTCGTGCGCGACCTCAAGACGCGCCTGCCGGACCGGGAACTCATCATCGTCTCGCCGGATGTTGGCGGCGTGGTCCGTGCGCGCCAGCTCGCACAGCGCCTGAACGTAGATCTCGCGATCATCGACAAGCGGCGTGAACGCGCTGGCGTGTCGGAAGTCATGAACGTCATCGGTGACGTCGCCGGCCGCTATTGCGTGCTGGTCGACGATATCGTCGATAGTGGCGGCTCGCTGTGCAACGCCGCCAACGCGCTCATGGCCCGTGGGGCGGAAGGCGTCGAAGCTTACGTCACTCACGGCGTTCTGACTGGCAATGCCTGCCAGCGCGTGAAAGACAGTCCGTTGAACATGCTGACGCTGACGGACAGTATCCCGGCGACCGAGGCCCTCCTCGAGACCCCGAATATCCGTCAGATCACGACAGCCAACCTCCTCGCCCGGGCTATGAGCGCCGTGGCCGATGAAAGCTCGGTTTCCTCACTGTTCGACTGAGCGTCCACCGGTCCACCCTCACGCCCCCTCTTCGTGAACGGACTTGCCCATGACCCAGATTATCCCCAAGCCCTACTGGTATCTGCGTCATGGTGAGACCGACTGGAACGCCCGGGGACTGGCGCAGGGCCGAACGGATATCCCCCTCAACGAGACGGGCATCGCCCAGGCCGTGCGTGCAGGAGAAGCACTCGCCCCCTTATTCCGCAACGGCAACCGCCCGTTTGATCGAATTGTCTCATCGCCCCTGAAGCGGGCTTTGGTCACAGCGCAATATGCACAGGATACGATCCACGACCGCACCGGGATCAAAATTCCCCTGGAGGTCAATGCAGGCCTTATAGAGGTCTGCTTCGGCCTCTATGAAGGCGCCCCCATGGACGAATGGTTTAAGTCCTGGATTGAAGAAGGGCAACATCTGGAAAACGGAGAAAGTTTCACAGACCTCTCCGTCCGCGCCATCTCAACGATCAACGCCGAACTCGACAAAGACGGAACACCGCTCTTTGTCGCTCACGGCGCATTGTTTCGGGGAATACGCTCCGGAATGGGACTTCCGGCAAATGTCCGCCTACCAAATGCGGTAGCACTCAAGGCCAGCCCTACAGTCAGTGGCTGGTCTGTAGAGACCACATAAACATCACTGGTTTTTTACGAACCCCTGAATTTCTTTTCTGAAAACTCTCATTTCATCATCATTGCGCCAAGGCGCTCTATAGATGCTTTCATTCCAAATCTGAGACAATACCTCCCCGTTGCGATCAACATCTTCCTGTTGGAAAGAGCTTTCGCTTGGGGAGACCTCTATATTCCCTGAGATGGAATAAAATACGCACTCTGGCGAATTTTCTTTTATTATTTCGCCGCCATAACCCGCACGAATCATCCTCATTGTATGCTCGACATGCTCGTGTCCATACCGGCCAAATCTGCTATCCAGATAGCCGACATAGGCAAGAGCTTCTTTTGTAAAACCTGAGCACTGACCGCTCAGATAACCCGATTTATAAGGCTGATTCCATTGCCCCATTCCGTCGCTGGCTGGGCCAAACCAGGGGGGATCGAAATTAATGTGACCGTAAAGAGCTGATGACAGTACCCAATCTATATCCCAGCCAAATTTTGTCGGGAAAACATCGTCTTCCATTAAAAGAGTTAGCGAGTTGGATAAAATTTCATTTGAAAAAAATAATGCTCTGTTTTTATTCCATGCCACACCTTTATTTTCAGAACTAGCCCAATATATTCCACCAAAATCCTTCAGAAGATCTTTAGTTTCATCAACAGATCCGTCATCAGAGATAATTAAATCAATATCAAAAAATGAATTCTCTTTTATTTTATTTAAATTTTCAATTAATAATTTAGATCTATTATAGGTTGTAACTGAAACACCAACGGAAAAATTCTTTTGACCAATAAATTGTGAAACTTTATCAGAAAAAATTCTGATAGATTCTATAGAGTTATCATAAAAACCAAAAACAATCTTGGCTTTTGTAACAATAACCAAATCTTTGAGATTTTCTATTTTTATTCCAATAGAAAATCTGGATTTTGTAGCTTTTTCGCCAAAATGGCTTACGACATCTGAACTATTCAAATAATTTATAACAAAGCTGTGCTCTGTTTTAAATTTTTCTTCAAATTGAACAGTCATTGAAATGATTGGATAATCTTCGCCAAAGGCCCACCCGTCAACCTTCAAGTGACCATCTTTGAAATATACATTATCAATAGAATGTATAATATTTTTTTTGTTATCCACTACACACATCCTCGATATAGTAATCTGTCAGTTTTATTTCAGTTATAAAGCCAATCCTTCATTATAACCAAAATAAACATAATGCCTGAACGGATCAATCCCATCGGCAGCTATATGAGGCCAATTGGCAAGATATTTTTTTGCATCGAATATTTTATATTCTCGTACGACGCCTTCATCATCAGCACTATCCGCAACAGCCATCGCGGGAACAGCTTGATCGGCTTCTCGACACGAAAACAGGGGATTTTCCAATCCCAGCATTCCCAAAATATGAGGGATGTCTGGAACATAGACCCTCAAAGCTTTTGACAAGCGTTGATTAAACCAACTTTCTCCTTCGGTCAGTCGGCCCAGCAAATGTCCGCCAGGACCTTGAAAATTTTTCAAGGCTTCAGAATCATTGATATCAACAAACGGAGCTAATTTATTATATGCTCCTCGGATGAAGTCATTGTAAGGTTTATGGTGATAATGAAAATAGATAAATTGTGTATTTATTTCCGTAGATCCGAGCACTGTCTCACAAAAGTGAAAACCGTGATCTAATTTTTTAAGTGTATCTTTTCTAACAAAAACCTTTCCTGATGGTTGTGGCCAGTACCACCCAGGACTATTGACGATATTGAACAGATCCATCGTTATTCTGAATGGCCCCTCCAATCTATCCAAGCGTTCTAAATGTGAATGAATACTATTTTTATTTGCTAAAATATTTCCATTGCTGCAGACACCCAAAAACTCATCAGCATCCATTGGAAATGCGAAATCGTATTCTTCGCCAGATTCATCAAGATTTTTTATAAATCTGGCAATGATATCTCCCTTGTCATGGAAATGTTGAGAGTCCCGATACCCCCAAATAACTGTCCCACCTACGCTTTCTAATAACAATAAATTATCAATAACAGACTGAATGGTACTCCCATTATCAAACACAACTATATTTTCAAATCCAAATAAATACCCATGGTACTTTATCCATGGAAGCAATGTATTATTCTCATCTTTTTGCATCGTTATGCATTTTACTATCATAAAATCTCCATATAATATTTAATGTTTTAATAAATCTGATTGAATGCCGAGTTAGCCGTTATATTTTTTAAAACTCTTGTTGACTCCTATCAATATCGTTATTTCTTTTAACATTATAGATCTCCTGTCGGACCATATCCATGCCCTCCATACGGACTTTAGTCGCACTCGCGACATTCACCAGCCTTGTTCCGCCAGCTCTCGCGCAGTCCCAGCCCATGCCGCTCCCCATGCCCGCCGCCATTCCTGAACCGCAGGATCGGGCGTTTCCCGGAACCATGACGGTCTCGGTTGATGCGACGGATACGCTGCATCATGTGATGTCCATTCATGAGACGGTTCCGGTACCGAAAGAGGCGCAGCAGAAGGGAGAAATGGTCCTTCTGTACCCGATGTGGATTCCGGGCGATCATTCTCCCACAGGCGTGATCGAACAGCTCGCCAGCCTGCATGTGCAGAGCAACGGTCGTACGCTGGACTGGAAGCGCGACACAGTCAACGTGGCCGCATTCCATATCCCCGTTTCTGCCAGCACCCCGACGCTGGATCTTCATTTCCAGCTCCTGACGCCGCTTTCGCCGGGTCAGGGCCGCGTGGTCATGACACCGTCCATCGTCAATGTGCAGTGGGATCAGGTGTCGCTTTACCCGGCGGGATATTTCACCCGTGGCATTACGGTTCAGCCTTCCGTGCGCATTCCGCATGGCTGGCAGATCGGCTCAGCCCTTCGCGCGGGAGTTTATGGCGACGAAACGCATTTCAATGCCACGACGTTCAATACGCTTGTCGACTCTCCGATCTTTGCCGGACGTTATTTCCGCAAGTTCGACCTGACCGGCCCCGATCATGTTCCGGTCTCGCTGGATGTCGTGGCAGACGAGCCGGACTCGCTGGATGCAACGCCGTCTCAGATTGCGGCCCATCAGAACCTCGTCCGGCAGGCCACAACGCTGTTCGCCTCGCATCATTACGACCATTACGATTTCCTCCTCGCCCTGACGGATGAACTGGGCAGCATCGGTCTCGAACATCATCAGTCCAGCGAAAACAGCGCTGCTCCGGGCTATTTCACGGAGTGGGACAAGACATTCCCCGAGCGTGACCTTCTCGCCCATGAATACACCCACTCCTGGAACGGCAAGTATCGCCGTCCGGCCGATCTGTGGGCGCCCAACTTCAACACACCGCAGCGCGGGTCCATGCTGTGGGTTTATGAAGGCCAGACACAGTATTGGGGCAATGTCCTCGCCGCACGTACGGGTCTCGTGACGAAGGATCAGGGTTTCGAGGCGCTGGCCTATATGGCGGCGTCCTATGACAACCAGACGGGTCGTCAGTGGCGTCCGCTGGAAGACACGACCAACGATCCCGTGATTGCACAGCGTGCCCCGCTTTCATGGCGCGACTGGCAGCGTTCGGAGGACTATTACGTTGAAGGCCAGCTTGTCTGGCTGGATGCGGATGCTCTGATCCGCAAGCTCTCCAACGATCACAAGTCGCTGGATGACTTCGCAAAGGCCTTCTTCGGTACCAACAGTGGCAGTTTCGTCGTCAGCCCCTATCAGTTCGACGATGTGGTCGCCACGCTCAACAGCGTGCAGCCTTATGACTGGGCCAAGTTCCTGCACGACCGTCTGGACACGATCCAGCCGCACGCGCCGCTCAACGGTCTGACCAATGGTGGGTACAAGCTGGTCTATACGTCCAAGCCGACCGCCTTCGTAAAGGCCAGTGAAGCCGCACGCCACACCACGGACCTGTCCTTCTCGCTCGGCCTGACGGTCAATGCGACCGGACGTGTGGGACGTGAGCACTGGATGAGCCCGGCCTTCAAGGCAGGTCTGGTTCCGGGCGTAACGATCGTGGCCGTCAATGACATGAGCTTCACGCCACAGCGTCTGCTCCACGCCGTTACGGACGCGCAGAAGGACCCGAAGCAGGACATCCGTCTGATCGTGAAGTCTGGCGACCATGTCACCACGGTCTCCATTCCCTATCATGACGGTCTGCGTTACCCGCATCTGGAGCGTATCGCAGGTACGCCGGATCGTCTGAGCGAGATTTACTCAGCGCGTCAGTAAGGCTGACATTTCCGGGGCGCTGCCCCGGAACCCCGCAAAGGGACTCAGTCCCTTTGATCCCGTTCCCAACCAAGCGGTTTCCAAAGGCCTCGGCCTTTGGCGGGTTTCAGGGCAGAGCCCTGAACCTCACCAAGGCACCAACGACTTCCCAAGCGCCTTCTGAGCCTCTGGCGTCATGCCCATGTCATTCCGGTTCCACCAGCCCCCGCCGAGAGACTGGAACAGCCCGACGCTATCTGAGAAGCGCGCCCCCTCGGCCTGAACATAGGCCAGACGTGCCTGCGCATCCGTCTGCTGGGCTTGCAGCAGCACAAGCTCGCTGACATCTCCAAGACGCAGCTGCCCGCGCGCAATCGTCATGCTCTGCGTCGTGGCCTTCAGCAGCTCCTCGTCGGCCTTCAGGGCATCGGCATCGAACGTGACGGCATGCAGGCTGTCCGCCACGTCCTGAATGGCGGACAGGACAGTGGCCTTATAGGTCTCGTTGGCCTGAAGTAGGTTGTCGCGCGCCTGACGCTCGGCGTGCAGAAGTGAACCACCCTGAAAGATCGGCTGCATGACGGTCGCAGCGATCGTCCAGTTGCCATAACCGGGCTTGAAGAAGTCACTCATCACGCCCACGGCCTGCGCCGGTGTAGCGCTGAGCTGCACGTTCGGCAGACGGTTGGCGATGGCCACACCGATCTGCGCGCTGGCAGACTGGATCTGGGCCTGAGCCGCGCGGATATCGGGGCGCTGGTTCAGCAGGTCAGCCGGCAGCGAGACCGGAAGCACCTTCGGCAGAGTGAACTGTTCCAGACGAAACTCGGGCAGCGGCGTGTTGGGCGTCACGCCCACCAGAACCGCCATCTGGTCCCGCGTCTGCGCCAGTTGGAGGCTCAGGCCCGGTAGCGTCGCCTCAAGCTGGGCCACGGAGGCCAACTGCTGCGCCATGTCCTGCCGGGATGCGTTTCCGATTCCCTGCTCGGCCGTTACCGTCTTCAGCACGGCGCGCTGACTGCGGATCAGTTCGTTCGTGGCGTCGATCTCGGCGCGGATCGTGGCTTCCTCGATCGTCGCATTCACGAGATCGGAAATCATGGTCAGCGCGGTGGCTTCGAGCTGGAACTTCTGCAGGTCCGCCTGCGCTCCGGCGGCCTCGATCGCGCGACGCGTTCCGCCCCACAAGTCCGGCACATAACCGATATTCAGCTGCGCGGTGTGGACGTTATAGAGCCACACATTCGAGTTCGGAACGGGAGAGTAGACCTTGGACGTCTTGTTCCGCGTCGGATTGAACGAGGCCGAGAGCGTCGGATACAGGCCCGCACCCTCGATCCGCCGCTGCTCCCATGCGGATTTCAGCCCCTGCTGCATGGCGCGCAGGGACTGGTTGTTGGCCAGCGCCTGATCGACGAGCGCATTCAGGGACGGATTGCCGAACACCGTCCACCATTGCCCCGGAATGTCTACACCGGACTGGAACTGCTGCGGTACAGTTGCACCCGCGACACCATGCCCGGCGGTCGCGGTCAGGGGCTGACCTTCATAGGCCGCGTTCTTCGGTAGGTCCGGGCGATGGAAATCCGGGCCGACCGCGCAGGCGGAAAGCGCCGTCAGACACAGCAGAAACGACGCACGACGAGACATCACGAAGCGCATCGTCATGATCCGGCTCCCTCTGAGGCAACTTGCGGACGCTTCTTCGCATCGCGGCGTTCAACCCACATTTCAAGCTCGCTGAAATAGACCGGCAGGGCAAACAGCGTCAGCAGCGTGGCGATCCCCAGACCGCCCACCACGACCGTCGCCAGTCCGCGCTGCACGTCCGTGCCCACACCCGTGGCAAGAGCAGCCGGGAGCATACCAGCCGTGGCCACTGTCGCGGTCATGAGAACCGGACGGAAACGCTCGGCAGCCCCGGCGATGGTGGCATCACGAACTCCCAGACCTTCCACGCGATGGCGGTTGATACTGGCAATCATGATGATGCCGTTCTGCACAGCCACACCGAACAGCGCGATAAAGCCCACGGCGGTCGCGATATTGAGTGTCTCACCGCGGACATGCAGCGCGATCAGGCCGCCCAGAGTCGCCAGCGGCACGACGCTGAGAATCAGCAATGCCTGCCGGATCTTGCGGAATTCGGCAAACAGCAGGACCAGCATCACCGCGAACATTACGCCCAGCGCGATCATCAGACGCTTCTGGGCCCGCTCTTCCTGCTGGAAGGAGCCAGCCCATTCGAGCGTATATTTTTCCTTGTCGAAATGCAGTTGCTGGTCGATCCGTCCCTGCGCATCCGCCAGATACTGCGACAGCGGACGCTTGCCGTTGTCCACGCGAATGGTGACCTGACGATGGCTCATTTCGTGGGCAATGTTGCTCTCGCCCATATGCAGCCCGACATGTGCGACCTGAGACAGCGGAATATAGGCGCCTTCCGCATCCAGAAGCGGGATCTGCGACAGGGACTGCATGTCCTGCAGGTCCTTGCGGCGGATATGGAGCGTCGCGTTATAGAAGCGATCCCCCACATAAACGGTCGTGATGGGGGCATCGCCAATGGCGTTCGACACGACATCGGAAATATCCGAAATGCTGATGCCGTAACGCGCAGCAGCCTGACGATCGGCCACCACCTCAATCTGCGGAATGCGCGGTTCCTGAAAGATCGATGCTTCCGTCGTACCCGGAACCTGATGGAGAATATCCACGATCTGCTGACCGATGCGGCGCAGTTCCTGAAAATCGTTGCCATAGACGCGCAGGACCAGTGGGCTGTGCGCTCCGCCGACCAAATCGCTCATATTGTCCTGGATCGGCTGGCTGATGCCGAAATCGATCCCCGGAATCTGCGACAGACGCCGACGCAGACGTTCGACGAACTGCGCCTTGGTCTCGCCTGAAGGCCACTGGTCATACGGCTTGAGACCGACCGGCATTTCAATATGCGACGGCGTCCAGGGGTCGGTTCCGTCGTCCGAGCGTCCAAGCTGCGTAATGGCATAGGACGTTTCGGGGAACTCACGGACTGCATGGCGCAATTCATTGGCGATGGACTCGCCCTTCTCCAGAGAGATACCGGTCGGCATCTGCACCTGAAGCCAGAGCGAGCCTTCATCCAGATCCGGCAGGAACTCGCGCCCGATGGACGCCCCAAGGAACACGACCGCAACCATCGCCGCAACACCAGCACCATAGGCGATCAGCGGGCGGTCGATAAAATGGCCAAGCAGACGCGTGTAATGCGCATGCAGCCATTCCAGCGGGCGGTTGTGCCAGATGTGCTTGGGCTTGCGCAGGGCCAGATAGGTCAGGGCCGGAATGAGCGTCAGGGCGCAGAGCAGCGCACCCAGCAGCGCGAAGCTGACGGTATAGGCCATCGGGCGGAAGAGCTTGCCCTCACTGCCCTCGAACGCAAAAAGCGGGCTGTAGGCCACGATGATGACGAGCGTGGACGAGAAGATTGCCCGCCCCGCACGCTGCGCGACCGGCAGAACCTCGACGGGATCAAGCGCCTCGGTCGGGCGCTCCTCACGGATACGGAGGATTGTCTCGGTAATGACGATGGCACCATCCACGATCACGCCGAAATCAATAGCGCCGAGCGAAAACAGGTTCGCCGACATCCCGAAACTGTGCATCAGCACGAATACCACTGACAGCGCGAGCGGGATCGTCACGGCCGTGACAATGGCACTGCGCGGACTGCCCAGGAACAGCGTCAGGATGACACCCACGAGGACGATGCCCTCGATCATCGTTTCCGTGACTTTATGCGTCGTGGAGAGCACGAGATGGTCACGGTCCATGTACGGCACGATACGGACATGGCTGGGCGCAAGCTGCTGCTGGAGCTTCGCGATCGTAGTGTGAAGGCCATCGAGCACGAGCGAGGGGTTTTCCCCGCTCAGCATCGTCACCACACCTTCGATCGTATCGGGATTGCGGTCCTTGCCCAGAATACCCTGCCGGACCTGATGCCCGAACTGGACGCGTCCCAGATCTTTCACGAAAACCGGCACGCCGCCATGGCTGGCAACGACGATATTCCCCATATCATCCAGATTATGGATCATGCCGATCCCACGGATGATATAGGACTGCTCGCCCCGGCTGACACGCCCACCACCCGCATTGGCGTTGCTGTTGCGAATGGCGGTCAGCACGTCTTCGAGGCCGACATGATAGCGTTGCAGCGAATCAGGATCGAGAACGAGCTGGTATTCGCGCGTCAGACCGCCGAAATTGTCCACATTGACGACACCCGGCACGCGCTGGATCGCCGGAATGATGGTCCAGCGCTGGAGATCGGACAGCTCCATCAGGTTCTTGTCGTCGGATTCCAGCGTATAGCGATAGATCTCGCCGCTCGGCCCTGAAATCGGCCCCAGCGACGGCATGGCGCCATTGTTCAGCGGATTGTTGGCAAGCTGCGTCTCGACGAGCTGACGCGCCGCATAGACATTCGTGCCTTCACGGAAGATCAGCGTAATCAGTGACAGGCCGAACGTGCTGGTGGAGCGGCTGTCCGTCACGCCGGGAACACTGGCCAGCGTCCGCTCAAGCGGGATCGTGACCTGCTGCTCCATTTCCTCGGCGGCCAGACCCTCCTGCTGGGTCGTGATCGACACGCTGACCGAGCCCAGATCCGGATAGGCCTCGACCGGCAGGATCTTCCACGAAAGCCCCCCGAGAAGCGCCAGAATCAGGGCAGAAAAGAAAACAATGTTCCGGTGGTTGAAGCACCAGGAGATGAAACGCTCGATCATCAGCTCAGGGCCACCGGATCAGTCATCGTTCAGGAGAATGGCACCGCTCGTCACGACGCGTTCTCCTGCGGAAATGCCCTTGAGCACACGGACGTTTTCGCCTTCATCATAGCTGATGGTGATGTCGCGCCGCTGGAAGGTGTGGGGCACTGTCTCAATGAAAACTGACACCTGATCGTTGTTCATCAAAAGGGCGGCCTTGGGGATGATGACCTCACTGGGCTGCGGAATGTTCAGGGTCGCATTCACATACATGCCCGGACGCAGGGCGCCATCGGCGTTGGGACAGGCGACATAGGCATTGACCCGGCGCGTATCACTATGAAGTGCCGGGTCGAAACTGATGACCTGCCCCGAACAGGTCCGGCCCGGAAACTCGTCGAAAGTGACGGACAACACGTTGCCCTCACCGATCTGCGCCAGATTTTCCTGCGGAATGGCAGCAGCAACCCAGACCTGCGACAGGTCCAGAACCGTCATCTGGATCGCGGTCGGATCGGTGATGTTTTCCCCCGGCGCCATGATCGTCGTGGAGACGACACCATCGACGGGAGACACGAGCGGTGCCTGCCCCTTTGCGGAATAGCCCGGCCGCGCGCCCAGAACCTGAAGCCTGCGCTGCGTGCGCTCGGCTTCCGCCTGTGCCTGCGTCAGATCGTTACGGGCGGCTTCGATATCCTTGACGGCATTCCCGCCGATCGCCTGAACGCCCTGCGCGCGGGCATAGGCACGACGCGCGAAATCCAGAGCGGCCCGCGCGCGGGTATCGTCAGCCCAGGCCTGATCCAGATCACCAGCAGCAATCGTGGCCAGAACCTGTCCGCGCTGCACATGCTGGCCCAGATGGACCAGAACATCCGTAATCCGGCCCGCGACCGGGGCATACACATTCACCTGCCGGTCGGGTTCCGTCATCACCTGCGCGGGAAGCAGAATGCCGTGATCACGCGAGACGCTTACAGCGGCCTGTATCGTCAGACGCTTCTCAAGCGGACTGCCTTCCCGGACGACAAGACCGCCCTTCGACTGCGTCACCATAGGAGGTTCGGTCGCTGCAACAGTCGAATGCGGGGATCGGAATCGCAGAACGACGACGAGAAGGATGGTCAGGCACAGCAGACCAATGGCCCACGCGCCGACGCGGGTAACGCGCATGCTGATAGAAAACCCCGTAACTCTGTCAGGACAGACGTCCCGTTTTGACTGAAACGTCTGGACAATGACCTGTCGGCCAGCATTCGGACGTTTTCATATCCCATGGAAGGACGCCAGACGTCACATACGGAAACGAAAAGATTTTTGCACTGACGGAATGGCCGGATTGCAAAAGTTTTATGTGATTGCCACAAAAATGCAAAAAAGCGGCCCTTCGGAGAAAGGCCGCTTTCCTGATACGCCAGTTTCTGACCCGAAGATCAGAAACGGTATTCGATACCTGCGCCAACGACGGTCGGGTCGAGGGAGTCATGCGCCGTGATTTTCGTGGTCTCGGCATTGTTCTGCGCCCAGGCATGGACCCGCATGAACATCTGCTTGACGTCGAAGTTGAAGAACCAGTTGCCGACAACCTGATAGTCGAAACCGACATTGACGGACGGGCCACCCGTCACACCGATATTGAGCTTCTGCGTGAGCGGACCACCAGCAGGGGAAACGTTATGGAACCAGGCCAGCGTCGCGCCAACACCCACATACGGGTTGAAGCGCTTGTGCGGACGGAAGTGCCAGGCAAACGTAACAGTCGGCGGCAGAACCCAGGCGCTGCCCACATCAACCTTGCCCAGACCCGGAACGCCTTCAGCAGCGATCTCATGACGCGTGCTGGCAGCAATCAGATCGACCGAGACGTTGTCCGTGAAGAAGTATTCGAACGTCAGCTCCGGCATGACCTGACGCGTCGTCTTGACGCGGCCGCCGAGATGCGCGCCGTTCAGTCGCAAGCTGCTGTCACGATCTTCCGGCATCACGCCGAGGGCGGACAGACGAACGATGAAGTCGCCCTTGCCCAGCCCGATGCGGGTGTTGGCACAGGTCTGGAACAGGCCGCAATGGCCGGAGGCAGGCGCATGGATGTTTACGGACGGCACGGGAGCCGCCGTCATGGGTGCACTGACCGTAGCCTGGGGAGCAGGAGCAGTGACCTGCGCAAACGCGGGAGTTGCAACGGCGCCGACTGCGGCGGCCAGCGCGAAAGCGTTAAATTTCATCTGGAATTTCCATCACCATTCGTTGAGCCTCACAAAGCACTCCTCCCCTCCCATCACCTTGACCTGAATCAAGTCTGGTAAATTATGTGGTAGTGTGGCTGAAAGTCTTCAGGCTGCGCTCAGCACAACGGGAACAGGATTCATCATGTCTGCGTCACATACTCCAGAAGATGTCCATGATCGTTGCGCCCATTGCGTAGGGCGACGTCTGAGTGTGTGCAGCAGCATTGACGACTGTGATCTTGCCATCCTTGCCAACGAGTCTTCACGAATGACCGTTGCCGACGGTCGATCCTTTATAGAAGAGGGCGCACCGGCCAACGATTTCTTTGTCGTGACCGGAGGCAGGGTCAAGCTCTTCACCCTTCTGCCGGATGGGCGACGCCAGATTACCGGCTTTGCAGAAGGCGGACACTTCCTCGGACTCGCCGCCTCCACCAGCTACGCTTTCGGGGCTGAAGCCCTCGGCGGGGCCACGCTCTGCCGCTTCCCCCATGCCGGCATGCAGCGCCTGACCGAACGCTTTCCCACCCTTGAACACCGCCTGCGCGAAGAAGCCTCCCGAGAACTCGCCCTGATGCAGGCCCGCATGACCCTGCTGGGACGCAAAACAGCTCGCGAACGCGTGGCCACCTTCCTGATCGAACGCTGCCAGCATCTGGAAAAGCCCGACCTGTCCCGTCCGGTCGAACTCGACCTGCCCATGCCCAGGACCGATATCGCGGATTATCTCGGACTCACTATTGAAACGGTCAGCCGGATCCTCAGCGCCTTCAAAAAAGAAAAACTCATCAGTATCCGAAGCATTACCCACATTACATTACTGATGCCGGAACGGATATCGACGATCGCAGAAGGCATGGAATAGGCCCCTTTTCAAAAAGCCACATTCCCGCCATCAGGACGCTCTATGTTTTACTGATCGTTTACAGGAGATGTCATGATTTTCATTCCTTCCCCCCGCACGATGCTTGCTGTCGGACTGATTGCCGGAGCCGTTTCCCTTGCTCCGCAGACCCATGCAGCGGACACCACGGCATCCAGCGCCTGCCAGCAGACTGGCCAGAATGATGTCATCGGACGTCTGGCACAGCGGGAAGACTGCCTGAACAGCAAGGTCCAGAACTACCAGAAGCAGTCCCAGGACGCTCAGGCCGCGCGCGAAAAGCGGATTCAAGACCTGAAGGACAAATACACGAACGCTCCGGCCAACGAAAAGGCACGCCTTCAGAAGCAGATCGCTGGCGAACAGTCTAAGCTGACCAACCTGCGCGATCAGGAAAATCAGCGTCTGCAACAACTCAAGAATGCCCCGCAGGAACAGCGCAACCGCCTCAACGCTCTGAGCAGCAAAACCCGCGGCGATGTCAGCAACTTCCTGAACGGCGGTCTCTGATCCGGTCACTCCGGCCCCTCTCGCGGGGCCGGAATTTCAGGGCGTCAAAGCGCCCTGAAGGCCTGAAGGGCGCGATCCCGCCCATCTTTCAGATCGACGATGGGGCGCGGGTAGGTTTTGCCCAGAATCACTCCCCCCTGCCGCAGATCCGCCTCCTTTGCGGCCCAGGGCTCGAACAGCGCCTTTCCTGACAGACGACGCAGTTCAGGCACCCACTGGCGGATATAATCGCCATCCGGGTCAAACTTTTCAGCCTGTCGCGTCGGGTTAAAAATCCTGAAAAACGGCGTGGCTTCGATGCCCGTCCCCGCAACCCACTGCCAGTTCATGGCATTATTCGCAAAATCCGCATCTACCAGCGTATCGCGGAACCACGCCTCCCCTTCCTTCCAGTCGATCAGCAGATGCTTCGTCAGGAACGATCCCACGATCATCCGCGCCCTGTTATGCATCCAGCCGGTCTGCCAGAGCTGACGCATCCCCGCATCCACGATCGGCACCCCCGTCTGCCCGCGCTGCCACGCCTTCAGATCTGCGGCACTGTTCCGCCAACGCATCCCGGAAAATTTCGGGCTGAGGTTTTCAAACGGCAGTTGCGGCAGGTGATACAGCGTGTAGCGGGCAAATTCCCGCCATCCGAGCTCTGACAGGAAAATCCGCGGGCCATCCGTATGCGCGCCATGTTTCTGCAACGCCGCCCAAACCTGACGGGGTGAGACCGCACCGGACGCAAGATAAGGTGACAGACGCGACGTTCCTTCCTCCGCCACCCTGTCCCGTCCTCTCGGATACTCTGCCACGGCATCTTTCAGAAAATCCTCAAGATGCTCCCGCCCTTCCGCTTCTCCCGGCTCCCAAGTTTTCCGGAACCCCGCCGCCCAGTCCGGAGCCTGCGGACAAAGATCCGCTTCATTCAGCCGTTTATTCGGCAGAACAGAGTCCGGAACGTCCTGAAATGACAGCCCGTCCGGCATTCGCAGCGGCTCCGGTACGGTGTGCGTCTGAAGCGCCTTCCAGAATGAACCGCAGACTTTATAGAATCCGCTCTGCTTCGTGCGCACAGTGTCCGGATCGAGCAGAACCGTTCCCCAGTGCGCCCGGACCTCACAGCCCTGCCGTTCCAGAGCCCGCCGGATCCGATCGTCCTGCGCCCGTTCGCGTTCATGCAAACGATGGTGCCAGTGCACCGATGCCGCATCTATGTGCCGCGCAAGCTGCGGAAGCAGATCCTCGGCAGACCCCGCAAGCGTCAGCAACGTCCCCCCCCGGCGTTCTAGGTGTGCCCGCAGATCGGCCAAAGCCCCATGAAGCCACCACCGCAACGCCGCTCCAGCCGGATGCAGGGCCGGGGTCACGTCATCAAGAACATACACACAGATGAGCGGCCGACCGGACGACGACGCCTCATGCAGCGCAGGATGATCTGCCAGACGCAGATCGTCCCGAAACCAGACGATGGCTGGCCGGGTCTGCCGGGGGGAAGAAGATTGGGTCCGGGAACGGGGCATGGATCCTCACAAAAAGGGGAAATTCTTCATAAAGCGCCCCACAGCGCCATTCGTTCAGAACGAATGAAACGACTTCAATCCGGACCGGAGAGAGCCCGAAAAAATTTCTCCCAAGGCCGCGAACCATTGTCATGAAATGTCGTTTAGATGGCGAAACGCTCTTCAAGAGGATTTTCTTCATGTCCACCAAGTTCATTGCACGTATTGCCCTTTCGCTGGCCCTGCTTTCGGGTTCGGCTGTCACGCTGTCTGCCTGCAACACCGTGCGCGGCGCTGGTCAGGACGTGAGTTCCGTCGGTCACAACGTTACCCGCGGCGCAACCGCAACGCAGGGCGCGATTGACCGTCACACGGGCGTTTCCCCCTGATTTTCGCGAAAACCCCACTTCGGGCTTTCAGAACCGCCGGTCCCCGACCGGCGGTTTTTTTGTATCGGCACGTTCTGACTGCGGCTTCGGAAACAGGGCTGTGTAGATTTTTGCTTGTCATTCCTGTCCGGACGGTTCCATAGTTCGAATTGAACACAGACGTTCTCAGGGCGGGGTGAAACTCCCCACCGGCGGTATTGGCGGATTTCTCCGCCTCAGCCCGCGAGCGCCTTCCGGATTTCGGTTCGGAAGGGACAAGCAGATCCGGTGAGACTCCGGAGCCGACGGTCATAGTCCGGATGGAAGAGAACGCAGCACTTGTCCGGTCGCGGGCAGGTTGGGCGCGTGTCGCCCCGCCTGTTTTCCGTTCCGGCTGAGGGCGGCGTGCGCCTTGCGGATGTCCCGATTGTAACGGGACCAGAAGACGCAACTTGCCTGACCAGACCACCCTTTCCGACACAGTAGCACCGAGCGCCATTCGCGACGGATTTCGCGCAACCATCTCGCAGGCTGTCGAGACCTTCGGAGCTACAGCACCCAACCCGTCCGTCGGGTGCGCGCTGCTGGATGCGGAAGGGCGTGTCCTGACGGTCGGCGTTCATCCACGGGCGGGGCAGCCCCATGCCGAAGCCATGGCTCTGGCGCAGGCCCGGGCGGCAGGCATTTTGGATCAGGCACGGGTGGCTCTTGTCACGCTGGAGCCGTGCAATCATACCGGGCGCACCCCTCCGTGCAGCGAAGCCCTTCGCAACAGCCCGGTTCAGGAAGTCTGGATTGGTGGAGCCGATCCAAACCCCCAGGCGTCTGGCGGAGCGGAGCGACTGCGCGAAATGCCCGGTGCAAAACGCGTGGTCATGCTGGCGGACCGGCCGGACATGGCCGATCTGGCGCGGGACTGCCGCGCTCTTCTGGCCCCTTTCGCAAGCCGCGTCGTCCGGCACCGCCCATGGATCAGCGTCAAGCAGGCGCTGGACGAACACGGCTCCATGGTGCCGCCGCCGGGGCAGAAAACCTTCACATCTCCGGACTCGCTCGTCCTCGCGCATCGCCTGCGCCGGGCGACGGATGCGATCATCACCGGGATCGGCACCGTTCTGGCAGACCGCCCGCGCTTCACAGTCCGGCATGTCCCGGACCATGAGGGGTGCAAGCCGCGCCTGCTGATCGTCTGCGACCGCCATGGCCGCCTTCCGGCGGACTGGGTTGCGGAGATGACGCAGGCCGGGTTCGAGGTCCTTACCAGTTCCGACCTGCTCTCTGTCCCGGCCCTGCTGGCAGAGCGGGGCGTGAACTGGGCGATGATCGAAGCCGGACCAGCCCTGCTGGCCTCCGTCGCCGAGGCCGGGCTGTGGGACGACTGGCTTACCATTCACAAAACTGCGGACGCTGACCGCATCGATCTGAAATCGCGGGACGAAAGCCCGCTGCGACTGCTGAGGGAAAACGCATGTTCTCTGGAATCATAGAGCGTCTGGGCACAGTCCGCTCAGCATCCGTCCGCGACAAGGCCATGGACCTGACCGTGGAGACCGGCTTTCCCGATCTGGAACTCGGCGAGAGCGTGGCGGTCAATGGCGTGTGTCTGACGGTCGAGACTTTCGATTCAGCGGGCGTGGCCACCTTCCATCTCAGCGGCGAGACGCTCTCCCGCACGCCGCTGGATCAGCTGAAAGCCGGATCCCGCGTCAATCTGGAGCGCGCCGTCGCGGCCAGCACACGCCTTTCGGGCCATATCGTGCAAGGCCATGTGGACGGCGTGGCGACCCTCGCAAGCATCGAGAAAGCAGGAGATTCCTACGCCCTGCGCGTGTTCGTCCCGCAGACGCTGCGCCAGTATGTCGTGGAAAAGGGCTCCATCACCTGCGACGGCATCAGCCTGACGGTGAATGATCTGCATGACAACATCACGCACGGCAATCAGCCCGGCTTCGAAGTCGGCCTGACGATCATCCCGCACACCTGGGAGCACACCAACCTCTCCACGCTGTCGGTCGGGGACCGGATGGATGTGGAAGTCGATGTGTTGTCCAAATATGTCGAGAACCTGCTGCGGTTCTCTCCCAGCCTTGGAAAGGTGGCCTCATGAAGCCGTCCCTGAAAGCCGCCATTGAGGCCATCCGTGCAGGCGGAATGGTCGTCATGGTCGATGACGAAAACCGGGAGAACGAGGGCGATCTGGTCATGGCGGCGCAGTTCGCCACGCCGGAAGCCATCAACTTCATGGTTCGTGAGGCGCGCGGCCTGATCTGCCTGCCACTGGAAGCCGAACAGGCGGACCGTCTGGCCCTGCCCCCCATGGTGGCCCGCAACCGCGACCCGCGTGGCACAGCCTTCACGGTTTCGATCGAAGCGGCAACAGGTGTGACGACCGGCATTTCTGCCGCAGACCGCGCCCGCACGATCGTCATCGCCGCCAACCCCGCGGCCAAGCCAGACGACCTCGTCTCGCCGGGGCATATCTTCCCGCTCCGCGCGCATCCCGAGGGCGTTCTGGGCCGCAACGGTCATACGGAAGGGTCCATCGACATCGCGCGTCTGGCCGGGCTGGAGCCCGCTGGTGTGATCTGCGAGATCATGGCCGATGACGGCAGCATGATGCGCCTGCCGGAACTGCGGAAATATGCCGCCCGCCACAACATGCCCATCGTCAGCATCGCGGACCTTCAGGACTGGTGCCGCGAGCATGGACGTGGCGCCATCACGGGCCACGACCTGATCTGCACGCCCGTTCCGGCTGCGGGCGAAATGGTGGCCGAATCTGCCCTTCCCAGCATTTTCGGCGGTCACGATCTGCGCATCCACGCCTTCCGCGCCGTCGATGGCGTAGAGCATGTCGCGCTGGTGAAGGGCGATCCATCCAAGGGCGTTCCGCTGGTGCGTCTGCATTCGGAATGTGTGACGGGCGATGCGCTCGGCTCCATGCGCTGCGACTGCGGCGCGCAGCTCCGTGAGGCTCTGGAGCGGATTTCGGCATCGGAATCCGGCGTTCTGGTTTACCTGCGGGGCCATGAAGGCCGCGGAATCGGACTGGCCAACAAAATCCGCGCCTACGAACTTCAGGATCATGGCATGGACACGGTGGAGGCCAACGAAGCCCTTGGCCTGCCCGCCGATGCCCGCGAATGGGACGCGGCGGCGGACCTGCTGCGGCATCTGGGCGTGAGTTCGCTCCGCCTTCTGACGAACAACCCGGACAAGGAATCCAACCTCGTCCGCTTCGGCTTTGACGTGCAGTCCAGCGAGCGGCTGGAAATCGCAGCCAATCCTTTCAACCGCGCCTATCTTGCGACCAAACGCACACGGATGGGCCATTTCCTCCAGGAACAGCCGGCATGAGCAAGCATATCCCCGTAGCCCCCGATCTGCGCCTTTCTCCCGCACCGAAAGTGGCCATCATCTCCAGCCGCTTCAACACGAGCATCACCGGCGGCCTGAAGAACGGCGCGCTCGAATGGCTCGAAGAGCGCGGCATCACGGACGTGGACGTCTATGATGCACCGGGCGCATTCGAACTCCCCATTCTGGCACAGCGTCTGGCAAAATCCGGCCAATACGAGGGCGTGATCTGCCTCGGCTGCGTCATCAAGGGCGACACCGCGCATTTCGAATTCATCTCGCTGGGGGCCACCATCGGCATCATGCAGGCCCAGCTTGCCACCGAAGTGCCGATCGCTTTCGGCATCCTGACAACCTACACCGAACAGCAGGCCGTGGACCGCTCCCGCGCAGATGCCGAAAACAAAGGCCGGGAAGCCGCAGCGGCCTGTGTCGAGACACTGGCCTTCCTGCGCAACGTGCCCGCCCGCTCCTGATCCCTGCGGGAAAAGCGCCGCCTGTCAGAAACGTCGGTACACAAGCTCCGGCTTTTCTGACGCTTCCGCCACGGCCTTTTCCACACGGTCATGAAACGGCGAAAGACTACAGACCGGGTCGGTGTTGGCGGCGTCGCCCGTCAGCGCCAGTGCCTGACAGCGGCATCCGCCCCAGTCCTGTTCCTTGCGCTCGCAGGAGCGGCAGGGCTCGGGCATCCAGTCCGTCCCCCGGAACATGTTGAACAGGGGCGAACAGTTCCAGATGTCCGACAGGGTCCCGTCCTGCACATTCGGGAATGCGACATCGGGGATGATCTCCGCCGCGTGACACGGAAGAACGCGCCCTGAGGGCGTGACATTCACGAAGCGCTGCCCCCAGCCGCCCATACAGGGTTTGGGCCGGTCCGCATGATAATCCGGCGTCACATAATCGACCGACAGACCACCTTTCGCACGTTCCGCCTCGACGGCGCGTGTGGCTTCCTGAAGCTGCTCACGACTGGGCAAAAGCGCATCACGGTTTTTCAGCCCCCAGCCATAATACTGGGTATGCGCAATCTCCACACGTCCGGCCCCAAGCTCCCGCGCCAGAGCAAACATCTCGGGAATACGGGCCACATTTTCCCTGTGCACCACGAAATTGAGCGTCATCGGAATACCGGACGCCCGAATAAGCCGCGCCGCCTCAATCTTGCGGGCCTGCGCCCCCTTGAGACCGCCAATCCGCTCGGCACCCGCCTCCGTCACGTCCTGAAAGGACAGCTGGATATGATCCAGCCCGGCCTTGTCCAGCGCCTCCAGCTTCGTTTCGTCCAGCAGAACGCCGGAGGTGATCAGGTTGGAATACAGGTTAAGCTTGCGTGCGAGGGACACCAGTTCGACGAGGTCGGGCCGGGCCATCGGCTCACCGCCGGAGAAATGAACCTGCAACACACCGAGTTCGGCGGCCTGTTCCAGCACGGAGCGCCAACCGACGGTGTCGAGTTCCGCCGCTTTTCGTTCAAGTTCAAGCGGATTGGAGCAATAGGGGCAGGAAAGCGGGCAACGATGCGTCAGTTCAGCCAGAAGGCTCATCGGCGGCGAAGGCAGTGTCATGTGTGCAGGACGTTCTTTTCTGTCAGTTCAGAAAGAAGCGCGAGGACATCCTTCGCGATGACCTCACGCGGGGCGGAAAATTCGTTTGCAAGCTGCTGGATGATGTCGCCGACGCTTCGCTCCCCATCCAGAAGCCGCAGAATATGCGGTGCGGAGCCCTCGATCACAAACGCTTTTTCAGGCGCCTGCACGATCCACAGGTCTCTCACGCGATCGTGCTGGAGCCGATGGCCCCGCGCGAAGGAGAGAACGCTCTCCTCCGCGACACAGGACTGGTCCGTCATGGAACGAAGGCGCCCGGCGGGATGTGGCCGTCCACATAGGCATAATCGAGCGCATCCAGCATGGTCCACAGCACGGAGCATTTGAACTCCAGAGCTTCCAGAACCTCTTTCTGCTGCTCGGGCGTGCGGGCGTTTTCGCGGACATAGGCCAGCGCGAAATCGGAATCCCGCGGCGCCTGCGTCAAACGGGGCGTGAAATAGGCCAGCGTCTTTTCCGACACGAAATCATAGTGCCGCAGCATCCCAGAGACGCGCTCGCTGATGATCGTGGGCGAAAACAGCTCCGTCAGCGAGGACGCGATGGCGGCCAGAATGGAGCGGTCCCGCACGAAGTTCACATAGGCATCGACCGAAAAACGCGTCGCCGGAAGCAGACCGTCGAGGCTTTCCACATAGTCGCGATCCAGCCCCAGACCATCCGTCAGCATCAGCCAGCGCGCGACACCACCCGTTCCGGGCTCCGTACCGTCATGATCCTCAATCCGGCGCCGCCATTCCCGGCGCAGCTCGGCCGTGGGCAGCCGTGCGAGGAGAGTCGCGTCCTTGGCCGGGATGCGAGCCTGATAATAATAGCGGTTCAGCGCCCAGGCCTGAACCTGCGCCCGGTCGAGCTTGCCGTCATGCAGTTTGCGGTGAAAGGGGTGCCGGTTGTGGTACCGCTCGGCACCGATCTGCCGAAGCCTCTCTTCAAGCTGGTCAGGGGTGAGGAGCGTCATGGTGTGTCCAGTCTGAAAGTCATGCCGTCTTCCGCAACCGTCCATCCGGCGCGTTCGACGCTTTTGCGTTCGGGGCTGTCTTCGAACAGAATCGGGTTGGAGTTGTTGATATGAATCAAGACCTTGCGAGGTTTTTCGCACATCGTGAAACATTCAACGGGGCCGCCGGCGTCATTGACCGAAACATGCCCCATCCGCTGGCCGCTCTTGGGACTCAGCCCGGCACGGATCATTTCGTCGTCCCGCCACAGCGTTCCGTCGAAGAAAACGAGATCCGCCGCAGCCACCCGCTCCACGATCTCTGGCGTGATATGCGCACAGCCGGGGATGAAAAGCAGCGTTTTCAGCCCGTCCGTTATAGACAGACCCAGCGTTTCGTCGGGCTTTGAGCCTGCGGCCTCTGCATAAAGCGGAGCCTTACCCGGCACGGCGAAGGCCGTCAGCAGCAGCCCCGAGGGAATCCCGTCCTTGTTCATCAGGGACATGGGCTCGTTGAGAAGCAGCGGGATGCGCGGCACGATCTCAGGGTCGAGCGCGCCGAACATCGGATTGTCCGCCAGTTGCCGAAGCGTCGAGTCGCTACCCATCAGTCTGAAGGGTTCGCGCTCGCGCAGCGTCAGAAGCCCCGTAATGGCGTCGATTTCGCCGCAGGTCAGAACGACGCCCTGAATAGGCGTTCCGCGCAGGCTGCCCTGATGATGCAGGGCCGGGGTCTCGATGATTTGCTGGCGCAGATCGGGCGCGGCGTTGAGAATGAACCAGCGTTTTCCGTCGGCGCTGACGGCGATGGAGGCCTGGGTCCGGGCTTTCGCGCCCTGTCGCGTGCGGGCGGCCACACAGCCGGGCGCTGCGGAATTCCACTGCGGAAAACCGCCCCCTGCCGCCGCGCCAAGCACGATGACATCAATCATTTTGTTACAAACCGTCTGAATCGGGCGCCCTGCGGCCCCCATGAATGAAAACGGCCGCTCCGAAGGGGAGCGGCCGTGCCATATTCCTCAAGGACGGGGCCTCGGGGAAGAGGCTTATTTCTTCTCGCCGCAGACATACGAGTTGATTTCTGCGCCCAGCGGGATTTCGGTAACTTTCGGTGTGTTCCAGGCCATGATTTTTCTCCTTGGTCTCCGATAACCGGCAGATGTGACAACAACACATCCACAGGCGCTCCTCATGATTTAGTGACCGGATGCCACTGGAGTTCAAGGGGTTTTTTGGGCAGAACACGTAACTGTGTCCTTTCGCGGACCGTTCTGGTCCGTAAGCTCCGTCTTCGTTGCAGGCAAAAAAACATGTCCGGCCGTCCCATTGCGTCCTCCGCCGACCCTGCCTGTAGCGATACCGCGTCCCCGTCTGGGAGAACTGGTGAAAAACTGCTGCCGGACGGCGATTTTCCGGACCCCACACTCGACCGGAACCTGCTGCGCGACCATCTGAACATCCGGGACATGTGCGTCCTGATCCTGACGATTCTCGCCGTATTCTATTCGCTGTATTTCACGGCCCCCATCCTTCTGCCCTTCGTCTTCGCGCTCGTGCTGAACCTGCTGATGATCGCACCCATGCGTTTCCTGACCCAGCGCCTGCGGCTGCCCCGGCATCTGGCGGGCCTGCTGCTGATTGTCATGATGTTCGGAATCGTGGGCGGAATCGCCACGACGATTTCCGTCCCGGCGGCTGGCTGGATCACCCGTGCGCCGCAGACGCTCCCCGCGTTGCAAAGCAAGCTGGCCGTTCTCAGCGGGCCGATCGACATGATCCAGCACGATTACATGCGTCTGTCGGCGATGTTCAGCGGCCATTCCGGCAACACACATACGGCACATGGCGTCACCGGACCGATCAGCGGGGAGACGGCGCTTTCGCGGCTCGGCTCTTCCGTTCTGGCCGGGACGCGGGAGCTTGCAGGCGGCTTCTTCTCGATGCTGCTGATGCTATTCTTCCTCATGACGGAAGGCGACACGCTTCTGCGCCGCTGCGTCGAGATCATGCCGACCTACGCCAAAAAGCGCCGCCTCGTGGAGATGGCGACGCAGATCGAGCAGAACGTCTCGCTCTATCTCGTGACAATCACCATGATGAATCTGGGTGTAGGGCTGGTGAACATGATCCAGTGCTGGGCGACCGGCATGCCCAACCCACTTCTGTGGGGCGTGCTGGCGTTCCTGCTGAACTACATTCCCATCATCGGGCCGCTCACGGGTGTGGTGGTCTATTTCGTGGTCGGGCTGTTCAGTTTTCCGTCCCTGCTTTACGCGCTCCTGCCGCCGTCGATCTATCTGCTGATCCATGTGCTGGAAGGCGAGACCATCACCCCCATGCTGCTGGCCCGGCGCTTCACGCTCAATCCCGTTTTCGTCATGGGATCGCTGCTGTTCTGGGACTGGATGTGGGGTATTTCGGGCGCCTTCCTGTCCGTGCCGATGCTCGCTGTCTTCAAGATTGTCTGTGACCATATCGAAGTTCTGGCCCCGCTCGGGCATGTTCTGGGTGGACCGACACGACGGACGATCAGTAGTGCTATTGTTGCGCAGCTTCAGTCCGAGCCGTGAGGATCGGGGCGTTGCCCCGCGCCCCACAAAGGGGCTCGCCCCTTTGATCCAGATTCCAAATAAAGCTGTTTCCAAAGGCCCCGGCCTTTGGCGGGTTTCAGGGCAGCGCCCTGAACAGGCTCTGAATATCTGGCCAGAACCGCCCCCTTTACGCTAGACGCTTCGGCAGAACATTCCTGTCCGGTTCATTCTTCCAAGGAGACCCCATGACCCAATTGCCCCGCCGTGGCGTCTGTCTGGTGATCTCGGCCCCGTCTGGCGCGGGCAAGTCCACCATTGCCAACGCCCTGCGCGCTTCAGAGCCAACCCTGCGCCATTCCGTCTCGGTCACGACGCGCGGGCCGCGTCCGGGGGAAGTCGAGGGTGTGCATTACCATTTCCGGGATATCGCGGAATTCCGCCGCATGGCTGCGGATGGCGAACTACTGGAATGGGCGGAAGTCTTCGGTCGGGGCTATGGCACACCGCGCGCACCAGTTGAGGAAGCGCTGAATGCCGGTCATGACATGGTGTTCGATATCGACTGGCAGGGGCACCGCCTTCTGCGCGCGGCCCTACCGGACGATGTGGTGAGCCTGTTCGTTCTGCCGCCGTCTCTGGAAGAACTGGAACGCCGCCTGAACAAACGCGCGTCAGACCATCCCGAAGAAATCGCCAAGCGCATGCAGGCGGCGCTGAACGAGATTTCCCACTGGTCCGAATTCGATCACACGATCATCAATTCGGACCTCGATACCGCTATCTCGCAGGCCCGCTCCGTCCTGACAGCCGCGCGGCTGGCTACGCGACGTCAGCGCAACCTGCCGGACATGGTCGCCAGCTTCAGCCGCTGACTCCACCAGTCTCAGCCGGGGCGCCTGCATCCGGCTGGACGGTCTGCATTGCGGCGGCAAAGGCCGTCGCGGAGGTCATGGCATCCGCCATGGTTGTCGGCATCAGGATGGTGGTGCCGCGGTTCTTGTTCATCTCAAAAATACGGTTGATCTGAAGGATCTGGAGCGCGATCGGCGAGGCTTCGTAAGTCTTGGCCGCCTGCGCCAGTTCATGCGCCACTTCCCGTTCTGCCGAAGCCAGCGTGACGCGGGCAGCACGCTCGCGCTCGGCCTGCGCCTGACGGCTCATGGCATCCTGAAGACTGTCGGGCAGTTGTACGTCGCGGATTTCGACAGCCTGAACTGTAACGCCCCATTCGCGCGTCTTGATCTCGATAAGATCGCGCAATTCGCCGTCGATACGGCGGCGGTCTTCCAGCAGCGTCGCCAGATCCGAACTGCCGACAACCTCGCGCAGCGTCGTGAGCGCGACCATCGAGACCGAACCCTCGTAATTGTCCAGCTCCGTGATGGCCCGCAGCGGATCATGCACCATCCAGAACACGACCGCGTCCACATCCACCGGCGTTGTATCGCGCGTCAGGGTCTGACGCGTATGGACGGGCACCGTGCGGATACGCTGGTCCACAACGGCGTCGATCTGATCGAGAAAGGGCACAATCAGAAACAGGCCCGGACCGCGCAGCCCCTGAATCTTTCCTGCCCGCAGAACCAGAACGCGCTGCCAAGAATTGCACATCTTGAGCGATAGATGCACGAGCAGGGCCAGCACGAAGCCACCGATGACCCAGCCGGGCTGCCGCGTCAGAGCCGTCAGTCCGGCCGAAAGCAAAAAAACGATCGCCGCGATGGAGGCGGAAATCGTGTTGAGAGGCAGTTTCCGATTCATGGATGGCACCAGCGACATGGAAGGAAGGACGGGGAAATCCGGCATGGACATCAGCCTTTGGCAGAGCCGCTCTCGGGCTCGGAGGGAGTGGGAGGCAGACCGAGAAGATCGCGCATGGCGATGACGACCGCTTCGGGATCAAGGCCCGCGGCCTGACTGCGGGCGATGGTGGAGGCCGCGAGCGCGCGGACTTCCGCGGCTTTGAGGGCGCCGTCCGGGTGTGGCGGTGTGGCGCTGACGAAACTGCCCCGCGCCCGCAGCGTCCGGATCGCGCCCAGCCGCTCGAGTTCCGCATAGGCCCGCTGGACGGTGTTGAGATCCACCCGCAGGTGAACGGCGAGCGCGCGCATGGTCGGCAGTCGGTCGTCGGGCTTCAGCAGCCCCGACCCGATAGCGGCCAGCACCCGCTCGCGGATCTGAACGCGCAACGGCAGGGCGCTGGCATCCGAAAGCGGCGTGGGAAAGAGGTATGTTTCTATGTCAGCAGACATGCATACAAGAGTGATCCGCTTTCGGAATGTTCGTCAAGAAGATTCCGTGTCAAAGCACTCTCAAGGCTGTTTGAAACCGCGCAAGGCTTGGGAAGACTCCGGCTTCGTGATATGCGCTGCCGTTCCCAGTGCCTGCGGACAGCCAAGGACCAGACGTCGCATGACAGCGCTCCAGACCGACCCCCCGATCATTACCCGGAACGGAACGGACACGACCGCGCATCATCATACGCCGCTCATCCTCGCCCTCCCGAAAGGCCGCATCCTCAAGGCGCTGGCTCCGGTCCTGACACGCACGGGCATCGAACCCGACCCGGACTGCCTGACCGAAAGCAGCCGCCGCCTGCGCTTTGGCACGTCCGATCCGAATCTGGATGTCGTGCGGGTCCGCTCCTTCGATGTCGCAACCTTCGTGGCCTATGGCGGCGCCGATATCGGCGTCTGCGGCGCGGATGTCCTGATGGAATTCGACTATCCGGATATCTATGCCCCGCTCGATCTGGGCATCGGGGGCTGCCGCATTTGCGTGGCACGCCCCAAGAGCATGGTCGAAGATCCCGCAACGGGTCAGTCCCGTCTGCGGGTTGCCACGAAATACCCGACTATTGCCCGCCGCCACTTCGCCTCCCGCGCCATCAATGCCGAGATCGTGCATCTGAATGGGGCGATGGAACTCGCACCGACGCTAGATCTGGCGAGCGTGATCGTTGATCTGGTCGATACCGGCTCCACCCTGCGCGCCAATGGCCTGATGGAAACCGAGACCATTGCCCATGTCACGAGCCGCCTGATCGTCAACCGCGTCGCGCTCAAGACCCGGCCTGAAGAAATCAGCGCCCTGATCGAGCGTTTCCGTACAGCCCTCGCCACGGAGGGCGCGGTCTGATGAAACGCCTCGATACAACTGCCGCCGACTTTTCCGCAGACTTCGCAACACTCCTCGCAGCGCGTGGAAGTGACGAACGCAGCGTGGCCGAACCGGTCCGTGCGATCCTCGCAGACGTCCGCAGCCGGGGCGACGAGGCCCTGTGCGACTATACCGCCCGGTTTGATCGGTTGACCCTGCCTGCTGAAAAACTCCGTATCAGTGCGGAAGAGATCGCGTCCGAAGCCACGCGCGTGCCCTCGGACCTGATGGACGCCCTCCGCACCGCCGCACGGCGGGTCGAAACGTTCCATGCCGCCCAGATGCCCAAGGATCTGGACTTCACGGACGAAGACGGCATCCGCCTCGGCATGCGCTGGACCCCACTGGATGCGGTCGGGCTCTATGTTCCGGGCGGCAAGGCGGCCTATCCGTCCTCCGTACTGATGAACGCCCTGCCCGCCCGTGTGGCGGGTGTGAAGCGGCTGGCCATGTGTGTCCCGGCCCCGGACGGCGTGCTGAACCCGGTGGTTCTTGCAGCCGCGCAGCTCTGCGGCGTGACGGAAATCTACCGCATTGGCGGCGCTCAGGCCGTGGGCGCCATGGCGTTCGGTACGGACCTCATCGCCCCGGTGGACCGCATCGTCGGGCCGGGCAATGCGTATGTTGCGGAAGCCAAACGGCAGGTCTTTGGACATGTCGGCATCGACAGCATCGCCGGGCCGTCCGAAGTCGTGGTCGTGGCCGATGGGCAGAACGATCCGCGCCTTGTCGCACTCGATCTGCTCGCACAGGCCGAGCATGATGAGCAGGCTCAGGCCATTCTCGTGACGACGGATGCTGCCTTCGCAGAGCGCGCCGCCGAGGCCGTCCGCAAAGAGCTGGAAACCTTGCCCCGTGCCGCCATCGCTTCGAAAAGCTGGGACGATCATGGCGCGATCATCGTCGTGCGTTCGCTTGAGGAAGCCGCCGAGATCGTCAACGCACTGGCACCCGAACATCTGGAAGTCATGCTCGACGCCCCGCGCGATTTCTCGGCGATGGTCCGCCATGCCGGTGCGATCTTCATGGGGCGCAACTGCCCCGAAGCCGTGGGCGATTATGTCGGCGGCCCGAACCACGTCCTGCCGACCAGCCGCACGGCGCGGTTCGCCTCCGGCCTATCGGTGTTCGATTTCATCAAGCGCACCACCACCATCGAAACCGATGCAGCCGGTCTGCGCCGGATCGGACCCGCGGGTGTGGCTCTGGCAACCGCCGAAGGACTGGACGCCCATGCCCTCAGCCTGTCAGCCCGACTGGAGAAGAACTGATGGCCCGCCTGTCGATCGGTGATCGTGTTTCGGACCTGAAGGGCGCGCATGACGGCAGGCTGGTCGATATCGACGGCACCACCGGCTATGTCGAGCAGGCCAATGGCGTGGAAGTCGAATTCCCGCTGAGTCAGCTCAAGCCTTATGAAGAACCGAAAATAGCCGAAGAGCGCACGCTCTCCGGCCCCCTGCGGGACCGCCTCCTGAACCCGGCGCAGAAAGCGCTTTTGGCCTCCATCCCCGCGACGCTGCTGGCCGCTATTGCAAAAAGCTATGACGCGGGGAGCGACGGTCCGGGATCGCGCACGCCGTTTGCGGCCCTTCCGGAGTCCAAACGGCTTGAGGCCATCCGCATCTATCTGCCGTCACTTCCGCAGAGGCTTCTGGCGTCACATATGAATCTGGTCGTCGCCATGCGCGATATTTCCAAACTGTCCTGACGGGCTGAGGCTGCATGCTTTTCGGTCGCGTTGACGGCGGGAAGCATCATTCGTACAAGCCCGCTTTCTGAATCCGCGAAGCCCCATCAGGCGCAGCTTTACTCAGCGCCGGAGGCGCCGCCTTATTATGTCCGTAACTTTTGCCGATCTCGGCCTTACGCCCACAATCCTTGGTGCTCTGGACGACGCAGGCTACGTCAAGCCGACGCCCATTCAGGCCCAGTCCATTCCGTTTCTGCTGGAAGGTCGCGATCTGCTCGGACTGGCGCAGACCGGCACGGGCAAGACGGCCTCTTTCGCGCTTCCTTTGCTGCACCGGCTTGCCGAAACCCCGCGCCCTGCCCCTAAAAATGGCGCGCGCATTCTGGTTCTGGCGCCCACGCGCGAGCTGGTTTCGCAGATTGCAGACGGGTTCGAGAGCTTCAGCCGTCACCAGCCCGTGCGCGTCACCACGATTTTCGGTGGCGTCAGTCAGGTCCATCAGGTCAAGGCGCTTGAAGAGGGCGTGGACATCATCGTCGCTGCACCGGGACGCCTGCTGGACCTGATCGAGCAGGGCCTGTGCGATCTGTCGCAGCTTGAGGCGCTGGTGCTGGATGAAGCCGACCAGATGCTCGACATGGGCTTTGCCAAGCCGATCGAACGCATTGTCGCAACACTCCCCGCAGACCGACACACGGTGCTGTTTTCCGCGACCATGCCGAAATCCATTACGGCCCTCGTCGAGAGCCTCCTGCGCGACCCGGCCAAGGTCGAAATCGCACCGCCCTCCACCACGGTGGACCGCATCGCGCAGTCAGTCATGTTCCTTGATGCGTCCAACAAGAAAGCGGCTCTCCTGTCCCAGCTTCAGACGCCGGGCATCGGTCAGGCCGTCGTCTTCACATTGCAAAAGAACATCGCCAACGAGGTCTGCACCTTCCTGACGGAGTCCGGCATCACGGCGGAAGCGCTGCACGGCAACCGGTCGCAGGGCCAGCGCGAGCGTGCGCTGAATGCATTCCGCGTGGGCGATGTTCAGGTTCTGGTAGCGACCGATATCGCGGCGCGCGGCATTGACGTCGATACGGTCACACATGTCATCAACCACGACCTGCCGAGCCTGCCGGAAAGCTATGTCCACCGGATCGGGCGCACGGGCCGTGCGGGCCGCAGCGGTTTTGCCATCACGCTGTGCGATGCCGAACAGCGCGCCTGGCTCCATGCCGTCGAGCGTGAGATCGGTCGGACTCTGGACGTTCATGACAGCCATGAATGGCACTGCGAAAAGGCCCGGAACTCCACCATGCGGCCGCCCGTGCTCGGCGGCGGTCCGGTCAAGCAGGTCAAGCCGCAGAAGGTGCGCGAACGCCGCATCTGGACTGAGGAAGAAAAGATGGCCGCCCGCGCCGCGGCTCAAGGCGGAGCGCAGGCTGCCGGTAAAGCCTCCTGAAAACCACGCCGAACCGGCATAAAAACCGCAAGAATCCCGGGACAGGGGCCGGTCGCGCTTGACCTTTCGGCTGACAGTCCGCACATAGCGGGCTGGATTTTCTGGCTCCGCACCGGAGCCACTGCCGCGCGCAGATCATTACCCTGTCCCTGAAGCAAGGATTCACATGTCAAAAGAAGACCTGATCGAGTTTACCGGCACCGTCATGGAACTGCTCCCCAACGCCATGTTCCGCGTCACGCTCGACAACGAGCACACCATCCTCGCCCATACGAGCGGCAAGATGCGCAAGAACCGCATCCGTGTTCTGGCCGGTGACCGTGTCAACGTCGAAATGACGCCCTACGACCTGTCCAAGGGCCGGATCACGTTCCGCTTCAAGTAAGACAGTCCGCCGCATGACCGCATCCCCGTCTTCCGCAGAAGGGTCATCCGGCCTTTTGGACCGTCCGAAGCTCGTTCTGGCCTCCGCCTCCCCGCGCCGCCTGAGCCTGCTGGAACAGATCGGCATCGTGCCCGACGCCGTCGTCAGCGCCGATATCGACGAAGAACCGCGCCCCGGCGAACTGCCGCGCCCGCTTGCGCAGCGCCTCGCCCGCCAGAAGGCGGAGCATGTGGCCGCGCAGCGCATGGACGCCGCATTGGTCCTCGGCGCGGATACCGTGGTGTCGGTCGGCCGGCGTGTCCTGCCGAAAGCCGAAGACGAAAAGACGGCCCGCGCCTGCCTGAAGCTGCTGTCGGGCCGTCGGCACAAGGTTCTGACGGCCGTGGTCCTGCGCCCGAGCGCGGGCTGGCAGCAGGGCAATTCCTGCGAGCGGCTGGTGGAAACCTCCGTCATTTTCCATCGCCTGACGGACGCGCAGATCGACGCCCTGATCGCGCAGGGGGACTGGAAGGGCAAAGCGGGCGGTTATGCCATTCAGGGCGCCGCCGCCGCCCATATCCGCCAGATTGGCGGCAGCTATTCCGCCGTTGTGGGGCTGCCTTTGTTTGAAACCGCGCAGCTCCTGCGCGGACAACCGGTGGGCAAGCCTTCAGGCGGCTGGATTGCATGACTGAAATCCGCGCAGCCTGTTCTCCGGGCGAAGTGCGGATTGCCGTCACGGATCATGACACGCTGCTGGACGTCGCACTCTGGCGTCCCGGCTGCCCGGATGGTCTGGAAGACTGGCACGTTGCCCGCGTTCAAAAGACCGCCCCGACCCTCGGTGGCGCATTCGTTCTGTTAGAAGATGGGCAGAGCGGTTTTCTCTCCACACGCGATGCCCTGATAGAAGGCACTCTGATCGCAGCGCGCGTCAGTCGCTCGGCACAGAACGGAAAAGGCCTGCGTCTGCGTCGGGCCGATATGCCTGCCGAAGCGCCTTCCGCTCCGAAACTTCTGGAACGCGGCCCGACCCCGCTGGACGAACTGGCGGACCGCTATTCTGATGCGCCAATTTTCGTGGATGATCCGGGTATTGCCGCAAAACTGCCTGTGCGGCTGCGTCCGCGCCTTCAGCGCTGCCAGCAGGCGTTCGATGGCGCGCTTGAAGCCGATTTCGACAGTCTTGGCAGTTCCGATGCCGATCTGGGCCTGCTGACCGCCAGTTTTTTTCCGACGCCTGCCTTGGTTGCCATCGACCTCGACAGCAGCGGCGCTCCTGACTTCAAGGGGAATGTCGCAGCTTTTCCAGACCTTGCCCGGCAGATGCGTTTGCGGAACCTCTCAGGCACGATTCTGGTCGATCCGGCAGGTGTAAAGACGCGCAAACGCCCCGCTCTGGTCCCCTTCCTGCGCGAGGTCCTGTCCGGCGACCCGCTCAAACCGGAAGTCCTCGGCGCAACGCCATCGGGTCTGCTGGAGCTAACGCGCCCGCGCCGTCGCCCGCCCCTTCATGAACTTCTGTCTTCCCCACAGGGTCTGGCTCTGTCCATCCTGCGGACGATCCTGCGCGAAGACCGCCCCGGACAGACGCTGACGGCCTCGATCAGCCTCATCAAGGCGCTGGAAAGTGATCCTGAAGCTCTCGCTGATTTCACGTCACGGCGCGCGCGGACGTTAGACCTTGTCCTTGACCCCAACGCCTCCCCTGCAAGCTGGAGCCTGTCATGAGCGAGTCCACCTGCCCGATCTGCCACCGCCCCACAGATCCCCAGTTCCGCCCGTTCTGCTCCCGCCACTGTGCAGATGTCGATCTGGGCCGCTGGTTCAGCGGAACATACCGCGTTCCGTCCTTTCGTCAGGACAATCACGAAGAACAGGACGAATATCGCGACGGAGAGGGTTGATCCCACCGCAATCATAAGCTACATCCCATCTCCGCAACGGGGTTCGCCCTGAAGCTCGGTGCCCAAGTAGCTCAGTTGGTAGAGCATGCGACTGAAAATCGCAGTGTCGGTGGTTCGATTCCGCCCTTGGGCACCATTTATTTCCCCTGAAATCGGGTGCATTCCGCCCTATCAGCAGATGGTCGCTCCTCAGAGCGTAGCGCCTGTCAATCCCCAGTTCCGTTCTGCCATATAAGTTGCTCGATCCCGCGTCGCGATCAGGCCATGCACAATGGCTCGCAACGCGCGGAACCAGTCGAGACCCTGCTCGGCGGCTGTGCGGGGGGAGCCAAGAGCAGACAACGTGACGGATTTGGATCAGGATCGGGCCGCAACGTCTGTTTTCGAACTCATCGCATCAGATCGTCAGCGAAGCGTCTCAGGAGCGCCCTCAACTGATCGAGGTCTTCGTCGGTCCAGTCGACGAGAATGCGGTTCGCCAGCCTCTCGCGCGCTGCGTTGAGCAGGTCGACCATTTCCTGCCCCTTTTCTGTCACTGTCGCTTCCCGAACACGCCTGTCCGTCATGGACGGCTTGCGCTCGATGAGGCCCAGTTCCTCCAGCTTGGTCATCTGTCGGCTGATGGTCGTATGATCGCGGCCCGTCCGATCCGCGAGTTCGACAACACCGATCGGACCATAACGCCATACGCGCGCCAAAAGCGGAAACAGGGCCCGATCCAGCGGAATACCGGCCTCTTCGATCAGGCGATCATCCCGACGCGGCCGGTTGATTTCATCGACCAGATCGATGATCGCGGCATGGAGTCCCCGCAGGATCTCAGAATCGTGTGCATTATTCACGTTTTTCGTTGCCTTCGACGCGGAGCCTATATATGTGAATATTACATATTGATTCGCGGAGCTGCCAGTGTCTTTCGATACAGACGTCCTGATCTCGGGTGCGGGGGCTGCGGGCCTGACACTTGCCATCGACCTCGCCCGACGTGGAATTTCGTTCCGACTGATCGAGCAGAATACGCAGCCGTTCAGCGGGTCGCGCGGCAAGGGCATCCAGCCCCGGACGATGGAGATTTTCGAGGATCTCGGCATCGTTGATCGTGTGGCTGCGGCAGGCGGCCCCTATCCGCCGCTGTGTCAGTATCGCCCTGATGGAACCCATAAAATGTCGCTTCTGACGGAAGCAGACGTCTTCCCGACCGCAGCCGAGCCCTATGCGGCGCCACTGATGCTGCCGCAGTTCGCCACCGAAGCCGTCATGCGGGAGCGGCTTGCCGAACTGGGCCATCATCCACATTTTGGGACGCGACTGACAGGGTTTGAACAGGACGCCCAGGGCGTTACGGCGAGGATCGAACAGGACGGCGGCGAGCAGGTTATCCGCGCCCGGTTCCTCGTCGGGACCGATGGTGGCCGCAGCTTCGTGCGTCATGCATTGGCGATCGATTTTCCGGGAGAAGCACTGGGCGTGCGTGCGATCGTTGCCGATGTGCGGCTGGAGGGGTTGGATCGGTCTGTCTGGCATCGGTTCCAGTTCGGCTCACCCGAAACACAGGTGATGATCTGTCCTCTGGCGGGGACGGCCCTGTTCCAGATTCAGGCTCCTGTGGCTCTCGACGGAGAGGTCGATCTGTCTCCGGTCGGGCTGACCGCGCTGATCAAAGACCGGACCGGCAGGGAAGACATTACGGTCCGTTCTGTGTCGTGGTCCTCGGTTTATACGATGAGTGCGCGTCTGGCCGATCGCTATCGGGTCGGGCACGTCTTCCTTGCGGGGGATGCCGCACATGTTCACCCGCCAACCGGCGGGCAGGGCCTCAATACCAGCGTTCAGGACGCCTATAATCTCGGCTGGAAGCTGGCGTCCGTGCTCGCGAGGGCGCCGGAGGCGCTGCTCGACAGTTACGAGGCGGAGCGGCGACCGGTCGCATTGAACATGCTGCGTCTCTCGACGCGGCTGCTTGGGGAAGTCAAGCAGGGCACCATGCGACGCGATCGCGAGGCGCGTCAGCTTGACCTCGGCTATCGCGGTTCATCATTGAACGTGCCCGGTTCGGTGAGCGGCAAAGTGCAGGCGGGCGATCGCGCCCCTGATGCGCCCTGTCGCGGACAGGCCGGGCAGCGGACGCGGCTGTTTTCGGTTTTTCAAGGAGCTCACTGGACCCTGCTCGGTTACGTGGTGCGTGACCGGTCGTTGGCCATCGCAGGTGTTCGGATCGTCACCATTGGCGCGGGGCATGAACTCGTCGATGAAGAAGGCGATATCGCCGAAGCGTACGGTGTCGAACCCGATCAGTGGGTCCTTGTGCGTCCGGACGGTTACATCGCCGGAATTATCCCTTCTGACAATTTGGAGGCGCAGCTTTCGCGCTACCTGGCACACATATTGCCCCCTCGTTGATCGATACATTCGAAAGGTCATGCCGGGGGCGGTTTTGGCATTCAGAAACGCGGTGTCAGATGCACTCCTGCCATCATGCAGCGAACGGAGCCGCCGGCCAGTTCGATGGTTGGGACATCCAGGGGCAAAAGCGTTGCCGAGCGTTCGATGATCCGGATCTGCTCTGGCCGCAGTGCCTTGAGGGCGCGTCGCGACAAGGCCAGAACGCGCCCCTGAGATCCTGAAAGTTCTAAAGCATTTCCAGCAAAATCATTGATTTGGTTAAAGGAGAGATCAATGATTTCACGACCATTTTCGGTCAGTCTGTTTCGGACTTCCTGACGACGGTGCAGGTTGCTGATTGTCTCCAGGCTGATCATTGCAAAACTGGTGCCCACACACATCAGCACATTTGTATGATAAATAAGGCGCCCGGCCTCATCTGCCGCATCAAAAACAATCGGTTCAAAATTGAAATGGGTGCAGAAGCGCTCCATGGCGACTTCGTTGGTCCGGTTGGATTTGGCCGCGTAGGCAATGCGGCTGATATGGTCGAGGACCATGGCCCCGGTCCCTTCAAGAGACAGACCGTCCTGCTCCAGTCCGGAATAATCAATGACATCCTGGACGCGGTATTCGTGTTTGAGCATTTCGATAACGTCTCCGCGTCGCTCACGGCGGCGGTTTGGAGAGAACATCGGGTAAATTGCAATATGGCCACCAGCGTGAGTGGAGAACCAGTTATTGGGAAAGACGGAATCCGGCGTTTCTATTGTTTCATCTTCGAACAGATGAACCTTCACACCGAGCTGTTCCAAGGCTTCTGCCGCCCGGGTGACCTCGGCATGAGCCTGTGTCGCAATTTCTGAAGTCGTCCGCGTACCGTCCCGCGTCTGAAAGACGTTATCCTGTTCCGTTTCCGGATTGGGATGGAAATGGTGCGGTCGGATCATGACCACCGCTCTCGGGGCCTGAACTGAGAAGGACGTCATGACAATATTCCCCTGAAATGCTCTGGAATGACTGAGTTCAGACCTGATTGAGAAGACCGAAGAGGTTACGGGGGTCTTCCGGCTCGGCCACAAGGTCGATTTCCGTATAAAAATCTGTGCCCAGAATTTTGTCTCTAAGGTAACGCAGTGCAGAGAAATCCTCCGTGGCGAAACCCACCGAATCAAAGATCGTGATGTCCTGTTCGGAGCGGCGGCCCTGAACGTCTCCGGTCATGACCTGCCAGAGTTCCGTCACGGGGAAATCTTGCGGCATCTGCTGAATTTCACCTTCAATACGGGTCTGTTCAGGATATTCTACAAAAACGCGTCCACGGTTCAAAAGCGCGGCCTGCAACTCGGTTTTTCCCGGACAGTCGCCACCGACGGCATTGATGTGAACGCCCGCGCCGATCATGTTATCAGACAGGATCGTGGCCTTCAGTTTGTCAGCCGTCACGGTCGTGATGATATCGGCGCTCGATACGGCATCCTGACTGCTGTTTGCGACGATGATATCGAGCCCACTGGTCTGCATGTTCCGACAGAATTTTTCCGTTGCGGCAGACTCCACATCGTAAACTCTGAGATGCGTAATGCCGCACAGCGCCTTGAAGGCCGTCGCCTGAAATTCAGACTGCGCGCCGAGACCGATGATGGCCATCACCCGGCTGTTGGGCCGGGCCAGGCAGCGAGCCGCCACTGCAGACGTCGCGGCCGTTCGCAGAGCGGTGAGCAAGGTCATCTCAGAAAGCATGAGCGGATAGCCGGACTGCACATCTGACAGCACACCGAATGCCGTAACGGTCTGGAGGCCTTTGCGCGTATTCCTAGGATGACCGTTAACATACTTGAAGCTATAGAGCGCATCATCGGCCGTTGGCATCAGTTCAATCACACCATCGCGGGAATGGCTCGCCACGCGCGGCGTCTTGTCGAATTCCGGCCAACGGCGGAAGTCTTCTTCGACATAAGTGGCCAGTTCCGTCAGAAATGTTTCTACCCCAACCGAACGTATCAGCTGGATAAGGTTTTCGACGCCGACATACTGGACCATGATCTCTCCTGCTTTCTGCTGTGGGATAATGGTGCCTTCACGATATGCTGGTTAACATGATCAATATGATATAAAATATGAAAAAAAATCAGTCATATTGCTCGATAGTATATAGCATAATAACGTATGTATATTTTTGACGACCTTGATCGTACCCTTATCTCCATTCTGCGTGAGGATGGGCGGGCACCTGTCGCCAAGCTTGCATCCATCATCGGCGTATCACGCGCGACTGTTCAGGCGCGGCTGGATCGCCTGTTGGAAAATGGCTCCATTTTAGGGTTTACCGTTCGAGCGCGTGAACATCACGACGACATCAGGGCCATTATGCTGATTGAGGTTTCTGGAAAATCGACCACCTCAGTGATCCGCGCCCTGCGATCCATTCCGGAGCTTTATACGCTTCACACAACGAATGGTGCTTGGGATCTTATTGCGGAAATTCGGACAGATACCCTTCAGAATTTCGATCGTGTTCTGAGGGAAGTTCGTATGACCGATGGTATTCTCAATTCAGAGACCAGCCTCATGCTCAGTTCTATTTAGGAGCAACAGTTCCTCAAGTTTATGGGGCTCGTTTATTTCGGCCCTCGTTCGCGGGAATCGTGGTTAGCGATGATGTCGCTTGGGTTGGCACGACAGGAGGTTGATACCAGCAGAATCGTCAAAACGGTCCGGATGCGCCGTGAGAGGCATGGACACGACATCGTTGATCCGATGATCAACATAGACGAACTTCCAATAATGAAGCCGGGCATCAAACCAAGGGTTGTCATCAAACATTTTGTCCCACTCCAGCAGATCACGCCGCAATGGCGATCCGACGCCGTTGCTCTGTGTCCAGACCGCCGACTTGCAAATCGAGACACGTTCGACGCGCACGATCAGCCGCCCGTTGAGAGATGCCTTTCCATCAAGCTCCTCGTTAAGCACAATGTTGAGGTTATGGGTTAACTCCTCCAACGATTCCGGCTTGGCTCCTGCGAAGGCCGTGCCGCCGATAGCAACGGCAAAAATCAGGCTGAGAAAAACGCGGATCATTGATTTTGTCCTTTCGGAAATAACATAGCCTCGTCATAGCGGCGCGCACCACCGGCCAGTGTTTATTCCCAAGAAGGCAAAAACAGCTAAAAATTATCCGCAAAACAGGTAAAAACCGTCATTCCGTTTTTTATCAAAATGGGCGACTTATCAAAGTTGCCTGCGCTCAGTCAGATTGCAAAGCCATAAAAACGGCGGTGTCGATCATCCTGTTCGAGAAACCCCATTCGTTATCATACCAGCTACAGACATGAACCATTTCACCGTTCCGGATGAGGGATGTCTGTGTCGCGTCGAAATTGGAGGATGCGAGACTGTGATTGAAGTCGCTGCTAACCAGCATGGCGTCGCTATAATCCAATATGCCTGCAAGAGCCCCTGTGGCCGCATCGCGGAAGACGGCATTGACCTCATCTACGGATGACGGCGCGCGCGACGGCATGAAATCGAGTGCGACCATCGAGACATTCGGTGTCGGCACACGCAATGACGATCCGGAAAGCCGGCCCTTGAGATGTGGCAGGACAAGATCGATCGCTTTGGCTGCGCCTGTGGAGGTTGGCACCATATTCAATCCGGCGGCGCGGGCGCGCCGCAGGTCCCGATGTCTGCGGTCCACGATCTGCTGGTCGCCGGTGTAGGAATGAACGGTCAGCATGTAACCGCATTCGATTCCGAATGCTTCGTCGACGATCTTTACAAGCGGCGCGAGACAGTTGGTTGTGCATGAACCATTCGAGACAACGGTCATGCCCGGCCTGAGAGCCTCATGATTTACGCCATACACGATCGTGGCATCCACATCACTCGCAGGCGCAGAGATAAGAACTTTTCGCGCTCCCGCCTGTAACAGGGGTTGTACGGCCTGTTTCGATGTAAACAGTCCCGAGCATTCCATGGCGACATCCACGCCATCAAGGTTCAGCGCCGCTGGATCACGCTCTGAGGAAATGCGGATCGGTCCGTAAGTCCGGCCCTGTGCCTCGATCGTCAGATGGTCGCCTTCAAGACGGACCTTCCCTGAAAACCTGCCGTGAATGCTGTCGTAAACCAGCATGTGAACCTTGTCTTCGACACTGCCAGGACCATTGATGACAACGGGAACGATGTCGGTCCGACCGCTCTCGATAATGCTTCTCAGGGTCAGACGCCCTATCCGTCCAAATCCATTGATCCCGATCTTGACTGTCACGATACCGTCTCCGTTTGGGGGCCCGATGTCAGGGCCTGTTTTTATGTGAGGGAGGAGGAACCTGTGCTTACAGGCCGATGCGGTTGAGGGGTTTGCCCGCCATGAGATTCCGCTCGATCTGCTCAAGCGAGACGCCCCGGGTTTCGGGAACGAACTTCATCGTCACGAAAATAAAGACGAGATTGAGCAGCGCGTAGAGCCAGAAGGTCTGGGCATTTCCCATCGCCGTGAGAAGCGACAGGAATGTAAGACCAACAATCATGTTGGTGCCCCAGTTGGTGAAGGTGGAGCAGGCGATACCGAAGTCTCGCCCCTTGATGGGCTGCACTTCAGAGCACAGGATCCACACCAGAGGCCCGGCGGAAAAGGCAAACCCGACGATGAAGCACAGCAGCATCGCAACGGCTGCGTAACGCGCCAGATCGCTGTCGCCCGTACCGAAATAGAGCAGCATGCCGACCGTAAACATGCCCAGCGCCATCATGACGAAGCCTGCAATCAACATCGGCCGACGGCCCCAGCGATCGACATATCCGATGGCGATAAAGGTGGAGAGCTCATTGACCAGCCCCACGATGACCGTGCCCCAGAGCGCGGCGCTGGTGCCGAAACCCGCCATCTCGAAGATGTGGGGCGCGTAATACATGACCACATTAATGCCGGTGAACTGCTGGATCGCCTGAAGCGCTACGCCCAGATAGACCGCACGGCGGAAATTGGGGTTCTTTTTGAAGAGTGTGTAGCCACCGTCAGACTGAGCAAGCTGCTCGCGGATCTCGACGATTTCGTCACGGGCATGCGCATCATTGCCGCGCAGACCGTGCAGGACGTCAAAGGCCTCGTCGTGCCGTCCACGCAGGACCAGCCAACGCGGGCTGTCCGGCAGGAACAACACGCCAATCAAAAACAGTACGCCCGGAATTCCCACAATTCCGAGCATCCAGCGCCACGACCCGGAATAGGCCAAAAGCGCATCGGAAATGAACGCCACCAGAATGCCGACCGTAATCATGAGTTGATAGACGGAAATCAGGGCGCCACGATGCTGCTGATGCGCGATTTCCGAAATATAGAGCGGTGCCGTAAAGCTTGCGACACCGATCGCCAGACCGAGGACAACACGTCCGCCGATCAGCAGGGCGACGGAAGGTGCCAGAGCGCACAGCGCCGAGCCGGAAATGAAGAGCAGCGCCGAAATGATCAGCAGCTTTTTGCGCCCTAAAACATAGGAGAGCCGACCGCCAAACAGCGCCCCCAGTGCCGCGCCGACCATCATGCCGGAGACGATGCACTCCTTGCCGAAATCATTGACCTGAAACTCGATCCCGATGAATTTCAACGCTCCGGATATAACTCCAAGGTCCAGCCCGAACATCAGACCCGCTACCGCAGCCAGTGTGGCTACGAGGGCACTTCTGCCGTTGAGTGAAACGCGCGGAATGCTTTGTACGACGCCAACGTCACTCATGACCATCTTCCTCTTCTTGATCGTCTTGTATGATCGGAAGAAATACTTCGGCAGGCATGGATTCCGAACCCTGCATGGATGCCGTTACTTTAATCTGAACTGTAAAACTTACATATTCGGGTAATTTGGACCGTCCCCGCCCTGCGGCGGTGTCCAGACGATGTTCTGGGATGGGTCCTTGATGTCGCAGGTCTTGCAGTGCACGCAGTTCTGGAAATTGATCTGAAAGCGCGGCTTCCCCGCGTCTTCGACAATCTCGTAAACCCCGGCCGGGCAGTAGCGCTGTGCAGGTTCGGCATAGACCGGCAGATTTACCGTGATCGGAAGATCAGGATTCCTGAGCTTCAGATGACAGGGCTGGCCTTCATGATGATTGGTGAACGAAAAGGCCACATTGGTTGCGCGGTCGAAGCTGAGCTTTCCATCTGGTTTCGGATAGGCAATGGGCGAAAAATCCGCAGCCTTTCCCGTCGCCGCGGCATCGGTTTTGTGATGGTGCAACGTCCCGAACAAAGGTGCTCCGGTCACGGACGCCGTCCACATATCCAGACCGCCCAGCACAATCCCGCCCACAAGCCCGTATTTTTCCCAGAGTGGCTTGACGTTGCGCACGCGCCTGAGGTCGCGGGCGATTGGTCCCTCCCTCAGGGCTGTTTCATAAGCTCTGAGTTCATCGCCGCTCCGCCCTTTTCGGATTGCCGCATAAGCGGCTTCGGCAGCATGTATCCCTGAATAAATGGCGTTGTGGCTGCCCTTGATGCGCGGAACATTTACAAGCCCCGCCGAGCAGCCCAGCAGCGCACCCCCGGGGAAAACGACTTTCGGGATGGACTGCCATCCCCCTTCCGAAATAGCGCGGGCGCCATACGCAATCCGCTTTCCACCTTCCAGCAGCCCGGCCATCAGCGGGTGATGCTTGAAACGCTGGAATTCCCGGTATGGGTCCAGATAGGGATTTTCGTAGCTCAGATGCACGACGAACCCGACACAGACCTGATTGTTGTCGAGGTGATAGATGAACGCGCCACCACCGGCATTGCGTCCCAGCGGCCACCCCATCGTGTGAACGACCGTGCCGGGTTTGTGCTTTGCGGGGTTCACCTCCCAGATTTCCTTCAGGCCGATCCCGAATTTTTGCGGTTCCCGACCGTCCGACAGGCCGTAACGCTTCATGATTTGAAGCGATAAAGACCCGCGCGCACCTTCGGCGATCAACACATATTTTCCGGCGATGATCATGCCGGGTTCGTAATTTTCTCCCGGCGTACCGTCGGCATTACGACCGAATTCTCCGGCGACCACGCCCCGGATCTCGCCACTGTCGCCATAAACAAGTTCACTGGCCGCCATACCGGGAAAAATCTCGACACCCAGCGCTTCTGCCGTCTCGGCAAGCCAGCGACAGACATTCCCCAGCGACACGATATAATTGCCGTGATTGTTCATGAAGGGCGGCATGAGCCAGTTGGGCAGACGTGTCTGTTCCTTCTCGCCGAGGACGTAAAAACTGTCTGTCTGCACCGGCACGCTGATCGGCGCGTTCATGTTCCGCCATTTCGGTAGCAGAACATCAAGCGCGCAGGGATCAATAATCGCCCCGGAGAGAATGTGCGCGCCAATCTCGGATCCCTTGTCTAGCACGACGACGGACATATTCGGATCAAGCTGCTTGAGACGGATGGCCGCGGACAGGCCTGCCGGGCCGCCACCGACGATGACGACGTCATACTCCATGCTTTCGCGTTCAATGGCCGTCATGAGCGTTCTCCCTGTCCGAAGGTGATGCCGAGGCTGCGCATGGTCAGATCTTTGCCGTCAGTTCGGGCAGGATGGTGAACAGATCCCCGACCAGTCCGTAATCGGCGACCTGAAAGATCGGGGCGTCCTCATCCTTGTTGATCGCCACGATCACGCGGGAATCCTTCATGCCGGCGAGATGCTGGATGGCGCCCGAGATGCCGACCGCAATGTAAAGGTCCGGCGCCACGACCTTGCCGGTCTGGCCGACCTGCCAGTCATTGGGCGCATATCCGGCATCAACTGCCGCACGACTTGCGCCAACGGCGGCGCCCAGCTTGTCCGCAAGGGCAGTAATGGCGTCAAAATTTTCCTTCGATCCGAGACCACGACCACCGGACACGATGCTTTTCGCCGATGTCAGGTCCGGGCGCTCGGAGACGATCGTCTTGTCTTCGACCCACTGCGACAGGCCGGGATCGGCCGGAACGCTGATGATTTCGACAGCAGCACTTCCACCACCCTGAGCGGCCGTGAAGGCCGCCGTGCGGATTGTGAAGACTTTCACCGGATCAGAAGACCGGATCGTCTGGATCGCATTGCCCGCATAAATCGGGCGCTCGAACGTGTCCGCGTCGTGTATGGCGGTCACTTCGGAGAGCACCATAACATCCAGCAGAGCGGCCACGCGCGGCAACACATTCTTGGAAAACGCTGTCGCCCCAGCGGCGATGTGGCTGTAATGCCCCGCCAGCGAAACGATCAGCGCACTTACGGGTTCGGCAAGCCCGTGCGCCAGAGACGCATCGTCCGCCAGAAGAACCTTCGACACACCCGCCAGCTTCGCCGCTTCATCGGCGGCTGCCGCACAGTTCTCTCCCGTGACGAGAACATGCACGTCACCCAGCGTGGCAACTGCCGTCAGGGCCTTGGCCACCGTATTCGTCCAAAGGCGACCCTCGGTGACTTCGGCAAGTAGCAGAACGGACATCACAGGACTCCTGCTTCATTTTTGAGTTTCGACACCAGTTCATCGACGGAGCCGACTTTCACACCCGCCTGACGCTGCGGCGGCTCGACCGTCTTCAGAACCGTCAGACGCGGGCGCACCTCGACGCCCAGCGTGTCGAGCGACAGCTCTTCAAGCGGCTTTTTCTTCGCCTTCATGATGTTGGGCAGCGCGACGTAGCGGGGTTCGTTGAGACGCAGATCCGTCGTCACTACCGCGGGGAGTTTCAGCCGCAGGGTCTGAAGACCGCCATCGACTTCACGCGTCACCACGGCGGACCCGTCCTCGACCGTCAGGGCCGAAGCAAACGTGCCCTGTCCCCAGCCCAGCAGGGCGGCGAGCATCTGGCCGGTCGCGTTCATGTCGTTGTCGATCGCCTGCTTGCCCGCGATCACCAGACCCGGCTTTTCGTTTGCGACGACCTTACTCAGGATTTGCGCCACCGAGAGCGGCTCCAGGTCCACGTTCACGTCATCGGTTGCTGTGACAAGAATGGCGCGGTCCGCACCCATCGCGAGGGCGGTTCGTAGTGTGTCCTTCGCCTGCGCGACGCCGATGGAGACGACGACCACTTCGGCCGCAACCCCTTTTTCCTTGAGACGAATGGCCTCTTCGACCGCGATTTCGTCAAAGGGGTTCATGGACATCTTGACGTTCGCCAGATCGACGCCAGACCCGTCCGGACGGACGCGGATACGGACGTTATAGTCGACGACCCGTTTCACGGGGACGAGGATCTTCATGATACTCTCCGTTCTCAGCAGATATCGCGGAAGCGCTGTATCATCACATCCAGCACTTCGGCCGGATCGCGCTTCCACCAGTTGTTTGCAGAAAAAATCTCGACTTCGCAGAACCCGGCGTAACTCGCGCGCTCCACACTTGCGCGCAGGGCTTTCAGATCCGCCACGCCGTCCCCCATCATCCCGCGATCCAGAAGAAAATCCGTCGTCGGCACGAGCCAGTCACACAGATGGAACCCCATGATGCGTGTCCCGGCCCGTTCGAGCTGACGCGGCAGGTCGGTGTCCCACCAGACGTGATAGACATCGACCGCCACCCCGAGCGTCTCGGAGTTGAGGACATCGCAGATATCGAGCGCATCGCGGACAGTCGGCAGGCAGGAGCGATCGCCGCCATACATCGGATGCAATGGCTCCAGCGCCAGCTTCACCCCCCGGTCAGCCGCGTAATCCAGCACCGCGGACAGGCGATCCGTGACGATGCCGAGGCTCTCCCGGACGCCCTTGGTGCCGGGCTCGACGCCTCCCACCACGATCGTCAGGATTTCCCCTCCCAGCTCCGCCGTTTCGTCGATCGACCGACGGAAATCATCCACGACCCCCTGCCGCCCCTGTGGCGCCAGAGGCCCCACGAGAAACGGCGAACGGCACAGCCCCACGACTTTCACCCCGGCCTGCCGGGCGTGCTGCCCGATGGCCGAAGCCCGGCCCTGAAGTTCCGGACGCCAGAAGACGATGCCGCCGATGCCACGCTCGGCGCAGGCATCGATCGTCCGTTCAGCGGACCATCCTGCCCCCGCGCCCGGGACGTTGTGACCGAGGGTCGCGGTGTTCAGGGCCAGCGCGGAATGATCGTGGGTGAAGTCGCGCATCAGTCGGCTCCATAGAGCGACAGAAGCGACTTCATGCGGCGGACGGCCAGTTCCGGATGCCGGAGCAGTCCACAACCATCCGCCAACCGGAAGATGTCTGTAAAATACGGCAGCGGCCGCATGGCCTGCGCGCCTCCCAGCATGACGAAATGATCCTGGAAACCGTTCAGCCAGGCCAGGAACACGACGCCCGTTTTGTAGTACTGAGTCGGAGCCTTGAAGATCACCCGGGCCAGCGGAACCGTGGGGTCCAGCGCCGCGCGGAAAGCGGCCTTGTCACCCTCACCGAGTTTGCTCACCGCATAGGCGGCCAGCGGTGCCAGCGGATCGAACACGCCCAGAAGCGCATGGCTGTAGCCCTGCTCGTCGCCTTCGATCAGTTCGGGGTAATTGAAGTCGTCCCCGGTATACATCTTCACGCCTGCCGGAAGCAGACGGCGCATCCGGATTTCCTTGTCCTTGTCCAGAAGGGAGATCTTGATGCCGTCCACCTTGGCGACGTTCTGACCGATCATCTCCAGCACGGTTTGCAGCGCCTCATCGAAGCTGTCCGTGCCCCAGTATCCGGCGAGGGCGGGATCGAACGCTTCACCCAGCCAGTGCAGGACGACCGGTTCGTCGCAGGCGGAGAGTGCTTCGCGATACACGCGCAGATAATCCGCCGGTCCTTTCGCGACCCGGACCAGAGCCCGGCTCGCCATCAGGATAATCCGGCCACCGACAGCCTGAATAGCTTCGACCTGTTCCAGATAGGCGCGGATAACCGCATCCACATCCCGCACGCTCGCGGGATCCAGATGGTCGGTGCCGCAGCCATTGACGACATCGGCATCCGGCAGTTCGGCTTTCGTGCGGCGGATCAGTTCCAGCGCCATGGGCCAGTCCAGCCCCATGCCACGCTGGGCCGTGTCCATCGCTTCGGCGATGCCGAGCCCAAGATCCACAAGGTGACGGCGAAACGCCATCGTCCCGTCCCAGTCTATGGCCCCGGGCCCGGACGGCGCGCTGCCCGTATAGGGGTTGGCGACGACATGCGCCGCCGAATAGACGATGCGGGCCGGATTGCGCCCCAGCACGCCTGTTGGCGCGGGGGTTCCGATCAGGTGATAGTCCGTCTTCCGGCCGGTTTCATCGGGAAGAATGATTTTCATGACCGCTCTCAGAAACGCGGCACAAGCATTCCGGCATCAGCCGAAATCACCTGGCCTGTGGTGTAGGGAAGTCCGCCCGAAGCGAGGGTTGCGATGATGCCGCCCATGTCTTCTGGCTCGCCGATACGCGGCAGCAGGGTCAGACCGTCTTCCGCTCTCTGGCGGTACTGGCCGATCACGGCGGCGGTCATGTCTGTCGCGATCAGGCCGGGCTGGACGTCATAGACCGCGATGTTTTCCGGACCCAGCCGCACGGCCAGAGCCTTGGACACCATCGCCGCCGCTGCTTTGGACGCGCAGTACTCCGACCGCTGGACGGCAACCGCCGTGGCGTTGGACGACGTGACATTCACGATGGAATGAAACACGCCGTCGGGACGCGACCGTGACAGGAGCAGCTTTGCAAAAGCCTGCGAGAGAAAGAACAGCGCCTTCGTGTTCACCGTCAGGCACCGGTCCCAGCTCGCTTCGCTCACATCCAGCAGGTCTCCTCGCTGAAGGACGCCTACGCCCGCGTTGTTGACGAGCGTTGTCAGCGGCCCGAGTTCTGCTTCGACCTGCGCCAGTTTTTCCGCATGCACGGCGAGATCCGTGATGTCGAACGGGAGCGCCATGACGGACGCTCCGGTTTCAGACAGACGGCTGACAGCCGAGCGCAGTTCCTCGTCATCGAACGGTCCGTTGACCGCCAGAGCGAAGCCCCGTTTCGCCAGCGCCTGTGCCGTTGCGAAACCGATGCCCCGTGAGGAACCGGTAACGAGGGCGACCTGTCTCATGCCCGTGCGCCTTTACGCAGGAGCTCACGGGCGATGATCATGCGCTGGATCTGGTTGGTGCCTTCATAGATTTGGGTGATCTTGGCATCGCGGTACAGACGCTCGACCTCGAAGCCACGGATATAGCCCGAACCACCGAAGACCTGGACGGCATCGGCGGTACGCGCCACCGCCATGTCTCCGGCAAAGCACTTGGCCATGGAGCAGGAGCGCGTGGCGTCCTGTCCGCGATCGATCTTCGTCGCAGCGGAGTGAACCAGAAGCCGCGCGGCCTCGATGTCCTTGGCCATGTCGGCCAGCAGCCACTGCACGCCCTGAAATTCCGAGATATGCTTGCCGAACTGCTTGCGGGTGCCAGCGTAATCGACAGCCGCTTCGAGACCAGCCTGCGCGATGCCGACCGCCAGAGCCGCGATACCGACGCGCCCCTTGTCGAGCACGCTCATCATCATATGGAAGCCACGGTTCATCTCGCCCAGCAGCGCGTCGCTTCCGAGGCGCACGTCCGAGAAGTCGAGTGCGCCGACCTGGCTCGCGCGCTGGCCCATCTTGTGTTCCTTGGGACCGCGCTCAACGCCCTTGGCATGCAGGTCCACGATGAAAATGGACATGCCCCGATTGCCCGCGTCCTTGTCCGTGCGAGCCAGAACAAAGCCCGTATCGGCGACCGGCGCGTTGTGGATCCAGATCTTGCCGCCATTAAGGACCCAGCCGTCACCGTCACGCACGGCCGTCGTGCGGATACCGGAGACATCCGTCCCGGCCTCGGGTTCCGTGATGCAGTAGGCGACCTTGCGTTTCAGGGAGAGGATATCGGGCAGCATTTTCTGCTGCTCCGGCGTTCCGTGACGCACCAGAAGCGTGGAGATCAGTTCCACCAGACCGCACTGATCCGCCACGCTGGCGTAACCACGGGACAGTTCTTCCATCACGACCGCGTAAGTCAGCGTGTCGAAGCCCGGTCCGCCCAGTTCCTCGGGCACCGCGATGCCGAACAGGCCCAGCTTGCCCATTTCCTCGTAAATTTCCGCCGGGAAGCGCTCCTCACGGTCCAGCGCCTCGGCGGCGGGACGGATGACGTTATCCACGAAAGACCGTGTCGTTTCGCGGACTTCTTCCTGCATTTCGTTCAGAAACATTGCCGACTCCACATGGGTAACTAACTAGATGGTTACTATTGAAAACTGTTAAAGACTACGGCTTTCGCCACACGCACCGATCAATCATTATTGAAGCTTTTCGGGCCGGTCCTAGCGAACCAGAACGGCCCGGAAATCATTGACGTTTGTGCCGGTTGGACCCGGAACAAACAGGTCTCCCAGCGCCTCGAACGCGGTATAGGCGTCGTTCTCCATCAGAAGATCCATAGGGTTGAACCCCCTCTCCCTCAGGCGCTCCATGCTGACACCATCAGCGAAGGCCCCGGCATTGTCTTCCGAACCGTCAATACCATCGGTATCCGCCGCGAGAGCCGCAAACGGCAGGCCCTCCGCCGCCAGCGCAAAAGCCAGAAGGAATTCGGTATTGCGCCCGCCCCGCCCTTTTCCGCGGATCGTCACCGTGGTTTCGCCGCCTGACAGGATCACGACCGGTCGGCGGAAAGGGCGCTTCCTGAGGATGATTTCCCGCACCAGTGCAGCATGAACCTTGCCGACATCCCGGGCTTCACCCTCGATCGCATCGGACAGGATCACAGGGTAGATCCCTGCCTGCCGCACCTTGTCGGCCGCCGCTTCCAGAGACAGATGCGCCGAGGCGATGACGCGAACCTCGTTCCCGCTGAACACCGGATCGGTTGCCAGAGGGGCGCGACCCTCGTCTCCATCCAGCCAGGACTGGATCTTTGCCGGGAGCCGCAGTTTCCACGTCTTTGCCAGAATACGGGCCTCCTCGCGTGTGCCCAGATCCGGAACCGTAGGGCCTGAGGCCACCTGCGCCGGATCGTCGAAAGGGACATCCGACACGACCAGAGACACAACCTTTGCCGGAGCCGCAGCGGCCGCAAGACGGCCGCCCTTGATGCCCGACACCTGCTTGCGGATACTGTTCATGACTGAAATCGGCGCACCGGATGCGAGCAGGACACGGTTGAGTTCGGCCTCGTCCGCAAGTGTCATGCCCGGCGGCGGCGACGGCAGAAGAGCAGAACCGCCCCCACAGATGAGCGCCACGACGAGATCATCCGGCCCCAGTCCCTTCACCGTTTCGAAAAGCACCTCCGTGGCCTTCAGACCCGCTTCGTCCGGTACCGGATGCGAGGCCTCCAGAACCTTGATGAACTGCGTTGGGCAGACATTGCCATAACGCGTGACCACGGCCCCGCTGAGTGGTCCTTTCCAGACGCGCTCGAAAGCCGCTGCCAATTGGGCCGCGCCTTTTCCTGCGCCGACGACAACCGTCCGGCCCTTGGGGGGGGCGGGAAGATGCGCTGCCAGGATCTGCTCCGGCTCTGCCGCGGCAACGGCAGCGTCGAAGAGTTCTGTCAGAAACATACGGTCCTGAAGCATCATGGTCAGTTCCTGTCTGGCTGGCTGGCGCGAGGGAGGACGGTCACAGGGTCAAACCCATGGGTTCATCCCGGAACAGGGCCGCATTCATGTATTTCAGATCTGGCGAAACCTCGAGATGAGCCGTCGCCTGACCCAGAATGTCCCGCTGCAAGTCGATCCCCGGCGCGATTTCAGTGACCGTCAGCTTGCCATCGAGCAGCCTCAGGACGCAACGCTCCGTCACATAAGTGATCTCCTGTCCGGTCTCGGCGGCACGGCGACCGGAGAAACTGACCTGAGACACTTCCGGCACGATTTTCGCGATCTTGCCTTCCCTGTCGATCACCAGACGTCCGTCTTCGATATGCATCTTTGCCCCGGCATTGAAATTGCCCGAGAAAATGATCCGTTTGGCGCGCGCCGTGATGTCAACGAAGCCGCCAGCTCCGGCCGTGCGATGCGGTGTGGCCGCCAGACGGCTGACATTCACCGAACCATTCTGTCCGATTTCAAGGAAGGACAGCAGGGAACAGTCGAAGCCACCCGCCTGAAAATAGGAGAACTGATGGGGTGAGGCGACGAAGGCTTCGGCATTGCTGGCGCAGCCGAACTTGAAGTCCAGCAGGGGGATGCCGCCTACGGCCCCCTGTTCGATCACCCACGTCACCGCGCCATGCCGCCCTTCTTCCAGAAGGATACGCGGAACATTGGCGGAAATACCAAAACCGATATTGACCGCCCAATCCTGTTTCAGTTCCTGCGCCACACGACGGGCCATGACTTTGGATGGTCCGAAATTCGGAATTTCGAACGTGGACAACGGACGGAAAATCTCGCCTGAAATGGCAGGATCATAGGCTGTTGCGGTTGTCTGAAGCTGCTCCGGCGCTTCGACGATCACGTCCACCAGAATACCCGGAACCTTGACGTCATGCGGCTTGAGCGTGCCCTGCGCAGCGACACGGCGGACCTGCGCGATCACCAGACCGCCATTGTTATGCGCCGCCAGGGCCATTTCCATGGCACCCAGCGTGGCGCCTTCCTGCTCGAATGTCAGATTGCCGTTCTCATCCGCCGTCGACGCCCGGATGATCGCCACGTCCGGACGAAGTGCCGGGAAATAGAGCCAGTCTTCGCCCTCGAAATCCATGTGACGGACCAGCGGGTTCTGACGGGCCGTCTCGTTCATCGCGCAGCCGTCGCGCTTGGGGTCCGCGAAGGTATCGAGGCCGACCTTGGTCAGCACGCCGGGGCGCTTCGCCGCACCCTCCCGCAACATGTCAAACACAATACCGGACGGCACATTATAGGCGGCCAGATCCTCTGCCTGAATCCGCTGCCAGATCAGCGGCGGTTCGGCATTGCTTGGGCCCGAGGGATAGGAGCCGCCAATGATTTTCGTGATCATGCCGGGACGGGCGAGATGGTCCACGCCCCTGGTCCCGAACATGTCTCCTGCGGCAATTGGATGGACGGTCGTCAGTTTCGCGGGGGATTTGGTGGCTTCGAAACGTTGTCCAAGGGCTTCGAGAACCGCATCGGGACACAAAAGTCCCGAGGACGAATTGACGGCAACCATGGCTCCGTCCCTGATGAGGCTCACGGCCTCGGTCGCTGTCCTGACTTTCGTCATGTTCCAATACCTTAGTATCTAACCAGTTGGTTACTATAAATTTCAACGAAAGAGTCCGGCATGACTGCGCGGCTTCTCCGTTATCCCGTAGTTTCAGAAGGTGCGGGCAGATCCCGGTTCAGGCATTCCCCTGAATGAAATCTGCCGCGCGCTCCCCGATCATGATCGTTGCGGCATTCGTATTTGACCCCAGCAGCGAGGGCATGACCGAACTGTCGCAGATCCTGATGCCCTCAAGACCATGAACCTTCAGGCGCGGATCGACGACGGACATCTCATCCCGCCCCATCTTGCAGGTGCATGTCGGGTGATAGGACGTCCGGCCATGTTCCCGCGCATAGTCACGATACATCTGCATCGTCGGCTGTTTACCGCTAAAGAAGCAGGTTTTTCTGATGTGCTTCTGCAAGGAGGGCTGGGAGAACATCTCATAACTCAGCCGAACGCCTTCCGCAGAGGTTTCCAGATCGGCGGGATCGCCCAGAAAATTGGGATCGACCAGTGGGTTAAGCCTCGGGTCCGCCGAGCGAAGCCGGACAGTTCCGCGCGACTTCGGCCGCAGCACATAGCTGTTGAGCGTAATACCGGACGTTCCTTTGGGAACGGACGTCACTCCGGCTTCTGCCCCGGCACCGGCGAGAAAATGGAACTGCAAATCAGGCACATCCGAAGACGGGTTCGAATACCAGAAGGCCCCCCCTTCAACCACGTTGGACGCAACAGGGCCGGAGTTGAACATCGTGTATTCAAGACCTGCCCAGAGCATCCAGTGCAGTTTGCGGTATTTGTCGAAGCTCTCATCCGTTTTGAGTTCCGCCACGATATCCACGCCGAAATGGTCCTGTAGGTTCTCGCCCACGCCCGGCAGATCCTGCACGACCGAAATTCCTTTGTCCCGCAGATGTGCGGCAGGGCCGACGCCTGACAACATCATCAGCTTCGGCGTGCCTATGGCACCCGCGGTCACAACGATTTCCTGCGTGGCCTCGGCTGTTTCAAGGGTGCCGTTGGCAATGTACTGCACACCCTTGGCGCGTGTGCCGTCGAACACGATCTTCAGAACCAGTGCCCGCGTTACAACCGTCAGGTTTTTGCGCCCCAGAGCCGGACGCAGATACCCCACGGCCGTGGAACAGCGCCGGTTGTTCCGGATGGTCATCTGGTAGATGCCAGCCCCTGCCTGTGACGCACCATTGAAGTCAGGATTGTAAGGCAGCCCCATTTCCTGACAGCTCTGCACGAACGCGCGGCTGGTCGGGTTTGGATCTGCGAGATTGGAAACGCCCAGCGGTCCGTTCGTGCCGTGCCAGTCCCCTGCAAAAATTGCGTTTCCTTCGGAACGGATGAAGTATTTCTGGATGTCCCGAAAGCTCCAGCCATCTGCGCCTTCCGCAGCCCAACGGTCGAAATCGGACGGATGACCGCGCGTGAAAACTTCCGCGTTGATGGACGAACCACCGCCCAGAACCCGTCCCTGCACATAAGGGATCTGACGGTTGTTCGCGTTCTTTTGCGGTTCCGTCAGAAGGTCCCAGGTGTGCGGGCCCGTGGTCATTTTCGCGAAGCCGACCGGCATGTGGATCAGTGGATGCGTATCCCGCCGCCCCGCCTCAATGAGGCAGACACGGACGGACGGATTTTCGGAAAGGCGGGCTGCGAGAACACAGCCAGCCGAACCGCCACCGACAACGATGTAATCAAAGCCGCGCGTCATCATGAAATCCAGTGCGAACGTTTGCCCGTCTCGATATGGACAGACTTGATCTGCGTGTATTCCTCGACGCCATACAGGCCAGATTCACGCCCCCATCCAGACTGCTTGAAACCACCCAGAGGCGTTTCCGGACCACCGCTCATGATGGTATTGACCCAGAAACGGCCCGCACGCACGCGACGGGTTACGGCCAGTGCCTTGTTGATATCCTTGCTCCAGACCGATGCGGCGAGGCCGTAGACCGTGTCGTTGGCAATCGCAATCGCCTCATCGACGGTATCGAAATGGAAGGATGCCAGAACCGGGCCGAAGATTTCGTCACGCGCGATGCCCATGGACGGCTTCACATCCGTAAACAGCGTGGGCTGAATATACTGCCCCTTGCCGAAATCTACGGCCCCGCCACCGCAAAGCAGTTTGGCGCCCTCTGCCTTGCCTTTCGCGATATAGTCCAGAATGGTTTTGTTCTGAGCTTCCGTCGTGATGGCGCCGATCTGCGTTTCGGGATCAAACGGGTCACCAACGCGGATCTTTTCCATTTTTGCCACAACCAGACGTTCGAACTTCTCAGCGATGGACCGCTCAACAATCAGACGGCTTGAAGAAACGCAGCACTGCCCGGTGTTGAAGCTGATCCCGAATGCCACCGCGTCAGCCGCGTCTTCGAGGTCACTGTCAGCAAACACCACAATGGGGTTTTTGCCGCCTAGTTCGAGGCCGAGTTTCTTGAGGTTACTGTCGGCCGCCGCATGGATGCAGGACTTGCCAACCCCCGTGGAACCAGTGAAGGACAGCATGTCGATATCCTGATGCTCGGTCATGGCCTGACCAACCGTGCGTCCTGTTCCTGTCACCACATTAAACACACCCTTTGGCAGGCCCGCATCCGCAAGAACCTCTGCCAGAAGCAGCGTCGTGGCACTGGTCACCTCGGCGGGCTTGACGACAAGAGTGCAGCCGGACGCGAGAATAAACGGTGCGCGCTCACACAGGATCATGAACGGAAAGTTCCACGGCGTGATTAGCCCGACAACACCGATGGGCTCACGCAGGACCATGCCGAACAGTCCCTCACCCAGATTGTTGAACGTATCGCCATGCAGCAGACGCGCAGCACCCGCGGCCATTTCAAAACAGGCGATACAATGGTCGATCTCACCCTTGGCCTGGCTAATGGGTTTTCCGTTTTCAAGAACTTCCCAATAAGCAATGTCATCCCGGCGCTCACGCAGCAGGCCCGCAACCTTCAGAAGAACCGCAGCGCGCTCCGAAGATGGAAGCCCCGACCAGCTTCCATTTTCGAAGGCGTGACGTGCAGCGGCCACAGCATCATCAAGATCTTCACGCGTGCATCGTGGAATGCGGGTAACGGGAACATTATGTGCGGGCGAAGAGCGGTCGAAGAATTCCTTACCTGCGCGCCATTCTCCATCAACAAAGAATCCGAATGTACGAGGCTTTGACGGTAAAGAAATATTCTTTGCAACAACATTCATGAGACTTATTCCTGCCGACTTTGGAGCTGTCATTCCTTTTTCCAAGGTGCAGCCCGGTTTTTACTGTTCTGAAGTGGATGATCCGGGAAATATCGAAACGTATAATTTCCGTTCTCGGATGCTCCTCGCTTTCATTTGACCGGAGACGCTCAGGCTCCAACTTCCCAACGCATAACGCACCGTTTAGTTACTTACACATATCTCAGGGGTGTACCACCATGAAATCACGTTACGTTGATATTTTTATTCATTTTATATGTGATTTTAGGCGCTACTTTTCTTTTGGGACAGATTCCCTCAAAAAGAACGTCCATATTGAGTGCGGAACAGGCCCTGATGCCCCTTGAGAAAAGCAGATTGTCCCAGGCGACGAAAAAACGTGTCAGGGACGCGGACGCCACAAAATTGCGCATTCTCGAAGCCGCCAAAAAGGAATTTTCAAAGAATGGTCTTGAAGGCGCACGGGTCGATGCCATCGCCCTGGATGCCAAAGCCAATAAGAGAATGCTCTACCATTATTTCGAAAGTAAGGACGGTCTCTTCAGAACGGTACTGGAACGGGAATATCTCAAAATCCGCGCTGAAGAGAATTTGCTGGATCTGGAGAACCTCCCTCCAAGAACCGCTCTTGAGACGCTCGTCCGCTTCACATGGGAATATTACATTGCAAATCCCGAGTTCATCACGCTCGTGAACAGTGAAAACCTTTGCAAGGCCGCCCATATCAAAAATTCGGCTACCTTGAAAACGATCAGCCAGAAATTCGTTCGCCGTATCCAAACGCTTCTGGATCGGGGGGTTCGGGAAAATGTTTTCCGTGACGGCATTGACGCAGCACAGTTAAACATCACCATTGCCTCAATAAATTACTATTATTTTACCAACAGATTTACCGGATCGGTCATATTTGAACGCGACTTTACAGCGCCAGAAGCGCTTGAAGAGAGAATTTATTTTAATATTGAAACCATATGCCGCCTCGTATGTAAGTAATTATAAAATATACCCTCTCTGTCGTGTGGTCAGTTGGTTCAGTATGATTTTTTGGGGGGCGGGCTGTCTGCCGATATCAGGCCAGATTTCGGCTGAAATTATTCTGTCTTCCCGAAACCCCGTAGAAGATATTGACCCGTCCGACGACCAGACGCATGAATGACAGATGACCGTTTCAACCAAACAGATGCTTGCCAGACGCACCATTGTGGATGCGGCCCGCCCCCTGATCGGAAGTCAGGGTTTTTCGGCGGTTGGTATTTCTCAGATCATTGAGATCGCCGGGATTCCAAAAGGCTCTTTTTATCATTATTTCGAGTCCAAAGAGGCGTTTGGCGAAGAGCTTCTCCATCTTTATATCTCGGATTATCTGGCCAAGATGGACGTCATGTTCGGTGCCTCCCAGAAAAATGGCCGGGAAAAAATTCTCGCCTACTGCCAGTTCTGGTGGGAAACACACGTCGATGGAAAAACAGGCGACAAATGTCTGATCGTTAAGCTGGGAGCCGAGGTTTCCGATCTTTCCGAGCGCATGCGGCATATCCTCAAAAAAGGAACGGAACAGGCTGTCGAGCGCATTACGGCGATCATTCGGGCAGGCCAGGAGGATGGGTCCATCCAGTCCGCCATGAATTCCTATATCCTCGCACAAGCACTTTATCAGCAATGGCTTGGCGCAACCCTGATGGTCAAAATCACGAGGGACTCACATCCATTTGATAATGCATGGGTAGCGACGAAGAGCTTTCTCGATCATACCTGAAGCCAGCAGCGAGGCCCTGCCTCCTGTTGGCTCGATTCTGTAGACGACCGGTCTAATAATAGTCGACCGGTCTAATTTTGTGGGAAAGACCGCCTGAGAAGGGAGTTTTCTTGATGCCGTGCTCTGCCCGTTCAGCAGAGAGCCATATGTTTCGTATCCGGATCGGTTGGAACTTGATGGTCATCTGTATGACGGTGGCCTGCTCTGCTCAGCGTCACTTTTTCCACATATGCAACACGAGGTAAGAATGGCTTACGCAAGTACCAATCCTTTTACCGGCGAAGTGCTGGCAACTTTCCCGAATGCAACAGATGCGGAGGTTCAGACTGCTCTGACGCAGGCCAATGCTGCCTACGAAAAATGGCGTGAGACGTCATTTGCCGAACGCGCACGAATCATGAAGGCTGCAGCTGACATTCTGCGTCGTGACGTCGATAAATATGCCCGTCTCGGAACACTGGAAATGGGCAAGCTTTTCTCGGAATCGAAGAAAGAGGTCATTCTTTCCGCCGAAATCTTCGAATATTACGCCCAATATGCCGAAGAGTTGCTGAAACCGGAATCTCTGCCAGTTGCCGATCCTGCCGAAGGCAAGGCTGTTCTGGTGCATGAGCCGCTTGGAATTGTTCTTGCGATCGAGCCGTGGAATTTCCCATTTTATCAGGTTGTCCGCATCATTGCGCCGCAGCTGTCTGCTGGTAATGCGGTCATTCTGAAGCATGCGTCGAACCTGCCGCAATGCGCTGCCATCTGCGAAGAACTGATGAAGGAGGCAGGTCTTCCAGCGGGACTTTTCCGTAATCTCTACACGGCCCGTCATCATACCGAGATGATCCTGAGTGATCCTCGTGTTGTCGGTGTTGCGCTGACGGGCTCCGAAGGGGCCGGTACCATCATCGCCGCCACGGCAGGCAAGGCGCTCAAGAAATCCATGATGGAACTGGGTGGGGCAGATGCTTTCATCGTTCTGGAAGATGCAGACGTTGAAAAGGCAGCAAAGTTTGCGGTGATTGGACGCCACTGGAATGCCGGTCAGGTCTGCGTTTCCGCCAAGCGTCTTATTGTGGCTGATGCCATTTATGATCGTTTCCTGGAATTATATAAGAAGGGTGTTGCCGAACTGAAGGCTGGCGACCCGATGGACCCGGCAACAACCTTGGCACCCGTCTGCTCCCAGGGCGCGAAGGAAGATCTGGAACGCCAGGTTAAAGAGGCCAAGGAACATGGTGCGAAGGTTGAGGTCATTGGGGCACCCGTGCCCGAAAAGGGTTCTTTCTTCCAGCCGCTCCTGATGACGGGACTGGACAGCAACAACGCCGCCCGGCACTGGGAATTTTTCGGGCCGGTAACGCAGCTTTATCGTGCCAAGGATGAAGATGATGCGGTGCGCATCGCAAATGACTCCCCCTATGGGCTGGGTGGTGCCGTTTTCACGAAGGATGAAACCCGTGGCGCCCGTGTGGCATCTCGCATCCGCACGGGCATGGTGTTCGTCAATCATCCGCTCATTCCCAAGGCAGACCTGCCATTCGGGGGGATCAAGAATTCCGGCTTCGGTCGTGAACTGATTGGTCTGGGCATCAAGGAGTTCGTCAATCACAAGCTGATCAACATCGTTGATATTGACGCTCCGCTGTAATGAAAAAAGGGTAATGGAATTATTCCCATTGCCTTCTGACCTCGGCGTCTGATCACGCATGACGCCGGGAGTTGGCTGACGGACCTTTCTCAAGAAAAACGCATGAATCTTGAAGCCAGCGGATAACACTTCGTCATCCGGAGCTTTCAGTGTGTCAGAAAACCCTGTTTGATTCAGACAAATATGGTTTTTCTGACAGGAGCCGTGCAAACAGAGGCTTGTAAACCAATGACGTCTCGTCCTGAAATTCTGATTGTTGGCGGAGGTGTGGCCGGACTTTCTCTGGCAACCCAGTTGGGAAAGTCCCTCGGTAAGCGTGGCAAAGCCCGGATTACCCTTATCGACAAAAGTTTTTCCCATGTCTGGAAACCGATGCTGCACTGTTTTGCAGCAGGAACGGTTTTAAACGAAAACGACCGTGTCAGTTTTATCACGCAGGCCAGCCGGTATCATTTTGAATTCTGGCCCGGAGAGGTTGTCTCGGTTGACCGGTGCAAGAAGGAAGTTGTTCTCAGCCCATTTTATGCGTCTGATGGCACGCTCGTACTGGATAGTCGTACCCTGCGCTATGATGCCATGGTGCTGGCGATTGGTAGTTGCGCCAATGATTTTGGTACACCAGGTGTAAAGGAACATTGTCTGCCGATCGATAATCTGGTCGATGCCAACCACTTCAATGAAAAATTCCGCATGGAGTTACTCAAAGCATTCGCCAACACCTCGGAACTGGATATCGCGATCGTTGGCGGAGGGGCAACAGGGACGCAGCTTGCGGCGGAACTGCACAAAGCACTTGATATTGTAGATCCCTACAGCCTGCATGCTTTCGGCCGTACCCCCCCCAAGCTGCATGTCACGCTCCTGCAGTCCGGGGCGCGTATTTTACCCGCCTTCCCTGAATCAGTTTCCGAAGCGGCCAAAAATGAACTGGAGCGGATTGGCGTCACGGTCAGAACTGGTGCCCGTGTTGCCCGCGCGGATGCGGACGGTTTCATTCTCAAGGATGGCACACATGTTCCGGCCAAGCTTCGTGTCTGGGCTGCTGGCGTGAAAGCCCCCCAAGTCACGCAGACTTATGGCGGCCTGCCACTAAACCGGTCCGGGCAGATTCTGGTTCATGACAATCTTTCATCGAAAGATGATCCGAATATCTTTGCCGTGGGAGACTGCTCGTTTATCGAAGACGATCCATTACCAGCGACAGCACAGGTTGCGCGCCAGCAGGCCAATCATCTGGGGCGACATCTGCCGGCCTGGATCGAGCATGGGCGGGACGTGCCAGGATGCATCTTCCACAACAAAGGGGCGATCGTGGCGTTGGGTAAATACAACGGCTGGGCGGCTTTACCGGGTGGGACTGTCTGGGGTGGTGGCTTTTCTCACGGCCTGTCGGCAAGACTGGGGCATATTATGTTGTATCGACAGCATCAAATCGAATTGTTTGGATACTATCGCGGTTTGATTTCCTTTTTCTCCGACTGGGTGGAAGGGTTTGTCCGTCCCTCCATTCGGCTGGACTGATGAGGTATCCGGTCTGTCTGAAGTTATGGATTTCCGACAGACCAAAACCTGTCAAACGGAAAAACATTCATGTGTTTTTCTGCGCAGAATGTCTGCTGATGTGAGCGATTATCAGTCAGCGAAACCAAGGGTTCACGCAACAAGGACATTCAAACTGTTTTTCCTCATTCGGCACGCTGTCCTGCGGATTATCGCACCTTATAGAGGATTCATGCTGCTGACCCTCATGTGTTGCATTCAGGGTTGGAACATCTCCAGGCAAACCAACGTCCTCGTTTTGTGTATGATCAGACCTCATCATCGTTTCCATAATAGAGTTTACCAAGCCCGATCAGTGGAGAATTCTTATCGCGGCGATGAGCGCTGGTATCTCGCAGTGAGTGGGTTTGGCTATGAGTGCCGCGTCTAGATAAGGGCTTTCATATCCTTGGTTAGGTTTTAATTCAGGACCAAAGATATGGAAATATTAAAACCGACGTTTCAGACTGGCCCTCATAGGAGGCTGGATAACAGGCGCATCTGGATCTACCAGAAAACGTAGATTACTTTCGTTAGAATAATATTGGGTTAAATCGCTTGGGGAGTGAACAACAAGATCTCTACGTGGTGTATTTTTATACGTATCATAGAACTGCGAAATCAATTCAGCACGATTTATAAATCTACGCCCCAACGAATTGATGCGCCAATAGCCCGACCCCCGATAAGGGAGGTTTCGCATTTCAGCAACCAGATTATCGATCGGTGTTGTATCATGCTCTTCCAGAGGATCTTCGATAATAACAGGGTTGATACTTCTGTAGATCACACCAGAATGCAGAAAAACCTTCTCAAGATATTCTGACATCAAGGCAAGAGAAGGGTGATTCATTGTGATGAACGCGGGATAGCGCAAACAGGCCTGTTCCATGAGGGCAGCGCCTGGAACATCGACGCTATTGCTCCCTTCGCGGCGAAACATTTCCGCCATACTGTTTTCCCATGCCTGCAGGAGACCAAGCCGACTATAGTTTTCCCTGTTAAAACAATGGGCAGCATTTTCTTCGCTTTCTCCCCGTAGGAAGGCATCCAGAATAACAATGCTGTTAATAGCCGTAGGTTTATCCAAGCGATTTCCAAAGCTGCCTATCATACAGCTATCGGGAAAAAGCCCTCGAAAATAGAAGTTTGCAATTGTTTTGACTTTAGAACCAAAACGTTCACGCAGAGCTGTTTCGTTTGTGATCGAAAAGGACGCTGTTTGGGTAAAAATATAATCGCAGTCTTCCAACTGCTCAACAAACCGCTCACGAACAGTCTCTTCACGGGTTTCGGGCCGTGAATAATCCAGCGCTACAACTTCAGCTCCGGCGACCATAAGGGGCGTTAAAGCACTGTAGGATTGTACCTGACAGTTCCCTAAAAAACCTATGCGACATGTCATGGATACAATTTCCCGTCAGAATCTAAAACAGCCAAGATAGAAGTCTGCACGCCCTTCCTGATTGGGCATGTCGAGTACCTGCGGGAAAAGTTCATCAGTCTCTTCGGATGAATAAAGGTCTTTTCGGGCAAAACTGATCTCAAGAGATTCCGGCAGAATAATATTCTGCACATTTACGAGATTGCCGCAGTTGTTCCCGTGGACGTGAAAAACAAAGAATTTCTCTGCCAGCTTCTTAAAAACCCTTTCTGCTCGCGCACGGAATTCTGGCTCTGCAAGGCGCTCGCAATGATGGAATTCCACAACAATCTGAGTGAACCGTTCAAGGATATCCAAGGAGGTTGTATCAAAAACCGACCATTCATCTCCCTCGATATCCATTTTCAGAATGATCGGGACATTTTGAGGAATAGCGTTATCCGAAATTACATCCCGAAGGAGACGCCCCTCCTCTTCTTCGTGGGCTGTAATACGCTGGGAGTAGAAATGAAAACGTTCATGCGACTGCGGTAATGCGCTAATAGTATGGTCGTACTGAAAGACCTCACAACCGCGTTCTGCAACAGCGAGGTCCCAGGAAACATCATCATTGATGCCCAGGGAAATTGCCACGCTTCCCGATGGAAAACTGTCAAGCATGACATACCCGCCATCGTAATCACGTCCAACACGGCATTTTTCGACGTCTTTTGCTCTCCTTGGGGCAAGAAAGCGGAGAATATGGCGTATTTCCTCCGCCCCTTCAGGCGTCGCGTTCCAGCTTGGAAAGACTGTTTCTTGGGCGCGCGCCAGACTTTCCAAAACCTCCAGCTTCTGATTTTGAGTTTCAGAAAGGCGCGCTAACCTGTCGATCTGTTCCTGAACGATGGATGGGATACTCTGCTCCATTGCAGGTACAATGATTCTGGCCAGAGCTTCTGTATTGGTGCTTTGCTCCAACAGCTTTTTCTGGGTATTCAGCAAATTGGTGATATCGCGATGCTGCTCGATCAGAAACTGAGTTGTTTCATCACAGAACTCGTTTACGGAAGACATACCCGAAGTCATTTCACGGATAAGAGACTGCGGTATGATGATTTTCTTTCTCTCAAGAACATCCACTCTGTTTGAGAGTATATCCAGTCTATCAAGAATAATTTTAAGAACGCTGAAAACATCGCGTGGAAAACTGCGAATATTTTTTGCCATCTGAAACATGTGAAATCCTTATGCCCCTATTACGCCGGTCGTCATGCGGCGTCGATGGGCCGCGATAATCTTGTTTCTAACAGCCGCCCGCACATCTTCCTGAGTGATATCGAGAATACAGCTATGATTGTGGTTACAGTCTTTCAGCTGCAAAATATGGCAACTTGAACAGGGTGTGGGAACGCGCAGAACGGTAACGTCTTCCCCGACAGGTGCCCACATAGCGGTAGGATCAATGCCGGAAAAAATACTGACCGATGAGACTCCCATCCTCGCCGCCATATGGGTCAGGCCCGTGTCATTGCCGATATATAAGTCAGCGCGAGTCAGCAGATCCATAGATTCTCTTAAAGTCGTTTGACCAATAAACGACGCAAGAAAAGGTGTTCGGCAGGTTTCCAGAAGATAATCCGAATCTTCTTTCTGATCCGGCCCTCCCAAAAGAAAAACCGCTACTTTCATTTTGTTGCAGAGCCATGAAATCAAAGACTGATAACGACTCAGAGGCCAGTTTTTTACCAAACGCCCGGACGAAGTATTTATAGCGACAACGATGCGCCCCTGAGCAAATCCCAAATCGACAGCAGCAGGTTGCGCAAGGCGTTCCCTCAAGAGTCGACCGATATCTGGAGAGGTCCGGAACAGGCCGATAACACTGTCAGCCAGTCTTTTCATCAGAAGGGTCTGATGCATGCCCAGGTTCATGTCTGTTCCTGGAGGCATGGCATGTGGGAGCCACATGGTCATCATCTGATTTAACTTATGCGAGCCTGAATCAAAGCCACATTTATAAGTTGCCTGAAGATGAGGAAACATGACCCGTGTATCGATATCGATACGCACATCCACGATAAGATCGAAAAATTTCTTTTCGAGGCCATTAAGGAGCTTAACGGAGAAAGGCGGCCTGGGTATGTCTGCACGGGATTCGAAGAAATTTACGACATGGATTTCGTCAAAGAAATCCAGTGCCCGTGCAATTTCTACATTCCAGGGTCCGCAAGCTAATGTCAGATGTGCGTTAGGAAATGCCTGACGCATGGCAAGCATAGCATCAAGCGATAAAATGAAGTCACCTATGGCATCTGCCTTGATCAGCAAGATGCGCTCAAGAGGCACTTTTTTGTTGAAGGCCTGATAGGCGGCCAAATCAGACCAACGCTCTGCAATGCCGAATAGAGAACGACTGCCATTGCCGTACTGCCAGTCATGAGAGTGCAATATGTCATCTGAATGCACGGCGAGACAATCCTACTCTAAATTCCATAGTGAAAAATGGACAATGCAGCTTAACGATAAGGGTCTTCAGAATTGAGATACGTTTCGATGCAATGACGTACCGCTGTCTCCAAAGAAGTGGACGGCACAGGATAACCTGCTGCTCGCAGACGCTTCTGATCAGCTTTGGTATAATACTGGTAACGCTCACGCATTGTTTCGGGCATTTCAACAAAACGGATCCGTCTTTCCAGACCCAGCGTATCGAAAATGGCATACATAAGATCCAGGAAGCTCCGCGCTTCGCCGCTCCCAAGATTGTAAAGAGCGACGCCCTGAGCGTGTTGCAGTAACCATTCGATAGTGCGGGTTATATCCAGGACATAGACGAAGTCACGAAGCTGCTCTCCATCTTTGTAGTCAGGTTTGTAGCTTTTAAACAGGTTTACGGTTTCGCCATTTCGGATGAGGGGAAAATATTTAGAGACCAGACTCATCATTCCACCTTTGAACTGCTCATTGGGTCCAAAGACATTGAAAAATTTCAGTCCGATGCAGACGGGAGGCAATTTTTCCCCGTTCTCAAGACGGGTAGCGATAACCTGATCGAAGAGATGCTTGCTCCAGCCATAAAGGTTGAGAGGCCTCAGCTGACGCAAATACGAGAGAGAAATATCATCGTCGAAGCCATGGCTGCCATCACCGTAGGTCGCAGCCGATGAGGCATAAATAAGCTTGACTTGATGCTCCGTACACCAGTCAAGCAGCTTCAGGGAGAACCGAAAATTACTTTTCATGACCTCATCCCCATCCTGAGCCAGGGTGGATGAATTGGCGCCCATGTGAACAATGGCTTCGATGTCTGTGCGGCCCTGTAGCCACGACATCAGTTCATCCGGAGGAATGACGTCTTGCACGATTCGTCGCCCAAGGGTTTGCCATTTTCCTTCGGACCCGAGAGTATCGCAGACGACAATATTATTTTGGCCAGATTCGTTAAGAGACGCAACGATATTAGACCCAATAAATCCGGCTCCTCCGGTAACAACAATCATTCTATATTCCTGCTCTACTAGAAATTACCGTATGTGTAACTTACGAACCAAAAGCGGTTTATATACTGAAACCCTTATAGCTAACACTCCTCCAATACGCGAACTTTCCTCAATTTTTCAGTGTGTGAAGAGATTTTTGAAACCCCATGGATGAGCAATTCGGCATATCATCAGGCTTCCCATGAGGATGTGGATCATGATTTCTGCAACGTTGATTCATTGCTCACAACGTTTCACCAACCAGCGCGACAGAAGATCGTCAATGATCGTTTGATTTTTCCGTCAGATCGGAGTGCATTCACTGCTCTTCGTAAAGAGCAGTTTTGAATTACGCCCATTCTTGCCAAAAACTGTCTTTTATCACACAGAATCAAGAAACCCTTTGTATGCCGACCGCATTGCGGCGACGGCATACAGGCAATAGATTACAATTATTATTTCGAAATTCAGTTAAATGTTAGTCCTGTATACGGCACGATATGTTCAAATTCCTGAACATTTGATTCCATGCTTCCTGTTCTCTTTCGACTTCGCAGATATCTGGGACATCGGTGTTATAAAATAGCATTCTAGGATCAGCCTTAGCCGAAGAGCCAAAATTAACGAACAAGACTTTAAAGTCCAGATTAGGATAGCGGGCAGATATAGCTTTAATAAGACGCTGAAAATCAGCTGGATTAGAGCCTTCAGGACGATGACTTCCCGCGTACAGATAACTGTCCCGCCAGTCCCTTACAAATAGAACCTTTTTGGAACCATCACACGCACTATCCATCTTCTCGATTAGAGAACGATAATTTTTTCTTGTATCATCTATATTTGAGACAAAACTTCCAACTCTTTCCGCTGGCTCTACAATATTGTTAATATTTTTATGATAAATCAATAATGTTTCACGGCATCGTAGGGCATCGTAATATCCATACAGGCATACCGTAGAAAGGAGATGCTCAAAATTCGTTTCAAATAGCGATATCAGTGTATGAAAAGGCGTAATAAACTGTCCAAACAGGTCCGAACCTGTTTTATGAAAGAAATTTTCTACAAACAAGGAAGAGCGATGGTCTCCTCCCAACGAAATTATGGAATCGAATTCTTTGTGTTCGAACTCGTTATTCGCTGAAGGACGATTCAGTGAAGAATTAATTTCTTCTCTGAATAAAAACATTTGCTCGTCCGTTCTCCAGGGTGAACGGTATATGGGATCCTTTTTGATCTCTTCATGAACACGCTGATTATAGCTGGCAATTTCATGATCTCCATGACTTTCGGAAGGCATAACACTGAGCCCGCCGCGAAGATAATAAACCTGCCCCCGTTCCGGAGTGAGGTATTGAGGCAGACCTCCGTAGCCTGCTCGGAGAAACCGGTGTGTATGTTCAACGTGCTCTTCGCCATATTTCTTAAATCTGACATCCAAGAACCCGACGTAATCAAGAGCTTTTGCGTGATATCCCACACATAATGCCTGATGCATGGGCGCAATATAAGGATCGACGGCTGTTCCCGATCCGGAGGAAATATCATTGTCTATTTCGATGGTGATCTCAGGCATATAATTGATGTGCCCAAAGGACTCTAACGCATCAATCCATTGTTGCTCCCACCCGAATTCTACAGGCTTGCAGTCATCTTCAAAGATGATGATATTATCACATTTTCTTTCATTTTTAAGAAACCAAATAGCTCTATTTCTATTCCACGCGATTCCTCTATTATCTCCGGTAACACATGTGATCCGCATCTCTTTTAGGGTTTTCTGAGTGCCATCAGAAGACCCGTCATCAGCCACAACAAAATCAAACGGTACTTTTGTAAAACGGAAGATATTTTGGATTGTCTCTAAAAGAATATCTTTTCTATTATAGGTAATAATCCCAATACCTAACTTGCCAGCCATAGAAATGTAACTCCATCGAAGATGGAAAATAACATATCGTTGGTTTGTCTGTTGGAAAAGATCTGCACGGTAAGAATTAAGGATTTTGTAACAACCTGATGAGGCAAGATAAAATGTCCGAAGGGCCTTCCAGATACCAGCAGGTGTCAAACATGTCCCTAGGGGGCACCGATCAAATCCCGACACGGTTTGGAACCCCTCATTTCCCGAACCGTTGCATGTTCAGGGTGAATACGGACATAGTGCGGCATGAAGCGCCTTGACCCTTTCCTCTTTTCCCTGATCTGCGCGATTGCGCTGGCCTCCATCCTGCCCTGCCGCGGACAGATGGAGCATCTTCTTCAGCATGTCGTGACGATCCTCATCACCTTCATGTTCTTCTTTCAGGGCGCGAAGCTCGAACGTCACGCTATCGTGGACAGCGTGAAGGACTGGAAACTTCAGGGCAGCGTTCTGCTCTGCACGTTCGCTCTGTTTCCTCTGCTCGGGGTCGGGCTTCATCTGCTGTTCCGGGCGATCTTTCCCGATGCGCTGTTCGGCGAGGAACTGTGGTCGGGCGTGTTGTTCCTGTGCTGCCTGCCGTCCACCGTGCAGTCTTCCATCGCATTGACCTCCATTGCGAGGGGGAATGTTACGGCGGCAATCTGTGCCGCGACGGTCTCCAACATTGCAGGCATCGCAATGACACCGCTGCTGACCGGGCTGGTGCTCGGGCATGTGGGGGCGGAGCATTCCCCGCTGGGGTCCATCCTCGACGTGAGCAAAGAGCTTCTGCTGCCCTTCGCGCTGGGACAGATCCTTCAGAAATGGGTCGGGCCGATCGTGCGCAAGCACAAGATCCTAATCTCATTTACCGACCGCGGGTCTATCGTCGTTGTGGTCTATACCGCGTTCAGTTCCGCCGTGGTGGAGGGGATCTGGCATCGTGTTTCGGGCGCGCATCTTCTGGAAGTCGCATTGCTCGACAGTGCCATGCTGGCGCTGGTTCTGGGTCTGTCGCATTTGATGGGCAAGGGGCTTGGACAGACAACATCAAACTGCATCGCGCTTCAGTTCTGCGGATCGAAGAAGTCTCTGGCTTCAGGCGTGCCGATGGCGAGCGTCATTTTCCCGGCGGCGTCGGTAGGCATTATTGTACTGCCGCTCATGATCTATCACCAGATCCAGCTTTTCACCTGCACGCTGCTGGCCCGACGCTATAGCACGCGATTTCTTGACACCAGCGACCAGGGGACAGCGACCTCTCCGCAGCGCCGCACCGCCACACCGTAAACCTCGGCAAAGAGCGCGTCTGTCAGCACGTCTGATGGCGTGCCGATGCTGACGAGAGCACCTTCCGACAATACGGCGATCCGGGTGCAGAAACGGGCTGCAAGCGCCAGATCGTGCAGGACGACGGCCACGGCCTGACCCTGAGCCGCATACCGGTTAAACAGTTCCATGACCGTCAGGGCCTGAGCGGGATCGAGCGCTGCGACCGGCTCATCTGCCAGCAGGAGGGGAGCCTGCACCGCAAGCGCCCGGGCGAGCAGAACACGCGCGCGTTCTCCCCCCGATAGACTGACGCAGGAGCGGTTGGAAAACGCGCTCATTCCCACGGCATTTAGCGCCTGCTGAACGGCAGCCATATCCTGTTCCGCCGAGGCTGTGCGGCGATGGGGCAGACGACCGAGCGTCACAACGTCCCGCACGCTCATGCCGATGGCGGCCGGGGCGTCCTGCGGCAGATAAGCCAGATGCCGCCCGCGCTGATCGGGCGGCATGGAGAACAGGTCCTGCCCGTCCAGCAGGACACGCCCGGTCTCGGGACGAAGCAGCCCGGCCATGACGCGCAGGAGCGTGCTTTTACCTACGCCATTCGGGCCGATCACGCCAAGCACTTCGCCGGGGCGGACGTCGAGCGTGATGTCATGCAGAAGCTTGTTCCCCTGAAGGGTCAGGCTGAGTGTGTCGGTCTGGAGGATCATGATCCGCGCCTCATACCGGTCGTCCGCGCAGGCGCCAGACCTGCCAGAAGAAAACCGGCGTTCCGATCAGGGAGGTAACGACGCCGAGTTGCAGTTCGGTGCCACTGACAGGCAGGCGCACGAACAGATCAGCCGCCAGCAGCAGTGCGGCCCCTCCCAGCACGGACGGCAACAACAGACGTGAGGGTCGCGCTCCGACGAACGGGCGCAGCAGATGCGGCATGACGAGGCCGATGAACCCGATCCCGCCCGCGACCGCCACACCGCTTCCAACAGCCAAGGCCGTTCCGATCACGACGCGCCATTGCACGGCGCGCAGGGAAAAACCCATCGTATGGGCTACGTCTTCACCAAGGGTCAGGGCATCCAGCGAGCGTCCTGTCCCGAGCAGAAACGCCGACCCAATCAGCAGGCCGGGCAAGGCGATCAGAACGTCATGCAGGCTCGCACGGGACAAGGAGCCCATCAGCCAGTGCATGATTTCGTAGGAGGCATAGGGGCTCGGCACGAGATTGAGCGTCAGGGCCAGAAGCGCGGCACTCATGGAGCCCAGTGCCGCACCGGCCAGTACCAGAACGAGCGTCCCGCCGCGCGTGAGGGCCAGAAGCAGAAGCGTTGCCAGCCCGACGCCGGACAGCGCCGCCAACGGGAGTGCGGGCGCCCACACGGCCGAGACGCCGGTATAAAAAACGAGGACCGCCCCAAGCGCCCCGCAGCCCGAAATGCCCAATACTCCCGGATCGGCGAGCGGATTGCGGACCAGCCCCTGAAGCGCAGCTCCCGAAAGACCAAGTGTTCCGCCAACCAGCAGGGCGAGAATCATGCGCGGCAGGCGGATCTGGCCGATGATGGTCGCGGCGATCGTCTCGCGGCCATGCAGCATGTCGGACAGCCCCTGAAGGACGCCGATCCCCGCCGGGCCCGCGGCAAGCGACACGATGGCGAGGGTCAGAACCAATACCCCCAGAACAGCAACGGTCAGGGCATAACGGCTCATGGTGAAGGCTCCGCTGCGGTTAGACGATCATGCGCGGCGATCAGGGCCTCCAGCGCAGCGAGTGTTTCGGGCGTGCCGCACATCGTCAGACGGCCGGGAAGCGCCAGACGATGTGCGCCCGTAAAACGTCCCTGTAGCGCGGGATGGCGAACGACATTTTCGGCCAGAGACGCGCCTTCGGAAATCATGCCGGTCACCAGAAGGTCTGGCGGATGGGCGATCAGGGTTTCCAGCGCGATGGTGCCGTCCGGCCGTTCGGAGGCGGACAGGCGGAACCCGGCGCGTTTGAGAAGATCGGAGATCAGCCCGCCCTCTTCTCCTGCAAGGTTCGCGCCGATAACCGTTGCCGTCAGGATTTTTTCAGGCTGGGCGGGATGGAGGCTTTCAAGCCGGTCCGCAAACGCGCGGATCATGTCCTCGCCGCGCGCCTCTTCGCCAATGGCGTGGGCGACGGTCCGGATCTGAACGGGAATATCCGCAAGGGACGCGATAGAGGGAAGCTGGACGAACGGAACATGCAGGGCGTCCGTCACGAGCGCGGCGGTCGGGCGGTGCCATGTGCCGTCCAGTACAAGATCGGGACGCGTGGCGACGAGGTTCTCCCCGTCAGGGCGCTGCACGGGGTAGGTTTGTGCCAGTTCGCAACGGACGGATTCCGCGCAGTCCGTTGCCAGCGGGCTCAGACCGAGAATATGGGACGGGTCCGCCAGTTCGAGCAGCAGTTCGTCCGTACACAGATTAAGCGAGACGATACGGGTCCGCACCGGACCGGCACAGGCCGATCTGGCAAGAGCGCCCGACAGCAGAAGCACTGCCGCCGGGGCTGAGAGGACGTGAAGGAACGCCTTAAAGGCCAAACGTCACACCGCCGTAGAAAGACCGGCCCGGCTGGAGGTAGCCGACCGGGTTTTCATAATAGCGGTTCCCCAGATTGTCGCCACGCGCAAACAGCGTGACGAAGTTCGCCAGCTTGTATTCCGCGGCGATGTTCACCGTCACGTAATCATGGCCGATCGTGCTCATGGATGTGTAGCGGTCGAGATCATGCCAACCGCTGACATAGAGCAGGCTCGGTGTGATACTCAGGCGCTTGGTCGGCGTCCAGATAACGCTGGCCGTCGCCTTGTGACGGGGACGACGAACGAGGGCCGCGCCCGTGCTGCGGTCCGTGGCATCGGTCCAGGTGTACGTGCCGCGCAGATCCACGCTCTTGATGATGCGATAATCGACGAATGCCTCAACACCATGCGTCTGGGCGCGGGCCACGTTGACATAGGTGTAGTTGTAGCCCGACAGCGCCGTATTGATGAGATTACGGACATGGTTGCCGTAATAGTCGGCCCCGAAGGTCAGCTTGCCGTTCAGAAGACGCTCTTCAAACCCGGCGTCAAAGCCCAGAAGGCGCTCGGCCCGCAGGTTCGGGTTCGCGAGAAAATAATAGGCCGGGTAGCTGACGAAAAGCTGGTTCAGCGACGGACCGTGGAAGCCCGAGCCACCGCTGGCCTTCAGCGTCAGACCCGTTCCGGGGATTTTTACAGCCGGGGCCACACGCCATGTCACATAGTTGCCGTAACGCGAATTGTTGTCGTAGCGGATATTGGCCGAGCCGAAGAGAATATCGTGCCAGTGCCCCTCAAGCTGCCCCCAGGCGGCGTTCGTCGTGGTCTGAGCGTCGATCGGCGTCAGGATGCGCTCGCGGATATAATCATATCCGACGAGGAATGAGCCGTTATGGCCGAGATGCGTCAGGCCCTGCCAGTCCACTTTCAACCGGTCACCACGATTGGACGCGATGTCTGATTCCCCAGCCGTAATGTCATGGCGGCGATAGGTGACGTAACCGACGCCCAGCGTCTGCTCGAACACGCCCTTGAAGGACTTCAGATGGGCCGTTCCACGCAGGATGGCCTGTTTGAGATCGCTCTCATTCTGCTGGGCTGAGGGCAGCGTCGGGTAGGAACTGTAATCGTCGGCGACGTATTCGTAATCCGCCTGCGTCAGATGGGCCGTGAAGCCGAGGTCGAAATTGTCCGTCACGTCGTAGCCGAGGCGCACATTGGCGGTGCGGTTGTCGTTGCGGTTGGACGCAACGTCATGGCCGTGAACCTGCGCGCGAATGTCTTTCGGCACGGCCTGATAATCGCCAACATGGTTGTGCGAGACTTCGACCATATAATGAAAACGATGGAGCGAGCCCGAGAACCCGGCCGTCTGGTTCTTGGTGGAATAGCTGCCGCCTTCGAGCCGGACGAAACCATGCAGCGGCCCCTGCCCCTGCTTGGTCGTCATGTCTATGACACCACCCATCGCATCCGCACCGTACAGGCCGCTCTGCGGGCCGCGCAGGATTTCCACGCGGGCCAGCCCGTCCGTCAGGAACTGCGCCGTATCGAACGCCCCGGCCGGAGTGGACGGATCGTTGATGTCCATTCCGTCCAGCCGCACCTTCACTTCATTGGCGTTGGTGCCGCGCATGAAGATCGACCCCGTACCCCCAGGACCACCCGTGCGCACCATGTTCAGACCCGGCTCACGAGACAGAAGGTCCGCGAGGTCACGCCGCTGGAGAAGTTCAATGTCACGCTGGGTCACAACCGTAACCTGCGAGCCGACCTTGCTCAGATCCTGCGGGATGCGGTTTGCCGTGACCGTAACAGTCTCGGGGACGGACGATGAAACGGCTTTCGGAGCCGGAGATGCCTTGGGCTTCAGCGGCGAAACCGGCTCCTGTGCCGGAACGGACGCCAGCGCCGGAACAGCGACGAGCATGCTTGTCGCAAGAAGAAGGCGGGAAATACGGGGCATGGTGATGGTGGTGTCTCGTCGTTCTGCGTTGCCCTCAAGAAGGAGGCAGACCCGCCGTCGCGCGGTCTGACCCGGCGTTCCGATGCACCCCGCCCGGACCGTCCTTCGGACAACTCATGCTGACGGCAGGTCTCCTGGCTCATGCTCCGTCTTCAGGCCCCTTCCCGGCCTGCGCCAGTGGGTTCATGTCCTGAAATCGCGCCACCGGCCTTGTGAGGCAGCAGCCAGCATTTACAGTTGCGGGGGCAGCCGCAGCTTCACACTGCATTCCCTTTTCACCCGCGCAAACGGGCGCCGTCAGCTGTCATGAAGCGCCCTGCACAGGGCAAGTCAAATACAAAAGACCTTTTGTGACAGATTTGACACAGTAAAGTCCGCAACATGGCTTTCATTCCGTTACAATCTACCCTTTGCCTCCGTTTCCTGCCGCCGCCAGTGTCCGTTTCAACAGAGACAGGATCAGGACACGGTCATGACGCCCCCTTCTGCCGTTCGAATGAGTGACGAGACCCATACCCTTCTCGCTGACCCCGTCGATCGCGGCCCAGAAGGCTCCGGCCTTCCGCAACGGATGTTGTGTCAGTTGTTCGGGGTGCATCAGTATCCCGATGTTCATGCCCGTGCCGCCGATCTGAGGCTACGGCTGCCGCTTGGTCGAAAGCGCCTTCAGCGGCTTGAACGTATCCGGGAAGCCGGCGCGCTGTTCATCCATGTTCCCAAAAATGGCGGAACGTCAGTCTGTGACCTACTCTATGGTGGGATCATGCTGCATGAGACATGGCGTTATTATCATCATGTGGCGCCAGAACTCTGTCGGACGCTACCCAGTTTTGCGATCTGGCGCGATCCTGTGAAGCGTTTCGTCTCCGCATGGTCTTTTGCACGGCGCGGCGGGACGGCGCGCGTTCGGATCCATCCTTCCTTCAACCAGTTCTACCGCTCGCTCCACACGCTGGATGATGCCATCGATCATGTGGAATCCTGCTCCTCCGTTTATGACATGGACCACGTGTTCCGGCCCCAGAGCCTGTATGTCTGTGATCGGAATGGTCGGCTTGCGGTGGATCAGCTTGTTCCGATGGAGCGGATCTCGTCCCTGCCCGATCTGGTACCTGCCCTGCGCGGCAGGATCGTGCCCCATCTGAACAGCAACAGCCACGATACCGTCGCCACGCCTGCACAGGCAAAGAGGATTCGACAGATCTACAGCGCAGATGAAGACCTGCGCCCCACAGGGTAGGATTTTGAAACGATCTTTCCTCAGAAAAACGGGACATGTCTTCCAAATGTCACAATCGGCGGGGAGTTTCCTGCCATTTATCGCCGTTCCGAAGGTGAAATGTGACTAAATTGCCATACCCCCCTCATGTCATAGTGTATCATGGCACATCTGATTGAAATGAAGTGTGCACTCATGCTTTTTCTCGGCCGAAAGTTCACCTGACCGAGAAAGACCGAAAACACAATGCGCCTTGCTCGCCTGCTTTCGACTTCGGCCCTGTTTGCGTTTGGTACAGTGTCGGCATTTGCCGCACCCGCAGACAGCACGGCTCCTTCGACAAAGAAGAGCCCTACGAAAGTCGCAGCTGCCGCTCCGTCCATGATGGGCAACACGGCTCCAACAGACGAACATGAAGAACATGTCTCAGTCAGCGGTCACCATTCCTATTTCGATGGCGTAACACGCCGCGATGTTGGTGGTGGTCTGATGCAGAAACAGGACGCGGCGAAGTCCGTTTCAGCCATCTCGCGCGACTACATCGAAAAGCAGGCGCCGGGTCAGGACCCGATGCAGCTGATCGCACTGCTTCCGGGTGCAAACGTCACATCCTCCGATCCGGCAGGTCTGACGGGCAGCCATATGAGCGCCCGCGGTCTCGACCAGTCGCAGATGGGTTTCACGCTTGAAGGTTTCCCAATCAACGATATCGGGTCCTTCGCGGTTTACTCCCAGGAAATCGTGGACTCCGAAAACCTGCGCAAAATCAGCCTCGCACAGGGTTCTGCTGACCTCGACAGCCCCCATCTGAGCGCCACCGGCGGCGTGGTCGACATGTATATGATCGACCCGAAGATGAAGAAGGGTGGCGCGTTCGACGTGTCCTATGGCTCCTACGCCTATACGCGCGGCTTCCTGCGTCTCGACACAGGCAAGATCGGCCAGACCAACCTGCGTGCCTATTTCTCCGGTTCCTATGCGACCGAAGATGCCATCCATTCGATGGCCACGAACCGCAAGCTGCATGCCGAAGCCAAGATCGTGAACGACTGGGGTGACGGAAACCGCGTCTCGCTCGCCATCGTCGGCAACCGTTTGTACAACTACCTGACACCCAGCGTGAACAAGGCGTCCTGGGACGCTTATGGCTTCGGCGTCAAGGACAAGTATGTGGCCTCCTGCTACAGCGGCAGCACCTGTACCCGTCCGGATGGTACGACGTTCAAGAACACCAGCAACGCTACGATCAACAACACGGTCTATAACGGCGCTTACAAGGCTGGCGACGCCAACTATTACAAATTCCACCAGAACCCGTTCACCAACATCTACGCAAGTGCTCCCTCGACTTTCAAGCTGACGGATCACCTTGTCCTGACCGAGACGCCATATTTCTGGTACGGCAGCGGCAGCGGTGGTGGAGCCTACACGGTTCCCACGAGCTGGGGCGCAACGTCCATGAGCGGCACACTGGATGGCAAGCCCGTCGCCAAAGGCTCGCTGCTTTATGAACCGTCCATCACCACGACCTATCGTCCGGGTGCCGTCACGAAGCTGACGCTTACCACCGGCGTCAACCGCCTTATGGTCGGTTACTGGTTCGAATACGCCAAGCAGTCCCAGACGGCTCCCGCCACGGGTATCGGCGCCGATGGTACGCCTTGGGATATCTGGGGTGGCGGACCGAACTATGTATTCAATGACGGCACCACCTATCAGTATCGCGCCAGCCTGACGCAGACGCGAACGCACACCATGTTCATCGGTGACAGCCTGTCGCTGCTGAACAACAAGCTCACCATTGATGCCGGTCTGAAATATGCGATCGTCACCCGTGACGGTCACAACATGCTGCCCGACACTTCAACGGGTCCGTATATCGACAAGACGTATTACGAGCCTCTGCCGACAGCATCGATCCGCTATCAGATCAATCCGGAAATGCAGGTTTTCGTCTCGGGTTCGACGAACTTCCGTATCCCGACGAACTACTCCCTGTATGACGCTGGCGCCTATTACAAGAACGGCGGTTACGGCACGCAGGCCAACAAGAACCAGCAGCCGGAAATCTCCATCTCGGAAGAGGCCGGCTGGCGTTACACAGGCCCGACCGTCATGGCCTCGGTCACGTATTTCCACTACAACTTCACGAACCGCCTGATCTCCCAGCAGGAATGCCTCGACAACGCGTGCCTCAACTACGCAACCACCAACATCAACGCGGGTGGCCAGAGCACGAACGGTGTGGATGCGGAGATCGGGACGCGCCCGATCTTCTATCACCTCCGTCCCTATGCCTCGTTCGAGTATGTGGACGCACGCACAACCAGCAACCTGCTGTCCAGCTCGGGCAACAAGGTTGACTACATGCGGACCAGCGGCAAATTCGCTCCTGACACTCCCAAGTATCAGGTCGGCTTCAACCTGGACTATGACGACGGCAACCTGTTCGGCGCCTACAGGCTGAAATACGTTGCCAAGCAGTACTCCACATTCATGAATGACGAACATATCCCAGGCTACGTCAAGATGGACGTCACAGTGGGTTACCGCTTCAAGAACCTCGGCTTCCTCCAAGCCCCGAACATCAAGTTCAACCTGACAAACATCACCAACAACCACTATCTGGGTTTCCCGACAGGCACCCGCGTCAATGCCACGACAAAGACAGGTATCTTCGGAAACTCCATCAAGGGAACGGCCCCGACCTACATGATCGCGGCACCGTTCGCTGCAACCGGTTCCATCAGCGCCGGTTTCTGATCCTTCAGATCCTGCTGTCCCTGAATGCCCCATGCCGGTCTCCGGCATGGGGTTTTTCATGACCATGTAAGGTATTCCAAAACGGAGTGCTGCGCTCTTGCACTCCATTGGACAATATGGCCATTTAAGTTCATACTCGCGACACACCAGAGACACATAAGGATCCACGGTGGGCAGAACGAAAACGACGGACAGGTCAGCTTTGGATATCTATCTGGGCGCTCTTCGGGATCATCTGTCCATTGAATCCAAGGCCATCGAGACCGCACTTTCGGAGCTTCCGGTGTGTGAGCGGTATCCGGGGCTGTGCCAGCGGATGGAGCAGGATCTGGCGATGGGCCGGAGCCATGCGCGGGAGATCACGATCCTTCTGTCCCGACACGGGCACCCTGCCCCGGTTCCGCATGAGACGGTTTCGTCCATTCTCAGCACCGTTTCGGGGCTGTTGCATGGCGGCGAAGCGCGGGACGTTCTGAAGAACGTGCTGGCGGCGAGTGGATACCGGGCGCATCAGATTACGTCACTTCAGATGCTGATCGTGCTGGCGCGGCAGCTTGGTTTTACGCAGGATGCCTCGGCGTTGGAATGTCTGAAGGACGAAGAGACGGCTTCGGCCGAGGCGCTTGAGCGCCTGATGCCGGATATCGTGTCGCAGTATCTGGCCGCCGCCTGATCCCGGCGGGGCTGCTTGCAAGACATCGTGGAGGGCGTAAACTTCGCGGATGTCCTCTTTCCGCTTTCTCCATGCTGCTGACATTCACCTCGACAGCCCCCTAAGGGGGCTGAGCCGTTACGAGGGGCTTCCCGAAGCGGAAATCCGCGGGTCCACGCGGCGCGCTCTGGACCAGCTTGTCGAGACGGCACTGAACGAAAAAGTCGATTTCGTTATTCTGGCGGGGGACCTGTATGATGGGACTTGGCAGGATGTCGGGACCGGGCTCTACATGCTCAAGGCCCTGAGCCGACTGGTTCAGGCGGGCATCCGGGTCGTGACGCTTTCGGGCAATCATGATGCGCAGTCGGTCATTGCGCGGGAACTGCCGCTGCCGGACGGGATCGAGCATTTCTCCTATGAGGCCCCGCAGACATTTCATTGGCCGGAACTGGGCGTGGCGCTGCATGGACAGAGTTTTCGCGACCGTCATGTCCCGCATGATATGACGCGGGCCTATCCCGCGCCCATCGCGGGGTGTTTCAATATTGGTGTGCTGCATACGTCGCTGTCGGGGTATGGCGAGCACGAGACCTACGCGCCCTGCTCCGTCGAAACGCTATCGGCGAAGGGATATGATTACTGGGCGCTGGGGCATGTCCATGCGCGCGAAATCGTCTGCGAGCATCCGTGGATCGTGTTTCCGGGCGTGCTTCAGGGGCGTCACGCGCGCGAGACCGGGGCCTGTGGCTGTGCGCTGGTGAGCGTTGAGGACGGGATCGTCCGCTCGGTCGACTTCGTGAATTGTGATGTCGTGCGCTGGTGTCGGCTGGAGTTGGATGTCAGCGACATGCAAAGCATGGATGGCGTTCTGGGAGCCGCGCGGCGGGAGATGGAACGCGCCCTTTCCCAAGCGGAAGGACGCACGGTGATTGCGCGGATCGTCCTGATGGGACGCAGCATTCTGCATGACCGGTTATGTGCGTCGCAGAGTTGGGAAGACGATCTGCGGGGCATTGCAGTGTCGATGGCGCAGGAGTCCGCCGACGGGACGGCACAGATTGCTCTGGAGAAAATTCGCAACGAGACATCTGCGCCCCTTCGACAGAGCGACGTGGCAGAGACGCGGGAACTTGATTTGGCGCTGGACGGACTCATGCAGGACGCGGCGTTTCTGGCGTCCCTACCCGACGATTTCGAAGGATTTTTCTCTGCCCTGCCCTCCTGCGTGGAGCGCGACAGCCTGATGCCGGAGGGTCAGTTCCCGCTTGAACAGGCGCGGGCGGCGTTGAGGGCACGGTTGTTGGGGGAGACGGAATAATGCGGTTCGAACGCCTCGATCTTCTGCGCTATGGCGGATTTCAGGAGACCACGCTGAATTTTCCGAAAGGGCGGCGCGACCTGCACGTCATTTATGGCGCGAATGAAGCCGGAAAATCGACGACTCTCTGTGCAATCCGGGATTTCCTGTTCGGGTTTCCGCATCATATCGCCGGGGATTGGATGACGGCGGCGTCGCTGCTGCGGGTCGGGGCCAGTCTGGAGCAGGATGGAACGGTTTTTGAGGGCGTGCGACGCCGGGGGCGGACCCAGACACTGTTTGCGGCCGATGACAGGACGCCATTGGAGGATCTGCCACTGCGGACCTGGCTCGGGGGGCTGGATTCGAAGGGGTTTGAGGCGGCCTGGGCGCTGGATCATACGCGGCTGCGCGACGGCGGCGAGGAAATGCGCCGCCTAAAAGACGATGCCGGACTTCAGATTCTGGCGGCCGGACTGGGACTTGAGGGTGTTGGAAAACTGAGTGCGCGACTGCAGGAAGATGTCGGTTCGGAATGGAAATCCGGACGCGCGCGTTCGGCGCTGCAACAGGCCAGACTGAAGTTGACGGCATTGCAGAGCACCCTGCGGAGCGACGTCGTAACCGTCAAGAAACTATCTGTTGCGAATAAGGAACTTTCTGAATCAGAAATAGAAAAACAGTCTTGCGATAGAGCAGCACAAGAACTTGGTGTGCGTCGCAGAACCAATTCCCGGCTGAAAATGACATCCGTTCCTTTTCAGAAACTCATGCAAATCGAAACGGAAATAGGGTCTTTTCCAAGCTGGGTTTTAACGATTGAAGACTGTGCTCGGTTTGAAAATATTCTTGAATCGTTAGAGCGCGAAGCACATGACATCTCGATCGCGCGGCAGCGGTTCGAAGCGTTATGCGGGCAAATTCAGGCATTTGGCGACGGCTCCCCAGTCCTTGCAGAACAAGATGCCATCCAAACGCTTCTGAAGCGCAGTGATCTGATCGCGCGCCTTGAAACAAAGGTCGACGAGCGGAAAACACGACTAACGCGGGATGCGATCTCGCTCGAACAGTTCTGGGCACGGCATGGCTGTGAGGCCGGTACGCTGCCCAGTCGGGAAGAACTGGACGATCTGGAGCAGAGGCTTCAGGCGCGGGCGTTGCTGCGGACACAGGAACAGGATCTGCGAGCGCGGCTTCAGGAAACGGAGCAGGCGCTGAATATTCTGCATCCCGAATCCGTTTCGGAAACGAACGAAAAAATCCACCCTGGAAATCTGCGCCGGTTCCGGCTGGAGCTGGATGAGGCCCGCAGTCTGGGCGCAGTGGATGACCGGATTGACAGTCTTGCCGCCGAAATCTTGCGGCAGGAAGACACTACAACTGCGGCTTATGGGGCGCTGATGCCATGGCGCGCCAGCACGGCCGATCGCAAGGGAGAACTGACGGCGCTTGGATTGCCGGACGGGACGGTTCTGGAAGAAGAAACGCGGCTCTGGGCAATGCTGGACGAGCAACGGCGCGTTGCACGGGACGAGGCGCAGGCGGAGGAAACGGGAGGGGCGCGTCTGGCGCAGCAGTGTCGGCGTCTGGAAGAAGACGGTCAGGCCGTGTCGTGGGAGCAGCTTTCCGAGGCACGACAGGAACGCGATCGGTTCTGGCAGGGCATGGAGGATCAGTTTCACTCCGGCGACTGTCCCGCTCCTGCGACGCGGGAGGCGTTCGGGGTTATGATCCAGAAGGCGGACGGTCTGGCGGACCGGCGTCATGCGCATGCCGAGCAGTCGGCGCAACTGGCGACCTTGTTGCGGCAGCGTGAGGATGTTGCGCTTCGGGCGGAGGAAGCCCATCGGCGGGCGATGCGGGCGCAGGACGAACTGGACCGCCGTCAGACCGCGTGGAGCGCTTTGCTGGAAACATTCGGGGCGCCGGTGCTGCCGCCTGCGTCTTTACAGGTCTGGGTGGTTCGGCGGCAGGAGGCTCTGACCGCGGAAGAGGCGTTGCAGAGCGCAAAAATGCAGCTTCAGTCCGCGACGGACAGTCGGGCCGATATGAGCCGACGGCTGCAGGCTTTTGGTGCGGAATCTGCGTCCGAACGACTGGCGGTTCAGATTCGGCAGGCGACGTCCTTGCTGGAGCAAGGAGAGGACGCGGCGCGGCAGGCGGATGCGCGGAAAAAGGACCGTCTTCAGCGGGAGGAGTCTTTGCTTAAAGACCGGGCAGCCCTGTCCGGCGTGGAGCAGAAGCTGGCGCTTTGGGAGGAAGACTGGGTCCGGGCATGTGGAGACTGCCGCTATCCGGGGCGGCCGGAGCAGGCTGATCTGCGGGATGTGGCAGAGGCGCTGACAATCCGGACGCGGCTGGACAGCGAGCAGAAAGAGCAGGACTCCGAAGCGCGCGATATCGCAGCGTTCCGTATGGAACTGGGCGCGTTTCTTCAGCGCTACGGGCAGGGATCTGCAGCAGAGCTTGAACGGTTCCTGACGCTGGAGCAGGAGCGCGAGCGGGAACGGAAATCCGTTCTGCAGCAGCGTGCGGCTCTTGCAGACGAGATCGCGCAGTCCAATCTGCGGATTGTGGAACTGGAACAGGGGCTGGACCCTGCGCGCCGTCTTCTGGGTCTTGGGGCAGAGGACAACCTGCGTCATGCGTTATCCCGGGCACGGGAGCGGGCAGGGCTTTGCGACAGGCGCGACGAGTTGCGGGAGCAGATTCTTCAGGCCGGGAATGGCCGCTCCCTTGAGGCGCTTCTGGACGAAGCGCGTATGACGGACCCGGAGCAGCTTGAGCGGGACTTCGAGGAGATCGAAGCTGAAACAATCGCACTGGATGCCCGCAAATCAGTAGTGACAGAACGGCTGCTGCGGGCGCGGAGCGCGCTGGCGGAACTGGAAAATGCCCGTGGCGTGCGTGAGGTCGCGGAAGATATTCAGGAGACGGAAGCAGAAATTACCGAGCGGGCCAGCCGGTATGTTTCGCTCAGGCTTCAACAGTTGATGCTGTCACGGCTGGTGGAGCAGGGCCGTCAGCAGGCGCATGGACCTCTTCTGTCGCGGGCGGGGGCCCTGTTCTCACGTCTGACGCTTGGGCGGTACGAGGGGCTTGTGACGGAAGAGAGCGGGTCGGACGGTCTGGTTCTGGCGGGGCAGCGCATGGCGAGCACGACGCCTGTTCCGGTTCACGCCATGAGCGAGGGCACACGCGATCAGCTTTATCTGGCGCTGCGTCTGGCATCAGTTGAGCAAGCTCTGGAGCGGGGCATTCGTCTGCCATTTCTGGCGGATGATCTGTTCGTGACGTTCGATGAAGAGCGGACGGGAGCGGGAATGGAGATACTCGCGGAGCTTTCAGAGAAAACGCAAGTTTTGTTTTTTACCCACCATGGGTATATTATAAATAATTCGAAAGAAATTCCATATTCTATAGAAATATAATTCTTTTTATAAAAAAATATTTACTTTGTTTGAGGGCTACGCTTCAGACATCCAGAGCACGTCCTTTGTCGACACAGTATGAAATACGAGACAACTATTTCCATTCTGGCTGATTTTCCCTATATCCAGCCCGTTATGGTTGTTTCAATTGGCTTTACTACTGAAAATGGTGTTTAACGGAATCTCAACATTCTTCTCCAGAGCATGGTCGTGACTGACATTCCTCACGGCAGCCTGAATGCCCAGCGCATCATTCCGCTGGCGACGCTTGCGGCCTCTCCCCGCGGGATGGACCCGTCTGTCGTTCGTCTTCGCACGGCGCTGTCACCGGCAATTGCCACTCTTCTGGATCAGGGTCGGACGGTTCTGGTGCTGTCTCGGCAGTCCACGGGCAAGTTGTATCTGGACCCGCACCAGTTCTCCACACTCGCCAAACCGCCCGGCATTGAGCCCACAGCCGATGTCTTTCTGCTCAGTGTGGCGCGTCAGGCATTGTTGCGACATCTTCCCATGCTTTCGGGCCTGCCACCGCTGTCGTTTGATCTGGCGCGGGGGCCAGGGGCTTTTCTGCTGGCCGAGGCTTCCATGCTTGAATCTGGCGTTCTGGACGATGCCATCCCCCAGACGCGTCAGCGCCTTTTGCAACATGTCACGGATCTGATGATCACGACAATTCTGGATTGTCTGGATCTGGAAGTCAGCGTGGCGGGACGCCGGCGACATCGGCAGAGGCATATCCGGCGTCATATTGAATCACGGCTGCACGAGCATGATCTGACCCCGCAGAGTATTGCAGAGGCTTCCGGGATTTCGACACGGGCGCTTTACCAGCTTTTCGACGGGGAAGAAGGCGCGGTCGCGGGCTGGATTCTGAACCGTCGGCTGGAGCGCATTCACTCGGATCTGACGAATCCGGCCCATGATGCGCTCCCAATTGCTCAAATCGCTCTAAACCACGGCTTTCGCAATGCCGCACATTTCTCCCGTCGTTTCAGGCAGAAATTCGGTGCATCTCCCCGTGAAATCCGGCAGCGGGCGGCCATGAGGCCGGGGACACGGGCCTCAGGCCGGGGTTGACTGCATTCCTTTGACGAGGCGTGTGGTAGATTGGCCGTCCACGAGGTCCACCAGCACCACCTTGCCGCCATATCCCTTCACCACATCGGCACCAACGACCTGATCTTCCGTATAATCCGCCCCTTTGACGAGAATATCGGGCTTCAGGGTGCGGATGACGTCGAGGGGGGTGTCGTCGTCGAACAGCACGACGAGATCGACCGCACGCAGGGCGCCGATCACCCTGGCCCGGGCGTCTTCCTTCTGAATCGGACGGGTTGGCCCTTTGAGACGGCTGACGGAACTGTCGGTATTGAGGGCCACGATGAGGCGATCTCCTTCGCGGGCTGCCGCCTGAAGCAGGCTGACATGTCCCGGATGGACCAGATCGAAGCACCCGTTGGTAAACACGACTTTTGCACCATGCCGCTGCCAGCTTTCCACGATACGGGCGGCCTGTTTGACCGGAACAAGCGCGCCTGTTTCAGGCATTTCCTGAAGAAGTTCGCGGGAGAGTTCTTCGCGCGAGACGGTGGCGGTGCCGAATTTGCTGACAGACAGGGCGGCCGCGGCTGTCGCGATGACAACGGCAGTTTCCAGCGTCTGATCGGCAGACAGCACTGCGGCGACCGTGGCGACGACGGTATCTCCGGCGCCGGAAACATCGAACACTTCGGATTTGCGGCTGGCGACATGCAGGGGGGGCGCGTCACGCTGCCACAGCGTCATGCCGTCTTCCGAACGGGTGACGAGAACGTCGCCGCCGAACTGCCGGGAGAGGATTTCAGCAACCTTCAGGACATCGTCATCCGTCCGGACAGACAGTCCGCTCGCCTGTTCCGCTTCGCTCCGGTTGGGCGTCACGAGTGTGGCACCGGCATAGGCATCCAGCGTACGTCTTTTAGGGTCGACAATAACAGGAATACCTTTGGCACGTCCCGCTGCAATGATGACCTTCAGGACCTCATCCGTCAGAACGCCTTTGGCATAGTCCGAGCAGACGAGCACGTCCGAAAGCTCAATCGCGCGGAGGGCTTCTTCCATGAGGCGCTTTTGAAGTGTGTCGGAAAGGGGGGTCAGTTTTTCGACGTCGATACGCACAATCTGCTGGCGACCACTGACGACGCGGGTCTTGGTAATGGTGGTCCAGTCCGGGGCGGAGACGATCCCGTCCGTCTGGATGGTGGGCCAGAGGTTCAGGCTGTCTTTCAGTCGCTGGGCCGACTCATCTTCGCCGACGAGACCGACAAGATGCACCTGCGCCCCCAGAGCGGCGGCATTGACCGCAACATTTGCGGCGCCGCCCGGCACGCAGCGCAGGCCATCATGCAGGACGACGGGGACGGGGGCTTCAGGAGAAATACGGCTGACATCTCCTGAAATATACTGATCCAGCAGCAGATCGCCGATGATCGTTATGCGGCCAAAGCGGAAATCGTCGATCACGGTCTGCTACTCCTTCAATCATGCACCTGTTCCATATCTCACCGGAACTTAGCAAAAAGAAAAGGCGAGGAATAAAATCCCTCGCCTTTGATGGATAGGAACGAAACGAATGCTGCGTTCAGATCCGCTTTATCCGACAGCCGGCCCCGCCAGCAGCGTGGCGAGCGAACGGCCGAAACCGGTCGGGTCAGGCAGGGGTTCGCCTTCCTGCACACGCGCCAGATCCAGCAGGACGCTGGCATAGGCGGTAATGCTCTCGCCCTTTGCAACCCGCTCGGCCAGAGCCTTGATGAGCGGGTGCTTCGGGTTGATTTCAAGGATCGGCGGCATGGCGGGCATGGCCTGACCCGAGCGACGCATCAGGCGCTGCATCGACAGGTCCGGGCCGCCATCGGATGTGATGACGACGGCACTTCCCGTTAGACGCACCGTGCTGCGAACGTCCTTGACCTGCTCGCCAAGGGCGTCCTTGAGGGCCGGAACCAGCTTTTCGACATCCGCGGCTTCGGTCGTGTCGGCATCCGTGGATTCAAATTTTTCCAGATCGCCATGGGAATGGGCGACGGAACGCAGCGGCTTGTCCTGATAGGAGGACAGGCGCTCCGGCCAGAAGCCATCAACCGGATCGGACAGCAGCAGGACTTCAAGACCCCGGGCGCGGAAGCCTTCAAGCTGGGCAGAGGATTTCAGTGCGTCAAGATTGTCGCCGGTCAGGTAATAGATGGCGTCCTGACCATCCTTCATGCGCGCAATATAGTCGTCCAGCGTGACGAGATCGTCGCCCTGGGTGGAATGGAAACGGGCGAAACCGGCGATTTCCGTCCGGTGTTCGGCGTCTTCCCACAAGCCTTCCTTGATGACCGCGCCGAAGTTTTCCCAGAACGTGTTGAAACCGCCCTCGGCGTCCTTCGCACGGTTGCGAATCTCGGTCAGGACACGCTTGGTGACCGCTTTACGGATGCGGGCCAGAACCGGGGTGGCCTGAAGCATTTCACGCGAAACGTTGAGCGGCAGGTCTTCCGTATCGACCACGCCCTGCACGAAGCGCATCCAGTTCGGAACCAGTTCCGCTTCGTCGGTGATGAACATCCGGCGGACATGGAGATGGATCCGGCTTTCGCGGGACTGTTCCATGAAGTCGAACGGGCGGGCGCTGGGCAGGAACAGCAGCGCCGTAAATTCGGTCACGCCTTCCGCGCGCCAGTGCAGCGTCGCATAGGGTTCGTCAAAAGCGTGGGCAATGTGCCGATAGAATTCGGCATACTGTTCCGGCGTAATTTCAGATTTCGGCTTGCTCCACAGAGCCGTGCCTTCATTGGCGGCCTGATCTTCCGTAGTACCGTCTTCCTTGGTTTCACGCAGGGTGATGGGCCAGGAGATATGGTCCGCCCATTTGCGGATGATGGATTTCAGGCGCCAGCTGTCGAGGAACTCGTCGGCATCGTCTTTCATGTGCAAGACGATATCGGTGCCCGGCGTGGAGCGGGACGCGGGGCTCAGCGTGAAGGCGCCCTTGCCGTCCGAAGACCAGGTCCAGGCCTGATCGGAACCGGCCTTGCGGGAGGTAACCTCCACACGGTCCGCGACCATGAAGGCTGCGTAGAACCCGACGCCGAACTGACCGATCAGGTTCGGGCGGTCTTCAGGCTTTGCCGAATTCAGCTTTTCTCCGAAAGCGCGCGTGCCGGAGCGGGCGATCGTGCCAAGGTTCTGGGCCAGTTCGTCATGGGTCATGCCCACGCCGTCATCGGAGATTGTCAGCTCTTTCTGGCTTTTGTCCGGATTGATGCGAATGGACGCATTCTCGGGAAGCGCCACAGCACTGTCGGTCAGGGCTTCGAAACGGCGCTTGTCCGTCGCGTCCGCCGCATTGGCGACGAGTTCGCGCAGAAAGATTTCACGATCCGAGTAAAGGGCATGGACCACAAGGTCCAGCAGCCGTCCAACCTCTGCACTGAATTCATGCTTTTCGGCGGCCTGCTGGTTGTTCGTTTCACTCATTTCATCAATCTCCGTTCAGGAAAGTGATCTTGATATGCGATGTCACAAACGGTTTTTCAACCGGGATCAGAGGCCTGATCAGAGGTAAGAAGCCAGCGTCATGCCTTTCATATCTGCGATCAGGGAATAGGACGCCTGAAGCTGGTTGTTGGTATCCGTCACCTGCGTGGAAACCTGCGCAAGATCAGCGTCTTTCACCTGACCGAGCTGGGTCGTCAAAGCCGAGGACATCTGGGTCAGCATGGCGGTCTGGTTGGTCAGGCTATTCTGCTGAACCCCCAACAGGCCACTCATGGTGCCAAGGCCGCTCGTAACCGTGCTCATGGAACTCTGAAGGCCGGAAATCAGGCTGGCGTAGTCGGTGGTGCTGGTGGACGACGAGCCGAGGGAGGCGACCACCATCAGATTGCGCATGAGATCGCGGATCGGGGAAGTGGTGGACGTGGATGTCGCGCCCTGTGTGGCGACCATCCCGACGGACACTGTTTCAGACTGTCCGACGACGATGCGCGTGTTCTGCTGCTGTGCCTGATCGGGCGATGTGGACAGCGTGGCCGAGAAAGGCTGACCGACAGAAGTATTGGCGGCCAGATTTTCCGTTGTGCTGAGCACATCCGCTGCGTTGGTCGAGCCGAGCTGGCTGACTGTTTTGGCAATCTGGGTCGCGAGGTCCGACGTGCCCAGATCCGTGCTGACGGGGGCGGTCGTGTTCTGCTGCCCGGCGAAAACGTAGCTGTCGCCCTGCCGGGTGTTGAGCAGGTTGCTCAGAGAAGTCAGCGCCGACTGGGCGGCAGAGGCAGCCGTCGTGACGGTTGAGTAAGAGAGTGTGCTGCCGAGAGTGGAAAGCGAACTCGTCAGGTCCTGGGCGATGGTGGAAATCTGGGACAGAGCGCTTTGTGTTGTCGTCAGCGTCGTCTGGGCGTTCGTGACGTTGCTTTTCCAAGCGGAAACCTGCGTGATGGCGGGCTGAAGCGCGAGGGCCTGTGTCCGCGAAGACCCGAGATCGGCATAGCTGCTGGCGAGAACGCCGGTGCTGGCCTGAAGCTGAAGGGCGTCTTTCGCCTGAGACAGATTCTGGACGCCGAGCAGGAGCTGGCTGGAGATTCCGCCAAAGCCGAAGCTGGAGATGGTTCCGGTCATGATCAGGTTCCGATTGCGCTCAGCAGGGCGCTGAACATTGTCTGGACGGTCGAAACAACCTTGGCGTTGGCAGCGTAGGCGTTCTGGAGCGTGACGATATTCGCCATTTCCGTGTCGATGGAGACGGTGGACGTTCCGGACAGATTGGACGTCAGGCTGGTCTGCGTTGTCTGCGACAGGGCAAGGCCGCTGCTTGCATCGCTGGCCGTGGCGGCCTGATTGGCGGTCAGGGATGTCGCAAGGGAAATAATTTTCTGGTTGCCCGTGTATCCGGTGGACAGGGTTCCGGTCATTCCAAGATTGCTGCTGGGTGCGGCCGTCTGGGCGGTTCCGGAAGAGTCGGAAGTTGTGCCGAACGTGTAGCTCAGGACGTTTTGGATGGTCTGCGTGCCGGACGTCGTGCTGTCGAGCAGTTTGGATGGGTCGCTGGAATAGGTGCTGGACACGCTGATATCCTGCGAGAAGCCGACGCTGCCGGTGGGAATAAGGTCTGTCTGGGAGGTTCCCGGGACAACGCCGTTTGTGCCCGATGTCGTGAACAGGGACATGCCCTGAGCCTGAAAACGGGTGGCGACCGTCGAAGACAGGGAGTCCAGCTGCGCCTGCATGGTGGGGAGTGTTGAATCGCGCAGGGTGATGTTTGCGCCCAGCGTCCCGCCCGTCAGATGCGTGGTGACATCGCGGCCGTTCAGGGTGATGGCGGGAATGGTGTTGCTGGACGATGTGCCGGGATAGGTCGTGCTGACCGAAATCTGAGCGGACGACGTGGTGAGCGGCCATGTGGACGAGACGGTCGCGCCACTGGAGCTGCTGGTGTCACGCGTGGGCAGGGTGACGCCGTCGGCCGTGGCGATGGTCATGTCGCCGTTTGCGGACTCGGACCATGAGACGGAAAGCTCGGAGGACAGGGAGGACAGGGCCGTATAGCGCTGGTTTTCCAGCGCGGCCGTGTCCTGACCGGTGCTTTTGAGGTTCATGATCTTGGTGGACAGGGTGCCGATCGTGGTGAGGTCGGTATTGATGTCCGAGACCGAGGAAACGACGGCATCCTGCGCTGTCTGACGCTGGGTCTGATAGGCCGAAGCCAGCGTGTTGACGGACTGGGCGAAGGTGGATGCCGCGGAGACGACCGTACTCTGGGCCGAGGCGCTATCAGGCGTAGAAGTCAGGGACGTCAGGGCCGATTGGAGGTTACCCAGTTCATCTGAAAGCGTTCCACTGCTGCCGGATGTGGCGCTGGTGGAGCCCTGAAGCGCTGTGATGTTGGACAGGGAATTGCTGGTGGCCGTGTAGGCCGCCACGTCCGCGTTCTGGGCGTAAAGCGCCTTCTGGACCTGCTGGTTGGTCGCGAGTGTGGTGGCAGCAGTGCGGACACCGTTGCCTGTATTGCCAGCCACGCTCGACTGGACGTTGGCGCTTTCCTTGATGTAGCCGCTTGTCCCTGCATTGGAGACGTTGTTGGAGGCAACGGCCATGGCATTCTGAACGACATTCAGGCCGGAAGTTGCAATCGAGAGTGCGCTGTTCAGTCCCATGGAGCCGATGTCCCTTCAGTTATGCTTACTGGATCATCGCCAGGGTTGTCTGAAGAAGCTGGTCGGCCGTGGAGACGACTTTCGTGTTCGCGCCATAGGCCTGCTGGGCCACGATCAGCTTGCTGAGGTCGCCGGTCAGATCGGTTGTGGAGTCTTCGACCGAAGCCGTGCTCAGGGTGCCGGCGCCATTGGTATTGACGGCGTTGATCTGCGGGGTGCCGGACTGGGACGTAGCGGTATAGGCCTGTCCGTTCTGGGGAGACAGGTTGTTCGGACTGGCGAAGGTTGTCAGCGGGATCTTGGCGACGAGCTGGGAGTAGCCGTTGTCAAACGTTGCCATAACCGAGCCGTCCGTCTGCATGGAAATGCCGGAGAACGTGCCGGTGGTCACGCTGTCGGATACCGCCGTAACGCCGGTCGGGGTGGAGCCGTCCGTTGCGAGGCTGACGCCGCTCGTGCCGCCGATGGTTCCGAGGCTGACGGTCATGTCCTGGGGTGAGCCATCATATTCGAAGCTGGCGGTGGAGCCGGTGGCCTGGCTTTGTCCGTTGACGGAGGCAATCGCACCGGTGGAGGAATCGAATTTCACGGTCGCGCTGTTGGTCGCGTCACTGGCGTTGCTGACGGTCCAGGTGGTGGCGTCGACCTGCGTCCAGTTCAGGGAGACGGTCTGGGCGTTGCCTTTGCTGTCATAGGCCGTGGCCGACGTGGTGGCGCTGCCGCCGCTGGATGTCGCGGTGCTACCGATCTGCCCGGTCAGGGTCAGCTTCGTGCTTTCCGTCGGCTGGAATTTGACGGTAGAGGGCACCTGAATGGGGCTGAGGGCTGTGCTCAGGGTGCCTGTCGAGGCGTTGACATTGTAACCTTCGAGGTAATAGCCCGACGTGTTGACCAGATAGCCGTTCTTGTCCTGCGAGAAGTCACCATTGCGGGTGTAATACTGCTGTGTGCCGAGGACAGGGGTGCTGTCGTTGCTCTGGCCGGTGGCCTGCACGACGTTGAAGAAGCCGTTTCCGGAAATGGCGAGAGCCGTGCTGTTGGTCGAGGTCGTTACCATGCCCTGGTTGTCGTTGTGCTGGCGGGTGGTAGCGACGACGCTGTCGCTCAGCGCCTGGCCATCACTGGCCAGTTCGTTGTTGGTGACATAGTCCTCGAAGCTGGTGGTGCTGGCCTTGTAACCGGTGGTCTGGCTGTTGGCGATGTTGTTGGACAGGTCGCTGAAGGCGTGTGACTGCGAGTTCAGGCCGCTGACGGCAGTGTGAACTGCATTGATGATCGAGGACATGGCATACTCCCGGACATGGAACAGGCTGCGGGTCGTATGCCCGAGCATCGCTGCCGAAGATTCCACACCGGATATTAAAGAAGTCCTTACAAGCGCAAAAAGGGCGGATTCGCCTACTGTTACGAACAGAGACAGAGTAAAGACCGGGGCGAAAAAACACTCCCGACCTCTGGTTCTCCTTCCCTGAAACGGGCATGATACAGTGACATGCCAGAGCCAGATGACGACCCCAAAAAGCCCTGTATTCCTGACGACTCCCCGGTAAGACCGGCCAGATTCGTTCATGGCAGCATCATGCGTCATGTCGTGACGATGGCCGGGACCGGGGCGATCGGGCTGATGGCCGTGTTTGCCGTGGATCTGCTCAATTACGGTTATATTTCGCATCTGCATGACAAGACGCTCACGGCGGCGATCGCGTTTGCGACGGCGGTCAGCTACGTGCAGGTGTCGGTTTCCATCGGGATGACGATCGGGCTTGGGGCCTGCACGGGGCGGCTGATCGGGGCGTGTCAGCATGCCGAGGCGCGTCGGATGGCCTCGGCGTTTCTGGTGGTCATGGTGGCGATTGCGGCCGTTCTGGGCCTGTTGACGGCGACCTTTGCCATGCCTCTGCTGGGGCTTCTGGGCGCGCATGGCGAGGCGCAGGAACATGCCGCCACATTCCTGCACATCGTGTCGCCGGCGTTGCCGCTTGTGTGTCTGGGGATGGCGCTTTCATCGCTTTTGCGGGCGGTGGGGGATGCCAAGCGCTCGATGCGGGTGACGCTGACGGGGGCAGCTGTGTCCGCGTGTCTGGACCCGATCATGATTTTCGGGCTGCATCTAGGGCTTGAGGGCGCTGCGATCAGCACGGTTCTGGCGCGGCTGGCCATTACGGCAAGCGGATTTCTGAATCTTCGGGGCCATGCCATGCTGGAATGGCCACAGCGTTCCGCTTTCGGGCCGTCCACGCGGCTGATTGGCGGGATTGCGGTTCCGGCGATTGCGACCAATCTGGCGACCCCGACGGGCGCGCTGTTCGTGACGCATGCGATGGCGCGGTTCGGGCTTAATGCCGTTTCGGGACAGGCGACCATTGACCGGATCGTACCGGTAGCATTTTCGCTGGTTTTCGCACTGACGGGGTCGGTCGGGCCGATCATGGCGCAGAACCTCGGCGCGCGGCAAATCCATCGTGTTCAGGAGGCGCTTCTGGCGGCGCTAAAACTGACGGCGCTGTGTGTGGGCGTGACCTGGCTGGTTCTGGCGGGGGCGCACACTTATATCATCCAGCTTTTTGAGCTTCAGGGTGTGGGCGTGGACATCGTGCGGCTGTTCTGCTGCTGGCTGGTGCTGAGTTACATGTTCGTCGGATTGCTGTTTGTGGCCAATACGGCCTTCAACAATCTGGGGCACCCGTTCTATTCCACGGGTTTCAACTGGGGGCGGGCGACGCTGGGGACCATTCCGTTCGTCTGGATCGGGTCGGCTTATGGGCCGGTCGGGATACTGGTCGGGCAGTCGCTGGGCGTGGTGCTGTTTGGCAGTCTCGCGGTCGTGACGGCATTCCGGGTGATCCGGAAGCTGGAGCCGGGGATTATAGAGCCATAATCAGGCGTGCCGCCGCGTCTCTGAAAGTCAGCACTCTGACCGGAATGCGCAGCGGCGGAACGCGTGTTTAGCGAGTGGAGAGAGCGCTCTGTTTGGCGGCTTTGAGGTTTCCCTTGGCGACTTTACGTGCCTTGAGGCGTTCGAGACGCTCTTTCATCGCCATTTTCTCGTAGCGGATGCGCTGACGGATCCAGTTCAGCATACCTGATGCTGTCAGGACCGCGATGCCGACGAAAGTCCAGCGATCGAGCGGCTGTTTGAAGAGGAAGTAGCTCAGCGCGACACCCCAGGCCATCTGGCTGTATTGCGGCAGGGCGACGCGGTTTGCCGGTGCTCTGGCGGTTGCGAGCATCATGCAGAGCTGTCCGAGGGCGGCCAGGGAGCCGTAGCCGAACAGGTAGAACCAGATCTTTGTGCTGGAGGGCCATGTGGCGTGGGCGAGCATGAGGAGACCGTTGCCGACCAGCGCGCCCATCAGGCTGGACCCGAAGAGCGACAGGCGGATGGTTTCCTTGCTGGCGATCCGGTAGGCGATCACGCTGCCCGCATTGGCGCAGGCTGCCAGAAGCGCACAGAGATGGCCCAGATTGAGCGGGCGCACTCCCGGACGCAGCACGATCAGAACGCCCGCAAAGCCCAAAGCGACCGCAAGCCATGCCCAGAACGTCACTTTCTCCTTGAGCAGCCCGACGGAGAGGATCGTGACGAACAGCGGCATCAGGAAGGTGATCGACAGGGCCTCGGGCATCGAGAGCAGCATGAAAGCTTCGACGCTGGCAGCCGTGGCGACGAAGACGCAGACAGCCCGCAGCAGCCACATGCCGCGAAGCTTCGGGCGCACGATGTCGAGGTAGGACTCGTTTGATTTGCGGATGAAGGGAAGAACGAGGAACCCGAACACCCCGCCAAAAAACGCAACCTCGAAGGGATCGAGACTCCCGTCCAGCAGTTTGGAGAAAGCGTCGCTGATGGCGAATGCGGAGTATGCTCCGAAGGCCAGCGCCATTCCGGAGAAGAGGGTTTTGGTGTCCATAAGGCTCGCGGACTCTGACGGGAGAGAGAAGGAATCGTGCCGAAAAAATAACCCTGTGCCCTCTGAACGCATGACAGAGCGTTCGGGCCTGAAAAGGGCATCGGTAATTGCGGTCAGGCTTCTTAGAAGAAGTATTATGGAAATTCAAACCTGTTTTCGGGACTTCGAATATTTTCTTTGACAATTACGGTATAGATTGAATGATAACATAATTTTATTTATTAATAACAATTATATTGTTATTAACGCGGAACAGGGAGCAGGTCGAAGAAATCGACTCTGGTGTTCCTGTTCGTTATAGAGGCCGCACTCTTTCAATGTGATTTTCAGGGAAACGGTCTGTGCAGTGCGAATGGCGGAGGTCTTACGACAGGCTGGTTCCGATGCTGATTAAAGAACATTTCGGAGATCCGGGTGTGATGACCCGGCAGTTTCCCTACATGAAATCGACGTTCCTCTGGAAAGGGGATGATTTCATTCTCACGCCCGAAGCGCTCGCCAATCCGAAGAATAAGTATCATGGACTTGAGCGGCTGGCGCTGGAGCATCATGAGGCCGGGGACTGGCGGCTGGCCGGGGAATACTGGCTGATTGCGGCGGGCTGGCGCCGGAACATGATGGACCCGGCCGACGAGCGGCATGTGGAAGCGCTGCAGTTCGCGCTGCGTCATGTCGAATATGACAGGGCGCTGGCGGACTGGAAAAAGAAGAAGCTCGGCCGCAACGCCATGCCCTATCCCAGCCAGTTCGGGCTCTCCGACGACTAAAATCGGGATCTATGCACTAAAAACCTGCTGATAGAAGACGAGTTCCCGTTGCAGGGCGTCTTCTATGGTTTCGCGGGCGCGGAAGCCATGAGCTTCCTCCGGATAGACGTGCAGGGCGGAATGTTCGAGTTTTGTACGCATGGACTCCGCCTGTGACAGGGGGACGACCTTATCTGCACCGCCATGCAGGAACAGGACAGGAACGGTAATGCTATCGGCCTGCGTGATGGGGGAACGTTTCAGATACACGGCCTCATCTTCGGGATAGGGGCCGATCAGCCCGTCCAGATAGCGGGCTTCGAATTTGTGGGTTTCTTCGGCGAGAGCCCGCAGGTCCGTGACGCCGTAGAGGGAGGTTCCGGCGGCGAAGAGGTCCGACTGTGCGAGGGCGCCGAGGACCGTCAGGCCGCCGGCGCTGCTGCCGCGGATGACGCAGCGGGCGGGGTCGGCGAGGCCGCGATCGAGCACGGCCTGCACGCCGGCGAGGCAGTCTTCGATATCCGCGACACCCCATTGTCCGTCCAGTGCTTCGCGGTAAGCGCGGCCAAAGCCGGTTGAGCCTCGATAATTGACGTCGAGGACGGCGAAACCGCGCGACGTCCACCACTGCACCTTGAAAGCGAAGGACGGGTTGGCGCGGCCGGTCGGGCCGCCATGCGCCATGACGACGAGCGGGGGTTTTTCACCGTCCCGCAGGGCGCTGGTGCTGCTGGCGGGGGCGTAGAACAGGGCGTGGGCCAAGGCATGAGCTTCTGCGCCGTTTGCGGTTGGGAAGCTCAGCGGGGTGGGGGTTGCGATATCGGCTTTCGTGACGCCGTGCGGGAGGGTGACGCTGATTCGGAAGCGGTCGCAGGCTTCGCCGGGGCGGCCAAAGACGATGGCAGCGGGGGCATCGGCCGGGGCGTCGATCCACGCGAACTGTCCGTTTCCGAGAGGTTCGGGGACGTTGACGGGCGTGCCGAGCGCAAGTTCGGTCCAGCGGCCGTTGTCTTCCAGCAGGACATGGTTCAGGCCGTAGCGGATACCGAGGGCCAGCAGGCGGTTTCCGGGCAGGGGGGCCATGCTGCGCTGTCCGAACACCCAGTGCGGCAGGCCGATTTCGGCGTTGGCGCCGTCGAGGGAGTGGGAGTGCCAGCCTAGCTCGTCATGGTAAAAGCGGATGGGAGTCCAGCGGCCCGAGGCGTCGGACGTGGCGTAGAGCGTGCCGTCGGGGGACCAGCAGGGTTCGATGATGCTGCACGGTTCGGGTCCGGTCAGGTTGGTGACGGGGCCGAGTGTGTCGGTTGTGCGATCGAAGGGGGCGACGGAAAGGGTCGTGGCGGTCCAAGGCATGGCCGGGTCGTTCCAACTGAACCAGGCCAGAAAGTTTCCATCGGGTGAGGGCCGGGGGGCGGCGTAGAAATCCGCGCCTTCGGCCAGCACGGTTTCGCGTCCGCCGGCCTGCACATGGACCAGCGTTGCGAGCGGCACGCCATCGCCGTGGCTTTCGCGCACGCAGAACACGGCATCGGCAGTGGGATCGAACGTCAGGTCGGCGTAGCGGTGTTCGGGACTTTCACCCGCCACGGCCCATTGCGTGGCTGTCGTGCCGTCGCTGAACCAGACACCGCCGCGTTTGCGATCGCTGAAAACGACCTGCGGGGCGCTGTCTTTGGCATTGTCTTTTAGGCGCACGTCCCATGCGCCGCCGCCATATTCGTGCACACGGGTGCCGACCGAGTATTCCGCCGGGATCAGGTCGCGGAGGATTCCTTCAGGGTCGCGGGCCGTGATGACGGAGCGGCCCTGTTCGTCCGGGCGACTTTCAAGCCAAAAGATCCACTCCCCAGCAGTGCGCAGTTCGGAGAAGGACAGCGTGCGTCCGGCCACGAGTTCGGGTGTGGCCCAGGACGGCCAGTGTCCCGACAAGGCTGCGGAAGATGAGGGGGAAGGGGGCGTCATTTTTCATCCTGTCTCCGATGCCGTAGTATCGTAGCCGGTGGCACTCTCTTCCGCCACAGCTTGAACAGGACCAGGACACTGTTTCATCTCAGTCATTTTCTCGATCACATGCTGGTGCAGTATGGCTATGGCGTCGTCGGCATCACCGTCATGTTCGAGAGCATGGGACTTCCACTTCCGGCGGAGAGCGTCATTATCGCCGCTTCGCTTTATGCAGGCAGCACCCATCATCTTGAAATCCGCTGGATCGCGCTGTCAGCCGTGCTTGGCGCCATCATGGGCGACAATATCGGCTATCTGATCGGCCATCACTTCGGTTACGGCATTCTGAAAAAACACGGCCAGAAAGTTGGTCTGACCGAAGAGCGGCTGATGCTGGGGCGGTATCTTTTCCGTCGGCATGGTGGGATTGTCGTGTTTCTGGGGCGTTTCGTCGCGGTGCTGCGGGTGTTCGTGGCCTTGCTGGCGGGAGCGAACCGGATGCCCTGGCATTCGTTCCTGTTCTTCAATGCGCTCGGTGGCATCTGCTGGGCCGGTGGCTATGCCTTTGTGACCTATGAGCTTGGCAAGCAGATCGAGAAGATCACCGGGCCGGTCGGAGTCGCCATGGCGGTCGTGGGGGTCTGCTGTCTGATCGGGGGGCTCGTTTTTCTCAAGAAGAACGAGAAGCGCCTGACGGATGAGGCGCTCCGGCAGGCCGAGGAAGACGAAAAGCGCGAGGAATCGCGTATGGACAAAAAACCGAGCTGACACAGACTTGGAAGGACAGACGTCATGACACAGCCCTCCGCTCCCGCGTGGTCTACTGACTCTCTTGAACGTCTGGACGGAAAGACGGCGCTCATCACCGGATCGACCGGGGGGCTGGGGTTCGAGGTCGCCTGCGGGCTGGCGAAGCAGGGTGCTGCGATCGTGCTGAGCGGTCGCAGTCATGACAAGGGACAGGCGGCGTTAGCACGGCTTCATGAACGGGTGCCGTTCGTCAAATCGCGGTTCGAGCTGCTGGATCTGGCGTCTCTGGCCGGGATCGAGGCGTTTGCGTCCGCGATGCACAGCCGGGGCGAGCCGATCCATCTTCTGGCGAACAATGCCGGGGTTATGGGGCCTGCGACGCGTCTGACGACAAAAGACGGGTTCGAGTTGCAGTTCGGGACTAACCATCTCGGGCATTTTGCTCTGACCGGACGGCTGCTGCCGTTGCTGGCGGCGGGGAATGCGACGGTCATGACGGTGGCGTCTCTGGCGGCGCTGAAGGGCGAAGTCCCGTTCGGCGATCTGAATGCGCGGCATTCTTACAATCCGATGGTGCGGTATCGTCAGAGCAAGCTGTCCAACCTGCTGTTTGCGCTCGAACTGAACCGCCGGGCTGCGAAAGCGCCCTGGCCCATCCATTCGCGTGCGGCGCATCCGGGCTGGGCGGCGAGTGATATTGTCGCGAATAACAGCAGTCTGGACCGGTCCGCCAACAAAGCCGCACGGTTCATGCGCAGTCTGGCGCGCAGTGTCGCCGGGCCGGTGTTTCACGCTATGGGGCAGACCGTCGAGGAGGGGGCGTGGCCGCTGCTCTATGCTCTTGCCAGCCCTCAGGCGCATGACGGCAGCTATTATGGTCCGCAGGGGCCGGGAGAACGTCGTGGTGTGCCAGGGATTGCGGGGCTGCCCGCTCTGGCGCATGTACCCGAACTGGCCGCGCGTCTGTGGACCGTCTCGGAACAGATGACTGGCGTGAAATACGGCCTGATCTGAGACGAACAAAAGTTTTTGGGTGTCGCCTTTTTTCAAAAAGGTGACGGTCTTTTGAAGCTTTTTGGAAAAAGCTTCACCAAAAACTTTTATTCGGGATCTTTCTCAGGGGCGGACGATGATCATGATGACGATGACCATCATCAGGATGGTTGGGACTTCGTTGGCGATCCGGTAGAATTTTTCCGGGTGCTGGTTGCGGTCTTCAGCGAAACCGCGACGCCATGTGCCGCAGGCACCGTGGAATCCGGCGAGACCGAAGACGCAGATCAGCTTTGTCCACCACCATCCTGCGTTCCAGTCGATCAGTCCGGGAATGGAGGCAAGGGCGCCGCCTGCGAGGAATGTCACGATCATGGCGGGCGTCATAATCTGGCGCAGGAGTTTGCGCTCCATGACCTTGAACCGCTCGCTCTCGGCAGACCCCGGTACCACCTGACAGTGATAGACATACAGGCGTGGGAGATAGAACGTCCCGGCCATCCAGGCGATGAACGCCATGATGTGTAGGGACAGTATCCAGCTCTGATAGGTCGCGAGAAAGTCGGTCATGCGTGTGTCTGGCTTTCAAGCGTCCGGCGCAACAGCGGTACCAACTCGTCCAGATGGGCGATGCGGACCGAGCCTTCGACGGGCCAGAAGGGCGGTGCGGGCATGTCTTCCGGGCGAAGAAGCACACAGGCCATGCCCGCCTTCCAGGCAGCTTCTGCTCCAGTATCGCTGTCTTCGATCACGACACAGCTTTCTGGCAGGACGCCCTCTACTTTTGCCGCGTACAGATAGACGTCCGGGGCGGGCTTGGGGCAGCCCATATCGTTGGCGGAGTGGACGCGGTTTTCGGGAAAATACTGCGACATTCCGGTTTTTTCGAACTTGGCTTCCATCTCTCGGACGGAAGAATTCGATCCGACGCGAACCGGCAGTCCCAAAGACCGTACGCCTGCCAGCATTTCGGGCGCTCCGCCTACAGGTTCTGCGATTTTCTGCATCATCTGTACGAGATTTTCGCGCAGCATGACTGCCGTTTCTGCCGGAAGGGCATGACCAATTTCGTGTTCGAGTTCGGTTACGATCTGCGGCAGGGCCATGCCTGCGAAACGCTGATGCGCCTCTTCGTCGGAAATAGACAGGCCCTTGGATCGGGCGAATTCCGCCGTGGCCCGGCAGGACGGGCCTTCGCTGTCCACGAGCACGCCGTCACAGTCGAAGATGACCAGTTTCAGCTGGCCTGCTGGATCCAGAGCGGTTGTCATACGGACCGTACCGCCTCGACGAGGGCTGCCACGTTTTCAGGGGGCGTATGCTGCATGACGCCGTGTCCGAGGTTAAAAACATGGGGTTTTCCGCGCATGGCGTCGCGGATGGCCTGGGCTTCACGGATCATTGTCTCACCGCCGGAGAACAGGATCATCGGGTCCATGTTGCCCTGAAGGGTGAGGCCCGGAACGGCTTCGGACAGCAGTTCGGAAATCTGGGCCGGGTCGGCGACCGTGTCGAGCGCCAGCGTGTTGATGCCGGTTTTCTGCGCGTATTCGCGGACCATGATGCCGCCGAGGCGCGGAAAGCCGATCAGCGGGGTGTTGGGGTGACGGGCGCGGATGTACGCGACGATCTGGCGCGTCGGTTCGATCACGTAGCGGCGGAATGCTGAAGGGGGCAGGATTCCGGCCCAGGAATCGAACAGCATCACGGCTTCCGCACCGGCTTCGATCTGGCCGCAGAGCATCTCGGCGGTACTCGAAGTCAGGGTGTCGATCAGGCGATCGAACAGGGCCGGGTTGGTCTGCATCATGCGGCGGGTTTCAGCGAAATCCCGCGATCCACCGCCCTCGACCATGTAGCAGGCGACCGTAAACGGGCTGCCTGCGAAGCCCAGAAGGGTTGTGACGTCAGGAAGCTCTTTGGCGAGGCGGGACAAGGTCTCGCGCACGGGTGCGACGGCGTCCTGTACGCGCTTGGGATCGAGCCGGGCGAGATCAGCTTCGGAGCGGATGGCGCCGAGGACCGGGCCGCGGCCTTCGATGAAGTCCAGAGACTGACCCATGGCCCAAGGCAGGATCAGGATGTCGGAAAACAGGATCGCGCCGTCCATGCCGTAGCGGCGGATCGGCTGGATCGTCAGCTCGGTGGCCATGTCCGGAGTCATGCACCGGGTCAGGAAGTCGGCCTTGTCGCGCATGGCGCGGAATTCGGGGAGATAGCGGCCTGCCTGACGCATGAGCCAGACCGGAGGCGGCCAGACGGCTTCACCACGGAGAGCCCGCAAAAGCGGTTTTGATGAGGGTGAGGAAGATGCGTTTTCCGAAATCATGCCGCCCACTAATCATAAAAGAAAAAAGAAAGAAATGCTGGAGGTTAAGATGATCCCTGTGGATACCGGGGTACCCGGCTTTCTGAAAATGTACCCCGTCTTGTTCACACTGTGTACAACTCTGAAGGCCGCAGTCTGCAAGGGAGTCGTTGATTCTATCCCGAATTGCCCACAGAGAGGCTGTGTACAACCCCCAGTTCCGGCTGGTGTACCGTACAATCCACGGTACTCGGTACTCCTTTCGGGAGGGCAGGTACTATCCCCATGTACCCCAGTACTGACGCAATGCCTTCACAGGGTTTCTTGCAGTACTCGTCCTTCTTTCCGCAGTCGATAGTACGGAGTCGTACATCATGATGTCTTTCAGTACTTCCCTGATTCTTGCCAGCGGGTCGTCAGCCCGGCGTATGTTGCTCGAAAATGCAGGTCTGACGATGCAGGCCAGACCGGTCGATCTCGATGAGGAAGCGCTGCGGCGATCCTGCGAGGCGCAGGGACAGACGCTTTCGGAAACGGCGATCGCTCTGGCAGATGCAAAAGCCAATCTCGCGACACGGGATGTGGGCTTCGAGGATCTGACTGTGGCTGCGGACCAGATTCTCGATCTGGACGGGGTGGCCTTTGCCAAGCCGGGCTCTGTGGCGGAGGCAGGAGAGCATCTGCGTCGGCTGCGCGGGCGGACGCATGTTCTGCGCACGGCGGTGGTTCTCTATAAGGGGGGCGAGAAAATCTGGGAGCATCTGGCATCGCCGCGTTTGACGATGCGGAAGTTCTCGGAGGCGTTTCTTGAGGCCTATCTGGAGCGGGAAGGGGCTGCCATCTTGTCCTGTGTGGGCGCGTATCGGCTGGAAGGCACCGGAATACAGCTTTTTTCAGCTGTCGAAGGGGCACAGGATGCCGTTCTGGGGCTGCCGCTGCTTCCGTTATTGGAGGAACTGCGGAGGCTGAAGGCGATTTCTGCGTGAAAACTGCTGTCGAAATCTGTTTTTCAGGCTTGTCAGGGCGAAATCATGACGATATACCGCCCTCATCCGGCTCCGTCCCAAAGGGGCCGCAGATGAAACATGTGGGGCCATAGCTCAGTTGGGAGAGCGCCTGAATGGCATTCAGGAGGTCGTCGGTTCGATCCCGATTGGCTCCACCAGTTTCCTTCTCTCCTAAAAATATGAAATTTCCGGTCCGGCTCTGCTGTGGTTGATCTATGTCTGTTGACGCGGACGTTCAGCTCTCATACGGCAGTCAAATGCAGACCGGAACGCCTCACACCTCTTTGCCGACCCTCATGAATGCTGAGCAGCAGGCCCCTTGGGGCAGCTGGCTGACGCGGACGGTATTGCCGTTCTGGAGCGATGTGGGGTTTGATCGCACACGCGGTCTGTATCACGAGCGTCTGACATTTTCCGGAGAGTCTCTGGTTCTGGAAGCGTCGCGGCTCATGGTGCAGGCGCGGCAGATTTCGACATTCTGTCGGGCGGCGCTGGACGGGCTGCATGAGGCGTCCGGTCAGGCGCTGATGTGTCTGGAAAAGGTCGAGCGGCTTTATCGCCATCGGGATGGGCAGGCGGGGTGGATCTTTTCCGTTGCGCCGGACGGAACGCCGGTCGGGACGAAACGGGATCTGTATGCGCATGCCTTCATTCTGTTTGCCTATGGCTGGGCGTATCGCCTGAGTGGCAATCCGGATTTTCTGGCAGTGGCGCGGCAGACGGTGCTGGAACTGCATCAGATTTTCCGGGCGGAGCATGGCGGGTTTCTGGACGAGGTGCCGCTGACGGGAGCGGTCCGGCATCAGAATCCACATATGCATCTGCTTGAGGCGTTTCTGGTGCTGTTCGAGGTTTCGGGAGACAGCTTTTATCTGGACGAGGCGCGCTCTCTGGTGCGTCTGGCGCTGGGGAAATTTATCCAGCCCGGATCGGGGGCGCTTCTTGAAGATTTCATGACAGACTGGCGTCCGGCGGCTCCTGTGGGGAGCAACCGGGTAGAACCGGGGCATCTCTTTGAATGGGCTTGGCTGCTGGGAGAGTATCTGCGTCTTGAGCCGGGAACGCCGGATGCTGGGGCGATTGGCCGGGCGGCGGACGGGTTGTTCGCGTTCGGAATAGCGCATGGCGTGGCGCATGATGCAGGGCGCGCCGTCGTGCGCGATGCCATTACGGAAGGAGGGCAGACCGTTGAAAATGCAACGCGGATCTGGCCGCAGACCGAGCTTTGCCGCCTGCTGGTCTGTCGGAATGAGAGGCCGGATATTCTGCGGGGGCTGACGGAACATTTCTTTGGAACGTTTAGTCCCGATCAGAAGAGCGCTTTGTGGGTGGATCGCTTCGACGCCTTTGGAAACGTGACAGTCTCGGACGTTCCGGCCAGTTCGCTCTACCATATTTATGGTGCGGCGCGGGAGTTCTGCGGACGTTAGACGGGTGAACCCGCTGCCATCCTATGTTAGCGTCACTTTCGGTAAACATGTCGGCAGCGACGGTGACTTCTGACAGGTGCTGCCCTGAGCGTCTTCTGAAGGAGAAATAGGATGCGTTACTCGAACGGTCTCTTCGCGGGTCTTGTGGTCGCTGCTCTTGTTGCGTCCTCGGCACATGCCCAGTCCATTCCGGGTGTTGGCAGTGCGGGCAATGCCATGAGCGGCATGTCGGGCATGAGTGGCATGACCGGGGGCACCGGCATCATGGGCAGCATGCTGCCGAACGTGTCTTCCGCCAGCACGGGCAATGTTGCGGGTGTTCTGAGCTATTGTGTGCAGAACAACTATCTGAGTGGCAGCAGCGCCACTTCAGCCCTGAGCAGCCTGACGGGCAAGCAGGGCGTGACGTCCTCCAGCGATTATGCCGCCGGACAGCAGGGGCAGCTTCTGACGGGGGGTAGCAATCCGCTGTCGCTGTCGAGCCTCAAGGGGCAGATGAAGCAGAAGCTGTGCAGCATGATCCTCAGCCGCGCCCAGAATCTTCTCTGACCTGTTCTGGTCTTCTCTTACTTGAGCCGGCCCGTCATGGATCAGTCATGGCGGGCCGGGTATTTCTGGAAAAAGGACAACTGGATCAGTGAAGTATCTCGTTACGGGCGGGGCCGGGTTTGTCGGAAGTCATCTGGCACAGGCTTTGGTGGATGGCGGACATGAGGTTGTTGTTCTCGACAATCTGAGCACGGGCCATCGGGCCGCCGTGCCGCAGGGCGCGCAGTTTATTCATGTCGATCTGGCTGATGCGGAGGCGACGGACCGCGCGGTGGCTTCGGGGCAGTGGGATGCGGTTCTGCATTTCGCGGCGCTGTCGCTTGTGGGCGAAAGCATGAGCCAGCCTTTCCTTTATTTGCGCCGGAATTACATCACGGCTCTGAACCTGATCGAGGCCTGCACGCGGCATGGCGTAAAGCGCTTTGTGTTCTCTTCGACGGCGGCGCTGTTTGGTGGTGATGACCGTCCGCCGCTGATTTCGGCGGATGCGCCGGTTGACCCGGGGTCGCCTTATGGTGAGAGCAAATATCTGATCGAGCGGGCGCTGGTCTGGGCGGACCGGATCTGCGGCATGAAGAGCGCGTGCCTGCGTTATTTCAATGCGGCTGGTGCGGATGCACAGGGACGTCTGGGTGAGGATCACCGGCCGGAGACGCATCTCATTCCGTTGACGATCGACGCGGCGCTGGGACGTCGGGCCGGGCTGAAGCTGTTCGGGAATGACTATCCGACGCGCGATGGCACCTGTGTGCGCGACTATATCCATGTGACGGATCTGGCCGATGCGCATATCCGCGCCATGGGGCAGCTCGATGAGCGGTCCGTGACGTATAATCTGGGCAATGGTCTGGGCTTTACCAATCTGGAAGTCGTCCAGAGTGTCGAGCGTGTCAGCGGTCGGAAAGTGCCTTGGGAATGGGCGCCGCGCCGTGGGGGAGATCCGGCGGTTCTGGTGGCGGATTCTTCGCAGATCCGCAAGGAAACGGGCTGGGACCCGAAGTTCAGTCAGCTTGATGATATCGTCGAGACGGCCCTGCGCTGGCGTGTGGACCATCCGGACGGATATGGCGCCGCTTAAAGCGGCCCTTTAAAGCGGTTTGACCAGATCGGCCACGAGGCCACCAGTGGCGGTCAGGGCATCCTGCGGGGATAACGCGATCAGGAGGCCCTGGCTTCCGCCGTTGATGACGACGGGCGGACCGTCCATGCCGCATTGCTCAAAGGCTGTGGGGACGGCGCTGCGTTGTCCGAAGGGGCTCACGCCGCCGATGCGGTAGCCGGTGCGCTGTTCGGCGTCGGGGCGGGAGAGCATCTTGGCTTTCCGGCCTCCGAAGGCCTGTGCCACGCGGATAAAATCCAGTTCCCGGTCTGCGGGCAGCACCACGCAGGCGGGGCGTCCGTCAATCTGGACCATCAGGGTCTTGAGGACGTGATCCGGCGACAGGCCCAGCGCTGCTGCGGCGGCCACGCCGAGTTTCCCTGCTGAGGGGTCATAGTCATAGACATGGCGTTCATAGGAAATGCCGAGAGCGTCCAGTGTCAGGGTCGCGGATGTGTCCTGCACGTGTCCTCCTGTCCTTTGCGGTCATCACGAGGGGGTCAGGATGGCAGGCGGGCGCGTCCGATGCTAGGGTCCGGGGCATGATTCACCCTGTGGTCCTTTCATAATCATGGCTGGCGGTCTGCTGGCTTGCATGTTGGCTTCGGCTTTGCATTACCATCTGCCGCCGCGCATCCTGCCTGCAATCCAGCGGGTCGAGGGCGGGACGATGGGGCATGTCAGCACCAATACGGACGGTTCGGTGGATATTGGGCTCATGCAGATCAATTCGCGCTGGATTTTGCCGATTGCATCCATGACCCATCAGCCGGTGTCGCAGGTTGCGGCGCGTCTGGCGCTGGAGCCGTGTTTTAATATCGCGGCGGCGGCGATGATCCTGCGCAGGGCGCTGAATGAGGAGCATGGCAATCTGATGAAGGCGATCGGGGATTACCATTCCCGCACGCTGCCGCTCAATCTGGATTACCAGCGCAAGGTTGTGGCCGCGGCGGCGGCACTTTATCTGCGTCAGGGATAAGACGATCCGGTGAGGATGGTCAGGCGATAAATGTTACTTTATAACACCTGAGCCTTGACCCCTGCCCTGAGGACCATGATGCGTTTTTTTCCAGCTTTGTTGCTGGCTGCACTGATTTCAGGATCTGTAGCCGTCGCTCAGGCCGAGCCGTCGCAGGCCCCCGTGCGTGTGGTGTGCGTTGAAGCAGCCTGGTGCGATGTGGTGGCGCAGATCGGGGGGGCGGATGTGCAGACGCAGGCCCTTCTGGCGACACCGGGAATCGATCCGCATGATTTGACGCCCTCGCCCTCCATGGCACGCGCCATGGCAGGGGCGACCATCGCGGTCGTGAATGGGGCGACCTATGACGACTGGGCGCTTCCCTTTACGGCTTCCGTGCCGGAGCGGATCGTGGTGGCATCTCTGGCGGGGTGGCGGCCCGGCGATAATCCGCATCTCTTTCTCGATCCGGCGGCGGTGGGGAAAGTCGCACAGGTCTTTGCGGACAGGCTGTCGCATCAGCCGGGAATTTCCGCACCAGCCGTGGCGGAGAGGCTGGCGATATTCCGGAAGGAACTGGACGGCGTGACGGATCGTCTGGCGGCGATGAAGGCGCGTCATGAGGCCGTGCCTGTGGCGGCGGTGGAGCCGGTTGGGGAAACGTTGCTTCGGGATGCGGGGCTGGCTGTGCTGGATGAGAATTTTGCGCTTGCGATCATGAACCATGCGGAGCCGTCTCCGCGCGATGTGGCGCAGGTCGATATGTTGATTGACGGGCGTAAGGTGCGGATGCTGATGACCAATCCGGCGATTCATTCGCCGCAGATCGACCGGTTGGTGGATCGTGCGCAGGCTGTGGGCTTGCCGGTCGTGGCGATTGGGGAGACTTTGCCACCAGGCCAGTCCTGGCAGGGCTGGGTTCATGGCATTCTTCAGACGGTGGAGCAGGCGCTGGGTGATGGCGGAAAATAAGCGGGTCTGCTGTCAGCCGGAGCGCGGGCTGGTTCTGCGGGACGTGACGCTGACGGCAGGATCGACCTGTGTGTTGCGGGATGCGTCCCTGACGGTGCCGCTTTCGGGCATGACGCTTCTGTCCGGGCGGAACGGGGCGGGGAAGTCCACGCTTCTGCGGGCGATGCTGGGGCTGATCCCGCTTCAGGCGGGCGAAATTCTCACGCATGGTTTGCCGCCGACGCAGGCTCGGCAGCATATCGGTTACATGCCGCAGAGTGTGACTGATGCGGCGTTGCTGCTTCCGGCGGTCAGTCATGTTCGGGCGGCGGTGGACGGTGTGCGTTGGGGACTCCCGTTGCGTCTGCGGGCTCGGCGGGAGGAATCAGACCGGCTTCTGGCGCTGACGGGGGCTTCGGCGTTTGCGCATCGTCCGCTGGGGCTGCTGTCCGGCGGGGAGCGGCAGCGGGTCGGGCTGGCGCAGGCTCTGGCGGGCAGTCCGGATCTGCTGCTGTTGGATGAGCCGCTGGCGGCGCTCGATCAGGCGGGGCAGGAGCGGACGGTGCGTCTGTTGCGGGATCTGACGGAGCGTCTGGGGATCGGGATTGTTCTGACGTCTCATGAAACCGAGGTTCTGTCCGGGGTTGTGACGCGGGTTGTGCAGCTTGCGGACGGGGGGCTGCATGTTCGAGTTTGATTTCATGCGCCATGCCTTTGTGGGCGCGGCGGTTGTTTCTGTTCTGGCGGGAACGGTGGGCTGGTTCCTGATGCTGCGGCGTCAGGCGTTTGCGGCCCATGCGCTGTCGCATATCGGATTTAGTGGGGCAGCCGGGGCGGTTTGGCTTGGCTTTCCGCCGCTTTCGGGGATGGTGGCGTTCAGTCTGATGGCGGGGTTCGTCATCGGGGCTGAGCGCGAAGGGGAGCGCGGTGTTCCCGCCCAGCGCGACAGCACGATCGGGCTTGTGCTCGCGGCCAGTCTGGGGCTTGGGGCGTGGTTCCTGCACATGAGCAACCGGGGCTCCAGCCTTGCGACTACGCTGCTGTTCGGTGACGTTCTGGGCATTGACGTGCCGACGCTGGAGGCGTTGTGCGGGGTGGCCGTGCTGTGTCTGGGGCTGCTGGCGTTTCTGGGGCGCAGGCTGCTGTTTGCCAGTCTGGCGCCGGAAGTGGCGCGGGCGCGGGGTGTTCCGGCGCGGCTGGTGTCTGTGGTGTTCATGGCCGTGGCGGCGCTGGCCTGTGCGGCCTGTGCGGAAGTGGCCGGGGCGCTTCTGGCGTTCAGCCTGATGATTGGCCCTGCCGCGACGACGCTGAAGCTGGGGCTGGGACCGCTCGCCGGGATTGCTGTTTCGGTCGGACTGGCGCTGGGGTTGTCGTGGGGTGGACTGATGCTGTCCTGGGTGACGGATGCGCCGGTTCCGTTCTGGATCGGGCTTGGGGCTGCCCTGTCCTATGCGCTGGCCGACCTGTGGCGGCGGTTCAGAAGTCCGTAGCGCTCGTCAGCTTGAAATGCACCAGAGCGATGAATGCAACCAACATCACATGCATGATGATCAGCGCTTTCGTGCCAATAACGGGAACATCGTTGGTTGTATCGGGTGTCTGCATGACGTGTATCCTGAAGGGGTTATGAGGCGACAGTCAATCCTGAATGTATTTTGAGTGTATTTTTCGGCTGTTTTCTGCCGAACCTGAAAAACCAATCGTTTCGTGATATGTTATCCCCCTATGGAAAACGATACGAAAACAGTCCGAACCGGACGGGAGCATATTGATCCCGCGTCCATCGAAGTTTCTCCCAATGCCAAGCTGATGCTGATTCTGGCGGCTGTGGTCGCTGCGATCTGCGGCGGTTTGTATGGCTATGACACCGGCATCATCTCGGGCACGCTGCCTCTGATCGGGGATGATTTCCATCTGAATGCCACCATGAAGGAATGGGTGGCTTCTGCGATCCTTCTGGGGGCGATTTTCGGGGCCTTTGGTGCAGGAAGTCTGTCGGAGAAGTTCGGACGGCGGAACACCACCTGTCTGGTCAGTGGCGTGTTCGTGGCGGGAGCGACGGCCTGCTCGCTGGCGCCGGATGTCTGGAGCCTGATTGCGGCACGGTTTGTGCTGGGGCTGGCGGTTGGCGGTTCGACGCAGGTCGTGCCGATGTATATTTCCGAACTGGCGCCGCAAGAACGTCGCGGCACGCTGGTGACGCTGTTCAATGTGGCGATTGGTCTGGGCATTCTGATCGCCAACATCATTGGCTTTACCCAGCGTGTGGCCTGGGGCTGGCGCCCCATGGTGGGTATTGCGGCCATTCCGGCGGCGATCGTGTTTGTTTCCATGTTCTTCATGCCCAAAAGCCCGCGCTGGGCAGCTGAAAATGAAGGCATGAAGAGTGCCATCATCCAGCTTGGGCGCATCCGCACGACCAAGCGGGCCATCCGCCGGGAAGTCCAGACCATCCGCGAGAACGCGGAAGGGATCGAGCCGCAGAACCGGGGTTGGCGCGGTCTGTTCCAGCCGTGGGTTCGTCCTGCGCTTGTAGCGGCGCTTGGTGTTGCGTTCTTTACGCAGTGCGGCGGGCTGGAGATGATGATCTACTATACTCCGACCTTCCTGAATGATGCGGGTTTCGGCACGTCTTCCGCCCTTCTGGCGTCATTGGGTGTTGCGGTGATTTACTGCATCATGACGTTTCTGGGCTGCATGTTCGTGGATCGGATCGGGCGTCGTCGTCTGATGCTCATTATGGGGCCGGGGGCTGCGCTGTCGCTCGTTGGGCTTGGCGTGATGTTCCTGAGCCATCCGGCTCCGGGCAGCACGGGGGCCTATCTGATCGTTGTGTTCCTGCTACTGTTCATGATGTTCAATTCCGGCGGGATTCAGGTGTGTGGCTGGCTGCTGGGGGCGGAAATGTTCCCGCTGTCGATGCGTGGACAGGCGACATCGCTTCATGCCGCGACGCTGTGGGGGGCTGATCTTCTGGTGACCAGCACGGCGCTGAGCATGGCGGAAGCCATCGGGCTGAGCTGGACGATGTGGTTCTATGCGTTCGTCAATATTGCTTCCGTAGTCTTCGTGTTCTTCTTCGTGCCGGAGACAGCGGGTGCGTCTCTGGAAGACATTGAAGAAGCGCTGGTTGAAAAGCGCTTCCGCCCCACGCGTGGGAATACACGGATCGTGCAGAGCGAAGACGAGGACGTCGAAGCCGCTGCATGATACGCTTTCCCCTTCACGCAGAAGGGGAACCGACCATGACGGATGTTATCGCACAGAGGGTTGCTGCCGCACGACGTGGCAGCAACTCTTCTGTTATCGGGCGGATGAAATCGGGCTGGCTGATGATCGGAGAGACGCAGCCTCTGCCGGGATATTGTCAACTCTTGGCCGACCCGGTTGTGCCGACGATCAATGACCTGCACGGCGAGGCACGGGCACAGTATCTGGCCGACATGGCGGCGGTCGGGGATGCGCTGCTGGCGGTCACTGGCGCGGTGAGGATCAATTATGAGACGTGGTGCAATCTGGCGCCGTCCCTGCATACCCATATCGTGCCGCGCTATGCGTCCGAAGATCCCGAAAAAGCTACGCGCCCGGCGGGGACGGTCTATGATTACGACGCCGCGCGTCCGTCCAGCCTGGAGCAAGATGGTGCGTTCATGGAGGCCATGCGCCGGTTTTTATTTCTGGCTCAGGATGTAATAAACCTATGATCGTATCCGCTGAAAACACGTAAAGTTTTCTTTGTTGAGATAGTGAATCCAGGGGTTATTTTCTTGTTTTCTCAAGAAATGGTTATCTTTTCCAAGGCGATTGTTGGAGTAGATTTGCATACAGGTTTGATCTATTTAATAAAAACCACGCCGATTTTTTGAAGAAAGTTATTATGGCATATTATATAAAATCAGCAGAAGATGAATTCGTTATTAGATGCAACGAAGAATTTTCAAAAAATAAAAATCCAAAAAATCCGTTGCGTAAAATAATAATGCTTAAATTTAAGAAATTTCCGGCTTTAGGAATTATTTTTTCTCTGGAAAATTTTGATCCTGATATTGGAATTGAAAGTTTTACTAAATGTTTTAAGAAAATTATTTCCATAGATGAAGCGTATTTAAGAGAAAGTATTGGAATAAATTTTTTAGAAACAGGAACTTATCTAAGATGTATACCGTCCAGTGAGACTGTTGATGATTTGGGGTTTCATTATTTAGGATGGGAAGAATTGAATGAATTATATTTTGATGAAAATAAATCTGATGAAAATATTAAATTAGTTTGTGAAGAAATTATAAAAGCATCTCACTTAGATGGAGATATTATTTTAAATTCAAATTTGGGTTGGGCAAGCTTTGTAAAGGATTTGTATATAATAAAGAATTTTATCAATTTAAACTTAGATATTGATCCAGTTATTATAAAAAAATACAAGGTAAAGAATGAAAATTATCTAAACATTATAAAGAAGAATATAGGGAATTCAATAAAAGAAGCTGTTTTTTTCTTAAAAAATCAAAAATCAGATAGTTTTGACATTGTTCCTGATCTTGGTATTGGAATTCTCTCCGCTTCTTTAAGAAATTATATTGAAAGAGACAGAAATTCTCAAGTATTTGAGACAACTCCTATTGAAATCCCAGTGGGATTTATGTCCGCACATAAAGATGCGGTGATGGGGAGAAAGGGTCATGCTTTTTTGACCGGTGGTTCAAATAATTTGATTGAACAATATGATAATAAAAATGAAAAGGATCTGACGTCAGAAGCATGGTACTCCCTATTAAAAATAAGAAATAAAAAATTAAGTAGTTTGAATTCAAAATTTATTCAAATAATAATACCAGAAAAAATATCTGTTTACCCTGATTTATTTCCGTTTGAAATTAGAACTCCAACAAATAATTTGTTTGAATTAGAAAAAAAACTTCATGAAGATGATTTTTACACGTCTATTTTGAGTGTCTTTTCTAGAAAAGACTTAAAAAATAAGGAAAATTTATATAAAAAGCTTGATACGCACCTTCAGCCAAGAGGAAGTTATGAGATATTCTCACACATATTGGGATTAATTTTTAATTTTATTTCTGAAGAAAAAGAATTTAATAAAGAAATGATTTTAAAAGGGGATTTGAGTGATCGAATTTTAGGTAATTTCATTTACGATAAATTCTATGAGACTGAAAATGATGAATTTATGTCTGACAGGATTAATGTGGAAACTTTCCATGGCGTTCCTGGAAAGCATACAGGGCAATATTCAGTCTGGAACAATCCATCAGCGCCCGTAAAAAAGAAAGTAATTGCTTTTGGAAATTCTTTTTTTGGAAACTGTCTTGACCAGGGATGTCTTGGGTGGTGGTTTTCCAACTATTTAGAAAATTTTTATTGCGTCTGGTCATCAAATATTGATTTTGATCTTGTGGAAAAAGAGAAGCCCGATCTGGTTATCTGTCAGACGGCTGAAAGATTTATGAATATAGTCCCACAATATTAAAGTTAATCAAGATTTTATCTGGGAATATTACGGTCATTCCAGCCTCTCTCGGCTGAGAGCGTAGAAAATCTTATTGTCGTGTTGGTTGAGTTTCAATCATTCCTAGTCTGCAAATAGATACCAGAGCCGGAAGACAACATTCTCGGAAAATCTCTGGCGTTTGAGGTTCTGGTATCTGAACAGCAGGCTCAGGCGCGCAGGGAATGTTTGTGCCGCCGCGAGGTCCTGCAGAAGACGCAGGGCTGGGGGAGACAGGTTTTCTGGCTGGCTCAGCAGATGTGTCACGTTAGTGTGGAAGATCGTCATGAAGGCCTTGGGGCCGCGCCGGCAGGCTGCCACGGCACGTCTGATGAAGGAGCCGGTTGCACCGACCGTATTCTGGGCGTGCTGCCGGTAGTAGCTGACGCAACGGTTGTCGAAAATGATCTCGCCGCCTGCGGCGGCTGTCAGGAGATAGGCCCACCAGTCATGTAGGATCGACGGCGGCGGAGGGTTGTTTCGCAGCAGCCTGTGTGCTGCGGCGTTCAGCAGAACCGTATGCCCTGTTGCGATGTTCTGTGTCAGGGCGGCCGGGAAGTCGGGTTTGCGTCGCAGGGTCGGGGATTTCTGGAGAATGGTGAGATTGGCATTCGTCAGATATTGCCGGGCACAATACAGGAGTGGTGTTCCGTTCGGGTGTCGGCGGGCCGCGCCTTCGATTTCTTTCACGGCCCATTCGAGTTTCTGGTGTTCCCAGATGTCGTCCTGATCGGCGAAGGCGACATAAGGTGTGTCTGCCACGATGTCGAGCAGATGGGCATAGGACCCGGCGACACCAAGGCGCTCATGCCGGTTTGCGATCTCGACGCATCGTCCCTGTCCGGGGCCTTCTGCAAAAGCGCGCATCTGGTTTTTGGAGCCGTCAGTGGAGGCATCGTCGCGCCAGTACAGGGTCCAGTCCGTATGAGTCTGGGCCAGGATGCTGGCGAGTTGCGCGTCCAGATAAGCGGCACCGTTATATAATGACAGGAGGATGGCGACGTGGCGGGAAGGTTCGGCCCTTTTCTGTGTCATGTTTCGGCACCCGGGCTTAAGGCCGAAAGATGGAGAAAGGGAATCATTCGAACGCAACGCCAGAGAGAGACAGGCAGTTGCCCCCTGCCTGGAGAGGGCAATAGTCGGTCAGGCTTCAGAAAACAGCTTGTGAACGATACGCGTCACGCTGTCGCGCCAGTCTGGCATCTTTACGCCGAAAACGCGATGGAGCTTGTTATTGTCCATCCGGGAGTCCTGCGGACGCTTGGCTGGGGTAGGCCATTCTTCGGTGCGGATGGCGTTGACCTGCGGCATGGTCTGGCCATGTTTCGCAGCTTCTTCCAGAGCAGCGACGGCAAGGCCGTACCATGTGGTTTCGCCGGAGCCGCTGGCATGGAAAATGCCCCTGTACTGCGGTTTCCAGCCGTCCCGCTCGATCAGGGCGATGATGGCGAGAATGGCTTCGGCCAGATCGTCTGAACTGGTCGGATTGCCGCTCTGGTCTCCCACGACCTTGAGCACGGGGTTTTTGGCGCCTGCATTGATCATGGTGCGGACGAAATTTTTACCATGGGCCGAATAGACCCATGACGTGCGCAGGATGATGCTTTTGATGTTCGCGGTCAGGACGGCCTGTTCGCCTTCGGCTTTGGTGCTGCCGTAGACGGTCTCGGGAGAGGTAGCGTCGTCTTCGGTATAAGGCGCGCCCTTGTCGCCGGAGAAAACATAGTCCGTCGAGACGTGGATGAACGGAATGTCTGCCTGTGCACAGGCAGCAGCGAGTGCCGCCGGGCCGGAATTATTGGCGCGGGCAGCGCCCTCTTTTTCCGTTTCGGCCAGATCGACAGCCGTCCAGGCGGCAGCGTTCACGACGACGGAAGGTTTGTATTTTTCAACTGCGGCGGGGATCGTTTCCGGGTGGTCGAAATCAAATTCCGGCCGTCCGATACGGATGACGCGGTCATTGCCGAGCGTCTGAAGGGATGTGGCAAGCTGACCGTTGCCGCCCGTGACGAGAATGGGACCTGTACCTGACATGGTCATGCTCACTTTTCGTACTGGAACCAGCCTTTGGATTCCGAGAAATGCGGTGCGACCAGATCCTTGTCGGACAGGACGGCATCAGCTTCGGAAACGGGCCAGTCGATCTTCAGTTCCGGGCAGTTCCAGATGACCGCGCGTTCTGATGCCTTGCTGTAGAGCGCGGTGCATTTGTACTGGACTTCGGTATTTTCCTCGAGTGTCACGAAACCGTGCAGGAAGCCAGGCGGCACCCAGAGCTGGGACCAGTTTTCTGCGGACAGTTCAGCGGCTGCCCATTGGCCGTAGGTTGGCGATCCTGTGCGGACATCGACGGCGACGTCCCAGATGGCGCCGCGTGTGACGCGCACCAGTTTACCCTGCGCATAGGGGGCCAACTGGCAGTGCAGGCCGCGGACGACGCCTTTCTGGCGCGACAGGCTCTGATTGTCCTGAACGAAGGGCAGGGTGATGCCGGCGTCGTTCATGCGATCAACATTATAGGTCTCGGAGAAGAAGCCGCGATTGTCACCAAAACGGGGAGGCGTAACGAGAATGACCTCTGGAATGGAAAGACGTTCGACCTTCATGCTGAAATCCTGCCGTGAAAATTTCTTATAAAAAATGGTTCCGGTTGCGTATTTCAGCAGACCGGAACCCTGAAAACAAAATCAGCTGTCAGCCAGTTCCAGAAGCAGGCGGCCGAGTTCGGTCTTGCCCATGTTCTTCGCATGCTCGCGAAGCTGGTCGGCATTGATGAATTTGTTGCGGAAGGCGACTTCGGCGGGAGAGCCGACCAGCATGCCCTGACGGGACTGGATGGTCTGCACGAAGGTTCCGGCCTGCATCAGGCTGTCGGGCATACCGGCGTCGAGCCAGGCACAGCCGCGGCCCAGACGGTCCACCTGAAGGGTGCCTTCTTCGAGATACATGCTGTTGAGGTCGGTGATTTCCAGTTCGCCCCGGGGGCTGGGCTTCACTTTTTTGGCGAAGTCCACGACGCGGTGATCGTAGAAATACAGCCCCGTGATGGCCCAGTTGGAGTCCGGATTGGTCGGCTTTTCCTCGACCTTGAGGGCGAGGCCGCTCTCGTCGAAGGAGACCACGCCGTAGCGCTCCGGATCGCGGACCTGATAGGCGAAGACGGTGGCACCTTCGGGGCGGTTGGAGGCTGCGCGCAGCAGGACGCCGAGATGTTCGGAGAAAATCAGGTTATCGCCCAGCGCCAGCGCGCAGGGTGCACCCTGAATCCAGTCTTCGGCGATCAGGAAGGCCTGTGCCAGACCGTCCGGGGAGGGCTGGACGCGATATTCGAAAGTCACGCCGAACTGCGAGCCGTCCCCTAGAAGACGCTGGAACTGGGGCATGTCATGGGGCGTCGTGATGATCATGATGTCCCGGATTCCCGCCAGCATCAGCGTGGAAAGGGGATAGTAGATCATCGGTTTGTCATAGACCGGCAGCAGCTGCTTGGAGGCTGCCATCGTCATCGGATACAGGCGTGTGCCCGAACCGCCGGCGAGGATGATGCCCTTCATGGGCTTGGTCTCGATGGTGCTCACTTGCTGGCTCCCAGTCTCTGGCCTGTGTAGCGCTTGGAGCGGATACCTTCCCACCAGGCGCGGTTGTCGAGATACCACTGGACCGTCTTGCGGATGCCGCTTTCGAAATCGTGCGTCGCTTTCCAGTCGAGTTCCTTCTCGGCGTGGGACGGGTCGATTTCGTAGCGGAAATCATGGCCGGGGCGGTCGGTGACGAAGCGGATCAGGCGTTCGCGCGGGCCAGCCGGGTCCGGCTGAAGCTCATCGAGGATGGCGCAGATCTTCTTGACGACTTCAAGATTCGTGCGGGGCTGGCGGGCGCCGATGGCATAGGTTTCGCCCGGTTTGCCGGTTTCGACCGCCTTGACCAGAGCTTCGGCGTGGTCTTCGACGAACAGCCAGTCACGGACGTTTTCGCCTTTGCCGTAAACCGGAAGGTCGCGGCCTTCGATCGCATTGATCGTGACCAGCGGGATTAGCTTTTCCGGGAAATGCCAGATGCCGTAGTTGTTGGTGGTGTTGGTGACGAAGGTCGGCAGGCCGTAGGTATGAAACCAGGCACGGACCAGATGGTCGGACGACGCCTTGGAGGCCGAATACGGGCTGCGGGGATCGTAGGGGGTTGTTTCGGTAAACGGCGGATCGTTCGGCTCCAGATGGCCGAAGACTTCGTCCGTGGAAATATGATGAAAGCGGAAGGCCTTCTTTTCAGCGTCTCCCAGCGTGTTCCAGTATTTGCGGGCCGCTTCGAGGAGGGAGTAGGTGCCGACGACGTTCGTCTGGATAAAAATGCCGGGGCCGTCGATTGAGCGGTCCACATGGCTTTCCGCCGCGAGATGCATGACGGCGTCGGGGCGATATTCCTCGAACAGGCGCTGCATTTCCACACCGTTCACGATGTTCGCACGCGCATGGGAGTAGCGGGGGTCGCCTGCGACTTCGCTGATGGTGTCTTCCGAGGCTGCATAAGTCATGCAGTCAACATTCAGGACCGAGTGGTCCGTGTTCCGGATCAGATGGCGTATAACGGCCGATCCTATGAAGCCGCAACCGCCTGTCAGCAAAATCCGCATTTGAACCTCTTGGTTAAAATCAGGGTCTGGACCCCTGCAGAGTCATTTGATCTTACAGTGTTGTTGGAACAGCGCAAATAACGCTGCGGGAGCTTCTGTAAAATCATGAAGATGATTTTCACGGACTGTTTTCGCCTCTCGCGCTGGCCGGGCTGATGGGCTAATCCCACAGTCGTGCGGAGGCAGGAGAGGCAGGCATGCTGGCTGATACTTTGACACGCTCTTTGACGGATGTTCTGGAGCGGCCCGATCTGCGGGTGATTGCGGATGGGCTGGTGCCGATTCTGGATGTGTCACTGCCGCTTCCGTTCCGGATCGAGGGAGAGCTGGTGCCGGGGCAGGCTTTCTGCCTGCATACGGCGACGCTCAAGCTCGGCGGACTATGTCTTGAGGCCCCGCGCCTTGCGCCGACTTTTCTGCGGCATGCCATTGAACTTATGCGGTTGCTGGAGCCGGGCGCCAATCCGTTTCTGGCCAGCTTTGCCGCGGCGCGTGTGGCGGCGTTGTTTCATGCGTTGGATACTGGTGATGTTGCGCCGCTTCCGGCCTGGTTGGCCGTGTTTGCGGGCGACGTGCCTGACGCTCCGGCCTTGTTGCAGAGTTGGGAGACGCTGAGTGCGTTTCTGCCGGATCTGCCGCCTTTCACACAATCTGAAGCCGAGCGTCTGCAAGGGGTTCTGACCCGGTTGTGGCCCGTTCTGGCACCCGCCGAGAGCCTGATGAGCGGGGGCGGGGATTCCCGGCTGGCCGTTGATCCGCATACCGGGCTCAACCGGTATTCCAGCTCCCATCGTCCTCGGCCCTGGGCGATCACTTTTGGGTCATCGACGGCGTCTTCGCTGTCCGAACGCGGTTTTGGAGGGGCTGAATCCGCTCGACGCACCATGATGAGTGCTCTGCTTGCCAAGCAGGACCCGGATCTGGTTCAGGAAGGTGTCGTGCGCCGGGCCCGTGCGGCGATCGGGGCTCATTATGGTCTGCCGGAAGATGCGGTTCTGCTGTCGGCATCCGGGACGGACTGTGAACTGGCGGTTCTGGCGCTTGTGGCGGCGGGAACGCAGCGTCCGGTGACGTCCATTCTTCTGGCCCCGGATGAAACGGGCAGCGGGGTGCCGCTGGCGGCTTGCGGTCGGCATTTTGCGACGGACAGTGCCTGTTCCACGCTGGTGGGCAAAGGCGAGGTGATCGAAGGGTTTTCTCCGGAGACGCGGCTGATTGGTGTTGATATTCGTGCGGCTGATGGCACGGCGCGGCCTGTTGCGGAGATCAATGCGCAATGTGCGGCTCTTGTGCGACGCGAAGCGGCTGAAGGGCGTCATGTGCTGCTGCATCGGCTGGATCAGTCCAAGACCGGGCTTGCGGCACCGGACATGGATCTTGTCTGGGAATTGTGTACCGAGCTGGGCGATAAGCTCAGCGTCGTTATCGATGTCTGTCAGGCGCGACTGAGTCCGTCGCGGGTGGCGGGCTGGGTGGAGCGGGGAATCATCGTCATGGTGACCGGCTCCAAGTTCTTTACGGGCCCACCTTTCTGTGGGGCCATTCTTCTCCCTCCTGAAATTCGCAACCGTTTACCGTCCCTGTCGCTTCCGAAGGGATTGCGGGCCTATGGCAACCGCGATGAGTGGCCGGAAGGCGCGGATGCGTCGGCGCTCAATAACGGTCACAATATCGGGCTGGCCCTGCGCTGGTATGCGGCGCTGGCCGAAATGGACGCGCTTTTTGCGCTACCCGATCCGGTCATTCGCAGTCGTCTGACGCGGTTCATGACGGAGGCCGTTGCCATGGTGCGGGCCCGTCCTGTCCTGACTATGCTGCCCATGGGGACGCCTTTTGATGACGGGCGCTGGGATGCGGTTCCGACCATCCTGTCGTTTCTGGTGGAGGACCCTCATGCACCCGGCCAGCCTCTTGCGCTGGAAGATGCGCGACGGCTGCATCGCTGGCTGAATGCAGATCTGTCGCCCTGGGTGGCGGAAGGGGAGGGCAGTCTGCTCTGTGTTCTGGGGCAGCCCGTTCCAGTGCCGCATCCGATGCTGGATGGACCGGCGGGCGCGCTGCGTCTGTGTGCGGGGGCGCGGCTGGTTTCGGGTGAGCCGTCGCATGAAGGGCTGGACGAGGAGCGCCGCTTACAGCGCGAATGCATGGATGCGCGCCGGGTGCTCGGAAAACTGGAACTGATCCTGAAACACTGGGATGTTCTGCTGGACGCGAACCCCGTCCCCCGTTACGCCCCATTAGCATGACCCAGACAGATAAAGCGGTCCCGCACGGGCATTTTCTCGATACGCCGGAACTGCCGAAGGGCGTGACCCGGTTCTGGATGATTCGCCACGCGGTCGTGGAAGCCAGTGCGCGCAAGACGATGTATGGGGCGCTCGATGTGCCGCTGTGCCGAGAAGCGATGGCAAGCCAGCAGGGCGGCTATGCCACGCTGGCGCGACGTCTGCCGACTGAGGCATTGTGGTACAGTTCGCCGCTCCAGCGCGCGCGCGACACGGCGGGCGAAATCCGTAAGGCGGGGGCGTTTTCGCAGGATGTGACGATTGACGGCCGTTTCATCGAACAGTCGATCGGGGAATGGCATGGAACTCCGCATACGGAGTTCATGTCCCTGCTGCGACTGCCACCCAATCCGTTCTGGTCCATTTCTGCCTGTGAATTGCCGCCGGGCGGGGAGAGCATGCTGGATGTCTGTGCACGTGTTGCGCATGGTCTGGAGGATCTGGCGAATGCGCATGAAGGCGAGGACATGGTTGTCGTCAGTCATGGCGGGGCTATCCGTGCAGCTTTGGCACATGCTCTGGGCGTGCATCCCGATACGGCGCTGCGGTTTTCGATCCAGAATCTGTCCATTACCATTCTGGAGCGTATCGACTGCCTGTGGCGTGTCGTGACGGTTAACGAACTGCCAGATTTCCGGGGCTAAACTTGCGCGGCAGTCTCTGGATTTCAGGGGCTGCCGAAAAGCACGAAAAGAGCCTTGGCGGGCTTTGGAAATTCAATATGAAATTTCTGGAAAATAACCGGAGACGGGCATGGTGGGCACACAAGGGCTCGAACCTTGGACCCGCTGATTAAGAGTCAGCTGCTCTACCAACTGAGCTATGTGCCCATGGCCCGTCTACCGGTGGAGCGGCTTATAGCGGGATTCGGTGGGAAGCTGCAAGAGGTTTTTCTTCTTTTCTTCGCGGCTGGTCTGAAAAAGAAGAAAAACCTTGTTTTTCCAGTGTGTTATTTCCGGTTGAGGAGGCGCATGACGCTTTCGAACTGCTCCAGAGACGTATAGTCGATCTTCAGGGAGCCGCCTTTTTTGCCGTTATAGGAAATATGGACTTTCAGGCCGAGGCGGGAGGAGAGGTCATTTTCGATCTGGAGGATTTCCGCGTCCCGCGCTTTTTTGGCCGGGGTCGTGGTTTCTTTGCCGCTGGTGAGCGCTTCTGTCTGGCGGACGTTCAGGCCGCGGGCGATAACGAGTTTGGCGGCAGCGACCGGATCGGGATGGGTCAGCAGGGCGCGGGCGTGACCGGCTGTAAGGTCGCCGTTGCGGACATGCGCGCGGACTTCCGGCGGCAGGTTCAGCAGGCGCATGGTGTTGGTGATGTGCGGGCGGGATTTGCCAACGGCACCGGCCAGTTCTTCCTGTGTCAGGGTGTAGTCGGTGACGAGGCGTTGCAGACCTTCGGCTTCTTCAATCGGATTGAGATCCGCGCGCTGGAGATTCTCGACCAGAGCGGCCGCCATCGCGTCCGTGTCGTCCAGTTCGCGGATATGGACGGGGATGCTGTGCAGGCCTGCGAGCTGTGAGGCGCGCCAGCGGCGTTCACCGGCGATGATCTGGTAATGGCCTGCTTTTTCCGGATCGGGGCGGACGAGCAGGGGTTGCAGGACGCCGCGTGAGCGGATGGAATCGGCCAGTTCGGACAGGCGCTCGGGGTTCATGTCCTGTCGCGGCTGGAAGGGGCTTGGGGCCAGAACATCCACCGGCAGGGACGAATGCTGCTGCGGCTGGGCGTTTGCGCGTGTGGCGCGGGCCAGTTGCGGCGCCTGATCGCCCAGAAGGGCTGCGAGGCCGCGACCAAGACGTGGGGAACTGTCCTTTTTGGCCATCGCCTGTTACGCCTTTGTTTTGTTCTTGTTGCGTTTGATCAGCTCGTCCGCCAGTGCCAGATAGGCGATGGCGCCTGTTGAGCGGGCGTCGTAATCCAGCACCGGGCTACCGTGGCTCTGGGCTTCGGAAATGCGGATGTTGCGCGGGATGATCGTCTCGAACACCTGATCGCCGAAGAAGCCGCGCGCATCCTGCGCCACGAGTTCGGACAGGTTGTTGCGCCGGTCGTACATCGTCAGGATGATGCCTTCGAGATGCAGGTCTGCGTTGAAGGCGCGGCGGACGCGGTCGATGGTGCGGACGAGCTGGCTGATGCCTTCGAGCGCAAAGAACTCGCATTGCAGCGGCACGATCACGCTGTCGGACGCGACCAGCGCGTTGAGAGTCAGCAGGCCGAGGCTTGGCGGACAGTCGATCAGGATCGTGTCGTAATCGCCTTCAAGCGCATGCAGGGCGTCGCGCAGACGGTATTCGCGGCGCTCGTCTCCGATCATTTCAAGCTCTGCGCCAGCCAGTTCGTTGTTGGCCGTGATGATCGAGAGATTCTCGAACGCGGTCGGCTGGGGCAGGGTGTGGGGTTCGGCTTCGACCATCAGTGCGGCATAGGTGCCGGTGTTGCGCTGGTCGTAGTCGATGCCCAAGCCGGTTGATGCGTTGCCCTGCGGGTCCAGATCCACGAGCAGGACGCGCTGTCCCTGACGGGCCAGACCTGCTGCCAGATTGATGGTGGTGGTGGTCTTGCCGACGCCTCCCTTCTGGTTGGTGACGGCAATGATCCGGGTGGTGGGGGATTCGGTTTTAGACGACACGCTTGAAATCACTGACCTTGATGATGGCTCCGCCGGGGTCGGTGCGGCTGGGAACAATGGTGTGGCTCATGTGCCAGTCGGCGCTGGCCTCGGTCAACTCGGCCTGCGCCTTTTGACCTTTCAGAAACAGGCAGAACCCGTCGTCCTTCAGCCATGGCCGTGCCCAGTCGAGGAGCCTGTTGAGGGGGGCCAGCGCCCGGGCCGTGATGATGTCGGCCGGAGGGGGGCTGGCGGCTTCGATACGTTTGGCGATGACCGTGACCTTTGCGTCGCAGATGCGTCCGGCTTCCCGCAGGAAGGCACATTTGCGCTGGTCCGATTCGATCAGGGTGACCGGGTTGCCTGTGGCGATGGCCAGAATGATGCCCGGAAAACCGCCGCCCGAACCCAGATCGGTGATGGTGGCACCTTCGGGGATTAGCTCCGCAAGCTGGAGGCTGTCCTCGATATGGCGGGGCCAGAGCTGGGCGATGTCCCGCGGGCTGACGAGATTGATTTTCGCGTTCCACTGCACGAGCAGGTCGGCGAAGCGCTCCAGCCTTTCGTGTGTTTCACGTGAAACGGTGGTCATGACAGGGTCCTTACATGGGCCAGCAGGGCGACCAGCGCGGCAGGTGTGACCCCGCGCACGCGCTGTGCTGCGGCGAAACTGGTCGGGCGGGCCTGGGAAAAACGCTCGCGCATTTCGCTGCTCAGGCCGCCGATGGCAGTGTAATCCAGATCGGCCGGAAGGGCGATGGCACTTTCCGATGAGAGCTGTCGAATTTCACGATCCTGCCGGTGAAGATAGCCGCCATAGCGGGCTTCGGTCTCGACATGACGGCGCACACGCAGAGGAAGTTCGGCGAACCATGGGGCCAGCGCGTTCAGGATCGTGTGGTCGCCGTTACTGGCAAGGACGTCCAGAACCGTGCGCCGACGACCATCCAGAGAGACTTCGAAACCGACATCGCGGAGGGCCTGCGGCAGGAAGGTTGTTCCGGCTGCGCGGGCCATGGCGGCGTCGAGTTCGGCTTTCTGGGCGGTGAAAGCGGCTTCGCGTTCGGACAGGACGCAGCCTGCGGCGATTCCTTTGGGCGTCAGGCGTAGGTCGGCATTATCCGCGCGCAGGGTGAGACGATACTCGGCGCGGGATGTGAACATGCGATAGGGTTCGCTGATGCCGTGCAGCGTCAGGTCGTCGATCATGACGCCGAGATAGGCGTCACTGCGATCCAGCGTGAGGGCCTCGTTTCCAGCCGTGGCGCGGGCGGCGTTCAAGCCTGCGAGGAGGCCTTGTGCGCCGGCTTCTTCGTAGCCGGTCGTGCCGTTGATCTGTCCGGCCAGATACAGGCCCGGCAGGCGACGCAGTTGCAGGGACGGCAGAAGCTCTCGCGGGTCCACGTAATCATATTCGACGGCATAGCCTGCCGTGACGATGCGGGCGTTTTCCAGACCGGGCATGGTGGCGATCATGGCGGCCTGCACGTCGGCGGGCAGGCTGGTGCTGATGCCGTTGGGATAGACCAGATCGCCGCCCGGATTGCCGGGCAGGGCTTCGGGTTCGAGAAAGACCTGATGCGAGCTGCGATCGGCGAAGCGGACGACCTTGTCCTCGATGGACGGGCAGTAGCGCGGGCCGCGTCCGGCGATCGCGCCGCCATACATGGCCGAACGGTGCAGGTTCTCGGTGATGATCCTGTGGGTCTCGGCGGTGGTCTGGGTGATGCGGCAGACGACCTGCGGGTTGGTGATGGCCGTCGTCATGGGGCTGAAGGCCTCGGGCTCGGCATCGCCCGGATCGGCCGGGAGGTTTTCCCAGTCGATGCTGTCTTTGGCTAGACGTGGCGGTGTGCCGGTCTTGAGGCGGCCCATCTGGAGGCCGAGCGCATAAAGCCGTTCGCCCAGACGCTTGGCCGGAGCCTCGCCGATGCGTCCGGCCTCCGTTTGGGTGTGGCCGACATGGATGACGCCGCGCAGGAAGGTTCCGGCGGTCAGGACAACTGCGCCGCAACGGAACTCGCGACCGTCTTCGCAGATGACGCCGGTGATGCGGCCGTTCTCTTCGATCAGGTCTCCGACTGCGCCTTCACGGATCGTCAGATTGGGGGTGGCGGCGAGCAGATCCTGAATGGCGGCGCGATAGAGCGAACGGTCGGCCTGTGCGCGGGGGCCGTGAACGGCCGGCCCTTTGGAGCGGTTGAGCAGTTTGAAGTGGATGCCTGCGCGGTCTGCGGCTTTGCCCATCAGGCCGTCGAGCGCGTCGATTTCGCGCACAAGATGGCCTTTGCCGATCCCGCCGATGGCGGGGTTGCAGGACATAGCGCCGATCGTTTCCAGCCGATGGGTGAGCAGCAGGGTGCGCGCGCCGAAACGGGCCGATGCCGCTGCGGCTTCACATCCGGCATGACCGCCGCCGATCACGATGACGTCGAAATCGCTCACAACCTACTTCCCGATACAGAACTGCCCGAAAATCGCATCGAGCAGGGATTCAACATCAACACGTCCGGTCAGACGCCCCAGAGCCAGCATGGACAGCCGGAGTTCTTCGCCCCGCAGTTCCGGCCATGTCGCGGTCCGGGCGTGGTCCAGATGGGTTGCGGCCTCCTGGATTCCGGCACGGTGTCTGGCGCGGGTCAGAGGAGGCGCGGCTAAACCGGCCATGAGTTCGGACAACCGTTCGGACAGAACCTGACGCAGCGCATCAAGCCCTTCGCCGGACTGCGTGCTGATCCCTAACATGCCGGGCGGGGCTGGTGCGATGTCGATTTTCGTCCGGATGGGGATTTCCTGTCCGGAGAGGGTCTCAAGGCTCTCATCCGGGCCGATCAGATGCAGTACGACATCCGCCTGTTTCACGTGAAACAATGCGCGGCGGATGCCTTCGGCTTCGATTTCGTCTTCCGTCTCCCGCAGGCCCGCCGTGTCGATCAGACGAAGGCGGACACCGTCCAGAATCCAGTCGAGTGCGATGGCATCGCGGGTCGTGCCTGCACGATGGGTGACGATTGCCGCATCTGTTCCGGATAACGCATTGAGAAGGCTGGACTTTCCGACGTTCGGCGAGCCTGCGATCACGACGGTCAGGCCCTGACGCAGGAGTTCGCCGCGATTGTCCTGAAGATGGGCGGACATTTCGGTGTGGAGTTTTGAGAGTTCCTCGATCAGTCCGTCTTCCACGTCCTGAGGGAGGTCTTCGTCCGGGAAGTCAATCAGGGCTTCCTGATGGGCGAGGACGAGGCGAAGGCGCTGAGCCCAGTCGTCGTACAGGCGGCTCAGGGCGCCATCGGCCTGACGCAGGGCCTGTTTGCGCTGGCTTTCAGTTTCAGAATCCACGAGGTCGGCGATGGCTTCGGCCTGAAGCAGGTCCAGCCGTCCTTTCTGGACGGCGCGCCGGGTGAACTCGCCCGGTTCGGCAGGGCGGGCGCCCAGATCGGTCAGGGCGTCGGCGACGCGGGCGATGATGGCAGGACCGGCGTGGAGGTGCAGCTCGAAGCCGTCTTCGCCGGTGTAGGAGTTTGGGCCGGGGAGCCAGAGAGCGACGGCATGGTCGAGCACCTCTGCGTTATGGCGCAGGGTTCGCAGGCTGGCGCGGCGTGGTTCGGGGAGATGCCCGTTGCATAGCGCGCGCAGGATCGTATCGCTGCCGGGGCCGCTGGCGCGCATGATCGCGATGGCGGCGCGGGAGGGGCCGGTTGCCAGTGCGAAAATGACCTGCGGGGTGTGGTCCGGGAGGGAGGAGCGCGTCATGGGGTTCTATGTAGTGCAGGAGGCCCCGTGGTGAAAATGGTTAGCTTGCAATGATGGGCGTGCGAGCATGAAAAAAGGGCGGATCGTTTCCGATCCGCCCTTTTGTTCAGACTGTCAGGGAGTGGGGAACGCTTACTGTGCGTTGTCCACGCCCGTGTGGGTCTGCGGAGAGAAGGTCCAGCCTTCGCCGTAAGGCTGCGGCATATAGGCCATCCAGCCCCTGCTGGAGACGTTCCAGCCAGCCGTGGAGACCGGTGCTCCCGTCGTACGCAGCTTCTGCATATCGGCAGCGGATACGGTTCCCGGTGCCTTGTTGCCCCAGCCCTTGCGCATGAAGTTCACGACATCGGCCATCTGCTGGTCGGTGAGGTGGTTCTTGAAGCCGGGCATGGCGATGGCGGACGGTGCCGTGTTGGTCGGGGGCAGGATGCCGCCGAAGGCCACGACATTGGCGAGCGACGTCGGATCATCCGTCAGGACAACCGGGTTGCCAGCCAGCGGCGGGAACATGCGGTTGACGCCCGTACCGTCGTTCATGTGGCAGAGGGCGCAGTTGTGCAGATAGACTTCCGCACCGGCGTTGCCCTGAGCACCCTTGTCCAGCAGGGCGGTCGTCTGACCGTCATCCTGGCCGAGGTTATTGCCCTCCGGAACGGCCGGCATGCTCTTCAGGTACTTGGCCGTGGCGCGCAGGTCGTCGTCTGTCCAATGCTGCGTGCTGTAGGCCACCACGTCGGCCATGCCACCGAAGACGGCGGAGTGGTCGATACGGCCGCTCTTGAGGAAGGTGACGATGTCATCTTCAGACCAGCGACCCAGGCCTGTGTCGCTGTTGCTGCGCAGGCTCGGGGCGATCCAGTTGTCGATCGGTGCACCGCCGGACAGATAGACGTTGCCGCCGCTCGTTCCATAAGCCTTGAGCTGCATTGCGAAGCCGCGGGGTGTATGACATTCGCCGCAATGGCCCGGACCGTCGACGAGGTATTCGCCGCGTGCGACTTCCGGATCACTGATGCTCTTGTCTTCGCCCGGCGTCATGCTCGGAACGAACATGGCGCGCCACACTGCCAGCGGCCAGCGCATGGAGAGCGGCCAGCTGATGTCCGGTGCCTTGTTGGCAAGGGCGACCGGCTTCACGCCATGCATGAAGTAGGCATACATCGAGCGGATGTCGTCGTCCGACAGACGCGCGAATTCAGGATAGGGCATTGCCGGGTAAAGCGTTGCACCATCCTTGCGGATGCCCTTGCGGATGGCCTTCGTGAAGTCCTCAAGGGTGTAGCTGCCGATCCCGTGTTCCGGGTCCGGCGTGATGTTGGTCGAATAGATCGTGCCGATCGGGCTCTTGATTTCCAGACCGCCCGCATAGGGCTGTCCGTGCAGAGCCGTATGGCAGGCGATGCAGTCTGACAGGCGGGCGACATATTCGCCACGCTTGATCAGGGCTTCATCAGCGTCCTGGGCATGGGCGGCGCCGAACGACACCGCCATGAGGCCGATTGCGGCCGCGAATTTCCATCCCTGTTTCATCTCAGATACCAGCCTGTCGCGAATTGATGCATTGAGCATGTCACGTGCCTCCTTTTACCGTAACGGTCGCCCGTTACGGATGGTCCGCCGTTGCAGGCTCAACCGGACCCTGGGGTACGTTGAGGAACTGGTCGTTGGGGACGCCCTGCTTGTTGTCGCGGGCTTTCACTTCGTCCTCATAGGACTCGTTGGACCGCTTCACGAGATAGTTGCGGATGTCTTCAATCTCGGCCGCAGACATGGACGTGTCGAAGCGATCCATGCCGTAGGCGGTCAGAGCGCCCTTGGCGACGAGCTTGTAGAATTTCTCCTGTCCGCGGATCGCACCGGACCAGCGCAGGTCAGGCAGAACGCCACCCGAGATGCCGTTGTCGCCATGGCAGGCGGCGCAATACGTCTGGAACTGGAAATAGCCGTTCTTCGTACGGGCTTCATCCCACTTCTCAGGCGGCTTGACCGGCAGGAAGCCGAGTTCGTTCTTCGGCGGCAGTGCGTCCTTGCCGTCCAGCGCGAAAGCAATCACGCGGGAGTGGTTGACGGTCCAGCCGGATGTCCGGGCCACGCCACCGAGGAAGAACGGATAGATGCCGCCCCAGCCCACTTCCACCGCGACATACTGCTTGCCGTTGGCGGTATAGGTGATGGGAGGCGCGATGATGGCGCTCTGTGCCGGGAAGCTGAAGAGATCCTTGCCGTTCGTAGCGTCGTATGCATGGAAATCGCCGGTTGCGAGGCCCTGGAAGAGGAGACCGCCGCCCGTTGCGAGCAGACCGCCGTTCCACGGACCCTTGTGGTCAACCCGGAAGGCTGCCTGCTGCTTTTCCGGATCCCAGGCCAGAATCCAGCCCTTCAGATCCTTCAGGAACTGTGCCTTGTCGGCCTTGTGCTGCGGATCGGCGTCGTCGAACAGGCCGATCTTGTTCATGTCCAGTCCAAGATTCCAGCTGTCATGGTGGGCCTTGAAGCCACCCTTTTGCGGATCATAAAGGAATGGAACCTGCTGGGCGGGGATGTAGACCAGCTTCGTCTGCGGGCTGTAGGCCATGGAGGCGAAGTTATGGCCGCCCAGATCGCCCGGAATGCCGTACCAGGCCTTGCCCGTCAGCGTCCACAGAGCGTCAGGCACATAGTTCGGACGGCCCGTGACGGGGTCCAGACCATTGGCCCAGTTTTCGTAGGTGTAGGGCTTGCCCGAGATGAATTTTCCGGTCTTCGCATCGATGATGTAGAAGAAGCCGTTCTTCGGGGCATGGACGATCACATGGCGCATTTCGCCGTTGACCGGCATGTCGAGCGTCATGATCTGCTGGACCGAGGTGTAATCCCACTGGTCCATCGGCGTTTCCTGGAAATGCCAGACGTACTTGCCGGTATCCGGGTTGATCGCGACGATGCTGCCGAGGAAGAGGTTGTCGCCCTTGCCTTCGGAGCGGAACTTGTAATTCCAGGGCGAGCCGTTGCCGACGCCGAGATAGACGAGGTCTGTCACGGGGTCATAAACCAGCGAATCCCAGACGGTACCGCCGCCGCCCTGCTGCTTCCAGGCTCCGCCTTTGCCCCAGGTCGGATAGGCCTTGGACATCAGGATGTCGTCGGAGGCTGCGCCGTCGGGCTTGTTGTCGGGGTTCGGAACCGTGAAGAAGCGCCAGTCCATCTTGCCGGTTTCGGCGTCATAGGCCGTCACGAAGCCACGGGCACCGAATTCGGCGCCGCCGTTGCCGATGATGACGCGGCCCTTGGCGATGCGCGGTGCGCCGTCAACCGTATAGGAGCGCTGGTGGCCGAGTTGGGCTTCCTTGGGGATCGTGTAGACGCTCCAGACCAGCTTGCCGGTCTTGGCGTCGAGAGCGATCAGACGTCCGTCGAACGTGCCGAAATAGACTTTGCCGTTCCAGTAGGCAGCACCGCGGTTGACGGAGTCACAGCAGCCGCGATCGGCGATGTTGCCCGGAACCTTGGGATCGTAGGCCCACAGGAGCTTGCCGGTCGCTGCATCCAGCGCCTTCATCTTGCTCCAGTTGGTCGTGGCGTACATGACGCCGTTCACGACCAGAGGCGTGCCTTCCTGACCGCGGTTCGTATCCAGATCGTAGTGCCAGGCGAGCTTCAGCTGGCCGACATTGTCCTTGTTGATCTGGTCGAGCGGGCTGAAGCGCTGCTCGGAATAGGAGCGCCCGTAGGACATCCAGTTTCCGACATTGCCACCGTTATCGGCACTTGTAATTGCTGCGCCCGTATCTTCCTGCGCAAAAGCGACGGGAACAGCAGCTGAGAGTGCCAGTACGGCTGCGCAGCTGAGAAGGCGCTTTTTCGTAACCTTGATCGGCGTCAGTAGACCAGAAGTCATGATCCAACTGTCCTTTTTGTAAAGACTGTTTCCGCTGTGATATTCTGGACCTATGCAGTCTTGAAAGGGGCAGGGGAAAATCCTGTCCTCTCAATCCAACGATCAGTACCAGACACCGCCAGCATGAGAACTTACTGACCCTATTTTATTGTTTAAGACAAACACGGCTTCTGACGTTTCCGTGAGGGATGGGGCAGGATGATCCTGAAACGGGCTATGATGTGGCTCAGGGAATGATTACACAGGCGTTCCGGATAACGTCCTGTCGCGTTTCTGATACAAAAAAGGGCAGTTTTCCAACACATTACAGAGTATTGCTGGAAAGCCTACTGAAGCGGTACAATATGTTTATTTTGCATATTGAGGCTAAGCGATATGCGTAAATCGCATGGCTAAAAAGCATCGGTCTCAATGGCAACACTGCCGGATTGACGGTTTTGAGCCGCTCGGGCACCGTGTCGTTCATGCCACAGCTATCCTGCCACTCACCTTTCGGGGCCCTTACCATCAGTGAAGATGAGGGCCAGATCGTCGCTCTGGACTGGGGTTGGGGGCGCGATCAGGAGGAGACTCCACTTCTTCTGAAGGCCCGCGATCTTTTGGAGCGCTATTTTGATGGGGAATCGGTCGATTTCGACACGTTGCCCTATCGTCCTTACGGGACTCCATACCGCCAGAAGGTCTGGGACGCGTTGCGCCGGATTCCTTACGGCAAGACGCGGACTTATGCGGATATCGCGGCCGAGGTCGGTGGGTCTGCGCGGTCGGTTGGCGGAGCGGTTGGAGCGAATCCGATTCCGATCTTGATCCCCTGTCACCGTGTTGTCGGTCGGGCGGGGCTTGGCGGATATTCGGGACTGGGAGGCATCGCGGACAAGCATGCCATGCTGCATCTGGAAGGTGTGCTGTAACAGACAGGCTTTCCCGTCATTCCGATAGACCGGACAACAAAAAAGGGGAGCCGGAGCTCCCCTTTTTCATGTCGGCCATGCTGATTCGGGATCAGTTGTTCATGGCGTCGAAGAAGTCCTGATTGGATTTGCTGTATTTGAGCTTGTCCAGCAGGAAGTCCATGGCGTCCATCGTGCCCATCGGGGCGAGGATGCGGCGCAGGACCCACATCTTGGACAGTTCGGCGCGATCGACCAGCAGTTCTTCCTTACGCGTGCCCGACTTGGTGATGTCGATGGCGGGGAAGGTGCGCTTGTCGGCGAGCTTGCGGTCCAGAATGAGTTCGGCGTTGCCGGTGCCCTTGAACTCTTCGAAGATCACTTCGTCCATTCGCGAGCCTGTGTCGATCAGGGCTGTTGCGATGATCGTCAGCGAGCCGCCTTCCTCGATGTTACGCGCGGCGCCAAAGAAGCGCTTGGGGCGCTGCAGGGCGTTGGCGTCCACACCGCCGGTCAGCACCTTGCCCGAGGAGGGGACGACGGTGTTGTAGGCGCGGGCGAGACGTGTGATGGAGTCCAGCAGGATGACCACGTCGCGCTTGTGCTCGACGAGGCGCTTGGCCTTTTCCAGCACCATTTCCGTTACCTGAACATGGCGGGTTGCCGGTTCGTCGAAGGTGGAAGAGACGACTTCGCCACGGACCGAGCGGGCCATGTCCGTCACTTCTTCCGGGCGTTCGTCGATCAGCAGGACGATCAGGAACACTTCGGGGTGGTTGGCGGAGATGGAGGCGGCGATGCTCTGGAGCATCACGGTCTTGCCGGTACGGGGCGGGGCGACGATCAGGGCGCGCTGGCCCATGCCGATCGGCGTCACGAGATCGATCACGCGCGGGGTATAGTCGCGCTGGTCTTTCTTGCCCTTGCCGCGCGGAGAGGATTCCGTGACGGCGGCTTCGGACTGTTCGACTTCCATCTTAAGGCGACGCTCGGGGTAGAGCGGCGTGAGGTTGTCGAAGTTGATGCGGGTCCGGACGGTTTCCGGGGCCTCGAAATTGATTGTGTTGACCTTCAGCAGCGCGAAATAGCGCTCGCCGTCGCGCGGGGCGCGGATCTGGCCTTCAACCGTGTCGCCCGGGCGCAGGCCGAAGCGGCGGACCTGCGTGGGGGAGATGTAGATGTCGTCGGGGCCGGGAAGGTAGTTTGCTTCCGGGCTGCGCAGGAAACCGAAGCCGTCCGGCAGGATTTCGAGCGTGCCTTCGCCGTAGATCGCCTGATCACGCTCGGCAAGGGTCTTGAGAATGGCGAACATGATGTCCTGCTTGCGCATGGACGAGACGTTCTCGATCTCCAGTTCCTCTGCATAATCCAGAAGGTCGGCTGGGGATTTTTTCTTGAGTTCGGCAAGATGCATGAAAGACGCGCCTTGATGTGCCGGTAGTGGCAGACCTGATAGGGGGAGGGATGCGCGACCGTACAGAAGGCGGGGCCACTGAACGGGAGCTGCTTGTGTCAGGCGGTGATCTGTGAGGATTTCGCAGGACGATGGAAGCAGGAAGCATCCGTAAGGAAAGGGAGACCGGGTGACAGGACGCCACCGGAAAGTCGTCCTTCGCTTACCGGAGCGCGCGAAGCAGTGTCAAGACTCCTGCGCAGGCTCCGGATCACTTTGATCTATGTCAGATGTCAATCAGACCTTCAGCATGGCCTCCGCAGTGCGCAGCGAGAGCGCCATGATCGCCAGAGCCGGGTTGGCAGCGGCGGCGCTCGGGAAGATCGAATGATCGGAGATCCACAGATTGTCGATATCGAAACTGCGGCCCACCGGATTGACGACATTGCTATCGGCGTCCGTGCCCATGCGGCAGGTGCCGATCATGTGGGCGGCGCGGTCGATGACGCGGATATCCTTTGCGCCCACGGCCTCCCACATCTGCGTCAGCAGGCGGGCGGCGTGGTGGTGCATGGCCCATTCGTTGGGGCCGTAGGAATGTTCGATCAGCGGTTTGGGAATGCCGAAAGCATCCTTTTCGTCCGAAAGCGTGACACGGTTTTCGGGGCGGGGCAGGCATTCGCCGTTGATGCCCATACCGGCGGAGCGGTTGTATCCGGCGAGCGCGCGAGCGAAGGCCGGCCCGCGTGTCGTGGTGCTGCGGGCGAGGTTCTGGCCCCATGTTGCGGGCATCATGCCCAGTGACTGAACGAGGTAGCCGCCTACGAAATCCGCGTCTTTGGGGCGCATCATGTCTTCGGTGATGGTCAGGGACGGGTAGCCGCGATTGGGGCGGATGTCTTCGTCGAACTCGCCCCAGACCTGTGTGGAGACATGGGTCATGTAGTTCTGGCCGACCTGGCCGGAGTTGTTGGCGAGACCATTTGTCAGGAGCAGGCGCGGGGTTTCGACGGCACCGGCGGCGAGGACGAGGCTTGCGCATTTCTGGCGGTGCTCGACGCCGTTCTGGCGGTAAACCACGCCGGTCACGCGGCCAGAGCTGTCGCGTTCGATCGTGTGGGCGAAGCAGCCGGGGCGGAGTTCCGCACCATAGGCGACGGCCATGGGAAGCCATGTGTTGTCCGTGCCCGATTTGGCACCGTTGCGGCAGCCCTGATGGCAGGCGCCGCAGTTGGCGCAGGCGTGGCGGGTGCCGAAATGCGGCTGTTCGATATCGCGCGTGATGAGAGCGGCGGGGCCGTCTGCGTGGCGCAGGCCGAGCGCGTCACAGCCTTCGCGCATTTTCAGCGCGGCGGAGTTGGCGGGCGGGGGCGGGTAGGCATAGCGGCGCTCCGGGTCCCATGGGTAATGGGCCGGGCCGGAGACCCCGATAAAGGATTCCACGCGCTCGATATAGGGCAGCAGTTCGTCCAGACCGAAAGGCCAGTCCACGCCCTTGCCGGTTTCGGTGTGCAGGTGGAAGTCGCGGGCGTCCATGCGCGGCATGAAGGCACCGTAATGGAGCATGGAGCCGCCGAGGCCGGTGCCGCTGTTATTGCCACCGAATGCCTGTGGGTTTGTGCCTGCGGAGAGGCGTTCGTGCAGCCAGTACAGTTCGCGGGCGGCCACTTCGTCGGGCGTGTGTCCTGTGGCGGGGAAAGCGGGGCCGGCTTCCAGCACCACGACGCTTTTGCCGTTGCGGGCGAGTTCTGCGGCCAGCGGGGCGCCACCGGCACCGCTGCCGATGATGAGGGCATCGACGATGTCCGTTTCGGCGAATGTCTTCATGAGGGGGCTGTTGCTCATTCGCTGGAGTCTGCCATCTGGAGAAGGGGGGCGGTGGCTTTGGGTTCAAAGGACTCGCGGCTGTCGGGGCCGACGTTTGTGAAGCCCTGAAAGACGGTGTCGCCGCCGGTGAGGCTGGAGGAGATACCGAGTGCCTGCTGGATGCGCGGGTCGCTCATGATGCAGTCCACGACCTCGCCACGCAGGTCTCCAGACCAGCGTTTCATCTGGGAAGCCGTGAGGCGGCCGTCGTGTTCGAGACCGATCTGCCCGTCCATGACGGCGTCGAGCAGGGCGCCGCGCAGGTCCGGGGCCAGATGGATGAAGGCGAGTCCGTGCTGTTCGGCTGCGACGTCGTCGAGGGTCAGGAGAGCGGATTCCCAGGCTTCGGCATCGGGCGGGAGGTCCGCGAAACGCCAGCCGTCACGCGGGCCGGAGAGCGCGGCGTCGATCCGGACTGTCATGGCGATGTCGGTACTGTCAGGCAGGATTTCGTCCAGCGGGAGCAGGACGGGCAGCAGCGCGTCGAGGATGGCATAGGCCCGGAGCGATAGGGTGCGCGGCTGTGCGGTGGAGACCGAAAGCCGCGATGTCAGGATCTCGCGGGTGCGAGTGGAAAGATGATCGGAGTCCAGAATTTCAGGACGGTCGGGCGGGTGGGACATTGCGGCCTCCTGTGTTTTGGTTTCAAAGTCCGGCGACGGGGATGGTTCCGCCTCCCGCTGGGAACGAAGATGCAGTATCCTGCATTCTTAACCTTTTCCGGACAGAGTGCCGGGTACGGCACAGACATTTCCCCGCTTCGCGGCGGGACGCAAGACAGGGAAGCAGCATGACGGTCGAAATCAGGGTTCCGGCGCTTGGAGAAAGCCTGACGACTGCGACTGTCGCGCGGTGGCTTAAAAACTCCGGCGACTATGTGCAGCATGACGAGACCATCGTAGAGCTGGAGACGGACAAGGTCAGTGTTGAAGTGACCGCGCCGTCCGCCGGGCGTCTGGAAGACTGTGTGGCGATGGGCACGGAAGTCGAGATCGGCGGGCTGCTCGGGGTGGTGGATGAGACGGCGGAGGCACCTGCTGCGGCCGAGCCCGCTCCCGCGCCTGAAGCTGCTGCTCCGGCTCCCGAACCCGTTGCGGCTCCTGTTGCATCCCCTGCGCGCATCACATCTCCTGCTCCTGAAGCGCCGAAGCCTGTCTCTGCTGTCCCGGCCCCCAAGCTGTCGTCGCATGAAGCGCGGGAGCGTCGCGTTCCCATGAGCCGTCTGCGTCAGACGATCGCGCGGAATCTGAAGGCGGCGCAGAATACGGCGGCCATTCTGACGACGTTCAACGAGATCGACATGTCTGCCGCCAAGGCGCTGCGGGCGGAATACAAGGACGAGTTCGAGAAGAAGCATGACGGTGCGCGTCTGGGGTTCATGTCCTTTTTCGCGCGGGCCGTGGTGGGTGCGCTGAAGGATTATCCCGCGATCAATGCGCAGATCGAAGGCGATGAGATCGTCTATCGCGATTTCGTCAATCTGGGCATTGCGGTGGGAACGGAGCGCGGGCTGGTGGTGCCGGTGCTGCATGATGCCGACCAGATGAGCTTCGCCGAGCTGGAGCGTCGGATCGCCGATTATGGCAAGCGGGCGCGGACGGGCGGGCTGAAGCTGGAGGAGCTGTCGCACGGGACATTCTCCATCACGAATGGCGGGATTTTCGGGTCTCTGCTCTCTACGCCGATCCTGAACACGCCGCAGTCGGGCATTCTGGGGATGCATGCCATTCAGGACCGTCCGGTCGTGCGGGACGGGCATATCGTGATCCGACCGATGATGTATGTGGCGCTGTCCTACGATCATCGGATCGTAGACGGGCGGGAAGCCGTAAGCTTCCTCGTCCGGATCAAGCAGCTTGTGGAAGATCCGAGGCGCCTGCTTCTGGATCTGTGATGCCTTTTGCGTGGCTGGTGCGTTGAAGATGTTCCAGTCATGCCGAACGCCGGACAGGTCTCTGTTCCCTCGCGTTCTGTTTGTTGTTCCGAACCCGAGGATGGTGCCCTGAAGATGCGTGATGTTTCCAGACTGACGCGGTTTGCAGTTCTGTTATGTGCGTCCACGACGATGGTCATGGGATTGTCACCGCTGACGGCCTGTGCGCGGCCGGATGGCGCGGGGCCGGAATTGTCCGGCCATCAGCCGGATACGACGCCGTCGCTGGGGGTATCGGTTCCGCCGCCAGCCAGCAATCCGCCGACCGATACACCGCCACGGCCCGATCTGGCACCGCCGCCTCTGGATATTCCGGATCTACCGGTTGTGTCCGATGAGGCCGCGCGGGAGGAGGCGTCGCGTCTTGCTGTGCTGATGAAGCATAATATCAAGGGGTTCAGCACCTATACGCCCGAACGCCGCCGGGCGTTCCTGACGCTTGCAAAGGAGCAGGTGACGCAGGCGAACATGCCGATTTCACGGCCGCAGCTTATTATGGTTGTGGATCGCAACGAGCAGATCCAGCATCTGGATTACGTTCTGGCATTGCCGGATGCGCCGTGGGAGTCTCTTGGCGGGACGCCGGTTTCAACCGGGACGACGGGGCGTAAATATTATTACATTACCCCGATCGGTGTTTTCCAGAACACGGCGGACCGTCTGGGCTACCGGGCGGAAGGCACCAAAAACAAGAACGGAATCCGTGGTATCGGCGCGAAGGGATCGCGCGTGTGGGACATGGGGTGGCAGACGGCGATGAAGGGCTGGCTGCCGCGACATGAAACCGGGCAGATTCGGCTGGAGATCCATGCGACGGACCCGCAGTTTCTTGAATGGCGTCTGGGGCATCCGGCGTCGGAAGGCTGCATTCGTATTCCGGCGACCATGAACAAGTTCATGGATCATTATGGTTTGATTGATGCTCTCTATGAACAGGCTGCGAGCTACGATCCGCGTTTTCAGGCATTGCTGCCTAAAGATCGGCAACCCACGCCGATTGCGGGAGATTTGGTGGTTGTGGTGGATTCAGGACCACTAACTGAACCGAAGATTGACCCTATTGCAGATAAAAGGCCGTTACCGTAAATATAAAATAAGAAATATTTCAAAATAAGTATGAAGATTTGAAGTAAAGCGTGTGAATGTTTTATTTCAGGAACGGTAAAGCGGTTTTCCTGACCTGAAGCCTTCCGTATGGAGTGCGCGCCAATCACTGGAGCCCACTCCCCATGACGTTCAAGATGCGTAACCATATCCTGCTTTCCGGGTGCTTTGCCGGTGCCCTGTTTCTGGGAGGAGGCGCGCAGGCTGATGTTCCTGATGCAAAACAGAAAAAGCATGAAGAGCATAAAACCAGAAAAGAAAAAGACGCGACGCCCGGTGTGGAAAACCTGACCGTTCTTGGTCATGCTGCGCGAATTGCGCCTGCGACAGTTCCGCTGGACATTACGGAGCCGACATCAAAAATTCAGTCCGGCTTTCTGAGCAACAATATTATTCCGCTTGCCAGCATCGACGACATCATCCGCTTTCAGCCGAGCGTTTATTCCCAAAATCCTAACGGTCCCGGAATGGGTAAAGCGGAGGCGATGAGCCTTCGTGGGTTTCAGGACGGCCAGTACAACATGACGTTCGACGGTATTCCGTTTGGCGATGCTACCGATCTGCATCACACGACATCGTCTTTGTTTATTTCGCATTTCCTTGGAGAGGCGCAGATTGATCGCGGTCCGGGAACGGGCTCGACGATCGGCAATGCCACCTTTGGTGGCACGATGGGTTTCACGTCCAAGACGCCTCCGGCCAAGAGGGGTGTGTCGCTGTATGGAACTTATGGTAGTTTTAATACGCGTGCAGGCGGTATCGAATTTGACAGTGGCAAGACGCGTTTTGGTCGGGCGTTTCTCGACATGCAGCACGAGGAGACGAACGGATATCTGACGAACTCGGCAGAGCGCCGGAGCAATCTGATGTTCAAGGATGTGATTGATCTTGCGCCCGAGACGACGCTGACATTTGAGACGACCTATAACAAGGAGTGGCAGTTTACGACTCAGGGCGCGACGCTCGCGGAATATGCGAAATACGGAGAGAATTACGGGCTGTGCAACGACCCGTCTAAGCAGTGTTATTATGGATATAACCCCAGCACCTACACGTCCGATTTTGATTACGTCAGTCTGAAAAGCCGTCTTGCGTCGTGGCTGACGATGGAAAACCAGCTTTATACGAGCGGTTTTGAGCATGATTATACGGAAAGCACGGATGCCAGCCAGACGAGCACGGCTGCGAACGGGGTGACGTTCTACAATACGGCTGGGAAGAAGGTGGCGACCTATGCCAATGATATTCCCGGGAAATATGCGGACGCCAAGTTCCGTTCTTATGGCGATACGTTACGGTTCAAGGCGCATACATCCTATGCTGATGTTTTGTTTGGCGTATGGGCGGATGTGCAGAAGGACCGTCGCTACACTTACGCGCTGGACTTGAGTAAAAATGCGATACCGGTTCCGTCCAAAACCGGGTCGGCTTACAGTTATGATATTTCGGATCTGAACACGACCATTCAGCCCTATCTCGAACTGGATATTCACCCCTGGAAGGGGGTGTTTATCAAGCCGGGTGTGAAATATTCCATGTTCACAAGGGACTATGATGCGGCCATCAACAAGTCCACGAAGGTGCCGCTGAATGATACGCAGCATTATGGATCTTGGCAGCCGTCTATTGCGATTAATCAACGGATTATGGAAAACTGGAGCGCTTATGCACAGATCGCGCGCGGTTTTCTGGCGCCTCCGATGTCGGTTTTTCAGGTGAAGTCGGTTGGAAACGTGAAGCCTGAAACGACGCTGAATTATCAGGTTGGGTCGGTCTATCACGGCAAGAACTGGATGCTGTCACTGGATGGATATTATATCGATTTTTCCAATTATATCGCCTCTGCACAGATTAAGGTCGATGGGATCGGAACGACATCCACATACGTGAATAGTGGCGGCGCGATTTATAAAGGCATCGAGCTTGAGGGGCAGTATGTCATTGGATATGGCTTCTCGCTTTATGGCAATTACAGCGTAAATGATGCGCGCTACAAACATAGCACCGTGCGCGTTGCGACGACGCCGGATTCATTGGCATCGTTCGGTCTGCTTTATGAAAATCCGAAGGGGCCGTATTTCTCGCTGATGGGGAAATATGTCGGGCATCACTGGGGGCTGGACAGTACCACGAATGCGGCCGGAAATGCGGTGTTTGAAAACCAGTACAAAATCCACAGCAATGTGACGGCGGATCTGGCGCTGGGGTGGCGCATTCATAATATCGGTGGTTTCATGCGCGACGTGACGCCGAGCCTCAAGATTTCCAACCTCTTCAACAACCGCTCCATCAGCGATTTTGCGGGCAACCAGTCTTATGGTGATGCGCCGCTTTACTGGCGTCTGGCAGGGCGCAGCGTCTTCTTCAACATGACGGCGACTTTCCCGTGAAAAAGACGCACTCTGTCGTTCTGTTGGCTTTGTTCCTGACGGGATGTTCGGGGGGTGCCTCTGTGCCGTCGGGGCCTGTTCTGGAAAAAGTCGTGCTGCTGTCGCGGCACGGAATCCGCAGTCCGACGGCTTCTTCGGGGGCTTTGCGCGAAAAGACCGGTTTTGACTGGCCGGAATGGTCTGTCGCGCCCGGAGAAATGACGCCGCATGGGGCTGTGGCACTTGGGGCTATGGTTCAGGCTGTCCGGACGCATTATGTGGATCTTGGATTTGATCCGTTGCGATCCTGTTCCGATAGTATGCGGATCTGGGCGGATGGCGCGGATCATCGGACGCAGCAGACCGGGCAGATCTGGGCACGAAATTTGACTCTGGACTGTCATGTTTCTGCGCAATGGCAGGAGCATGGGCCAGACCCTGTGTTCAATGCCATTTCGGCTGGACGCGCGGTGCCGTCGAAGCAGGAGACGGAACGGGGGTTTGCTTCCATGCTGCCTGTCTCAAAGAGTTCGAATGTTCGGCGTGGTTTGCAGGCTTTGCAGACATTGATGGCGCCCGGCGGGTGTGACGGTGCCTCGCATACGGTGTGGTGTCTGCGCGATGATGCCGTACTTGAATGGAAGAAAGGCGCGCCGCGTCTCTCCGGAGGGGTGGCGACGGCTGGCATGGCGGCGGAGAGTCTGTTGCTGCTGTATTCCGAGGGCTTTCCGCTGGATGTTTTCGGGTCTGCCAAAGCGGATGTTCCGGGGCTGCTGAAAACCGTTCTGCCGGTTCATGAAGCAGAGAGCCGGATGTTGCGGCGTCTGCCTGTCGTGGCGGCGGCGCGTAACGGGGTGATGGCTGAGAGCATCCGGGCGTTTCTGGCGGACCGTCCGGTGACGGAAATTCCGGGTGTGCCGGACTCCACGCGTCTGCTGGTTCTGGCGGGGCACGATACGAATCAGGATGCGCTGGCGGCGATCTTCGGACTGTCATGGACGTTTGACGATCAGCCGGACAGCACCGCGCCGGATACGGTTCTGGCGTTCGAGCGCTGGCGTTATCCGGACCGGCACGTTGTGGTCAGAGTGCGGATATTCCATCAGTCTCTTGAGGAACTGCGTGCGGGGCAGGCGTCCGGTGTGGAGCGTTCGATGCAGACGCTTGAGCCGGGGAAGGCAATCCTTCTCTGAGGTCAACGTTTCATAAAAAAAAGCCCGGCTATCACCAGCCGGGCTTTTTTCGTGATGGAGAGGACGCGGATCAGTGCGTCCAGTCAGCCGGAACCTTGCCGCCATTCTTGGCCAGTTCGGCATAGACCTGCTTGATGAGCCAGACATTCATCGTTGCGGTGTCGTCCGTGCTGCCCGAATAATGCAGTTCGCCTGCCAGTTCCTTGCGGGACTGGAGCGAGCTGTCGAGGCCGAGCAGCTTCAGGAGATCCACGATGGAAGTCTTGTAGTTCAGCGGCTGGCCAGCATTTGCTGCCAGACCGGACAGGACGGCGTCCACATCCACGGGCGCTGCTGCCGGGGCTGCTGCGGCGGCCGGAGCAGCATCAGCCGGAGCGGCTGTGGTGGAGGGTGTGGCGGCTTCTGCATGTCCGAAGATCTTGGACATGATCGTGCTGAAAAGACCCATGAGTGTAACTCCTGTTGGTTAAGGAAATCGGGAAAGGGCGCAACCGGGGTTTCGCCCTTCCTGACCGGCCTCGTCTTAGTAGCGGTATTCTTCGTGCTTGAACGGACCGTTGACGGGAACGTCGATGTAGTCCGCCTGTTTCTGTGACATTTTGGAAAGTTCTGCGCCGACCTTTGCGAGGTGCAGGGCAGCGACCTTCTCGTCCAGAGATTTCGGCAGGGTGTAGACCTTGACCTCGTACTGGCCGGGCTTTGCCGTCCACAGTTCGATCTGTGCCAGGGTCTGGTTGGTGAAGGACGCGGACATCACGAAGGACGGGTGGCCCGTTGCGTTGCCCAGATTCACCAGACGGCCTTCGGACAGAAGGATGATGCGGCGGTTCGGCGCCAGTTCGATCTCGTCAACCTGCGGCTTGATGTTGTTCCAGCGATAGTTGCGCAGGGCTTCGACCTGGATTTCGCTGTCGAAGTGACCGATGTTGCAGACGATCGCACGGTCCTTCATCTCGCGCACATGGTCGATCGTGATGATGTCCACGTTGCCGGTGCAGGTGACGAAGATGTCGCCGCGCGGGGCTGCGTTTTCCATCGTGACGACTTCATAGCCTTCCATGGCGGCCTGAAGGGCGCAGATCGGATCGACTTCTGTCACGAGCACGCGGCAGCCTGCGTTGCGCAGGGAAGCAGCGGAACCCTTGCCCACGTCACCGTAACCGGCAACCACGGCGACCTTGCCAGCCATCATGACGTCCGTGCCGCGACGGATCGCGTCCACGAGGCTCTCACGGCAGCCATACAGGTTGTCGAACTTGGACTTCGTGACGCTGTCGTTCACGTTGATGGCCGGAACCTTCAGCGTGCCCTTCTTGGACATTTCCCACAGACGATGCACGCCCGTGGTCGTCTCTTCGGAGATGCCGCGCACGTCCTTGAGCATTTCGGGGTACTTGTCGTGCATCATGATGGTGAGGTCGCCACCATCATCGAGGATCATGTTCGGCGTCCAGCCATCGGGACCATGGATGGTCTGCTCAATGCACCAGTTGAACTCCTCTTCTGTCAGGCCCTTCCAAGCGAAAACGGGGATGTTCGCGGCGGCGATGGCGGCGGCGGCGTGATCCTGCGTGGAGAAGATGTTGCACGACGACCAACGGACCGTGGCGCCGAGGTCGATCAGCGTCTCGATCAGAACGGCGGTCTGGATGGTCATGTGCAGACAGCCGGCGATGCGGGCGCCCTTGAGCGGCTGTGTGTCCTTGTACTCTTCGCGAAGAGCCATCAGGCCCGGCATTTCGCCTTCGGCGATGGAGATTTCCTTGCGGCCCCAATCTGCCAGAGTAATGTCGCGAACCTTGTAATCCTGCGTCGTCATGAAATGGCCCTTGCTGCCCATCTTTGGATGGCTGCCTGTATAAAGGCTTGGCGGACCCGCGCAAAGGGCGGGCCCGGCAATAGGCTTTTACCTCTTATTCCGGCGCGGACGTCTTGCTTGGGGCGGACGTCTTTTTATGCGTGTGATGGTGCTTGCCGGGAAGCGTGTGTACGTCCTTCTGGTTCGACGGGACGGGGCCGGTTTCGTTCGTGCTGCGGGTCATGGGGCTGGGGGCCGCGGGAGCGGGCTGGTCCGGCTGTTCCGTTATGGTGCGCGGATTGGTCGGCAGGGCGTTGTTCGGCTGGCTGACCGTAGAGTTCTGCGCTTTCTGGATCGCGGAGGTCGAGGTCTGTGGCTGGTCGTTGCTGGGTGCGCTGACAGCCTGAGCCATTGCAGGAGCGGCGATTGCGGTGCCGAGCAGAAAACTTGTGGCGAAGAATGCTGTGCGGATGGACATGGATATTCCTTTCCGGAGGAGCGCGCCCTTATGTCGGGGCTGACTCATTGCGATATGGTGTTTTAACTGTCTGTTTGGGGTGGAGTTGCATTTTCGTGACGGTTTGGGTGCGGAAAGGCGGGTATATTGCGTCTGTATGCAGGGCATGCGAGAAGCCGGAGAGGGCGCGTTGCCCCGTCGTTTCTGTTGAACCTGCATGCCGGTTCTGCCGGTCCTGAACCCCCTGAAAACAGGAGGATGTCGTGTCAGACAGCACTGCCTACAACTTCCCCTTCACGGTTCTGGACCCACAGCATCAGGAAACCGGCGCGCCTGCGTTCGCGAACGGACTTGTCTGGGCCGTGCACGCCGTTCCGGGGCAGGAACTGCGGACGCTGGGATCGGCTGAGGTGGAGGCGCTTCTGGCGCCGGGACGCCCGCTTGAGAATGAAGGCTGGTACTGGCTGCATTTCGATACGGTGCACAGTTCGGCGCGGGGGTATGTCGCGCATCTGCCGGATTTGCCCGAAGACGTCTGCGCGATGCTGGCCGAGACGGAATATGGCATTGCGCTTGAGGCGTTCGAGGATCTGATCTGGGGCGCGCTGCCCGCTTTTGACGATGCGCTGTCCGAAGAGGACCGGGAGATCTGTGCCTGGCGGTTTGCGATGCGCCCCGATCTGCTGATTACGACGCGGCGTAATCCCATTCCGGTGCTGGGGGCGGCCTATCGTTCCCTGAGGCCGGATCAGATTCCCAAAACGCCTGCGGGGATTATTGATCGTGCCTTGCGGGAATTTACCGGGACCGTGCGGCGTCAGCTCGGGCATCTGGATGATGAGCTGGACCGGGCGGAAGATGTGCTTCTGCTGATCGAGCATCGCTCCGATCTGGGGCATCTGGGCAGTATCGTGGGCAAGGTGCGTCGTCGTGCGACCGAATTGCGCCGGGTCGTGACGCCAATTGACCGTGTTCTGAAAGACGAGGATCTGGATCTTCCGGACTGGGCGGAGGACGAACTCCGGGACCGTGCGGAGCGGCAGGTTCATGCGGCGCTGGACGATCTGATCGCGCTTCAGGACCGTGCGCGGTCGTTGCAGGACGAACTCGGGTCCAATCAGGCGGAAGAGACCAACCGGCGGCTGTATATCGTCTCGGTCGGGACCACGTTGATGCTGCCCGCGACATTCGTAACCGGGTTCTTCGGCATGAATACCGGTGGAATGTTTCTGGCTCAGGGGTCTTTGGGGACCGTTGAGGCAGGCATTGTCTGTTTCGTTTTCATGAGTGTGACGTTTCTGTTCATGAAGGTCGCGCGTCTGCTCTGATGGTTGTCAGGTTTTTATACGGTACAAAAGAAAAACCCCCGTGTCTGACACGGGGGTTTTTCGTTAGAGACCTGATTATGATCAGGTGTTGATCAGGTATTTTGGGGCTTGCGGGAGTTTGCGGCTGCAACAGCCTTGCCCCACTGGACCAGTGTCTTGGTGCAGTCCGTCCGGTCGAGTTTGCACTCGATGAGGGTCGGGCCGCGGGTGTTCTTCTTGGCCTTGGCGATGGCTTCGGCCAGTTCTTCGCCCGTCGTGGCATGCAGGCCGAGACCGTACTTGCCGCTTTCCTCGCCGGGGACGCCCTGATTGAAGCACTGCATCAGAGCGGCGTAGTCCCAGTTCTGGATGTAGTTGTACGGGCCGTCATGGATGGCGATTTCGATGACGTAGCCGTGGTTGTTCACGAGGAAGATGATGACCGGCAGTTCGTAGCGGACCATCTGGGCCACTTCCTGCGCGGTAAGCTGGAAGGAGCCGTCACCGACCATCAGAACATGCTTGCGCTCCGGCGAGCCGGTGGCGTTGCCGAACATGGACGGAACGGACCAGCCGATATGGCCCCACTGCATTTCCGTCTCAAGCTTCGCGCCTTCGGGAAGGTGCATACGCATGGCGTTGAACCATGAGTCGCCGGTCTCTGCGAACAGGGTGGTGTTGCCATCGACCAGTTCGTTGATCTGGCGGGTCATTTCGTCGTTGGTAAGTGCCTTGGACGGATCGGCCTTCGGCAGGATGACGGGCTTGTATTCGCCGGTCAGGGCTGCGGACTTCTTCGGGGCCTTCTCGCTCAGGGCTTTGACGAATTCCTTGAGGCGGAAGCCGTCGAAGGTTTTGCCGTTGACGGTCACGCGGTCCGGATCGACCTCGAGAACCTTTTCGCCGCGCACGACGCTCTGCCAGCCACCCGAGGAGTAATCGTTCCAGACCGGTGCAAGGGAGATCACGGCATCCGCGCCTTCGATGATCTCCTGTGCGCCCGGGCTGCTGACATCGCCCCAGTACACGCCACGGAAGCCCGGATGCGTTTCGGGGAAGTAGCTCTTGCCTGCGGCCATGACCGTGACGGGGCAGCCGAGTTTGTCAGCCAGTTCGACCGTTTCCTTGAGGGCTTCGGCAGCGCGCAGCTTGGTGCCGACGAGGATGGCGACCTTGCTGGCCTTGTCGAGGAAGCTCAGGCTTTCGTCCAGAGCGGCCTTGAGGCTGGCTTCGTCAGGGCGCGGATGAGCGTGCAGGGACGACACCGGACCCGGACGGACGCATGGCGCGGCCGAGACGTTACAGGCGATTTCGAGATAGGCTGGCTTTTTCTCGCGCAGCATGGTGCGGATGACGTGGTCGATCTTCGCCGGGGCTGTTTCGGCGGAGGTGATGCTTTCGGCGGCACAGGTAACGTGCTTCGCCATTTCCATCTGGTAGCTGTATTCGGTCGTGCCGATCGTGTGATGCAGGACGTGGCCCGAACCGTGATCGTTAGTGTTTGGCGCGCCGGAAATCACGAGGATCGGCAGGTTCTCGGCGTAAGCACCGCCCAGACCGTTCATGGCGGAAATGGCGCCGACGCTGAAGGTGATGATGGCTGCGGCGGCGCCATTGGCGCGGGCATAGCCTTCGGCGGCGAAGGAGCAGTTCAGCTCGTTACAGTCATAGATCTGCTTGGTGCCGCCCTGTTCGATCATCTGGTCGAGCAGAACGAGGTTGTAGTCACCTGCGACGGCAAAATGATGCTTCAGGCCGATCTGCGTCAGGCGTTCGGAAAGATAATGTCCGACAGTGTAGGTCATGATTTCGATACCTCAAGAGCCATAGGGACGGTCAGATGACTGGATGGTCTGGCGTGCTGACAGGACCATGCAGTCATCTGACCAGAGACAGGCGGATGGCAGGTTGCGGGCTGGTGTCTGAAGCAGGGTTGCGAGGGATGATGTACTGTCAAGGAGAGCGGAAAATCATAAAATCCGGGATAGCGATTGTCTGTCGTTAAATAATGGGTGGGGTAAGACAATAAACGGTCCGGTCCGTTGAGACGGTCCCTGAAAACGGCAAGAAAAGAACCAGTTGGCGACATATCTTCCCATGACAGCCGGAAAACAGACCGGCTTCGTATGAAATACCCGCCTGCTTCAGACGCATAAATGTTTAGAACAAAAATTCTGTCTGTGAAGGACATCGATCAAAAATTACAATTAATTGAAAAAACCCTTTCACGTGAGGGAGAATACAATACAGACAGATAATTTCTGTAAAAATGATAAGGACTGGAATGGTCTTGTTCAGGTATTTTAAATAGCAGAATTTGTCATGGTGTGTCGAATATATAGGAGAAATATTTCCATATATTTCGTTTATGGGGATATTTTTATACTATTTCTGATTGGGTGGGTGTTTCGCGGGATACGGTAAAATTGACAGGTTGGGCGTCGGCATCCCATGTCAGTGCGATTTTGGCGATGGCGCCTGGCATGATCTGGCCGATCTGGATCAGGGTTGTCGTGTTCAGGAACAATGGGAGGGTCCTGTCGCCAAACTGGAGCACGAATCCTTGCTGGAGCGTGGGGGTAGGCAGGGTATTCCCCGCGTCGTCTTGCAGTTTTACGGTGTTGGGTTTGAGGATCAGAGACAATCCACGCAACATTTCGACGGTCATGGGAAAGAAAATTTCCCATTCTCCTGGCTTAGGGGCCCAAAAATCTACGGGCTCTGGACCAAGAGGGGAGCTTCTTAGATAGGTGCCGGTTCGCGGAATGAAAAAGACCACGCGGTTTGGGGGGAATTCCTGCATTTCCATTTCTGGAAAAGGGCGGGGCATTGAAACCCGCTTTTCCAGAACCGGAGGGCAGGGAAGCTGGAAAGGTAAGGGAACGGCGGTGCTGAGACCCGGAAGGCGGCCTTCCTGAAAGGGGGTGCGGTCGAGGGCGTCCCTTACGGAATTATGATCGAGCATCCAGCCGAACCAGTCCATGAACCAGAGGCGGAGTGTCGGCGGGGTCTCAGTCATCATGTCTCCGAAGGCTGTTGGGTGAGAGCCAGACATTTCTTCATGACGCCGGGCAGAGCGGCGCGTTTCGTTGAACGGAACGTCCCGAAAGAGGAATCGATCCCTGCATTATGGCCCTGTGGAAGGCAAGCCTCATAGACCGTGAGGAACAGGGTGAAATGGGTGAAGACGTGGCGGATTTCGCCTCTGTGGGTCCAGTTGGTCAGGCAGGGCGCATGGGTGAGGGCTTCGTCTTCGCTCCAGGGTGCGCTGCGCCAGTCCGTTCCGGGAAGCTCGTCCATGCCGCCCAGAAGGCCGGTGGGAGGGCGGGTTCGCAGCAGGATCTGACCGCTGGAATCGTGCAGGAGGAAATGTACGCCGTAACGGGTGGGGCGTGTCTGTTTGGGCTGTTTGGCCGGGAGTTGGGATGCGATTCCGCGGGCATGGGCGATGCAGGAGGTCTGCCAGGGGCAGGTCAGGCATGCAGGATTGCGGGGTGTGCAGATCGTTGCGCCGAGGTCGAACAGGGCCTGTGCGAAGTCGGAGGGACGGCTTTGGGCGACAGGGTCGGCGTTCAGGAGGGCGGCCTGTTTCGCCAGAAGGGGGCGTGCAGCCGGGAGCGGTTCTTCGGTTGCGTTGAGGCGGGCCGTAACGCGCTCGACATTGCCGTCGACGGGGACAACGGGGCGTCCAAAGGCGATGGCGGCGATGGCGCGGGCCGTGTAGGCCCCGATTCCGGGAAGGGTCAGTAACTCTGTGACCGTGTCTGGGAAGCCGCCGCGTTCGGAGACCCGTTTCGCACAGGCATGGAGATTGCGGGCACGGGCATAGTAGCCGAGGCCAGCCCAGAGGTGCAGGACGTCTTCGAGCGGGGCCGCCGCGAGGTCCTGGACTGTAGGGTAATGCGTGAGAAAGCGCTCGTAATAGGATATGACGGCTTTGACGGTCGTCTGCTGGAGCATGATCTCGCTCAGCCAGACGGCATACGAGTCTGGACGCTGGCCGGGCAGGCTGCGCCAGGGAAGGGCGCGGCGGTGGTGGTCGTACCAGCGCAGCAGGGCGGATGCATCAGGAGTCACGGGAACGGATATGACGAAGGATCGCGGTTCGGACAAGCGCCCGTTGCGAAATACGGCCCGAAAGAAACCGGCGCAGGAGCCTGATGGCTGGGTGCCCGCGCCTGATCGTAACTGGACGCCGCGTCGTTCTGGCACGAAGCAGATCGGGTCTTTCGTTCAGGCGCTGACGCAGCCTGTCTTCAAGAAGAAGCCGCCGGTTCTGGCACGCCTGATGATGGACTGGGCGGATTTCGTCGGCCCGCGTCTGTCCAAACAGACCGAACCGCGCCGTTTGTCGGCGGGAACGCTGACGCTGGCCTGTGCGGGGCCGATTGCCATGGAGCTTCAGCATCTGGCGCCGCAGATCATTGAGCGCATCAATGTGGCCTGTGGGCTGCGGGGCGAGTATGGGATCGAGCGTCTGAAGATTGTTCAGGATCTGGTGGCGTTCGAGCGACCGACGCCGAAGCGTCCGAAACCGTTGCAGATCGAAGTGCTGGATATCGAGGACGAGGAGCTTCGTCTGGCGCTGGAAAGCCTTGGGGGGCATCTGGGCGCGAAGCGGAAGCGAAGGTGACGGAAGTGTTTCACGTGAAACAAGTTGTTTCGTCATGGAAAGGCCCTCTTCCTACACGATCTGGTAATGCCGATATGGAAAACATGATCGGGCTTTCCCGCAGGAGACTTGCCATGACCCTCACATATAGACCGGCCGCTGCACTAATGCTGGCCTTGCTGGCGTCCACGATTTCCGTTCCCGCTTTTGCCCAGCATGGGGGGGGACCGGGCGGAGGCGGTGGATTTCATGGCGGCGGAGGCCCCGGTGGGGGCTTTCACGGTGGTGGTATGGGCGGGGGGATGAGGCCCGTCGGCATGGGAGGTGGCTTTCATGGTCCGGGCGGAGGTGGGTTCCGCCCTCCCGGAGGTGGATATCATGGAGGTTGGGGCGGCGGTGGCTATGGCGGTGGCCGTCCCGGCTGGGGGTTCCGTGGTGGCGGCTGGGGCGGAGGCTGGGGTGGGCCGCGCTTTGGCGGCTGGGGCTATCCGGGTTGGGGTGGCTGGAACGGTTGGGGTGGACCCGGCTGGTTCGGCTATGGCTGGGGGATGCCGGGTTGGGGCGGCGGCTGGGGCTGGGGCGGCTGGGGCCTTGGTGTCGGACTTGGCGTTGCGACCGGCATGGCGATCGAGGCTTCGCCTTATGGCTATGGTGGTGGGTACGGCGGATACGGATATGCGCCGGGTTATGCTCCTGGTTATTACGCCGCGCCGTCCTATTCGGGTGTGCCGCCTTACACCTGGGGATACTGATCAAAAAAAGCCGCCGGAGAATCTCTCCGGCGGCTTTTTCGTATTCTGCGGGTTTGAGCCCGGTCAGTCCGTGACGAAATCCTTCGCATGATAGCCCTGTGCGAAGAGATGCGCGCGCAGGCTGGCGAAGTTGATTTGGGTGGGAATGATGCGGCGGACATTCGGTTTGGCATGGAAGGCCAGACCGAGGCCCGCGCTGGCGAGCATGGGGATGTCGTTGGCGCCGTCGCCGGTTGTCAGGGCTGCGCGAAGCTGCACGCCGCGCTCTGAGGTCAGGCGTTCGAGATGATCGCGCTTGGCGTCGGGGCCGAGGATCGGGCCAGCGAGACGGCCGGTGATTTTGCCGTCCTCGATTTCCAGTTCATTGCCGTAGTTTTCGTCGAATCCGCAAAGCTCGGCCACGCGTTGGGTGAACCATGTGAAGCCGCCAGAGACGAGAGCCGTCCGGCCATTATGCTTGCGCATGGTCTGCACGAGTTCCCGGGCTCCTTCCGTCAGGGTGACGGATTCCCAGACCTGTTCGAGAACCGAAGCGGGCTTTCCGGCCAGAAGGGCCACGCGATGTTCGAGTGCGGTTTCGAAATCCAACTCGCCGTTCATCGAAGCGCGGGTGATGGCTGCGACGTCTTCCCCGCAGCCCAGAAGGTCCGCCAGTTCGTCCAGGGTTTCGCCAGTGACGATGGTGCTGTCCATGTCCGCGACGAGGACGGCTCGGCGGCGACCGCGTGTTTTGAGAAACAGCGCATCGACACGATAGGGCGCGAGGGTTGCGCGGATCGTGGTGATGTTGGCCGAACCGGGGCGCGGCGGCGGGCAGGGAATGTCGACCGCTTCGCCCGGAGACAGGACGATCGGCGCGTTACCCTTGACGAGCGCGCGGGCGATGTCGATGGCCTCGGGTTTGAGGGGACCGGATTTCCGGTCTGCGATGAGGGTCAGGACGGCAGGAAGGGACATGAGATCTCGTAACGGTCCGGCACGTGTGGCAGGAGGGGAGAATGAACGCCCCGAAGACAACAAAAACTGCGATCATTGTGGCCGGACCGACGTGCTCCGGCAAGTCAGCACTGGCGCTCGATCTTGCGCGACGCTTTGACGGTACGGTTATCAACGCGGATTCCATGCAGGTTTATCGTGATCTGCGGATTCTGACGGCCCGGCCTGACGACGCGGATGAGGCTGCTGTCCCGCACCGGCTTTACGGCGTTCTGGATGCTGCGGTACCGGGAAGTGTGGCTTGGTGGCGCTCCGAAGCCCTGCGGGAAATGGACGAGGCGTGGGCCGTGGGGCGCATGCCGATCCTGTGCGGCGGGACGGGGATGTATCTGCGGGCGCTGACGGATGGTCTGGTGGAGGTGCCAGACCCCGGAGAGGCTGCGCGGACCGAAGCGCGGGGGCTGGCGGAGGAGATCGGGCCGGAGGCGCTTCATGCGCGTCTGATGCAGGTTGATCCCGAAACGGCGTCTGGTCTGCGTCCGAACGACACGCAGCGGATTTCGCGGGCCTGGGAGGTCTGGGCGGGGACGGGGCATGGGCTGGTCTGGTGGCGGTCGCAGCCGGGTCTGCCGCCTGCGCCGTGCCGGTTTGTGTCCGTGCAGCTTGATCCCGAACGGGAGGGGTTGCGCCGGGCGATCGACTTCAGATTCGGGCAGATGCTGGAGGACGGGGCACTGGAGGAAGTGTCCCGTCTGCTGAAGCGAAGGCTTGATCCGGTTCTACCTGCCATGCGTGCTCATGGCGTGCCTGAACTGGCCTCCGTTCTGCGGGGGAAGGAAACGCTTGAGGACGCGCGGAAATCTGCGGTCCTTGCCATTGGACGCTATACGCGGCGGCAGGCGACGTGGTTCCGGCATCATGCGTTGGGAAAAGAGGGTGATGCAATGATTTCGTTGCGTAGATATACCCATTTCACGCAAGATTCGGAAAGTCATTATGAAAAAATAGAGAACTTTATATCGGAACGAGTTGACGCCGCCGCGTTGTCGTCCTAAATCCGGCGGCTCATACCTTGGGAGGAAACGGTGACGGCTGCTGAAAGAGACGCAGGAACAGGCAACGAGGCGCTGAATGGCGCGGAAGTGCTTCTGCGCGTTCTCGATGAAGAGGGTGTGGAGGTCATATTCGGATATCCGGGTGGGGCTGTCCTTCCGATTTACGATGCTCTTTTCAAGCAGGACCGGATTCGACACATTCTTGTGCGTCACGAGCAGGCCGCCGTTCATGCGGCAGAGGCCTATGCGCGCTCGACGGGCAAGGTTGGCGTGGTTCTGGTGACGTCGGGTCCGGGGGCGACCAATGCCGTGACCGGGCTTGTGGACGCGCTGATGGATTCCATTCCGCTCGTCTGTCTGGCGGGTCAGGTGCCGACGAAGCTGATCGGCAATGATGCGTTTCAGGAAGCCGACACGACGGGCATCACGCGCCCTGCGACCAAGCACAATTATCTCGTCCGGGAGCCCGGAACGCTGGCACAGATCGTGCGTGAGGCGTTCGAAGTTGCGCGTTCAGGGCGTCCGGGGCCGGTTCTGGTGGATCTGCCCAAGGACATCACGGTTGGCAAGGCGCCGCTGACGAAGCCTGCACTGTCGCGCCTCCAGCGGCTGCGTCATCAGGGTGGGCCGGATGCGGAGGCGATTGCCCAGACCCTCGAAGCCATGAAGACGGCGAAGCGTCCGCTCTTCTATACGGGCGGTGGCATCATCAATTCCGGGCCGGAAGCGTCGGACCTGCTGCGTCGTCTGGCGCGCAAAACCGGCTTTCCGGTGACGTCCACGCTGATGGGGCTGGGGGCGTTTCCGTCTCCTGATCCGCAGTTCCTTGGCATGCTGGGGATGCATGGTTCGGTCGAGGCGAACATGGCCACGCATGGCTGTGATCTGCTGATCGCTCTGGGATCGCGCTTCGATGACCGCGTGACCGGGCGTGTGGATGCGTTCTCGCCCAATTCGTTCAAGGTTCATGCCGATATCGACCCGAGCCAGATCGACAAGATCGTGCCGGTGGATGTGCGGATCGAAGGCGATGTGCGCGATACGCTTGAAGCTCTGCTCGAAGGCTGGGGTGAGACGCCTGCGCCGGATCTGTCGACCTGGTGGAACCAGATCGCGTCCTGGCGGAGTGTGGACGGGTTTGGCTTTACGCAGGACATGGCGCCGTCTGCCGTCATTCGCCCGCAGCACGCGGTTCGCCGTCTGTATGAACTGGCGAAGGAAACGGGTCGTGATACGTTCGTGTCCACCGAAGTCGGGCAGCACCAGATGTGGGCGGCCCAGCACTTCCAGTTCGACAAGCCGAACCGCTGGCTGACGTCCGGTGGTCTGGGAACGATGGGCTATGGTCTGCCAGCCGCCGTGGGCGCGCAGGTGGCGCATCCGGATGCGCTGGTGATCGACATCGCCGGTGAGGCGTCCACGCTCATGAACATTCAGGAACTGGGAACGATCGCGCAGTATCGCCTGCCGGTGAAGATCTTCATCCTGAACAACCACTATATGGGCATGGTCCGTCAGTGGCAGGAACTGCTTCATGGCTCGCGCTATTCGCAGTCCTACAGTGAAGCACTGCCGGATTTCGTGAAGCTGGCCGAAGCGTTCCATGCGACCGGGATGCGGGCGACGCATGTGGGCGAACTGGATGACGTGATTCGCCGGATGCTGGCGCATGATGGGCCGGTCGTGGCCGATATCTGTGTGGCGGAAGGCGAGAACTGCTATCCGATGATCCCATCGGGTGCGGCGCACAACCAGATGCTGCTGGGTCCGGATCAGGATTCCGAAGCGGCGGGACTGACCGAAGAAGGGAAGATGCTGGTCTGATGACGGAGACAATCCAGAATTCGGTCATTTCCGTCCTGATCGAGGACGAAAGTGGCGCGCTGGCCCGCGTGGTGGGCCTGTTTTCCGGCCGTGGCTATAACATCGAGAGCCTGACGGTGGCGCTGGTGGATGCGGAGCAGAAGCTCTCGCGCATCACGGTGCTGACGTCGGGCACGCCGATGGTGATCCAACAGATCAAGGCGCAGCTCAAGCGTCTGATTCCGGTGCATGACGTCTGCGACCTGACGGAAGAAGGTCCGTATGTGGGGCGTGAGCTTGCGCTGGTGAAGGTTGTCTCGTCCGGCGAGCGCCGGACGGAGGCCCTGCGCATTGCGGATTCGTTCCGCGCACGCCCAGTGGATACGACGGCCACGAGTTTCGTGTTTGAACTGACGGGATCGCCCGAAAAGATCGACGCGTTCATCGAGTTGATGCGCTCCCTTGGTCTGGCCGAGGTTTCGCGCACCGGGATTGCCGCCATTGGGCGCGGTCCTTCAGTCTTTCACCTTAACAAGGAGCCTGTCTGATGCGGGTATATTATGATCGCGATGCCGATCTGAATCTGATCAAGAGCAAGAAAGTCGCGATCATCGGCTATGGCAGCCAGGGTCACGCTCACGCCAACAACCTCAAGGACAGCGGCCTGACGGATATCGTCATTGGCCTGCGTCCGACGTCTTCTGCCGTCAAGAAGGCTGAAGAGGCTGGTTTCAAGGTCATGTCCCCGGAAGACGCAGCCGCGTGGGCCGATGTGGTCATGGTTCTGACGCCGGATGAAGGTCAGGGCGCCCTGTACAAGGACAGCCTTGAGAAGAACCTGAAGCAGGGCGCAGCCCTTGCCTTCGCACATGGTCTGTCCATCCATTTCCGCATCATTGAAGCTCGTCCGGATCTGGACGTGTTCCTGATCGCGCCGAAGGGCCCGGGCCATACGGTTCGTTCTGAATACCAGCGTGGCGGTGGCGTTCCGTCCCTCGTGGCCGTGGCGCAGAACGCTTCGGGCAATGCGCTCGAAATCGCCCTGTCCTATGCCAGCGCCAATGGTGGCGGCCGTGCAGGCATCATCGAGACGACCTTCAAAGAAGAAGTCGAAACCGATCTGTTTGGCGAACAGGCTGTTCTGTGCGGTGGCGTCGTTGACCTGATCCGCGCTGGTTTCGAGACGCTGGTTGAAGGCGGATATGCGCCGGAAATGGCCTATTTCGAATGTCTGCACGAGATGAAGCTGATCGTGGATCTGATCTACGAAGGCGGCATCTCCAACATGAACTACTCCATCTCCAACACTGCGGAGTATGGTGAGTATGTGACGGGGCCGCGCATCATCACGGCGGAAACCAAAGCCGAGATGAAGCGCGTTCTGACGGACATTCAGGACGGCACGTTCGTTCGTAACTTCATCCTTGAGAACCAGTCCGGTGGCGTTGGCTTCAAGGCCATCCGCGCCCGCAACGACGCGCACCAGATCGAGAAGACCGGTGAGAAGCTGCGTGCGATGATGCCGTGGATTGCCAAGGGCAAGCTGGTCGACAAGACCAAGAACTGATCAGGGGGGTCTGGAGGGCCGGATTCGGCCTCTCTGGATCGGGACGTATCAGCGTCTGTCGGGCGTCGGGATTTGGGGGGATTCGCTTCCCGCAGATCCGGCGCCCGAACTGTTTTCGGGGCTCGGGGATTTGTGAAATTTTTGGTCTCAGCCCTGTGTGCAGGAAAGGGAAAACCTCTTTCTCATGCAACAGGGACATGGGGCGAAAAAGATATGTGACATATTGGGGAATCGCCCCATAAAGTGCTTGCATCAGGGGGGAGGGGCCGGTAACTAGCGCGCTTCCTGGCCCAAGGGGGCATTCTTTGCCCAACAGGCTGTCTACTGGTTTGGGGGTACGTGATGAACGCACTTGCTCAACTGGGGATGGTATCGGAACTCCCGAGAGATATCCAGAACAGCGCCGCTCACTTCGTCGAGGATGAGCGCAAAGATTACTTCATTGAGCGTGATGGCGAGCGTTTTGCTGGCAATCACCTGCTGATCGATTTCTGGGACGCCCGGAATCTCGATGATCCGATGCGGATCGATGAAACGCTGTGTGAAGCTGCGGTTGCAGCTGGCGCGACGATTCTGCACAGCCATTTTCACCACTTCACGCCCAATGGCGGCGTGTCGGGCGTGATCGTGCTGGCGGAAAGCCATATTTCGATCCATACGTGGCCGGAACGGAATTATGCCGCTGTGGACGTGTTCATGTGCGGTGTGTGTGATCCGAACCTGTCGATTCCGGTGATGCAGCGCCTGTTTCAGGCTGGCCGGATCGAGGTCGACGCCATGCGGCGCGGCCGCGTGCAGGACAAGGCCGCAAAAGCGGTCTGAACTGATGAAAGGGCCGGATAAAACCGGCCCTTTTTCAATATACTCCGACAAGGAAACGATGATCCATGGCTGAAACATGGCTCAACGAGACACTGTACCCGGATTGGGGACAGCGTTTTCTCGTTACGCGCGAACTCGCACGGGTAAAATCCGATTTTCAGGACGTGGTGGTGTTCGAAAGCTCCAGCCACGGTCGCGTGCTGGTTCTGGATGGTGTCATCCAGATCACCGAGCGTGACGAGTTCGTCTATCAGGAAATGCTGACGCATGTGCCTCTGCTGGCGCATCCCTGTGCGAAGCGCGTTCTGATCATCGGTGCGGGTGACGGTGGCGTTCTGCGTCGCGTGTTGCAGCATGAGACGGTCGAGAAGGCTGTCATGGTCGAGATCGACGGTGCTGTGATCGAGTTGTCCAAGCAGTATCTGCCGAACATTGCCGGAGATGCCTGGAACGACCCGCGCGCCGAGGTCATTGTCGGCGACGGCATCGACTATGTTCTGAAGGCGGCTGATGGGTCGTTCGACGTAATCATCGTCGACAGCACCGATCCGATCGGTGTGGGCGAAGTGCTGTTCACGGATGAGTTCTACAGCAACTGCGCGCGCATCCTTTCGGACGAAGGTCTGATCGTGAACCAGTGTGGCGTTCCGTTCATGCAGGCTGATGAACTGCATGAGACGAGCCTGCGTCGTGCAAAGTTCTTCCCGCATGTCGGTGCGTATGTCGCGGCTGTCCCGACCTATGTCGGCGGGTTCATGACGCTGGGTGTGGCCTCCAAGGGGCAGGCGCCGAACACGCAGACGGTTGAGCAGATCCGCGCCCGTGCGGACGCTGCGAAGATCGTGGGCACGACGCGCTACTGGACGCCGGAGATCCATGTCGGGGCGTTCAATCTGCCACCCTATATTGCCGAACATCTTCCGAAGACCGGAAAATGATATCGCGCCTGCCTCTTCATTAAAGGGGCAGGCGGTTACAGTTGCTCTTTCAGGCTGCTGTTGATCCGTTCCAGAAGTGTTACGAGAATATCGCGTTCAAGGGGTGTAAACCCCTTGAGTGCTGTGTCGGTTAAATGTTCCATTATGGGAACGATATTCCGGCTTTTCCGCTGGCCGTCCGGCGTCAGTGTGACCAGTGTGCTGCGGCGGTCTGTTGGGTCTGGTTCGCGCTGGATCAGGCCGTCCCGCTCCATCCGGGCGAGCAGTGTCGTCATGCCCGGCTGTTCGATATCCGCAAAATCCGCGAGGGCTTTCTGATTGAGCGCCTTTCCGTCCTGCAGGGCCTGCAGCACGGGAAGCTGACCGATCCGAAGGCCCGTCTTTTTGAGGTCGCGTTCCAGCAAGAGCGTGAAGAGTCTGGTGGTGCGTGTGGTCAGGGCGCTCAGGGGAGACAGGGCGGTCATGCGGATTCCGGGGAACATGTGGATGAAATGCATAACATGTTATGCATTTGGAAAATGAAAAACCCGGCGGCCCCGTTCGGGCCTGACCGGGCTGGAAAATCAGGGTTTCATCTTGGCCAGAGGCGCGACGCAGCGGTGTTCGCGGTAGAGCGTCCATTCGTCGCAGATCTGATTGGGGGGGAAGGTGCAGGTGCCGGTTTCGCCGCCCGCAGTCCGCACGTCGCCATGTCGGCCGCCCTGCTGCGTGCAATAGACGCTGGCGGGGTTGGGGATACCGATCAGACGGGTGCGCGGATTATGCTGCGGATGGGACGCGCAGGCGGACACCGTGCCGCATAGGAGGGTGATGGTGAGGAGGCGTTTCGTGTTTGAAAGATGCATTGTTCAGGGAGCCCTTTTCTTCAGGAAGCGGACGCTGCGTTCCTTGATGTCGAGTTCTTTTACAGCGTTTGCGAAGACCTCGAAATGCGGGGTCCTGAGGTGTTCTTCGAAGGCTGCGCGGTCGGTATAGACTTCTACGAGGATGACGGTATCGGCTTCCGTTTCGGGGGAGAGGACCGTGAAGCTGTGGCAGCTGGATTCGTCGGCGACGGAGCGTTCGCTGTCATAGGCGCAGACCTTGAGAAATCTGTCATAGGTTGCCGGTGTGGTCTCAAATTCGGCAATGACCGTCAGTTCGCCAGCCATGGAGGTCTCCTTTGTGCATTTAAGGTCTCGGGACACAACGCAGGAGCGATCGTAACGATTGCGGAGTTTTTCGGAAACTGGCAGGATTGGGGTGACCGACACGGGAGAGACCGGCCGAGAGGCTGGCGCCGAAGGAGCAACCGCCCCGGAAACTCTCAGGCCAAAGGACCGAGTCGGTCAGGACATTCTGGAGAGAGGTGCGCTTGACGCATCCGCCGACGGGATAGCGATCTCAGGCGAAAGGACAGAAGGGGCGACGTTTTTCCGGCCGCGTTCTGCGGAGTGCCGGGGGCGTCTGCATCTTCACGTCTTTAGAGAGAATGGACCGGGCTTTTTCGTATGAGCGATTCCCTCCAGCGTACTCCCCTTTACGATCTGAATCTGGAACTTGGCGCGAAAATGGTGCCGTTCGCAGGCTTTGAGATGCCGATCCAGTTCCCTGCGGGGCTGATGGCGGAGCATCTGCATACGCGCGAGAAGGCCGGTCTGTTCGACGTGTCCCATATGGGGCAGATCCGCATTGCTGCGAAAAGCGGCGACGTGAAGGACGCGGCCGCCGCGCTTGAGACGTTGGTCCCTGCCGATTATGTCGGGCTTGCCGCCGGGCGTCAGCGTTATGGACTGCTGACTAATGACGAGGGTGGCATTCTGGACGATCTGATGGTCGCGAATATGGGCCATGATCTGCTGGTAGTCGTGAATGCGGGTTGCAAGGTTCAGGACGCAGACCGGATCGAGAAGGCGCTGTCTGATCGGTGTGTTGTGACGCGCCAGTTTGATCGCGGTCTTATGGCGCTTCAGGGTCCGGCGGCTGAAGCGGCTCTGGCACCGCTCTGCCCGGCCGTGAAGGACATGCGCTTCATGGATGTGATCGAGACGGAACTCGCGGGCGTGAAGGTGACGGTGTCGCGGTCCGGCTATACGGGCGAGGACGGGTTCGAGATTGGCTGTGCGGGCGCGGATTCCGAGAAGGTCGCACGCGCAATCCTGGCGCAGCCGGATGTGTTGCCGATTGGTCTGGGCGCGCGGGATTCGCTGCGTCTTGAGGCCGGACTGTGCCTGTATGGCAATGACATTGATGTCACGACCACGCCGGTTGAAGCCTCGCTGGGCTGGGCGATCCAGAAGGCGCGTCGTGAGGGCGGTTCCCGCGAGGGTGGCTATCCGGGTGCGGAAGTTGTGCTGAAGCAGACGCGCGATGGCGTGTCGCGTAAGCGCGTGGGTCTGCTGGCGGAAGGTCGGGCTCCGGTGCGGGCAGGGGCGAAGCTCTTTGCCGATGCCGAGGGACAGAAGGAAATCGGGGTGGTTACGTCCGGGGCGTTTGGCCCGAGCGTGAAGGCTCCTGTTGCGATGGGCTATGTCGCGTCGGATCATGCGGCGCTGGACACACCCGTCTTTGCGGAACTGCGGGGCAAGTATGTGCCGCTGCATGTGCGGGCGATGCCGTTCGTGGCACCCGGCTTCAAGCGCTGAACTTACAGTAGACTTTCAGATCAGGAAAAAGCAGCAATGACGACCTATTACACGAAGTCCCATGAATGGATCCGCGTCGATGGCGATCAGGCCACTGTTGGCATCACGACGCATGCCTCTGAAGAGCTGGGCGAACTGGTGTTCGTTGAAGCCAAGGACGAGGGCACGGAAGTTGCTGCCGGTGATGCGGCCGCGGTTGTCGAATCCGTGAAGGCGGCCTCCGACATCTATGCACCGGTGGCGGGTACGCTGGCGGGCTTCAACGAAGCGCTGTCCGATGATCCGACGCTGGTGGGCCGCGATGCGGAAGGCGAGGGCTGGATCTTCCGCATGACGGTTTCCAACCCGGACGACCTCAAGGGCCTACTGACGGCCGAGCAGTACAAGAGCCTCTGAGGCTCGCGGGGTCTGCGCTGGCAGGCCCCGTTTTTCTTTCAGCCTGTCCCAAATTCCTGCCTCCGCTTTTCATGAAATGCCAGAGAACCTGCCTGTGACGACCTTGTGGCCTGCCCAGACCGAAGATTTCAGCTCCCGCCATATCGGCCCGCGTCCTTCCGAAATCGGGGAGATGCTGCGGGTCGTTGGCGCGTCCAGTCTCGATGACCTGATCGACCGGACCATTCCGGCCGCCATTCTCGATCGCGGGGATCACGGGATTGGTGCGGCCCTGACCGAGCAGGATGCGCTGGCGCGTCTGCGTCAGATTGCGTCGCGCAATCAGGTTCTGACCTCCATGATCGGCCAAGGTTATTACGATACGGTTCTGCCGCCGGTCATCCAGCGGAACATTCTCGAAAATCCGGCCTGGTACACGGCCTATACGCCGTATCAGCCTGAAATCAGCCAGGGCCGCCTTGAGGCGCTGCTGAACTTTCAGACGCTGGTGGCGGATCTGACGGGGCTGGATATCGCCAATGCGTCCCTGCTGGACGAGGGCACGGCCTGTGCGGAAGCCATGGCGCTGGCGCAGCGTGTGGGCAAGTCGAAAGCAACGGCGTTCTTCGTGGATGCCGACACGCATCCGCAGACAGTTGCTGTGATCCGCACGCGGGCCGAGCCGCTGGGCTGGGATATTGTCGTGGGTGATCCGGAGACGGATCTGGATGCGTCCTCCGTGTTTGGTGCGCTGCTGTCCTATCCGGGCTCTTCGGGGCAGGTGCGGGATCTGCGCGGCGTGATTGCGGCGCTGCATGAGAAGGGTGCGATTGCGGCTCTGGCCTGTGATCCGCTGGCGCTCGTGGTGCTGGAAAGTCCGGGCGCGCTGGGCGCGGATATCGCGATCGGCTCGATGCAGCGTTATGGCGTGCCGATGGGGGCTGGTGGCCCGCATGCGGGGTTCATGGCGACGCGCGATGCGTTCAAGCGGCATATGCCGGGGCGTCTGGTTGGCGTGTCGCGCGACAGTGCGGGCAAGCCCGCCTATCGTCTGGCGCTTCAGACGCGCGAACAGCATATCCGCCGCGAGAAGGCCACATCCAACATCTGCACGGCGCAGGCGCTTCTGGCGATCATCGCGTCCATGTATGCGGTGTATCATGGTCCGGAAGGGCTGAAGGCGATTGCCGCACGCACGCACCGGATGGCGTCGATCCTGTCTGCCGGGCTGAAAGCTCTGGGCGCGAATGTTGAGACGGACGTGTTCTTCGACACCATCACCGTTCAGGTTGGTGCTTCTGCGCCGCAGGTTCTGGCGCGGGCCGTGGCGTCCGGCATCAATCTGCGCGATGCGGGGAATGGCCGGATTGGTGTGTCCTGTGACGAGACCACGGCGCCGGAAACGATCCGTGCGGTCTGGGCGGCGTTTGCGGGTGAGGGTGCGGATCTGGCGTCTGTCGAGCAGGCGCTTTCGGTGACGGATGCGCTACCGGAGGGCCTGTCCCGGACGGCGCCGCTGCTGACGCATCCTGTGTTCCATGCGCATCGTTCCGAGACGGATCTGCTGCGCTACATGCGCGCGCTGGCGGATAAGGATCTGGCGCTGGATCGGACGATGATCCCGCTGGGCTCCTGCACGATGAAGCTCAATGCGACGGCTGAGATGATCCCCATCACCTGGCCGGAATTTTCGCGGATTCATCCGTTCGCGCCCGCCGATCAGGTTCAGGGTTATGCCGAGCTGTTCACGTATCTGGAGCGCACGCTCTGTGCGATTTCGGGGTATGACGCCGTGTCGCTTCAGCCGAATTCCGGCGCGCAGGGGGAGTATGCCGGGCTTCTGGCGATCCGGGGTTATCACCGGGCGCGTGGGGATGAGAACCGCGACGTCTGCCTGATTCCGGCGTCCGCACATGGGACCAATCCGGCTTCGGCGCAGATGGTCGGAATGCGGGTTGTCGTTGTGGCCTGCGATGCGAATGGCAATGTCGATGTCGAGGATCTGAAGGCGAAGATCGCGCAGCATGACGGGCGCGTGGCGGCCATCATGATTACGTATCCGTCCACGCATGGCGTGTTCGAGGAGCGGATCGTCGAGATCTGCGAGCTTGTCCACGAAGCGGGCGGGCAGGTCTATCTGGATGGCGCGAACCTTAATGCGCAGGTTGGTCTGGCGCGTCCGGGGCTGTATGGCGCGGATGTGTCGCACTTCAACCTGCACAAGACGTTCTGCATTCCGCATGGCGGCGGCGGGCCGGGCATGGGGCCGATCGGTGTGGGCAAGCATCTGGCACCCTATCTGCCGGGGCAGCATGGTATTGCGGTGTCCGCGGCACCTTACGGCTCCGCGTCTATTCTGCCGATCTCCGCTGCTTACATCATGATGATGGGCGACGAGGGACTGCGTCAGGCGACGACGATGGCGATCCTGAATGCGAACTACATCGCGTCGCGTCTGGAAGGGCATTATCCGGTTCTGTATCGCGGCACGAACGGCTTTACGGCGCATGAATGCATCGTTGATCTGCGGCCGCTGAAGGATACGGTCGGTGTAACGGTGGACGATATCGCCAAGCGTCTGATCGACCACGGGTTCCATGCGCCGACGGTCAGCTTCCCGGTAGCGGGGACGTTCATGATCGAGCCGACGGAATCTGAAGGGAAGGGTGAACTGGATCGCTTCTGCGATGCGATGATCGCCATTCGCGCGGAGATTGCCGAAATTGAAGCCGGGCGTGTGGCGATGGAGGCCAGCCCGCTGCGGTTTGCGCCGCATACCACGGCGGATCTGGCTGGCGCGTGGGACCGTTCCTACAGCCGCGAGGCGGGGTGTTTCCCCCGCGGTGTGGACACGTCGAAATACTGGTCGCCGGTCGGGCGTCTGGATAATGCCTGGGGGGACCGGAACCTCGTCTGTTCCTGCCCGGATATTTCGACCTACGCTGAAGGCTAAACAGCTTTTTTAGTTTGGTATTTAGGAAAAGGCGTCTTCCTTTGGGAAGGCGCCTTTCTGCTGTCCGAGCTCTTTTGTTGTGATACCCGGCATGGGTTCTTTCTCACAAAACTGTGCGGTATGGTTTCACGTGAAACACTGCCCGTCTGCGGAAAGGTCGCGGCCGGGCAGTTGCCATTGTTGATGAGGAATTTCCCCATGAGTCAGACGGTTCACATCACGGCTGTTGTGACGGTCGCAGCGGACCACGCGGCGGCGGCAGAACATGCTTTTGCGGCCTGTATCGTGTCTTCGCGCAAGGAAGAAGCCTGCCGTCAGTATGTGGTCAGCAAGGATATCGAAAAGACTGGCCGGCTTGTGGTTTCCGAAGTCTGGACTTCGGAAACCGGGTTCGAGGCGCATCTGGCGTCACCGCATTTCAAGGCTCTGGGTGAGGCACTTGGAAAACTGGATGCGCAGCTCGACATCATGAAAGTCCGGCCACTGGATGAGGCTGCGGACGCGGTCTGAAAAAGCGGTTTTCATTTCTGTGGGAATATGCCCCATTTCGGGGATCGACTGCTTTGCGGAGCAGCCTTTAAAGACAGGAGAGTCTCTGATGGTTTCGATGGTGACGTTCAAGGTTGACGGGATGTCGTGCAACGGATGTTCGGGCAAGTTGCAGTCTGCCCTGTCCAATGTTCCGGGTGTGTCGTCGGCAGAAGTAACGCTCGATCCGGGGCAGGCTGCCATTCAGTACGATGAGCAGAAAGTGACGCCGGTGGCGTTGCAGCATGTTGTCGAAGATGTTGGTTTCGACGTTATCGCCTGAGAGGCGTTTGAACGCACCTGCCGCCTATCGTTTGTAATGCGGCAGGCCGAGTCCTTTGATGAGGGCTACGGCGCGCAGGCTGAAGCCAGCCACGACGGAAATTGCGGCCGCAAAGCTTGTATTGAGGCCCAGCGCCGTCAGGGAGACATAGCTTCCTGACGCCAGCGCGACGGCTGTGACGTAAAGTTCCGGTCGGATGATGATGGACGGCACGCCTGCCAGGATATCCCGGAAAATACCGCCCATGCAGGCGCTGACAATTCCCATGAGAGCCGCCGGGATCAACGGAATGCCGTAGGCCAGCGCCTTGGCTGAGCCAAAGACGCCATAGGCTGCGATTCCAAGTCCGTCGAACCATTCCACCGCGAGGGCTGGCCAGAAGCGTGCGGGGGTGAACCAGACGGCGATTGCTGAAAGCAGGCAGGCGGCAATGGGGACGGAAGCGTGCATCCAGAAGACGGGTGCGCCGATCAGCAGGTCCCGCACCGTTCCGCCGCCAACGCCCGTGATGGCAGCAAAGAACATGAATGTTACGATGGTCAGGCGCGCGCGGGCGGCCTCAATGGCACCCGAAATCGCGAAGACGATTGTGCCTGCGATGTCGAGGACAGGCAGGGCGGACGAGGAAAAGGTTTCAAGGGCGGGAGGAATCATCGGGCTGTCTTGGAGGGGGAATACAGAAAAGCCCGGCGTGAAGGCCGGGCTTTCCGTTAAAGCGATGTTGTGACCCGGATCAGACCGAGTAGTACATCTCGAACTCTACCGGATGCGGCGTGTGTTCGAACTTGTAGACTTCCGGCCACTTGATGTCGATGTAGCTTTCGATCTGGTCCTTGGTGAAGACGCCGCCTTCGAGAAGGAATGCGTGGTCTTCCTGAAGGGCTTCGAGCGCTTCACGGAGCGAACCGCAGACCGTCGGGATCTGGGCCAGTTCTTCCTTCGGCAGTTCGTACAGATCCTTGTCCATGGCGTCGCCCGGGTGGATCTTGTTACGGATGCCGTCGAGGCCGGCCATCAGCATTGCGGCAAAGGCGAGATACGGGTTTGCCATCGGGTCCGGGAAGCGGACTTCGACGCGCTTGGCCTTCGGGTTGGTTGCGTGCGGGATACGACACGAAGCCGAACGGTTCGCGGCGGAGTAGGCCAGAAGCACGGGCGCTTCGAAGCCCGGGATCAGGCGCTTGTAGGAGTTGGTGGACGGGTTCGTAAAGGCGTTCAGGGCCTTCGCGTGCTTGATGATGCCACCGATGTAGAACAGCGCGTCTTCGGACAGGTCTGCATACTTGTCACCGGCGAAGGTCGGCTTGCCGTCCTTCCAGATGGATTGGTGAACATGCATGCCCGAGCCGTTATCGCCCGAGATCGGCTTCGGCATGAACGTGGCCGTCTTGCCGTAGGAATGAGCGACGTTGTGCACGCAGTACTTGTAGATCTGCATGAAGTCTGCGGACTTCACGAGCGTGTCGAACTTCGTGCCGAGTTCGTGCTGCGACTGTGCGACTTCGTGGTGATGCTTTTCGATCGGCAGGCCCATTTCGCCCATCGTCGAGAGCATTTCGGCGCGCAGGTCATGCTCGCTGTCCACGGGCGGGACCGGGAAGTAGCCACCCTTGACGACAGGGCGGTGACCCATGTTGCCTTCCGGATATGCCTTCAGGGATGCGCCGGGGCCTTCGATGCTGTCGAGCTGATACGTGCCGAAATTCGGGCCTGTGCCGAACTGCACGTTGTCGAAGATGAAGAACTCGGCTTCCGGGCCGAAGAATGCCGTGTCACCGAAGCCAGCCGACTTAAGGTAGGCTTCTGCGAGCTTGGCGGTCGAGCGCGGATCCCGGTTGTAGAAATTGCCCGTCTTCGGATCAATGATGTCGCAGAACAGGATCAGCTGCGGCTTGGCCGAGAACGGGTCCATGACGGCCGTTTCCGGGTCCGGCAGCAGGACCATGTCGGACTCGTTGATGGCTTTCCAGCCCTGGATGGACGAGCCGTCGAACATGAAACCTTCGACGAAGGTGTCGTCTTCGATGGTCGAGACCGTCTGGGTTGTGTGGTGCCACTTGCCCTTGGGGTCCGTGAAGCGCAGATCGACGAATTCCGCCGCGTGCTCCTGGATCATCTCGAAGACGCGGGCTACGGCCAGCGGGTTCGGAGCGGGCGGCTTGCCGGACGCTGCCGGAGCAGTTTTGGGCGCTGCGGCCTTTGCGGGACGGCGCGCCGGAGCGGCCTTCGGTTTCACGGTAGAGGAAGTGGGGGCTTTCTTGGCCATCGATCTGTCGCCTTGCATCGTGTAAACGGCTGCAAAACGATTAAGCGACAAATGCCCGTCTGTCGAGTATGGGAAATTACGCCATTCTGCGGATTTGAGGTAGAATCTTGCGGAAGCGGATCAAAGCTTTCCACGTCTGGTCCGAAACTTGCATGCAAAGAGGGCAGCAAGACTCTTTTTGGGAAATATCCTCATGACCCGTGCTGCCGAATCTCTGGATGGCTGGAAAGACAGTGATCTGCTGTCTCTGCCGGTTGAACGTTATCTGCATGAATTTCGTGGTGGGCTGCTGAGCCTGCCCGAGAGCGAGCGCGATCTGATTGTTTCAGAAGTGCGGGCGCAGGTTGCAGCGCAGGCGCGGTTGGGCGATGGGGCCGTACAGGCGCTTTTGGAAAAGCTGGGAAAGCCGGACAGGCTCGCTGCACGCTTTACGATCCGGCATGAGCTGTCGGTCGGGGTGCAGCAGTCCAATCCGTTTGCTCTGCTTTGGGTTCTGCTGCGACTGGCTGCTGGAAGCCTTCTGGCTTTCACGGGTGGCCTTGTTGTCATTGTGTTCGGTCTGACGGGGCTTCTGCTCACGGCGATGCCTGTGTTGCGGTTTTTTGTTCCGCAGGACGTGTTCGTCAGGAATGACGGCCTGTTTACGATTACGGTTACGACAGGTGATGCACCGAAAAATGCCATCCCCCTTTCATGGGAAGCGGCCGTTGTTTCCTGTGGTGTCGGCATTGTTCTGATCGTGTTGGCGATGCTTCTGATGCGAGGGCTGGGGCAGATCCTGCTGCGCGATATGCGTCGGAAAACACGGATGCGGGATTGAAAGGCTTTTCAGTCCGGCGTTGGCCTGCAATGGTGAGGCGCTTTGTGTTTTTCGTGTGCTCTGGACCTCATCAATGAAAACTCCGAATCAGTATCTTGCGGGTCTTCCGACGACCATTTTCACGATCATGTCCCAGCTTGCCGTGAAGCACGGAGCGATCAATCTGGGGCAGGGGTTCCCGGATACGGAGGGGCCGCAGGATATTATTCAGGTGGCTGCGGAGGCGCTCCAGGACGGGCGTAACCAGTATGCGCCGCTGACGGGACTGCCTGAGCTGCGCGACGCTGTGGCGTCTTCCAACCGGCGTTTCTATGGGCTGGAGGTTGATCCGGCGACGGAAGTGGTTGTGACATCCGGGGCGACCGAAGCGCTGGCGGCTTGCCTCATGGCGGTGGTGGAGCCGGGGGATGAGGTGGTGGTGATCGAGCCGCTTTATGACACCTATCTGCCAGCACTCAGGCTTCTGGGAGCCGTTCCGCGTTGTGTGCGGCTCCAGCCGCCGCACTGGTCGCTGCCGGAAGCGGAACTTCGGGCGGCGTTTGGGCCGAAGACAAAGGCGATCATGCTTAACTCGCCGATGAATCCGTCAGGGAAGGTTTTTGTCCGCGAGGAGCTTGAACTGATTGCGGATCTGGTGCGGGAGCATGATGCGTATGCGATCTGCGACGAGGTTTATGAGCACCTGACGTTTCACGTGAAACACATGCCTCTGATGACGCTGCCGGGAATGCGTGAGCGGTGCATGCGGATCGGAAGTGCGGGCAAGAGTTTTTCCCTGACGGGATGGAAAGTCGGCTATGTGACCGCACCGGCCTCCTTGGCATCGGTGGTGGCCAAGGCGCATCAGGTTCTGGTGTTCGCGACCGCGCCGAACCTTCAGCGGGCCGTGGCTTATGGATTGAACAAGGACGAGAGCTATTATCAGGCTCTGTCGGCTCAGATGGAAACGCAGCGGGATCTGTTGCGGGACGGTCTGCATCGTCTGGGCTTTGAGACGTTGCCCGCCGATGGGAGCTATTTCATCGTGGCAGATATCTCGCGTCATGCGGATGGGCGGAGCGATGTGGACTTCGCACGCTGGCTGGTTGAGCATGCAGGAGTCGCGACGATCCCGGTTTCAGCCTTCTATGACCCTGAGGGGGATGCTCCGCCGCAGAACCTGATCCGGTTCGCATTCTGCAAAAAGCCCGAGATCCTGTCTGAAGCCTTGAAACGGCTGCAAAAAGCCCTTTCTTAAAAGCTCGGTTCTGTCACACGTTTTCTGTCTGGAGATTTTTCATGTCTGTTGCTGCTGATACTCTGGGCGCTCTTGCGACGACCGATGCCCTGTTTTTCGGGCGGCCTGATTCAAAGCTGACCCGTGAGGACGCCAAGGCGCTCGTTGATCGGGGGCTTGAGGGTGTGGATGACGGTGAGCTTTTTCTGGAATACCGGGAAAACGAGAGCATCAGTCTGGATGACGGGACGATCCGCTCCGCCAGCTTCAACACGTCTTCAGGGTTTGGTTTGCGGGCTGTTCTGGGAACGGAGACGGCGTTTGCCCATGCCGACGATATCAGCCGCGATGCTCTGGCGCGGGCTGTCAGTACGGTGGGGGCCGTTCGGCAGGGGCGGAGTGGTGTGATGGCGCCGGGGCCGCAGGCCACAAACCAGCGGCTTTACGGAGACTCCCGTCCGCTTGAAGGGACGGATTTTGCGGCCCGGGCTGCGGTTCTGAGTGAAATTGATTCCTATGCGCGGGGGCTGGATTCCCGTGTAGTGCAGGTCAGTGCCGTGCTGAGTTCCGAATGGCAGGCGGTGCAGATCATGCGTCGGGCGGATGCCGGGGGCGATGTTGCGGATCTGCGGCCTCTGGTGCGAATGAACGTATCGGTTGTTGTGGAAAAGAATGGCCAGCGTGAGAGCGGAAGCTGTGGTCTGGGCGGGCGGTACGAACTGGACCGTCTGCTGGCTCCGGAAACGTGGCGGGATGCGGTCGACAAGGCGCTGAAGCAGGCCCTGATTACGCTGGAAGCGGCCCCTGCGCCCGCTGGGGAAATGGATGTGGTGCTTGGCCCGGGCTGGCCGGGCATTTTGCTGCATGAAGCTGTAGGCCATGGGTTGGAAGGGGATTTCAACCGCAAAGGGACGTCGTCCTTTTCAGGAATGATCGGCAAACGTGTGGCCTCTCCGGGTGTGACAGTGGTTGACGACGGAACACTGCCCGAATGCCGGGGATCGCTCAGTGTTGATGACGAAGGTACGCCGACGTCCCGGACGGTGTTGATCGAGGATGGCATTCTCACGGGTTATCTTCAGGATCGTCTGAATGGCCGTCTGATGGGGACGAAATCGACCGGAAACGGGCGTCGTCAGTCTTATGCCCACGCGCCGATGCCTCGCATGACCAATACGCTGATGCTGGAAGGGAGTGCCACGACGGATGAGATGATCCGTTCGATCAAGCGGGGGCTCTACGCCGTGAATTTTGGTGGTGGGCAGGTTGATATCACGTCGGGGAAATTCGTATTTGCGGCTTCGGAAGCCTATCTTGTGGAAGACGGGAAAATCATCCGTCCGGTCAAGGGGGCGACCCTGATCGGGAATGGTGCGGATGCCATGAACCAGATCTCCATGATCGGGTCCGATGTTGCGCTTGATTCGGGGATTGGAACCTGCGGTAAAGCTGGTCAGGGCGTGCCAGTGGGCGTTGGTCAGCCAACACTGAAAATTTCGGGTCTGACGGTAGGTGGTACGGGCTGACCCTCGGGAAATCTCGATCGGGACGGCGAAAGCAATCAGCGATGGGACATAATTACGCAAAGCCGTTAACGGCTGAGGCCCGCATGGAACGGGTTTTCTCCCGCCTTCCTGAGGACTGGACCGTCAAAATGGAGCGCCAGCAGGGAGAAAAATGGTCAGTCCTGATGGAGCGTCCGGACGGGATGCTGCATCAGGAAACCGCTGACAGCCTTATTGAGGCGCTGGAAGAGGTGTGGCGCGCCCTGAGATAAAAGCTCTTAGAAGCTGCTCTGGGTTGCGAGCATGAAAAAGATCCGGTTTACGGCGGGATAGACCAGAAACTGAATCAGCAGCAGGACCACCATGGGCGCAAAATCCACGCCACCTGTGTTGGGCAGGATACTGCGGATCGGCGCCATGACAGGCTCGACGATCTTGGCCAATGTGTTGAAAATGGAATAGAAAAAGCGGTTGCGGATATCGAGGATGCCGAAACCAAGCAGCATCGACAAAATGCAATACGCCAGAAGAATCCATACGAAAGCCTGGATCAGCATCAGGATAATGGTGTGCAGGGCAACCATGCAAAAACCTCGTCGAATGTCGGTTAGGGCAGCCGAAAGGCCGGTCGGAAAACGCTTGTAGCCATAGCAATAGCACAGAACAACATCCTGCGCTCAGGTCTGCTTGACAGCGTGAAGGAAGAGGAGAACTATCGTTCGACCGTGGGGCTGTAGCTCAGATGGGAGAGCGCCTCGTTCGCAATGAGGAGGTCAGGGGTTCGATTCCCCTCAGCTCCACCACGGTTTTCTCTCTTCTTTAAATAAAGCAGTGTGCGAAAATTGCTTTTTCCTGTTGCTGACCCGTCCGGAAATGCGTCTTCGATTTTCAATCGAAAACAGGACATATGCTGCACGATGTTTGCGCAACATATGGCCTGTCGGGTTTATTGATCAGGGAAAATCGTTGTTATTCAGCCGATGTGGCAGCGGCAGGCTTTTTGGTTCGGGTTTTAGTCTGAGTTTTTCTCGTCGCGGGCTTTTCCGTGGCAGGAGACACCTTTTTCGGTTCAACCGTGAATATCGGGGCGTCCCAGAGAGGGCGAATTTTCTTTCTGGAAGACGCGAGAGGGGGATAACGCGTTTCGTCCACGCCCGGGATTGTCAGATCATAAAAGACCTGTCGATCGAGGGTGAAATGCGGGTTGTAAAATGGGTCCGTACGGAGCGTTTTGCCCCATTTTTCAATCATGAACTGCGTTTCGTGGAAGAAGCGGCGCTCTGTTGAAGGGCGATCGTCGCTGCCGCGGCTCAGGCTTTCATGATGCTCTGCACAGAAGTCAGGTGTCCAGATGACCTTGTAACCAGCGTCGCGAACTTTCAGGCACAGATCGATATCGTTGAACGCGACTTTGAGATGTTCTTCATCAAAGCCTCCAACCAGTTCGAAGGCCGGACGACGGATCAGCATTCCGGCTGCGGTTACAGCCGAAATTTCCTGTGGGAAGTAGGCACGACCGGCATAACCGCCTTCGTTTCGCGGGATGCCGACATGGGCATGGCCGGCGACATCACCGATCCCGAGAAGGACTCCGGCGTGCTGGACGGTCTGATTGGGATAAACGAATTTACCGCCAACGATTGCGACCTGCGGATCTGCGAGAGCTTCGTTGACCAGAATTTCGAGCCAGTTTTCCTGTTCAACAAAGACATCGTTGTTGAGGAATAGAAGAAAATCAGACGCTTCGTCTTTTGCCGCGAGATTGTTGATGCGGGAATAGTTGAAGGGCTCCTTGACAGTCAGAATCTCGACATTGGGAATCTCGTCGACTTTTTTTGCAAAAGCCTCTGCCTCTTTCGTGATCGACCAGTTGTTGATCAGAATGACCTTGTAATTCGGATATCGGGTATATTTCTGGATGGCATCCAGGCATCGCTCGGTGGTGGGAATTTCATCCTTGTAAGGGATGATGATCGTGACCGACGGAGACTGATTGAACTGCCAGTCCACTGTGTAGAGTGTCATTCCCATTTGGGAATCGACATTGGCAGGCAGATTACGACGTTCAAGGTGATCGTTCACGGCCTTGATGCCCGCATCAATGGCGTAACGCTTATTGCCAATGTCGGAGGCTGTCGAATTGGCGGTGATGCGCCAGTGATACAGAATTTCGGGGACGTGATGGATTTTCTCAGCGGGAATATGCTCGGAGGCGCGGAGCAGGAAATCGTGGTCCTGTGCGCCGTCATAGTCCTTGTTGAGGCCGCCGACTTTCTGCAGGGCAGAATGACGGATCATCACGAAATGGCAGACATAGTTGACGCCGAGAAGAAGCCGGTAGTTCCAGTCGGTCTTGAAGGCGGGTTCCCGGTAATAACCGCTGGCGTCAATTTTATCTTCGTCTGAATAGATCAGATCGGTGCGGCTTCTCGTCGCTTCCCGCAGCATGTATTCGACAGCGACATCTGCAAGAAGATCATCATGATCGAAGAATGCGACCCATTCACCCTGAGCAGCTTCGAGGCCCGCATTGGTCGCAATGCTGATGCCGCCATTCTTTTCTTGGAATATTGGCTTGATGCGAGGGTCAGCCTTGGCAAAATCTTCGATGACGGCGCGCAGCTCGGCATTTTTGCTACAGTCATCAACAAGGATGAGTTCCCAGTTCTGCCACGTCTGGGCACGGACACTTTCGATAGCTGCTGTGAAATCCGTAAGATCCGGATTCCAGACCGGGCAGACAATACTGACCAGTGGGTCGCCGGCGATAAGATCATTATCGCGGGTGCGATCGACATATTTTCGCAGAACCGGGAAGTAGGCCGTTGCCCAGGAATGATAATCGGCAATGGTAAATCCGGGTTGGGGAAGAATTTCCCGGACCTTGCGACGCAGACGGGTCAATTCCACATGTAGAGCGTCAATCTGATCAATCACGTCTATAATTAGAGATTCGTTTGCGTCCGTAACAAAACTGGTCAGGCAGGGGCTGTTGGTCACTTCCAGCATGTCGGGCAGGACGTAGAAACGGAATTCTTGCTCGTAGGGTTTGCGATACAGATCCGGCGGCGAAAACTGGAAACCGCAGTAGGGATCGCAGGACAGCGCTTTTCCGACGTCCCCACGATATCTGTTGGCTTCGATTTGGGCAATTTTCTGACCATTGCAGGTCACGAGAATTTGTTGGTTTCCCTTCCATCCTTCAATGTCGTTGCCGCAGACAACCCAGCCGCTCAAGGCGCCTTGTTTCAGACCATCGACAAAGGAACGTGTTTCTACCGGAAGCCTGCCAGAGAATGAGATATGCTCCAGCTTCTGATTTTGTGAGTAGAGTTCAATTTGTTTGAGGCGGTTTTTGAAGGTGATATTATGTTTTTCGCCATCCAGAAGGCTGGGAGGCATTGGTATCTGGAAGCCGGTATTTTTGGATGGAATGCCGGAAGCGTGAACATCGTCACGCAGATCTGTACAATGGAACTGAAGAAATTCCTGACCATCTGCCAACGCGTGAAGGAATACAGGCTGTGATGGATTTTCGGTATCTGTTGCCCAGCCTCGGATGCCATGAACAGAAAATTCATCAATCTGGCAGATAATCATTAATTTTCCCCTGACAAGTTATTAATATTTTAATTCTGAAATAGTATTTCAATCCTAGAATAAAAACTGTCGCCTTCAAAGACTTAGTCCAGATGATTTTTTCTCATCAAATATCGGAGTGTAAGGCATGAAAAGCTCCAGTATCATGATACGCAAGACGTGCCATTAAGATCCCGTATTTTCTCAAGTGTCGTCTGAATTTTAAAATGTGCGGGTTTATCGAGGCGCAAAAAGCCCTAAATCAAGATGGTGCCCGTTTGAATAATTGACGCCTTGGAGGCGACCATATTCAACACTATCGAGGCCATATTTGGTTAAGGCGTCATTAAACGCGGCCTCATCGCGGCGATCAATCAACGCCAGACTACATTGTGGATGGTCGTGTAGATACTCTGCGGCGGCTGCTGGCCCGATAAGTTGGGTGTTGGGACCCGCAAGAAAGACAAGACTTGGTTCTGAATAAGATGAAGACACGAGGGTGCTGTTCGTACAAGGGCGAACATTCTCGAAAAGGTCAGCGATTCTGGGGCTGAGACGGATAGTCTGCAGGTTAGGGATAACGCCCAGAAAGAGACCTGCATGAGCGATGACGGCGGCGCCCATCGCGCAGAAGGCGGCCTGTTTGCGCTCCTGTTTCAGCAGCATTATGACGGCGCCGAGCATCAATGGCAGGGCGCCACCCAGCGCGATAAGGGCTGAGGGAGAGACTGTATGTTCAAGGCTATAGAGCGCGACACTCCCAGCGAAACAGAACGCGAGACCGATAATCGTCCACAAGACGCCGTAAGCACCAAGCAGGGCTTTGGCCCATCGCGGGGTTTTGGGAATGGGCCAGAGCATCAGACTGGCTGCGGTGAGAATGGCAATCGCCGGATAGGTTGGCAGGACGTAGTGGGGGAGTTTGGTCGCGATCAGTTCGAACACCAGCCAGTGGGGAAGAATCCAGCTCAACAGGAAGCGGACCTGTGGCAGTTTTCTGTTCTTCCAGACGGACGGGATGGCGAGGGCGGCGAAAAGCGATCCGGGCCAGAAGGCCAGTCCGAAGACCAGAAGGTGAAAGCCGGGGGGAAGCCCGTGGGCTTCCTGACCATGAGCCACCTTGCCAAGAAAGTTACGCCCGACCGCGCGGGCAAAGAAGTCTCCGCCGCTGATGACTTCAATGGCGACGCACCAGGGAACGACGACGGCAAGCATGATGAGCCAGCCCCAGCGGGGGCGAAGACGAGACCACCATGACCGGTCGCGCTCCATCAGCCACAGGGCCAGCGGGGTACCGAATCCCGGAATGAGGACGACGGGGCCCTTGAGCATGAGGCCCACACCCAGAGCGAGCCAGTAGGCAATGGCCACCCGGAGATGCGTTGGGCGATTTTTCTGCCGATCTGTAAAGGCGCATAAAAGCGCGGCCTGAATGCAGAGGATGTCGAGCAGCAGGACGGTGTCGATGGTCGCCATATGGCATTCGGCGACGAACAGGGTAGAGACCATTAACAGGCCAGCGGCCATCAGGCCGGTGGGACCTCCGAAGAGGGTCGCGCCGATCCAGGCTGTTAACGGTATGATCGTCGCTGCGGCGAGCAGGCTTGGAATCCGGTACGGCCAGGTTTTGCGTAGAACGGAAGGACCGAAGATTTTTTCTGCTGCTGCTGTTGAGGCTGCTTCCAGCCAGTAGATTCCGGCCGGTTGCAGATAGCGTGGCTTGTCCTGAAAGCGGACGTCGATGAAGTTGTGCGAGAGGAGCATCTGTTCCGATGCTTCCATGTAGCGCGGTTCGTCCCGATCAAGCGGCGGAAGTGTCGTGCGGCCTGGTAGGGCGAGCAGAAAGGCAAGCAGCCCCAGAAAAGCATAATGCCGGAGGTTCAGGATCATGGGCACTCTCCGCGCCGTTCTGTCAGGCCGGACGTGCGGCAGGGAACCGCGGCAGCGGGACCCGGTGACGGTTTCAGTGTTCGGTCAGGTGATCGGGCAGGTGCGTGCGGTTCTGGAGCCACATGACGCCCAGAAGGTCACGGATTCCCACGAGGGCCCGGTTGAAATTGGTATATTTCGAGCTGCCATGCAGTCTGGCGCGATGCTGGACTTCGATGCAGATCAGAGGCGCGCCGTAATGTCCCAGCAGGGCAGGTAGGAAGCGGTGGACGCCTTCAAACTGTGGGATTTTTAGAAAGAGGTCGCGCGGGAAGAGCTTGAGCGGTGCGCCTGTATCGGGGCAGCCGTCGTTCAGGAGGCGACGGCGCAACCCGTTTGCGAAGCGCGTGGCGATCCGGCGGGACAAACGGTCATTGCGCTTGCGCCGGACGCCCACCACCAGAGGCGGTGCACCTTGCGTCGATGTTGCACGCTCCAGCATTGTCAGAATGGCGGAAGGGTCATCCTGCCCGTCGCCGTCAATGGTGGCGATCCACTGCCCGTTGGCAGCAGTAATGCCGGTCCGGAGGGCGGCTGATTTTCCGAGGCGCTTCGGATGGCTGATGATGCGCAGGCGGGGCAGCAGCGTTTGCCGGGCTTCCAGAAGCTTTTTGACGGTGGCGTCTGTGCTGCCGTCGTCAATGGCCAGAATTTCTATTGAAGAGTCGGCACCGAAGGTTTCGGCCAGTTCCTGACAGACGGGGAGGATGTTATCCGCCTCGTTCAGAACGGCCATGACGACGGAGAGCCTTGTGGGCTGTCCGTCGTCATGAAAGGAACCTTGCACCGTAGAGGTGGGCATCGGATCAGGCGGCGGAGCGCCGAAGGGCTTCCGGCAGGCTGTTGATGCTCTGATCGAGCAGGCTGGAGGCGATGTCGGGGCTTTCCGTCAGACGGGTCGACACAACGTCGCGGGCTGCGGCGACTGCGATCTGGGCAGCGCGATCCTGAATTTCACGGATGGCCGAGCGTTCGGCTGCGTGAATCCGATCCTGCGCCATCTTCTCGTAGCGGGCTGCGGCGGCTTCAGCGTCCTTGCGGGCGCGCTCTGCCAGACCGGCGGCTTCGGCCTCGGAGCGTGCAAGCATGGCCTGTGTTTCGGCCAGGGTCTTTTCACGCTCGCGGGTGGCATCTTCCAGCATCTGCTCGGCTTCGCGACGCAGGCGGGCTGCTTCGTCGAGGTCGTGACGGACGCTTTCAGCGCGGGCGTCCAGATGGCCGGTGATGGCGATCCAGAGCTTGCGTCCGAAAATGACGAAGAACAGGACGAAGGCGAGGGCGGTCCAGAACCGGGGATCGTGGAACATCATCGTCTCCTTCAGGCGTTGACGCGTTTGACGGCGCTGGCGACAGTCTGTTCGTCCTGAGTGCCGATCAGACGCGCAACCAGATCCTGAGTGGTGCTGGTGGCGATCTCGGACAGGCTGGACAGGGCCTGTTCACGGGACTGGGTGATTCGGGTCTCGGCGTTTGCGATCTCGGCTTCGAGACGCTTGGCCGTTTCCGCAGCGTGAGCATCCGCGCTGGCGCGGGCTTCGCTCTGGATCCGCTCCACATGGGCGCGGGCCTGCTCGGCTGCTTCATGACGGGCGCTGAGGAGTTCCGCGCTGGCGCGGTCAGCCTCGGCTTTTGCCTTGCGGGCAACATCCAGATCGCTCTGGATGCGGGTCCGACGGTTGGTCAGGACCCGTTCGACACGCGGCAGTGCGAAGCGGCTCAGGCCGAGATAGAAGCCGCCGAAAATGACGGCTCCCCAGACGACCTGTCCGATCAGCAGCGGATCGTGAAAGTTCAGCTGTGGCATGCCCGCAGCCACGGCACGGCCCGGCACGGCCGCAAGCGGAGCGGCGAACAGGAAGAGGCGTGGCGTACGGTACATGTTCGACCTCAGGCGAACAGGATCAGGAACGCGATCAGCAGGGCGAACAGCGCGACGGCTTCCGTCAGCGCGAAGCCCAGCATGCCGATGCCGAAGACATGCGGACGCGAAGCCGGGTTGCGGGCAACCGAGCTGATCAGCGTCGAGAAGATGTTGCCGAGACCCATGCCGACGCCGGCGAGGGCGAAAACGGCAATACCGGCACCGAGGTCACGGGCGGCCTGGGCGATGCTGATGCCGAATTCGTGAGCGGCTTGAACGTCCATTGTCAGGTTCCTTGTTGGGTCGATTAAAGGGTTAGTGCGAAGCTGGTGTGGCTCAGTGAGCGACGGCCTCACGCAGATAGATGCAGGTGAGGATGGCGAACACATAGGCCTGCAGCACACCCACCAGCAGTTCGAGGGCCGTCAGCGCGATGTTGATCGCGATCGGGGCGATGGCCAGAACATGGCCGAATGCGCCCAGACCGGCGAGCATGATCGTGAAGCCGGCAAACACTTCCAGAAGCACGTGACCCGCCACCATGTTGGCGAAAAGTCGGATCGACAGGCTGACCGGACGCGAAAGGAAAGAAATGAGCTCGATCGGCACCAGCAGCGGAGCAAGCCAGACAGGCGTTCCAGCGGGTAGGAAGTGCTTGAGGAAGCCGACACCCTGAAAGCGGATGGAAGCAAGGATCGAGATGACGAACACCATGATGGCCAGACCGAAGGTCACAGCGATATGGCTGGTGTACGTGAAGGAGAAGGGCAGCAGACCGAGATAGTTGCCAGCCAGAATGAAGAAGAAGATCGCGAAGACGAACGGGAAGAACGTCGCGCCGTTTTCGCCGATCGTGCTGACGGCGAGGTCATGCACGAAGTCGTAGCTGATCTCGGCAGCGGCCTGAAGGCGACCCGGCACAACGGCGGCAGGACGCATTCCGACATACAGGAAAACGAGAACGATGGCGACGGCGATCAGCATGAACAGCGGTGACTGCGAGAACCGCAGGGCTTCTCCCAGATGTCCGAGAACCGGATGGAGCTCGAACTGTCCGAGCGCGTCAATCGTCGATCCGGCTGCCACGCTGGCTTCTCCCGTCATCTTTCGGTCCGGACACCATGTCCGAATCCTTCAAAACCCGCCAGACATTCAACATGCCGGCACCACATCCTGCCAGGGCGAAAACGGACAGGAACAAAGCCCTGTACCCGAACCAGTGACCCAAGGCGTAGCCTATGGCTACACCGACCGCGAGCCCGGCCACAAGGTCGGTTCCCACGCGGATCGCCAGTCCAAGGGATGACATGGAACTTTCATCATTGCCCGTGTCGGTTACGGCGAATTCCCCTGAGCGGGGATCGAGCTTCTGACGGGCGCGCTTGAGGCGTTCGTCGAAGTTTCCGTCGTTACCGGCAGGGGCGTGTCCCATGAGATCTGATCCCTTACCCTGTACGCATCGTTTTCACCCGGTCATTCAACCGGATTCCTTCTCAGCGCAGGCGCTAGCTACCGGCGAGTCCGTTGACTGTCAATGTATTCTGCTCGCCGGAGCCTCTGAAACCCGTTTTCGTCCTAGCTGACCAGTTTCAGTCGTCGTCCCCGGTCCTTCCATTCCGGGCTTTCGCCGGAGCTGCGCCCGAAAGGGAGCATGGGGGCGGGATCTTCCGAACTGGGTTCGAGGCGCGGGGCGTCGGGCATGGGCTGACCCAGATAGGCGTCCGACAGTGTGCGGAAGGCATAATCCAGCATTGAGGTTGCATAGGCGGTGGAGGGATCGCCTTCCACGGTGCCTGCGGGGCCGAAGCGCGTATAAGCGAATCGCTCCACGAAGGATTCCAATGGGGCGCCATATTGCAGGCCGATGCTGACGGCATGACCCAGACAGTCCATCAGGCCGCGGGCCATGGGGCTTTCGCGGGGCGGGGTGAGGCTGATTTCGCCGAGCGTTCCGTCTTCGAACTCGCTGGTGCGCATGAAGAGGCTGTGTCCTCCCACTGCGGCGCGCTGGGTGAAGCCGGTCTGGCGCATCGGAAGCGGACGACGCACGCCGCGGGCCAGTCTGGCCTGAAGGTCGGCGAGATCAGGTTCGGGAACGGCGGGCAGGAAATCCACGGCGTTTTTGAGGGCCGCGTGCATGGCGCCTTGTGCTTCGGGGCGAACGGGCGGCAGCGGGGTTTCGCCCGCAAGCGCCAGTGCGAGTGCGGATTCGGGCGTCAGGCCGCGGCAGGCCAGCCGGGCCAGTGTGGAGGCGCGCAGATGTCCGTCTTCGCGCAGGGGGGAGAAGGCCGGGGCGAGACCGCAGGTTTCCACACCCAGAAGGCCCTCGGTCGGACCGGGAGAAGAAAAGCCGGTTTCGATCGGGCAGAAGTGCCGACCATCTTCCGTATTGTAGGCCGAAGCGGCGGCGGCGCGCAGGTCTGCCAGCGGGGATTCCGGGATGGCGGGCGGCGGCAGTTTCGTTCCGGCGCGGGCAACCGTGGTGGCGAGTGCTGACAGGGCGCGGGCCGCATTCCGGGCGTCGTCGCTGTCATAGTCGAGGCCGAGGGCCGCCAGGCAGGCGTCCAGATCGGTCAGCAGGACCAGGCCTGCAGCTTCGTCTTCAGGCTTCGCAGGCAGATCAAACAAGGGCAGCTCGCCAGTGCGTTCGATCCGTGTTGCGGCATGAAGGCGGCGCAGGGCGTCGCAGGCCAGACGCAGGCAGGCGACGAAATGTTCCGTGGCGAATCCGGAATCCTGCACGAAGCTGGACAGGCGGATGGTGAAACCCGGCGCTTCGTCCGGCTGGCACTGCCACAGCGCCGTATTGGGTGCCATCTGCTGCATCAGCAGAAGATAGGACAGGCTACGCCCCGGAGCGGGGGTGTTCGCCGGAGTGCCGGGCAGAGGCGGGCACGCGTCGATTGTGTCCACCCAGCGCGCAGCCTCAGCGGCAAGTCTGACCGGCCCGCCGTTCAGGGTGATGCGCGCAAGGGCCTGTGCGGCCTCGTCATCCCAGGCAGCGGGAAGGGTGACGGAGCGCATGGCGCTGTCGTCGGGGTCGGTCATGACCTGAAGCGTCCTCATGCGAACGCCGGTCCAGTGAAGGCGAGCTGTCATGACGTAAATCTACGCCCTGCGCCGGTTGGCCCGTAAGCCGGAAAAGGGCCTCCGGAAGGGCGCTAATGGATGGGAACATGGGGATATGGGGGATAACATTTTTCCCACGCCTGATCGGGACGATTTCTGCGGGGGGATTGGACGCGGGAAGCGGAGTCGGGTAGTGCAGGAAGGATGATTTTCACGAGGGTATTGTCATGACCGCTGTTACGGTCCGCCATGACCGGCTGGAGCTTCTGGCCGGGTTCGCAGTCCTTGTCTGTCTTGCAGGACTTCTGGTGGCGGCGATGGTCGGGCATCATCAGGGCAATGACGGAGGCTATCCGGTTCATGCCTCGTTCAGTCAGATTGACGGGCTGAATGTGGGGTCGGATGTGCGTCTGGCCGGAATTACCGTCGGGCATGTGACCGGCACGACGGTCGATCCGAAGACGTTTCAGGCGCAGGTGACGTTCACGCTGGCGCCCGATGTGAAGCTGCCCACGGATTCCGCTGCGATCGTGACGTCTGACAGTCTGTTGGGCGGCAAATATATCGCGCTGTCTCCGGGTGGGGCGGATTCGCTGGTAAAGCCCGGCGGTGTCATGACGGAGACCCAAGGCTCCATCAGTCTGGAACAGCTTCTGAGCAAGTTCATTTTCTCCGTGACGGATTCTTTACAGAAGAGCCAGAAAGCTGCTGCGTCCAAGCCGGCTGCGGGCAGTCTGTCGGACGAGCCCTGAGCCATGACGCAAGCGCGTGAGGGTGCTTTTCTGTGGGTCGACCATGAGGGAAACCCTGTGTCCTGCGTGGAGAAAGTGCAGCTTCTGCGTGAGAACGACGCGGAATTGCGTCAGGCCCTTCAGGATGCGTTTGAAGACGGGGTTCTGATGGGGGTTGCGCCACAGGCGATGTTGCAGGCGTTTCAGGCTATGCTGTCGGATCTGAAAAATCCTTTGCAGGGGCGCTCCGGGGGAGAACCGTCATGATGAAACGGTATGTGGGCGTCGCACTGCTGTGTGGCGCGGCAGGGTTTTTGGTGTCCGGTGCAGCGCAGGCTGCGGTGGGTGTCGCGCCTCCGGCCATGTATCCGGCTGCGACCTGGCAGGGCCAGTCACAGGCGGTTCTGCGGGTGCTGGACCGGCTGGACGGTCATCTGGAGCTTCTGACGGTTCCGGTTGGCGGGAGTGCGACCTATCGCAGTCTTGCTGTTGCAGTCGAGGCCTGTGTGACCCGGCCGCAGACGCTGGCGACGGATGCTGGTGTTCTGCTGCATCTAAAGGACAGCAGCGATCCTCAGCGGCCATCTTTTGACGGGTGGATGCTGGCGCAGGAACCTTCTGTCGCAACTTATGGCAGCCCTTTGTACGATGTGCGCGTTGTGTCGTGTGCGGGTGTGCCGACGGCACCGCAGGCGGGTCCTCTGCCTGTGGTGAAGGCTCCCGTGCTCGCCGGTACGGAGGTTCCGGTTGAAGAAGGCGGCGATGCTCCGGCATCCCCGCCCGCTTCCGCCTCAGGTGGTCCTGTACCGCTTGCTCCGGACAGTCATAATCCCATTCCGCTCGCACCGTCCTACGGTGCGGCACCGTCCCTTGCTCCGGCTGCACCAGCGCAGTCGTCGGGGCAGCCTTTACCGCCTCCTCAGGCCGATCCCGGTCTCGAATAAGGCTGGACGGGGCGGAATGACCCAGAAACAGGAAGAAATGACAGCTTCATGATTCAGGTTCCCTTTTCTCCGTCCCGGGCGGCTCTGCTGCTTGATTTCGACGGAACCCTTGTCGATATCGCTCCCACTCCTGAAGGTGTACATGTCCCGGAAGGGCTGACGGCCGATCTGCTGCGGCTGCGCGAGATGCTCGATGGTGCGCTGGCGATCATCACGGGACGCCCCATTGCCCAGATTGATCATTTTCTTCCGGGGATTCCTTATGCTGTGGCAGGGGAACATGGTGTTGCGGTGCGCCCGGCGCCGGATCAGGATGTGCGCCAGCGTGCGCTGCCTCTGGTGCCGTCTGACTGGACCGAGAAAAGCACGGAACTCGCTGCTCGGTATCCCGGGGCCAGCATTGAACACAAAAAAGCTGGAATGGTGCTGCATTATCGCCAAGCTCCCGAGGCGGAATCGGCGTTTCGGGATCTGACGTCGGTCTGGCCCGTGGAAAGCCACGGGTTTCATCTTCAGGACGCGCAGATGGCCATCGAGCTTCGGCCTCTGGGAATCGACAAGGGCAAGGCGCTTGAGGAACTGATGGCGGAGCCGCCTTTCAGGGGGCGTCTTCCGCTGTTTGCCGGCGATGATGTCACAGACCGGGATGGGGTGAGGGCTGCGCGCCAGATGGGTGGTGCGGGCTGGCTCATTCCTGATGATTTTCCAGATGCGGCCACGTTCCGGCGCTGGCTGCACGAGCTTTCGGAGGGACGCGGATGGGGCGCCTGATCATTGTATCGAACCGCACACCCGCTCCAGGGGAGCGGACACAGCCTGCGGGCGGGCTGACGGTTGGCCTGTATGATGCTGTCCAGACGCGTGAAACCGTCTGGGTTGGATGGTCGGGTCATCAACATGCGGATGCGGCCGATCGGCCTGTCCAGCGCGAGCAGGTTGGGAATGTCAATTATGTGACGTTCGACCTGACGCAGAAGCAGCATGACCGGTTCTATCTGAATTTTTCCAATGGTGTGCTCTGGCCCTTGTGTCATTACCGCACCAATCTGATCCGCTACACGCGCGAGGACTGCGACGTCTATTATGAGGCGAACCGGGTTTTTGCGGATCGGTTGATCGCACTGCTGGAGCCGGGTGATACGATCTGGATCCATGACTATCATCTGTTCCCGCTGGGTCAGATGCTGCGTGACAGGGGGGTGACGGGACGCATTGGATTTTTCCTGCATATTCCGTTCCCGCCTTGGAGCGTGGCGCGGCTTTTGCCCAAGCTCGACATGCTGCTGACCGGTCTTGCCGCCTGTGATCTGATTGGTGTCCAGACGGTCGAGGACGAGGCCAATCTTAGAGGGTGCTTCGCGGCCTACGGTCTGAAGGCCGCCGTCAAGGCGGTACCCATCGGGATTGACCCCGTGAGTTTTCGTCAGCAGGCGATTGAAAGCGCGGTCTCCGACGAGGTCGTGAAGATCGTCGATACGCTGGAAGGGACGCGGCTGATTATCGGGGTGGACCGGCTGGATTATTCCAAGGGTCTGCCGGAGCGGATGAAGGGATTTGAGGCTCTTCTGAAGAATTACCCCGAGCATCGCGGGCAGGTGACGTTCCTTCAGGTCACGCCGGTGTCGCGGGGTGGGGTGGAGAGTTACCGGCTGCTCAAGGAAGAACTGGACGGGCTGGTCGGGACGATCAATGGCGCTTATGGCACGCCGGACTGGGTGCCGATCCGCTATACGACCTGGCCGATCGGGCGCGATATTCTGGCGGGTCTGTACCGGATGGCGGATGTGGGGTTCGTCACGCCGTTGCGCGATGGCATGAATCTGGTGGCCAAGGAGTTCATTGCGGCTCAGGACGAGGAAGATCCCGGCGTTCTGGTGTTGTCGCGGTTTGCGGGAGCGGCTCCGGAAATGCCTGAGGCGCTGCTGATCAATCCGCTGGATGCCGAAGGCATGGCGGATGCGCTACATATTGGCCTGACCATGGACGTCAAGGCTCGTCATGCGGCATGGTCGGCGATGTATGAGGAAGTTTCCCGCAATACCGCAGGAAGCTGGTCCAAGCAGTTCCTTGATAGTCTGGAGGAAATCCGTTCGTGCCCATGAACAGACCACGCCGCCCCGTTTCCACGACTGCGTTGGGTGGCTTTTATGTTCTGGCCGGAGCGGTGGCGCTTGGGGTTGTCTGGTTTGCCGAACACTGGCTGAAGCTCGCGCCCTGCGAGCTTTGTCTGTGGGAGCGGCGTCCGTGGTGGGTGCTGATCGGGATTGGCGTTGTCACAGCTTTGCTTCCGAGGCGTTATGCGCGGTACACGGTGTTTGCAGGGCTTTTATGCTTGATGACCAGCATTGGTCTGGCCGTGCTGCATGCTGGTGTGGAGCACAAGTTCTGGCCAAGTCCCGCGCCTGAATGCCGTGCCCCGTCTTTTCACGGAGGTAGTTTCAAGGACTGGATGGCGGCGATGCCCGCCCGGCCGAACAAGCCATGTGATTCGCCGGATTATCTGTTCGGGCTGCCCGTTTCCATGACGGAGCTGGGTGGTCTGTATGCTGTCGCGGTTTTCGTGATTGCCCTGATCGGGAGCGTCCGTATGGGACGCTCCCGACGCTGAGAGCTGTGCTCAGAGGCGTGTGCCGCGTCCGCGGCCGAAGATGAGGCTGATGACCAGCAGCACCAGGAAAATGAAGAAAAGGATCTTGCCGATATAGGCAAAGTCTGCCGAAATTCCGCCAAAGCCCAGCACCGCAGCAAACAGGGCCAGGATCAGGAAGGCAATGGTCCAGCGTAGCAGGTCCATGAAATGTCTCCTTTGTCAGTCGCGCCCTCCGACGGAGAAGCGGGGTTTGAAAAGGTGAACGGCGGCGGGATGAACGGGTTCATTTTCGCAACATCCGTTTTATGTGGGGGCCGGGCGCGCGGTTCCTGTTTTCGTGAAGCCTGCCCGCCGGAGGATTGTCATGACCCTGTTCCGTTCTTTGTATCATCAGGGGTTTGCCCGGATCGCAGCCTGTACGTTGCCGGTGACGCTTGCTGATCCTCTGAAGAATGCGGAGCGGACGCTGGGCGTTTTGCGGGACTGTGACCGGCAAGGTGTGGCGGCGGTGGTTTTCCCTGAACTGGGGCTGACGGGCTATACGCTGGACGATCTGCGGTTTCAGGACGTGGTTCTGGATGGGGCGCTTGAGGCGCTTCGGTGTGTTGTCGCGGGATCGCGGGATTTGTTGTCCGTTGCAGTGGTGGGGGTGCCACTGGTGCGGGACGGTCTGCTCTATAATTGTGCGGCGGTTGTGCATCGGGGGCGGGTTCTGGGTGTGGTGCCAAAATCGCATCTGCCGCGCTATCGTGAGTTTTATGAGCCCCGGCATTTCACGTCCGGGCTTCGGACTACGGGGACCATTCGCTTGTTTGGGGGGGATGTGCCGTTTGGCGCGGATCTGCTGTTTCAGGCGGAGGATGTTCGTGGGCTGACGCTCGGCGTGGAAATCTGTGAAGATCTGTGGGTGGCGTCTCCGCCGAGTGGAAAGCTGGCGGAAGCGGGCGCGACGGTCATTCTCAATCCGTCCGCCTCTCCCGTGACCATCGGGCGGACGGATGACCGGTCTTTGCTGTGTCAGGCGCAATCCATGCGGACGCTGACGGCCTATGCTTATGCGGCGGCAGGCGAGGGAGAATCCACGACGGATCTGGCGTGGGACGGTCAGGTTTCACTTCATGAGGGCGGGCGGCTTCTGGCGCAGTCGGACCGTTTTCCGCAGGGCGAGCGGCTGGTTGTGGCGGATGTGGATCTGGATCTGTTGCGGCAGGAGCGGATGCGGACGGGGCAGTTCGGACAGGCGGGGCAGGAATTCCGGACTGTCGGGTTCACGCTCCAGCCTCCGATGACGGATCTGGGGCTCAAACGGGAGGTTGTGCGGTTTCCGTTTGTGCCATCCGATGCGCGTACGTTGGCGCGGGACTGTTACGAGGGCTGGACCATTCAGGTTAGCGCGTTGCGGAGGCGGTTGCAGGCCAGTGGCGCGCAACGGGCCGTGATCGGGGTGTCGGGTGGGCTGGACAGCACACTGGCCCTTCTGGTGGCGGTGCGGGCGGCGGATGAGCTTGGCTGGCCGCGAACGCATGTTCTGGCCTACACGATGCCGGGGTTCGCGACCGGAAGTGAAAGCCGCTCTCTGGCTCATGCGCTCATGAAAGCGCTGGGTGTCGAGGTAAATGAGCTGGATATCCGGCCCACGGCGCAGACCATGCTGGCGGGGATCGGCCATCCCTTTGCGGAAGGAAAGCCGGTTCATGACATCACGTTCGAGAACGTGCAGGCGGGATTGCGGACCGATTTCCTGTTCCGGATCGCCAATTACCGCAATGGAATTGTGATCGGGACGGGCGATCTGTCGGAATTGGCGTTGGGCTGGTGTACTTACGGCGTGGGGGACCAGATGTCCCATTACAACGTCAATGCCGGGATGCCGAAGACGCTGATCCAGCATGTCATCCGCTGGCTGGCGCGTGAGGGAAAACTGGGCGAAGGGGTTGGGCCGGTTCTGGAGCGGATCGTCAGTGCGGAGATCACCCCCGAACTGGTTCCCGATACCGGGCAGGGTGTGCAGAGTACGGAACAGACGATCGGGCCGTACCCGATTCAGGATTTTACGCTCTTTTACATCCTGCGTTATGGGTTCCGTCCGTCACGGATCGCGTTTCTGGCAGAGGTCGCCTGGGGTGATGTTTCCCGAGGAGACTGGCCCGCGCATTATCCCGAAGACCGAAAAATCTCATACGATCTGGCGGAAATCAGGCACTGGCTGGAAGTTTTTCTGCGGCGGTTTTTCGGGACGAGCCAATTCAAGCGGTCGGCCATGCCCAATGGTCCGAAGCTTGTAGCGGGAGGGTCTCTCTCGCCACGGGGAGACTGGCGCGCGCCCTCTGATGGGACCGCAACGGCCTGGCTTAAGGAGTTATGGGATAATCTCCCCGAAATGAACACAGCTCTGTGAACTTTTGGGAGGAATGATTGTTAGGGGGTTTTGTCTTTTGGCATTCGTGCCAATATGTCTCAAACACGTCACCTTACAGGAATATGACTCATCATGGCTTATGCTACGATCAACCCTTATACCGGTGAGACGCTCAAGACTTTCCCGGATGCCACCGATCAGGAAGTCCAGACCGCGCTGACCGAAGCCTATGATGCGTTCAAGAGCTGGCGTCATACCTCCTTCGCCGAGCGTGCGAAGATCATGACCGCCGCCGCCAATATCCTTCGTCGTGATATCGACAAGTATTCCCGTCTTCTGACGCTGGAAATGGGCAAGATTTACGCCGAAGCCAAGGCCGAGACGATCCTGTCGGCTGAAATCTTCGAATATTATGCCAAGCATGCCGAAGAGCTTCTCAAGTCCGAGAAGCTGCCGGTTGCGGACCCGAACTCGGGCGACGCCGTGCTGATCCATCAGCCGCAGGGCATTGTTTTCGCAATCGAGCCGTGGAACTTCCCGTTCTACCAGATCGCCCGCATCATTGCGCCGCAGCTTTCTGCTGGTAACACGGTCATTCTCAAGCACGCTTCCAACGTGCCGCAGTGTGCGGCTGCGTTCGATGATCTGATGAAGGAAGCCGGGCTGCCGAAGGGCGGGTTCCGCAACCTGTATGCCGCTCGTCATCACACCGAGACAATCCTCAAGGATCCGCGCGTCTGTGGCGTGGCTCTGACGGGGTCCGAAGGCGCAGGCGCTATTGTTGCCGGGATTGCAGCACAGGCCCTGAAGAAGTCCACGATGGAGCTGGGCGGTTCCGATGCTTTCGTCGTTCTGGACGATGCGGATCTGGAAAAGACCGCGAAATGGGCCGCTTTCGGTCGTCACTGGAATGCCGGTCAGGTCTGCGTGTCCGCTAAGCGTCTGATCGTGGCGGATGCCGTCTATGATCGTTTCCTTGATCTGTACAAGGCTGAAGTTCTCAAGCTGAAGGCTGGCGATCCGATGGATGCGTCCACCACGCTGGCACCGCTGTCTTCGCAGAAGGCTGCGGACGATCTGAAGGCTCAGGTTGAGGAAGCCAAGAAGCATGGTGCGGTTGTCGAAGCCATCGGCCCGTCCGTTCCGGAGAAGGGTGCGTTCTTCCAGCCGCTGCTGATGACCAATCTGCATGAGAACAATGAAGCTCGTCTGTGGGAGTTCTTTGGTCCGGTCACGCAGCTCTACCGTGCCAAGGACGATGCGGACGCCATTCGCATTGCCAATGACTCGCCGTTTGGTCTGGGTGGTTCGGTCTTCACGAAGGACACTGCGCGCGGCGTGAAGGTTGCCGAGCAGATCTATACGGGCATGGTCTATATCAACCACCCGACGATGGTGAAGGCAGATCTGCCGTTCGGTGGCGTGGCCCGTTCGGGTTATGGCCGCGAGTTGATCGGTCTGGGCATCAAGGAATTCGTCAATCACAAGCTGATCGACGTTGTGGATATCGACGCACCGTTCTGATTGGGGCGTATCGGGCTTCTTTCGGGGAGCCCGGTTCGAGCTTTCAGGTTATGAAAAACCCGCTTCCGGAGCTGTCCAGGAGCGGGTTTTTTTGTATCCGGTCTGGAAGAGCCTCAGTTTTTCCGGGGTTTTGCCTGTTCGGCGCTGAGGCGGATCCACGGATGGCGGTCCTGAACGAAGGCCACGACGCGGGCTTTGTGGACGTCTTTTTCAGTCGAGGCATTCGTCATGGATGTCTCATGCTGACGGTAGTCCGCCAGAATTTGTGGGACATGATGGCCGGGCAGACCGCGTTCCGCCATGGAGCACCACAGATCGAAATCCTCCCATCCCATTGCTTCACGTGAAACATAGTAGCCGCCGACAGCAGCCCAGGCCCATTTCGTGACCATGGCCATCGCGTCGATGCGGTTTCCGGAAACGAGGGAGAGTGGGTTGAAGGGCAGGTCTCCCAGAAGTTCCGGGGTGCCGGGCTGGTGGTGGGTGTCAGCAGTCATGTCCATTAGGACTGGGCCGTTTTCGTTGAAACAGGCGATGAGCGGATAGGCATAGGCGGTGCCGTTATTCATGGACTCCAGAAGTGTTTCGCAGGCTTCGGGGCGCAGGGTGTTGTCGGCATCAAGTTGCATGACATGGACCGTTTCGGCGGCATCCATACCGATGTTTCGTGCGCCGCCTAATCCGGCGTTTTTGAGGGACTGGCGCAGGATCAGGCGATTGAAGCGTTCGCGGTGTCGTTCCATCCATGTTGTGGCCAGAGCGAGCGAACCGTCGGAAGATCCGTCGTCCACGACAATCAGATCCAGTACGGGCAGTGTTTGGGCTGCGACGGATTCCAGTGCGTCCAGAAGATGTGCCTCGTAATTATAGGAGGTGATGACGACCGTGACCGGGGCTTCTCCCAAGGCGTCGTGATGGAAAATGGTCTGGCTGGCGGGGATGACGGGCAGGTCTGGCGGGGCAAGGCGATCTCTGGCCAGATGTGTCTCGGCAGAGCGGGCCGCTGCGTCGTCCCCGTTCAGGGAGGTGAGTGCGAGTTTCATTCGCTGGGCCTGAGCCTGCGGACCGAAGGGCCAGAGAATGGAATGATAGGCATCCCGCGCCATCCGGACGCGCCGTTCAGGGTTGTCGATCAGTTCTAGCAGGGCGTCGTGCCATTCGGACGGGCTATCGGCGAGAAAGCCGGTTTCTCCGTGATGGATAACGCGCCGGAATGGGCCTGTAGGGGATGCGACTGTTGCTGCACCGGACAGCGCGGCTTCGAAGAACTTGATCTCGCTCTTGGCTTCGCAGAAGACATTCCCTGTTTCCAGCGGTGCGATGGAGATGTCGAACCGCGCAAATTCGTCCTGAAGTTCTGCAAGTGGCACCATGTCGCGCCATTCGATCTGGTCCTGCACGGGGATCAGGCTGGGAAATTCTTCTACGAGCAGAATGGGGCGATGCGTTTCGGGTTCGCGAAACAGCACAAGCCGGGCTTGTGGGCGTTGATGCAGGATATCTGCGATGGGCGGACAGATGGGTGCGAAATCCCGCTGATGTGTCCGCGAGCCTGCGGCGTAGCCGATGCGGACCAGTCCGTCTCCGGCATTGACGCGTCCTGGCTCTCCACGCATGCGCAGGGCTATCCGGGCCCGTTTCAGCGAGGCCATATCATAAATATTGGGCAACAGGTGAACGACGGGGCGCAGACTGTGCATGGCAAAGACCAGCTCCGCGGTCGTGGTTGAGCCCTGATCGCAGCGCAGGAAAGTGCGACGCATGTCCGAGAAGCAGCGCTCGATCTGCTCTTCCGTGGCGCCGATTGAGCGGATGCCATCAATCAGGTCCACGCGCGCATAATGCGGTACGAAGACGATATCGTCGGCGTCAAAGATGGTGACGACATTTTCAGATCTGGCGAGATCGAAAATCGTACTGACATGACCACTATATTCAACCCGCCAGAACACCATGACGTCCGCCCAGTGGATGTCGTCATAGCCAACTGAAGCACAGGGCAGGACTCTGGCGTCGAAGCCTGCATCCCGGGCGGCGGCTGCATTTCGGTCGCAGCGGTAGAGAACGCCGGGAGTGTTTGGCTCGCCGGCAATGAACAGGATGCGGGAGACGGAAAGAGACGTGGGAGGAGAGACGATAACGTCTTCATCGGCTGCGGACTCCTGATTTGGAGTCTCGACGGGTGCAGGCTGTGGAAAGAGAGAGCGTTTCAGGCGACGGCAGACCCGAAGCCAGAAAGGAGGGACCGGGACGGGGGGAGGTTCAATGGAAGGAGCGGGGAGGGGGGGGGTGCTCTTTTCCTCTGAGTGGATGTCTGAAAGGGCCACGGCCTCTTTGTTGGATAGCATCCGGAGTGAAACACGCAGGTCCTGAATGATGTGTGTTTTCTCCAGAGAATCCTGCTGCACGCTGTGTATTTTAGCGCGCAGGAGACGCGTCTTACGATTGTTACGAAGAAGCTGCTGGATGGCGTGACGGTAATCCCTGCTTTCCGAAGTGTCAGAAAGAAGAAAGCCCAGAAAGGGGGAGTCGCCTGCGTGAGTGAGGACGTTTTCTGGAGTAAACGCAAAGAATCCTTCGGAGTGTTGGCCTCCGAAATGCAGGATAGGAACTGAAGAAGATCTCCCTGCAGTTTCTCCTGTAACCTGAAGCAGGACGGGGGGGGAGAGGGCATCATTCTGAAGTGCGTGGGACACGATCCGGATATCGCTGGCCGGAAGCGATGTTTCCAGAAACGAACGAAGACTCCGGTGCGTCTGACTAAAGAGGTATGGCGAGTAGTCGATCCGGGCAGCTGAGATACCCTTTTCCTCGGTTAGAATGATCATCAACCAAGTGATCAAGTGAATGTGATCAATCAGATCCTGTCGATTGGAAGAGATTGGATCATCAGTCTTTTCTGATGTCAGCAGAAGCGCCAGACGCGCCAGAAAATGGTCGGTCGTTGAAGGGGGTGGAGAAGACGGTTTGGGAAAATTCACGAGCAGGCCTGTGAGGATCGGTTTTTCTGCGGAAGGTGGTATGTCTTGAAAATAGAGACATGCCATTTTTCTAAGGATTGAAGCGTGTGTCTTAATATTTATTTCTTATGAAATTAACATTGACGGAACTTTTTCGATATAAAAGGATTTGATTGAAGAGTTGGGTGATCCACTCTTTTCCGTGTTCATATAATGAAAACGGAGAACTCTTTGTCGGCGCTGCCTTTCGAATCTGTAAATGTCGGATCATGAATCCTTGTATCGTGCGCAAAGTTGATTGCTTTTGACAATCCGGCTCTGGTATGTGCAAGACTCGTCGCTCGATCATTTGGGTGGTCCGAGGGCCGCCGGTGCGAGGCAACCTTTTTTAGGAGTGCACAGTAATGGGTACCATTACTACAGTCGTTGGCGCCTCCGGCCAGACCTTCGCGGTCACGGTCAATGGTGGGCAGACCCAGCTGCTGGCGCAGCAGTATCAGACTGCTCTTTCCACCCTCCACACCAGTGGCGGGCTTGATTCTTATGACCTGGTCGCCGGTAGTAACTCTGCTACGGGGACCAATCCGGGCCATGGCCTGATCAGCCAGGGCGGTAATTACTCCGTCTCTGGTGGTACCACCCAGTATATCTCCATTGGCAGTTATTCCGAGTCCGGTCAGGACACGCTGAATTCTGCCGTGAGCCTGGATGTGTCGGGTAGCACGGCCAGCAATATCAGTGTTCTTGCTGGCGATTACGCCGGTGTCACGTTCAAGGCTGGTAACCAGAACGGTACGTTCGTTGGCGGTGTTGGAAACAACACGTTCGATGGCGGAAGTTCTTCCGGTAACTGGACCGTTGCAACGGGTGACGGTAACGACACCATTACGGGCACTAGCGGCAATAACACCATCAGTGCTGGTCTGGGCAACAACAAAATCGTTCTGGGCAGCGGGACGAATGTCGTTCGTTCCGAAGGTCAGGATACCATCGACGGCGTGACCGGTACGGATACGGTTACGCTGCTCGGCGGTAGCTCTGTAGTGACGCTGGGTGCCAACGCAACGGTTTACGACACGACGTCGCACAACACCGTTTCGGGGGGCAACAACAGCTTCATCACGGGTGGCAGCTCCAGCACCTACTTCTCGACCGGCGCTATCAGCACCGTTTCGGGTGGTCTGAACGACACAATCTCAGCTTCTGCTGATATTTGGCAGATCCGTGGTACGTCCAATTCCATCACGGCTTCGGGCTCGCTCACGTTCCTGAACGGCACGGGTGCAACGACCGTTTCTGCCGGTGCGTCCACACTGTTCGGTGCTTCGGGTCTCGACCTGCTGCTGGTTGGCGGTTCTGCAAGCTCGACCAACCTGTTTGTTGGTGGTGACGGCAACGAGACCGTGTCGGCCGCGTCTTCCAATGGCACGCTGCACGCCTTCGCTGGCAAGGGTAACGAGACCATCATCGGTGGTTCTGCTTCCGACACACTGGTTGGTGGTTCGGGCGCGGCGACCCTCACGGGTGGTTCGGGTGCTGCAAACCTGTTCGCCCTGAACAAGGGTGCTGCCGGTGGTGATTACACGATCACCGACTTTGGTAGCGCTGCCGGCAACCTGATGGCTCTGTACCAGTATGGCCTTCAGAACAACAACGGTCTGGCGAACGTCCTGTCGAATGCTACGGTTGCTGGTGGTAACTCCACGATCGCACTGTCCGACAACTCCAAGATCACGTTCGTGGGCATCAGTGATCTGAAAGCTTCGGACTTCACCCTGAGCTGATTACGGTCTCTGTCATCTGACAGAGCTGTAATGTTCGGGAAGGCCGGGTCCGCGAGGGTCCGGCCTTTCGTGTTTCTGCCCTTTTTGAAAGCCTGACGGAATGCGCGATGACGCGCGCGACTCACTGACTGAAAGCTATCGAAGTGCGGCCCGTCTGAACGGGTTGAGAGCAGAAGAGCTGCAAAGAGAAAATCAACAGCTTCTTCGACAGATTTCTTTGATTCAGGCCTCCCTGTCTTGGCGTGTGACGCTTCCTCTGCGTGCTGTTCGTGCGCTGATGTTGGGAAAATCGCTGTCTGGTAGGCCTGTGCGGGATTTGCCGGGACGGTTTGTGCGTCTGTGGGGGCGGGATGGGTGGGCCGGCATTCAGAAAGCCGTCACTCATCGCTTGCGGCGTTTGCAGCGGGTCCATGCTAAAGCGCAGAATGGTCTTCCTGAAGTGGGAGACGATGCGGAACATCTGCATCCCTATAAAGCTGCTTCCGGACACCAGTCAGATAGATTGCAACCTAAAGTCTTGATTATCGCAGAGCTTAGTCTGCGACAGTGTGCCAAATACCGCGTTTGGCAGAAACGGGATTTTCTGACGGCGCTGAGCTGGTCGGTTCAGGTTGTTGACTGGCGCGATATTGCTGAAGCCATGTCTGCGCTGCAGCTTTGCACACAGGTTATTTTTTATCGGGTTCCCGGATTTGAAGATGTTCTGAAACTTGTTCAGGAGGCCCACCGGCTGGAACTGTCGCCGCGATGGGAAGTCGATGATCTGATTTTCGATGAAGAGGAATATCGCCAGAACGGGAATATCGAAACGCTGCCTGCAGCAGAACGCGATCTTCTGCTGTCCGGGGTGGTGTTGTTTCGCCGGTGTATGCTGGCCTGTGGCCGGGGTATTGCCTCGACCGAAGCGCTGGCTGGGGCCATGCGTAAGGCGGGTCTGTCGGATGTAGTGGTTCTGGAGAATGCTCTGGATGTGGAAACGCTGAAAGTTGCGGCGGCACTGCCGCGGCATTCGGGTTCAGAGCGTTTGTGGGTCTCCTATGGATCTGGAACCAACACCCACGATGCGGATTTCAGGCAAGCAGAGTCAGGTCTGCTGGCTGCGATGGCTGAAGAACCCCGGCTTTGCCTGAGGGTGATCGGCCAGTTGCAGCTTTCCCCGGCATTTGAGCGGTTTGGGGACCGGGTCGAACGTCTGACCGAACTCTCCTACGTTGATTATCTCAAAGCTCTGTCGCAGACGGATATTGCGATTGCGCCGCTGGAATCGACGCTGTTCAACGACTGCAAGAGCAACATCAAGTTTCTTGAAGCCGCGATTGTCCGGGTGGCCGCGATCTGCTCTCCACGGGCAGCGTTCCTGACTGTGATGCGGGATGGACAGAATGGATGTCTGGCCGCGGATGCCGCGGCATGGCGGGACGCCTTTCTCAGGCTGGCGCGGGATGATAATTACCGACGGTGTCTGGCAGAGGCCGCGTATGAAGATGTGATGGCCCGCTATGCGCCGGAGGCGATGGTGCAGACACAGGCCCAGCTTCTGTTTGGGGTTCCAGCCGTTCAGGAGGCGCAGGACTTCAGAGTTCTTACGGCGAATGTCTACTTCGCCCCCCGGTCTTTCGGGGGGGCCACGATTGTGGCGGAGGAGATGGGGCGTCGGTTGGTGCGTAAAGGGGTGAAGGTCAGTGTTCTGACGTCCCGCTCCAGCGTTGCGGATCTTCCTGATGGCGATATTCGCTACGATATGGATGGCATGACGGTTTTTGCCTCGGTTCTGCCGGATGATCAGGGTGGACTGGGGCAACTGGATAATCCGGCCATGGCGGCGAGGTTCTCGGAAATTCTGGAAGCCTGTCAGCCTGATGTGGTTCATGTTCATGCCGCTCAGGGACTTGGGACTGGGCTTTTGCGGGTGTGTCAGGAAAAAGGGGTTCCTTATATTCTGACGCTGCATGATGCCTGGTGGTTGTGTGAGCGCCAGTTCATGGCGCGCGCTGACGGGCGTTACTGTTTCCAAACGACCATTGACCCCGCTGTCTGTCAGGCCTGTGTGCCGGGTGCGCGGCATCTTGCGGATCGGGCAGTGGTGATGCGACAGGCCCTGAATGGGGCGGCTCTGCTGATCAGTCCATCGCAGGCGCATCGTGAACTGTATCTGGCGAATGGGATTGCGCCCGAACGGATTGTGGTCAATCGGAACGGGTTTTGCTGGCCTGAGCGTCCGCGCAGGAAGCGGACTGTCGGGACACCACTGAGATTTGGGTTTGTCGGTGGGACGGAGGCCGTCAAAGGCTATGGTCTGCTGAAAGAGGCAATGCAGTCCCTGTCCCGGAGCGACTGGGAGCTTGTGTTGGTTGATAACAAGCTCAATCTGGGGTTCCAGTCAATTTTTCCCGAAGACTGGTCTGTGCGGGGGCGGCTTCGTGTCGTCCCGGCCTATACACAGTCAGGGTTGGATGATTTTTACGATCAGATCGACGTGCTGTTGTTTCCGTCTCAATGGAAGGAAAGCTACGGCCTGACGGTGCGCGAGGCGTTGGCACGGGATGTCTGGGTGGTGACGACCTCTCCGGGGGGGCAGTCCGAAGACGTGGTGGATGGGGTGAACGGAACCTGCCTGCCGCTGGATGGCAAAGCCAGGACGCTGGCTGAAGCTGTCTCGGCGTTGCTCGATGCGCCTGAACGCTTTGCAGATTACGCCAATCCTTTTCGGGAGCGTCTTGCGACCTATGACACGCAGGTAGACGAGCTTTATGGCTTCTTGAAACAGGCGTCAGGTCGAACGGTCTAACGTCCGAGAAGAAGGGCGGTGAGGGCGTGGCGTCGGTCTTCGCTGGCGAGTGCCTGAACCGCTCGGGCGCGCAGGCTTGCCCGACCAGAGCGATTGCGGGGTGGTGTTGCAGCCAGATACGCCGCGATCCAGTCCGGATTAAAAAACGTTGGATCGGGGATTTCCGCGCGCCAGAGATGGATGGAGGCGATGCCGCTCGGATTGTCGCGCAGAAGCTCCGTTTTGATGAACGGGGCATTGCCCGATCGCAGGACGGTTCGCCAGTCCGCATGCATGGGATTGAGGGCCAGAAGACGGGCAAGACCCCGGTTGCTGCTCCAGGAGGCTCCTGTGGACAGACCGGCGGCCTTGATGGCCAGTCCTAGGCCGAGTTCGCCGTGCAGGACGATTTCGTCCTTGGTCATGTCGTTGAACGGCTGGTTGAAAATGCGTTGAATCGCCGGATGATGCAGGGCGTCGTGCGTCATGCACAGGAACCATGACTGGAGATGGGACACGACTGCCTCTGAGCGGACCATACCCCAGACCTGAAACTTCTTTTCTCGCATCCGGTTCATGATGGGACGCAGAGGGAGGAGAGGGCCGAAGACGCTGTCATTGGTGAAAAGAATTTCTGTTGCGTTGTCCGCATATCCCTTGGAGAGCAGGAACTGCCAGGCTCCGAAGTCCAGTCCGGTATTGGGGCGGGGATGGACAGCCGCGGGGATTGGAGCGGCGGGGTTTGCAAGATCGTCCCGCAGGAACTGGGCGGTGGCGTCCGAGAGGCCTGAGGCTGCGATATGAATTGTGAAACCGCAGGAGGCGATCTGGTTGAGGAGATGCCGTGTGTGTGGCGCTAGCCTGCTGTCAGGATTGTAATAGGCAAACAGGCAGACACGCATTGGTATTGACCCGCTGGAGAAAGAAAGAAACGTTAAATTTATGATATTATGGTTGTTTGTGAGCTGGATCTATATGAAATATTATGACACCTCGGAAAGGTGGGCCATTCGCCCGTTAGTTCGCGTAAGCAGCATTTTTGTACCGGAAAGACCCGATCTGTACTGAGTAAATCCGGAGTTTCATTCATGAGCAAAGCTTTTCTTGCCGCAGTTCTTCAGGATTCCATGAATTGCACCGGTGTGGTTGCCCAGAGGGCCGTCAATGACATGATTGAGGCGATTATCGAGGAATTACGGGAAGAAGGGGGATTTACGCTGCCGTCTTTCGGAACATTCACGGTTTGCGAAACCAGAGCACGGCAGGCCGTTAACCCGAGAACGGGAGAGGCTGTGGCGGTTTCTGCAGGGCGGACCGTGCGGTTCAAGGCCAGTCCGGGGCTGAAGCAGTCTGTCTGAAAGAGAGTGGCTGGGGTGGGAGGATTCGAACCTCCGCATGGCGGAATCAAAATCCGCTGCCTTACCGCTTGGCTACACCCCAATCGATGCGCTTCTTTGGAAGCGCATGCTTTTGGCCTTCTAGTCCGAACCGGTTGCCTTCGTAAAGTCCGAAGTCAGGATTCCAGTTCAAGATCGTGATCGGGCAGGCCGGTTGTGTTCAGGGCCTCGTCCATTTTGCGTCGTGCTGAGGGTTTAAGAATGCCGTAACGCTCTGCACGATCCAGCGCGCTATCAAGGGCGGCCATGGTGGCGGCCAGATCCGGGCTCTCGTCTTTTTCCCAGGCCCGCATGGCATGGGCCCAGACAGCGGCCAGAGCATTGATGCGCAAGACACCACCAAAGCCCGTACAGTCGATCCCCGCAGCTTCTGCCAGCCATTTCATGGAATCAAGAGTGGTGCCGGCCAGAAAGGCAGCCAGAGCCGGGTCGTAGGGCACGGCCTGAAAAACAGCACGGACGCCTTCGCGATATTCCTGAAAGATATCGAAGCGGCGCATGATCAGGTCGAAGAGATATTCCCGCAGCGTGCCGCCATTGCCGTCGTCACGCAGGGCACTGGCATCTGCCAGACGCCCGAGCTGGAGCAGCAGAAGGGCTTTGACGGGGTAGCGTTTGCGGACCGTCTCGACCGGAAGGTCGGCGTCCCGGGCGGCATCCACGAGCGAAAAGCGGTGCCAGCCTTCGCTTGCAGCCAGGGACAGGGCGGACTGGAGAAGGGCGACGTCGAAGGCTTCCTGTGCCAGATCCGGCGGACCACTCAGTGCCATGTCGTCGGATTCAAAGGGGTCCTGCCGTCCGTCCATACGGGTCTCCTGTCGAAAGCTTCTGGTCTATTGGTGGGAGCGTTGCGGTCTGCCGACAAGCTCTCTCCCATAAAGAAACCGTCAGCCAGCGAGTTCGTCGGCCCGTTTTGTAGCAGCGTCAATAGCTTTTGGAACTGTTTCGGGCCAGGCATCGGGTTTCATGAGGACAGCCAGCGCCGCGGCGGTGGTGCCGTTGGGGCTGGTGACGGCCTTACGGAGGTCTTCGGCGCTTTCTGGCAGATCGTCGAGCATGCGTCCTGCGCCATAGATTGTTCCACGAGCCAGACGTCGGGCGACATTTGGTGCCAGACCATGCTTCTGCCCCGCTTTTTCCAGAAGTTCGGCCAGCAGAAACACATAGGCGGGGCCGGAGCCGGAAATGGCGGTGACGACCGACAGATCGTCTTCGTTCTCGACCGGTACGACGTCTCCGACCGCAAAAAGTAGATCGTGACAGATGGATTTCTGCTCAGGAGTGGCGGCGGCTGAAGCATAGAGGCCGCTGATCCCGGCACCGACCGAGGAAGGGGTATTGGGCATGGCGCGCAGGATCGGAATGTCCGCGCCTGCAAGTCGTGCAGAGTCCGAAAGTGTCTCGCAGGTGCGTCCGGCCATAACGGAGAGAATGGCGGCACCGCTCAGGCGGGACCCCAGAGCCTTTCCAAGTGCATCGATCACGATTTCGGCAACGCTTGGCTTGACGGCGAGGACGATGATGTCGGGTTGAAAATCGGCAGGGATTTCGGCGGCTGTCCGGACGATGGTGACCGTATCGTCCGAGCCGGTTCGGTGTCGGTCGAGGACGACGAGGCGTGGCGGTGTGGGGGAGGCGAGCCACCCGTCGAGCAGCGCGCCTCCCATCTTGCCGCACCCTGCAAGAAGGATTGAAGGGACGGAGGATGGCACGGTCAGGCGTCTCCCACACAGTCGAGCATGGCGGCGTCTATGGCCTCCTGCGGTGATTTTCCGCCCCAGAGCGCGAACTGGAAGGCGGGATAGAATCGCTCACATTCGGACATCGCGATTTCCACGAGGTCTTCCATGCTTTCGCCGGGCAGCGTCTGTACGCCGCGCAGCAGCAGCGTATGTCGGTAGGAGGGTGTGCCTGTGTCGGGGTCGACGGCGAAATGGCCGATCCAGAGGCGGTTATTGGCAAGGGAAACGAGTTCGTGGACGGCCGGACGGCGCTTTGCGGGGGAGCGCAGGTCCATGATGCAGTTCAGATGCAGGGCCGACAGTTCGTCAGACCATGTAAAATACAGGGAATAGTCGCACCACTGTCCGGGGGCCTGGGCGGCCATTTCGGACGGGCCGAGGCGTTCAAACTCCCATTCATAGAGGCCCATGACCTGTTCCATCAGGTCGAGCGGATGGGATTCTGTTTCATTGGTGAGTGAGGTGCTCAGGGCAGGCATGGCGGGTCTCCCAAGGCCGTGGAGCCTGGCACCGGCCTGGCGCCGGTGCGGCGCTCCAGATGTCTGCGGCCGGAAGCGAAAAATCCGCTCCCGACATCAATACGTTATGGAGCCTTTGCCTTGGGTGCAAGCATTACGTGTTACAATAACTACACGGTCTGGGGTGACTGTTGCAGATTAGCCCTGCGGGCCGCCTTTTTCTTCGGTTGCGAGCTCTTCGACAGCGGCGAGACGCGATTCGATTGCGGCCAGACGCTGCTCGGCTGCGTCCTGTGCCATGCGCGCACGGGTTGCCATTTCCTGTACCGCGTCAAATTCGTCACGGCGGACGAGATCGAGGCTGTTGAGGATTTCGTCCACGCGGGTGCGGACGATGGCATGAAGCTCCTCGCGGGCGCCGGTCACGGCGGAAAATGCGTTACCGGCGAGGCCAGCGAGGTCGTCGAAAAAGCGGGGTCTGTCAGCCATGATGAAGTTCCTGCTGTTCTGCGGCGTGTCGTGTCGGGCGCGTCGCTTGGATCGTTATCGGGGGCAGACTATACAGGAAGGATGATTATCGTCACCGGCGGGGCCGGATTCATTGGTTCGTGTCTTCATGCCGCCCTGCGTCGCCGGGGCTTGCGGACGGTTGTGGTTGACCGGCTCAGGGACGGGGTAAAGTGGCGTAATCTGGCGTCCCATGCGCCAGATCGCATCATCACGCCTGATGAGTTGGAAGGTTTCCTTGCGTCCGAACCGGATGTCGAAGCCGTGTTCCACATGGGTGCGATCAGCACCACGACGGCGCGGGATGGAGACCTCGTCTGGTCGAGCAACGTGGCCCTGTCGCAGATGCTGTGGCGTTGGTGCGCGGCGCGGGGTGTGCGGATGATCTACGCGTCGTCTGCTGCGACGTATGGGGCAGCGGATCGGCCGGAGATGTTCCGTGACGTGCTGGAGGGTATCGACAGCCTGAGGCCGTTGAACCTGTATGGTTGGTCCAAGCAGGCGTTTGATTTGTGGGTGAAGCGGGAAGTTGAAACCGGAGCGCCTGTGCCGCAGCAATGGGCAGGCCTCAAGTTCTTCAACGTCTATGGGCCGAACGAATACCACAAAGGGTCAATGATCTCTGTCGTGAAGGTCAAATACGACGAGGTGGTGCAGGATCGTGCGGCAAAGCTGTTCCGCTCTGATGTGCCGGGACTGGCTGACGGGCAGCAGCAGCGGGACTTCATCTGGGTCGGGGACGTTGTGAACGTCATGCTGTGGCTGTTCGATCAGCCTCAGGTCAGCGGGCTGTTCAACTGCGGAACCGGCGTGGCACGGAGTTATCTCGATCTGGCACATGCGGTCTGTGATGCTGCCAAGCGGGCGCGGGATGTCGAGTTCGTAGACATGCCCGAGAAACTGCGCGGGCAGTACCAGTCTTTTACCTGTGCGGATATGAGCCGGCTGCGCGCTGCGGGTTATGATGCGCCGTTTACGTCTCTTGAAGATGGAATCGGGCAGTATGTGCGCGACTATCTTTCCCGTTCCCACCCCAATCTCTGAGAGCCGATTCCGTGAGCCATCCTCTGATCTTTCCTGATTTTGATCCGGTTGCCTTTCATGTCGGCCCTCTTGCGGTGCGCTGGTATGCGCTCGCCTACATGGTGTCGTTTATTATTGCGCTGCCGATTGCGAAGCGTCTGAACCGTCTGTCGCCAGAAGTGGCGACGAAAGAGCAGGTCGATGACTTCCTGTTCTACGCCATCCTCGGCGTGCTTCTGGGCGGGCGGCTGGGTTACGTTCTGTTCTACCGGCCGATGGATTACTTTTCGCACCCGCTGGAAATCTTCAAGACGTGGGATGGCGGGATGTCGTTCCATGGTGGGGCGCTGGGCGTTATTCTGGCGCTGGCGTATTTCAGTTGGAAGAACCGTCTGAGCTTTCTGGCCTTTGCTGACCGGATCGTGCCGGTGGTGCCGATCGGGCTGGGGCTTGGGCGTTGTGCGAATTTCGTGAATGGGGAGCTGTGGGGGCGTCCGGCGTCTCCGGATTTGCCTTGGGCGATGATTTTCCCGACGGGTGGGCCAATTCCGCGTCATCCGTCCGAATTATATGAAGCCCTGACCGAGGGCTTGCTCCTGCTGTGCATCATGCTGTTTGCGGCCAGCCGTCCGGCGGCGCGGGAGCGGTTCGGCTTTCTGTCGGGGCTGTTCCTGTTCGGCTATGCCTGCGCACGGAGTTTCTGCGAGTTCTTCCGTCAGCCGGATGCGAATATCGGGTTCCTGTCCGGGGGTACGACGATGGGGCAGTTGCTGTGTATTCCGATGGCGCTCGCGGGGATGGGGCTCATGGTTTACGCGATGCGGCGCCCGGCCCAGATTTCGGCTCGGGTGTCGGCACATGTCTGAATCCGTGCTGACGGGATCTGTTCTCAAGGTGCCGCATGGGTTCTTCACGCGGCTCGGGGGCGTCTCTCCGGCGCCGTATGACAGTCTGAACTGTTCGCTGTCCTCGCAGGACGATCCTACGAATGTGACGGAAAACCGGGCGCGTGTGGCGCGGACGCTCGGGGTGGAGCCGGATCATCTGCTGGGGCTGAAGCAGACGCATAGTGACATCACTGTGCCTGTGACAACCGAAACGCCCCTGTGGGTGGCGGGCACCGGGCAGGTTGGGGATGCGCTGGTGACGGATCGGCCGGAGATCGGCGTGGGCGTCATTACGGCGGATTGTGGGCCGGTGCTGCTGTCTTCTGAGGATGGACGGATCGTGGGGGCGGCCCATGCGGGTTGGCGTGGCGCTGCGGGCGGGATTCTCGAATCCGTGGTGGCGCAAATGGTGGCGCTGGGGGCAGTGGGGATTCGGGCTGTTGTCGGGCCTTGTATTGCACCGGCGAGCTATGAAGTTGGGCCGGATATGCGCGATGCTGTTCTGGCTTACGGGAGTGTGGGAGAGATCTTTTTCCGTTCAGCGCCTCGCGCCGGGCATTTCCTGTTCGATCTGCCGGGCTATTGCGGGTTTCGTCTGGAACAGGCCGGGGTCCGGACCGTACAGATTTTGGGCGTCGATACGCTGACAGACCAGCGTTTCTTCAGCCATCGCCGCCGGACCCTCGCGGGCGGTGGACATATCGGACATCAGATTTCGGCGATCCGCCCGCTGGCCTCCCCACTGGGCTGAGGGCGGCGTAGGCCGGATTTCTCCAGCAGCCAGCGATCGGCGGGGCGTGAGAGGAAACGGTCCACGAGGGTGCCGAGGTAGAAGGACAGGCAGAGGGTCGGGAGGAACCAGACCCAGCCGAGCGTCCAGTTTTCGCCAGTGGCCTTGAACAGGTGGACTATCGGCATGACCACGAACATGTGACTCAGATAGATTTCGTAGCTCAGTCTGCCCCACTGACGAGGCCATGTCAGAAACCGGCTTGCGGTCGCCTTGCCCCAGCCGTTGTAGAAGGCCAGCAATAGAGCCGCGCAGGATATTGTGAAGAACAACGGGGCGCCGTAGTTCAGGGTCTGCCAGAGGATATGGCTGTCCAGCAGATAGAGTCCGACACCGAATGTTCCGGCCCAGCCCAGCCAAGGCGTGAGACGCGCGAACATGGCAGGAGGCATCCGGTGTGCGAGCAGGGCTGTGCAGACGCCCATGGCGATTGCGGAAATGCCCGGTCCATAGGCTTCGTCCTGCCAGATATCCGAAGCGTCCCGGATCTGCCATTCCGCAAAAGGCAGGGACAGGGCGATCAGCGCGAATATGCAGACGAGAAATCTGGGGCCGACCAGTTTTGGGACGCGTCCGCTCAGAAGACAGAGGATCGGAAAGGCCAGATAGAACAGTTCTTCGACCGATAATGACCAGAGTACGTCCCAGTTGGCCGGGAGGTAGTTCGTTCGGGCTTCGTAGAGGTTCAGATGCATGAAAAGGGTGGCGAAAATGGCGCCGGGCAGGGTCTGGCCCTCATGGTGGAAGAGGAAGTCAGGCGCTCCCGCGAGTTTGAGGACCGCGAGAACTCCCAACAGGACCAGCAGGCATGGCAGGATTCGGCAGGCGCGACGTCCGGAAAAGGCGAGGATGTTGATGCCGCCCAGACTGCCCCAGCGCCGCATTGTGTGATCGGTGATCAGGAAGCCTGAAATGACGAAGAAGATTTTCACGCCCTTGGCACCATCCCACGTCAGGGCTTTCAGTAGAAAGGCTGGGGAAACTGCGGCAAGGCCGGTGTGCATCAGGGGAATGCGCAAAGCGAGGTGATGGATGACGACGAGGATGATGGAGAGGCCTCTGAGGAGGTCTATCCCCGGATTGCGCTGCGCACCTGTCGTGACTGTCTGCACCTTGAGATCCCATTCTGCGAAAGCGGAACGTTTCTGTAATGGAAATCAGGCATGATTCCGTTCGGATTGCGACAGATGTGCAAAAAGAGGCTGAAGATACCCTCTGCCTCTCTATTTTGTCTCAGAGAGGGAAAATTTCTGAACCCGTCCGGAAGACGCGCCGTTAAGGAGGCAACTCTGTTCCATGACGACACAGGAGTGTTTCCATGCCAGCCGATCCCCGCACCTGCTATCCGCGCCCTCCTTTTAAAGGTCAGACGCAGGCTTTCCCCGGTCTTTCGGAAAAGATGGTTCCGAAGCCTGATTATGGCGAAAAAACCTACAAAGGATCTGGCAAGCTGACTGGACTTGCGGCCCTGATTACGGGGGGCGACTCCGGTATCGGTCGGGCTGCGGCGCTGGCTTTTGCCCGGGAAGGGGCGGATGTTGCGATTTCGTATCTGGAGACGGAGACGGATGATGCGCGGGAGATCAAAGCTCAGATCGAATCTGAAGGCCGGACCTGTCTTCTGTTGCCGGGTGATATCCGTGAGGCAGCGCATTGCCGCGAGATGATCCGTAAAACCGTTGAGGCTTTCGGGAAGCTCGATATTCTCGTGAATAATGCGGCTTTCCAGAAAGCCCGCGCAAAGCTGGAAGAGATTTCAGACGAGGAGTGGAAACGCCATTTCTCCACGAATACGGATGCACTGTTCCATCTGACGAAAGCTGCATTGCCGCATCTTCAGGCGGGCGCATCCATCATCAATACGTCTTCGGTCAATCTCAAGACGGCGCCAGAGCTGCTGGTACCATATTCCATGACAAAGGCGGCAATCGCGAATTTCACGTCCAGCATGGCGCAGCAGCTCGCCGGACGAGGCATCCGGGTCAATGCGGTGATGCCGGGTCCGATCTGGACGCCGTTTATTGTAACGGGCATGCCGGAAGACGAACAGGAACACCTCGGTTCCGATGTGCCTTTGGGCCGTCCTGGGCAGCCCGCTGAACTGGCGGGCGCATATGTCTACTTCGCCGATCCGCTGAACAGCTACACCACGGGCGCGCTTCTGGCAGTAAACGGTGGTGTGCCGATGATCTGAGATGGACGCCTGAGTTCAGCTCTTTGCAAACGCCTGCTCGTTGTCGAGCGGGCGTTTTTCTGTTTTAGGGCCGAAGAGGAGCGTGACGGTGGCACCGAACAGAAGGATCAGGGTGGTCAGGCCGAAGACGCCGGGAAAACCGGCCAGCGGGTAGAGCCAGCCGATCAGGACGGGTGAGGCGATGGCGCCGAGGCGTGCGATGGCAGAAGCGAGGCCCATGCCCCGGGCCCGCAGAGCGGTCGGGAAGAGTTCGGGAGTGTAGGCGTAAATGCCGCCGAAAGTGCCGTTCATGAAAAAGGACAGTAGGATGCCGAAGATCAGGACCTCGGTGGGGGTCTGGCTGGCCGCCATACCGATGGCGTTGAGTGCTCCGGCGACCATGAACAGCGCTACGGTTCCACGTCGTCCCAGGCGGTCGGTGAGCAGGGCGGCGCAGGCATAGCCGGGGAGCTGGGCGAAATAGATTGAAATGGCGTAACTGAAGCTGCGGGTGACGGTCATGCCGCGTTCGATCATCAGGGTCGGGATCCAGGTGAAGAAGGCGTAGAAGCTGAAAGTGATGGCCAGCCACATGGCCCAGCTCATGAAGGTGGAGCGCCGCAGGTTCGGGGCGAACAGATCCCGGACGGGTCGCAGGGAAGGAGTACCACGATCGGTCGTGGTGGTCAGGCCGACCGCAAGGCCTGCACTCTCCTCGATGTCGCCGACGATCCGGCAGGCTTCTGCTGTTTGGCCGCGTTCGTCGAGCCAGCGTGGGGATTCAGGTAGGGCGCGCCGCCACCACAGCAGCATGAGGACTGGAAATCCCGTCAGGGCCAGAGCCCAGCGCCAGCCATCGTCCATGGCGGGCACGAGCATGAATCCCAGAAGTGCTGCCGTGACGTAGCCGAAGGAATAGAATCCGGTCAGGGCTGCGGTGAAAGCGCCCCGATAGCGAGCGCTAACGAACTCGCTGAGATAGGGCGCGATGATGGTGGCTTCCGCACCTGCACCGATCCCGGACAGCAGACGGCACAGGAAGAAGGCGGTGAAGGAGGACGATCCGGCGGAGAGCAGGGAGCCGATGGCATAGATGGCCAGTGCGCTCATCATGACGCGGCGGCGGCCGGAGCGGTCTCCCCACCAGCCGGATAGCAGGGCGCCCAGCCCGTAGCCGAGATAGGTCGCGCTCCCCAGTAGTCCCAGCGCCGGGCCGCTCAGATGCCACTGGTTTTTCAGCATGGGCAGCGCAAAAGCGACAATCGCAGAATCGAGGCCGTCGAACGTATAGCCAAGGCCGCCGAGGAACAGCAGTTTCCAGTGAAAGCGGGTAAAGGGCAGACATTCGATGCGGGCGGCGATGCTCATCGGAGGGGATATCTGCCGGGAACTGTGGAAACGGATCGCAATCGTAGCGGTCGCGGGACGGGATGGTCCAGAGGGGCGCAGCGGGGCCGTTGAGTCCGAAAATGGTTGTATCGGTGGCGGTTTTCCGCTACTCCGCGCCTCGCACAGGCACCCCTGGAGGTCTGTGATGAATGAAATTCAATACGCAGGAGCGTAACAGTGGCTAATTTGACGACACTTGCTGTCTCGACGCGTGCGAAGGCTGGTAAGGGGGCAGCGCGCGCTACGAGACGTGAGGGCCTGGTGCCGGCCGTGATCTACGGTGGCAAGGAAGAGCCCTCCATCATCGCACTTGATCCGCGCGTGATCATGAAGGAACTGCATCGCGGTGGCTGGTCCTCGCGCGTGTATAACCTTGCTGTCGAAGGCGCAGAGCCGGTTGCGGCCCTGATCCGCGACGTGCAGCTGCACCCGGTTTCCGATGCCCCGATCCATGTGGACTTCCAGCGCGTTACGGCTGGCACCAAGATCCACGTCGAAGTCTCCATCGCTTTCGTTGGCGAAGAGAAGTCCCCGGGCATCAAGCGTGGCGGGGTTCTGAACGTCGTGCGTCATTACATGGACGTGCAGGCTGATCCGGCGAACATTCCGGAGCACTTCACGGCAGATCTGAGCGGTCTTGAGATCCACGACAACGTGCGTTGGACGGATCTTAAGGGCACCGAGGGTGTTGTGCTGACAGGTGGCCAGAACACCGACGTCGTCATCGCTTCCATCGCTGCGCCGACGGTTGATGCCGAAATGGAAGCCGAAGCCGCTGCGAAGGCTGCTGCTGCTGCTGAAGCCGCTGCGAAGCCGGGCGCAAAGAAGAAGTAATGTCATGAGGCTCTGGACCGGTCTCGGCAATCCCGAGCCGGGGATGAGCCGTCATAGACACAATATCGGCTTTATGGCGGTCGATGAGATCGCCAGGCGCCACGGTTTTTCGCCGTGGCGCAAGCGCTTCCGGGGGGAGACCTCCGAAGGCGTCATCGGAGGGGAAAAGATTCTGCTCCTCAAGCCGATGACGTATATGAACCTGTCAGGTGACAGTGTTCAGCAGGCCGCGCAGTTCTTCAAGATTGCGCCGGATGATATCACCGCCTTTCACGACGAACTCGATCTTGCTTTCGGCAAGCTGCGCATCAAGCGTGGCGGCGGTGCCGCCGGGCATAATGGTCTGCGGTCCATGGACAAATGTCTGTCAGGGCCGGATTACTGGCGTGTGCGGATGGGAATCGGTCATCCGGGACACAAGGACCGTGTGACGGGGCATGTGCTGGGTAATTTCGCGAAGGCGGAAGAGCCGGAACTCGAGCGCTGGCTTGAAGCCATGGCTGATGCGGCACCCCTGCTGGCCAAAAAAGAGCACGAAGCCTTCATGACAAAGGTCGCCCTGCTGGCGGCGTAACAGCGCTCCGGCTGAAATGGCCGGTCAGGGCCGGTCTGACGAACAAAGCGATGACGTCCATCAGGGCGTGGAATCCCATCAGCCAGATCAGGGGTGTTCCGTGGAGGGCGCGGAGCATGAAAATTAGGCCGATGATCGTCGTGATCAGCACGCCTTTGCGCCCCTGATACCAGTGCATGCCTCCGAACAGCAGCGTTGAAAGCACCGCGCCGGCAATCAGACTGCCGGTGAGCTGGCCTGCGAGCAGGGGAAGGGCCAGACGGAAGAAAAGCTCTTCCCCCAGACCCGCATTCAGACAGAGCAGAAAAGCCAGTCCGGCTTCAGGCAGAGTGCGTGGAATCAGGGCAGAAAAATCGCCAAGAGGGTTGAGAAGCGCGGGTCGCTTCAGTTTGCGGAGCAGAATGAACACGCCCGCGAGGATCAGAAGCCCGCAAGTGAATCCTGCGAAAAACGCGGGTGACATTTCAGGAGGCATCGTGCTGGAGGGTGTCGCCGGTGCGGACAGGCGCAACTGGGCAAGGGATGTGGGCTTCAGGGATTCGGGCAGGAACCAGAGCGTTACGAGACCCCCAAGATCGAAAAGCATGACGCTCTGGAGCAGCCATTTCAGATAGAAACGGCGTCGTTCATGAGTGTGGGTGGCTGTGCGGAAGATTTTCCAGTCCTGCATTCCCCTGCGGCTGTGGTGCGCGCAGGCGGCCAGCAGGAATGCGAGCCAGAGGATTGCCAGAATTCTTGCTGCGGAAATGCTGTGCAGGATTGTCATGAATGGGTTCTCTTTCCATATTGGAAAGTCAGATCATCATTTTCCATATTGGAAAGTCAATACCGTGCAGCAGGATGGATTCGAAACGACGCATGTGAGCAGGCGAGACGATGCGCGTGCGCAGCTGGAAGCGCTTGATGCTTTCAGGAGCAGGCTTCCGAAAGAGCTGGCTTGTCCGTGGTGGAATGCGCCCGTCATGGGTGGGCTTTTGGCGCTCCTCACCTTTGCGATGAGTCTGGACCCGCCTTTCGTTTTTCTGCTGGAAGGGCTGTGTGTCGCCTTGATGGGCATTTTCTTTGCGATTGCGCGGCGGCGGATGGGATATTTCGTCAATGGGTACCGTCGGGGACGGACCCGGAAGATCGCAATCGGCATGATCCTGGCGGTTTATGCGATGATGGCGTTGTCCGGAGCGGGGGAAAGGGTGTTTCATCTAACGTGGCTGCCGTGGATTGCGACTCTGGGCAGTTTTGCGATCGGCTATGGAGTGGCGCTGCTCTGGCGGAGGGTCTGGCAGGCTGGTATGACGGCGCGGTTGTGACGGCTGTTCCTCAATTCGATCCTGTTATTCATCCTCCGGTTCGGTTGCAGCTTGCTGCGGCTCTGTCGGAAGTGAGTGACATGGAATTTGGCCGGGCGCGGGATCTTCTGGGTGTGAGTGACTCGGTCCTGTCCAAGCATCTCGCCCAGATGCAGGAGGCGGGCTATGTGCGGTTGCGCAAGGCGCCTCTGGGGGGACGGCAGCGAACCTGGCTGGTTCTGACGGCACAGGGGCGTGCGGCTTTGAAGGCGCATGTGCGGGCCTTGCAGGATTTGGCGGGAATCGTGGGCTGAAAAGCCTGTTTCGCGGTGGGAAGTGGTTGTGAGCCTCTCTGGTTTCTGCGAACACAGGGCGACGGATTTTTCTAGAACGGGTCGTTCGCGTCCGAGCGGTCTTTTAATGATGATGGAGAGCACGAATGGGTTTCAATTGCGGCATCGTTGGTCTGCCCAATGTTGGCAAGTCCACGCTGTTCAATGCCCTGACGGAAACGGCGGCTGCACAGGCTGCGAATTACCCGTTCTGCACCATCGAGCCGAATACGGGGCGTGTGGCCGTGCCGGATGCGCGGCTGGATGAACTGGCGCGGATCGGCAAGTCCATCCGCAAGGTTCCGACAAGCCTTGAGTTCGTGGATATTGCCGGTCTGGTCCGGGGCGCGTCCAAGGGCGAAGGGCTTGGGAACCAGTTCCTTGCCAATATCCGTGAAGTCGATGCCATTGTGCATGTTCTGCGCTGCTTTGAAGACGACGACATCACGCATGTTGAAGGTGGCGTTGATCCGGTGCGCGATGCCGACATCATTGAGACGGAATTGATGCTGGCGGATCTGGAGAGCCTTGAGAAGCGCCAGATTGGACTTCAGAAGCGTGCCCGCGGCAACGATCGTGAGGCTCAGGCCCAGCTTGAACTGATGGAGCCGCTGCTTGTGGCGCTGCGGGACGGTAAGCCGGCGCGGACTGCTGTTCCGAAGGGGCAGGAGGTGGAGGCATCCCGTCTTCAGCTTCTGACGACGAAGCCCGTTCTTTATGTCTGCAATGTTGAGGAAGCCTCGGCGTCCACCGGCAATGCGTTTTCGGAAGCTGTGCGCAAGCGGGCCGAAGCCGAGGGTGCAGGCGTTGTCGTGGTGTCGGCCGCTATTGAAGCGGAAGTCAGCCAGTTGCCGCATGAAGACCGGACGGAGTTTCTGGATGGTCTGGGCCTGACGGATAGCGGGCTGGATCGTGTGATTGCGGCTGGTTACAAACTGCTGGGTCTGCGGACATATTTCACGGTTGGGCCGAAGGAATCGCGCGCCTGGACGATTACGGCCGGGACCAAGGCACCTCAGGCCGCTGCCGTGATTCACAACGATTTTGAACGTGGTTTCATCGCTTGCGAAACCGTGGCTTTCGACGACTATGTGGCTTGCAATGGCGAGGCCGGGGCCAAGGAAGTCGGCAAGCTGCGGATCGAAGGCAAGGAATATGTCGTGCAGGACGGTGATGTCCTGCTGTTCCGCTTCAATGTCTGAGGTAGGGGAAGGTGTCGCCCGGATTCTGGGCGGTCTGGCGGAGAAGGCCCGCCGTGCCAGCCGGAGTCTGGCGCGCGCCAGTGAGGAAACCCGTAATCTCGCGTTGTTTGAGGCTGCAAAAGCTTTGCGGGAGCGGTCTGATGCGATTGTTGCAGCCAACCAGCAGGATCTGGCCGCTCTTTCTGAAGATCGGAACGCTGCTTTCCGCGACCGTCTGACCCTGACGACTGAGCGGATCGAGGCCATGGCGCGTGGTCTGGAAGATGTTGCACGTCTGCCGGACCCCGTGGGGCGTATTCTGGCGGAATGGGACCGGCCAAATGGTCTGCATTTTCGGCGGGTTGCGACACCGCTTGGCGTGATCGGTATGATCTATGAAAGCCGTCCGAATGTTGGTGCGGATGCGGCGGCGCTGTGCATCAAGTCGGGGAATGCTGTCATTCTGCGCGGGGGCGGGGAGAGCCTGCATTCGGCGCGGGCAATTCAGGCTGCGATGGAAGATGGATTGCGGGCTGCCGGGCTGGATGAGGCCTGTGTGCAGATTCTGCCCTCTGCCGATCGTGCTCTAGTGGGGGCCATGTTGCAGGCTTCGGGGCAGATCGACCTGATTATTCCGCGCGGTGGCAAGTCTTTGGTGGAGCGGGTGCAGCGTGAAGCGCGTGTTCCGGTGCTTGCTCATGCGGATGGTCTGAATCACACCTATGTTCATGCGAGCGCTGATCCGGCCATGGCCCGGAAGGTGTTGCTGGATGCGAAAATGCGGCGGACGGGCGTCTGTGGGGCCACGGAAACGCTGCTGATTGATGCTGCGATTGCGCCGACACTTCTGCCGCTTCTGGTTCAGGATCTGGGGGCGAAAGGATGCGCGTTCCGGGCTGATGATCGGGCCCGCGCGATTGTGCCGACGCTTGAAGCCGCCCGGGCTGACGATTTCAGGACGGAATGGCTGGATTCGGTGCTGTCGATTGCCGTTGTGGACGGGGTTGAGGATGCTCTGGATCACATCGCCCGGCATGGAAGCTCGCATACTGAGGCTATTATTGCCGAAGATGCAGAGGCTGCGGCTGAGTTTCTCAACGGGACGGACAGTGCGGTTGTGATGTGGAATGCGTCCACGCAGTTCTGTGACGGTGGGGAGTTCGGATTCGGTGCGGAAATCGGTATTGCGACGGGGCGGATGCATGCGCGCGGTCCGGTGGGGCTCGAACAGCTCACATGCTATCGCTACGAGGTGATCGGCACCGGACAGGTGCGGGGCTGAGCCGTATTCCGACGTCTGGCGACGGCCGGACCATGCGGATTGGCCTGCTGGGGGGCTCGTTCAATCCCGCCCATGCCGGTCATCTCATGGTAGCGCGGCGGGCGTTGCGGGCGCTACGGTTGGATCAGGTGTGGCTCATGGTCTCGCCAGGGAATCCACTCAAGTCGGGAAAGGGGATGGCGCCGTTCAGGGTACGTCTTGCTTCTGCGGAGCGGATTGCAGATGGGCGGCGAATCGTTGCGACCGATATCGAATCCCGTTTGGGGCAGCGCTTTACTGTCAGGACCGTGGCGTTGCTGAAGCAGCGATTCCCCCATGTCCATTTTGTGTGGTTGATGGGGGCGGACGGGCTGGCGCAACTCTCGCGATGGAAGCGCTGGCGTCGGTTGGCGGCGATGGTTCCCATAGCCGTCGCTCCGCGTCCGGGAAGCGTTTCGCCCGCACTCAGAGGGGCGGCGGCGTCTGTTTTACGGCATCAGAGACGGCCTTCGCGGGAATCTCCGATGCTTGCGGAGCGAAAAGGCAACGCATGGACGTTCCTTTCTGCGCCGCAGAACGATATATCGGCTACAGCGTTGCGTGAGTCCGGCCAGTTTCGTCCGGAGTCCGATCAGGAGTAAAAACCATCACCAAGACGACCTCTCCCGAATCGCAGGCCAAAAAGCCTGTGCGCCGGAAAACCAGCTCCCCCGATGCGGCACTGGCCGAGGCTGCCAAGGTGCCGGGAACGGCTCGCAAGAAGGCTGCTGTTGCCGGACCGAAGAAAACGGCCGTCAAGCGCGAAGCCGTGCAGCCGGACGTTCTGACCAGCATGCTGAGCGTCATCACCGCGAGTCTGGATGAAGACAAGGGTGAAGACATCGTTGTTCTGGATCTTGTCGGCCGCGCGAACTTCGCAGATCGCATGGTCATTGCGACCGGTCTCGCTGACCGCCAGATCTCTGCGATGGCGCATCACATCGAGAAGAAGCTCAATGAGATCGGCATCAAGCGTATCCTGATCGAAGGTGCGAATGGCAGCGACTGGGTCCTGATCGACGCCGGTGACGTTGTCGTTCATCTCTTCAAGCCGGAAAGCCGCGAGCTTTATGGTCTGGAGCGGATGTGGGGCACGGATCTGGATGGCAGCGAAAACGAAGTCGCGGTCGGACAGGGCGAAGAGCAGGACTGAATGAAGCTGGTCGCAATCGGTCGGCTCAAAGCCGGGCCGGAGCGCGAACTGTTCGAACGTTATGCGGGCCGGATCCGGCCCGCCCTGACGGTGACGGAACTCGCGCCGTCAAAAGGCAGCGTCCAAGAGCAGAAGCGCAAGGATGCTGCGGCTTTGCTGGGCGCCTGTCCCGATAATGCCCTGATCGTGGCGCTGGATGAGGGTGGAAAGACGCCTGACAGCCTGCGTCTGGCGGAAATGCTGTCTCGCTGGCAGGAGTCGGGCCGTCCCATTCATTTTCTGATTGGTGGTGCTGAAGGGCTGGATTCGAGTGTGATCCAGCGGGCCGAGTCCGTGATTTCCCTTGGGAAACTGACCTGGCCTCACATGCTGGTCAGGGTTCTGATTGCCGAACAGGTTTTCCGGGCTCAGGCCATCAATACCGGCCATCCCTACCATCGGGAATCCCGACCGGATTGAGTGGCCGGGTTATATTTTCCTGGTTCTATCAGCGAATCGAACGGTCTGGCGCGTCCGAGGTGAAGGCATCGTCCGGCGCTTCGGCAACTTCGGTGCTGAGCATTGGATGGCTCAGTGCATCGGAGCCATTCACGACAGCGCGGTGACGAAAGCCTGAGACGTTCGAGGCGCGGGCCAGCACAACATGCGGCGCTGGGGTGCGGTCACCGTCGTCGGAACGGGGATAGATGAAGCCGTATGTCGGGTAGATGCTGCCCAGTCGACCGCTGCGATCATTGAGGCTGACGCGGACGGCGCTCCAGTCATTGTTGGGAGAGACGTCAACGACGCGGACATTGTGCGCGATGCCGTTCGAGGCCCAGTGTGACTGGTCAATATAGATCGTGCGGCTGTCTTCAACTGAACGCACGACGGCGACGTGGCCGAGTGGCATGCGGCGGATCGCCCGGAAATTCAGGACCGATCCGGCCTGCGGTGCAGAGCCGCGTGCATAAACGCCAGCGGCATTATACCACCAGTCCCGCGCATTGCCGTGCAGTTCGACCTCAGAGGCCGTTTTGGCATAGGCGACGCACTGAATGACGTGAGCATAGGCATGATGGTGGCTGCTGGAACGGTGGCTATGGAGAACGGACCGTCCGTGATGAGCCGAACTGTGACGGGCCTGAGCCTGTCCTGAAAAGAACGCGACAGCGGAGAGCGCCAGAGCGGAGAGAAAGGTTTTCCGGCAACTTTTATGCTTCACGATCTTTAGGATCCTGATTGGTTGTGTGTTGTTCGGGTTACAGGGAGGTAACAACCTTCCTGCAACCCTGACAAGAGCAGAATGCAGACCTGTGTGTTAAATTTTCATTTCCATGGAAAATCTTTTTGACACCACATCCTGCTGCATTCTCGCCACAATCGTTCGGGTCAGATCATTTCGTTGTTGTGAGCATGATCTCGACAAGAATTTTTGGGTCGGCCATCACGGCCTGAACGCAGGCGCGGGCGGGAGCGGCGTTTTCCGGAAGCCAGGCGGACCAGAGCGTGTTGAGCGTAGCGCGGTCCGCGATGTCTTTCAGCCAGATCTGGGCCTGCAGGATACGGGTGTTGTCGGTGCCGTGTTCTTCAAGGATTTGGTCGAGCTGATCGAGAACGCTGCGGGTCTGTCCTTCGATGCCTTGTGACAGGTCTGCTGCGACCACACCCTGCGTGAAAATGAAGCCGTGATATTCGACAGCCTTGGACAGGATGGCGTTGGGTTCTGTGCGGATGATGCGGCTCATGATGACACCTTGGTCTGGAGAGGAAAGGGCGAGAGTGACCTTCCTGCGAAAGCGGGTCAATGATCTGCGCGATACAATCCTTCCGGTTGACTTGTCGTGCGGAGACGGAGTCTGTATCGCCACATCAGAACGGATCGTTTGGAAGGAGGAGTGATGACTCCTTTGTATGCGAAGCGGGTGCCGGTTACGCCCTTGCGGCAGAACTGCACTATTCTCTCAAATGACGCAGGCCGTGCTGTTGTGGTGGACCCGGGTGGGGATGTTGATGACATCCTTCAGGAACTGGGCGACATGTCTGTCGAGGCCATTCTCCTCACACATGGTCATCTGGATCACGCTGGTGGGGCGGCTCCGCTGAAGAGAGCTCTTGAAAAGCGGCAGAACCAGAGTGTTCCGATTGTAGGACCGGATCGGCGGGATGACTTCCTGTTGCAGAGCATCACGAAGCAGGCTGCTGCTTTCGGGCTTACCGGCATGGAAAATGTGGTGCCCGATCGCTTCGTCGAGGGCGGAGAGGTCCTGCACTTTCTGGGGCAGGATCTGCATGTGGCGCATATTCCGGGTCATACTCCAGGGCATGTCGTTTTCGTGGACCGCGACAATAGGCGCGTTCTGGCAGGAGACACGCTGTTCCGCGGAACGGTCGGTCGTACGGATTTCGCTTATGGGGATTCACGCGCCCTTATCGATGGCATCCGGACCCATCTGTTAAGTCTGCCTGATGATACCGTGGTTCTGTGTGGACACGGAATGCCGACGACCATCGGCGAAGAACGTCGGGCCAATCCGTTTCTGATTTCCTGAACCTGAAAGTCATACCTTCATGCGAACTTTAAGTTTTGTGCTGCTGGCGGCTCTTGGACTGAGTGCTGGTGTTGCCAGAGCAGAAGATCCGATCACGCAGGCACAGGCGCGTCTGCCAACGGATAGTCTGACGATCACGACCCGTGATGGGCAGAAGCACGTTTTCACGGTGGAGCTGGCCAAGACCTATCGTCAGCAGGAAGTTGGGGAAATGTTCCGCAAGCATCTGCCTGAGAACGAGGGCATGCTGTTCATGTGGCCTGCGCCGCAGGTGTCGGACATGTGGATGCGCAATACGCTTGTGCCTCTGGACATCGTTTTCATTGATTCCACGAACCACATCCACGCTATCGCGGAAAATGCCGTACCTCTGAGCGAAGCTATTCTGCGGAGCGATGGTGTGGTTGCAAACACGCTCGAATTGGCAGGTGGTGTGACGGCGAAGCTGGGAATTCGTGTCGGAGATGTGGTTTCCAGTTCCGCTCTGAAACATTGATGGTCCTGTGAAGATACTGGTTACCGGTGTTGCCGGATTTATAGGGTTTCATGTTGCTGAAGCCCTTCTGAAGCAGGGAATGGATATCGTTGGGATTGATGTTCTCAACGACTATTATGACCCTTCCCTGAAAATGGCGCGGCTAAGTCAGCTCGAGCATCATCCGAAATTCAGTTTCGTGAAAGTGGATGTGGCCAACCCGCAGGCCATGCAGGACGTTGTTGGGCAACATCCCGATCTGGAAGGCGTCATCCATCTCGCCGCTCAGGCTGGTGTTCGATATTCGCTGATCGATCCCTATTCTTATGTGACGGCGAATGTGATGGGGCAGGTTGCGCTACTGGAAGCGTGCCGAGGCCTGAAAAAACTGACGCATGTCGTGTATGCGTCTTCGTCCTCGGTTTATGGACGCAATCAGGAAACGCCTTTTCGGGAAACGGATCGGGTCGAACAGCCGAGTTCCCTGTATGCGGTCACCAAGCGTGCGGCCGAACTGACATCGGAATCCTATTCGTATCTGTATGGCATTCCACAGACTGGCCTAAGATTCTTCACGGTTTATGGCCCGTGGGGACGGCCCGATATGGCTTATTACGGTTTTGCGAAAGCGATCTCAGAAGGTCGCCCGGTCACTCTCTATGAAGGGAAGGGCCTTTCACGCGATTTCACCTATATCGATGACATCGTCAGAGGTGTGGTGAAAATTCTTGTGAAGCCGCCGGAGGCCGGGGTGTCACGTCTGCTCAATCTTGGAGGGGACAGACCTGAAAAAGTTACCCGGATGATCGCATTGCTTGAGAAGGATTTGGGGAAGAAAGCACTGGTTGAACGCCATCCGCGTCCTGTGGCGGATATGGAATCGACATGGGCATCTTTGGAAAAAGTGAAGGAATTGTGCGGGTGGGAGCCTGAAATTTCCTTTGAAGACGGCATGAGAGAGTTCGCTGTCTGGTTCAAGAAGTTCCACGGAATCTGATTTTTTCACAAAAATGCAATTTTCCTGTTGACCCCCTCCGATCTCCCCCGTATAAGCCCGTTCACCGACGCAGCGGGGCCCACTTCGAGGGGTTCTGGGGCGGCGGGGATGACGGTCTTTGAAAATCGAATATGGAATTGGAAGGGATATGTTGGCGGCGTTTTGGTGCTGGTGATTTAGGATTAAGTTCCTGGGTCTAAGTATCGGGATGTTGGTTGATGTATCTTTTAGATGCTTC
>NZ_JABCQI010000003.1 GCF_015244745.1 Gluconobacter cadivus
CTCAAGACCCTCAGTGGCCTTACCCCTTACGAATACGTCTGCAAAATCTGGACTTCAGAGCTAGAAAGATTCATCATCAATCCAACCCATCAAATCCCGGGACTAAACACCTAGAATATGATTATGAATTCTATTCACTAATCGTCAGAGACGGTTTTGCATCAAGAGTTTTATCCGTTGCGTATCGGTATTATTGGTGCGGGCCGAAACGCTCTTTGGGGCACACATGACGACGCTGCCGACAACTGGCTTACGAGGCCTCTATGAAGCCAGATTGAATCTATCAATTCAGTCGAGGGAGCGGCGTGGGCGAGAGACTCTCGGGGAGAAGCCCGATATGGGGATGCAGTTGCTACACCTCGACGGAAACTGAAGTTATCCCTAAACAATATGATCATGCTCATGAAAAAGGCTCATATATGTCTCGCGAGAATTTTAATGATCTGATCGCGTTTCTGGCCGTAGCGCGCGAAAAAAGCTTTACGCGCGCTGCTGCTAAGCTGGGTGTTTCGCAGTCCGCGTTGAGCCACACGATCCGGCTATTGGAAGAGCGCCTTGGTTTGCGACTGCTGACACGGACCACGCGAAGTGTGACGCCTACGAACGCGGGTGATTATCTTATCCGCAACATTGGCCCGCATTTCGATCAGATTGAAAGCCAGATTGCCTCTTTGGCCGAATTGCGTGACGCGCCAAGCGGTATGATCCGTGTCACCGCGACTGACGATGTCATTGCCTATCTCCTCAGACCAAAAATGGAGCAGTTTCTTAAAAAATATCCTGACATAAAAATCGAGATCCATGCAGATCTGAAGCTTGTGGATATTGTCGCCGAGCGCTTCGACGCCGGAATTAGACTGGGCGAGCAGGTGACCAAGGAGATGACTTCGGTGCCTCTCACGCCGGATATTCGTTTTGTTGTTGTCGGAACGAAATCCTATTTCAAGAAAAATCCCAAACCGAAGGTTCCACATGATCTTCTGAAACATCGATGCATCACGATGCGTCTGCCAACACATGGCGGGATCTATGCATGGGAGTTTGAAAAGGGCGGTCGGGACGTCAGGGTCCGCGTTGATGGTCCTCTGATATTTAACAGCATCTTTCCTGTGCGGGATGCCTGTCTGGACGGGCTGGGTCTGGCGCATATGCCGGAAATGGTTGCGGAGAAATATATTGCCGATGGGCGTCTGGTAAAAGTGCTTCAGGATTGGTGTCCACACTGGACCGGATATCATCTCTGCTTTCCCCACCATCATCAAAATTCCATGCCATTTTCGCTCTTTGTCGAGGAAATGCGTTATGAGGCAGGCACCCCTTCGGTTTCATGAGTAAAATCGAAGATCGTATGCAGATATGAAGGGCTAATCGTGCCGGTAAAGAGCCCTTACATTAGGAATGTGCGGCCACATGTGTGTCAAATATGAACGGGAAAATATCATGAAAGCGATTTATCCTCTCGTATGTGCTATTGCCATGACCGCGGCAGGTCAGGCAGTGGCAGCACCGACGCTTGAACAGGCAATCCATTCTCCCACACGCGATGCCCGGTTTGTGGCGCGTGATCCCATTCGGCATCCTCTGGAGGAATTACAGTTTTTCGGTTTGCGTCCGAATGCCAGCGTTGTCGAAATATGGCCGGGCGGAGGGTACTGGACGCAGATCCTGGGGCCATATCTGCATGGTCAAGGCGTCTATACGCTGGCTCTTGGTCCGGAAGATGGAAAAAGTTCCGCCTTCAGCAAGATGGTGGCCGCTCACCCTGAACTCAAGGAAACATTCAGGGCAACGCAGTTTGACAGCGGCCATCTCGATTTTGTCCCGCCAGACAGTGTCGATTTTGTCCTGACTTTTCGCAATCTGCACAACTGGATGGAAGCCGGTAATGCGCCGCAAATGCTTGCAGCTATTTATCGGGCTTTGAAGCCGGGTGGTATATTTGGTGTCGAAGACCATCGCGGCCATACAAATGCGCCGCAGGATCCGCGTGCGGAAGATGGATATGTCCGTCAGTCTTATGCGATCGCGTTAATTGAAAAAGCGGGTTTCAGGCTGGTGGGATCGTCGGAGATCAACGCCAATCCGCGTGATACCGCCAACTGGCCGAAGGGCGTGTGGACATTACCGCCGACCTTCGCGTTAGGGGACAAGGATCACGCCAAATATGCCGCCATCGGGGAGGGGGATAACTTCGTCCTGAAATTTCAGAAAATCGACCGTTAAAAATCCGGAGACTATTCATGAACAATAATGTTGCAAACAAGATCGTTGTCATTACGGGGGCCAGCAGTGGTCTCGGAGCAGAAGCCGCCCGGCATCTTGCGGCATTGGGGGCGACTGTCGTTCTGGGAGCACGGCGCGAAAGCCGGATCAAAGTCCTTGCAGACGATATTGTGGCCAAAGGCGGCAAAGCTTTGGCGATCGAAACGGATGTGACGGATCGAGCTTCGGTTCAGAACCTGATTGATACGGCTGTCAAGACTTACGGTCGGATCGACGTGCTGCTCAATAATGCAGGTGTTATGCCTTTATCCCCGCTCGAAAAACTGCGCGTTGACGAGTGGGATCTGATGATTGATGTCAACATCAAAGGCGTTCTCTATGGTATTGCAGGCGCGCTTCCACACATGAAAGCGCAGAAAAGCGGCCATATCATTAATGTATCTTCAGTTGCAGGCCATCGCGTTCTGGAAAACAGTGCAGTTTACTCGGCCACGAAATTCGCGGTTCGTGCGCTTTCTGAAGGACTGCGGGCTGAAGTGAAACCCTACAACCTGCGTACGACGGTCATTTCGCCGGGAGCGGTTCAGTCTGAGTTGCTCAATGGCGTTCATGATGAGGTGACTGCGGAGCAGCTCAGGAATTTTGTTCCTGGTATTGCGATCAGTGCAGACTCATTTGCCCGGTGTGTCGCTTTTGCGATCAGCCAGCCGGAAGATGTGGATATCAACGAAATTCTTTTCCGTCCCACAAAGCAGCAGATATAACATAGCGCTGACAGCGCGGATCACAATTCAGATGGGCCGTGTCCTGAAAAGGGCACGGCCTTTTACATGCATTCAAGAAAAACCAATAAAACAGTCCTTTAGTAGGGACGGGGCTGACCCCTATGCGCTTTTGATCGGCCGATACGCAACGGTCATTCATGAATATTATTCATGACTATGCTCGTTTTATAGTGTCTAGTCTGAATGTTCTCTATTGCCTAAATTCCCTTATCAACTCTGCCGGTCACCATGAGCAACGTTCGTGGACGCACGAGAATCATGTTTCAGGCGGCGGTGGTTTGCGGATTTTGCGCGTTATTTTTCAAAATAACCGTGCTGGTGGATCGTCTTGGTCTTGAGGTCTAATGGATACTCTCTCTCAAACATTTTCTGAAACGAGCCAAGCTTCTGACGCCCCCTCAGGATCCTGGGGGGCTGTGCTCGCCATGTCTCTTGGCGCTTTCGCGCTGGTCGCATCGGAGTTTATGCCTGTCAGTCTTCTGACACCGATTGCAGCTTATCTACATATCAGCGAAGGGCAGGCGGGTCAGGCCATTTCGGTCTCCGGCGCATTTGCTGTCCTGACCAGCCTTTTCATTTCCGCATTGGCAAAGGGGATCAATCGCAAAACACTTTTGTTGACCCTGATTGGGATGATGATTGTTTCAGGAATAGTTGTTTCTCTGGCGCCGAATTACGTCATCTTCATGCTCGGACGGGCGATGATCGGCGTGGTGATAGGGGGCTTCTGGTCAATGTCCGCCGCAACGGCGATGCGCCTTGTCTCAGATCAGCATGTTCCTCGCGCGCTTGCCATCCTGAATGGCGGAAACGCTCTTGCTACAGTTATTGCGGCACCTGCGGGCAGCTTTCTCGGTGGTCTGATTGGCTGGCGTGGCGCTTTTTTCTGCGTCGTGCCTGTGGCTGTCGTGGTTTTCGTCTGGCAGCTTCTCAGCCTTCCGTCGATGCCCAGTGAACGCCATCACCAATCTGCAAGTGTATTCGCTCTATTGACGCGCCCGGTTGTAAGAATGGGGATGATTGCCGTCAGCCTCTTCTTCATGGGGCAGTTCACGCTCTTCACCTATGTCCGGCCGTTCCTTGAAGATGTGGCTCATGTCGATGTGTCCACGCTGTCCCTAATCCTTTTGCTGATGGGAATTTCCGGCTTTATTGGCACCGTGCTGATCGGAAGCGTGCTGAAGAAGAGTGTCTACCCTGTTCTGATTGTTACTCCTCTTCTCATGGCGCTTCTGGCGCTCGGGCTTCTTGTTTTGGGACAATGGATTGTTGTCTCTGCCGTAATACTGGCGATATGGGGCCTGTTTGCGACATCCGCCCCTGTGGGATGGTGGACCTGGCTTGCCCGGACGCTCCCGCAGGATGCGGAAGCAGGAGGCGGCTTGATGGTCGCTGTCGTCCAGCTGGCCATAACGCTGGGAGCAACCTGTGGAGGGGTCCTGTTCGACGGGATTGGATATCAGGCGACCTTTGCAGTCAGTGCGTGTGTGCTTGTGCTCGCATCCCTGCTGGCTTTGTTGACGATGAGGCTGTGCCGCCAACCATAATTTTGCGGGCATTCAGGCCGGGAAACTGACCAAGCCCAACATTTTCGAACGACATACAGGAACAGTGACCATGGATATCAAGCGCATTGGATCGCAACCCTCTGTGAAGGGCCCCGCCGACTGGTTTACCGGGACGGTTCGCATCGATCCCCTGTTCAATCCACCCGAGCCTGCACAGGTGACGACAGCACTTGTAACGTTCGAGCCTGGTGCTCGAACCGCATGGCACACCCACCCGCTCGGGCAGACCCTGATCGTTACGACTGGATGTGGTTGGGTGCAGCGCGAAGGCGGTCCTGTCGAGGAAGTCCATCCCGGCGATACGATCTGGTTTGCGCCGGGCGAGAAGCACTGGCATGGCGCGGCAGCGACTACGGCGATGAGCCATATTGCCATTCAGGAAAAGCAGAACGGTTCTCCCGTCGACTGGCTCGAACATGTTTCTGACAACGAATATAACAACGGGGCCTTGTCGGACTCCTGACGTATTCTGACGTGCAGGTTTGAAGGCCGGGATGTTTCGACGGTGTATGACGCCGATCCATGAATGATTTTCATGACCATAAGATGTTTTTTCGGGATTATTCTCTGAGTGGGAAGGATCTATCCTGAGAACCGTCCATAGGGTTTTTTTTATTGACTCAAGAATTCCGGCTGATGCCTGCCAGGGGAAGACAAAGCGAGTGTCGGCTTCATTGCGTCCTGAAAACAGAAATCTGATTAACTGTGCCTGATAATGAGGGGCTGATGGAACTGACGATCAATGGTGTGCAGCACCACATCGATGTCGAGCCGGATACCCCTTTGCTCTGGGTACTGCGTGACGACCTGAAAATGACGGGTACCAAATACGGGTGCGGCCTCGCGCAATGCGGTGCCTGCACGGTTCTCATTAACGGGAATGCCGCCCGATCCTGCGTCACTCCGGTCGGTGAGTTGGGTTCTGCGGCAATCACGACCATTGAAGCGATCGAGCAGGACGAGATCGGCCAGCGGGTTGTTGCCGCATGGATCAGGCATCAGGTGCCTCAATGCGGTTATTGCCAATCCGGACAGGTCATGGCGGCGACATCGCTGCTCAAACAGACCCCGCATCCTACGGACGACGATATCAGGGCGGTCATGGTCAATCTCTGTCGCTGTGGAACCTATAATGCCATCAGTGCCGCGATCCATGACCTGGCAGGAGACGTAGGGCAGGAAGGAGCGAAGAAGTGAGGAACGCTTCATTCGATGCGATGGCAATGAGTGACGTTCCGGTCAATCTCTCCCGGCGCCGCTTTATGCTGTCTTCGGCGGGTATCGCGGCAGGAGCCTTTGTTCTCGGGCTGGGCGTGCCCCAGCGGAGTGCGCGTGCCGAGGCAACGAAACTGCGTGGTACCAAGGTTCCGGCGTTTCTGGAAATACGGCCTGACAGTATGGTGCGGCTTCAGAGCCCCTTTGTTGAAGGGGGGCAGGGTACATTCACGGCCATGGCCCAGATCGTCGGTGAGGAACTGGATGCCGATCCCGCCACCTTTGTCGTCGAGAATGCTCCTCCGGGTGACGCGTATGTTGTCATGGACAACGGCATGCGCATCACCGGTGGCAGCATGTCCATTCGGAACGGTTATTCCGCGATGCGCCGGCTCGGGGCATTGGCTCGCGAGATGCTGCTACAGGCAGCCGCGCGGCAGTTTAACGTACCTGTAGAGGAACTGACGACGCAGCCTGGCCGGGTGGTTCATGCGGCGTCCGGGCGCTCAGTTGCCTACGGGGATCTGGCTCATGAGGCAATGAGTCTGCCGGTACCGAATCCGGCCAATGTCAAACTGAAGGAACCAGAAGAATTCCGCTGGATCGGTGCGCCCGTTCCGCGTGTAGATGTTCATGACAAGTCAACGGGCAAGGTGGTCTATACGGTTGATGTCAGCGTGGAGGGCATGCTTCATGCGGCCGTGCAGCACGCTCCACGGCTTGGCATGACCATCCAGGGCGTGCGTAACGAAGACCAAGTCCGGGCGATGAAGGGGGTGCATTCCACGCATCGGCTTCCGGGCGCATTTGCGGTGGTGGCCGAACGCTGGTGGGACGCAAAGCGAGCGGCCGAGGCTGCTCTGATCGACTGGCAGGAGCCTGGACCGGATACGACAATGCGGGTCATGCCCGCTGACTTTTCGACGGAAGCCTTCCGGAAGGAACTGGCTGATGCACATGGCCCCGGTGAGGATGCGGAAACCAGAGGCGATGTGGTCCGGGGGCTGAAAAATGCCCATACGGTCGTGGAAGCGACCTATGCAAGCCAGTATGTGAATCATGCACAGCTCGAACCGCCGTCCGCGTTAGCCCGTTTCAATCCTGATGGCGCGCTGGAGGTCTGGGTGCCCAATCAGGCGCCGGACATGTTCCGTGCGGACATTGCCAAACGCACGGGCCTGCCCGTCGAAAAAATTATCATTCATTCCCAGATGCTGGGCGGATTTTTTGGTCGTCATTTCCTTTACGAGACAGCCAGTCCCTATCCACAGGCGATTACGCTGGCAAAGGAAACCGGCCGTCCTGTTAAGCTGATCTGGAGCCGTGAGGAAGAATTTCTGCGCGATACGCTGCGACCGATGGCGGCAGTACGGTTTCGCGGTGGACTGGATAGGAACGGCATTCCCGTAGCTCTTGAGGCCGTCAGTGCGACTGAAGGTCCAACAGAAGGCCTCAACAACAAGCGCGGCGACAGGCTGGATGACAGTGCTCTCGAAGGGCTGACCGGAAAGTCGTACGACATCCCTGACCGACGGATTGCTCAGCATTTCGTCAAAAGCCCTGTGATGCTCGGTTACTGGCGTTCCGTCGGGAACTCCATGAATGATTTTCTCTATGAAACATTTCTGGACGAGCTTGCGGACAAGGGGCATCAGGACCCCTACGAGCTTCGGTTACACCTGCTGCGGGACAACAGGCGTCTGACGACTTTGCTCAAGTCGGTTGCAGACCTGTCCGGCGGCTGGAAGCGTGGCCCGTTTACGGCAGCGGATGGTTCACGCCGCGCGCGCGGGATTGGCATGGCGTCCCCTTTCGGGTCTGAAGCTGCGGCGATTGCGGAAGTATCGCTCGAAAACGGGCGTGTCAGGGTGCACGAGGTCTGGGAGGCAATCGATCCTGGAAAGGTCGTGAACCCCGCGATTGTGGAAGCGCAGGTCAATGGAGCCATAGCTCTTGGACTGTCTCAGGTGCTTCTTGAAGAGACTGTTTACGAGAACGGTATGCCGCGCGCGCGGAACTATGATGGCTACCCAATTCTCGCTTTGAATCAGATGCCTCGCGTGCATGTGAAGATTATCGAGAGTGGCGAGAAGATGGGTGGCGTCGGGGAGCCACCGCTGCCTGCCATTCCGCCCGCGGTGGTTAACGCGGTTTCGACCCTGACCGGGCGGCGTATCCGAAGCATGCCGCTGTCACGTCATGACTTTGCAAGCTGAGACGTTGATCGTCGTCTGGCACGTCTCGCGTGCAGCAGAAAGAGTGCGGAACTGAAGATGACTAACCGCCTGAAGAAAATTTTCGCAGTCGTGATCCCTGCATCGACTGTTTTGGCTGGGGGAACGGCATGGTTCGTGACCCGTCTCCCTGCGTCGTCCTTTGAGAATACCGGTTCTCAGGGGGAGCCGTCGGCGCAACTCATGGCGCGAGGGGAGTATGTCTCCCGTCTGACGGATTGTGTGGCCTGTCACAGTGTGCCGGGTGGGGCAGCCTATACCGGGGGCCTGAAGATGGTGACGCCGATGGGCGCAATCTTCGCCACGAACATCACGCCTGATCGAGAGACGGGGATCGGTGCCTATACGCTGGCGGATTTCGACAGGGCGCTTCGTTCCGGTGTGGCAAAGGATGGGCACCGTCTTTATCCGGCCATGCCCTATCCGTCCTATGCCAAGCTTTCTGACGATGATGTCAAAGCGCTTTATGCCTATTTCATGAAGGGCGTCCCGGCCGTTCATCTGGAAAACCGGAAAAGCACGATCCCCTGGCCGCTGAACATGCGCTGGCCTCTGGCTTTCTGGAATGTGGTTTTTGCCCCGTCAGACGTTTATCGCCCGGACACGTCTAAAGATGCCCAATGGAACCGGGGCGCCTATCTTGTCGAAGGGGCAGGGCACTGCGGGGCCTGTCATACGCCGCGAGGTCTGGCCTTCAACGAAAAGGGGACAGACAGGCATAGTGCGGCCTTTGTCTCCGGCGCTCTGATCGATGGCTGGTTTGCGCCCAGCCTGCGCAACGATGCAAACACGGGTCTGGGCCGGTGGAGCGAGGACGATGTCTTCCGTTTTCTCAAGACCGGCCGAAACGACCATGCCGTCGTGTTCGGCTCCATGACAGAGGCTTTCAACAACTCGACGCAGTTTTTCTCGGATGATGATCTACGGGCTGTGGCACACTATCTCAAGTCTCTGCCTGGCAACGCGCAACGTGACGGAACGCCGTGGCAGTATGAGCCGACACAGGCCAAGGCACTCCAACCCGCTGGACGACAGGGCATCCCCGGTGCGCAGACCTACATGGCGAAATGCAGCTTCTGTCATGGGGCGGATGGACGCGGGCAGTGGGAGTGGGTTCCGCCGCTGGCAGGAGCTGCTTCGTCTCTGGTGCCGGACAGTTCCTCCTCCATCAACGTTACGCTCAACGGGTCTGGTCGTGTCGTCGCGGCCGGAGTGCCGGATTCCTACCGAATGCCGTCGTATCGTGAACAGCTTTCCGACAGGGACATTGCGGATGTGCTGACCTTTGTCCGTTCGTCGTGGGGGAATCGTGGTGCTTCTGTCACTGCAGCAGAGGTCAAGACGCTACGGAAGAAAACACGTCCAGCAGACAGTGGTGTTGTTGTCCTCAAAATAAATTGAACCTGTCCTGACCGGTTTTAGATCGTGCAATCAGGTAACGTGCCTGTATTGAGACAAAGCTGTGTGGAAAGAGCCGATTTCCGTTCCGCACGACGTCCGCATCGGAGGTACTTTCGGGAGTAAGTGGAATGCAGGTTAGATCATCACTCCCATAAAACCAGATAAGAGAGACGTTATGACAAAAATAATACCGGTTTTATTCATTTCTATTTTGGAGACGTCTTCTTTTTTCGTTCCCGCATCTGCGGTCGAACAGCGTCCGGCTCTTGAGGATAAAGACATATTGAAAATGGCTTCAGCTGCGCGAGACGCTCTTGCACGACAGCATATTGAAGGTTGCATCGTGATTGCCGATCCTGACGGCATGCCCCTCTATGTCCAGCGTCAGGTCGATGCGACCCCGAACTGCCTTGCATCCGCTTTGGCAAAAGCAAAATCAGCAGCTTTTTTCAAAACGGACACAAATACTGCTTACCAGAGCCTTCTGAAAGGTGAAGTGCATAATCTGGCAGTTCCCGATTTATCCTCCAACCCTGGTGGTCTTCCGCTTTATGTCGGCAAGACGATTGTTGGTTCTATCGCAATCAGTACCCCTGATGGCGAGAAAGATATTGCTGTAGCGCATGCTGCTGCCAGTGCATTGTGACGATATTCAGGATTTGTCAGGCAGGCAGGAGCATGGCCTTCAAAGCACATTCACTGATGCTTGATCCTGTCGAACCATTATTTTCTGTCATATGGCGGGTTGTTACCTGAGGAGGGAAACATCGTGCGTTCCACACAAAACGGCCTCTCTCGTCGCCAGCTTTTGGCAGCCTCCCTTGCACTTCCCGTCATAGGAAGTCTTCCGGGTATCGCGCGTGCCGCAGGGCTTCTGACGTCTACTGATTTCCATCAGCTTTGCGTGGTTCTGACGGGAAAGGACAATTTCAATCCTGAATTTTCCAGGCGGATACTGAAAGCCTTTACCCAAAAAGACAGTAACTTCCCTGTTAGAGCGAACGATTTGAGAGAGTCCCTGAAAGCCGCCGACCTCACGGATATGTCGAATTTCGCCAGTTATGCCCAACAGAATAAAGACCTCGCCTCCGTGGCGCTGAGCATTATTTCCGCCTGTTATCTTGGTTACACCGGTACGCCGGCAATGGACGCAACTCCGGCCGTCGGTCATCCCGTAGATGATGCAACATTCATTACCTATGTCGGTGCGTTGATGTATGCGCCTACAAAAGATACGACCGTTATTCCAAGCTATGCCAGAGGACGCACAAATTATTGGGTGAACCCTCCGTCTGCCCAGAATGCCGGCTAACTTCTGTTTCAGGTAAATGTAAAAATGACCATTCAGTATGATGCAGATGTTATTGTCGTTGGTTCAGGGGCGCTTGGAAGCAATGCTGCCTATGAACTTCTGAAGCATGGCAAATCGGTTATTGTTCTGGAATCCGGGCAATCAATACCGCGCTGGAAAATCGTCGAAAATTTCCGCTCCTCTCCCCGTAAGGGCAATCATAACGACCCGTATCCCAATCAGCCCTGGGCTCCGACCTCTTTTTCCCCGGGCTATATCGAGAACACTGGAAACTTTAAATTTCTTCCAGGAATGTTGCGTTTGGTTGGAGGAACCACCTGGCATTGGGCCGGAGCAACATGGCGGTTCCTGCCCAACGATATGAAACTCAAAACCCTTTACGGTGTGGGGCGCGACTGGCCGATCTCCTATGAAGACCTCGAACCTTACTATGGACGTGCCGAGTTCAACCTTGGTGTTGCAGGCAGCGATACTCAGGATCAGTCCGGTCAGGGCAGTAACCACCAGTTTCCGGCACGATCAACGCCTTATCCCGTTTCGCCGGAAGCCGAAACCTATTATTTTCAGCGGCTCAAGGCTCGTCTGGCGCCTGAGGGTTTCAATTTCATCCATGAACCCAACGCCCGGACCAACCAGCCATGGGACGGGCGCCCTGGATGTTCAGGAAACAACAACTGCATGCCTGTCTGCCCCATTGGCGCCATGTACTCTGGAGATGTGCATGCCAGACATGTTCAGGCGCTCGGGGGAAAAATTATTGAAAATGCAACGGTCTTCAAACTTGAGAAGGGGCCTGACGGTAAGATCGTGGCGGCTCACTACAGAACGTCCGAACACAAGGATGTCCGTCTGACAGCGCGCTACTTCATCATTGCCAGTAATGGACTTGAAACACCCAAGCTCCTACTCATGTCCGACGTTGCCAACGCTTCCGATCAGGTAGGCCGCAACCTTATGGACCACACAGGGATGGGGCTACAGTTTCTGGCAGATGAACCCCTATGGCCAGGACGTGGCCAGGTGCAGCAAGGGGGAATTTTCAACTGGCGTGATGGTGATTTCCGACGTGAACACTCAGCCATCAAGCATGCGTTGACAAACACAGTGCCTAATCGGGCTATTACGCAGCACTTGTTGTCCCAGGGCATCGTTGGGCCCGAACTGGATGAAAAAATCAAGGACTGGGCTGCACGATGGGTCGATATTTCAACGGTCTTCGAACTCCTGCCGAGCCCATCCAACCGGATTCAGCCATCCACGACCCGCAGGGATGCCCTCGGTATTCCCACCATGACCATTCACTACGACACAGACGACTATATTGAGAAAGGCGCTGCTGTCGCCAAGGCAGACTACGCGAAATTCGTTGCGGGCATGGGAGGTACTGTTATCAACGACAATACCGGCTGGCAGAACCGGGACCACATCATGGGTACTGTCCTGATGGGGGACGATGCGAAAACATCTGTCGTAAACGGCGAATGCCGGAGTTGGGACCACAGCAATCTGTTTATGGCAACCACCGGCGTGATTCCGGCCTGCGGCGTTGTGAACCCCACACTGGCTGGTGTCGCTCTGGCCATCAGGTCAGCAGACATTATCGCAAAGGAAGTCTGAGCCATGCCTCGCTATCTTGCACCTGGTCTCGGTCTTGTCATCCTTACAGCGATTCCCCGTCTGGCTATGGCGCAGGCCAGTACGGAAGATCTCGTCAGGCAGGGGGCGTATATCGCCCGCGCTGCGGATTGTATGGCCTGTCATACCAATCCTGGCGGCAAATCCTATGGCGGTGGTTATGTCATCTCCTCTCCGCTCGGGGACATCATCGCGACCAATATTTCGCCGTCCCGGCAGTACGGGATCGGAAACTGGACGGAAACCCAGTTCTCCAGGGCTGTGCGCGAAGGTATCGCGCCTGAAGGTCATCTTTATCCGGCCATGCCCTATACGGCATATTCGGGGATCAGCGATGCTGATATTCATGCCCTGTATCTCTATTTCACGAAGGGCACCAAGCCTGTTGATTTACCTCCGGAAAGGCACACTGCTTTGCCATTTCCCTTCAATCAACGTTGGTTGATGGCCGGGTGGAATCTTCTGTACTCAACCGGTAAACCTATGTCAGCCGCTACAACAGCAGCAGGCGGCACACAGCGGGGAGAGTATTTGGTTAAGGTACTGGCCCATTGTTCAACCTGCCATACACCGCGAAACATCGGCATGTCGGAAGATCAGAGCCGTTTTCTCGCTGGCGCTGATCTTGGTGGCTGGCATGCGCCCAACCTCACATCCGACGCCATAAGTGGCCTTGGCGGCTGGAGCGACGACGAACTCAAGTCTTATCTTCGAGACGGCGCTGCTCACGGTAAAAGCCAAGCGGCCGGGGGAATGGCCGAAGCGGTTGAACACAGCCTACGGCATCTTACCGATGCGGATCTTGATGCGATTGTCCGGTATCTTCGGACCGTCAAGCCTGTAAGAAACCCGAACCAGAGCCGTCCCGGCTTCAGCGTTACAACTGGGAAACCTGTCGATCTGGCTGTTCTTGATGCTCCTATAAACCGTAGTCCCGATGCCCTGACGAACGCTTCCAGCATCAATGGCGCGGAGCTTTACACGGGAGCCTGTGCTTCATGTCATCAACTTAACGGCCAAGGGACACATGACCAGTTCTACCCGTCATTGACCTCAAATACTGCAGTGGGTGGCCCAACGGCCCAAAATCTGGTGATGGCAATCCTCAAGGGCGTGAACCGTGCGACGAATAACGGTACCGTCACGATGCCTGCGTTTGAAAAACAGCTCAACGACGCGCAGGTGGCATCCGTAGCGAATTATGTTCTTCAGCGCTTTGGAAATGACGCGATCCACGTCAATGCAGCGGACGTCACGCTTCTTAAGGAGGGGGGAGCCAAGTCTTTCCTTGTTCGATATGCCCAGATTGCTGCCATAGGCGGTGTAAGCATCATGGCCGTTTTGGTTTTTGTGAGCCTAATTGTTATTCTGTACAAAAATCGTAATTCCAGTAAAGAATAACCGTGTCTGGAGAATTATGTATCCATAATCGTCTGGTCCAGAGTGACATACAACATGTTCGGAAAATATTACTTTCGATACAAAAAGTTGATGCCCTCTGGTTAAGACAACATCGGACAATGCGCTAAGGCACGACGTCTCTTGAGTTTCTCATATGACTCTCAATGCGAGTGTGGTGTTTGTATATCGGCCTATTGTACCTGACAGGCTTCCCGCAAAATCTCCGTCCCGACAGGTAGAATTCTATATCTTTCTCTTCCAGAGTATCTGAAGCCGAGTGTTATGATACCGTTCACATTTTCATCAAAAGTGGATTTTCTATTTAAATTGTATATTATAGTATCCTAGTGCATGGATTTAGCATATTTAGGTGTTTTATGGGCAAAATCGATTGTGTTGTTTCAGTCATTATCCCAGCATATAATGCTGAAGATTTTATCGAGCAAGCTGTTCATTCTGTTCTGAAGCAGACGATGAGTAATTTTGAGATAATTATTGTTAACGATGCATCCCGTGATAAAACTAGAGAAAAATCATTAAAGCTTTGTGAGCTTGATGAGCGTATCACATATTTTGAGAACGATAAAAATCTCGGGGTTTCAGAGTCAAGAAATTTCGGAATCAGAAAATCTAAAGCAAAATATATAGCAATACTCGATTCAGATGATTTTTGGAGAGAGGACAGACTATCAATAATGATAGAGCATATGGAAAAAAATAATCTTGATATGCTTGCGGATCAGCTTGTTGTTTTAACCGAAAATTCGCGAGAGAATGCATTTTCTCCAGAATGGATGAAATACAATAAATATATAAATATATTTCGTTATATGTCTATGGATTGGCCAGGTTTACAGAAAACTATGCCTTTATGTTATATGAAGCCCGTTTTCCGTAAGGAATTTATTTTAAAAAAGAATATTTTTTACGATAAAGAATTGAGCATTGGCGAAGACTCTCTGTTTTATTCATGTATGGTTGTAGCTGGAGCAAAATTCATGGTTATTCCAGATGCGCTTTATTTTTATACAGTTAGAGATGGATCTCTCTCAAAGATAAATCTGCCCGCACTACAGTTGATGAAAATACCAAAAAAAATAATAGAATTCTTTATATTGAAAAATATAGAAATTGATAGAAAAATTCAATTTGCTATAAATGCAAAATATCAATCATATCTTTTGAAACATTCAATTGACCTAATGAAAAATGGTTTTTATAAAAAATCTATACTAAATTTAATGAAAATCCAGATTGGTACGTATGTAAGGTGGGCGATTTATTTCATAAAGCTTGTTTGTAGGAAATTTTTTCTTTCATCAGGGTTTAAATTTGGAACAGAAAAAGAAATTGCCCCGCCATTTATATCGACTTTAAGACGCATGTCGTAGGTTTGCGCTTCATAACCAAAGCATGAGAGTGGACTGGGGAATAGAGGGCTGAACATCTGTCGTAGCAGGTTGCTGCCGTCGTCAGTTCTTTATACCCCCGAACATAATTCCGACCGGTTGCGTCGTTGATATTTATCTCTTGTTGTATTTTATGAATTCTCGACGTTGCTTCCTGTAGTTGTGTATTGTCTAGTTACACCCGCGCTGACCATTACGGTTCAAAAAATAGTCTCGCCCAACACTTAGTCGTCATCAAGCTGAGAGTGGCCATGATTCTCGGGAAAGAGTGCGCGCAGACTCTCCATCCACCAATCAGTTGCCAAGAGTGATTGCTTATCTCCAACCGCTTTATTGATTCTGAAGTGGTTTCCGTAAATAAATCAACGAAATGTTTGCGGGTACGGGTGCGCCATTTTAACCGTCATCTCAATGATTTTACACCATTCTCGATACTGGTTTGGGCGCAAAATACTCAATATAGCGAACGCTAGGGCCTGTTATGGCTTAATCCAGTCTGCTGCGGCAGCGATGTGGATGACGGCGAGGAACGATATTGCTGTTTTTTCGTATCTGGTTGCGACAGCGCGCCACTCCTTGAGGCGAGCTCAGAGATTCTCAACGAGATGCCGGCACCGATAGACCCATTTTGGGCAGGCGACCGCCCCATCGCGTCGTTTCGCAGGAATGGCGGGCCTGGCTCCCATGTCCCATATCCGTTCATGAAAGGCGTTCGACGCGTAGCCCTTGTCCGCCACGACCCACAGGGGGGTGGCGGGAAGACTGTCGAGCATGGCTGGTACCAGGGGCAGTTCATGAGCCTGTCCGGGGGCCAGCGCAAAACCAAAGGCTTTTCCATGTCCATCAGCGATCACGCAGACTTTCGTACCATAACCGCCGCGAGAGCGGCCAAGTGCTTCACGATGGTCTCGCTCTTCGAAAGAGGCCCCTTTTTTTGGACTCCCGCCGCTTTGTGGTGAGCCCTGATGTTCGTGCCATCCAGAAAAGTCATTCCGAACGCCACTCCGTGTTGTTCCTGAACCCGTTCGAGCAGGCGTTCCCATACGCCGAGTTTCGCCCAGCGGATGAAAAGCTGTGCTGCCCGCCACCACGGACCCAGTTCAGCGGGGATACTCCGCCATTTCGCGCCATTCTCATGGCGCCAGAAAATCGCTGCTATCGTGCGCCGCAGATCATGGGGCGGCGTCTTGCCTCGTGGGCGAACCGCCTCAATCAGAGGTTCCCAGATCGCCCATGTCTCGTCCGTAAAAGTGCCTGTTCCGTATCCTTCTTCCATCCCTACAATATGGGAAGAATTTCAAGATCTAACAGACCCTAGAAATATCGACATTTCGACGGCATGACTCATTTCCAATTGTGGGAAAAGAAACGCTTAGCTATTGAGAAAATTCGCCATATATGCTATGTTTGATATGCTGGTGTTTATGTATAAGTACAAACCAGCCGAGCGCAAGCTATAAAATCAAAAAACAAAATTGGATATTTATTGTGAGCAATCGCATATTTAAGCACGCTTTCATAATTATATTTTTATCGAGTGTCCCTTTGGGGGTAACAAAAGCCAATGCTGCTACAAGTGATAATATTATTGAAAATTATAAAGATTCCAATGGGAAAATACGTCCCATAACCATGGAAGCAAAATTGGATTCATCCAATGTGCCCGTTGTGGAGAATTACAAAGACAATAATGGAAAATGGAAAGAAGTATTAATTACTCAGCAAATTTGTGGTCTAGATGAAAATTCTCATCCAATAGCTTGTGGGTCTGATGGGGTTGATAGTTCTGGTAATATAAATTCTCCAATATACTCACCTATGGTGAATAGTACGGTCGCAAACCTTACAAGCACGGGAGTAAATACCCCAATTCTTTCAATTGGTGGCAAACAATCTTCTTACGCTTTGCCGGGACAAAATTCTGATCCTTACGTTCCTCCTCACGCACTTTGGCTGGGATCTCAACGAGCTGGAGCGAGTACATCGTCTGTTGCAACAGACAATCTTGGTACGGGCTCATCTATTGTTCTGCGTGGGCGTCCTGATGGGTTTATGGACCTTGGTTGCCTGACGTGTACGGTTACTACTAATAAAAGCGTATTTGATACTCGCGCAGGTTTATCTACAAACCTCACAAGTGCATCAAACATTGCGAATGATCCATCTTTCGATACGGTCGTTCATTATGATCAAACGGGAAATGACGAGCCTGTAATCGTGGTAAAGGGTGTAACCTATGACGCGACGCATATCTTTTTACCATCGGGATCGCCGCTAGATACTCAGCAGATTGCCCGAATTCACCCCAATATGTACATAACCACCAATTCCATTTCAAATGATGTTTCACAACAAAACAACACAACTACAGATAGCGGTTTACAAAATCCTTCTGTCGGTAGTTCTATAAATAATCATAATTATTTTGTTTCGACTGTTTCGTCAGTTTCTCCTGATGGAAAATCGATTACAGTCAATGGCTGGGGAATCATGAATGGTAATAATACCGGCCATCCTTGGAAAACTAATGATATTCCAACATCGAATTATGACACTGTACGGAATAATTTTGGCCAAGCGGTTGCTATGATCGGATCCCCGACACAGACTGGCGGCAGAAATCTTTACATGACTTTTGATCCTGTTGCTAATCCTGATAGTCTTATAGACTATCTCAACGGCGACGAACTGGATCTTCACTACAACGGCGATAAGTCTAATGAAGCGACGATGCGTGGTATCGTTATAGCTTTTGACTGTGAAGGCTCCGCTGCGCCGAGTTCTGGAGTGTGTTATCATCCTACTTACGATAGCGTAGGGTTGGAAATTAACGGAAATAATCTGCCTAACGGCATCAAAAATACAGTTTCCGGGTGGGCCAACGAGTACAAAGGATATAATTTCTACATTCCAGGGTCTGAAGCGCCGTCTCTTGGAAAAAATAATTCCCATACTTCTTTCGAAACGAGAACACCCACATCGATCGGCACAAATGTGCTCGTAACCCGTTCTTGGGTAACACAGAATGATGCTGCTACGTCTCCAATATGGTCAGATTACCAAGTTAATTTGGGTCTGGTAATCGATGGAAAGCAATGGGATAGCAGTGCAAATACTGGCACAAATATGGGTATGCTTTCATTTAACTTCAATAGTGCCAATCTTGGAGGCGTTTGCCTGATTGGTAATAATACAGCTAGTGGAGACTCCAATGCGCCCGGCTTGTGTGTGCGTGGTAATGGAGATGTCTGGAGCGCAGGGGCATTCCGTCTCGCCAACAATAGTCCGTTGATGGGGGCCAGTTCTTCTGGAAATAATGGCATTGGCGCAACCCTGGCTCCCGACGATTCAGGAAATTGGAACGTTGGAACCCAGGTTTCGGGCGGGGGAAATATTAAGGGTGTTAATACGTATTTTGGTACCGTTCTTCAGGTTCCGTATATTGAAGGTGTATCGCTAATACGGACGGGCACTAATCAGTCCTTAGACGATATTAAAAATTCCTCACATGAGGTAAGTGATCGTGTTTGGTGCAATGATTGCCTTAATGTTGACCAAGCGGCCGGTGGTGGGAGTGGTCGATGGATTTTCATGGATAATAAAAATACTTGGCGCAGTGATGATGGCGCTGTTGCTGCACACTAGGCGTTATTGACAAAAATTCTATTTAGATGAGCTTTCGTATGGTTCCAAACTTCTCTTAATGAGGAGTAGTGAATACGTTTTGATCAGGCGGTGGAAGGGTGGTCAATCTATCGGCACCCCTCTGTCGTTTGTTTTTATTTGCCCACGGCCGATGATGAAGAGCTTTTTGATCCATCAGATACTGCTTCGTGTTGGTGGATCAAAAAGGAGGACGTCGAAAACCGTTAGAGTATGACAGGCAAAAAATCCGTTATGCGAACTTCGGCAGGAACTGCAAGGCAAGCCGACAGGCTGCGAGATCCCATGCGGCACAACCGACGCTTTTGAAGAAGATTGGCTGGTTTAGCGGCGCCTTTCCCCGCAGACTCTCGGCAAGAGGAACAACGTCTGACCATTTTTTTTCAGCCTGAATAATATCCCCTGCTTCATGGGGCGCTCCAACAGGATCATCGACGACGCAGAGACTGTTCAGGACAACATTAGGGCCAATCTCGATCATGTCCGGTCGATACGCGCCCACACCGATAACAAGTGTCTCCGGCGAAGCCTGCCCATCGAACAGGATTTTCTGGCTGCTGGTGACGGAAATAACAGCATCATACTGATTTTCAGTGTCGCGTTCGGCCTGAATTCGAAGGGCGGGATATGGGCCTTCTATCAACGACATGATGCGCTGCGCGTTTCTTCCCCGTATTGAGACTGAAAGGCCCGGGTAAAATTCATTCAGCGCTTCAAGATGAACCCGTGCCTGTGCCCCGGTTCCGATAAGTAAAATGTCTTCGAGGCGTTTTGGACGAAAACAGGACAGGCCGAGCATTGAAATTGCGGCTGTACGTCGTTCAGTCGCACTAATGCCATCCAGGGCGAACAGAAAATGTCCGTCCTTGGCATCCAAGCACGTTACCTGCCCCTGAAGGGTTGGCAGATCTGTATTCTCCGGGAAAATGGTCAACAGCTTGTGGGCGATTAGATCAGGGCCACAGGCCACCATCGACAGCACGCTTCCGCGTTGATCGGCTGTTGGAACGACGAGGCGTTCCGGGCAGATGATTGTCCCGTCCCGGTATTCTGTGATGGCTGTCCTGAGCGCTGTGATCAGCGGTTGAAAGGGGAGAGCCTGTCGTGTTTCATCGGCTGAAAGAATGCGCATGGAAGCTCCGGAACGGTGTCAGGAAATCAGAATTCTCTTTCAGGATCCGAGGCGTGCGACCAGTGTCATTTCAACTTTCCAGGCCGGGTCCGCCAGACGTGCCTCTACCGTGGCACGGGCAGGCTTGGCACCCTGATCGAGCCATGCGTCCCATGCCCTGTTCATCGCGCCAATCTCGGAAATATCCGTCAGGAAGATCTGTACGGAGACGATGTCGCTTTTCCGGCTGCCGGCCTGTGCCAGAAGACTATCAATCTGATGGAGGACGTTGGCAGTCTGCCCTTCCGTGTCCAGGGTTTCGTCCGTCGTCACCTGACCCGCGAAATGGATCATGCCATTGCAGATGACGGCGCCGCTGAGGCGCTCGTGAGGATCCAGACGTGTGATCGACATTGCTGATAATCCTTATATTCGGGGAAAAGGGCTTTTTAGAAAATGATTGCTGGTAACGTCATGACGTCCTGCAAATAGGCGTCATAGAGACTGCGAAAGACTGGTCCGGGAATCCCACCGCCAACGCTCACGCCATCCATTTCGATAACGGGAACGGCGATCGTCGAGGCACTTGTGTAAAAGACTTCCGTCGCGCCCAGAACGTCAGTCTTTGAAAACGGCCGCTCCGCGATTGTCAGACCATGACGTTTGGCAATTTCAATGATTGTCCGGCGCGTAATGCCCGGCAGGATATCCTGGGAAAGATTGCGCGTAATCAGTTCGTTGCTCGCACTGACGATGAATGCGGTCGAGGAAGCGCCTTCGGTGATCTCGTCGCCATCCAGCATCCAGGCTTCGTTGACCCTAGCCTGCTTCACGGCGTGTTTGGCCATGACCTGCGCCAGAAGCGATGTGGATTTGATGTCCCGCCGCGCCCAGCGCAGATCGGGCACGGTAATGATCCGCCCACCGGTTTCGATGACCGGATTGGACTGAACCCGTGAGAATTGTGGAAACATCACAACGGTCGGTTCAAGGCCCTCGGCATATTGGAAAGCTCGCTCCGCCACGCCGCGACTGACCTGAATATAGATCAGCCCGTTGCGCAGTTCATTGCGCCGCATCAGTTCGGTTTCAATCCCGGTCCATGCTTCAATGCTGAACGGATTGGCAATTCCGATCTCTGCCAAAGAACGCTCGAGACGCTGGAGATGGTGGTCGTTATCCACAAGACGCCCCTCGATGACAGCCGTCACTTCATAGACGCCATCACCGAAAAGAAACCCGCGATCCATGACAGGAATGACGGCATCCCGAAGAGGAACGAATTCCCCCCGTACGAACCCGATACGGTTGTCGACAGTCGACACGATCCCTCCCTTGCAAGCCGGTCTGTTGAGATCCTGTATAAAAGAAGTTTCCTGCACTGGCATATCGGATATCCGGACCTGCTATTCACCGGCGTGATACTGTCCGGCAACTGCCGATAGAGCAGACACTGGACGCACCAGCGCATGCCATGGAGTATTTTTCGACCCGATATCACTCGTAGAACAGGCAGGCGACCCTCATGGAGCATTTTGATCTCATTCTGAAAAACGGGACTGTCGTTACTTCCTCGCAGGAACGTGCCGATATCGGCTGTCGAAACGGCAGGATCGTTGCCATCGGAAATCTCGGCCGCGCAGAGGCAACCGAAGTCATCGATTGTACCGGCCTGCACGTATTGCCGGGTGTCATTGACCCCCATGTCCATCTGCGCGAGCCGGGAGATGCCAGTGTCGAAACCATCCATGATGGCACGAAAGGTGCCATTCTTGGCGGCGTCACGGCGGTTTTCGACATGCCCAATACGGCTGAGTCGGTCATTTCCAAAGAAGTTCTGGATCGCAAACGCGCCATGATCCCGGGCAAAAGCTGGTGCGACATCGGGCTTTATGTTGGCGCGACAAAGAAGAATATCGAGACACTGGATACGCTTGAAGTTCAGGATAATGTCTGTGCCATCAAGGTTTTCGCCGGGTCGTCGACGGGCGATCTTCTTGTGGAAGACGATGCCAGCCTCGAAGCCCTGATGCGGAACGGAACCCGCCGCGTCTGCTATCACTCGGAGGACGAAACGCGTCTTCAGGAACGCAAAAAACTCTTTTCCGTCGGCCAGCCCTATCGCATGCACATGGAATGGCGGGATGTCGAATGTGCGTTTCTTGGCACCCGCCGCCTGATGTCGCTGGCGCGGAAAACGGGGCGCAAGACGCATATCCTGCATGTCTCCACCGCGGAAGAACTCGCCTATATGCGCGATTTCAAGGATATCGGAACGGTCGAGGTTCTGGTCAATCACCTTACGCAGGTTGGGCCTGATGTTTACGATCGCCTTGGGGGTTACGCGATCATGAACCCGCCCATTCGTGAGCAGCGCCACTACGATGCGTCCTGGGCAGCCGTTAATGCAGGTGATGTGGACTGCATCGGCTCCGATCACGCCCCCCATTCCCGTGAAGCCAAGGAACGTCCCTGGCCGCTGACTTCTGCGGGTCTGACGGGTGTGCAGACGCTTGTCCCCATCATGCTGGATCACGTAAATGCCGGCCGTCTGCCACTTGAGCGGATGGTGTCGCTGATGTCTGCTGGTCCCGCGCGCGTGTATGGGGCGGTCGGGAAGGGGCATATTGCTCCGGGCTATGACGCGGACTTCACGATTGTCGATCTCGCGCATCGCCGGACGATTGAGGAGAGCTGGATTACGTCGCCCTGTGGCTGGACCCCGTTTGCAGGGACGTCTTGCACCGGCTGGCCTGTCATGACGGTCATTCGCGGTCAGGCGGTCATGCGCGAGGACGAAATCATCGGATCGCCCCGCGGTGCGGTCGTGTCCTTTTTCTGACGCTCAGGGCTCTTTGGGAAGATCGGTCACAACCTCGCGGACGCGCTCCAGAAAAAAGCGTCCAAGCCGCGAAAGCGAACGGTTCTCGGACCATATCGCATACGCGGCGACAGGAATGGCCGGTGCAAAGGGGCGGCTGACGAGCTTGAAGCGCCCTGATGAGGCCGTCAGCGGGTCCACGATTGCGACCCCCGCATTGGCTTCCGCAAGCGTACAGGCTGTGTTGGCGTAGCGGACTTCGGCAGAGAAGGTGAAACCCTCGTCTTCCTGATCGAAGGCCGCGCGCGTGGCTTCCCCGAGCTTGGTGCCGGATTCAAGCGCGATGAAGTGATAGTCCCGTAGATCCCACGGCCGGATCTGCCGCTTTTCGGTGAGTGGGTGGCCCGGCGGCATGACACAAACCATTTCTCCGCGATACAGCACTTCCGACGCCAGTCCCGGCTTGCCACTGAAGCCAAGCGCAAATCCCAGTTCCGCCTTGTGGCTTTCCACACTGTTGACGACGCCTTCATAGCGCCGGACATCGAAATACGTCCGGATTTTCGGCCGAAGGGACTGCGTGCGCTGGATCGCCGTTGCGAGCATGCCGTAGCCGATCGGCGGCGTGGCCACGAGCCGGAGCTGCCCCGCGCGGCTGTCCCGAAGATCCTGAATCCGGCCTTCGAGCCGTTCATGCAGATCGAAGATTGCCTCCGCGTCATCCACGATGATCGTGGCTTCAGGTGTGGGGTAAATCCGGTTGTTGACCCTCTGGAACAGGGCAAACCCGACCTGATCCTCCATCGTCCGGATCGCATTGCTGATCGCAGGCTGCGACAACCCGAGAACGCGCGCAGCTGCAACGGTCGTATTATGGCGAATGATTGCCCGGAGAATCTCGATCTGGCGCAGGTTCATCTATAAGTTTTTTGAATATGAGGGAGGGATATCTGATTAGCCGGATTATTGAGCGAACCGAAACAAAATGGCAATGAATTTGTGACCGGCAAATGTGCGAAGAAGTTCGCCATCGTGCCATAAATGAGACCCGGACGAGGGAAAATGACTATGGGACGGATCATTCGGATTGCCGCAGCCCAAATGGGGCCGACACAGAAAGCCGATACGCGAGACCAAACGGTCCAGCGCATGATCGCCCTGCTGGAAGAGGCTGTCTCAAAAGGCGCCACACTCGTTGTCTATCCCGAACTCGCGTTTACGACATTCTTCCCGCGGTGGCTGCTCGAAGGAGCGGAGCTTCTGAAGGAATATGAACGTTCCATGCCTAATCCTGAGGTCCAGCCTCTGTTCGATCGGGCGAAAGAGCTTGGTATTGGCTTCTATGTTGGTTATGCGGAACTGACTCCGGAAGGGGAACGTTTCAATACCAGTATTATTGTTGCCTGTGATGGCACGGTTCTTGGTAAGTATCGCAAGGTCCACCTGCCGGGTTCGGTCGAACCTCGGGCTGGCGCGAAATTCCAGCAGCTTGAAAAACGCTATTTCGAATATGGTGACCTCGGTTTTCCGGTTTATCGGGCTGGAGCGGAATGGTCCGATGCCCTTATCGGCATGCTGATCTGTAATGACCGCCGCTGGCCGGAAGCCTGGCGCACGTTGGCCCTGCAAGGGATGGAACTGCTTTGTGTCGGCTATAACTCCGCCGCTTACGATCCAAACGGTGGCGATACCGAAAGTGCGGATCTGCGGACATTCCATGCGCAGCTCGTCGCGCAGGCGAATGCGTATATGAATGCCTGCTGGGCCGTGGCTGTGGCAAAGGCGGGCGACGAGGACGGGTCCTGCCTGATCGGTGGAAGCTGCATCGTTGATCCCAACGGCCAGATCGTGGCCCAGACCACGACCCTTGCCGACGAAGTGATTGTCGCGGACTGTGATCTTGATCTCTGCCAGCAGGGCAAGACCAAGATGTTCAACTTCGAGGCACACCGGCGGCCGCAATGGTATACCCGCATCACAAGCCAGACGGGCGTCGTCTACCCGGAGGACGAAATCGGCTGATGACGTCGACATTCCGGACACTCCTGTCTCTGACGGCCTGTCTCCTCTGGGGGCATGTGGAGGGCGCACAGGCGTCTTCCGGAGTGCTCCGGATTGCGGTTAATCCGATTTATCCACCGCTTGAATTCCGCGATCCGGTCACGGACCGCCTGACCGGTTTTGATATCGATTTCGGAAATGCTCTAGCGGCCCGCATGGGCGTGAAGGCCGAATGGGTCGAGACGGCCTTCCCGCAAATGATCCCCTCGGTCCAGAGCGGTCGAACCGACATGATCCTCAGCGGATTTTCCGACCGCCCTGAACGCCGCGCCTTTCTGGATTTTCTGGACTATCTCAAATCCGGCGCACAGGTCCTCGTCCTTTCAGAGGGCGAAGTCCAGAGCCCCGAGATGCTGTGCGGACGAAAGGTCGCCGCCAGCCGCGCCACGTCCTTTCCGTCCATGATCCGGCAGTGGAGTCACGACCACTGCGAGGCGCAGGGACGTTCCGCGATGGTGTTCTACCCGTCCGAAAGCGGGGCCGACGCCCGGATACAGCTCCTTCAGGGGCGCGTCGCCGCTATGGTGCAGGGGGGCGAGACGGTCGGATATTTCATCGACATCACCCGTCACGCCTTTCGCAGGCTCGGAAAGCCCCTGTCGAACATGCTGCTGTCGATGGCCTTTCCCAAAGGACACGCTGAACTTAAGGCGCAGGTCTCTCACGCTTTTGCCGATCTCAGAGCAGACGGAACCTATGCGCGCCTTCTCCAGCGCTGGTCCCTTGAAGATGCCGCTCTCCCCGCTACAGACTCAGACGGATCCATACCATGACCAGAACGACAGAGGCTTCCCGGCTTCTTGCCCTGCCGCGCGGAGGGCGTATCGCATGGACGCAGATCGCCTCGGGCGTCGTGCTGCTCGCCCTCTGCGCCTGGATCATTCATGCGTTCGCCGTCGGGCAGATCGAATGGCGCTATGTCGGTCAGTTCCTGTTCGTGCCGTCCATCCTGCGCGGTGTTGGCGCCACGCTGCTGATGGCGATATGCGCCATGGCGCTGGGGATGGTGGTGGGGATTGTCCTCGCGTTGGGGCGGCTGTCCACAGCGTGGCTGCCCCGCATCGTCTCGGGACTATATGTCTGGCTGTTCCGGGGCGTGCCGGTCATCCTGCAACTGCTGATCTGGTTCAACCTCGCGCTGATCTTCCCGCATGTCACCCTGCCGGGCGTCGGCTCGTACCGGACGGTCGATCTCATGACGCCGTTCCTCTCGGCCCTGTTCGGGCTGGGGCTCAATCAGGCCGCCTATATTGCCGAAATCTTCCGCGCCGGTTTCCAGAGCGTGGATCGCGGACAGTATGAAGCCGCCTCCGCCATCGGTATGACGCGCCTGATGGCCATGCGCCGCATCATCTTCCCGCAGGCTTTCCGGACAGTCATCCCGCCGCTTGGCAACGAATTCATCAACATGATCAAGCTGACCTCACTCGCCAGCCTCATCCAGTATCCCGAAGTCCTGCACAATGCGGAGACGATCTATTACGCCAACACGCGGGTGATCGAACTGCTGATCGTCGCAGGTTTCTGGTACCTCACGGCCGTGACTGTTCTCTCGCCGTTGCAGCATCTGCTTGAACGCCGCTTTGCACGAGGAAAATCCTCATGACCGAACCTGCGATCTGGATCAGGAACCTGCACAAATCCTTCGGCGCGAACCCCGTTCTGCGCGGTGTGTCGCTCGATATTCCTCCGGGACAAGTCGTCTGTGTCCTTGGCGGTTCCGGGTCGGGCAAGACCACAATGCTGCGCTGCATCGCCCAGCTTGAGACAGCGGAAGACGGACTGATCGTCATGAGCGGGGAGTTGCTCGGTCTCCGGGAACGCAACGGACGACTGGTCCCTCGAAGCGCGCATGACATTGCCCGTCAGCGGCGTCTGGCCGGTATGGTTTTCCAGCGCTTCAATCTGTTCCCGCATATGACGGCGCTTGAAAACGTCATGGAAGGGCCAGTGCGCGTGCAGAAGCGCCCGGCTGCGGAAGTCCGGTCCGAAGCGCTGGAGCTTCTGCGCAGCGTCGGGCTGGAGCATCGTGCGGATCATTATCCCGCGCAGTTGTCCGGCGGCCAGCAGCAGCGCGTCGCGATCGCCCGCGCGCTGGCGCTGAAGCCTGCCGTCATGCTGTTCGACGAGCCGACCAGCGCGCTCGACCCGGAATCCGTAGGCGATGTGCTGGCCGTCATGAAAAGCGTCGCGGCCAGCGGCGTGACGATGTTGGTCGTCACCCATGAACTCTCCTTCGCCCGGGAGGTCGCCGATCGCATCCTGTTCATGGATGGTGGCGTCATTCTGGAAGACGCCCCGACCGCCGACTTTTTCGGAACCCCACGCGAAGACCGCACACGCGCGTTCCTCGCGGCGGTTCTCGGCCAGAAATCAACAGCCTGATACTTTCCAAGCGGAGATACTCCCATGATTCGCAGCTACGATGATGTTCCGATCCGCCCCTCGAACCTCGCAGGTCCAGCGCCGGAATTCCCATGGCCGCACGGGATACGGGCCGCGATGATGCTGTCTTTCGACATCGACGCCGAAAGCGCCATCACCAGCAAGGACCCGTCCCACGCGGACAAACTCGTTTCGATGTCCTATGGCGGTTATGAAGCCCGCGTCGGACTGCCCAAGGTCCTCGAACTGCTGCGCGAACTGGACCTCAAGGCCACGTTCTTCACGACCGGCTGGGCAGCGGATGCCTATCCGTCGATGGTGGAAAGCGTCCTGCGCGACGGCCATGAAGTCGGCCATCACGGCTATCATCACCTGCTGCCCGATCCCGGATCGGCACATATCGAGGACGAACTGGCACGCGGTTTCGAGGCACTGGCCAAGCAGGGTGTCCGCCCTGTGGGCTACAGGGCACCCTATGGCGAAAGTTGCGATGAACTCCGCACGGCGCTCAAGCGCGAAGGCATGCTTTATTCCAGTTCGTGGCGCGACGATGTGCGCCCCTACCGTCAGGTCCTGCCGGATCTTTCGCCGGGCGTCGTCGAACTCCCGCCGTCCTCCTGTTTCGATGACTGGATGCACGGTCTCAGCACCCGCTTTGGTGCGCGCTCGATCTTCCCGAAAGAACATGTCCTGTCCATGTGGAAGGACGAGCTGGACGAAACCCGCGCCTGGGGCGCCATGGTCGGCACCGTCTTGCACCCGCTGGTCAGCGGCCGTCCGATGCGCCTACGTTTGCTGCGCAATTTCCTGCTCTACACGATCGAATGTCGTGACGTCTGGATCGCGACCGGAGAGCAGATCGCCCGTCACTTCGAGGCGTGTGAAGCGGCCGGGTCGACCGCACCATGACCGCCCGTCCGATCCGCATTTCCGGCCTGCGACAGGCCGTTCTGTGGGACGAGCGTAGTGCGGGGCATGTCTATGCGCCCGACACCGACCTCGTGATCGAGAACGGCAGGATCGTTTTCGCCGGCCCGGCATCGGAAATGCCGGATGTGTACGCGACCCTTCCAGTCGATGTGGACGGGCGCGATCTCATGGCTATGCCCGGTCTGGTGGACGTCCATTCCCACCCCGCGACGGAACCCATGAGCCGGGGCATGTTCGACGAACTCGGTTCTCCCGGCCTGTTCTATTCGTCCCTGTACGAATACATGCCGGTCTTCCGCGCCGATGCCGCCAGCAAGCCGGACTGCGCACGCGTGGCCTATAGCGAAATGCTGCTTTCGGGCGTGACTACGGTCGTGGATCTCTCCACCCCATGGGCCGGCTGGCTCGATGCGGCGACGGAAAGTGGATTGCGCGTCTGTCTGGGGCCGATGTTCCGTTCGGCGGCATGGAAAACCACGAACGGCTATACCGTCGATTACAGCTGGAGCGAGGATAGAGGCCAGCGCTCGATGGACGAAGCGCTGGAAACCGTGGACGCAGCCGAGGCCCACGCATCGGGTCGTCTGTCCGGCATGATCGTCCCGGCCCAGATCGACACCTGCTCGCCCGAAATTCTGAAAGCCTCGTTCGTTGCCGCAGAAAAGCGCGATCTGCCGTGGCAAACCCATGCGGCGCAGTCGATCGTCGAGTTTCAGGAAATCACCCGCCGCCACGGTATGACGCCCGTTCAGTGGCTCGACAGTCTGGGCGTGCTCTCCCGCCGCAGCATTGTCGGACATGCGATCTTTCTGGATGACCATCCCTCCACGCCCTGGCACACGAAACGCGACCTCGACATCCTCGTCAGCCGGGAGGCCGCCGTTGCGCATTGCGCCACGGTTTTCGCCCGTCGCGGTTACGTCCTGAAGGATTTCGGACGCTACAAACGCGCCGGAATCCGCATCGGACTGGGCACTGATACTTATCCGCACACCATGCTCGACGATCTGCGTCTGACGGCCTATCTGGGTCGCATACAGGAACAGAGCCCCGAAGCCGTCTCCACACGAGACGTGTTCGATGCCGCGACCTGCGTCGGCGCCTCGCTGCTCGGACGGGATGATATCGGCCGCCTGAAAACCGGTGGTCCGGCCGATCTGGTGTTGGTCGATCTGTCGCATCCGATGATGCGCCCCTCGATCGACCCGGTACGCTCGCTCATTTTCTCCGCCGATGACCGCGCCATCCACTCCGTCTATGTGGCAGGCCGCAAGGTCGTGGAGAAGGGGAGGGTGCTCACCATGGATTATGAAGGTGCGACCTCCCGTCTGGTCGAGGAGCAGGCCCGGATCGTGGATTCCGTTGCCCAGCGTGACCGGCTGGGCCGTTCGGTGAACACGCTCGTGCCGCCGACCTTCCCGACCCGTCGATGATGTGCTGCGCGATGCCCCCGGCTGTGGCGCGCTTTCTGCGGCGCGCCTTCGCGGTCACCGCGCTGCTGGGTCTCGGTTCCGCAAGAGCCGAGACCCCTGATCTCCCGCTGGGGCTGTATCCCAGCTATCCACCGCTCGATATGCGCGACACCACAACGGGCGACCTCGAAGGCTTCGATGTCGATCTCGCAACGGCCCTGAGCCAGCGGATGGGCATGACACCCCGGATGGTCGAGACGGGCTTCGCACAGCTCATTCCGTCCCTTCTAACGGGCCGGATCAGGATGTTTTTCAATGGCATGGTGGATACGCCCTTAAGGCGGGAGAGCGTGTCTTTCGTTGATTACCTGCAATCGGGTTTCCAGTTCGTAACGCTCTCCGGCGATGCTCACGCCCCCTCCAGCCTTCCCGAACTCTGCGGCCGCCGGGTGGCCGCCAGCCGCGTGACCTCCGTCCCGGCCGAGCTTCTGGCCTGGAGCGACCGCAACTGCGTGGCCAAAAAACGTCCGCCTGTCCTCCTGTTCGCGACCGAAAATTCGGCGGATGCGCGGCTTCAACTCCGCGAAGGCCGCGTGGTCGCGGCCCTGCAGGACAGCCTGACACTTCCCTGGACGGTTGAAATCAGCGGCCACACGCTTCAGGCGCTAGGCGAGCCGTTCCATCTGTCCCCGCTGGGGATCGGGCTGCCCAAAGGAGACGCCGACTTCACCTGCCGCGTCTCAAAAGCGTTTTCAGCCCTGCAGCAGGACGGCACCTATCTTGCCCTGATCCATAAATGGCACCTGCCCGAAAGTGCGGCCCTTCCCACACAACCCGTTCCCAAGGCGTGTACCGATCATGCTCCCTGACCGTATTCTCGTCATCAATCCCAATTCCTCGTCTCAGGTGACGCGTGCGATTGATGCGGCGCTTGCCCCGATGCGCAGTCGGACGCCTTTTCGGATCGATGTGATGGATCTTCCCGACGCTCCGCCGGGTGTTGCATTGCAGAGCGATGCGGACGAGGTCGCGCCACTGGTGCAGCGCGCCATCCGCGCCAATCCGGCCGAGGCTTACGCTGTTGCCTGTTTCAGCGACCCGGGCGTTGCGGGTGCGCGTGAAAACACGCCGGGCGCTGCGGTCCGGGGGATCGGGGAAAGCGCGATCCTGCATGCCCTGACCCGCGCAGACCGCTTCGGCATTATCGCCCTGTCCGAAAAATCGGTCTTTCGTCAGCGTCGTCTGGTGCGCGGGATGGGCGTAAGCGAGCGCTATGCCGGCAGTCTCGGTATCGGCACCACAGCCGCCGGAGCCACGGATCATGCACTACTCGACAGGATGGTCGATGCGGCAAAACGTCTCGTCGATCAGGGCGCGGACACGATCCTCATGGGCTGCGCAGGCATGGCGCATTTTCAGCCGCATCTGGAAGATATCTGCCAGCGTCCCGTGATCGAACCCACCCGCGCCGCCGTTGCTCTCCTGATCGGAGACCTCACCCTCAGGCCCTGATGGGCGCTCGGACACAGGCCAGAGCCCCAATTCCTGCCAGTCCCAGAAAGATCAGAAATCCGTCAGCCATCCTCCAGTTTCCCAGGATCGTAACGCTCCAGGACATGGCGAGCGGCACCACGGCAACGGACAGGTTTCCCAAGAACTGCGTCCACGACGACAGCCGCGCCGTGGATGATCCTCCAAATTCCTGCACGCAGGCCCAGATCGAAATCTGACCCAGCCCCAGAAAGGCTGCGGCCACAAGTGCGAGCGGAAGCATAGCGGCGCTGCGTGATGTCATCAGGGCTACAGCAAGAAAGGCGGTTCCCCCGCCAAGACCAGCAATTCCGAGCGGGACACGGGCGCTCCATTGCGAAAGGCCCGCGCGGAGCAGCTGGTCCGAGGCAAAGCCCCCCAGAAGCTTTGAGAGCAGGATGACGAGGTATGAGGCGGAAACATACCACCCGACATGGCTCATGTTCAGATGGAACATATTCCGCAGATAGAGGGGAAACAGCGCCAGAAAGAATCCTTCGACCCCCATCAGGCAGAAATAGGCCCCTCCGATTGTATACAGGCGGGACAGAGCGAACGGCTCCACCGGAACTGCCTGCTGTTGTTGTATGGAAGGGTCTTCTGCTTTCAGGGCATAGGCCAGAAGGATGCCGAAGAGCAGGACCCCGGTTATTCCGTAGATCGCAAAACATAGCTGCCATGACAACGACGTCATGAGAAAAACCGAAAGAGGTGCGCCGACGACTGCCCCCAAAGAAAGCGCTGCCAGAAGAATCGCAATGACAGAAGAGCGATGAGTGGTGCGAAAACGTTGCTGCACGGTCATCAGGGCGGCGGTCCAGTCCGGCGCCTGACCCATGCCGAGAAGGGCGCGGCACAGCACCAACTCCCAGATCGTGCTTGCAAATGCAGTGGCGAGCAGAGCGAAGGACCAGAACAGGCACGCCAGTGCATAAGTCCGGGCCGCTCCCAGCCTGCCGCATACCCACCCGGCCGGAAGCTGACACAGGGCATAGGTGAAGGAGTAAGCGGAAATGATGTTGCTGATCTGCCCCAGACTGCAACCAAGGCTACTTTGGATGCGCGGCGCCATGACGACCATCGCCTGTTTATCGATGGCCATCAGAAATGTTGCCGGGAGCAGCACCAGTCCAAAAACAAGCCAGGGATTATTCCAGTGCCGCCCTGCCTGCACCATACCATGCCGGACGGGCAGGGGAGCCTCTGAAATGTGCATTGTCGTTAGAAGTCGGAACTCAGGGAGAATGCGACCGCAAAATCGCCCCCGACGTAATAGGTCGGCGTACCTGCCGCAATCGCCGTCCCGAAAATACCCTTTGTCGCATGAGCATTTGTGGCAATGCCGTTCACGCCGGACAGATAATGCTCGTCACCGATATTCATCAGGTTAAGCTGGATCTGCGGATGCTGGGCCGGGCCGATTTTCTGGAAACGATAGCCAGCCGAAAGATTGGCCGTTTTGAATGCCGGAATGCTCTGGTCATTCATGAAGGTGCTGTATTGTGAATCCACATAGTTGAATGTGAAGTTCCCGAAGAAACGGGTGTCGTCATAGCTCAGACCGATCGAGCCGGTGAATTTTGGGGCAAGAACCGAAGCTTTCCCCTTGGTTGGCAGGTAGTCGTTTCCAACCTGAATATTGTTGCCCATTTCGGAATGGAGGTACTGCCCCGAAATATACGGAGAAAAATGATGCCATGCCGGAAGGCTCAGTTCCGCCTGTACGCCACGGATCGTCTGGCCGCCACCATTGACCGAGAAGGACTGCGGGCTGTTGTTGACGTATGTAATGCTGGAAATCTGGCGATTGGTCAGATTGTAATTGAACGCTGCCGCCGAGAAATTGACTGCGCCGTAATGGCGGTATCCAATCTCTTCGGAGATTGAGTATTCCGGTTTGAGATTGCTCGAATGGCTGCTGGTCTTTTTCCCCGTTGTGGCGCTGTAGATGTCGACATAGGCGCTCAGCGCGGCCGGTTCCTTGAAAGCCGTCGAGGCGCTGAAATACACTTGGTCATGCGGCGTAATGCGATAGCTGACCGAAAGCTGCGGCAGCGGTTCGGCATCGTTTTTGTTGACGGCATAAGTCGGCCCAGGCAGCGCACTGGTCGCATGGCGGGAGACCATGACTTCCTTGAACCCGGCATTCAGCACGAGGCGATCGTTGAAAAATTTCATCGTATCGTTGATGAAAATGGCGTTTGTCTGCTGGATGAGATGACCGTTATAGGTCCCGATGACCGTTCCAGAAGACGATTTGATCGGATTGCCGCCATACTCGTTCATCACGTTGCCGTTCGGTTCGACCGGCGTGTACGAGGTGTTTTCGTTGTGATCAAAGTAATCGTACCAGTAACCGACCTGAAGCGTGTTGAATTTGTGCTTCCAGGTCAGGGTCGCGTTCTGGCCTCCCGCGGTTTGAGTATAGGCATCGACGTTTTCTACCGTGGCGACATTGTTGACGCTATAGGGGAGTTGTACCGTGCCGACCGACTGGTCTCCGACGAACATCGAATTCCCGTTAACGTTCGCGCCGCTGTTGATAAAGCCACGCGTATACATGATGTACGGCGTGATCTTGAATGTCAGGTCCGGCAGGAGTTCGAACTCCGTCGGTATGGCGGCGATGACGTTCTGCCGCTGGTTGAAGCGCAGCTTGTAGTAATTGGAGGTTCCGTAAGAGTATTTTCCGGCATAATTGTAGGAAATACCGTACTGCTTCCACTGGCTGAGGGTCGGATTGGTGTAGACGTCCGTGCGCATCCAGTTCCATGCGAAGAACGGGGCGATGCTGTTATGGCCCCATTCCTTCAGGAAGTGGCTATCAACATGGTAGCGCTTCGTATTGCCTGACCCGCGCCAGTTGTTCACTTCCGTATGGGAAAAGGATGTGTAGTTCCGGATCCCGGTATGTCCGATTTCGCCGCTGTCGAGGCGGATAAACTGCCGGTTGAGAGATTTGTTACCACCACTGAGGTCGATATATCCGCCAGTTTTGCGGGAAGGCTGCCGCGCCGAAGCCCGGATCTGCCCGCCTACCGAGTTGTAGACAGGTGCATCAATATCAGGAGAGCCCTGAGAAACGTCGAGATGGCTGATGTTTTCCGTATCGGACCATTCAGTGGCAAAGGGCGTGTAATAAAGGCGGTCGCCTGCGGGCATACCTTCGTAAGTCGTGCCAAGTTCGGTCTGGTTCAGACCACGAATGGAGACGTTCATCCGGTCACTGAGGCCAAGAGGATCATTTGTTGAAACGACCACACCGGGGCTCATCGCAAGCAGGGTGACGGCGTTGGCTGTTGGGGACTGCTTGGCAATATAGTCACGCGAGACGCCGCTGACTGATTTCGCGGCCGTCTGGACAGGCATGAGACCTCCGCCTGGTGTCGTGTTCGTAACACCGTTGGCGCCAACCACCTGTTTATGGACCGAAATATATTCGTCTTTATGAGGAGGTGCAGCTTTCTTGGTTTGGGGGAGAGTGGCTTTGGCTCGCGGAGCATTGTGTATGAAAGCAGGTTTCCCGCTTTTTGTGTTTGATGCCGCGAGCGACGGCTGAAAGTACAGCGCACAACCCGACAGAAGAAGGATTTTATAACCGTTTTTCGTCAGCATATCGGCAGTTCCGTTCCAGCCAGGGAATTTGGTGTGATGCTGAAACGATAAGGGATACAAACAGCAGAATCTCGCTCTAAATCCACTGGCATAATCAGAATTGGACCTCTCAGTATTTATTCAGCTTATACCCCTTGACCGCCAGTATGAGGTGTTTGAAAAAAGTTTTGATCGAAACGATCAGGCATAAAGAATCTCTGGAATATGTAGTGGCACGAGCTTGGCAGAATGCAGTTCGGCCGTCCGTATGATCTCTGGTTCTCGGAACAAATATTCGACGGATGTGGTGAGGACTGAAGGGCGTATGGATCGAAATATGAGTTCAGGACGGGAATGATGATGGAAATGGATGACCGCATACAGGCGCTCCATGCGAGATTGCAGGCGATTGTCGGGTCAGAGCAGATCTTTACGGGAAACGAAACGGCTCGCTGGGCGAAGGACTGGACAGGACAGTTCGAAGGCAGACCTCTTGCCGTCGTTCGTCCCGGAACGTGCGAGGAAGTTGCGGCCGTCCTTCGTCTTGCCAATCGATACCGTATTCCTGTCGTTCCGATTGCCGGGAATACGGGCCTCAATGGAGGCGCTTACGGGCCGGAGTCCATTCTGGTTTCCGTTGAACGAATGAACAGAATTCGCGAAATCAGGCGCGATGCCCGCGTGGCCGTTGTCGAGGCGGGTGTGATTGTCGCAGCACTGGATTCGGCTGTCGAACAAGACGGGCTGACCTTCCCTCTCGCATTCGGTGCTGCGGGTTCGGCGATGATGGGAGGGGTGCTCTCCACCAATGCGGGAGGAAGCAATGTCCTGCGTTATGGGAATGTGCGCGATCTCTGTCTTGGGCTTGAAGTCGTGCTGCCGGATGGACGCATTCTCGATCTTATGACAGCCCTGAAAAAGGACAATTCCGGCTTTGATCTGCGTGATCTTATCATCGGAGCGGAAGGGCAACTCGGGATCATCACCGCGGCCATCATGAAGCTTCATCCTCGTCCGGCCTATCACGCGACCGCACTCGTCGCGCTTGAGGATCTGAGAGTAGCGCCTGCATTGCTGAATGCTTTTCAGGATGCATCGGGAAATGCAGTGACGGCTTACGAATTCATGTCTCGCAACTATGTTGCCGGATATGAGAAACTCATGCCGAATACGCGCCGGTTTTTCGATACCGCCTATCCTGCGGTGTTACTGGTGGAGCTTGCAAGCGTGCGAAATGAAGCACTGGAAGAACTTCTGGAAACAGTGCTGGCTGACGCCCTGGAGCGGGGGATCCTGGCGGATGCCGTTATCGCACAAAGCGATCTGCAACGTCAGGAGATGTGGGCGCTTCGAGAGGCTGCTGCTGAACTCGCTTTTCACAGGCACCCGGTAATTGACACCGATATTGCCGTACCGCTGGAACGCATCGCGGAATATATGGACCGCATTCCAGAAATAATGAGGGCGATTGATCCCGGATTTAGTGATATTGCTGTCGCGCATTTTGGAGACGGAAACATCCATTATACGGTGTGGCCTTCAAAAAACGATCCTATCGTCGAAGCAGCTTTACGCGCTGCTATTGATGCACTCGCAGTTGACATGGGTGGAACATTTTCGGCGGAGCACGGTATTGGTCTTTGCAAACTGCCTTCCATGGCGCGGCATAAAAACGTTTCAGCTCTGGACATGATGCTGGCCATCAAGACGGCCTTTGATCCCAAAGGGATTTTGAATCCCGGCAAGACTTTACCCGGAAGGTCATAGTCTCATGAATGATGTCTGGAAAATTATGGAAATCAGGAACCTATTTCACAAAATGGAGGGACTGAAAAACTATTAATCGATGGTGCTTTTGTCGTGGATCTGTTGCAAAATGTAGAGCCTTGGTTCTGGATTGTTACGCGATGACGTGAATCCTCTCCAAAAACAGAAAGTGACGCATAGTATAGATGATATCGACCCGCCCGATATAGGCAAGTAACCGGCGTTGAGCAGTATGGCATTGAGTACCCGAAGAGCCTTCCAATGCCACACTGCGTCAGACGTTCACGAAAGAGCCATGCCGTCCAGCTATTTCAAATATAAAAGTAATATTCTTATTATTTAAAGATAAACTTATATCCAATGATATGATCTATTCAGGTCCATGGTGATATCAACATATTCTTTTGCATAGGTTTCACTGTTGAGAGAATTTTTCATATAATCTTGTATATTTTTTACCATCTGCGCACGTTTATCCTGGTTGTCCAAAAGAAATTTTATAGCATTATGTAGCGCTTCTGGATCGTTGGGAGGAACAAAATAGACCATGTCATCATTAAAGTAGTCTCTAAGCCCCCCAGTATCGGTTACAATACATGGAACACCCATAACTCCAGATTCCTCTACAACCGTCAGGCCGCTTACATAGTTATTACGTTCCAATGGAACGATAACTAGAATAGCTTTATCATAGAAAGAAGCCATATCATCATTGGTCTTTAAGCCGGCAATGATCATGTTGGGGTGCTTGCCCGCAATGGCGATTGCGGAGGCACTTTGTGTAGCGAGGAAAAATTTCTCATCTTTCATATGAGAGGCGCAAACAGCGAGCGTATTCCAGTCTCGTGAACGATCGTTACCAACAGCTATAATATTTCCCGTATTTTTTTCAGAATACGGAATCATTTCGTCGCAGCGTATTCCGAATTTTGTAAATTCAATTCTGTTATTCGGGAACATTATTTTTGCAATGTCAGAGTTTACTTTGCTATTAAAAGTCAGAACATCAACATCCCTCAAGAGCCATCGATAAAGCATTTGCCTAATTTTATTTTTAGGCCACTTATCAATCAGCCATACGCTTTGTCCGATAACTTTAATCTTATTCAGAGAGAATAATTTTTTTAAGAGCATAACTCCAAGTGTCTGCGATTCATTGTAGGTCCAAACCACATCTGTTCCGTTTGCGATTTCTTTGCGGTTTCTCCAGACCTGTATAAAATCGAAGCCAAGTATTAACCGTGCAGCATAGCGAACAGATTTTTGAATCGGGTTTTCTTTTACGATATCTTCAGAGTATGTTACTTTAATTTTATCTGAATTGGCTCGGTGGTATCCATAAGCATAAGGCTCATTGGTGCCGAGAATCTTTCCCTGACGGAATCGGTTATTCCAGTTTCTGGCGCCATATCCATAGCTCATCTGGACAAAAACTCTGATCATTACTTACCTCTATTTTTGATGGGTTTTGGGCAAAGAGCAGTGGATTCCAAAGTTTTTACTTTCGAGACTTCAGTAAAAACTTTTATTGAAGGAGCTCTGGCCATGGCTTTGGCAACCAGAAGTTTCGAATATTCCTCATCGCGGATCGATAAAGAAAGAAGGGATGTTTGAAGGTGCAGTTTTTAAAGCGCTATCGATTTGATCGCAAGCCATGAGGGCTTCGTTGATAGTGACATCCATATCAAGATAACGATAAGTTCCTAAACGGCCAAGAAAAGAGATGCCTTTTTGTTGTTGGGCAAGCTCTATATAACTGTTTAACATGCGTTTCTCATTGACTTGCCGGATCGGATAATAAGGAACGTCTTTTTTTTCAGAAAGTCTGCTATATTCTCTAAAGCACACCGTCTTTGAAAATTTATTTTGCTCCCATGGTGCAAAATGTTTGTGCTCAGAGATTCGCGTAAAAGGAACCTGCTCGTCACAATAATTGATAACGGCAGTCCCTTGATAGTCTCCGTCGACAGTAAATCGTTCAAAATCGAGCGTCCTGTACCCAAGACGACCTAATTCAAACTTAAAATAACGATCAATCGGCCCCGTATAAAAAACGTGGGAAAATTTCTCATCAATTTCTTCAAAAGAACAGGAGGTTCTGATTTCAATACCGTCAACGTTAAGAATATTCTGTATTATTGAGGTGTATCCCTCTTCCGGCATTCCTTGATACGTGTGATTAAAATAATTATCGTCATAGTTGAAACGCAATGGAAGTCTTTTAAGGATGGATGCTGGCAATTCCTTGGGGTCTAAGCCCCATTGCTTGCGTGTATATCCATAGAAAAAGGCATGGTAGAGTTCTGGTCCTATCATGCTTAATGCTTGTTCTTCAAAGGATTGAGGGTCTACAATAGACTTGTCAGCCTTCCCGGCGATAAACTCTCTGGCCTCTTTGGGCCCCATAATGGTTCTGAAAAATTGGTTGATGGTGAGTAGATTGACCGGGAGAGAATAGACGCTCCCTTGTGAAATGGCTTTAACGCGATTGATATAGGGATGAAATGTTCCAAATCGTCTCACATAATCCCAAACGCGCTGATCGGAAGTATGGAAAATGTGCGGGCCATACCGATGCACCATTATGCCAGTTTCTGCATCGCGTTCTGTATGACAGTTGCCACCGATATGCGAGCGTTCGTCAACAAGAGTGACTTTATACCCCTGTTCTGCAAGATGGCGAGCTATGACGGCTCCGCTAAAACCTGCTCCGACAACACAGAAAGACAGTGACAATGTGATTTTCCTTGGAAAGGATTAATACATAATTATTTTATAATTTAAATTCGTTGAAGATAGGTGTCAATTTATTATCGCGATCGTGGTTACTTTAATAACTATTTAACGATAATGTTGGTTTTCTATGTGGCGCCTGTAGTGTTATCGGTACGGTCTTGACGTGAGATGTGCTCTCTTTTTTACTGCCGAAAAGAAGAATTTCTCTTTTTGTGTCTTGAATTCAATGAGATAATAAAGATCTGATCTGCCACTCAATTGTGGGGATGCCTTGTACTCTGTCTCCACGACTCTCAACAGGATTTGGCGAGGGAGTGCAAGATCACGGTTAACGATATCAGCGACGCTGCAGATGAGACAGTGTCTCCGAGCTTAGTGTGCAGGCTGTCCTTAATGCTGCGGGAAAATGTAAAGACATGGACGAATTTTTGGATCGTCGTGCTTCATTTTATTGTGCCAGATTTCATAGAAGCTGAACTTCTCATTAATTTAAAAAACACAGAAAAGTATTTATCCAAGACAATCACCGGATGATGCAGTGCCGTTTCAGGAAGTGGAAAAGCTGTGGGGCATGCATCTGGCTGGCATTAAAACGGAGCCATGGAGTGTGATTCTGATCTGGACTGAATAGGAAACCTGGGGCGAGCATGATGGCCTGTTCTGCAGCTTTCCGGGCAACAAGGACAGGATCCAGCCCTGTGCGAAAGCGGGCCCACAGGAACATGCCACCGTCGGGGTATGAGAAAATTTCGAGGCCGGCAGTTTCCAGGGACGATATGGCTGCTTTTCGAGCGTTGGTCAGCTTTTCCCGCAATTTCTCCAAATGCAGCCGGTATCGTCCGTCTGCAAGAATGGTATGGACGATGGCTTCGTTCATGGAGCTGCTTGTCAGACTGCTGGCCATCTTGAGGCGCAGGATTCGGGCTGAGATTGTCGGAGGACAGGCCAGAAATCCCACTCGCAGTCCCGGCGAAATCGTTTTTGAGAAACTGCTGATGAAGATGACCCGTTGCAACTGGTCCAGATGCGCCAGAGTGGGGGTATTCTCATCCGCGAGACCGCCGAAAATGTCATCTTCAATAATCATGAAATCATGACGCTCGGCCAGACTGAGAACGTGATGCGTGACAGAGGGGCTGCAACTCGTACCGGTCGGGTTATGCAGCCGGGTGTTGAGGATAAAGGCTTTCGGCCGCTCCGTTCTGGCAATGCGTTCCAGTGTCGCCAGGCAGGGGCCATCGTGAAGGCGCGGGATGCCGATCGTCCGGAGGCCAAGGGCTTCAAGAGCTGGGAAGAGGTTGCAGTAACCGGGGTCTTCCACCAGAACGGTATCTCCCGGTTGGGTCAGACATCTGATGCTCAACTCCAGAGCCTGACTGGCACCATGTGTGAGGATGAGCGCCGACAGGTCACATCTGATACCCTGCCGCATCAGGAGCAAGCGGATCAACTCCCGAAGACCGGTATGTCCATAAGGATTACCGTAGCCCGACATCTCCGGATCGGGACGACGCCCTAGAGCCGTCAGGGCATGGCGAATTCCCTCACGGAAAAGATAGCTGTCAGGCAACCATCCACATCCCGCCTGCACGATGGAGGCGTTGTTTTCATAAGCCCGCTGGAGCATCCATGAGGAGTCGATAGATGGAGTGATGTCCGCAAGCGCGACGAGCCCATCAGTCGGTGGATGCTCCTGGCTGAGTACGAAAAACCCGCTGGCGCGTCGGGCCTCCAGAACACCATCGGCGACAAGGCGGTTATAGGCATTGGAAACGGTAAGGGGACTGATACTGCACTGTCTGGCAAGGTGACGGATGGAGGGCAGACGAGTGCCGGGTGTCCAGTCGTGGCTGCGGACGAGGGCTTTGACCTGCTGGACGATCTGGGTAACGAGCGGGGTGGGGGAATGGGGGTCTGTCTGAATCAGGGGCTGGATCATGGTGCTGACTGTACCGGTCGTTCTGGCAGTACAGATTAGGCTCATATTTCCCTGACTGTATATATTCAGTTCCGTTCCTATTCAGGATAGCCTTTTTCAGATGTGACGGGGCTGCCGCATCAGGGCCGCTCATGGATGCATCCATCATCAGTCTGCGAGGCGTATCGTGTCGAAACTGACCAATGAATTTGACTGTATCGAGACCCTCCGCAAGGGCACGTACTGGATGCCCTTTACGGCCAATCGCCGGGTCCGGACCGATCCGCAGGCGCGGCTTCTGACGTCTGCGAAGGGGCCTTATTATTATACGCCGGATGGCACGGAGCTTTTTGATACGCTTTCGGGCCTGTGGTGTTCCCCACTGGGGCATGCGCATCCCCGGATCGTGGAGGCGCTGAAGACGCAGGCCGAGACGCTGGATTATGCGCCGCCGTTCCAGCTGACGAACCCGCAGACGGTCTATCTGGCGGAGCGGATCGCAGGCTTGGCGCCGGATGGGATGGATCATGTCTTTTTCGCCAATTCCGGTTCCGAGGCGGTGGATACGGCGCTGAAGATTGCGCTGGGGTATCATCGGCTGCGTCAGGAGGGGCAACGTTTTCGCATGATCGGGCGTGAGCGCGGCTATCATGGCGTTGGTTTTGGCGGCATGTCCGTGGGCGGAATTGTCCCGAATCGTAAGATGTTCGCTTCGGGCATGATGCCGGGCGTGGATCATATGCGGCATACCTACAATCCCGAACACATGGCGTTTTCGCGCGGGCAGCCGGAATGGGGCGCGGATCATGCCGAGGATCTGGAGCGTCTGGTCGGGCTGCATGATGCGTCGACAATTGCCGCGGTGATCGTGGAGCCAGTGCAGGGATCGACGGGGGTGATCGTGCCGCCTGTGGGATATCTGCGAAAGCTGCGTGAGATCTGCACGAAACACGGCATCCTGCTGATTTTCGATGAGGTCATTACGGGTTTTGGCCGTATGGGCGAAAACTTCGCGGCGCAGCGTTTCGACGTGAAGCCGGACATGATCACGTTCGCCAAAGCGGTCACGAACGGCATTATCCCCATGGGGGGCGTGATTGTGACGGATGAAATCTACAACACGTTCATGACCGGCCCGGAAAATGCCATCGAGTTTGCGCATGGCTATACCTATTCCGGCCATCCGATGGCGACGGCGGTGGCCCATGCGGTTCTGGACGTCATGGAAGAAGAGTCCCTTTTCGCGCGGGTTCGTGCGCTGGAGCCGGTTCTGGAAGAGGCCGTGCACGCGTTACGCGATCTGCCTGCCGTCAAGGATATCCGCAATATAGGGCTGACGGCGGGGGTGGATCTGTTCCCTGGCGAGGGTGCGCCCGGTGCGCGGGGTTTGGCCATTTTCGAGCGCGGGCTGCGCGAAGGGCTGCTTCTGCGCTGTACGGGCGATACGATTTCCTTTGGACCGCCGTTTATTTCGACGCCAGAGCAGCTTCGCGGAATGATTGATGGTGTTCGCCGTCTGATCCAGTCCGTTTCCTGAACACCATACCCAGTGAGGACATGACATGCCACTTCTGCATTTCCATCTTGTCGAAGGCCGTTCCGACGGTGAAATCAAGACGCTTCTCGATGCGGCCCATGAGGCCATGCTGGAGGCGTTCAAGGTGCCGCGGGGAGACCGCTATCAGATCGTTTCGGAGCACAAGCCGTCGCGCATGATTGTGGAGGATACGGGACTGGATATTCCGAGGACCGGAAACGTCGTGCTGTTGCAGGTGTTCAGTCGGCCGCGCGGGGAAGAGGCCAATGCGCTGTTTTATCGGCTGCTGGTGGAGCGGCTGGAGGCAGAGTGTGGAATTGCGCCTTCAGACGTGATGATCTCCGTTGTTGAAAACGAAGATGCCCACTGGTCTTTCGGTTATGGCCGCGCCCAGTTTCTGACGGGTGAACTGGGCGGAAAGAAGCCTGACTGAGCGTCTGAGACTTTGGCGTTTCCGGATCAGGGAAACCCTGATCCGGGTTTGAGATCAGGGCGTCTCTTTGCGGTGGAGGGCGGCCTGCATGTCCGGGCTGAAACATGGCCGCTCCACATACTGGCCTGCGCCGCGTGTGACGCGCAGGTCGTTATCGGCCCAGACGATTTTGCCGCCGCTGATGGTGTATCGGGCCAGACCGGTCAGGGTCATGCCCTCATAGATGTTGTAATCGACATTCTGGTGATGGGTTTTTGCCGAGACCGTCCGGCTGGCTTGGGGGTCCCACAGGACGAGATCGGCGTCCGCGCCTACGGAGACGCTGCCCTTGCGGGGGTGGATGTTGAAGATCTTCGCCGTGTTGGTGGAGGTGATGGCCACGAATTCCTGCGGGGTCAGTTTTCCGGTCCGCACGCCGTGGTGCCACAGGACGCTCATCCGGTCTTCGATGCCGGGGGTGCCATTCGGAATTTTCGTAAAATCGTTCAGACCCTGTTCCTTCTGTCCTGCACAAAAGCAGCAGTGATCGGTGGCAGTGGTCTGAAGCTGGCCGGAAGCCAGCCCGGCCCAGAGGGCTTTCTGATGGTGTTTGGGGCGGAAGGGCGGGCTCATGACGTGCTGGGCCGCGCCGAGCCAGTTTGGGTTTTCATAGACGCTGTCGTCGATCACGAGATGCTGGGCCAGAACTTCACCATAAACACGCTGGCCGCGGGCGCGGGCTGCGGCAATGGCGGCGGTGGCTTCTTGTGTTGAGACATGCACGATGTAGATCGGGGCGCCGAGCAGTCCTGCGATGGCGATGACACGCTGTGCGGCTTCTCCTTCTACGGCGGGCGGTCGGGAGAGAGGGTGTGCCTGCGGACCGGTGATGCCGCGACTGAGGAGATCGGCCTGAAGATAGGCGACGGCGTCACCGTTTTCCGCATGGATGTTGCACAGGGCGCCGAGTTCAAGCGCGCGGCTGATGGAGCGCAGCAGGACGTCATCGTCTACCATCAGGGCGTTTTTGTAGGCCATGAAGTGCTTGAAGGAATTGACGCCGCAGTCCCGGGTCAGGGTGCCCATGTCTTCATGGACTTTCTCGTCCCAATGCGTCACCGCGACGTGGAATGAGTAATCGGAGACGGATTTCTCCGCTTTGCGCCGCCAGTCTTTCCAGGCGCCGAGCAGGGAATGTCCGGGTTCAGGGATGACGAAATCGATGATGGTCGTCGTGCCACCGGCGACGCCTGCGGAGGTGCCTGTATAGAAATCTTCGCTTGCGATGGAGCCCATGAAAGGCATTTCCATATGGGTGTGCGGGTCGATCCCGCCGGGCATGACCAGCAGGCCACCCGCATCCAGAATGTCGCAGCCTGAGGGTGCTTCCAGATCAGGGCCGATGGCGACGATCCTGCGTGTATCGTCGCACAGGACATCCGCCCTGTGGGAGATTTCTGCCGTTACGACGGTGCCACCACGGATGAGGAGCATGGGTTTATCCTTTTGCGGAACAGGTGAGGGCGGAATTTCCTGTCATCAGGACGCGCCTGGTCTTGTCAGCGGGCGGAAAGGGGAGAACGATGTCGGTATGACAGAGACTCTTTCTCCTCCTCACAGGGCCGGACCGGGCGCGCCGCGGCAGGCGGCTGAAGCGGCCATTCTCGCAGCGGCTGAGCGTGTGTTTGGCCGACATGGTTTTCGCGGGGCGAGCATGAATGAAATTGCCCGCGAAGCCAGTGTGCCCAAGCCGAATATCCATTACTATTTCGGGACGAAAGAGGAGCTTTATCGCAGCGTTCTCGAAAACATCATGACGTTCTGGCTGCAGGACGCCGATTACTGGCTGGTGCCGGAACGGCAGGCGCAGGAAGGATTTGAGGGATATATCCGGGCCAAGATGGCGTTTTCCCGCGAGCGCCCGGATGCATCGCGGATTTTTGCCTACGAGCTTTTGCAGGGTGCGGGCAATATCCATCATTATCTGTCTACAACCCTGCGAGAGCATGTGGCGAGACGGGCACGGACATTTGACGTCTGGCGCACGGAGCGCCAGATGCCAGCCATTGATCCGACCCATCTGATGTTTGCCATCTGGTCAATGACGCAGGCCTATGCGGACATGAGCACGCAGATGACGGCTTTGACGGGTCATGCAGTGTTGCGTGATGTCGATTTCGAGGCGGGTTTGCAGACCATCCTGCGTCTGGTTCTGGGGTTCTGCAACGATATTGAGGATCGGGGGTGATTTCAGCAAAGAAATGTCTCCCTGTTTGGTGGTCGGGGAATGATTATTGCCTGAGGAGAGTGTAATTTCCTGACCGTGTGGTCAAGTTTACGTTGCGGAATCGGTCTGAATTCAGTCATGGTGTGTCACGAAATGCACATGATGGAGAGTTTTCTTCGTGGATCAGACTCCGAATATCGCTGCAAACCGCCTGCCTCCGGACATGCTGGCACGGAATTTCTCGGACGCGCATCCGCCTTTGACGGCGGGACAGGCCACCATCGAATCCGATCGGTGTTACTTCTGTTATGATGCGCCCTGTATTGAGGCGTGTCCAACCGGGATTGATATTCCGGGGTTTATCAAAAAGATTTCGACAGGGAATATTCCGGGATCGGCACGGACCATTCTGGAGTCGAATATTTTCGGTGGAGCCTGTGCGCGGGTGTGTCCGACGGAAATCCTGTGTGAGGGCAAATGTGTCCGTAATACGCAGGAAGACCGGCCCATCCAGATCGGGGCGCTTCAGCGTCATGCCACGGACTGGCAGATGCGGACGGGCAAGCAGCCGTTCAGTCGGGCACCCCTGACAGGCAAGCGAATTGCTGTTGTGGGGGCGGGGCCTGCGGGGCTGGCCTGCGCGCATCGGCTGGCGATGCAGGGGCATGACGTTGTGGTGTTCGATGCGCGCGCCAGAGCCGGTGGTCTGAACGAATATGGTATTGCCGCTTACAAGCTGGCGGATGAATTCGCACAGAAGGAAGTGGCATTCGTTCTGTCCATCGGTGGGATCACGATCGAAACCGGGATGCTGCTTGGCCGGGATATGACACTAACGTCTCTGAGGGCAGACTATGATGCCGTGTTCCTCGGGATTGGTCATGCGGGGGTCAGGGCGCTGGGGATTGCCGGGGAGTATTTCCCGGGCGTGCATAATGCCGTGGAGTTTATTGAAGAGCTGCGGACGTCTCCGACGAAATCGGATGTTGCCGTCGGGCGGCGTGTGGTTGTGATCGGGGGTGGGAACACCGCCATTGATGCCGCTGTGCAGGCAAAACGTCTGGGCGCGGAGGAGGTTACGCTGGTTTATCGCCGGGCTGCGGAAAACATGTCTGCGACGACGGTGGAGCAGGAATGGGCGCAGACGAACGACGTTACGATCCGGTACTGGTCGGCTCCTGTGAGGATTGATGGAACCGAGCACGGCGTTGCGTCCGTCACTTTCGCTCGTGGTCTCGCGAAGGATGGGCGGGCGGTTTACGATCAGGGAAACTATACGCTTGAGGCGGATATGGTTCTCAAGGCCGTAGGGCAGTTGTTCCTGCCGGACCCTCTGGCAGAGGATGACATTGTGATCGAAGCTGGACGCATCAGGGTGGATGCCGAGGGGCGGACAAGCATGAAAGGTGTCTATGCCGGTGGAGACTGCACGGCTGGCGAGGATCTGACTGTGGCGGCTGTTCGCGATGGCCGTAATGCGGCTGAAGCCATCACAGCGGCTCTGATGAAGGCAGGGAACTGAGCTATGGCCGATCTGAGCATCAATTTCGCTGGTATCCGTTCTCCCAATCCGTTCTGGCTGGCTTCGGCGCCTCCGACTGACAAGGAATATAATGTCCGCCGGGCGCTGGAAGCCGGCTGGGGCGGCGTGGTGTGGAAGACGCTGGGCGAGGACCCGCCGGTTGTGAATGTCAGCAGCCGTTACGGGGCCACGCGTTATAACGGTCAGCGTATGGCTGGGCTGAACAACATCGAGCTCATCACCGATCGTCCGCTGGCGGTCAATCTGGCGGAAATCAAAGCCGTCAAGAAGGACTATCCGGACCGAGCCATTATCGTCAGCATCATGGTTCCGTGTGTGGAGGAAAGCTGGAAACGCATCCTTCCGCTGGTCGAGGCAACGGGGGCAGATGGTATTGAGCTGAACTTCGGCTGTCCGCACGGCATGTCCGAACGGAACATGGGCTCTGCGGTTGGGCAGGTGCCGGAATATGTGGAAATGGTGACGCGGTGGTGCAAGCAGTACACGCGGATGCCGGTAATTGTGAAACTGACGCCCAATATCACGAATATTCTCAATCCGGCTCGGGCGGCCCTGCGTGGGGGAGCGGATGCGGTTTCGCTGATCAACACCATTCAGTCCGTGGTTGGGGTCGATCTGGATGCGATGGCGCCTATGCCCGTTGTGGACGGGCGGGGCACGCATGGCGGCTATTGCGGGCCTGCGGTGAAGCCGATCGCTTTGCGGATGCTGGGGGAGATTGCCCGGACGCCCGATACGTCCGTTCTGCCGATTTCAGGGATCGGGGGGATTTCGAACTGGCGGGACGTGGCCGAATTTCTGGTGATGGGGGCGACGTCCCTTCAGGTGTGTACGGCTGCGATGCACTACGGATTCCGGATCGTGGAAGACATGATCGATGGTCTGTCCAACTGGATGGACGAGAAGGGCTTTGAGACGATCGCGGATGTGACGGGACGTGCAGTTCCGAATTTCGTCAACTGGAATCAGCTCAATCTGAAGTTCAGGACGCTTGCGGCGATTGATCAGGAGGCATGCATCAAATGTGGCCTTTGCCATATCGCGTGTGAGGATACGTCCCATCAGGCCATTTCCAAGACGCTGCTGAATGGTGAGCGTCATTATGAAGTCATTGATGAGGAGTGTGTGGGGTGTAACCTTTGTGCGCATGTCTGCCCGGTGGATGATTGCATCACGATGGTGCCGCAGCCGGTTGAGGGCGTGCAGACATGGAACGAGCATCCCAACAATCCAATGCGCAAGATCCCCGCAAAAGCGGGCTGATCGCCACGGTCCGCAAAAACCCGAAAACGGAGAACGACAATGAGCACACAGGATGCATCTGGCGCGGTTGGCAATGTTACCGTGAATGGCACGAAGCTCTGGGACGATATTCTGGAGACGGCCCGGTTTGGGGGGACGCCGAAGGGTGGGATCAGGCGCCTTGCCTTGACGGAGGAGGATCGTCAGGTCCGGGACTGGTTTGTCCGGGCCTGTGAGGCGTTGGGATGTACGGTGTCTCATGATTCCATGGGGAACCAGTTTGCGCGGCGTCCGGGAATGGAGAATACGCTGCCGCCCATAACGATGGGAAGCCATCTCGACACGCAGCCGACGGGTGGAAAATTTGATGGAATCGTTGGTGTTCTCGGTGGTCTGGCGGTGCTGCGCACGTTGCATGAAACGGGGCGGGAGACCCGTCATCCGATCGAACTGATCAACTGGACGAACGAGGAGGGGTCGCGCTTTGCGCCCGCCATGCTGTCGTCCGGTGTGTTTGCAGGTGTGTTTACGGAGCAGGAGGCGCTCGATACGAAGGATCGGGAGGGCGTGCGCTTCAGGAACGCGCTTGAGGGCATCGGGTATCGCGGGGCGGAATCCTGTGGCGCACATCCTGTGGCGGCGTATTTTGAACTGCATATCGAGCAGGGGCCGATCCTTGAGGTCGAGCATAAAACGATCGGGATCGTGACGGGGGTGCAGGGCATGCGTTGGTATGAGGTCACGCTCAGGGGACAGGACGCTCATGCCGGGAGCACGCCCATGCGATTGCGGGCTGATGCTCTGGTGACGGCCGCGCGCATGATTGATGCGGTGCAGACCATTGCGCTGGCGCATGGGCCGGATTCAGTTGGAACGGTCGGACTGATCGAGAACAGGCCGAACAGTCGTAACGTCATTCCAGGAGAAGTGTTTTTTACGGTCGATTTCCGCGACCCTGACGATTGCATCGTCCAGAAAATGGAAGAGGTATTTTACGCACAGGCGTCGGACCTGGCGGAAAAGGCCGGGTTGACGGTGGAGATCGAGCGGGTGTGGGATACGCCTGCGGTTCAGTTCGACCCCGAATGTATTGGGTCTGTTGCGCGTGCGGCTGATACGCTGGGCTATCCGGCGCGGCGGATTGTTTCGGGGGCGGGACATGATGCGACTTATATGGCGCAGGTTGCCCCGACCGCGATGATCTTTGTACCGTGCGCCGGAGGACTGAGCCATAACGAAGAGGAAAGCGCTGAGCCTGACGATGTGACGGCGGGGGCAAATGTGCTGCTTCGAGCCGTGCTGGAGACGGATAGTCGTCTCTGACAGGCGCGGGGGCGGATTTTTCAGACTGGGAGAGGAGCGTTGATGACGGCGGGTTTTGCAGCAGATCTCTATAATGAGGAACTCGCCCCGGTTGCGCCGGAGAAACGGACCTGGTCGTGGCTGAACATGGCCACGGTCTGGATGGGGATGGTCCATAACATCGTGGCCTACGAAGCGGCGGCGGGTCTTATGGCGCTTGGCCTTTCGGCATGGGAATGTCTGGAGGTCGTGGCCGTTGCCTATGCGATCCTGTTTGTCACGATGTGGTTCAATGCGCGGCCCGGAACACAATACGGGATTCCGTTCTGTGTTCTGATCCGTTCCGCCTTTGGGCCGAAAGGGGCGCAGATTCCGGTTGTTTTACGGGGGTTCTGCGCGATTTTCTGGTTTTCCGTTCAGGCTTATGCCGCGACACAGGCGATGGATGCCATCCTCTCCACGTTAAGTACGACATGGGCGTCTTTCAGCACGCCTGTTCTGGGAATGCCGGAAAAGCGCTGGGCAGCGATGGCGATTATCTGGGCGCTCCATGCCTGGATTTCGAGCCATGGGGTTCATCGTATCAAGAATTTCGAGCTTGTCGCGGGGCCGCTGGTCATTGTCGTAGGGCTTGTGGCGACGGTCTGGGGACTACGGGTGGGGCACGGTCTGGGGCCGCTGTTTTCCGTCCCGTCCCGGCTCCACGGGTTGGCCTTTCTGGCGACGTTTGCGCTGGGCGTAACGGGGATGATCGGGATGTGGGCGACGTTTGCCGTGAATATTCCAGATCTCTCGCGGTTTGTCCGGTCGCAGCGCGATCAGGTTGTCGGGCAGGCCATCGGGCTGCCTCTGACGGCGCTTGTTTTCACACCGATGGCCATCATCACCACATCGGCGACGGTTTTGCTTTTCGGGCGGCCGATCTGGAATCCGACGGAGCTTCTTCTTGCGCTCAATCAGCCGCTTGTGACGGTGATTGGCGGGGCGACGCTCATTCTGGCGACATTGTCTGTCAATGTAGTCGCCAATATTCTTCCCGCGTCTTACGATCTGATCAATCTCTTTCCCCGGTATCTCGATTTCAATCGGGCCAGTCGGCTTGTTCTTGGGTTGGGCGTTTTCTTCATGCCCTGGCTCTGGTTCGATCATGCGGACAATATCTACCGGATGCTTGATATTATCGGTGGGACCTTGGGGCCCGTGACGGGCATTATGCTGGCTGATTATTATATTGTCCGGCGGCAGGCTTTGGATGTTGGTGCGCTGTACCGACATGGCGATGTTTATGATGGTCTGGCGGGCTGGCATGTGCCGGCACTCATTACGCTGGCTGTTGGGGGCGCTGTCGCATCTGCAGGGCAGGTGGTCCCGGCCCTGCATGCATTGGGAAATGTGTCCTGGTTTGCAGGGGTTTTGATCGGGTTCGGGCTGTATCTGGGTCTGAACCGTGTTGTGTGACAATTTGGTGTAAAAATTATCTGTTGCGGACTCGAATCATTGTGTCCTGCCGTCAGGCTTGCTACTAATTTGACTGTTTAGTCAGCTTCGTAATGTTTCAGTTCCGTTCATCCGCAGCAGAACGTTGCAGGATATGTCCTTTGAAGGAAAACGCGTTTCCATGTCGCTTCCTTTTATCCGAACCTGTTATGTAACGCTTCTGGCGGGTACAGCATTGGCCAGCGTGGCCGCCCATGCGGCGTCTTCAGGCTATAAGTCTCATACGCCGTCTCGTGCCGCGCCTTCCGGTAGCAGGCCGACATCGGGGGCGGCCAAGGCCGCAACCTCGCCCGCACCAGCCGCGAAAAGCCCTGCACACGACATGACGGCGTCCGGGCGGGTTGAGGAAATCAGCGTTGCCGGACGCAGCACGCGGACGCGTTCTCCGGGCGGCGGTCTGATGCGGGTCGAGACAGCGGCAAAGGCCGTTCAGACGGTCACGCGCGATTTTATTGCCAAGCAGATGCCTTCTGCGAATGTTCAGCAGCTGATTGCCATGCTGCCAAGCGTGAATGTCGCACAGCAGGATCCGGCGGGACTGTATTCCGGGCAGGTCAATGTCCGGGGGTTTGACCAGAGCGAAGTGGGCTGGATGCTCGATGGCGCGCCCCTGAACGATATTGGCGGCGGCCAGTTCTATGCGAACGAAGTGCTGGAATCCGAAGATCTGGAAAGTGTTTCGCTCCAGCCGGGTTCGGTTGATCTTAACAGCCCCGTGGTGAATGCGTCCGCCGGTCTGACCAGTATGGTCATGACAAATCCGACGACGCGTGCGGGAGGACTTCTGGATGTCTCTTTCGGATCGTTCGATACGTTCCGCGAATTTCTACGCCTGAATTCCGGCTATATCGGAAACAGCGGTATTCGGGCCATGTTCGCTTTCAGCCATACAAAAGCGAACCAGTATCGCGGAGCAGGGCAGGCGGAGAAGTTTCATTATGACTTCAAGGCCGTAAAAGATTTCAATAACGGAAGCCATACCGGCCTGACGGTCTCGTATAACGATCAGGTCAATGATTCCTATCTGAACCCGAGCCTGCCCAGTTATCTGAATTCCGGTTATAGCAACGATTACGCGGCGTATTATACTGGCGCGAATTCAGGTGCCAATTATTATCGCTTGCATGTCAATCCTTTCCGCAACGTGGTTGCGGTACTTCCGACCCATATTGTGGTTTCCCCGAAAATCACAATCGAGGATTCTGTCTATTTCTGGCATGGGATCGGAAACGGCACCGGCGCAGGGTTGGTGAATGCCTCGACGGGCCTTGGTAATCAGTCTGTGGCACTGGATCTGAATGGTGCCAGTAGCGCTCTGGCCCTGACGCCGTCCAATCAGGAACAGTTCCGGACGGGTAATACGCTCTCCCTGCACTACAAGCCCGACCATCATCATGATCTTTCCATTGGGTGGTGGTACGAATATTCCAACGAACTTCAGTTCTCGCCTTATGGCCGCGTGAATCAGTCCACTGGAGAGCCATCCAATATCTGGGGGACGAGCAGTATTCTTCAGACGACGACAGGACAGGGTTACAAGGTTCGCAACTTCCTGACCCTGACGCAGGTGAACATGCTGTTCATCGGCGATGAGATGAAATATTTCAACGATCGCCTGAAGATTGATCTGGGTTTCAAAGAGGCGATGGTCACGCGTCGGACTTATAACTATACCCCCGGCACGCAGTATAACCGGAACCTGCATAGCGCTGAGCCGCTGCCGCAGATCGGGCTGTCCTGGAACTTTGATCGCAAGAACCAGATTTATGTATCTGGCAGCACCAATTTCAAAATGCCGTCCAATACGTCTCTTGTCGATTATTATGGAACCGCAAAAAAGAGGACGCAGGTTGGTGGCCCCAGTAATCCTGAATATACGATCGAGGAGGAATTAGGGTATCGCTATAATGGCGATGTCATTGTCGGGTCGGTGTCCTTCTTTAACTATAATCTGTCGAACCGCCAGCAGTCCCTCAACTATTACATGAGCGGGGCGTCTTACAGTCAGACCGTCAATGCCGGTGGCCAGACGACACGCGGTGTCGATGTCCAGCTCAGCACGCGTCCGATCTGGCATCACTTGCGTCCCTACGTCACATTTGAATATCTGCATTCAACCATCGACAACAATATCGCGGCGACCACGATCGGCGGGACCTCGGACTATCTGCCGACCAAGGGTAAGACGGCCATTCGCTCGCCGCATGAGATGGCAGGGATTGGCATTGATTATGACGATGGCAGCTTCTGGTTTTCCGGGCAGGTCAAGTATGTGGGCAAGCAGTACGCCACGTTCACGAACGATAGCGCCATTCCGCAATACATCACGAACAATGTCGGCATGGGATACCGTTTTCATAACGCGGGTTTCCTGAAATCGCCGCAGATCCAGCTCAATATGCAGAACCTGACGGGGGCCAAGTTCCGCAGTGGCGTCTATGGTTTTACAACGAATGCCAATGCGACGAAGGGTGTTTTCGGCGGCACAATAGCTGGTTCTGCTCCGAGTTATTATCTTCAGGTGCCTTTCAGTGCGATGGTGACGCTCTCGACGGGTTTCTAAAACGCGATCCAGTTCTAAGACTTTCATGAGTTCAGAACCTTGGGGAGCAGCGCGATCTGTTTCTCAAGGTTTTGAGTTTCTCTCGCAGGTTTGGTCAGCTGCTTGAGTTTTTATGGTCGGTCTTGATGACCGTATTCCGGCCGAATTTGACCGCGCAAAAAAAACTTCACGAACAGACGCGCTCCTGCCATCGCTCTGCGCCTCGCTGGCCTCAATGTCTGATATGCCGCTGAGAAAAGCGTTGAACGGACAAAGGACTTTATCGTCTTGGTTATAGTCTCATTATAGCATCAAGAACCCAGTAGATTTGGGTGTGAAGAGTGTAAAATCTGTACTTTCATCAGGTCGCAGTAGAGGGGAGTAAAATTTTTCGCCTTTACGTTCGAGATATTTTCCGCAAAATAACGATAATTTTTATTACTCAGATATCTTTTGCCTGAAAAGATATTTTTAACGAGGTGCGATTAATGCTTTGCCTGCAGGGTCTTCCACATGTTGTCATTCAGAAAAGCCGGGGGCTGAGCTGCCTCCTTTTGGCGACGGTTTCGACCCTGAGTTTTGCTCCTGGCGGGGCTTTTGCAGCCACTCAGACAATCAGAGGAAGCTTTCAGGGGGCCGCGGCCAGTCAGTCTTATGCTTCTCCGATTATTGCTAGCGGAGCTTTGACGATTGGCAATGGAGCGCAGATTTCGGCCCAGAGCATTACCGCGGGAGCGCCTCCGGCCGGGGCTGCTTTGGTAATGGTTTCCGGCTCGGGCTCCTCTTTGAATGCGGACCAGTCGCTTGTCATCGGTGCGGCACCTGATGCCTATATCGGATCGACCCTCAATATTTCCTCAGATGCTCAGGTTTCTGCTGCTTCTGTCAGTGCTGGTCTGGGAGATGGCACCTTGGGGACCATCAACCTGACGTCCTATGGCGCGTCAGATAGAAGCCGTCTCGTTACGAATGATCTGACGCTCGGTTCAGGGGGTGGTAATGCGGCACTGAATGCAACGGGGCAGTCCGGTGGGATCGCTCTTGTACATGTTGATGGCAAACTTACCATCGGCCAGCCGGATGCTGTTAACGGCCTCGGAGCGAACACCGTCTGGTTGGGGGCCGGGAGTGTTCTGGAAGTCGGGGGTACAAACGGAATTCAGGCGACGGGCACGTCGAAGGACTACACGTTCACGTTGTCTGGCGGCACGTTGCGGGATGTCAATGCTGATCTGAGCAGTTCGGTCAACATCAGCCTCGGCAGTAATAGCGCGTCAACGATTGATACGGGGCGTTTCAACACCCGTCTGACTGGCGCCATCACAGGGGCGGGCAATCTCGTCAAGACGGGTAGCGGAACCCTGACGCTGACGGGAGATAATCAGTACGCACATGGCGCAGGGCCGGTCGTCAACACGATCATCCAGCAGGGAACCCTTGCCGCTTCTCCGCTGAGCCTGCGGGGTGTTGGGGTGATCCAGAATGATGCGACGCTGCGTATCAGTCAGGACAATTATACAGGCCAGAAGACGGCCTGGCCTGAGATGGTCAGCAATATCATCACGGGTACAGGCGATCTGATCAAAGATGGCGATAAAACAGTCGCCCTGACAGCGACGAATACTTACACTGGCGCGACAATTGTCAACGAAGGAACACTTGAACTTGGCTATTATGGTGGCACCAGCGGCTCGATCAATAACAGCTCTCAGATCCAGCTAGTTAATGCGTCCTCAAATCTGACCGTATATCAGGATGATGATGTGACCGTCTCTCAGAATATTAGCGGATCCGGATCGGTTACGAAAATGGGCGGGAATACTCTTACCCTGTCCGGTGTGAACACCTATGCCGGTGGCACCGATATTCAGGGCGGAACGCTGGTCGGGAGCGTGTCCAGCTTCGGGACGGGGGCGATCAGCACGGCGCAGGGCACGACGTTGGTCGTGGATCAGGCGACTGACGGCACGTTGGGCAATGCGATGTCTGGTGCGGGCGCAGTCGTCAAACAGGGGGCGGGGGCGCTGGTTTACACCGGTGACGGTTCAGCACTGACGGGTTCGACGAATGTTGAACAGGGAAGCCTGTCGGTGATGGGCAATCTTGAGAATTCTGCCGTTACGGTTGCCAGCGGAACGTCCGTGACAGGAACGGGTGTAATCGGGAGCGCGGATATTTTCGGGCTATTCCGGCCAGGGCAGACGGCTTCCAGTTCGTTCGGGACGTTGCACGTCAATGGAAACGTTACCATGGAAGACGGCTCGACCTTCGCGGCGAATGTGGGGGCTGACCAGAATTCCAGTCAGGTCAGTCTTTCCGGCGTGCTGACGATCAAACCGGATGCGACACTGGTGGTGACGGCACTGCCGGGGGCAGACCTCAGAACCGGCCAGTCCTATACGCTTGTTCAGGCGTCCGGGGGCGTGAGTGGAACATTTGCCCATTATGACCAGAGCGGTCTCGTCCAGACCCATTCTCTGATCCAACTTGTCGAGCCGACCTATTCTGCTTCGAATTCAGTGCAGATTGCCTTGCAGCGGAATACGGTCCTGAGTTTCGGTTACGGTGCATCGACCCGTAACCAGACGATGGCCGGATACGGGCTGGACGGAATCGCCAATATTGCCCAGGCAGGTGCTCTGACCAATCTGGTCGCGGGGCTTGAGAACCAGCAGCGTTATCGCGCGCTTGATGCCCTGTCGGGTGAAATTCATGCCAGCGTCCGGACCGCGATGGTCAATGACAGTTTTTATATCCGCAATGCTGCGCTGAACCGGCTGGATTGTGCGGATGATGATCTGCAGCAGCAGATTTCCGGCACGAAGAGCGCACATACCAACATCTGTGACACCGTACCTGCACGGGGTTTAAGCACCTGGGGCACCGTTTATGGGGCCATGGGACATAATGCATCATCCGCGGGAACTGTCGGATTGAATGACAATTCTGTTGGCTGGATCATGGGGGCCGATACCAGGGTCGGGGAATGGCGTGTGGGTGGATTGCTGGCTTACGGTCGGAGCATGTTCTCCAATGGGGGCGATCGCAGTTCGGGCGGCCATTCCAATAATGTCACACTGGGCGCCTATGGGGGGACTGCATGGCGTGTGGGTGGCCTGACGCAGGATGCGCTGATCACGCTGAAGCTGGGAGCCGACTATACCTGGAATGTGCTGAATACCCGTCGTGATATCCGCATTCCGGGATATGTTTCGCATGTCAGCAGCAATTCTCTGGGCGGGACCGGACAGCTTTATGGAGAGACGGGATATCGTTTTGCCGTTCAGGCGGCGGGCACGCCGGTAGAGTTCGAGCCTTTCGTACGGATGGCTTATGTCAATTACCAGTCTGAAGACGTGCGAGAGCATGGTGGTGTGGCGGCGCTGCGGGTCAAAGGGATGGATCAGAGCATTGGCTATTCGGCCTTTGGCATGAAGGTGGCAACGCGTCTGAATGTCGCAGGTGTGACGGTGGCGCCGCATCTGAGCGCGGCCTATCGTCGGGCTTTTGGCATGACGGATATGACGGCGAAGGAAAGCTTTCGTCTTGCTCCGCAGGCTCAGGGCTATGGAATGGACGTGACCGGGGTGCCGCTTTCGATTGACACTGCCGTGGTTCAGACGGGTCTGACCGCGAAACTGGCGGATCGTCTTGATATCTCGGTGGATTATGTCGGGCAGTATGGCGGCCGTATGACCACGAGCGGTGGCAGCGGAAAGATCACTTACAGCTGGTAAGGGCGGGTGGAGGATCTCGCTCTTCTTTCGTAATTCACACAGGATGAGGAGTTTCTATGCAATCGCAGGTGTTTGAAATTGGAGATATCGTCTCCTGGAACTCAGAAGCGGGATATGTCAGTGGACGGATCAGAGCCGTCCATTCGGCGCATTTTTTGGTCAATGGCTATGAGCATCATGCAACGTCAGAGCAACCTCAATATGAAATAGAGAGTCTTAAAACCGGCCATATCGCTTTTCACAAGGGTACAGCGCTCAGCCTTGTCATAAAGCGCGCCGGTGTGGTGCCGCGGTCCTGAACGGACCATTGGTGGTTTGAAGCAGAGTCCGATTTTATCGGCTGTTTTGCCGGCCATCTTCCAAAAGGCATGACGGGCGGGATCACAGGCTATGAGATTTCATCATTATCTCCGCTTCGGTAAAAGTCATTCCGGGGGAAGTATTATTTTTCCGGAAGCGGTGGTGCGCCACTCTTTTTGAATTCTTCGAGCAGAAGCTCTGAAGCAAGACGGAACGCCCGTTTGGCATGCAGATATGGCATCCACTGGCCCATCATATTCCAGGGCATTCCGTTATTATAGGTCGCGATTGCAATCAAGGTTTCTCCGGTTGCGCCATCGACAGCTATCAGTTCTTCACTGGCTCCGCCGGGAAACGGGGGTGGAATAGGGGGCAGGCCACCACCAGCCGCACCGGCTGCAAACCCGGCGACAACGGGAATGGCATTGTAATACCATTTGCTGCGACGGATATTCGTGATGGCGGCGCGGATATGAACGGCGTCCGCGCAGGTTCCACACTCGGATGCATCAACGACTGTATAGATCTTGCCGATATTCTTTTTGATTTCGGCTGTGAAGGCATTTGTCATGCGGGCCGCGACTTCCGGTTTGAGATGGGGGGCGTTGGCCACCGGATGCCAGGTCACGGGATCAATGACAGCGGTTTGGTATTTTGAGGCATCCAGACCGGGTTTAACGTAGATATGGTCGTCAACGTGTCCCTTTTGCGGCGTCATGTCGCCGTAGGTTTTTTCTGGCAGGAAGCCGGAATGCGTTACGTTCTGCCCGGCGCAACCGGTGAGCGCGAGTAACGCCATCATGGGAGCGCTGTAGGCGGTGATTCGCATGAGGGGCTTGGGTATGAGCGGTATTGTGCTTGCAAAGTGTCCGAACCGGGAACGTGAAAACGTTTCTGCAACGCTCAGAATCCGTGAGTGCGCTGCCTGACGAAGCTGGGCGCGATATGGCGCAGGTAATAATGTCATTTTTAACTCTCCCCACAGCAGAACACTGAGTGTGCAGATCGCTCTGCTGGTAGAAGCGACGCTGCTGGAGGAGGTTTATCTGGCGAGGATTTCCAGATTATCTCGCTATTATGTCGGGGATGAAATATTATTTCAGAAACGATTTTCCATTCAGGAAAACTGGTGTCGATTCAAAATATCGCCACGATGCGATCAGGGAAATCTGAGGGTGTTTTCGGTAAAATAACCTGAATTTCGAGGCCGCCTTCCGGGTGATTGGACGCTTTGATTTCGCCGCCATGGGTCTGGACGATACTGAGGGCGGATGTCAGTCCCAGACCAATGCCGCCCGTTTCCCGATTTCTGGATTTGTCGCCTCTGAAGTAGGGTTCGAAAATTCGCCCGATCTGATCGTCAGGGATGCCTGGACCATGATCCCTGATCGTGATGACAGACTGCGTTGGCATGCATCTCAGTTCGAGGGAAGGAACCGTGGCATATTTGACGGCATTTTCGACCAGATTGGTAAAAACGCGTTTGAGAGCAAAAGGACGGCCCTGAGAGGTTGCTCTTACGGGGCCGGAATATTCGAGAATAATGTTCTGATCCGCAAAATCATTGACGATGGTTCGTAAAATCCCTGGAAGATCGCAGGTCGTCATCTCTTCGCAGACAGCATCATCCCTGAAAAACGACAGGGCGCCATCGACCATGGCCTGCATTTCGTCGACATCCCGGAACAGCCGTGCCTGCTGTTCCATATCGTCGATGAACTCTCCTCGGAGACGCAGTCGCGTCAATGGCGTTCTGAGATCGTGCGAGATGGCTGCCAGCATGGTGGTGCGTGCCGCGATAAATTTCTGGATCTGATCCCTCATGGCGTTGATCGTCTGGGCAACCAGTTGAAGTTCGCGCGGACCGGTTGCCGGAATGGGGGCGGAGGATGGGTTCATTCCGGCAAGACGAACATCTTTCGCCAGATTTTCGATAGGTCTGGAAAGCTGGCGAGAGGCAATGAGAGAGACGGCAATCACCCATGTGGCAATCGTGGCGAATTCCAGCAAAAGGCGTTCGCGCCAGAAAAACCCCCAGTATCGCACCAAAGCGGCACAGACCAGCCAGCTTCCATCGTCGAGCTGTAGGGCCATAAACGATGCATCAGGATATTTTTTAGGATCAACGGAAATATCAGGAGCCTGTGCGACGGGGTTATCGACGGAAAATGCGTCCATGCTTCTTGTCGTTCCGCCGATAAGGGACGCAATGATGTCATGTCCCATCTGGACTTCATACGGATTGTAATGTGCGGTTTTTAGCATTTCCGCAGTACGGCTGTCTGCGGCAAACCACTTGAACTGAAAACCTTCGGTGGAAGCCGCCTGCGCAATTTTCGGGCGTACAGCTACAGGAGCCGCCGTAATGACGCGTGTGATGGCAGCGACTTCCTGAAGAAGACCGGTCTGCTCGATGTTGGGTTGTGCCCAGTGCCCACCAAACAGGAAGAATAACTGCAACAACCCAACCGTTGTGGCTGCGGCCAGAGCCACCGTCGTCACCAGACGGCGTGTAATGGTGTCTTCAAACCAGCGAAGACGGGTCACAGACGTTTGACTTCCGGAGAGAACAGATAGCCACCGTTCCGGACAGTCCGAATCACGATTGGATTTTTGGGGTCTTCCTCCAGCTTCTGGCGCAGACGGCTGATCTGAACATCGATGCTGCGGTCATATGCCGTATGATTTCGCCCCCTTGCCAGATCGAGGAGCTGGTCGCGGGTCAGAACCCGCTGGGGATGTTCTGCAAAAGCCAGAAGAAGCTCAAACTCTCCACCAGACAAAAGAACGAGCGCATTATCTTCCGAGCGGAGCTCCCTGCGTGCGACGTCCAGGCGCCAGCCTCCGAAAGACAGGATCGGGCGCGCTTCGCTCACAGGAATGCTGTCAGTCCTGTCCGCTGTCCGGCGGAGGACAGCTTTTACTCTGGCCAGCAGTTCCCTTTGATCAAAGGGTTTGGTGAGATAGTCGTCCGCTCCAATCTCGAGACCGACAACGCGATCCGTGTGCTCGGCCATCGCAGAGAGCATGATGACCGGAATGTTGGAGCTGGTTCTGAGGCGTCTGCAGAGACTGAAGCCATCCTCGTTGCGCAGCATGACGTCAAGGATGACCAGATCAATTGTTTCTGAACCCAGACGTGAGAACATGGCAGGACCATCCTCTGCGACCGAGACGGTATAGGAATGTTTGCCGAGAAATCGGGTGAGCAGGGAGAGAATGTCCCTGTCGTCGTCCACGATAAGGAGATGAGGCATGACTGTCATTCTCTCCTGATATCACACCAGCTTCTACTCATGATGTCTCTTATATGAGCGCTTTATTTCAGCTCAGACACATTCTTCATGCCCCGCCATTCTATTGATGTCCTCATTTGATTCCGGTGGGGGCTGAGCTGTTCGGAATTGACGGTACGGCCATATTTCAGGGCCGAGATATTTGCGACATACGTGTGAAAGAATCGCTTCCTAAAAGAACAGGCACTGACCGGCTGATCTGGCTGGAACCTGTTTCTGGAGGTGTGTCGTGAAAGCGCACTGTTTTCATCTGGCGTTTACTGCGGCTGAGTTGACCGTGTTTTACGTTATGGAGCCCATGGGTTTGTTCGCGCTGGGTTTCGACGTGATGCACGCGTTGGTCAAACGGTGTGCCGAGACATGAAAAGAGAGATCAAGCGGAGCGGCAGTACAGATTTCGAACATAATTTCGGAAGTCTGCATCCTGCAGGCTGCCTGACATGCACGTCTTGCGAACAGAAGGATCGTCACAGGCCTTTTCCAGGAAGAATACATGCGGTCATGGAGGCAATTCTTTCCTCCTTGCCGTGGATTTTTCTGATTGTTTATGGCGCGATCTGTCTCGCTGTTACAATCCTGTGTGGATATTGATTGAGAAAGCGTGAGGTCGCGATTTTCGTTCGTGCAAGCTGATCTTGCTTTTGAGGAATGATAACAAATATATGGCCTGAATTTCATTTTTCCCTTAAATCAGGACCATGCATCACGTCGGATTTTTTATCTGCCCAAACCACCGGATTCTCGATCTCGCAGGCCCTTTGGGGGCTTTCGAAGAGGCCGACACCCTCATTGAGGGTGGGGCGTATCGGCTGACGGTCATTTCCGAACCCGGCGGCATCGTCGTCGGGAGTTCGGGTGTTCCCATTGACACACGACCCAGCCGCGACACGGCTTTTGACACGGTTCTGTTCATCGGTGGAGACATCGGGCCTTTCCAAAACTCTGGCACCATCGCTGCGGCAAAGGACCTTGCGGCACGAACCGTCCGCGTCGCGAGCGTCTGCACAGGTGCCTTCCTGCTGGCGGAAACCGGGCTGCTCGACGGCCGCCGCGCAACGACGCATTGGCGTCTCGCACCGGAACTGCAACAGCGTTATCCCCAGATCAGGGTTGAGGCCGACCGTATCTTTATCTCGGACCATAATGTATGGACGTCCGCAGGGATTTCCGCTGGGATCGATCTGGCACTGGCCCTCATTGAAACCGACCACGGCATTGCAATCGCCCGTGACGTCGCCCGTGAGCTTGTCGTCCCTTATCGGCGCTCTGGTGGGCAGTCACAGTTCTCGGCCATGTCACAGATGGAGCCGGAATCGGACCGTATCCGCATGGCGCTTGCCTTCGCGCGGGAGCATCTGGTCGAGCCGCTTCCGATCGAACGTCTGGCGGAAGCAGCACGGTTAAGCGTGCGTCAGTTCGGTCGTGCTTTTCGCAGTCAGACGGGCGAGACACCGGCCCGAGCGGTCGAGCGTCTGCGCGTGGAGGCAGCCTGTTCCCGCCTGCAAAGCGGGTTGGAACCGATTGAGCAGATCGCAAAATCCGTGGGCTTTTCCGATCCGGAGCGCATGCGCCGCGCGTTCGTCAAGCTGCACGGCCATCCGCCGCAGGCGATCCGACGCGCAGGTCGTCAGGACAGTTCAGGCTGAGTGATGACGAGGGTATGATCTTAAAGAGAGAGGACACCCACCAGTGCCTCCAACGGATCATGAATAAACCCGTCGGCCTTCAGCATGACCAGCCCGTGAAGTTGTCCCCATCTGACATGTGCCGACAAAGGCGATGCCGCCGGGCCTGAGGTCCGGACGCGATCGAGAAGCGGCTGAAAGCTGGCGTTTGCTGCGCGTTTGAGGGCGCTATCGGGTGCCGCCCCCGGAACCAAACCCGATGCGAACATGAGGCGATAGAGCTCCACATTCCTCTCCCCGAACACGAGATAGGCGACCGCCATCCTGTTCAGTGCGGTCATGTCGTCTCCGTCCGACGCGGCTTCGAGAAGAGCCTCGGTGAAGCGTTCAAATCCATCCGTCGCAACGGCAGCAAGGAGGTCTTCACGGTCGCTGAAATGGCGGTACGGCGCCGACTGCGCAACGCCAGCCCTGCGCGCCAGCGATGCCATGGAAAGGCCTTGGGCCCCATGAGCGGCGATTTCCACCAAAGCGGCATCAAGCAATACCTTCCGCAGATCACCATGATGGTAGGTTTTGCGAGAACCGGAAGGTTTTGCGTCTGTGATGTGCTTCATGTGATGACGTATAACATTTAAGTTGACATTGGATCAACGAATGACGATGTGATGAACTATCACATAGGACGTCGTCATGACTCTAATCTCGAAATCCCATGCGCCCACGCATTCCGGGGCGCCCTATCTCGCCAATAATTTCAAACCGATCGAGGTTGAAACGACCGCTTTCGATCTGGAAGTGATCGGCCATATTCCTGAAGCCTTGAACGGCCGCCTGCTGCGTATCGGTCCCAACCCCGCCAGTGTTCCAGACCCTGCGCAATATCACTGGTTTTCAGGGTCAGGCATGGCGCATGGACTGCGTTTGCGTAAGGGAAGGGCAGAGTGGTATCGCAGCCGCTATGTCAGGGATGCGTCCGTGGTCGCCGCTCTGAAATCGCCTCCGCTCGGAGGGCCTGGCATCGGTCGGCGCGATGGCAGCGTGAACACGAATTTTACCAGTGTTGGAGGAAAACTCTATGCTGTTGTCGAAGCGGGCAGCCTTCCAGTCGAGTTGAACTATAAGTTGGAAAGCGTCGCGCGTGCGGATTTCAACAGGACTCTTGAAGCCGGCTTCACCGGCCATCCAAAATTCGATCCCATAACCGGCGAACAGCACGCTCTTGCCTATGAACCCGGACAGCCGGTTCGCTATATTTCGCTCGATCAGAACGGATATGCCACGACAAAAGCACGGATCGATCTGCCCCATATTCCACTAATCCATGATATGGCATTTACCGCGTCGTTCATTGTCATCCCCGATCTGCCGGTTACGTTTCAGCCCGAACATGCGAAGGCGAAATTCCCCTGGCTCTGGGATGAGCGACGGGATGCGCGGATTGGGTTGCTGCCCCGCAATGAAGACGTCACGAACATTCAGTGGTTCGAAGCCCCACGCTGTTTTGTTTTCCATTTCGTGAATGCCTATGACGATGGCGACCTGACCATCATCGATCTCGTCCGCCATCCCCGCATGTTCGACCGAGATCACAATGGCCCGAACGAAGGCGCGCCCATACTCGTTCGCTGGACGCTAGACCGGCGCTCCGGGCGCTTGAGCGAGACGCTTCTTGACGATCATGGAACTGAGTTCCCACGGATCAATGACCGGTTCGGTGGTCAGTCCTATCGCTTCGGCTATACAGCGCACTGGGGGCGGGACGTACGTTTCGGACCTGCCATGAAACACGACATGCTGCGGGGAACCACGGAAATCCATCATTATGGCCCCGACCGTATGACGTTAGAGCCCATCTTCGTGCGCAAGCCAGAGGCACTTGCCGAAGATGAAGGCTGGATCATGTCTTATGTGTACGATGCGGCCCGAAATCTGAGCGATGTCGTTATTCTGGATGCTCAGGATTTTACTGGGGAGCCTGTCGCTACGATACGCCTGCCGGTCCGGGTGCCGTTTGGCTTTCACGGAGACTGGATCGCCGACGGCACGCTGCCATCTCATTCGGCCTGAAACAGATACGCACCATTTGCTGGTGCGTATCGCCTCTCTACAGACTAAAGAATCGGGCGCATCAGGCCGTTCTGAGAGCCCGGCAGTTTCTTATAAACCACGTCACGAATTGCCGGGGGTGCCTCCGCAGGATTGCCAGCATGAAAAGGTGGCTGTGGATCATACTGCACAAGAAGCTGTACTTCCTGCGCAGCCTGCGCCCCACGGAGTTCAGCTGCGATCGCCAGACCGAAATCAATACCGGCCGTTACTCCGCCGCCACTCATGAAGCGTCCATCCTTCACAATCCGCGCGGGATCGGGAATGGCTCCGTATTCTTTGAGGATGTTCAGAAATGCCCAATGACAGGCACTCCGCCGTCCCTTCAGAACTCCTGAAGCCGCAAGGATGATTGAACCGGTACAGACGGAGGTTACATATCTCGCCGTCTCGGACAGACGCCGGACATGCCCCAGCATCTCGGGCTTCATCATGGCCGAAAGATTCAGGGCGCCAGGCACACAAATAACATCGACCTTGTCGATATCGGAAAGCTTTTCCGTTGGCCCGAAAACAATGCCCTTTTCCAGCGTGACGAAACCGCCCTCAGGACTGGCAAAACGAACATTCGTGTTGGGAATGCGCGACAGGATTTCGTTGGGGCCGGCAAAATCGAGAAGTGTTCCGTTCGGATAAATCGCAAACAGAAAATCGATAGGCTTTTCGGCTGTCCCCGGCACAGCCGCCCGTGCGCTTTCCGGCAAAAGGCGCGTTGCCGCAGTTGCAGCAATCGCAGCGCCGCCCATGAGCATCATGCGCCGCCGCGCATTCCCTGCCTCAGTCAATTCTTCTGCGAAGGTTTCATCGAAAATTTCAGGCATCTCCGTCTCCTTATGTCTCCTGCCTCATAGGGCTGGTTGCTGGATGGTCTTGAGACGTAATGCTCTGCGAGAATTTCCTAAAGGACCTATTTCCCTTGTTTTGCGCCATGTGTGGGTAGCAAGGCTATATGTCTTAAAGAGAGGGAAATATGTCCTTTAGGTCATAACCCGTTTTGATAGGATCAACGGGAACGGTGATCGCGTCCGGGACGCCTGTCACGTTTTTCTAATATGGGGATCTGATATGAGACTTTCGGGAAAAACTGCTCTCATCACGGGCGGTACGAGCGGTATCGGCCTTGCGACTGCAAAGCGGTTTATCGCAGAAGGAGCGCGTGTTGCCGTCACGGGGCGCGATGAAACCCGGTTTGCCGATGTGCATGCAGAACTGGGCGGAGAGGCGCTGGTTCTGGCGGCCGATGTGCGGTCTGTCGACGCCATGATCTCCGTTGCGGACAAGGTCCAGAAGGCATTCGGCGGCCTCGATATTTTGTTTGTGAACGCCGGTTACGTCATTCCGACACCATTACAGTCCATCGATGAACGTCAGTATGACGAGGTCATGGATGTCAGTGTCAAAGGTGCCGTATTCACGATGCAGGCGGCACTCCCCGTACTGCGTGAGGGGGCATCCGTTATTCTGACGACCTCGTTTATCGACCAGACCGGCAAACATGCCCTGTCGCTGGTTGCCGCCGCCAAAGCGGCAGTTCGGTCTTTCGCACGAAGCTGGTCCTATGAGCTGCTCGGTCGCAAAATCCGTGTCAACGCGGTCGCACCCGGCGGGATCGAAACGCCGCTTCTGAACAAGATCGGTCTTTCTGAAGCCGAAGTGGAAGACTTCAAAACCCAGTTTGCTGCGAGCGTTCCTCTTGGACGCATGGGCCGGGCTGAAGAAATTGCTGCCGCCGTCCTGTATCTCGCAAGCGACGAATCCCAATATGTCGTCGGCACAGAACTGGTGGTCGATGGCGGCTGTTCGCAGCTTTGAAATACAGGGCCGATCGCTTCAACGACTTTTTATCACCGGGACATTCGTCATGACATTTACAAAACCGTTCGCTTCTTTTCTCGGCGCCTCGATGGCGCTCGTTCTGCAATGCGCGCCTGCCATGGCGGCCAGCACGCAATCGTCGGATGCGGCTGCCGTGAAGGCTGTGACCGAGCAGTTTGCTGCCGATCTCGCCAAGGGCGATCTTCAGGCAATTTCGCGCCTCTACACTGATGACGCCAGACTACTGCCCCCCAACGCAGACCCAATTTCCGGCCGGGCTGCCATTCTCGCTTATTTTGAGAAGACCTTGCGGCCTGATCTCGTTGGCGGTGCCACATTCGATCACTATGAGATTTATGGTGGTGAAAACGCTGCAACCAGCCTTTCTCAAATCAGGATGCTTGATACCAAAGGTCAGGTTATCGAGCGCGGCAAACAGACGATCGTTTTGCTCAAGCAGGATGGCAAATGGAAGATCCATCGAGATATGTGGTCAGATAATTCTCCCACTCATGCTGCAGAACCATAAGAGCACGGCAGACGCACTCTGCTCTTGATCTTCTGACGCTTCTCCAGCACTGTCGCTTCCTGTCAGGGGAGTCCCGCCCAGGGGACTGAGAGGCCAATTGGTGACGTCGGGAAACCGGCGCCACGGTGAGGCGACCCTTTGAACCTGACCCAGTTGATGCTGGCGTAGGAAGACCGGAGGGCATGTCCCTCTCGGGCCGGTCTGGCCTTTTCCGTGTCCGTTATCGGGCACTGGGGGCAGCGGCTCCCTTTCTGCCTCACGTTTCTTGGGTCTTTTCGAGTGCGCTTGAGGAGACACCACATGAACGCTTCCATTCCCGCTATTACGACCGGCCCTCTGCCGGCCTCCAGCAAAATCCATGTCCGTGGCGTGCATCACGACATCGCGGTGCCGCTGCGGCAGATTGCGGTTTCAGGTGAATGTCCGCTGAATGTCTATGACAGTTCAGGCCCCTATACCGATCCCTCCGTCAGCATCGACATCGCAAAGGGCCTGTCGGACAGCCGGGGCAACTGGCTTCGTGATCGTGGAGACGTGGAAGAGTATGAAGGGCGGACGATCACGGCAGCCGATAACGGTTTTGCACAGGGTGACCGGTTGACGCCGAGCTTTCCACAGCAGCGTCGTCCCCTGCGGGCTGTTGGAGATCGCGCGGTTACGCAAATGGCCTATGCGCGTGCCGGGATCATCACGCCGGAAATGGAATTCGTCGCCATTCGCGAGAATATCGGCCGGACGGAAGCCCTGAAAGAGGCGCGCGACGGCGAGGATTTCGGAGCCAGCATTCCGGATTTCGTAACGCCGGAATTCGTGCGGCAGGAAATTGCCTCGGGTCGCGCCATTATTCCCGCCAACATCAATCATCGCGAACTCGAACCGATGATTATTGGCCGGAACTTCCTCGTGAAGATCAATGCCAATATCGGCAACTCGGCTGTGACGTCTTCGATGGAAGAAGAAGTCGAGAAAATGGTGTGGTCCATCCGCTGGGGCGCGGATACGGTCATGGATCTCTCGACGGGTCGTAACATTCACAACATCCGCGACTGGATCATCCGCAACGCACCCGTGCCGATCGGGACGGTTCCGCTCTATCAGGCGCTGGAGAAGGTCGGCGGAATTGCCGAAGACCTGACATGGGAAATCTTCCGCGACACGCTGATCGAACAGGCGGAGCAGGGGGTGGATTATTTCACCATCCATGCCGGTGTCCGCTTGCACATGATCCCGCTGACGGCCCGCCGCGTGACGGGGATCGTTTCCCGTGGCGGCTCCATCATGGCAAAATGGTGCCTGCATCATCATCGCGAGAGCTTTCTGTATGAGCATTTCGATGAAATCTGCGATATCTGTCGTCGTTATGATGTGTCGTTTTCGCTGGGCGACGGCCTGCGCCCCGGCTCGATTGCGGATGCCAATGACGCGGCACAGTTCGCGGAACTGGAAACCCTTGGCGAACTGACGAAAATCGCTTGGGCGAAGGACTGTCAGGTCATGATCGAAGGGCCGGGCCATGTGCCGATGCACAAGATCAAGGCCAACATGGACAAGCAGCTCGAGCACTGCCACGAGGCACCGTTCTACACGCTTGGTCCACTAACAACCGATATTGCGCCGGGTTACGATCACATCACCTCCGCCATTGGTGCGGCCATGATCGGCTGGTTCGGCACGGCGATGCTCTGTTATGTGACGCCCAAGGAACATCTGGGCCTGCCGGACCGCAATGACGTCAAGACCGGCGTCATTACCTACAAGCTCGCGGCCCATGCGGCGGATCTGGCGAAGGGGCATCCGGGCGCGCAGATGCGTGACGATGCGCTGTCCCGCGCGCGGTTCGAGTTCCGGTGGGAAGACCAGTTCAATCTGGGTCTGGACCCCGATACGGCGCGCTCCATGCATGACGAGACCCTCCCGAAAGAGGCGCACAAGGTCTCGCATTTCTGTTCGATGTGCGGGCCGAAATTCTGTTCGATGAAGATCTCCCACGACATCCGGGCGGAAGCGGAAAAACAGGCCGGGATGGAAGAAATGGCCGGGAAGTTCCGGGAAGGCGGCGCGCTTTATGTACCCGTGACGGAACCGGCGGAATGATCCATTCCGTCCTGGGGGAAGGGGTTGCGGCGCTGTGTTGCGCCACCGCCCTTTCCGACCGGGGTCTTGACGTGGAAGTCATCGTCCCGGAGGGCAGTCCAGAGGCGGCGTCACGGTTTGCGGGGGGAATGCTGGCCCCGTTCTGTGAGGGAGAAAGCGCGCCCGACCTGATCGTGGCGCAGGGGCAGGCGGCGGTGGACTGGTGGGCGGCTCATGTTCCGGGCGTCACAAAGCGTGGCACGCTTGTTGTCGCCCCGCCGCGTGACGGCGCCGAACTGGATCGTTTTGCGCGCGCCACGCAGCAGCACGACTGGGTCGTCCCCGGCGATCTGGAGCCGGATCTGGAGGGACGGTTTGCGCGCGGACTGTTTTTCCCGACCGAAGCGCATCTGGACCCGCGCAAAGCGCTCGCCAGTCTGCGTGACAGCCTGCTTGCGAAAGGCGTGACCTTCCGTTCCGGAGCGCCGCGCGGTCACGTCGTGGATTGTCGGGGATTGGCTGCCCGAGACAGTCTCGCCGATCTGCGCGGCGTGCGGGGGGAAATGCTGATCGTGCATGCCCCGGACGTAGCGCTGACGCGGCCGGTCCGGCTGCTGCATCCGCGCTTTCCCTGTTACGTTGTGCCAAGAGACGGGGATCAATACATGATCGGGGCGACCATGGTGGAAAGCGCCCGGCCCGGCCCGGTGACCGCGCGAGCGGCGATGGAACTGCTTTCGGCGGCCTACACGCTTCATCCGGGCTTTGCCGAGGCTGAAATCCTTGAACTGGGCGCGGGGCTGCGCCCGTCTTTTCCGGACAATATCCCGGCCGTCCGCCATGTCGCGGGGCGGAGTTACGTTAACGGAATGTATCGCCACGGTTTCCTGATGGCGCCAGTCTGCGCCGAGCAACTGGCGGCAGAACTTGCGGAGGTTTATGCCCATGCGGATTGATCTGAACGGCGAGGTCATCAGGACACAGGCCCGGACGCTGGCTGACCTGCTGACCGAACAGGGTTTCGATGCCCCCTGCGTGGCCACGGCCCTGAATGGTGATTTCATTGCCCGTTCCATGCGTGACGCAACCCGTCTGAACGACGGCATGAAGGTCGAAGTTCTGTCTCCGATGCAGGGAGGCTGACATGCTTTATGGCGTTGATCTAACGTCGCGGCTGATGCTCGGGACGGCCCAGTATCCGTCGCCCGCGGTGTTGCTGGAGGCGATCAAGGCATCTGGCGCGGAGATCATCACGGTCTCGCTGCGGCGGGAGGGGGCTGCGGGTGCGGCGTTCCGGAACATCCTGTCCGAAAGCCGCTGCCGCCTGCTGCCAAACACTGCCGGGTGTCATACGGCCCGCGAAGCCGTCACCACGGCCCGTATGGCGCGCGAAGTGTTTGGAACATCGTGGATCAAGCTGGAAGTCATCGGCCATGCCGACACACTCCAGCCGGATCCGTTCGCACTCGTCGAAGCCGCGCGCATGCTGTGTGCGGAGGGGTTCGAGGTGTTTCCCTACACAACCGAAGATCTGATCGTAGGGGAAAAACTTCTGGAAGCCGGATGCAAGGTGCTGATGCCGTGGGGCGCGCCGATCGGATCGGGGCAGGGGCTGCGCAATCCTGAAGGTCTGCGGACCATGCGGGCGCATTTCACCGGTGTTCCGCTCGTTGTGGATGCGGGAATTGGTGCGCCCAGTCAGGCGGCACAGGCCATGGAGATGGGTCTGGACGCCATTCTGCTCAATACGGCGGTGGCCAAGGCCGTGGACCCGGCGGCCATGGCGCGGGCGTTCGGTCGCGCCATTCAGGCGGGGCGAGAAGCGTTCGAGGCCGGACTGATGCCCAAACGGGACATGGCCTGCGCCTCGACGCCGGTCTTCGGTCTGGCGGAGCTGGCATGATGATGGCGCTTGACCCGTTTTATCTTCTGGCGGGAGACGTTTCGCTCCTTGAAACGCTGCTGCCCTGTGGCGTGCGTCTGGTCCAGCTTCGGCTGAAGGACAAGCCGGATGAAGAGCTCCGCCGTCAGATCCGCCATGCGCGGGCACTCTGCGCCATTCATGGCGCGCAGCTTGTCATCAATGATTACTGGCGTCTGGCGCTGGAACTGGGGTGCGATTTCGTCCATCTCGGGCAGGAAGACATGGAGACCGCCGATTTTGACGCTCTGCGGCGTGCGGGCATCCGGTTCGGGCTGTCCACTCACGATCCAGCGGAGCTTGAACGCGCTCTGGGTTTCAAACCGGCCTATGTTGCACTCGGCCCCGTCTATCCGACGTTGCTGAAGAAAATGAAATGGGGGCCGCAGGGGCTGGAGCGCGTCCGGGACTGGAAAACCCGTGCCGGAGAGACGCCACTGGTCGCCATTGGGGGCCTCACGCCGGAGCGTTTGGAAGGGGTTTTTGCGGCGGGGGCGGACAGTGCAGCCGTTGTGACGGACATCCAGCAGGCGGAAGATCCGGTGGCGCGCTGTCGGGAATGGGTCGCCGCGACGCAGGCTTACAGACGATGAGCCGTTATTCGCGACAGACCGGGCTTTTCCCGCAGGGGGTGGCGGATCAGAAGCGCCTTTTGGAAGCCCATGTTCTGGTCGTGGGCGCAGGTGGTCTGGGCGCGACTGTTCTGCCCGCGCTCGCCGGTGCTGGATGTGGGCGGATCACGGTGGTCGATCATGACCGTGTGGATGAGAGCAACCTGCATCGTCAGACGCTCTTTCGCATGGACGATATCGGCCGCTTCAAGGCCGCCTGCGTGGCCGATCGGCTGTCGGACCTGAATCCGGACTGTCAGATCGTACCCGTAGCGGAGCGTCTGGAGCCGACACTGGCCCGGCGTCTTCTGACGGATGTGTCCGTTGTCGTGGATGCGGCGGACAGCGTGGCCGTCACTTATCTGTTGTCCGATCTGTGTGTTGAAGCGGGTATTCCCCTTGTGAGTGCTTCAGTGCTGGGCCGGTCGGGATATGCGGGCGGGTTCTGCGGCACGGCCCCCGATTACCGGGCTGTTTTCCCGGATCTGCCCGCCACTCTGCCGAACTGTGCGGAAGCCGGTGTGCTGGGGCCTGCTGTTGCGGCACTCGGGGCCATACAGGCACAGATGGTGCTGTCCGTTCTGCTTGAAACGCAGCCTTCTCCGCTGGGGCAGATCATGACGCTGGATCTGGAACGGTGGAGAAGTTCGTCTTTTAGGTTCGATACGGCGGTTGCTGTCGAAAATGAGGGCCCCTTCATTCTCGGGCTTGAGGACATCAGCGCGGAAGACCGCGTTTTCGATCTGCGGGGGCTGGAGGAACAGGGACCGCCCTCCGTGTCTTGGGCCGTTCGCGGGCCGGTCGAGCATCCGGAAACTTTGCTTGCGGGGCCGGGCAGGACCGTCTTTGTCTGTGCGAGTGGTCTGCGGGCGTGGCGGGCCGCCAAACGCTTTTCTGCACAGGCGGGTGTGCCTGCGTTCATTGCAACGACGGGACGATGACGCAGCCTGTTCTGCTGATCGGTGGGATGGATTCCAGCGGGGGCGCTGGCCTTGCACGGGATCTGCTGTCTGTTCAGGCGTCTGGACAGACCGCTCGCCTTGCCGTCACCGCCGTCACGGCACAGACCGATCGTCGCGTTCTGGCGGTGGAGCCTGTCCCTCCATCGCTTCTGGCCGCGCAGATTGAAGCGGCGCTGGAAACGGGGATCGGGGCCGTCAAGATCGGGGCCGTGTTCAACGCGCCTCTGATCCGTGTTGTCGCAGCACTCCTGCCAGATGTTCCGGTGGTGCTGGACCCTGTGCTCTGTTCAAGCTCCGGTCATGCGCTGCTGGATCAGGAGGGCGTGCAGGCCCTGATTGCGCTGTTTCTGCCCCGAACCACTATTCTCACTCCCAATCTGCCGGAACTGGCGGCGCTGGCTGCTGCGCTGGGAATGGCTCCGGCGGTGGAACGCGAGGAAATCGTCAACGCGCTGCTGTCTCGGGGCTGTCGGAGCGTTCTGCTCAAGGGCGGGCATGATCTGCCGTCTTCGGTTTCTGAGGATGTCCTGTATGAAACGGGTTCTCTTCCCGTAGCTTTCCGTTCCCCCCGTTTTTCATTCGAGTTGAGGGGAACGGGCTGCCAGCTTGCCAGTGCTCTGGCGGCGGGACTGGCTGAGGGACAAGATCTGCCCGAGGCCATCCGGGCTGCGCGTTGCGGAATTGAAGAGCGTTTCCGTAACGCCTGAAAAGAATGTGTCAGTCGTGCTGGAGTTTGCGTGGGAAGGCAGCCGGGTTGAACGCTGCGAGCAGGATGCCGCTCAGTGCGATCACGACGGAGGCGGGGCAGAGCACCGCAAATCCCAATGTATTGAGAAGATGGCCGCCAATCGCCGAGCCCAGCAGGATGCCCATGTTGCTGCTGCTGTTGACGGCCGCGCCCGCAACATCCGCACTGGTCGCGCGGGCCCGGATGGCACCAGACATAACGAAGGGAATAATGGCGGCATAGCCCATGCACCATAGCCCGATCGCCGCGACGCTTGGCCAGGCGGACAGCAAATGTCCGTAGACCAGGGTCATGCCCGTCAGCATGGCGATGCCGCCACCGAACAGACCGCCCGCAGGCCAGCGATCCACGACCTGTCCTGCCGCCCACAGACCGGAAATGCTGACAAGTCCGGTGATGAGCAGCGCAATGCTTAACAGATGTTCGGGCAGATCATGTGCCAGAAGCAGCGGAGAGACGTAAGTATAGAGCAGGTTATGCGCGAAGAAGAAAATGGCGTTCACGCCGATTACGATGCCGAAAATCCGCGCGGCATGGGGTGAGCGAAGGGTGGGAACTTTGAGGGCTTTGGTATCGGCGCCGCGTACGGGCGGGAGATAGAGTGCGATGAAGATCGTCAGCATCGCGGCCAGCGCTGCAATGACGTAGAGTGCCACACGCCAGCTTGTGAACTGGCTGATTGCGGCGGCTCCCGGAACGCCCAGAACCGACCCCAGAGACGTCCCTCCGAAAACGAACGAAATGGCGCGTCCCGTCATGCGTTCGGGTACGAGATGGGCGGTATAGGCGGCGGCAATGGACATCAGCAGCGCGTGAGACAGGCCACCCAGCGCCCGGCCGACGCAGAGAATGCCGAAGCTGGGTGCCATGGCGGAAATCAGGTTGGAGACGACATACCCGACGAGGCAGAGCACCATGAGCATCTTTCGGTCCATGCGGCTCGTGGCGATCGTGATGGGGACGGCCCCGAATGCGACGAGCAGGGCATAGGCGCTCACGGCCAATCCGGCATGGCCTTCGGTGATGTTGAAGGACTTGGCCATGTCGATCAGCAGGCCAACCGGTGCGACCTCGGTTGTCACGGCAATGAAGGTCGATGCGAACAGAGCGCAGAGACCCGCAATGGCTGGGCCGGAGAGCGTTTTGAACACGATGCAATTCCTGATTGGAACGGTGACCTGAGCGTCCCGAATGCGAGGGCTTTTGGCACTTTGATCGCATCACGGAAACCCAAAAATTCAGGGTGATGCAATGATCGTGTGAAGGGGGGCGGAATGGCCCGCAAGGCCCGTTTTGTCAGGGGTTTATGAAGATGTCCGGTTTCGTTTTCTCGGGATGATATTCCGGATTCGGCAGATCATCTCCAGAGGCTTTCTGGAAGGTTATTTCTGTACCGGACCCCCGTATCAGGCGTCAAAAGTGTTTCGTATGTTTTCGTAAAGGCTTTTTTGACAACAAAAGCAGAATAGCACTCTGTTAATAAGAACTATTCTCATGTAGGTTTGCGTCATCCCTTCCATGAGAGGGGCTGATAAACGGTCACTCGAAAGCGCGTATGATGCAGACAGGGAATAATCCGGCTTCACGTTCCCGTCCTGGAACGGGGTTCAGAAAAACCCTGTATGCTCTCGCGTTGCTGTCCAGTGGCTGGGAGGAGGCTGTGGCTCAGGCGGTCCCTGCGGATCTCTCTGCGGCGGGACAGGAGCAGAAGAAGGTCTCCACGAAGAAAAAACCGTCTTCTGTCGTAACGGCAGAGCCAGATGTCCCCGGCAGTGTCGAGCAGCTTCTGGTCCATGGACATCGTGCAACCGCTACAACAGACGGTACCGGAACCTATACCGTGCGTGCGGTGTCCACGACGCGCATGTTGTTACGGCCCGAAGATGTACCGCAGTCAATTTCTGTTCTGAGCACGCAGCAGATGAAGGACCAGAATCTTTTCACGGTCGACAACGCGCTCAAACAGGTCGCGGGCGTCAACGTCAATCTGTATGGCGATGGTACGGCGGGGTTTTCGGCCCGTGGTTTCCAACTCGCGGCTCAGTACGATGGATCGCCCGCGACAGGCGGCCTTCAGCTTGCCCAGCAGTTCGACCTTGCGATCTATGACCGGATCGAGGTTCTGCGCGGCCCGGATGGTGTGTTGCAGGGTTCAAGCGCGCCGGGAGGCAGTGTCAATTTCGTTCATAAACGCCCGACGGAAACATTTCAGGGCAATGCCTCTTTCAGTGCCGGATCATGGGATAATTATCATGCCAGCGTCGATGTGGGTGGGCCGATCGGGAAATCGAAAATCGTGTCCGCCCGTCTGGTCATGGCTGGGACCGATCGCGATTTCTTCTATAAAAATGCCTATGACCGCCGCTGGACGATCTATGGCGTGACGGACGTCCATATCGATCGACGCACCACCCTGACCGTTTCCGTCACGTCGCAGTCCAATGACACGACCCGCTATATGGGCCTGCCGCGCATGAGCGGTACGGGGGCGGACCTCAATCTGCCGCGCAATACGTTCATCGGCTCGGACTGGAACAAGGGGCAGGTGCCGACGACCGAAGTCATGGCGCAGCTCGAACGGCGCTTTGGTGCGGGCTGGGTCGGGCGTGTCACAGGACGGCACAGGACAGCCGATACTGATCTGCAATACAGCTATATCAACGCTTATAATGCCAAGGCGCAGACAGCGAATTATGTGGCGGCTCGCTCCATTTACAGCGAAACCAATGATGGTGTGGACGGGTATCTGACCGGGCCGCTGCATCTTCTGAATCGGACGCATACGCTCATGATCGGCGCGAATTATAACCGCTATGTCTATGAAGGCGGCGGGGCGAGCGTGAACTCTCGCACGAACGCCGCTCTGGCCGGTCTGCCGATCAGCGATTATGGCGCAATTTCAGGGGCCATTCTCCCTTCCGTTACAAGCCGGAGCTGGCAGCCGACCGAACAGTGGGGTGTGTACGGGCAGGGGCGTTTTCAGCTCATGTCGAGCATTTTCCTGACGCTGGGCGGGCGCATCAGCGGATATGTGCAGAAATCGCGCGATCTGGTGCCGGGTGCCGTGACCAGTACGTCCATCGATCAGCAGGGTATCCTGACGCCCTATGCCGCGCTGGTCTATCACGTTCTGCCGCACATCACATTCTATGCCAGCTATACCGATACGTTCAGCCCCCAGTCTGCCTATGGCGTGGACGGACGCCAGCTTCAGCCGGTACGGGGTGGGCAGCTTGAAGGCGGCATGAAAGGTGCGCTGTTCAACCAGATGCTGAGCTTTACGATGGCGGGATACAAGATCGTGCAGCGGAACGATGCGATTGCCAACAGCGATCTGGACCCGACCTGTGGCCCGAGCCATACCGCTACCTGTTACGTCGCGGCAGGAAGAACGCGCAGTCAGGGTGCGGAAGCCGAAGTGATTGGCCGCCCCCTGCCGGGATGGGACATCAATGCCAGTTACACCTACAACGACAACCGCATCGTTGATAACGGTACGCCGTCGAATGCAGGTCTTGCCTATGCCGGGAATTCGCCGCGGCATCTGTGGAAACTCTGGACGCATTATCGGTTCGAACCCTATCGGGGCGCGCAGAAAAACATCTGGAGCATCGGGGGCGGCATCAATGCGCAGAGCGGGACGTTTGGCACCAATCGCCTTGTCACGCAGTCCGGCTACATCATCGCCTCGGCACAGGTCGGATATCAATGGAACCGCTATCTGGCGCTGACCATGAACCTCAACAACATCTCCAATACGCGCTATTATCAGCGGCTCGGCAATTTCTATTATTACAACTATTACGGTGAGCCCCGGAATTTCATGTTTACCCTGCGCTCGAATTTCTGATGCCTTCCGAAACTCCCTCAACCGCACGCTCCCGTCGTTCCGGCGTGTCATCATCACCTGCGCGCCGGTGGATCTGGCGTGCGGTGTTCGTGTTTGCGCTGGTCTGGATAGCGGCGCATTTCATCACGCTGGGCGCCCTGAAATGGGGGCCTGCTGTGCGGCATGACGCGACGGTTTTGGGGCAGATGATTGCGGTCGCTGCGTTTCCGCTACTGTTTCTGCTCGCTTTCGGAACACGCAGTCCGTTGCGTGGCGGGATCATTGCTGGAGCGGTCGGCGTTGTGGCCCTTCTGGCCGTTTTGTTGCATTCGTGATGCAGGATACGCTTCGCACCCGGATGGGATGGCTGCATGCCTGGGTCGGTTTTGCCGCAGGGCTCCTGCTGTTCTGCGTTTTTGCTTCAGGCTGCCTTGCCGTATTCGACACCGAACTGACGCGCTGGCTCCAGCCTGAAGCCCCACCGCAGACAGAGGCATTTTCTCCGCAATCTCTGGACCATGTCCTTCCGGCCGTGCACGACCTGCTGGCGCAGGGTGAAAAGCCGTTCATAACCCTGCCTTCCGCACGGGACCCCTATCTGCGTCTGGAGCATCATGACGGGCATGAGTTCCTGACCGTTCCATACAATCCACAGACTGGAGAACGTCTGAACGTCCGCGCTACGGCCGGAGGGACGTTTTTCTACGACCTGCATTACACGATGCGTTCCGGCGTTTACGGAGAAACGGTTGTTGCGTTTGCAGGTCTGGCGCTTCTGCTGACAATCGGTTCGGGCATCATCATCCATCTGAAGGGGCTTATCTCCGACTTGATGCTCCTGCGTCCTTTTGCGGCCAGATTGCGGGCATGGCTGGACGTACATGTGGTGGCCGCTGTTGTGTTCCTGCCGTTCATTCTGCTGATGGCCTATAGCGGCACCTTTATCCGTGCGCGGACGCTTTTTCCGCCCGTGTCCTATCTCGCCTCCGTTGAAAACGCTTTCCGGGCCTCTGCGCCATCCACGCACCACACATCCGAGAAACCGGCTGTTTCAATCCCTTCAATCTTCCCCCCGCTGGCTCCCCTCGTAGCGGAGGCTGAACGTACGATTGGGGCGGGCCAGACCGGATATATCCTGTTCCAGCCGCAGAATATCCTCATATCCCGAACCGATGCGTCCGGCCCGTTACTGACACGCGAGCATGTCGATTTCAGCCCGGAGGATGGTCATGTTCTGCGTCATGTCCTGCTGCCCGGCGCCATTACCCATACGGAGCAGGTTCTGAAAGGGTTGCATTATGCCCGCTGGACGGGGGTGGGCATGCGCTGGCTGTATTTCATTTCGGGCGCCATGGGGGCCGTCATGTTCGCGAGCGGCTCTATCATTTTTCTGATGAAACGCCGTCGTCAGTCAGGGGAGCGGCTCATGTTCCGGATTGCCGAGGGCCTGGCCATCGGCAGTGTTGTGGGGATGCCAATGGGGGCGCTGGCTTTTTTTTGGGCCAATCGCCTATTGCCCGTCGCTTTGCACGACCGTCCGCTGGCGGAAGGACATGTTTTTCTGGCTGTCTGGGTGCTCAGTGCCGTTTCGGGGATGGTGTGGAGCCTTCTGGGCCGTCCGTTTCAGGGCTGGAAAATCCAGCTTTTCTGTCTGGCGGGGCTTGGTCTTTTTCTGACTCCGCTGGACGTTGTGACCCGACCGGGGGTTACATTTTTTCATGTCCCGACGGTTTTTGCCGCAACGGATCTGGTGGCGTTCTTTCTAGCGCTCGTCTCGCTCCAGATGGCGCGCCGCCTGTGACTATTGTTCTCTGCACGTGTCTATGGAGCCTGTTTCTGCTTTTGCAGGCCTGCCATGAGCCGAAAATGCTGCGGTATGCGCGGCTTCAGAAACCTGCGTGGCTGCAAAGGGCAGGAGGGTTACGGTTTGTCTTGCCTCTCGCGGCGCTTGCACTGTGTTTTGCGGAGCGTGCGTCGACAGCAGTTCCAGTCTGGGTTGCGACATTTTCAGTCGCGGGGTTACTCGTCGCGCTGGGTTGGTCCGGACTGGCCCGATACCGGGAACTTCTGATCTTGACTTCGAACGTCAGGGCAAAAACGCTCGGAAAAGAATGAAGGTCCGGGTTTTCAGGGATAGGGCTCGAAAAGATCTTATATTCCCGGAAGTGAACTGTCTTCTTCCTGTGCAAAGTGAACCACGCGATCACGACCTGTCTGTTTGGCGGCATAAAGAGCATTGTCGGCCCGGGCCAGAAGATCTGTTCGACTGATCCCCGTGCCAGGACAGAGGGCAGCGCCAATGCTCAGTGTTGCCGTGATACCGTCCTCTCCGATCAGACGGGTTTCGGTTGAGAACGTATTACGGAGGCGCTGGGCGGTTGCGAGCATTTCGTCGACACTCCCGCACTGGAAAACGATAACGAATTCGTCCCCGCCAATACGGAACAGGCTTGTCGTTGGGTAAAGAAGATCCCTGCAGACACGCCCCATGGTGATGATGATCTGATCTCCGATTGCGTGGCCATGGAGGTCATTGATGTTTTTGAAATGATCGATATCGACCATGAGAAGCGCTTCATGGGCGCAGTTTTTTCCGTCATTTTCCAGCCACTCCTGAAAGGCCCGGCGATTGCCGCCGCCTGAAAGAGGGTCCTGAAGGATCAGTTCTTTCTGCTGGAAGGCGAGTTGCTCCCATGGGATTGCAATCATGCCCAGAGCGAACAGCGTTACTTCGATAACGGTCAGGAAATTATAGGTTGCCACGGCCCAGATGGTTGCTGGAGCGGCACCAAGAGGGGCTGGCATCCACAGTACGAGCGCCACCAGTAAAAGGTAAAACCCTGCATAGAGGGTCAGAAGTCTTTGCAGGTTGCGCCGTGCCGGGGTTCTGATCTGGTCTGCGTTCCGCAGATTCCGAAGCCCCAGAATGTGGAGCATTGCAAGCGCGGCCAGACGGCAGGCCGTACTGAGGATGTGGAACAGCCCTGTGCGCCCCGAGAGGGCTGACAGAACAAAGAAGACGATACAGGCCAGCAGAACCGGCAGAACCCGGGTGCGATAGCCGAGGATGATTCGCATGGCCTGCCACGCGGCTCCGTAGGCCATGATCATGAACAGGGAACTCATCCGGAGCCCCCACTGTCCCGGCAGAATGCTCTGGACAGTGGAGAACAGGCCCGAGATCGCGCCCAGAAAGAAGGGAGCCGCGTACCACGCCATGCGGGACCATCGTCTGCCGGAAAATTCTGACAGGATGAAATGGACGCCCAGAAGCAGGAAAATAACCGTGCTGTACCCAAGCAGAGTGGGCGGATCAGGTGTCATGGATACTGCATGGGTTATTGAACAGGCCGCACAGGCCACTCCCGAAAACGCTGATGGACAGACTTCGATTCCTCACAAAAACAATAAAGACAGCTCGACCTTACCTTGAGGTTAATGGCATTTTTCAGGCTGGTATTTCTTCGGGGTGGGTGACGCAACCGCCATCTCCCGGCATAAGGACTTTTTTTGTCCTCTTTGTCATGAGGGATCGAATGCCACTTGAAGAATGTTTTTGCGAGATGGTCCGGTTGCGGTGGTGATGCGTCTTTTCCCGCTCTGGGCCATTCTGGTGTCCGGGCTTGCACTCCTTCTGCCCGGAGGGTTCCTGACGCTCGTGCCCGTTATTACGCCACTTCTGGCGTTTGTTATGTTCACGATGGGCGTGTCGCTCACACCGGCCGATTTCGGGCGTATCCTGCGTCGGCCCGCGCCGGTTCTGGCCGGGGTGGGGCTGCATTATCTTGTCATGCCGCTTGCGGCGTGGGGGATTGCGCATCTGCTGGGACTGTCGCCTGCACTGATGACAGGCATGGTTCTGGTCGGGTGCGTGTCGAGTGGCACGGCATCCAATGTCATGATCTATCTGTCGCGCGGGGACGTGGCGCTTTCGGTCAGCATCAGCGCGTTTTCAACGCTCGTCGGGATCGTGGCGACGCCGCTTCTGGTGCGGTTCTATGTCTCGGAGGGCGTTGCGGTCGATAGCTGGGCGCTGTTTCGCAGCATCGTCACCATGGTGGCCTTGCCTGTTCTGGCGGGCGTGGTGCTCAACACGTTCTGGCATCGGGCGGTGCGCCGGCTCGAGCCCGCGCTGCCGCTGGTGGCCATGGTGTCGATCCTGCTCATCATCGGGGCGATCGTGGCGGGTGTGGGGCCGTCCTTGAAAGAGGCCGGTCCGATTATGCTCTTGGCCGTCATCCTGCATAACGGGATCGGGCTTCTGGGAGGCTACTGGGGCGGGCGACTGCTCGGCTTTGACGAGAGTGTCTGCCGGACGCTGGCGCTGGAAGTTGGGATGCAGAATTCCGGCCTCGCCGCGACGCTGGGGCGGCTTTATTTCTCTCCGCTGACCGCGTTGCCGGGCGCGGTGTTCTCCGTCTGGCACAATGTTTCGGGGTCCATGCTGGCCTCGTTCTGGGCGTCGCGGCCTATTGTGCGGAAAGACCCGCCGTGTTGACAAGGAACACCATGTCCGTCGCGCGCGTGACCGCCACATAACAGAGCTGCTGCGTCTCCAGCGGGTTCTGCCGGGCACGACGGCCGATATCGCCGAGATCCACGAACACGTTTTTGAACGTGCTGCCTTGTGCGGTGTGGACGGTCATGGCGTAGATCGCCTGAAGCTGAAGCAGGGCATTCTGGAAGGCGAAACGGTGGCTCCAGCGGCGGTGCTGTTGCTTCGCTTCCTGCACCAGGCGCCGGTCCACGGCCTCCAGATCCTTCGGGTTCTGCACGATATGGCCGGTGATTTCCTCGCCCGCCATCGTCAGCAGCGTGACCTCCCATGATGCCAGATCGGCCACCCACGCCGGAACGTCCTTGCACAGCTCGAACTTATAGGACAGCCGACCGGGCTTGATGTCCATGACGAGGACTTCCTCGTTCGTGGCGATGGCCTGACGTGGGCCGCTTTCTTCCTGCTGGATGGAAAACGGTGCGCGGGATACGACACGCTCGCCGGGCATGAAGGGGGTGGGGGTCTCGCCGCCATAGCGCCAGAGCCGGACCATCCGGTTGATCTGATGCACCCGCGCGTTCGTCCAGCACAGATAGCGGCACCAGTCGTTATCTTCGTCGAACGCGTCGGACAGAAACGCCTTGCGGACCCAGCTTTCTACATCCTTAGGTAGGAACAGGCCGGTCTGTTCCTGACGGGCATCGCGGACCCAGCTCCAGTCGGCTTCACCGCCCTGGCTTTGGCGGATGAGGGTCGCGGCTTCGAGGATCGGATTGCCTGCTGCCTGTCGGACGACGGTGTCGAGATGGGAGCGGGAGGGCACGGAAAACGAGGGGGAAGCGGCTTCCCCGACGGGCGGAAGCTGGGCCGGGTCGCCTACGAACAGCACGAAGCAGTAACGCAGCAGATCGCGGATCCAGTTCATCAACTCCGCAGAGAGCATCGAACATTCATCGACGATCACGATGCCATCGGCGATCGTCTGCGGTCGCTTGGAGCGGACTAGCGTTGTGGTCGTGCCCTCCGAAGAGGGCTGAAGGCTCAGCAGGCTCTGGATCGTGCGGCAATCGACGTCCCGGTCTACTTTGGAGCGCAGGACGGCCGTGGCTTTGTGGGTCGGGGCCGTGATGACTACGACTTTTTTCTCGCCCATGAAATGCCGGGCCACGGCCTGCATCAGGGTCGTCTTGCCGCTGCCCGCATATCCCGTCAGCAGGTGCGTGGGCAGTCCTGCGGCATGGGCGGCAATGATTTCATCGAGCGCCTGCCGCTGTGAGGGGGTGAGCATGACCATGAGCGGCTTTTCTCACATTTTCTCCGGGGAGGCCATTGCTTCGTCGAGGGAAGAAAGCACAGGATCGGCCAGGCTGAACAGGAGGATCGCCGGAGTGATGGATGCAGCGTCGAATGCCGTTTTCTGGCAGGGAAAATGGGAACGTGGGGAGACGGGCTTTCATGAAGTGCGCGCCAATCCGCTTTTGACCTACCATTTTGGCGCGTTGCATCTGCCGGTTGGGGCGCGGATTTTCGTGCCTCTGTGCGGGATGAGTCAGGACATGGTCTGGCTGGCCGGGCGGGGGTATCGGGTGATCGGATGTGAACTCAGCGAGATTGCGGTGGAGCGGTTTTTCAGCGATCTCGGTGTTACGCCTGATGTCGTGCAGGTTGGGACGCTGCGGTGTTTTTCGGCCTCAGACATTTGTATTTTTACAGGCAATATTTTTGATCTGACGCCGGATCTTCTTGGCCCGGTGGAAGGTATTTATGATCGTGCTGCGCTGATTGCCCTTCCGGAAGATCTGCGGCGGGCTTATGTCGCCCATCTTCTGGCCCTGACCGGTCCTGTGCCGGAACTGCTTGTAACGCTGACTTATGATCAGTCCTGTCTGAAGGGACCGCCGTTTTCCGTGGACGAGGACTTTGTACGCGCGGCTTACGGCAAGGTGTACGAAATCAGGTGCTTGCAAATGCGGGACGTTGCAGGCGGGCTGAAAGGACGCTGCCCGGCTTCCGAAAGTGTCTGGCAGTTTAGTCTGGTAAGGGCTGATAACTGAAAACACGCCCATGTCGAATCCGAAATATAACCGGCGCGATATCGAAACGGAGGTTGTGCACGCGTAAAGATCATAAAATGACTTACTGTAAGGCACCGGTGCCGCTCGCTTTGTCCCGAGCACTATGTACCGAAGGTTAATGTGTCAAAACATTTTGGAAATAGACGACCCAAAACTTGGAATGATACCGAAATAAAGCGAGGTGGACTCATTCCAAGGCAAAGCTTTGGCTGCAGCCACCGTGGCGCATTGGGGAGTTTATGGACATGTGTACGGGCCTTCCATCCAAACCAAAACTGAAAGCGGTACTGCTGATTGGAGCCGCAATAACGGTTTCTGGCTGGAATATTGAGAATACCTATGCCGCGACTTCAGATTCTCCGCGTCACGGAGCAGTTAAGGCTGCCAAGCATAAAAAGAAGGTAGTTCGGAAGGCAACAACTGCTCATGATACGACTGCCGCTCCAACATCTGGCCTCTCGACTTCTCCTGCCGTCGCGACAAACGGTCTGCGTCAGAAATCCACCACAGTTTTACAAGCGTCTTCTGGTACTCTGAATGAGCATAGTGAAGACATTACAGTCACGGGCACACGTCTTTCGCAGACGCGCCTTAATGAGGTGACGGCAGGAAGCACGCTGGATGCGGCGCAGTTGCGCGCCCGTGGGTATTCCAACCTTGGCATGGCTCTTCTGCGTGAAAATCCGGCTTTTTCTGTCCCCTCCAACAGTCCGGTCGGTAGTCAGGGATCTTGGGGCGCGGGACAGACCTTCACCGGACTTCTTGCGCTGGGAGACCAGCGGACCCTGACGCTGATCGATGGCATGCGCATGGTTGGAGGGGCGACCGCTTCGCTTTATGGCGCTGGCAGTGGTTCGCAGGTCGATGTTGGCACCATTCCTACGTCCCTCGTAAAGAAAATTGACACGCGTTATGGCGGCGCTGGCGCAGCTTATGGCGCTGATGCTGTGGCAGGCGTTGTGAATTATCAGTTGGATGATCATTTCAAGGGAGTAGATTTCAATGCGCAGGGGGATTGGACGCAACAGCTGGATGGTGGAAAAGAAAAAATCTATCTGAAATACGGGACCGGCTTTGACCACGATAAAGGTGGTATCGTATTCGATGTCGAATACCGGAACGCCGATGGGCTGGTTTACAACGATCGCCGCAATACTATTGGGAGTGGGGCAGAAACATATCTCTGGCCAGCCAAGACCAGCGATTCTCCATACTATTATGTTCTGACTCGCAATGAGCGTTTTAGTCAGTTGAGTGCTACCGGTATTCCCTTGGTCAACGGGAACCTCAATCCTTCAACTTTTGGTGTGGCTTCGGGTGGTATTGCAGCGGTAGGTGGGGGAGTTTTGCAGTTCAGCCAGGATGGAAAATCTCTGGTACCGCTGACGGGAACAGTAACTCGGAGTAATTACTATACAGCGGGTGGTAATGGTCTTTCTTTTGAAGATTACGATCAGCTCTATACCCCCCAGCAATCCCTGAACCTGACGACGCTGGGTCATTACGATTTTACCGACCATTTACATGCCACATGGCAGGGTTGGTATCAAAGGGGAGAGGCTAAAAGTTCGGTGAACCAGGGGCTTTATTACTCTGCCACCTTTGAGGGCTCTCCCCTGACGCGAGCAAATTTCGATTCGTCACCAGAAAGTTACGTTAACGGCAATCTGGTGCTGAGCACGTCAAACCCATTTCTTACATCAGCAGAGCGTTCAACCATCGTGAATGCCCTGAAAGCCTCCGGCCAACCCACGGACACGTTTTATCTCACCCGTGCCAATCAGGATTTCGGAGAAGGCGCTTTTACCACAACCAACCAGATGTATCGTTTTCAGGGCGGTCTGAATGGCGATTTCAATGCGGTCGGTCGCCATTTCGACTGGAGCGTGAAGGGGGAATATAGCGCATATCTGAGCAATACGCACACTCTGATGGTTGATACAAACAACCTCATTAATGCTCTGGATGCAGTGACGCTGCCTGATGGGACGATTGGCTGTGCGCCGGGTTACATCAATTCGACGGCCAAAACCCGTAGTGAAACCTGTGCGCCACTGAATGTCTTCGGGCGGGGGCAGGAAACTCCAGCGGCGCTTAATTATATTACATCGATGGTCAATCCCAAGAACAAGAATACCCAGTTTGACATTCAGGCGGAAATGCACAGTACGGTCATGCGGTTGCCCGCAGGTGATGTTCGCTGGGATCTGGGTTATGAACATCGCCGGGAGTCCTATGACTTCAATGCGGGGTCCATTCTGAATGGCGAGACCTTGGCGGATGGAAGTGTTCGTCAGTATGGTGATGAAATTCCCGTTCCCAATACTTATGGCGCTTACGGAACGCATGAAGTTTTTGGAGAGCTGGACGTTCCTATTGTGTCTCCGGCAATGCATGTTCCCGGAGCCTATAATATTTCAGCAACGGCGAATGGACGGTATATCTACAACACTATGACCGGCAGTTACTGGACCTATATGTTCGGGGGAAGCTGGTGGCCGACGAGAGATTTTGGATTTAGCGGAAATTATGCCCAGTCAGTCCGTAATCCATCCGTCACGGAGCTGTTTTCTCCCAAAAGTCGCGTAAACAGCATGGCGAGTGATCCCTGTGCGGCTGAAGATATTGCGTCTGGTCCTAATCCGGCTATTCGCGCTGCGAATTGCGCGAAGCAGGGTATTCCGTCGGGTTTTGTGTCAGATATCGTCAACTACGGGATATATGGATCTGATGGTGGCAATGCACGTCTGAAAAACGAAGTGTCCCACAGCTATACGGGTTCCTTCCATTTTACCCCACATTTCGTACCAGGACTTCAGCTTGATGCATCCTTCGTTGATGTAAAAATCAGCAATGAAATCATGGATCTGGGGATCAGCGATATTATGAGTTCTTGTTACGACTCAAAATCATTTCCCAATGCCTATTGCGATATGTTCACGCGCGATCCGAATACCCATCAGGTCACAGGCTATGAGGAAGGGTTTGTGAATATCGCCAACCAGCACATGCAGGCGCTGGAGGCTTCTTTGAAATACTATCTTCCGCTTCGGCGTTTTGGCAGGCGGTTTGAGAACTGGGGAGCATTTGATCTTAGTGTAAACTACAATCATTATGTCAAAAATACCCAGACTTTCCTGGGAACAACCTATCCGGAAGTAGGAAGCACCAGTTCTCCGAAGGATTCATTTACGGCCAATTTGAACTATATTCGTGGTCCGCTATTTATTCAGTGGCAGACAATTTATTACGGCCCGTCCAAGTTCAACGTCACGGCAGGAGAGTATGCGGAAACGGATAATAATCGTCCGGATTTCTTCTACTTCAATACGACGATCGGGTATAAAATCACCAAGAATTTCAATGTGAATTTCATGATGAACAATGTGTTTGATGCCTTGCCAAAAGACGTTGGTACAGTGGGGCTGGCACGATATTACGATGTCATCCTCGGGCGTGCATTCGAGTTGCAGGCCGGGGTTCATTTCTGACCTTCAGTTGGCTTCGGGTTTCGCGAATATACGCGGAACCCGCTTCGTAACCATTCCAGATCGGGCCTTAGTCCTGTGACATACCCTTTTGCTTGCCGGAACGGGTATGTCGCGGCGACAAATCTTGAACGTGGCGCTGCCTGCCTTTCCACCAGTCTTTTACGGGTGTGTGGTTTGCCCAGATACTCAGGGGGCTCAAAGCTGGCCCTGAATATTAGGGAGGACAGGCCTTTCTGCTCCGCGCGAAGAGCAGCAAAAAGGAACACCCAACCAAAAGATTTTATCTGGTTCTTACCATGGCGATGTCTTTTCGAGGTCAGCGCCTCCACCCGGAAGGGGAGCTTCACCCGCCTTGCTGAGTTGAGTCCCATTCCAGTTCAGGGTCAGGAGGCTACGATCCATAACACCCTGAACCAGAATGGCATGACCATCAGGCGAGAAGGTCAGCCCCTGTGGCCATAGGGTTCCCGGTGCTTGGGCAAGGGGAGCCAGATGTCCGTCTTGGAATGAGAGAACCGTCACGATACCCCGATCATGATAGCGGGGCGACGATGGGGGCAGGGCGGAGCCGTTCTGCGAAACGACGGCGACATACTGCCCGTCCGGTGAGATATCCAGTCCTTCCGGCGCATTGGGAACAGGAACTCTCTGAATTTCACGGATCGGATTGCTCTTCAGGTCCAGAACGGAAAGGGCGCCTGGTAAACCTTCGCCATGGCCCAGAATTCCCATGACAGCGTAACGATCGTTCCGGCTGATCCGGATATTCCAGGGGCCTGGGGCGATGTTTAAAGGATGTGGATCGACGGTGATCTGATCTTCTTTAATATGAAGCGTATAAACCTTGTCCGCCTGCCACAGGCTGACAAGGGCGCGCTTTCCGTCCGGGAGAATGGCCAATCCTCCTGGAAATCCGGAGGCAGGCAGGGGAATGACGCGTCGCTGGCTGAGGTTTCGCCCGTCGAATGAGAACCATGTCAGAACGCCGGATTTTCCGTTGGCGACGAGGAGGTGATGTCCATCCGGTGTAAAGCGCAGGGTCGTTGCGCCGGGTGCAGATGCGATGTGCTGGATGATTTTGGGTTGTGGACCGGAAACATCAATCACCGTGATTTCGTCATCCGGAACGATTTTGCCGCTTGTCGTATCAGCCTTGGATGCAGCGGAGACGACCAGGATTTTACCGTCCGGGCTGAAGGTAACAGCGGTTGGTGGTCCGACAACGCTGCTAGGCACATCGATGCTGGTCCGGACTTTCCAGATGCCGTCCGATGTTTTTTCAAGAAAGGAAAGTGAGTCCGGTGTGAGGGGGTGGGGGAGGACCTGCACACCATTCTGAAGAATGGAATGGGCATCATTAGCCGAGACGACCGTCTGGGCATGCAGGGGGGATGCGAACGCAAGAAGCGCGGCACAGGAAAGCAGGCACAATCTTTGCATTTCTGGAAGCTCCTGAAGACGTGGAACGAAAGCTCGCAAGGCCTCAGGCCTTCGTTTTTCGGGAAAGTCGGATGAAGAAGAAAATGGCGAGTGTGAGAAGCACGACTGCCACAATCATCGCCGGAACGGTGAAAGCACCGAGCTGTGCAATAAGAGGTTTGGGGCCGCCGGATCGGATGAGCTTCACATCATCAGGGCTGACTTTGACGTTCGGATTGCCAAAATTCTGTTCAACGTAATTGCTGATATCCGCGATGTCCTGATCGGAGAGGGTATCAACATACGATCCCGGTCCAAATCCCGGCATGTAGGTCGTATGACCGTTCACTTCCCGGCGCACACCCATGAGGATGGTAGTGATCAGGTTGTCGGCGATAGGGGCACCCACGGCCGTATTGTGGAAAAGCTGCGGATAGTATCCATCCGGGCTGCCCTGTCCGGTCGGACGGTGACAGGCCGCGCATTCTCCTGAAAAGAGATATTCACCCCGACTGAGCCGGTTGGCAGGCAGAGCACGATAGACGGCCTCACGTCCGGAGGCCTTTCCGTAGCTTTCCCGGGGCGCTGTATCCTTATTGTCCGAGATGGCTGGAACCTGTTTGATGTAGGCGACCATTGCGCGGATGTCGGCGTCATCCAGAGACTGGAAGCTATGCTCGATGGCTTCGGCCATGGGGCCGCCTGCCTGGGCTTTGCCGGGGACGTCGCCGGTTTTGAGATATCGGAACAGATCCTCGCTACTCCAGCCACCAATGCCGCTGACCGGATCCGAAGTAATATTGGGGGCATACCATGAGGACAGTGAAGCACCAGCAAGAGGGCTGCCGCTTTTCTCCGCCATCATTGCATTGCGGGGGGTATGACAGGTGTCGCAATGGGCCAGAGCATAGGACAAATACTGCCCGCGATTGATTCCTGCGGATTTGGACGGATCCGGTTTGAACCGCGTGTCATCCAGAAAAAAGGCATTCCAGATCCCCATGGATGCCCGGATATTGTAGGGGAAGGGGAGGGCGGTTTTTTGTGGAGTACTCTCGACCGGCTTTACTGCCGACATAAAGTAGACGTACAGGGCATGCACGTCATCATCTGTCAGCTTGGTATAAGACGTGTAAGGCATCGCCGGATAAAGATGGGCTCCGTCGCGCCGGATGCCTTCTCTTAAAGCGTGGGCAAATTCTTTTTCAGTGTAGTTTCCGATGCCGTGCTCTTTGGAGGGCGTGATGTTGGTCGAATAGATCGATCCAAGCGGGGACGCGATGCCGTATCCGCCAGCAAAAGGCTGCGTTGAGCCGGGTGCGGTGTGGCAGGCTGCACAGTCGGCCGCGATCGCCAGATAGTGCCCGCGTTGGGCAACGTTCGTGTCGGGTCCGCTGCTCTGGGCATAAGCGCCTGTGCAGGAACCGAGAACAGTTGCGACAGCGAGAGCAGTAAGCCCTGAAAGTGGCGGTTTTTTGCGATATTTCTGTTTCATGCCTGCCCCCGTGCGAAAGCGGCCTTGATGGAATCAGCCGCTTTCAGTCCAAGCGCTGCCATGCTGAGTGTGGTGTTGACGACACTGGCGGACGGCATTGCGCCGCCTCCCGGAAGCCACAGATTGGCGTGATCGTGGGCCCTGCAATCGCCATCGACAACAGAGTCTTTGGGGTCCCGACCCATAATCGTGCCGCCCATGATGTGGTTGTTGGCGTTATAGTCCGTCGTAATGCGGAGTTCAGTTCCTCCCATCAGGCCGGCAATTTCCTTTACCTGTGTGGTGACGGCATTCAGTCCTTTACGGACATAATCGCCCACATCGTAGTGAATGTCCGGGCATGCGAGACCCAGCGGATCTGTGCGGGTTTTGCTCAGTGTCAGGCGGTTTTCCGGATCGGGCAGGGGTTCGAGGCTGATGGAGAGGTCAACACCACAGGCGGCACGGCGGCGGATTTCGTCATCGAGCTCTTTTCCGACCAGTCCCAGCTTGAGGGCCTGTTCCGTTGCAGGCGCAACACGGCTGATATTGTTCAGGATCATCTTGTTGGCTGAATAATCCCGGCGGAAATCTCCATCCCGCGGGCCGACGATGCAACTGCTTTGCGCTGGTCCACGTCCGAACCAAAGGGGTTCGTTGGCCAGAAAAGAGGCGTGCACGCCGGAATGGTCCATCATGTTGCGACCAACCTGATCGGAAGAATTGGCAATTCCGTTCGGGTTGCGGGCATTGGCGGCCAGCAGAAGCAGACGGGGCGTTTCGATCCCATTACACGCGAGAACGAAAGTCTTTCCGGTCGCCTTATGAGACTGTCGGTGGGCGTCGTACCAATGCACCGCCGTTACACGGTTATTTTCGTCGGTATCGATGCGATAGACCACGGCTTCCGCAATGGTGACGGCCCCGTTGGCCTCGGCTTTTTCGATATGCTGGATACCGTTATACATCGCCCCGATCGGGCAAATGGGTTGGCAGTTATTGTTGCCACAGCAGGCCGGGCGTTCTCCGAAAGGCTCCATGCTTCGGCCCTGCGGAATGGGAACCAGATGAAAACCATGGGGATTGACGATTTCGGCAACCCGGCGGTCTCCGTAACCGAAGGGAATCATATCTCTGGGGTAGGGACGGCTGCGTTCCTGAGGAGACTGGAGAGCTTTGTCATGAGGGCCTGAGACGCCCATTTCCTCTTCTGCCCGGCAATAAAAAGGCTCAAGGTCATCGTACGATATGGCCCAGTCGCGTCCGACGCCGTAGCGTGATTTCATTTCGAAATCGGAAGGTAGATGCCGCCAGCACGATGCGGCCCAGTGCCATGTCGTTCCGCCCACAGTACGAAGATAGCCCTGTTTGAAGGCAGACCCATTGGGGCCGGATAGTCCAACATAATCGTTGGGCGGAAAATAGAGCGGCGCCTGAGCCATGGGGGACTGGGGATAGAGACCCTGAAAATCCGAATGAAGCCGGTTGTGGAAGGACATATTGCGCCAGTTTTCCACATATTCGGCACGCTTGAGACGAAGTCCCGCTTCCAGAATCACGACGGAATGACCGGCAGCAGCCAGTTCGTTTGCCACCAGCCCGCCGACCACTCCGGACCCGACGACAACGACATCCGCCGAGACGTCTCCAGATGATGTAAAATCCGGTTTGGCCATGGTTTAGTGCTCCTGACGGGGTTTGGGAATGTAGGGGGGAGAGGACGGCGTAATGGGTTTGAGAGGAGGCGACTGGGGCGGGATCTTGCTTTCCACGCCTGGAGGCGCCGGAGGCGGGGGCGTCGCAGGGAGTGGTGCATGAATTGGAATACCGAGAGGCGGCGGAGCCTCCGTCCACCATCCGGGACGGCCGAAACAGTAGGTTGGTACCGGCAGACCATCTTTGGTGGGCTGGTACATGAGGGCATCGTAGTAAGCGACCATTGGTGCGTTGGTCTTGTCTTCAGTAGAGCCTGTGTACCAGGCAGCATTGAGTGCCAGAAAAGCCTTCTTCAGGTCACCAGATCGATCCAGAATTTCATGTGGCTGGCCGCCCTGTGCTGTAATTCTGGCGAGGGACTCGACCGTGCTGGCATAACCCGGAAATGTGGTCTGCATGGCAGCGCAGAGGCGGCTGCTCAGGACCGGATCGAGATCCGGTCTTCCGGTAATCGCCCTTGAGACACCCAGAAATGTCTCATCGAGCGGGGGGGCTGCAAGCGCATTGGCGCGGCCGAGGACGGAATTGCCGATTGCTACGGAGACGCTGCCCATGACGGTGCCGAGCAGGAGCGAACGGCGCCCTAGAAGCGGGGTTCCGGAAGAGAGGGGCGGAGGGCTGACTTTCTTCACAGCACTGTCCCTTTTCCAGCAGACTCCGGAAGAGACGTAACCATCATTTCAAAGCCTCCACCGCGGCATTTGCAGCCTCGGAATCCTGAGCGTTATTGCCGCCGCTCACTCCCATGCCGCCAACAAGCTGTCCGTTACGGAATATCGGGACGCCACCACCGGCGGGCATGGCGTCTGGAAGAGCCAGAACTGCCATTTTTCCGCCACTCAATGCGGCTTCGAAAGCTGAAGATGGCCGCTTGTAAAAGACTGCGCTGACAGCTTTCCGTTTTGAGAGTTCGAGGCTGGCAAGCTGCGCTTCTGCCATACGTTCGACGAGAAGCGGTTGTCCCGAAGGGTCCACAACCGTCACGACAATGGCTGTATGATTGGATGCAGCTCTGTCTTCTGCGGTTCGCGCCAGAATGCGTGCCTGAGCAAGAGATATGTTCGAGGACGATGGTTCATCTGCCTGAACAATCCTGGGAATGATGCTCACCCCGAGAACCGTCACATAACAGATGTGTCGGAAGAGCTTATAATAAGCCCCGGTGGGCCTATTCCTGAATAGCAGCACGTGGCGCGCCTTTCGGTCATATTTCGTAACGGCTAAGGGGCATTTGCCATGAGACTCAGGAGTCCACCTAGATCGGTCTAATTCACTATATTGTGACAAAGTATGGAAATAAGGGAACTTGTCTTGTTCTGGTGAGGGGGCTTGGCCCTCTTGATGGCAAGGGCTTGGCTATTATCTCAATGAAAAAAAACCATTTTTTCATTTGGCCGAAAATTGGAAAATTTGAACCGATCTAAATTTTTGACCTGTCTCTTAGTTTTGCGAGAAAGCCTTCACAGATTTCGTGATGAGGGGCGGGATGGGAAATGAGAAAATTATATGGCATGTCCGCTCCGCAGATGACGAGAAGTACTTATCCGCTTTGATTCGGAGTCGTTGAATCAAGTTTGAATAAGTATCAAAGTGTTTTACTGGAATGGAAATGTCTAAGGATATATTAGAAATATATCGTTTTGGAGGTTCACTAAATAAGGCATCAAGATTCTATAAAATATTTTTATATGTTGCTTTTATCTTTTCATATTCTGGATTAAATTCTTTTGTTTCTGCTCAGGACCTGAGTAATACTCAACCTCAATCCCAAGTTCTGGGGCCTCAGCAGAATGCCTCCACACCTTTAAATTCGGTTCAGCAGAATGCGCCCCCGCAGGTCGCTATCCCGCCGGGTATCTTCACCACTTACCCGGCCCCACCTTTGTCGCCTCCCCATGCGGCCCCGTCGCCTATTACAGAAGGGCCGCCCTCCATTTTCTCGGACCCGTTCGGTATGACGTCCTGGCTGAGAAAAAACGGTATTGGGTTTCATTTTGATAATACCAATGAGTATGCAGGAGCGCTTCAAAACCCAACGAAAGGACCCCACTATAAAAACTATAGAGATGGATCGAGTAACGCTGGACAGTATTCAGCCAATCTTGTTGTTGATTGGGAACATCTGGCCGGTATCAAGGGCTTTGTGACGCGCATGACGACCATCGGTCGATATGGAACAACTGCCAACAGAATGTTTGGTGACTGGTTGGCGCATAGCTCCGAGATCTATGGCGGTGGTGGAAATGTAGTGGTGCACCTTGTTTCTCTTTACGGAGAAGAAAGTCTGTTCGGGGGGCGGTTGCTGATTTCGGGCGGCCGGATGTCCCAGATGTCTGACTTCGCCTCCAGCCCCATTTTCTGTAGCTTTCAGAACAACTCGTTCTGCGGCCGTCCCAAGGCTGCGGCGGATAGTAATTATTATGGCAGTTATCCAGCGGCGACATGGGCGTTTCATATGAAAGGGCGGCCTCGAAAAGATCTTTATATTCAGACGGCTGTATATTTCGCTGAAAATGGCATCTACATGAATTACCAACATAGAACGGGATTCAAATTCAACGGAGCCAATATTGTTGGCTATGAAATTCCGGTCGAAGCGCAATGGGAGCCACATTTCGGAAGTCACCATAATCTTCCGGGCCATTATAAACTAGGGTTTGTTTATGATGATGTTCGCCGTCCCGATAATTATTATAATACCAAAGGGCAATCCTATTATGTCTATGGTGGCGTTCAGCGCATGCGAGACTCATCGTGGCAAACGTATTTCATGTTCGATCAGAAACTTATGAACTATTCCAACAGACCAGAAACGGCAGGACTGACATTCATGGGGGGGTATATTTATAATTCCCCTCATACTGCCGTGCGCGATTTTGAGGTCTATGGCGCTTTGATCAGTCAGGGACTGATACCTGGTCGTCCGGAAGATATGTTTGGTGTGGCTTTTTCTTATGTCAGCATTGCCCCGGGAACGCGTGATACGACGCTTGCGATGGTTGCGGCGGGGAAATATGTCGGTATGCCCAACCATGCGACAGGCGTTCAGACCAACGCCGAGGTTTTCGAAGTCGATTATTCCATAAATGTGATGCGCGGCGTAACGTTCAGACCTGATTTTCAGTATTATATGAACCCTAACGGACAAGTTGGTCTGCGCAATTCGGCGATGCTCGGCTTCAAATCTTATGTGTCTCTCTTTTAGATCGATCCATGGAGTTATGGTTATGATGATTTCCCATATACAAACTGCTCCAAGGAACCCATCGGCTGTACATCATTCGGAAGGATCAGGGCGCGTGACCTCCGCAACTCTGACGCACCATCAACTGTCCGGACACCAGAATGCGGGTACTGGAGGGACTGGCATTTTCAATTCTGTCCAGCAGCAGGCGCGCAGCGTTACGACCAACGCCCACAGGATCTGTGATGATCGTGGTCAGGGGAGGGAAGGACGTCGCGCTCTGCGGCAGGTTGTCGGCACCGATCACACCGAAATCGCGTCCGGGCATTTCCCCCAGAGACAGCAGATGTCCCATCAAGGACTGAGCGACCATGTCATTGTAGCAGATGAAAGCATCCGGCGGACTGGAGGACGCCATGAGATCCGGGAGGGTGCCGAAATCAGCCAGATTCTCCAGATTGGTGGGGATGATCAGGTCATGCCGGAGTTTGTGTCTTTTGAGGGTCTTCCGAAAACCGTCCAGACGTTCCCGGGCGGCAGAATGTATGGCTCTTCCGCCGAGGAAGGCAATGTTCTGCCGGCCATGTTTGATAAGATGTTTGACTGCGAGAGAAGTACCCTCCGCATAGTCGGGGCCGACATAGTCACCGTCCGTCTGCGAGACATGCCGCAGAACCTGCACGCAGGGGATGCGGAGGTTTGCGATTTCGGACAGGAGCGCCTCGGGCGTTCCAACGGCCGGACAGATAATCAGGCCATCCACCCCATGTTCGCGCAGACGCCGGACCTGTCTGAGCTGTCTCTCGGGGTTTTCAGCGCTGTTGACCAGGATTGCGACAATACTGGCTTCCACGATGATCCCGTCGATCCCCAGCATCAACTGGCTGTAGAAAGGGCTGCCGATATCACAAAGAACCAGTCCGATGGTGCCGGTTTTCTGCCCCCGGAGATTTGCGGCACCTCGATTGTAAATATAGCCCAGCTTGTCCATCGCAGCGATGACCCGTTCTCTCGTGCTCACAGAAACCAAGGGGCTGCTTCGAAGAACAAGAGACGCAGTGGCGCGCGAGACCCCTGCTTCAACAGCAACAGAATTGAGAGTTACTGCTTTCTGAGGGCCATTCATGCTTGTCAAATCCCTCCTGGGAGCTGCGGCGTGTCGTCATTATTCAAAATACGGTCTCTCCGGGAGCGGATCTCTTTTTCGTGAGCATCCCATACTTCCTCAGGTGCGCAAAGGGAAAAGGCAGAGGGATGCCATTATGCAGAATCATTTCATGTCGTCACGTCATGTGTGTCAGTGGAGTATCAAATGAAGCTACCTTCTTCAACGCGGCGGAATTTCACCGCGGGTCTTTTGGGGTCAACGTCGTTCTGGATTTACGGGGGCCACAAGGTCTGGGCTGATGCGTTGCAGTCGGAAAGCAGCCGACCGTATCAACCGCAATATTTTACGTCCGAGGAATGGCGTTTTCTGAATGCCGCCTGTGCGAGAATATTCCCTGCAGATGCTCATGGGCCTGATGGCGCGGTACTCGGGGCGCCGGAGTTCATCGATCGGCAGATGAATACTCCTTATGGCCATGGTGAGTTGTGGTACATGTCCGGCCCGTTTCGGTCAGGGGCGCCCAATCTGGGGTATCAGCTCTCTTTGCCGCCGCGTGATCTCTATCGACAGTCTATTGAAGCTGCGAATGCCTACGCGCGCCAGCTTAAAGGACAGCGTTTCGACGAGCTTGAACCTTCGGACCAGATCGCTCTTCTCAAGACGTTCGAACAGGGAAAAATGATGCTGGGCGCGGTACCTGCCCATACGTTTTTCGAGCAGCTGCGCCAGAACACGCTCGAAGGCGTTTTCTCCGATCCCCTTTACGGCGGCAACAAGGGTCTTGCGGGCTGGATGCTTCTCGGCTTCCCCGGCGCGCGGGCTGATTTCATGGACTGGGTCAACCAGAAAGGGGCGCCGTATCCTTTCGGGCCTGTTTCGATATCTGGCGAAACTGCCTGAGGATTTTCAGAATATGTGTGCAAAAAAAGTTGATGCCGTTGTAATCGGTGCGGGCTGGGCGGGTTCAATCCTGGCCAAGGAACTGACGGAAGCGGGGCTGTCTGTTGTCATGCTGGAGCGTGGTGATGAGCGCGCCACTGCTGTTGAGGGCGATTATCCAACCTCCATCGACGAACTGAGGGGGGCGATCCGTCATCGCCTTTTCCAGAATATGTCGAAGTCTACCGTCACGATCCGGAACACGCTGGATCAGGAAGCCTTGCCATATCGCCGTTTGGCAGCGTTCCTCCCGGGCGAGGGGGTTGGCGGTGCCGGCTTGCATTGGTCGGGCGTGCATTTCCGTGTTGCGCCGGACGATCTAGCCCTGCGCACCAATGTTGTCGCCCGTTATGGCAAGAGCTTCATTCCCGAGGGTATGAATCTTCAGGACTATGGTGTGACCTATGAAGAGCTGGAGCCGTTTTTCGACAAGGCGGAGAAGGTTTTCGGCACGTCAGGAGAGCCATATACAATCAACGGGAAGGTTGTGGGGAAGGGAAACCGCTTTGCTCCTGACCGTTCCGATGCTTTTCCGCTCCCGGCGATGGGCGATGTTTACTCGGCCAGTCTGTTCAGGACTGCCGCTGCCAGCGTGGGTTACCACCCGTATGCGCTGCCTGCTGCGAATGCGTCGGCGCAATACACCAATCCGTATGGTGCGCAGATGGGGCCGTGCAATTTCTGCGGATATTGCAGCGGGTATGACTGCTACATGTATTCGAAGGCTTCGCCGAATGTGAACATTCTCCCTGCGCTGCGTCAGGATTCAAAGTTCACACTGATCACCAAGGCGCATGTTCTTAAAGTCAATCTGGATGCTGACAGGAAAAAGGCGACTGGTGTGACCTATCTCGATCTGCGAACCCAGAAGCAGGTCGAGCTGGACGCTGATCTTGTCATTATCAGCGCTTTTCAGTTTCACAATGTTCATCTGATGCTGCTCTCGGGTATCGGGCAGCCTTATGATCCGAAACAGAATACCGGAACGGTCGGACGGAATTTCGTCTATCAGACAATCACGACGTCCCGGGCCTGGCTTTCTCCCAAACAGTACACGAATCTTTTTGTCGGTGCTGGTGGGGCAGGTGTGGCGATTGATGATTTCAACAGCATGAATTTCGATCACGGCCCTCTTGGTTTTGTGGGCGGATCACCGGTCTGGGTCAATCAGGCGGGCGTCAAGCCGATTGCGGCGGCTGTCGGAGGGCCGGGCGGCAAGGCTCCCACATGGGGCGAAGGGTACAAAGACGCAATGGTGGACACGTATCGTCATTCTCTGACGATCGACGCCCATGGCAGCAACATGGCGTATCGGGATGTTTATCTGGATCTTGATCCTACTTACACCAATGCCTATGGGCAGCCTTTGCTGCGGATGACGTTTAACTGGAAAGAGAACGACATCCGTATGAACCAGTATGTGGTTGGTAAAATCGAGCCTGTTATCAAGGCGATGGGGGCAACCCGTTATTCTTTGGGAATGCTGAAAGACGGCGAGGTTTTCGATACCCGCCGGTATCAGACCACACATCTGGGTGGAGGCGCTGTCATGGGTACTGATCCCAAAACCAGTTGCGTCAACCGTTATCTGCAGAGCTGGGACATTTCGAATGTTTTCGTCATCGGAGCCAGCGCGTTTCCGCAGGGAATGGGGTATAATCCGACCGGTATGGTTGCGGCTCTGGCTTACTGGGCGGCTTATCATATCCGGACGACCTATCTGAAAAATCCAGGTCCGATGGTGCAGGCATGACATACGGTTTGTTTTCCCGCGCAGCGTTTTTCAGCGCTGCTGTCCTGCTGACAGGTTTCGTTTCGGATCTGCATGCAGAAGATACAAATACCCTTGTCAAACAGGGACAATATGTTGCGGAGGCTTCCGATTGCAGCGCCTGTCATACGGTCAGCGGACGGGGTAATTTCGCGGGCGGCATGGAGTTCAAGCTACCGATTGGATCGATCTATTCATCCAATATCACTCCGGACGCCACACATGGAATTGGTGCCTATTCGGAGGCCGAATTTTCCCGTGCCGTACGTGAAGGCGTACGCCGGGACGGAGCAAGCCTTTATCCGGCAATGCCCTTTCCGTCCTATGCCCGCATGAGCGATGCAGACATTCATGCTCTGTATGTCTATTTCATGAAGGGTGTTCAGCCGGTTGATCAGCCGGCGCCTTCCAACCGGATTGCATGGCCGCTGTCCATCCGTCTGCCGATGACCATCTGGCGGGCGGTGTTCTCGCCTTCTATCCGCGCGGCACAGAAAGACGTCATGCGGTCTCTTCCCAATGATGGGATAGGACGCGGCGCTTATCTTGTGGAAGGGCCGGGTCATTGCGGGGCCTGCCACTCTCCACGGGGACTGGCGATGCAGGAGAAGTCGCTTTCAAACAGCAGTGGATCGCTGTTCCTTTCCGGGGGCGCGCCAATCGACGGTTTCGTCCCGACCAGTCTGCGGCAGGATCAGCGGACCGGTCTTGCGGGCTGGTCCGAAGACGATATCGTCCAGTTTCTTGCGACCGGTCGTAACCGGCGGGGTGAAGCATTCGGAGGTATGACCGATGCCATTTTCCATGGAACGCAGCATCTGACGGATGCAGACCTCCACGCGATGGCGCAGTATCTGCTGTCGTTGCAACCGCATAATCCGGCTTTGTCGGCATGGAGGTATGATCCGGAAGCGGCGTCCGCGTTACAGGCGGGAGATGTTTCGGCTCCGGGAGCCAAGGTTTATGTGGATCATTGTGCGGCGTGCCATCGTTCCGATGGTCGTGGATATGCGCCCGCTTTTCCGCCGCTCGCGGGTAATCCGGTGCTCATGAGTGATGATCCGGCCTCTCTGGTGCATGTGGTGCAAAGTGGTGCGGTGCTGCCAGGAATGACCAGAGCGCCGTCCGCCTTTGCCATGCCGGCCTATGGAAACATGCTCAGCTCGCAGCAGATTGCGGATGTCGTAACGTTCATCCGAAAAGCATGGGGAAACAATGCTCCGCCAGTCACGGCTGCAACAGTGGACGAGCTTAAGAAAACCGCACCGGAGACGATGAGGAAGCAGGGTATTATTCCGCTGAACTGAGACTGCGGGAAATGCCGGTGAGCCGCCCGGTCGGAAGGGCTCGCCGGCATTCAGGGCATGTTCAGAAAGCTGCGGACACCGTTCCGAAGAACATGCGCGGGGCCGTGGGGTAGCCGGTATAGGTGCTGGCATCTCCGGCGGCGATCGTGGACCAGGAGCGCGCATTCGTCAGGTTGCTGGCGTTGAACTGGAGCTTGAGGCTGTTCATGTGCGGGATCTGGTGGAACGTGTAGCTGGAGCTGAAGGCAAGCTGCACGCGCGGCGGCACCATGACGCTGTTGGTGATGGTGCCCGGACGGACGCCCATATAGCTGCCGCTGAACTGGGCGTTAAAGCCACCCTGATTGTAGTTGACGGCGAACTTGTCGGACCATGCCGGAATGGCCGGGACCTTCTTGTCCTTGGTGGCATAGAGCGTCGCGCCATCCATGAAGTCGTTGCCGTAAATGCTGCTGACATAGGACACGGCATCATAGATCGAGAAATGCTGTCCGAAGCGTAGCGTAAACGACATGTCCATACCGTTTGTCGAGACGCTGCCAAGGTTTGCCACCGTATTGCCGACGCCTGAAATACCCTGACCCGGCGGCGAAATGGTGCCGAGGCGGTTGTAGAAATCGACGTGATAATATTCGAGCTGTCCGCTGACCCCGGTCAGGATGCGCGTATTGATCGGATGGCTGGTGCGGATGCCGGTTTCATAGGTCCAAGATGTTTCCGGCTTGCCGCTGCGCTTGAACTTCTCGAAATCCGCCTGATCCGACACCGCCCAGGGTGAGGTCGAGCCGTATCCGGTGGCGGCAAAGGAGTTCATGTTCTCCTGAATATTGGCAAAGAGCTGTTCGTGCCGTGTGACGTTCCATAACGCACCGAAGGCGGGCAGGAACGGTTTGTAGGACGGAATGGTTCCGCCCGCGACAGTATTGGTGCTGGTATCGACGATCTTCTTCGCACCTTTCACGGAAGAGGCGAGGGACTGCGGCAGGGCGGCCACCGGGAGTGTGCCGTTCGTATAGACCATTTCGGACTTGAAGCCCGCCGTCAGCGTCAGGCGGGACGTCACCTTCCAGCTGTCCTGAAGATGCGTCACGAAAGTGTTGGTGTAGAACGCGTTGTTCCACTGCGTGAACAACGGGTTGGTCGGGCGGGTATAGGGCGTCAGCGTGTCGTTCTGCGTCAGCGGATACCAGTAGCGGCCCTGTTCGTTGTTGTTGCGCTCATACCAGCCGCCCAGCTCGATGTTGTGATGGCCGAGGCGGTAGTGCAGCGTGCTGATCAGGCCGCCGCGATAGTCGCTGTATTCCGTGGTGCGGACGGCAAAACCCGTGCCGCCCGTGGCGTTCCAGACCTTCGGATCAATGCCTGCGACGCTATAGGTGAACTGGCCGTTCTTGATGTATTTCGTGCCGGTCGGGTCGAGATAGGAGCCGAGGATCGTCAGGATCGCATTCGTGCGGATGGAGGTCGCGACCACGCCCGCGCCGTCGTCATAGTGGAAGTAAAGCTGGTTGTCCCAGTTCAGGTTCGGGGAGAACCGGTGGGAAATTTTCAGATAGGTCAGGTAGTCCGTACGCTGGGCGGCGGAGAAGTAATATTTGTTGTTGGGCGTCGCCGGTCCGGCTTTGGTCGAGCTTTCAGCCGGATACCCCGCCATGGCGGCGTTCAGGTCCGGGAAGAAGGCCCCGCGCGCATAGAGGTCAGTAGGTGCCGTCAGACCCTGCGTGTTGGGCTCGGCCTTGTTCTGCCAGTCGAAATAGGCAGTGATGGTGGTGTTTTCGCCCTTATGGACGAATTTCCCGTTCACCTGATAACCGCCCTGCCGGTTGGCATTGCCGAGATTCCACGGGCGGGCGTCCTGACGGGCAAACGCCATATAGGCCGAGTTACCGTTGCCGAAATTGCCCGTATCGACGCGCGCGAATGTCCGGAATGTGGAATAGCTGCCGAAGGTCTGGTTGATCGTGGCACCAGCTTTCTTTTTCGGGTCACGCGTGGTGAATTCGATGGTCCCGCCCAGATTGCTGGTCGAGGCCGTGCCGAGCGCGCCTGCGCCCGACGACAGGGACGTCGATCCGATGTCTTCACTGATCGCCGCGCGCTGCGGGGACAGGCCGTTATAGTTGCCATAAGCCCCGGCGCCGAGCGGCACGCCGTCCATCGTGTAGCCGAGCTGGTTCTGATTGAAGCCGTGGACGTAAATGCTGGAATTCTGTTCGTTATTGCCCCACGGATCGACGTTGGTGAACGTGACGCCCGGCAGCAGATCCAGCGCCTGCATCGGGCTCTGGCCCGGCATGAGCGTCTGCATTTCGTCGCCGCTGACACTCATGACCGAGCGTGTGCGGTGGCCGGTGGCGACGATCTGTTCGATGTCATGCGCCTGCGTTTCACGCAGGCGCTGCGACTTTGGGCGCGCGGAGGGGCCCTTGCGGATGATGACGCCGCCATCGGGCATGGCCTCGGCCTTCAGTCCGCTTCCGCGCAGCAGGCGTTTGACCGCATCGTCGGGCGACAGCGTGCCGTCCACCGCAGGGGCGCGCAGATGGGCCACGGCATCGGAGGTGAAAATGATGTTGCGGCCCGTCTGATGCCCGAGCGTCACGAGGGCCTGCGCCATGGGCTGTGGCGCAATATGCACCGGAGCGCTCGGGGCTGCGCAGGCGCTGGACAGCGAATGCGTCAGAATGGTCGCGCCTGCCGACAGAAGCAGAACGGTGCGGCGGGGGTAACGGGAGGGCGGGGTCATGGGGCTCGTTTCCTGTCGTCGGGCCTGAAAGCGGTCTCGACAGGAAGACAGATGAGAAAATGAAAACCTCAGCGCGGTGCAGCGGTTTTCATCGAAACGTCACAAAGCGACGATTTCGTAAGCGTTATGGGCCGGACGGATCCGTAGGGGCAGCAGATGCGGGAGCATCTGCAAAAACGCATCCCCCTGACGCACATGATACACGCCGCTCAGACGCTGCGAGGCCAGACGTGGCGCGGACAGGACGATCTGTCGGGAGGCGTAACGGTTGATTTCCTGAATCACCTCCGCCAGCGGCTGATTGCGGAACACCAGTTCGCCGCTCTGCCAGGAGAGCAATGTTTCCAGATCGGGATAATCAATGTTCCAGCCGCCGTTGCGATCCATCCGCAGGCGCTGTCCGGGCATCACCCAACGTCCGGTCTCGCGCAGGGCGGCTGCGGTCAGGAACACCTTGCCCCGGATGGCCGTGACTTCCGTATTGCCGCGATTGATGCGGATATCGGCGGAGGTCTGGTCATGAAGTTGTACGGTCATGCCGTCGGCGGAAAGATGGAACGGGTCCGGTCCGGCCACTGAAAGCAGGACCTGCCCGTGACACAGCCGCGCCTGCTGCCCGTTCGCGCCCATCACGAGGCGCGTCTGGGTATCGAGGCGGCAATCCGTCTGGGGCGTGAGGCGGACGTCGCGGATGCTTCCAATTCCGGTCTCTTCGATCCGGCTGGCATGGGCCCCTTCCCATGGCGGAACGGCCAGAAAGGCCGCAGCCACCAACCCGGCCAGCGCATGACGCCGGCTGAGCACGGGGCGGCGGGCTGTCTGAACCGGTTTCGCAACGACGGGTGGCGTGCGTGCGCCTCCGGAGAGTTCCCACAGCTCCGTCAGATGTTCGAAAACCGGTCCGTTCCGGGGATCGCTCGCCAGCCAGTCGCGGAACATGTCATGGTCGAGCGGTGTGCAGTCCTCGGCATGGAGGCGTGCAATCCATTCTGCCGCGCGGAGTTTGATGACGTCCATCAGATCGGTATTTCAGTGATCCATCCATGTTGAAAGGAAGATCAACGCCTTTGCGATATGTTTTTCAACGCTGCTTTCACTGATCGCCAGCGATTGCGCAATATGGCTGTACTTCATTTTTTCCACACGGTTCATCAGGAAGATCTGTCGGGTCCGGTCCGGAAGCTGTTCGCAGCCTTCGTGAAAATGCGCCAGTCTTTGTGTTGATTCGTAAATATCCTCCTGCGAGGGCGCAGGGTCGGGGATATTGACGAGGGTTTCGAAGTCGTCCGCCGCCTGCACATATCCCTGCCGTTCGCGGCGGATTGCGTTGAGGGAGGAATTCACGGCGCTTCGGGTGATATAGGCGTCCTGATGCTGCACGCTGCCTTCGGGGCGCTCGAAATAGCTCATGAGGGCATTCTGAAGGTGGTCGTCCGCATCCTCCCGACGGGTCCGGGAACGTACCCTGCGATAAAGGCGCAACCATTCCTGCTGACAGCGCATCCATGTTCCCGTTTCTGGATGTTTCCGAATCACCGCGCCCTGAAAGACCTCCTCGGGGCTGCGGCGCGATAGCGTTTAGGGAATTCGCGCGGCCACATTCGTGACAGTTTCATGAAATGGCGTTTGGGGGAGTGGGCAAATCTCCATTTCATGTGTCCACAGAGCGGAGGGCGTGTGTCCAAAGACCTCTGGAAGCCCGGTTCCGCAGGGAGCCGGGCTTCGTAGGAAAGAACTGCTGCATGGTGTTCATGAAACGTAGAAGCCTGCTGACCGGCCTTGGTGCGGGTCTCCTCCTCTCGACGCGCGTGCGTGCGCTACGGGCTGCTGTCCCGCGCGATCTGGAGAAAAATCCGACCTTCACGGCCACTCCGTTCCAGCTTGGCGTGGCTTCCGGCGATCCGGCTTCGGACGGTCTGGTGCTGTGGACGCGCCTCGCGCCCGACCCGCTGGAAGAGGCAGGCGGCATGGAGGCTCTCAAACCGGTTCTGGTGGGCTGGGAGGTCAGCGAGGATGAGACATTCTCGAAACCCGTGCAGAGCGGACAGGCGCTCGCCCATCCGGAGCTTGGCCATTCGGTTCATGTTGAGGTTGCGGGGCTGAGGCCTGACCGGCCGTATTGGTACCGCTTTCACATTGCGGGCTATCAGAGCCCAGTTGGGCGGGGGCGGACGCTGCCGATGACGGGTGCGCCGCTGTCGCGCGTGCGTTTTGCCGCAGCCGGCTGCCAGCATTACGAATATGGCTACTACACCGCCTGGCGCGCCATCGCGAACGAGCCGATCGACTTCGTGTTCCATTATGGCGACTATATTTACGAAGGCGCGGATAGCGGCGACCATCTGCGCGATATCGACGGGCGCAAGGCGCATGTCCTGCGGCGTCATGTCGGGCCGGAATGTTATTCTCTGGACGAATATCGCCGCCGCTATGCCCAGTATAAGCTGGACCCGGACCTTCAGGCTGCTCATGCGGCGACATCATGGATTGTCAGCTTTGACGATCACGAGATCGACAATAACTGGGCCGGAGATACCGATCAGGACGGGACGCCGCCGGAGATTTTCCGTCTGCGCCGGGCGGTCGGACTACAGGCGTATTACGAGAACATGCCACTGCGGGCGACGTCCATTCCCGATGGCAGCCACATGCAGCTTTATCGCAGTTTCAGCTTCGGCGATCTGATGAACATGTTCGTGCTGGATACGCGCCAGTATCGCAGCGATCAGGCGTATGGCGACACGAATGCGGCGCAAGGCAAGGATGTCTGGTCTCCCGAGCGCACCATGATGGGCGCGCAGCAGGAGCAGTGGCTGTTTGATGGTCTGGGGCGGTCGGACGCGAAATGGAACCTGCTGGCGCATCAGGTCATGATCATGGATCTGGCGCATCGGAAGTCCGCGCATTCAGAACTGACCTACAGCATGGATCAGTGGTCGGGCTATCTTTACAGCCGCAAGCGCCTGCTGGACTTCATCGACACGCATTGCCCCGGAAACGTGGTGAATGTGACGGGCGACGCGCATCGGCACTTCGCCGGGGATCTGCTGATCGAGCCGGGGCGCGGCAAACCGGTTTCGGTGGAGTTCCTTGCGACGTCCATTTCATCGGGTGCGGATGGTTTGGGCGACGACGATCATTTCAGTCGCATTGCCCGCAGCGAAAACCCGCACCTGAAAGCCACGACCGACAAGCGCGGTTATGTTTTGTGTGATGTGGGGCCGGAAGTATGGCACGCCGATCTGAAGACGATCGATCGGGTCATGGTGCCGGGGGGCAAGCTGTCCACTTATGCCAGCTTTGCGGTTGAGCGTGGCAATCCGGGCCTTCAGAAAGCCTGAAAAAGAGGGGTGGCTGCCTTAGTGGCAGCCGCCTTTGCCCGAACGGTCGCAGCCCGAACAGCCGCCGCAGCCCTTGCCTGCGGTGGACTGTGGCGTGGACAGGCCCACAGCCGTTCGCACTCGGCCCCATCCGACGGGGAACAGGCGCGCGTACCAGTAAATGGCGGCTGCGCAAACGATCAGGACGGCAACAGCAAGTTCGAGCATCAGGGAACTCCCGTAATGGCGCGGGTGATGTGATAGGTCAGGAATGCGGCCAGATAGGCCAGACCGAACAGATACGCCGCAGCCCCCAGAACGGTTTTGATCGATCCGGTTTCCCGACGCATGACAGCCAGCGTCGAAATGCATTGCGGCGCATAAACATACCAGGCCAGCAGCGAGAAGGCCGTGGCCATGCTCCATTGCGTCGAGAGCAGGGGCAGAAGCCTGTCGGCCGCCCCGTCATCGGTGGCTCCGATGGCGTAGACGGTGGCCAGCGAACTGACCGCCACTTCACGCGCGGCAAGGCCGGGAATGAGCGAAACGCAGATTTGCCAGTTGAAGCCGATGGGTGCGAAAACCCACTGCATCAGATGGCCGATCCGCCCCGCCAGACTGTAATCGATGGCCGGTCCCGGTGCGCCTGCGGGGGGGAGCGGGAAGCTTGATAGCGCCCAGAGCAGCACGTTCAGCGTGACGATGATCGTGCCGACGCGGGAGAGGAACATCACCGCCTGTTGCCACAGTCCAAGCGCAAGGCTCCTGAGATTCGGGCGGCGATAGGACGGCAGTTCGAGCAGCAGCGGATGTTCTTCGGACTTCACACCCCGCGTCATGACCCGCGCGGCGATCACGCCGCTGACGATGGCGACGGCATAGAGCCCGAACAGCACCAGCCCCTGAAGGCCGAAAATCCCGAGCACGCTCCGGTGTGGCACAAACGCGCCGATCAGCAGCGTATAGACCGGCAGGCGTGCCGAGCAGGTCATGAGCGGCGCGATCAGGATCGTGACCAGACGGTCCCGCGGGTTCTGGATCGTGCGGGCCGCCATGATGCCGGGAATGGCGCAGGCGAAGCTCGACAACAGGGGAATGAAGGAGCGTCCGCTCAGCCCCGCCAGCGCCATCAGCCGGTCCAGCAGAAAAGCCGCGCGTGGCAGATAGCCGGATTCCTCAAGGGCGAGAATCCACAAAAACAGGATGAGGATCTGCGGCAGGAACACGATGACCGTGCCTGCACCCGCCAGTACACCGTCCGCCAGCAGACTGTGCAGGACGCCGCCCGGCAGCGGTTTGAGAACGATCTCTCCAAAGAGGGAGATGCCATTGCCCAGACCGTCCATGAGCGGTTGCGCCCACGCGAAGACGGTCTGGAACATGACGAACAGCACGATCAGAAGAATGACCGGACCCCAGACTGGGTGCAGAAACACGCGGTCCAGCCGGTCCGTCAGGCGGTCCGTTCCGGAGGCGGGATCGACGACATAGGTCGCGAGCAGCCGCCGGACTTCCATATGTGGATCGAGCCCTGCCGGAAGAGGCACAGGCGGGGCCGGGAGGGGAAGATCCAGCGCCTGAAGCAGCGGCATCACGCCTGCGCGGTTGAGGCTGATCACGGGAACGATGGGGATGCCCAGATCGGCCTGCAATCCGGCGATGTCGATCTGAAGGCCGTGGCGGCGGGCTTCGTCCATCATGCTCAGTGCGACGATGACGGGGAGGCCCAGCTGCTTTAGTTCCAGAAGGAAGCGCAGATGCAACCGCAGGTTGGTGGCCGAAATAACGGCTACCAGCATTTCCGGGCGGGGTTCGGTCCGGTGGCGGCCGAGACAGACATCGCGTGTGACGTCCTCGTCCGGGCTCGTCGAATCAAGACTGTAGGCGCCCGGCAGGTCGAGCACGCGGATGGCGCGGCCGTTGGGTGTGGTGAAGAAGCCTTCCTTGCGTTCGACCGTGACGCCCGCGTAGTTGGCGACTTTCTGACGGCTGCCCGTCAGCTGGTTGAACAGGGAGGTCTTGCCGCAGTTCGGATTTCCGACGAGGGCGATATGCAGAGAGGACGCGGGTGTCTGCGGGGACTCGGTTGCACTCATGGGGTGTCAGGAAACGGTCCGCAGGCCGACGCGGGCGGCTTCGCCACGGCGCAGGGCAAAGCGTGATGTGCCCAGACGCACGGCAATCGGATCTCTGCCCATCGGACCGGTCGCGACGACCTGTACGGCTTCGCCGGGCACGAAGCCCAGTTCGCCGAGGCGTGTGGCGATCGGGTCCAGAGGCGCACGCTGTTCGACCTTTTCGATCACGGCATGTCCGCCCTTGGGCAGTGTATCCAGATACAACATCAGTTCCGTACCTCGGTGAGTATGCACGGAGACTCACAGGCTCCGTCCTCCGTTCTAGATAGGCGCATCCGGCCCGTCCGGGAAGGGGAGTGAGAATGATTTGCATCAAGTGCGGCCCGGGGCACTGTCTGGGACTGGAGAAATCGCCGGATTTTATAATAAATTTTACGAAAATCCCTGCTGACGGGACATAGGCCGGAGCAATATCCCATATTGAAACGGAATATCTGCACCTTACTGACGCAACAGGAGGCCCGTTTTCCTGCGGGAGACTCGGTTTTTTCGATCGGGAAAAGGCGGATCGGCGTCTGCGGACTGGCAATTCCCGACGCAGCGGGGCATACACACGCGCTACGGGTGCGCTTGTAAGGTGCGCCCGGATGGGCGGACATGGACCCATGAGTGATGTTCGGATGTCTGACTAAAGGGCGGATCCAGTAATGGCACTATCCCGGAATGAGCATGCAGTGGATGTCTGCGAGAACTGTGCGCCGCTGGACGATGGCGGTCGTCGCGTCGAGCAGCCTCGCAAGAAAGCCCTGACGAACCGTGTGCGTCGGATCGAGGGGCAGGTCGGCGGTGTTCTCAACATGATCGAGAACGACCGCTACTGCGTGGATATCCTGACCCAGATTTCCGCCATCAAGTCGGCGCTGGATGGTGTGTCCATCCAGATCCTGTCGTCCCACGCCAATGGCTGCGTGCGCCGCGCGGTACAGGAAGACGGTGGAGAAGACGCCATTGACGAGCTTCTCCAGGTCGTTCGCCGGATGATGCGCTGACGAATCAGCGGTCCAGCGTTTCGCCGGGGGCGGGCTGGCTCGTCATGCCCATGTCCATTTTCTGACAGGCGGCGCGCTGCTGCTTCATTTTTGGCGTCAGCGGGCGGTTCTGTTTGCTGAGCGTCTCAAGATGCGCGCACAAGGCCATCTGCTGATCCATGTTCAGTCCGGCCATCGGGTCCTGCGTTTTGGGGGACGACATGGTCATGGCATTTTTACCGCCCATCTCCATATGGCTCATGTCCATGCCGGGCATGGAGGGATCGGCGTAGGCCGTGCCGGTTGCGAGGAGGGCGGTCAGTGCGAGGAGGGTCTTGCGCATGATGTGTGACTTTCTTGTGTGGGGTTTTGGAATCAGAACCAGCTTCGGACGCCGAGGCTGAAGCGGACGGAGCCGGTATCGTCGTGCTGGTCACGGGCGATCCGGCGGGCTTGTGTGAGATATCCGGAGTAGGTCACGGCCACGTAGGGTGCGAATTTCCGCCAGAGTTCGTATCGCAGGCGCAGACCGGCATCGACGTCCGACAGACCGGCGCCAGCCTGACGTCCCGTGTCGGACTTCGTGTAGAAATTGAACTCGGCCTGTGGCTGGAGGATCAGGCGGTTGGTCAGCAGGAAGTCGTAAGAGCCTTCCACGCGGGCGGCGAAACGTCCGCGATCGCTGACATAAGCTGTGGCCTCGAACTCGAACTCGTAGAGCGCCAGACCCTGCACGCCGAAGGCGCCCCAAGTGCGTGTCGGGCCGTCATCAAGGTCCATCCGCACACCGCCCTGAAGGTTCCAGTAGGACGAAATGGAGCGTGTATAGAGCAGTTCGTGGTCGCCATCGCTCAGGCGGCCTTTCTCCAGCGTGCCTTCGGATTTGAGCCAGATCTTGTTGTAATCGCCGCCGAACCAGGCTTCGCCGTCCCAGCGGAAATCGGTGCCGCCGGGCGCATAGCGGCCTTCAAGCTGGTTGAAGATGCCGTGCAGCCAGGTGCCCTGATCCATGGCGGGTTTGATACCGCCAATATAGACGACGGGGGTTGCTTCCGGCGCATCGGCGGCATGATAGACCGGCTGGGCGGCGCGGGCCGTGCCAGACAGGGCTGCGAGGGCTAGAACCGTGAGAGAAAGGGCGTGTTTCATGCCACGATCACCGTGCGGAACATGCCCAGATCCATGTGATACATCAGGTGGCAGTGATACGCCCACATGCCGGGGGTATCGGCCGTCACGAGATAGCTCAGTTTCGAGCCCGGCTGGGAAATGATGGTGTGTTTGTAGGGGCGGTAATCGCCCTGACCATTTTCCAGTTCGCTCCACAGACCGTGCAAATGGATCGGATGTTCCATCATGGTGTCGTTGATGAGCGTGAAGCGCACGCGCTCGCCCAGCTTGAGGCGGATCGGGCCGGATTCCGAGAACTTCCGACCGTTGAAGCCCCAGATATAGCGCTCCATGTTGCCGGTCAGATGCAGAATGATCTCCCGCGTTGGCGGTCGCAAATCCGCTCCGGGGCGTGTGGCGCGGAGTTGTTTGTAGTTCAGGACGCGGCGGCCATTGTTCTCCAGCCCGTCGCCGGGGCTGCCGGTGCGGTCGATGGGCATCATGGCGCGCATCTGGTTTTCGACATTGATGGGCGGTGGGCCGGGGTCGTCCACTTCCATTTTCGGCATGGCCATGTGGCTCATATCCATGCCTTTCATTTTCATGCCCGACATGTCTCCGGACATATCCATGTCCTTCATGCTCTCGCCGGGCTTCATGTTCCCCATGCCCATATCGACCATGGTGCGGACGGGGCGTGGGTCCATCGGCGGGAGCGGCGCAATCATGCCTTCGCGCGGGGCAAGGGTGCCTCTTGCGTAGCCGGTGCGGTCTTCGCTCTGGGCGAAAATGGCATAGGCGCGCTCGTCCTTCGGCTGGACGATCACATCGTAGGTCTCAGCCACGCCGATGCGGAACTCGTCCACCGGGACAGGTTCGATATCGTTGCCATCCGCCTGCACGACCAGCATTTCGAGCCCCGGAATCCGGATGTCGAAGAACGTCATGGTCGAGCCGTTGATGAAGCGCAGGCGCACTTTTTCGCCAGGCCGGAACAGGCCGTTCCAGTTCATCTCCGGGGCGTGGCCGTTCAGCGTGTAGGTGTAGATCGCGCCCGAGACGTCCGCGATGTCGGTCGCGGCCATGCGCATTTTTGACCAGGCCAGACGGTCCGCGAGGGCCGCGCCCGCGCTTCCGGCCTCGCGCGCTTCCTTTGGGAAAGACGCCGCCGTGCGTTGGCGGAAGACGTAATAATCGTCCTGCATCTTGAGGTTGCTGACGATGTCATGGGGCATGACATCCGTCCATTCAGCGAGGAAAATGACGTAATCGCGGTCGCAGGCGTTCGGGTCCGGTCGGCGCGGGTCGATCACCATCGCGCCATACAGGCCCATCGCTTCCTGCATCCCCGAATGGCTGTGATACCAGTAGGTGCCGCTCTGATGGAGTTTGAAGCGATAGGTGAAGGTCTCGCCGGGCGCGATGCCACCAAAGCTCAGCCCCGGGACGCCGTCCATGTTCGCGGGCGTACGGATGCCGTGCCAGTGGATCGAGGTCGGTTCATCCAGCGTGTTGGTCACGTTGATGCTGACGGTATCGCCCTGCTTGAAGCGCAGGATCGGACCGGGCACCGTGCCGCCGACAGTCGGGGCGTGCATGGTCTTGCCATCGAGCGAAATGCGCGTGTGGCCGACCTTCAGATCCCACCGATCAGAAGGGGTGGGGGGTATGATACCCGAAGAAGCTCTAATGGGAACAGCCGTGGACGAGAACGCCTGTGAGGTGCGGGGCAGGACTGCCAGCAGGCCGCCTGCACCGATCCCTGTTACGAAACGCCGTCGTGTCAGGCCGCCCCGGAAGCGGGACGGAAAGGTCATGAGGAAAAATCCGCAAAAATGACAGAGGATCAGGCCCTGAATGCCCATTTCGGACAGCAGGACGGGTCCACGCCGGTCAGGCGTGTGTCAGATTGCGTGTAGTTTTGGAGGCGGCGAGGCGGGGATCCAGTCCGTCCCGCTGAAGCGTCCTTGCAGCCCTGAGGCAAAGACGCGCGCGGCCGTATGGGCCGGGCCGGACGGGTGGACGGACGCCATTGTCAGCATGGGGTCGGCCGAGACCGCATGCGTGTGGCAGCAGCCTTCGGAAGACTGCTGCGGATGAGGGATCGCGTGGAACGCTGAGGTTTTGCAGCAATCCGTGGCGTCTGGTTTCTGGTGATGGGCCATGTGATGCATCGTCATGGCGATGTGGGTCATGGCCATGTGAGGGGCTTCAGATCTGGCCTGCGCGGTGGATGCGCCGAGCAACAGCCCCACCTGCATGAGCAGGCAGGCCAGCAGGCCGATCCAGATCCGGGCATGTGTCCTGACCATCAGAAATCACCACAGAAGGGGAAGAAACGGAGCGATTCATCGTTCGAATCTGATGTGACCCTATAGCCAGCCGGGGGATCGGAAAAGATTATTTTTTCGTGTCTGAAAAAATTGTCTTGTCGAATCTGTTTCGGAGGCAATATGAAAAATCATATACCCCGGTGCGGTATATATACCAAAATATGATCGTTGAATAATAACTGTTGCCAGAATCGTTTTATGGCGAATAGTTGTATAAACCATACCCCCGCATCGTATGTGGATATGCCCTCACTGGGGGAATTTTTCTCTCTTTCAAGGATTTCATGACATGACAGAAACAGCGCACATGACGGTCGAGGGCATGTCCTGCAACGGATGTTTGGGTAAGCTCCAGCGCGCTCTTGAAGCCGTAAATGGCGTAACGGGCGTCGATATCGTGCTGGATGGCGGCAAGGTGACGGTCTCTTACGACCCGGCCCATGTTTCGCCCGCAGCGTTCAGGGACGTCGTCGAAGACACGGGATTTGACGTCGTTTCCTGAAGCCGGAGCACGCCTCCTCCTGAACAGGAGCGTTTCATTGCTGGCCTCATGCCGTAACACGATGCTTTTCGTGTTACGGGCTGTTGCATGGGGCTGGCATGTCTCTTTAGGACAAACATTATGACACAGCATGGCATTTCAGCTCGCCGTCGGCTCAACTTTTCCGCTATTTCCCACCATGCCCTGATCTGGGGCAGCCTGATGGCGGGCGCATGCCCTGCGGCTTTGGCTGATACGGTTGCAGAGCGCGCCAGAAACCACCCGTCTGTTTGCCATGCCACACACAGGGTACCGCGTCCTGTGCATTGCGGGGTATCGCGACGCGCCGACACGCCTTTTGCGCAGTCTGCGAAGGCTCCCGCTACGGTCTCTGCTCCAGCGCCTGTCGCAGCCGCGTCTCGCTCTTCCGAAGATCTGGATGCTGCGTCAGACGAAAATATTCAGGTTCTGGGCACCAACCACACCTATACGGCACCCGCTGTTGAAGTCTGGGGGAAAAGCCCCGTGGCGCTTAAGGACGTGCCGCAGTCGATTTCGGTCATCACCCAACAGCGTATGGAAGATTCCAACATGCTGACGATGGCGGATGCGATGCGGCAGATCAACGGAATCCGGGTCTTTCCGGGTTCTACGGCCAATTCCAATTATTATTCACGCGGATATCAGCTCACGACGTCCATTGATGGCACGCCCAACGCTGCCGGGACGCTGAATAATGCCACCTTTGACCTGTCGATGTATGACAGGATCGAGGTGCTTCGTGGCTCTTCCGGCCTGTTGCAGGGCGGGGGCGGCGCGGGTGGTGTGGTCAATCAGGTGACGAAGAAACCCGGGATGGACTTTGCCGCGGGCGGATCGGTCAGCGTGGGCAGTTTTGATAATTACCGGGTGGATACGGATATCACCATTCCGCTGAACCACTCGAAAACCGTGCGCTTCCGGACGGCGGACCTGTATCAGGACAATCATTTTTTCTACAAATATTCCCACTCGCGCAAATGGCAGGCCTATGGCGCGCTGGAATGGGATGTCACGCCCACGACGACGTTTATGGTTTCCCATGCTGCCCAGCAGCAGGACATTACGGCGCCCTACTATGGTCTGCCGCTGACCACCGCCAATACCCTGTGGTCTGGTAACCGCGATGCGAACCCGAGCCAGAGCTGGGGGTATTCGAATTACATGACGCAGCAGACGATTGCATCCATCACCCAGAAGCTCTGGGGCGACTGGACGGCGACGGCGCGCGCCACATTCTATGATCAGGACTACAATACTTTCTATAACGAGCCTTGGAACAAAATGAATCCTGCGACCGGAACACTTCAGTACCGGGATCAGGGGATCTCCAAATATAAAGGCTCCAACACGTCCCGTTCCGCCGATGTGTATGCGCAGGGCAGTTTCAAGCTGCTCAACCGGACGCATCACGCGTTGTTCGGGTTCAACTACAATTCCTACGAGCAGATCACGCAGTATGCGAACGTGAACTGCAACAATATCTACAACAATATCAGCCTCGAAAACACCAATGCCGTTCCCCAGCCACCCGCAAGCTGCTTTGATTACAAGCAGAATGCCGATGGATACGGGACGGACGACTATGCCTATCAGTGGGGGTTTTATGGTCAGCTCCGGCTGGAGGTGATCCGGCATCTCTCCCTGATTCTGGGCGGTCGTGTTTCACGCTACTATGAAAAACTTCAGGACATTTCTCCTGCACCGAAGGGGGAATGGGTCAATCAGGCCGATCTGCGCGGGCAGCTTACCCCCTATCTGGGCACGGTGTATCAGATCACGCCGAACATCTCCTGGTATGCCAGCTATGCCAGCATTTTCACGCCTGCTGTCGGCAAGCAGAGTTATCGTGGCGGTGGTTTGGCGCCACAGGAAGGCAATCAGGTCGAGACCGGGTTCAAGGCTGAATATTTTCATGGACGCCTGAACCTCTCATCCGCGCTGTTCCGGATGGAAAGTATCAATCAGCCGGTGCAGGACCCATATCATTCACTGTACTACATCACGACCGGCCCGATCCGCCGTCAGGGCTGGGAAGCGCAGGTCGATGGTCAGATCCTGCCGGGGCTGGATGTGTCGATTGGCTATACCTATCTGGACACGAAGGTCTCAAATGCGAAGGTCAATGATTTCGGGGGTGTTTTCTCGCCGCATCACATGTTCAAATCCTGGGTGCATTACAATGTGCAGGATGGCTTTCTCAAAGGTCTGAATGTGGGGGCGGGGATTGATGCGAACAGCAATCTGCGCGGCAGTTACGCCACGACCATTCAGGGCGGTTACATGACTCTGGATGCCATGGCGGGGTATCGCTTCAACCGCCATCTGCGACTTCAGCTCAACGCGACAAATCTGACCAACCGCTACTACTACGAGCGGGCCAGCGGTCAGTGGCAGTTCAATTTCCCCGCCGCTCCGCGCAGTTTCATGGCCACACTTCGTGCAAACTACTGACGACACCACCCCGCCGCATTCCCTTGCGGACTGGAAAGTTCTCTTCCCTTACTGGAAGTCCGAAGAGAAGTGGTGGGCCTGGTCCCTTCTGGGTGGGACCATCGGGCTGTCCGTGCTCTACGTTCAGTCCGCCGTCTGGTTCGGGGCGTGGTATCACCGGTTTTTCGATGCGTTTTTTGCAGGAGAGGTTGGGCGCTGTCTGGGGATGTTGCCGTTCTATCTTCTGGTGACACTCGGTTCTGTCGTGGTGCATGCGACGCAGACCTATCTGACGCAGGTTCTCTCGATGCGCTGGCGTCTGTGGAACACGAAAGTCTATCTGCGGCAGTATCTGTCGGAAGAGGTGTATTACCGGCTCGAACATGGCCCCAACCGGGCCGACAACCCCGACCAGCGTATTGCGGACGACCTGTCCCAGATGACGGTCCAGACGCTCAAGTTGGGTCTGGACGCCATTGATGCGGTGACCACGCTGCTGTCTTTCGCGGTTGTTCTGTGGAACATCGGGGGGGTATTGTCTTTTGACTGGCATGGCCGTCATTTCCAGATCCCCGGCTATCTTTTTCTGGGCGCGGTCCTTACGTCGCTGTTGGCTTCCGGGATACTGGAGCGGTTTGGCACGCCGTTGATCGGCGCGAATTACCGGCAGCAGCATTTCGATGCCGATCTGCGTGCGGGGCTGATGGATGTTCGGCGTAACTCGGAGCAAATCGCCTTTTATGGGGGCGAAAATGCCGAGCAGTTACGGCTGTCTGGTTATCTGACGCATATCGCCACGAACTGGCGCAGTGTTGTGCGGTATACGTGGCGGGTCAATTTCATCAGCGAGTTCTATACCGGAGTCGCAACGATACCACTCTGGCTGATGCTGGCCCCCAAAGCGATGGCCCATGCCTTGAGTTTCGGGCTCTATTCACAGATCAATTCGGCCTATACGCAGGTCCGGATCAGTCTGGAATGGTTCATTTTCAACTATGCCGATCTGGCCACACTGCGCTCAGTGCTTCAGCGTCTGGGCGAGTTCGAGCGGGTTGTCAGCCAGCCTTCTAAAAGCGGAATTGTCCGTTTCGCTACCGAAACGCCTTCGGTGCAGATCCGGGATCTGGTCCTGAACCTGCCGGATGGAAAGCCGATTGTGCAGGTTGGCGATCTGACGATGCAGGGCGGCGAACGCTGGCTGGTTCGCGGGCCGTCCGGTTCGGGGAAAAGCACGTTCCTGCGGGCGCTGGCCGGGCTGTGGCGTTACGGGCGGGGGGATGTCTCTTTCAACATCAGGCAGGCCATGTTTTTGCCCCAGCGCAGCTATGTTCCGTCCGGGACACTGCGTGAGGCGCTGAGCTATCCCGCAACATCCGACCACTACGACACCGCCTCCTGCCAGCAGGCTCTGGAAGCCGTCAATCTGGCGGAATACGGCCAGCGGCTGGACGATATTGCAGACTGGGGCGCTGTGCTGTCTCCGGGCGAGCAGCAGCGTCTGGCGGTGGCGCGGGCGTTGCTGTTCCGGCCTGCGATCCTGTTTCTGGACGAGGCAACGTCCGCTCTGGATGACACCAATGAGCGCCGTCTTTACGAGGCCCTTCTTTTCTTTCTGCCCTACACCACATGCATCAGCGTGGCGCATCATGATGCGCTGCGTGTTTTTCATGATCGCGAGATTGTTCTTGGAAGTGGAAAAGCTGCTTTTTCCACTCTTGAAAAATAGGGGTATGGGGTATATTTCTTGCGGAGTTTCCCTTCCGCTTCCCTAGCCGACAGGACCTTTTGCAGATGTCAGAAACGATCAGTTTCCCCGTCGGCGGTATGACCTGCGCCGCCTGTGCCGCGCGGATTGAAAAAGTCCTCAACCGTCAGGAGGGCGTCAGCGCGACCGTTAATTTCGCTTCCGAACGCGCACAGGTTGCTTTTGAAAATACGGCGTCTTCCATTGAAACTGTTGTGGCTGCCGTGCGCCGCGCGGGCTTTTCCGTGGATGAACAGAGCCTTGATCTGTCGTTGTCCGGCATGACCTGTGCGGCCTGTGCGGCACGGATCGAAAAGATCCTGAACCGGCAGCCTTCCGTGCAGGCGAGTGTGAATTTCGCGGCCGAGCGGGCGCATATCAATTATATTCCTGGCGTGGTCGAACCGGCGGATCTGATCGGGAAGATCGAGAAGGCCGGATTTGGCGCAACGCGGTTGGACGAGGGCGACCGCGAAGATCCGAAGGCCAAACGTGCGGCCATCTGGAAGCGGGAGCGCAACCGGTTCATCCTGACGCTTGTTCTCTCGCTGCCGCTCTTTGCCGAGATGATCGGCATGTTCTTTGGGCGCATGATCGTACCGGTTCCGGTGCAGTTCGTGTTCGCCACGATTGTTCAGTTCGTCTGTGGCGCGCATCTGTATCGCAGAGCGTGGAACGCCGTGCGTGGCGGCTCGGCCAACATGGATGTGCTGGTCGTGCTGGGGACGTTCATCGCCTGGCTGTTCAGTGCGGTTATTGTGGTGTTCGGGCTGCATCAGCATGTCTATTTCGAAGCCAGCGCCTCCATCATCACGCTGATTTCCCTCGGCAAGCTCATGGAAACGCGGGCCAAGAACCGCACCAGCGCCGGGATTGAGAGCCTGCTTCAGCTTCAGCCGCAGATCGCGCATGTCGAACGTGACGGCGTGATTGTGGACCGGGCCGTGGCGGACATGCATGTCGGCGATATCTTCGTTGTGCGCCCAGGTGAGAGTGTGCCGGTGGACGGGGAAGTCCTTGAAGGGACGTCCGAAGTCAACGAGTCCATGCTGACGGGTGAGAGCGTGCCGGTTCTCAAAGAAGCCGGACAAGACGTGTTTGGCGGGACGATGAATGCCAATGGAGCGCTGCGTGTCAGGGCCACGGGGGTTGGCGCGGATACCGCACTGGCGCGGATCGTGAAAATGGTCGAGCAGGCGCAGGGCTCCAAGGCGAATGTGCAGCGTCTGGCCGATCGGGTTTCGGGTATTTTCGTCCCGGCCGTGATCGGGATTGCGGTGCTGACATTCCTGATCGGCTGGGCCGTCACCGGATCTGCGGTCTGGAGTCTCGTTTCTGCCGTGTCTGTTCTGGTCATTGCCTGCCCGTGTTCGCTCGGTCTGGCCACGCCGACGGCCATCATGGTCGGGACGGGACGGGGCTCACAATCCGGCATTCTGTTCCGCAACGCTGATGCGCTGGAGCGGGCCGAGAAGCTGAAAACCATCATTGTCGACAAGACCGGCACCCTGACTCTGGGACGCCCGACTGTTGCGGCGGTTCATCCCGCGGACGGGGTTCTGGTGGATACGCTTCTGGGGGTGGCACAAGCGCTGGAGCATAATTCGGAACATCCACTGGCCCGCGCCATCGTGGATTATACGCAGAGCCATGGTGTTAGCGCGTCTGTTGCTGCCGAAGGATTTGAGGCTTTTCCCGGCAAGGGGGTTATTGCGCGGATCGACGGGCAGGAAGCGCGGCTGGGCTCACCCGTGTTCATGCAGGACAGCGGGCTGGATCTGTCGTCCCTGCCGGTCGCGGCGCTGGAAAGCGAAGGCAATACCGTTATCGCCGTGGCGCAGGCAGGTCAGGTTCTTGGGATCATCGCGCTGGCGGATGAACTGCGGACCGATGCCGTGACGACCGTGCAGGCTCTGAAAGCGCGCGGCATTCGTGTTGTGATGCTGACGGGCGATAATGAACGCGCGGCGTCTGTGGTGGCCCGACAGGTTGGTGTGGATGAGTATCTGGCGGGGGTTCTGCCGGAGCACAAGGCTGAGGGCGTGGCGAAATATCGCGCTCAGGGCGATCTGGTCGGCATGGTCGGCGATGGCATCAACGACGCGCCTGCGCTTGCGGCGGCGGATGTCGGATTTGCCATTGGGGCCGGATCTGCCGTGGCGCTCGATACGGCGGATGTCGTGTTGATGAAAAGCGAAATGAACGGGGTGCTGGACGCAATTTCCCTGTCCAGCGCCACGCTGTCCAAAATCCGGCAGAACCTGTTTTTCGCCTTCATTTACAACATTCTGGGTCTGCCGCTGGCGGCGTTCGGCATGTTAAACCCGATCGTAGCAGGGGCGGCCATGGCCATGAGCTCCGTCTCGGTGGTCAGCAATTCTCTGCTGCTCAACCGCTGGAAACCTTCCGGCCGTCAGGTCTGAGGGCGGCTGCTCCGGGTTACTGGACCCGGAGTGGCAGGCGTCTTCTGGCGAAGTCGAGCATGGCTGTGGCACCATGCTCCCACAGGCCCAACGGCTCGCTGCTACCGATATGGCCCGCAGCGCCGGCTTCCAGAAAATCCGACTGCCAGTGTCCGGCCAGTTCTCGGGCGCGGAGCAGGGATAACCAGGGATCGTTGCTGCTGGCCATGACGGCTGTGGCGGCGGGAAGGGGTGTTCCGGGCAGGGGGCCGAACGCCCGGATGAGGGCGACGTCCGGATGTATCGTCTGGTCGATATCGGCCGGGGCCACCAGAAAGGCTCCGGCAACGCGTCGTCCGCCATGACGTGTCAGCCATTTTGCCGTCAGTACTGCGCCGAGACTGTGTGCAATCAGAAAAGTCGGACGTGTCGAGGCTTCGAGAGTCGTCGTCAGAGCGGCCTCCCAGTCTGCCGGATCGGGTGTTTCCCAGTCCTTCTGATGGAGCCGACGGAGGCCGTAAGCCTGTTCCCAGTGCGTCTGCCAGTGATCCGGGCCTGAGCCGAACAGGCCCGGCACCAGAAGCAGATCGACCTGCTGTCCGAGCGCGCGAAACGCTCTGGCGATGCGGGGCTGCGCCGTCCCGGAGAGGCCATGTGAGGCCCAGGCGGGATCGAAAGATGTGGGACGGCCGGAAAACAGGTTCATGACGTTATCTCCTCTCAGCCCTCCCGATTCTTTTTGCAAGAGACCGGAACAGGATTTGAGTTAATAACGAACACATATGGATATTAAATAAAATAACTTTATATAAAAGTTATTTATGATCCTCAGGACAGGCCGTCGAAAAGCTGCGTGGAGAGATAGCGTTCCGCGAAGGACGGCACGATGGCTACGATCGTTTTGCCCCTGTTGGACGGCTTGCGGGCCAGTTCCATCCCGGCGAACAGCGCAGCACCTGCCGAAATTCCGATGGGAATACCTTCGACGGCGGCACAGAGGCGCGCGGTAGCGACGGCTTCCTGTTCGGAGACTTCGAACACGCCGTCCAGCGCCTTGAGGTCCAGCGTATCGGGTTCGAAGCCCGGTCCGATGCCCTGAATGCCGTGGGGGCCGGGTTCGTCTCCGTGCAGGACCGCGCTTTCACGCGGTTCCACGCCGTAGATCTTGATGGATTTACGGTGTTTTTTCAGGCCGTGGGCAATGCCGGAGGCCGTGCCGCCCGTTCCCAGACCCGCGACGACCATATCGACCTTGCCTGCCGTATCTTCCCAGATTTCCTGAGCCGTCGTTTCTTCATGCACGGCGGGATTGGCGTCGTTTTCAAACTGGCTCGGCATCCAGGCGTCGGGGAGAGTGCGGTTGAGCTGTTCAGCGCGTTCGATCGCACCGGCCATGCCGCGGGAGGCAGAGGTCAGTTCGGTTTCCGCCCCCATCAGACGCAGCATCTTGCGACGTTCGGTCGAGGCATTTTCCGGCATGGTCACGATCAGCCTGTAGCCAAGCGCCACGGCGGCAAAAGCCAGCGAAATGCCGGTATTGCCCGATGTCGGCTCGATCAGCACCGTGCGGCCCGGCGTAATCAGGCCGCGCGCTTCGGCATCCCGCAGCATGGCCACGCCGATGCGGTCCTTGACGGAACCGAGCGGGTTGAAAAATTCCAGTTTGAGGAGCAATCGCCCGTTGAGATGCTCACGCTGGGTCAGGTGAGGCAGCGCGACCAGCGGGGTGCCTCCTACCGTTTCCAGAAAAGAGTTGAAAACGCGTCCCCGGGGGGCTGCATAACCTTCGAACGGGGCGGGGGACAACGGAACCTTCTTGCTCATGACTGTCACTTAACATGGAAAACGGGGGGAAGGGCAGACGGTAAATGAAGGGCTTGCGACAACATATAAACAACTTAATTAAAACGTATTTATAGATATCACATCATGTTCATGCGTTATATGTTGACGCTGCGTGTCCGGGTGTCGTATTCGACATTCTGAAGTGACGTCCACAGCAACAGGGCCAGTCGGTCGATGATGTGTCGAATGTGTAGCTCGCAGCAATCGCGCTGCCTTTTTTCAGAGCCGGAGGCATTTGCCTCCGGCATGTCATAACGCCCGACACAGAATTGTCGGGCTCTTTCTTCAGGGTCCGGCATCATGCTTGGTTCAACCATTATCGAAATCAACGGCGTGTTCCTAGGCGCGGCCATTCTGGTCAGCAGCAGCGGGAAACGGCGCTTTTATGCCGCGCATGACAGCGTGCGCGCGCTTCATAATGAACTCCTGCCCGATCTGGGGACGCTCCAGCAGCGCATCCGTCTGCATGTGCGCAAACCGGCCCTCGATCTCACCTGATTGCGAAGAGCCTCTTCTGTCCGGGTGGTTTCGTGCTGTAGAACAGGAAACAACGCAAACCGGAACGAATGGGAGCAGGCGTGGAAGGAAGTTACCGGCGGGTTGTCCGCGCTGTTCTGACGCGTCGTGACGGTGCTTTTGCGGCTCTGCTTCTGGCTTTAATCATTGTCTCCTGCCTGTCTGCCCCGCTTTACGCCACGCTGAATGGCGTTGATCCGTTCTCGTCCGATATTGCGGGCACCACGATCCGTAATGGACAGCGCGTCGATCTGATGCAGCCGAACGATAATCCGCTGCATCTGGGTCTCAGCCCGATCGGGCCGGACTGGCGGCCGGGGCCGTATGTTCTTGGAGCGGATTCGCAGGGGCGGGATGTCGCGGCCCGTGTGCTTTATGGTGGACGCAATTCGCTTCTGATTGCCTCGTCCTCCGCCCTGTTCTGTCTGTGTCTGGCGGCGTGTCTGGGGATTTGCGCTGGATATTTTGGCGGTTGGATCGACCTGATCCTGTCGCGTATTCTGGACATGCTCTGGGCGATCCCGGTCTATCTGTTTGCGATTTCGCTCTCCGTCGTCACGGTCGGGCATGGCATCCGGCTTGGGTTCATCACCATCGGCGCGGATAATCTGCTGATTCCGATCGGGATTATTGCGCTGGTTTATTTGCCCTATGCCGCCCGGCCTTTCCGGGCGCGGGCGTTGAGCCTGTCTCAGGCGGGGTTTGTGATGGCGGCGCGCGGGATGGGTGCGTCGGATTTCCGCATTCTGTGGCGGGAGATCCTGCCGGGGCTGATGCCGACCATGGCCGTGCTCGCGCCTCTGGTGATGGCGTTGTGCATGCTTGCGGAATCCGCTTTGTCGTTCCTGTCGCTCGGCGTGCAGGCTCCAGCAGCGTCGTGGGGAACGATCATTCAGGATGGTGAAGGGCTGCTTTATACGCGGCCTGTGGTTGCGATTGCTCCGGGCGTTGCGATCGTCCTGACAGTTCTGGCGCTAAATGTTCTGGGCAATGCGCTGCGGGATCAGATTGATCCGAAAGGTGCGGCCCGATGATCCGGAGTTTTGCCTCACGGACCGGGCAGATGCTGCTGGTCATTTTCGGGATTTCGGTTCTGGTGTTCTGCATTTTCTTTGCGACACCTGGAGCGGATCCGACGGCGCGAATTGCAGGGCGCGGGGCTAGTCCGCAGGTCGTGGCGCGCATCCGGGCGGAGTATGGTTTCGATCGTCCGCTGCCGGTGCAGTATGTGACGATGATGCAAAAGCTGTTCGTGAGCCGGGACCTGACGTCTTTCGTCAATCACGGTCAGCGCGTTGTGCCTGAAGTGTTGCAGGCGGCCCCGGTGACGCTTTCGCTCGTGCTATGGGCGGCATTTTTCTGGGTCAGCGGGTCGCTGGTGTTCGGGATTGCTTCGGCGGTCTTGCGCGATAGCTGGGTGGACCGGCTGCTGATGGTTCTGGGGCTGATTGGCCTGTCCATGCCGGTGTTCTGGCTGGGCGAGGTCGTCAATCTCGTCACGCAGAGCCGCTGGCATGACACGTTTCTGTTCCGTTGGGTGCCGCCGCTCGGATATGTGGCGTTTTCGCAGAGCCCGTGGGGCTGGGCGAAGGCGCTGTTTCTGCCATCCCTGACGCTGGCGGTGTGTTTTATTGGCCTTTATGCGCGGGTTCTGCGGTCCGAACTTTTAACGGCGATGGGCGAGGATTCCATCCGTACGGCGCGTGCCAAAGGGGCTGGGCCGGTGCGGGTGTGGCTGTGGCATGGTCTGAGGCTGTCCTGGCTGAGTTACGTATCGCTGTTCGGGCTGGATTTCGCGCAGCTTCTGGGTGGGGGGGCGCTTCTGACGGAAGTCGTGTTCGCCATGCCGGGCGTGGGGCGGCTGACCTATCAGGCGCTGGCGACGCTCGATCTGCCACTTATTATGGCAACGGTCATGTATGCCGCCGTTTTCGTCGTTATCGCCAATGCGCTGGTGGACGGGCTGTACGCCCTGCTGGACCCGCGGATCAGAGAGGGGCGGCATGGGCGCTGAAGTGCTTCTGAAGCTGCATCACCTGCATCTGGAACTGCCGAACGGGACGGCGCTGCTGGAAGACGTGTCCTTGAGTGTGCGCCGCGGGGATGCGCTGGGCGTGGTGGGGGAATCCGGATCGGGGAAGAGCCTGACGGCCATGAGCGTCATGGGGCTGCTGCCGGGTCTGAAGGCTTCGGGCTCCATCCGTTTCGAGGGCCGCGAACTTCTGGGGATGAAGGATCGGGATTGGCGGCGTCTGCGCGGTGCGGGCATGGCCATGATTTTTCAGGACCCGATGACGGCCTTCCTCCCGGTCCGCTCCATTGGCGCGCAGATTGATGAACAGATCCGCCTGCATGAGCGCCTCAGCCGTCGTGAAGCGCGGGCGCGGACCGTGGCTCTGTTGGGGCGGATGGGGGTGCCCGATCCGGAAGCCGCGGCAAAGCGCTATCCGCACCAGCTTTCGGGCGGTCTGCGCCAACGCGCCATGATCGCGATGGCGCTGTCCTGTGGTCCGTCGCTTCTGATCGCAGACGAGCCGACCACGGCGCTCGATGTCACGGTGCAGGCGCAGATTTTGACGTTGCTGTGCGAAATCCGCGATAGCGGAGCGGGTGTCATGCTGATTACGCACGACATGGGCGTCGTGGCGCAGACCTGCACACATGTGGCGGTTGTCTATTCGGGGCTTGTCGTGGAGCAGGGGCCGGTCGCGGCGGTGATGGCGCGGCCACTTCATCCTTATACGCAGGCGTTGCTGGAGGCGATCCCGCCGCTGGATGGTCCGAGGCCTGATGCCCTGCCCACCATTCCGGGGCGACCACCTGCTCCGGATGCGCGGCCTGAAGGGTGTGTTTTCGCGCCGCGTTGTCGCTTCGTGCGACCGGACTGTGCCGTGCGCCCTGCGTTGCGGGAACCGGAAGAAGGGCGGCGCGTGGCCTGCGTGCTGTACGACGCATGACTGTCCTGCTTGAAGCGAAAAACCTCAGCAAACACTATCGCCTCGCGCGTGGTGAAACCCTGCGGGCTGTGAGCGATGTGTCGCTTGTCGTGCATCGGGGGGAGGCGCTGGCGCTGGTCGGGGAGTCCGGCTGTGGCAAGTCCACGCTGGGCCGCACGTTGATCGGGCTTGGAGCGCCGAGTTCGGGCGAGGTGTTCTTTGAAGGCGAGCGGATTTCCGGCCTGTCGGACCGGGCGCTGCGGCGCTGGCGGCCGCGGATGCAGATGGTGTTTCAGGACTCGTCCTCGACGTTCAATCCACGCCGGACCATTGGTGACACGCTGGCGGAGCCAATGCGGATCCATGGGCGGACCGGCATCGCCGAGCGGATCGGGACGCTGCTGGAGCAGGTTGGTCTGTCGTCGTCCGTCCTGTCCCGGTATCCGCATGAGTTTTCGGGTGGGCAGCGGCAGAGGCTGAACATTGCGCGGGCCTTGATGCTGGGGCCGGATCTGCTGGTGGCCGATGAGCCGACATCCGCGCTGGATGTGTCGGTTCAGGCGCAGATCGTCAATCTGCTGCGCGATCTGCGCAATTCGTTGGGTGTGGCGTGCGTGTTCATCTCGCACGACCTGGCGGTCGTGCGGCAGATGGCGGACCGGATTGCCGTCATGTATCTGGGGCGGATTGTGGAGGAAGGGGATGTGCTGGCGGTTCTGGAAGCCCCTGCCCATCCTTATACGCGGGCGTTGCTGAACGCGGTGCCGCGTCCGGACCGGCCGTTGCCTCTACCGCTCAAAGGCGACGTGCCGAGCCCGATCCGTCCGCCGCAGGGCTGTGCATTTCATACGCGCTGCCCGCTCGCCCGACCGCGATGCGGGCAGGAACGTCCGGAACTCCACAGGATCGCGGAAGGCCGGACGGTCGCCTGCCACTATCCCCTGCTCTAAAAAAGGCAACGCTTCGTTCCGATCTTGGATATAGACGGCAACGCCTGCCGTGGGGCACAGAAGTCTGAACGCCCCCTCATATTTTTGCTCGAGATCTAGCCCGATGCGCCAGACTGTCCGTTTTTATCTGGGGGAAGACCTCTGCACGCTCAGGGATCTGTCCCCGACGCTGACCCTGCTGGACTGGCTGCGGGATCGTGGCCGGACCGGTACCAAGGAAGGCTGCAACGAAGGCGATTGCGGGGCCTGTACGGTGCTGGTGGTCCGGCTTGAAGAGGGGCGGCTGAACTGGCGGGCGGTTAATGCCTGCATCCAGTTCGTCAGTATGCTGGACGGTGCTCAGGTCTTTACAATCGAAGACTTGGGAACGGCTGATGAGCCGCATCCTGTGCAGACGGCCATGGTCGAGCAGCATGGTTCGCAATGCGGGTTCTGCACGCCGGGTTTCGTTATGTCGATGGCGGCCTATCGCAAGACCGAAGGCGCCACGGTGGACGATCAGGCCATTGATGACGCGCTCGCCGGAAATCTATGCCGCTGCACCGGCTATGCACCGATCGTGCGCGCCATGAAACAGGCGATGGTGGCCGGTCCGGACCGTTTCGATGCGCAGGTGGAGGTGATCGCCGGGCGTCTGACGGCGTTGCAGGACGGCGAGAGCGTGCGGCTTGATGGACCAGAGGGTATGCTTAGCATTCCGGCGTCCGTGGATGATCTGGCGGAGATTTTGTTGGCCGATCCGGAGGCGACGATTGTTGCGGGTGCCACGGATGTGGGGCTGTGGGTGACAAAGGGGATGCGTCGTCTGAAGCATGTCGTGCCGATCGGGCGGGTTCCGGAACTGCGGGCTTTGAGCAGAACGGCTGAAGGACTGCGGATCGGGGCTGCGGTGACGTATCAGGATGCGCGTACGACCATTGCGGAGCTACTACCGGATGCGGGGGAAATGATCCGTCGTCTGGGCTCCACGCAGGTTCGGAACAGCGCGACGGTGTGTGGGAATATTGCCAATGGCTCCCCGATCGGGGACGGCCCGCCGATGTTCATCGCGGCCAACGCGACGCTGCATCTGCGGCGCGGGGCGGAGCGTCGGTCCATCGCGATGGAAGATTATTTCATCGCTTACGGAAAGCAGGACCGGCAGCCCGGCGAGTTCGTGGAGGCTCTGACCATTCCTGAGCCCGCGCCGGGTGCGCAGTTTCGCGCCTACAAGATTTCCAAGCGCTTCGATCAGGATATTTCCGCCGTTCTGGGCGCTTTCATGATCGAGACGGACGATCAGGGCTGGATAACCACGGTCCGGCTGGCCTATGGCGGCATGGCGGCCACGCCGAAGCGGGCATCGGGTGCGGAAGCGGCGCTAATGGGGCGGGTCTGGGATGAGGACGCGCTGGACGCTGCACGGGCGGCCATTCTGGAAGATTTCGCCCCGTTGACCGATATGCGGGCGAGTGCCTGGTATCGGCAGACCGTGGCCGCCAACCTGCTGACGCGGTTTTTCGAAGAAACGACGGGGAGCGGTCAGGCGCGTCTCGCCCGGACGGGAGGGCTGGCGCATGTCTGATCTCGTTCCGGGCGCTGCGTCCACCAGTATGAAGCACGAAAGCGCGCTGCTGCATGTGACGGGGCAGGCGGCGTATATTGATGATCTGCCTGAACCGCGCGGCATGCTGCATCTCGTTCCGGGACTGAGCACGAAGGCTCATGCGCGGATCGTCTCGATGGATCTGGATGCCGTGCGCGCCGCGCCGGGTGTCGTGTGTGTGCTGACGGCGGATGATGTGCCGGGCGAGAACCAGATCAGCCCGGTGCATCGGGAAGACGAACCGCTTCTGGCGACGGATCATGTCCATTTCTGGGGGCAGACGATGTTCGCAGTGGTGGCGACCTCGCGTCAGGCTGCGCGGCAGGCCGTGCGGCTGGCAAAGATCGAATACGAGGAAAAGCCCGCGATCCTGAACATCGCGCAAGCGCGGGAAAATGGCAGCGCGATGGTCTGGCGCTCCCTGACCATGCAGCGCGGGGATGTGGAGCGTGGTCTAAAGACCGCGCCGCGTCGCCTGTGGGGGCAGATCGAGATTGGCGGGCAGGAACATTTCTATCTGGAAGGGCAGGCCGCGCTTGCCCAGCCCGGAGAGGCCGGGGAGATGCGCGTCTGGTCCTCCACGCAGCACCCGTCCGAGACGCAGCATCTGGTCGCGGCTGTGCTCGGGCGGCCGCATCATCTGGTCACAACGGAAGTGCGACGGATGGGCGGCGCGTTCGGCGGCAAGGAGACTCAGGCCAATGCCTGGGCCTGTCTGGCTGCCATTGCCGCCGATCGGACCGGGCAGGCCGTCAAGGCGCGTCTGGACCGCGATGATGACATGATGGCGACCGGGAAGCGGCATGACTTCTTGATCGACTATGACGTCGGCTTCACCGCTGAGGGCGATATTCTGGCCGTGGATATGGTTTTGGCCGCGCGGTGCGGCTGGGCGGCGGATCTGTCCGGACCGGTGACGGACCGGGCGCTGTTTCACGCTGACAACGCCTATTTCTATCCCGATGTGCGGCTGAAATCCGAGCCGTTGCGGACCAATACCCAGTCCAATACGGCCTATCGCGGGTTTGGCGGGCCGCAGGGCATTGTCGCGGCGGAGCGCGTGATTGAGGAAGTCGCGTTTGCGACCGGGCTTGATCCCGTGACGGTCCGTCTGCGGAATGTTTATGGGACCGGGACGCGCAATCTCACGCCGTATCATATGACGGTCGAGGACTCGATTACCGCCGAGATCCTGACGAAGCTGGTCGAGCGATGCGATTATCAGGCGCGAAAAGCCGAGATCAGGGCGTTCAACCGCACCAGCCGCATCATCCGTCGCGGGATCGCGCTGACGCCGGTGAAGTTCGGCATTTCCTTTACAGCCACGCATTACAATCAGGCCGGCGCGCTGGTGCATGTCTATACGGACGGCTCGGTTCAGGTGAACCACGGCGGGACGGAAATGGGGCAGGGGCTGCACACCAAGATGGTGCAGATCGTCCTGCGCGAGTTCGGTCTGACGGCGGATCGCGTCCGCATTACCGCTACGACGACCGGGAAAGTGCCGAACACGTCCGCTACGGCGGCCTCTTCGGGGGCGGATCTGAACGGCATGGCGGTGCTGGATGCAGTGCGGAAGATCAAGAGCCGGATGATGACATTCGCCGCTGAAAAATGGGGCGTGGCGGCGGAAGATATCCATTTCCGGCCTGATGGTGTTCATGTCGGCGCGGAGGTTATGACCTTCCAGCAGCTTGCTTGGCAGGCTTATTTCGCGCGGGTGTCGCTGTCGTCCAATGGGTTTTACAAGACGCCGAAAATCTCCTGGAACCCCGAGACGGGACGTGGGCGACCGTTCTTTTATTTCGCCTATGGCGCAGCCTGTGCGGAAGTGTCGGTCGATCTGCTGACGGGCGAGCACAACATTGACCGTGTGGATATCCTGCATGATGCCGGGCAGTCCCTGAACCCGGATATCGATATCGGGCAGATTGAAGGCGGCTTCGTGCAGGGCGCAGGCTGGCTGACGACGGAGGAACTGGTCTGGGACGGAGCTGGGCGTCTGCGGACGCATGCACCCAGCACCTACAAGATCCCGGCCTGTTCGGATCGGCCCCGGATTTTCAATGTGGAGTTGCTGGAAAATGCGCCAAACCGGGAGGAGACGATTTTCCGTTCCAAGGCCGTCGGAGAGCCGCCTTTCGTGCATGGGGTTGCGGTTTTGCAGGCCATTTCGGACGCCATCGCCAGTCTGGACGACTACCGGACCTGTCCGAAACTGGATGCGCCCGCCACGCCGGAGCGGGTTCTGAAAACTCTGATGGCACTGCGGGAAAAGGCTGGCTGACATGCTCGCGGATGTTCTGCGCTGGCGGGCGGAAGGGCAGGAGATGGTGCGCCTGACCGTCATTCACGCGAAGGGATCGACACCTCGCGAGGAGGGCGCGTTCATGCTCCTGACCCGCACTGAACAGAGCGGTACGATCGGCGGCGGTCGGCTGGAATGGGACTGCATGGCAGAGGCACGAGCGCTTCTCGCGTCGGGCGGAGAGGCGGTTGAGCGCCATATCCCGCTCGGCCCTGCCATCAATCAGTGCTGCGGTGGGGCTGTCACCATCCGAATGGAGCGGGTGGATGATCCTGAGGCTCTTGAGGATGAACTGCGCGCTGACCGAGAAAAACTGCCGCAACTGCTGCTGTTCGGGGCCGGGCATGTGGGCCGTGCGCTCGCCCGGTCTCTGGCGCTTCTGCCGTTGCGGCTGGTCTGGGTCGATGCACGGGAGGAGGAGTTCGGGATCGTGCCACCGGCTGTGGAGGCATTGGTGACAGAGCAATGGGAGCCGCTTGTGCAGGGGGCTCCTGCCGGATCGGGTGTTCTGGTTCTGACGCAGAGTCATACGCTGGATGCGCTCATCACGGGGGCGGCGCTGGAGCGGGGCGATCTGCGCTATGTCGGGATGATCGGGTCGCGGACCAAGCGCAAACGCTTCGAGAGTGCGTTCCGCCAGATCGACATTCCGCAGGAGCGGATTGATCGTCTGGTCTGCCCGATCGGGGATTTCGGGGTGCGGGACAAGCGCCCGGAGGTGATCGCCACGTTCGTGACGGCTGAGGTTGCCGCCCGCATGTTGTGCGAGGCAGATTCGCCGCAGGTTTCGGAAAGCGCCATTTCAGATACCAATAATGTTACATCCCCCCGTGATCCTGTCGCGAGGCTTTGCGGAACAAGGGCGGAGTTTCAACACTTTTCGAGTATCACAGAAAGTTGATGTAACGGTGGGTGCGTTGCGGGCGGTCCTTCTGTTTATCCTCCCCCGCATGAGCATGCAGAACCGGACGCAGCGGACTTCTGAAGTCCCGTTTTTCTCTCCAGCCGCCCCGACAGGGCAGAGGTGGAAATCCCGGATTTCCCGTTTCTGTCAGGCAGGATTTGCACTGGGTGCATTGAGCCTGACGCTTCAGACCGCTCAGGCGGCCCCGACGGCCAGCACGGCGCTTTCAACAGCCCTTCAGCCGACCAGTCTTCCGGCTGCGGATGCTGCTTTTGTCGATGATCTGGAAAAGCGCACGTTCAACTGGTTCTGGGAAACTGCCAATCCGAAGAACGGTCTGGTGCCGGACCGCGCGCCGCTGCCGAATGGCGCGGCCAGCATTGCCAGCGTTGGTTTCGGGCTGACGGCTTATGGCATCGGCGTGGAGCGCAACTACATTACGCGCCAGCAGGCCGTGGATCGGACGCTGACGACGCTGCGCTTTTTAGCCAGCCTGCCGCAGAACGATCATGTTGCGGGCGCTGCGGGCTATAAGGGTTTCTTCTATCATTTCCTCGACCCCAATACCGGCTTGCGTGTTGCGGACTGGTCTGAACTGTCCAGCATTGATACCGCGCTGCTGATGGGGGGCGTGCTGTTCTCGCAGTCCTATTTCGATCGCGATACGCCGCAGGAAAAGGAAATCCGCGATATTGCGGATCATCTGTATCGCCGGATCGACTGGACGTGGATGAAGGCGCATGGCCCTTGGCTCAGCATGGGCTGGATGCCGCCGCATACGTTCCTGCCGAGCGACTGGAAAGGCTATAACGAGGGCCTCATCATCTATCTTCAGGCACTCGGTTCGCCGACGCATCCGCTTCCGGCCGAGACCTGGAAGGCCTGGACGGCGACCTATGAAGGGCAGTGGGGCGATTTTCAGGGGCACAAAATGCTGAATTTCGCGCCGATGTTCGGCCATCAGTACAGTGAATCCTGGATCGACTTCCGGGGCGTTCAGGATGCCTGGGACCGCGCCCATAACGTCGATTATTTCCAGAACGGCCGTGAAGCCGCCTATGCCCAGCGGGCTTACGCGCAGGCCAATCCGGGCGACTGGAAGGATTATGGTCCCAATATCTGGGGGCTGACGGCCTGTGACGGTCCGGGGGATGCGCAGCAGGTTTATGACGGTAAGAAGCGCCATTATCTGGCCTACAGTGCCCGTGGCGCCGGGCGTGACTATATTCTGGATGATGGCACGATCGCGCCGACGGCTGTGGGCGGGTCCATCGCGTTTGCGCCGGAAATCGCTCTGCCGGCGCTCAAGGAAATGCGCGCGCGCTATGGGGACCGGATTTATAATAAGTACGGCTTTCTTGATGCGTTCAATCCGTCTTTTGCCGATCAGAAATCCTACTGGGTGGATGGTCAGCAGCTTGGGATCGATCAGGGGCCGATCCTGCTGATGCTGGAAAACTGGCGCAGCGGGCTGGTCTGGAACACCATGAAGAAAAATCCGTATCTGCGGGCCGGTCTGGAGCGCGCTGGGTTTGAAGGCGGGTGGATGCATACCAAGACGGCGTCTTCCAAACCGGTAGGGGCCTCACTCTGAGCGTCTGAGGGATCTGGAGTTGCATCTGGCGCGTTTCTCACCGATCACTGCTGATACAGTCTCTTTGTGAAAGGAGCGCACCATGCGTCTCATTCTTGCCCTGCTTCTGCCCTGGCTCCAGTTCTTCACCATTGGCCGTCCTTTTGCCGGTCTGGTGTGTCTGTTGCTTCAGGTGACGATCATTGGCTGGATTCCGGCTGCCATCTGGTCGGTGTATGCGCTGAGCCAGTATAAGACCGATCGGAAGATCGCAGCCTCTCGAGGCTGAAACACTCCGGATGCAAAAAAGCCCCCGTTCCATTTGGAACGGGGGCTTTTTTGTGGCTGTAACAAAGGCCTCAGCGACCGATATTCCGCAGTTTGATGCCCTGATTGAGGCGGGTCTCGATGGATTCGAGGGAGACGCCCTTGGTTTCGGGAACGAAAAACAGCACCAGGAAAATGAACAGCGCATTCAGTCCGGCATAGAGCCAGAAGGTGTTGGCCGATCCCAGTGTGCTCAGCAGCCCGAGGAATGTCGCACCGACGACCATGTTCGTGACCCAGTTTGTGACCGTCGAGCAGGTGATGCCGAAGTCACGTCCCTGAAGCGGCATCACTTCCGAGCACAGCACCCAGACCAGCGGACCAGCCGAGAACGCGAAACCGGCGATGAAGCACAGCAGGACTGCAATCGCGAGGTAATGAGACAGGTCCGACGTTCCGACGCTTCCCGACATGATGGCGGCGAGCATGGCCAGTCCGGTCGCCATGATGGCAAAGCCTGTGATCAGCATCTGGCGACGGCCCCAGCTATCCGCAAACGCAATGGCGATGAAGGTCGCGAGCCAGTTGACCACACCGACGATGGCCGTGCCCCACATCTGTCCGCTGGAGCCGAAGCCGACTTCCTGAAAGATGCGCGGGGCGTAGTACATCACGACGTTGATGCCCGTGAGCTGCTGCGCGATCTGGAGGCAGATGCCCAGCATGACGGCGCGGCGGAAATTCGGATTTTCGAGGAACATGGCCAGACCGCGCTGACGGTCATGGATCTGGGCGCGGATGTCGCGGATTTCCTGATGGGCGTGTTCGGGGTCGTGGCGCAGCTCCTTCATGATGGACAGGGCTTCCTCATGACGTCCCCGCAGCATCAGCCAGCGCGGGCTGTCGGGCAGGAAGAACGAGCCGATCAGGAAGAACACGCCCGGAATGGCCATGATGCCCAGCATCCAGCGCCATGATCCGCTGTAGGACAGGATGGCGTTGGACACGAAGGCCAGCAGGATGCCGAATGTGATCATGAGCTGGTACATCGAAACGAGGCTGCCGCGGCGGCTTTCGTCCGAAACTTCGGAGATGTAGAGCGGTGCGACGAAACTTCCGATGCCGATCGCCAGTCCGAGCATCGCGCGTCCAATGATGAGTGCGGAGACGGAGGCGGCCAGCGCACAGACCAGTCCGCCTGCGACGAACAGGAACGCGCTGAAGATCAGCGCGCGGCGGCGTCCAAAGGCGTAGGACATCCGCCCCGCGCCCAGCGCACCAAGAGCCGCGCCGAACATCATGGACGACACGATCCAGGACTGTTCGAAATCGGAAGCGTGGAATTCGTCACGGATGAAGCCGAGCGCACCGGAGATGACGCCCACGTCCAGCCCGAACATCAGGCCGGCGATCGCGGCCAGAATGACGGCGAACATCATGCGTCCGACCATCGGTGGTCTGGTGGCGGTGGCGGAGGAAGTGAGCACTGTGTCGCTCATGACGGGGGAACTCCGGCGACCCGCAAAGCGGGCCTGTCAGGGAAAAGCAGAAAAAACCGGGGCAGGGGGCCTGTACCGGGATACGAGGGAGAGGGCTATTCTGTGACAGGCACCATGATTCGCCATCTTGAGCCTTAAACTATAACACGTAATTGGGAAAATATTCAAAATTATATGTTATAATTATCGGGATTTTTGCTGCCGGTGCAGTTGCGCCACAGTTTTCTCCCGTTCCGTATTTTTCGGCAAGTCCTGCGGTTCGGCATCAGATCGCCTGTTCTGTCATGGAGTGATACAGTTCCCGCAGGAGACGTGCCCGGGTGGGCAGGGCTGAGGGAGTGGGTTGATGGATCGCGTGCAGGAGACGGACCGGGAAACGGAAGCGTTGGTGCTGCAGTCTTCTCCTGCTGGCGGCCGTGCCTCGATTCTGTGCGGTCATCTTCTGGCCCTTGCCGCGGCTGAAGGCGGGGGAGAAGCCGCACTTCTGGTGCGGGATAGGCAGGGCGTGCGGGTTCTGGGCGGCGGCGGGAGCGCGATTGCCGCAGAGGGTGCGGCCTGTCTCATGGACGGTCAGTCTCTTGGCGTGTGCACGGTATATCTTCTCCCGGTGCGGTCCGGCGCTGTGGAGGTCTGGTTGTGTGTACGGCAGAATGCTCCGGCGCTGGAGCATGTCCGGGCCTTGTGTGAGTTGCAGGTGGACGATCTGCTGCGCGAACAGCCTGTTCCCCAAACGCCGGAGGAACATATCACCCGCGAACATGCGACCGTCGAACGGATGCAGCTACGGATGCAGCGCGTGGCGGAGACGGCGGATGTGGCGTTCTATCGCTGCGATTTTGCGATGCGGATGGTGACGGGAGATGCGCGCTTCGCCGGGCTGTGGGGATTGCCGCCAGAGCGGCTGGCAGTCGGCGTCCCAGTCGATGAACTGCTGGAGTTCCTGCATCCGGACGACCGGTTCATTTATGATGACAGCATTGAGGACGAACTCCGGGACGAAGGCGGCTACGAACTGCGTTTCCGGATTCTGGTGCCATCACGCTTTTCTTACCAACCTGCACAGTCGTCCGCGGGGGATCATACGGCGCAGGATACGCCCATGCTCCGTCATGTGCTGCTGCGCGGATGGCGGGAAGACGACAGCCGCCCCGATGGACGGCGCAGCGTCGGTCTGGCGATGGACGTCTCCTCCGCGTCTCTGACCGCCGAAGCCCTACGATCCAGTGAATCCTTTACCCGGCTGCTGCTGTCGAGCCTGCCGGACTGCATCCATATTCTCGACTGCGACGGCTGTATCCGCTTCGTCAACGAAGGGGGCGTCCGTTCTATGGAGATGGACAGTCCGATCATCATGCACGGGCTGCCTTGGGTGGATCTGTGGCGCGGGCAACCGCGCCGGCGGGCAGCTCTGGCGGTACAGAGTGCTCTTGAGGGCGAAACGGCGCGGTTTCAGGGCTATGCCATGACCATGAAGGGCACGCGCCGCTTCTGGGATGTGGTCGTTACCCCTGTGCTCGGGGAAGACGGGGACGTGCAGCGTCTGCTGGCGATCGGGCGCGATCTGACAGATGCCAACCAATCCGCCGAGCGGCTCCAGCTTGCCCTCGATGCAGGGGCCATCGCCGGGACGTGGATGTGGGATGACAGCACATCGCGGATGATGGGCGATGCCCGGCTGGCTCTGACGCTGGGGCTGGACCCGGCCTGGCTGCGTGAGGGCGTCATGCCCAATGTCATTTACGACGCGGTTGATCCACGGGATAGGTTCGCGGTGGTGCAGGCTGTCACGGCGGCAACGCGGCGGGGCGGAAAATGCCGTTTCGAATTCCGGGCGGAAACGCCCGAAGGACAGCGCTGGTTCGAGGGCAATGGGCGCTGCGATCTGGGAGACGAGGGGCGTGTGGCCCGCTTTCCCGGCATTGTGTTCGATATCGACCGGAGCAAGCGTCAGGCTTTGCGACAGGCAGCGCTCGTCGAGCTTGGAGACCAGCTTCGCGCGCTCGACGATACCAGCATGATGGAAGAGGTCGCTGCCCGGATCATCTGCCGGGAACTGAATGCCAGTGGCGCGGGTTACGGCATGGTCAATGACGACGGCACCGGCATGACCGTCGGCGGTATCGCCGAAGCGGGACGTCCGCTCGTGGGCGTGCGGATGTTTGCCGATTATGGGGAATTCCGGTCCGCTCTGGGGCGCGGTGAGCCTGTCGCTATTATCGATGTCCATACGGATGCTCTGACGGCGGGGCATGGCGCACGTTATATGGCCGAGGGGATCGTCGCGTTTCTTGCTATTCCGATTTTCAAGTTCGGGCGCTTTGTGGGGCTGATGTTCGTCTGCCACGACGTGCCGCATGTCTGGACGGATGAGGAAATCGTCTTCACCCGTGCTGTGGCGGACCGCACCCATGCGTCCATGCGTCAGGCCCGGACCCAGCAGCAGATCCGGGACCTCAACGTCATGCTCGAAGAGCGGATCCTGCAACGGACCCGCGAGCGCGATCGGCTGTGGAACATCGCAAAAGATCTGTTCGTCATCATTGACCGTCACGGCTATTACGTTGCGGTCAGCCCAAGCTGGGAAGAGATGCAGGGCTACAGAATGGACGAACTGGCCGGGCTGCGGCTGGATGCGCTGTGTCACCCTGATGACAAGCGGACCGTCCGGGACACGTTTGCGCGTCTTATGGAAGGCACGCCCTGGCCGGCGGCGGGTCTGGATGTGCGGATGCGGCGGCATGACGGCTCCTGGCGGACCTATAACTGGAGCTGCAATGACGAAGGCGACGCGATCTATGCGGTCGGGCGGGATCTGACCCGCCGTAACGAACTGGAGGAACAGCTTCGTCAGGCCCAGAAGATGGAGGCGGTTGGCCAGCTGACGGGCGGTCTGGCGCATGATTTCAACAATCTTCTGGCCGGGATCGGCGGGGGACTGGAACTTCTGGGGCTGCGGATTGCGCAGGGGCGAACAGACGGTCTGGGGCGTTACATTACGGCCTCGCAGGAGGCGGTTCGTCGGGCGGCATCGCTGACTCATCGTCTGCTGGCCTTTTCGCGGCGGCAGACCCTTGATCCGAGCCCCACAGACATGAATGTGCTGGTTCAGGGGTTGGAAAGCCTGCTCCGTGGGACGGTTGGGCCGGGCATAGATCTTGTTCTGGATCTTCAACCGGATCTGTGGCGGACGCGGGTGGACGCCAATCAGCTTGAAAATGCGATCCTTAATCTGTGCATCAATGCCCGTGATGCCATGCACGAGCAGGGCAGCACGCTGCGGCTGAAAAGCGCCAACTGGATTCTGGGGCGGACACGGTCTGTCGAAGCGTCAATTCCGCCGGGCGACTATGTGGTTCTGACGGTGCAGGACGAAGGCTGTGGGATGCCGCCCGAGGTCGTTCAGCGTGCTTTCGATCCGTTTTTCACGACCAAGCCACAGGGATCGGGCACCGGGCTGGGACTGAGCATGATCTACGGTTTTACCCAGCAGTCGGGCGGGAAGGTGGAGATCCGTTCTGCTCCGGGGCAGGGAACCGCCGTATCGCTCTGGCTGCCGCGCTATGAAGGACAGGAGACCCTGCGCCCCGAGCCTCCTCCTCTGCCTTCGGCGCCGCAGCCCCGTCTTCTGGAAGGATTGCGCGTGCTCGTTGTGGATGACGAGGAGGCGGTGCGGATGATCGTGACGGATATGGTGGCGGATCTGGGCGGTATTGTGCAGAGCGCCTGCGATGGGCCGTCCGCGAAGGCGCTCGTGGCGGAGGGCGCGCCGCCTTCGCTTCTCATCAGCGATATCGGGATGCCCGGCGGCATGAACGGGCGCGAACTGGGCGAGCAGATGCTGGCGCGATGGCCGTCGCTCAAAGTGCTGTTTATCACGGGGTATGCCGAGCAGAACATTCTGGGAAATCAGGCGCTTGCGCCCGGCTGTGCGCTTCTGGTCAAGCCTTTCACGGTCGAGACATTCAACAGCAAGCTGGCCCTTCTGCTGAACGGAGATTGAACCTCCTGTCCGGAGTCCGCGTTGAAAAGTCAGCACCCTACGCGCTGATGATTTTTCTTTAAATCCTGCAAGGAGGCAGACATGTCGTCACAGGTTCCATCCGCCGATGCCCAGACAGAGATTTCCTTTCACGATGGCAACACCATGCCGCAGATCGGTCTGGGCGTCTGGCAGACGCCTCCGGACGAGACGGCTGAGATCGTTCGGGAAGCCGTGAAACTCGGGTATCGTTCCGTCGATACGGCTAGGCTTTACAAAAATGAAGCCGGGGTCGGCGAAGGTCTGGAAGACCATCCCGAAATCTTCCTCACGACCAAGGTGTGGAATGACGAGCAAGGTTACGACAATGCGCTGCGGGCCTATGAAGAAAGCGCGCGTCTGCTACGTCGCCCGGTGCTGGATCTGTATCTGATCCACTGGCCGATGCCGGATCAGGGGCAGTATGTCGAGACGTGGAAGGCGCTGGTCGAGCTGAAAAAATCCGGTCGTGTGAAGTCCATTGGTGTGTCCAATTTCGAGCCGGAACATCTGGAGCGGATCATGGATGCGACGGGGGTGGTGCCGGTCGTCAACCAGATTGAACTGCATCCCGATTTTCAGCAGCGCGCCCTGCGGGAATTTCACGAAAAGCACAATATCCGTACCGAAGCCTGGCGTCCGCTGGGCAAGGGACGTGTGCTGAGTGATGAGCGGATCGGGGCGATTGCTGAAAAACACGGTCGGACTCCGGCTCAGGTCGTGATCCGCTGGCATTTGCAAAACGGGCTGATCGTGATTCCCAAATCCGTCAATCCGAAACGTCTGGCGGAAAATCTGGATGTGTTCGGTTTTGTGCTGGACGGCGGCGACATGCAGGCCATCGCAGGGATGGATCGTGCGGATGGCCGGATGGGTGCAGACCCGAAAACGGCGAAATTCTGAGAAATATTCCTCTTTAGCAACATTAAGTAAAAAACCGAGCCTGTGCTATGGGCTGCCTCATGCAACCGGAAGGTGGATGGCATGAGGCAGCGTTTGGGCCTGGGTTTGAGGGTGGTTTTTGCGGTTCTGCTGGCAGGCGCGCAGGCGCGTGCTGCGGGGACGCAGGACAAGGCGTGGACGGATCACTGGTTCTCCGATGTGTCCTTTGGCGCGCAGATCGAAGGCGGCGTCATGGGCAGTTCGAGCCATCCCGCCAGCAATCTCAATTTCGGCCAGCTTCTCTCGCCCTATGCCGATCAGGCCACGCTGAACCAGCTGACTTTCACGTTCACCAAACCCGTCGATCCGATCGGGGGTGGGTATGGGCTGGGGATGAACCTGCGGATGCTCTATGGCTCCGATGCCCGGAGTTACACGATCGCGGGCGTCTCCGATCGCTGGATCAATGGCCGTTATCAGGCCATGCCGGCCTTTGCCAATGTCGCGCTGCATATGCCGTGGTTCACGAGCCGGGGGCTGGACGGGCAGATCGGTATTCTGACGTCGCCCATGGGCGTGGAGACGCTCGATCCTTCTACGCGCGCTTTCTATACGCTGGCTTATACGACCGAATATTCCACGCCGTTCGAGCATGTGGGGGGCATGTTCCAGCTTCATCTCGACAAGCATTTCGATCTTCAGTTCGGCGCGGATACCGGCAACCAGACCTCCTTCGGGCGGGGGGATAACAATGATCGGCCTGCCGGATATCTGGGTGTGACGGGCAATGATCTGGCAGATGGTCATCTGTCCTTCACCTATCTGTTGCGAGTCGGGCCGGAAGATGCCGTGCGTGCTCTGGGGCCGAGGGCCAACGGGGCCATGCGGTACTGGAACGATCTGAACGGGACCTGGACGTTCTCGAAAAAATGGAGCGTCACGGCGGAAGTGAACCAGCTTCATGACGAAGGGCTGCGGGCCGATACATGGAGCGCGGTGGTGTGGGGCGGGTGGCACATTCATCCGAACCTGACCATCAATGCGCGGGCCGAGCTATATCGGGACAATACCGGCAGTTTCGTCACGAGTTTTGCCGAGAATGAAGGCTATGCACAGGCTCTGCTTGGCAATCCGACACGCTCTGTGTCCGCTCCCGCCACGACCTATGGCGCGCTGACGCTCAATACGGTCTGGCGGCCGGATGTGGGGCATCACATCAAGCTGCTCCAGTTTCGGCCGGAGTTGCGTTTTGACCGTTCTCTCAACGGCACGCGCCCGTTCGATGACCAGCACCATATGGGCCGCATTCTGTTCGGAGCGGATATGACTTTGGGGTTTTGAAAGGATAATCCGGGCTCTGCCCGGACCCGGCAGGGATCTTGATCCCTGCACCCTGTTCGTTTCTGGAGGGGAGGTGCGCTGGTCGTCGGATTATGGCAAGGAGTCTGCATGACGACTCCGAACGACACCGATTTCCGCAAGGCTATGTCCCATTTCGCCACGGGTGTGGCTGTGGTGACGGCCAAAGGCAGCGAAGGCGAGCAGGGCGCGACCATCAGCGCTCTGACCTCCGTGTCCCTTGATCCGCTTCTGCTGCTGATCTGTCTCAACCGTGCCAGCGCGACCTATCGCGCGATTGCGGAAGCCGGCACGTTTGGCCTCAGCATTCTGGGCAACGACCACAAGGACGTGGCGATGCTTTTCGCCAGCCGCACAGGCGACAAGTTCGGCTCCGACGTGATCGAACGCTCGGCCGATGGCACGGCCTTTGTTCGGGATTCGCTGGTGAAGATGCACTGCGAACTGGTCGAAACATTCCAGGGCGGTACGCATGCGCTGTTCATGGCGCGTCCTGTTTCGCTTGAGCTCGACGAAAACCGCGCGCCCCTGCTGTATTTTCAGGGTCAGCTCGGCATTACGCTCTGACGTCTGCAAAATTCTGAAGAGACCTGACAGGCTCTCCATCCTCTGTATGCGGGGTGGAGAGCCTGATGTGTTTTGGGAGGGGTTTTTGATCCGGGAGAATGTTTTTTTAAAAACTTATTGCGAATGATTCTTATTTCTAATATTTGCCTCTGCAACATAACGAGACATGTCCGTAACCAAGAGGCCTTCAATGACCGGTTCGCTGCGCACGCACATTACTTCACTCTCAGTTGCGGGAACGCTGCTGATGTCGTCACAGGGCTATGCGGCGGACCCCGTTAAAAAAGACGAAAAACCGGACCCTAAGGCACCTTCCACAGCAAAATCCCTGAATAAGACCCAGAGTCTTGAAGGTGCGGATGCAGAATATCTGACGGTGCAGGGGCATGGTTTCAACACCATGCATGACTCTACCGGGTTGTCGCGGATGCCGCAGGACGTGATGCATACACCGCAGAACATCAACGTGGTGCCACAGGCTCTGATGCAGCAGCAGAACGTCAAATCCCTCGACGAGGCACTGCGGAACGTTCCGGGTGTCACGACGTCCATCGGCGAGGGCGCGGGTGGCATGAATGGCGATCAGTTCCTGATCCGTGGTTTTCAGGCGCAGAATGACATCTATGAAGACGGACTGCGGGATTTCGGCGTCTATTCGCGCGATGCATTCAATTTCGAAACCGTTTCGGTCATCAAGGGGCCGTCTTCCGAAGTATTCGGGAATGGCACGACGGGTGGCGCGATCAATATGGTCACCAAAACGCCCGGTCTGAAAAACCATTACAACGCTGAGTTTTCCGGCGGGTCAGGCAGCTATTATCGCGGCACGCTGGACGTCAATCAGAAGATCAACGATTCAACGGCCTTCCGCATCACGGGCATGGGCGACGAACACAATATCGTCGGGCGCGACAATCTCTATTCCCATCGCTGGGGTATCGCGCCGTCGCTGGCTTTCGGTATCGGCAAGAGAACGACGCTGGTTCTGCAATATATGCACCAGCAGGAAAATTCGATTCCGGATTTCGGCGTGCCAGTCGTGACGAAGCCGGGCGCGGCTTATGGTCAGCCCATCACGGAATATGGCATCCGCCGCAACAACTGGTACGGGACGGACAATGACCAGAACGCAACGAACGCCAACATGGAAACGGCCCGTTTCAGCTTCAAGCTGAACAAGCACATCACGTTCTATGATGATCTGCGCGGTGGCGAGTATTACCGGACGTTCGCGGCCTCCAAAGCGACCTGCGATACGACCTGCGTGAACAATTATTTCAACGGCGATCCGTCCAAGGCGCTTGTGGCGCGTTCGGGGCCGGTCGGTGCGGGCGCTGGAACGGGTGCCGGGACATATATGGCACCACTGCCGTATCAGCAGACGAGTTGGTCCGTGCAGAACGTTGGCTCGATGGTTGCGGATTTCCATACGGGGTTCCTGCGCCATCAGGTTGTTGCAGGTTTTGATATCGAGCGCGTCAATGACGTGCGCTCGCAGTCAACCTATCTGAAGCCCAAGCCCTATGCGAACCTCGTCAATCCCAATCCGCATGTCGGCAATCTGGATCTGGTGCCGGGCGATATGAATCCGGGTGGACTTGTCTCGCTGGGGTCACTGGGCGCGAAATCGCACAGTAACGGATACGGGTTCGATACCGGGCTGTTCCTGTTCGACCAGATATGGTTCACGAACTGGCTGTCCCTCAAGGGTGGGTTCCGCTGGGACCGCTGGCAGACGAGCTACAACATGACGGGCGGGGATGTTGCGAAGAACCCTGACCAGCATTTCCATGACGTGAGCGGGGTGTTTAACCCCAATGCCAGCCTCGTCCTGACGCCGGATTCGCATCAGACCTACTATTTCACATGGGCCAATTCCACGACGCCGATGGGCATGTATGTGACCAATGGTTCCGTGCCGATCCGTCCCGGCACCAACTCGTTCGCCAGCCCCGAAAAGGCACAGCTTTATGAACTCGGCGCCAAGTACAGCATCCTGCACGACCGGCTGGGCGTAACGGCATCGCTGTTCCGGCTGGACAAGGGCAATGCGCTGAATGCCGATCCGGTGACGGGCGAAATCACGGGTTCGTCTGACAAGCAGCGCAATCAGGGGCTCGAACTGTCCGTTGGCGGCATTATTCTGCCGGGCTGGAACGTCTCCGCCACTTATGCGCTGTATGATAGCAGCACCACTTATTCCGCCACGAAGGTCAATCGTGGAAAGAACGTGCAGTATGTGCCGCATAATCAGGCAACGCTGTGGTCGGCCTATAACGCCTTCGCAGGCAAGCCTTACAACGTGACGTTTGGCGGCGGCGTGACATGGCGTGAGCATGTGTGGCTGGATGCGGCCAACACGCTTCGGGCTCCGGCCAATCTGGATTTCAGCGCCCTGATTTCACACCGTTTCAACCAGCACTGGAAAGTGTCGATGAACGGCTATAATCTGGCAAACCGCCTGAATTACCAGAGCCTGTTCTCCAACCGCGCCACGCCGTCTGCCGGACGCATGTTCCTTGGCGAGATCAGCGCGTCTTACTGATCACTTTGCGGTGGCGGTTCCTGTCTGCTCCACTGCTGTGCGGCCATGCGAATGGCCGGGGCCAGCGGGAACAGGCGTGAGGCCGCCGAACCGATATGCCCGTGGCGGAGCAGGCTGTTTCCGTCGAGCCTTGCGCCAAAAGGTTCGAACCGCTCCGTCTGCGTCTCGGGGAGGCTGATGCTGATCCAGCGACGCTCCCCGTCTGCCGTGATGCAGGTCCCGTCCTGAAATCTGGGTCCGTCAGGATCGGCAAGGCGCTCGGCCAGATGTAAGGCTGTGCAGGTGTTCCAGCCCGTCCCGATCATCAGAACCTGTGCATTATGGCCCGACAAGGCAGCAAGCGGGGAGCGGATGCCGAACGGATCGTCCATCGGCTGAGTCGCCAGAATATCCGCCGCCAGCGGCCCCAGAGCGGTGAATGAAACCTGCGGGTGGGCGCTGCGCTGCACGCCGGGCCATGTCCGGAAAACTTCGGCGATCTGCCCCATGCCCCGCGTCGGCGTCAGATGCGGATCATAGGGCGGCATGGTCGCGCGGATCGTCTCCCACCAGCTTTCCGGCACAGGAGGGTCGCACCAGCCTGACGGGTCGCTCAGTTCGCAGGATTGCGCGGGCATGACGATCGTACCGTCCGCGCCGACTGCCTGAAGCAGACTTTCGATAACCGTCCGCGCGCCCCCACAGACCCAGCCGATCCGGCTGAGGGAGCTATGAACCAGCAGCGTCATTCCCGGCAGGATGCCGAGGCGTTGCAGATCCACCACCAGCCGCGCCTGCGTCACAGGGCCGTTGGAGCGGGCGATGGCGGCGGCTTCGGTCACGCTTCAGCCGCGACCGCGATAACCCGGCACGTCCTGCGCGGGAATCCACACGCCCTTCGGCGGCTCGCCCGTCTGCCAGAAGACGTCGATGGGGATGCCGCCGCGCGGATACCAGTACGCCCCGATCCGCAGCCATTGCGGATCGAGCAGCGCCACCAGACGCTCGGCAATGGCGATGGAGCAGTCTTCATGGAACGCGCCATGATTGCGGAAGCTGGTCAGGAAGAGTTTGAGAGACTTGCTCTCCACGATCCATTCGCCGGGGATGTAGTCGATGACGATATGCGCGAAGTCCGGCTGTCCCGTGACGGGGCAGAGCGAAGTGAACTCGGGGGCTGTGAAGCGCACCACATACTGCCGTCCCTGATGCGGGGAGGGGACGCGCTCGAGAATGGCTTCCTCGGGACTCTGCGGCGTCGTGGTGGCGCGGCCGAGCTGGCTGAGGGCGTCGGTTCCGGGGGCGGAGGGACCAGTGGGCTGGTGGTTGGACATGGTCTGAGTTCCTCAAAGGGACGGTGTTTTGTGAGATGTGGCCCAGCTTTCCCGCAGGCTCAAGGCATCTTCAGGACGAAAAGACGGTGACAGAGTTTGCATATTGGCGGGATTCGGTGCAGAAGACGGCGCAAATCCTCTCTTCGATGCCTCCCGTCTGGAAGACCACATGGAACTCCGTAATATCGCCATCATCGCGCACGTCGATCATGGCAAGACCACGCTGGTTGACGCGCTTCTCAAACAGTCCGGCTCTTTCCGCGACAATCAGCATGTTGCTGATCGTGCGATGGACAGCAACGACCTCGAACGCGAGCGTGGCATCACCATTCTCGCCAAGTGCACGTCCGTTGTGTGGAAAGAAACCCGCATCAACATCATCGATACCCCGGGCCACGCCGATTTCGGCGGTGAGGTCGAGCGTATCCTGAGCATGGTGGATGGCGCGATCATCCTCGTCGATGCTGCTGAAGGCGCGCTGCCGCAGACCAAGTTCGTGCTTGGCAAGGCGCTGGCCCGTGGCATCCGTCCGATTGTCGTCGTCAACAAGATCGACCGTTCCGATGCCCGTCCGGACGAAGTGCACGAAGAGATCTTCGATCTGTTCGCCTCTCTCGGCGCCGACGAGCACCAGCTCGACTTCCCGATGCTTTACGCTTCGGGCCGTCAGGGCTGGGCCGATCTGGAGCTGGACGGACCGAAGAAGGACCTTGCTCCGCTGTTCGACCTCGTGCTGCGCCATGTGCCGCAGCCGAACGTGGACAAGGACGCGCCGTTCGGAATGGTCTCCACCATTCTCGAGAGCGACAACTTCCTGGGCCGCATCCTGACGGGTCGTATCGATCAGGGCCGTGCGAAGGTGAACATGCCGGTACGCGTGCTGCGTCCGGATGGCACGATCGTTGAAACCGGTCGTCTGACGAAGCTACTGTCCTTCCGTGGCCTCGATCGCGTGCCTGTGGAAGAAGCCGAAGCCGGTGACATCGTGGCCGTGGCCGGTCTGTCCGAAGCGACGATTCCTGACACGATTGCCGACCCGTCCATCAACGAGCCGCTGCCGTCGCGTCCGGTCGATCCGCCGACCCTGTCCATGACCTTCCGCATCAACGATGGCCCGCTGGGTGGTCGTGAAGGCAAGAAGGTGACGTCGCGCCAGATCCGTGACCGTCTCTTCAAGGAAACCGAAGGCAACGTGGCCATCAAGGTGACGGAAAGCCCGGAAAGCGAAGCTTTCGAAGTTGCTGGTCGTGGCGAACTTCAGCTTGGCGTTCTGATCGAGACGATGCGTCGTGAAGGCTTCGAGCTGACGATCGGCCGTCCGCGCGTTCTGTTCCGTGAAAACGAAGAGACCGGCGAGCGCGAAGAGCCGTTCGAAGAAGTTCTGGTGGACGTGGACGAGCCGTATTCGGGCGTTGTCGTTGAGAAAATGTCGCTCCGTAAGGGCGTCATGCAGGACATGCGTCCGTCCGGTGGCGGAAAGGTTCGTCTGACGTTCCTGATCCCGTCGCGCGGCCTGATCGGCTATCACGGCGAGTTCCTGACCGACACGCGCGGTACGGGCCTCATGAACCGTCTGTTCCACGGCTATCTGCCGTATGTGGGCACGATTGAAGGCCGCCGTAACGGCTCGCTGATTTCGGCTGAAGACGGTACGACGACGCAGTACGCGCTGTTCTCCCTTCAGGATCGCGGCACGATGTTCGTCGATGCTGGCGAGAAGATCTACATGGGTATGATCCTTGGCGAGCATTCCCGTGAGAACGACCTCGACATCAATGCGGTCCGTGAAAAGAAGCTGACCAACATGCGCGCTTCCGGCAAGGACGAAGCTCTGCTTCTGACGCCGCCGCGCCGCATGAGCCTTGAGCAGGCCATCGCCTATATCGAAGACGATGAGCTGGTTGAAGTGACGCCGTCTGCCATCCGGATCCGCAAGCTGCATCTGGACCCGCATGATCGCAAGCGCGCCACGAAGTCCCGCGCAAGCTGAACCGTCTCTTTCAGGACGGGGTTTCAAGAAAAAGGCGTGTTCCGTTTGTTCGGGACACGCCTTTTTCTATGGGCGATGAGGGACTTTGTCTGAATTGAGGCGTATTCGCACGTTACACGCGCAAGAGACTGAAATTTCATAAAGTTAATGCGCGACCGTATGAGGCGGGAATGATAACGTTATGGATGAGACCACTTCAGACCGTCTGAATGTGATCGGTCTTTATTCTGTTATGGAGCCTCGTTTCCAGATGCGCCTTTTCAATCTGTCCCTGATCGCCGCCGTTTCTGCTCTGGCTCTGACGGCCGCTCCGGCATTTGCCGATCCTGCTACGACGGCAGCACCTGCTGCACCTGCCGCTGAAGCTCAGACTGCCCCGGCTCCCGCAGTTGCTGCCCCGGCCGCTCCTGCTGAAGCTGCTCCGGCTGCTGAAGCCGAGACGTCCACGAAGAAGCACCACGGCAAGAAGCACCACCACAAGCACAAGCATCACAAGAAGACGTCCGCTGCGACGGATGCCGCACCGACTGAAGACGCTGCCCCGTCCAACTGAGGCGTCTCCGCCGGTTCTTCTGAAGACCTGCGGAAAGCAAAAAGGGGGTCTGCTCATGGCAGACCCCCTTTTTTTGTGTTCTGGAGCGTCCGTAAACCGTGCTGGCTTACGGACGGACTGTATCAGTAGCGGTCGAGCGACAGGTCGAGTGACGGAATGGCCGTCTGGCGACCGGAGATCTGGTCAGCGACGATCTGGCCGGAGCCCGCGGTCATGGTCCAGCCCAGCGTGCCGTGACCGGTGTTGAGCCACAGATTGCCGTAGCGCGGGGAAGGCCCGACGATCGGTGTACCGTCCGGCGTGCAGGGGCGTAGGCCGGTCCAGTATTTCGCGGAGGACAGGTCCCCACCGCCATACATTTCGCTGAAGGACAGTTCCAGCGTCTCGCGACGATCGGGGCTGAGACGCAGGTTGAAGCCGTTCAGCTCTGCCGTGCCGCCGATGCGGATGCGATCGCCCAGACGTGTGATGGCAACCTTGTAGGTCTCGTCATTGACGGTCGAAACCGGGGCGCGGCTTTCGTCCGTGATCGGCATGGTCAGGGAGTAGCCCTTGACCGGATAGATCGGCAGACGCAGTTCCAGCGGCTTGAGGAAGCGCGGAGAATAGCTGCCGAGCGCCAGAACATAGCGGTCCGCCGTCATGCGGCCTGCGCTGGTGCGGATGCTGACGATGGCGTCGCTGGCGGCTTCCAGAGCCTCGATCGTGACGCCGAGATGGAACTTCACACCTTTTTCCTCGGCCATCTTGGCCAGACGGCGCGTGAAGAGATGGGCATCGCCCGTCTGGTCGCCCGGCAGAAGCAGACCGGCCTTGAGCAGGTGTCGGGCATGGGCGAGGCCGGGCTCGCGGGCGAGAATCTCGTCCACGGTCAGCAGCTTGTGCTCAACGCCGCTTTCGGCCAGCAGGCGCATGTCTTCGGCGGCGTATTCGACTTGGCTGTCCGTGCGGAAGAGCTGGATCAGGCCTTTCTGGGCACCGTCATAGGTGATGCCGGTCTCGGCGCGCAGGGCGTCGAGGCGGTCGCGGGCGTATTCCGCAATCCGCAGCATCCGGCCCTTGTTGATGTCATAGGCCTTTTCCGTGCAGTTCATGAGCAGTTCGCCCATGAAGCGGAACATGGCCGTATCGAGGCGCGGGCGCACGACGAGCGGGCTGTGCTTTTCGAACATCCATTTGGCGGCCTTGAGCGGCAGGCCCGGCATGGCCCAGGGGGTCGAGTAGCCGGGAGAAACCTGTCCTGCGTTCGCAAAAGACGTCTCCAGACCCACACCCGGCTGGCGGTCGATCACTTCGACTTCATGGCCTTCCTGAGCGAGATACCAGGCCGTTGTAACGCCGATCACTCCGGCGCCCATGACGATGACTTTCATATCTGTCCTGCTGTGTTGTCGTCTGTAGAACCGCCCTGAACTGACCGTGATCGGCTCAGCGCCACGAAAAATGCTGCCCCGTTGCGTTAGCCCGGAACGCCCTTGCTGGTCGAATATTCGAAGTGGAGGGCCGTGTCGGGATGAACGATGGCATGAATGGCATGAGCTGCCATGGCGCCTTCGGAGAAGCCCTGAAGGATCAGCTTCAGCTTGCCCGGATAGGTCGCCACGTCCCCGATCGCGAAAATGCCCGGCGTGCTGCTTTCCAGCGTGGCCGGGGTGACGGGGACGGTGTTGCGATGCGTGTCCAGCCCCCAAAGCGCAATCGGCCCCAGATCGGTGGACAGGCCATAGAACGGCAGAAGCGCATCGGCTTCGATATGGCGTGATGCACCTTCAAGGGTGGTGACTTCCACGCTCGAAAGCACGCCGTCCGTGCCGTGCAGGGCATGGAGTTGATAGGGCACGACCTTCTCGATCTTCCCGGCCTCAATCTGCTGTTCGATACGAGACAGTGTCTCGGGGGCGCCACGGAAGCGGTCCCGGCGATGTAGCAGATAGATTTTCTCGGCGACATCGGAGAGGGACAGCGCCCAGTCCAGCGCGGAATCGCCGCCGCCAGCGACCACGATGCGCTTGCCCGTGAAATCGGTGCGTTTCTTGACGTAATACTGCACTGCGCCCGTGCGCTCATAGGCTTCGAGCCCGTCGAGCGGCGGCCGGTTCGGTCCGAACGCACCGGCACCGGCGGCGATGATGACGGCCTTGGCATTGATGACGTCGCCGCGTGCGGTTTTCAGCGTGAAGTCTCCGCGGTGCCCTTCCAGCGTCTCGACCCGCGAGCCCAGTAGACGGGGCACATCAAACGGGGCGATCTGCTGTTCGAGGGCCTCGATCAGGGCGCCGCCTTCGATGGCGGGATGGGCCGGAATGTCGTAGATCGGTTTTTCCGGATAGAGCGCCGCACATTGTCCGCCGACACTGTCGAGAGCGTCAATCAGGACGCAGGACAGTTTGAGCATGCCACATTCGAACGCGGCGAAGAGGGCGGTCGGACCGGCGCCGACAATTGCGACATCGGTGGTCAGGGTGTGAGGTGCAGTCGTCATGATCTGTTTCATAATCGGTTTGAAGGGCTTGGGGTAGGGCATTGAACGTACGATATACGTTTGTAATTCAGGACCTGAAGGGCCTCGGCGGGACGGAACGTTCGGCCTGTGCCGTCATGAACGGACTGGTGCGTCAGGGCTGCGACGTGCGGCTGGTGGAACTGGTCGGCGCGGGCGCTCCGGCCTTTCCCCTGTCGCCTGAGATTCCTCTGACCGCGCTGTTCGACCGACCGGTAAAGATTTTCAATTCGTGGTTTCGCATCGTCTGGCGTTTGTCGCGTTTCCTGAAACGGGAGAAGATCGACACGCTGGTGGTCGTGGAGTCCACCCATGCGCTCTATGGCGTGGCGGCCGCGAAGCTGGCGGGTGTGCGCTGCGTGGTGTGGGAGCATTTCAATTTCAACGTGACGCTTGATCGTCGCAAACGGGTCTGGGGGCGGCAGATCGCCGCGCGCTGGGCCGATGATGTGGTTGTTCTGACGCAGCGGGACATGGCGTTGTGGCGCGAGGGGGCGACGGTGCGTGCCCGGCTGACGGCCATTCCGAACATGGCGCCTCCTGTGACGGACCGCCTCTATCCATCAGACTCCCGGCTGGTTCTGGCGGCGGGGCGTCTGACGGAGCAAAAGGGCTATGACCTGCTGCTGCGGGCTTGGCGGATCGTCGAGCAGGACCCGGCGAGCGCAGGCTGGACTCTCTTGATCCGGGGGGATGGGCCGGACCGGGACGCTCTGCTGCAACAGGCGGAAGGATTGCATCGTGTGACGATTGCGCCGGCTATCGGAGGGATCGACGCCGATTATGCCCGTGCGGCCATGTTCGTGGCCTCTTCGCGTTATGAAGGGCTTCCGATGGTCCTGCTTGAAGCCATGTCGGCGGGGCTGCCGGTCGTGGCGTTCGACTGCGAGACCGGGCCTGCGGAGATCGTGCGCGATGGCGAGACCGGATTGCTGGTGCCGCCGGAAGAGGCGGAGGCCTTAGCCGTGGCCCTGTTGGAGCTGATGCGCGCGCCCGAACGGCGTCAGGCTATGTCTGACGCTGCCCGGCTGCGGGCCGCTGCGTTTCAGGAAGGTCCCGTCATGGCGCGCTGGATGGATCTTCTGCGGAATGTCGGTCGCTGAACGGGCTCCGCACGCCCTTGCTGGCACAGGGCAGTCGGGTCCACATTGGTGGCATGCAGATACGCCTTGATGACCAGCTTGCGACCGAAACTCTGGCGGCCCTGATTGCCGACCGTTGTGGCCCCGGAGACTGCCTTGCGCTTTCGGGTGGTCTGGGTGCGGGGAAAAGTACCTTCTCCCGCGCTTTCCTGCGCCATCTGGCGCAGGACCCGCAGATGGAGGTGCCGAGCCCCAGCTTCGCGCTCGTTCAGCCTTACGAGACGCCCAAAGGAACGGTTCATCATTATGACCTGTGGCGTCTGGACGGGCCGGATGCGTTGCATGAACTGGCATGGGACGAGGCCTGCGAAGGGATCATGCTGGTCGAATGGCCGGAGCGGGCCGAAGACCTTCTGCCAGAAGGCGCGCTGCATCTCACATTTTCTCCCGGCGAGACCGAAGACTCCCGCCTTGTTGAACTGACGGGCTGGCCTGCTGACCGTCTGACAGGACTGATCCCATGAGCGGCGTTGTCACCATTGCGGGTACGGAGCCGTTTCTGGATCGCGTGGCGCAGGAATGGCTGGAACGGGACCCGGCAGCTGGAACGGATGGTCCGGGCCTGATTCTCGTTCCCAGCCGTCGCGCGGGTCGTGCGCTGATGGAAGCCTTCCTGCGGGTTCTGGACACACAGGCCGCACTTCTGCCACGCATCGTCGCCATCAATGACGTGGACGAGGACGCGCTGGCCTCTATCGGGATCGACGTCCTGTTGCCTCCGGCCGTGGAGCCGCAGCGGCGTCTGGCGGTGCTGTCGATGCTGATCCTTCAGACGCCGCTTGTGAGTGTCGGTGTGGACAGCACCAAGGGAATCGACCGGGCCTGGCCGCTTGCCAAGGCGTTGGCGGATCTGATGGACGAGGCCGAGCGCAGCGGTGTCGATCTGGCGGAGCGCCTGCCGGACGCGGTAGAGGAGCGCTTCTCCGACCACTGGCAGCAGACGTTGAAATTTCTGGAGATCGTCACGGCCATCTGGCCGAAATGGCTGGAAGAGGAAGGGCTGTGCAACCCGGTGGCGCGGCAGATTGCACGTCTGAAGGCGCAGGCCCGTGCGTGGGCGGAAAAGCCGCCGCTCACGCCCGTCTGGGGCGTGGGATTCGCAGATGGATCGGCGGCGGTATCGGACGTTCTGGCCGTGGTGGCGCGGCTTCCTGCCGGGCTTGTGGTTCTGCCGGGTGTGGATCTGGGGATGTCGGACGAGATCTGGGCTGCCCTGCCGCCGTCGCATCCGCAGGCCGGTCTGAAGGAAATCCTGACGGATCTGGGTCTATCCCGGGAAGAGCTGGCGGACTGGGATGGCGGACGTGATCGCGGGCGTGAGCTGATGTTGCGCGAAGTGCTGCTGCCAGAGCAGGGCATTGCCCATTGGGGGCAGGACAGCCGCCCGCGCGATATCGGCGGTCTCTCCATTCTGCCCGCTCAGGACCAGCAGCAGGAGGCGCAGGCCATCGCCCTGATTCTGCGCGATGTCGTCTCTGAAGCTGGAAAGACCTGCGCCCTCGTCACGCCGGATCGTGCTCTGGCGCAACGTGTGGGGACCGAGCTTCTGCGTTTTGGCATCCATGCGGATGACAGCGCGGGCGAGTCCCTGTCCCAGACGCCAGCGGCTGTGTTTCTGCGTCTGATCGCGACCGCTGCCGAAGCGCAGCTTTCTCCCGTTGCGCTGCTGTCCGTTCTGAAACATCCGCTCGCCGCTCTGGGCCGCACGCCGGGTGACTGTCACGCTTCCGCCCGGCGTCTGGAGCGGCTTCTGCTGCGCGGGCCTGCCCCTGCGCCGGGGATTGCCGGGCTAAAAACTGCGCTGCACGATTATACGCAGAAGACACATGCCCCCGATCATGGTGCCAGCGCGGACGCTCCGGACGAGCCGGAAGGCCCCGCCGCCTTCATCGCGCGGATCGAGCGGGCCTTTGATCCGCTTCTCTCTATCGAGGGCGCAATTCCCCTGCCGGAACTGCTCGAACGCCTGATCCATACGGCGGAGGCTCTGGCGGCCACGGCGGAAGAGCTGGATGCGCCGGAAGAGGAGCCGCGTCATCCCGGGGCGCGTTTGTGGTTGGGCGAAGATGGGGAGGCGCTGTCGCGGCATCTGGCGGCGCTGATCGTCAATACGGGTATTCTCCCGCCGCAGCGCCTGACGCATCTGGATTCGTTTCTCAATACGTCCATGGCCGGGCAGATGCTGACGGGTCTGCGCGCGCATCGGGGCGGCGTGGAACTGTCGCATCCGCGTGTTTCGATCCTCGGTGTGCTGGAAGCGCGGCTTCTGGCGTTCGATGTCGTGGTTCTTGGCGGCCTGAACGAAGGCGTCTGGCCGCCTACGACCGATCCGGGCCCTTGGCTGAGCCGTCCGATGCGTGTGCGGGTCGGGCTGCCCTCGCCGGAGCGGCAGACGGGCGTGAGCGCGCATGATTTCGTTTCGACCATTCTGGCGTCGAAGGAGGCTGTGTTCGCCAGTTCGGCCCGGCGGGAGGGTGCGCCGGGCGTTCCGGCGCGCTGGATGGTGCGGATGGAGGCGTTTCTCGGCGGCCGGTCGCAGAGCCTGCCGGTGCATCCCGCGCTGGACTGGCAGCGCTGTCTGGATCAGCCGCTGGCAGGTGCCGAAGCCGTTGCGCCGCCCGAACCACGGCCGCCTGTCGCCCTGCGTCCGCGCGGTCTGAGCATTACCGAGATCGAGACGTGGATGCAGGATCCGTACGCGATCTATGCCAAGCACGTCCTGAAACTCCGGGCGCTCAAGCCGCTGGAGGAAGGCGCGGAACATGCCGATTTCGGCATGATCGTGCATGAGGCGATGGAACGCGTTCTGCGCGACTTCCCCGAGCGTTGGCCCGCCAATGCGAGCATTATTCTGCGCCGCGTCTTTGCCGAGGAACTGGTGAAGGCCAATATGCGTCCGGCCCTGGTGAACTGGTGGGGCCCGCGTTTGGCGCGGATTGCGGACTGGGTGGCGGAAAAGGAAGCCGCTTACCGGTCGGACATGGAAGAAAGCGGCCCTGCGCAGGGACGGTTCGTGGAAGTCACGGCGTCTTTCCGTCTTGAAGCCGCTTTCGCGCCATTCGAACTGCGTGGCCGTGCGGACCGGATTGATATCGGGGCTGATGGTCTGGCGACGGTCTTCGATTACAAGACCGGCCAGCCGCCCAGCGGGAAAAACGTTGCGGAAGGCTGGTCTGTCCAGCTTGTGCTCGAAGGCGCGCTTCTGGCGAAAGGGGCGTTCAGGGACGTTCCCGCCGTCGAGACCAAGAAACTGCTCTACTGGCATCTGACCGGCGGCGACGAACCAGGTAAGGAGAGCGAAGTGCCGGGCTCACGCTCTCATACGGATGCGCCGACCCTGATTGCCGGGGCGATGGAAAAGCTCCGGACCCTCGTGGACGAATACGACAATCCCGATCAGCCCTACCGCTCCCAGCCCTGGGCCGGGCACGTCCCGCGCTATACCGACTACGCGCAGCTTGCCCGCGTGGACGAATGGCGCGCGGCCTATGCGGAAGGAGAGGGCGAATGAACGACGTGTCCCCCATTACCCGCCCTGTCACCCGTGACGAAGTCATCGCCGCTGCCGACCGCACGCAGCGTCAGGCGTCTGATCCGCGTGCTTCTGTGTTCGTCTCGGCTTCGGCGGGGTCGGGCAAGACCAAGCTGCTGATCGACCGTCTGCTGCGGCTCATGCTGCCGCTTTATGTGCAGACCGACGATGGGGGTACCGTTCTGGCCGATGGTGCGCATCCTTCGCGCATCCTGTGTCTGACCTACACCAAGGCCGCTGCCGCCGAGATGGCCAATCGCCTTCAACAGAAGCTGGGACGCTGGGTCTCGCTGCCGGATGCGACGCTGGGAGCAGAGCTTGAAAGCCTCGACGTCCCCAACACGGACGAGACCCGGGCGCGGGCGCGGTCACTGTTCCTGTGTGTGCTGGACCTGCCCGGAGGCCTGCGGATCGAGACGATCCATGCGTTCTGCCAGTCGCTCTTGCGGCGTTTTCCGCTGGAGGCCTCGGTCGATCCGCATTTCACGCTGATGGAAGAGACCGACACGACGCTGGCCCTGCGCGAGGCGATGGAAGACGGTCTGGCCCGCGCACCGGAGCTTGCGGCCGATGTGGCCGGAACGGTGGGGCTGGACGATTTCTTCAGGCGCATCCGCACGCTGAACATGGAGGAAAGTCGCGCCCGGCCGCTGCTGAAGCGTTGGGCGACCCTGCCGGACAGTGTGGTCAGCGCCTATCGCAAGGCCCTGAAAGCCGGGCAGGAAGGCATTGAGGATCTTGAAAACCTTGCCTGTCGTCCGCCGAAAGAGGAGGATCTTCGCGCCGGGCTGCGCGATGCGCTTGGGAGCGTAACGGCGTCCGGTCGTGTTTTCGTTGAACAGATGCTGGACTGGCTCGGGACGGAACCGGGTGAACGTGTGCCGACAGGGTGGGCACAATGCCTGCTGACGAAGGATGGTGGTCCGCGCAAGGTGAACGGCATCGTCGGCAAGGCGGCGCAGACCGCTGTTCCGTGGATCGCGCCGCTTCTGGAAGAGGAAGCGCAGCGTCTCCTCGATCTTCAGACCCGCCTCAAAAGCCTGCGTCTGGTGCTGCTGAACCGTGCCCTTCTCGGTCTGGCCGCGCCCATGCTGTCGGCGTTTCAGGATGGCAAATCCGCCCGTGGTCTGGTGGATTACAACGATCTCATTCAGGAAACCCGCAACCTTCTGCGCGATCCGGGTGCGGCGTGGGTGCTCTACAAGCTCGATGGCGGTATCGACCATCTGCTGCTGGACGAGGTGCAGGACAATTCCGGCCTGCAATGGGAAATCGCCGGTGCGCTGACCTCCGAGTTCTTTGCGGGGGAAGGTGCGTGGGACATGGGGCCGCGTCCGCGCACGATTTTCGCGGTCGGCGATTACAAACAGTCGATTTACGGGTTTCAGGGCGCCCAGCCGGAAGAGTTCCATCGCTGGCGGACCGAGTTCGCGGACCGGGTTCGCAATGCCGGGCTGCTGTGGCGTGATCCGGAACTGAACGTGTCTTTCCGTTCCGTTCCACCTGTTCTGTCGTTCGTGGATGCGGTGTTTTCCCAGCCTCTGGCGGCGCATGGCCTGTTGCAGGAAGGCGAAAAGACGCTCCGCCCGCATGTCTCGGCCCGTCCGGGGCAGGGAGGGCGTGTGGAACTGTGGCCGCTCGTCCCCGTCGTTCAGGGCGAGGACGATGACGAGGGCCTGACGCCTTGGCGCGCGCCTTCCGCCAATACCGGACAGCGAAGCGCGCCGCAGCGTCTTGCCGAAGCCCTTGCAGAATGGATTGACCGGCAGATCGGGCGTCCGCCCCAACCGGGGCAGGCGCCTCTGAAGGCTGGGGACGTGCTGATCCTTGTTCCCCGGCGCTCGCCGTTCCTGCGTTCGCTGATCCGGGCTCTGAAATCGCGCAATGTGCCGGTCGCAACGCTGGTCCGGGTCGGGCTGACGCAACAGGTCGCGGTCCGCGATCTCATGACGCTCTGTGCGGCGCTGCTTCTGCCACAGGATGACCTGACGCTGGCTTCCGTCCTCACATCGCCGCTTGGGGGGTTGACGGACGACTCGCTGATGGCGCTCGCCACCCGCAATGGCACGGCTCATGCCCTCGGTCCGAAAGGCCAGCCGCTCTGGAGCGTTCTGCGGGACCGTCATCGGGAACGCGAGGACTGGCGGGCGGCGTGGGAGATGCTGTCCACGCTTTATGCCCGCGTCGATTATGCCTCGCCCTATCGTCTGCTGGCGGAAACACTGGGCCAGCATGGCGGCCGCACGCGGCTGCTGCGTCGTCTCGGGCCGGAAGCGGCTGAACCGGTGGACGAACTGCTGACGGCAGCCCTGCGCTATGAGGGGCTGCATCCGCCGTCGCTTCAGGGCTTCCTGCACTGGCTCGAAGCCAGCGAGATTACCAGCAAGCGCGAGGCCGAGAGCGATCTGGGAGCCGTCCGGGTCATGACCGTGCATGGCTCCAAGGGGCTTCAGGCGCGTCTGGTCGTCATGCCAGATACGCTGTCCAAGCCGCCGCCCGGCAGCGATTTTCTGTGGGAAGAAGCTGGAACATTCGAACTTCCGCTCTGGGTTCCGAAAAAAGACATGGGCACGGATATCACGGCGACCCTGTCCGAACGGGACGCCGAGAAGGCGCGTGCCGAAAGCAACCGCCTGCTTTACGTCGCTCTCACCCGTGCCAGTGACTGGCTGGTGATCTGCGGGGCTGCGGGCAAGCGCGAGCCTGTCGAGACAAGCTGGTATCGGCAGTGCGAGGCCGGGTTCCGTCAACTGGCTAATGCCCGTTCCGAATCTCTGGATCTTGGTTGGGACGGCGAACGGCTTGTGCTGGAAGAGGAGCGCACACTCGCGCCCGTCGCTTTCCGGGCCGAAGATGCCGAACCGCCCTGTGCGACGCTGCCAGACTGGATGGGGGGCGCTCCGGACTGGAAGCCCTTCATTGCCCAGCGTGAAGATGCCATGACGCGTCCGCTCGCGCCCAGCCGTCCGGATGGGGCCGAGTTCGGCGAACTCCCTGCTGCCCGTTCCCCGCTGGAGCTTCTGGCCGGTCGCTCTACGCCGGTCCGCGAACAGGCCATGCGGCGCGGCACCATGATCCATCGTCTGCTCCAGCTTCTGCCCGAAACCCCGGCGGCAGAGCGTGAGGCCGTGGCCGTGCGCTGGCTGTCGCGCCGGGCTCTTGGACTGACGGAGCCGGAAATCCATCGTCTGGCCGGACAGGTTATGGGCGTTCTTTCGCACCCGGATCTCGCACCGCTCTTCGCGCCCGGAAGCCGTGCCGAGCAGCCGATTTCGGGCGTCAGTGATGGGCGTGTCGTGCTCGGGCAGGTTGATCGTCTGCGGATCGGGGACAAGCAGATCTGGATCTGCGATTACAAAACGAACCGTAATCCGCAGCTTCGCGCCGATCGCACGCCCGTCGTCTATCTGCGTCAGATGGCGGCTTATCGTGCCGTGCTGGCGCAACTTCATCCGGGCTACGACATTCACTGTTCGCTGGTCTGGACGGAAGGGCCAGCCGTTGTCACACTCCCGGTCACTCTACTGGATCAGGTGCGGTCTGGAATTTGATGCAGATCAAAAGCCCCCTTGCGGTGAGGGGCACGGCAGCCGATATCATTTTTCAGAAACTTCATTCGTCACAAGGAACATACCCATGAGCGCAAACACCGTTGCCGTCAGCGACAGCAGCTTCGACGCAGACGTTCTGAAATCCGAAGGTCCGGTTCTGGTTGATTTCTGGGCGGAATGGTGCGGCCCGTGCAAGATGATCGCACCGGCGCTTGAAGAAATCGGCGCCGAGTATCAGGGCCGCCTGAAGGTTGCGAAGGTCAACATCGACTCCAATCCCGAAGCCCCGACCAAGTATGGTGTCCGTAGCATCCCGACGTTGATCGTCTTCAAGGATGGCAAGCCGGTCGCGCAGCAGATGGGCGCTCTGCCCAAGAGCCAGCTCAAGGCATGGATCGACCAGTCTCTCTGATCGTTTTCCCCTGAGAAGCCCGGAAAACGGGTGAGGGAAGGACGTGAGGGGCGTGGTCACGATCCTGCGCTTTGTGTAGGATCGTGTCATGCGCTCGAAAGCTCCGACCTTCCCGACCCCCGTTCTCCTGACCTCCAGCGAGCAGGTGGCCCGTATCTGCGAAAAATTGCAGCACGAGCCTTTCGTCACCATCGATACGGAGTTCGTCCGGGAAAAGACCTACTGGCCGGAGCTCTGCCTCGTTCAGTTGGCCGGAACCGAAGACGTCGTCCTGATCGACACACTCGCTCCCGGCATTGATCTTGCGCCGCTCGGTGATCTTCTGGCCAAGCCGGACTGCATCAAGGTTTTCCACGCCGCGCGGCAGGACCTTGAGATTTTCCTTCATATTTTCGACCGTCTTCCAGCTTCGGTTTTCGACACGCAGGTTGCCGCCATGGTGGCCGGCTTTGGCGATCAGGTCGGGTATGACAGTCTGGTAGGCGCGATTACAGGGCGCAGCATCGACAAGGCGCATCGTTTCAGCGACTGGTCGGCCCGTCCGCTGAGCAATGCGCAGATCGCCTACGCCGCCGCCGACGTGACCCATCTGCGCACGGTCTATGAAGCTCTGCGCAAACAGCTTGCCGAGCAGGGGCGATTGCACTGGGCCGACTCCGAACAGGCCATCCTGACCGAAGAAAAGACGTTCCGTCCCGATCCCCGCCGCCTGTGGGAAAAGCTGAAAGCCCGCACCAGCAACCGCCGGATGCTGGCTATTCTGCGCGAAGTGGCCGCCTGGCGTGAGCAGGAAGCGCAGAACGCCGATATTCCCCGTCAGCGCGTCATTCGGGACGAAAGCCTCCTGGAAATCGCAGCCGTCCATCCGGATACGGTTGAGGCGCTTTCCCGTATCCGTGGCGTGACCCGTGGGTTTGCCGAGGGCAAGATGGGCAAAGGGTTGCTTGAGGCCATCTGCACCGCTCAGGAATGCCCGGAATCCGAACTTCCGAAAGCGCCGTCGAAATCCGAACGGGCGCGCCCTTCCGCCGCCCTTGTCGCGCTTTTGCGGGTCCTGCTGGCTGCCAAATGCGAAGAGCACAAAGTGGCCCCCCGTCTGGTCGCCTCTTCGGAAGATCTGGATCTGATTGCTCTTGGAGAGACCGATGTTGGAGCACTGCGCGGCTGGCGTCGCGAACTCTTCGGACTGGATGCCCAGGCGCTGGTGCGCGGCGAGATTGCGCTGGCCGTCGTGAACGGTCTTGTGGAGCTTCAGCGCGTGGCGGAAACGGTCGCATAAGAACCGCCTTCGACGCGGCGGGGAGTTTCTGGTAAGAAGCCTCCCGAAGATGTTTCGGGTCCGGTGGGCCGGGACTGTAAATCAACAGCATATCGGGCCACGTCAGGCACCGAAGCGGGACAGGGAAACGAACATATGGAGTGGACGGACGAGACGATCGCCAGACTTCGCGATCTGTGGAGTCAGGGACTTTCGACCGCCGAAATCGGCCGCCAGCTCTCCATCACCAAGAATGCCGTTGTCGGCAAGGCCCATCGTCTGGGCCTGCCTCCCCGCCCGTCTCCCATCCGTAATCGCAAGGCCGCGGATGGTGAAGCAGGAACGACCGAAGCCGCACCTCGTCGCAAAAGCCCCTCCAAGGCAAAGGTCGTAGAGGCTGCCGGATCGGACCTGTTCACCGATGGTAAGGAGGCTGCTCCGGCAAAGGCTGCCTCAGGCGTTGTGGAAAAAACTGCCGAAACGCCTGCCCGTAAGGCCCCTTCGGCTCCGGAAGTCCCCAAGGCTCCTGTCCAGCCTGTCGCGGCGGCCCGTGTCGTCTCTCCGGTTCAGAAAGAGGCTGTTGCTGCTGCGCCTCACAGGGAGGCTCCCATCACGCCCCCCAAACCAGAGCCCCGTGTCGCTCCCGCGCCCCGTCCAGCCGTGCCGCCGCGCTTTTCGACAGCTGGCATCGACCGTCCTACGCGACGCGGTCCTTCGTGCTGCTGGCCGATTGGCGATCCCGGTACACCGGGCTTTCATTTCTGCGGGGCGACACCGCTTCCCGGAAAACCATATTGCGCCGAGCATGCCGCGATCGCCTACGTTAAAATCCGCGATCGCCGCGACTGAGTACAGTCCCGATAATGGTGAAAAAAAAGCCGTATCTTCTTCAGGAGGGCGGCTTTTTTCATAAGGGCGACTCGACGTATTCCCGACCAATAAAAAAAGGCGGGGAGCCGCCGACGATGCTCCCCGTCCTGTTCGAATGGCTCAACCCGCCGCAGTAGCTGGCCAAGCACGTTGTGCAAAAATTTCCCCGTAATTATGAATTTCGGTGAGGTAGGAGCGGTCGTCGTCCAGAACGAGCTTAACGGTCGGGGCCAGTGTGGCGCCAATCCGGACGGCGTTCGGATCGGTAGCCGTCGGGGTAGGAACGTGGTCGATGAAGGACTGCACATACCCCTGAGCATCCACAAAATGTGAATACGTCGAATATGGCTGGCTCGAAGGGTTGCCCAGCACAAGCCCGGACGCATTCATCGGCCTGAACGGACCCGCAAGTCCATTATCGGACACGAAGCCATAAACACCATCCGGCCCCTGAAGATTGCCGGAATAGGTGGAGTGATGGCTGATCGTGAACAGATACAGCTTGCCGTTCTGAAACACGACATGCGGACGCTCTGTCTGGTCATTCACGCCCAGTGCCGACACGATTGGTCCCAGTTGCGTCCAGCGGGCGCGTGAGAAGTCGCCTGCTTCGTAGGCGCCGTCGTCCAGGATGGCCAGCCCAATGGATGCTGCGCCGTAACCTGCGCCCGGATCCACGGTATAGTTGGGCGGAATGGGGCCGGTTTCATTGGCGCCGATCACAAACTGCCCGCGCATGCCGGCAACATTTGTCTCATAAACGCAATAGATTCGCCCGTCGTCCGGATTGAGGAAAGGGCAGGGGTCGCGGAAATCAAAATACGGGTCTTCCGCTTCGTTGGCCTCATGAACTCCGTCTGCATCGAACATATCGACCGTCGTATCAAAACCGGTGAACCAGACTTTCTGGTCATCAGTGTGGATCTGGCCGGTACTGACGGCAATAACACTTTCAAAGTCGTTATTCACTGGGCCGCATGATGTATAGAACATGTCGACCGTGTTCTCGCTGCCTTCACGCATGACGAGATTGCCGGACCACTCCCAAGGGCGAAGATCTGCAGATTTCTGAAGAAGTCGGCCGCCCCAGATCCAGTCAGACCCATTTCCGGTCTTCGAATACCAGAAACCGATATAGGCAGTATTGTTTCGATTGGCCCATTCGGCTGCAATATTTGCGTTGGTCAGATCGATTTTGTCTGCTGCCAGAGACCAGATGACATGCCATCCATTTACGGTGACAGAATTCATGTTGATGTCACGAAGTGCACCCGTATCCCAGATCATGACGCTTTCCGACATTGTGGGAAAGTCAGCCGCGATAACAGGCATGGTCGTCGTAGGATCATCGGCATGAACCTTCAGGGCATCGGCAATGGTCCAGCGGGAAGTCTGGTGCATAAGATCTCCAGGCATAAAAAAACCGCCTCGGAAGGCGGCTTTGCAATATGTGTTCATTCTTGTCCCCGTCTTGGGGAAGTCTGTTCATAGGGAGAGAGAATTGCGCGCACCTAGAAGAAAATTCTGTCAATCGGGACAACGAAAAATATCGGGGATTTTCGCCGGATTGATTTTTGATTTTAGGAGAGTTCAATGCAGGACCATGCAAGGTCAGACTTCATGACTTCTAATATCTGAAAAAACGATATTTTACATCACGCTTAATACGATTTGCGTCGTATTATGGATTTTTTGGAAAATAAGGAAAAATGGTGCTGCTGGACAGGATTGAACTGTCGACCTCTCCCTTACCAAGGGAGTGCTCTACCACTGAGCTACAGCAGCATACCGTTGCCTTGGCGCGCTTCGTAACGGGTCAGCGCGCCAAGCGCAAGCCTTAATCGTCGCGGTGGACTTTTTCCATCCGCTCATGACGCTCCTGTGCGTCGATGGACATTGTGGCGATCGGACGGGCTTCGAGCCGTTTCAGGCCGATCGGTTCTCCCGTCTCTTCGCAAAAGCCGTAGCTTCCATCCTCGATCCGCTCGAGCGCCATATTGATCTTGGTGATCAGTTTGCGCGCACGATCACGGGTTCGAAGCTCGAACGCCCGATCCGTCTCGACGCTGGCGCGGTCGGTAATGTCGGATTCATGGATTCCACCTTCCGAGAGACTCGCAAGTGTTCCATCCGCTTCTTTCAGAAGGTCGACACGCCAGCGCAGAAGTTTCTGCCTGAAGTACTCGACCTGAAGCGGGTTCATGAACTCTTCGTTGTCGGAAGGCCTATAATCCGGTGGCAGCGTAATCATGCGCATCCAATCCCTGGCTGATCCGCCGACGTCCGCTTCCAACAGCCGCAGGCGATAACGCGCGGCTTATAACTACCCAAGGCGCATCCGCCAACCCCGAAGATGCTTTGCCTGTTTCTTGGAAAGCGCGGAAATCTGCGTCTCCGTTAGGGGTTTCTTTACCCTGTAAGGCCATCCTCGCCATCTGAGACCCCCAGACCTGTCTTGCAGGCATCAGGATACCCCCTGTCACCCATGCGCTTTATTCTGCGACCTTCGTTATTTTCCCGCATTCTGAGGCAGCGGCTTACCGCGTTCTTCTGCGTCGGGCTGCTGCTTCTGCCGGGTTTTGCGCTGGCAGCCAGTGTCCGCATCAAGGACATCACGGATATGGAAGGTGTGCGAAGCAACCAGTTGATCGGTTACGGTCTTGTCGTGGGACTGAATGGTACCGGCGACCGACTCACCAATACAATTTTTACGCGCGAAACGCTGATTTCCATGCTGAATCGTCTGGGCGTCAACATCCGCGACCAGGAAACCCAGCTTCAGACACATGACGTTGCCGCAGTCATGGTGACAGCAGATCTTCCGGCTTTTGCGCATGGTGGAAACCGAATTGACGTAACGGTGTCTGCTGCGGGCGATGCATCGTCTCTTACAGGAGGCACGCTGCTGGTTACGCCCCTGATGGCGGCTGATGGTGAAGTTTATGCCGTGGCTCAGGGATCGTTAGCGACAAACGCTTTTTCAGCGCGCGGTGCGGCTGCATCCATCACCCGTAATGTGCCAACGAGTGGACATATTGCGAATGGTGGTATTGTCGAACGGGAGGTTCCTTTCGACCTCAGCCATCGTGCCAACCTGCATCTGAGCCTGCGGAATCCTGATTTCACGACGGCGAGTCGGATCGCGGCGATCATCAACCGGACCTTCGGGCCGATTGCGAATGTTCAGGATCCGCGGACGGTCCTGCTGGATCTGAGCAGCCATGATCCTGTGCCTACACTTTCGCGAATCGGCGATCTTCTGGTGACGCCTGATACGCCTGCCAAGGTGGTGGTCGATGAGGCCAGCGGAACTATCATCATGGGTGCGGATGTCCGGATCAGCACGGTTGCCGTGGCACAGGGAAATCTGACCGTACAAGTGACCGAAACTCCTCAGGTCTCTCAACCCGGCCCCTTTTCCAATGGCCAGACAGCCATTGTGCCGCGCACGAACGTCAAGGTGGATACGGGCAAAAACCAGCATCTGGCGGTTGTGCCGGGCGGGACAACGCTCAGAGAGCTTGTGGCGGGCCTGAATGCTCTGGGTGTGGGACCAAGAGACATGATCAGCATATTGCAGGCCATCAAGGCAGATGGTGCCCTGCAGGCAGAACTGGAGATGCGTTGATGACCATATCCTCGACCAGCAGCACAATATCATCGGGATTTCCGTTACACGGGCAGAAGGCAGATCCGGCTAAAACCCTGAAGTCTGCCCAGGATTTCGAATCCATGGCTATCAACCAGATGCTTCAGCCCATGTTTGCTACGGAAGACGACAGTGACAACATGTTCAGCGGCGGAGCCGGAGAAAAGCAGTTCCGGCCCATGCTGGTAGAGCAGATTGCCAAACAGATGGAAAACAATGGTGGTATCGGCATGACGGATGCGATTGATCGCCAGATGCTGGCCATGCAGGAGCAGAAATGAGCGCGTCCATTATTCCCGCCATGCAGCGGCTGATCGCCATTCTGGAAGCAGAAAATTCTGCCTTGGAAGAAGCGCGCATCCCGGATGCGTTGGCGCTCCTGCCCGACAAGCAGAATGCCGCCAGAACGCTCGAGCAAGAAGTCGCGGTAGCCAATGATCGAAAAAAGGATCTTTGTCCCTGCTGTCCGGATGATGAAGACAGTGAAGAGCGACTGGAGTCGTCGGCGTTGCCTTATCGAGATTTACTGGAACAGATGACAGAACTGGGCAATCGCAATGGTGAACTTCTGCAAAGGGCAATTACGGCACAGAAGCGTGTGATTGAACTTTTGACCTCAACTCCGGCGACAACTTTGCCCCAGAACTACGGCAATCAGGGAGCTTATGCGCCGGTCAGTGAAAGGCAGGCCTTTTTCACAAGCAGGGCCTGAAACCGTCTGGTCAGTCCTCAGCAAGAATCTGTCGGCTGACCTTGACCTTTCCGACGCGCCGGCGGTCCATTTCCAGAACCTCGAATAGCCATCCGCCAAACGCGACCTTGTCTCCACGTGCAGGAACACGCCTGAGAAGCGCCAGCATGACACCGCCAAGGGTATGGTACCCTCCGGCGCCGGGAAGTTCCGGCAGGTTAAGCCGCGAGCGTAGTTCATCCGCAGGCATAAAACCTTCAAAAATATAATCGTCTTCGCCTTCGGCGGCCTGCAGTTCAGACGAAGAGGACTCCGTTTTTTCTTCGCCAACGATTGCCTCCAGAACGTCCGACGGTGTCACGATGCCTTCGAACGAACCGTATTCGTCCAGAACGAACGTAATTCCGAGATTGACCCCGCGCATACGTTCGATCATGTCCTGGGCGCTAAGGCTATCCGGAATAACGGGAGGCTCACGCAGGACCGCATCAACGGAAACCGGAAGTTTCAGCAGCAGTCGGTCCATGATGTCCTTGGCAAGAATGACGCCGACCGGATGATCGACATCGCCTTCACAGACCACGATCCGGGCATATGAAGTCTGGCGCAGTTTGCGGACCAGTGTTTCTTGATCCGCATGTCTGTCGATCCAGAACAGTTCATTGCGCGGCGTCATGATGGCTCTCACCGGTCGGTCTGCCAGACGCAGAAGGCGCTCGATCATGGCTTGTTCGTCGGTTTCGAGTACGCCCGCACGTGCACCTTCGGCCAGAACGGCCTTCAGTTCCTCTTCCGTCACGGCAGCGCGCGTCAGAGGTCCGATCCGGAGTGCCCGGAGAACCAGCGAGGATGTGCCGCTCAGCAGCCAGACAATCGGCTGTGCTATCCGCGCGACGCCGACCAGAAGCCAGGCCAGACGTGAAGCAATGGCTTCCGGTTGTTGCAGGGCAATCTGTTTGGGAATCAGTTCACCGAAAACCAGCATGGCGAAGGTGATGATTGCGACAACTAGAACCATCGAGATTTCGCTGGCAATCGGGCGCAGTGAGGGAACGTCCGCAATCCAGGGCGTGACGGTGCCTTCCATCTGGCTGCCGCCAAACGTACCTTCAAGAATGGAAACCAACGTCATGCCGACCTGAACGGTCGGCAGGAAGCTGTGCGGATCTTCCGCCAGACGGATTGCAGTTGTTGCTCCCCGGACTCCTTGCTTGGCCAGAACCTCAAGCCGTGGCCGTTTCGCCGAAATGAGAGCCATTTCTCCCATGGCAAACACGGCATTGAGGAAAATGAGCAGGCAGATAACAAGAATAGGGGTCAGCATGGTCCGGCCAGAATAATGAATAGCCAATCATAACAGGACGACTGACGGATGCCATGCCCTTCATTTGGTGAGTGTAGACGCGAGGCTTGTCCATAAAAAAAACCGGCTCACAGGGAGCCGGTTTTTTCGTGCGGATTAAGCAGATCCGTTTTCAGTCTGCTGCGTCGGCAGCTTCTGAAACTGTATTGGCCGCCGGGCGACCGTTGACGCGGACGCGCGGGCCACGGGCGGGCTTTGCGCCTGTGGAAATGCGTTCCATCTGCTGCTGGACCTGCGCTTCATAGCCGTATTCGGCGGGGCGCTGGTTGGCGAGCGAGATTTCCGGAACCATCGGCTTTTCGGTCTCGGGGCCGAAAAGGGCGACCTTCGCGATGTGCCAAGGGCGCGCGACAGCGTCCATGACGGCTGTGGATTCGTAACCGGAATGCACCATGCAGTCGGCGCATTTCTCATATGCGCCTGTGCCGTACTGCTCCCAGGCTGTGTCTTCCATCAGTTCCTTGAAGGTCTTGGCATAACCTTCGCCGAGCAGATAGCACGGACGCTGCCAGCCAAAGACCGTACGCAGCGGCTTGCCCCAAGGCGTGCAGTGATAGTTTTCATTGCCTGCCAGGAAGTTCAGGAACAGCGGGGACTGCGTGAAGCGCCATTTCTTGCCTTTTCCAAGGCGGAATACGTCGCGGAAAAGCTGCTTTGTCTTCTGGCGGTTCAGGAAGTGCTCCTGATCCGGTGCGCGCTCGTAGGCATAGCCCGGAGCCGTCATGATGCCGTCAACGCCCAGGGCCATGACTTCATCGAAGAAGGCTGCGAGACGTTCGGGGACGACTCCATCGAAGACGGTGCAGTTGATCGAGACGCGGAAGCCACGGGATTTTGCAAGGCGGATGGCCGCTACGGCACGGTCATACACGCCGTCCTGACACACCGAGGCGTCATGCATCACCTGATCGCCGTCAAGATGCACGTCCCAGGAGAAGAACGGGGAGGGCTCGTAATCGTCGAGCTTCTTTTCAAGCAGCAGCCCGTTCGTGCACAGGTAGACGTATTTTTTGCGCCCGATCAAACCTTTGACGATCTGGGGCATTTCCTTGTGCAGGAGGGGTTCACCACCGGCGATTGCAATGACAGGAGCACCGGCTTCCGTGTCGGCATCCAGACATTCCTGAAGGCTGAGACGCTGGTTCAGGATCTGCGCCGGATAGTCGATCTTGCCGCAACCGGCGCATGCCAGATTGCAACGGAACAGCGGTTCGAGCATCAGGACCAGCGGATATCGCTTGCGGCCCGTGAGGTGCTGCTTGACAACGTACCGTCCGACTCGGACAGCCTGCATCAAAGGAACGGCCATTATAATCCTCTGGTTCTAGCCTCCGGAAGGTGCGTCCATCAGGGCGCCCGGGGCCTTGCACATCGTGGATGGCCCGTGGCCTCCTTTTCTGCCCCGGTTTTGAAAACCGGAAAACGTGAAGGACCATCGGGCGTTAGATTGACTGCCTATAGACCCATTGTCGTGTTCGCCTCAATGTCAGACGGCATATTTCGTACCGCCCCTGTGGCTAATCGAGCACAGATGGCTTTATGGATGCCAGAACCTGATACAGGGAACTTGATACATTGTGTCATGAACCTGATCTCTATGCCCGGAATTGTCTACCAGGACGAAAGTACGACCATGATTTGCCGTTTTTCCCCGAAAGTGACTCTGTCTCTTCTGTCTGCCTGCCTTCTGACAGGGCCTGTTGCGTTGACGTCGCTCTCTCCGGCAGCGCTGGCCGATGCGGCAGAGGTGGTTATGCCGGCGGATTCCGCTGCTGCCGTGGCGCCTATCACAGCTCTCTATGACGCGCTGAAGGTTGCCCAGAAAACCGGAAAAACCGCCCAGCAGCGCGCAACGATGATTGCTCCTGCCGTGGATCATGCGTTTGATCTTGAAGCGATTCTTCGTCGCTCAGTCGGTGTACGTTATAACAGTCTGAGCCCTTCGGATCGCACGCGCCTTCTGGGATCGTTCCGTCAGTTCACGATCGCGCACTATGCCGCATCGTTTAAGCCTCAGGCGCAGGCCGCATTTACCGTCTCTCCACAGACGCGCCCCAATCCGACCGGAGGTGTGATTGTTGATACGACGATCGGCGGGACAGATGGCGCAGAAGCCGTGCCCATCGACTACATCATGACGAATGGAGCGTCGGGCTGGCGGATTACGGACGTTCTTCTGAACGCGCATATCAGTCAGGTCGCAGCGCAGCGTTCCGATTTCGGGGGTGCCCTGAGCCAGGGCGGTGCCAATGGTCTGGCCGATCATCTGGACGACAAGACAGCCCATTTCCTGCATGACTGAGCCCGGTCCCGCGATGGCAGTCTTTCCCAAAAGCGTTTGGGAAGGCTAGAACACCGTCGTGCCCTTACCTCTTACCATTGCAGCCAGCGTCTGTGCCCTTGTTTCTGCCGCTGGAAACCTACAGGCGCTGACGGGCGCCCTCCTGCTCGCCCGGTTCCGCCGCACGGAGCGCCGCGCGGATGACGCGCTGCGCCTGTTCGAGCGGACATGGCCCGCCGTCACGGTGATGAAGCCTCTGCACGGTAACGAGCCGCTGCTCGAGGATGCGCTGGAAAGCGTCTTCACACAGGACTATTCCGACTTTCAGATCGTCTTTGGTGTACAGGACGCGCAGGACACGGCTCTGGCCGTTGTTGAACGCCTTCGATTACGCTATCCGCAGGTTCCGGTCAGTGTAGTGATTGATCCGCGCGAATATGGTCCGAACCGCAAGGTCGGGAATCTGATGAACATGTACGGGGAGTCCCGTCATGACATTATCGTGATTTCCGACTCGGACATTCACGCCAGCCCCAATTATCTGCGTCATGTCGTGACGAGTCTGGAAGAGCAGGGGACCGGTCTGGTGACGACCCTGTATTCTGGCCGCCCTGCTGCCGGGACGCTCGTACAGCAGCTTGGTGCCTGTCAGATCAATCATAATTTCCTGCCCGGCGTCATGATGTCCCGTTTTCTCGGGCGTCAGGACTGTCTGGGCGCGACCATGGCCCTGCGGCGTCAGACCCTTGAAGAGATCGGGGGTCTTGAGGCGCTGGTTGATCATGTGGCGGATGATGCCGAGTTGGGTCAACTCATCCGGGGTCGGGGCGACAATATCGCCATCGCCCCGACCCTGACCCACACGACTGTGGGCGAACATTCGCTCGGCGAGCTGCTGGCGCATGAGCTGCGCTGGGGGCGGACCGTCAAGAATGTCGCTCCGGTTGGCTATGGTCTGTCATCCATTCAGCTTCCCCTGTTCTGGGCGGTAACGGCCGTGCTGTTCCGTCCGAATGCCTGGTGGACATGGCTCCTGCTACTTCTGACATGGCTGCTCCGCGCTATTGGAAGCCGCATTATGGACCGTGCCACGGACTGTCCGCTCCCGAGTGTCATCCCGCTTCTTGTCGTCCGTGACTGGCTGTCTGCTGCCATTATGGTGGGCAGTGCGCGCGGATCGCGCGTTGCATGGCGGGGCAGAACGGTCCATATCGCCCGAAGAAAACGTAATTCCGTGTCCTGCGCCCCCTCGCTCCAGGCCGGCGCCACCCGAAAGAGTGTCCGATCATGATGAGAACCCTTTTTCTCCAGCCTCCCTCCTTTGACGGCTTCGACGGTGGCGCGGGCTCCCGCTACCAGGCAAAGCGCGAAATCAAGTCCTTCTGGTTTCCGACATGGCTGGCCCAGCCGGCCGCTCTCGTTCCCGGATCACGCCTGATTGACGCGCCGCCCGCCAAGATGGGCATGGACCCCATCCTCGAAGACGTAAAGAACCGCGACCTTGTCGTCATCCATACGTCCACGCCGTCCTTCGCTTCTGACGTCCGCGTGGCGCAGATGATCAAGGATGCCAATCCGAAGATCATGATCGGCATGGTCGGTGCGAAGGTGGCCGTCCAGCCGACCGAGAGCATGGAGAAGGGCAGCCCGATCGACTTTGTGGCGCGCAACGAATTCGACTTCACCATCAAAGAAATCGCCGAAGGCAAGCCACTTGCGGAAGTGGATGGCATCACCTGGCGCAACGAGAAGGGTGAGATCGTCGCGAACAAGGATCGCGCGATGATCGAAGACATGGACAGCCTGCCGTTCGTGACCGAGGTTTACAAGCGTGACCTCAACATCAACGACTACTTCATCGGCTATCTGAAGCACCCCTACATCTCGATCTATACGGGCCGTGGCTGCAAGTCGCGCTGCACGTTCTGCCTGTGGCCGCAGACGGTGGGCGGCCATCGTTACCGGACCCGCAGCCCCGAGCATGTGGCTGCCGAAGTGCGGCTGGCCAAGCAGTACTTCCCCGAAGTGCAGGAATTCATGTTCGATGATGACACCTTCACGGACGATCTGCCGCGCGCCGAAGCCATTGCCCGCGAAATGGGTAAGCTCGGTGTCACATGGTCCTGCAACGCCAAGGCGAATGTTCCTTACGACACCCTGAAGATTCTCAAGGAAAACGGCCTGCGTCTGCTGCTCGTCGGGTATGAGAGCGGCAACCAGCAGATCCTTCACAACATCAAGAAGGGCATGCTGGTCGAAACGGCCAAGGAATTCACGCGCAACTGCCACAAGCTGGGCATCAAGATCCACGGAACCTTCATCGTCGGCCTGCCGGGCGAGACGAAGGAGACCATTCAGGAGACGATCCAGTTCGCTAAAGAGATTAACCCGCATACGCTGCAGGTGTCCCTGGCCGCGCCATATCCCGGCACGTTCCTGCACAAGCAGGCGACGGAAAATGGCTGGCTGAACGAGGCGGAAGCCGAACTGATTGATGAGAGTGGCGTGCAGATTGCACCGCTGCATTATCCGCATCTGTCGCATACGGAAATCTTCGAGAGCGTCGAGGAGTTCTACCGCAAGTTCTACTTCCGCGGCTCCAAGATCGCCTCCATCGTCAACGAGATGATCCGCAGCCCGCAGATGATGAAGCGTCGTCTGCGCGAAGGTGTGGAGTTCTTCCAGTTCCTCAAGGACCGTCACGCCGCCTGAGCGGCGCGCCTGACGTATTATTTTTCAGGGGTCATGGCGCATGTCATGACCCCTTTTTTGTGAGATCCGCCATGACATCCAGTTCCCTGCGCCGCGCCATCGTCTCTGCCGATGATTTCGGCATGAGCCTCGAAGTCAACGAGGCTATCGAACAGGCTCATCGCAACGGCATCCTGTCCACGGCCAGTCTGATGGTTGCCGGAGATGCCGCCGAGGATGCCATCCGGCGAGCGAAGACGATGCCGGATCTGAAAGTCGGGCTGCATGTCGTGGCGATTGAGGGCAGGTCCGTGCTCGATCTGCCTGCCATTACGGACGAACAGGGATGGTTCGGGCGGAACCAGCTTCGTCTGGGTGTGGAGTATTTTTTCAGCCCGCAGGCCCGAAGCGCTCTGCGTCGCGAAATCGAAGCTCAGTTCCGGGCCTTTGCGGCAAGCGGCCTGACGCTTGATCATGCGAATGCCCACAAGCACATGCATCTGCATCCGACCGTGGGGCGCTTTCTGATCGAGTCCGGTCTGGAGCATGGATTGCGGGCGGTGCGCTCGCCGTTTGAGCCGCCGGAGTCTGTTGAGGCCAACGATACGCTGGGAGACCGCGCCCTGCGGCACTGGATCGGCGTGCTGCGTTACCAGATCCGCAAGGCGGGGCTGAAAACCAATGACTGGTGCTTCGGTCTGCGCTGGTCCGGCCATATGACGCCTGACCATATTCGCGGACTCATTCCGCGTCTGCCGGTGGGCACAAGCGAAATCTATTTTCACCCCGCCACGGCTCAGGACGCCATGATGCAGCGTTTCATGCCGGGTTATGAGCAGGAAGGCGAACTGGCCGCGCTTCTGGACCCGGCTGTGCGGGAGTCCTTTGACCGGTATAGGGTCGCTCGCATTGGCTGGGCCGATCTTTAAGACCGGCCCAGTGGTACGTCTCAGGCCGTCAGCGTGAACGTTTCGGTCGGGCGGGCACCGTAACGAGTGATGATCTCACCGGCCGCCTGATTGCCCAGCTTCGCGCAGGTGATGAGGTCGTGCTTTTTGCTCAACCCGGCGAGGAAGCCTGCTGCGAACGCATCGCCAGCGCCCGTGGTGTCCACGACCTTCACTTCCGTTGTCGGAACGTCATGGCGCTCGCCTTCGCCAATCACGACCGCACCCTTTTCGCTGCGCGTGATGACGGCCAGCTTGGTTTCAGCGGCAACCTGCGTGACGGCTTCTTCAAAATCCGTGACTTCGTACAGGGCCAGCAGCTCGGCCTCGTTGGCGAACAGGATGTCCACATGGCCCGCCACAAGCTCGTGGAAGGCCGCGCGGTGGCGTTCCACACAGAACGTGTCGGATAGCGTCAGGGCGACCTGGCGGCCAGCCTTGCGGGCCAGACGGGCTGCGTGTTCGAATGCTTCCTGAGCCTGCGGCTTGTCGTACAGATAGCCTTCCAGGTAGGTGATGGCCGCATCCGCCACGACGGACTCATGTACGTCCTCGGGCGTGAATTCCGTGCAGGCGCCAAGATAGGTGAACATGGTACGCTGGCCTTCGGGCGTTACCAGAACGATACAGCGTGCGGTCGGCGTGCCATCGGCAGCCGGAAGCGGCTCGGACGGGAAGGTGATGCCCTGTTCGCGGATGTCGCGCGTGAAATGGTCGCCGGCTTCATCAGCCGTGACCTTGCCGAGGTAGGCCACTTTTGCCCCCATACGGGCCGCCACGACGGCCGTGTTGGCGCCAGAACCGCCGCCTGTCACGTTTTCGATATCCACGCGGCTTTCGATGGCATGCGCCGTGGCAGCGTCGATCAGGGTCATGCTCCCGGCAGCAGCGCCAAGCCCGTCGATCAGGTCCTGGCCCACAGGGGCGAGAACGTCGACGATGGCATTGCCGATACACAGAAGGTCATGCTGGGGTGCAGACATTGGAACTCCGGTCAGGTCGCTGAAAACTTCAGAAAAAAACATTTAACGGGCAGGCTGCGCCATTAAATCAACACGATCATAGGTGCCCTCTGGGTTCACGCCAACTCCCGGTTAACCCGACGCCGTTTTCATCCGTGAGATTTCGTCACATTTATGGAAATGCGCGTCTTGTCCCGCCGGGTCGTGAGCGTGTAGCCTTGTCGAAAGACCGGCTCCCGAATGCTCTGTCTGCGAGCGTCCAGTTCTCGCAATGGATTTTCCGGGAGACGTCCGAGACAGAATTAGAGTGTTCTTTTCCAGATCCGCAGCGGGGTTTCCTTGTTCAGAAGACGCAAACCGGAAGATGACTCCAAGCCTGTCGAGAACGGCAAACTTGCAGGTCAGCCCATTTTCCCCAACCGGCCGGACGCTCCCAGCCAGACGGCTCCCGCGTCAGGATCCGGATCGCCCTCCAGTCCCCAACTCGCCCAGCAGCCCAACCAGCAGAAGGACCCCGCGCCCATGGGTCGTACCCCTTTTCCGGCACCGCCGTCTTCCAATTCTCCGACGGGCGTAACGCCGGCAGGGGCACCGCGCCCCGGTGTGGCCGCCGTTCCGGGCGCACCGCGCCAGACCGGTCCGGAGCGTCGTACGCTCGTTGTCGGCCGTGGCATCAGCGTTCAGGGCTCCGTGCAGGACGCCGAGCGCCTCGTTGTCGAAGGCACGGTCGAGTCCAGCATGATCCATGCTGCCGAGCTTCAGGTCACGCATGGCGGCGTATTCCGGGGTGGCGTTGAGGTTGAAGACGCGGAACTGGCTGGCACGATCGACGGCACCCTGACGGTTAATGGAAGCCTCACGATCCGCGCGACCGGTCGCCTTATTGGCAAGGTGAAGTGCCGCCGCCTTCAGGTTGAAGATGGTGGTCAGATCACGGGCCAGCTCGAAATGATCACGGATGGCGCACCGGCACGTCCGGTTGTGAGCGAAGCCGCCAAGGCTGAGCCTGCCGCCGGTGAGGGCGCCAGCGAAGCTCCCTGATCCGTTATCGCGGACCAGCAGAAAGGCCCGTTCCCTTTTTGGGGCGGGTTTTTTTGTGTCCGGTCCGGACCTTCCGGCGGCAGAGCAACAGACAGGGCCGCCCCGACAGGAGAAAACCCCCTTCATGACATTCCGCCTGCTCTCCACGTTTGCTGTGGCACTGCTATGCGCGCCATTAGCCGCATCTGCTCAGGGCTTTTTCGGTCAGAATACTGCATCCCACAGCACGCATGGCATGCCAGCACAGTGTGACAATGCGCGTTTCCTCGCTGATCAGCAGGGACTGGAACAGAGCGGCCCGACTGGCATCGACCTGCCCGAGCATCTGTGCGGGCAGGTGCTGGCGGTCTCTCCCAGAGCAAAGCGGACCCGCAGCGGCTGGCACGGCTATTTCTATCTGTCGGTCGGGCAGGGGGTCTCTATCCGGATCGTGTCCGATCTGGACCAGATGAATGCACCGCAATGGCCCTGGGTCAGCAAGGGCGATCAGGTTGAGGTCCAAGGCCGCTACTATTACGACAGCCTGCGCCGCCAGGGCGTGGACTGGACCCATCATGGCACAGGTCGCAAATGGCCCTGGCCCGGCTATGTCGTGGTGAACGGTACCCGCTACCAGTAACAAAAAAGGCCCGTGAGGCAGTGTCTCACGGGCCTTTTCTGGAGTGCAAGGTTTCAGCTTGTCGCTTCGTCTTTCTTCGAAGCGCCATCCTCGCCCTTGGTGTCATCCTTGCCTTCGAGAATATCGAAGTCGAGTGCGCCGTTCTTCATACCAATCCGAACGGCACCGCCCTGAGCCAGTCGCCCGAAGAGCAGTTCTTCGGCCAGAGGCTTCTTGATGTATTCCTGAATGACACGTCCCAGCGGGCGCGCACCATACAGGCGGTCATAACCGCGTTCGGCGAGCCATTCCTTGGCGCTCGAGGAAATCTCGATCGTCACATGGCGGTCGGCAAGCTGGGCTTCGAGCTGAAGCACGAACTTCTCGACCACGCGGCCCACGGTCTCCGGCGTCAGGTTGGCGAAGGGAATGATCGCATCCAGACGGTTACGGAATTCCGGTGTGAACAGGCGTTTGACCGCCTCTTCGTCCTCGCCACTCCGCGCCGTTCGTCCAAACCCGATCGCTTCCTTGGACAGGTCCGCTGCGCCCGCATTGGTGGTCATGATCAGGATCACGTTGCGGAAATCAACGACCTTGCCGTTGTGATCCGTCAGGCGACCATGATCCATGACCTGAAGCAGGACATTGAACAGGTCCGGATGGGCCTTCTCGATTTCGTCCAGCAGCAGGACCGCATGCGGATGCTGGTCGATCGCATCCGTCAGCAGGCCTCCCTGATCGAACCCGACATAGCCCGGAGGCGCACCGATCAGACGCGAGATCGAATGACGCTCCATGTATTCGGACATGTCGAAGCGGATCAGCTCAATCCCGAGCGAGTTGGAAAGCTGCTTGGCGACTTCCGTCTTGCCGACGCCCGTGGGGCCGGAGAACAGATAGTTGCCGATCGGCTTTTCCGCATCGCGCAGCCCGGCGCGAGACAGCTTGATCGCCGCAGCCAGCGCGTCGATCGCCTTGTCCTGCCCGAAGACCATGTTCCGCAGGTCCCGTTCCAGATGGCGCAGGGTCTCGCGGTCATCGGCCGAAACGCTTTTGGGCGGGATGCGGGCGATCTTGGCGATGGCCTCTTCCACGTCCTTCAGCGTCACGGTCTTGCGGCGCTTGTTCTCGGGGATAAGCATCCGGGCCGCGCCAACTTCGTCGATCACATCGATCGCCTTGTCCGGCAGTTTGCGGTCATGGACATACTTGGCCGCCAGTTCGACCGCACCCCGCAAGGCTTCTTCGGTGTAACGGACTTTGTGATGCTTCTCGTAGCTACCCTTCAGGCCGCGAAGAATCTTGATCGCGTCCTCGATCGAAGGCTCCGGCACGTCGATCTTCTGGAACCGGCGGACAAGCGCCCGATCTTTCTCGAAATGCTGGCGGAACTCCTTGTAGGTCGTGGACCCGATGCAGCGCAGCGTCCCGGCGGCCAGGGCAGGTTTGAGCAGGTTGGACGCATCCATTGCACCGCCCGAGGTCGCTCCCGCGCCAATGACGGTGTGGATTTCGTCGATGAACAGGATGGCACCAGGGGTCTGGTCCATTTCCGTCACGACGGCCTTCAACCGCTCTTCGAAATCGCCACGATAGCGCGTGCCAGCCAGAAGCGAGCCCATATCCAGCGAGTAGATCGTGCTGTTCAGCAGAACGTCCGGCACTTCGCCTTCCACGATCCGCTTTGCCAGACCTTCGGCAATCGCCGTCTTGCCGACGCCGGGATCGCCTACATAAAGCGGGTTATTCTTCGTGCGGCGGCACAGGATCTGGATGGTGCGTTCGATCTCCTGATCGCGACCGATCAGCGGATCGATCCGCCCTTCACGCGCACGTTCGTTCAGATCGACGCAATAGGTTGCGAGCGCGCCTTCCTTGGGCGTTTCCTTGCGCTCCTCGCGCTCGGATGTGTCCTTGGAGGCCGCAGCCGCGCGCCGTCCTGCACCCCGATCCGGAGCCTTGGCGATACCGTGCGAGATGAAATTGACTGCATCGAGTCGTGTCATGTCCTGCAGCTGCAGGAAATAGACGGCGTGACTTTCACGTTCGGCAAACAGAGCCACAAGCACGTTTGCGCCCGTAACCTCGTCGCGCCCCGTGCTCTGCACATGGATGGCCGCGCGCTGGATCACGCGCTGGAAAGCCGCGGTCGGTTTGGGTTCCGTCGGACGTTCCGCCGCTAGTCCGGCCAGATCCTTGTCCAGGAAATCCGTCAGATCGGAGCGCAGCTTGTCGAGATCGATGCCGCAGGCCCGGAAGACCGTCAGAGCATCGTCGTCTTCTGTCAGCGCGAGCAGAAGATGTTCGAGGGTTGCATATTCGTGACGCCGGTCACCTGCGAATGTCAGGGCGCGGTGGAGTGTCTGTTCGAGCGTACGGGACAGCATGTGATGGCGCTCCTCTCGACCTCTCGTGGGAAAGGTATCTTGTCGCGGAGTAACGTGTAACGCCAGTCAGAAACGCAGATGGAAACAAGAAATTATCCTGCGTCCGAGCTTTTCTGCCTGTCAGACGGATCAGTCTTTTTCGATCGTGCACTGAAGGGGATGCTGGTTCTGGCGTGCCAGATCCATCACCTGTGTCACCTTGCTTTCAGCCACTTCATACGTGAACACCCCGCAGACTCCGACGCCGCGCTGGTGAACCTGAAGCATGACGGACGTTGCCTCGTCCCGGGTCTTGGCAAAAAAGCGCTCCAGCACATGCACCACGAATTCCATGGGCGTGTAGTCATCGTTGAGCATCAGAACCTTGTACATGGAAGGTTTGCGCGTCCGGGTTCTGGGGCGCACCACCACGCTGACGTCAAGGTCCTGATCCTCGTCTCTCCTGTCCGGCCCATGAGGCGGAATGGAGTCGGGAGACTCCGGCCCCATACGGGCTGGACTCCGTAAAGACGCGACACCGGAAAGGCCGTTTGGACAGGGGGGAAGATCGTAAGAAGACATGACGGGTATGATATGGTGCGAATTTCGGTCTTGAGAAGGGCTGCAAGCCCCTGAAATAAGGTTTTTATGCGTCGGGTGCCACGATGCTGCCTCCTTTCCGGCCTGCTTACGAAAAATTAAGGAAAGTCCTTCAAAGCTGGTGGACGGGAAGTTTTCAATGCGCCTAGACTGCCTGTGATGAAGGTGGCTCAAAAGCCCAGATCTTTCCCGAGACGACGTTCCGTTCAGAGGCTGTCAGTAAATGCGTTTCCCGTTCCAGAAAGCTTTTCTGTTGTGCGCCATGACGGCCATGGGGCTGGGATCGGCGAAGGCGCAATATGCCGGACATGTTTCAAGCTATGTGATGGATGCCAAGACAGGCGCTGTCCTCTCGGCGACGGACGCTGAACTGCAACGCTATCCTGCGTCTCTGACGAAGCTCATGACGCTCTATCTGACGTTCCGCGCTCTTGAGGCGCATCAGATTACGCTGGACGAGCAGGTTCCGGTGTCCATCCACGCCTCCATTCAGGCTCCGTCAAAGCTGGGTCTTGTGCCGGGAACGAAGCTGACGGTGGAGCAGGGCATTCTGGGGCTGGTCACGAAATCCGCCAATGATGCGGCCTGTGCTCTCGGTGAGTTCCTTGGCGGTGGAGACGAAGTGCGTTTCGCCCAGCTCATGACGCAGCAGGCCCGGGCTCTGGGGATGGTCAATACGACCTTCCGCAATGCTTCCGGTCTGCCTGATCCGGACCAGGTGACGACAGCACATGATCTGGCCCTGCTGTCGCAGCATCTGATTGCGGATTTCCCGCAATATTATCACTATTTCAACGTTCCCTCCTTTTATTTCCATCGCCGCATGGTTCCGAATCATGATCCGATGCTGAAAATCTATGCGGGCGCTGACGGTCTCAAGACGGGCTACACCGATCTGGCCGGCCACAATCTCATTACCTCTGCCCAGCGCGGCAATGTTCGCCTGATCGGTGTGGTCATGGGGTCTTCCAGTAATGCGCGTCGTTCCATGGAAATGGTGGCGCTGCTCGACAAGGGGTTTGCTGATGAAGGTGTCGCGCCTCAGCCGCTGCTTCATCCGGCTGCACCATCCGGTATCCTGATGGCATCTGCCCGTCGTCGTGGTCGTTTCCATCACGGTTTCCTGCTGGCGTCTTCGCGTCCTATGGAAGTTGCCGATGCGCCGACGGCGCCACGTCGTTATGGCCGGATTTCGCACCATGGGGCAGCTGTACGCATGGTTAGCGTGCGCCATGCCGTCGCTCATAAAAAGCGTTCCCGGCACAGCTGATCCTGAAAATCTGACCTGCCGCCTTGCGATCCAGCCCGGACAGACGCATTTTGTCCGGACTTTTTGAAGATTGAAGGATCGGGCAGCAGGTATGGATCATGCACGGGGTATCGTTCTCTACGATCAGGACGATTTCAAACATCTGCATCGTGTTGGCCGTCTGACGGCAGAGGCGCTGGACATGATCACGCCCCATGTGCAGCCCGGCGTGACCACGGAAGAGCTGAACCAGCTGATCCACGATTTTACGCTTGCCCATGGCGCGACCCCCGCTCCGTTGAACTATCGTGGCTATCCAAAATCCTGCTGTATTTCGATCAACCATGTCGTGTGTCACGGGATTCCCGGCCCGAAGAAGTTGTCCAACGGTGACATCGTGAATATTGACGTCACTTCCATTCTGGATGGCTGGTACGGTGATAGCTCGCGCATGTATGTCGTGGGCAAGGCGCCGAAGAAGGCCGAAAAACTGGTCGATGTGACGTATGAGGCCCTGATGCGCGGGATTGCGCAGGTGCGCCCCGGCAAGACGCTTGGCGATATCGGACATGCCATTCAGGAATATGCGGAAGCCAACCGTTTCTCCATCGTGCGGGATTTCTGTGGCCATGGCATTGGCCGGGATTTCCATGCCGAACCGAATGTCTTGCACTATGGCCGTCCGGGTGAGGGGGTAAGGCTTGTGGAGGGCATGGTGTTCACGATCGAGCCCATGCTGAATATCGGCCGCCCGGACGTGAAAATTCTTGATGACGGCTGGACAGCCGTAACCCGTGACCGCACCCTGTCTGCCCAGTTCGAGCATCAGGTCGGCGTGACGGCCGATGGTTGCGAAATTTTCACCCTGTCCCCCAAAGGCTACACCAAGCCTCCTTATGGAGAGACCGCATGAGAGCGTTTTCGCTTCTTCTCGCCACGGCCCTGATCAGCAGCACGACGCTCGCTACCGCAGCCGCCCCGGCGCTGAGTTCAGCGCATGATCCTCTGGCTTTCGGTCCGGACAATGTCAGTGCCGGTGTGCTGACTTCCGGTCGTCATGGCATGGTGGTGTCGGCGCAGCATCTCGCCTCCGATGCCGGTGCGAAAATCCTTGCGCAGGGTGGCAATGCGGTCGATGCGGCCGTGGCCGTCGGATATGCTCTGGCTGTGGTCTATCCCGCAGCCGGCAATATTGGCGGCGGCGGGTTCATGACCCTGCGTCTGAAAACGGGCCAGACGGTCTTTATTGATTTCCGCGAACATGCTCCCGCCGCTGCGACGGCCACGATGTATCAGGACGCTGCGGGCAAGGTCATTCCGGGTCTGTCCACCGAAGGTTGGAAAGCTGTTGCGGTTCCAGGCACGGTCGCTGGACTGGATTCTATTCTGCAGAAATGGGGACATCTGCCGCGCGCCAAGGTCATGGCACCGGCGATTGCATTGGCCCGGGACGGCTTCGTGCTGAACCAGGGCGATGCGGACCTTCTGCACACCTCGACGCGCTATTTCCAGCACGATCCTTATGCCCGCGCGTTCTATCTGCGCCCTGATGGTACGTCGCTTCAGGTGGGCGACCGTCTGGTCCAGAAGGATCTGGCGGACTCGCTGGAATTGATCGCGAAAGAGGGCCCGAAGGCGTTCTATGACGGTCCGATCGCGAAAGAGATCGTGCGCGCCAGCACCGAAGGCGGCGGGATTCTTCAGCTTTCCGATTTCCAGAACTATCATATCCGCCACCTTGACCCGATCCGCTGCACGTATCGGGGCTATACGATCGACACGGCTCCCCCGCCGAGCGGTGGTGGCGTTGCGCTCTGCGAAATCCTGAACATTCTCTCCGGCTATGACATGCATGCGCTCGGCCTGCATACGGCGCCAGCCGTACAGCGCGAGGTCGAGGCCATGCGTCATGCCTATTCCGACCGGCGCGATCTGGGCGATCCGGATTTCGTCCATAATCCTGTCGAACACCTGATCGACCCCGCTTACGCCTATCAGATCCGCCAGGGCATTCCGACCGATCGCGCGCTGTCGTCCAGCACGCTAAGGGCAGGAGAGCCGCTGCCTGCTCCTGTGACGCAGGCGGCTCCCGACACCCAGGAGAAGCACGAGACGACACAGTTTTCAGTGCTCGATCATGAGGGAACGGCTGTTTCGGCAACCTATACGCTCAATGGCTGGTTCGGCGCGGGCGTGATGGGTGGTCATACTGGCATCTGGATGAACGACGAGATGGATGATTTCTCGTCCAAGCCGGGTGCGCCCAACATGTTCGGCATTGTCGGTTCGGAAGCCAATGCGATTGCGCCGGGCAAGACGCCGCTGTCTTCGATGTCGCCGTCCATCGTCTCGCGTGATGGCAAGGTCGTTATGGTGATCGGTAGCCCCGGCGGTTCGCGCATTCCGACGATTACGCTCTCCGCCATTCTCGGGGTGATCGATTACGGGCTGGATATCCGTCAGGCCATCGACCTGCCGCGAATCCATGAACAGTGGGAGCCTTCGGCTGTTGAGCTTGAGCAGGGCGCGTTGTCTGACGACGCCATGCAGACTCTCAAGGCCGAGGGCTATGCCCTGTCGCCGCATCGTCCGTGGGGTGTGGCTGAAGGCATTCTTGCTGATCGCCCGAGCCTGAAGGCCCCGAAGACCGGTCTGATCTATGGTGCGGCCGACCCGCGGCACATGGGCGGTGCGGCTGTCGGCGAATAAGACACGGGAATGAGGGCGCACTCTGATGATTGGGGGTTGTCAGACACCCCCGTCTCCGTGTTAGGAGAGCGCCGGGAGGTCGGCTTTGGACGGATACCTTGCCAACCCGGTCAGGTCCGGAAGGAAGCAGCCGCAGTGAGTTTTATCCGGGTTGAATGTCCGGCCTCCTACCTCACACAGTTACCGGACGCTCTTTTTCATGCAGCGTCCCGACCGTTTTCTAACGGTCCCATCCTCCGTGCTGAGGGTTCGACATTTCCATGACTGACGAAAACGACGATCTCCCCCTGCCGCCCGACACTGGTGGCGGTTTTTTCGGAGACGCACCAGCACAGGACATTCCTGCGCCCCCGGTCGCCGAGGCTGCGCCTTATCGCGTTCTGGCCCGCAAATACCGGCCGCAGACTTTTGATGATCTGATCGGGCAGGACTCGCTCGTCCGCATCCTGCGCCGGGCGTTCGAGCTCAAGCGTGTGGCCCATGCCTTCATGCTGACGGGTGTGCGCGGTGTGGGCAAGACGACGACTGCCCGCATCATTGCCCGCGCTCTGAACTGCATTGGCCCGGACGGCAACGGTGGCCCGACCGCCGATCCCTGCGGTGTCTGTGCCAACTGCACCGCCATTCTGGCGGATCGTCACCCCGACGTGCTGGAAATGGATGCCGCCTCCCGCACGGGCGTGGACGATGTGCGTGAAATCATTGAAGCAACGCGGTTTCGCCCGATGCAGGCGCGGATGAAGGTCTTCATCATCGATGAAGTCCACATGCTGTCTCGCAATGCCTTCAATGCGTTGCTCAAGACGCTTGAAGAGCCGCCGCCGCAAGTCACGTTCATTTTCGCCACGACCGAACTGCGCAAGGTTCCGGTCACCGTTCTGTCCCGCTGCCAGCGTTTCGATCTGCGCCGTGTTCCGCAATCTCTGCTGGCCGGACATTTCCACAATATCGCGCTGAAGGAAGGGGCGACCCTTTCGGAAGACGCGCTGGCCCTGATCGCCCGTGCGGCGGATGGCTCCGTGCGTGACGGGCTCTCGCTGCTCGATCAGGCCATCGCGCAGGGGGCCAGTGATGCGGATGCCGTGGCCGACATGCTGGGCTTGGCGGATCGTGGTCTGGTGTTCGATCTGTTGGACGCGCTCATGGCGGGCAAGCCTGCCGATGCGCTGGACCTGACCGATCAGGCTTATGCCCGCGGTGCAGATCTGGGGGTGCTGCTGGCGGATCTGCTGGATCTGCTGCATCTGATTTCGCGTCTCAAGGCCATTCCGTCCCTGCGGGAGGGTCGGGATCTGCCGGAAGCCGAGCGCACACGCGGCGGGGCGCTGGCTGACCGTCTGTCCAATGCCGTGCTGGGCCGCGCATGGCAGATCCTGCTGAAAGGCGTGCAGGAAGTCGAGACGGCTCCGGATCGCCGTCAGGCGGCGGAGATGGTCCTGATCCGTCTGTGTTATGCCAGTCTGCTGCCCACGCCGGACCGGCTGATCCGCCAGTTGACCGAAGGCGGGCAGGACCTGTCTCTGCCAGCTATGCCTCTCACGCCGACAGGTGGGACGTCTTCAGCCACGCCGTCAGCTGCAGTCAGCGGTATCGCCTCGACCAATGTTAGCGAAAGCTCAGGCGGTCCTGCGCCTCGGGCGCATGTGCGGCTGGTTGCGAATGGTGGAACGATTCTCGAGCCCGGTGTTGGTTATGCCGAAGCTGCTCCGGAGCCTGAACCCGAACCTGAACTTCCGCCGCCGCCCCGGACATGGCGCGAGATGGTGGCGATGGTGGCGCGGGAGCGCGAGCCCGTTCTTCACGGACTGCTCCGCAACGCTGTCCATCTTGTGCGTTTCTCGCCCCCCGACGTCCAGATTCGCGCCGAAGAGCCGCAGGCCCGTATCGAGCGTCAGCTTCAGAAACTGCTCGACCGTGTCTACCCCGGTCAATGGCGTGTCAGTGCCTCGACCGCTTCGGGTGAGCCGACACTCGACGAGCAGGGCGCAGAGGTTGTGGCCATCAATCAGGCCTCGGTGGAGGAACATCCGCTGGTGCAGGCCATCCTGAAAGCTTTTCCCGGTGCGAAAATCGGGGAAGTTCAAGACCACTCCCTTGATGAATACGGCCTGCCGCCGGAAATCACGGTGCCGCTGACCGATGATGCTCCACCCGATCTGGAATTCGCGCCGTTGGATGCCGATTTCCTTGATGAAGACGATCTGAACCTGAACTGAAGGACATACCCATGAAAAACCTTGCCGGACTGATGAAGCAGGCCAGCCAGATGCAGGCCAAGATGGAAGCCGCGCAGAGCAATCTGGCGTCTCTCGTGGTCGATGGGTCTGCCGGCGCCGGGCTGGTGACGGTCAAGCTGACAGGGAAGGGCGAAATGCGCGACCTGAAAATTGATCCGCAACTGGCCGATCCGACGGATATTGAAACGCTTCAGGACCTGATCGTGGCGGCCTATACGGACGCGAAAGCCAAGGCCGAGGCTGCAAGCTCCGAAGCCATGCGCGACGTGACGGGTGGTCTTGATCTTCCGGCAGGCCTGAAACTGCCGTTCTGATCCGGCTGGCGGGGATTTTACGCCCATGTTGGGCCACGGCGATATAGACCAACTGATTACGATGCTCGCGCGTCTGCCGGGGCTGGGGCCACGCTCGGCCCGTCGGGCCGCGCTGGCGCTTCTGCGCCAGCCGGAAAGCCGGATGCTACCGCTCGCCCATCTGATGGAGCGCGCGGCCACGAGCGTGAAGACCTGCACGCAATGCGGTAATCTGGATACAGTCGACCCGTGCCATATCTGCACGGACACGGCGCGGGATCAGGGGCTGATCTGCGTGGTTGAAACGGTGGGCGATCTCTGGGCGCTGGAACGTGCGGGCGTGCATCGCGGGGTCTATCAGGTTCTGGGCGGAACCCTGTCTGCGCTAGCGGGGCTGGGGCCGGACGATCTGAACGTTCGCCCGCTGTTCGAGCGGATCGAGGAAGGCGGGGTGAGGGAAGTCATTCTCGCCCTGAGCGCCACCGTTGAGGGGGCGACCACCGCGCACTGGCTTCAGGAGCGTCTGCTCCCAACGGGCGTGAGCGTCACGCGTGTGGGCCATGGTGTGCCTATGGGGGGCGCGCTGGACGTGCTGGATGACGGGACGCTCGCCGCCGCGCTGACGGCCCGGCGGTCTCTCTGAGAATGGCGTCGTTTCAGATTTCTCCGCGTGTCCCCCGTGTGGCTCTTGTGACGGGCGGCGCCCGGCGTATCGGGGCTTCACTGGTGGAAATGCTGGCCGGGCAGGGATTTGCGGTCGCTATCCATTGTCGCGACAGTACCCATCAAGCTGAAGAGCTTCTGAAGCGGATTGGCGGCAAAGGCTGCGTTTTAAAGGCCGATCTGCACTGCGAAGATGAGGTTGAGGCCTTGCTGCCGCGTGTGCAGGCCGCTCTGGGCCCGGTTGGCATCCTCATTAACAACGCGTCCGCTTTCATTCGTGACGAGATGGGCAGCGTTACCCGCGAAAGCTGGGATCTGCATCTCGAAACCAATCTTCGCGCGCCCTTTGTCCTCTCGCAGGCTATGGCAAAGGCGCTTCCTGATGGGGCCGAGGGCCTGATTCTGAATATGCTGGATCAGCGTGTGTGGAACCTGACGCCGCATTTCGTCAGCTATACCCTGTCCCGCACAGGGCTTTGGACTCTGACGCAGACCATGGCGCTGGCACTTGCCCCCCGGGTCCGGGTGAACGCCATCGGTCCCGGTCCGGTCCTTCCTGCGGTGCGGCAGACGCAGGAGCATTTTGACAGCATGTGCGCCCGCACACCGCTGCAGCATGGCTCTTCCCCCGAAGAGATCGCTCAGGCCGCACTGGCGCTGTTTGCGCTTCCTTCGGTGACGGGGCAGATGCTGGCGCTGGATGGTGGACAGCATCTGAACTGGTCTCCGGCCTCCTGACGTTCAGGGACGGAGGGCTGCGGGGAGATAGTCTTCCACTACGAGGGAAATTGGCGCGCCATCCGTGCCCCGGCGCAGAAGCGCCCTGTTCTCCAGAACGATTCCGGAGACTTCCCCCGGAAAACGTGTTTCCAGTCTTTCCCGCCTGAAAGCGGTCTGCTGCACGACGCGTCCAAACGGTGTGTCGGTCTGTTCAAGCAGTGTGTTCATGGCCGGGGAAAGCCGCTCCGGCACATACCAGTTCCAGGCATCCGACAGCACGGTCTCTCCACACAGCAGCCGGACATGCCGCGTGTTGACCTGATGGGTTTCCGTAACCTGTAGCAATGTCAGGATGTCTTCCGTCACGGGCCGGTCCACGCTCAGGCGCAGGACACGGATTGGAGACGGGCAGCGGGACTGGAGAACCGCCGTTGCGCTGGGATGGCTGTCGAGCCGGGCCCTGAATGCGCGAACGGGTGCGCTGTCCGGGGCGAAAATGCCTTCCGGATCAGAGCAGCCGTTCATCAGTGCCGCCAGAAGAGCAGCACAGAGGAGCTTTGCAACAACTTTAGTTGTCGTCGCGGTCGTCCTTGTCGTTCGGAACTTCGATGTCGTTGCTGAGATCGTCGTCATCGTCCAGATCGTCGTCCGGGGCGATCACATCGTCATCGTCCTCGTCATCGGCGACTTCCAGATCCACGTCGTCCTCATGCTCGTTGGCCTGAGGCTTCGGATCTTTTTCTTCCGGCAGCGGAACTTCGCTGCGCTTGAGACGGGAATCGTCCGGCTGGGTCGTGCCGCATTTCGGGCACACCGCCGGGACGCGGTTCAGGTCATAGAAGCGGGCGTTGCATTCAACGCATGTCCGTTTCAGACCGAGTTCGGGTTTTGCCATTGTGCGGGAACCTGCTGATGCCTCGAATAAGGAACGCGGCCATGCCAGCTTGTGCGCGTCCTGTCAAATCCCATCGCATGATTCCTGCCAGTTTTTCGGCGCATGACTGCACCTTCAAGATACGATTGACAGGTATGGGGCACCCCAGCAAAACATCTTCTATGCAAGTCTCGCGCCCCCTGACCGTCTCCGCGTCCCTTAAGGGACTTTCCGGCCGCACCCGTGTTCCGGGTGACAAATCCATCAGCCACCGTTCGCTGATGCTCGCTGCCCTCGCCTCCGGTCGCACCCGTGTCACCGGCCTGCTCGAAGGTGAGGACGTACTGCGGACCGCCGATGCCATGCGCGCACTTGGCGCGACCATCACGCGAGAGGGCACGGAATGGACCATTGAAGGCCGTGGCGTAGGCGCTCTGACCGAGCCTGCGGACGTTCTGGATATGGGCAATTCCGGCACTGCGGCCCGCTTGCTGGCGGGGATTTTGTCGTCCCATGCGTTCAACAGCGTCATGACGGGCGATGCCTCGCTGCGGTCTCGGCCCATGCGCCGCGTGACTGCGCCTCTGGCGGCCAATGGTGCCGAGTTCCTGACGCGTGAAGGCGGTCGTCTGCCGATGGCCGTTCGCGGGACGGGAGAGGCGAAACCGATCGAATACCGCCTTCCGGTTGCATCTGCCCAGGTCAAGTCCGCCATTCTGCTGGCGGGTCTGAACGCGCATGGCACCACAGTTGTGGAAGAGCCCGTCGCCACGCGCGATCATACGGAAAACATGCTTCGGCATTTCGGGGTTGAGGTGGATGTTTCGCGTCTTGATGCGGGTGGACGCCGAATCGCCCTGACGGGGCCGGTCGTCATGACTGCGCGGGATGTGACGGTTCCGGGAGATCCGTCTTCGGCGGCTTTCCCGATCGTCGCCGCCCTGCTGGTGCCGGGGTCTGATATCTGGATCGAGGGTGTGGGTCTCAACCCGCTGCGGACAGGGCTGTTCACAACGCTGATCGAAATGGGGGCGTCCCTCTCCATCGAAAACGAGCGTGTGGAAGGTGGGGAGCCGGTTGGCGATCTGCATGTCCGTCACAGCCAGCTCAAAGGCGTGGACGTTCCGCCCGAGCGTGCGCCGTCCATGATCGATGAATACCCGGTCCTTGCCGTGGCCTGCGCCTTTGCAGAGGGTCCGTCCCGCCTGCGTGGGCTGGAAGAGCTGCGCGTGAAGGAAAGCGATCGTCTGGCCTCTACTGTCGCCCTGCTCAATGTGAACGGCGCCGAGACAGAAGTGATCGGAGACGACCTTATCGTGAAGGGGGCTGATGCGCCTCTCGGTGGCGGCACAGTCCAGACCCACATGGATCATCGCCTTGCCATGAGTGCCGTCGTGCTTGGTCTTGCGTCTGCAAAGCCAGTAAACGTGGACGATACGGCCTTTATCGAAACCAGCTTCCCCGGCTTCGTGGAGTTGATGAACGCTCTCGGCGCAGGGCTGACGGCGTGACGGCTCGTCCGCTTGTCATCGCTGTCGACGGGCCTGCGGCGGCCGGTAAGGGGACGCTCGCCAAAGCTCTGGCCGCGAAACTGGGCTTGCCCTATCTCGATACCGGGCTGTTGTATCGTGCCGTTGCCCGCCGGATGGTGAATGCCGGACTGGACCCGGCTGGTGATGCTTCCGCTGAGGCGCAGGCTCTGCAACAGACCGATCTGGCGCGGACGGACCTGCGTGTTCCCGAGATCGATCGTGGGGCGTCTCTGGTGGCGGCACAGCCTGCTGTTCGCGCTGCCCTCTTGGACCGTCAGCGCGTTTTTGCGTCCGAAACCGGTGCGGTCGTGGACGGGCGCGATATCGGGACCGTTGTTTTCCCCGACGCGGACGTGAAATTCTTCATCACGGCCTCTCCGCGTACCCGTGCCTTACGTCGACATCGTCAGGTGGCGGGCGAGACTCCGTTGGAAGGCTCTGCCCTTGAGGCGGCCGTGTCCGAACTCGTGGCGCGGGACGCACGTGATTCCTCGCGGGAAACGGCCCCACTGATACAGGCTGCGGATGCCGCTCTGATTGAAACGGACGGGCTTTCTGCCGCAGAGGTTCTTGATAAAGCCTGCGAAATCGTGGCCCTGCGTCACACGCGGCGCTGAACCGACGCGACAGCAGCAGAAAAACGGCTTTTTTTATTGACACCACGCCCCCGTAGGGTGTTGGTGCAGCGTATCGCCCGCCTCGAAGGGGAGGGCGATGGTCTGTTCCCGCGTCTGGCGGGCAGGTCTAACAGCCAACAACCCGATCTGACCGTTTAGCGGCGGCGGGGAGACGTCCGGTCCATTACTGGGTCTGGCGCAGACGTGGACATCCGCTCCGGTCATGGAACGGGCGTCCGGGAATATCGTATCTACATGGCTTCAGCCACTCAGAACACCTCGACCGATCGCGGTTTCGAGGATTTTGCAGCCCTTCTCGACGAGACCCTGGGTCGCGATACCGGCTTTGAAGGCTCGGTTGTCACGGGCCGTGTTGTCCGCCTGACCGATGAATTCGCCATCGTCGATGTCGGCCTCAAGAGCGAAGGCCGCGTTTCCCTTAAGGAATTCGGTCCGGCCGGCGTTGCTCCGGACGTGAAGCCGGGCGATGTTGTCGAGCTTTATGTCGAGCGTTACGAAGACCGTGACGGCTCCATCGTCCTGTCGCGCGAGAAGGCTCGTCGTGAAGAGGCATGGACCGCTCTAGAGCGTGCATTCGGCAACAACCAGCGCGTCAACGGCACGATCTACGGTCGCGTCAAGGGTGGCTTCACGGTTGATCTCGGTGGCGCCATGGCGTTCCTTCCGGGCAGCCAGGTCGATATCCGTCCGGTTCGTGACGTCGGGCCCCTGATGGGTCATCCGCAGCCGTTCCAGATCCTCAAGATGGACCGCGCTCGTGGCAACATCGTTGTCTCGCGTCGTGCCGTTCTTGAAGAGACCCGTGCGGAACAGCGCTCCGAGCTGATCCAGGGCCTGAAGGAAGGCATGATCCTCGACGGCGTCGTCAAGAACATCACCGACTACGGTGCGTTCGTTGACCTCGGCGGCGTTGACGGCCTCCTGCATGTCACGGACATCGCCTGGAAGCGTATCAACCACCCGTCCGAAGCGCTGCAGATCGGTCAGCCGGTTCGCGTGCAGGTCATCCGCTTCAACTCCGATACGCAGCGTATCTCCCTAGGCATGAAGCAGCTTGAAGCTGATCCCTGGGAAAACGTCGCCATCAAGTATCCGGCTGGAGCACGCTTCACGGGCCGCGTCACGAACATCACCGATTACGGTGCATTCGTGGAGCTGGAGCCGGGCGTCGAAGGTCTGGTGCACGTTTCCGAAATGTCCTGGACGAAGAAGAACGTCCATCCGGGCAAGATCGTCGCCACTTCGCAGGAAGTCGACGTCATGGTTCTGGACGTGGACAGCTCCAAGCGTCGCATCTCCCTCGGTCTCAAGCAGGTTCAGCGCAACCCTTGGGAACAGTTCGAGGAAGAGCACAAGGTCGGTTCGATCATCGAAGGCGAGATCCGCAACATCACCGAGTTCGGTCTGTTCGTTGGTCTTTCCGCAGACATCGACGGCATGGTTCACATGTCCGATCTCTCTTGGGACGAAGCCGGCGAAGCAGCCATGGCGCACTACGAGAAGGGCCAGATCGTCAAGGCCAAGGTTCTCGATGTGGATCCCGAGAAAGAGCGTATCTCCTTGGGCATCAAGCAGCTTCAGGAAGATCCGGCAGCTGACACCCTGTCCCGCGTTCAGAAGGGTGCTGTCGTGACCTGCGTCGTGACCGCTGTTCAGAGCAACGGGATCGAAGTGAAGGTTGATGACGTCCTGCAGGGCTTCATCCGTCGCGCTGAACTGGCCCGTGACAAGGCCGAGCAGCGTCCGGAGCGTTTCGCAGTCGGTGAAAAGGTTGACGCCAAGGTCGTCTCCGTTGACCGCGCGTCGCGCAAGCTGGCTCTGACGATCCGCGGCCGTGAGGTCGAGGAAGACAAGGCTGCCATCAACGAGTACGGGTCTTCTGACTCCGGCGCGTCCCTGGGTGATATCCTGGGTGCCGCCATCCGCCGTCGCAACACGGACGCCTGAGCATCTGCACAGGCCACCGAAAGAGGTTTTCCTCTTTCGGTCGGAGAATAAAGGGTCGCTTCGGCGGCCCTTTTTTTATTAAAAATTCATTCTTTTGCGGTGGGCTTTTTCTTAAACGTGTCATCCGCTACACAAGAAGATGCGTTGAGAAAAAAATACCGTAAACGGAAGGCATGCTCTGCTGAAATCCGGACGGCTGGCCAATATTGAATATGGGAGTGGGCGTCAGCGCCCAGGAGATTGATGGCGGTCATTTACAACACGAACTATACCCACAATCCCAATTCCTATCTGACATTGGCCGTACAGCGGGCGGCTCAGGCGCTTTTCGGCAAAGACAATGTCGCGGTTGCAGACAACATGAGCCTTGCGGGGATCGCCGCTTCAGGTGGACATGATGTCCTGATCTGTCTGGACGCCCAGCGCATCAATCTTCCGCTGATCCGTCGGGTCCGTCCTGCTTTCAAAACCATGATCCTCTGGACGTTTGAAGATCCTTTCATGCGGGATTTCAATGTCGAGAATGCCGAGCTTTTTGACTTTGTCTTCACGAATGACCCGTCCTGCGCCGAATACTATCATGGCAAGGGACATTACCTTCCCCTGGCTGCCAGCCCGTCGATCCATGAACGGAGCGTGCTTCCCGCTGACGCTCTGGAATACGATATTTTCTTTGCGGGGACGATGTGGCCCAATCGCGTCCATACCCTGCGCAAGGTCATTGCGGCGTTCCCCGATGCCCGGCTCAAGCTGGTCTGTCCGACCAACGAGTTCCTGCCGCCTCTGCCAGCCGATCTGGCGGCTCTCGCCATTCAGCGTCCTATCAGCCATGAGGCTTTCATAGATTTCGCGAATGTCAGCGCCGTTACTCTGACCATGTTCCGCGATTACGCGAGCCATGGCGAGGTCAGTCAGGCGACGGCGCCCGGCCCGCGTTTCTTCGAACTCGCTCTGGCGGGCGCGGCGCAGGTCGTGGAAGCTCCGGAAAGTATGGACGCCGCCCATTTCGAGACAGTGAATGGCATTGAACTGGCCCGGGATGCCAATCAGGTTGTGGCTGCCATCGCAAAGCTGCTCAAGCAGAAAGGCGCGCGTCGCAATGCTGCGCTGGCCGCGCAGAAGTCGGTTCTGTCGCAGCATCTTTACGAACATCGACTTGAGAAAATCCGCAGTATTACCGGAGCCGATTTTGGCCGTCGCACCCATGCGATTGCGCCGCTGCACCGGCGCAGGCGGCTGCGGGTGCTGATGTGCACACATTCCACAATTCATGAGCAAGCATGGGGCGGTGTGGAGGTCTATCAGCAGGGTCTTTGCACGCTGCTGGCGCGTGACGTAGAGTATTTCTACTGGTTGCGTCGCGGAAACTTCTGCCGCCTGACAACAGCCAATGGTCACGAACTGGAGCGTTTTGACGTCCCGGAAGTGGGCTGGCAGGACGCGATGTGTGATGCGCCCGAAGAAATGGCGTTTTCAAGCGTTCTCAGTCAGTACAACATTGATCTCGTCCATTTCCAGCATCTGGGCCACCATGCCCTGTCGCTGCCGATCATTGCCAAGGCAAATGGCACGGGCGTGATTTTCTCCGCCCATGATTTCTGGCTGCTCTCCGCACGGTATAACCTGCTCAACCATGAGTTGCGTTATGTCGAAGACGAGATTCGTTCCGTTCTCGCGGCTGACATTACCCTCAAGGCGTCAGAAAATGTGGAACATGGTGGGGAGCAGACTCGCCGCGCCTTCGTGGCGAAGATGCTGCACTCGGTTGATGCCATCCTGTTCGGGACGGTTCATTCGCGTAATCTGACGCATGAGATCTATCCGGTTCTCGATAGCAAGCGCAGCCTCGTGATGGGTATTCCGAGCCCGGACAATACGGTTCCGGTTCTGAGAAAAGCGTATCAACCTCTCGGGGAACGCCCTCTTGGCGTCGCGATTGTCGGAAATTTCCTGCGGACCAAGGGTGCAGATACGATCCTCAGTCTGATCGAGATTGCGCATCCGGATCATTTCGTTTTTCATATTTTCGGATATCTGAGCCCGGAATATGAGGCGGTGCTGACGGCTGTCCCGCGTGCGAATGTCAAGATTTATGGCCGTTACGACATGGGGGACATTGATGCGCTGAAAGTCGCGGATGTCGCACTGAACCTGTCGATCTGGCCCGAAACATATTGCATTTCCCTCTCCGAAGCATGGCAGAACGGGCTTATTCCCATCGTTACGGATGTCGGGGCTCTGGGAGACCGCGTCGAAGACGGTGTCAACGGTTTCAAGGTTCCCATCAGCCGTCCCAGCATGGTGCTTGAGCGTCTGGAGCTTCTGCGTTCTTCCGAGCCGCTGCGCCGTCAGATCATGCAGAACATTACGCCCGCGCTCTGGACCCATGCGCGTGACTATGCGGACGAGCTTCTCGCCCTTTATCACGATACGGCCCCGCGGCGTGAAATGGGCGTGTCCGAGCTACGTCTGGATGCCGGGCAGGTTCACCTGCTGCCGCATGCATCATGGCGTCATCAGGCTCCGCCGCGTCATATTTTCGACCCCCCGACCGCCCGTGACCTGTCTGTGGAGCTGCCGGTCGCGATTTCGGACTGGTTCTCCGTGCAGGGTGCGGAGTGCTACATCGACGATATCTGCCATCATGTTTTCTCCGGTCTGGAGGAAGACGTTTTCCAGGGGGCGTCCGAGTTCCATATCCGGGGCTGGATGATCCTTCCCGGTGTGAGTTCTGCCGGACAGATGTTCACGGTTCTGATCGGCGAAGATCCGGATAGTCCGATGATTTTTCTGGAATGCCAACGCGAAATCAGGGGCGATATCGCGGAGCTTTTCGTCGATGCACCCCGGCGTGCCGGTTTCTCGGGGAAGGTCGCGTTGCGTGGCAAATGGTGTGAAGGGTGTTTCCGCGTCGGTCTGATCAATGTGATCAACGGTCAGGGTGCGTTCCAGTTGACTCCGATTCAGATCGAGGTTGAAGGCGGCCAGATCCGGGACATTGCCCGCAGTGTTCCGTCGAACGATCTTGTCCTGTCTGACTTCCATCGTGTTTCTCACAGCGATGGTCTGATGCGGAATGTCAAACTGTCCGGTGTCGGCAAACACCCGATGCATCCGTACACGGCGGGTGCTCTGGAGTATTTCATCGACGAGTTCAGTGGGCTGATCGGTGATCTCTCTCTTCCCTCCGATCCTGAATCTCCTCTGGTGGTCTGCGGATGGATATTCTTCCGTAATCTGTCCCGAGCCGGGCAGGTTTATGGCGGTCTGGTTTCGGAAAGTCGGGAGGAAATCATCTTCTTTGCGATGGACCGGGTAGCCCGAACCGATGTCGGCAAGGTTCACCGGGACGCGCCTCTCTGCGTCGGGTTCAGAGGGGAGTTCCTGCCGCGCGAAGGCTATGCGCTTCCGCTCGACGGTGTCTATCGCTTCATTCTCGTGAACGTCGTGGGAGATGTGTACGGATCGAGAATGACGGATATCGTCGTGACATTTGCCGAGGGGGCTGTCCTGACGGTCGAACGGACGGACGTGCAACCCCATGACGTCGAGCGTGCCGAGCGTCTTCTCGCGACAAAGATCATTTCCTGACCTGCGAGCGGGAGGCTTGCCCCTGATGTCTGAAAGTGTTGCAGCGCCACTGTCAGAGAAGCGTATCCCCAGATGGTCCCGCTTTGATGCGCAGTGGTATCTGTTGCGCTATCCCGAGGTTCGGGACTGGATGCGGGAAGAGGGGCAGGAGGGGCCGTATGAGTTCTATCAGCAGACGGGCCAGCGTTACGGACATTCTCCCAATCGGTATTTTGACGAGGTGTGGTATCGCGAGACCCACAAGGATGTGCGTCAGGGTCTCATCCGTGAAGAGTGGGCGTCAGGGTTTGAGCACTATATCGCGACGGGTTACAAAACCCACGCGCCACACTGGCTGTTTGATGAACCGGGTTATCGCCGCCGCTATCCGGAGCTGACACAGCGTTTTCTGGCCGAAAACGGGTTTCGCAACGGTTACGATCATTTTCTTGAGATCGGCGAAAGTCATTACTACCGGGGGCATTATTTCTTCGATGATGAACTCTGCCGGGAACTGGCGCTGACATTTCCGGATCATTTTGACAGCCGGATTGGCCTGTTCGGCTCCTGGCTTGGTCTGCCGGCGCATGTTGCCGATGCTGGACGCGTGTCCTGGTATTTCGATCCGGTGTGGTATCTGACGCGTTATCCCGAAGTCCGTCAGGAGATCGCCGCCGGGCATTATTCAAGCGCGCTTCATCATTACCTGACGAATGAAACGCCCCGGCTTTTTGATCCTCAGGAGTTCTTTTCCGAACAGTTCTACGCTTCGGCCCATCCCGACATCCTTCCGTCGCTGGAGCATGGTTTTTTTCGTAACGGTTATGATCATTTCGTCCGTTACGGTGCGCAGGAAGGCCGTATTCCGCAGGCAGGCGTGGATCTTGCGGCCCATATGTCGCAGACGCAGGTCCGCAACGATGTGCGCAATCGTCTGTATGACAGCGCGTTTGCCCATCTTGTGGCGGGGCGCACGGGTCTGGGCGAGGGTCGGATGGCGGCTCTTGCGGCTGTTTCCGCCATTCCAGAGGAACAGTCCCGGACGCTGTTCGAACGTGAGGCCAAAGCCATCCTCCCGTCTCTGGTCCGTCATCCGCTGGATTTCACCGTTCATGGCGTGCCCGAAGTCAGTGTGCTGATGGTGGTTTATGACCGGATCGCCCTGACGGCACAGGCGCTGGCATCCCTGCGTGCCAACTATGGCGGAAATATTCAACTCATCCTGGTGGACTCCGGTTCTCATGACCAGACGCGCCATATCGGCCGGATGGTGCGTGGTGCCACGGTCCTGCGCTTCAGGCATAACATCGGATATCTTCAGGGCTGTAATCTTGCGCTGGAAAAAGCGGAAGCGCCGCTTACATTGTATCTGAACAACGATATCCGCCTTTATCCCGATGCCATTCTGCATGCCCTGAAGCGCTTTCATGGGCAACCTGATATCGGGGCTGTCGGCGGCAAACTGATCCGGACAAACATGCGTCTTCAGGAAGCCGGATCGATCATCTGGCGGGACGGAGCGACCTACGGCTATCTGCGTGAGGACGACCCGAACCTGACGAGCGCCAATTTTGTCCGGGACGTGGATTATTGTTCAGCCGCTTTTCTGATGGTGCGGACTGCACTACTGCGTCGTCTTGGCGGATATGATCCGCGTTACATGCCCGCTTATTTTGAGGATGCGGATCTGTGTGTGCGGATTCTCAAGGCTGGGAAGCGGATTGTCTATGATCCGAGCGTGGTCATCGAGCATCTGGAATTCGGAAGTTCAGGTGCGGCCGGATCTCATGCCCTGATCCGCGGTAACCTGAAAACCTTTGCGCGTCTGCAACAGGATTTCCTGCGGCATCAGCAGCCCGCCCATATCCGCAATGCCGTGCTTGGCCGTGAACATCGCGTCAGCCAGCGCAGGAGAATTCTTTTCATCGAGGATCGTCTGCCGCTGCGTCGTCTGGGGTCGGGGTATGTTCGCTCCAACGACATCATCCGCGAGATGACGGCTCTTGGGTATCAGGTGACGGTTTTTCCCGTTCTGCTGCGGGATCAGACATCTATCGACCTGTTCGGGGATTTTCCCGAAACGGTGGAACTGATCGTCGACCGTAATTTTTCCAGCTTTGCCGATTTTATTCAGGAACGTGTGGGATATTACGATCTGGTCTGGATCGGCCGCACGCATAATCTGGAACGCCTTCTGCCGCTGCTCAATGAATCAAGCCGCTATCTTCCGGTCGCCGGACCAGTTCTGGATACGGAGGTGATTGCCACGCCGCGGACGCTGGAGCGGATACGGATTCTGGGCCTTCCGGCTCCGGAGATCAGTTTCGACGAGATGCTTCAGCAGGAACTGGACTGTGCCCGTTTCTGTCAGAAGGTCCTGACGGTGACGGCCCATGATGCCGAACTGGCGCGCCGCGCGGGTTGTGTGAATGTCTCGGTACTTGGACATGAGCTGAGCCCCCAGCCGACCCCCGCCCCGTTCGAGAACCGTCACAACATCCTGTTCTTTGGCGCGATTCATGACGAGGGTGCCCCCAACCATGACAGTCTTGTCTGGTTCGTGGAGAGCGTTCTGCCTCTTTTGGACAGGGTTTTGCCGCCGGATGTCCATTTTACGATTGCGGGTTTTGTCGGGCCGGATGTGGATATGACGGTCTTTTCGACAAACAGCCGGGTCGAGATCGTGGGGCCTGTCGGGGATCCGCGGGAGCTGTTCGATCGGCACAGGGTTTTTGTCGCGCCGACGCGGTTTGCGGGGGGTATTCCCTTCAAGGTCCATGAAGCAGCGTCTTATGGTCTGCCGCAGGTCGTGACGACGTTGCTTCAACAGCAGCTTGGCTGGGCTGAGGGTGCCGAGATTCTGGCAGCTCCGGCGGATGATCCGCAGGCTTTCGCGGCGGCTGTGGAACGGCTTTATCGGGACGGAGAACTGTGGGAGACTCTGCGCAGCGGGGCCCTTGCGGCTGTCGAGCGGGACTGTTCTCCGGCCGATTTCCGACAGACACTCTCTGAGATTGTTCAGAGCTGCATGGCATGACGGACCGGATACGACCGGTTTTAGAAGTTTGGGGAGAGCAGGAAGGTTATGGACGCAGTGAATGATACGGTCGTGGACGTCGAAAACGTCAGCGTGACGGATAGCGCACCAGCCGGCATGACCGGCCGGGTGCTCGTCTGTAGCGGTGGGCGGTATGAAAGTCAGGCCAACACGCAGATCCGCGAGTCCATCATGGATGGCTGGGCGGACTGTTTTGGTGAGGAAAATGTCACGGCCGTTCATATCTCGGCCGCAGCCAGCTCCATCCGGTTCCTCAAGCCGACGATCGTTTTTGCCATCGGTTCCTATCTTCCTGAAAGCACCTATTTCGGGGAGGTTTGCCGAGAGGCGAAGAAGATCGGCGCCGTCACGGTCTTCTGGGCGACCGAAGACCCCTATGAGCAGGATGCGAACTATCGCATTGCCGACGATTTCGATGTGATTTTCTCCTGTGATCGCTGGGGCCATAATTTCTACCAGCGCGAGAGGGTGTTTCATCTGCCGCTGGCGGCGAGCCCGAAGCTGCATTACGGCGAAATCGAAGATCATGCGGAAAAGACGATCGACGTTCTGTTCTGTGGTGTTGCGTTCACCAATCGCAAGGATATCGTCCGCAATCTTCTGCCAGCATTGCGGGATCTGAACATCAAGATCGTCGGGCCGGGCTGGGGGGAACTGGGGATCGGGTTCTCCGATGCCCGGATCGAGAAGTCCCAGCTTGTCGAGCTGTATCGCCGGTCCAAGCTGGTGCTGAATCTGGGGCGCTCGCTGAGCTTCGAGAACAAGCGTTTCATCATTGCGCCTTCCACGCCGGGGCCGCGGACCTTCGAGGCTGCGCTGGCCGGGGCGTTTCAGGTGTTCCATGAGGACACCCATGAAATCCGTCGTTATTATTCGGCTGATGAAATCCCGGTTTTCTCGAACCGTGTTGATTTCGAACGACTGGTTGCGACCTATCTCAACAACAACGAACTGCGTGTGAAGATGGCGCGCAAGGCGCAGGCGCGGACGCAGGCCGAGCATCTGTACCGGCACCGCATTCAGTATGCGCTGCGTGTTCTGAAAGACGAGGGCCTGATCGACTGACGCTCGTTCAGGACGACCCTCATAAAAAAGGCCGCGGAACTGCTTCCGCGGCCTTTTTTCGTTTGAAAGCCGGTTCAGTTCGGCTGTGGGCCCATGACGATCTGGGCGAGATCGGTCGGGCGGACCCATTTGCGGAAAGCAGCCTGCACCTGTTGTGGGGTCATGTCATAGATGGCCTGCGCGGCCTTGGCCTGACTGTCGAGCGGCAGGTCCAGCGCGATCAGGGACAGATAGCTTCCGGCCAGGGCGCTGAAGCTGGCGCGGGACATGGGCTGGCTGCGCAGAAGGGTCGCCTTGGCGAGGTCGAGGCTTTCCTGCGAGACGGGGGTGGTCCGCATGTTTTCGACGTCCTTGACGGCAAGTGCGCGGGCCTTGCTGACCTTGTCCGGATCAGCGCCGAACGTAATGCCGAAGCCGCTGCGGGTGCGGGAATAATTGAAACCGCTTCCGGCGCCGTAAACATAGCCCGTCTTGACGCGCAGATCCTGCATCAGGCGCGAGGAGAACCCGTCTCCGAGGATCGTGTTACCGACGGCAAGGGCGTGACGATCCGGGTCGGTTACTTTCATGCCGATGGTCTCGACGAGTTTGACTTCGTCCTGTGAACGGCCCGGATCCGCGACCACGGCCTGAGAGGCGCGGCTGAGGGGGATTGCAGGCAGATCGACGTCAGGCTTGGGCCCTGTGGCCTTCCAGCCGCCGAACGCCTTTTCGACGTCTGCTTTTGCGGCCTCGGGGGTGATGTCGCCGACGATGACGATGGTGGTCAGGTCCGGGCGATAGGTGTGGGCATAGTAGGCCTGAACGTCCGCCAGTGTGAGCTTGCTGATCGTGGCAGGCGTGGCTTCACGCAAGGTCGGGTCCTGCGGGGGAACGAGCGCCTTGCGGGCGGCGCGGCCGAAACGGTAGCCGGGCGACTGAAGTTCACCGGCCTGCGCCTGCGCGGCCTGCATCTGGGTGACGCGGAAGGCCTTTTCCGGGAAAGCCGGGTTCAGCTCGTGATCGGCCAGCAGGGCGAGGCCCTTTTCGAAGTTCGGCGTCAGCGTGCTCAGTGAGAAGGACGGACCGGCTTCTTCGTCTGCCGAAAGGTCATCGAGCGCGCGGGCGAGGGCCAGACGGTCATGCGTTTTGCTGCCGTAGAGGAACATCTGCTGCGTGACGTCTGCCACGCCTTCCTGCCCGGCAGGCTGTTCGAGGTCCGCGTTCTGGCGGATGCTGCCGATCAGTTCGATCGTATGGCTGACATGTTCGGGCTGGACGAGAAGATGCAGTCCGTTGGGGAGCGTGTATGTCGTGGGCAGAGGTGCTGCGGCAGGGATCGTCAGACGGGCAAGAGCCTGCTGCGCCCAGTCCGGCAGGGTGACTTTGCCCGCAGGGGGGGTATTGAAGGATTCCGCACCGCCGAAGCCCTTCTGGCCCACAGGTTTGCCCGAAGCGCTTGGCGTCAGGGTCGCGCTGATGGCATGGGCCGGATCGAGCAGTTTTTTCGCCAGCGCGTCGACCTGTTCCTTCGTGACGCTGCGGAAAGCGGCGAGCATGTCCTGCGGATCGTTCAGATGCTGGATGGCAACGGCCTGAGACCAGCTTTCGGCGAGGCCGGAAATGCTGTTGGCGTTGAACTCAAGCGCTGCGATTTCCTTGCGGCGGGCGGCTTCGATCAGTTCGGCCGGGATGCCATGCGTGCGGAAATTTTCCATGATGGCCGCAACGGCCGTCCGCAGTCCGTCGGGATTGGCCCCCTTGGGGAAGCCGGCATACACGACGCCCAGCCCGGCCTGTGCGTCGGGATCATACATGAAGCCCGTATCCAGCGCCTTGCCTTCAGGCACGAGGGCGAACAGGGCGGCGCGCTGGCTGCTGATGGCGTCTGCGAGCAGGGTTGTCGCCGCATAATCGGGGTCGCGTTGTCCCGGCATCCGCCATGCCATCGTCACAAGACCAATCGGCAGGTCGGTGTCGAGGGAAATGCTCTGGGCCTTGGCCGGGGTCGGGGAGACGGTGCCGCGTTCGGGAAGGGTGTTGGCCGGAATGCTGCCGAAAGCGGCCTCGACCTTTTTCAGCGTTTCCTGTGGGTCCACGTCTCCGGTGATGACCAGAACGGCGTTGTTGGGCGTGTACCATGTGTCATAGAATTTTTTCAGCAGCGGAGCAGTGGTCGCGTCAAAGGACGGGCGCGTGCCGAGAGCGTCGTGTTCATAGGGTGTGCCCGCGTACAGGGCGGCGCGGATCTGCGAGAGATAGCGATAGATCGGGCTGGAGAGATCGCGCGAGACTTCCTGTTCGATCGCGCCTTTCTCATGCGCCCATTCGGCTTCGGTAATGTTCAGGCCGCGCATCCGTCCGGCCTCGATTTTCAGCAGAACGTCCAGATCGCTGGCGGGGGCCTTGAAGTAATATTGCGTGACGTCAGAGGTCGTGTCGGCGTTGTCGTTGTTGCCGAGCTGCGCGCTGATGGTGGAAAGCTGGTCGCGCGAGAGAGTTTTTGAGCCGTTGAACATCATGTGTTCGAGCGCATGGGCTGTACCGGGAAAGCCTTTTGGCGCATTCACGGAGCCCGTCTCGTAATTCAGCATGGTCTGCACGACCGGCGCGAGTGTGTCGCGCACCACGATGACCCGCAATCCATTGGACAGTGTTGCCCTCGTGACCGTCGCCGGAGCGGCACTCGCCACTGGTGCCGCTTCAGGGGCGGCATGCGCGCCCGCCAGAACCGGAGGGGCAAGCATGGTGGCTGCCAGCAGCGACAGGCGGGAGAGACGGGAGAGTGCGGACATTGGTTCAGAACTTTCCTGAGGAGAAACGTATCTTCACAAAAGAGTAAAGCTGTTGCGTCGGTTTCTGTCCACCATGTGTAACCCGTGTCTGAAGCGCTGTATCTGACGGCCGGATGAAGAAAAAATTATGTGCAGCAGAGCGGAGAGGCGGATAAAGTATGTGTGATGACTTTACCTGAACGCATTGCCCAAGTGGATGACTGGCTGCTCGACCGGCTGTTCCAGCCTCTGGCGGATCGTCTTCCAGCGCGTCTGACGCCGCTCCATCTCGGCCTGAGCTGTCAGCTCGGGGCGTTGATGCTGGAAGGGCTTTCTCTTTTGCTGCCGATGCTGCTGTTCGGGGCCAGTCTGGGCAACATGATCGACAGTACGCTGATCTGGTGCGTCAGTCTGGCGTTCTTTTTGGGGATGCGGCGTTCCGCGCCGATGGTGCGGCCCGGGATGCTCAATCCGCTGCGTCCGCTGCTTCGGGCCATGCGGCTGCTGTCTCTGGCCTTTCTGGGGTACCAGCTGTTCCGGGGGCTGGGCGCGCCCGATTTCATCTGGCTGGTGACGCAGCTGACGACGATTTCCCAGCTTCTCTTTACGATTGGTCTTTATCTGGTGGCCTGCCAGCCGCGTCCGCCGTTCCAGCGCATGTCCAGCCGTAGTGGCCCGGTCATTGAAGGCGTCTGGGGCACGGCCGGGGGGCGGTGAACTCCTGACATCCGGTTTCTTCGCCACGCCCATCAAGGAACACGCGCGTGACATCCCGACTGCGAATTCTGCATTGTCTCTCGACCCGGGAATTTGCGGGAACGGAGCGACATCTTGCGGAACTCTCCGCCATTCAGGCGCGGAGCCATGACGTCACGCTGCTTCTGGAACGCAGGACGACCGATGCGCGCACGGGCGGGGACATTCAGGGGTTTCTGTGTCCTGATGTAAAAATCGTGCGGGCTGGGCGTGCAGGTTATCTACCCGCACTGGCCGCGGAGCTTCGCAGCGGGCGGCACGATATTGTTCATACCCATCTCGGGCGGGCCTCTGCCCGGGCGAGCTGGCTGCGCCGGGCGGGGCTTGCGGGCTCGGTGCCTGTCGTTGCGACGTTGCATACCTCCTATCGCGGTCGCAGCTATGGCACGCATGACGGGCTGGTCTGTATCGCGTCCTGGCAGCGCGATGTTCTGCCGGAACGACAGCGCGAAGCCTGTGCGCTGATCCCCAACTGGACGGTTCCTCCCCACTCCACGGCGGCATGTCGGGCGGCATTGCGGGAGCGGATACGGCTTGAGTGGCGGATTCCTGAGGGCGGGGTCGTGATCGGGGCAGCCGGTCGGATGGTTGAGGAAAAGAATTTCCAGCTTCTGATAAAGGCGTGGAAACAGGCCGGTCTCAGACCCGAGACCCGGCTGGTTCTGGTCGGGGATGGCCCGGAGCGGTGTGCGCTGCAAAAAGCGGCGCAGGGCCGGGCAGACATTCTTTTCACCGGCTATCGCACGGACATGCCTGATCTTCTGGCCGCGTTCGATGCGTTCGTCGTGCCCTCACGTCACGAACCGTTCGGGCTGGTGCTGCTGGAAGCCATGGAGGCCGGGTTGCCGGTCTGTGCGACGGCGGCGGGTGGGGTGAAGGATATTCTGGCAGATGCACCGGAATGTTTGCTGCCGTCCGGTTGTCTGGAGGCGCTGATGGCCGGGTTGCGGCGTCTTGAAGCTGCGGCGCCGCGTCAGTGGGATATGTCCCGTTACCGGATCGCCACGGCAGCCAGTAGTGTCGAGGCTTTTTACCGCCGGTACTGCTGAACCTTACAGTTCGTAGTAGCGGCGGGAGACGTAATCCGACAGGCCGACATCCGGGAAGATGTGCCACCCCGTGGTGAGCGCGGGAACGAACTCGCAGAGAAACACCAGAACCGACAGGAAAAAGAGCAGCATGCCGTGTCCGACACTCTGGATGCGGCGCCAGAAATAAAGCGGTGGTAGCAGAATCCACAGGATCGTGCCGGGGCGAAAACCGGCAGCGAGCAGGCTGCGACGGTCCATGACGAGAGCCATGTAGAAAATGCCGATGCTCACGATCATGGATGCAAAATTGCTGGCGAAATCAGGGACGAGTCCGAAACCCTGAAGGACACTGACCGCCATGCTGCCGAAAAACGGTCCGATCAGACTGAGCCAGAGCCAGCGGTTCGAGATCAGGCTGGCCGGGAGGGCCGGAGGGACGCCTTCGGGTTGCGGAGGCCAGAAGACGCAGCTTCCGGCCGGGTGCCATTCACCGCCGAAATCCTCGGTCCAGCACAGGGTGGAGTGCCCGATGATGCCTTCGGTCACGAGGGCTTTCATGCCGTCTGCGGACACCGGTCCCTTCCGGGTGCCATGGTCTTCGTAAAACCAGCTCACAGTTTGTCCTTTTCCCGGCGGCGCATCGTTCGGGGCCTATTGGGTCCAGAACACTGCAGTCTGTCACGACTTTCGGGGGGCTTGGCAAGACCCTCCTGCCCGGATGACGGGTTCGGGCCTGTGGTCCTGTATGAAAAAGGCCGCAGTCCCGGCTGGGGCTACGGCCTTTTCCTGATTGGCTGACGGCTTAGCGTGGGTGCTGTTGCAGTTCGCGGCGCACATCGGCTGGGCGCATCGGCAGATGCCGCAGGCGGATGCCGACGGCGTTGAAGATCGCATTGCCAATGGCAGGCGCGACAACCGTAACACCCGGCTCACCAAGGCCCGTGGGCTTTTCGGTGTTCTGGACGAACTCGATGTCCATCTCCGGTACGTCGGGGAGACGCAGCGGGGTGTAGGTGTTGAGGTTGCGATCCTTGATCGTGCCATCGACGATTTCGGTGCCCTCGAACATGGCCATGCTGAGGCCCCACAGCGCCGCGCCTTCGGTCTGGGCGAGTGCGCCGCCCGGATCAACGATAATTCCGGCATCCAGCACCAGCCAGAGTTTCTGGCAGGTAACGACGCCCGTCTTGCGATCGACATGAACCTGCGCCGCACCGGCCGTCCAGGTCGGCATGCCGCGTTCCTGACCGAAGCTGGTGGCGATGCCGATGGCCGTATCGTCGGGAAGCTGTTCCTTGCCGTAACCGATCTTGTCAGCCAGACGCTGGAGCACGGCGGCCTGACGCTTGGCGCCGCCTACGGAGTTCGGAGCCTGACCGGCGTTACGGCCCTGCGCCGTGAACATGGACAGACGGAATTCCAGCGGGTCCTGCTTCGTGGAATGAGCGACCTCGTCGAGGAAGCATTCCAGCGCCCAGGGCGTCCAGCCAGCGCTGACCGAACGCAGCCAGCCGGGACGGAATGTAGCGTTGGCAAGATCGTTGCTGACGGCGCGGACGCGCGTCGGGCCTGTGTCATACCAGTGATCCGCGCCTGCGATGGCGAACGGATCGTATTTCTTCCCGTCTTCAGCCGTGGCGAGGAAGGCCGGAGCCATGACCTGGGTTGGCCAGCCCGCGACCGCGACATAGTCCATGGTCGTGATCTTTTTGCGATCGTTGTCGAGCGCGACCTTGATGTTCTGAAAGGACGGGGAGCGGATGGAGTCCAGCTCCATGTCGTCGGAGCGCGTCAGGATCAGCTTGACCGGCGCGCCTCCGATGGCTTTGGAAGCCAGAGCGGCCGGGATGCAGTAATCGCCGTTCAGACGGCGCCCGAAGCCACCGCCGAGCATATAGGTGCGCATGACGACCTGCTCTTCGGGAACCTGAAGCGACTTGGCGAGCTGCGGCAGAATGAGGGACTGCCACTGGTTGCCGGTATGAACTTCCCACATGCCGTCGATATGACGCGCCACGGCATTGACCGGCTCAAGCTGGTAATGTGCGACGGATGCGCAGGTATAGCTGCGTTCGAAGACCTGATTGGGATGGATCGCAAGCGCTTCGTCCACACCCTTGTCGTTGAAGACGCAGGCGCCGTTCTTCGGATTGAGCGTCAGCTTGCGGCCATGTTCGATAATGTCCGCTTCGGAGACATGGATCGTCGGGCCGGGATTCCACTGCACTTTCAGGGCGTCGGCGGCGCGGATCGCAGCGGGATAGGTCTTGGCCAGCGCCACGACCCAGCCCGGAACGATTCCGGACGGGTCGTCCAGAACCACATAGCGCTCATAGCCGGGAATTTTCTTCGCGGCGCTGTCGTCCACGGAGACGACCTTCGAGGCATAGCGCGTCGGCGGCATTTTCGGGCGGCCATACACCATGCCGTCCAGTTTGACGTCGATGCCGTAAATGGCCTTGCCGGTCGTTTTGTCCGGGATGTCGAGCGCCGGAACCGGCTTGCTGATGAGGCGGCGGTCCGCGACCGGCTTGAGCGGCAGCTTCGCCATGTCTTCGGGTGTGAAGGTCCGGGTCGGCTTGGCGCGGGCCACGATGTCGCCGAAGGACACGCTCTTGCCACCAGCAGAAACAACGCCTTCGCTGACGGTGCAGCGTTCCGGCGTCGTGCCGAGCAGTTTGGCGCCTTCTTCAAGCATTACACTGCGGGCTGCGGCACCGGCCTGACGGAAGGTGTCCCATGTGTCCCAGACGGACCAGGACCCACCGGTGACATACTTTCCGGCCCATTTGGGCGCGGTGTCGACCTCGGTAATCTTGATCTTGTCCCAGCTCGCGTCCATTTCGTCCGCGATGATGCGGGCGAGCGCGGTGCCGACATGCTGGCCCATTTCGGCGCGCACGATGTTGACGTTGATCGCGCCGTCAGGGGCGATGGCGCACCAGATGTTCGGCTCGAACGCAGCTTCCGGCGGCATCGGGGAGGGCAGCGTTACGGCGGCACCGGCCTTGCGGGCGAAACCGAACATCAGCCCGCCACCAGTGGCCGTCATCAGGAAGTTGCGGCGGGAGAGGCGCGCGGCGTCGCTCTTTTTCGCAATCTGTTCGATTTTAGCCATTGTTGGCGCCTTCCTGCTGCTTGGAAGCAGCTTCCTTGATGGCCTTGCGAATGCGGATATAGGTCATGCAGCGACAGAGGCTGCCGCCCATCACGCCGTCGATCTGATCGTCCGTCGGGTTCGGATAGTCCTTCAGGAGGCTTGCGGCCTGCATGATCTGACCGGACTGGCAGTAGCCGCACTGCGGCACCTGCTGATCCCGCCAGGCGACCTGCACGACGTGATTGCCTTCCGGGTCCAGCCCTTCAATCGTGGTGATCGAAGCGCCTTCCACGGCGGAAAGCGGCGTGATGCAGGAGCGGGTGGCGCGGCCGCCGACATGGACGGTGCAGGCACCGCATTCGCCGATACCGCAGCCGAACTTGGTGCCGGTCATGTTCAGGTCGTCACGGATGACCCAGAGCAGGGGGGTGTCTGCCGGGGCGTCGACCGTAACGGGCTGTCCGTTGAGTTCAAATTTCGTGGTCATGTCCTGTATTCCCAGTCCTGCCCGGATCAGTGCGAAGCGGTGATGGGCGGAGCTTCAAGCGTGGCGCGCGCGCTGGCGGCCTTCTTTTCCAGATCCGTCCAGGGGGGAAGCGTGGTGCGTGTGCGACGCAGATACGCGGCGATGCGGGCCATGTCATGATCGGACAGGCCGGAATAGAAGCTCGGCATCGAGATGTGATCCTGACCTTCCTCTGCGGTGATGCCATGCAGCATGACCTGATAGAGGTTGTTCGGCTCATCCAGCCACAGTGCGTTGTTCAGGGCCAGTTCCGGGCGGCCGAGCACGGGGTTCGGGCCGGAGTTGTAATGGCAGGCGCCACAGGCGGCCTGATACAGACGGGCATCGGGATCCTGCGTCAGCGGGCCGGTCAGGTTGATGCCGGACATGTGCATGGCGCGGGCAATCGCGGCCTGATCGCCGCCGCTGCGCTGTGCGGCCTTGTCCACATCTGCATAATAATGAGCGATGGCGCGCACATCTTCCTCGGGGATTTTCGACAGGAAGCGATGCGGCACGGGGGACATCGGGCCTGCGGCCGAACCGTGCAGCGGAGCCACGCCAAAGCGCAGATACTGGAACAATTCGTCTTCGGTCCAGACGACCGGCGTCGGGTTGTGGTCGTTCAGCGGCGGTGCGATCCAGCCGTCGATGACTGCGCCGTCATAGACCTTGCTCATTTTCTCGGCGCCGAGAAGATTACGCGGTGTATGGCAGGCACCACAGTGTTCGTTACCTTCGGCGAGATAGGCGCCGCGGTTCCACTGGGCATCATGCTTGGGGTCGTTCTGGTAGCGGCCCGGCGTGAAGAACAGCAGTTTCCAGAAGCCCTGACCGATCAGGCGGATGTTGATCGGGAAGGGAACGGTGTTGTCGCGCGGCTTGAGATGAATGGCCGGGCGCGTCATCAGATAGGCGTAGAGATCCGAGACGTCCTGATCGTTGACCTTCGTAAAGTGATCGAACGGGAACGCCGGATAGAGCTGGGAGCCGTCGCGGGCGATGCCCTTGTTCATGGCGCGCTTGAACGCGGCCAGCGACCAGTTGCCGATTCCCCACTGCTCGTCCGGAGTGATGTTGGACGAGAAGATATCGCCGAACGGCGTGGCCATTTTGAAGTCGCCGGCCAGTTCGGGGCCGGGGGTGCCATCCACGCGGGTATGACATTCCGCACAATAGCCGCCATTCGCGACGATGGCGCCACGGCTGATGGCGTCAGCGGAGAACGACGATGCGGCGGGCCGGGGGATCGGAGCGATGGCGGGGTACCAGGCATAGGCAAGAAAGCCGATGCCTCCCACGGCACCAAGGCCAATGACAGCGGCAGCTATCCGTTTGAGCATGGTTGGACTGTCCCGGAAGGATTGAAATCATTTGCCACAAAAGGCGGCTGTTGCGTGCAACCTAAGGCACCGGACCATGAAAGGGAAGATTGCGCTATCTCAAAACCGTGCGTTTCCTAAAATAAATGCAATCAGAGTCATGAAAATAACACAGGTTTTCGGTCATTTCAGCGTAAAAGCGGGACTGTTTCAGTCCGGATTGCAGTATTCCCTGTCCGGGATCTCACTGATGATAACAGGCGATACTGGGGAGAGTGTTTGAAATCCTGTTACATGTCCTTTGGAAGCAAGTCTATTTTATGACAATTATTATGGCACTGAGTGCCAAAAAATCCTATGCTTATGATGCACTTTAAGTGCAGGTTATGGGCGTGGATCAGGGCCTGACGTCGTCGCGCAAGGGGTTCTGGTGGCGCGGGAAGGCTTGGCTTATGGTTTTCCTGCGGCAGGTCTCGTCTGCTGTTCTGCCGAGAGGGTTTGCCATTTTCGTCCGTCCTGCCCTGATCCGTTCCCTTGCTCTGGCAGGCGTGGTTCTGAGCGTGTTGTGCGCGCTTTGTCTGGGGCGTTATCCGCTGTCACCGCTGCGGGTGTTGGGCGTGTTCGGGCATTTGCTGCATCTGTCTGCCGGAGTTGACCCGCTTGCGCAGGTGGTGGTGATGCAGGCGCGGTTGCCGCGTATTCTGGCGGCGCTCTTGGTCGGAAGCGCATTGTCCTGTGGCGGCGCGACCTATCAGGCGGTGTTCCGGAACCCGCTGGTTTCGCCGGATCTGCTGGGTGTGCTGAGTGGTGCGGCGTTTGGCGCGGCGCTTGCGATCGTCAGTGGCGGATCGGCGTTTGTGGTGCAGATGGGCGCGTTCGGGGGCGGGTTGCTGGCGGTTGGGTGTGGGTTGCTGATTAGCAGAACCTTGCCGGGGGGTGGGGTTTTGGCCCTGCTTCTGGGTGGCCTGATCGGGAATGCGATTTTCACGGCTTTGCTGTCTTTGGTAAAATACCTGGCCGATCCGATGGATCAGCTTCCGGCCATTGTGGACTGGCTTCTGGGCAGTCTGGCGCCGAGTGGGTGGCACGAACTGGCGTGGGTGTCTGGCCCGCTTATTGTTCTGACGATGGCGCTTGTTCTGTGCGCGCCTGTTCTGGACGTGCTGTCTTTGGGGGATGACGAGGCGCGCAGTCTGGGTGTTTCCGTGCGGGTGATGCGTCCGGCGCTGATCGTTCTGGCAACACTGGCCTGCGCCATGACGATTTCAATGGCCGGGATCATCGGCTGGATTGGACTTCTGGTGCCGCATGTGGCGCGCCTGCTCGTCGGGGCGGAGCACCGGAACATGATGCCGGTGACGGCGCTGCTGGGGGCCGGTGGGCTGGTGCTGGCCGATACCTGTGCGCGTAGCCTCACAACGGGCGAGGTTCCGCTTGGGATCGTCACGCAACTGTTCGGCGCTCTGGCTTTCGTGCTGGTTCTGCGGCGCCTGCGGGGTGGGATGGCATGACGTTACTGTCGTGTCGCAATCTTGGTTTCCGCCAGCCACGGCAGGCCGGGTTTGTGCTGGAGGATATCGATCTTTCGTTGCGGGAAGGCGAACTGGTCGGGCTTCTGGGGCTGAACGGTGCGGGTAAGAGTACGCTGCTGCGGCTTCTGATGGGCTTTCTCGCACCTTCGACGGGAGAAGTCTTTCTTCAGGGGCGGTCTCTGGGGGCGTGGCCTGCCTCTGCCATTGCGCGGCATCTGGCCTATGTGCCGCAAAGCCATGTGGCGACGTTTCCTTATACAGTGCGGCGGATGGTGGAGCTTGGGCGGGTGCCGCATTCCGGCCTGATGGGGCGTTTGTCTTCGCAGGACGGGAGGGCCGTGGCGGCGGCGTTGGAACGGATGGGGCTGGAGCGTTTTGCCGATCGTCCCGTCACGGAACTGTCCGGTGGCGAGCGTCAGCGGGTCGTTCTGGCACGGGCCATTGCGCAGGATGCACGGGGCCTGTTGCTGGATGAGCCTATGGCGGGTCTGGATTACGGGTATCAGCTGCGTCTGATGGCGCTGCTGGCGGAACTTGCGCGGGAGGGGCGGCTTGTTATGCTCACGTCGCACCGACCGGAAGAGCTTTATGCGCGTGCCAGCCGGGTTCTGGTTCTGGATCATGGTCGGATCGAAGCGGACGGGCCGCCACAGGATGTCGTGACGGCACAACGGATGTCAGCGCTTTATGGGGTGCCTCTGATGCAGATGGATCATGCCGGAAACCGCTTTTTCCATCAGGAAAGGAACGAGAAATGACATTGGGACTGACATTGTCACGGACCCTGAAGCGGTTTTCGGCCCTGACATTTCTGGGGACGGCTTTGTTGGGTGCGGTTGCGCTGCCGGGGCCGGCCGCCTACGCGGCACCTCCCTCCCGGATCGTGGAAGGCTGGTACGCGCATAATGCGATGCTCATTATGCTGGGGGCGCAGAACCAGATCGTGGGAACCGTGGCGCGCCCGGCGATGCTGCCCTGGATGTTCAAGCTGGTGCCGTCGCTGTCCAGAGCCGAGACGCTGGACCCCGGCAATCTGAATGCGGAAGAGCTTCTGGCGCTGCATCCCGATCTGGTGTTCGTGACGGCTTCGGGCCATTCCGCTGATGCCCTGAGGCGGGCGGGGCTGAGCGTGGTGCCTGAAGGGTTCGACCGGTTTGATTCGATGCTCGACTGCGTGGACGGAACCGCGACCCTGCTTCAGACGCCTTTGGCGACAAAGCGGGCGCAGGCCTATCGTCTGGCGTTTCTTCAGGCCGTCTCGCAGGCTCCGACCAATCCGCAGGGGCCGCTTGTGCTGCATGTGGAATCCCTCAAGCCGCTCAGGGTGGATGGTGACGCCAGCATCATTGATCAGTGGATCCGCAGTGCGGGCGGACGGAATGCCGCACAGGGCATTCATGGGAACAAACAGCCTGTTTCGATCGAACAGGTCCTGTCCTGGAACCCGGATATCGTCATTATTGGCGCGAATGCGGGCGATCCGGCGACGCTGACGCAGGACCCGGTCTGGTCGAAGATCAAGGCCGTACAGTCCGGGCGCGTCTATCGCAATCCGACCGGGTTGTTTCCGTGGGACCGTTATGGGCCGGAGCTTCTGCTTCAGGTTCTGTGGTCGCGGCAGATCGTTCAGACCGGACAGGTGGACCGGCCTGCGATGATCCGGTCTATCCGTTCTTTCTATCACACGTTCTATGGTATTGCGCTGTCTGCCGGGGATGCGGAGCTGATGCTCGATGCGCGTCCTCCCGCGCCCGATACGCACTGAAATTCATACTCAGGGACAGCTTCAGATGACGCAGACAGCTTCACAACGCGGCCGGATCGTTCGCCGCAGGGTTCGTGGCGCAGTGGGGCTGCTGCTTGCGGGAAGCGTTCTGGCGGGGATTTCTGCCGGCGCGGCGCGGGCGGAAGAGAGTCTGCTGCCCGTTCCGCAGAGCGTTTCGGTGCCTAATGGTGTGGCGCCGATCGGTGGCGGGGTGCAGATCGTGTGGGACACACGCCCCTCTCCCCTGCTGCAACGGGCGGCGGCACGGTTTACGACGCGTCTTGCTGCCATCGCCGGGCCTACGGGGCAGGGTGAGCCGTATGTGCTGCATGTGTCCGCCGGGCCCGACCGGGCTTATCTGAGTGTGGATGAAAAGGAGCGTTACGCGCTCACGACGGCGGCCAAGGGCGCGCGGCTGGAGGCGGATGGTCCGGCGGGTGTGATTCACGGTCTGGCGACGCTGCTTCAGCTTGTCCGTACTACGCCGGATGATGCGGTTGTCGAGCGGATCCATATCGAGGATGCGCCCCGGTTTGCGTGGCGCGGTCTGCTGCTGGACGTGTCGCGGCATTTCGATACGGTCGAAACCGTGGAGCGTCAGCTCGATGCGATGGAACTGGTCAAGCTCAACGTCCTGCACTGGCATCTGAGTGACGGAACGGCTTTTCGGGTCGAGAGCCGGGCATATCCGCAACTTCAGGCCATGACCGCCCCGGACCAGTATTATACGCAGGCGCAGATCCGGGAGGTCGTGTCCTATGCGGCTGATCGCGGTATTCGTGTTGTGCCGGAATTCGACGTTCCGGGGCATGCGCTGGCCATCGTGCGCGCTTATCCGGAACTGGCGGCACAGCCTTTGCCGGATATGAGCACCAAGGGGCTGAACCTCAATAACGCGGCCCTCGACCCGACCAATCCGCAGACGCTGCGCTTCGTGCGGGTTCTGTATGGCGAGATGGGTCGCCTTTTCCCGGACCGCTATATCCATGCGGGTGGCGATGAAGTCGTGTCCTCCCAGTGGACGAAAAATCCGGCGATTGCGGCCTATATGAAGGCGCATGGCTACGAAACCGCCGCAGCGCTTCAGGCTGCGTTCACGGGGCAGGTCGCGGCGACGATTGCCTCGCAGGGACATGTGATGATGGGATGGGACGAGGTCAGTGAGGCCCCGATCCCGAAAAATGTGGTTGTCGAGCCGTGGCGCGCGTCGAAATGGACGGGATCGGCCACGCGCGCCGGGCATCCGGTCGTGGTGTCGGCGGGATATTATCTCGATCTTCTGCGTCCTGCCGCCACGCATTATGCGGTCGATCCGTTCGATACGCGGGCGGATGGCATCACGCCCGAGCAACTGGCGAAGTTCCCGCCGAAGCACCCCGAGTTCTCCGTGCCGTTTGAACTGGACGTGAGCGCCCCGCCGCTGGATGACGCACAGAAAGAGCTGGTGCTGGGAGCGGAAGGGACGCTCTGGGCGGAAATGGTGTCCGAACCGATGCTCGATTCACGGCTTTGGCCCCGGATGGCGGCACTGGCCGAGCGGTTCTGGTCCGCGCAGGACGTGCGGGATGTTCCTGATCTGGAGCGCCGTTTGCCGGTCGTGATGACTGAGCTTGAAGCGACGGGACTGCAGGCCACGCAGCATCGTCATGCCATGCGTGAAGCCATGGTGCCGGGACGTTCAGAGCCTCTGGCAGTGCTGACGGATGTGACGGTTCCTGTCCGCAATTATGCGCTCAACCATCTTGCAGCCCCCACCGGAGAGGCCATGCTGTCGGCGCCTGTGGCAGTCGCGGAGCCTGATTCGTTTGTGGCGACCCAGTTCAATGCGATGGCGGAGCGTTATGCGCAGGGCGAGACGGCGCTGGCAGGCCCGCTGCGGCAGATGCTTCAGCGCTGGGCCGATAATGACGCGGCGTTCGTGACAAGTGCGAAAGGAATTCCGGCGCTTGAAGCCGTGGTGCCCGTCTCGCACGCTGTAGGGCAGTTGTCCCACGCCGGGCTGAATGTTCTGAACGGGCGGAGTGGCTCGGCATGGCGGATGGATGCGGCCCGTCTGCTTCAGGATCAGGACGCGGCGTTTGAGAATTCGGCCAGTATGCTGGCCTCCGCCCATGCCCCGCAACCGCCGGGAGGATTGCTGATTGCGATCCTGCCGGGGATCAAAGCACTTCTTGCGGCAGGCGGGCGATAAGCGTTTCGGATCTGCGCCTCTGGGGGTGGATTTCCGGCGCGCGGCGGGGGAAAAGGAGAGCATGACACGTTTTCCGATCCTCCTCCTCGATTATGACGGCACGCTGGCGGAAACGCAGCCGGCCATTCTTCGCAGCCTGAAAGAGGCATTCGATGCCGTGGGCGTCTCCGCGCCCACATCGGACGCGCTCAAACAGGAACTGACGCGGGGCGGAACGCTCCAGACGCTGTTTCAGGCGATCGTTCCCAAAAGCGACGAGCAGGATGCGGCGGCATTCGTGCGTCATTACCGGGCGTTCTACCCGACGGCGGACGAGGAAGAGACGGTCCTGTTCGACGGGGTGGTGGACACGTTGGCCGCACTGAAAGAGCAGGGCACCATCCTCGCCATTCTTAGCAACAAACACGCGCCGACTGTCTGTGCGAGCATCGCGCGCTTTGGCCTGACGCCGTTCTTCTCAGGTGTTGTGGCGTCCGAACCGCATTTTCCGCACAAGCCTGACCCGCGCGTGATGGATGAGCGCATTGTGCCGCTGTTTCCGAAGCAGCAGCGCTCGGACTTTTTGATGGTGGGCGATACCGTGGCCGACCTCCAGTTCGCCCGCAATGCCGGGATCGCCTCATGCTGGGCCAGTTACGGCCACGGATCGGCCACTCAGTGCGCGGCATTGGACCCGGATCTGCGGATCGGGTCTTTCAGCGACCTGCCCGCCGCACTTCGGAACTGAAACGTCGCCGTCTGGTCAGGGCGCGGCGGGGCCGATGCTGCCGCGCAGGACCAGTTCGGTGTCGAGGATGACATTCTCGCTGCCGCTGGCCGCACTTAGCAGGCGTACGGCTTCCGTCCCCTTGCGTTCGTGAGGCTGGCGGATCGTGCTCAGATCGGCGCCTTCGGCGGCCGGGATGTCATCGAAGCCGAAGATCGAGACGTCCTGCGGGATGTTCAGGCCCAGCGCACGGATGGTCTGCATGGCACCGATGGCGACGCGGTCGCTCATGGCGAGGATAGCGGTCGGGCGCTGGGCGCGGTTCAGCAGATGGCGGACGCCTTCCGCTCCCATATCTTCGGAATTGATGGGGATTTCCCATGCCGGGACGTCTTCGGGAGCGATTTTCGCTTCTTGCAGCGCCAGAAGATAGCCTTCAAGGCGCATGGCGATGGTGCTGTGAGCGATATTGGCGCGTCGTTTTGCCGTCAGAGGACCGAAATAGCCGTCATGGGCTGTTTTGAGCGACAGAATGCCGAAATGCCGGTGTCCGAGTTCAAGAAGGGTTTTGGCGGCGCGATACGCGGAGCCGCGATCGTCGATCCCGACATACGGCACGCCATCGAGGCGGGGCTGGTCCACCACGACGAGCGGAACATTGCGCTGCTGGGCCATGAGGACACAGCGGCTGTCGGGAGCGACGGAATAGAGGATATAACCGTCCACTGCGGCGTTGCCGAGCGAGACGGGTGCGGTGCGGTTGCGCAGATTACTACCCGCGGAAATCAGGGCGAGATCGGTTTCCAGATCGTCACAGGACCGGGCGACACCGTTGAGAACGCTCAGGATCGCGGGGTCGGTGAAGGCGTAGGGCAGGTCTTCGCTGAACAGGAAGCCCAGAGCGCCCGCGCGGCCGGTGGCGAGTTGCTTGGCGGCCGGATCCGGGCCGGTATATCCAAGCTCCTGCGCGGCGGCGAGGATCTTTTCGCGCAGGGCGGCCGATAGTTGGCCGGGGCGGATATAGGCGTTGGAGACCGTTGTGTGGGAAACCCCGACCTGTGCTGCCACGTCCTTGAGGGTTACTTTGCGGCGATCGTACTGTCGGGTCATGGTTCCGGTCTGTCCAGCAAAAGACACCAGACCTGTCGGGGCCGATCCTGACGGCTGCGGTATGATGTCAGTTTTCTCTTAAAAATCACTGATGGCACCATATCCAGTCTGCCGGACGGAAACCAGTCACGGACGCGGGAGGGATTGCGAAAATGTACGATTTCGCAATCACGGATCTGTCAAACCCTTCTCCGACCAAGAGATCAGCTTTGTTTCGGCTTGGGAGCGGGAGCTTTTTTTGCCTGGGGGAGGGGAGTAAACATCGCGCGGCATTTGGGGGAGAGTTTGTCGATTTTCTTTTGCATGCAGGCGGTGATCTTGGCTTCATTGGGGATGGCCAGCGCGCACAGGCGAAGCGCATCGCCCTTGCAGGCCTGCGTCTGTTCTTCACGGGTGGCGGCGGAGGCACCCTGTGTCAGTGCAAATGTCAGGCCGGCCAGGGCAATACAATAACGGATCATGTGTTTTCTCCTTACCTTCAGGTAAGCGTGTGGCGCTTTTTACAGTTTCAATCCGAAAAAACTTTATCGCAACTCTGTGTCCTGAAATATTCTTCAATAAGGACTTCCTGAATCCGGATTAACGACTTTCAGGAATGAAGAATGCGGGCAAACCGCGCAGATGCGGCCGGACCGGGCGCCGTTTCGGCGATGGGGGCCGGAAGCTCGGGCGGGAGGGCGCCGGGTTGCAGACTCATCAGGAGTACCCGGGCGCGTCTGGCATCTGGAGTGTCGGCCCAGCAGTAATGGATGGCGCGGGATTCACGTTGGGATTCGATCAGCCCCGCGCGTCTGAGGGCGCCCAGATGCTGGCTCAATGTGGGCTGTCCGATGCCGGTCATGGTTTCGATTTCGCTGACGGCATGGGTGCTGTCGAGCAGGGCCGAGAGGATCATGAGTCGCTGGGGCTGGGCGAGAATGCGCAGCCATTCCGCCAGTTCACGGCTTTTCTCAAGGGGAAGCAGGACGGTCATGAACGCTCCCGCGGCATGGGCTGGAAGAACCATTTGGCCCCGGCTTTTTCCACGGCGGCCTGCGTCTGGAGCGGGGGGGCTATGGTGCGCTGTCCGGGCTGCCAGCTTTCGGGTGTGAGGGCTCCTGCGCGGTCGACTTCCTGTAGGGCGCAGAGCAGGCGCAGGAGTTCGGGAACGGAGCGCCCGACCGTGGCGGGGTAGTTGAGGATCGCCCGAACGGTGCCCGTGGGGTCAATCATGAAAACGGAGCGGACCGTCGCGCTGTCCTGTGCCGTGCTGTCGAGCATACCGTAAGCCTTGGCGACGGCGAGAGATGGGTCTTCGATGATGGGGAAGGGGACGTGAACGTCGAACTGCGTCCGGATGGCATTCACCCAGGCCAGATGGGCGGGAAGACTGTCGGCCGAGATGCCGAGAAGTGCGCAGTCCCGCTGCTGGAACTCTTCCGCGCTGCGGGCCAAGGCGATGAATTCGCTGGTGCAGACGGGTGTGAAATCGGCCGGATGGGCGAACAACAGCACCCAATGGCCGCGCAGGGCGCTCATGATGAACTCGCCATGCGTGGTCCGGGCACTGAAATCCGGAGCGCGGTCGCCGATGCGAAGGGACGGAAAAGACGATTCAGCGGGAGGGGGTACGGTCATGGTCCGGTTCCAAAAGCATCAGGGCGCTTGACATGCAATACTTACAATATTAACTTAACAGTTAATGAAAGTGTCGTAAAGACATTCCGCAGCCAGAAGGTGAACGCCATGCACGATGCAGCAATTCAGGCCGCGACCGGCCAGATCCGGCGAACCGAGCAAGGTGCGACGCCCGTTCCCGTCGTCTGTACGTTTTTCGATGAAGCCACGAACACCGCGACGCATGTGGTCCATTGCCCCGTCACGAAGCGCGCTGCCGTTATTGACAGTGTCCTCGATTATGACGCTGCGGCCGGACGCACGTCGCATGGTTCGGCGCAGGCAATTGTTGATTATGTCGGGCGCGAAGGCCTGACTGTGGACTGGCAGCTTGAGACGCATGCCCATGCGGACCATCTCTCCGCCGCGCCCTGGTTGCAGGAAAAAATTGGCGGCAAGCTGGGGATCGGCGCGGATATCACGCTGGTTCAGGCTGTGTTCGGAAAGATCTTCAACGCGGGAACGCGGTTTGCGCGGGACGGGTCGCAGTTTGACCGTCTGTTCCGTGATGGCGAGACGTTCCAGATTGGGGAACTTCCCGTGACGGTGCTGCATGTTCCGGGTCACACACCTGCGGATATGGCATTCGTGATCGGTGATGCGGCATTTGTGGGCGATACGATTTTTATGCCGGATTTTGGTACGGCGCGGGCGGATTTTCCGGGCGGTGATCCGCGCCAGCTGTTCCGCTCCATCCGCCGTCTGCTGTCACTTCCGGTCGAGACGCGGCTGTTCCTGTGCCATGACTACAAGGCGCCGGGACGGGACGACTATGTCTGGCTGACGACGGTCGGGCACGAGCGTGGTTACAACATTCATGTTCATGACGGCGTGAGCGAAGAGGAGTTCGTGCAGATGCGCACCGCCCGCGACGCGACGCTTGCGATGCCGCGCCTCCTGATGCCGTCCGTGCAGGTCAACATGCGCGGTGGGCACCTGCCTGAACCCGAAGCCGACGGCGTGAGCTACATCAAGATCCCCGTCAATCGCGTCTGAAATCCATCCGTCCGGCACGGTTGTGCCTTATTTTGCGTTTCTGGAGTTCCCATGCCAACCCGTCATCTGACCGACAGCTATGCCATTTCCCCCCAGATTGCCGTGCAGGATATTGCCGATCTGAAGGCGGAGGGATTTCATACGATCCTTTGTTTCCGCCCTGACGGGGAGGCGCCGGATCAGCCGGAAATGAAAGTGATCGAAGCCGCCGCGAAAGAGGCTGGACTGGCATTTGCTGCAATTCCGGTAAAGTCCGGAACCGTGCCGAGCGAAACGCAGATCGCCGAAACACGGCAGGTTCTGGCGACACTTCCCGCGCCGGTTGTCGGCTATTGCCGCTCGGGCACGCGGGCCGGGCAGATCTGGGCTCTGGCCGAGGCGGGCAAGCGTCCTGCCGCTGAGATTTTCGCGGCAACGGAACGGGCCGGGGTGGATATCAGCCGTTTGCGGGCACGGATCGAGCGTGTGGCCGCGCCGGCGGCGGCTCCGCGCAAGGATGCGGCGCATTTTCAGGTTCTGATCATCGGTGGTGGCGCGGGTGGTCTGTCGACTGCGGGCAGTCTGCTCAAGCGGAACCGGAATCTGTCGATTGGCGTGGTGGAGCCGTCCAACGAGCATTTCTACCAGCCGGGCTGGACGCTTGTGGGCGGCGGTGTTTTTCAGGCCGCACAAACGCGCCGCAAGGAAGCGGATGTCATGCCGAAAGACGTTGTCTGGGTGAAGCAGGCGGCAAAACTGTTCCGGCCGGATGTGCGCGAAGTGGTTCTGACGGACGGCACGGTCGTGTCCTATGACGCGCTGGTTGTGGCGACGGGGATTACGCTGAACTGGGACGCTATTCCCGGTCTGGCGGAGACGCTGGGCAAGAACGGCGTGACGTCGAACTACCGTTTCGATCTGGCCCCTTACACATGGCAGCTTGTGCAGCAGCTCAAGGGCGGCACGGCGATCTTTACCCAGCCGCCCATGCCGATCAAATGTGCGGGTGCGCCGCAGAAAGCCGTGTATCTGTCCTGCGATGCGTGGAAGCGCCGGGGCGTTCTGGACAACATTTCGGTCGAGTTCGATACCGCAACACCGGGGCTGTTCGGTGTGAAGGATTTCGTGCCGCCGCTGATGGAATATATCAAGCGCTATCACGTCGGATTGCACACCGGATCGAAGCTCGTGGAAGTGGACGGGCCGAACCGTAAGGCTGTTTTCGAACGCAAGGTCGGGGAGAATGTGGAGCGGGTTGAGCGGACGTTCGACATGCTGCATGTCGTGCCGCCGCAGAGCGCGCCGCAGGTGATCCGCGACAGTGCGCTTTCGGGATCGGACGGGTTTGTTGAAGTCAATCCGGCGACGTTGCAGCATGTGCGTTTTCCGGATGTGTTCGCCCTCGGAGACGTGATCGGGACGTCTTGCGCCAAGACCGCAGCGGCGGTTCGGGTGCAGGCGCCTGTGGTGGCGACCAATGTGCTGGCGTTTCTGAAGCATCAGGGGCCGGTTTCGGAATATGAGGGCTATGGAGCCTGTCCGTTGACGGTGGAAAACGGACGGATCGTGTTGGCCGAGTTCAGTTACGGTGGCAAACTGGCTCCGACGCTGCCGAAATGGCTGCTTAACGGACAGAAGCCGACGCGTCTGGCCTGGTGGCTTAAGAAATATGTCATGCCGCTGATGTATTGGGACGGGATGCTGAAAGGGCGTGAGCTGATGGTCGCGCCCAAGCCCCTGAATGCGAAAAAGGGCGGTTGAGCGGATCGTGCATATTGCCCTTGAGCTGGCCTGCGGTGTTCTGATCGGGTTTACGCTGGGACTGATCGGGGGCGGCGGGTCCATTCTGGCCGTTCCCTTGATGGTTTATGTCGTGGGAGTGAAAAACGCCCATGTCGCTATCGGAACGAGCGCCATGGCGGTAGCGGTCAACGCTCTGGCCGGGTTGGTCAGCCATGCCCGCGCGGGGACGGTCAAATGGAAATGCGCGGGCATTTTCGCGCCCTGCGGCGTAGCGGGGGCGTTGATCGGGGCGGCGTTTGGCAAGGCGGTGAATGGCGAAAAGCTGTTGCTGTGTTTTGCGCTGCTGATGGTCGTGGTCGGTGTGCTCATGCTGCGGGGGCGCCGCAACAAGGGTGAGGCCGGGGCGGCGTGTAACCGTCAGAACATGCCGCGCGTCATGATGGCCGGGGCCGGGACGGGCGTGTTGTCCGGATTTTTCGGGATTGGCGGCGGGTTTTTGATCGTCCCGGCGCTGATTGCCTGCACACGGATGCCCATTCTCAATGCGGTCGGCACATCGCTGGTCGCGGTGGCGGCGCTGGGCGCGAGTACGGCGCTGAGTTACATGCTCTCGGGCTATGTGGACTGGGTGATGGGTCTGCTGTTCGTGGCGGGGGGCGTCATCGGCAGCTTTCTCGGGACCCGTGCGGCGAAGCGCCTTTCAGGCTCCGGTCCCGCGCTGACGACGTTCTTTGCCTGCGTCATTTTCACGGTTGCGGCGTACATGATCTGGAAGAGCCTCGCTGCATTGTAAGGCGTGTCAGTCGAGGCCGAAATTCGGAAAAATTGTGAAGCACACCATCGAGAAATAGAACATGACCGCCAGCAGGATGTGACACATATAAAGTGGTGCGATCATGGCGCCGCGCCTGCGGAAAAACGCCATCAAAACACCGAAGGCCGCGATGGCGACAGCGAGCGCCACGTTCAGCATAAGGCGGCTGTCTCCATTGCTGATCGCAATGACGAGAAAGACGGCGCCCACAATGGCCGATCCGACATGGACGGGCGTGAGGAAGCTGAAAGGGCGCTTGTAGCGGGCCGCGAAAATAGCGAGCCAGACGCCCATGATCACCGTGAGAGTGAAGCACCCCGTCGAAGCATACAGCATCAGTCGTCCATCCTGTCTCTGCGCAAAATCGCGGAGCCGTGACTGGAGCAGTCGGAAGTCCGCACATGCCGTTCTGGTGGCTTGTTTACTCCAGAACGGTTTTGCGGGCCATATGTTCCGGACGATCAAGTCTTTGCCTGTGCGGGCATATCACAAACAAATACCACCTACAGGTATAATGATTTTCAAGGTTTCCTTTCTGTTTCGATATGACATAATCATGAAACGAAACAGGAGAGGGGGCATGGGACAGGATGGATCTGGGAGCGCGCCTGCGGTTTGTCCGGACAGCCAGAAATCTGTCCCAGCGTGAACTGGCCAAGCGGACCGGAGTCACCAATTCCACGATTTCCCTGATCGAATCCGGGGATATGAACCCCTCCGTCGGGACGCTCAAGCGGGTGCTGGACGGGATTCCCGTAACACTTGGTGAATTTTTCAGCATCGTCCCGGAAGGGGGAGACAAGATCTTTTACCGCGCGGACGAACTCCTGACCTTCGAGCAGGGAGGCGTCGTGTTCCGGCAGGTGGGTGCGTCCTCATTTGGCAGGACGCTTCAGATTTTGCGGGAAAACTATTCGTCCGGCGCTGATACGGGGGCTGCGGTTTATGCCCATGAGGGTGAGGAGGGCGGTTTCATCCTTCACGGGCGTGTGGAAATTACGGTCGGAGAACGGCAGGAGATCCTTGGGCCGGGGGATGCTTATCATTTTGACAGTCGCCAGCCACACCGGTTTCGATGTCTGAGTTCCGAAGGCTGTGAGATCATCAGCGCCTGTACGCCACCGACATTCTGAGTTTTTTTGCTCTGTTCTTCAAAAGAACGGGAGGGGTGTGGCCGTCTCCCGGTTGCTGCGTTCTATCGTCTGGTGGGCCTGTCAGACATGTGAGATGGGTGTGCTCAGGGGAGAGCCACGGGCATGCGAGACCGTCCGTATCCTGAACGTTTCAACTGGCGGCGTTTCATATCCGGATCTGTGCGGACGGGGCTACGCGTGTTGATGTGCGTGTGCGTTCTGGAGGGGACGGTATGGGGAGAAACCGTCACGCGGACACCTGACATCTGCCCGGTTCGCAAAAGCGTTTTGCAGATCGACACGAAGGCACTTGCGGCGGCTGTCGCAGAGTTGGAGCGCAAGACGCGATGCCCGGTGCTGATGGATGATGCGCTTTTGCAGGACAAAAGCAGCGTGCCCATCCGGGGGCTGTATACACCGCGGGATGCGCTGGTGCGGCTGCTGGGTAATGCGGAACTGGACGTGATCGAGACGGTTCAGGGGCTGGCAGTCATGCCGCTGACCTATCGCGAGGCGCATCGCAGGGATCATGCCTCGCATCTGTAAGTGTTGTTCCAGTTATTGGGGGCGCGATTTCCAGATCCGGCGTTGCAGCACGAAGGTCAGGAGCGCCATCAGGGCGAGGTACGCCAGAGCGTAGAGGCCAATCCGTCTGCGTTCTGCTGCGTGCGGATGCGCGACGTCGTTGAGAAAGGCCGAAACGTCGGTTGCCATCTGTTGGGTGGTGGCTTTTGTACCGTCCGGGTAGGTCAGCATTCCGTCCTGAAGGGGCGGCGGCATGCCGATATGCTTCCATTTCAGCGCAGTGTTGTAATAGCGGCCGTCATCGAGTTTCACGCCTGCAGGTGTGGGGGCATAGGACAGGAGGATGCGCCGGATCTGTTCTGCGCCCCCCGGTAATGTCATGGCCAGACGGGAGAGATCTGGCGGAAGCAGTCCGTGATTGGCAAGGCGTCCTACGGCCTCGTTGGGATAGGGCGAGAGAATGGGATCAGCGGGTGTGGCGGAACGGGTTTTCGGATCGCCATTGTCGTCCGTTCCGTTCGGAATCTGCTGATCGGCGGCCCAGCTTCGGATGGCGTCTGGGGACAGTCCGAAGGCGGCCATATCGCCGTAATCGACATGGTCCATGCCGTGGCAGGCGGCGCAGACCTGCTGGAAGACTATCAGACCACGCTGGGCAGGCGTGCTGGCGCAGGCGGGAAGGGTTGCGAACAGGGGGGGGAGGCTGGCGACAAGTATGAGATTTCGGATCAGGCGGCTCATGATGTGATCTCCCGTTCCGAAACGAGCGGCATGACCACCAGAAAATGGATGAACCACCATGCCATCGCCAGACGGCTGACAATCAGCCATGTTTCGGTCGGAGGGTGCATCCCCGCGACGCCCAGCAGAATAAACGACAGAAAAGCCAGTGGCAGGGACAGTCGTACCAGTGGGCGGCGTGTGGCCGAACGGGTGGGGGAACGGTCCAGTGCAGGCAGGGCGAACAGAACGGCGAGGCTGCCGACCGCAAGGAGCAGTCCGCCAAGGCGGGACGGCACGGCGCGGAGAATCGCGTAGAATGGTGCGAAATACCATTCCGGTCGGATATCACGCGGCGTCACGAGTGGATTGGCCTGAACATAATTGTCCGCGAGCGTCAGCAGGTCGGGCAGGAAAAAGACCAGCCCGGCATAGACCATCAGGAACAGACAGAGCGCGAAGCCGTCCCGGCTGGTGTAATACGGATGGAACGGGAGGGTCTGTTTCGGGCTGACGGGGTCGATGCCGGAAGGATTGTTCGGCTTGACCACATGCAGGGCCGTAACATGCAGGGCAATGACGGCGACGATCGCAAAGGCCATTGTGAAATGCAGCACGAACAGGCGGTGCAGGGCCGTATTCCCCAGCGTTTCGCCACCCAGAAGCAGTTCGGAAACCGGCTTGCCGATCAGGGGAATGGTGTGGGCGGCATTCAGGACCACCGTGGCGCCCCAGTAGGACATCTGTCCCCAGGGCAGGACATAACCGGCGAAGGCCGTGACCATCACCATCAGCATCAGGCCCAGCCCTGTTAGCCACAGCAGTTCGCGCGGAGCCTTGTAGGAGCCGTACCAAAGGCTGCGCGCAATATGGATGTAGAGGCAGGCGAACAGCATCGTCACGCCGCCCATATGCAGGCTGCGCAGAAACCAGCCTGAGGGGATCTGCCGGTCTATGGCTTCGACGCTGGCAAAAGCCTGTGTGATGTCAGGGGTGTAGTTGATGGCGAGGAACAGGCCACTGGCGATCATGATGGCCATCGTGACCATCAGGAAGGCGCCGAAGCTCCACAGGGCATTGAGGTTCCGGGGCATCGGAAAGGCAATGTATTCGCGGCGCAGGACGCTCATGACGGGCAGGCGGCGTTCAAGCCATCCGGAAGTTTTCTCGGGTGCGGGCATGGGGGCCGGTCCTCAGATCTGCTGGATGTCGGACATGCTGAAGCCCGGATCGCCCGCGCTGTGGCCGATGCGGATTTTCGTGTCGGAGAGGAACGTCACCGGCGGGACCGGCAGATTGTACGGCGCGGGCGCGCGCTGTGCGACGCGGCCTGCGGCATCGAAATGCGAGCCGTGACAGGGGCAGGAATACCCGCCTTCTGCCTCTGGCGCAGAGCCGGGTTTCTCGAAAGACGGGACACAGCCCAGATGGGTGCAGATTCCGACCAGTACCCCGTAATCGGGGCGGACCGAGCGGTGCCAGTTCGTGGCGTCTTTCGGCTGCTGGGGCATTTTCGAGTTCGCGTCGCGCAGGGTGGCGATGTGTGCGGGGGTCTGGAGGGCGGCCAGCATCTGTGGTGTGCGGCGCTGGATGAAAATGGGCCAGTCCTGCCATTGCACGGTCATGTCCTGTCCGGGCGCAAGGGAAGACAGATCGACCTCCAGCGTCTTGTCGGACAGCGTCGTGGCGGAGGGGTTTTTCAGGCTGTTGAGAAAAGGGACGGCAAGGGCGCAGGCCCCTGCGCAGCCCAGTGTGACGGTTGCGGTCGTCAGCAGGTCGCGCCGTTTCGTGCCGCCCGGGGAAGGGGACGTCTCGCTCTGGGTCATGCGGAACCTCTGTCGACTGTGCCGGAGTTCCGGCAGGAAAGATGCGCGCAGGATAGGCGGATTTGCGCTTTCGAGAAAGACACGCTGCCGCGCCGGGAGCGGTAGCTTTCAGACGAAGCGGGGGGTAGTGTGTTTCAAACTGCTACGACAACGCATATGCCGGAGGGCTTCGGGCCATGATGATGAGACACGGGTTCAGGATCATGCTGGCGGGGCTTCTTGGCATGGGACCGTTGGTGGCGTCTGCGGCGATGGCGGCGGATGGTGCGGCGCTCTACGCGGGAAAATGCGCGATGTGTCACGGCCCTGTGGGCGCAGGGCGGCTCGGCACTTTTCCGGCCCTTGCGGGGCGGGTTGGTGCCATCGCTTCTTCACCCGAGGGGAAGGCATATCTTGCGGCGGTTCTGGTGAACGGGCTGCATGGGCCGATTCTTGTGGAAGGGCAGTCCTACAAGGGATTTATGCCGTCGTTTAAGGCGCTCTCCGATGACGATATTGCCGCTGTTCTGAGCTATGCAGCGACGCTGGGAGGCGGATCGTCGTCCGGGATTTCCGCTCAGGAGGTCGCATCCGTCCGATCGGTCCCGATGGATGCAGCGGCAGTTCAGGCCAAAAGAACGGCGCTTCAGGCGAGTCACGTTATTCCCTGATGGAAAATGGACATCTTTTGATATCAAATAAACGCAATTGCGTGTTGTAACGAAGCGTCTATCTCTGACTAGCTGCGTTAACTCAAAAGATGATGTCGACCGATCAGATGGTCAGGAAGGGAAATACTCATGTCGCAGACCGCAGTGACGCATACTTTACCGCTAAAGCCTGTTCATGTTCCCGTCCGGGACCGTGCGTTGATCCGTGCGCCGGGACGGCCGATCAATCTCGGGCTGAAAGACAATATCCTCGCGGCGATCGCGCAGGTTCTGGCGGAGGAAGGCTATCAGGGCCTCACCATCAGTCGCGTGGCCAAGGCCGCCGGGGTTTCAACCGCTACGGTCTATCGTCGCTGGCCCACGAAACAGGCGATGTTCTTCGATGCAATTCGTCTGTGGCGCGATGATCTGACGCCGCAGATCGATACGGGGAGCTTTGCCGGGGACGTGGACGAGCTGATTGCCGCGCGCATCCGCTTCCTCGCTACCCCGCTGGGCCGGACTTACGGAACCCTGCTGGGCGAGGCTGTGCATGATCCGGAGTTCGGTCAGGTTCTGTGGGAAGTCAGCGTCGTGCCGGCGCGTGCGCAGATGGCATTGTTTCTTGAGCGCGCAAGCAAGCGGGGCGAAAAGGTTTTCTGCCAGCATGCCGATACGGTGCTGGACATGCTCCTCAGCACGATCCATTTCCGCGCTATGAACATGCTGGGGCGGGAGCCCATGGACGCGCAGAGCAATCTGCGGGAAATCCAGTCGCTCGCGCGGTGTCTGATTTCCTGCTGAGAGGGCAGGCGCCTTATCAGAAGCCGTATGAGATCCGGCCGCCGATAAAGCGCGGCGGGCCGGGGATGTAGAAATAGGTCGTCGTCGCCATGCCGCCGCTTTCGAAAAAGCTGCGGTTGAGCAGGTTGGAGGCGTAAATCGTGGCCTCCCACTTCCCGGAAGAGGGGCGCAGGGTCGCATGGGCGCCGAGCAGAAAATACGGTGGCAGGCGATAGAAGCCGGTGCCGCCGACCGCGATGGCCTGACTGCCGCGATAGGACCAGTCCGGCCCGACATCGAGCCCGAGCGCCGATGTCAGAGGCTGCCGCCATTCCGCCTGACCGTTCAGGGTCAGCTTGGGCTGGCCGTTATCCACGCCTGCAAAGTTGCTGTTCACGGCCCGCCAAACGCCCGTTTTGGCGTAGGCCGCATTCGTGGCGGCGCGGTTGACGTTCAGGAAGTCCTGATAATTGCCACGCTGCCAGCCAATGTTCTGCGTCACGAAGACATGGCGTATGGGGTGAAATTCGACCGTGCCTTCGAAACCCCAGCTTTCGGATTTCGGGACATTCGTGATTTCGCTGAGTGGGCCGTAATTCGGGATCAGGACCGTGCCGACAACCTGCTGGCCGTGGAAGTCGTTATAGAACGCCGCACCATTCAGACGCAGGACATTGGGGATCGGATCGCTTTTGAACCCGAATTCGTAGGTCAGAACCGTCTCGGGGCCGAACGGATCAAGCTGGGCCTGGATCTGGGTGTTGTTGGCGCTGAAACCGCCGGGTTTGAAGCCCTTGCTCATCTTGTAATAGACGAGCGTGGTTTTTGTCGCCTGCCATGAGACGCCGACCTGTCCGGCGAACTGGGCCGCAGCCGTGCTCTCGCCATGGAAAGCCGTCGTCTTTCCGCCGAAAATTTCAGACGTCAGGCCTGGCAGGCTGCGGTCGTCGATTTCGTGCAGCAGGCCCGCAAACAGCGTGACATTATGAGGCAGGCGATAGCTGACATGGCCAAATTCGGACGTGCTTTCCTGATTCATGGAAAAGGACGTCGCCATCATGTAACCGCGGGCCGCATAGTCGGTATAATCGAAGAAAAAGCGCTGTTTCATTCGGCTGCGCTGATAGAACGCGCCCACGACCCATTGCAGGCGGCTGTCGGGGTTGCTGGAGCCCAGACGCAGTTCCTGCGTGAAGGCGTTGGCACTGATGGTGCGGTAGGTGTCGGCTTCGGCCCGTGATGTGCCGTCCTGATCGGTGTATTCGCCCTGTCGTCCGGTTTCGAAGGCTGTGACGGATGTGAGTTTCGCAACTCCGAAATCATGGTCCATATGCAGGTCCCAGCCCCAGAACTGGTTGTGTTCGCTGGGTTTGAGACCTTCCGGGCGTCCGATCAGGTTTGCGAATTGCGGCCGCATCGACCATTCGGCCTGTTGCTGGCCAAGATGCGGCAGCGCGGCCGAGCCGATCAGGCGATGGACGGCCTGACTGGTGACGACCTGACTGTTGTCCTGCACGAAATGCCCGGATAGCAGGATCGTGGTGCGGTTGTCGTCTGAATGCCAGCGCAGCTTTCCACGCAGGGCGTAGGAGTCTGCGTCGCCCAGATGCGCGCCGTTCTGCGGATCGGTCTGCCAGCCACCACCCTGCCGGATCTGTCCGGCCAGACGGAAATCGAGCCCCTTGGCGATCGGGCCTGAAATATAGGCCTCGCTCCGGCTTCGGGCGTAAGACGCGATGTCCTGACTGGCGCCGTAGTGCCATGTGCTGGTTGGATCGGCGGTACGGAAGCGGATTTCACCGCCGGTATCGGACTGGCCATGCGTGGTCCCGACCGGGCCCGGAGCAACCGTGACGTCCGCCAGATCGAACATCAGCCCGCTCGACAGCGTCGAGAACGCGAACGGCACGTCATCGAAATAGGTCATGACGGTAGGAATATTGTTCTGGGTGAAGTCGTTGAAGCCGACCCCACGCAGATAGAAATTGTTGGAGGCCGTGCCGTTGACCGACTGGATTGTCAGGTTGGGGGCCACGCGCTCCAGACCGCGCAGGGTGACGACGCCGCGCTGGATCAGGCGTTCTGCGCTCAGGCGGGTGTCGGCATCGGGGAGATGCTGTGCTGCAACGAAGGCGAAATCCGTGCGGCGCGCGGTGACGGCGATCGTTTCGGTATTACGGGCCTGAACGGATTGTGGAGTGGTTTTGCGCGGGGCTGGCTTTGCCCCTGACGGATGGGCATTCGCGTGATGGGGGGCTCCGGTTTTTCCGTGCAGCGGCTTCGCTTTCTCCGTCGGGGCGGCGAGAGCGAGGGACGGGCCGAGGAGGCTGGCGCTCAGGAGAAGGGCCTTGCGAAGCGTCATGGAAAGGTCGGAGCTCCTGAAAAGGACGGCGTCAGTCGTGGGGGCAGTCTGCCTGAGAGCGCAGGCAAACCCGGCAATTCACGGTGCTTATATTGTACTTGTGCAACAGCGCCAACGCGCAACGCCTTGTGGCGGGTTGGCGGGGCAGATTTCGCTTGAATCGTTATGATATAACATAATAAGAGGGCCGCTCTGACAATCCTTCGTCTTTGCCTGCATCCCCGTCCGGAGGTTTCATGCCGTCTTTCGTGTCTGCCCGTTCCTTTCTGCTGCTGTTGGGTTGCACTACCGCCCTTGCCGATTCCGCGTTTGCCCAGTCGGTCACGCCGTCCGCAACCTCTTCCCAGACAACTGCGGCTCCCGCCGATGCCCAGACGGACGATGAGGCTTCCGCCGCCCGTTCCAGCTTCGGCCATGCTGACGACCAGCATGGAACGACAACGACGGAGACAAGCCGGGCAGGTGAGGATGCGGTGACGGTCAACGCCCATCTCGAACGCGCCCGCGCTGCGCTTCAGCCGTCAACAGGGGCTACGGTCTATAATTTCTCGCGTCAGGCGATCGAGACCAATCCGGGGGGTGATAATGCACCGCTGAACGCGCTGTTGCTTCAGGCTCCGGGCGTGGCGCAGGATAGTTACGGGCAGATCCATATTCGCGGTGACCATAATGAAGTGCAGTTCCGTCTGGATGGCGTGGCGCTTCCCGAGGGCATGAGCGTGTTCGGACAGACGCTCATGACGCGTTTTGCCCATTCCATGTCGCTGACGACTGGCGCGCTTCCCAGCGAATACGGATTTCTTCAGGCTGGTGTGATCGATATCACCACCAAGAACGGCTATTCGGATGCTGGCGGTGACGTTTCGATTTATGGTGGCGCGCGCGATTACTTCTTTCCGTCCGTGCAGTTCGGTGGTCATCACGGTAAGTGGGACTGGTTTGCGACGGGTGATTTCGTGCATAACCGCGTTGGTATCGAAAACACGACGCCGAGCTTCAATGCTCTGCACGATCTGACCAACCAGTACCATTTCCTCGGGCATGGCCGTTACACGGTTGATGAAAACACCCGGATCAGCTTCACGGCCGGTGTGTCCAATGCCGAATATCAGCTTCCCAACAACCCCGGGCAGCAGCGCCAGTTCGCCAATCCGTCCTTTGCCAACAGTGACCTGTCGCAGCAGCTTTACGGGAATGGCGACAGCTCAAGCCTGAACGAGCATCAGAAGGAAATCACGGATTTCGGCATCCTGTCCCTGCAGAAGGACATGGGTAAGCTGAGCTTCCAGACCTCCGCCGTGATGCGCTACAGTTCCCTGCGCTATTCGCCCGATCCGCTCGGCGATCTGGTTTATAACGGCATTGCACAGCGTGCGGCCCGTTCGGTCTTCTCGACGGGAACGCAGTCCGACGCGACATGGCAGGCCGCGAAGGATCATACTGTCCGCTTCGGCTACCAGATTTATGTGGAGCGAAACGTTTCTAAATCTGATTCAACCGTCTATCCGCAGACGGGCGAAGACGCCGACGGAGGAGCGATTTATTCCGACAATCCCCTCACCATTCATGACGGCACGGGCCGTACGGGTTGGATGTACGGGCTCTATGCGCAGGACGAATGGCGTCCGCTCAAGAACCTGACAGTCAATTACGGTCTGCGTTTTGATGGCGTGGATGAATACACGCATGCCAAGCAGGTCAGCCCGCGTCTGAACATTGTTTACAAGCCCTGGCATGGCGGCACGTTCCATGCGGGATATTCCCGTTACTTCACGCCGCCGCCGTTCGAACTGGTGGGTGGTACGTCGCTCAACAAATTCGCCAATACGTCTGCGGCTCCGGGAACGTTCCTGAACAGCAACGTCAAGGCTGAGCGTGACCATTATTTCGATGCGGGTTTCGCGCAGACCATTCTGCCGGGCTGGCACGCCTCTTTTGATGCGTATGTGAAGCTCGCCAAGAACATGATCGATGAAGGCCAGTTCGGTTCTCCCGTCATCCTGTCGGCGTTCAACTATCGTCGTGGTCAGGTTCATGGGTATGAATTCGCGACGGACTATACCCGTGGTGCGTTCAGCGTTTACGGCAATTTCTCCTGGTCCCGCGCGATCGGCAAGGACATCACGACCGCTCAGTGGAACTTCGATCCGGACGATCTGGCCTATACCAGCAAGCGCTGGATCCATCTGGATCATGATCAGCGCTGGACCGCTTCGGCAGGTGGAAGCTACTCCTTCTTCCACAGGACCGGTCATCCGCTGCGTCTGTCGGCTACGATGGTCTATGGCAGCGGTCTGCGGGCTGATGGTGCGACACCCAACGGTGCTTCGGTTCCGCAATACGCCACATTCAACCTGTCTCTGGTTCAGTCCTTCAAGGATCTGTTTCAGGTTCCGTTCCTCAAGCGGACGCAGCTTCGTCTGGATGTGACCAATCTGTTTGACCGAACCTATCTGCTGCGTGACGGTAGCGGCATCGGCGTTGGGGCACCGCAATATGGTCTGCGCCGCACGATCCTGACCGGTATTGATCAGCGTTTCTAAGTAATATGGTCTGACGGGTTAAAGTTCTCGTCAGATTTCTCTGGTACAAGGCCCTTTACAGAAGCGCCTTGTACCGGATTTTTTCCAGTGCATCTGGGATGTCCATCACAGGCACCGCTTCGCACAGAAAATCTCCCTGCACGAAATCACATTCCATTTCCAGAAGCGCGCGGACCTGTGAGGCGCTCCTGATCCCTTCGGCGACCACCTTGCGTCCGAGGCTGTGGACGATGTCGATCACCCCCCTGATGATTGCCGCATCGGTCCCGTGACGCTCCAGGCCTGCCACAAATGCGCGGTTGATCTTGACGTAGTCGAACGTGATGGTTTTGAGCTGGGTCAGGGACGCAAAGCCCGTGCCGAAATCGTCCAGCGAAATCTGGACCCCCTTGCGATGCAGGGTATCAAGTTCGCGCTCGACCTGCTGGTGGTGCGGTCGGGAAAAGATATTTTCGGTAATTTCGAGCGCCAGAGAATTGAGCGGAACATTCATGCCATCTGCGAGGCTGTCGAGTTTCCGGAAAAAGTCGGTATTCTCGAAATCGCAGGAGGTGATGTTAATGGCGATGCGCTCAAAGCGGATGTTTTGTTCGCGAAGTCTGCTCACATCTTCCATAACCCTGTGCGTTACAAAAGTATTCAGGGTCATGGTCAGGCTGTGGTCTTCAAACACCTCAGGAAAATACTGCGGAGAAAGTACTTTATGTTGTGGGTGGTCCCAGTGCAGGAGGGCTTCAAATGAAATACGCCCGGGGATGCTGAGGGAAAAAATCGGCTGATAGAAGACTTTGATGCTCTGATCTCGCAAACCGGTCTGAACGCGTCGACGCAGACGGGCCGCGAGGTCCAGTTTTTCCTCCATGACGGGATGGTATTCCCGCATGCGGTTCCGGCCTTCGGTCTTTGCGGCATAAAGTGCCAGATCGGCGCATTTCAGGAGGGTTTTCTCCCGCGCATCGGAGAGGGGCACGGACACATAACCGATACTCACGGTACAGGCATGGGTCATGGTCCGGTTGCGGATGCTGAAACGCATCTGCTCCAGGATGTCCTGAAGGATCGTTTCAAAAAGAGCCAGAGTGTCGCCTGTCATGAGGACGGCAAATTCATCACCGCCGATGCGGGCGATGAAACAGTTCTCGCTTTCGAATTCCTGCAGTTTTTCGGCGACCTTGCGCAAAAGGCGGTCGCCGGAATCATGGCCGGACGTATCGTTGATTGTTTTGAAGGTGTCGATGTCGAGCAGGGCCAGACAGAGATGGCTTGCGGTGCTCGTGCGGAGGGTCTTGCGCAGGATATGGGAAAAATGCAGTCGGTTGGAAATCTTGGTCAGGAAATCGGTATTGACGACTTTCTGTAATTTCTGCCGACTTGATTTGAGATGGTTTTCAGCCTGCTTGCGGTCAGTGATGTCAAAGCGGATGGCCACATAGCTCGTGACTTTTCCGCTTTCCGAAATATGGGGTACAATTGTGGTGTCGACCCAGTAAAGACTGCCATCCTGACGACGATTGCAGATCTCGCCATGCCAGACATTCCCTGAGGCGATCGTGCGGTACATCTGGCGAAAGAATTTCTTGTCGTGCTGCTTTGAACGCAGCATGCGGTGGTCGTTTCCGATGAGTTGGTCACGGGTATAACCGCTGATTTCCTCAAACCGGTTGTTGACTGAAAGAATGCGACCGCGTGTATCGGTGATGGCGACAATAGCGGAACAGTCCAGGGCGTGAAGGACAAAGTCATCACGGGCGCCCTGAGGCCAGTTTTGGACAGAATTCAGGCTTTCCCTGAAGTCATCCTTTTGCTTTTCCATCACCCGAATTGACTCTCTCGATAGGAGAATTGACTATTATCCTACAATAATTAAACGTTCGTTAAAAGGCTGTCCGGGTCTGTTCGGGTGGAGCGTTCCCGGATTTGTTGCAGGATTTTTTCTTTTCTGCGCGGATGATGTCAGTTTTTATTTAATCTCTTTCAATAAAGATGGTTTTTGTCAGACCGCGTCAGCAATCTGGTCTTCCATAACGCCTCTGATATGCGCTTGAGAACCCGCTTTCCTGTTTTTATATGTGTCGATAACCGGGAATGTTACGGTCGGATTCAGAGTTCCGCCCATTGCCGCAGAAGGTTGTGATAGGTCGAGGTCAGGCCGAGGACGGCAGGGTGGCTGTCCGGCAGGGCTTTGCGGGTTTCGATGATGGAGCAGTCGAAGTCGTAGAGTAGTCTGCGTTTCGTGTCGTCACGTACCATGGACTGGGACCAGAAGAACGAGGCCCAGCGACTGCCGCTGGTGATGCGGTTGACACTGTGCAGGCTGGTCGAGGGATAGAGCACCATATCCCCGGCAGGAAGTTTCACACTCTGGGTGCCGTAAGTGTCCTGAATGACGAGTTCGCCGCCTTCATATTCCTCCGGGCCGGTGAGGAACAGCGTGGAGGACACGTCGGTGCGGATGCGCAGCCCGGTTCCGGGAATGGGGCGGATGGCATTGTCCACATGGGCATCGAAATGCATGCCGGTGTCGTAGCGGTTGAAGAGCGGCGGATAGACGCGCAACGGCAGGGCTGCACTGTTGAATGTCGGATTGCGGCCCAGGGCGCGCAGGACGATTTCCCCAAGTTCCCGGCATTCCGCAGAGTCCTGCGGGATCTGGAGGTTCAGTTTGGCCTGTGCAGACTGTTCTCCGGCGGTGATGCGGCCATCCGTCCATTTGGCCGCTTCCAGTCTGCCGCGGAAATGGCGGACCTGTTCGGGAGTAAGGACGTTCGGAATGTGGATCAGCATAGGTGGCGGGCCTCAAATGAGAATAACTCTTAGCTTGGAGTCATAAGATCGTTTGGGAAGGGGAGCAATTGGCGCTGGAGCCCCGTGCGGCATACGGAACCGGGCAAAAGAGTCGCATTTCCGTCCGTTGACACGTCCTGTCGGTCGGGGGATGAGACGGGAATGGCATTTCATCCCCTTTGCGTTGCGCGATGTGCAGGAGGGTCGCGCAGGCTGTTGGCCAGCGTGGCGGTTCTGACCATAATCTGTGTCGCAGGCGCAGATTATGGCCGTGCCGAAGGGAGTATGGCCGCACCCCTTTCGATGCATGATGCGATTGCTGCGGCCTGGAAAAACGATCCCGTCCGGATCGAGCTTGAGACCAATCAGGAGTCCGCGGATGCGCGGGCGAAGGCGGCGCAGTCCTGGTTTGCGGGCGGCCCGACGCTGAGCGGTGAATATTATGACGACCGTATCAGCGGGGATAATCACGGCTATATCACCTGGCAGGGGGGTGTCTCGGTGCCGCTCTGGCTGCCGGGTCAGGGCACGGCCACCGAGAATGTTGCGAAGGCTGAAGCCAAAACCGCGACCGTTCGTCTGGATGTAGAGCGCATGTCTGTTGCGGTGCGGGTCGTGGATGCGACGGGGGCTGCGATCATGGCGATGCGTCGGCAGACTGCGGCACTGGCGACAGTGTCCGCCTTGCGCCGGATCGAGGCCGATGTGCAGCGGGCCGAGCGTTCGGGCGAAACCGCGATGTCCGACCAGCAGGCTGTGGAGGCCCAGCTCGCTCAGGCCCGGACTGAAGCGGACATGGCCGCCGAGGACATCGAAACCACCGCGAGCCAGTTGCGGACCTTGACCGGCCTGCCCGGTGTGCCGGATATCACGCAGGCGGATGACCACTGGCTGGCGCTGACACGGGCGAATGACGGACGTTGGGTCGAAGACATTGATCCGCGGGTGCGGGCGACGCATCAGGCCGTGATTGCGGCGCAGAATCAGATGAAGCTGGTCCGCAGGAGCTTTATGCCCAACCCCGAAGTGGGCGTCGATGCGATCGATCAGGGGCAGTATGGCAGTCCGTGGGACACGCAGGTGGGTGTTAATCTGCGGGTGCCGCTGCCGAGTGCGGTGACGAATACGCCACAGGAATCCGCCGCCCGGGACCGCATGGCGGCTGCGACACGACAGGAAGTCGAGGCACGCAGGGCCGTGCGGAACGAAATGGCGCAGGTCCGGGCGCGGCTGGTGGCGGCGACCGGCGCGCGTTCCAACGCCCGTATCGAAGCCAGTTCCATGTTGCACCGAGCAGACGGGATGGAGCGGTCCTGGCGGGTCGGTGAGACGCCGCTTATTGAAGCGCTTCGCGCCCGGACGGATGCGTATCGTGCGCTTCTGGATTTGAATCGTGCGGAGATTGCCTGGCATGCGGCCGTTATCCGGATGGGCATTGCTACGGGGACCATTCCATGAGCCGCTTTTCACGTTTTCTGCTTGTTGGAGTGGCTGCATGTGCTGTGGGTTGCGCGCATGCGGTTGAAACGCCGGGCTGGATGCAGCCGCTGACACTGGGGACGCAGGCGCGGGATGCGGAGCGTCTGCGGACCGTGATCGTACGGCAGGGAACCTTGCATGACACGGTCTCGGCGCTGGCTCAGGTGAGCGCGGATCTGTCCCGGACGGTCGTGATCCGTGCGAGCGGCGACGGCAAGGTCACGGCGGTCCGGGTGACACCGGGGCAGACCGTGGAGCCGGGGCAGGCACTTATTGATTACACCGATCATTCGCTGCATGTGCTGCATCTTCAGATGGAGCAGGATCAGGCGGCTCTGGCTTCGGCGAAGGCGACGCTCGGGGAGGCCGAACTGGCTTACCGGCGGGGGCAGGCGCTTGTCGGCAGTACGGTGTCGGTCGGGGAAGTGCGGCGGCGTCAGGCGGCGGTGCAGCAGGCCCGCAGCATGGTTGTGGCGCGGGAAGCAGATATCGGGCTGATCGAGCATCGCCTGACAGAAGAGTTCACTTCCGTGACGGAAAAGATCGTGCAGGACGAGGCCTCCACGCTCATTTCGCCGGTGCGGGGTGTCGTACAGTCCATCCAGACCTCCGTAGCGTCGGATGTGACGCCGGGGCAGGCCGTGGCGACGGTTGTAGATCTGTCGGGCGTGTGGATTGTCGCGGATCTGCGGCCCGACGAGGTATCCCGATTAGGCGTAGGAAGCGTCGTGACGGTACGGCCTTCGGGCAATGCGCGGGCCGAGCCGTTCCGGGCGAAGATTACGACGATCGACGGCGTTGCAGACCCGGTGACGGGGCTGGTCAAGGTCGTCTGTGTCGTGGACCGGCCTGTGGCGTTTTTGAGGCCGGGGGTCATGCTGGATGCGACCCTTGAAACCAGCGAGGCAGTCGAGGGCATGATCGTCCCGGCCGATGCTGTGCAGACGATCGAGGGGCATGACCTTGTTTATGTTCAGACGTCGGAAGGCCAGTATGCGCCGCGCGAAGTCCGGGTCAGGCTGGCTACCGATGAAAGCGCCGTCGTGCAGGGTCCTCTGAAGGTGGGGGACAACGTGGTGACGGAAGGCAGTTTTGCCCTGAAATCCATGTCGCTCGTCAGCGGGCTGGATACGGACTGAGCGGGTTTCATGCTGCGTTTTTTCCAGTCCAACCGTTTTGTCCTGCTGGGGCTGCTCGTCGCGCTGATGATCGGCGGGATTATGACCGTGCCGGGTCTGCCGGTCGAGCCGGTACCGGATATTTCGCCCAAACAGGTCATGGTCTCTGTCACGGCGCCGGGGCTGGCGACGGAAGAGGTCGAGAAGCTCATCACCTTCCCCGTCGAGGCCAGCCTGACCGGAATTCCGGGCGTGACGGATCTGCGGTCCGTGTCGCGGACGGGTGTGTCGGCGGTCTATCTCCAGTTCGATGATGCGACGGATATCGATCTGGATCGGGCGCGGGTGTCGGAACGACTACAGGCGGCGCGGGACAGCATCACGCTTCCGGGCGTGAGTGTGTCTATGGGACCACTTGCGACGGGCATGGGTGAGATCATGCAGCTCCAGATCCGGGGCGGTGGCCTATCGCTGATGGAACTGAACCGGCTCATGACCTGGACGGTCGTGCCGCAGCTTCGGCTGGTGCCGGGCGTGGTGGATGTCAACGTCAATGGCGGGTCGGTCGAGACATATCAGGTGGCGGTTGATCCGGCGCGGATGCGGGCGTTTGGCGTGTCGATCGGCGATATCGTTCAGGCTGTGGACACAAATAACGCCTCGTCAGGTGGGGGCTGGATCGCGCATCATGCCGAACAGAATGTCGTGGTCGGGCGCGCGCTCGTGGGCAGTCTGGCGGATTTCGGCGCCATCCCCGTGAAGTTCGGCACGAATGGTCATGTGATCCGGCTGCGGGACATGGGCGTTGTGTCCGCAGGGCCGCGCACGCGGCTTGGGGCCGTGACGCGGGACGGGCAGGGCGAGGCGGTCATTGGCGTTGTGATGATGCAGACCGGCGCAAGTTCGAATGCGACGCTGGATGCGATCCGGCATGTCCTGCCGACGATCCGCCAGTCCCTGCCGCCGGGTGTCACGCTGGAGCCGTTTTACAGCCGGGCGGATCTGACGGGCCAGACCATCCATACGGTCAAGGAAAACCTGCTGATCGGCGCGGTTTTGGTGCTGTTCGTGCTGGTGGTCGTTCTGGGCGACTGGCGGGCGGCGCTGGTGATCGTGTCCGTCATTCCGGCGTCGCTGGTCGCGGCGATGGCGGGGATGCGGCTGTTTGGCGTGTCGGCCAATTTGCTGAGTCTGGGCGCGATTGATTTCGGGATGATCGTGGACAGTTCGCTCGTCGTGGTGGAGCATATCATGGTCGAGCGCGGCGAGAACCGGGAGGGAAAGCCCTTTGCCGCGCTGACTGCGGATGCGGCGCGCGCCGTGGTGCGACCGGTGAGTTTCGCGATTTTCGTCATCATCATGGTCTATCTGCCGGTGCTCACGCTTCAGGGCATCGAGGGCAAGATGTTCCGGCCGATGGCGCAGACCGTCATCATGGCCCTGCTGGCGTCGCTGGTTTACTGCTTCGTCTGCGTGCCGGTTCTTGCGGCAATGTTGATGCGCAAGGTTCAGGCGGACCGGGAAACCGTATTTGTCCGGACCGTGCGCCGGTATTATGAACCCGCCCTGCGCTGGACCGAGCATCATAGCGGGCGGCTGCTGATCGTCACGGGTGTCGCATTTATTACGGCGGTACTGATCGGCGGACGACTGGGTGGAGAATTCGTTCCGCAGCTTGAAGAGGGCTCGCTGGTCGTGACTTCGACGCGCCTGCCGGGGGCTTCGCTGGAGACGGTGCTGGCCAGCGTGACGGCGGAGGAAAAGATCCTGCGCTCTTTCCCTGAAGTCCGGACGGTTGTGAGCAGCACGGGGACGGCGGCGATCCCGACCGACCCTATGGGGACGAACGAGACCGATACGTTCGTTTTCCTGCGTCCCCATGACGAATGGAAAACGGCGTCCACACAGACGGAACTGGTCACGAAAATCAATGACGCCCTGCAGAAAACCCTGCCGGATGCAGCATATTCGTGGTCACAGCCGATTCAGATGCGGATGGACGATCTGCTCGCCGGGGTCAGGACACAGCTTGCGATTTCGATCTATGGCGATGACCTGTCGGAGCTGAACCGGATTGCCGGACAGGTTGTCACGACGCTGCAAACCGTGCGGGGCGCGGCGGATGTCGCGTTGCAGGGAAGCGGGACGGTGCCGTTCCTGCATATCGACGTGAACCGCGATGCGGCAGCACGGCTCGGGGTCGCTGTGCCGGATATTCTGGCGGTGGTGGAGGCCGTGGGCGGTCATGTGGGCAAGCCCGTGACGGTGCAAGGCGCGATCATTCCGACGCAGGTGCGTCTGCGGGCGGATGCGGTTAGTTCGCCGGACAGGATCGGGCATCTGCAGGTGCGCCGGGCGGATGGGAAGGGCTGGGTTCTGCTGTCACAGGTCGCGGATATCGTGCTGTCGGATGGCGTGCCGCGCATCGACCGGGACAACATCCACCGCCGGGTGATCGTTCAGGCCAATATCCGCGGGCGGGACGTCAGTTCGTTCGTGGCGGCCGCGCAGAAAGCGGTGGTGCAGACTGTGAAACTGCCACAGGGCTACCGGATGGTCTGGGCCGGGCAGTTCCGCAACCTGCAATCGGCGCTGCACCGTCTGTTCATTGTCGTGCCGATCGCGCTGGCGCTGATTTTCCTGCTGCTGGTGGCGGCTCTGGGATCGTTCGGCGCGGCGTCGCTCGTGTTTGCCAACCTGCCGATGGCGGCGACGGGCGGCATTTTCATGCTGGCGCTGCGGGGGCTGCCCTTCAGCATTGCAGCGGGGATCGGGTTCATCGCACTGTTTGGCGTGGCGATCCTGAACGGTGTGGTGCTGGTCAGCCAGATCCGTGTGTTCCGGGAACAGGGACTGGCAGCGGCGGATGCGGCGTTTCAGGCGGCCCGGAGCCGGTTGCGACCGGTTCTGGCGACGGCATCCGTAGCCAGTCTGGGCTTTTTCCCGATGGCGTTTTCGGGGGGATCGGGCGCGGAAGTCGAGCGACCTCTGGCGTCTGTCGTGATTGGAGGGCTGATGTCCTCCACGCTCCTGACGCTGTTTGTGCTGCCGACGCTTTATGCGCGGTTCTTTGGCCGCGACGATCAGGACGCACCGGAGCAGAAGTGAATCTGCCCCGTGCAGGGGGCTCTTACTGGAAGGGCAGATAGCGGAAGTCGAAGAAGATCTGGCTCATGCTGGTATGCGGATCGCCGCCGATGCCGGACCAGATCTGACGTCGGGAATAGGCAAGCTGTGTGCCCGCTTCGACAGTACCGAACTTGCCTTTGAAGAAGCGCCACCAGCCGCCAATCGTGACTTCGGATACGCCGCGTGTGTTGGCGGTGCAGGACAGGGTGGAGAGTTCCTGAAGACAACCAGCGTTGGAATAGGCGGGGTTGCCGTAGCCGTAAGACCCGCCGTTTTCGTTGAAATAGGAATGGCCGACGCGCTGAGTGCCGAAATAGCCGTACACATCAATCCGCGGATTGGGATGCGCGATGATGCCCGCCTGCGCCTGAACGCCGAAGAGTGGATCAGGGCTGCCATTGGCCTTGAGCGTGGCATCGGGCAGAAGCACGGAGCCGTAGCGGTTGATGCCCCAGCCCGCGAGGCCAGCCATACGCAGTTCCAGTTTGCCGGGGATGAGGGGCAGGATCATGGAACCACCCGCTCCTCCGCCGACAGCGGTGTTGTTATGGCCGGTATGGCCCATGGTTACGCGGTCATGGGGGAAGTGCAGGATGCCTTCCATTTCGTAGTGACCCCAGACGGGGTCGTAAGCGACCTTACCAATGACATCCGGGGCGATTTCGTTGGAAAAATTGGTCGTATCATTGGTCAGTCCAACGCCGTTTTCGCCGATCGTGACGGTCGAGCCATTGGGCATCGCAACAGCGCCGTTCGTGTTTGAAAAACCGGTTGTATCATACAGCGTGGCGGGGTTTTCGATGGAAAGGCCGGTCCAGAGGCGGTGATGGAAGAAATCCTTCACGATGCGGACCTGCCATTGCCGGGACCATGTCTGGCCTGCGAGCATGGACGCCTCGATCGTTTCCGGAAGACTTTCCTGTCGCGCGACGATGCCTGCACGGCCCGGAGTCAGGAGGCTCCAGGCCTGACCGCCAAGGAAATGCCAGCCTTCCGTGTTGTCGTCATAGGCGAGATAGGCCTGACGCAGACGGAAGGAGTAGCTGTTGCTTTCGTAAGGGTCAGTCGTGACCGCACCGGCTCCGAAATCGGATTCAAAGAAGCCGGAAATCGTTGATTCCGCATCAATATTGCCGCGTGCCAGCAGGGACAGGCGGCTGTAACGCGCGCCGCCCGTGAAATTGTTGGTGTGATAGCGCGGCTCGTTCGGATACGGCATGTCCTGCCAGTAATTGAACGTGTCCGAAGCGATATGGCGGTTTTCGAGCACAGCGGCGGTATCGACGAAACCACCCAGCATGAGTGTGACGGGGCCAAGATGGAAAACCCCGTGATCGCCAATCGCACCCGCAGACTGTGCGCCAACGGTTTCACGCGGATGAGGGCCGACGCCGTTCTCTGCGAAATGAACCAGAACATCTTCGGCGCGATGCCCCACAACGGCAAGTTCAGATCCTTTGCCGGTGTCTATCAGGTCACGTCCGCTTGGCGAGAGGGACACCCTGTCGCGCCGCGCATGAGCGCCACGCACTGGCTCCGAACCGGAGGCTGCTGTCATTTCACGCTCGGCACCGGAGGTTTCGGATGCTTCAGTCGTTTTGTTGCCGTGATGATGGACGGATGCGGTGATGATGTGCCCGGAATGGTTTTCCTGTGTAGCGATCTGTTCGGCATGGGGGGCGGTGGTGCGGATCGGTGATGCGCCTGAGGCGTGGTGTCGGGCGATTTCTGCTTTCAGGAGGGCCATGTCGTGATTGATGGCGCGCTGTTCTTCCTGCACATGGGCCTGAGCGGCCTGAAGGCGGCTCATTTCCTGTTCCATTTTCGAAACAATATCGTCGTCGGCGCGTGCCTGTGCGCTCAGTGCGAGTGCGCCCAGAGCCGTTCCAAGAAACAGGGATGTGCGTCCCGAATAACGCAGGGACCGCAGCATGTGAAAGGTGAGCAGAATCAAGTAATCCCCCGTGTCAAAAGATGTCAGGAGCATGTGCATGAACACGGGCCTGATAGCTCTTAAAAATATTTTCAGAGGAATGGCAGAAGGCCGGAAACCGCAATGGATGGGCGAGAAAATGACAATATTCTCGGAGGGATCTGACCAACATAACGGAATCGTGAAGTCTTTTTTAAAGATAGGAATGTTGGTCTGAACTGAGGAAAGAAAAAATCAGGATAAATTTTGATAAAACTTGTCTGAAAATTTAAGGAGATAAGCTGATTAATATTATTAATACATTATATTATTCGGAATTTATGTTTTATTTTCCGGAATTTGTTTTAGAATTTATTTTTTCCTGATTCCTGTTTGAGGAATTTGTTCCTGTAATAAAAAGTATCAACCTCCTGCATCTTCACCGTGACGTACGGGTCGGGCATGGTGGGAGCCTAGATGTAGGCGTGTATCCGCTCTTTTGGAAAATGGAATGCGATGATGAAAGTTGCTCTGGGACAGTTTGCTGTTGCGCCGGACTGGGAAACCAACCAGCGGCAATGTCTGGATCTGATCGCGCAGGCAAAGGCGGGCGGCGCTGAACTGTTGCTCCTGCCCGAAGGTATTCTGGCGCAGGACATCAACAATCCGGAGCTTCTGCCTCAGACGGCACAGCCGCTGGATGGCCCGTTCATGGAAGGACTGCGTGCCGCCAGCCAGGGCATTGCCGTGGCGGGATGTGTGAATGTGCCGGACGGGCACGGGCGGTTCTACAACACGCAGTTTGTCCTGCGCGACGGGGCGTTTATCGCGCAGTATCGCAAGCTGCATCTCTATGATGCGTTCAGCATGAAGGAATCCCAGCGGACATCGCCGGGGCTGGAGCTGCCGCCTGTCGTGCAGATCGGTGACATGAAGGTCGGTCTGATGACCTGCTATGATGTGCGCTTCCCGGAACTGGCGCGCCATCTCGCTCTGGCGGGGGCTGAGGCGATATTGTTGCCTGCGGCATGGGTCAGAGGTCCGATGAAGGAACGGCACTGGGAAATCATGGCCGTGGCGCGGGCTCTGGAGAACACCTGTTATGTCGTGGCGGTCGGAGAATGTGGCGCGCGCAACTGCGGCGCCAGCATGGTGGTCGATCCGCTGGGCGTGATTACGCTCGCGTTGGGTGAAGCGCCCGCTCTGGGTTTTGCCACACTGGATCGTGAGCGGATCGCCCATGCGCGGCGCGTACTCCCTGTTTTGGAAAACCGCCGCTTCGCTGATCCGGTTCTGGCCGACCGGTAAGTCGGCCTTCACTCATGAGGCTGGGGCGGAAGCCTCAGTCCCGGCGTGACCTGAGGAAGCGTCCCGTGCCGGGCTGAGCGGTGACGGTGCCGTTGTCCATGGCCAGCACGCCTCTCTGGAACACCTTGACCGGCCATCCCTGAACCTGCCGTCCTTCATAGGGCGTGTAGTCGATATTGCTCTGAAACAGGGCGTTGGTGATCGTGACGGATTTGTTCGGGTCCCACAGGACAAGATCTGCGTCCGAACCCGGAGCAATCGTTCCTTTTTCGGGATAGAGACCATAGCGCTGGGCCGGGGTGGTGGCGGTCAGGCGCACGAAGTCCGTCAGGTCGATTTTTCCGCCGTTGATGGCGGCATCGTAGAAGACCGGAAGGCGTGTTCCGAGGCCCGGCATACCATTGGGAATCAGCGAGAAATCCGCATCCCGGCCGTGGCGCCCCTTACCGACGGCTCCATCGAACGTATAGCCGCAGTGATCCGAAGAAATGATGCTGATGACACCGTTGCGAAGATACTGCCACATGCCGTCCTGAGCGGCTTTCGTGCGCAGAGGCGGGCTGCAGATATATTTCGTCCCGTCAAAACCGTCCCGCTTGAGGTCGTCTTCCGTCAGGGTCAGGTAATGCGGACAGGTTTCCGCCACGACCTTCACATCCCGGGACTGTGCGCGGGCGATCTCTTCGGCGACGTCGGGGCAGGAGACGTGAAAGATCTGGATCTTCTGGTCAACCAGTTCGCTCATTGTCATGGCGCGATATGTGGCTTCACGTTCTACGGCAGGCGGGCGCGAGGTTGCGTGTCCGTGCGGCTCGGTGCGGCCCTCTGCAAGATGCTGCAGGATCAGGTGACGGATGGCGTCATAGTTCTCGCAGTGGACGGATACGATGATGTCGCTTTTGCGGGCCGCTTCCAGAACCTGAAGAAACTGGCCGTCCGTCAGATGGAAATCGTCATAGGTCATGAAGACCTTCAATCCTGCCGCGCCACGCTCGGCCACGACGGGAATGTCGTCGCGGATGGTCTGTTCGTCAGTGCGGGTGATGATCTGGTGGATGGCGAAATCAATGCGGGAATTGGCGCCTTTTTCGCGATAGGCGTCGAACTGCTCCACAAGGCCCCGGCCGGGGACGTGGGACGCGAAGCAGACGACCGTTGTGGTGCCGCCCAGGAGTGCCGATCCGGTGGCGGAGACGAAATCGTCTTCATGGATCGTGCCGTCGGCTTCTTCCTGTTCGATATGACAATGACCGTCAATTCCGCCTGGCAATACGAGCAGGCCGGTGGCATCAATCGTCTCATGGCCTTTCAGGTCGAAACCGATATCGACGATCTTTGAGCCGTTTATTCCGATATCGGCAGTATATTTATCCGTGGCGGTCACGATCATGCCGTTGCGGATAACGATGTCAAAAGTCGTCATGACGGTTTCTCCTGAAATGGGCAGGGGTGGTCAGCCGCCCCTGAGAATGTCCATGCAGTCTGTCGCGACATTGCGCAGATGCATGACCATGGCGTCGCGCGCGCCGGTGCTGTCGCCGTCGAGCAGCGCGTCCAGAATGGCCAGATGTTCGCGCGTGGATGCGGGAACACGTCCGAGCGGGTAGCTGACTTCACACAGGCGCGTCAGGGTCCGCAGTTCGTTGATGGAACGGAGCAGGACCGTGTTGCCCGAGACTTTGGGAAACATCAGATGGATGCGGTCGTCGAGTTGCCACTGCGCGGCGGTCTGTTCGGGTGTCTCGCCAAGTTCGATGACTTCGCGGCGGAGATTTTCCAGCACTTTGCGATCAAGCCTGTCGAATGACAGGTTGATGGCCTCGCTTTCAAGGATCTCACGGATATGGATGCCCTGAAAGAATTCGGTAGCCGAGACGTTCCGCACTGCAAACGAGCGCGAGCCCTGCTTGACCAGAAGATCCTCGGCGGCGAGTCGCATCAGGGCCTCGCGAACGGGCGTGCGCGAGATTTCGAGATGATCCGCCAAGCGCCCCTCCACGACGGACATTCCGCCGGGGAGTTCTTTTTCAAGGATCATGCGCCGGATCTGTGTATAGGCCAGTTCCGCGAGATTCAGCTCGCGTTCGGCCACCATATAATCGCCCATTACGGTCCTTCCAGTGCCATTGCATCGTGCAAGGCTGCTGACAGCTCCTGCCATTCTTCGGGGGCGATGATATCAGAAGCCTTGCGGGTGCGGCAGGAGGGCCATTTGCCCTGCATGACCAGACAGGCCTTCAGACGCAGCGTAGCCCGGCCCGAGGGCGCACGACCGTAAATCAGGTTCGCCAGCGGCTGGATGGCGTCATGGACCCGGCGCGCAGCGGGCAGGTCGTCATTCTGCATCGCGCGCCACAATTTGGCGAGCGCCACGGGGAGGATGGCCGCGAGGCTGACGAGGCTGCCGGTCGTTCCAATGGCGAAGCAGGGCAGGAGGTGTTCGTCTCCCGACGCCATGACGTCTACATGCGGGGCCACGCGCGCGGCCAGCCTGCGGTGTTTGTCATAGGCGTTGGTTTCCCAGCTTCCTTCCTTGATGGCGACGATGCCGGGGAGCCTGAGCAGGCTTTCCAGAATGGGAAGGGAATAGGCCATGCCGCCGCTGCCGACGGAAGATTGATACAGCATGATCGGGGCATCGACGGCCTCGCAGATCGCGGCGTGATGGGCGATGATGGCGTCGTGATCCTGTGAGACTGCCCATGAAAACGGCGGGAACACGAGCAGCGCGTCCGCTCCGGCCGCGATGGCATCACGGGCATGAAGACAGGCTTCGTCGAGGTCTTCGGACAGGATGCCCGAGACGATGATGCGGTCTTTGCCGATGGTGTTGGCGGCCAGTTCCACGACGCGGCGCTTTTCCTCGCGGGTCAGGAGATGGTTCTCGCCCGCATGACCGTTGCACAGGATGCCCACGATGCCGTCGGCACGGGTGCAGTCCGACAGATGCTGTATGAAGCGTGCCTCATCCAGCGTTCCGTCTTCCAGAAAGGGCACCAGTGTTGCGGCATATACGCCCCGGAATGGCGTGAGGGAGGCGGGGATCATGGGTGTGTTCCAGTGGCGGGAAGGGAGGAGAAGCGGGTGGGGTCGAACGCGCCCAGATCCGGGTCGCCGCCCAGAATGCGCTCGGCAAGCAGGCGGCCCATATATGGCCCGCTCGTAAATCCGGAATGGACACATCCGACAACGAAAGCATCGTCATCCGGTGTCAGCGCACCGATCAGGGGCATGGCATCTGGTGTTTCGGATTCGAGACCGAGCCAGACGCGCAGGATCTGCGCTTCGTTGAGGCGTGGGACGACATGCTGGGCCAGACGGACATTGCCGCGCAGGTTTTCGGGAATGACGCGGGTGCCGCCCTGATGGATGTTGCCCTCGCCCTGCCAGCCGCCACCGATCAGCACGCTGCCATTGGCAAACTGCTTGAGGGACAGAAGGCCATTGGCAATGCTCAGCACGCTCCTCATGACGGGCGGCAGCGTTTCCGTGACGACAAGTTGGTTGATGAGGCAGCGGATTGGAATGTCATATCCGAGCCAGCCCAGCATCTTTTCCAGCCAGGCTCCGGTGCTGAGCACGATCCTGCGGCCCCGTACGGGGTGCGCGCGGCCGGTCATCTGAACGTCGTAGCCTCCGCCCGTAACGGGGCAGATGCCCTCAACCGGACTGTTCTCGATGATCGTGACCCCGGCCTGCCTGAGGGCGCGGGCATAGGCCCCGCCGACGCGATAGGTCGGGATATGGCCGTCCAGCGCGCAGTAGGCGGCGGCGCGGAGGGTCGGGTTTACGCCGGGTTCGATCCTGATGGCCTCTTGGGCTGACAGGACTTCAATCGGCGCACCCATCTCCTGCCGGACATGCGCGCGCTGGCGCAGAAGCTCCTCTTCGGCTTCGGTAAACGCCATGGACAGGCCGGGTGTGGCGAGGGCGCCGACGTCTTCTCCGAGCCACTCAGCGCTGTCGAGCCACATCTCGCGGCCACGGATGGCGTGGGGAATGAGCTGGGCTCGGGTCATGTGCAGGGTCAGGGTGCCAGCATTGACACCGGATGCCGCCCGGAACATGTCCTCCCGGTCGATCAGGGCGACCTTCTGGCCAGCGCGGGCAAGAAAAAGCGCAGTTGTGGCGCCCATGACGCCCGCCCCCACGACGACCGTATCAAAGACATCCGGTCTGCTGTGCAGCGCCTGAGTCATAGGGGAGCTGCCTTCGGAAGGGGAATATCGGAATAGGTGAAATCTCCGGTCACGGCTGTGAGCGGGAGGGGGAAGAAGGGCATTCGCGCTGTGAAGCTGCCTGCTTCTTCGGGGGTTTTGCCGCAGGCCGCCGCGAGCAGGCCGCGGGCGCTGTCCTCACACATGCGGCCCTGACACGGGCCCATGCCACAGCGTGTCCAGGCTTTGAGCTGGTTCAGGTCTTCGGCTCCGGCCTGAATGGCGGAACGCAGGGTCGCGGCTTTCACGCGTTCGCAGCGGCAGACGATGGTGTCGTCCTGAAGATGGGCGGGAATGGCGCTGCCGGCGTTCATCAGAGGCAGCATCCGGCGCGAAACGGCCTCAAGACGACGGCGCTGACGGAGAGGCGTGCGTGTCAGGGTTTCATAAGTCTCCGTGGAGATTACACCCCGGTCATGGGCGATGGCATGAGCCGTGATCAGGCCCCGTAGACGGGCCACGGCCATACCCCGGACTCCGGCAGCGTCCCCCGTGACATAAAGATCGGGGCGGCTGGTGCGGCCTGCGTTGTCCGTTACGGGTTCGAGATAGCCGCCGATCGGATCGTAACGGTGGTGAACGCCTGCCGTGCGGGTGATGAGAGTCGAGGGTTTGAGGCCATATCCGCAGGCCGCCGCGTCGGCCGCATAGAGGTGGCGGCGTTCGGGATGATCCATTTCGGTAACGGTCAGAAGCAGGCCGGCCTCCGTTTCCTGCGCTTCCGAAATATGGGCGCGATGATGGATCGGGATGCCAGCCTTTCTGAGGCGCAGCATCCAGCTTGTGGCCTGCGTCAGGCGTGCCGGGTCGAGCGACAGCATGGCACCAAGACGCAGCCAGTCCGAACGATGACCGGCATCCACGATAGCCACGACCCGGCCGCCCAGTTCAAGAACCTGATGGGCGACGGAGAACAGGAGCGGCCCCGAACCCGCGACCACGACACTCTGGCCGGGCAGGGTGCCGCCGTTGCGCATCAGGATGCTGGCGCCCGCAAGACCGATGATGCGCGGAGTCGTCCAGCCCTGAAATGGCAGAAAACGTTCGGTGGCACCATTGGCGACGACAAGCGTTGCGGCCGGGAGTTGGTCGATGCCGTCCGGTCCGAGCAGGTCGAGCGTTAGTGTGGGCGACACGCCCCAGACGCGGGTGGAAAACCGGACATCCACGCTGGATGCGGCCAGTTTCTGGCGCAGAGTGTCGCCGCCGGAAAATTCGTGATTGGGCGGCACGACCCGACGTGCATAAGGTGAGGGGGCGCGGAAGATCTGGCCGCCTGCGACAGGCTGTTCGTCGATCAGGGTGACCGGGAAGCCATGTCGGGACAGGGCGATGGCAGAGGTCGCACCGGCAATGCCGCCACCGATGACGGTTACGGGAGAAAAATCAGGACTGGACATAGGGCGTGACGGTCATGTTCGGGAGGACGGGAGCTTTGCAGGCATAGGCGACGGCGCCGTCGATGCGGACGCGGCATTCCTGACAGCTTCCCATGAAGCAGAACGCTCCACGGGGTGTTCCATCGACGCCTGACCGGCCGAGTTCCGTAATTCCGGCGCGTCTGAGGGCTGCTGCAACCGGTTCTCCCTCGACCCCTTCGACGGTGTTGTTCAGGAAGGTGAAGGTTACAGGAGGCATCTTGTTTCCCATCAGGATCGGTCCGGAGAAGAAATTTCTTTTAAAGGGTTTTCTATCGTATACAGAACGTATATCTGGATTAGATCAGTGATCGGGTCACCGCAACCCCAAAGTCGCACAACATGCAGGGAAACCTTTCTTGAGAGCGATCCGGAACAGTCTTCTGCTGGGGGTCTGTGCTGCATCCGTCGTCCTGTGGGGCGGTGGCGTGCAGGCGAGGGACAGTGCCGCCATCCGGGCGAGCGGGCACATCAATATCGGTGTGGAGTCCGGACTGCCCCCGCTTGGGGAATATGACGATCACAACGAACTTGTGGGATATGATGTCGATATCGGTCGGGCGATTGCGCAGGGTCTGGGTGTTGAGCCGCGCTTTGTGACGCTCGCTTCCAGCGGTCGCATTCCCTATCTGATGGCCGGGAAAGTCGACATCGTTCTGGGCGGTCTGACGCGGACGCCTGTACGGGCGGATGTCATTGCATTTTCGCGGCCACTTTATTCCGAGCAGTTTGCGGTTATTGCTCCCGAAGATCGGGGTATCACGTCTTTCGCGGATCTTGAATCGGGCGCACACCGCTTGATTGAGGTGCGTGGGTCAACGGCGGTTGCGTATCTGCAACAGCATGTTCCCAAGGCGCCGATGCTGCTGCTTGAGAGCTATGCCGATGCCATTCGTGCGCTGGCGCAGGGGCGTGGCGATGCGATGGTGGATGTCATCGAATATGTCGGACACTACCTGCCGTCGCAGCCTCAGGTACACTGGCGGATTATCCGGGGATTTGCGCCGCCCGTGGGGGATGACTGCATTGGGATGTCACAGCAGGACGTGGCCCTGCGTGCGGATGTGAATCGTATCCTTGACGGGATGGAGCGCGACGGACGTCTGGAGCAGATCCATCGTCGCTGGTTCGATCCCGCTGGTGCAGGGCACGCGCCATGACGAGGTTGGATTTCCGTCCCGTTTTCGCGCATCTCCCGTTTCTTCTGGGCGGTGTCGGGGTGACAATCCTGATCGCGACGCTGGCCTTTGTGTTCGGACTGTCGCTCGCGGTCGCACTCGCTGTTCTGCGGTTTGAAAATCAGGGCGCGTGGCGCAGGCTCAGTCGCAGCTACAGCACGGCCCTGACCAACACGCCGCAGCTCTCTCAGATTTTTGCTGTGTTTTACTGTCTGCCGCTGATGGGGCTGATGGTCTCGCCGTTTTTGTCAGTCGTGATCGGCATGACGCTCAATGCGGCGGCCTATCTGGCGGATATCCTCGGAGCGGGCATGGCGCGGGTACCTCCTGTCTATCATGAAGTTGCGCTGACGCTGGGGTTGAACCGGCGTCAGACCTATCTGCGGGTTATCCTGCCCTATGCGGGGCGTGCAATGTTTCCGGCGCTGGCCAACCATTTTCAGATCATGATTTTGGGTAGTGCCATGGCGTCCATTTTCGGCGTCGAGGATCTGACGGGCCGCGCTTATGATATCGGATCGACAACGTTCCGCATCCTTGAAGTTATGCTCGTGACGGGCGGATTGTATGCCCTGCTCTCTTTCGCGCTGACGGGCGTGTTTGCGCTGTTCCGCCGCACGATGGAGCGGATGGTATGATCGCATTCTCGCAGTATGACATCACCCTTCTGCTTCAGGCGATGGCCCGGACGGTCGTGCTGTCGCTGGGCGGCGGCATTCTCGGGATTGCGGGCGCCATCATCCTCACGGCGCTTCGCCTGTCCGAAATACGGGTCATGATACCGCTGCGGGTTCTGGCGGTGGTGTATGTTCAGACCATCCGGCGCATTCCGTTCATCGTGACGTTGTATATCGTCTTTTTCTGCACGGGCATGATGGGCTTGGATGTGTCGGCAACTGTTGTTGCGATTGGCTCCATTGGTCTGATTGCTGCGGCCTATCTCTGCGAAATCCTGCATGGCGGGGTCAAAACGGTTCCGGTGGAGCAGGTCGAAGCCGCACTGGTCCTGAACCTGCCGCTTTGGGCGCGGTGGCGGTATGTGATCGGGCCGCAGGCGATGTCCGCTGTTGTGCCGCCCGCGGTGGGGTATCTGGTGCTGTTCATCAAGGACACGGCGCTGGCCTCCCAGATCGGAGTTGTGGAGCTGAGCCAGGCTGGGGTGATCCTGACCAATCGCGGCCTGCCCTCAACGCAGGTCTTCTGTGTGGTTCTGCTGCTCTATTTCGCGATTTCCTATCCCCTGACCTGCCTGAGCCGCCTGCTGGAGAAACGTATTGCCGTACATTGATGTCCGGGACGTCTGCGTCCGCCACGGGAAAAACGAAACCCTGCGTCACGCTGGATTTGAGGCCGAACGCGGGGACATCGTGAGTTTCATCGGGCCGTCCGGTTCCGGGAAAACCACGTTTTTGCGGACGCTGATCGGGCTTCAGCCGGTCTGGCAGGGGCAGATGGGCGTGAACGGGCGCATTGTGGACATGGCCGCGCCTGCCTCTGCGCGCATTCTGCGGGAGCAGGCTGCGATTGTGTTCCAGCAATACGGACTGTTCGGTCATATGTCGGTTCTGCGGAACCTGACGCTGGCGCCGACGGTCGTGGCGAAGCGTTCGCGTCGGGAGGCCGAGCACGAAGCGCGCGCGCTGCTGGAGCGTCTGGGGCTGGCGGACAAGGCGGACGTGCTGCCAGCCGATCTGTCGGGCGGCCAGAAACAGCGTGTGGCGATTGCACGCGCGCTCATGCTTCGCCCGGCGCTGCTTCTGCTCGATGAGCCGACATCGGCGCTCGATCCGCACAAGGTGCGTGATGTCGGCGTGCTGCTGCGCGATCTGGCGCAGGACGGCATGACCATCATTCAGGTTTCCCACGCGATGGGTGTCGTCTCATCGCTGTCGGACAGGATCGTTCTTCTGGAAGACGGTCAGGTCAGAGCCGTCGGAACGGGGTGCGGGGATGCGGCGCAACAGCCCGATATTGCGGCGTTCATGAATACCCATGGCGGTGATGCCGCCACGGACCCGGCCGGATCGCGGTCGGACCCGGAACATTGAGGAAGGAAAGACCCATGAAGTTTCGTGGCACATATACCGTCATGATCACGCCTTATGACAGCGAAGGACGCGTTGACGTTCCGGGGCTGCGGCGCTTCACCGACTGGCAGATCGCACAGGGCATCGCAGGTCTGATCCCGCTGGGTTCAACCGGCGAGTTCCTGTCGCTGACGGATGACGAACGCACACTGGTTGCACAGACCGTCATCGAGCAGGCTGCAGGCCGCGTTCCGGTGTTCATCGGAACAGGTGCGGAAAACACCTATGACGTGATCCGCTACAGCCAGGAGGCCGAAAAGCTCGGGGCTGATGGCGTCATGATCATCCCGCCGTTCTATTCCACGCCAACGGATGACGAACTGTTCGTTCATTATCGCCGGGTGTCGGATGCGATTGGGCTGCCGATCATGCTCTACAACAACCCGGCCACGGCGAATGTGGATCTGAAGCCGGAACTCGTGGCGCGTCTGTCCCATATCGACAACTGCTGCCTGATCAAGGAATCCACGATGGATGTAACCCGCGTGCGGGACATCATTCGTCTGTGTGGCGACCGGCTTTCGGTCTTTGGCGGCATCATGGGCTTTGAGAGCTTTCTTGAAGGCGCCATCGGGTGGGTCGCAGTGGCCTCCAACGTGGCGCCGCATGTCATGAGTGAGATTTTTAATCTCTGTGACGGTTACAAGGACATCGGAAAGGCGCGGGAGATGTATTTCCGCCATGTGCCGCTGATCCAGTTCGTGGGCGGGCAGGGGTATGTCTCGGGAACGAAAGCTCTGCTGAAGCACATGGGCTTCGATGTCGGTGGTCCGCGCGCGCCGCGTCTGCCGCTGCCGGAAGCGGATGATGCCCGCGCTCTTCAGATCGTCCGCGATCTGGACCTCCGGTTTGAAGAAAGCGTCTGATATGGGGGGCGGTCCTGTGTCAGGTCTGATCCGGGGAGCGGGGTTGCTCTGTGCGGTCCTGGCTTTCGGGGCGCAGGCGGCACCGTGTCCGCAGGCTGTTGAGGGGCTGATCTCTCCGCCGCATCTGGTCATGGCGACCAACCCGACGCTGCCGCCTCTGCAATATGTGACGGTGGACGGGCAGATCGCCGGAATGCGGATCGAACTCGGCAACGAAATCGCCCGCAGGCTCTGTCTGACGCCGGTCACGCTCTCGACGTCCTTTGCGCAGCTCACACTCGGGCTGCTCGAAAAACGGTGGGACGTCATCAATACGGGGATGTTCTACACTGCCCAGCGGGCGCGGCTGATGGAGATGATCCCCTACGAAATCCAGGCGATCAGCGTGTCTCTCAACGATGATTCCGCGCTGCATCCCGCACGACTTGAGGATCTGTCCGGCTCTTCGATCGGGGTCGAGATGGGTGGAATAGAAGAACACCATGCCCGCGAGGCCGATCAGGCCCTGCGGAATGCCGGACGGCCGGGCTTTGATATCAAGACGTTCCAGAACGTGGGCATCGCCTTTGCGGCCCTGCGCGCGCGGCAGGTGACGGCGGTGTTTTCCATTGATGCGGTCGCACGGCGCAACGCTCTTCAGGGTGGCGTGAAGCCTGTTCTGAAAGGGCTGTATCCCACGCCCGTTGCTCTGGCACTGCGGGACCCGGCTCTGGCGCAGCGTCTGGCGGATGTTCTGGAAGCCATGCGTGAGGACGGAACGCTGGAGCGGCTTATGGCGCCTTATGGCGTCGTACCCTTTCCCGGACGGATTGTGGTTTCAGGACCGTCCCATCCGTCCGACATGCACTGATACGACACACAAACACGATACGAACGCGGGGCATCGACATGCAGATCTGGAGCTGGCACGGCTTCTTCACCTATCTCGGCAGCCCCTATATCTTCCGGGGCGCGCTTATCACGGTCTATATGACGGCCGTCTCGATGGTGATGGGGTTTCTTCTGGGGCTGCTGATTGCGGTCATGAAGCGCTCGCAGCGCCGTCTGCTGTCCTGGCCTGCGCGGTTTTATGTCTGGTTTTTCCGGGGCACACCGCTGCTGGTCCAACTGGTCGTGATCTATACCGGTCTGCCGAAGCTGGATATCCGGCTGAGTGTTCTGGCGTGTTCGATTATTGGGCTGACACTGAACGAGGCAGCGTATCTCGCGGAAATTATCCGTGCGGGGCTGAATGCCGTGCCAACCGGCCAGATCGCGGCGGCACGGGCGCTGGGCCTGAGCGAGCGGCAGATCGCCTGGCGCATCGCATTTCCGCAGGCGTTCCGGCTCATCATCCCGCCGCTGGGCAATTCGGTGAATGGTCTGCTCAAGACGACCAGTGTGACCTCGGTCATTTCCATGGAGGAACTGATGCAGCGCAGCCAGATTCTGGTGCAAGACCAGTTCATGGTGCTGGAGCTGTTTTCCGTGGCGGCGCTGTATTACCTGCTGATGACAACGGCATGGGACTTCCTGCAACGGCGGATCGAGCATTATGCGGAGCGGCCCTATCGTCGCCAGCAGAAAACCGCAGCGGTTGAGGCCATCGAATTTCCCGCGACGACGCAGGATGCGCGCTGATGTCGGACCGGCTGAACTTCACGTTCAATGACACCAGCGTCTCCGCAAAACCCGGACAGACCCTGACGGCTGCGCTGATGGCCGCAGGCAGAATTGCGCACCGGACGGCGCCGGATGGATCGGAGCGTGGTCCGTTCTGCGGGATCGGGGCCTGTCAGGAGTGTCTGCTAGAGGTGGACGGGCAGATGTCCCGCCGGGGATGCATGACGCCGGTGCGGGACGGGATGCGGGTTCGCAGTAATGACCGTCTTCCGGATGCGGCTGTTTCAGCCTGTCTGGCGAAGGGTGAGGAGCGTCTGGCTCAACATGCCTGCGATGTACTGGTGGTGGGTGCGGGCCCGGCGGGTCTGGTTGCAGCGACCGAACTGGCGCGCGGTGGGATGGATGTTCTCATCGTGGATGAACGCCATATTCCGGGCGGCCAGTATTTCAAACAGAACGCGGTGCATCCGGAACGGCAGGATGATCAGGGTCGCAAGGGGAGGTACCTGATTGAAGCCATGCGGGCCAGTGGCGCGCGGCTGTGGTACGACACGCTCGTCTGGAGCGCCCATCGCGAAGAGGGCGCTCTCGTCATCGGTGGGCTGCGGGATGGTGAGGCGTTCTATATCCGCACGCAGCATATCATCGTGGCGACGGGTGCACAGGAAACGCCTGCGGCCCGACCGGGCTGGACGTTGCCAGGTGTCATCACGACGGGGGCCGGACAGACAATGCTGCGCGCCTATGAAGCGGTGGCTCCGGGGCGGATCGTTATTGCCGGGAATGGCCCGCTCAATCTTCAGCTTGCGGCGGAACTGGTCCGGCGTGGAGCGGATGTGGCGGCCGTTGTGGATTCAGCACCTGCGGCCGTAAAGCGGCCCTTTCTGGCCACACGGCTATCGGTGGCGTCGCCCCGTCTTGCGCTCGTGGGGATGCGACATCTGGCGACATTGCGTCGGGCCGGGGTACCGGTGCTGTGGGGAAGCGTTGTGACCCGCATCGAGGGCGAGGATCGTGTCGAGCGCGTGGCGGTGAAGCAGCGGGGAGGCGCAGAACGCTGGATCGAGACGCAGACTGTCTGCCTCGGAGACGGGTTCGTTCCTGCCAGCGAACTGCCACGGCTTCTGGGCTGCCGACAGCAGATCCGGAACTGGCCTGTGAGCCATCCCGAGACGGGCCGAGAACCAGACGGAAAGACCGATCAGGCGGATGTGTCCGTTATTGGTGAGGCCGGGCGTTTTGGGGGTGCTTTTCTGGCGCAGGCTCAAGGGGTGCTGTGTGCGGCCAGACTGCTGGAACGGGCAGGAAAACCGGTCCCGTCCGGTTTGGAACGCAGTCGGCGGGTATATCGCGATAATGCGCGTTTTCAGGAGCTTCTGTGGACGCTGTATGATCCGGTTGTCTCGCTGCCGTCCCCGCAGGAGACGACCATCCTGTGCCGATGCGAATGCGTGACCGCAGGGACTGTCCGGGCCCGCGTGTCGGAAGATGGGATCACCGATCTGGCGTCTCTTAAACGAGCGACACGGGCCGGAATGGGGCGGTGTCAGGGGCGGTTCTGTCAGGCTTCGCTGATGAAGATGCTGCCGGAACCGAAAAACGAAAAGGATTTTACCGCACCGCAGATCCCCCTGCGTCCGGTTCCGGTTGCGGCCCTCGCGCGTCAAAAACCGGAATGGCGGGGGCATGTCCGGGTTTCCATTCCATCGGGGCTGGGAGCAGTGGGGCCATCGGCTTTCGGCGCTGTCGAGACTGTGGATGTCGTGGTCGTGGGTGGCGGGATCGTCGGGCTTTTCACGGCGCTGTTTCTCGCCGAAGCCGGGAAAAGTGTCGTGGTGCTCGAACGTGGTCGGGCAGGAGCGCTGGCCTCGGGCGGCAATGCGGGCAGTCTGCACGCGCAGCTCATGGCATTCGACGCCAGCGCGGATACGGACGGACCGTCCATGCCTGCGCGGACGCTGGCGTTGCAGCGGGAATCCATCCGCATGTGGGAGGCGCTGCGCACAACGTTCGATCGCGATCTGGAGATCAAGGTCAGCGGCGGGTTGGTGGTGGCGGAAACCGAAGCCGATATGGACCGTCTGCGTAGCAAGGTCGCGGTCGAACAGGCCCTTGGCGTCGATGCGCGGCTTCTGGCATCGGACGAATTGCACGGGATCGAGCCCAATCTGAGAGATGGCTTTCTGGGCGGGGCGTATTGCTCCGAGGAAGGCAAGATCAATCCCATGGCGGCAACGCAGGCTGTTCTGGCGCGGGCACGGCGCGCGGGCGTGCGGGTTGAGGAACTCACAGCCTTGTCCGCAATCCAGCCCGACGGCACACGGTTTCATGTCAGCGCGGGGTCAAGGCGCTGGTCGGCCGGAGCGGTGGTGAATGCGGCCGGTGCCTATGCGGGAGAAGTCGCCGGGCTGGTCGGACGTCGGCTGCCGGTTTTCGGTGCCCCGTTGCAGATGATCGTGACCGAGCCTGTGGCTCCGCTGGTCTTTTCGCTTCTGGCCCATGCAAGCCGGCATCTCACGCTTAAACAGGCCACGAATGGCTCGCTGCTGATCGGCGGGGGATGGAGTGCGGGGCTTGATCCGGTGCACGGGCATCCGCGACCGCTGCGGGAAAATCTGGAAGGAAATCTCTGGGTGGCACAAAGGCTGGTTCCGGCGCTGGGGGCCGTGAATGTCGTTCGGAGCTGGGCTGCGATGAACATCGATATCGACGGGGCTCCGATCCTTGGAGAAAGTCCGGACGTGCCGGGCTTTTTCACGGCCGTAACGGCCAATGGTGTCACGCTCGCTCCGGCCATGGGGCGGCATGTCGCGGATATGGTTCTGCGCCGCTCCGAACGTCCTGATCTGGAGATCTTTTCTCCCGCACGCTTTTATGGAGATCCGTCATGATCACGCTGGATACTGTGACGAAATCATATGGCGCCTTTCAGGTGCTCAAGGGCTGTTCGGCGGAGATCGGCAGAGGGGAGGTTGTGGTTGTCTGCGGCCCTTCGGGTTCGGGTAAGTCCACGCTCATCAAATGCATCAATGCGCTGGAGACGTTCGAGAGCGGGCAGATCTACGTTGATGGCATGGCCGTGCGTTCCGCGAACACCGATCATTCGGCGCTGCGGGCGAAAGCGGGGATGGTCTTTCAGAGCTTCGAGCTTTTTTCCCATCTGAGCATTCTGGACAACATCATGCTGGCCCCGCGTCTGGTCCAGAAACGGGGGAAGGAAGAGCTTCGCGAGCATGCGGAAACGCTTCTACGCCGGGTCGGGCTGGAACAGCATGCGGACAAATATCCGATCGCCCTGTCCGGCGGCCAGCAGCAGCGGGCGGCGATCGCACGCGCTCTGGCGATGAAGCCGGATGTAATGCTGTTCGATGAGCCGACATCGGCGCTCGATCCTGAAATGGTGCAGGAAGTCCTTCAGGTCATGATGGAGCTGGCGCGCGAGGGCATGACCATGATGTGCGTTACCCACGAGATGGGATTCGCGCGTCAGGTCGCGACGCGGATTCTGTTCGTGGATGCGGGCGAGATCGTCGATGACTGCCCGGCGGCAGATTTTTTTGCAGGGCGCTGTTCGGCCAGAGCGCAGGCTTTTCTGCGGTTTGAGGAGGCGCACCCCAGCTAAAAGGAAATATTTTCAGCAAGAGGCAACATTCCGCTTCAGGATCGAATTCAGTTCGTATACAAAGAGAATATGAGCTGAGGACTGTCAGGCGATCCGGTGGGAGAAGGCGCTGTGCTTGAAAAGACTTCCTGTTGTGAGAAAACGGCGAGCGAACGTCTGGGTCATGTCATCGACCGGGATTTCGAACTGCGTCAGGTGCCGTTCCTTCAGGATCTCGTCGGCGTCCCGTCGGATAATCCGCCCGGTGACTGCGCGCCGCACGCCCGGTTTTCCGCCGACAGGCTGCGGGCACTCGGTTTTGAAGTTGAATGTCATGCTGTCCCGCAGGACTTCGTGCAACGGCACGGTATGCAGAGCGCAACGAATCTGATCATCCGGGAGCGTTTCGGAAATGGCAGCGGCCCTGTCATTGCGCTCAATGCGCATGGGGACGTGGTTCCCCCTGGCGAGGGCTGGGTGCATGATCCGTATGGCGGCATCATTGAAGATGGCAGGCTTTATGGACGGGGGGCCGCGGTCTCGAAGTCAGACTTCGCAACCTATGCCTTTGCGTTGCGCGCGCTGAAGGAAGCCGGTTCTGACCTGTCCGGCACGGTCGAGCTTCATCTGACCTATGACGAGGAAATCGGTGGTCATGTCGGGCCGGGTTGGCTTCTCTCGGAAAAGCTGAGCACTCCCGACTACGTCATCAGTGCCGGTTTTACCTATGACGTGATGATTGCCCATAATGGCAGCCTTCAGCTTGATGTGGCTTTCACGGGCAAAGCGGCGCATTCCGCATGGCCCGAGACGGGCGCCGATGCCATTGAGGCGGCGTGTCGTGTGATGACGGCTCTGTACGTCTATCGGGACGGGCTGGCGAAGACGGTCTGTTCCATTCCGGGGATTGAATCGCCGACGCTCGTCATTGGTACGATCAATGGCGGCGTTGCAGCAAACGTCGTGCCCGAACAGGCGACATTCCGGCTTGAGCGCCGGATTTTGCCAGACGAAAAAGCGGCCGAGGTCGAGGCGGATCTGCGGCAGCTTATTGTGAATGCGACAGATGTGCCGGGCGTGAGTTGCGTCGTAACGCAGCATCTTCTGGCGTTGCCACTGGTTCCGGATGAGGGGCAGGCCCCTTTGATCGGAGCCTTGCAGGACGCTGCCGAAGCGGTGTTCGGGGAACGGATTGCCGTCAAGGGTATGCCGTTGTTCACGGATGCCAGAATTTACAGCAATGCGGGCTATCCGACCGTTCTATACGGGGCTGGTCCGCGTCGTCTTCAGGATGCCAATGGCCATCGTGCGAACGAGCATGTGGTTCTGGAAGATATGCGTCGTGCGACGAAGGTTGTCGCAACGGCACTTTCCCGCCTTTTACGTTCTGAATCCGAGTAATTCCGAGTTCGGAATAAAAATCCCGCATAATTCCGTTATGCGATCCGACTGTTTCTGACTGATATCCCTGTGCTGCGCCAGGGCGATGGAGCCGATTATGAACATCAGGAAACTTGCGCTTTACTCTACGTTCCTCTCCGTCAGCGTCTGTAGTGGATCGGTTTTTGCAGCCTCGGAAAAAGCCGTGCCGGAACCGGCGAAGGCCTCCGTCCACAAAGCACCGTCCAAAACGGTATCTCCGAAGACGCGCAGGTCGTCTGCGGCGAAACATCGGCCTGCGGATGTCATCGCCGGAAGCGAAGAAGGCGTGATCGTCACCGGAACGCATGCGTCCAACCGCCACGCCCGTCAAAGCACCAGCCCGATCACGGTCCTGTCCAGTGCGACGCTGCGTCGCTCAGGCATGATGAACCTCGCCGATGCGCTGACCAAGACCTATCCGTCCATCAATATGAGCACGATGGGCAATGACGCCGGTGCACTGACGTCCTTCATCCGGATGCGCGGCCTCAATCCGAATCAGGTTCTGGTTCTGCTGGATGGCAAGCGTCGGCACACCACGGCCAACATCAATGCCGATGCCGGTCCGAATTTTGGCGCGACGCCCGTGGATCTGAACATGATCCCGTCCAACATGATCGATCATATCGAGGTTCTCGAAGACGGCGCCGCTGCGATGTATGGCTCTGACGCTATTGCCGGTGTGGTGAACATCATCACCAAAAAGCAGGATCATGGGCTGAATATGAGCGCCCAGACGGGGGCAAACGCCTATAACGGCGATGGTTGGCAATACCAGCTCAACGCTGATGGTGGATTCAAACTCGGCCGTGACGGCTATGCTCATATTGCGGCACAGGTTTACCATACGGACCATTTCGTAACCAACACGGTTGATAATCGTCTGGCGGGTTATGTCCCACCGGGGGCAGCGAACGAGCTGTATACCGGGTCGGTCAAAGTGCCCAAGAACTCCAACAAGATCATGAGTACGCCGGAAGAAACGCGCGAAAATCTGGGGATCGATTTCGGCAAGAACCTGACCGATGACATCCAGTTTTACGGGCAGATCACCTACGCGCACCGCCATGCGGAAGCGTATGAGAATTATCGTGTTCCCTCGGGTGCCAGCGCCAGCAATCCAGAGTTGTTTCCATATGGCTATTCGCCGTTGGAGACGATCGACGAGAACGATTATGCTGCGACGCTGGGCCTGAAGGGTCGTCATCTCCTCGGTTTCGACTGGGATCTGAGCAGCACCTGGGGTGAGGATCTGGACAAGATTTCTAACCAGAACACCACCAATCCGAACATGTACGCCGCCACGGGCTACACACCGACGACCGTGCGGACCTCCAATTTCCGTCTGGCGCAGTGGACGAACAATCTCGATCTGCGCCGGAACTTCAAGATTGCCAACGTGGTTCCTGTCACGGTGGCTTTCGGTGGCGAACAGCGTCTAGAACAGTATACCATTCTAGCGGGCGAACCTGCGTCTTACGAATATGGCGGCACTTCTGCGCTGGCGGGGCTGACGCCGCAGGACGCTGGCAAGTGGGATCGTGATGTCTGGGCGGCTTATCTGGATGGCGATTTCCATCTGCTGAAGAACTGGGATCTCGATTTCGCCGGTCGTTTCGAACACTATACCGACGTCGGAAATACCGAGAACGGCAAGGTTTCCACGCGTTACGATATCACCAAGCGTATTGGCCTGCGTGCGACGATCAGCAACGGTTTCCGCGCGCCGACGATGGCAGAACAGCATTACAGCGCCATCAATGTCGGGCCGACATCGGTGTTGGGATTGTTGCCGGTTTCGTCTTCCGAAGCGCGTGCGACAGGGGCGTCTCCCCTCAAGCCCGAACGCTCGACCAGTGCGACAGGTGGCATTGTTCTTGAGCCGATAGATGGTTTCCATGTCGAGGCCGATGTCTATCAGATCAACATCCGCGATCGCGTCGTGCAGGGTGGTAACGTGACGGGTCCGGCTGCGATTGCAGCATTGGAAGGCATGGGCGTTTCGCTTCCGGCTCTGACGCAGCTTTCCGAAAACGCCGTGCAGACCTATTACTTCACGAACGGTGCCAGCACGCGGACGCAGGGTCTGGATATCAAGGCGGATTACATGTTCCGCATGCATCGCTTCGGCAATCTGAGCCTGTCGATGGCGCTGGACCTGAACCGTACGCGTCTGTCGCATAACGGAATGTCTGCAACGGGATCACCGCTGCTGAATGCTCAGAATATCGCTTACCTCACGACGGCCTATCCGCGAAGCAAGATCATTCTGAATGCGTTCTGGACAATCGGGAAATGGGACGTGAACCTGCGCCAGACCCGTTATGGCGAAACGACCGGTATGATGACGTATCAGGACTGGACGCCTACGGCGGCGATCTGTCCAATTGATGGCAAGCAGCTTCAGCAGTCCAGCAGCTGTTTTGCGCAGTTCAAGAACTCTCCGCGCTGGCTGACGGATCTGGAGATCGGGTATCGCGTCAATTCGCGCTGGCATCTGGCGGTGGGGGCGAACAACATCTTCAATATCCGTCCGCGCAAGCTGCCGGGTGAGCTGAACCAGCTTGGTGCCAATCCTTATGATACGTTCTCGTCTCAGGTGCCGATGACGGGTGGGTATTATTACGGGCGTGTGAACTTCACGCTCTGAGGGCTCTTATCTTCGTCTGTGGATGTGTTACGGTTGGTATCAGGCAAACATATCTGCAGATGAATGATGAAAAACGGGATTGCGTGGGGTGTAGGGGCGGGCGCTCTGGTTGTCGGGCTGGGGGTTCTTGGCCTGACGATGCGGCATCCTCAGGCGGCGCAGCCGGACCCCTGCGCGGCAGCATCTGACAAGGCGCCCCAGAACTGCCCCGAGCAGGGCAGTTCTTCGGGGCATGGTGTGTATATCTCTTCTGGCACGGACCGTGACGGTCGTGCCGGGCATGGCGACGGCGAGGCTGAGTCCGCGGGGCATGCCGGATTTGGGGAAAGCGCGGGCGGACATGCGGGCGGGGGCGAATAGGGTCGGTCCGTGGGGCAGATCCGCCGTCTGATATCCTGTGCGAGGCCGGACTGGCAGCGTCAGGCCGATCGGCTCGGTTATCATTATTATCGCAATACGGATGGAAGTTTCGCATGGCGTGAGGACGTGCGTTACGAGTTCGATGCGCAGGCGGTGGCGCGTGTTCAGACCGTGGCCGAAACGCTGCATCGGCTCTGTCTGGAGGTTGTGGACGAGGCCGTTCGGCAGCCTGGTGGTTTGGATGCGTTTCATATTCCGGCCGCCATGCAGGATGTGGTGCGGGATTCCTGGAGGCGGGGGGACCCGTTTCTGATCGGGCGGTTTGATCTGGCGTGGTGCGACGGGCGACCAAAGCTGATTGAATATAATGCCGATACGCCTGCGACACTGCCGGAAAGCACGCGGATGCAGGAATTCTGGCACCAGCAATGCGGCGGGGCTGATGGTCATGCGCCTCTGGATGCGCGGGCTCTGGTGGAGCGTCTGGCCGGGCTGAGGCGTGCGGGGCGGATAGGGCACATGGTGCATATCGTGCCCTATCCCGACAATCTCGAAGACACCACGCATGCCGTTTATTACCGGGAATGGGCCGAGCAGGCGGGCTTGGAGGCGGTTCACTGCGAGTTGCGGGATCTGGAGGTGACGAAGGATGGTCAGCTTCTGCATCGGGGGCGGATCGTTCGCAGCATGATCCGCATGTATCCGTGGGAGTTGATGTTTCGAGATTCCGGGGCGCGGCATCTGCGGGAGTGTGGGTGTATGTTTCTTAATCCGCCCTGGACGGCGCTTTTGTCGAACAAGGCGCTTTTGCCAGCTTTGTGGCGGCGGTATCCCGGGCATCCCAACCTGCTGGCGGCGGGATATGCGCCCGAGGATCTGCGTCGCGGGCGTGGGGGGAAGGCCGGGGCGCCTTATGTGGAAAAACCGATCCATGCCCGGGGCGGGGAGAATGTGCGCATCGTTGCAGGCGGACGGACAGTTTGTGCCGAGGGCGGGACGTATGGGGCGTATCCGAGAATTTTTCAGGAATTTGCGGATCACCGGATCGACGGGGTGACGGCGTCGGTCGGGGCGTGGATCGTGGGGGAGCGGTTTGCGGGACTGACGATGCGGGAGAGTGCGGACCCGATTGTGCGGCATACATCGCCCATCGTGCCACATCTGGTGCGCGAAGAGCGGGGCAGGCTGGCGCGATGGCGCGGAGTGTTGGGGAAGCGTTTCTAAAAAACTTCACATGTTACGGCCCATCTTTTGCCACATGGACGGCCCAGCGTTCTGTAGGGTGCCGACTCCCGTTATCGCCCCGTTTCGCGAGGATGCCATGCGATCAGTCAGCGCAATCAACAGGTTTGGGTGGGGCCAGCGGGATGGCTCCAGTTCCGGTCTGTCCGTTCAGGACTGGCTGGCGGGTCAGTTGACCGAGCCGGACAGGGCCGTGTTTGCGGGTGTGGGGCCGTGTGCGGACGGGCTGGTTGCGCTGCGGGAACAGCGGAAGGCCAAGATGCAGGGCGATCCGCTGGTCAAGCCGATCTTTCAGGCTGAAGTCGCAACGCAGATGGACAATCTGTTGCTGACGGAGCAGCCGTTCCGGGAGCGGCTTGTCTGGTTCTGGTTCAATCATTTCACGGTCAGTCTGCGGCAGGGCAGTACGCGCGCCGTTGTGGGCGCTTATATGCGCGAGGCGATCCGTCCGCATGTGACGGGGCGCTTTTCGGACATGCTGCTGGCGGTCATGCGGCATCCGGCGATGTTGATGTATCTGGACAATGCGTCCTCCATCGGGCCGGACAGCGCGGCGGGGCGCAAAAGCCATCGCGGATTGAACGAAAATCTGGCCCGCGAATGTCTGGAGTTGCATACCGTCTCGCCTGCGTCCGGGTACAGTCAGGCGGATGTGACGTCTTTTGCCGCGATCCTGACGGGATGGGGCGTGGATCTGAAGGCCGACGAGCCGGGGTTTGTGTTCCGCGAAAAGGCCCATGAGCCGGGTGTGAAAACGCTCATGGGACAGGCTTTCCCCGAAGGCGAGGACGGCGGCGTGCAGGCGTTGCAGTTTCTGGGCACGCATCCGGCGACCTACCGTCATATTGCGACGCAGATGGTCCGGCATTTCGTTTCGGATACGCCAGCGCCGGCCTCCGTGCGGCATGTCGAGAGTGTTTTGCAGGCCAGTGGTGGGGATCTGCGGGCGGCGTCTCTGGCGCTGGGGGCATTGCCGGAACCGGCTTTGGGCGGGGGCAAGTTCCGCTCTCCCATGGATTATGTCACGGCGGTTCTGCGGGCGTTGTCCGTGGGGGGCGCGCCCAGCCAGCCGGGCGATCCGCATTCTCCGGCACATCAACTGGTTTCGGGTTTTGCGTCGCTCGGGCAGCCGCTGTGGACCGCGCCGCTACCCAATGGCTGGAGCGACGATGCGGCGGACTGGTCCGCGCCTGCGGACATGCTGGCGCGGACGGACTGGGCCTGGCGCGTGGCGGCGCATGTCCGGACCGGCGATCCAATGGATGTTGCCGATATTGCCCTTGGTCCGGCCCTGCGACCGCAGACCCGCACGGCCATGCATCATGCCGGGTCGCGTCAGGATGCGCTGGCCCTGCTGTTTTCCTCTCCTGAATTCCAGAGGCGCTGAGCCATGATGATTTCCCGTCGTACCGCTCTGCTGGGTCTGACGTCTGCTTGGACGCTCGGGCGGTCTTCTCTCGCTTTTGCAGGCTCTTCCGGTGGGCCGGATGATCCGCGTCTGGTGGTGATCCTGCTACGGGGCGCGCTCGACGGATTGTCGGCTGTCACGCCGTATGGAGATCCGGATCTGGCGTCGTATCGCCGGGCGCTGGTTCTGCCAGAGCCGGGGCAGGAGGGCGGGCTGCTCGATCTGGGTGGGTTTTACGGGCTGCATCCATCTCTCGTGACGCTGCATGGGCTGTATGGTCAGGGGCAGATGCTGCCGATCCATGCCGTTGCGGGGCATTATCGCAGCCGATCGCATTTCGAGGCGCAGGATTATCTGGAGAGCGGGGCGGATGAGCGTCTGGGGAGCGGATGGCTGAACCGGGCTGTTTCCGTGCTTCAGGGCAAGGCGAACCGGCCGGATGGGTATGGGCTGGCGATGGGGCTGACGGTGCCGCTTCTGCTGCGCGGTTCGGCGCGGGTTGGGAGCTATGCGCCTGCGGGGAGCCAGCATCCGGATGCGGATCTTTATGGTCAGATTCTGGCGCTGAATGCGTCCGACCCTGTGACGGGACCGGCGTTGCGGAATGCTCTGAAAGCGCGGGGATTTTCGGATGCCGCCATGACGCAGGAGGGTATGGCTGCTGCGCCGGGCGTGGATGCTGCGGGCAAGCCGCGGAAAATCGACGCGTTTACGCAGCTTTCCACGGCAGCGGGGGAGATGCTGGCGACGGCGCATGGTCCGCGTGTGGCGGCGCTGGAAATCGGGGGGTGGGACACCCATGCCGGGCAGCTCGGGCGGTTGGGCGGACCGCTGGCGCAGCTTGACCGCGGCATTGGGGCGCTGCGTCAGGGGCTGGGCGAGAGCTGGAACCGCACCGTGGTTCTGGCTTTGACGGAATTCGGGCGGACCGTGCGGATCAATGGCACGGGCGGGACGGATCACGGGACGGGGACGGTCGCGTTTCTGGCGGGTGGCGCGGTTGCGGGCGGGAAGGTCGGGGGGACGTGGCCCGGTCTGCGCTCCGGGCAGTTGTTCGAGAACCGGGACCTTGCGCCGACGACCGATCTGCGGTCGGTCGTGGCGGGGGTGCTGTGCGATCATCTGCATCTGCCGCAGCATGCGGTGGGGACGGTCTTTCCGGGGGCGGCTGTGGAACCTGCGCGGGGGCTGGTTGTTCCGGTGTGAGGCCGGGTTCTTCCATCCGTTCAGAACTCCGAGACGACTGAGAAAAACGTGCCGCGCCGCTGGCCGTACTGGGCCTGATAGATGCCGACGCCGCTGCCATTGCGAAGTTGGTAGCGTTTGTCGAACAGGTTCATGACGTCCGCGCGGATTTTGATGTCATGCCCGACCGGGACCTTCGTGAAGGTGTGCTGATAGCCGATGTTGAAGACGTCGTATTGCGGCTCTTTTTCCAGATTGGCGAAGCCGCTGCGCAGGCCGTAACCATAGACGAAATCGACATAGGCCATGTCGTGTTTCGTGGTCCAGGATGCGCCTGCGGTGGCGGTGAATTCGCCCTGATGGTCGAGCTGGATTGCGTGGTTGCGGATATAGGCGAGTTCGACCAGATCGAATTGGTACTCTGCCGAATTGATGTCCCGGGCTGAAGTTTTGACGTAGGAAAAATTGCCGTACATCGACCAGGGGCCATGCCGCCATGAGCTGCCGAATTCTGCGCCATAGACGCGGCCGCGTTTGTAGCTGAAGGGGGCGAGGATGACCGCGCGGCCGAACTGTCCGAGATCGGTGAGGTCATGCGCCCATTTGGCGTAGGCATCGAGCGTGATCTGGAATTCGGGTGTGATGCGCTGGAGGATGCCGCCATCGACGTAATTCGATTTCTCGACTTTGGTGGCGTTGTTGATCATGTTCGCGGCCGCGTTGGTGGTGCCTGCAAAGCGCGCGAGTGTGGACGGGTAGACATATTGCGGGGACGGCGGGGCGAAATAGCGCGAATAGCCGAGATGCAGCGTCGTGGTGCGGGTGGGTTTCCAGACCATGTTCGCGCGCGGGCTTAACTGTCCTTCATTGTCGAAGGACGAGGCGAAGCGGTCGTAGCGGATGCCGTAATTGAAGGTCAGGGTGTGGGTGATTTTATACTCGTCCTGAATATAGGCACCCGCTTCGACGGACCAGTTGCCAGTATTGTCGATCATGCGTTTTGCGATGTCGGACGTCTGGTTTCCGGCGTCGTCCACGGGGAAGGCCAGCGTATCGGTATCCAGACGTTCGGACGTGTACTGCCCCAGCAGACCGGCCCGCAGGGTGTGATGGGGGGCGATGTCGTAGGACAGATCCGCCTGCATGCCGCCGGTTGTGAAGTCGTTGACTTCGTGTTCCGAGACGCCCTGATAGAGCAGGTCGCGGTCACGGTCCGGTGTGTAGTCGATCCGGCCGTAGCGGAAATAGGGTGAAACCTGAAGGTTCAGTTTCTCGGTCGTGCGCTGGTAAGACAGCACGGCGTAATAGTTCTGTTCGGTCTGGCTGTCGTTCAGATTGGCCCAGTTCATGGACGGGTCATGCGGATTGACGCCCGCGACATTGTACAGGGTCGTGTAATCCGGGCTGGTTGTGTCGAACGTTTTGAACGAGTTGGGGATTTCAAAATCCGCGTAGGAGGCGCTCGTCAGCAGCGTGATCCGGCTTGCGTCGTCGAGATGGTAGGACAGATACGCGAAGGCTTTTTCCTGTTCGGTCACGTCATGGATGGCGCGGAACGTGTTGCTCGGGTTTTCGATGCCGATATTGTTGCGGGTGAAGGACAGGGTGGTGAAATAGTCCAGTTTTCCATGCTGGCCGCCAAACTGCGCGGACGGGACGAAGGTGTTGTAGCTGCCGCCATACAGCGAGACCTGATTGTGTTTGAGGCTGTCGCCGGTTTTGGTCGTGACATCCACCACGCCTGCGGTGCGGAAGCCGAACTGCGCGGGCAGCGTGCCGGTCAGCAGGTCCACGGACTGGATGATGCGCGTGTCGAGTTCCTGTCCGAAGCCGTTCAGCCCTTCTGGCAGCAGCACGCCGTTGACGCGATAGGTCAGGCCGCCATGTTCGCCGCGGACATGGACTTCCCCATAGCTGTCGAGAACGACGCCGGGGACGCGGAGGAGGATCTGGCTGAAGACCGCGTTCTGGCCGCCGGGTGTGGTCGCGATCTGGCGCTGGTCGATGGTGTAGTCCACGGCGCCGAGGCCGGGGAAAATGCGGGCGCGTTCGCTGTTGAGATGTCCGACGACGCTGATGTGTTCGGAAGGGGCGGGTTTTTTCGCGGGATCGGCTTTTTTGATGGTCCGGGATTTGTGTTTGGATGGGATGTCGTTGGCGAAGCCCGTGCCGATGAGGGTCAGGCTGACGGCCATCAAACCGCAGGTCCGGAAGCATTTCCGGCACGATAGTAAACTGATCATGGTATAGTATTTGCTATATATGCTGGAGTGCATGCGGGTGGCCTGAGGCGTGGGGTTCAGCCACCCGGAATTAGGGGGCAGGCTCAGACTTAAAGCATCAGCGTTATGATATGCAATATGCTATATCAATCAGCAGAGGATCTATCTTGGGGGCTAATCGAAAGATCGGGAGAGGCTGGAGCTGAAAAGCCTCTGTCAGGGTGGTCTGAAAAGCGATAAAAATCATTACGGTACTGGATATGCGATCATTCGTCCGCCATGCTCGCCCGTCTTTCTTTCTGCCTCTGTTGTCTCAAGCGAAGCGTCAAAACATGCCAGTCTCTTCTCCGGTCCTAATGCCCCTTCATCAGCCCTGCATTGCCGCCATAGACGGTGGGGGGACCAAGACGCTTCTTGCTGTTGTGGGAAGGGACGGATCGCTGGGGCCAGTGCTTCGGGGGGCAGGGTCCAATCCGTTTGATCAGGCCGGATGGCAGGATGTGTTGCAGTCTTTGCTGAGGCAGCTTCCCTCCACGACAGCTGCTCTGTCTCTGGGGCTTGCGGGGTATGAGGAGACGCGGGTTTTGGGGCGCGAACAGAGCGATGTCGTGGGGAACGCTTTTGCGGGGCCTTTCAACATCTGTAGCGATGTGGAGATGGCCTGTACCGGGGCTTTCGCGGGCGCCGCCGGGGTTCTGGTTCTGTCGGGTACGGGGTCGGTGGCATGGGCTACGGATGGTCGGGGCGGTCAGGTCAAGATTGGCGGCTGGGGTGGATTGTTCGGGGACGAGGGCAGTGGGTTCTGGATCGGGCGTCAGGCGTTGGCGCTGCTGACGGCGCTTCTGGATGGGCGCAATCAGGCGGATCATGCGTTTTTCGCGCCGTTCGTGGCGGCGATGGGACTTCCGACTGAAAAAGCAGCGTGTGGGACGGCGCTTCTGGAATGGTACGGGGCGCTGCGTCATCCGAGGGCCAGTGTTGCGGCTCTGGCACGGATTGTTTCGGATCTGGCCGAGGGCGGGCTGGAACCGGCCCGGCGGCTGATGCGTGAGGCGGCGGATCATCTTTGCGCCCATATCGAGGCAGCCCAGCGCCATTTTCCCGAAACATCGCTGCCGTGGAGTTATGCCGGAGGAACGTTCCAGAGCCGGTCTCTTCGGGAAAGCGTTGCTGTTCGGCATGGTGCGCCTGTGCCGCCGCGTCTTCCGCCGGTCGGAGGGGGGCTGCTCAATGCCGCGCGTCTGGCCGGGTGGGATGTGGATGATGCGTGGATTGAGCGCGTGTCTGTTGCACTGCGTGATGCGGGGCTGACGTCGTGACGGGGCCTGTCCAGTCCGGCAGGGGGCTGACCGGGGATTATGGACTGGCGCCTCTGGGTGTGGCTGCGGCGATTTTCTTCATCATGGGTTTTGTGACCTGGATGAACGGTCCGCTGATTTCGTTCGTGCGTGTGGCGTTTGATCTGAGCGATACGAGCGCCTTTCTCGTGCCGATGGTCTTCTATTTTTCGTATTTCCTGTTTTCCCTGCCTGCATCTTTCGTGGCCCGGAGGCTTGGTCTGCGTCGGGGGCTGGCTGTTTCGCTCGTGTTATGTGCGGCGGGCGTGGCGCTGTTCGGACAGTTTATTGCCATGCGTCTTTATGGGGGTGCCCTGACCGGATTGCTGGTCATGGGGGCCGGGCTGTCGCTGATGCAGGTGGTGATCAACCCGCTGGTCAGTCTGCTAGGGCCGTCCGAACGAGCGTCACAGCGCATTGCCATTATGGGCGTGTGCAACAAATGCGCGGGAATTCTGGCCCCCATCGTTCTGGCGACTGTGGTGATGGGGGATATTGGGACGCTGTCCCAGCGGGCGCAGGAGACGACGGACCCTGTGGCGCGCAATGCGCTTCTGTCGGGGTTCGTGCAGGCGATTTATGCGCCTTACATGACGATGGCTGTTGTTCTGCTGCTGACGGCCATCGGCGTGGCGCTCTGCCCGCTGCCGGATTTGCAGGCGCCTGCGCTGCCGGGGCCTCTGGAGGGGAGTCGGCGTATTTTCCGGCCGCATCTGATGTTCGGGATCGTCGTGATGTTCCTGTATGTCGGCGTGGAAGTCATGGCCGGGGACGCCATTGGGACCTATGGGCAGGGTTTTGGTATGCCGCTCAGTCAGACGCGCTTTTTCACGTCCTTGACGCTGGCCGGGATGCTGGGGGGATATATTCTCGGGTTTCTGGTTGTGCCGCGGATTGTGACGCAGGAGCGGCTTATGGAACTGGCCTGTTTTCTGGGCGCGGGACTGACGGTCGCGGCGTTTCTGACGCAGGGCTATGTTTCGGTTCTGTGCGTGGCGTTGCTGGGGGCGGCCAATGCCATGCTGATGCCCTCGATTTTCCCGATTGCCATCCGGGGGGCGGGGGCGTGGACGCCGCTCGCATCCGCCCTGCTAGTCATGGCGTATAGTGGCGGGGCGATCATTCCGCAGATTTACGTCATTCTCAAGCCGTTCGTGGGCTTTCAGGGCATGTTTGCGCTGCTGGTTCTGCCGTCTTATCTGGCCTTGCTACTTTACGCGCAGCGTTATGGTCGGACGGGGCTTTTACCACTGGATCAGGAGCCATGATGGCGCATCTTGAGGGCAGGATCGTCCTGCGCGATCGTATTGTTTCGGGGCGGGTGGATTTCGACAGTCATATCCGCGAGATCGTGCCTCAGTCCGGAGTGCCGGAGCGCTATATCCTGCCGGGCTTTATTGATGGTCATGTCCATGGTGGCGGTGGGGCCGATACGATGGACGGGGTTGCGGCCATCGAGACGCTCTCGCGCTTTCATCTGGGCCACGGAACCACGACGATCCTGCCGACGACGATCACCGCGCCCTGGGCGGAGGTTATGGACGCGCTGCGGGCGGTGGCGGAAGTTTGTGAGCGGGGCGTAGAGGGTGGGCCGCGCATTCATGGCGCGCATCTGGAAGGGCCGTTCGTCAGTCCGCACAAGCTGGGGGCCCAGCCGCCGTTCAATATCGAGCCGACCGCCGAGCGGGTGGCGGAAGCCGTTGCGACGGGGTGTGTGCGTGTTGTGACGATCGCGCCGGAACTGGACCACGCGCCGACGGCCATGAAGGCCTTTGCGCAGGCGGGTGTCCGGGTCAGTCTGGGGCATACCACCACGGATTTCGAAGGTGCCGAGCGGGCGATCTGTCTGGTTTGTGCGGCCGGGGGAACCGTTGGAGGGACGCATCTGTTCAACGCCATGTCGGCGATTGAGGGGCGGCGTCCCGGGCCGGTAACGGCGCTGATGTGCAGTGATGTGGCTTATGGGGAAATGATCTTCGATACGCATCATGTTCATCCTGCCAGCTTCCGGCTGGCGGAGCGGATGATGGGGCAGCGGCTGCTGTTCGTGACGGATGCTATGCGGGGTACGGGTGAGGCGGATGGTCCGAGCCAGCTTGGCGGGCAGGATGTGATGATCCGTAACGGGGTGGTGCGGCTGCCGGATGGCACGCTTGCGGGGAGCATTCTGACGCTGGATCAGGCGTTGCGGAATGCTCTTGATGCCGGAATGTCGCTTCCGAAGGCGGCGCGTCTGGTCAGTACGAATGCTGCGGCCTATCTCGGGTTGCAGGACCGGGGGGCGATTGCGCCGGATCTTCTGGCGGATTTCACGGTTCTGGATGACAGGTTTCAGGTCAGCGAAGTCTGGGTCAATGGAGAGCGCAGGGTATGAAAATCATCGTCACGGACACGCCCGGTCAGGCGTTTCAACGCGCGGCGGACATGATCGCGGAGGAAATCCGCGGATCTCAGGCGCCTATTCTGGGGCTGGCGACGGGCCGCACGATGGAGAGCATTTACCAGCTTCTGGTACGGGATCATGACGCGGGGACGCTGGATTTTTCCGGCACGACGTCGTTCAATCTGGACGAATATGTCGGTCTGCCGCCGACGGACCCGAATTCCTACAGCCACTACATGCAGGAGCATCTGTTTTCGCATGTGAACATGGCCGAAGGGCAGGGGCATGTTCCGAATGGTGTTGCTGTGGATCTGGAGGCTGAGTGCGCGCGCTATGAGGCCGCCATTCGCGCGGCCGGTGGGCTTGGGTTGCAGCTTCTGGGCATTGGCGAGACGGGGCATATCGGTTTCAACGAACCGCCCTCCGCGTTCGACAGCCGGACGCGGGTTGTCCATCTGGATGATGTGACGCGACGGCAGAACAGCGCCATGTTCGGCGATGATCCGGAGCGTGTGCCGGAACGCGCTCTGACGATGGGGGTGGGGACGATCCTGGAAGCGCGCCGTCTGGTGCTGGTGGCTGTTGGTGAGGGCAAGGCGGCGATCGTTGACGAGGCGCTGAACGGTCCGATCAGCGAGGCTGTCAGTGCCACGGCCATCCGCCTTCATGACGATGCGACGGTGATTCTGGACGAAGCCGCGGCCCGGATCTGGCGGCGTTAGGACGGACAGATCGCTTCCATGTTCGGGAGTGCCTCCCGGAAGGCGTCGCTGATGATCTGGCGCATCCAGAGGTTATCCGCTGTCCGTTGCCAGAGCAGCGACACAGAATAGTCTCCCAAATCGATGGGTGCCGCGCAGACGGTCAGGCCAGAGACGGCAGCGAGGCTCTGCGCGGCATGGAGGGGCAGGGTAGCAATGGCGCGCGTTCCGATCAGGAAAGGGGGGAGCGCAGAAAAATGCGTCAGTGCCGATTGTACCCGGCGCGCGTGGCCCAGAGTTTTCAACACATGGTCCACGATCCCCTCCCGTCCGGAAAAGGACACCAGAAGATGTGGCAGAGTGAGGTAATCTTCCAGTTTCAGGGGAAGTGTGAGGCCGCAGGCGGTTGGATCAAGCAGGCAGGCGTAACCGGATTGTCCGATCTCCTGATGCTGTAATCCGGAGCGTATATTGGGCTGTGCGACGACGGCAAAATCGATGTCTCCTGCTTCGAAAAGAGCCTCGACCCGGTGTTTGTTGGCCTGTCTGAATGTCACGGAAACCCGTGGGGCTTCCGCTGCCAGACGTTGTGCAATCAGGGGGCCAGCCGCGATCTGGAAATCGTCGGACATTCCCAAAGAGAAATGCTGTCGGCTGGTTGCCGGATCAAATGCCGTGACGGTTGAGAACGCGGTCTGGATCAGTGTCGCTCCGTTTTGCAGCGGTTCTGCCATGGCAATTGCCCGAGGGGTTGGTTGCATGCCGTCACGTGTGCGGACGAACAGAGGGTCATCCGCCGCTTCCCGCAGGCGGGCCAGAGAGGCGCTGACGGCGGATTGACTCAGGGACAGTCGGCGTGCCGCTCTGGAGACGCTGCGTTCTTCCCAGAGTGCCAGAAACGTGGTGGCCAGATTGAAATCGAGGCGTGAAATATCGACCATGGTGATTTTGATTATCAAAACAATCAATTTGCCCGATAATGGGAGAAAGTCCACTCTTCCTCTCACTGTAATCCGCTACATGCATGAGAGATCCGGACATGAGCCAGCGTCGCGTCGCCGTTATTCAGGCGGGAACCTGTCTTTTCGACACGCCCCGGACACTGGATCGGATGGAAGCCCATTGTGATGCGGCTGCCGCACAGGGTGTTGAGCTTGCAGTTTTTCCGGAAGCGTATGTTGGCGGATATCCAAAAGGGCTGAGTTTCGGCGCAATTCTGGGAAGTCGTTTTCTGGAAGGGCGTGAGGATTATCTGCGTTACTGGAAATCTGCCATTGACGTGCCAGGCGCAGAAACGGCGCGGATCGGCTCGTTTGCGGCGAAAATGAAGGCCCATCTCGTTGTTGGTGTCATCGAACGTGATGGGGCGACGTTGTATTGTACGGCGCTCTTTTTCGGACCTGACGGGGCGCTTTTGGGCAAACATCGCAAGCTGATGCCGACGGGAACCGAGAGGCTGGTCTGGGGGCAGGGCGACGGCTCGACCATTCCGGTTTTTGAGACGGATATTGGACGTATCGGGGCTGCGATCTGCTGGGAAAACTATATGCCGGACCTGCGTCAGAGCATGTATGCCCGGGGCATCAATCTCTGGTGTGCGCCCACGGTGGATGAGCGCGACATCTGGCAGGCTTCCATGCGGCATATTGCCTATGAAGGACGAACGTTTGTTCTCAGTGCCTGCCAGTACATGACGCGTGCGGATGCGCCGGAGGAGTATGCCTGTCATCAGGGCAATAACCCGGACACCGTGCTTATTCGGGGGGGCAGTGTGATCGTCAGTCCGCTTGGAGACATCATTGCCGGACCGATCTATGATCGCGAAGCGATCCTTACGGCGGATATCGATCTGGATGATGTGATCCGGGGGAAATACGATCTGGACGTGGCAGGCCATTATGCCCGTCCCGATATTTTCAGTCTGCGGGTTCATGACGCACCACGGCGTCCGGTATCATTCTCTGAAGCTGTGGAAGCTCTGCCGGATTGTAAAGAAGAAGCAACGGTCAAGCCCTGTTCTTAAGGGGACGGGCTGACGTGAAGATGTGGGTGAAGCAGTAAAATTAAACATTCCCAATGCTGGCAACTTGGCATTGTCGGGAGGTGAGAAGAAATGTAGCCAATGCGAGTCATTCGCATCTGGAATTAAAGCATCATGCCTGCCCCTCTGCATTTTTCTCGTCTCCGCTCGTGTTCGTTTCTGTTGGGATGTCTTGCAGGAACAGTTTTGCAGTCCCGTGCTTATGGCGCGTCGACAGATGATTTGCCTTCGTCTGGTCAGAACACTGCTGCCCACGGGCTGAATTATCAGGGCAGTAAGGTCTCGGGCGGGCAGGAGCGTTTGACGGTATGGGGGAAGAATCATCCGCAATTGACCGGGACTTCTCCGAATAAAAAACTGACGGCGTCTTTGCTGGATACGCCGAGATCCATTTCCGTGGTGACGCAGGAGCAGATGAAACTGGTCAATGCGACGTCGTTTGAAGAGGCCATGCGCACTGTCCCGGGGGTCAGTTTTCGGGGTGGGGACGCTTATGCCGTGCCGGGCGGGAATTATCCTGTCATTCGTGGATTTGGGTCTTACAGCAATATGTTCATCGATGGCCTGCGCGATAGTGGCGTTAGCCAGCGCGAGGTTTTTGATGTTGACGAGATGGAGGTCTTGAAAGGGCCGGGGTCTGTGTATGGGGGGCGTGGTGGTTTGGGTGGGCAGATTAATATCACGACGAAAAAAGCCCAGCTTGGCAGCCTGACATCCGGGCAGATCGGTTTTGGTACGGCGTCCTACAAGCGTGGAACCGTTGATATTAATCGCCAGATTGGCTCTTCCACGGCGTTTCGTTTGAATGCGATGGGGGATGATGGTGATACGGCAGGGCGGGCGCCAGCGGGTGGGCACAAATGGGGTGTTGCGCCTTCCCTGTCATTCGGGCTTGGCACACCGACCCGGCTGACGTTGGGGTATTACCATCTCTATTCATTCGACATGCCGGATTATTCAGCGCCTTATAGTAAAACGACGCATGAGCCGCTGAATATTCCCCGGCATACGGTGTTGGGATTGCAGGATCGCGATTTTGAACGGAGCACCACGGATCTGGGGCAGATCATACTTGAGCGTGATTTGTGGCATGATTTCGTCTTTCGCAATACGTTGCAGTGGACCAGTACGCAATATGATTACATTGCGACCAACCCCCAGTGGCAGAGCGCGTCTCCGGCAAACCAGACCATTTTGCTGGAGGCGAAATCAGGACTTTTCCATACGGACAATTTTCAGGAACAAGCCATGGTGTCGGGGAAATTCGATACCGGATTTATTCATCATGCGATCAATACGGGAATTGAAGTCTCGCGTGAGCGTCTGACCCGTAATGAATATTACATCAAGGATTCTGCTGGAAATAACCTCCGGAATGGCGGTCCATGCACCGTCGCTTATAACTGTATTCTCGCACCGAATGCAGGGCGCTGGAGTTCATCAAATCCTTGGACAGGCTCTTATTCTGTTGGCGAGCCTGGGATCGCGCCTTTGAATACCAATGTCGATACCGGGTCTGCCTATGCGTTTGATACGATGAGCATGTGGCACGATCATCTGTTGATTAACGGAGGCGTGCGGTTCGATCGTTTCATGACGTCTGCCGTGCAGGGGAATGTGGGTCTGAGTAATAATCAGAGCTTCATCAATTATCAGGCCGGTGCGGTTTATAAACCGATCAAGCCGGTCAGTCTGTATTTCTCGTATGCGACCGCGTCCAACCCTGTGGGTGTGGATGCAGGTGCGGATGGGCAGATTGCTTTGTCGACGGCGAATACCAAGCTGGCGCCGCAGAATGGCAAAAACATCGAAGTTGGAGCGAAAGCGGATCTGTTCAACGGTCGTTTTTCGATCACCGGATCTCTGTTTGACGGCAAGATGACGAATGCGCAGGTTTCTGATGGATATGGCAATCAGATCAATGCGGGAACCCAGCGGGTTCGTGGTGCTGAGATCAACGTTGCGGGGAACATAACGCCACGTTGGGAAATGTTCGGCGGCTGGACGTATCTTGACAGTACGGTTCTCAATGGTGGGCCAACGCATGCGAATGTGGGGAAGCGGTTTCCGTATACGCCGGGAAATTCCGTGGCGTTGTGGAGCACATACCGCGTGTTGCCGCATCTCAAGGCGGGCGGTGGTATTACATATATGAGCAAGCGCTATACCAACGTTAATAATCTGACTTGGGTGCCGGAATATGTGCGCCTTGATATGGTTGCGGATTATCAGATTACACGGACTCTGGATCTTCAGGCCAATTTACAGAACCTGACAAACAAGCGTTATTATGATCGGATTTATACCAATTACTCGCGCATCGCTGCGGGGCGTGCGGTGACGTTCCAGTTGAGTTTCAAGATGTAGGGAGAATGATCTCGCAGCGGAGGCCGGGATGATTATCCGCAAGCCGGATCGAGCCTCCGTGCAGGTTCACGATGGCCCGGACCATGCTGAGGCCTAATCCGGTGCCGGGGACGGTTCGGCTGGTGTCGAGCCGGACCATCTTTTCGAAAACGCGCTCATGGTCTTCGGCGGGAATGCCGGGGCCATTATCTGAAACGGTTATGATGATCCTGTTGTTCTGCATGCGAGCTGACAGAGTGATAACCGTTCCGGATGGCGAATGGTTGATGGCATTTTCGATAAGGTTGGAGAGTGTTTGTGTTAAAAGGATGCGGTTGCCCTCAAGTGTCAGGTTTTGGGCGGGGCTGAGAATTGTCAGTGTCTGTTCTTGTTCCTGTGCGACGGGCTGATAGAGGCCAGCGAGCGTGTTGAAAAGATCTGCAACGACCAGTGTCTGGCGATCGGGAATACGGTCTCCGGCTTCGAACTGTGCAAGTCTTAAAAGAGACGAGAAAATTTCCAGTGCGTCCTGAAGATTGTTTTGCGCCTGTGTGATCGCAGTGTTCTGGATGTCATGGGTCGTGGCGGTCTGGGCCTTGTCGAGATTCTGGCCCAGTCGTGCCAGAGGGCGGCGCATATCATGTGCGATGTCGTCACTGATCTGACGGACACTGGCGATCAGTATTTCGTTTCTGTCGAGCATGGCGTTGAGGCTGTGGGCGAGATGATCGAATTCGTCGCCTGTTCCATTCAGGGCAAGTCTTTGGGAAATATCGCCTCGCATGATTTTGCGTGCCGTCTGGCTGATGACTTCAATCCTGCCGAGCACAAGGCGGCTGAGGAGAAATCCGCCGCCCAGTCCGATCAGAAGGAACATGAGTGCGCTCCAGGCCAGTGTCAGCCAGAGATCGTGCCGGAGCGACTGGAGAGGGGTTGCGTCAATTCCAACAAAGAAGTAACCGCCGTCATTCAGTGCGGTTCCGTAACCGATGACAGGATGATGGTCAGGCGGGTGCGTCCGATGCGTCCATGACAGCCATCTCCAGCCCGTGATGGGGCGCAGATGAAACATATTTCCGACGACAACCTGTTCCTGCGCATTCTGTAGCAGATAGTAAAATCCTGGTTCGTTCAGGACCAGTTCTTTGACCGTGGATTGCAGATGTGTGACGTCTTGGCCCTGTGCTTCGGACAGGGCTTCGTCGCGTTCATTTGCGACAATGCGCTTTGTCTGCTGTGAGAGCAGGCGTTGGCTGTGATAGCCGGAGAGCGCGGTTACGGTTATGCCTGTGAAGAGAAAGCACCCCGCGAACATGGCGATGATCCGAAAGGATGAGCTGCGTAAAACCGGCAGGCGGAGCGGGGCGCTGTGAAGAGAGGCTGGCATGCTAGATGCGCTTCAACATATAGCCCTGTCCCTTGAGTGTCTGGAGGAGGGGCGGGGCGTCTCTGCCCAGACGTTCCCGCAGCCGACTGACATGGGTGTCCACCAGATTGGTATGGACTGGAAAGTCGATGTCCCACACGGCTTGCAGTATCATTTCGCGTGACAGTGTCATGTGTGGGTGTCGCATGAAATATTCCAGAAGTTTGAGTTCCTGCGCCTGAATGTAGAGTTTTTCTCCACCCCGGCGGACTTCACGCGTCAGGAGGTCAATTTCAAGGTCGGCAAAAACCAGACGGGTCTGATCATAGGATTGCTGTGTTCTGCGCAGCAGATTTTCGAGACGTGCGGAGAGTTCCTGAACGGAAAAAGGCTTCACGAGGTAGTCGTCGGCGCCGTTTCGCAGTCCGGTGACACGGTCATGAATTCCGTCCATTGTTGTCAGGAACAGGACGGGCGTCTGAATACCGATGGCGCGCAGGTCTTTGAGGATGGAAAGCCCGTCGAGGCGTGGCAGGCGTCGGTCGAGGATAATGCAATCCCAGTGGCCTGATATGGCCGTGTCTTTACCCTGTTGTCCATCCGCAACGATGCTGATTGTGGTGTGCGGCCCTGACAGGGCTTTTTCAATGTAATCGGCTGTATCCAGATCATCTTCGATCAGAAGGATAATATTCTGGGGATGTGACGGAGGCGCGTTCATCATGTCCTGCCGAGTGATGGTGCAAAGTTGTATTTTCAGCCGATCGAGCGCTCCAGATATAATAGGAGTGTGTGGATGGAATGTCAGCCCTGCATTACGGCAAGGCTGACATCGGGAAAGAGGGCCGTAGCGGTGAGGTCAGGGCTTTGAAGAGTTTTCCTTTTGCCTCTCAAGGCGATCCTGCGTTTTTGTCTCGAAATCGGAAGCGTCGTGACGTTCATGAAGCTGGCTGGAGAGGGCTCCGGATGTCCGGTTGACCATCCGTCCACGTTGCACGGCTGGGCGTTCCAGAAGGCGGTCTGCCCATGCCTTGAGGTGGGGATAGTCCTGTACGCTCAGGAACGTGGCCGCATCATTGTAGAGCCAGCCTTCCACCAGGCCACCATACCACGGGAAAATGGCCATATCGGCGATTGTATAGTCTGGCCCTGCTATGAAAGGACTTTCCGCAAGGCGCCGATCAAGCACGTCCAGTTGCCGTTTGGCCTCCATGGTAAAACGATTGATCGCGTACTCGATTTTCTCCGGGGCATAGGCATAGAAATGTCCAAATCCGCCGCCGATATAGGGCGCGCTGCCAACCTGCCAGAAAAGCCAGTTCAGGCACGTTGTCCGATGCGCGATATCTTTGGGAAGAAAGGCACCGAATTTCTCGGCCAGATACAGCAGGATCGATCCGGATTCAAAAACGGCCAGAGGCTGATCGCCGCTATGATCGACAAGAGCCGGAATCTTGGAATTGGGATTGATGTCCGTAAAGCCGGAGCCGAACTGGTCGCCTTCGCCGATACGGATAAGCCATGCGTCATATTCGGCCTGCGTGTGACCCGTAGCAAGCAGTTCTTCGAGCAGGATCGTGACTTTCACTCCGTTGGGCGTGCCCAGGGAATAGAGCTGGAGGGGGTGTCGTCCGACAGGGAGCGTTTGTTCGTGTGTCGCGCCTGCTGTCGGGCGGTTTGTGCTGGCGAATTTGCCGCCGCTTGGTGCCGTCCAGGTCCAGACTTTGGACGGCGTATAATCGGAAGGTTCGCTCATGACACTGTTCCTTTTGACGCTGGGGAAAAACTGGTCGGGTACATGGCCTGACGCGCCTCTTCGTCCATTGTGGTTTTGAAGGCGTGTCCGCTCATAATGGCTTGCGCGTGTTGAACGGCCGGGCGAGCATTGATCATGTCCATGAAACGGACAAGATTGGGCCAGCGTTCAAGAGGACGGTCTTCAGCGTTCATGACTCTTACGGCCCGGTCCAGCCAGCCCCATGCGGACATATCGACGATGGTATAACGATCGCGGACGATGAAAGATCGCCCTTCCAGATGATCGTTCAGAACCTGATAATGCCGTTCTGCTTCCCGGCGATATCGATTGACCGCGTAGTCCAGCCCTTTGGGGGCGGCATGCTGGAAATGCACAGCCTGTCCTGAGAAAGGGCCGAGACCTGTTGCAATAAACATCAGCCAGGACAGAAGCTGGGGACGGTCCTGCGCTTCTCCGACGAATTGTCCCGTTTTTTCGGCGAGGTAAAGGAGAATGGCTGTGGAATCGAACACGATCGCAGCCCTGCCCTCTGGACCATCCGTATCCACGAGGGCCGGCACCTTGCCATTGGGATTGAGGGCCCGAAATGCGGCATCATGCTGGGCGCCGCGATAAGTATCGACGGGTCTGGCTTTGAAGGGCAGGCCGGTTTCAGCCAGAAACAGCGCAATTTTGAGCGGGTTCGGGCCCGGACCATAGTAAAAATCAATCATGTGCCACTTCCCTTGGGCCAATACAGGAAAAATTTTTGTCTGATGGCGACCGGGATGACCCCGAACGAGAAGGTTATACCCGGACGCCAGAAGACTAAGGGTCAGTTTGCCGGAGACTGGGCAGCTTTCCGAAGGGCAGGGAGCATGTCTTCCGGTTCCGGGCGGCGGGTATAGTCCGGATTGACCTCGGCATAGAGGATCACACCGTCCTGTCCGATAACGAAACGGCCGGGCATCGGCAGGGTCCAGCTGTCGTCACCGTTGAAGGACGGAAGATCGTTTTTCAGGTTGGTGTAGAGGTCGACGAGGTAGTCCGGCAGCGCGAACCGCAGGCCGAATGCGGCTGCAACGTCGTTATGCGTATCTGACAGGATCGGGAAGTCGAGATGGTTCTGACGGACCGATTTGCGGCTGTTCACGGCTGTTTGCGGGGAAATGGCAATCAGGTTCGCGCCCAGTTCGCGGAAAGACGGAAGCGCCGTTTCAAGGGCCTGAAGTTCCATGTTGCAGTACGGGCACCACACGCCGCGATAGAAGCTGATGACCAGCGGGCCTTTGGCCAGCAGATCGGCAGAGGACACCGGATTGCCATCCGGATCGTTCAGCGTGAAAGACGGCGCCTTGTCGCCAGCTTTGAGAGCTTTTTCGGCTGCACCTGAAGCGACCAGTTCAGCGGTCGCACGATGCATGACTTCGATGACTGACGTGGGAACATTGTAAGGCGGCTTGCCTGCTTCGAAGTCCGCTTTGAAGGCATCGAGTTTTGCTTGAAGAGACATTGTTCTTTCCTTTGGAATGAGGCGACGCCTGACGTTAGGGCGACTGCGTTTTTCAGGGATGATGGCATGGAGGACTATTGGTCATTCCGTGCCGGAATAATCGTCAGCTGGAGATTCCGGCGCTTGGGCAATCGGTGGGTCCGTAAAGCCTCGGTGCTGCGTCGGTAAGTTTTCCACGATCTGAAGATGACGGGCCGGAAATGACATGCCCGATTAGGATCGAGACGACGTTCAGCAGGCTGCCTGACAGGTGAAAAGCCAGAAGACTGTCGGTGACGATGGGGCCGGACATGGTGCGTATGAGTGAACCGAACATCTCTGAGATCCTGCAAAACCCGGTTTGTCCGGGGTGATGCACAAGAGATGCCTATTCCATACTCGACATGTCAGATGGCTTGGGGCGATAAGGATCATTCCCTGGAGGAATATCATGGACCGTTATCAGGCAATGGCCACGTTCATCCGCGTGGTGGATACAGGCTCGTTCTCGGCAACTGCCCGGCAGCTTGGGGTGGGGCAACCGGCGGTGTCCAAGACCATCGCACAGCTTGAAGCCCGTCTGCAGGTGAGTCTGCTGATCCGCTCCACGCATGGTTTGACGCCGACCGAGGCAGGGCAGAATTTCTACGAGCGGGCACGCAATGCCATTCAGGAGGCTGATGAAGCGGAACTTGCAGCCAAGGGAGCGGGTGCGGGTCTGTCAGGCCGGTTGCGGGTTTCCGCGGCAACGACATTCGCACGGCTGCACATTATTCCGGAATTGCCGAGGTTTTTGGCAGAACATCCCCACCTGACAGTGGAGATCATTCTTGATGACCGAATGATCGACCTTGTGGCGGAAGGCGTCGATATTTCCCTGCGGATGGGAACGCTTTCGGATTCCACCGCCATCGCCCGGAAGGTCGTAACGGGTCGACGTTCTGTTCTTGCCACGCCTGCCTATCTCAAGCGTGCCGGAAGGCTTCGCTCTCCTGCGGATCTGGCGAACCATGAAGCCATTATTTATAGCCAGTTACCGAGTGTGTGGTCATTCCTGCGCGATGGTGCGGCGGTGTCGGTGTCTGTCAGCGGACGGCTCAAGGTCAGTGCGGCCGAGGGGCTGCGGGCGGCCGTTCTGGCGGATATGGGCCTGACCATTGCGTCGGACTGGATGTTTGCGCCGGAACTCGAAAACGGAGCGGTCGTGCGTGTTCTCGAAGCGTGGACTCTGCCTTCGATCGATCTCTGGGCTGTCTTTCCCGCAGGACGGATGATGACAGCCAAGGCGCGCCATTTCGGAGATTTTGTGGAAAGCATCATGAAGGCCGCAGATGTTTCGCCTGTGTGAAAGGCGCGGTGTTAGGGTGTGTTGACAGAAGGTCTTTTCAGGCTGTTTGGGACGTGATTCAAAACTGGTCTTTGCGGAGACCTGTAGATACGTGTCGATCTGACGGACGAGGAATGGGCAATCATTGGCGGCTTACTGACGCCTGAAAATGGCCGTTTCTAACGACCAGAACAGGATAATCGCCTGTTTTTCAATGGAATGCTTTATGTCCTGCGTGTCGGTTGCCCATGGCGGGACATGCACGCGCGCTACGGAACATGGAACTCGGTCTATGTCCGGTTCCGTCGATGGGCTGAGCAAGGCGTCTGGGATGCCTTGCTGGAAACGCTGGTCGAACTCGGCCTGACCGATGACTGGCAACACATGATCGACAGTATGCTCGTTCGAGGTCATAGCCAAGCAGCCGACGAAAAAGGGGGACCCATAAGGAGAACACAGTCTCTATGGTTGCCTGATCTTCACTGTAGGCCTCGACCGCTTCTTCTACACAGGCGCCGCTTGGCACCCCTAAGAGCACTAGTCTGCCGGGCTGAAGGCGCCCTTCGCCCCCCGTCTTGACACCTGCAGGCCAATGTCCCTGAATCCCCGCGTTGGCGTTATTGGGGCTTCGTGCATCACAACCCAAACGGTCGAAAAATACATTTCCATCTGGCGCAGTGTTGCAAGCCGCTTTAAATGAAGAAGAATGATGCGAAGTGCGCGGCATAGCGGAGGGAGTCTGGTCTTTTGGCCGCTGGTTCTGCTTGCCATCATTATTCGCCTCAGCGTTGGAAGTCTGCCTTTACCGCAGTTCCTGCTCAACGATCCGTTAAAACAGTTCACCAACTTGTCGACCCTTTGCGACAGCCAGGATTTTGGTCCGCATAGTCCTGATCATCATCACGCAGCGGATGTTGGTGATGGGATTGCAGTGGTCGACGACCTGCTGACGATCCTGATAATCGGATGCGTCGCTGCTGTTTTCCTCGTCATGTCTGTGACAGGGCGGAGTTTTTTCTGGTGTTTCCCGCCCGTGCGGGGGCCTCCTCTATGGCGGCTATCGGGCATTTATGCTCAAGGACCTCCTAACCTGATCTGACAAAAACTTAGCGCCTTTATCGCATCTGCGATGGAAGGCTTTCTGCGTTTTTCAGATCAGAACGAACACATGAATACTTCTTTTGAATCAAGCCGGCCTCTCGGCTCGCTGGTGCTTGGCTGCGTTTTTCTTGGAGCCTTTCCAGCTCAT
>NZ_JABCQI010000004.1 GCF_015244745.1 Gluconobacter cadivus
GGTCGCGGCCCCTGAATTGAGCCAGTAGGCCACACTGCGTGTATCGGCGAGTTTGGGGAAATTCGAGGTTTTGAGAAGGCCCTGAATATTGGTCGTGGTGGTCATCAGCCCGGCCACAGGTGACGGGCTGCAAAGCCTGGTCCCCAACACATAATTCGTGTCGATATCGGACATCTGCAGTGGTCCGGTCGTCAGGACGCGCTGATTGATAACCGGGTTTTGCAGGCGGCCATTCTGAGTGTCTGCTTTCTTCCCCAGCCAGAACGCAACCGAGTTATCGTTTTCTGTGGAAGGCGCGAGGTTCCGAAGGTTTTCCGTCTGGGTGTAAATTTTCCATGTTGGCATGCTCTGGGCAAAGGCCTGGGAAGCAGCAAGCAGTGACCCCGCAAGAAGCAGCGGAAACAGTCGTATTGTCGGGACCCCAGCCACGTTGCTCAGCAAGGGTGGGCGCCATCTGGAGATGACGATTTTTCGGGCCCGTGTAAAATTCCGGGTCATGAGACGGTCCCTGTTCTTCAGCTGCAGAGGATTGGCGAGGCCAAAGAAGATGTTACGCTCGCAGGCACGTCGGGTTTTTCAGGACATCCAGTTCGACCCAATGACCCCGCACGGTCGCCTTGTTCCAACATAGCCGTTCATCGGCCGCGTCGACAGATGACGACTCGCTTGATAACCCCACGAAGGATTGGTCACAGAGTCACTGCCCGCTCTCTCAGGGCATAGTCTGCGCAAAATGCCGGTCCTAAGGCTGGCAGAGGCGAATGTTCTACCTTGAAGCTGAAAACCAGCTAGAGGTTAAGCATTTGTTTGTGCTGGAAGTGTCTCTGGAGGTCCGGGCGGGAATCGAACCCACATACGCGGATTTGCAGTCCGCTACATCACCATTCTGCCACCGGACCTCGACGGAGACAGGCGCTATATCCCTCTTAGAGCCTGACGGGTCAAGACCGATAATTGATCTGCAGAAGGATTTTTCTTCTGCCTTCGAACAGGCTATTAAGGACTGATTCACATAACGCTGTGATATAATGCAGACTTCAAGAGCAGGAATTCTCATGACTTCAGGATGCAATGGCGCGACGAAACTGACGGCCCCGCTCGGGCTTGGTCTACTGTCGCTTCTCCTGAGCGGAACTGCTCTTGCACAAAAATACGATGGCAGCGGCTCACCGAATTTCATTCCACATACCCTGCAAGAAGCGCTTTCAACAGCTTACCTGACCAACCCGACACTTCGCGAAGAACGAGCGCATCTGCGAGCAACTGACGAACAGGTTCCAACTGCACTCGCAGGTTGGCGTCCGACCGTTCAGACGGGCATGAATCTGACTTATTATGACGGAAGCACAAATTACGCTTCAAGCGGCGGATATCTCGGCAGTTCTCGACGCTACCAGACACCCGGCTACACAGGGACCGTCACCATCACCCAGCCGCTTTATCAGGGCGGAAAAACTGTCGCCGGCGTTCACGCTGCAACAAACCAGATCATGGCTGAGCGCGCTCATCTGATCCAGACAGAGCAGGACGTCTTTACCAATGTCGTCGAAGCCTATGTGGGCATTATTGAAGACGAACAGCTGCTGCAGATCGCGATCAACAACGAGCATGTTCTGCAACAGCAGGTCGAGGCAACTCAGGAGCGTTTTCACGTCGGTGAAATCACTCGAACAGATGTTGCACAGGCACAGGCTGCTCTCGCAAGCGCCACAGCCGAACGACAGCAGGCCGAAGGAACGCTTCAAAGTGCTCAAGCAACATACCTTCAGGCTGTTGGGATTGCAGCATCTCCAAATCTGGAAGCCCCCCAGCCACTTAACCTGCCCGTACACAGCGAGCAGGAAGCCGTTGGCGTCGCAGTCCAGAACAATCCTCAGGTTGTAAATGCACTCTTCACCGAGGCGCAGCGCAAGGACAACGTCTCTGTCCAGATTTCCCAGATCATGCCGAAGGTATCCGCAAGCCTGAACTATCAACGTTCCGTCAATCAGGCCTATGGCGACTCTCTTCAGGACAACAAGTTCGGCGAGATCGAATTTTCCGTTCCTCTTTACCAGGGCGGATCGGAATACGCCTCGATCCGAGGGGCTCGTCAGGATGCCCAGGCTGCTCATCGGGAAGTTGACGTGCAGCGCAGAGCCGCTCTTCAGAAAGCAGCATCAAGCTGGCAGCAGATGGTAGCTTACAAACAGTCCATTTCCAGTGATCGCATGGCCATTTCGGCAAACGTCATCGCGCTGGATGGCGTCGAGCGGCAGGCTCTCGTCGGAACGAGCACCACTCTTGCGGTTCTTCAGCAGCAGCAAACCCTGCTCCAATCCCAGAGAACGCTCGTTCAGCATCTTTCGAACCTCGTGACGTCTTCATACGCTGTCGCTGCTTCGATCGGACGCCTGACAGCGGTAGATCTCAAGCTGGGCGTCCCGCTTTACGATGAAAAAGCCTATTACAACGCCGTTAAGAACAAGCTCTGGGGCATGAGCGACTACGCGATCAACCAGCCCGGCCGATAATTTCAAGCAAAACGGAATATCCGAAATCCATGACTTCTTCTGATTTGAACCAGCACGACACCCATGACGGCGAAGGGATGACGGACGTTCTGACTTCCATCCGGCGCATTCTTCACGACGATCCCGCTCCGGCTGCGACAACCGAGGAAACGCAAAGCGTGCCAGCACAGGAAGAAGAACTCACGCTCGACAGCTCCATGATGGTCGCGCCGCCAGCGCCCGCTGTAACTGCGGTGCCGTCTTCGACAGCTTCGCCATCCTCTGACGTGAAGACCATTCCTCCCGCGGATGCCGAGCAGAGCAAGAACGATCTCATGAATGCCCAGACAGTCGCTGCGGCAGAGCGCTCTCTCGACGAACTGCATGCAGCGTTCAGCGGAACGACTCCTCTCGCCTCCGATACTGTCATTAGCCGAGGAAGCGGTCTGACCATTGAAGACATGGTTCGCAGTGAAGTGCGCAGCATGGTCCGGACATGGCTGGACGCACACCTGCCGTCACTGGTTGAAATTCTTGTCCGTGCAGAAATTGCCCGTCTGCGTCCACGGGAGTAAGAAGGGCGGTGGAAGAGCATTCTTCCGCCTGCTGTACTGACTGTCCTGGATAACCATGCTCGAAAAAAGCTTCGTCCCCGCCGACCATGAAAACGCCCTCTACGATGCGTGGGAGAAAAGCGGCGCTTTCCGGGCTCACCCCGACAGACCCGGTGAGCCTTTTTCGATCATGTTTCCTCCACCAAACGTCACGGGAACGCTTCACCTCGGTCATTCGCTAAACTTCGTCCTTCAGGACATGCTGATCCGCTGGAAGCGTCAGGAAGGCTTCAACGTCCTCTGGCAACCGGGAACAGACCATGCCGGAATTGCGACGCAGATGGTTGTCGAGCGCGCCTTGGACAAAGAAGGCACCAGCAGGACCGCTCTGGGACGCGAAGGTTTTCTCGAACGGGTCTGGGACTGGAAGCATGAATACGGTGGCACCATCGTCCAGCAGCTTCGCAAACTCGGCGCATCTGCGGACTGGGAGCGTGAACGCTTCACAATGGATGAAGGACTGTCACGCGCGGTCCGTAAGGTTTTCGTCACCCTCTACAAGGAAGGGTTGATCTACCGCGACCGACGGTTGGTCAACTGGGACCCGAAATTCCGATCTGCCATATCGGATCTGGAAGTAGAGAACCACGAGACCAAAGCGTCAATGTGGTACATTCGCTATCCGCTGGAAGACGGCCGAACGATCACTGTCGCCACAACGCGCCCGGAAACCATGCTGGGCGATGTGGCGGTTGCCGTTCATCCAGACGATGAACGTTATGCCGACATGATCGGGAAAACGGTGATTTTGCCGCTGACGGGACGTCGCATTCCCGTTGTTGCCGATCTGCATTCCGATCCGGAAAAAGGCACGGGTGCCGTCAAGATCACACCCGCCCATGACTTCAACGATTTCGAAGTCGGCAAACGTCACGATCTGCCGGCCCCTACAGTTCTCGATGAAACAGCCTGCCTCTGGATCGAAGAAATCCGGCCTGAATTGCAGGATATTGACGGACTGGCTTCAGTCGCATTCGTCGAAACCCTGAATGGCCTGAGCCGTGAAGAAGGCCGCAAACAGGTCGTCGCCGAACTTGAACGCCTTGAATGGCTGGAAAAAATCGAGCCGCACAAGCTTCAGGTTCCCCATGCAGAACGTGGCGGAGCCATTGTCGAACCGCGCCTGACGCTCCAGTGGTACTGCGATGCCAAGACGCTCTCCGGTCCTGCGGTTGAAGCCGTCGAAAGTGGAAAGATCGCCTTCGAACCACGCCAGTGGGAAAACACGTTCCATGCCTGGATGCGCGATATCCAGCCTTGGTGCATTAGCCGTCAGCTTTGGTGGGGGCACCGCATCCCGGCCTGGTACGGCTCAGACGGTAAGGTTTACGTTGCTGAAAATGAGCAGGAAGCTCAGGCTCAAGCCGGTGAAGGCGTGAAGCTCTCACAGGATGAAGACGTTCTGGACACTTGGTTCAGTTCCGCGCTCTGGCCATTCACCACGCTCGGCTGGCCGGACAAAACGGAAGAACTGGCGCGCTATTATCCGACCAGTGTGCTCGTCACAGGCTTTGACATCATTTTCTTCTGGGTAGCCCGGATGATGATGATGGGTCTGCACTTCATGGACGATGTTCCGTTCCGGACTGTCCTGATTCATGGGCTGGTTCGGGACGAAAAAGGGCAGAAAATGTCCAAGTCCAAAGGGAATGGTCTGGACCCGCTGGATCTTGTTGCCGAGTTCGGAGCGGATGCGACGCGCCTTGCGATCTGTGCGGGGACAGGACCGGGCCGGGATATTAAGCTCGGCCGCAAGCGGGTTGAGGAACATCGCGCATTCATTACCAAACTCTGGAATGCCGCGCGCTTCCTTGAAATGAACGGGGCGACACCGACGGAAGGCTTTGATCCGGCCAACGTCAAGAGTGCGCTTGGGCGCTGGATCCTGACGGAAGCCAATGATGCCGTGGCTGAAGCCGGAAGGGCGCTTTCGGCCTATCGTTTCGATGAATATGCCAACTGCTGCTACCGTTTCGTCTGGAGCCGGTTCTGTGACTGGTTCGTGGAATTCTCGAAACCCGTCTTTGCTGCGGAGAACGCAGAAACCATTGAGCTACGGGCCGTTAGCGCGCATGTTTTAGGGCTGATCCTGCGCCTGATGCAGCCGGTTATTCCGTTCGTGACAGCCACACTGTGGAAGGAACTGGGCTATGCGGGGGCTTTTGAAGACAGCCGCTGGCCGGAACCTATGCAGGTTGAGCAGGCAGATGCGGCCCGTTCGGAACTGGACTGGGTTATTCGTCTGATTGGTGATGTGCGGACCGTGCGTTCGGAAATGAACATTCCGCCTTCGCAGAAAGCACCGCTTCTACTGCGGGATGCGACTGCGGAAAATCTGGGTCGTGCCCAGACATGGGCGGAAGCCATTGGCCGGATGGCACGGATTTCAGAAGTTGGCGTTGTGGGAGAGGATGCGCCCCGTAACGCGGCACAGATCGTTCTGGACGAGGCCACTGTTTTCATTCCGCTCGAAGGGCTGATTGATCTGGACGCAGAGCGGGCACGTCTCGCCAAGGAAGCGACCCGGATCGAGGGCGAAATTCTCAAAGTGACACGCAAGCTGGATAATGCGGACTTCATCGCCCGCGCCAAACCGGAGGTCGTGGAAGAAAATCGGGACCGTCTGACGTCATTCCAGAGCGATCTGGATCGCCTCAAAGCGGCTCTGGGGCGCCTTGCCTGACTTAAAAACCTCAGCCTGTCTTGGCGCGGTCACTCTTGCTTTTGTGGCGGGAATGGCGGCAGCCCAGGCACTGCCGGAAGGCCGCAGCCTCGAGAATGCCGTCATAGCGGGCGAGCATCTCGATGTTTCGGTCTTTCGGCCTGCGTCCTGCCAGATCCGGGCCATCCTGATCGTTCTGGCAGGAAAAGAGCGGAACAGCGCGACATATCGTGACGACACCATTCCGTTGGCCAGACATGAATGCAGTCTGGTGTTCGCACCTTATTTTTCCATATCCCGTTTTCCCGTCCAGCAATATCAACGCGGGGGGTTTCCGGTCTCACCACAGAGTATGGTTCCCGCCGCCCTGTATATGAGACCGCTGGAACAGTGGGCCCGCAACGTTTCCAATGAGCGACATGTGCCAATTATTCTGGTCGGGCATTCCGCAGGGGCACAGTATCTGGAACGGGTTGCGGCTTATGCCCCGGGGGAAGAGGTCATGACGATCATCATGAATCCCTCCACCTATGTCGAACCGGAGACGAATACTGCTGTTCCGTACGGCTTTCGCAACTGGCCCGAAGCGGCCAGCCTGCCAGATCTGCGGCGTTATCTTTCAAGCAATATTGCCGTCATTCTGGGCGCTGAGGATACGGAAACCTCTTCGGCGACTGAACATCTGGCCGCAGCGGCGGAACAGGGGCGCAATCGTCTTGAGCGGGGGCAGTGGGCCTATGCGCAGGCCCGGGAACAGGCCGACAAGCTCAATGTTCCGTTTGGCTGGACGATTACGCTTGTCCCGGCAACAGGGCATGCTTCCGCCAAAATGCTGGCGTCCGCCGAATTGCAGGACGCCGTGGAAAGTGCGATCAGGTCCGCGTCTTCACGATGATCTGAGACAGATCGCGGACGGCGCCATGGGCTGCGCTTGTGGTCATGGCGGCATAAGCCTGAAGGGCTTTCGAGACCACACGCTCCCGGTTGGGCGTCCACGCATCTGCGCCGCGCGCATTCATCCGCTCCCGCCGATCGGCGATGTCGGCATCCGAAACGGCGAGATGCAGGCCGCGATTGGGGATGTCGATCTCGATGCGATCGCCGTCCTCGACCAGTCCGATCAGGCCACCTTCAGCGGCTTCGGGGGACATGTGGCCAATGGACAGACCCGAGCTTCCGCCTGAGAAACGGCCATCCGTGATGAGCGCGCAGACCTTGCCCAGACCTTTGGATTTCAGATAGCTGGTTGGATAGAGCATTTCCTGCATGCCGGGGCCACCCTTGGGGCCTTCATAGCGGATGACCACGACGTCTCCGGCCACGATGCGGTTGCCAAGGATGGCGGCCACAGCATCATCCTGACTTTCGAAGACGCGCGCCGTTCCCGTGAAGGTCAGGATGCTGGCTTCGACACCGGCTGTTTTGACGATGGCACCGTCTTCGGCGAGGTTACCGTAGAGCACGGCCAGACCGCCATCCTGCGAGAAGGCATGTTCCTTGTCGCGCAGAACACCGGCTTCACGGTCCTGATCCAGTTCGTGATAGCGGCTGGACTGCGAAAAGGCGTGGACGGTCCGGACGTTTCCAGGAGCGGCCTTGAACAGATGGGCGGCTTGCGCATCCCCGTTCAGAATGTCCCACTTTTTCATCGCATCACCGAGCGTGGGCGCATGGACGGTCGGGACGCTCGTATCGATCAGGCCCGCGCGGTCCAGCTCACCCAGAATGGCGGGAATGCCGCCTGCGCGATGGACGTCCTCCATATGAACGTCGTTCTTGGCCGGGGCGACCTTGCACAGATTGGGCACACGACGCGACAGGCGGTCGATATCGTGCATATGGAAGTCAACGCCGCCTTCGCTGGCGGCGGCCAGAAGATGCAAAACCGTGTTGGTCGAACCGCCCATGGCGATATCGAGCGTCATGGCGTTCTCGAAAGCTGCACGCGTGGCAATGCTGCGGGGCAGGGCGGAGGCGTCGTCCTGTTCGTACCAGCGGCGCGCCAGTTCCACGACAAGACGCCCGGCGCTCAGGAAGAGTTCGCGGCGGTCGCTGTGCGTGGCGAGCAGGGAGCCGTTACCGGGCAGAGACAGGCCCAGAGCTTCCGTCAGGCAGTTCATGGAGTTGGCGGTGAACATGCCCGAGCACGAGCCGCAGGTCGGGCACGCCGAGCGTTCGATCTGCTCTGATTCGCTGTCTGAGACTTCCGGATCGGCCGCAGCGACCATCGAATCAACAAGGTCCAGCTTGCGCGTCACACCCGGGCCGTTGATCTTGCCGGCTTCCATCGGACCGCCTGAGACGAACACGACAGGGATGTTCAGACGCATGGACGCCATCAGCATGCCCGGCGTGATCTTGTCGCAGTTGCTGATGCAGACGATGGCATCCGCGCAATGGGCGTTGACCATGTATTCCACGGAATCCGCGATCAGCTCACGCGAAGGCAGGGAATACAGCATTCCGCCATGACCCATTGCGATGCCGTCATCGACTGCGATCGTGTTGAATTCCTTGGCAATTCCGCCGACTTCCTCAATCGCAGACGCCACCAGGCTGCCCATATCTTTCAGATGGACATGGCCGGGGACGAACTGCGTAAAGGAATTGGCAATGGCGATAATGGGTTTGCCGAAATCGCCATCCTTCATACCCGTTGCCCGCCAGAGCGCACGGGCGCCCGCCATGTTGCGGCCGTGAGTGGTGGTGCGGGAGCGATAGGCAGGCATGGAACAAACTTTCATGACGGAATAAGGCCCTGATCCATAGCGAATCAAACGCGCGGAAGCCAGTGCAGGAAAGATATGAAAACCGGTGCGTGCTGCTCTTGCCCGAAAGTCTCCGTCCGGTCCAAACTCGGAACAAAGATCAGGAGCCCTTTGTGAGACGTCATTTTCTGAGCCTCGGCACAGCTCTGGCCGTAACCTGTCTGTATGCAGCGCAGGCCGCCGAACCCACTTCCAGCCTGCCGGTCACACCGGACATGATCCAGACTGGCAGCGATATTCCTGCCCATGTCAGCATGCCACCGGTCGATCGCGACTACATCAAGCGCGACGTCATGATTCCGATGCGCGACGGGATCAAGCTCCATACCGTCATCGTCATTCCCAAAAACGCCAAAAATGCGCCGATGCTTCTGACGCGCACGCCCTACAATGCCAGCGAGCGCGCCAGCCGCGATGCGGATGCGAAAACCATGCGCGCGCTCCTGCCGCAGGGAGACGACGTGTTCGTGGATGGGGGCTATATCCGCATTTTTCAGGATATTCGCGGCAAATACGGCTCACAGGGCGACTACGTCATGACGCGGCCCCCGATTGGTCCGCTGAACCCGACGAAGACGGATGACACGACTGATGCGTGGGATACGATCGACTGGCTGGTCAAGAATGTGCCGCAGGGGAATGGCCGCGTTGGCATGACCGGGTCGTCCTATGAGGGCTGGACGGTCGTCATGGCGCTGCTGGATCCGCATCCGGCCCTGAAGGTTGCCTCTCCGGAAAGCCCGATGGTGGATGGCTGGATGGGCGATGACTGGTTCCATTACGGCGCATTCCGCCAGCCCAGTCTGGATTATTTTGCCGGACAGATGGCAGCCGCAGGCTCCGGCGTTTCGATCGACCGCCCTGATGCGGACGACTACACGACGTTCCTTGCGGATGTTTCCACCGGCAATTTCGCGACGAAAGCCGGGTTGGACCAGTTCCCCTGGTGGCGCCGCACAAAAGCGCATCCGGCTTACGACGCGTTCTGGCAGGATCAGGCGCTGGATCAGCTCATCGTGAAAAAGCCGCTCAAGGTTCCGACCATCTGGGAACAGGGGCTTTGGGATCAGGAAGACATGTGGGGCGCGATCCATTCCTGGATGAACCTCAAGGCGCACCACACGCAGGTTCCGAACATTCTCGTTATGGGGCCGTGGCGTCATAGCGGCGTGAATTATGATGGCTCCACGCTCGGCCCGCTGCATTTCAATGGCGATACGGCGCTGTGGTATCGGGCCACTGTCATGCGTCCGTTCTTCGATCACTATCTGAAAGACGCGCCCGATCCGCATCTGGACGAAGCCATTATCTACAATACCGGCGAGAATCACTGGGACCACTTCCGCAACTGGCTGAGCGACTGCGGCACGTCGTGCATGCAGAAGGGCGAGCGCCTGTACCTCCAGCCGGATCATGGTCTTGCGTTCAAGCGCACCTTGCCCGGAACGGACAGCTATGTGGCCGATCCGGCGCATCCGGTGCCGTTTGTCGAGCGTCCTTACATGATGGACGGCGATCCGCGCTGGAAACCCTGGCTTGTGTCGGATCAGCGCTTTGCCGAAAGCCGCCCGGATGTCCTGACCTATGAGACCCCCGTTCTTGATGCTCCCGTCCGGGTTTCGGGCGTGCCGACGGCAGATCTGTTCGCTTCGACCACCGGGACGGATGCGGACTGGGTCGTGAAGATTATCGACGTCCAGCCCGGCCATACGCCGGACAACCCCAAAATGGGCGGGTATGAACTGCCGATGTCCATGGATATTTTCCGGGGTCGCTACCGGCAGAACTTTGCCCATCCTTCCGCCATTCCGGCGGGACAGGTGCAGGAATACCACTTCACGCTTCCGGCCATGAACCATGTGTTCCTCAAAGGGCACCGGATCATGATCCAGATCCAGTCGAGCTGGTTCCCGCTCTATGACCGTAATCCCCAGACCTTCGTGCCGAACATCTTCGACGCCAAGGCACCGGACTACCGTGCGGCCACGCAGACCATCCACCGGGGCGGCGACCATGCCAGCGCCGTCTGGCTCCCGGTCGTCACGGCAGCACCGTAATTCATTCAGTGAACTCGTCAGACAGGTTCGGCCTCCCCATATGGGGAGGCTGTCCTTTTAACGGAGCATCATCATGACGACCCCGTCTTCCAGCCTGTCCTCCATTCTCCTTGGCGCAGGCTGCTTCTGGTGCGTCGAGGCCGTCTTTACGGGCCTGCGCGGCATCATTTCGGCTGAGCCGGGCTACGCTGGCGGCAGTGTTGAAAACCCGAGCTATGAAGACGTCTGCACAGGCCGAACAGGCCATGCCGAAGTTGTGAAAGTCGTGTTCGATCCGGCTGAAATCGGGTTGGAGGACGTACTCCGCGTGTTCTTCACGACGCACGATCCCACACAGCTCAACCGTCAGGGCAACGATATCGGCACGCAGTATCGGTCCGTTATTTTTGGCGATGCCGCCCAGCAGGACACTGCCAGCAAAGTTCTGGATGAAATTACGGCGGAGGGTCTGTGGCCGGAGCCGATCGTCACCTCCATTGAAGGCCCGGTCCATTTCTGGCCCGCTGAGGAAAAGCATCACGATTATTTCGCCCGCAACCCGCAGACCGCCTATTGTGCAGCCGCCGTGGCGCCCAAGGTTGCCAAGGCGCGCAAGCTCTATCGGGACCGTCTCAAACAGCCGGACTGACAGGCGCGAGGCGCTTTGTCATGGCGCATTTTTCGGATAACGTGACAAACCATGACAGAAACTCCCGCCTTTCCCACGCTCCGTACCCGTCAGGCCCGCTACGCAGCGGGCGTGGCACTCCGCAAAACCGTCAAGCGCAGCAGCCACGCTCTCTGGACGCCTCCAGCCACACGGCCCGATCCGATCGGAATTCTCCTGGAGCAGGGAAAGAGCCGGATTGCGGACCTGCTTCCCATCCGCCATCAGCGCATGAAAGCGTCGCCCTTCGCATTCCTGCGTGGTGCCGCGGCCATTATGGCCTCGGACCTGTCCTTCACACCCGCGACCGGGATCCGTGTTCAATCCTGCGGGGACTGCCATCTCGATAATTTCGGCTGCTACCCGTCTCCGGAAGGGCTGCCCGTTTTCGATATCAATGATTTCGACGAGACGGCACCAGCGACATTCGAGTGGGATCTCAAACGTCTGGCAACCAGCCTTGTACTGGCCGGGCGCGAGGCGTCCTTGTCTGAAAAGCACTGTCGCCGTCTGGCCGTTTCCGCCGTCCGGCAGTATGTCGAAGAAATTGCGCGCCTGTCGGAATTGACGCCGCTTCAGGCCTGGAATGTGCGGATTGATCTGCGGGCCGTCATAGACGGCATCAAGGACAATACGACGCGTACGGGCATGATGGAGAAAATCCAGTCGCAACTTGGCGCTATTTCCGGTCATTTCGGGATGATCGACCCCAAGTCCTCGGTACGTCTGAAGGACCACCCGCCCTTCGTCACGCGCCTGCCGCAGCATAACGATATCGTTCGTGGCGCCTTTGCGCGCTATGTCAGCGATCTACCGCCCGAGCGCAGGATCGTGCTGGAACGCTATGCACTGCAGGACGTGCTGTTCAAGGTTGTGGGGATTGGCAGCGTCGGAACGTTCTGTGCGCTCGGACTCTTCACCACAGCGGATCATGAACCGCTGATCCTTCAGATCAAGGAAGCCCAGACATCCGTGCTTGAGCCCTTTCAGGGCGCTGTGGACCTTCCCAATCACGGGGAGCGCGTCGTGACGGGACAGCGGATCATGCAGGCCAGTTCGGACACATTTCTGGGCTGGACCCAGACTACTGGCAAACATACAACGTCCCAGACGGGCCGCAAAGCTGGCGGGGGTCGGGACTTCTATGTCCGTCAGACCAAGGACGTGCGTCTGGCCATGATTGGCGAGAAAATCGAAAACGCTCTTCTGCCCGAATATGCGGCGTTATGTGGACGCACGCTCGGACGGTCGCATGGCCGATCGGCCGATCTTTCGCTGCTGGCGGGTTATCTGGGGAAAGGCCAGTCCTTTGCCTCCGCCATCGCCGATTTTGCGGTTCGTTACGCCGATCAGAGCGAAAAGGACTGGAAAGCCTTCACGCAGGCGATTGCGGACAAGCGCGTCTGCTGTGCCTGAGGTTTACTCCTCGTTTTCCAGATGGAAGCGGTCGGACTCTTCGTCATAGTCGAAGAGTTCGGCATAGCGGGCCCAGCCGATCGCAGTCGTGAGAGTCTGGCGTGCGTAATCAGGTGACATGCTCTCTTCCATCGCTTTGCGGAAACGCGCGGCATCCACGACATGACTGGATCGCTCATCCAGCGTGCCGCGGATGGAGCGGAGCAGGGGCAGGTGATGGAGCAATGCAGTCCGCATCAGGTCCTTGCGGGTGTCGGAATCGCCTTCGACAAAGGCCTGACCATCTGGCGTAAGCAGGATGTCGCCATCTTCCAGTTCCGCCAGATCCAGAAGCTGAAGAGACTCTCCGAGCGGCAGCAGGTCATCGAGCGTCATCTGAAGCCGCTGCGCCAGTTCCGGCAGATCCGCACGGCCTGACAGCGGTTCGCTTTGCAGGACTTCCATCAGCCCGACCAGAACCTCCACGGCGAGATCGGGCAGGACGATGGAGAAGGGTGGCAGGCTTTCACTTGAGCCGGAATTTGACTGAACCAGCTCCGCTTCAGACACGATCGGAGCACGGCGGGTCATGAGCGTGTAGATCTGATCCACGAAGCGGCGGAAATCCTCGTCCTCACGGTTACGGGGATGGGGAAAGGGCACCGCAATTTCGTGCGTAACGCGGCCGGGGCTGGAGGAGAAAATGAGGATGCGGTCGCACATCAGGACAGCTTCCTCAATCCCGTGCGTCGCCAGAAGCATGGCCTTGAGGGGCAGGCGCTTTTCGTCCCACAGCTCGATCAGATCGGTACGGAGGTTTTCCGCACTCAGCATGTCCAGCGCCGAGAACGGTTCATCCAGCAGCAGCAGCGACGGCTGAAGCGCCAGTGCGCGAGCGAAAGAAACGCGCTGGCTGAGGGCGTCGGACAGTTCTTTCGGATAGGCGTTTTCGTAGCCTTCAAGCCCCATGACCGCGATGGCAGCATCCGTCATGGCTTCGCGTTCTGCCCGCGGCAGACGGCGCATTTCCAGACCAAGAGCCACATTCTGCCGCAGCGTCAGCCAGGGAAAGAGCGCACCGGACTGAAAGACGGTCGCCACGCCATCCAGCGGGCCGGTCACGGGCGTGTCCTGCCAGAGCACCTCTCCCGACACCGGCGGCGTCAGTCCGGCCATGATCCGCAGCAGGGAGGATTTCCCGGATCCGGAACGTCCGAGAAGGCCGAGGATTTCTCCCGTTCTCACATCGAAGCTGATGTGATCGAGCACGACCAGATCCGTGCTGCTCTCCTTGAGATAGGTCTGGCGACATTCGCGAAGGGACAGGAGGGATTTCATGGATCTGGAATTTCAGCCTGAGGTTCAGAGGGTATATTTTTGGGCCGCATTCACGGCGAGAGGTTGCAAGATCAGACGGTCGAGCAGCATGGACAGCAGCGTCAGCAGCATCAGGGCAAGGATCTGCGCGCCCAAGGCCCCGCCGAGCACTTCGGACAGAAGGGTGGCGCCCAGACCGCTATCGGACGGCACGAAAGCCTCTGCCACCATCACGGCATTCCAGACCGGAACCACAGCCGTCAGCAGGCCGCCGCAGAGTTCGGGGGCGATGGCGGGTAGAAGCAGTCTGCGCCACAGGAGGAAACCTCGCAGTCTCAGGCCGGTTGCGACCTGTCGCAGCCCTGAAGGAATGGCCTTTGCCGCATCCATCACTACAATCCCGACCAGCCAGTGTGCGCCCAGAAAAAGCAGCACGATCGCGGAATTGAGGCCCAGTTCCCGACACAGCGGATAGAGCAGGACAGCCGGAAACAGTCCGCAGGCCGCGACAGCATTTCGGCAGACGTTGCGCAGGGAGGCCCTGCTTTCGCTGATGAGCAGACCCAAGGGGACCCACACCAGAAGGCACAGGACCAGCGTTCCACAGACATGCGACAGCGTCAGGATACTCTCGGCGAGATCCGATGGAACAAGCGGCAGTAAGCCAGCATGGTAGATCGCGTAAACCAGCACAAACAGCGAAAGAACCGGAAAGATCACTCGGGGGAACTCGCGGGAAGCCACGTCCTGTTCGGGAAGAATGCTCCGGGGGCGCCCGATCCGCCAGTTTCCGATCCAGGCGAGAGCCTCGCCCAGTGTTCCGCTGAACCAGAGCATCGGCTTTGTCCGCCGCCACACCGTCAGCAGCCAGGACTGGGGGCGAGGGCGCTCCTCCAGAGGGCCTTCCGGCCGGTAACGCTGCGCCCAACCCAGAACCGGACGCATGACGGCCTGATCGACGAGAAGGATCAGCAGGAGAATGACGAGCGAGATTTCGACGATTCTGAGCGGGTGGTGATCCAGCATGGCGTGAAGAACTGCCGCGCCGCATCCTTCATTCGTCCGATGGCTCATCAGCATCATCAGACCTTCCGCGGCCAGAAGGCGGACCCAGAACGCCGGCATGGACTGCATGGCCCTGAAGGTCGTCAGCGGTACCGCGACAGGAATCTGCAATCGCCAGAAACGCTGCCATCCCGTCATCCGCAGGCCGGTCGCTACCTCGTCGAGGGCGGGTGGGAGCGTGTCTTCCGCATCCAGAACAGCCGTGACGATCCGCCAGATCATGCTGGAAGCCGCAACCAGAACGATGGTCACGGACGCAGGGAAGACAGCCGCGCAGATCCCGATCAGGCCGAGACCCGGAACGGCTCGGGCAACCGAGAGAGCGGGGATCAGGAACGCTCTGAAACGCGGCCACTGACATGCGGCTCCAGATACGAGCAGGGAGACGACCACAACGGTCATGAGCGACAGAGCAACATGCAGCAGGGTCAGAACTGCGGCGCTCCAGACGCCGACAGAGATACTTGGCAATGCTCTCGATATGGCAGGAGCCGCCGGAGCGTGCCGAACCACAAGGAGCGCGATTGCGGTGGCACAGAACAGGATCGAAAGCTCGACACCGCTCATGCGCTGGCGCCAGCGATGCATGATCCGCAGGGGCATGGCCATCGGGCTGCCCGTCATGGTGCGTGCTGTCCTCGTTCCTGATGGAAACCAGAGGTTAAAAAAAGACCTCTGGAAGTCTCAAGTGTTTTTTGCATGCCAGCAAGCCAAGATCAGTGGCCGGTGCTGCCAAAACCGCTGTGACCCCGCGCGGTCTCGTCCAGTGTTTCGACTTCCGCCCACCGCAGACGGGAAACGGGGGCCAGAACGCCTTGTGCGATCCGGGTACCACGCTCGACCGTAAAGGGTTCGGTGCCCGCGTTCATGACGATGATGCGAAGTTCGCCGCGATAGTCTTCGTCGATGGTGCCGGGCGAATTGGGCAGGGTAATGCCGTGCTTGAGCGCCAGACCCGAGCGCGGACGGACCTGAAGCTCATAGGCAGGCGGCAGGGCGATGCACAGCCCGGTCGGCACGAGGACGCGCTCACCCGGAGCGATCGTCAGGGGCGCATCCACAGCAGCCAGAAAATCGAATCCTGCGGCCCCGGCAGTGGCGTAGGCAGGGAGGGGAAGCCCCTCGGAATGAGGCAGGCGCGTGATGCGCACATCGATCAGGTCTGTCGTCATGACCCTGTCTTACCCCGGATTATGCGCCCTGTGAAAGCGGGTTTGCGAAGAACGCGACAATCCGTTCAACGAGCTGTTCCGCAACGTCTGTCTTGTCCATTTCCGGCCAGCTTTGCAGACCATGATCGTCGATCAGGCTGACCGTATTGCGCATGGCACCGAACACGCCATGACGGACATCATTGGCCACCAGCCAGTCACATCCCTTACGCAGACGCTTGGCCTGCGCGTTTTGCAGCACATCGTCCGTCTCGGCTGCAAACCCCACCACAAGGCGCGGACGCTGAGGCGAGCGGCAGAGCGTTGCCAGAATGTCCGGGTTTTCCAACAGTTCGAGTGTGGGTGGGCCGTCGCCGTTCTTTTTGATCTTCCCGGGAGCGATGTCTTTCGCCCGCCAGTCACTGACGGCTGCTGTACAGATAGCGACATCTGCTGGCAGCGCGGCTTCACAGGCGGCGAGCATCTCGCGCGCGGTCTGGACCGGAATGCGGTGTACGCCCTTGGGGACAGGAATCGAAACCGGGCCACTAACGAGCGTGACGGTTGCGCCGCGCTTCGCCAGAGTCGCCGCGATGGCATATCCCTGCCGTCCCGAAGAATGGTTTGACAGGAAGCGCACGGGATCGAGCGGCTCAACCGTTGGGCCTGCCGTCACCAGAACGTGACGTCCGGAGAGGGACTGGTCGGGCGTCAGAAGACGCAGAATCGCATCGCGGATCACCGGAGGTTCGCTCAGACGTCCGGCGCCGACTTCGCCACAGGCCATGCTGCCCACATCAGGGCTGATCACGGAAACGCCGCGTGCTTCCAGAATTTTCAGATTGGCCTGTGTGGCGGAGTGCTCCCACATCCGTACATTCATAGCCGGGGCCAGCAGAATGGGGGACGTGGTCGCGAGAAGCAGTGTGGTCGGCAGATCATCCGCCAACCCATGAGCCATACGCGCCATAATGTTGGCCGTGGCGGGGCAGACCACGACCAGATCCGCGCTTCGGGCCAAGGCGATATGGCCGATTTCGCTTTCCTGCGTGGGTTCGAAGAGCGCGTCGTGAACACGCTCGCCCGCCAGCGTTTCAAGGCTGAGCGGCGTGACGAACGCCTTCGCTGCTTCGGTCATGACGGGCGTGACGGCAATACCATCCGCCCGCAGCAGGCGCACGAGTTCGAGCGCCCGGAACGCCGCGATCCCTCCCGAGACGATCAGCAGGACGCGGCGCATGGTCTTACAGACGCCAGCCGGAATGGATGGCAGCAATACCACCCGACAGATTGCGGTACTGGACCTGTTCCAGTCCAGCATCACGCATCATCTGGGCCAGCGTTTCCTGATCGGGGAACATGCGGATGCTCTCGGCGAGATACTGGTAGCTCTCGGAGTCCTTGGCGATGATCTGCCCCATCTTGGGCAGAACCTGAAAGGACCACAGATCGTAAATCGGTGCGAGGGCCGCAATCTCGACTTGCGAGAACTCAAGGCAGAAGAAACGCCCGCCCGGTTTGAGGACACGACGTGCCTCCCGAAGAACTGCCAGCTTGTCCGTGCAGTTGCGCAGGCCAAAGGCAATCGTCACGCGATCAACGGAGCAGTCGGGCAGAGGGATGGCTTCCGCGTCCACGACACAGACCTCGATCTTGCCGATCAGCCCGGCCTTGATGGCGCGGTCACGCCCAACGGACAGCATGGCGGCATTGATGTCGGACAGGATGGCCGGGCCACCACCGGCACGCAGCCAGCCGAACGTGATGTCGCCCGTACCGCCTGCCAAATCCAGCAGCTTCATGTTGGGGCGCGGGTTGAGCATCCCAACGAAAATGCGCTTCCAGACGCGATGAATTCCCAGCGACATCACGTCATTCATGATGTCGTATTTCCCGGCGACGCTCTCGAACACCTCCCGGACCATCGTCTTTTTCTGGCCACGCGGGACATTGCGGTAGCCGAAATCGATGGTGTCCTCGACATGTTCGGAGGACTGGAAGGGCGAGGCGTTGTGTTCTGCGCTATCGGTCATGGGGCAATCGATATATCGTTGAGGCCAGCCATGCCAGAGCTTCCAGAAGTCGAAACCGTCATGCGCGGGTTTCGTGATGCCTTCGAAGGGCATCGAATCAGCCATGTTTCCGTCAACCGTCCCGATCTTCGATGGCCGTTTCCCGCAGATCTGCGGGAGAAGCTCGAAGGTCAGCGCGTCCTCTCGTTCCGCAGGCGTGCAAAGTACATTCTCATGCGCCTTGAGGGCGGCTGGAGCATGCTGCTGCATCTGGGCATGTCGGGCCGACTCACGATCGGCAGGGCAGGGACGAATGCGACTCCGCCAGCCCACGAACATCTGGTTCTGGAGACGGACAGCGGTGCGCGGGCAGGGCTTGTCGATCCCCGACGCTTTGGTAGCGTCGATCTTGTCCGCACAGGCGAAGAAGAGGATCATCGCCTTCTCGCGCATCTGGGCATGGAGCCTCTTTCTCCCACCATGACAGGACAGGCACTGGCAGAGCTGTTTCGGGGCAGGCGTACACCGGTTAAATCCGCTTTGCTGGATCAGAAGCTGATTGCGGGTCTTGGCAATATCTATGTCTGCGAAGCCCTGTTCCGCTGCGGCATTCATCCAGAACGACAGGCCTGCACGCTGACCAATGTTGAGACGCAGGCTCTTTCAGAGGCCATTCCACAGATTCTGGAGCAGGCGATCGCGTCCGGCGGGTCGTCCCTGCGCGACTATGTGCAGGCTGACGGCACCAAAGGCGGCTTTCAGGACTTGCATCTTGTCTATGGCCGCGAGGGAGCGCCCTGTCCGAATTGCGGGGATGCCAGTCCGATCCAGCGCATCACGCAGTCGGGACGTTCAACGTTCTTCTGCCCGACCTGCCAGAAATAACCGCGGAGGGAAGCGAGGGCGGAAAGATGCCCCCATCCTGTGTAAAATGTGCAAAACGCTTGACGGGACCCGCCAGAGGGGAGTAGAGGGCGCCAACCATTTACGCGACCAAAACGCAAAGTGAACCGAAAGATCCATGGCAAACACAGCTTCTGCCCGTAAGCGCATCCGTCAGAATGAACGTCGCCGTGAGCGCAACGTCGCCCGCATGTCCCGTATGCGTACGTTCATCAAGAAGGTCGAACTCGCCATCCAGTCCGGCGACAAGTCCGCTGCTGCGGAAGCCTTCAAGGTTGCACAGCCGGAAATGCAGCGCGCAGCAGGCAAGGGCGTGATCGCAAAGAATACGATCAGCCGCAAGCTGTCCCGCCTGTCCGCTCGTGTGAAGGCTCTGGCAACCGCCTGAGCTTCACCTTCGGGTTGGAACTGAAGAACGCGCTCCCCTCAAGGAGCGCGTTCTTTTTTGACTGCATCCCGAAACTTTCCCCGAGCGTCTGACCTTGGGTTGCTTATGGGGAACACCCCATGACATCCCGCTGAACCGTTCGTGTTCCAGCTTGCTTCGGGCAGAACGGACGCCTATCCTGAGCGTTCGACAAAAAAATATCGGATGTCTGGCTCTCCGGGATTTTCCTGCGTTCCTGATGCAGATTTTCTGTCGAGAGCACAACCGCCCTGCGCGCAGGGACCAACAACTGATGCCCGCGTGCTGCGGGACTGGATATGAAAGGGGGTACAATGGTGGAAAACGCTCAGTATCTGGACGCCAGCGCCTCCGCCCCCGGTTCGACGACACCGCTTGAGACCGCCTGGGTCCGCGTTCGTGAGAAACTGAAGAGTGAGGTTGGCGAGGTCGAATACCGGACGTGGCTCCGGCAGATCGTTCTGGGGCCACTCGACGAAGATGAACTGACTCTTTATCTGCCCACGCGATTCCTCCGCGACTGGGTTCGCAGCCAGTACGAGGAGCGCCTTCAGACGCTCTGGCGGACTGAGCGCGAAGACATCAAGGGCGTGGAGCTTCAGGTCAAGCGCGGGCTGCCCGAAGTCCCGGCGGACGACGCAGAAGACTCGGACGATGCAACAGGTCTTTCAAGTGAGACTGCACCGCAAAGCGCTGTGTCCGAGAGCCGGAGCGATCTGGCCGTCCCTCTCGATCCGCGCTTCACGTTCGACACTTTCATCGTCGGCAAGCCGAACGAATTCGCCTATGCCTGTGCGCGTCGTGTGGCCGAAAAGCCATCAAGCCCCGGCTTTAACCCGCTGTTTCTGTATGGCGGCGTAGGCCTCGGCAAGACGCACCTGATGCACGCCATCGGCACGGAACTAACCCGCACCGGCAAGGTCTCCGTGGCTTATATGTCTGCGGAAAAGTTCATGTACCGCTTCATCGCGGCGATCCGTTCGCAGTCCACGATGGAGTTCAAAGAACAGCTCCGGTCCGTTGACGTGCTGATGATCGACGATCTTCAGTTTTTAATCGGCAAGGACAACACGCAGGAAGAATTCTTCCATACGTTCAATGCTCTTGTGGATGCTGGCCGCCAGATCATCGTTAGTGCCGACAAGAGCCCATCTGACCTTTCGGGGCTTGAAGACCGTCTGCGGACCCGTCTGGGCTGCGGCATGGTCGCGGATATCCATGCCACGACCTTCGAGCTGCGCATTTCCATTTTAGAAGCCAAGGCCAAGGCGTCGGGAACGCATGTTCCGTCCAAGGTTCTGGAATATCTCGCGCACAAGATCACGACCAACGTCCGTGAGCTTGAAGGAGCGCTCAATCGCCTGATCGCCCATGCCGATCTCGTTGGCCGCCCGGTGACACTCGATACGACGCAGGATGTTCTCAAGGACATGCTGAAAGCCCACGATCGCCGCGTCACGATCGAGGAAATCCAGCGCAAGGTTTCCGAGCACTGGAACATCCGCCTGACAGACATGTCCTCTGCCCGCCGTGCGCGCGCCGTCGCGCGTCCGCGTCAGGTGGCCATGTATCTGGCCAAGCAGTTGACGAGCCGCTCGCTTCCAGAAATCGGGCGCAAATTCGGCAACCGCGACCACACGACGGTGATGCATGCCGTCAACCGCGTCACCGAGCTGATGGATCAGGACGCGTCTTTTGCCGAGGACGTGGAACTGCTGCGTCGGATGCTCGAAGGCTGACCTCGACCAGCCCCCGATCCCTCTCTTTCCCGAGGGGCGGGGGTCTGCTAGGTTCTCTCAATTAATTCAAGATCTTCCCCGAGGCCCGGAATGAAATTCAAGGTTGACCGTACCCTGCTGCAACGGGCTCTGGCGCATATTCATGGCGTTGCGGAAAAGCGGAATACCATTCCCATTCTGGCCAACGTTCTGATGAGCTTTGAGGGCGATGTTCTGCGCCTGACGGCCACGGATATGGAAATTGCCGTCGTCGAAGATGTTCCCGCCACGGGTGAGCGGTCCGGCTCCACGACGGTGCCTGCCGCGGTGCTTTTCGAAATTGTCCGTAAACTGCCGGATGGTGTGACCCTTGAGTTCGATCATCAGGACAGCGAAGCGCCGCTCGCCCTGCGTGCGGGCCGTTATGCCACCAGCCTGAATGTCCTTCCGGTCGACGACTTCCCAGCTATGGTCGCCGGAGATCTGCCGCATCGTTTCTCGCTTCCCGCAGCAACCCTGCGTGGTCTGATCGACCGCACCAAATTCGCCATTTCGAACGAAGAGACCCGCTATTACCTGAACGGCATCTATCTGCACGTCGCAGAAAACGGGGCCACCCCGATGCTGCGCGCCGTCGCCACGGACGGCCATCGTCTGGCGCGTGTTGAGACGGATCTGCCCGAAGGCGCGCGCGGCATGCCGGGCGTCATTATTCCGCGCAAGACCGTCAACGAACTGCGCAAGCTGCTGGATGAAGGAGCAGCCGATCTGGAAGTCTCCCTGTCCGACACACGCATCCAGTTTCAGGCCGGACCAGTCCTTCTGACTTCCAAGCTGATCGACGGAACCTTCCCGGAATATGAGCGCGTTATTCCGAAGGGCAATGACCGCATCCTGCGCGTCGGCAAACGTGATTTCGCAGCGGCTGTGGGTCGCGTCGCGGCCATCAGCCAGGAACGGTCGCGTCCGGTCAAACTGTCGGTCACGCAGAACATGCTGAACCTGTCCGCCACCAGCCCCGATCAGGGCGTGGCGCATGAGGAGCTGGACGAAAACGCCGTCTCCTACGATGCCGCACCGATCGAAATCGGCTTTCAGGCGCGTTATCTGACGGACATCACCGATCAGATCGACGTGGAAGTGGAATTCGCATTTTCCGACAGTTCCGCACCCACCATCGTGCGTGACACGGCGTCGCCTTCGGCGCTGTATGTTCTGATGCCCATGCGGGTCTGAACACGAGCCACGATTGAAACTGACCCGGCTCGCGCTGACGGATTTCCGGAACTATACCCACAGCGTCTGGACCCCGGATGCCTCCATTCTGGTCCTGACGGGAGAGAACGGGTCCGGAAAGACCAATCTGCTGGAAGCCGTTTCGCTGCTGGCACCCGGGCGTGGATTACGGGGCGCGTCTCTCCCTGCTATGTGTCGTACGGGAGCCGCGCGGTGGGGCGTTGCGGCGACGCTCCAGTCCGGTCTGGATGAATTCCGGATCGGAACAGGGAGTGAGTTAAACGAAAAACAGCGCCGGACATTCCGGCTCGATGGGGAAAATATTCGCTCTCAGGCCACGATTGGCCAAAGATTTTCCTGTGTCTGGCTGACCCCGCAGATGGATCGGCTTTTTCAAGAAGGCTCCAGCGGTCGGCGGCGCTTTCTGGATCGGCTGGTCATGGCGCTCTCTCCCGATCATGGTCGCCAGATTGCCGCCCATGACCGCTCGGTTGTCAGTCGGAACAGGGTTCTGGCGGATCGCCCGACCGAGACAGCATGGCTCGCGTCCATTGAAGATTCCATCGCCCGCCATGCAGTTGCGGCCTCTGCAGCCCGCCTCGCACTCGTTGAGAGTATGAACGCACATCCATTTGAGAATGATGGATTTTCTGCCAGCACATTGCATCTGGACTGCGCTGTTTCGAACCGCCTGACATCTCAACCCGCACTGGACGTCGAAGACTGGATCAGAAACAGTCTTCAGCAGGCCCGAGCTGAAGATCGGCAACGCGCCGCCACGTCCATCGGGGCGCACAGGGCCGATTTCACCCTTTCGGACACCGCCACGGGACGTCCTGCAGAACTCTCCAGCAGCGGTCAGCAGAAAGTCATGCTGACCGGCACAATTCTATCCCATGCGCGGCTGATGACACAGGAACGGGGGCAGGCTCCCGCCATCCTGCTGGATGAACCTCTGGTCCATCTGGACGAAACCCGCCGCTTCGCCCTTCTCGACAGTCTTGAGAAACTGCAGGCCCCCGTTCTGATTACCGGTACGGACCGCACGCCTTTTGCAGCACTCGAAGGGCGGGCCCAGTTTTTTTCGGTCAGGAATGGAAGCATATCTCCGGCCTGACGCATGCCCACCGCTGGCCTAACTGTCCGGCGCAGGCTATACTGATTCAACAGTTTTTCAGAGTACCACGGAGACCGTCACGCGCATGTCAGAGACCCAGAACCAGCCCGAGATCCCAGGCGCAGACGGTGAAGATTACGGCGCGTCGTCCATTTCGGTACTCAAAGGGCTGGATGCCGTCCGTAAACGTCCGGGCATGTATATCGGCGACACGGACGATGGCTCGGGCCTGCACCATATGGTTTTCGAGATCATCGACAATGCCGTCGATGAAGCGCAGGCCGGGCACGCCACATATTGCATTCTGACCCTGAACGGGGATGGTTCCGTCTCGGTTCGCGACAACGGTCGCGGCATCCCAACCGATCTGCATCCTGAAGAGGGCATCAGCGCGGCTGAAGTCGTGCTGACCAAACTGCATGCAGGCGGTAAGTTCAACCAGAATTCCTACAAGGTTTCCGGTGGTCTGCATGGCGTTGGCGCGGCCGTGGTGAACGCGCTGTCCGAGTGGATGGAAGTGCTCATCTGGCGCAACGGGCTGGAGCACAAGATCCGCTTCCAGCACGGCGAACGCGATGAAGCCCTGCACGTCATCGGTCCGTCCACGGAAGACCGGGGTACTCTGGTCACGTTCAAGCCTAGCAAGCAGACCTTTACGAAGGTCGATTTCGAGCTGTCCATTCTTGAGCGCCGCGTCCGTGAACTGGCATTCCTGAACTCCGGCATGCTGATTGTCCTGCGCGATGAGCGTCATGCGGAGCCGAAAGAACTGCGCTTCCATTATGAAGGCGGCCTGAGCGCTTTCGCGGAATGGCTTGATTCTTCAAAAACTTCCATCGTCACACCGCCGATCGTGGGCGAGATCGACAATCCGGAAAGCGGCATTCGCGTCGAATTCGCGCTGACCTGGAACGACAGCTATCACGAGACGATGCTGTGCTTCACGAACAACATCCCCCAGCGCGATGGCGGCACGCACCTGGCCGGCTTCCGGCAGGCTCTGACCCGCGTTGTCGGCAAGTATGCCGAAGGCGTGGCCAAGCGTGAGGCGGGCTCGCTGACGGGCGAAGACATGCGTGAAGGCATGACGGCTGTGCTGTCCGTCAAAGTGCCGGATCCGAAGTTCTCGTCCCAGACGAAGGACAAGCTGGTCTCGTCCGAAGTCCAGCCTGTCGTGCATGCCGCCGCATCAGATGCGATCTCTCACTGGTTTGAAACGCATCCCAAAGAAGCCAAGGCGATCGTCGCCAAGATCATCGACGCTGCCAGCGCCCGTGAGGCCGCCCGTCGTGCGCGTGAACTGACGCGTCGCAAAGGCGTGCTGGATGTGTCGTCGCTTCCGGGCAAGCTTGCAGACTGCCAGGAACGTGATGCGTCCAAGGCTGAAATCTTTATCGTTGAGGGTGATTCCGCAGGCGGCACGGCCAAACAGGGACGAGACCGTCGCTTTCAGGCCATTCTCCCGCTGCGTGGCAAGATCCTGAACGTTGAGCGTGCGCGTTTTGACAGAATGCTGGGATCGGCGGAAATCGGCACGCTGATTACTGCTCTTGGCACCGGGATTGGCCGCGGCGAAGTCGATCAGGGTGGTTTTTCGGCGGAAAAGCTTCGCTACCACAAGATCGTCATTATGACGGACGCCGACGTGGACGGCTCCCACATCCGCACGCTGCTCCTGACGTTCTTCTTCCGCCAGATGCCCGAACTGATCGAGCAGGGCTATCTCTACATTGCCCAGCCGCCGCTCTATCGCGCCAAGCGTGGACAGGAAGAGCGTTATCTCAAGGATGATGCCGCTCTTGAGCAGTACCTGCTGGACAAGGCGCTGGCGAATGCAACCCTCCGCTTTGCTGATGGCCGCGAACTGACAGGCGAGGCTCTGGCAGAAGAAATTACCTTCATGTCCGCTGCGGCGCGTCGCCTTCAGAGCATTGCGTCCAAAGTGCCGGTTTGGGTGATGGAGCAGGCTGCTATTTCTGGGGTTCTGGACAGCAACATCGCTGTTGCGACCTCGCGCATGGCCGAATTCCAGCAGCGGCTTGATGGCGCCTCGCTGACCAACGAGCGTGGCTGGAAGGTCTCCATTTCGGAAACCGGTCTGGAATGCGCGCGCTCCGTCCGTGGCGTGGGTGAAGTCTACCGCATCGAGCCTTCGCTTCTGCGCTCGGTGGAGGCACGCTGGCTGGTTGCAGAATGGGAGCGTCTGGCCCGTGATTTTGCAAAACCCGTCACCCTGACGCTCGATCCGACGTCCTATGAACTGTTCGGCCCCGCAGCCATCATGGAGCGCATTCTGCTTCAGGGACGTCGCGGACTGACCATCAACCGCTTCAAAGGACTGGGCGAGATGAATGACGAGCAGCTTTGGCACACGACGCTCGATCCTTCGACCCGGACTCTGTTGCAGGTCAAGATCGGGGATGTCGAAGATGCCGGTCAGGTTTTCTCGACGCTGATGGGTGACGTTGTGGAGCCACGCAGGGACTTTATTGTCGGCAATGCCCTGAAAGTCGCCAATCTTGACGTTTAAGGCTTTTGCAGCCGCAGCCAGCCTCGTTTTAACGGCGGGGCTGATCTGTGGTTCGGCCAGAGCTGAGCCCCAGATCAACGCGGCTTACGCTGTCTATATCAAGGGCTTTCACGTCCTGAACGCCAGGACGTCCTACCAGCTCCAGCCCTGGGGGTATGGTGGCAGTACCCAGATCAAGCCCGCGGGCCTGATCAGCTGGTTCGTCACGATGGACGTGACGTCGCATGTTCAGGGACAGTTCACCCCGGACGGTAATGTGCAGCCGGTGCTGTTTGAAAGCGGCGGCGTTTCGCGCGGCAAAAACAGGCATGTTCGATTGGAGTTTTCGAACGACACCCCGAAGGTGGTGGATCTCCAGCCGCCAGAAACCGACCGCGAACCCATTCCAGCCGACTTGCTGCCTCATACAGTCGACACTCTGAGCGGAATGGCGCATCTGCTGCATTCCCTTGCGACGACAGGAAAATGTGACGGATCTCAAGTCATTTTCGACGGACTTCGGCTGACGCAGATGGTGGTGCATGGCCCAGTCATGGTGGATATTCCCCAAGGTCAGGATGAAGCCTATTCCGGGCAGGCCATGCGATGCGATTTCATTGGTCGTCAGATCGCAGGGTTCATCAAGGACTCTCCTAACCGGGCCAAACTGGCCGCCCCACAACCCGGCGCAGTATGGTTTTTAAAGATCAACGGTCTGGGACTGGTTCCCGTGCGGATCGAGTTCAATCATCCCAAACTCGGTCATGTCATGGTCGTCATGCAGCATGCCGTGGCTCCGTGAGCGAGCACTCGAACGAATTGCAATAATCGGCAATTCGAAGTGATGACACAGTCTGCGGGCTTCGTTTGACGCGGACCCGTGGTTTGGATACCCCGGGCAGAACATGACCGACACAACCCATCGCACCACTGCCATCATTCTCGCTGCGGGCCTCGGCACACGCATGAAATCCCGCCTGCCAAAGGCGCTGCATCGTTTGGGCAACCAGCCCATGATCAATCACCTCATCACAACTGCCCGGCAGGTCTTCGATGATGTGGTCGTCGTCACGGGGCCGGATATGCCGGAACTCGAAGAGGCTGTCCGTCCGTTCAGAACCGTCACGCAGGTCGAACGGCTCGGCACGGCGCACGCAGCCAATGCAGCGCGGGACCTGTTCGGGGATGGGGATATTGCTGTTCTTTATGCTGATAATCCGCTGATTACCGCCGAGACCATGGAACGCCTGCTTGCGGCCCGTAGAGAGGGTGCCAGTCTGGCGCTTCTGGGAATGCGTCCAGCCGTTCCGGGACGTTATGGCAGGATTGTCGAAGACCACGGCAAGGTCGTGAAAATCGTCGAGTTCAAGGACGCAACCGAAGACGAGCGCAGCATCACGCTTTGCAATGCTGGCGTCATGTGTGCGGGAGCGGAGAATTTCCGAAACTGGCTGGAAAATGTTCGTAACGACAACGCTCAGGGCGAATATTACCTGACGGATGTCGTTGAAATGGCAGCTAAAGCCGGTTCAGTTGTTTGTGTGGAAGCGCCTGAAGAAGAACTGGCTGGCGTCAATTCCCGCTCTGAACTCGCACGCGCCGAGGCAACCCTCCAGACGCGCCTGCGAAATGCGGCGATGGATGCTGGAGTGACATTGGTTGCGCCGGATACCGTCTTTTTCAGCACGGACACCGTTCTGGAATCTGACGTGACGGTCGAGCCGAACGTCTTTTTCGGGCCGGGTGTAACGGTCCGTTCAGGCGCGCTTATTCGCGCTTATTCTCATCTTGAGGGCTGCGAAGTTGGAGAAGCTGCGCTGATCGGTCCTTACGCCCGGCTCCGTCCCGGAACGGTCTGTGCCGCACAGACGCATGTCGGCAATTTCGTCGAGCTCAAGAACGTGGAGCTGGGCGAGGGCGCAAAGGCCAACCATCTGACCTATCTGGGCGATGCTTCGGTCGGACGCGGCACCAATGTCGGGGCAGGGACAATCACCTGCAATTATGATGGCGTTTTCAAACATCGAACCATCATCGGGGAACGGGTTTTCGTCGGCTCGGACGCCATTCTCGTGGCTCCCGTAACCATCGGTGACGATGCACTCGTGGGCGCGGGCAGTGTGATTACGGATGATGTGCCTGCCGGTGACCTGGCTCTGGGCCGGACGCGCCAAACACTGAAAGCCGGACGCGGCCTTCAGATCAAACAGTCTCTTAAAGCTCGGAAGGAACAGGGCTGATGTGCGGTATCTGCGGTATTGTCGGACACAAGCCTGCCAGCCCGATCGCCTTCGAGGCGCTGCGACGCCTGGAGTATCGCGGATATGATTCTGCCGGGATCGCGACCCTGACAGCGTCCGGCGATATCGAACGTCGTCGCGCTGCGGGAAAGCTCGATAATCTGGAGCGCGTCCTCAAAGAGCATCCGCTGCACGGCACCACGGCCATCGGTCATACCCGTTGGGCAACGCATGGCGCTCCCACCGAAAACAACGCCCACCCCCATGAAGCCGGGCGTGTGGCAATCGTTCATAACGGCATTATCGAGAACTTCGCAGCCCTTAAGGAAGAACTGGAAGCGAAAGGGCGTGTGTTTCGGACCGAAACGGATTCCGAAACCGTCGCCCATCTGGTCGATGACTATCTGGAGCAGGGACTGCCGCCCCGGGAAGCCGCGTTTGCGGCCATCAAGCGACTGGAAGGGGCCTATGCCATCGCCATGATCTTCAAGGATCATGAAGGTCTGCTGATTGGCGCCCGTCATGGCGCACCGCTTGCTGTCGGCTACGGTGACGGCGAGATGTTTCTGGGCTCGGACAGCATTGCACTGGCCCCCATGGCCCGGAAAATGACCTATCTCGAAGACGGGGACTGGTGCGAACTCACAACAGATAGCGTCAGAATTTTTGACATGACCGGCGCTGAAGTCAGCCGTCCGGTTCAGGATCTCACCTTTATGGCAGGGCAAGTCGGCAAAGATGGCTACCGGCACTACATGGAGAAGGAACTCCATGAACATCCGGTCGCCATCGGGCAGACGCTGAAACGGATCACGGACCCGGCCTCCAAGCGCATTACGCTACCGCCGATGCCGTTCGATCCGGCGCAGGTTCCGCGCATCACCATCACGGCCTGCGGTTCCGCCTATTATGCCGGGATGGTCGGCCGGTACTGGCTGGAATCCCTTGCGCGCATTCCGGTGGAAATCGATGTTGCGTCCGAAATGCGCTACCGCGAGCCGCCCCAGCCGGACAAAGGCGTGGCGCTGCTGATCTCACAGTCCGGCGAGACCGCGGATACGCTTGGTGTTCTGCGCAGCCTCAAAAAGGCCGGTCAGAGCATTGTCTCGGTTCTGAATGTCGAACACTCCACAATCGGGCGGGAGAGCGATCTCGTTCTAGGCATGGATGCAGGACCGGAAATTTCCGTTGCTTCGACCAAAGCCTTCACCGCGCAGCTTTCTGTTCTGGCAGCACTGGCGATCGAATTCGCCCGTGCGCGTGGGACGATGGATCAGGCCCGCGAAGAACGTCTGACGGCAAGTCTGCTGGATCTGCCGTCACGGGCCGCAGAAGTTTTTACCCGCACCAAGGACATTCAGGCTATGGCCACCCTTGTCGCGCAGGCGCGTGATGTCCTGTATCTGGGACGCGGGATTTGTACGCCGATTGCCTTTGAAGGTGCCTTAAAATTAAAAGAAATCAGTTATATCCACGCCGAAGCTTATGCTGCGGGTGAACTGAAACACGGTCCGATCAGCCTGATCGACCAGACCGTTCCGGTCGTCGCAATTGCCCCCTCCACGATCCTGTTCGACAAAACACTGTCCAATCTTCAGGAGGCCAAAGCGCGCGGTGGGCGCATTCTTGTCTTCACCGATGCGGCAGGCGCCAAACGCCTTGAAGGTGTGGCGGAACAGATCGTCATCATGCCTGATGTAGACGCTTTCGTCGCACCGATCCTGTATGCCATTCCCGTTCAGATGCTGGCCTATGAGGTCGCGCTTCTGAAAGGTACGGATGTGGATCAGCCGCGCAATCTTGCGAAATCCGTGACGGTCGAGTGAAGAATTTTCCTATTCGGAGAGCTTATTTTTCATTCATTATAACGGTATGGACCATGAAACACTAAAAGGGACGTAAAGATGGGTGGAGACGCAATATCCGGAACACCTGCCGGAAATTCAGGCCTTTCCCCCAGCGCCCCCGAAATCGCCCTGCGTGAGGCTTTCGTCAGAAGGCTGAACGAGCAGGGCTTTGAAGGTGATATCGACCTGCGGGTTTCCTCGCGGCTGATTTCTTCCACCGACAACAGCATTTATCAGCGTCTCCCGGCTGCGGTCATTCACCCGCACACCGGAGAAGACCTCAACCGGGCCGTGAAAGCGGCTTCCGACGGGGATCTGACGCTCGCAATCCGGGGCGGCGGCACTGGCACCAACGGCCAGTCCCTGACCGATGGCGTCGTGGTTGACGTCTCACGTCATCTGGACCGGATCCTCGATTTCAATGCCGAAGCAGGCACGGTCACCGTTGAGCCGGGCGTTATTCTGGCGCGGCTCAACGCCTTTCTGAAGCCCCATGGTTTTTTCTTTCCGCCAACCGTCTCAACCGCTACGCGCGCGACGATTGGCGGCATGATTGCGACGGATGCTTCCGGCAAAGGCTCACGGATTTATGGCAGGACATCCGACTATATCGAGGCGATGGATGTCGTTCTTGCAGATGGAAGCGATCTTGCGGTTGGTCAGCTGACTGCTGAAAAGCTGCAAGACGCAATGACCGGAACCGGGCTTGCCGCTCGGGCTTATCGTGAAGTCCATCGGGTCGTCACGGAGCGTGCGGAAGAAATCCAGCGCGTTTTCCCGGACATGAATCGTGGTCTGACCGGATACAATCTGCAGAATGTCCTGCTCGAAGACGGGAGCTTTCATCTCGCACGACTGCTGGCGGGATCGGAAGGTACGCTTGCCCTGACCAAGAAGATCGTTCTACGCGTCAGACGACTGCCGAAATACCGTCAGCTTATCGTCGTCCGCTATGCCAGCTTCAATGAGACCCTACGGGACGTCCAGACCCTTTTGCCTGCCAACCCCTCCGCCGTTGAAGTGCTGGATGACCGTGTCCTCGCCAAGGCCCAGCAGGACGTGACATGGCATGCCCTTGAACGCGTTCTGGGCAATACGTCAACTCTACCGGTCAAGGGCATGAGCTTCGTCGAATTCGTGGGAGACGATCTGGAAGTCCTGAAAAAGCAGATGGCTCATGCTGTTGGACTTCTTGAGAGCTCTCCCCATAAACCCATTGATTATAAACCAGTTTCTGATCCAGAAATTATTGCGAACCTTTGGACCCTCCGGGAAAAATCCGTGGGACTGCTTGGGCGTCCGGACGGTCACAGGCAGGGTGTTCCTTTCGTCGAGGATACAGCCGTCCCCCCGGAGGTTCTGCCCGAATATGTCAGCGAGTTCCGCGACATTCTGGATGGGTATGGCTTGTCTTATGGAATGTTTGGACATGCGGACGTCGGATGCCTGCATGTTCGGCCTTTTTTGGACATGCTGACGGCTGAAGACCGGGCGCTGATCCGTCCAATTTCAGACGCGGTGGCTGAGTTGACGAAGCGTCATGGCGGTCTGCTCTGGGGGGAACACGGTCGGGGGTTCCGCGGGGAATTTTCGCCGCTGTTTTTTGGAGAAACTCTTTTTGCAGAACTGTGCCGCATCAAGGATGTCTTTGATCCCAAAGATATTTTCAATCGCGGCAAGCTGGCTCCGGGTGGAGCGGGTTATCCCGTTGACCGGATTGATGGCATCCCCTTCAAGGGCGGGTTTGACGAGGAGATCACACCTTCGCTGCGTGAATCTTACGGCCTGTCCGTAAGCTGCAACGGCAATGGTGCCTGTTTCAACCGCGAGCCGGACATGGCCATGTGCCCGTCTTACAAAATTACGAAAGACCGGTCGCAGTCTCCGAAAGGCCGCGCTCTGCTGCTTCGAAGCTGGGCAAGACTGCGCTCTTTAGCGGAAGATGCTCCTGATCGAGGGATGCTTCCTGCTCTGACAGAAGAGCTCAAGGCCTCGCTGGACACCTGCCTGTCGTGCAAAGCCTGCGCCACGCAATGTCCGATCCGCGTGGATATTCCGTCCATGCGTTCCAAATTTCTTTCAACCTATTTTCGTGAAAACCGCAGGCCGGTAAGGGATTATATCGTCTACTGGTTGGAACCGCTTCTGGCGGCAGGACGAACGACTCCCAAGCTCGCCAATCTCATGATGCACAATCCCGCATCGCAAGCCGTTCTATCCAGTCTGGGGCTGGTGGATCTTCCGCATCTGCGACCGGCGCGGCTGAAGGCGGGCAGTCAGGTCAACCGGTCGTGGCTGCAACGCAACCGGAGCAATCCGCGCGCTGTCATCGTGATGCAGGATTCCTTTACCGGCAGCTTTGACGGGGTGCTTGTTGAGAAGGTTCATGCCCTGCTGACGCAGCTCGGGTTCGATGCGAAACTCACGCCTGTCTGGGACAATGGCAAAGCACGTCATGTTCTGGGGTTTCGCAAAGGCTTCGGCGTGACGGCGCGCGCGACCCTGAAGAAATTGAGGGCATTGGCGGAGTTCGATATTCCTGTCGTTTCTCTGGATGCAGCAACTGGTCTCATGTTCACGCAGGAATACCGGGAAGTGGCAGGAAACAAGCCGATACCGGCAGTTCTTCCGTTGGAGACTTTTCTGAGGCAACAGATCGGGCAGGGAGCACTGCAACCGCTTCCGGCCAGTCGCGACAGGCCTCGTATGACCGTGATTTCGCATTGCACGGAACAGGCAGCCCGACCGGAAAGCGCCGGAGACTGGGCTTTTGTCCTTCAGCGTTATGGTGTGCCGGTGGAGGCTGGGAAAGCAGGTTGTTGTGGCATGGCTGGTCTGTTCGGGCATCAGAAGGAACATGCCGGAATGTCACAGGCTATGTTCGAGCAGAACTGGGCCAGGAAAGTTGAGACACCGGTTCTCGCGACCGGGTTTTCGTGCCGCTGTCAGACCGAACGCATGGCCGGAATCCGTCCGTCCCATCCTGCAGAAACGCTGATTTCCATTTTGCAGGAACGCTTGTGAAAACAGGGCGTTGATAACGACATAGCACCTCTGGACGCGTAGGGCCTGAACTGTAACAGTGTTGCTCGATCTCAAAAGGCTCGTCCTTGCCAGCAGGCCCTGTGGAGTATGAATGTCATGTCTTCCCTTCCGTCCCAGATTTACGCCGTTGTTGACCAGCCCCGCTGGGTGGAACGGCTTGGCGGAGCCGGACTGCGATTCATCGAACTCTATCTCCGGGATCTATCCGAAGAGGACGTTCGGGCGCAGGCTTTGCTGGCTCAGGAACTTGCGGCACGTTTCAATGTGTCTCTCGCGTTGAACCGCTACTGGCAGACTGCCATCGAACTGGGTTATGAGTGGCTGCATCTTGGACCGGAAGATCTGGAAACTGCTGACCTGGAGGCGATCCGGACCTCAGGTATCAGATTTGGTATCTCGACCCATACCCGTCAGGAACTGGAAACGGCTCTGGCCTGCAAGCCGGATTACATTTCCTTTGGTCCTGTCTGGTCTACGGAGCTTCGGGGCGTGAAGCTGACGGGTAGGGGCCTGAAGCAACTGGCGGAATGGCGGGAGCTGTGCGGAGATGTGCCGCTGGTGGCGATCGGAGGCCTCACGGTGCCACGGCTGACGGAGTGCCTTGAAGCCGGAGCGGATACGGTGGCTGTGATGAGCGATTTCATCGGCCATTCAGACCCGGAAGGGCAGGTCCGGCACTGGCTTGACGCCGTCTCCGAAGAATCTACCTCAACCTGAAACATACCACCTCGTCTGCGGACGATCTGATGAAAGAGCCGAGACAACGATGATGGTGACAGGACTGGCAGCCGTACTCCTAGCGCTTGCGTTCCTGCTCACGCTTGTCAGCATCATTCAGCCTCTCGCGAAGCGTCTTGAAATTTCAGAAGCTGTTCTGCTGGCTCTGACGGGGATCGGGCTGGGGCTGGTTGCGTCTCTGATCGTTCGATCCTCTGCGACCGATCTTCTGGACGGCGCGGCGGAAGCGTTGATCTATTTTCCGGTCAACAGTGAAGCGTTCCTGCTGATTTTCCTGCCTATTCTGGTTTTTCAGGGGGCGATGGCCATTGATGTGCGCCGTCTGGCCCATGAAACGGCGACAGTCCTTCTTCTGGCGGTCGTGGCGGTCATTGTGTCCACGGCTACGATCGGCTTTGCGCTTTATCCTTTTGCCAAACAGAGCCTTGTTGTCTGCCTGCTTCTGGGCTCCATTGTCGCGACGACCGACCCTTCCGCCGTGGCCGGAATTTTCCGCGAAATCGGTGCTGCGTCTCGCCTGACACGCCTTGTCGAAGGAGAGGCACTCCTGAACGATGCTGCGGCCATTTCGATCTTCTCGATCCTTCTGGCAGCCGTTACGTCCCATCACCAGATCCATCCGACCGAAGCTTTGATGGACTTCATGACGGCCTTTATTGGGGCCATCGTAGTGGGGGTCTGTCTGGCGCGCCTGACATTACTGCTGATTGCAGGACTTGGCGGGTCGGCGGCTTCGGAAGTCACGCTGACACTGGCGCTTCCTTATGCCGTCTATATCCTGTGCGATGAAATGCTCGGCTTTTCGGGGGTTGTGGCAACGGCTGCCGCAGGCTTGACAGTGTCCGCTTACGGGCCGTCCACCTTCCGTCCGCAGGTCTGGCGTTTTCTGAACGAGATGTGGGAACAGCTCGTTTTCTGGGCCGGTTCGCTCGTCTTCCTTCTGGCGGCCATGCTGGTTCCGCGACTGCTGATTGGCATGACGAAGTGGGATTTCGTGCTGATCCTGATTGCAAGCGTGGCTGGTCTGATCGCGCGCTCGGCCGTGATTTTTGGTATGTTGCCCCTACTGGCAATTACGAAGCTGTCGCCACCTGTTCCAAACCCTTTCAAGGCAACGATGGCCTGGGGTGGCATTCGCGGCGCCATCACGCTTGCCCTTGCTCTCGCCGTGACCGAGAACCAGAGCGTTTCAAGCCCTGTGGCCCATTTTGTCGGTATCATCGCCACGGGCTTCGTTCTCATCACGCTTCTGATCAACGGTACGACGCTGCGGGCCTTGGTTTTGTTCTTCAAACTGGATCAGCTTTCCCCTATCGATCAGGCCATCCGCCAGCAGATCGTGGGAATTGGTCTGGGTGAGGTCGCAGAACGGACGCGGGAACTGTCCGAAGAGCTTGGCTTCAGCGAGCAGACGCGCGCCGGCGTTATCAGCCGTCTCGAACGTCGTGCCGAGAAGGAGAGGGCGGCCAATAATTTTGAGTCCGCCCTGAGCGACCGTAACCGCGTTAACATTGCCCTGATTACCATCGCCAATCAGGAACGCTCCCTGCTGCTGGACCTGTTCCGGATTCAGGGACTATCTCGCCGTGTGATGGAAACATTGCTGAGAACGGCGGAATCCATGGCGGATGGCGCCAGACTAGAAGGGCGTTATGGCTATGTGCGCGCGCTTAAACGGCGTCTTCAACCTTCACTCCGCTTTCGGATCGCGCAGGAACTTCATAGTCGTCTGCATATTGATGAGCCCCTGACGAACTGCATGATGGAGCGGTTCGAGATGCTCATCATTGCGCATCTCGTCTCGCTTTCGCTTCAGCGCTTCGTTCGCCAGCGTATGGAACCCACACTCGGTCCGCGTATCACGGAAATCGTGGCTGAAGTGCTCGGCCGTCAGCGCAAACTGCTGGATGATGCGCTTGAAACACTTCGCCTGCATTATTCCGGCTATTCCGAAGCTCTGGAAAGCCGCATCCTGCGGCAAATCGCTCTGCGTCTCGAAGATGAAGAATATGATGCTCTTGAAGCCGACAGCCTGATTTCCGAAGAGCTTCACCGCGAACTGCATCGTGAGATCGAACGTCAGCGGGCACGGCTTGATGCGCCGCTACGTTTTAATCTGAAAAGCGGCATCGAACAGCGCCTCCGGGCTTTTCCGGCTTTCAATGGCGTTCCTGACAGTGTGCTGCAAAAGCTGTCCTCCAAGGTTTCGATGCACTTCGTCTCACCCGGAGAAGTGCTGTTCAAACGGGGCCAGCGCGTTCGTGTCGTTTACGCTCAGGTCGCGGGGCTGGCTGAAGTCAATCTGGCTGAGCAGGAGATCCTGTTCGGTAGTGGAGATCTGATCGGGGCTGCCTCCGTCATCCGCAACGACGTCATGCCCGGAACTGTCCGCTCCCTTCAGTTCAGCCATCTACTGGCCATTCCGCGACCGGTTTTCGAAAAGCTGATCCGGGATTACCCCATCGTTCAGCGCCTTATTATCCAGCGCAGCAAGAAAAGGGCAGACGGACTTCTGATGCCTGTCACAGTCCGCACGCTGGACGGAGACGCGATCTCAACGGCCTCCGCCGCAGAGATGCGCCATCTGGTTTCGCCGCCTTAAAGAGCCGGGGGTAGGGTCTCTTTTTCGGGAGCCAGCAGATCGCGGAACCGGAGCGCACAGAACCCAAGAATGACCGCCGCCAGCAGAGCGGCTCCAGAGTGTAGCAGCCAGAACGAAACGTCGGAAATACGACCCAGAAGTGTTGCGAGCTTTCCAATCAGAAGATTGGAGAGAAACAGATGCAGCGAAAAGCAGGCCACGAGGATGGTGTTGACGCTCACGGGAGCAGCCCGGGAAAAAAGGGCCATTCCGATCGCATAACTCATCGAAAAGCCGATATCATTAACGATGTGAAAGGCCAGCCCCCAAAGCAGGCTGACTTGATGTAGGCCCGGGCTGATCCATGAGCCCAAAGCCAGCAGCAGGGGACCGAATGCCCCGATAAAAGTGCCGAGTGCGACTTTCGTAATCTCGGAAAGATCCTGCCGCCGCCGGGAATAGGCTTTCCAGAACCACAGGACAGCCACAGCACATAGGGTACTGATGAAGCCGTCCAAGGAAATCAAATCGCTGACCGGCATTTCGTGCCCCAAAAGACGAAGCTGGAAATGCTCGCGTCCCCAGAGCAGATAACCGTCAAAAATTTCGGAGTTCGGGACAGCTCCAACTGCCATAACCGGCACAAGCGCCAGAAGCAGCCATACCGTCTTTTTTTCCTGTGACGTCAGGGCAGGGCGTGTGCGTTTTGAAATGTTCGCATCATGAGGCTTCAGATGGACGGTAAGGTCAGAGGCAGGAAGCCAGCGGCGCCCGAAAAGATAGACGACGAGCCCGATCAGCATACCAACGCCCGCGGTCAAAAAACCCCAGTGCCATTCGATCTGCGCCAGGCTTGCACATAATATCGGCGACACGATGACGGCAACCTGAAGTCCCATCATATAGATCTGATAGGCGTCCGAACGTCTCCGGTCATCCAAGGCATAAAGCGCGCCAACCTGCGCCCTCAATCCTCCGGCCATGCCAAGACCTGCGAGCAGAAAACCCAGTGCCAGCACGAAACTCCAGTCGAATGACAGCAGGAAATGGCCCACCGTCATCAGAACCGCTCCAAAGAGAATTGTGCGTGTCTGACCAAGGACACGGTCCGCCAGAAAACCGCCGATGAGGGGAGTGGCATAGATCAAGGCCAGAAAAAGCCCTGTAATGGCTCCAGCCAGAGCTCTCGGCCCGACTGGCGCATATAAAGCCGAGACAAACGCCTCAAGCGGCGCCAGACCAAATACATGTCCGGAATGGTCAGGCTGAAGCAGATGGTCCGTGAGATAAAGCGCAAGGATGGCCTGCATGCCATAAAGCGAAAATCCGACCCAGCCCTCCGTCAGTGTTAACACCCACAACCCGATGGGATGCCCCCAGAGTTCACGTTGTCTTGAGGGAGCAAACGGTTCGATGACGGGGGAAGCAGGAAGGATCTCGGTCATGCAGCCTCAGTGATGCAGGGGAGGAAGATCCTGCGTAACGGCAGAAACCCACGGAGGTAAAGAGGAGAGATGCCTATGGCAAAATGCCATCATCTAGCCGTAGTGGCATTTTGCCATAAGATCGCCAGCCCAAAGTTTTCTAGTGGCAAAGTGCCACAAATCTTATTCATGGCACTTTGCCATAGGCATCAGATCAGTCACCAAGAACGCGATCTGCATCTCAAAAATCCGCTTCAAAGGCACCGAAAATCTGGGGCAATGGTGTTCCGTGGCATTTTGCCATAGGGATAAATTTGAAATCCGATGGGTTCAATGCGCTGGGCACAAGTTGAAAGACTTGAAATCCAACATGAATCAGAGGCGGGATCTGCAATACATATATGTCGTATAAGATATATTATGCCAACTTATATATCTGGGAACTCTAAATTTCTGACTTTTTTGTGAGAACACATCCTATTGTTGCGAAGAATGTCTCAATTCGCGCTAGGAAAAGCGGTGTAGTCCATTTCTGCCGGTGAGAGCACATACTCGATCACCGGTATATCCGCGGGAGCGGCTGTTTATATGTCATCTATGTCCCTGTGCCGCCTGAGTCTTCTGGGAAGCACATTCTGCGTTGCTGTTCTCTCCGCCCTCCCGACCATCGCACGGGCTGATGATTATACGGAACTGCTCGACATCCTTCGCGCCAAGGGCAGCCTGAGCCGTTCGGAATACAACGTACTGCTGTCACATCACCAGCATCACGCGCACCCCTCGCTGCAACGTGACGACGACGGAGCATCCCCGGCACCCGCACGCCATCGCAACCGTTACATGCGCTATGGACCCCAGAACGAAGGCAGCAGCCTTGATACTCCACCTGACGTGACGACAATTGCCGCAGTCTCCGCAGCGCGCCGTGCCGCCATGGAAGCCTCGGCCAGCGCACAGGACGCGCGCAACTCCCTGATGGAAGCACGCAGGACGTATAATCCGGACAGTATCGTGCGCGTGAAGCCCTATGTCGCGGGCAAAGGCGTTACGATCCAAGCGGGCCAGATCGACATCAACATTTCCGGCTTCGTCAACGCGTACTATACCTATAACAGTCCGAGCGGCGGCCGCCCTGTCGCGGGCGGCGTTTCCACCGGTAGTAGCGGGTTCGACTCATCTTCCGTCCGTAACGGCCTTCTGCCGGGTGGTCTGATCCTGAAGCTGAACACGGTACAGGAAGGCATCAAGCTGGGCGCCGTGTTCGGCATGTATCCCGGCATCAACAACAACGACCCCAGCACTTTCAACGCCAATTCCGGTGGCAGCCCGGTGGGCCTTGGAACCGCCGGCCTCGATTTCCGTCAGGTTTTCATGACTGCGGGAACCGACGAACTCGGTACGGTCAAGCTGGGTCGTGATATTGCGCTGTTTGCGTCCGATGCCATCCTGAACGACGCCACGCTTCTCAGCGTTGGCAGCACCGGCAGCAACGCCAACCCGGCCAATACGTCTCTCGGCCGCATTGGCGTCGGTTACGTCTATACTGACTGGCTTCCGCAGATCACCTATATCTCACCGAAATGGAAAGGCTTTCAGGCTTCCGTCGGTGTGATGACACCGCTTGACGAATATAACTTCGCAGGCGGCGGACTTTCTGCGACGACGACCCAGCACAGCTCGCCCATGCTTCAGGGCAAAGTTACCTATGACGGCAATATTGCCGGCTTCACAACACGCTTCTGGAGCAGCTTCCTCGTTCAGCATCAGCAGAACCTGACCAGTGCGACCCTTGGCAGCAACAGCCGCAAGGGCACGACGGTTGAGGCTGGCGACGTGGGCGTCAAACTTTCGCGCGGTCCATTTGAGGGCGTGGCGTATTATTATTATGGCAGTGGCCTTGGCACGACGGGCCTGTTCTTCGACGGTGTCTCGGCGCAGGGGCGCAAGCGTGATTCGGAAGGCTACTACGTTCAGGCGGCCTATAAGATCCTGCCGAAGCTCAAGGTTGTCGGCAGCTATGGCGTCAGCAATCTCTATCAGGCCCCCGGTGAAGACAATCCGTCCATGGTCCGCCGCAACCAGTCGGAAGTCGGAGCCGTCTATTACAACCTGACGGACTGGTTCACGCTTGTGGGCGAATATGCCCATACGGAATCGGACGCCCACGGCATCGCACATGAGAGCGACCATACGATGTCGGCCGGTGCGATGATGACGTTCTGATCTTGAAGGATCGGGCAATGCGCCCTGCCCGATCCTTCAAAAACATGAAAATATTTTTCGTCTGCCTTTTGTGCTCCCTGTTTGTGTTTCATCGACGGGGTGCAGCACAACCTCGCCCCGACATACAGGACGTCATAAAGACGAAGCTCGGATTATCCCACTATCAGGGAGCAGAAGTCGCGCTGGATGCAACAGGTCAGACGCAGCAATATCTTGTCTATTCCCGGGACAACAGATGGTGTGGAGCAAGTGGTGGCTGCACACTTTTCATTCTCACAGGGCATGCAGGCAAATGGAAACTTCTGTCACGCATGACACTGGTTCATCTGCCGGTTCGTATCCTGCCCGTTCTGTCTCATGGCTGGCACGATCTCGAAATTTCCTATTCTGGACAGTTGCCAGATGGGCACCCTGCCCTCGTCCTAAGCCGCATGCGGTTTGACGGAAAACGATATCCGCTCAATCCCTCGGTTCCTCCAGCTGAACCACTCCCGCACGCAACAGGGCAGAGTGCTCTCTCACCAGACAGCCCGGTCCATTAAGCCTGAAGTTCGAGAACCATTCCGTCATAGGCAGGCTCAACACCCTCGGGCAGCGTCTTGCACAAGGTCTGATAGTCCATGTCCGGGCCCATATGGGTCAAAATGACGTGCTTCACCCCAAGCCGCTCGCGCCATTCCAGCACGCGTTCCAGCCAGGCATGGGCTGGGTGCGGATCGTACTGGAAACAGTCCACAATCCAGGTCTGCACCCCTTCGAGTAGCGACAGGGTCTCGTCCGAAAGTGTTTCGACGTCTGTGCTGTAGGCAAAATTACCGCAGCGTACGCCCAGAGACGTGATCCGCCCGTGACGCTGTTCGAAAATCTGAGCGTTAAGTCCGGGAAACGAAATCGTCTCTGCGGCCTGCACGATCCGTTCATCGAAGACCGGCCGATAGAAGTCGGGGCCCTTCCAGGGCGCGAACGCATAGGCATAGCGCAGGCGCAGTTCTTCAAGCACATCCTGTGTCGCCAACAATGGCAGCGGCGTTCCGATCACGCGGTTGATGGCGCGCAATTCGTCCAAACCGCCGATGTGATCGCTATGCGGATGTGTATAGAGGACCGCATGAACATGGCTCAGACCACAATTCAGCATCTGATCCCGAAAATCCGGCCCTGAATCCACAAGAAGCCGAAACCCGCCCTCACCTTCGATCACGATTGAGGAGCGGGTGCGACGGTTGCGCGGTTCGGCGGGGTCGCAGGCGCCCCAGATCCCCGTCTGTGGTCCCTCCTCGCCCCCAATCATCGGAACGCCAGCGGAGCCGCCACATCCAAGGATCGTCACCTTCATGCAGCGATCCTCGTGAACAGACGACGGGCGTTTTCAGTCGTAATTCGGGTAATGTCTTCGAGAGAAACGCCGCGCTCTTCTGCCAGACGTGCCGCTGTATGAGCAACATAACCCGGTGTGTTGGGCTTTCCGCGTTTCGGAACGGGCGCAAGATACGGGCTGTCCGTCTCAACCAGCAGACGATCTTCCGGCACCATCCGTGCGACTTCGCGGATTTCCTCGCATTTCGGGAAGGTCAGCAGGCCGGAAAAGCTGATATAGCCCCCCAGTTCCAGAGCCGCTTCCGCCAGTTTTGGACCGGACGCAAAGCAGTGAATCAGGAACGGAAATGTGCCCTTCGCATGCTCTTCGCGCAGGATGGCAATCATATCGTCGTCGGCGTTGCGGGTGTGGATAACGACCGGCAGCCCCGTCTGGCGCGCAGCCGCGATATGGGTTCGGAACGCGGCATGTTGGGCGGGTTTAGCCTCATCGCCGCTATGGAAATAATCCAGCCCCGTCTCCCCGATTGCCACGACGCAAGGCGCTTCGGTTTTGGCGACAAGCTCCTCAACCGACGGCAGACGCTCCTCACCCGCATAATCCGGGTGAATGCCGATCGCACACCAGATCCGCAGCTCCGGAGTGTCGTGCTGCGTCAAGGCAATCTGGGTATCTGCTTTGGAAAACCGTGTCCCGATCGTGATCATTCCGGACAGACCCGCTTCCCGTGCCTGCTCGAAAGCAGGCGCGAGATCGTCAAGCTTGTCCAGATGACAATGCGTGTCGATCAGTCCCGTCATGCCTCTTCCTCGACGAAGCGCGGAAACAGGCCTTCGGGCTTGGGAAGTGTGCGGCCAGCCGGAAGCAGCGTTTCAAGAGCCGCGAATGTCCGCTCGTCGTCCTGCACGCCAAGCTGCGTGAGCATCTTGTCCATCGTGTCCGGCATGAACGGCTGCAGCATGGTTGCGATCCCGCGGATCATATCCACAAGAACGCGCAACACATCGGCCATTCGCTCTGGATCAGTCTTTTTCAGAGCCCAGGGGGCCTGACGGTCGATATAGGAATTAGCGGCACGGATGACTTTCCAGACTTCCTCCAGCGCATCGGTAATCGCCTTGCGCTCGATCTGTTCGGACATGATCGTCGGCAGCAGCGTTGCCATCGCCAGCATGGCCTGATCGTCTTCGGTCAGTGTGCCGCGCGCGGGCAGAACACCGCCCAGATTGCGGGCCACCTGGCTCAGTGTGCGCTGGCACAGATTGCCAAGATCGTTGGCGAGTTCGACATTCGTGCGCGTGATCATGGAGCGGCGGCTGAAATTGGAATCGCCACCGAACGGCACTTCACGCATCAGGAAGAAGCGCAGCGCATCCAGCCCAAACTCGTCGGCCAGAGCCTTCGGATCGAGGACATTGCCGAGAGACTTGCTCATCTTCTCGCCCTCGACCGTCCACCAGCCATGGGCAAACACGCTCTTCGGCAGATCGATGCCAGCCGCCATCAGGAACGCGGGCCAGTACACGCAATGGAAGCGCGCGATTTCCTTGCCGACGACGTGGATGTCTGCTGGCCAGAACTTCGCGCGGGGATCATCAAGATCAGGATAGCCGACCGCCGTCAGGTAATTCGCCAGCGCGTCGAACCAGACATACATGACATGGTCCGGATCGTTCGGAACCGGAACACCCCATTTGAAGCTCGTGCGGCTGACGGACAGGTCGCGCAAGCCCTGACGCACGAAGCTCTCGATCTCACGACGCGGGCCGACGGGGCCGATGAAATCGGGATTGTCCTCGTACAGCTTCAGGAGGCGATCCTGAAAATCGGACAGACGGAAGAAGTAGGACGGTTCCTTGACGCGCTCGACCGGGGCACCGGAAGGGGCCACGAACGTCCCGTCCGGCTTTTTGACGAGTTCGTCTTCGCCGATGAAGGCTTCATCGCGGGTGGAATACCAGCCTTCATAGGCGCCCAGATAGATATGTCCGTTCGCCGCGACCTTCTCCCACAGCGCCTTGGCCGCGCCCTTGTGGCGCTCCTCGGTGGTGCGGATGAACTCGTCGGTCGAGATCGCCATGTCCTTCTGCATCTGGCGGAAGGAGGCCGACACCTCGTCGGCATAAGCCTGCGGGTCCATGCCCTTGGCCACAGCGGTCTGCTCGACCTTCTGGCCATGCTCGTCCGTGCCGCTGACGAACAGGACGTCTTCGCCATTCAGGCGATGGAAGCGGGCCAGAACGTCAGCCGCAATAGAGGTGTAGGCATGCCCGATATGCGGAGCGCCGTTCACATAGAAAATCGGGGTCGTGATGGTGAAGCGCCGCGTCATGTCCACTCGTTTCATAACGCCCTGACCACCTCAACTGGCGGAAGCGAGTTCCGCTGCCTGACGGATGGCCTGGGCCTTGTCCAGATTGAAGCCTTCGGTCTGGCGTCTCAGCGTATCCAGTTCGGAACACTGCCGCGCCGCCAGATCGGCCTTTGCAAGATCCCCATGTCGCGCTGCCGAGCGCGCACGGTCTGCCAGTCCCTCGCCTAGCAAATCGCAGAGCAATGCGAAACCTTCCGCTTCTTTTGCAATACGTTCGCTCAGAGCCATGGTTGCCGAAGCACGCACCTGTCCACCAAGGATTTCCGCCACAAATGACGCAATCGCCCCGTCCCGATCGTGCGAGAGAAAGAGTGCCCGACCCGGCGATCCATGCGCGCGCGCCAGCACATCGACAGAAATACCGGGCAAGGCGGCGCGCATATCCGCGTCGGACAGCGCGGACAGCGTGAGCATGCGGCACCGGCTGCGGATCGTAGGCAGGAGCGCACCCGGAGAAGACGTCGTCAGCAGCAGGACGCAGCGTGGGGGCGGCTCTTCAAGGATCTTGAGCAGGGCGTTGGCTGCGAAACGGTTCAGATATTCCGCGCCGTCCACGATCACCACGCGCCAACCGCCTTCGGTCGCTGTATGATGCAGGAAGGTTTGCACCGGTCGCACATCTGCTGCCGTGATTTCGCCGCGCAGACGGCCTTTTTTCTCGTCCACGGCCCGCGAGATTTCCAACAGATCCCCGTGCGTGGACGCCGCGATACGCCGCGCTGGTGCCGAGTCCGGATTTTCCGCATTCAGCAGCAGCCGCGCCAGACGGAAGGCCAGCGTTGCCTTGCCAATCCCTGCCGGACCGCAGATCAGCCAGGCATGATGGAGCTTGCCGCTGGCCAGAGCCTGCCGAAACGTCGTTTCCGCCTCGTCATGACCGTACAGACCCAAAGTGTGACGCGGGTCGCTCACACGCCCTGCACCATCAGGCGGTCCTGCACTGCCCGCAGAAGATCTGCACTGACGGCCTCCGGCGTCTGGGCTGCATCCACGCGTTTCACGCGCGCGGGGTCAGCCGAGGCAATCGCTTCAAATCCGGCCAGAACGCGCTCGTGAAACGCTTCCGCCTGACCTTCGTAACGGTCCGTCTGCCCGCCCCGAGCACGAAGACGTGCGAGCGCCTCGGCCCGAGGCAGTTCCAGCATGAGCGTCAGATCCGGCTCGAAATCCACGAGTTTGCGCGCACCATTCAGAAACGCCAGAATCTCGGGCACGCCCTGCCCGACGCCATGGCCCTGATAGGCAAGCGTCGAATCATGGAAACGGTCACAGACCACGATCTCACCACGCTCCAGAGCGGGGAGAATGGCGTTGTCCAGATGGTCCGAACGTGCCGCCATGTGCATCAGGATTTCCGCCCGCCAGGACAGATCAACTTTCCCAAACAGCAGCAGGTTGCGGATTTCTTCCGCGCCCGGCGTGCCACCGGGCTCCCGCGTCAGAAGGACGTTATGCCCCTCCGCGCGTAGGGCTTCGGCCAGAAGGCGGGCCTGCGTGGATTTCCCCGCGCCCTCACCGCCTTCGAGTGTGATGAACAGTCCTTTTCCAGCCATGCCCTTACTGCGCGGGGCCGTGGCCCAGACGCGTCATGGCGCGGGCGACTAGTCCAAGTTTCGCCACCGATTCTCCGGCCTCAAGCGGGACGCGGATATCGGCCATGTTCGGGGCGGAAATCACGAGCGCGCCACAAACCTGCCCTTTCGTTACCGGTGCGATGACCGGCGAGGCATAATCCACGGCGATATGCGAGCGCTGCTGCCAGCCGACGGGCAGCGTCATGACGATATCGGCACCGGCGACGAGCGGAACCTGACGGTGTTCGCCCATCCACACGGGTGCGGAATCCACGACCTGCCCGCGACGGAACAGCGTGGCGTTCTCGAAATTCGCAAACGCCCAAGACATCAGACGCTCGCCTTCATGGGCGCGCTCGTTGCTCGACGCCGTACCGTTGATGACGACGATGACGCGGTTGCCGTTGCGCTTGGAACTGGCACAGAGACCAAAACCGCCCGCATCGGTATGACCGGTCTTCAGGCCGTCAGCGAGGCCCTTGTCAACCAGCACGTTCCGGTTGCCCTGACGGATGTGGTTGTAGGTGAATTCAAGCTCACCGAAATAATGGTAATATTGCGGGAAATCGCGGATCAGATGCGACGCCACTGTCGCGACATCGCGGGCCGTCATGTAGTGACCGTCCGCCGGAAGGCCCGTTACGTTGAGGAAGTGCGAGTTCATCATGCCGAGCTTCGGCGCTTCCTCATTCATCATCGCGACGAAGCGTTCTTCGGACCCGGCGATACCTTCGGCGAGCACGATGCAGGCATCATTGCCGGACTGGATCAGCATGCCCTGAATGAGGTCGGACACCAGAACGCTCTGGCCCAGCGGCACGAACATCTTGGAGCCCTGCGTGCGCCAGGCTTTCTCGCTGACTGGCAGGCTCTGTTCCAGACGGAGACGCCCTGTCGCCAGCATGCCGAACACGATGTAAGCCGTCATCATCTTCGTAAGCGAAGACGGTGCCATACGCTCGTCAGACGCCTTGTCGAGCAGGACCGCGCCCGTGTCGTAATCGACAACATAGGCCCAGCGCGCCACGGTATCAAACGGGCCGATCGGCGTGTTCGCGGGCGTTCCAGCCGGCGCGTCTGCCGCAGGGGCCGCAGCAGCTTTCGCAGCGTGAGCCGCATGGTGGTGCGGGCGGGCAAACGCCTTCAGGGGTCCCGCAAAAGAAGCACAGGCCGCAATGCCTGCCACCCCACCGAAAAGAGAGCGTCTAGTCCGCACGTTCGTCCCCAGTTCCACGGCCTTCAGACAACGGGCCGTCATTCCACAATGATCCGCGCGCCCTCTACCCCGCACAGGCGGGTGTGGTCCAGTGCCGCATCGGCCTGTGCGATGTCGGCATAGGGTCCACCAAGAACGCGCCACTCCAGTCCCGCACCTTCGGAGGCGTGCAGAACCGTACCGTTACAGCGCAGGGCGACACCTGCCGCTGCTGCATGGCCGGAAAATATTCCCATCAGGACATACAGCCCCGAGGGCCCCGGACTGCCCTGCATCCATGTCGCAGGCAGCGGCCCAACGCCCACGGATGCTGTCGTCGCGGACGAGTCGTTACCATAGACATGCGAAGACCCGTCACTGAGCGATGTTTCGCGCACTTCGCCCACTGGTGCGGCAGAAATGCTTTGCGCGACCGGTCTTCCCCCCAGCCCTTCCGCCAGTGTGCGGCTGGCCACTTCATCTTCAATCACCTCAACGGGTGTATCGGCGGTCATGCCCAGCAGATCGGCCGCTTTCGGAGAGAGTGCGATGATGCGTCCCTGCCCCTCCGGCCCACGATCCGTCAGCCGGATACGCACGATCCGCCCATTTAGCAGATTGCGGACGCTGACGATCGCCGGGAGCTGGAGCGTCTGATGCGCGCCCGTCATGCTCTCCGCAGACCAGATTTCCCCGTCAGCGCTCAGGCCGGAAGCAGGCGCTTTCTGGCGCGTCGCCAGACCTGTCATGCGATAATCAAACTGCTCGCTTGGGTAAAACCATCCCTGTGCGCCATGCCACGCAGCACCCAGTTCGTAATGCGGATGCGCAACAGGCGCAGGTTCGTCGCGGTGACAGGCTCCCAGAACCGGCAGAAGGGCGAGAACGGCCCCGCAATTACGCAGAAACAATGCCCGTCCCCAGAAGCCCGACGCCCAGCGCATAATAGTCCGACGGGTTGTACCGGCGGATTACGTTGAAGTTGTGATAGACCATGAAAGCCTGCGTTCCCGGACCATCGGGCTGCACGACAGCGCCCTTCACGTCCCGGCGCGAGAACGCCGTCCCGTCTGCCCGGCGCACACCCAGCGCCATCCATTCCCCCAGTGTCCGCTGACGGGTCCGACCGGTTTCGTTTTTGTCGAGCGCTCTGGTGAGGATGATTTCCTGTCCCCACGGTTCATTGACCTGCCAGCCGGACTTACCGAGATAATTGGCGATGGACGCGAACACGTCTGCTTCGGACGTCCAGATATTGCGCTTGCCGTCTCCGTCGCCGTCCGCCGCATAGCGCAGATAGGCGCTGGGCATGAACTGCGCCTGCCCCATCGCTCCGGCATAACTGCCGATCATGGCCGCAGGGGCGATATCGCCGTCATTGAGGATCTGGAGCGCTTTCATGAGCTCGTTGCGGAAAAATGCCGAGCGTCGTCCGTCATAGGCCAGAGTCGCGAGTGCATCGATGACGGAATACGTCCCGTCATGCGCTCCAAAACCCGACTCGAGGCCCCAGATCCCCATAACGGCACGGTCGTCGCATCCAAAGCGTGCGCTTACGGGAGACATCACGGACTGCTGGGCAGCATAGACGCTCCGTCCCTTTGCAAAGCGCGACTCCGGCAGAACGCGATCGCGATACTGTGCCCAGGTCAGGGTGAACTCCGGTTGGTGGCGGTCCAGTTTGAGGACGGAGGCATTGGGGGTACGGGTCAGGGCGAGCGCCTGTGAGACGATCGACGGCGCGATCCCCTGTGCCAGAGCCTGCGTCCGGACGCTGTCGAGAAAAGCGGCATAACTCTGCGCTGATGTCTGGGAGGCAGCCTGCGCGCTGGCAGAGGAAAGCCCCACTGCGGCGGAACCGGCAACGGAGGTCAGGGTAACAAGCAGATGACGTCTTTGAAGCACGGTCAGGACCAGTCCCTTACAGGGAGAAATGATAGGGCACACGCTAGCAATCCGCAGCCCGGACCGCCAGCCTCGCCAGAACTCTGTCAGCACTCTCGCAGAGCATTCGCGCCGAAATATGGCACGGCAAGATTGTCGCGGGCGCGCTGGCGTGCGAAACCGGCGACTGAATGTTCATGGACTCTCCCCACTCGTGATCGCCATCGGCCCCGCCATGGCCTCGCAGCCAGCATGGCTGAAGGCGGCCACAATCATTGTGGGCACCTTCATCCTTGAAGACGTGGCAACGGTACTCTCCGCCGTCGCGGCCCGTGCGGGCGAGGTGAGTATTCCGCTGGCTCTGGGTGCGCTCTATTTCGGCGTGGCAGTCGGAGATCTTGGCCTGTACGGCCTTGGGGCGGCAGGTGCGCGCTGGCCTTATCTCAGGCGCTTTCTGACGCTGCCCAAGCGCGAACGCACACAGGACTGGTTCAGCACGAATGTCATCCGCATCGTTGCCATTTCCCGTTTCGTGCCCGGCGCCAGGCTTCCGCTCTATACCGCCTGCGGTTTTTTCCACGCGCCGTTCCTGCGTTTTGCCCTGACCGCAGTTCTGGCTACGCTGGTGTGGACGACATGTCTTTTCCTGCTCGCCATGCGGGTCGGCGGCTGGCTTCTTGCCCATCAGGGCGGCTGGCGCTGGGCCGGACTGGCGGGGTTTGTCCTGTGTATCGTCGTCGTCGGGCATCTGATCGCCCGTCTCCAGACCGTGAGCAAATAACAGCAATGTCCAAGTCAGAAGCCGACCAGAACCCGCTTTCCCTTTTTGAATTCTGGCCCGGTTCCATCTTCTACACGCCCATCGTCCTGTACTGGATCGTCATGGGGATCAAATACCGCGATCTCAGCATCTCCACGGCCGCCAATCCGCGCATTGAAACGGGTGGCCTGTGTGGTGAGAGCAAATCGTCCATTCTCGATATGGGGGGCGCCACGGCGCAGTCCTTCATCGCGCCCTATGCCGTCTTCCGCAGTGGCAAAGGCGCGGACCACCGTGCGCTGGATGCCATGACCCGTAAGGACTTGTCCTTTCCTGTCGTCATCAAGCCCGATATCGGCTGTAACGGCACGGGTGTGAAGCTCGTCCAGTCCCGTGAACAACTTGAAACGGTTCTGCCGCAGTTCCCCGACGATGTGGACATGCTGGTTCAGGAACTCATCACCTATCCCGTCGAGGCCGGACTGTTCTACATCCGCCATCCCGACGAGCCACGTGGGCGCATTACTTCCATCACTTACAAGGAAGCACCGGTCCTGACGGGCGATGGCGTGTCGACGATCGAGGAACTGATCCTGAGCGACGCGCGCATGAGCCTCGTTCCACAGATCTACCTGCCGCGCCTTGCAGGTCGGGAAAAGAACGTCCTTGCCAAGGGCGAAGAGATGTCACTGGTTTTTGCGGGCAATCACTGCAAGGGGTCCGTCTTCCGGGATGGGCGCGCCGATACCACGGATGCGCTGACGGCCCGTCTGGATGCCATCATGCAGGACATCCCGGATTTCCATTTTGGGCGCGTGGATGTGAAAGCCGCCTCCATCGAAGACCTGCGTCGTGGTGAGAATTTCCGGATTATCGAAATCAATGGCGTCGGGTCTGAAGCCACCCATATCTGGGACCGGCGGACGACGCTCTGGGAAGCCTATCGCGCCCAGTTCTCCCATTACCGCCAGACCTTCCTGATCGGGGCCGCCAACCGGGCGCGAGGCTGGAAAACGTCCGGCGCGTTCTCGATGCTGCATTCCTGGCGCAAACAGCGTCGCCTGCTGGCGTCCTATCCTCTGAACGACTGACGAAAGCGGGCCTTACTGGCCCAACTTGCCACCACCGAAAATATAATTGCTGACCTGCTGCTCCAGAGAGAGCTGATCCTGCGTATCGGTAATCTTGCCCTCGCTGGAGAGCGTCGTGCGGGAATGACCCGGCTGGATCTGCAGGGCGTTGTCCGCCGTCATGGTCGGCGCACCGATTCCCACAGCCGTGTCCACCGGAAGATGCAAACGCTGGTCCACCGTAAAAGCGACATCCGCCATCTGCGTTCTGGGGTCGAGTTTAATGGACACGACGCGCCCCACCGGAACACCTGCGAGATCGACATTCGCACCCGTATGGAGCCCGTTCGCGGAATTGAAGGCGGCATGCAGGACGGAGCCCTGAAAATCCGGCCCCTTACGCAGGGCATTGCCGTAAGCGAGGAATGTTCCGGCAATCGCCAGAACCAGACCACTGGCCAGGATGGCGCCCCCGCGGCCGCTCAATGTTGACTGCATGCCAGCCTCGCCTTCCCGAAAATCTTGAACAGATCGGGAGTTAGTCCTCCCATGACCGACCGGTCAAGGCTACATCCGTGGTTGCGTCGATTGTAACCATCGGGCAAGTGATCTCTTTTCCGCCTTTGTAAACGAAGGCTTTCACCGAGACAGGCTCCATGACGCTTCTCCAAGCCCTCATTCTCGCCGTCGTCCAGGGAATTACCGAACCCTTTCCGGTAAGCAGCCTTGGTCATGCCGTTCTACTTCCTGCGCTTCTGCACTGGGATCTGGATGAGCACGCACCGACATTCCTGCCGTTCCTGACCATGCTTCATGTCGGAACGCTGGTCGCACTGGCGGGTGTGTTCTGGAAGGACTGGGTGGCTATTCTGACCGGAATGATGGGCCGTCATGGTCGCCACGCCCAGATGGATGCGATTCGGGTCTTCCTGCTCCTCGTCATCGCCACCATTCCCGCCGTACTGGTCGGCTGGCTTCTGGAGCATCGTCTGCGGAATGTTTTCGGCTCCCCCATCGCTGTCGCGGGTTTCCTGATCCTCAATGGCTTCCTGCTGATGGCGACTGAGTGGCTCCGCCGCCAGAAAGGCCAGCGCGACCATCGACCCATTTCGACACTCGCTCCAAAAGACGCCGCCATCATCGGCATCTGGCAGTGCCTTGCCCTTCTGCCCGGCCTGTCCCGCTCCGGTGCCACCATGAATGGCGGTCTTCTGCGGGGTCTGGACCACGAAACGGCCGCGCGCTTCTCCCTGCTGATGGCCCAGCCCATCGTGCTGGCTGCCACGGTCCGTGAAGCCTGGCAGATGCGCCACATGACGATCTCCCATGATGTCATGGTGCAGTGCGTCGCAGGTGCCATCGTCGCCGGAATCACCGCACTGATCTGCTCGCTCCTCATGCTGCGTTTCTTCCGCAACCATGACGGCTGGGCGCTCACACCCTTTGGTGTCTACTGCATTGTGGCCGGGGCGTTTTCCGCTGCCGTCATTCTTCTCTGAACTTCCCAGCCGCCGTTTTTCGCGGCACATTACGGATCATGCCAGCATCGATACAATCTCCTCCTGACGTTTCCGGATCAGGTCGCCGGAAGACCCTTGAACAGGTCCTGTTCGAAAACGATACGAACGGCCTCAAGCGCAGCCTGACGGCGACCCAACTGGTCATTCTTGGCGTCGGGTCCACGATCGGCGCTGGCATCTATGTCATGACCGGCACGGCGGCGGCCGAATATGCCGGTCCGTCCGTTCTGATCTCTTTCGTCATTGCCGCCCTCGCCTGCCTGTTCACCGCGTTTTCCTATGGCGAACTGTCTTCGACGCTCCCTGTATCGGGATCGGCCTATTCCTATGCCTATATCTCAATGGGCGAAAAAGTGGCCTGGATGGTCGGCTGGCTGCTGCTTCTGGAATACGGCATCTCGTGTTCTGCCGTTGCCGCCGGTCTTTCAGGCTATGCCAGCTCCCTTCTGGGCATCACCGGCTTTCATATTCCTGCGGCTTTGACCCATGCCACACTTCAACCCGTTGCAGGCACGGCTGGAGCGCAGATCAGCGCAGGATGGCGCTTCGACCTGATCGGCTTCGTAGCAACGCTTCTCGTCACGGCCCTGCTCGTGCGCGGCATTGAGGAATCAGCCCGCGTCAACACCATGATCGTGGCGCTCAAGGTCGGCGTTCTGTTCGTCTTCGTGGCGTTTGGGATCGGTGCCATCAATCCGGCAAACTGGCATCCGTTCATTCCCCCCAGCGAAGGTGGGTTTCATTATGGCGTGCGCGGCATCTTTCGTGCGGCCTCGGTCATTTTCTTTGCCTATGTCGGGTTTGAAGCTGTTTCCACCGCTTCTGCCGAGGCCCGCAATCCCACGCGTGACGTGCCGATCGGCATTATCGGAAGTCTGCTGATCTGTACGGTCGTCTATATGATCGTCGCCACGGTGCTGCTCGGGATCGTACCCTATCGTGAACTCGACGTACCGGATCCGCTCGCAATTGCCGTGAAGATCATGCACACGCCCTGGCTGGCCTTGCTGGTCAATGTTGGGGCCACGATCGGTCTGTGCTCGGTGCTGATGGGCCTGATGTATGCCCAGTCCCGCGTTTTGCTGACCATCAGCCGCGACGGCCTGATCCCGCAGATCTTTTCCGTCATCCATCCTCAGCTCCGCACGCCGTGGATCGGCACGATCGTGCTTGGCCTTGTTGTTGCCCTCATCACCGCGACACTGCCGATCGACATCATCAGCGACCTCGTGTCCATCGGAACAGCGGCTGCGTTTGGAATTGTGTGCTTTACCGTGATCTGGCAACGCAACACACGGCCGGACATTGTTCGCCCCTTCAGTGTCCCGCTGGGCGGTATCCGTATCCGCGGGTTCTGGATCGGTACGACACCTGCGCTGGGCATTCTGTTCTGTCTGGTGATGACCATCCCGTTGGTTTCAGACATGGTCAGCGCCGTCAGAAGCGGCAATCCGGTGCCATTGGTCCTTCTGGTGACCTATCTGGTTCTGGGCGTCGCAACATACGTCTTCTACGGCCGCAGACACTCAAAAATGCGCCCGGGACTACCTTTAGTCTGACGACATCGACGCACTGCTCATTCCGGGCCCCATATAACTTCCCGGTGGCGGGCGTCCGATCGGGGGCGCCATCTGCTCCCATGGGTCCTGCCCGCCCGGACCGGGGGGCATCATGGAAAAACGCGAACGCGGGAGTGCTTCGGGGCATTCATCGCGGATCCGGGCGATGATCTTCTCGCGAATATCACACCGCAGATCCCAGCTCTGAAGCGCCGTCCGTGCGCTGGCGATGATACGGATGGACATGACATGCGCGTTGCAGTCGGCCACCTGCACGTCGAACACACGCCCATCCCAAAGCGGGCAGCCCCGCACGATCTCATTCAGCATCTCGCGGATTTTATCCATCGGCGCTTGATAATCGACCCACAGGAATACCACGCCGATAATGGCTGCTGAATTATGCGTCCAGTTCTCGAACTGGTTCTCCAGAAAATACGAGATCGGCACGATATGTCGCCTCCAGTCCCAGACACGCAGCACCACATAAGTCGCGTTAATTTCTTCCACCCAGCACCAGTCGCCATTGATGATGATCAGGTCTTCCATCCGGATCGGCTGCGTCAGCGCAATCTGTACGCCAGCAATCAGGTTCGTCAGAAGCCCGCGCGCTGACAGGCCGACGATCAGGGACGCCGCACCCGCTGAGGCAAACAGTGACAGTCCGTACTGCTTGACGGACGGGAACAACATCAGGGCCGATGCCACCGTTACAATCCCCACCAGAATCTCTGTCAGCCGCCGCAGGACGCGGATCTGCGTCTGGTGCGAACGGATCATGATGTCGTCGGTCTGCTCCCGCGATGCGAGGCGGTTGAGATAGACCTCCGTCATGATCCGGAAGACCATGATCGCGGAGAAACCGAAGGTCAGGATCAGCAGAAACAGCAAAAAGAGCTGAAAGTTATCTTCCTGTGCCGCCGTAAAACCCGTTGCAGCCGGGAGCGCCGACAGCATGGCCAGCAGGGCAACCATCAGCCGCGTCGGCCTGCGGAGAGACGAAACGATACGCCGGATCAACGCGGCCTTGCGCGATCCTGGGATTTTCAGAAGCTGTGTCGTGACAAGATTGCCGCAATAGAACGCCAGCACCCCCACTACCACAAGCATCAACACCGAAACGACGGACGCCGGAAGCCAGGTGAAATAGGATCTTATGGCAAACAGGGTGCTGACAAAGTGCTGCATCACCAGATGAAAGACTCCTTGCATCGAGAGAAACTGGAAAAGCCCTGAAGGCCGGATTGATTGGAAAACCGTGATACCTCAAATGCCACGGCCGGCCGCAGGAATGCGACCCGTAAAAAACATCTTATTTTATGCCGCATTTTCCTGAACCTAACGTGTTGACACCCGGAAAGATCCCCCTTAAAACCCCGCCACAACGCCGGTTTGACCGGCAGGATGGCGGTGTAGCTCAGTGGTAGAGCAGGGGAATCATAATCCCTTGGTCGGCGGTTCAAATCCGTCCACCGCTACCATTCTTTTCCTGAAAAATTTGTTTTTTCCTGGCCAAAACGCTGATGCGTGAGGTCATTTCCTGTAGTCTGCGGGACATGATCAAAAAGCCCCTCGCCGTCGTGACCATGGTTTATAACGAACCGGAGCATCTTCAGGTCTGGCGGCGTCATTATGGCGCACAGGTTGGGGAAAGCGCTTGTTACATCATCGATCACGGGTCAGATGACGGGTGTACGACGCATCTGGGACAGGTGAATGTCGTTCGAATTCCCCGCTCTCCCCAAGACGACGAACGCCGCACCCGGGCGGTCGGAAAATTCTGTGACAGTCTGCTCGAATGGTATGACAGCGTCATCTATACGGATGTGGACGAAATCCTCCTCGCTGACCCCGCTTTCGTCCCGTCCCTGACTGAATTCGCGCTATTGAACCGAAGCCCCGTGGTCACGGCGACGGGCTTTGACGTCATCCACCGTCCGGATGAGGAAGGCCCGTTCGACTACAGCCGCCCCTTCTCTTTACAGCGCCGCCATCTCCGCTTTTCGAGCGCGATGTGCAAACCGGTCCTCACCCGCATTCCCATCACCTGGGCTCCGGGTTTCCACTGCTGCGAAGAAGCGGTTCCCAGCCTCGCCGCACCTCTTTTCCTGTTCCATCTGCGTTATGCTGATCTGGGTTCGGGTCTGGCGCGGCTGGAGCGGACCCGCAGGCAGCCCTGGGTCTCGGAAGACGTCGGACGTCATCAGCGCCTCGACAATGCGGACTGGGAAAATATGCTGCTTGGAATGGCAGGACTGCCCAGAACGGAAAGCACGCTCGACAATCGGGACGCGCGCCTCATGCAGTGGCGCCAGCAGGTCGAGGACAGCACCCAGACGCGCCTGAACGATCTGTACCGCCTTGATCTGCATCTGAGCGGAACAGAACTCTGGCGCCTGCCAGACCGCTTCGTAGGGCGCGTCTGAGGCACAAAAAAACCGGCTCCTTACGGGCCGGTCTTTTTAAGGCGCTGAAGACAGAACGTCTTATTCTGCTTCGACTTCCGCCGCACGACGATCATGATCTTCATCGGAGGAACGCTCCGAAGCGTAGTCCCCTTCCTGCTCGGATGACGGGGCCTCGTCTTCACCACGCTCACCGCGTGCCTCACGACGGTCTTCGTAAGCCCGCTGCCGCTGCTGCTGGCGCTCGTTACGCTCCTGCTGGCTTTTCTCAGCGGCCTGATTCATGGCGTTGAGAATACGGAAATAATGCTCCGCATGCTGGAAATAGGCTTCTGCAAGAATGCGGTCGCCAGTTCCGGTTGCGTCGCGGCCAAGCTGGAGATACTTCTCGAACAGCTGCTGCGCCGTACCGCGGACCCTGAGATCAGGCCCGTTACTGTCAAACACATGGTTGCGGTTCAGAGGTGTCTGGGCATTGCTACTGCTACGTGACGGCCCACTGCCCGCACGATGATGCCGGCCTCTTATGCGCTTCATATTCATCGACCCGTGATGCACTTTCATGATGACGTGGACCGTTCTGCAAGCACAGAAAGTTCCGACCGCCGCTATCGAAAAAGACGTCTGTCTGTTCCGCTATGGCTGAACCCGGCTCAGCCAGTCTTCCATCGTCAGTGCAGAATGACGTGAACGATGGGCAAAGATACGCCTGAGAGTGTCTGTAAAACACCTTCAAATTCGTATGCATTGGCTTTAGCCATACCAAGTTCCGTCAGTCAAGCCAACGGTTTTTCGTTATCTCACGCCATTGTCTGTCTTCTTATCCGGGCAAATGCAAAACCAGCGCTCTTTCCACCCCCCCCAGATCTTTCCGGCGCCCTACGTCCCGCAGTCCGTTTTGCACTCCAAGCGCAGACACGTCGTCGATCTGCCCGATCCCCATCTCAAAGATGGCGTGCCCTCCCGGTACCAGCAGATCCGGCAGAGCGGCACACAGGATACGATACGCCTCAAGCCCGTCTGGTCCGCCATCAAGAGCCCGCGCGGGTTCATAGCGCACAACTTCGGGCATCAGATCCGACAGATCTCCGGTCTCGATATAAGGTGGATTGGAGAGCACGAGATCGAACCGGGCATTCAGGGCTTCCGCCCAGCTTCCGGCGAAAAAAACACTCCGTTGCTCAAGCCCCGTACGAGCGGAATTGCGTCGCGCCAAAGCTGCTGCCTGAGGAGACAGATCAACGCCCACGCCTGTTGCCTGAGGGTATTCGGACAGAGCGGCGAGCAGCAGACAACCCGTTCCCGTGCCCAGATCCAGAATGGACAGCGGTGCATCCCGATCAGGGTGGATATCCAGCAATGCTTCGATCAGGGCCTCGCTGTCGGCACGGGGGATCAGCGTGTCGCGCCCCGTCTCCAGATCCAGTGTCCAGAAACCCGTCTCGCCCGTGATGAACGCCAGAGGCTCCCGATTCAGTCTGCGCGTCAAGGCCTCTGCGAATCGTGTCTGCTGGACGTCATCCACGCCATCCAGAGACAGCAGCCCTCCCAAATCCCGTCCTGTCGCCCAGCACAGCAGAAGCCGCGCTTCGCGACGGGCATCTTCGATTCCGACCCGTTCCAGTGCCTGTGAGGCCTCGCGCAAAAGATCATCTTTGGCCATCATCTTCAAAGCGAACCTGCTATAGTTGGTGTCATGACGTCCAAACGTGCATTCCTCTTTTCCGCCCTGATGCTTGGCTGCACCCTCACCCCCGTTCAGGCGCAGTCAGACCTGTCCAGGGAACTGCCCCCGTCCTTTACGGTAACGGACGAGCGAGCGCCCGAAGAAATTTCGGAAGTCTCGCGCCTCTATCTGGATGGCAATCTGGTTGCAACATTCAGACTCGGGCTGTCCAAGGCGCATGAGACGCAGACCATCGTGCTGCCGGTTGGCCGTTCCGATGTGGATTACGCCCTGTGCGGGGAAATCACCATTGTACGGAATGGCCATCAGGAAACCCATCAGGTGAGCAGCGAGGGGCAGCTCCACCATCCTGAAGGCCATTCCCTCGACGCCGTGGGCAGCAATAATTTCACGGACTTCTTTCTGGTCGATTACGACGATGCCGCTGTCGCAACCCATCGGCATGGGCGTGCTGCCGTTTGTGCCACACCCAACACCTGAAGCTTAAAAGCCTGCGGCAGCGAGCAGTTCCGTCTGTTCTTCCCGGGTCAGGGCGTCGATGATCTCGTCGAATTCACCGCTCATGATCCGGTCGATCTTGTAGAGCGTCAGATTGATGCGGTGGTCCGTCACGCGACCTTGCGGAAAATTATAGGTCCGGATGCGCTCAGACCGATCACCGGTCCCGACCTGTGATTTCCGATCTGCGGCCCGCGTGGCATGAAGTTGTGCACGCTCGCGTTCGTAAAGCCGCGCGCGCAGGATCTTCAAAGCCTTGGCCTTGTTCTTGTGCTGGCTTTTCTCTTCCTGCATCGCCACCACGATCCCGCTGGGCATATGCGTAATGCGGACCGCACTTTCGGTCTTGTTGACGTGCTGACCACCTGCACCGGATGCGCGATACACATCGATCCGCAGATCGTCGTCATTGATCGTGACATCAACCTCTTCAGCTTCGGGCAACACAGCAACAGTTACGGTCGAAGTATGGATGCGACCCTGGCTTTCCGTGGACGGGACACGTTGAACGCGATGCACACCGGATTCGTATTTCAGACGCGCGAAGACAGAACGGCCTGAAATGGTCGCCATGCCTTCCTTCAGGCCTGCGACTTCATTTTCGGAATATTCCATGACTTCGAAACGCCAGCCATTCTGTTCCGAAAAGCGGCGATAGGCATCGAACAGTTCCGCAGCGAACAAACCAGCCTCGTCGCCACCAGCGGCGGGTCGGATTTCAAGAATGGCGCTGCGTTCGTCAGCCGCATCTTTCGGCAGGAGCGCGAGACGCAGGGCGTGCTGGAGGTCGGGCAAGGTCGCCTCGATCTCTGCCAGCTCCATCTGCGCCAGTTCACGCATTTCCGGGTCATCGAGCAGGGCCTGCGCCCCGGCTTTCTGCTCTTCCGCGCTTTTCCAGGCCTGAATGGACGCGACCACCGGTTCCAGTTCGGCATATTCCTGCGACAGACGGGTGAAATCCTCACCCGTCAAATCGCCGGAAGACATCAGGGCCTGAACTTCCTCTGAGCGTGCGACAATCCGCTCAAGCCTGTCGTCAAATGCCATACGCTCAGGCGCGTCCTGCGCTCAGAAGACGCACCAGATCCGTGACCGGAACTTCCTGCTGCTCGCGGCTGGACAGATCCCGAAGCTGCACGACATCCTTGGCGATTTCCTCATCGCCCAGAACAATCGCGTGGGACGCGCCGGACTTCACCACGCGCTCCATCCGCTTTTTCAGATTGCCGCGCGTTTCGATTTCGGCCCTCAATCCCGCAGAACGCAGCGCGCGTGCAATGGACGCAGCCTTGAGAACAGCCGGATCGCCCATGGGAACCAGCGTAATTCCCGCCGGAAGCTCCGGTGCGCTGTCCAGCAGCATTGCCAGACGCTCAATCCCGCCAGCCCAGCCAATCGCCGGGATGGCCGGACCGCCCATCTGCTCGACCAGCCCTTCATACCGGCCACCGGCCAGCACGGTGCCCTGAGCCCCGAGCTTCGAGGTCACGAACTCGAACGCTGTATGGCTGTAGTAATCAAGGCCGCGGACGATGCGCGGGTTTTCAACGAAGTCCACGCCGAATGCCTGAAGGCTGGAGCGGAGCGTGTCCCAGAACTGGCGGGATTCATCGTTCAGATAGTCCGCGAATGCCGGGGCGTCGTCGAGCAGTTTGCGGTCCTGCTCCGACTTGCTGTCCAGAATCCGCAGCGGATTGGCTTCAAGCCGGACCCGGCTCTCTTCCGACAGCGCATCGGCATGATCGCGGAAATAGGCGACCAGAGCCTCACGCCATGCCTGACGGCTGGCCAGATCACCAAGCGTGTTGAGTTCCAGCGTGACGTGATCGCCCAAACCCAGTTCACGCAGGATATCCTGCGCCATGGCAATCGTCTCGGCATCGCGCAGCGAACTTTCCGCACCGATCAGTTCCGCACCGATCTGGTGGAACTGGCGGTAGCGTCCCTTCTGCGGACGTTCGTAGCGGAACATCGGCCCGTGATAGAACACCTTCTGCGGCAGGGACTGCGTCAGGCCATTCGTGACGAGCGCGCGGCAGATCGCCGCCGTGCCTTCGGGTCGCAGGGTGATACTCTCACCGCCGCGATCCTCGAACGTATACATCTCCTTGGACACGACATCGGACGTCTCGCCGAGCGTGCGCGAAAAGACGCGCGTGTCCTCGAAGATGGGCGTGCTCCATTCCTCGAACCCATAGGTCCGCAGAACCCGGCGCGCTGTCTCCACGACATGGTGGTGGCGGCGCATCGTCTCGCCAATGAGGTCGTGTGTCCCGCGAGGGGGCTGAAGTCCGGACATCAGTGCGCTGCCGGGTCCATCTGCTTGGCCGTGGAGGCCTCGACCTTGCCCGCCTCGATGTCTGCGACCTTCTTTTCCACGAGGTCCACAATATGCTCGATCATGTCGCCACTCGGCATCGTGTGATCCTGACGACCGGCCGCATAGACCATGTGACGGCCATTGCCGCCACCGGTCACGCCGAGATCGGTCATCAGTGCCTCGCCGGGGCCGTTCACCACGCAGCCGATGATGGACAGCGTCAGCGGCGTCTTGATGTGCTGGAGGCGATCTTCCAACGTCTGGACCGTCTCGACAACATTGAAGCCCTGACGGGCACAGGACGGGCAGGAAATGATCTTCACACCGCGATGACGCAGGCCGAGGGATTTCAGGATATCCCAGCCGACCAGCACTTCTTCTTCCGGTGCAGCAGAAAGCGAGACGCGCATCGTGTCACCCACGCCAGCCCAGAGCAGATTGCCCAGACCGATGGACGACTTCACAGTGCCCGCACGCTTGGAGCCTGCCTCGGTGATGCCGATATGCAGCGGATGGTCACAGCAATCCGCAAGCTGCTGATAGGCCGCAACCGCCATGAACACGTCGGACGCCTTCACGCTGATCTTGAACTCGTGAAAATCGTGATCCTGAAGGATCTTCGCGTGTTCCAGAGCGCTCTCGACCAGAGCTTCGGGGTTGGGTTCGCCGTATTTTTCAAGCAGGTGCTTTTCCAGCGAACCGGCATTCACGCCGATGCGGATGGAGCAGCCATAATCCTTGGCGGCGTTCACGACTTCCCGCACGCGCTCGGCGCTGCCGATATTGCCCGGATTGATTCGCAGGCACGCAGCACCGGCCTTCGCGGCCTCGATGGCGCGCTTGTAGTGGAAGTGGATGTCCGCAACGATGGGGACGTTCACTTCACGAACGATTTCCGCCAGCGCTTCAGTGCTGGCCTCGTCCGGACAGGAGACGCGGACGATGTCCACGCCAGCCAGTTCGGACAGTCGGATCTGGTCGATCGTAGCCTGTGCGTCCGACGTCAGGGTGTTGGTCATGGTCTGCACGGAAATCGGGGCATCACCACCGACCGCGACCTTGCCGACATGGATCTGGCGCGACTTGCGACGTTCGATGTGCTGATACGGACGGTAGCTGCTCATGATTTACCTCTTCGTGCCCGGTGGAAACCGGAAGCTCTAACGCAGGGGGCTATATTCAGGAGCACTGAGCCCCCCTGACGGATATAAGGGTTTAATGCGGTGGCGACGATTGTTCCAGCGGCTGATGTTCAAGCTGCCGGGCATTCAGGTCATCGGCCGAAACGTCATGCTCCGGCGGTGGGGTTTTGTGCGGAACGGGTGCCGGAGACGGTTTTGCGGCCACAGGCGGCACGACAGCCGTTGCGTCCGTGGCGGTTGGTGATGGGAGGGCACTGGGCTGAACCGGAAGCGCCACACCCGATCCGAATGAGCCGGAGCGAATGGCATCGGCCGTCACCTCGACACTGCGACGGACCTGTCCTTCCCGGCCCAGAGGCGCACTGGTCGCCCCCGCCGTGGTCAGGACTACACCGCCTGCATTGCCGAACGACATGCGGAACGGAGCACCCGCGGGATCGCCCTGCCAGCTTTCGCCCGGCTGCATGACGCGCGACATCAGGACGTGCCCGTCCTTGTCACGAACCTGCGTCCAGACGTGCGACAGCGCCCGCACGACGACAGCCCCTTCTGGAACAGCCGGAGGCAAATCAGTGGCGGGCTGTCCGGGTGTCGAAGTTTTTTCAGGCGCAACGGTCTCAGCCGGGGGCGTTGGGACAGTTGCATCATCTTCATCAGAAGACGGAGCCGCTGGTACAGCCTGTTCCGGTGCAGACGCAGGCGGATTTTGCGGGGCCGCAACCGTCTGCACAGGGCTGGAAATTGTTGGCGGCCCAGCAGGAGTAGGCGACGCAACGACCGGAGCATGAGGCTCGGGCGTGGGTGCGCGTCCGGGCATGACAGAGGCGACCTGTGGGGAGGTCGTGGCAGGAGTTGCCGCACCCGGCATCAGTTCTGCCACGGCTGGAACCTGACGCTGCGCCGGGGTGTCGTGTGCCGTAAAACGGTACCAGCCGACATAGGCCACAGCCACGACCACCAACCCGGCGCCGACCAGCACGCCGACCGGCAACCCCCGATCCCCTTCGGGTTGCGGGAAAACCAGCTCCGTCTTGCGTGTCACGGCACCACGCGTATCGCGCCGAAAACGCTCGACCAGCGCGTCCGCATCAAGCTGCATGGCATGCGCGTACGTCCGCAGAAAGCCGACGGCGTAAGCCACACCCGGTAGGCCCGAAAGGTCGTCCGCTTCAAGCGCGGCCAGAAGTTTCGGGCGGATTCGCAGCCATTCCGCCACGTCTTCCAGCCGCCATCCCAGTTCCTCGCGACGCTCGCGCAGCACCTTTCCAACACTGGGCTGGTCAGAAGACTGCGACAACGGGCGGCTGGAGGACGGAGAGGACATGACCGGATGATCCGTTAGCTGGCAGCGTGAATACGGGTTTCACGCTGCTTTATGGCATCAACGGCCTGCTGCACCAGCGTCGCAAGAATATCGGCGACCGGACGGATTTCCTTGACCATACCGACGGACTGACCCGCCATGACAGAACCCGTTTCCACGTCCCCTTCGATAACGGCACGACGCAGCGCACCGGCCCAGTAGTGCTCGATCGAGAGCTGCGCTTCTTCCTTGGTCAGTTCGCCGCTCTGGAACTTCTGAAGTGCTTCGCCCTGAAGACGTGCGTAGCGACGACCACCTTCATTCGACAGGCCCCGTACCGGAATGACCGGGAAAAGTTCGTCGAGTTGCACGGTCGTCACGGCATCACGGGCATTGGCGCGCAGGAAAGCCTTCTTGAAGTTTTCATGTGCGATGCTTTCCTCGGACGCCGCAAACAGCGTTCCGAGTTGCGCACCCGCGGCGCCCTGCTCCAGATAGGACAGGACGGCATCACCACGTCCAAGGCCACCAGCCACAAACACCGGCACATCGCGGATATGGGGCAGGATTTCCTGCGCCAGAACCGTCAGCGACACGGGCCCGACATGGCCACCCGCTTCCGAGCCTTCGATCACGAGAGCCTCGATGCCCATGCGCACCAGCCGCTTGCCCAGAGCCAGAGCAGGCGCAAAACCGATCGCCCGCGCTCCGCCATCGCGGACCTTGCGGATCGTGGCGCTGTTCGGCACGCCGCCTGCGAGCACGATGTGAGAGACGTTATGCGCCAGACACACGTCCACCAGTCGGTCCAGCTCTGGGTGCATGGTGATAAGGTTGACGCCGAACGGGCGCTTCGTCATCGCCTGTGTGGCAACGATTTCCTCTTCCAGACGCTCGGGAGACATCGCGCCACAGGCGATAACACCAAATCCACCGGCGTTGGAAATGGCCGAGACGAGATGCCGCTCGCTGACCCAGGACATGGCGCCACCAAGGATCGCGACCTCACTGCCCAAGAAATCACAGCCCGGCTTCCACAGCCGGTCCAGCGTCGCGCGCGCGTCCAGGGCCTCACCCCGGGTCTCGCTCGGAGTCTCGATCAGGGTTTCGCTCACGCGTCGGCTTCCTCTTTGGCATCAAGCCCATAAGCCGTGTGCAGCGCGCGCATGGCCAGTTCAGTATATTCGGAATCGATCAGAACCGAGATCTTGATCTCGCTCGTGGAGATGACCTGCACGTTGATGCCGCGATCGGCCAGCGTGCGGAACATCCGCGCGGCCAGACCGGCATTCGAGCGCATCCCGATGCCCACGACACTGATCTTTACCACGTTATGGGACGTGATCAGTTCGCCATACTGGACGTATTCGCGGGCCTTCTCCAGCACGGAGCGGGCAGCGGCCTCGTCGGCTTTGCTGACCGTGAAGGTCATGTTCGTCAGATTGTCCACGCCAACGCTCTGGACGATCATGTCGACATTGATGTTCGCAGCAGCCAGCGGATCGAAAATCGCGGCAGCGATGCCCGGACGGTCCGGAATGTTCCGCACGGAGATTTTCGCTTCGTCATGCGAGTTGGCAATCCCCGCAACCAGTTCCTTCTCCATGATCTCGTCCTCATCAACAACAATCGAACCACTGTCATCATCCGTTTCCGCGAACGATGACAGTACCCGCACCCGGACATTCTCACGCATGGCGAGGCCGACACTGCGGGTCTGAAGTACCTTGGCGCCTACGGAAGCCAGTTCAAGCATCTCTTCGTAAGTGATGCGATCCAGCTTCTTTGCGCGTTTCACGATGCGCGGATCGGTCGTATAGATCCCGTCCACATCGGTATAGATATCACACTGATCGGCATGGATGGCAGCCGCAACGGCCACGGCGGAGGTATCCGATCCACCGCGCCCCAGCGTTGCGATCCGTCCATCAGGGCCTACGCCCTGAAAGCCTGCGACAACCGGCACGATGCCATCATCCAGACAGGCCAGCAGCGCCGTGCCGTCCACGCTCTCAATGGCGGCTTTGCCGTGGGCGTCATCCGTCACAAGCGGGATCTGCCAACCCTGAAACGACCGCGCTTTCACGCCAAGCGCCTGAAGCGCGATGGAGACAAGCCCGCTTGTCACCTGCTCGCCCGCCGCCACCACGGCATCATATTCCTTCGGATCGGCCAGCGGGTCGAGTTCCGCACAATATCCGACCATCCGGTTCGTCACACCCGCCATCGCCGACACAACAACTGCCACGCGGCGGCCGCGGTCATGTTCCGCCTTCACGCGTTTCGCAACGTTCCGGATACGCTCGATATTTCCGACGGATGTACCGCCGAATTTCATGACAACCGTCTTCCGTTTCCCAATTTCGCCAGTCATGGCGGCATGAGGATCGGCACGACCGGAAAGCTGGTCGTGGACGGGAGTATCGGGCATGGACATCGCGGATAAGGCTCCAGTACGTGTCTGGCGTTGCGCGCTCGGGTCTGGCATCGGGTACCGCAAAACACCCGGCGCCTGAACAGACTCTGCCGGTCCACATACTCGTCTCGCTCCGCCACGTCCAGATGACGCACGGCAGACAGGCACACAGAAGGACAGTTCTGATGCCCACAGAAACATCTCCGGGACAGGATTTCAGACGTTCATCCGTTTCGGAATCCGAAATTGCCCATTTCAGCGCTCTGGCAGAAGACTGGTGGAATCCGCGCGGCCCCATGGCCCCGCTCCATGCCATGAACCCTTTGCGGACCGAATGGGTCAGCCGGCATGTTGCACCGTTACGCGCCGCGTCCGCCGGACCTCTAAGCCTGCTCGATATCGGTTGTGGCGCGGGTTTGGCCAGCGAGGCTTATGCCAAACTCGGGTTTGAAACGCTTGGAATCGATGCCAGCGCCGCCGGTATCCAGGCAGCCGAGGCGCATTTGGCCCAACATCCCCTCCCGCCCGAAGCTGCCCCCCTGTCCTATCGCAATGGCAGTGCGGAAGACCTTGTTGCGGAAGGGGCGCGGTTCGACGTCGTCAATGCGCTTGAAGTCATCGAACACGTCAATGATCCGCAGGATTTTTTGATCATGCTGGCCACGCTGACGAAACCGGGCGGTATGGTTGCTGTGTCCACACTGAACCGCACGCCACGCTCTTTCGCTGTCGCCAAACTCGGTGCGGAATATCTGCTGCGGATGCTGCCCGTGGGCACGCATGACTGGAAGAAGTTTATCAAGCCGGACGAACTGGCCGCCATGGCCCGACAGGCCGGTCTGCGGATGCTGGACATCGCGGGCATGAGCTATGTGCCGTTCAAATGGCGCGAAAGCCGCGACACCGGCATCAACTACATCGCGATTTTCCGCAAGGACTGAACAAAAAAGGCGCTTGCAGCGGGATCATCCGCCGCAAGCGCCTTAATCGCAGAAAGGGCTGATCAGGCCTTCGTGTTCATGAACGCGAAGGTCGTCGGACTTCCGACGGGCGTGAAATTGTTCGTAAACGCAATTTCGCCCGTCTTTTTGTCCACCCGGAACGAAGTCACGGCATCTGAACGCTGGTTGGCGCAGAACAGGAACGTTCCGGACGGATCGAACATCAAGGCACGGCCATAATCCGCGTGCATCCAGACTTCGTCCTGAAGCGTGAGCGTCCCATCGGTTCCGATGGCAAACACTGCCAGCGAATCACCAAGCCGGTTGGAGACGTAAACGAACTTGCCGCTGGCCGAGATCAGGATTTCCGCGGCCAGCGTCGAGCCACGGAAATGCGACGTGACCGTGCTGACCGTCTGGATATTGCTGATCGCACCGGTAACCGGATCGAAATTGGAAACAACGACCTTCGAATCCTGTTCGCACAGATTGTACAGAATCCGACCGGAATGATTGAACTGGAAGTGGCGCGGTGCCGACCCCGGCTCCATGTCGTAATATGGCGTCTTAGCCGGGATCAGCTTGCCCGTGTCGAGGTTCAGCGTCCAGACATAGACCCGGTCCAGACCCGCGTCATCGGCTAGCACAAATTTTCCGCTTGGATCGGAATGGATCATGTGCGGGTGTGAGCCCGAATGATCGGAAACGGCAAAATTACCCTGCGGATTGTCCGCAGCGCGCTCCGGTTGGCGCGGGCCTGTGTTGTGAACCACGTCCGATGCTTCGCCCAGAGATCCGTCCGAGCGGATGGGCAGAACCGCCACATTGCCACCAACATAATTGGCCACCAGCACATAGCGGCCTGAATGGTGGATGCTCACATATGCCGGAACAGCACCCATCGAACTGACGACATTCAGCTTGCGCAGTGAACCGGTTTTGGGGTCGATGGCAAATGCCGTGACGGACCCGTCACCATTCTTGTTGAAATCGTCGATTTCGCTCAGCGCGTAGAGGAAGCGCTGGTCTTTCGAGATCGTCAGGAAGGACGGGCTGGCGATATCGGTGAACGTCGTGATCGGCGTCAGAACGCCCGTATCACGGTCCATATCGAAAACGGCAATGCCCTGCCCGTTTCCGGTTCCGCCGCCCGGGGGGCCGTGTTTCGTATATCCGCCGACAAAGCAGATCGTTTTGGAAACCTGCTTCGGTGGCGGAGGTGGCGTCGGGACCTCCTTCTCAGGATCGGCGGCACCAGCAATACCAGTACCGGCAGCCGCAACACCGGCAACCAGTCCGGCCGCAAAACTGCGGCGGGAAACAGGGTGGGACATGATGGGTCTGCATTCCTTTCGATAGGGTGACGATAACGTCCGGGCCATGATGCCGGTTTCGCGACAACAGACCTAGTGCACGTCTTTCGGTAGCTTGCATTGTGGTCCGACTGGCGGACCGGTGTAGCGGCTCCAGGTCTGGGTTTCGCCCAGAAGAGGCATTCCCAGAACGAATCCGCGCAGCTTCAGAACATTGGGTTGGGAAACCCATATCCGCGCCTGATAGACCCGTCCGGTTCTCGGATCAAGAATATGGCCCTGCCACTTGCGATCCTCGATTGGGACAAAGTCTGTCAGCATACGGATACCGCATTGCGAACGTCCCCAGACGTCTTTTGGCATTTCCCCGTCGTAAGCCATGCCAATCAGTTGACCACAGAGAGCATGCCCGCAGGGCTGGATCGAAAACAACCCATCGTGCCCTTCCGACAGCCACAGGCCCTGTTCGGGAATGTTCTGCGGAAGAGCATCATCCGGAGCAGGAGACTGGGCCCGAACACATGAAAGTGACAGCACAGTCATCAGGAAAGCCGCGAAAAAGCCCGCACAGCGCATTCAGACGGTGCCCAGCAGGGCATCAAGCCGCCCGGCGCGATCAAGGGCCATCAGGTCGTCGCAGCCCCCGAGCGCCTCCCCGTCAACAAACGTCTGAGGCACCGTGCGACGTCCCGAACGACGAATGGAGTCCTCGCGTTCGGCGGATCCGTGCGGGGCGTTGATTTCCTGAAACGTCACGCCCTTGGAGCGCAGAAGACTGACGGCATGCACACAGTAAGGGCATCCAGGCTGGGTAAAAATCTCGATTTTCGGCATAGGATTCTCATTCCTGGACAAAGCGCGGGTTCTGTTCATCCACTCTCCCGGTCCGGGCTGCAACCAAAATATCCACACTTGCCGCCCCGGCCTGCATCAGAGCCAATGTACAGGCCGTCGCCGTGGAGCCTGTCGTCAGCACATCATCCACCAGCAAAACAGCCTGCCCTCTTATGCAGGCGTCCCGCCCTTTTCTGATCCGGATTGCCTGTGTCATCTCCTCTTCGCGCTCTCCGGCGGACAGACGGGCCAGAGCCTTTGTCGAGCGAACACGTTGAAGGGCATCTACCATACATGGCAATCCGGCAAGCCGTGCCACACCCTGCGCCATCAAACCGGCCTGATTGTAACGCCGCTTCCATAATCGGGTGCGATATAGTGGCACCGGCACGACAAGCGTTACTTTCTCCAGCAGATCTTCAGCCGCAACAGCCATATGCCGTGCCAGAACGGCCGCATTTTCGGTATGATCGGAATATTTCAGTGGCAGGATGAGGCGTCGGGACCAACCATCATAAACGAATGCGGCCCGGGCAGAACGCCAGACCGGCGGATGGGCATGACAGGCAGCACAGCAGTTCTGCGTACCTCCAAGCCCCTCATTTTCCAGAGGAACACCACAACGATCACATTGCGGAGAGACGATCCGGTGTGCCGTCTGAAAGCAGGTGCTGCAAAAAGCCCCCTCCGTCATGACTTCGGTGCCACAGGCTGCACAGACTGGAGGCAGAAGTGTATTGAGGAGCGCGCGGGCTATACGACGGCCTGTCCGCATTACCGGGGTTTCGGCAGAAGTCGGAGCGTAATACGGGATGCATCGATCAGGACTTTGCCCTGATGCTGAAAATTGACCGTCACCCGCTCACCGATAGCAGACTGAACCTGCCCCCATCCCCAGTCCGGGTAATCGGGATGCAGAACAATCTGACCTGGCTCAAGAAAAGATTGAAACGGCCCGCCTACTGACATGCTTGCCAGACTCCTCGTCGCAGGATCTGAGCGGATATGGTCTTTAGCTGCTCTACCTGAAAGGTAAAAAACCTTGCAGGCAGAGCAGATCAGAATCGTACCTGACCGGGATCAGGGGGCGTCTGTGTACTGCTTGTACTTCTTGAGGAACGCCTTGACCGACGCCCCGAGATCTTCGCGATCAATCGAGAAGGCAAGCTGGGCCTCAAGGAAGCCGGCCTTGTCGCCGCAGTCAAAGCGCGTGCCTTCATAACGCAGGCCATGGAACGGCACTTCACCGATCGTCTTGGCCATTGCGTCCGTAAGCTGGACTTCGTTGCCTGCACCACGCTCAAGCTTCGCCAGATACTTCATAACATCTGGCGTCAGAACATAGCGGCCGATAATGGACAGGTTCGACGGCGCGTCTTCCGGAGCAGGCTTTTCAACCAGACCCTTCACTTCAACCAGCTTTCCATCGTCGCTGCCAACGTCAAGAATGCCGTACCGGTTCGTATGCTCGGGCGGAACTTCCGACACAGCCACGACATTACCACCGGTCTTGTTGTAAGCTTCGACCAGCTGGCCAATGCAGCTGCGCCCCTTGACGATATCGTCCGGCAGCAGGATCGCAAACGGATCATCGCCAATGAAGGAACGGGCGCACCAGATCGCATGTCCGAGGCCCAGCGGCTCCTGCTGACGCACGGCCACAAGAGATCCAGCCTGCACACTGCTGGGAGCCAACGCTTCAAGCGCGCTCTTCTTGCCGCGCTCCTTAAGTGTTGCCTCAAGCTCATACGCGATATCGAAATAATCGATCAGACTGTCTTTGCCACGTCCGGTGACCAGACAGAATTCTTCGATCCCGGCTTCGCGAGCTTCGTCGATCGCGTACTGAATCAGCGGCTTGTCGACGACAGGAAGCATTTCCTTCGGCATGGCCTTTGTTGCGGGCAGAAACCGCGTACCAAGACCGGCAACAGGAAGAACAGCTTTTTTCAGTGGTTTGATCACGAAACCTCACACATCATACGAGATGACGCCCGACTGCCGAACGGAAGCCCAGACGCTCTTCAAAGACATTAGAGGAATACCCCTGTCTTAATAGTCTGGCAATAAGATGGCACAGACTATCAGAACCTTAATAAAACCTGCCCCCCTTGAGGGAGAGTAATATTCAGGAGATCCATGATTTTTAATTTGATACACCGACATATGAATGTCAGTGGTGCGGCCGAGAAGACTCGAACTTCCACGGGGTTGCCCCCACAAGCACCTCAAGCTTGCGCGTCTACCATTCCGCCACGGCCGCCCCGTGACAAACGATCCTGCTTGGTGCATGACCGTCCGGTGTGGGAGGGGCTATAGCCGATGACAGATACGAGGGCAATGACCCAGGATACGATTTATGAAGAAATTTTGTGGACGTCCTCTCCGGGACTGACGCCCTACCCCGATGCTCTGGCGTTCATGGAGGAGCGCGCACGGGCAATTCATCAGGGAACCGCCGCGCCTCTGGTCTGGCTCGTCGAACATCCGCCCGTTTTCACAGCCGGAACATCGGCCAAGGATGCCGATCTTTATAATCCCCACGGATATCCGACCTATGACGCGGGGCGCGGAGGGCAATGGACCTATCATGGCCCAGGACAGCGGCTCGGCTACGTGATGATGGATCTGACGAAACCAAATGGCATCGTCCCTCCCCGCGATCTGCGGGCCTTCGTGGCGGGTCTGGAGGGCTGGATGATCGACGCCCTTGCCCGGCTTGGGATAACGGCCTTCACCCGTGAGGGACGGATCGGCGTCTGGACGATCGACCCGCTGAGCGGACTTGAAGCCAAGATCGGCGCTTTGGGCATCCGCGTCAGCCGCTGGGTGAGCTGGCATGGTGTGTCGATCAATGTGAGCCCCGATCTGAACGATTTTGACGGGATCGTCCCCTGCGGCATCCGCGAATTCGGCGTCACCAGCCTTCAGCGATTCGACAGCAGCCTGACGATGAAAGATCTGGATGACGCGCTGGCCGCCGCCTGGCCCAGCCGTTTCGGCTCTAACCCGCAGGGGGCGTAAACACGGACGGGACGATCACCACACCCTGTTTCACATCCGACAGCAGAACGCCGAAATGATGCTGTCGGGCATCCACGCCCTGCAATCCGATCAGGCTCAGCTGGCCGTTCACGTCCGAAAACTGGAGCGTGAGCAGGCCCTGTGAGGGGTTATCGGCCTGAGCTACGGAAATCTGAAGCGATCCGTTCCCATGCCGCACATCCGTGACCTGAATGTCGCCATCAAAGCGGATCGGGTGTTTCAGCAGCAACCCAAGCGGATTATGTCGCAGCGACAGATGCGTGACAGCACCCGCTCCCTGATCGTCCAGAACGAGATGACCGTCTCCGGCCACAAGTTCCATCGGATGGGGCACGACATAATCCAGTCTCAGATGGCCCGGAATATACGAAAAGCGGCCGCCGCTCTCGCCTGCGTCCGGCCCATGCTGGATAAAAGCCGCCTGCAAACCCTGAATGCCGTTCAGATACGCTTCGATGCGATGCACGTCATTCTGATCGGCTTTCGGAAGGCGGTCATATCCGCTGGTCGCGCAGCCCGAAAGCAGCAGCAGGGCGCAAAGAGCACGTCTCATGGGGTCTGTTCTCCATGCAGAACCAGCGATAGCGCATGCAGACCGGAACGGAATTCTTCCGCCAGCAGGTCATTGACCAGCCGGTGCCGCGCCACCCGGTTCAGTCCGTCAAAACGCGCACTCGTGATGGCGATGTTGAAATGCGTTTCGCCTCCGCCGCCGAGGGCTTTGGCTCCGGCGTGATGGGCGTGTCGGGCGCTGTCATCCTGGATTTCGAGCTTTGTAGGGGCCAGTCCCTGCTGGAGGAGGGTCGCAATCCGTTCGCGTCGGCTGGAAGGGTGTGCAGTTGTTTCAGACATGATGAAAATCGTCCGGCTTGAGGAATGCCCGCTTGCATCGGGCGGCGGTGATTGCCCATATCAGACACCATGCAGCGCAAATCCACCAGACACCGGGCCTTCGATCCCGATCCTGACGCGCCGGAACAGGTCTGCGACCATCCGGGCTGCAACGAGCTTGCCGGCTATCGTGCGCCGCGCGGGCGTGATGCCCTGCGTTCATATTTCTGGTTCTGCCTTGAGCATGTCCGCGAATATAATGCCCGCTGGGACTTCTATCGCGGCATGACGCCGGGCCAGATCGAGGCGCATCTGCGGGCCGATGTTTCCTGGCAACGCCCTTCGTGGAAGCTGGGAACCGGCACGGCAAACAAAGCGGAGTTCAACGAAGACGACGTCATTGATCCGCTCGATATTCTTGGTGCAACGCGTCACAGCCGGGCGGAGCGGGCCAAGGATGCGGCACGACAGCGCGCGTCCGCCCAAGCCGCCGGTATTCCCGAGCCTTTACGGCAGCCACTGGCCACACTGGACCTGACATGGCCCGTTTCTTTCGAGGACGTGAAAAGCCGCTACCGTGCCCTCGCCCGCCAGCATCATCCCGATGCCAATATCGGCGATGCGACATCCGAAGAACGTTTCAAGGCCATCGGCTCGGCCTATGCGACGCTCAAAGTCCATTTCACGCGTCAGGACGATTTCGTTTCCTGAATTTTTAGACTGGAAGAGAGGGCGCCAAAGCCCCATCTTGCCCAGAACGCCCTGATCCAAGAGCCAGAGAAAGCCCCAGAGTCCCATGAGTGATTTCGCGACGATTGACACCCCGGAAGCCGTGACCACCGCTGAAAACTCCTCGGTCCCGACCAGCGTTCTCGGCGCGCCCGACCTCATGGTCTCCTCGGCAGAAATCTTCGGCATCCGCACGGACATGCAGGTTCCGGCCTATTCCGTGCGCACGGAACACGTCCCCGACATCGACCCGTCCTACAAGTTCGACGAAGACACGACCCGCGCGATTCTGGCCGGATTCGCCTTCAACCGCCGCGTCATGGTTCAGGGCTTCCACGGCACCGGCAAATCGTCCCATATCGAGCAGATCGCAGCGCGCCTGAACTGGCCCTGCGTTCGCATCAATCTGGATAGTCACGTCTCGCGGATCGACCTGATCGGCAAGGACGCCATTGTGCTCAAGGACGGCAAGCAGGTCACGGAGTTCCGCGAAGGTCTGTTGCCCTGGTGCCTCCAGCACCCCTGCGCCCTGATCTTTGACGAGTATGATGCCGGTCGTCCGGATGTGATGTTCGTCATCCAGCGCGTGCTGGAAGCCGAAGGCCATCTGACGCTGCTGGATCAGAACCGCGTCATCCGTCCGAACCCTGCGTTCCGTCTGTTCGCCACTGCCAATACGGTCGGTCTGGGCGATACGACCGGCCTGTATCACGGCACGCAGCAGATCAATCAGGGCCAGATGGACCGCTGGAACATCGTCGCTACCCTGAACTATCTGCCGCTGGAACAGGAAGTCAGCATCGTCACGTCAAAGCTGAAAATCCCGACGGACAATCAGGAGGCCACGACGCTTGTTGAGCGTATGGTCTCACTGGCGAACCTCACGCGGTCCGGATTTATGGCCGGGGATATCTCAACCGTCATGTCCCCCCGCGCGGTGATCGCTTGGGCCGAAAACAATCGTATTTTCAATGATGTGGCGTTTTCTTTCCGCCTGACCTTCCTCAATAAATGTGACGAAGCCGAACGCGGAATCGTCGCGGAATACTATCAGCGCTGCTTCAACGCCTCACCACTGGCCTGATCCCTTGTCCGCCCCTCAGACTTCTCCCACCGACGAAGACCGGCAGGAACGCTTTCGTCAGGCCACCATCGCCACCTTGCGCGCCATGGGTGGCGCGCCGGAACAGGGCGTGGATTTTCAGGGTGCCGTCAGCGGAAACCGCAAAACCGCGCCAGACGCCGGAAATGTGGAGCTTCCCTATCTGTCGCGCCATATGCACGACTGGGAAATCCGCAAGATCCGGGGTGCCGCGGACGCTGCCGCTCTGCGCATGCGGTATCATGCGGACCGGAATACAAACGCTCCGGCTGAACCTGTAGCCCGGCAGGCTTTCGATGCGCTGGAGCAGGCGCGTTGTGAAGTCTATGGCTCCCGCCATATGGCGGGCGTCCGCGCTAATCTGGAGCAGAAACTCGCCCAGCATTGCGCCGAAATCGGCTGCAACCGGATGAAAACCCGCGAGGACATGCCAGCCCCCGTGGCGCTGGATCTGCTCGCGCGTGAAGCCATGACCGGCCATCCGATGCCGGTTCAGGTCGGCTCTGCGCTTGATGAGTGGCGCGCGGCCCTCACGCCTGCGGCAAAGGCCGCTCTTGCTGACATGGCCCGCACCCAGAACGATCAGACAGCTTTCGCCCGAGCCACAACCCGCTTCCTCGGAGCGTGCCAGCTCACGACCGTTCCGGATGAAGACGAAGACCAGACCGCGCCGTCTGATCTGCCGTCCGATGAGGAGGAGACAACCGAAAGCGACGCTCCAGAAACCGAAGGGCAGGATCAGCAGGCTCCGGCCGCAACGGAAGAAGAAGACGGCTATCAGCCCGAAAGTGGAGAAACCGGCCTTTCGGGCGAAAGCGAAGCCACGGATTCCGCCGAAATGTCGGAAGATGGTACGGAGGAAGCCGCTGGCCCTTCGGATCAGCAGGCGGAAACGGGTCCGTCCGAAGCCCTCAATACCTACAAAGCCTACACCACGGATTTCGACGAGGAAGTGAACGCCTCCGATCTGTGCGATCCGGACGAACTGGACCGCCTGCGCCAGAAGCTCGATCAGCAGATGTCCCAGCTTCATGGTCTGGTCTCGCGCCTCGCGCACCGTCTGCAACGCCGCCTCATGGCGCAGCAGCAACGTCGCTGGGAGTTCGAGCAGGAAGAAGGCATTCTTGATGCCGGACGCCTGTCGCGCGTCGTGACGAATCCCACCCTGCCGCTCTCTTGCAAGCACGAATGTGAAACCGAGTTCCGCGATACGGTCGTCACCCTTCTGATTGACAATTCGGGCTCCATGCGGGGGCGCCCCATCGGAACGGCCGCCATCTGCGGTGATATTCTGGCCCGGACGCTCGAACGCTGTGGTGTGAAGGTTGAGGTTCTCGGCTTCACCACGCGGCAATGGAAGGGCGGACAGAGCCGTGAACGCTGGCTCAAGAGCGGTCGCACAGCCCATCCGGGACGTCTGAACGATCTTCGCCACATTATCTACAAAGACGCAGACATGCCGCTGCGGCGGGCCCGGCGTAATCTGGGCCTGATGCTGCGTGACGGATTGCTAAAGGAGAATATTGACGGCGAAGCCCTGCTCTGGGCTTGGAAACGCCTGCGTCGCCGGTCAGAGCATCGCCATATCCTGATGGTGATTTCGGATGGCGCCCCGGTTGATGACAGTACGTTCTCGGCCAATCCGCACAACTATCTGGAAGACCATCTGCGTCAGGTGATTGCCCGGATCGAAGCGGACCGGGGCACGGAGCTTCTGGCCATCGGGATTGGGCATGACGTGACGCGCTATTACCGCAACAGCGTCACCATCAGTTCCGCCGAAGACCTCGGCGGAACCATGATGGCCCAGCTCAGCGCCCTGTTCGCGCCTGCAACCGGTCGTCGCGCAGCGCGATAACGGCGTCCAGCATCCGGTTGGTGTGGGCGGTTGTGGTGCGGTGATTGACGATCGCCGCCCGCACCGCCAGCCGACCGTTGATCTTTGTCGTTGATGGCGCGGCGATCCCGCTTTCATGCAGGTCCTGCACAAGTTCCGAGATCTCGGCATCTTCCAGACCGTCGAGACCGAAACAGACGATATTCAGCGTCACAGGTGCAAGCAGAACCAGCCCTTCGGTCCGTTCCACACGCCGCGCCAGATCGGCTGCGACATCACAGCATGTCTCGACCATGCCTCCCATACGCTCGGACCCGTAATGGCCCAGCGTCATCCAGACCTTGAGGGCCCTGAACCCGCGCGACAGATCCGGGCCGAAATCACAAAACCACGGAGCTCCTGCCGCAAGCCCACGCTCTTCACGCACGAGATAATCGAGGGACTGCGCGAAAGCCGCAGCGTGTTTGCGGCTGTCACGCACCAGCACGCAGCCGGCGTCGTAAGGAACCTGCGCCCATTTATGAAAGTCGAACGCCAGACTGTCTGCTTTTTCGATGCCGGAAAGCTGTTTTTTGAACCGGGGCGAAAGACAGGCCAGCGCTCCGAAGGCCGCGTCCACATGAAACCAGAGCCCGGCCTCACGAGCGACAGCCTCGATCGCAACGAGATCATCAATCGCCCCGCAATCAACCGTACCCGCCGTACCCGCAACCATAAACGGCACAAAGCCCGCTTTCCGGTCCGCGGCGATCATATCGGACAAGGCCCCGACATCCATCCGATGATCGGCCAGAACCGGTACACGCCGAAGCGTCTCGCTGCCGAGCCCCGCCAGATCGAACGCACGGGGCAGGCATCCATGCGCTGTTGTGGCGGCATAGCCGACAAGCCCGCGACCGCCGATCCCATCCTTACGGATCGCAAGATCCTGTGCGCGGCTCGCCGTAATGACGCTGATGAAATTGGCCATGGATGACCCCGTCACCAGACAGCCTGAGCCATCCTGAGGCATACCAACCATTTGCAACGCCCAGCGGATCACCTCACGCTCGACTTCGATTGGCGCGTGATCGCGTCCACCACAATTGGCGTTCAACCCTCCGGCCAGCATCTCGGCAAGCATGCCGACCGGCGTTCCTGCCCCATGCACCCATCCCATGAAACCGGGATGGGTATTTCCCACGCCATAAGGCACGACAAGTTCCTGATAGCGGCCATACAGATCGTCGAGGGAATGTCCCTTTTCCGGCAGACCTTCCTTCAGGCTCTGTCGAGCAGCGGGCGGCATCGGTCGCCAGACGGGGCCTTCGCCCACATGTTCCATGCGGTCAAAGAGCTCATCCAGCATCCGATGCCCGATCTCACGGATGCCGTGCCAGTCCGTGGGGTCCAGTCCGGCCATGAAAATATCCCTTCACCTGAAATCCGTCAGGTGTCTGCGATACAGGGCCGCACACAGGATGTCACGTCAGAGAAAGGTTCAGAACAGCGCCGAATACAGGGAAGAACTGCTGTCTGAACTGTCGCCCGTAAAAAGGGAGAGAATGCTGGTTGTGGAACCGTTTCCCCCGTAGAGGGTCAACATGCTTGCGGGAGTCGTGGTCTTTGTCGGGTGGATCTGCAACAGCGCCAGATACTGCTGGGCAAACTGCTGGATTCCTTTGGTTGTACTGAGCTTGGACAGATCGAGTTTGGAGCCGAGCAGGCGAACCTGCTGATCGTAATCCAGTGCACCAAACTGCGTGGTATCAAACCCCGACACAACTTCCGCCACTTTCAGGAGCTTTGGATCAGCCATCACGTTTTCAAGCGTCATGTCCGTCTTGGCGGTCCGGGTAAAATAGAGCGCATCCCCCAGACCCGGCGTTTCCGTCTGCAGACTGTCTTCGTAGCTATTGGTCAGATAGCTCTGCGTGATGCTCTGAACCGTATCGGCAGAAGCCAAGGGTGACGTTGACCAGTCAGAAAACGCTTTGGCAAACGCTTTCCATGACGAATTGCCGCTGGTCTGGGCAAGGGATTTGGCTGATGTCGGGTCCTGCGTCATCAGTTTCGTCAGAACGGCCGTCTCGCCGATCGCCGAAGACATGCCATAAGCGCCCAGCACGACCTTGAGGGCCTTGTAGTTTTTCAGAAGCTGCTGCGGAGTCTTGATCGAAGACGCATCGCTCTTGAACGCTGCAACCGCCTGCTGGGTGGAAACGCTTGTTTTTTCCCACTTGTTTGCCGAAGATTCTTCATCCTTGATGATGGAGACATACTGCGGAATGGCGGGCATGGCAGAAATGGAAGACGACACGCGCATTTCTCCGAAAGAGGAGGAGGTGCCATTATTTTACCGCTTCATTCCCTAATACGGTCTTAACGCTTCTTCTCTCTCCACAGTCCGGAACCCTCCCATGTCCCTGCGCCTTACTTTACTCGCCGCGACTGCCGCACTCCTGACACCCATCGTGGCCAGCGCGAACACACCCGCTGGCCTTCCCGCCTCGTGTATGACTTATGAGCTGGGCGGCACCCAGACTACCGCACATGGCCTGACGGCCAAGACCCTGCATGCAGCGCTGACCGGAACGGACATCACGCTCGACATTCATGGCGTGACGCTCTCCGACCCTTCCGGCCATGTCGAGACCGCAACTCTGGAGCGTTTCAATGAAGTTGCCGCCTATGCCGCACTCAGCGCCTTTCGCGGCGGCATCAGTCCCGCCTGCAAGGACCAGAGCCTGACGATCAACAGCAGCGACATCCGTGGCGGCACTCCGCAAGCCACATGGGCGAATGTGACGCTGGCTCGCCCCGGTCATGATATGACGATCCGCAAAGCGTCGATCCAGGCGGTTCAGACGACGCCGGATCTGCGCCTGAAGGTTGAGGGCAGCGGCATCCACGACACCAAGCAGCCACTCATGCCCACGCAGCTTTCGGCGGATCTGACGGTTCAGGGCCTCGACACAGCCCGCCAGCAGATCACGATCAACGCCCTGCATGCCATTACGGGTAGCAGCGCCATCGACGGCAAGGGCACCATCGACCCCGGCCCCACCGCATCCACGTCAGCGGCGGACCTGCATATCGGTGTGACGAACGTCGATACTCTGATCGGACAGATCCGTGATACGGCCCCCAAGAAGGTCGTAGCCGCACTCACGATTGCCCGACTGATGGGTCGTCAAAACGGCGATACGACCCTGTGGGACGTTGGGCTGAGCGGCGGCGTCGTAACCGTCAACCGCATCCCGCTGCCGTTCTCAGTCCCCTGATGTCTCGACTTCGAGCTTGCGGATCATTTTGCATAGGACGGTCGTGACCTTCTTGGCATAGCCAATGCGGGTCGCATTCGTCATTTCGCGGATGACCGCAAGCTTGTGATCGGGCCGGATTTTTACGCCCGATTCCTTCTTGCGTGTCACCCAGTCGATCAGCGCAGCAGGGTTGCCAAACCGGTTGCGGCGGAACTGGATCACCATGCCTTTCGGCCCGGTTTCCAGACGTTCCACCCCGGCCTCGCGACACAGACGCTTGATCAGAACCACATCCAACAGATTGCCGACTTCCGGCGGAAGTGACCCAAAGCGATCCACCAGTTCCGCGCGCATCGCCTCAACCTCGGCCTCGTTCGTCAGCGACGCAATCCGGCGATACAGCCCCAGACGCACCGGCAGGTCCGGCACATAGGTTTCGGGGATCAGGACAGGCAGACCCAGAATGATGGTCGGGGTCCAGCTATCCTCTTCCTCCAGACGCTTGCCACGCTCACGACGCATGTCGATTACGGCGTCTTCCAGCATCTGCTGATAGAGTTCGATCCCGACTTCCTTGATATGTCCGGACTGCTCATCCCCCAACAGGTTGCCAGCGCCTCGCAGATCCAGATCGTGGGACGCCAGCGTGAACCCGGCCCCGAGCGAATCCAGCGTCTGCATGATCTCAAGCCGCTTTTCCGAGGATGCCGAGAGCGGGCGCGTCTGCGGCCAGGTCAGATAGGCATAACCGCGCTGCTTCCCACGCCCCACGCGTCCGCGAAGCTGGTAGAGCTGTCCCAGACCGAACATGTCCGCACGATGGATGATGATCGTATTCACGCTGGGCATGTCCAGCCCGCTTTCCACGATATTGGTGGAGAGGAGAATATCGTATTTTCCGTCCGCGAACTCCGTCATGACACGTTCAAGCTCGGTCGGCGTCAGGCGACCATGCGCCTGTACGGTCTTGGCATCCGGTACGATTTCCGCCAGACGCTCGGCCATCCTGTCCATATCCGCCAGGCGCGGCACGACACAGAAGACCTGGCCGCCACGGAAGCGTTCACGCTGAATGGCTTCACGGATCATGACGCTATCGAAGGGTGTGATGAACGTGCGGACCGCCAGACGGTCCGTCGGCGGCGTTGCGATCAGGCTCATTTCCCGCACGCCGGACAGCGAAAGCTGAAGCGTTCTCGGAAGCGGCGTGGCGGAGAGCGTCAGGACATGCACGTCCTCACGCAGCGCTTTCAGGCGTTCCTTGTGAGAGACGCCGAAATGCTGTTCTTCGTCGATGATCAGCAGACCCAGACGCTCGAATGCCACGCTCTTGGCCAGCAGCGCATGGGTGCCAACGACGATATCCACCGTGCCGTTCGCCATGCCCTCGCGGACCTTCGTGGCTTCCTTGGGCGTTACGAGACGCGAAAGCTGCACCACATTGACGGGAAAGCCCTCGAAACGTGCCGTAAAGCTTCGGAAATGCTGGCGGGCGAGCAGCGTCGTCGGCACCACGACCGCAACCTGCATGCCCGAAAGGGCGGCCACGAACGCCGCCCGCAACGCGACTTCCGTCTTACCGAAACCTACATCGCCACAGACCAGTCGATCCATCGGGCGCCCGGCGCTCATGTCTTCGAGCACATCCGCAATCGCGCGGGACTGATCTTCCGTCTCCACGAACGGAAAGCGCGCGCAGAACTCGTCCCACAACCCTTCGGCGGGTGCGAGCATTGGCGCATCTTTCATGGCGCGTGCCGCTGCCGTCTTGATCAGCTCGCCCGCCATGACGCGGATGCGGGATTTCATCTTGGCTTTGCGGGCCTGCCAAGCAGTTCCACTCAGCTTGTCGAGCTGAACCCCGGCCTGCTCGGAACCAAAACGGCTCAGAAGTTCGATATTCTCGACAGGCAGAAGAAGCCTCTGCTCCCCGTCGTACAGGATCGACAGATAATCATGCGCGACCCGGCCTTCCACGACCGTTTCAAGCCCGACATACCGCCCGATTCCGTAATCGGAATGAACGACCAGATCGCCTTCCGCAATCTCGCCGACCTGCGAGATGAACTGCTCTCCACGCTTGCGGCGGCGCGGCGGACGCGAAATCCGCTCGCCCAGCAGATCCTGCTCGGAGACGAAGCACATACGGTCCGAGACGAACCCGCGCTCCAGCCCCAGCGTCAACAGGCCGGTCGTGCCTTTCGGCATTCCTGCCGCATCCGGCCAATCGTCATAGGACGTGACCGTAACGCCATGTTCCGCCAGCAGATGCGAAATCCGTTCCCGTGAGCCCCGGCTCCAGGCCGTAACGTAGGTCCGCCGCCCGGCTTCGGCCCAGGTTTTCACCTGCTGTCCGAAAGCCTCAAACATCCCTGCCCGCGTTCCGTCCTTCGCACGCGCGAACAGCGGGCCGGGCCGATAACCTGCATCCACGCCGTGAGCCGTATCCGGCATGGCGAACGCATTGAGAATGACGGACGGCACATCCGCCAGCATCGATTCCCAGCCGTGCGTATCCAGATAGAGCCGGTGTGGCGGCAGCGGACGGTACGGGATTTCTCCTTCGCGCGTCGGAACGCGCCGGGCCTGATAATGATCGGCGATCATATCCAGCCGCGCCTTGAGGATCTCTGGTGCATGCTGGTCAAAACTGACTGCACCACCCGGCAGATAATCCAGCAGCGTTTCCATCTGATGGCCGTCACCGTCATGGAACAGCGGCAGATAGTGCTCCAGCCCCGGATAGCGCCGCCCATCCGAGACGTTTTCATAAATCGTATCGGACGTCGCCGCAGGGCCGAACGAATCGCGCCAGCCAGTACGGAAGCGGCTGATGCTGTCGGGGCCCAGCGAAAATTCGGACACCGGTCGCAACTCGAAGCGCTTCAGGGTCTCAGTGGAGCGCTGCGTTCCGACATCAAAGGCGCGGATGTTCTCGACCTCGTCTCCGAACAGATCGAGCCGGATCGGATCACTTTCACCCGCCGGGAACAGATCGAAAATACCGCCCCGTGTGGCGAACTCGCCCGCTTCCATGACTGTATCGGTCCGGGTGTAGCCATTGGCCACCAGCAGTTCGATCAGCATGGCCTGATCGAGGCTCTCGCCCGTCTTCACGCTGATGGACTGTCCTCGGAACGCCGAACGCGGAGGCACGCGCTGGATCAGGCTGTGCACGGTCGTCAGGACAATGCGCTGCGCCTTCGTGGGCTCCAGCAGGCGGCAGAGCGTCCCTGCCCGTTCGGCGATCAGAACCGGATTGGGCGAAACACGGTCATAGGGCAGACAGTCCCAAGCCGGCAGCCGCAGAACTTCGACTTCAGGCATGAGCCACGCCAGCATGTCGGCCAGCGCCGCTACGGCGGCGTCATCGCGCGCAACATGCAGCAGTGGTCCGTCATGCTCGGCAAGGCGCTGACGGAGAAGAAAGGCCACACTACCATCAGGCACGCCCCAGACGGTCGGTCCGAAAGACCGGTCAAAGGACGTTGTGGACATTTCACGGGTCATGGTTTCGTTTTGTTCCATCCTGCTCATGCCCTATACCTTCCGTTCCATCGCCTGTCAGCCCGAGGAGCACGGGAAGCGCCCGTTGTCACGATGCCGTCCGAACAGTTCCCGTCCCCTGCCGATCCCAACTCTGAGACAGAGCATGCGCTCGCCCCACTTTTTGCGCCGCTGACGAGCCTGCCCGGAATTGGGCCACGGCATGCCAGCCTTCTGGAAAAGATCGCCGGCGGACGAAAGGTGCTGGACCTGCTGTTCACCCTGCCCGAACGGGTGGTTGACCGGCGCATTCTGCGCACAGTTGCGGACGGACACAATCTCGCCCCCGGCGAAATCCTGACGGCGCATGTCCGTGTCGTTGCCCTGCGCAAGGCGGGGCGCCCCGGGCAGCCTTCCATTATCCGCACCGAAGACGATACTGGAACGCTCGACCTTGTTTTCTTCCAGACGCGCAACATGCCCAGCCCGACCGTAGGCGCTGAACTGCTGGTGTCTGGCAAAACCGGCAGCTTTCAGGGTGAGCTGACAATGCCGCAGCCCGATCATGTCGTGAGCTGGGCCAAACGCGACAGCTTCCCCTCGCTCGAACCCGTCTGGCCTCTCACCGCCGGGCTTTTCCCCTATACGGTCCGCAAGGCCATGCGCGCTGCTCTGGCTCTCCTGCCCGATCTGCCGGAATGGCTGGACCCGGCCCTCGTTACCCAGCGGAAATGGCAGTCCTTCACGCAGGCTCTGCGCCTGATGCAATCGCCGGAGATCATCCCGCCGGACGTTGCGTGGGAGCCGGTTCGCAACCGCGCCCTGTCCCGCCTTGCGGCTGATGAACTGCTGGCCGATCAGCTTTGCTTCGGGCTCGCGCGCCTCAAGGCCCGCGAGCGGCACGGGCGCAGCTTTCCCGGCACCGGTGCGCTTCAGGCCGAAATGCTCCAGCGCTTCGGACATAAACCAACTCACGCCCAGACCATGGCCATTGCGGAAATTGCCGCCGACCTCTCTGCGTCGACGCCCATGATGCGTCTGCTTCAGGGTGATGTCGGCGCGGGCAAGACTTTCGTCGCGATGAACGCGATGCTTCAGGTTGTGGAATCCGGTGCTCAGGCTGCGCTCATGGCGCCGACCGAAATCCTCGCCCGCCAGCATTTCGAAACGCTCTCCCGCCTCTGCCCGACGGAATGCACCTATCTGAGCGGTACGATCAAAGGCGCAGCCCGGCGCAAGGTGCTCGCGGCCATCGCGGATGGCACGGCAAGGATCGTCGTCGGAACGCATGCCCTGTTTCAGGACGGCGTGACCTTCCACGATCTCGGCCTCGCCGTCATCGACGAACAGCATCGATTCGGCGTTCGTCAGCGCATGAATCTGAGCGCAAAGGGGGAAGCGACGGACATTCTCATCATGACCGCAACGCCCATCCCCCGCACGCTCCAGCTTATGGAATGGGGCGAGATGAGCGTCAGCCGTCTGGACTCGAAGCCCCCTGGCCGCCAGCCGATCCGCACGACGCTGCACAGCATGGACTCGCTCGACAGCGTGCTTGCAGGCATCAGCCGGGCTCTGCGTGATGGCGTGCAGGTCTTCTGGGTCTGCCCGCTCATCGAAAATAGCGAAACACAGGCCGCGGCTGCCGCGGAAGAGCGGTGGGCTTCGTTGGAGCAACGATTTGAAGGGCTTGTGGGTCTCGCACACGGCAAACAGGACATTACCGTTCGTCAGGAAGCTCTGGACACGTTCCGTCTCGGCAAAACACGGCTTCTCGTCGCCACAACCGTCATCGAAGTCGGCGTGGACATCCCCAATGCGTCCGTCATGGTGATTGAACAGGCCGAACGCTTCGGCCTTGCTCAGCTTCATCAATTGCGTGGCCGCGTGGGACGCGGTTCAAAACAGTCCTTCTGCCTCCTGCTCCATGACCGGAGCGCCACGCCCACCGCTGTCCGGCGTCTGAGCCTTCTACGCGACACCAATGACGGTTTTCTGATCGCTGACGAAGACTATCGGATCCGGGGTGGTGGAGACATTGCGGGGGACCGCCAGTCCGGTCTTCCCGGTTTCCGTCTGGCACAGGGTGCCCGTCTTGCGCTGCTGCTGACCGCCATGCAGCAGGACAGCGAACGCGAAATCGTTCGCAACCCGCAACTCACTGGTGCGCGAGGCCATGCACTCAGAATTCTGCTCGAAATATTCGACCGCAACGACCCCGACAGACTTCTGATTTCCGGTTAGACAGAAAAATTCACACCGATATAATACTGTGAATTTATCAATAATGCGTTCAACCGAATTTCATGGAGTCTACGAATGATGGGCAGTCCGGCCAGAGACGTTCAGGAAAAGACGCTCCACGAATACTCTGGCTCCTCTCCGGACAGCCGATCCCTGCTCTTTCGTCTGCTTCTGGCCGCAACAGGCGCAACAGCGGTCGCATTTCTGGATATCCCGGAGAACGGAATACCATCCATTCTCCAGTCCGCAGGATCGCCCCCAGTCGCGCTCTACAAGCTGGACGCTGGCGAGATCATTCTCGCAGCCGAGCAAAAACGAAAAGGCAAAACCTTTTTCTCATGTCCGTTTTTCAAAGATTGGTCGCTCATCGGGCTTCCGATTACGAACAGATCCTATGACAGTCACCGCAGACAGTTTCTGATCGCCATTCGCCTGAACGGCAGCAGCTTCCTGCCGACGGCCGAAGATTCACTGCAGGACGTGGCCAGGCAGCTTGCCTGTGAGGTTACGGAGAACGCTGGAAAATCCTCTCTTCCCGATCGTGAGGAGAGTCTTCTTGTCCTGCAGCAGTTCATCGAAAGAACCGGGAAACTGCCCCGCCGCGCCGTTTTCAGCCTCATTCACCTTAATCTTGATCACCTTTCCCTAATCAACGATCGGTATGGATGGGACACGGCTGATCTTATTCTTGCGGAGATGATCCGGCGCCTGAAAGCCGTCCTGCCGGAAGGGGCTTTCCTCAGCTCGATCGGGGGAGGACATTTCATGGTCCTCACCCCGCCGGGGACAACAGCCGTCACGACCCGCACTCTGGTCAACGCCATTCTGCAGATTTCCAGCACTCCCGTTGACCTGGAGATGGGAGCTGTCCCTTTCTCCATCTCCGCGGGCTGGAGCGTCTATCCGCAGGATGCCGAAGATGCGAACCAGCTCATTCTTGCCGCACGCGCTGCCCTCACCGAAGCCAATCGGACCGGAGGGGGACATGAACGCCGGGCAAACGCAGAACTCACCAACACCTATACCGTCACGTCCAATCTTGAGCAGGATCTTCTCAAAGCCGTCGAGGACGACGCACTTTTCCTTAAATGGATGCCCATCGTCGATACGGAATCCCAGAAGATCGTCGGACATGAGGCGCTGCTACGCTGGACGCGCCCCGGACACGGCGAAGTCGCGCCGAACCTGTTCATCCATTACGCCGAAGAAGCGGGCATGATTGAAGCGCTCGACAGCTGGAGTCTGCGCAATGCCTGCCTGGCTGCATTGCACTGGCCTGCTCCCTTGAGGGTCTGCGTGAATGTCTCGCCTGTCTGGCTGGTCAACGAACGCCTGGCCCCCCTCATCGATTCAGTTCTGACCCAGACCGGCCTTCCGCCCGGCCGTTTGCAGATCGAGTTGTCCGAATGCCGACCATTCGGACCATCCGACATCGCTTTCCGTGAACTCTCCCGTGTTCGCGCATTGGGCGTGCGCCTCGCCATCGACGATTTCGGGGCAGGCTATTCTTCGCTGGAACGCCTGCGGACTTATCCGCTGGATCAGATCAAACTCGATCGGGCTTTTGTCCAGTATTTGGGCGAAGACATCCGCGCCGACGAAGTAATGTACGCCATTCTGTCACTGGCACGGTCCCTGAATATCACCTGCTGCGCGAAGGGTGTGGAAACCGAGCACCAGATGGCCCTGCTGGACGCCAATGGCTGCGAGGAAGTCCAAGGCTATCTTCTGGGCGCACCGGTTCGTGACAGTCACACCCCGCATCCTGCCCTGACATAAAAAAAAGCCGCCTTCCTTTTCATGGAAGGCGGCCTTTTCAGATCAGCGGTCTAAATGGGTCAGAACTTCACGGACAGCTTGAGCGATCCATAGTTGAACAGGCCGGCCTTCTGAGTCTGGAACTGGGCTGTCTGCCAGTTCTGGCTATAGGACAGGCGCACACCATGCCACATCACCGCAACACCGGCATGAACCTCACCCACATCCCATATCTTGTTCACATGCGGCGCATTCGGGCGGACCGTACTGCCCTGAAGCGTCACGTCATATCCCACGGCCTGACCTTCAACACCGCCATAGAAATACCAGGCGAAAGGACGAGTCGCGCGGAACGCATCCGTTCCGTCCAGCCCCGGTCCGATTGTCGCATTGCCGAAATCGCTGTCGAGACCCTGACCGATGCGGAACGTCGTCGCCACATCGGCATAGGTCCGGTAATCACCAGCAGCACCCGAGATCGCGGGCAGCACATCCGCGTGAATGCCATAGACATTCAGGACCGGCAGACGCCAGATCCGTCCCGCCTGAACCTGAAAGATCGGCTGATTCGCAAGCTGATGGCCCCAGCCCGTGCTCGGGGTGTCGCTGATAGCCTTGTGAAACCCGTTCTGGACCTGACGCCCGAGTCCTGCCGGGCCAAGCATGCCGAACTGGATTCCCGTAACAGTCCGGGAAAGATCGGTATCGTTGATGAGGTTGACCGTTCCGAGCAGCAGGCCCGCATAAGGACGATCACCCTGAGGCGGATTGTCGGCCTGCGTATCGCGGGGCGTATCAATGATCTGCTGTAAACCGATACTGATGCGCTGAACGCCTTCTCCCATCAGGATGCGGTTCAGCTTGGCAATCGGGCGCGGCAGATTATCGGTTCCGGACGTCCAGTTGATGCGCAGACCGGACGTATAATACTGATCCGACGTGCCTTTCAGCGTGGAGATTGCATCATTTTCACCCTGAATGGTCCATGTTCCATACGGGTCCTGCAACGGTGTTGCCATAGCAGAGGAAGACAGCGCCAGCACGGCAGTGGCTCCAATGGAAAAAGTCAGTCTGCTTCGCATGGGCACCTCTGTTACGTGCGGGATCCGGGACCGCAAAGTACTGGAAAACGTGTGTATGTCATTTCCACGACCGAAATCAAAGTGTCGACCGGACACTTCACAATCTTAAAATCAGCGCGAGTTATGTTTCAGCCTGACATTCCCTGTGGCAGAGAAGGAAAAAACCGTGCTACAGCTTATTGCAGGAGAAAAGCAGCATCGTTTTTTTCCAAATTTTTGAAATTACGTCACGACAGGGTCCGCCCTATCATGGCACCCCAGTCTCGGGATTAGACCGTTGAGAAACAACAGAACCGACCGCAGCAGCTTCAACTCACCTCGCCGCGGCGGGTTTGACGACACATACTCGTCCCAGCCGTCCTATGGCGACCGTGGTGGCTTTGGTGGTGGAAATGGTGGCGGTGGCGGCTACGGCGCTCCTCGTCGCAGCAACAGCTTCGTCGCAGCTTCAGGCCCGGAAATCAGCTCCCGCGTGAAGTGGTTCAACACCGAAAAGGGCTTCGGTTTCGTTGAACTGTCCGATGGTTCGGGCGACATCTTCCTGCACGCCAACGCTCTCACCAATGCCGGTGTCAGCGCCGTGAACCCGGGTGCAACCGTCGTGGTCCGCATCGGCCAGGGCCCGAAGGGTCGTCAGGTCGCTGAAGTTCTCTCGGTTGACGAGAGCACGGCAGAAGCACCGCGCCCGCGCGCTGCTTTCGGCGATCAGCCCCGTTTCGGTGGCTCGGCTCGTCCGGGCCGTCCGGCTCCGGACCTGTCCCGCGCTGAAGATATGCGTGGCACGGTCAAGTGGTACAACGCCACGAAGGGCTTCGGCTTCATCACGCCGGAATCCGGTGGCAAGGACATTTTCGTCCACGCTTCTGCTCTCGAGCGTTCCGGCCTGCCGACGCTTGACGAAGGCCAGACGATCAACGTCAAGGTTGTTCAGGGCCAGAAGGGTCCGGAAGCTGCTGAAATCAGCGCTGACTGAATGACCCGGACTTCGGTCTGAGTAAAAAAAAACCGCTGCCAGCTTCTGCTGCAGCGGTTTTTTTGTGCCCAAAATTGCGGGCGCTGTCTCAGGCCATAAAAAAAGGCCGGATCTGATCCAGCCTTTGCGGGGTTCTTACCCGTAATCCTTACCACTACTGCGGACCAGCCTAGCCTTGTCCCGCTTCCAGTCCCGCTCGGCAATGGCGTGCCGCTTGTCTTCCTTGCGACGTCCCTGACCCAGACCCAGCGTCACTTTCGCCATTCCACGATCGTTAAAGTGAATATCCAACGGCACAAGACTGGCCCCCGCACGACTGACCGAATCCAGAAAATGCACGATCTGTTTGCGGTGCATCAGGAGTTTGCGTGGTGCTCGCGGCTCGAAACGCGAGAGCACACCGCCCTGATATTCCGGAATATAGGAATTGAAGAGCCAGATTTCGCCGTCACGCTCAGCCGCATAAGCCTCCGTAATGGTCGCGCGTCCAAGACGAAGGCTTTTAACTTCCGGCCCCTTTAGAACAATCCCGGCTTCGGTCGTCTCCAGAATCGTGTAGTCAAACCGACCTTTGCGATTCTGCGCGGCAATGCCGTGAGAAATCATGCCGCTCTTGGTTTTCTTTCCCGCCATACCTGCACTCAGTCCAGAAGCTCAAGAGCACGCAGGGCTTCATCAACAGCCAGACGAGTCGCTCCCTGAGGCTCGACCAGCGGCAAACGCAGGGTTGCACCGCACAGACCAAGCCGTGACATCGCGTACTTGACCGGCCCCGGATTGCTTTCCATGAACATCGCATCATGGAGCGGTGTCAGATGATCCTGGATGGCGATCGCATCTTCGATCCGCCCTTCCTGCCAAGCCAGATGCATGTCCGCGCACAGATGCGGCACAACATTCGACGTCACGCCGATACATCCGTCGCCTCCCGCAGCGAGGAACGACAGAACAGTATTGTCGTCACCAGAAAGCTGGTTGAAGGATTTGTCCACTGCCCGACGTACCGAGATCGGCCGTGCCATATTGGCCGTAGCGTCCTTTGTTCCGACGATATTGGGATGTTCTCCCAGACGCGCCATGGTCGCCACCGAAATGTCGACAACAGACCGACCCGGAATGCAGTACAGGAAAATCGGCAAGGGCGTTGCATCCGCAATCGTCATGAAGTGGCGATACAGCCCTTCCTGCGACGGCTTGTTATAGTATGGCACCACGACCAGCAGACTGTCCGCTCCGACGGAATGAGCGTGTTTCGCCATCAGGACGGCTTCAGACGTGCTGTTGGAGCCAGCACCTGCCATGACGCGGACCCGACCATTCGCCGTCTCGACACAGTGCGCGACAACACGGCTATGTTCTTCGTGCGAAAGTGTGGGGCTTTCACCTGTCGTTCCAGCGGGGATCAGTGCCGTTGTACCAGCGTCGATCTGGCGTTCGATCAGCTTGGCCGAGACGTCGAAATCAATCCGCCCGTCCGTATGCATCGGGGTCACCAGAGCCGTCAGCGATCCCTGATACATGCTCGTGTCAGCCATTGTTCCGTCTTCTGTCATGGGTTCCTGTCCTGCCGTCACGCGGCGTGCCGTGAGAGGCTGCTTGGGTAAACACCCAGAATTCTGAGATCATCGCTGACCTGCTCCAGTTCTGCGAGCGCACTGGCCAGTGCTGCCTGCTCGGGATGCCCCTCGACATCCATCAGGAACTGCGTCGCCGTGAACGAGCCGTCCAGCATGTAACTTTCGATCCGCGTCATGTTGATACCATGCCGGGAAAATCCACCCAATGCCGCATAGAGCGCACCCGGACAGTTTCCGACCCGCATCAGGAGCGTCGTCAGAACATCTGTGCGTTCGGGTGAAGGAATGCAAGGCTTGCGGGAGACACGATAAAAGCGCGTCGTGTTGTGAGAGGCATCTTCCACATTGCTCCGCAGCACCGTCAGTCCGTTCAGATCGGCCGCAAGGGAGGAGGCAATGGCCGCGTCTTCTTTCCGTCCCCACTGAGCGACCATTTCAGCCGCGCCCGCCGTGTCGAACTGCACCACTGGCTCCACGCCAAGCTCGCTGACCAACTTGCGAACCTGCCCCAGAGCAACCGGATGGGTGTGAATGCGCCGGATATCTTCGATCGTCGCTCCCGGTACACCCAGAAGACAATGCTCCACGCGCTGGAAATATTCCCCGACGATATGAAGCCCGGCGTCAGGCAGCAGCGAATGAATGTCCGGCACGCGCCCGGCGAGCGTGTTTTCGCAGGCCAATAACGCCTCATCGGCCCGGCCATCATGCACGGCGTCAATCGCATCGGCAAAAGTCGGGCAGGGCAGCGTTGTCCAGCCCGGACGCGCCTGACGGCAGGCCAGATCGGAATAGGCGCCCGGACGGCCCTGAAATGCAATGACCGGCATCAGACCAACCCTCTCACATGCTCAAGATCAGCAGGCGTATCCACCCCTTGGGGGGCATGGTCAATCCTTGCACAGCCGATCGTCATGCCAGCCTGTAGCGCACGAAGCTGTTCAAGACTTTCCCGACCCTCCAGAGCAGACGGCGCAAGAGCCACGAAACGCTCCAGCGCGGTCCGGCGCCAGGCATAGACGCCCACATGATGCCAATGCGGCCCGTCACCCCATGGAATGGGCAGACGCGAAAAATACAGTGCCCGCGTCACATCCGTCCCGTCAAAATCACACGCAATCTTGACGACCTGCGTAGCATCGCGCTCGGCATCGCTCGTAACCGGCGCGGCCAGTGTTCCGATATCGATCGCCGGATCTTCAAGCGGTTTCAGAACGGCAGTCAGGCTGGAAGGCGCAATCAGGGGCAGATCGCCCTGAAGATTGATGACCACATCATGATCGCCATCGGGATCCACGTCCGCCAAAGCGGCATGAACACGATCTGAGCCGCTTGCCAGATCCGAGTCGGTCAGCACGCCCCTTACGCCGGATATCCCTTTGACGGCCTCCAGAATTTCCTCGTCTCCCGCCGCCACGACTACAGGGCCGATCTGCGCCGCCAGAGCCTGACGGGCGACCCGGACGATCATGGGGACGCCACCAATATCAGCGAGGGGCTTGCGCGGCAGGCGGGTGGAAGCAAGTCTGGAGGGAATGACGATGATCGGATGCATGGCTCCTCTGATGCCGCCCGCCACCACGGGCGTCAATCTCATGCAGCGCTTACAGGACAGGAATAGCCACAAATCATGACTGAAAACGTGCTGCAAAGTGCCATTGATGCCGCAACGGCCTGTGCGGATATCGCCCGCAAGACCGTCCTGCCCTATTTCCGGACATCCCTGCGCGCCGATGCGAAATCCGATGACAGCCCCGTCACCATCGCGGATCGTCAGGCGGAACAGGCCATGCGCGACGTTCTCGCAGAGCGCCTGCCGGAACATGCCATTCTCGGGGAAGAAAGCGGCATGAGCGGCACGAATGGCGACTGGTTGTGGGTTCTCGATCCCATCGACGGCACCCGTGCCTTCCTAACCGGTCGTCCTACTTTCGGCACGCTCATTTCCCTTTTTCATAAAGGTCGTCCTGTGCTCGGACTGATCGACCAGCCCGTAACCGGGGAACGCTGGATTGGTGTTTCGGGGCGGCCCACGCAGTTTCTGTCCGATCGCCTGCCCGGAACCATCGGCACCCGTCCCTGCCCGAACGCCGCCGAAGCAGAGTTGTCCTGCACCGCCCCGGAGATCATGACCGCCGCTCATGCGCCACGTTTTGCCAATCTGCAGAAACACACCCGCCGCACGTCCTGGGGCGGAGACTGCTACGCTTACGGCCTTCTTGCGCTTGGTCAGATCGACGTCATTGCGGAATGCACCATGAATCCATGGGACTGGGGCGCGCTCGTTCCGGTTGTGGAAGGTGCAGGAGGCCGCATTACGGACTGGCAGGGACAGAGCCTGACGCTCGAAAGTGACGGCACCGTCCTCGCCTGTGGAGATGCAACCCTGCTTCCCGAACTCGTGCGCCATCTTTCCTGAAACCCGCTGATCGGCTAGGGAGGGGGCCCCGGCGAACGTGGCGGCAGACAGCAGCCGGGGCCGGTCTGGTCACGGCCAGATCTGGTGAACCAGTTTGAATTGAAACCGGAGCCTTCCGGTTCATGACCGGGACGGATTTATGGAAACGCAGTTCTCTCTCCCCAAGAACAAGATCCGCATTCTTCTTCTGGAAGGCATTCACGAAAGCGCCGCTTCCCATTTCGCCGCAGAGGGCTATGCAGAGGTCACGCGGGTCAAGGGCGCGCTTGAAGGCGATGCGCTGAAAGAGGCCCTTCAGGGCGTGCATATGGTCGGCATCCGCAGCCGGACCCAGCTCACGCGCGAAATCCTTGAATCCGCAGACCGCCTCATGGCCATCGGCTGCTTCTGCATCGGCACCAATCAGGTCGATCTGAATGCTGCCCGCATGCTCGGGATTCCCGTCTTCAACGCGCCCTTCAGCAACACCCGTTCCGTGGCCGAACTGGTCATGGGCGAGGTCGTGATGCTGCTCCGTCGCATCCCGTCGCGCTCGGAAGCCTGCCATAAGGGCGGCTGGGATAAATCCGCCACCAATGCCTGGGAAGTCCGCGGCAAGACGCTCGGTATCGTCGGCTATGGCTCCATCGGATCGCAGCTTTCCGTCCTGGCCGAGGCTTTCGGCATGCGCGTCCTTTATTTCGACGTCATGCCTCGTCTGCCGCACGGCAATGCCATCGCCGTCCCGACCCTGCATGACCTGCTGGCCGAGTCCGATATCGTCAGCCTCCACGTCCCGCAGACACCGGAGACCGATCTGCTGATCGGAGAGACGGAAATCCGGGCCATGAAGCCCAATTCCATCCTGCTCAATAACGCGCGCGGCAATGTCGTGGACCTCGACGCCCTCGCCGCGGCCCTCAAGGACGGCCATCTCATGGGCGCGGGCGTGGATGTGTTCCCCGTCGAGCCCAAGAAGGCTGGCGAAGAATTCAAATCCCCGCTTCAGGGTCTGGAGAATGTCATTCTCACGCCGCATATCGGCGGCTCCACCATGGAAGCGCAGGAGCGCATCGGCGTTGAAGTCGCGCGTAAGCTGGTGGATTATTCCGACGTGGGCTCCACGATCGGTTCGGTCAACTTCCCCAGCGTCCAGCTTCCCGAACGCCCGCGCGGCACGCGTTTCATGCATGTCCACGCCAATCGTCCCGGCATTATGCGCCAGATCAACGATCTGTTTGCGGCGCAGAACTGCAACGTGACGGCCCAGTACCTCCAGACGGATGGTGAAGTGGGATATGTCGTCGTCGAAGCCGAGTCGGAAGGCCCGGACATGGACACGAAACTTCTCGACGGGCTCAAGGCGCTCGATGGCACCCTCCGTGCCCGTCTGCTGTACCAGCGTTCCTGAGGCCTTTTCCGTTAACCAACGGGAAATAAATTAGGGCTAGGATTTGTCTTATGACGAGTCCCAGCCCGCATGCACCTGCCCTCGCCCGTATCCAAAGCTTCGCATTCTCGGGCATTGAAGCCATTCCGGTCACGGTCGAGGTTCAGGTCTCCAGCGGCCTTCCTGCATTTCTCGTCGTGGGACTGGCAGACAAATCCGTCGGTGAGGCGCGCGAACGTGTCCGCGCAGCCTTGACGGCCATGGGGCTGGCACTGCCGCCCAAACGCATTCTCGTCAATCTCGTCCCGGCCGATCTTCTCAAGGAAGGCGCGCATTTCGATCTGCCCATCGCACTTGGGTTGCTTTGCGCTATGGGCGTTCTGTCTTTTGAGGCTGTCTCGGCCTATGCCGCCGTTGGCGAACTCTCATTGGATGGGCGGATCAACCCCGTTGCTGGTGTTCTTTCGGCTGCCATCGGCGCCGTTGCGGACAAACTCGGCCTGATCTGTCCGATCACGCAGGCTCTTGAAGCACGCTGGGGCAATGGGAGCACGGACGTTCTCGGTGCGCCGACGCTTGCCGCTCTCGTCTCCCATTTTCAGGGGCTACAGATCCTGTCTCCGGTACCGCTGCCAAGTGAACAGGTTCTCGAATACGGACCGGATCTGGCGGACGTCAAAGGGATGGCGCTTGGACGGCGCGCTCTGGAAATCGCCGCCGCAGGAGCGCATTCCATGCTCATGAGCGGACCGCCCGGTGCCGGAAAGTCCATGCTCGCCAGCCGTCTGCCCGGTATTCTTCCCAATCTGACACGTGAAGAAGCGCTTGAAACCAGCCGGATTCACAGTGTCTCCGGCATCCTACAGAATGGGAGACTGGTCGTCCGGCCGCCCTATCGTGCGCCGCACCACAGCGCGAGCCTTCCCGCAATCGTCGGAGGCGGCGCGAAGGCCCGGCCCGGCGAAGTCAGTCTTGCCAATAACGGCGTCCTGTTTCTCGACGAGTTGCCGGAATTTTCACGCTCCTGTCTGGAGTCCCTGCGTCAGCCCATCGAAACTGGCAGCATTTCCATCGCCCGCGCGGCCCATCACACGACTTATCCCGCGCGTTTTCAATTCATCGCCGCCATGAACCCCTGTCGCTGCGGCTATCTGGGCGATCTGGAGCGAAGCTGCCGTAAGGCACCGCGTTGTGGCGAGGATTACACGGCCAAGATTTCCGGCCCGATGCTCGACCGTATGGACCTCTGCGTCCAGATCGAGCCGCTCTCTCCGATCGAAATCAGCCGAGCCCCGAAAGGCGAGAACAGCGCCACGGTTCGCGCCCGTGTGGAGACTGCCCGCAAACGTCAGATCGACCGTCAGGGCGTTCCGAACTCACAGGCGTCCCCGGACGACCTCGACATGGACGATGACGCCCGCTCTCTCGCCGAACAGGCTGCCGAAAAGCTGCGCCTGTCCAACCGTGGCATCACGCGCCTGATCCGGGTCTCCCGCACCATTGCCGATCTGGAAGGAACGCAGAGCATCCAGCGCCATCACGTCGCTGAAGCCCTGACGTTCCGCCGCCGCTAAGGTTCAGAACTGAAGGCCATCCAGTCCACGCGCCAGATCGGTCTTCAGGTCCTCAACGTCTTCAAGCCCGATATGGAGGCGGAAGGTTGCGGATGTCGGGCCGCCCTCACCCGTGACGCGCCGGATATGCCCGGTCGTCGGCAGGACGAGGCTTTCATAACCCCCCCACGACGCCCCGATCCCGAACAGGCTGAGTCCGTCGATCATCCGTTCGGTCGCTTCGACGGAAATGCCCGGCTGAAGCTCCACCCCAAACAACCCGCAGGCACCCGTAAAGTCCCGTTTCCAGAACTCATGCCCCGGACAGTCTTCAAGCGCCGGATGCAGAACCCGCGCGACTTCAGGGCGCGCTTTGAGCCACTGCGCGATGTCCAGAGCAGACCGCGCCTGATGCGCCAGCCGCACGCCCATCGTCCGCAGGCCGCGCAGCGTCAGCCAGCAGTCATCTGGCCCCGCGCACTGTCCGAGCTGGATTGCTGCATCACGCAACGTTTTCCAGTGCGCTTCGTCATTGACCGTGACCGATCCCATGATGACGTCCGAATGCCCGGCGGGGTATTTCGTCAGGGCCTGAATCGACACGTCCACACCATGAACGAAGGGCTGAAACACGCCGATCCCCCAGGTGTTGTCCAACATCAAAAGCGCACCCGCCTCATGCGCCACTTCGGCCAGCATCGGCACATCCTGCACCTCGAACGTATGACTGCCCGGGCTTTCGGCAAACAGAATCTTCGTCTCGGGGCGGATGAGCGCCTTGATTTCGGCGCGTGAAGCCATGGGCGGATAATAGGTTGTCACTACGCCCAGCCGCTGCAGCATTGTCCCTGCAAAACGTCGCGTGGGGCCATAAACCGAATCGGGCAGAAGCAGGTGATCACCACAGCCGAGAAACGCCAGAAGCGGCATCGTACACGCCGCCAGACCTGAATTGACGACCTGCGTATGTGTTCCGCCTTCGATCAGGCTGAGCATTTCCTCAAGCTGGTGCTGGATCGGCGATCCCATCGCCCCATACACCGCCTTGTGCGCGTGGCTGCGTCCGTCCGTCCTGTTCATGGCCTCCAGCGTCGGAAACAGGACCGTCGAACCCCGGCTGACCGGCGCGTTTACGAACTCCCCCGTTTCGGGAAGATCATGCGAGCGTCCCTCCCGCACCAGCATGGATGCCATCCGGCCCCATCCCGCGCTCACCCGCTGCTCCAGATCACTCATGCTCATGCCTCTCCCGTCACAACCGGCGCGTCGGGATCGCTCCCCCATTCCGCCCAGGACCCATCATACAAAGCCGCGTCGTCATAACCTGCGATTGCCAGTGCCGCCACGATCGTTGCAGCCGTCAGACCAGACCCACAGCTTGCAATGACTGAGCGCCCTTCGGCAGAAGCCAGAATCTCTTTAAGTTCAGACGGCGGTAGAAAACGGCCATTTCTGTCCACAAGGCGCGTCCAGTCCATGCTCTGCGCGCCCGGCATGTGACCGCCCCGTACGCCCGGACGGGGCTCCGGCACTGTCGCAGCGAAGCGGCCCGAACTTCTTGCGTCCAACACCAGCACATCGGGCCGTTTCAGCGCCTGACGCACATCGCCCGTGCCAGCCAGAAGCTCGTAACGAGGACGGGGACGAAAACTTGCCGGTTCGATTGCGGGGGGTGCACCGCTTTCAACCGGACCGCCCGCCTTCACCCATTCCTCAAGGCCACCATCCAGAATCCGCGCATTCCGATGCCCAAAGAGCCGTGCAAGCCACCATCCACGACAGGCGCCCACGCTTCCACGGCCGTCGTAAAAGACGATCGGCGTCTCCTCGCTCACGCCCAGTTCACCCATCAGCCGGGCGAACCGTGCCGCACCCGGCACCGTATGAGGGAGCGGACTCTCTGGATCAGCAAAGACGTCGATATCGAATCGTCGCGCACCCGGAAGGTGCTGCGCGACAAATGCGGAATCGGGATCGCCCTTCTGCCCCGGCAAAAGCACGCTGGCATCAAGGGGAATGAACCGGCCGACCTCGAGGATCAGGGTCGCGGCATCAACAAGTGGCGAGATCGTCATGATCACACCATAGGTCGAGGGATGCGTCCGGCGCCAGAGCGTGCCAATGTGTCGTTCCATGAGCACGCAGCCCACACCGCCATGCCATCCGTGTCGTCCGTCTCTTTTCAGACAGGAGCGCATCCTCGCATGACGACCGAACGGATTATCCTAGGCTTGGTACTAGCGGGAATCGCCTATGGATGCGGCATTATCCTGTGGCCGTTTCTCTCGGCCATTCTGTGGGCGGCAATTCTCGCCTTTACGACATGGCCAATCTATCGGCGTATGCGCCGCCATGTCCGCCCCGTTCTGGCAGCCCTTGCCATGATGGCCCTGAGCGCCTTGTTCATTCTGGTCCCGATGACAGTACTGACCAGCGCGGGCATCAACGACATTCCCGGCACGATTTCGGAAATCGACACCCTGATCCTGCATGTCACCAGCGCGAACCCGCCCCCGGAATGGATCAACCGCATCCCCATGGCAGGCCCGCATCTCGTGAATGCGTGGCATCATTTCAGCCATGATGTCGGCGCTTTTGCGACCGAAGTCCTGCGCCCTTATGCCGGGCAGATCGCGCATCTCACCCTGACGGTTCTTCTGCGGTTGGCAAGCGGTCTCGCTGAACTCGTCATGGCGCTGTTCGTCGCCTTCTTCCTGTGGCTGAACGGCGATACGCTCGGCAACACCATCGCGGCCCTGATCGACCGTATCGCTGGCCCGCAGACCACGCCACGGCTCATCAACATCATTGGCCGCACCGTGCGCGGAACGGTCTATGGCATCCTCGGTACGGCGCTAATCCAAGGCGTGCTGACCGGAATTGGCCTGATGCTGGCAGGAGTGCCTTCTCCGGTTCTGTTGGCGGGCATCACCGCTTTCGTCGCGGTCTTCCCGATCGGTGCGCCTCTGGTCTGGGTGCCAGCCGCCATCTGGCTGGGCATGACGCATCATGTCGGGCATGGGCTGTTTCTTGCGACTTATGGCGTTCTCATCATCTCCGGCGCCGATCACATCATCCGTCCCGCCTTCATCGCCCGCGGTGCCCAGCTTCCCTATCTGCTGACCGTCCTCGGTGTTCTGGGAGGCATCGTGACCTTTGGCGGCGTCGGCATTTTCCTCGGTCCTGTCCTGCTGGCGGTCGGCTATACCCTGACCAGCGAATTTGCCGCCGGTCCCCATCACCGCGGGCGTAACCCTCTCTATCTGTCGGAGCCTCCGAAATGACGGCGTTTCCTCAATCCGGAGCCTCTTTCAAGATCCTGAGCTGGAACCTCTATCGCTGGGAAGGTGCCTCGCTTGAAGACGTTCTGACCGTCATCCGCGCAGAAAATCCGGACATCGTCGTGATGCAGGAGGCGCAGGAGGCCGTCGACGAACTCCCCGAAATCCTCGGCGGCTATTACGACCGCATCCCGCTTCCCGGCCGTCCGCATGGTACGGCCTGTTGGAGCCGCCTGCCCTTCACCCGTCCGCCGTCATTCTGCCGCCTGCCGCGTGGCCTGCTGGTCAAACGTACGGCACAGCTTATTGATTTCGGCAGCTTTTCCCTTGCCAATGTCCATCTGTCTCACGGCCAGTTGCTCAACCGGCGGCAGCTTCGCAGCATCAGCACCAATATGCGCCACCGCGCCGTCATCATGGGCGATTTCAATCTGGTCGGCCCTGTCCTGCTTCCCGGATTTCTCGATGTCGGTCCGCAGGAAAAGACGCATCGGATGCTGAACCATCTTCCGCTGCGGCTGGACCGATGCCTCGTGCGCGGACTGGCGCGCATGGAGGCCCGTGCTCTGCCGCGCTTCGGCTCAGATCATCGCCCCATCTGCGTTACCCTGAGGCTGGGCGCCTGACACCTCTCAGAGATACGGCAATAGAAGCCTGACGGCGTTATTGCGCATCCGGATCAGGAACGGCTTGCTGTCCAGATCATGATGGGTCAGCCGGTTGCGGCGATGCGTTTCCATGAATGTGGCCAGTTCTTTCGCCACGTCCCGGTCATAGATTTCCAGATTGATCTCGAAATTCAGTCGCAGGGAGCGCATGTCGATATTCGCACTTCCGACAAAGCTCCATTCATCATCCACGACCATCAGCTTGGAATGATTGAACGGCGGGTCCGCCATCCAGATGCGGCAGCCCGCATCCAGAAACTGCCGCAGATTGGCGTCCCGCGCATGATCGATCAGGGCATGATTGCTGCTCTTGGGCACGACAATATCAATCACCACGCCCCGAAGGGCCGCGAGAACAAGTTCCGTCGAGAAGCGGTCATCCGTCAGGAAATAGGGCGTCATTACCCAGATATGGCTTCGCGCCAGTGAGAAAGCTTGCAACATCCCATATTCGATCTTTTCCAAATCCGTATCCGGGCCTGACGTGACGATCCGCATCGGCACATCACCCACCGGCTGCGGCTCAGGCAGATAACGCTCGCCTTGAAGTTCTTCGCCTGTGGTGAACGACCAGTCCCATGCGAACGCGACTGCAAGCTGATGCACGATCGGCCCTTGCAGACGGAAATGCGTATCCGCCACCGGCAGTTTCGTCCGCAGGCGGAGCATGTTCTCCTCGCCAATGTTCAGGCCGCCCATGAAACCGATAGTGCCGTCCACTACGAGAATCTTGCGATGGTTGCGCAGGTTGATGAACGGCATGCGCCACGGCCAGACCGAGTGCATAAAGCGCGCACAGGCCACACCCTCACGTCGCAGACGGCGTTCGATGCCACAGCGGAAATAACCGCTCCCGATCCCGTCCACCAGAACACGGACCTCTACACCCCGCTGCTTCGCCGCCACCAGCGCCTCCGCAAAACGCTGACCGACTTTGTCGTCACGGAAAATATAGGAGCACAGAATGATCGACGTCTTCGCCTGTCCGATCGCCTCCAGCATCACGGGATAGGCGTTGTCTCCGTCATGCAGACAGGTGATGGAGTTGCCCCGCATCAGGGGTCGTTCCGTCAGACGGCCGAGCATTTTTGAAAGTGGCGCCAGAGTTCCGTCCACGGTCTGCCGGTACTGCGCCAGCGGATCGCGCCCTTCCCACAGATGACGGTTCACCATTTTCTGCGCCCGGCGCCGGACGCGATTGATGCCGAACATCAGATACAGAACCGTACCCAGAAACGGCGCAATCCAGCAGATGCCGATCCATCCCGTGCAAGACGCCGTGTTCCGCTTGTGAACGAGGGCATGAACCGTCACGAAAAGAGGAAGAACCCAGCGCAGGATCTGCACGAGAAAATGGAAAACAGTCCAGTGCAGCATAAATTTCCCTGTTATGGACGATCCGTGCGGATCATCTTTCGTCATCCTTTCGCAAAGATCGTAGATGCGCCATCCCCTCTCCTTGCGATAGGATCATCTTTCAGCCCGTCATCTGAAAAGGAGAGCGTTCCATGCAGCACCGCCCACAGCTCTTCTACACGACGGCTCCGGCTCCGTGCCCCTACCTGCCCGACCGGACAGAGCGCAAGGTTCTGACCGAACTGGCTGGCCCCGATGCCGTTGCCTTACATAACCGTTTGTCACAGGCGGGGTTCCGCCGTAGCCATGCCATCGCCTATGCGCCCGTCTGTGTCGGCTGCCGCGCCTGCACACCCATGCGTATTCCAGTCGCAACCTTCGCCCCGACCCGGACCCAGAAAAAAATCAGCAGTCGCCATAGTGATCTTATCGTCAACATGGTGCCTCCGGTTCCCACCGACGAGCAGTTCCGCCTGTTCGAGATGTATCAGGCTGTCCGCCATCCCGATGGCGACATGGCCCATATGTGCTGGCGCGATTATGTGGAACTGATCGCCAACACGCCGGTCGAGACGTTTCTGGCCGAGTTCCGTCGCCCCGATGGAACGCTGGTCTGTGTCAGCCTGACCGACTGCCTCTCGGATGGACTGTCCGCCGTCTACACGTTTTATGACGTCAACGATCTGACGGCATCTTGGGGAACGTTTTCGATCCTGTGGCTGATCGAACAAACCGCCCGGATGGGGCTGGAGCACCTGTATCTAGGCTATTACGTCCCCGGCAGCCCAAAGATGGCTTATAAAGCCGCCTTCGGGCCTGCCGAAGTTTTTCGGGACGGGCACTGGAGCCTGCTGGCCGGGACACTCCCGGCCTAACTGCCCTTAGCCCTTACGCAGCATCCATTGCGGGGCCGCGCGGCCCACGGCTCCCCGACGGCCTTCAAGTGGCGTCAGATCGGCCGTTGCACGAACACGCTGCCCTTCCTGCCACAACAGCCCCTCGGACAGGGTCAGGGTCCGCATGTCCCGCAATGTGCTGTCGCCCAGTTTCTGGAACGCGACACCGGCACCCCGAGTCATTTCCGGCACCTGTTCCAGCGGGAAAATCAGTGCCCGCTTGTTCTGCCCCAGCGTCAGGACATGCGTGCCACCGACCGGAATACAGGCAAAGACCTCGTCGCCGTCCTTGACGTTGAAGACCTGCTTGCCCGTCCGCTTTTCCGCTACTAGCCCGGCTTCGGACACGATCATCCCACGCCCGGACGCAGACGCGATCAGGCGACGTCCTTCGTCTGAAACCGGGAACAGGGTCACAACCCGGTCTTCCTGAGGCACCTCCACAACGGTCCGGAACGGCTGCCCGAATCCACGGCCACGAGGCAGGTCAGCCGCCTTGATGGTATAGGCCTTGCCACTGCTGGAGATCAGGCACAGCCGGTCTGTGCTCTGGCATTCCACCGACAGCCAGCCTTCATCGCCTTCCTTGAAGCGGTGTCCCTGCGGATCAAGTCCGTGGCCCTTCATGGCCCTGATCCATCCCTCGCGGGACAGCAGAACTGTCAGAGGCTCACGGTCGATTTCCAGAGCTGCCGAAATATCCACTGGTTCCGGCGCCGCCGCAATCAGCGTGCGCCGGTCCCCAAGCGGGCCGGAGCCGAACTTCTTGATGGTGCCATCCAGATCCTTACAGATCCGCGTCCAACGCCGACGCTCCGAACCCAGCAGCGTTTCAAGCGCCTTCTGCTCGTCGGCAAGCTTATCCCGCTCTCGACGGATTTCCATTTCCTCAAGGCGTCGCAGCGAACGCAGACGCATGTTCAGCACCGCTTCGGCCTGAATATCCGTCAGGCTGAACGTCTCCATCAGGCTGGCTTTAGGTTCGTCTTCCTCGCGGATAATGCGGATGACCTCGTCGAGGTTCAGATAAACCGCGAGGAAACCTTCAAGGATCTCCAGCCGCCGCAGCACCGCTGCCAGACGATGGTTCGACCGCCGCACCAGCACTTCGTGCACATGGTCCAGCCACGCCCGAAGAACCTCTTTCAGAGACAACACACCCGGAACGCGATCACCGCCCAGAACATTCATGTTCAGACTGAAACGGTTCTCAAGCGCCGTATTGCGAAACAGCGTCTCCATCAGGACTTCGGGCTCGACGCCCTTGGTCTTGGGTTCCAGTACAAGGCGGATATCAGTCGTGCTCTCGTCGCGCACATCGCCAAGAAGCGGCAGTTTGCGCTGCTCCATCAGGTCCGCGATCTGCTCGATCAGGCGCGATTTCTGCACCTGATACGGAATCTCGGTGACAATAATCATCCAAGTGCCGAAACGACCTTGTTCGACTTCCCAGCGCGCACGGGTCCGGAAACTCCCGCGTCCTGTTTCGTAAGAACGAATGATGGAATCGCGTTCCTCCACCAGAATACCGCCCGTGGGGAAATCCGGCCCCGGCATCAGATCCACCAGTTCGGCGATCGTCACATCCGGGTTTTCGATCAAAAGTTTTGCGGCTCGGCAGATTTCAGCGGCATTATGAGGCGGAATACTCGTCGCCATACCCACGGCAATACCTGCCGCGCCATTGGCCAGCAGGTTCGGGAACATTCCGGGAAGTACGATCGGTTCATGATCTTCGTTATCGTAGGTCGCACGAAAATCGACCGCATCGTCCTGAATACCGTCCAAAAGCGCCTGCGCCACTTCCGTCAGGCGGCTTTCAGTATATCGCATGGCTGCCGCGCCATCGCCGTCGATGGAGCCGAAATTGCCCTGCCCCTCGACCAGCGGGTATCGGACCGCGAAATCCTGCGCCAGACGCACCAGCGCCTCATAAACGGACGCATCGCCATGCGGGTGGAATTTACCGATCACATCACCGACGACACGTGCACACTTTTTAAACCCTGATGTGGGATCAAGGCGTAACTGCTGCATCGCATAAAGGAGGCGGCGGTGGACCGGCTTCAGGCCATCACGCACGTCCGGAAGGGAACGAGACATGATTGTCGACATCGCATACGCAATATATCGCTCGCTCAGAGCCTCAGCGAGCTTAGTATCCTCGATATGACCAGCCAGATCCGTTCCCATAGCGCTCCCCTTTTTCGAGCAGGACTTAGACACTGGCGTGCCCTTCTGTCCAGCGCCCTCCTTGTCGGCACGGCCGCCTGTTCACCATACCGTCCGATCCAGAAAGCCGAGATGTCTCTCGCGCTGGCAGGCTTTACGGCACACCCGGCCGACACAACGGCACGTTGGGCCATGATGAACCTGCTGCCCCCCGACATGCTGGCCTATCGCATGCAGAACGGGCAACCGGTCCTGCTTTACGCCGATCCCATCGCGTGTGGCTGCGTCTATATGGGCGACAAGAATGCCTACGCCGCCTACAGGGCCAGCCATCCGGTCGATCTTGCGCAGGAACAGCGCATGACTGCCGAAATCAATCAGCATCCCGGCTGGGACTGGTCCGTCTGGGCGAGTACAGCCGATGTCGACGTCGTCAGCGGCCTGCGTCCCGGCCCCAGCCACGTTTTCTACTGAACGGAGTCCACTGCATTGTCCGGGGGAGCGACCTGAAGCCGTTGGACATAATCAACCAGCCGCTCCCGCGCTGCCGGCAAAGGCTGGTGCCGCACACCGAAGACCCAACGCGACAGGAAATGTCCTGTCAGCGCAAGGCCATTTTTCCAGTCTTCAGGCGTCCCATCCTCTGCCTCATTCATCATCAACGCGGGCAACAGCAACAGCCGGTCCCGCCACTCTCCCGCGCCGTTCTGACTCACAGCATGACCTGAACGAGGAGACACATACACCAGATCGTCGCGCAAACCCGTTACAGCGCAGTCCGACAGATCAAGCCCATAGCCGAGCCCGGCGAGAAGCTGGCTTTCCCAGCGCAGATAGGCGCCCATCGGGGCCGGATCGGGAGCCACACTGATCAGCGTCAGAAGTCGCACCAGCCGCATAAACAGTTCCGGATGCGCCTCACCCTGCGGCAGTGCTCCGTCCACCAGAGCGCACGCACTGCTCACCATCTCAAGCTGGAGCGGCGCATCCAGAATACGCCCTGCTACGCACTGCACGGGCTCGGCTGTCAGTGTGCCGAGCTGATCCGCCAGCCGCGCCCTCCAGCGCGCCATAACCAGATTGCCCGTCTGCCACAGGGATGCCTGCCGACGTGACGCCCCGCCCCGCACCATTCCGTGCGAAACGCCCTGCTCCTCGCTGAACAGATGGACCAGCGCGCTGCCTTCGCCATAAGGCCGGACAGACAGAACCAGCGCCGCCGCTTCCCATTCCATCCCTGATCCCTCCGCACTGGCAAAAAACAAAAAAGCCCCCGCACGCCAGAGCGCACAAGGGCCTTTCTATAGAATTTCAGGTCCAATCTGAACCAGACAGACCTGGCTCAGATTGGAAACGGAAAAACCTTACTTGGTGCCAGCGGCAGCGGCGACTTCAGCAGCGAAGTCGCTCTCTTCCTTCTCGATGCCTTCACCGAGCTGGAAGCGCTCGAAACCAGCCAGCTTTGCGCCAGCCTTCTCGACAACCTTGGACACGCGGCTTTCGCCATCCAGAACCCACACCTGCTCCAGAAGAACGACTTCTTCATAGAACTTGCGGATACGGCCTTCGACCATCTTCTCAATAATGGCTTCCGGCTTGCCGGACTCACGAGCCTGCTCGATCAGAACAGCGCGCTCACGCTCCAGGGACTCCGGATCGACGCTGGCAACATCCAGTGCAGCCGGACGGGTTGCTGCAACATGCATGCCAATCTGGCGACCCAGCGTCAGCAGCGCGTCGGACTCGGACGGAGCCTCGAGAGCGGCGAGAACGCCGATCTTGCCGATGCCCGGACGAAGGGCGCTATGAACGTAGCTGGCAACAACACCGGACTCAACCGACAGGACCTTGGCGCGACGGATGGCCATGTTCTCGCCAATCGTGGCGATCAGGTGCGTCAGTTCGTCAGCAACCGTACGGCCGGACGGAACCTTGGCAGCCTTGATGGTGTCCAGATCGTCACCGACTTCGAGCGCAACATGAGCAACCTGCTCGACGAATGCCTGGAAGGCTTCGTTACGGCCCACGAAGTCCGTCTCGGCGTTGACTTCGACCATAGCGGCGCGGTTCTTGCCAGACACAACGCCGACCAGACCTTCAGCCGTCGTACGGCCGGACTTCTTTGCAGCCTGGGACAGACCCTTCGTGCGCAGCCAGTCGATGGCGGCGTCCATGTCGCCTGCAGCTTCCGTCAGGGCCTTCTTGCAATCCATCATGCCTGCGCCAGTGGCTTCGCGCAGTTCGCGAACCAGGGCTGCTGTGATTTCTGCCATTTATCTCATCCCTCAAAAAAGATCATGCGGCCGGACGAACTCGCCCGGCCGCATGCCATGTTTCAGTTGCCGTTTTCCATGACCGGACCCCGGCAGTCTGTTCAGCCTGCGGAAGCGGGAGCTTCTGCGCCTTCAGCAGCGGCGGCTTCCAGAACAGCCGTCTCAGCCGGCAGTTCTTCGGCAGCACCGATGTCCTGACCCGAAGCAGCCAGCTCGGCGGAAATACCGTCGAGAACCGCACCGGAAACCAGATCGCAATACAGGGTGATGGCGCGGATGGCGTCATCGTTACCCGGGATCGGATAGGTCACGCCAGCAGGGTTGGAGTTGCTGTCCAGAACGCCGATGACCGGAATGCCAAGCTTCGTGGCTTCTTCGATCGCCAGCTTTTCCTTGTTCGTGTCGATCACGAACAGCAGGTCGGGCAGACCACCCATTTCCTTGATACCGCCGAGGGAACGCTCGAGCTTCTCGCGGTCACGCGTGATGTCGAGAACTTCCTTCTTCGTCAGGCCAGCCGTGCCACCGGACAGCATTTCGTCGATCTGGCGCAGACGCTTGATGGAACCCGTGATGGTCTTCCAGTTGGTCAGCATGCCGCCGAGCCAGCGGTGGTTGACGTAGTACTGGCCGCAACGCTGTGCAGCTTCAGCAACATGGTCAGCCGCAGCGCGCTTGGTGCCAACGAACAGGACGCGGCCACCGTTAGCAACGGTGTCACGGACAACCTTCAGGGCGCGATCCAGCATCGGAACCGTCTGCTGCAGGTCGATGATGTGAACCTGGTTGCGCACACCGAACAGGTACGGCGCCATGGCCGGGTTCCAGCGACGGGTGTGGTGACCGAAATGAACGCCGGCTTCGAGCAGCTGGCGCATGGTGAAATCAGGCATTGCCATGATTCAGAATTCCTTGCGTCTGGTTGAACCTCCGCATGGCAACGTCCCCCTATAAGGACACCAGAAAACCCGAGAGCCATGCGTGCGGATTGCTCCCGTCAGGACAGATCCCGACAAAGAACGGTCGCGATATGACGGAAAATCCCTGCGGACGCAAGGTCTGTCCGCAGGATTTCACACAATATCCACACGCAAGATCAGACCTGCTGCGCCTTTTCCACGCCGCGGATCGTCCGCAGCCGCTCCGCCAGACGGGGGGTCACGCGATACAGTCCCGGAATGGAGATTTCCACGTCCTGCGTTTCCTCAACGGACGGCAGGAGCTTCACCCGACCAAAACCGCCCTGAACTTCTTCCAGAAGCGCCGTAAGTTCGGACAAAGCACTTTCCTGCTTCAACCAGACGCGAATTTCCGACCGCTCTGCCGCCGCCGCGGCCTCAAGATCAATGACGCTCTGGGCCGTAATTCGCAGGGCATCCCCATCAATCTTGAGTTCGGCGTTCACCAGAATGGCCTGTCCGGCCACTAGCAGATCGCGGCAGGAAATCAGCGTTTCCGAGAAAAGCGTGACCTCGCATCCTCCGCCGCTATCAGACAGATTGACCCAGGCCATTTTCTTGCCAGTCCGGGTCGGCCGCTCTTTACGATCAACGACACAGCCTGCGATTTTGACGCGCGTAGTGCCTGTTTTTGCAGCATTTTCCAGAGCGTTCGATGGTGTAACCCCAAGCCTGCGCAACACGCTGCGATAGGCATCGAGCGGATGAGCGCTCATGTGAAAACCGATAGCCGAAGCCTCGAGCGAAAGACGCTCGAAATCCGGCCATGGACGCCCTTCGTTCAAGCGCAGGATTTCACGTTCCTGTCCAGCGCCGCCAAACAGGCCCGTCTGACCTACTTTTTCTTCCTGCGCACGCGCCTGAGCTCGCCGCAGGAGAATGTCAGCGCTGGCAAAAACGATGTGTCTCTCTTTGAGAAGACTGTCGAAAGCTCCTGCTTTTGCAAGACTTTCGATCTGGATCTTGTTCAGGCTCTTCGGATCACAGCGTTCGGAAAAATCCGTCAGATCCTGAAACGGACGGTCCCCGCGCGAAGCAACGACACTTTCCATTGCCACGGCTCCCACACGCTTAATCGCGGAAAGCGCATAGCGAATACCCTGCTGCCCATCCTCCATCATCTCGATGGAAAAATCTGCCATAGATTTATTGATATCAACAGGTAACACGGGAATCTTCATCCGGCGCGCTTCCTGACACAATGCCGCAAGCTTATCCGTTTTTTCCCGTGCCAGAGACATGCAGCCGGCAAGAAACGCAACAGGATGGTTCGCTTTCATCCAGGCCGTCTGATAGGACACCAGCGCATAAGCAGCCGCATGCGACTTGTTAAAGCCATAATCGGCAAAACGAGCCATAAGATCAAAGACTTCGACTGCCTTATCCTGCGGAATACCGCGGGCTGTGGCACCTTCCGTGAAAATCGCGCGCTGCTTTTCCATTTCAGAAGCAATCTTTTTGCCCATTGCACGCCGCAGCAGGTCAGCGCCACCCAGACTGTAGCCAGCCATCTTCTGGGCGATCTGCATGACCTGTTCCTGATAGACCATGATGCCATAGGTCTCTTCAAGAATGTCGCGAATTTCCTCGTGCGGAGGCTCCCAGTGCTCGCCGTGTTTGCGTCGGCAGTAATCTGGAATATTGGCCATTGGTCCCGGACGGTACAGCGAGACGCCCGCAATCAGATCTTCGAGCCTGCTGGCCGCCATCTGCTTGAGCATGTCGCGCATGCCGGCGCCTTCAAACTGAAACACACCGGCGGTATCGCCCTTGGCCAGCATCTCGAAGGTTTTGGCATCATCCAGCGGAATCCGTGAGAGATCGACTGTAATACCCTGTTCTTTAAGGAAATCCAGACCACGCTTGAGGATCGTAAGCGTGGTCAGGCCGAGGAAGTCGAACTTCACCAGACCGGCCTGCTCGACATACTTCATATTGTACTGCGTCACGAGCATGTCGCTCTTCGGATCGCGATACAGGGGGACAAGTTCCACCAGTTCCCGATCACCAATCACCACACCCGCAGCATGGGTGGAGGCGTGACGGTACAGCCCTTCGAGCTGCAACGCGATTTCCATCAGGCGTTTGAGCGACTCATCACTGTCGCGCATTTCCTGAAGCCGTGGTTCTCCGTCAATCGCGTCCGAAAGCGATACAGGCTTGGCGGGGTTGTTCGGGATCAGTTCGGCAACCCGATTGACCATGCCATAAGGCAGTCCCAACACACGGCCCACGTCCCGCACCGCTGCCTTGGCTTGGAGTTTTCCGAAGGTAATGATCTGCGCCACACGGCTTCCGCCGTATTCCTCGCGCACATAACGGATCACCTCATCGCGACGATCCTGACAGAAATCGATATCGAAATCCGGCATGGACACACGCTCGGGGTTTAGAAACCTTTCGAACAGCAATCCAAACGGAATGGGATCAATATCCGTAATCGTCAGCGCATAGGCAACAAGTGACCCTGCGCCTGACCCACGTCCCGGGCCGACCGGAATGTCGTGCGCTTTCGCCCACTGAATAAAGTCGGCAACGATCAGGAAGTAGCCGGGAAAGCCCATACCCGCGATAATATCGAGTTCAATCTGAAGACGTTCCGAATAAAGCCTTCGTTTTTCTTCATCTGCACTTACTGCTTCCAGACGCTTTTCCAGCCCTTCCCAAGCCATGGCGCGCAGGGTCTCTTCTTCCGTCGAGCCTTCCCGGACCTTCGGGCAGATTGGCAGAAGCGGCTTGCGCGTACAGGCTGCCACGGCGCATTTTTGCGCAATAATCAGCGTGTTGTCGCAGGCCTCTGGCAAATCATGAAAAACAGCCCGCATTTCTGCCGGGGTTTTGAACCACGCCTGCGGAGAGACATGCCAGCGATCGTCCTCTGCAATGGTTCGTCCCTGCGCGATGCACAGCAGCGCATCATGGGCCTCATGCATTTCAGGCTTGGGGAAGAAGCATTCATTGGTCGCCACCAGAGGAATGTTCATCTCATCCGCCATCGGAATCAGAACACTCTCGACCTCCTGCTCCCCAGCCTCTCCAAGCCGGTTCAGTTCGACTGCGATATTTCCCCGGAAAGCCTCTTCCAGCCGTGTCAGAAGCGATTTTGCCTCAGACTTCTGCTCTTCAAGAATCAATCTGTTGATCGGGCCGCGATTGCCGCCAGTCAGCAAAAACAGCCCTGCCGCGTGCTGACAGAGAAATTCTATCGCTATTGAAGGATCAGCAGGATCGCCGTTCAGAAACCCTTCGGAAGACAGGATCTGAAGATTTGCGAGACCTTCTTCGTTCCGCGCCAGAATAACGAGAGGCTCTGAAACAGCCCCCGGCTTGGTCGAACGTGGCGGAAGCGAAATCTGACAGCCCACGATCGGCTGTACCCCATTGCTCCGACAATAGAGCGAGAATTCGAGCGCTCCAAAAAGATTGCCGCTATCCGTAAGGGCTACGGCGGGCATGGCATTTTTAGCGGCCAGACTCACGAGGTCCGGAATCCGGATTGCGCCCTGACTTAGGGAATAGGCAGAGTGATTTCTGAGATGAACAAAATCGGCATGAGACATGCCGCAAGTCTATCAGGGACGGGCGTCGGATGCAGGGGTTTTTGAACCCTGTCGCTCCGATTCAGTGCCCTACAGCGAAACCAGTTTCCCATCCCGCAATGTCACGGTCCGGTCCATTCGTGAGGCCAGTTCGTCGTTATGCGTGGCAATCAGCGCTGCTGCGCCCTCTTCCCGCACAACGCGCAGAAGCTCTCCGAACACATGATCCGCCGTGCCGATATCCAGATTGCCTGTCGGTTCGTCTGCCAGAAGCAGTTTGGGCTGATTGGCCAGCGCACGCGCAATTGCGGTCCGCTGCTGCTCTCCACCGGACAGGCGACCAGGCAGAGATTCAAGGCGATGAGAGAGCCCAAAGCGGCCGAGCAGATCCTTGGCGCGTACGCGAGCCTGCTTCGGGGGCACGCCAGCAATAAGCTGCGGAAGCATGACGTTTTCGCAGGCCGTGAACTCACCTAGAAGGTGATGGAACTGATACACAAACCCGATCTGATCCCGCCGGATCGCCGTACGTAATGTATCGCTCAATCCGCTTGCCGGGCGATCGGCCACGAAAACTGTCCCTTCAGACGGCGCTTCCAGCAGACCTGCAAGATGCAGAAGAGTGGATTTTCCAGTGCCGCTCGGTGCAACGAGAGCCACGATTTCGCCAGCCCGAAGCTCGAATTCGGCACCGCTCAGGATTTCAAGCGTCTCTTCGCCCGACCGGAAACGGCGTTTCAGTCCTTCAAGACGCAGGGCACTTGCCCCGATTGAACGGTCATTCATGACGCAGGGCCTCAATCGGATCGGTTCTGGCCGCGCGCCAGGATGGATAAAGCGTCGCCAGAAGCGAAAGCGCCAGAGACATTCCGATCACTTCCCACACCTGAGACCAAACCAGTTTCGCTGGCAGACGCTCCAGAAAATAGACTTCCGGGTTGAACAGATTGGTTCCCGTCAGAGACTGAAGCCATTGACGGATCCGCTCAATGTTCAGCGCAAAAGCAATCCCCAGCGCGGACCCTGCTACGGTTCCGACAATTCCGACAGATGCGCCGCACATTAGGAAAATCCGCATGATCGCGCCTCTGCTCGCACCAAGCGTCCGCAGCACCGCGATATCCCGAGTCTTGTCTTTGACCATCATGATCAGCGACGAAATCACATTGAACGCCGCGACAAGAATGATGAGCGTCAGGATCAGGAACATGACGTTCTGCTCGACCGTAACAGCATCCAGAAAACCGTTGGCGCTCTGCGTCCAGTCCAGCACCCGCAGACGCGGATCTTCCAAACGCTCGGCAATCGCCTTGCGCGTTGGCTGGACGTTGGACGGGTCATCCGTCGAAACCTGAATGAGGGAAACTGCCGAAGATCCCAGCATCAGGAATTTCTGTGCGGCAGGCAGCGGCATCAGGACGATGCTGGAATTGTAATCGTTCCAGTTGGCGTCGAAAATGACGGCCACATGATAGGTTTTCACCCGGGGCATCGTTCCGAACGGCGTTGCTTGCCCGTCTGGCGAGAGCAGCGTGATCGGAGAGCCGATTGTCAGCCCGGCCCGATTAGCCATCGTCGTTCCGATCGCAACCGCGTCATCGCCCGTGAAATTGTTCAGACTTCCCGCAATGATCCCGCTACTCAGCGCCGTCCAGTCCCGGAGCGACTGCTGAGACACACCCTGCATTTCCGCTCCGGACGAAAAACGTCCCGCCTCCACCAGCACGGTTCCCTGCGCCATGGGAATGACGGATTTTACACCCGGAACCTGCCGGATGGCGGCCACGTCGTTTTCATAAACTTCGATAGGACGTCCGTAGCCATACACGGTCAGATCACCGTGCAGACCGAGGATGCGTCCCATCAGATCGGCCTTGAAGCCGTTCATCACCGACATGACGATGATGAGAGTCGCCACTCCGAGCGCAATCCCGATCAGGGAGAAAATGGCGATGATCGAAGCGAAACGCTCGCCACGGCGGGCACGGAGATACCGTCCCGCCACCATGCGCTCGAAGCGGCCGAACATCAGGCGGCCCCGATTTTGGCCAGAGCATCCTCAACGGACAGTTCAAACCGCTCGCCCGTGACGCGCTGCTTGAGCTCGACCTTGCCTTCCTTGGCGCCGCGCGGTCCGACGATGATCTGCCAGGGATGTCCCATCAGATCCGCATCGTTGAACTTCACACCCGCGCGGTCCGAGCGGTCATCATACAACAGGTTCTCAGGATCGGTGCCGTAAATGCTCTCACAAATCGCATCGCAGGCCTCATCACCCTGACGCAGATTCAGGATTGCCGCACGATATGGCGCGACCGATGCGGGCCAGATAATGCCGGCCTCATCATGCGATGCCTCGATGATCGCGCCGACCAGACGCGACACACCAATGCCATAAGACCCCATCTGCGGATGGAACGACGCCCCATCAGAGCCGATCACTTCAATACCCATCGATTCCGTGTACTTCGTACCGAAATAGAAGATATGACCGACTTCGATCCCGCGGCCTTCGCGCTTGCGCTCCTCCGGGATTTTGGCCCATTTGGCTTCGTCGTGCTTTTCGTCCGTTGCCGCATAATGATCGGTCACGGTTGAGAAGAATGTGGCGAGACTTTCGTGATCGTCACAATCGACCGGACGACCCAGCCAGTCCTGCTCTTCGAGTGCGGCATCGAAGAAGACGCCGCTTTCACCCGTTGGAGCAAGAACGAGGAATTCGTGGCTCAGATCACCACCGATCGGCCCCGTATCGGCGACCATCGGAACAGCCCGAACACCCAGACGCTGGAAGATACGCAGATAAGACAGCATCATCCGGCGGTAGCTGGCGACGGCATCCTCGTATGTCGCATCAAAGGAATAGGCATCCTTCATGAGGAACTCACGCCCGCGCATCACGCCGAAACGGGGACGCACCTCGTCACGGAACTTCCACTGGATGTGATAAAGCGCCTTGGGTAGATCCTTGTAGGATTTCACGGACGCTCCGAAGATGTCCGTGATCATTTCCTCGTTCGTCGGCCCGTACAGCAGATCACGGCCATGACGATCCTGAATCCGGAGCATTTCCGGACCATAAGCGTCATACCGCCCCGAGCGGCGCCACAGATCGGCGGACTGAAGCGTCGGCATCAGAACTTCCTGTGCGCCGATAGCATCCTGCTCTTCACGGACGATCTGCTCGATATTGCGCAGAACCCGCAGGCCTGCCGGCAGCCAGGCATAGATGCCCGAAGAGGTCTGGCGCACAAGGCCAGCCCGCAGCATCAGGCGGTGAGACGCGATCTGCGCCTCGGCCGGAATTTCCTTCAGCGTTGGCTGAAAGGCTTTCGTCAAACGCATGTGTTACTTCTCTCAGACGCGCAGCAGATGAACATCGACAAGCGGACGCTTCTGAAGCTTGCGCCCCAGAGCACGACGCAGGGCAGTTTTGGCCGCATCCCGGAAGGCTGCATCGTCCTGACGCAGTTCGTCGGGGATCTGATCGATAGAGTCGGCAAACTCTTCCTGAATCCGGATGCTTTCGGGATCGTCGGATTCCAGCAGGCCCGGCGCACTGATCTTGGGCTCACCAATGACATAACCTTCGTCGTCGACGGCAAAGCTGGCCAGCACGATGCCGTTGAACAGCATCTTGCGACGCGCCGCCAGAACACCACCCGTCATGGGCAGCAGACGGCCCCCGTCCAAAGCCAGACGGCCCGTCGGCGCCGTATCAACAACCTTCACCTCACCCGGTGAAAGGTTCAGGATATCGCCATCTTCCAGCAGGATCGGCTCGGAACCCATTTCATGCGCTAGCGCGGCATGAGCCGTCAGGTGACGCCATTCGCCGTGGGTCGGAATGCTGTATTTTGGACGGACAATCCGATAGAGCGTGCGAATGTCTTCGCTAGTGGCATGGCCGGACGTGTGAACCTTGGCGTCCTTGTCCGTCAGGACCGTCACGCCACGGCGCGACAGATTGTCCTGCACAGCCATGACGGCCTGTTCGTTGCCCGGGATCATCCGCGAACTGTAGATCACCGTATCACCCTCGCCGAGGGCAATGTTCGGATGCGTGTCCGAAGCAATTCTGGACAGGGCCGAGCGCGGCTCGCCCTGACTGCCCGTGATAATCATCAGCAGGCTGTCATCATCCACGTCCCGGGCATCCTGCTCGGTCAAGAACGGCGGCAGGTCCTGAAAATAGCCGCACTCACGCGCTGCCGTCTCAAGGTTACGCAGCGAGCGCCCGACGATCATGACCACACGCCCCGAAGCCTGAGCCGCCTTAGCGATGCTCTCGACACGTGCCACGTTACTGGCGAAGCACGTCACGGCGATGCGGCCTTCCAGCCCCATAATCAGATCCGTCAGGCCCTTGCGGACGTCTGCTTCGGATTCAGACTTACCGGGCTTGAGCACATTGGTGCTGTCACCGACCATAGCCAGAACGCCTTCGTCGCCCAGCTTGCCGAACGTCTCAAGATCCGTCACCGGGCCAACAAGCGGATTCTCGTCCAGCTTCCAGTCACCCGTATGCACGATCAGACCATGCGGCGTCCGCAATGCCACGGCCTGAGCCTCGGCGACGGAATGCGTGACGGACACAAACTGAAGATCGAACGGTCCAACTTCAAAACGCGAAGCCGGACGAATGACATGGATCTTCACCTGATTGTTCAGATGCGCTTCCTGCAATTTGCGCCGCAGAACAGCCGCCGCAAACGGCGTTGCATAAACCGGGCAGCGCAGATACGGCCACAGATGCGCCACGGCACCCAGATGGTCTTCATGCGCGTGCGTAATTACCAGACCGCACAGATCCCGTGCGCGATCGGCGATGAAGGTCGGGTCCGGCATCAGCACTTCGGCTTCGGGTGTGTCGTTGCCCGAAAATCCGATGCCGCAATCGATGGCAAGCCAAGTGTCGCGACCATTCTTTGTCAGGCAGTAGAGATTGAAATTCATGCCGATCTCGCCCGTCCCGCCCAAGGGCAGGAAAGACAGACCGTCCGGTGTTTCCGTCATGATGGTTCCTTGCAGATACGATATAAAATCAAAACGTGAGTCATTGCCCAACGCCCTGCGGGCGCTCAGGGGAATAGGAAAGCGGCGGACCCGTATTGCGGTCCGCCAGAAGGCGCAGGCCATCCAGCGTCAGATCGGGCGCCAGCACATCAAAAAGCGGCGTTCCCTCAGAGAACAGTGGAGCCAGACCGCCTGTTGCGATCACTGTTGGCTTTGCGTCCATTTCATCGGAAATACGACGGATTAGTCCCTCGACGAGGCCGACATACCCCCAGAACAGACCGGAGCGCATCGCAACACTCGTATTGCGGCCAATCGCCGTGGAAGGACGGCCAATGCTCATGCGGGGCAATCGTGCGGCAGCCCGGTGCAGCGCGTCGATCGACAGGTTCACACCCGGAGCAATCGCCCCCCCACAGAACTGACCCGCCGTGTTGACCACATCGAATGTCGTCGCGGTACCGAAATCAACAACGATCAGGGGTGTGCCATAAAATTCACGGCCTGCCAGACCATTCAGACGCCGGTCCGCACCCAGTTCGTTCGGATTGTCCACAAGAACATCAATGCCCCAGTCCAGCCTTGCATTGGCGACAAGAGGCACGACATCCAGCCATTCACGACAGAAACGGCGCAGTTCATACAGCGCAACAGGAACCACGGTCCCGATAATGGCGCGACTGATCTTTGTCGCATCCAGACCGCGCCGGTCAAAAAGCGTCAGAAGCCAGGCCGCATATTCATCCGCCGTCCGTGCTTCGTTCGTCGAGATTCGCCACTGCCCGAGCCACGACTCTCCGTCGTGTACAGCGAACACGATGTTGGTGTTTCCAGCATCAATGACGAGAAGCACGTTGCGGTCCGGTCCTTCAGTCCAGCAGGATATCGCCGGTTACAACCGGAATGGTTTCACCGTTGGGAAGGGTGAGCAGCAGGCGTCCCTGCGCATCGAGCCCTGAAAACGAACCTGTAATATAGGTTTCACAACCCTGAACCGCAAGCCGCGACCCAACGGGGTGTGCGCGGGCCAGCCAGGCAGCCCGGATCGGTGCAAAGCCCTGCACCGCCAGAATGTTGGTCCAACGCTCGATCTGCGCGACCAGAATTTCGCCAAATGCCTTTGCGGATGGCGCAGCCGTTTTTTCGGAAAGCGCGGCGAGACGGCGACCGGGGATCTCGGGAGCCTGCGCCAGATTGGCGCCGATTCCCACGACAACCCACGGCCTGCCCTGTGGTCCGCCCGTCTCGATCAGGACACCAGCCATCTTCCGGCCATCCAACAGCAGATCATTGGGCCACTTCACCATGAAAGGCGTCGGCCCCACAGCGGCAGGACAGAAATGCGCGGCCGTCTCGTAAAGAGCCACTGCAGTGAGGAATGGAAGAGCTTCTATGAACGGCACAGGCTCAGCAGGCCGGAACAGGAGAGAGATCGCAAGGTTTCCCCCCGGATCAGTCCAAGTTCGTCCGCGCGTACCACGGCCTGATGTCTGGGAAAAAGCTTGAATAGCCAGATATTCGGGCTCGCCAGCCTCAGCTCTGATTTTGCACAGATCGGAAGTGGAGCCGAGCGTTTCATGGTATTCGAAACGCCAGTTCATGGCTGCATTGTATTCATAATGGTGGGCGATGACGGGATTGAACCGCCGACCCTCTCGGTGTAAACGAGACGCTCTACCGCTGAGCTAATCGCCCTCAGAATGTTTGTGAGGTCTATATACACGGTTCCGGATGGCGGTAAAGCCACCCGAAACCGTTTTGTGAGCTTTCTCAGCTCACGGCGTCCTTCAGACCTTTGCCCGGCTTGAAGCGGACAGAGGTGGATGCCGGAATGTCGATCTCTTCGCCTGTACGCGGGTTACGGCCCTTGGCGGCCTTACGCGTTGCGGTCACGAAGCTGCCGAAGCCGACGAGACGGACTTCCTGCTTCTTGGCAAGCGTCGCTTCGATCGTGCTGAACACCGCATCGACAACTTCGCTGGCCTTTGCCTTCGGAAGATCGGCAGCGTCTGCAACGGCGGCGATCAGTTCCTGCTTGTTGAGGGGCTTCTCCATGATGTGCCTTTCTGGTGTTAGAGCGCCTGAGCCGGGCTCAAATGAGTCCCTTCTGGCTCAGGCGCCTTGTTCGATCTGCGGCCGCACTATGAAGCGGATTTTTCCGGCGTCAACTGCCAGAATCGCAGAAGATCGTCCGTGTTAGTGGGGAAGTGCCTGTGGAGCCGCTTTATCCACCGTTATTTCACTGATGGGATCAACATTTTCATCCCATTCAATGGCTTCCGGCATACGAGTCAGCGCAATCTTGAGCACTTCGTCCACATGGCTCACGGGAATGATCTTGAGTGCGTGACGGACATTGTCCGGCACCTCCGCCAGATCCTTCTCGTTATCCTTGGGAATCAGGACCGTCTTGATCCCTGCCCGCAGGGCGGCCAGCAGCTTCTCCTTGAGCCCGCCGATCTCCAGAACCCGGCCACGCAGGGTGATCTCACCCGTCATGGCCACGTCCCTGCGGATGGGGATCTGCGTCATGACGCTCACCAGAGACGTCGCAAGCGCAATACCGGCAGACGGACCGTCCTTGGGCGTTGCCCCTTCTGGAAGATGGATATGGATATCCCTCTTCTCGAACAGGGGCGGCCGGATTCCGAATTCCTGAGCCCGCGAACGGACATAGGAGAGCGCAGCAGAAATACTTTCCTGCATAACTTCGCCAAGCTTGCCGGTCTGCTTGACGTTCCCCTTGCCGGGAACCATCACGCTTTCGATCGTCAGGATCTCGCCGCCAACCTGCGTCCAGGCCAGACCTGTCACGACGCCAACCATATCCTCCGTCTCGGTCTCACCATGACGGAAACGACGGACGCCAGCATATTTCTCGAGGTTTTTTGGCGTGATCTCGACATGCTTGACGCCGGTCGTGATGATTTCCTTGACCGTCTTGCGCGCCAGCTTGGCAAGTTCGCGCTCAAGATTTCGCACACCGGCTTCCCGGGTATAAGCCCGGATCAGTTCGCGGATCGTATCATCCGTGACCGTCCATTCATCTGGCTTGAGATTATGCGCCTCAGCCTGCTTGCCCAGAAGATGACGGCGCGCGATCTGCACTTTCTCATCTTCGGTATAGCCAGAGAGGTTAATGATCTCCATGCGATCCAGCAGCGGCTGGGGCATGTTCAGACTGTTGGCCGTCGTGACGAACATCACGTCCGACAGATCATAATCCACTTCAAGATAATGATCGGCAAACGTAGCGTTCTGTTCCGGATCCAGCACCTCAAGCAGCGCCGAAGACGGATCACCGCGCCAGTCAGCGCCCAGCTTGTCGATTTCATCAAGCAGAAAGAGCGGATTGGACGTCCGGGCCTTCTTCATGCCCTGAATGATCTTGCCTGGCATGGAGCCGATATATGTCCGCCGGTGGCCACGGATTTCGGATTCATCCCGAACGCCACCCAGTGACATACGGATGTAGTTCCGGCCGGTTGCTTTGGCGATGGAACGCGCCAGAGAGGTCTTGCCCACACCTGGAGGTCCGACAAGGCACAGGATCGGTCCTTTGAGCTTCTGCGAACGCGTCTGCACAGCCAGATATTCGAGAATACGTTCCTTGACCTTTTCCAGACCGTAATGCTCGGCTTCGAGCACGTCTTCAGCATGCTGGAACTCGCGCGTGATCTTCGAGCGCTTCTTCCAGGGAATGCCCAGCAGCCAGTCCAGATAGTTGCGGACCACCGTGCTCTCGGCCGACATCGGGCTCATGCCACGCAGCTTCTTCAGCTCGGCATGAGCCTTTTCCTTGGCCTCCCGGCTCAGGCGGGTCTTGTTGATCTTCTCTTCAAGCTCGGAGTTTTCGTCCTTGCCATCCTCGCCCTCGCCGAGTTCCTTCTGGATCGCCTTAAGCTGCTCGTTCAGGTAATATTCGCGCTGGGTCTTTTCCATCTGCCGCTTCACGCGGTTCCGGATGCGCTTCTCGACCTGAAGAACGCCAATTTCCGTTTCGATATGCGCGAACACCTGCTCGAGACGTCGTGCTGGAGACGCCGTTTCCAGAATGTCCTGTTTCTCGGAAATCTTGAGGTTCAGGTGGCTCGCAATCGTGTCGGCCAGTTTCGAAATACCCTCGATCTGGTTGATCGAGACCATGACCTCAGGCGGAATTTTCTTGTTGAGCTTGATATACTGCTCGAACTGCGAAACCGTTGAGCGGCTCAGCGCCTCGATTTCGCTTCCCGGAGCCGCATCCACGGCTTCCTCCGGAATTTCTTCGATTTCAGCTTCGAAATGTCCGTCCACATCGAACAGACGCGTGATATGCACACGGCGCGTCCCCTCGACCAGAACCTTCACGGTCCCATCCGGCAGCTTCAGCAACTGCAGAATGGTCGAGACCGTACCATAACGGTAGATATCATCGACCGAAGGATCGTCCAGAGAGACATCCTTCTGCGCTACAAGCAGGATCTGCTTGCTTTCACGCGTCACGGTTTCCAGTGCCTTCACCGACTTTTCACGCCCGACAAATAGCGGCACGATCATGTGGGGGAAGACCACGATATTGCGCAATGGCAGAACGGCCATCACATCGTGACGCACAGGCTCCTCAACGGGTTCCACAACAGTGGGTGCAGCAGCCTTGCGAGGCTTACGAACGACCTTTTTGGGGGCCGTTACGGATGTTTCGGCAACAACCACGTCATCCGTTTTTTTTGTCCGGCGACGGGTTTTCGGCTTGGTATCGTCAGTCATTCACTTGATCTCCAGAGGGACGATCTTGCGATACCAACCTGCTTTGCAGCGTCGGTATCGCATCTCTTTCATGCCTTTGAGGCACGAATTGGGACAACCTCAGTCAGTTATGTCGAAACCCGAGGGCTCCGGCACAAGAGCCGAAACCATTTTTACGCAGACTGTTCGGCAGGCTCGGACTTGCCTTTCCCATAAACATACACTGGCTGAGCCTTGCTTTCAGCCACTTCGCGATTGATGACGACTTCTTCGACCCCTTCAAGGCCGGGAAGATCGAACATCGTACCGAGCAGGATGTTTTCCAGGATCGAGCGCAATCCACGCGCACCGGTTTTACGCTCAATGGCACGCTTAGCGATGGCAGCCAGTGCATCATCCGTGAAGGTCAGCTTGACGCCTTCCATTTCGAACAGACGACCGTACTGCTTCACCAGAGCGTTCTTAGGCTTGCTCAGGATCTGGATCAGGGCGGCTTCATCCAGATCATTTAGCGCAGCAATGACCGGCAGACGGCCGATAAATTCGGGAATAAGGCCGAATTTCAGCAAATCTTCCGGCTCGACGCTCTGAAGGATGGCTCCCAGACGCCGTTCGTCCTCGGAACGCACATCCGCGCCGAACCCGATCCCCGAACCCTTGCCGCGGGCCGAGATGATCTTGTCCAGACCGGAGAACGCTCCACCGCAGATGAAGAGCATATTGGTCGTATCGACCTGCAGGAACTCCTGCTGCGGATGCTTGCGACCACCCTGCGGCGGCACGGAAGCGACTGTGCCTTCCATGAGCTTCAGAAGTGCCTGCTGCACGCCCTCGCCCGACACGTCACGCGTGATGGAAGGATTGTCGGACTTGCGGGAAATCTTGTCGATTTCGTCGATATAGACGATGCCACGCTGCGCCCTGTCCACATTGTAATCGGCGGACTGGAGCAGTTTGAGAATGATGTTTTCCACGTCCTCGCCGACGTAACCGGCTTCGGTCAGGGTCGTGGCGTCGGCCATCGTGAAAGGAACGTCGAGAATACGGGCCAGAGTCTGGGCGAGCAGGGTCTTGCCCGAACCCGTCGGACCAATCAGCAGGATATTCGACTTGGCAATCTCGACATCGGTGCTCTTCGCGGCGTGGGCGAGGCGCTTGTAGTGGTTGTGAACAGCCACAGAGAGCGCGCGCTTGGCCTCGAACTGTCCGATCACATAATCGTCAAGAACCTTGCAGATTTCCTTGGGCGTCGGAACGCCGTCACGCGACTTCACAAGATGGGTCTTGTGCTCTTCACGGATGATATCCATGCACAGCTCGACACATTCATCGCAGATGAAGACCGTGGGACCCGCGATCAGCTTACGGACTTCGTGCTGGGATTTCCCACAGAACGAGCAATACAGGGTGTTCTTGGAATCGCCGGATTTGTTGCTCACTGCTGCTTCCTTTCCCTTACGCACGACATGGCCGCATTCACGCAGCAGACATGCGAAAGAACTTTAACTTTAGGCCGAGGTCAAAGCCTTCGGCAACCCCGGAGCCTGAAAGCCCCAAGACACGAAAAGCGGCACATCGAAATGCCGCTTTTCAGTTCCAAGAGGAGAACTGCTCCCCGTACTGGAAACGCCTTAACTCGGGTCTGCTGTCGTCTCATGCGGATTACGCTCGACGACCTTGTCGATCAGGCCGAATTCGCGGGCTTCATGCGCCGAAAGATAGCTGTCACGTTCGAGCTTCTGTTCGATCTGTTCCAGCGTCTGACCGGTATGCTCGCGATAAATCTCATTCAGCCGCTGACGGATGATGAGAATTTCGCGGGCCTGAATCTCGATGTCCGAAGCCTGTCCCTGCGCACCGCCAGACGGCTGGTGGACCATCACGCGCGCATTCGGAAGGGCGTAACGATGCCCTTTCTCGCCACCTGCGAGCAGCAGCGACCCCATGGAGGCAGCCTGACCGATGCAGACCGTGCTGACCGGGCAGCGGATGTACTGCATGGTGTCATAGATCGCGAGACCGGCGGAAACGACACCGCCCGGGCTGTTGATATAAAACGAGATTTCCTTGGTAGGATTGACGCTCTCAAGATAGAGAAGCTGCGCGCAGATCAGGGAGGAGACCTGATCGTAAACGGGTCCGGTCAGGAAAATGATGCGCTCCTGAAGGAGACGCGAAAAGATGTCGAAAGCGCGCTCTCCGCGGGCAGTCTGCTCGACCACCATCGGCACCAGAGAGTTGCTCAACACCTCGAGGGGATCACGATCCCGAATGGCCATGCTGTCTGTTCCTCAATGCCCGATGGGCTTTCTTCTACTCCCTAACATGGACCCGACATGGCGTTCCGTCAAAGGGAGCAGGCAGGAAAAAACGGGCACCCCGAAGAGTGCCCGCTGGTTCCCACGCCGAAAGATCAGAGTTCGGCGGGCGGGATTTCTGCCAGTTCTTCCGGCGTCACGTCCTTGTCGGTGACGTCGGCCAGCTCGATCAGGTAATCGACGACCTTGTTTTCCAGAATCGGGCCACGGAGCCCTTCAACGGCCTGCGGGTTCTTGGAGAAGAACTCGAAAACCATCTGTTCCTGACCCGGATAACGCTGGGCTTCCTGCTGCATCGCACCCAGAAGCTCTTCACGGGAAACCTGGATTTCCTGCTTGCGGCCGATTTCAGCCAGCAGCAGACCCAGCTTCACGCGACGCTCGGCAATACGACGGTAATCGGCCTTGAGAGTGTCTTCGTCCTTACCAGCATCTTCCTCGTCCAGACGACCGGCCTTGCGGTCTTCCTCGACGCGGGCCCAGATCTGGTTGAACTCGGCGTCAACCATGCTGGACGGCGCTTCGAAGTCCGTCTTCTCGGACAGCGCGTCCAGAAGATCGCGCTTGATGCGCAGACGCGACAGCTGCTGGTATTCGCCTTCAGCCTGTTCCGTGATGATCTTGCGGATCTGTTCGAGGTTCTCGAAACCGATCGTCTTGGCAAGCTCGTCATCGATGGCCGGATCAACGGCCTTCTTCAGGGACTTCGCCTTGATGTCGAAGGTCACGGCCTTGCCGGCCAGTTCTTCGGCCTGATAGTCGGCGGGGAACGTCACGTTGATGACGCGCTCTTCGCCAGCCTTCATGCCTTCCATCTGCTCGGCGAAGCCGGGGATGAAGCCTTCGCCACCGATTTCGACATTCACGTCGTCAGCCGTGCCACCGTCGAACGGCGTACCGTCCAGCTTACCCACGAAGTCAACGCAGACGACATCGCCCTGAGCGGCTGCGCGGTCTTCTTCGATCGTCTCGAACTTGCGGCTGCGACGGGCAACGTCGTTCAGGGCCTTCTCAACGGTCTCTTCGCTGACCTTGGCGCCAAGGCGCGTCAGCTTCAGGCCGGACAGGTCGGGAACTTCGATTTCCGGGAGAACTTCGGTCTCAACCTTGAATTCGAGATCCTTGCCGTCTTCGATGGCGGAAACCACTTCGACCTTCGGCTGCATCGCCGGGCGGACGTTCTGCTCTGCGAACAGCTTGGTCGTGGCGTCGTTGATGACTTCTTCCAGCAGTTCCGCATTCACGGAATCGCTGTAACGCTGCTTGACGAGGGAGGCCGGCACCTTGCCCGGACGGAAGCCCGGAAGTTTGATCGTCTTGGCGACTTCAGCGAGTCGTGCATCGCGACGGGCCTGCAGGTCAGCAGACGGGACAACGACGGTGAAGGCGCGCTTAAGTCCTTCGTTGAGCGTGGGCGTAACCTGCATGAGCCAGGCGATCCTCTCGGTCGGTAGGTTGGTCAAATCTCTTTCTCGGGAAGCCGGGTTGGTGCGGGCGGAGGGACTTGAACCCCCACGACTTGCGCCACCAGAACCTAAATCTGGCGTGTCTACCAATTTCACCACGCCCGCAGCGCTCGGCTTCCTGGCTCGTGTTACCGAACCTCGGAAGCGCGGCCTTTAGCGCATGAAACGCGACTTCACAACAGGGAGCCGACCGCCTTTTTGCGTCCGGCCTCCTGCGCAAGGCGTGTGGCGGTGGCACGGGCCGCCCCAAGAGGCAGGTCCAGATCTTCTGCCACAGGCCAGCCACCATGGGCTTTCCCGGCCTCGATCCCGGCTTCTCCATGCAGCCAGACGCCTGCACAACAGCCTTCCCAGACGTCCATTCCCGCAGCGAGCAATGCAGCGATCACACCCGTTAGCGTATCTCCCGAGCCTGCGGTCGCAAGAGCGGAAGACGCATGATTATTGATGGCAATCCGTCCGTCAGGGGCCGCGATAATGGTATCCGGCCCCTTCATGACAACGACGGCAGCAAGGCGTTTTGCCGCCATACGCGCCGCATCGAGGCGACTTCCTTCGACAGGCCCGAACAGTTTGCGAAACTCGCCGATATGCGGCGTGATGGCTGCAACACCTTCCAGGCGGGACAGATCCTTCGCTCCCCAAGCCAGCGCCCCGGCATCGGCAATCACCGTACGACCGGCCTCCAGAAGCTGCGGCAGGGTCGTTGCGGCTTCATTTTCGGTCAGGCCGGGCCCGCAGATCCACACTTTGCGCCGAGCATCTTCCAGCAGCTCGGAAAGCGGTTCAGCGTCCACAACCAAACCGGGGGCGCCGAGTCGATAGGCTGGCGCCCCCTCGCCCGCTGAAATCCGGACCAGTCCCGCGCCGCTTCGTCGGGCCGCTGCCGCTGCAAGACGGGCCGCGCCCGGCATCTGGGCCCCACCACACAGACTGACGACCCCGCGACGATATTTGTAATCGCCCTCACCCGAGACGGGCAGGCTCCACAGGCCAGGATCGTTATGCTGCACGGTCGGTGCAATTCCCTCCCATGCACGCTCAGGCATCCCAATATCGGCGCAGATCACTTCGCCACACAGACCAGCGCCCGGCTGCAGAACGTGGCCGGGACGTAAGCGCACAAAGGTCACGGTGAGGAGGCAATCGCGCGCCCGACCCAGAATTTCACCCGACGCACCCGAAACGCCGCTGGGCACATCGATCGCCACGACACGCCGAGCAGCGGCCAGTACGGAGGCGATCTCGTCCGAAACCGGTCGCTTCAGTCCCGAACCGAAGACCGCATCCACCACCAGATCCGCCCGCTCCATTTCTTTAACCGAAAATGGAACCGTAAGGCCCGTCCATCGCGCAGCCATTTCCGCTGCTGGTGTTCCTGCCTTCGGACTGGAGAGTGCGGCCACACAGACCGGCCAGCCCTGATGCGCAAGATGGCGCGCAACGACATAACCATCGCTACCATTATTCCCCGGACCGCAGGCCACAGTGACACGACAGGGCGAAAATCGGCTTTGGATCACGCGGGCAACAGCCCACCCGGCATTTTCCATCAGAAGCGTGGAAGGCAAAATGCTGGCCGCCGCCCGATCCATCCGGTCACTTTCGTCTGGAAGAAGCAGTGCAAAAGGATGTCGGGACATATCGGGGCAATCTCCTGTCGAACTCAGAACGCAAAGACCGAACCACATTTTGCGCCGCGCGGTTTACGATGACACTTTCGCAATCACTCTGGCGCAGAGAGGGCTGCGTCGGGTATTCAAGAGAAACGTATTTCGGGAATGATCTTTCCCTCTCTTTCAATTTTCAACCCTGACGAGAATCAATGACAGGATCGATTATCTGGAGCCTAGTGCTCGCAATTCATGTGCTGTGCATGACTTACTGGGTTGGCGGGTCGATCTATTCGACACTGGTTGTCCGCTCCACGGTCGGACTGCTTGATCCCGGACCGCGCAATTCAGTTCTGCTTCAGGGCTATACACGCTTTTTCCGAGGGCTTTATCAGGTGGTACCCTTTTCCCTGCTGAGCGGCTGGGGACTGATTTTTCATGAAGGTGGCTTTGGCGCCGTGGCCTGGCCCGTCAATGCCATGCAGCTTCTGGGGCTGGTCATGGCGGCGGTGTTCATCCTGACCGTTCAGGGGCCATTCCGTCGGGCACGCCGGGCCATGCGTCCCCAGCAGGCCCTGTTCGACACGCTGCGCAGCCGCACCGCGATCATGGCGGGGCTGGGTGTTCTGACCATCCTTGTCGCAGCAATGGCACGCGGCATCTGAAATCGTATGCGATACGGCGCTTTTGGGGCCGTATCGCTTGCCATTTCTGCCATTTATCGATAACGCACCAGATTATAGCTGCGGGTCACTGCCCCGCCCTCAACTCCGGCCCGCACCTGTTGGGGTGCGCACCGTCAACGAGAGTCTCGAGAGTCATTTGAGCGCGAAAACGACCTCCGGTCCTTCCAAATCCCGTACGACTGCCACCCCCAAACGTGGTCGCCCTCCCGCTTCGCGCAGTGCCGCAGCCGAGGTTTCCCCGACGCCTGCCGATGACGGCGATACGTCTGCGACACCGCAAGCCCCTGCTGCCAAGGCCCCGCGAGCCCGACGCTCAAAAACCGCAGCTCCTGCAACCCCGGATAAGACGGAGGCTGCAAAGCCCGTCACGCGTCGCGCCCGCAAGGTGACATCTCCGGCTGTTGAGACTGTAACCGAGGCCGAAGCTCCTGTTGCCAAATCTGCCGTTCGCCGCAAGAAGACTGCTGCTGAACCTGAGGCAATCAGTGAAACAGCCCCTGCCCCCCGCCGTAAGCGTTCCGCGAAAGTGGCGGATGAGACGGTAGCTGAGGCAGCGCCCAAACGTCGTGGCCGCCCGCGCAAGGTTGCGCTTGTAGAGCAGCCTGAATTGGAAGTCCTGGCGGAAGAAACTCCGAAGCCTGTCGAAGCTCCGCGTCGCCGCGGTCGGCCCCGCAAAACGGACGTAGTCGCCACGGCCGCTCCCGTGGAAAAACCTGACGCCAAAAAGACAGAGAAGAAAGCCCGCACGACCCGTCGCAAGACCTCTGCTCCGGTTGAAGAAATCGCCGCGCCTGTCGTCGAAGAAAAGGCCGCCTTGGCCGCTGAACCGACCAAGAGCGAAAAAGCTCCGGTCCGGCGGCGTCGCACTAAGGCTGTTGTTACAGAACCCACCGTCGCCGCTGAAGACAGTGTCGAACTCCCCGCCGTCGCTGAGACTGTCGTGATCGCCGAGGCTTCTTCCGACAAGCCCCTCTTTGCCGATCTGGGTCTTGGCGAGCCAATCATGCGCGCCATTGATGAACTGGGGTACGAGCACCCCACCCCCATTCAGGCACAGGCTATTCCTGAAGTCCTGAAAGGCCATGACGTTCTGGGCGTCGCGCAGACCGGCACCGGCAAGACCGCTTCTTTCACACTGCCGATGCTTCAGAAGCTCTCCGGATCGCGTGCCCGCGCCCGGATGCCGCGTTCGCTGATCCTTGAGCCGACGCGTGAACTGGCTTTGCAGGTCGCGGAGAATTTCAAGCTCTATGGCAAACACCTACGCCTGACGCATGCGCTGCTGATCGGCGGCGAAAGCATGGCCGAACAGCGCGATGTCCTGAACCGGGGCGTCGACGTACTGATCGCAACGCCGGGACGCCTACTCGATCTGTTCGGCCGGGGCGGCCTGCTCCTGACGCAGACCAGCACACTTGTGATCGACGAAGCCGACCGTATGCTGGATATGGGCTTTATCCCCGATATCGAGAAAATCGTCGGGCTGCTGCCACCCCATCGCCAGACATTGTTCTTCTCCGCCACAATGGCTCCGGAAATCCGCCGTCTGGCAGATGCTTTCCTGCGTCACCCGGCTGAAATTACGGTCTCGCGTCAGTCTTCCGTCGCTGCGACCATCGAAGAAGCTCTGGTGATCGTGCCGGAGGACGAAAAGCGTCGCACCCTCAAAAAGCTGCTGCGTCGTGAAAACGTCCAGAGCGCGATCGTGTTCTGCAACCGCAAACGCGATGTGGACATGATCCAGCAGTATCTGACCAAGCACGGCATAGAGGCTGGACATCTGCACGGAGATCTGGCCCAGTCGCTGCGCTTCTCGACGCTTGAGCGTTTTCGTTCCGGGGAACTGAAGTTTCTGATCTGCTCGGATGTGGCGGCTCGCGGTATCGACATCGGCGGCCTGTCACATGTCTTTAACTATGACCTGCCATTCAATGCCGAAGATTACGTCCACCGGATCGGACGCACCGGACGTGCTGGCAAGGAAGGCCACGCTTTCAGTCTGGCATCGCCGCGCGATCGCAGACTCCTTGAGGCGATCGAGACCCTGACGGGTAAGGTCATTGCACGCCCTGCGCTCGAAGGGATCACAACTGTTGACTGGGCTCCGGAAGACGGCGAACGCCGCCCGACAGAAGCCACTCCTGCGCCGCAGGAATCCTCAGAAGACGGCGAACACCGTGCACGCAAGCGTCGTCGGGGTGGTCGCAAACGCAACCGTGGCGACCGTGAGGAAAACGAGAGCATTCAGCAGGCAACTCCTGTTGCCGTCCCGCCTTCCGTCTCCGTGATCGAAGCTCCTGTGAGCCATCGCTCGGTTGAGCTGGCGCCCGCATTCGAAAACGATGGCCCGAAGACCGGCTTTGGTGGAGATACACCGGCCTTCATGCTGGTTCCGCGCCGTCGGAAAATCATGGTGTCCGGTGACACCGATCTCGCTGCTCCTGTTCAGCATGATGGACGCCATTACGGTAATGAATGAAACCTTAACCGGAGTTGCAGAACTCCGGATTGAAGGACTGGGTGCGGCAGGCGACGGCGTTGCGCATCTTGATGGCCAGAGCGTCTTCATCCCGGGTACCTTGCCCGGAGAAGAGGTTCGGGTCCGCCTTGCTTCCGGCCACCCTGAACTGATTGATATCGTTCATCCATCTCCTGAGCGCGTAACGCCGCCCTGCGACCTGTTTGGTGAATGCGGCGGCTGTGCATTGCAGCACCTTTCCCTCCCGGCCCTGCTGGAGTGGAAATCGCAGCGCGTCCTCCATGCCCTGACAGCCGCAGGTTTCACCGATCTGCCGCCTGCACGGATGTTCCAGACTGCGCCTAAAACACGGCGACGGATGGATTTTGCTGTCCAACGCGTGCCGGGTGGCGTGATTATCGGGCTGCATCGCCGCAACGGTGACCCTGTGGACATGACGGAATGTCACGTCCTGCACCCTGCGATTTTCGAGCTTCTGACGCCATTGCGTGAAGTTCTTGGAAGTCTGGGAGCCCTGACGAGTCGCGGAAGCCTGATGATCAACCTGCTCGACAGCGGACCGGATCTGACACTTCAGACCCCTGCCCCACTGACCAGCGCAGACCGCACCAAACTGGCGGCCTTCGCACGCGAACATCATCTGTCCCGCATTTCCTGGCAGGACCCGAAAGATCAGGGAATCGAGACCGTCGCCCATTCTGGAGCCGTGCGGGAAGAGTTTGGCGGGGTAGCCGTCTCGCCACCACCTTCTGCATTCCTTCAGGCAACGGCGGATGCCGAAAAGGCCATTGTCACGGCCGTTCTGGATGGTCTGCCGTCGCTGAACAAAAAAGACGTAACGGTCGAACTGTTTGCCGGCTGTGGAACGCTCACCTTTCCGATGTCGGAAAAAGGGCGCGTCATGGCTTATGAGGGTAATCTGGCCGCCGCAAACTGCCTCAAGACGGCAGCGGGTGGCCGACGCGTGGATGGTTTTCATCGGGATCTGGGGCGCCAGCCACTTCTGCCGCATGATCTGAAATCAACACGGGCTGTTGTGCTCGATCCGCCTTATGCAGGTGCGGGCGCACAGACTGTGCCTCTGGCAAAATCTGCCGTCCCGGACATCGTTTATGTAAGCTGCAACCCTGCTGCCCTTGAAAAAGACGGCAGAGTGCTTTGGAACGCAGGTTTTTCAGTCATTGGCCTGACAATTGTGGACCAATTCCTGTGGTCCACAGAAGTCGAAGCGGTTGTTGTGCTGTCGCGGGATGCGAAGCGGATCAAACGTGAAAGCTCTCGCCGCAACCGCAACGACCCTTCTCGTTCGGATTCCTGAACGTAAAACCGGATTCGAGGTCTTTGACCTCGTAGTCCATGACAGTACCAGTCAGGAACAGGGTGGCCTTGCGATCCACCAGCAGGGTCACGCCCTGATCCTCGACCCGCTCATCGGCGGGTTGCGGCTCTGTCACGAAATTCATTTCGTAAGACAGACCCGAGCATCCACGCGTTCCTACGCTGATCCGGAGAAGCTGTCCCTGATGAGAGCCTTCATAAAGAGCTTTCAGACGCTTGGCAGCCTGATCAGAAACGCTCATGAGCGCAGGCAGAGGACGGCGCGTTGCAACATCGGACATGATGGTTTTCCCCGGATCAGAACATGTTAAGGGCAAGACGGGCATCATCGCTCATACGGCTCATGTCCCACGGCGGATCCCAGACGATTTCGATCGTCGCCTGACTGACGTCCGGCACATGAGAGACGGCATCACGCACCATCTCGGGAAGTTCCTGCGCGCTGGGGCAATTGGGCGCCGTCAGCGTCATCTCCATATGGACGCGGCCGTCGTCATGCAGATCGATGGCGTAGATCAGGCCGAGTTCATAGACATTCACCGGAATTTCCGGGTCATAAACCGTGGCAATAGCGGCAATGACCGCGTCCTGATCAGGCGCAGTTCGGGTGGCCGGAACGCAGGCTGTGTCTTCAGTGGTGGGGATATCGGTCATGGCTTCACTCATGTGAGCATCATCCGGGCCCGTTCAAGACCCTCGATAAACGTGTCGATTTCATCGGTCGTGGTATAGATGCCAAAACTGGCGCGCGCTGTTGCCTGCACGCCCAAACGGCGAACTAGCGGCTCCGCACAATGCTGTCCCGCACGGATGGCAATCCCAAGCTGATCGAGCAATGTCGCCAGATCATGCGGGTGTGCACCATCCATAATGAAGGAAATCACGCCACCACGCTCCGCAGGTTCACCCAGAACATGCAGACTGTTGATTGCGCGCATTTTTTCCAATGCGTAGCGGGTAAGTTCCGCTTCATGACGGGAGATCGCCTCATAGCCGATCTCTTCCACGAAGCGCACGGCAGCCCCGAGGCCGATTGTTTCCAGAATGGCCGGTGTGCCGGCTTCGAACTTGTGCGGAACATGCGCCCATGTCGCGCGCTCGAACGAGACGTTCTCGATCATGTCACCGCCGCCCATGAACGGCGGCATAGCGTCCAGAAGCTCCATCTTGCCCCAAAGCACACCGATGCCTGTGGGACCATAGAGCTTGTGCCCGGTGAAGGTGAAGAAATCCGCGCCAAGCTCCTGCACATCAATCCTGCGATGCACGACGGACTGCGATCCATCCAGCAGGATGCGCGCGCCATAAGCGTGAGCAATGTCCGTCAACTTGCGGGCCGGGGTAATCGTTCCGAGCACATTGGACATATGCGTGACGGCCACAAGCGCCACTTTGCCATCCGACAGGAGCGCCTCATAGGCATCGAGATCAATGTCGCCAGCGTCATTGATGGGCGCGACACGCAGATCAATCCCCGCCCGGTCCCGCAGCATGAGCCAGGGCACGATATTGGCGTGATGTTCCAGTTCGGAAATCAGAACCGCCTGCCCTGGTTTCAGCAGACTGCCGAAACTGTGGGCCACGAGGTTGATGGCCTCGGTACTGTTGCGGGTAAAGACAATTTCGCGATGATCGGGCGCATTGAGAAGGCGGGCAACGTCATGACGGGCGCGCTCATAGGCTTCTGTCGTGCGCTCGCTCATCCAGTGCAGGCCGCGATGGATATTGGCATATTGATGATACGCCGCATCTCGCATGGCCTCGATCACGACATCCGGCTTCTGGGACGAGGCCGCGCTGTCGAGAAAAACCAGCGGGCGGCCATGAACGGTTTCGTTCAGGATCGGAAAATGAGCGCGGATTTCAGCCGTGGTTTTTCCGGGCGAGGGGCTGCTGCCGGTCATGACGCCATGCTCCGCACCAACAGATCACGCAGGGCCTCATCGGCGACGAGATCCAGTGCATCGATCAGGAACGCCCGCACGAGAATATCGCGCGCCTGCGCTTCGGGAACGCCGCGAGAGCGCAGATAGAAAAGCTGTTCGTCATCAAGAGCGCCTACGGTCGCGCCGTGGCTGCACTTGACGTCGTCGGCATAGATTTCCAGCTCGGGCTTGCTGTTGATCTGCGCTTTTTCAGACAGCAGCAGCGCCTGATTCATCTGATATCCATCGGTTTTCTGGGCCACGCGGTCCACGAGGATCTTGCCCTGAAAAACACCCTGCCCGGCGTCGGACAGAACCGTCTTGACGGTCTGGCGCGAACTGCCATCGGGAGCCGCATGGTGGATCATGGAGGTCAGGTCGTTCAGCCGCTGGCCGTCCACGATCTGCACCCCATTCACATGCACCATGGCATGTGGGGCGTTCAGCGTCACGACGGCTTCGTGTCGGGCGAGGCTCCCGCCCTGATTTAGGGTGAAGCTGTCATACTCTCCCTTCTCCGACACGTCAGCGGACACGATCGCAAGATGCGTACCGCTCAGGCTCTCGCGCTGCAATTTGATGTGACGCAGCGTGGCGCCTTTGCCCACGACGATATCGAAACGCGGATTGGCGATATACCGCCCTTCGCCTGCATTGACGTCGTACAGTGTCAGAGATGCGCCCTCTTCCAGCACGATGCGGTGCTGAAGATGCGTCGAAACAGTATCGCCGCTGGACAGGCTGATAAGGGTCAGCAGTCCTGCGTCCATTCCTGCCGGAATGTGAAGATCAAGCCCCTTTTCGCCCAGCGCCATATTCAGCGTTGCGGAAAAGACACCCTTGAGCGGGGAAACATGGTCCGAAGCCTGCTGGACAACGTCTAAAGGAGCAGACAGCCCCTCTAACAGCCTGCCATTGCCATAAACCATACGCGCGCCGCTTTCCGGCAGCGGCAAATCGTTCAGAAGCGCACTGACGGATTCGGCCGCCAGAGGAGCAGCCTGTGTCCATGCCGTGTCCGCGATCGCCCGCAGCGGTGTATAGCGCCATGCTTCGACGCGGCGTGTCGGCAGGCCGATTTCAGCAAGAGCGCCCCCATGCGCAGCCGAGCGCTGGACGAACACCTCCAGAGCTGGAGCGCCTGACGCTACGGAGGACTGTACGCTCACGCTGCCGCCTCGAGAAACTGGGTATAGCCCTGCTTTTCAAGCGTCTTGGCAATATCGGGGCCGCCGCTATGGATGATACGGCCATGCGCCATGACATGCACACGATCCGGCACGATATAGTCGAGCAGACGCTGATGATGCGTGATGACCAGAGCAGAAAAATCTGGGCTACGCAGGGAGTTCACGCCTTCCGCGACGATGCGCAGGGCATCGATGTCCAGACCGCTATCCGTTTCGTCAAGGATGGCAAAGGACGGCTGGAGCAGACGCATCTGGAGCACTTCGTTGCGCTTCTTCTCGCCACCCGAAAAGCCGACATTGACCGCACGCTTGAGCATGTCGTCGGACATGGACAGATGCTTGGTCTCGGCACGCACAGCTTTGAGAAAGGCCACGGCATCCAGTTCGGCTTCACCACGCGCCCGGCGAACCGCGTTCACAGCAGTTCGCAGGAAATTCGCGTTGTTCACACCCGGCAGTTCGACCGGCGACTGGAATGCCAGAAACAGGCCCAGAGCAGCCCGTTCTTCGGGTTCAAGAGCCAGCAGATCCTGCCCCTTGAACGTGGCCGACCCACCCGTGACTTCGTAGTCGTCACGACCGGCAAGCACATAAGACAGCGTGGATTTACCCGAGCCGTTCGGCCCCATGATGGCATGGACTTCACCCTGGGGGACTTCGAGATCGAGCCCCTTGAGGATATCCTTGGGCGTGCCGTCGGCGTCGATGCGGGCCTGAAGACCCTGAATTTTCAGAAAATCGCTCATATTAACCCACACTTCCTTCGAGGCTGATCTGCAGAAGCTTCTGCGCCTCGACCGCGAATTCCATCGGCAGCTCTTTGAGCACCTCGCGGCAGAAACCATTGACGATCAGACCAACCGCATCTTCTTCCGACAAGCCGCGCGAACGGCAGTAGAAGAGCTGGTCCTCAGAGATTTTCGACGTGGTCGCTTCATGCTCCACGCGCGCCGTCATGTTACGGCTTTCGATATAAGGCACCGTATGCGCGCCGCACTGATCGCCGATCAGAAGACTGTCGCACTGCGTGAAATTGCGCGCATTGCGAGCCTTCGGCTGCATACGAACCAGACCGCGATAGGTGCTGTCCGACTGACCGGCCGAGATCGTTTTGGCAATGATCGTCGAGCGCGTGTTCGGTGCCAGATGGATCATCTTAGTTCCAGTATCGGCCTGCTGATGATTGTTGGTCACCGCGACCGAGTAGAACTCACCGACCGATCCCTCACCCGCCAGCACGCAGGACGGATATTTCCATGTGATCGCAGAGCCGGTTTCGACCTGCGTCCACGAAATCTTGGACCGTGCGCCACGGCAGATGCCACGCTTGGTGACGAAATTGTAGATGCCACCCCGGCCTTCATCATCGCCCGGATACCAGTTCTGGACCGTGGAATACTTGATCGAGGCGTCTTCCATCGCGATCAGTTCGACCACCGCCGCATGAAGCTGGTTCTCATCACGCTGCGGCGCCGTGCAGCCTTCCAGATAGGAGACGGTGGCACGGTCTTCAGCGATGATGAGTGTGCGTTCGAACTGCCCCGTATTGCGCGCATTGATGCGGAAATAGGTGGACAGCTCCATCGGGCAACGAACACCTTCAGGGATGTACACGAATGAGCCATCGGTAAAGACAGCAGAATTCAGCGCCCCGAAGAAGTTGTCGGATACTGGCACGACCGTGCCCAGATATTTCCGGACCAGTTCGGGATGTTCGCGGATGGCCTCGGAGATCGGGCAGAAAATGACACCAGCCTCCGCAAGCGTTTTGCGGAAGGTCGTTGCGACGGACACGCTGTCAAAAACGGCGTCCACGGCAACCGGCAGGCGCGCTTCTTCAGCACCTTCCACACCGGCCAGAAGAGCCTGTTCGTGCAGGGGAATGCCCAGCTTAGCGTAGGTCTTGAGAAGTTCGGGATCGACTTCATCAAGGCTCTTGGGGCCGGATTTCTTCTTCGGCTGGGCGAAGTAATGTGCGTCCTGATAATCGATCGGCGGGTGATGGATATGAGCCCAGGTCGGCTCTTCCATTTCCAGCCACGCACGAAAAGCCTTCAGACGCCAGTCCAGCATCCATTGCGGCTCGCCCTTGCGCTCGGAGATCAGGCGGACCGTTTCCTCATTGAGACCCTTGGGCGCGATATCCATTTCGATATCGGTCTCAAAGCCCCATTCGTAGCTGGATTTCGCGAGTTTTTCGACTGTCTCGCGGGTTTCCGTCACGGCTGGCATGGTGTGTTGTCCTTAACTGACCGCTTCGGTCACGGAGGGGGCCTCCGCTCCAACGGTGGCGACAGGAGCCGGGGCGGGGCCGCGCCTTGGCAGGCGCTCCGCATGCCGGCCCATATCGGCCAGTGTAATACTGTTGAGTGTGCTGAGGATGGCATCGTTCACGACATCCCACTGGCCCGACAGACCGCACAGGGAGCTATGTTCGCACTCGCGCCCGTCACAGCAGGCGGTAATGGCGATAGGTCCGTCCACGGCCGCGATAACGGCGGCGACGGTCACTTTTTCAAGCTCGCCCGCAAGGCGGTAGCCGCCCCGTGCGCCACGATGGGACAGGACCAGACCGCTGGAGGCCAACCCCTTGAGGAGCTTGGCCACGGTGGGTTCGGGAACGCCGGTTTCTACTGCAAGGGCTGCGGCTGTTGCCAGTCCTTCATGACGACCGAGATGGACCAGAAGGACAGTGGCGTAATCGGCCAGTTTGGAGAGCCTCAGCATCGCTTGCACACTCGCATCTTGTTCTAATTCAAGACTTGCTAAGTCCTGATTTGTTCCAAATGACCCATACCGGAGCAAAGGTCAAGGCTTCTGTGCCCGACCTTTGGCTGACATGGAATGTCACACACCAAAAAACAGTCGGGAAACGCCGTCAAGCGCCGCTCCGGCCAGAAAACCGACCACCGTGCCATTGATACGGATGTAGGCAAGGTCACGCCCGACACGCGACTCCAGCCGCATTGCCAGATCGTTTCCGTCCCATCCTGCCATGACGGCGGCGATGAACCCGGACAGCTTCTCGCGCAGCCCCGGCAGGATCCGCTGGACCGTACTTTCTACAGCCTGATTAACTTTCAGACGCAGAATATCGTTGGAGCGCAGGGCAGTCGCAAGCTGGACGATTGCGGCATCAACAACCGTGGCGCTCCAGCCATCCTCACGTCCGCTGTCTTCCTCCACCATGCGCCGCAGACGGTCCCATAGCTCCGAACTCCATCCCTTGAGGCTGGTATGGGTCAGGACGGAGGTGATGGTATCGGCCATATCCTTGCGACGGACTGGATCGTGTTCGATCCGGTCGATTTCGCCGCGAACCCATGTCGTGAAGCCGTGCCGCAGGTCCGAGTCCATCGGATCGACCCGTTCGAACTCGGCATGCAGCGCCATGAGAACACGACTGGCGACGGAACCCCCAATCGCCCACCCCAGAAAACGACCGCCCTGTTCCCGCACACGCTCCTCAACAAAATGTCGCAGGTCCGACTCACGGGATGTTACGGTGGTCTTGATGCGCTCAAGCAGGAAGGACAGGACCTCCTGATGCATCTCACTGTCCACCATGGCGCGCATGCCGCGGGAGACGAGAGGCGCCATTTCCTCTCCATTGAGCAGGACCGGAAGGGCGCGTGAAATGGCAGCTTTGGCCCGCCCGTCTTCAAGATGGTCGAACATCAGAGGAATGGCGGAGCGCATGCTGTTGACGAGGGTCTGGCGCGTCGCGGGCTCGCTCAGCATATCGGCGATCAGGCTGGAGAGATCGATTTTCGACAAAGCGCGTCGAACGTCGTCTTCGGTGAAGAACTGTCCTGAAATAAAACGGCCCAGTGCCTGACCGAGACGCTCTTTCTGACGCGGCAGAATGGCCGTGTGCGGAATGGGAAGGCCCAGCGGATGGCGAAACAACGCAGTCACGGCAAACCAGTCGGCCAGACCACCAACGACGCCTGCCCTGGAGCCCGCTCTCAGGAGTCCAAATGCCAGACTGCTGTCGCCGATATGACGGGCAGCCGCCAGCGTCGTGCCCGCAGCGAGTGCCCCCATGCCAACGAGCAGTCCCCCGGCCATAAAGCGTGGCGACAGACCTGAAGGGCTGGATTTTCGTGAAACGGGATGAGGCGTGTCCGCGTGCATCCACACACGGATAGCATCATCCGGGCGGGCTGTCGCGGTCAGAGCAAGGTTGCACTTGGCGGCAGGGCGTGAAAAGTATTGCGGCCCGTTTTTCGGTCCATTTTTCTTTTTTCGCAGAAGCGAGACTGCTCCCGATGTCTGACTGCGCCTCCCGGCTCGATCCGTCTCTCCATGACCGTATTGACGCGATGACGTCCCGGCTGCTCCACGAACGCGACGGTCTTGAAGACCTGATTGCGTCTATCGGGCAGGATCTGTCCAACGACGATCCGGAGACGTGCAAGGCACGACTAACCGAGATCGGAAACGTTGTCCGCGCCCTGCGTGACGAGCATTTCGTCGAGCGCGCCGCACATCTGCGCGCGTATGTCGGTCTTGATGAAGCGGCCCCGCAGGAGCGTCTCGAAGCCGTGGCGAAATCTCTGGTGGATCAGGCTGCCGATGCGGTGTCCCTGACCGTGCCTAAAATTGCCGCAGTTTTCACCGCGCATCCGACCTTCGCACTGGCGGACGGCGTGTATGACATCCTGACGCAACGGGCCGAAAATCCCGACATGCCGATCCCTTGCCTCAAAACGCATCGCCGTCCGGGGCCGCCGACACTGGCACAGGAACAGGCTCTCGCACTGGCAGCCATTCTGCGGGGCCGTGATGCGCTTGATGACCTCACAACAGCGCTCCTGCGGGAGATGTCCCAGCGCTGGTCGGGAGAAAACAGCCATGTCGATCCCGCCCCTGTCGTTCTGGCAAGCTGGGTCGGTTTCGATACGGACGGACGCAACGATATTGGCTGGTGGGACACTCTCCGTATCCGGCTTGAATTAAAGTCGTCCCAGCTTTATCGTCTGACGGATGGGCTGGAGCGGCTGGGCCTTCAGGAAAGCGCACTGGCTATGCGCACGCGCCGGGCTATCGAAGCCGTCAAAACACAGCACGCCGCCTGCCCGACCGGACGAGATGCTGCACCGGAAACGATCCGCGATTTTGCCCAGACGCTGATTTCGCACCGTGACAAAGCGCTTCTGGACGCGGCTGAACTTCTGCCGCTCTTTCAGGATGCTGCCTCCGGTCTCGATGAAGACAGTCTGCTGCATCTGCGGACGCTCCGCGCTGGCTTCATGAGCCACGGCCTCGGCATCGCGCGTATCCATACCCGACTGAACGCGGCACAAATCTATAATGTCGCGCGCACACGACTGGGCCTGACGGATGACCCCGCCCTGCCCTCGCGCCGACGCGTCCTGCTGACGAAAATCGACGAGGCTCTCTCTGACCTGACGCCCCGCGCCGTGGATTTCGGCTCGCTGCTGGTCGAGCCTGCATCCGCCGCACGGTTGATGATGACCATGGCGCAGATCCTCAAGCACATCGATTCAGGATCGCCCATCCGCTTCCTCATCGCCGAGACGGAGAGTGGCTACACGCTGCTGGCGACGCTCTGGCTGGCACGACTGTTCGGAATTAAAGACCATCAGATCGAGATTTCGCCGCTTTTTGAGACGGAAAGCGCGCTGGAAAATGGTGAGACCATTCTCGAGGAAGCGTTCCGTTCAAGCCATTGGCGCGATTACCTGAAGGCAAACGGACGGCTGTCGCTTCAGTTCGGCTACTCCGATTCGGGACGCTATGTCGGACAGCTTGCCGCCACCAATCTGGTCGAGCGTCTGCGGATGCGGACTCTCTCTTTGCTAGCAGAACATGGGCTGGAGGATGTTTCCCTCACCCTGTTCGATACGCATGGCGAAAGCATCGGACGTGGGGCCCATCCTTTCAGCCTGCGTCAGCGTCTGGATTATTTCTCCCCGGCCCGCACACGACTGGCCATGCGCGAAGCCGGGATCGGCTGCCGCGTTGAAACCGCGTTTCAGGGTGGCGACGGCTACACGCTGTTCGGAACGAAGGCTCTTGCGGCCTCCACGATTGCCACTCTTGCCGAGCATACGGCTGAAATTCCGCAGGACACGAAAGATCCGGTCTATACGCGCCCTGACTTCGCAGCGGACTTCTTCTCCACCATCGCGCTCGACATGGGCGCTCTGGTCGATGATCCGGGCTATGCAGCCCTGCTCAGCGCCTTCGGGCCGTCACTGATCGACAAGACGGGCTCCCGTCCCTCGGCCCGTCAGTCTGACGCAGCGACCGTGACGCGTATCACGCATCCCGGCCAACTTCGGGCCATTCCCAACAATGCAATCCTTCAGCAGCTCGGCTGGTGGGCGAATGTGCTGCACGGGCTGGGCAATGCGGCGCAACGCCATCCCGAGACATTCGAGCAGTTCGCAACAGAATCATCGCGCTTCCGCGAAGCCATGGACTTTGCGCGTCAGGCGCTGGCTCATTCCGATCTGGATGTTTTGCGGACGACAATCCATCAGCTCGACCCCGGCACCTGGCTGGATCGTGCAGCCAACGCCCAGAGCGATGAGGAACGGCAGAGCCTGTTGAGCATTTCACACGGGCTGGAGCTGCTGCGCTTCTGGACCAGCGGCCCCGCAATGTTCCGGCGTATTCAGGCGGACCACATCGCCTTGCGCGCCGCATGGCCCGACGCACCACGTATGGCGGCGCGTGAAAAGCTGCTTCATGCGATCCGTTTTGCCCTTATCGACCGTCTGTGGGGTCTCTCGACGCGCATTCCCTATTTCGGCCCTCGCAATAGCCTGACACGGGAATCGATCACGAACCTCATCCTCTGTCTGGATGTGCCGCGCGCGCTTCATCTTCTGGACGACCTGTTCCCCCTCACCGTTCCCAGCGTTGCCAATCTCGATTTCGCAGAGCCGGGCGATGCGGCGGAAGCTGGCGGCTTTGCACGGGAACATCAGGAGATTTTCGAGCCGCTATCGCACTGTTTTGCGCTGCTGCGCGAAGTCGGGATCGCGATCATGCATGCCAACCGGGCTTTCGGCTGAGGAATGATACGCGGCCGGAACCCTTGTCGGTAACGGCCACGTCCGTTTAGAAGGCTCTCGTAACAAACCCTAACGGAAAGTTCCTCTGCATGCTTCGCAAGGCCCTTCTTCTGGGTGCAGCCATGATGGCTGTGCCTGCTCTGGCCGCAGGTCCCGCCACACCGGCACCCAATGCTGACAGCGTGACGAACGGGACGGTGACGGTCAATGGCGTCACGATCCCCTACCGGGCTGTTGCGGGAACCATTCTGGTTCATGGCGCCGACTATAACGATTCCAGCGATGTTCTGGCCAAGCGCGGCACGAAAATTGATGGCGGCAAGGACGACGACAGCAAGAACGCGCCGGTCGCGTCCATGTTCTACACGGCCTATTTCAAGGAAGGCGTACCGTCGGAAAAGCGTCCGATCACGTTCCTCTATAATGGCGGTCCGGGATCAGCATCGGTCTGGGTCCATATGGGCACGTTCGGTCCACGTCGCGTCAATACGCCGGGCGACACCCATCTGCCCGCTGCCCCTTATGCGCTCATTAACAACCCGCAGTCTTTGATGGACGTCTCGGACGTGGTGTTCGTCGATGCACCGGGAACAGGTTTTTCGCGGATCGCCGGAAAAGATGCCGACAAGGAATTTCTGGGCGTTGATGGCGACGGCGAGGCGTTCACGCATTTCATCTCGAAGTTCCTCGCCAAATATCACCGCTACAACTCGCCAAAATACCTGTTCGGCGAGAGCTACGGCACGATGCGTTCGGCTGTGGTCATCAACGACCTTGAGCAGGACGAGAACATCGACTTCAACGGCGTGATCTTGCTGTCGCAGATCCTGAACTACGACAACAGCGATGATGGCCCGGAGTTCAACGCTGGCATGGACGACCCGTATGTGCTGGCGCTGCCAACCTATGCGGCAACGGCCTGGTATCATCACTGCCTGCCCGCCGAACATCCGGACCTGAAGACGTTCCTGCACGAAGTCGAGCATTTCGCGATGACCGACTACACACTGGCCCTGCGTCAGGGTGCAGACCTGCCGGAAGACCAGCGTCAGGCGATTGCGGCAAAGCTGCATGACTATACGGGCTTGCCCGTCGATTACATCCTGCGGGCGGATCTGCGCGTCAATGGCGGCGAATTCGACCAGCAACTTCAGGCCAAGACCGGCATGGCGACGGGCCGTCTGGATACACGCTATTCAAGCCCGACGATCGACCCGATGAGCCAGGAAGTGGATTACGATCCGCAGTCCAGCGCCATCAGTTCGGCCTATGTTACGGCCTTCAACGACTATGTCCGCAATACACTCAAATACGGCACGGACGAGGATTATCGTCTGTATAACAGCCAAGGGCACTGGGACAATCACCACCGTCAGCCCGGTCACGGCTACCAGCCCAAGGGCGAGCCTAACGTCATGACCGATCTGGCCATGGCAATGAAGACCAACCCGAACCTGCATGTGATGCTCAACGCGGGCTACTACGATCTCGCAACGCCGTATTTTGAAGGCATTTACGAGATGAAGCACCTGCCGATGGCCAAGAGCCTGCAAAAGAACATCGAATACGCGCAGTATCCTTCTGGCCACATGGTTTACGTGGACCCGGCAACGCTCCAGCAGCTGCATGACAATGTCGCGGCCTTCATTCGCCGGACAGACAATCTGCACTGATCCCTGACGGGACCGGAAAAGGCGGCGGAGGGGAAACCTTCCGCCGCCTTTTTTATGCACTACTAAGACGCAGGAACCGGGAAAGCGATCTCACCCGACAAAAGATCAGACACAAAAAAAACCCGCCAGATTGCTCTGGCGGGGTTCGATGTTTCAGCAAGGCTGAAGAAATCAGGCGGACTTCGCGATGATTTCGTCGGCCACGTTCCGGGGAACGGCTTCGTAGTGGTGGAACTGCATGGTGAAGGACGCACGGCCCTTCGTGGCAGAACGCAGATGCGAGATGTAGCCGAACATTTCCTTCAGCGGCACCTGTGCTCGGATCATCACGGTCGAACCAGAGGTTTCCTGATTCTGGATGATGCCACGACGACGGTTGAGATCGCCCACAACGTCACCGACATGGTCGTTCGGGGTCGTGACTTCAACGTCCATGATCGGTTCGAGGATCACCGGACCGGCGTTCTTCATGCCTTCACGGAAGCAGGCCTTGGCGGCAATTTCGAAGGCCAGAGCCGACGAGTCAACGTCATGGTACTTACCGTCGAGCAGCGTGAACTTGAAGTCCACCGTCGGGAAGCCGGCGAGAACACCCGTGGTGCTCTGCATACGGATGCCCTTTTCGACAGCCGGGATGTATTCCTTCGGAACCGTACCACCGACGACCTTGTTTTCGAAGATGATCTCATCCGGCTTGTCGGACGGAGCAAACTCGATCTTGACTTCAGCGTACTGACCCGAACCACCAGACTGCTTCTTATGGGTGTAGGTCTCGACATGCGGCCGCGTGATCGTCTCACGGTAAGCCACCTGCGGTGCGCCGATGTTGGCATCAACGCCGTATTCGCGACGCAGACGGTCAACGATGATGTCCAGATGAAGCTCGCCCATGCCAGACAGGATGGTCTGACCCGTTTCCTGATCGGTCTTGAGGTGCAGGGACGGATCTTCAGCCGTCAGCTTCTGCAGCGCCAGCGTCATCTTCTCGACGCCGTCCTTGGTCTTCGGCTCGACGGAGATGTCGATCACCGGAACCGGGAACTGCATACGCTCCAGAACCACCGGATCGGAAGCATCAGCAAGCGTGTCACCCGTGACGGTGTCCTTGAGACCCACGAATGCGGCGATGTCACCGGCACCGACGGACTTCACTTCCTGACGCTTGTCGGCGTGCATCTGGAACATGCGTCCGACGCGTTCCTTGTGACCCTTCGTTGTGTTCAGGATGGTGTCACCGGAGTTCAGGACGCCACGATAGACGCGAACGAAGGTCAGCGTGCCGTACTTGTCGGAAATGATCTTGAACGCAAGGCCAGCGAACTTGCCATCCGGATCGACCGGAACGATCGGCAGGAAGTCTTCGTCGACTTCTTCACCTTCCGGCGGAGCAATACGGATGCCTTCGACTTCGTCAGGAGCCGGCAGGTAGTCGATGACCGCGTCGAGCAGGGGCTGCACGCCCTTGTTCTTGAACGCCGTACCGCACATGACGGGACGGAATTCACCGGAAATCGCACCCTTCTTGATGCACTTCTTCAGGGTTGCGACGTCCACGTCGCCCTTCTCGAAGTACTCTTCCATGGCAGCGTCGTCGACGGCGAGAGCCGTGTCGAGCAGAACCTGGCGGGCTTCGTCAGCCTTTTCCTTCAGGTCAGCCGGGATCTCTTCGTAGTGGAACTTGGCGCCGAGTTCGCCGCCTTCCCACACGATGGCGCGCATCTCGACCAAATCGACCACGCCAACGAAGTTTTCTTCGGCACCGATCGGGAGCTGCAGCGGAACGGCCACGATGTCCAGCTTCTCTTTCAGCGTGCTGAAAGCGTAATAGAAGTCGGCGCCGGTACGGTCGAGCTTGTTGATGAAGATGACGCGCGGAACGTTGTAACGGTCAGCAAGGCGCCAGTTCGTTTCGGACTGCGGCTGCACACCAGCCACGCCTTCGATCACGAAGATTGCGCCATCGAGCACGCGGAGCGAACGGTTGACTTCGATGTTGAAGTCAATGTGGCCCGGGGTGTCGATGATGTTGATGCGGTGGTCGTTCCACTCACACGTCACGGCAGCCGAGGTGATCGTGATGCCACGCTCACGCTCCTGCGCCATGTAGTCGGTGGTGGTGTTGCCTTCGTGGACCTCACCGATCTTGTGAGAGACACCCGTGTAATACAGGATACGCTCGGTCGTCGTGGTCTTACCGGCATCGATGTGCGCGGTAATACCGATGTTGCGAATCTTCGAGAGAGCCGACTTGGCTTCCTGAACGCTTTCGGACACGGAGAACCTCCAAAATACAATGAAAGGTGTTTCAGCCTGGACCGAAACACCTCCGCTGCGGCCCTATGAAAGGACCGAACCTGATTTATCCCAGTGGCGGCTGAATGACCCAGACCGCCATGGTTTTCAAGAGCAATCTTGTTACCAAACAAAGTTCGGTAAAGATTCCTCAGGCGGTCTGGGCAGCCTTGCGTTCCTGAACGCGCAGGATACGGCGCTTGATGACCTGAGCTTCCGTCGGAAGCTTGCGGTTCGGCGTACCCAGCAGGAACGAATCCAGTCCACCGTTGTGCTCAACCGTGCGGATACCATTGGTGGACAGGCGCATACGCACCGAAGCACCGAGAATATCGGAGATCAGCGTGGTCTCCTGCAGGTTCGGGAGAAAACGACGGCGGGACTTGTTATTGGCGTGGCTGACGTTGTTGCCCGTCAGCACGCCCTTGCCCGTGATCTGGCAACGGCGAGACATGGTGATACTTTCCTCGATGCTGGATGACGCAGGACAGCGAGGCCCGGCGTGTTCCGTAAATCAGGCGCGGCTTATGACGTATGGTTGGGGGCTTCGTCAACCCCCGGAGACGTTCAAGCGGCGTTTTCCCCGGCCTGCGCGGCCCACATTGCGGCATAATGGCCACCTGCGGACAGCAGTTCCGGATGGCTTCCCTGCTCCACCACGCGCCCCGCGTCAAGCACGACGATGAGATCGGCATCCTGCACGGTGGACAGACGATGGGCCACAATGATCGTCGTGCGTGCCTGGGAGAGGATCGCCAGTTCCTTCTGGATGGCGACCTCGGTGCGGGTATCAAGCGCACTTGTGGCCTCGTCCAGCAGCAGGATACGCGGGTCTTTGAGGATAACGCGGGCAATAGCGACACGCTGTTTCTCGCCCCCTGAGAGCTTCAGCCCCCGCTCCCCGACAACAGTCTCATACCCGTCGGGCAGTTCCCGGATGAAGGCGTCGATCTGCGCGCTACGGGCCGCATTTTCAATCTCTTCGCGGGAGGCCGACAGATCGCCATAGGCAATATTGTCGCCAATGCTGGAATTGAAGAGCACCGTATCCTGCGGGACCGTCCCGATAATGTTCTGAATGTCGGTCGGCGCGATCTCACGCAGGTCATGCCCATCAATGCAGACCGAGCCCTGCGTGGGATCATAGGCGCGGGTCAGCAAACGCCCGAGCGTAGATTTCCCAGAGCCTGTATGGCCGACAACGGCCAGAGACGTCCCTGCGGGTACGGTGATGGACACATCATGCAGGATCTGCCTTGCGGGGCTGTAGCCGAAAGAGACATGGCGGAACGCAACCGCTGCCGCTCCGGCCTCTGACAGTTTTCCAGCAAGGTGCACAGGGTGTGGAACCTGAAGAATTTCGGACCGGATGGCGAGCAGTTCGAGGTAGTTTTCCAGATCGACGCGGGCATTACGCCAGCCTGCACTGACATAGTTCAGGGCGCCCACGGACGAATAAAGCCCGCTCAGATAACTGCCGATCAGAACAAACTGGGCCACCGCGAGACGATGCAACACGATATCATGCGCGGCCATAGCCAGAAGCGTGGTAGTCGTCGCGGCTATCAGAAAGCCCCGGCTGATCTGGGACAGGCTGACATAACGCTGAAGGCTGATTTCCGCCTGCCGGAGATCCTTGCGCGCTGCGTCGTAACGCTCGATCTCGTGGCTTTCATTGGCAAAGCTACGCACTGTCTCGAAGTTGAGAATGCTGTCTACAAGCTGGTGCTGGGCCTGATTGCTGGCACGGTTCCGCGCCCGACGGGCCGTCATCCTCAAACGGGTAAAGACATAGGAAACGGTGGAATACAGCCCCAGCGCCACCAGAAGCAGCGCCACATATCGCCAGTCGAAGATTTTCAGGATGACGGTCAGCGTCATGATGAGTTCGATGACGTTAGGCAGAACGTTGAACAGCGCCAGTGAAAGCAGTGTTCCAACAGCATCGGCTCCACGATCAAGCGTTCGGGTCAGGGAGCCCGTCTGCCGGTCCAGATGAAACCGGACACTCAGATCATGCAGATGTCGCAGCCCGAGGACAGCGACACGACGTTCAAGATCCGTTTCGACCGGCTTGACCAGAAATTCCCGCAATGGGCTCGCCAGCCCGGAAATAATGCGGATGACCGCATACTGGGCGATAAGCCAGACCGGAACAGCCAGAAGAGTTTCGGGACGCGAAAGACTGCTGACCATGCGACTAAAGAGCCAGGGCGTTGCAACTGCAGTCGCGCTCTCCACCAGAAGAATGAGCAGCGCAAACCCGATGCGCGTCGCGTCCGGCCAGAGCTTCTCCGGTCGGATAAGGGGCCACAAAACACGAAGGGAAAGCGCTTCAGACGTCGAATCGGTTTTTTTGAGCATGGATTGAGTATGTGGAAGTGCTGACGGCGCTTTGCAAATAACTGTCCTGCATGCGACATATTCAGCTGTGTCGAATAAATCTTTCTCCCGCACCCTTGAGCCGTTTCTGCGGCATATCGCAGCCTGCAACAGCGCTGTCCTGCCGGGCGGTCGCACTCCGTTCTTTTGTGCTGACTCACAGATCGGCTGGCTCAGTCCGCCCACGGTGCAGGCTCTTGAAACCCTTGGTGTTCGCGAAGGGGAAAAATTCGGCGTCAGCGCCGGAGCAGACCTCTTTCCGCTGTCCCACACGCTCTGCGAGATGGGCCTCTACGCCTCCCATCACGAAGCCTTCGACGTGCGCGATGACAGCGGCATCGTTCTTGGACAGGTGGACCGGGGTGCCATTCCGGTTCTGGGGCTTGCGGCCGAAGGCGTACATCTGAACGGACTGGTCGAGCGTGCAGACGGACTTTTCCTCTGGGTCGCACGGCGCAGCATGAGCAAGCGCCTCGATCCGGGAAAGCTGGATCATCTGGTTGCAGGAGGCATGAGCGCCGGTCTCGACCCGCAGACGACCGTGATCAAGGAAGCGCAGGAAGAAGCCGGGATCCCCGCCGAACTCGCGGCAAAAGCGCAAGCCGTCGGACGGATCCACTATGCTCTTGAGCGACCTGAAGGGCTAAGGCGCGATGTCCTGCACTGTTATGATCTCCTGCTCCCCGAGGGCTTCGTGCCCATAGCGGAGGACGGAGAAGTGGAAAGCTTCCACCTTCTGCCCATTCAGGAGGTCATGGCACTGGTCCGCGACACCGACGACTTCAAGTTCAACGTCAATCTCGTCCTGATCGATCTCTTCCTCCGCCGCGGTCTTTTCGCTCCCGCCGACGCCGCCATTTTACGCCGCGCCCTCTCCGGACAGGCCGCGTGAGAAAAGCAGTCGCGTCCCTGATCCTGACGACGCCTCTGTTGGGCGGATGCATTGTTCCTGTCAGCGTCACACCCAATCTGTGTCGGGAAATCGGCGCGCATGACGGATTGCAGATCCGTCTGGCATTCGGCCTGACCCGCCCTGATGGCAGTGTCATCGAAAGGCAGGACTGGCAGCAGTTTGTGGACAGCGAAATCACACCGCGTTTCCCTGCGGGTTTTACCGTGATCGACGCTCAGGGGCAGTGGTATGATGCCGCTGGTCACAAGGTCATTCAGGAAGGGTCACGAATCGTCTGGATTGTTGCGCCTTCCACAGACCGCAGCCTTCAGGCTCATCTGAGAGCCATTCGTCAGATCTATCAAAAACGTTTCAACCAGCAGGCTGTTGGACTCAGCATACAGTCCGGCTGCTCTTCATTTGAAAGCCTTCCCGTGGAATAGTTCCGCACTACGGAACCGCGTTTCCCGGTTTTTTTGACGCCTTCTTCATCCGGACTTTTCTCGTCACGGCAGATCGCTCTGCACGGGACGACAGTTCAGGCATGTTTTTCTTCCGGAAGTCCCATGACAGATCTTTCTTCTCCCTCAGCACCCGACACCATCACGATAGAGGCCTCAGACTCCACGGGAACGATCCAGCGGCGCGCACGGGGCTTTCTGGCACTCTTTTTCGTGGCGATAGGCCTCTATACCCTCAAGGGCTTTCTGCCGGCGCTTCTCTGGGGCTGCGTGTTCGCAATTTCGATCTGGCCGCTCTACCGCCGCGCTGAACTGCGCTTCGGTCGCAGCGACTGGCTACCCATAATCTTCACTCTGGCCGTGGCATTGATCTTTCTGGTGCCTGTCTCGCTGGTTGGGGTGAAAGTCGCGGATGAGGCACGAAGCGCGCTGGAATGGATTGATGACGTCCGCAATAACGGCATTCCGATGCCGGAATGGGTGCCTCGTCTGCCCTTTATGGCCACTCAGGCCACCAACTGGTGGCAGAACCACATGACCAGCCCCCAACGCCTCTCCCATCTGCTTCATTCTGTCGATGTCGGACACGGAATGCAAATGACCAGACAAGTGGGAACCCAGCTCGCCCGCCGGGGCACGCTGTTCGCCTTTTCGCTCCTGACACTGTTTTTCCTGCTGAAAGATGGCGACAGCGTCATCCGTAAATGCCTTCTGGGATCACAGCGTCTGTTCGGTGAGCAGGGAGAAAGCCTCGCCAAACAGATGATTTCGTCAGTTCACGGGACGTTGGCCGGACTGGTTCTGGTCGGTCTGGGTGAAGGTGCGATCATGGGCATCGTCTATATGTCGACGGGCGCACCCCAGCCCCTGCTGTTTGCAATGGTGACGGCTGTAGCCGCCATGATCCCATTTCTGGCATGGCCGACGGTTGGGCTGGTGGCGCTGCTGCTGCTGGCAAAAAGCAGCATGATCGGAGCGATCGTCGTAGCCGCCATCGGCTCCGTCGTGATCTTCATCGCGGACCATTTTATCCGCCCCGCCCTGATTGGTGGCAGCACGAAAATGCCGTTCCTGTGGGTTCTGCTGGGAATTCTTGGCGGCGCCGAGACCTGGGGTCTGCTGGGTCTCTTCCTTGGTCCGGCCATCATGTCCGCCCTGCATCTGCTGTGGACGATCTGGACAGAGACAAATCCCCGCAAAGGGATCTATGCAAAAGACACTGAATATTAAGGAAGAATTATTACCGCAGGACTGGTCGGGCAGGCGGGATTCGAACCCACGACCCCCAGTCCCCCAGACTGGTGCGCTACCAGGCTGCGCTACTGCCCGTCGTCCTGCGGTGGCGGTGGTTTAGCAGTGTCCTACCCTCACCGCAATGGGGGATTTTGACTAAACTGGCAGAAGATTTCGCAAATTCTGAAGCTCTTCAAAAATTTCGCGCAGTTCCGCCCGCAACAGACCGTTCTCGGCCTCGGTCTTTTCGAGCGCGTTGAACAGAAGCTCGTTTTCGTCACGCAGGGTTATGAGAAGAGCAGAATCGTGCGCTTCGGCTTCGGCTTCGGCTTCGGCTTCGGCTTCGGCTTCGGCTTCGGCTTCGGGCGTCTTCTCTTCTTCTGGAATGTCAACAACCTCAGTCACGATGACGTTGTGAGCTTCGGCAGGAAGTTCAGGGAAAATGATTTCGTCGTCAGCTTCGGTTGCTGATGCGATATCCAAGTCCTCATCGTGGACAACCTCCGTAAGCAGCGATTCATCCGCAGAAGGCTGCTCCTCCTCAGTCAACTCGGCGCTAACAATGGGCATAGAAACCAATTCCGCGGAGTCTGCTGAAATTTCAGGTACTGCTTCCGGAACTGCCTCTTCAACAGTCTTCTGACCCGCCCGTGCTTTCTGCGCACGGCGTTCCCGCAGCACGCGCAGAACCCCCTGCCCCTTGTAGCCCTGCACATAAAGCAGGTCTGAAATCAGCCGAAGCGTCTCGATATGCTCGGGGCTGTAATAGCGCCGTCCACTTTCCCCACGAAACGGCTTTACACCCGGATAGATGGTTTCCCACGAACGCAGACGGTGCTGGGGAATATGCAGTTCCTCGGCAACCTCGCTGATGGTCCGGTACGCATCCGGAGCCTTCCTGACCTTTTCAGCGCCAGCCGGAATATCGTCATTCGGCGGCAGCACGACGGCTTCGGGCATAGACTTATCTGTCATGGGACGATGCCTCGGCAGCGACCGTCTCGGAGCCGTTCATGCGATCCCTCAACAGTTGAGAGGGCCTGAACACCAGTACAGCTCTGGGAAGGATGGGGACTTCCACGCCCGTTTTGGGATTGCGTCCAATGCGCTCTCCCTTCTGGCGGACGGAAAAGGTTCCGAACCCGCTCAGCTTTACGGATTCGCCCGCCTCGAGCCGGTTGGAAATCGCATCCAGAAGGCTCTCGAGAATCATGGAGGAATCGTGCCGGGAAAGACCGACACGACTATAGAGATGCTCGACAAGATTCGCGCGCGTGACTGTGCTCATGTCACTTGCGTATCATGACGTTCAGAACAGTCAAAGGAATCAATCATTAACCTGCTCTAAACGGGGAGCAGGTTACATCCGGACGAGAGCGGATCCCCATGTCAGGCCGCCGCCCAGTGCCTCCATAAGAACCAGATCGCCCTTCCGGATCCGTCCGTCCCGCACCGCCTCGTTCAGGGCCAGCGGAATGGAGGCCGCAGAGGTGTTGGCATGACGGTCCACAGTCACGACGACCCGATCCGACGGCAGCGCCAGTTTCTTCGCCATACCTTCGATAATCCGCAGATTGGCCTGATGCGGCACCATCCACTGAATATCCTGACCCGTCAGATTATTAGCAGCCAGCGCTTCATCCACGGCTTGCGAGAGCTTGACCACAGCATGGCGGAAAACCTCACGTCCCTGCATGCGCAGTTTCTGCGTCGCGGACGCACAGCCTGCGGCACCGTCCACATAAAGAATATCGCCCGTCCGGCCATCGGAGTGTAGATGAGTGGAGAGAATACCCTCCTCACCGTCACGGCTTGCTTCCAGCAGGACCGCACCCGCGCCATCTCCGAAGAGAACGCAGGTGGAACGGTCCGTCCAGTCCAGAAGGCGCGAAAAAACTTCGCTCCCGATCACGAGGATTTTCTTCGCCTGACCTGCCAGCATCAACGCGCGTGCCGTTGCCAGCGCATAGACAAAACCCGAGCAGGCAGCGCTGAGGTCGAAACCGAAACCCGTCGTCATGCCGAGCAAAGCCTGAACCTGCACAGCCACAGCGGGGAAAACCTGATCCGGCGTGGCCGTGGCGACCAGAACCGCATCGACTTCGGAAACGTCAACGCCAGCGTAGTCCAGCGCCTGTCGGGCTGCTTCAGCCGCCATGCTGGCCGTGGTTTCGTCACCGGAAGCGATATGCCGCTGGGCAATGCCGGTTCGGGTCCTGATCCATTCGTCCGAAGTCTCGATGCCGTATTTCAGGGCAAGGTCGTCATTGGTTACGACGTCGCGCGGCAGATAGGCCCCGACACCCGTCAGACGGACACGAATGGGATCGGACATATTTTTTTCAGCTCACAGGTTCAGGAACAGCCTTGGTGGACACGGCATCAGTCGGTTCGGACGTCCCCATGCCCAACTGCTCCAGACGATCACGGATCTTGTCGTTCAGATGGTGCGTGACGGCATCCATGGCAACATCGACGGCTGCGGCAAAGCTCTCGCCATCCGCGCCGCCATGCGATTTCACGACAATGCCGTTCAAACCGACGAATAGAGCTCCGTTGTAGCGACGCGGGTCAATCCATTCCCGCATCCGCTCCAGTCCGGGTTTGACCAGCAGATATCCAAGGCGGGTCAGCAGATTGGTTTCAAAAACGCGCCGCAGGAGGCCAAAGGCAAGTTTCAGCGCACCTTCGCCGGTTTTCAGCGCGATATTGCCGGTAAATCCGTCCGTCACGATCACGTCGGTCGTGCCGGCGGTAATATCATGTCCTTCGACAAAGCCATGAAACTGCGGCGCCAGAGGGCTGGCCCTCAGGCGCTCGGAAGCTTCTCGCAAACGGTCATCCCCTTTCAGCTCTTCCGAGCCGACATTGAGAAGGCCGATTGTCGGAGACGGCAGGCCGAGCGCGGCTTGAGCGAAAGCCTCGCCCATGATCGCAAACTCGACCAGATTGCGCGCATCGCAGGCGATGTTCGCGCCGAGATCGAGCATTACGACATCACCACGCGCAGACGGCTGGACCGCGACCATGGCAGGTCGGGAAATTCCTGGAAGGGCTTTGACGATGATTTTCGCAAGCGCCAGCATGGCACCGCTATTACCCGCAGAAACAACGCCACGGGCTTCGCCTGCCGCCACAGCTTCCATAGCCATACGCATGGACGAACCCCGGACACGCAACGCGGATGTCGGCTTCATTTCCATGGGAATGCTGGCGTCTGAGTGACGGATATCACACAGGCTTGCAGCTTTGGGATGTTTGAGCAGAGCGGCCCTGAGAACGACTTCATCTCCGATCAGGAGAAGACGAGCCTTCGGGTGCCGGTCGGCAGCCAGATCAAGTCCGGCAAGGACGATATCCGGGGCCCTGTCACCACCCATTGCATCGACGGCGAGGGCATAAGGCCCGGAGGCCGCGACGTCACGTTCGGGCGTGACAGGCGCATTGGTCATTGAGACAGTTTCCCGGACAGCATCACAGATGCGGGGCCGCGCTCCTGGGAGGCAACGGACCCGCAGGTAGGGATCAGGCGCGGACGGCGGTCTTCAGGCCCTTGCCGCTGTTGCCAGCAGCGACCACTTCACGGCCGTCATAGTGACCGCAATGGCTGCAAACGTGGTGCGGACGCTTCAGTTCGCCACAGTTCGAGCACTCTGCGTGCGCCTCGACGGTCAGGGCGTCGTGGCTGCGACGCATGCCACGACGGGACGGCGTAGTCTTTCTTTTAGGGACGGCCATGGCTTTTATGCCTCTTTCTGCTTCTGTGTCGGCACCCCTGCTCCGCTCCCCGCGGCATCCGGTGCCCTGTTGTTCGTCGTCTCGTATTTACGTCGAGTTCAGGCGGGCGGCTCTAGCAGAGCCAGAAGAAACCCGCAAGTCAGACGTGGGATTTTATTCTTTCCTGTCCCCGTTCTTCAGCGCGGAAAGTGCTGAAAACGGATTGGGACGGCGTGGACCATCCGGTCCTTCGCCAGACAACTCAGCCCCTTCTTCCCCTTCTGCGGGCGCCACGTCAACCGCATTTTCCAGACCGACGCCGGGTTTGCGCGGATACGGGTCCAGCATCAGGGCAAGCTGCTCCGCTGCAGCCTCGCCGATATCAAGGGCCTTTCCGTCATGCGGAACCTCGTCCGGACCGTCCAGATCAATGGAATCGATATCGAACTCGTCTTCCGGCATCTCTTCTGCGGGGATGAACTTCAAAAAGAAGGTTTCGGCCAGAACATCCTTGAACGGTTCTGACGTGATAACGCAGACCTGCGTAAGCTTTGCGGCAAGATGCCCCTCCGCCAGAACGCTTCGGTTGGTCGATGGCGTCAGACGGAAACGGCAGGTCAGGGTTTCAATCTCGGGGATACCCAGACGGGCCGCGAGGGCTGCCCGCTCTGCGGGCGTTGCCTCGATCGTCTCGTCCAGTCCCGATCCCAGCCGGTTGAAGAGAATACGTCGGGAAAATTCAGGAGAATGGGACATTCAGGCACTCCAGCCCCCGGATTATGGGGGAAATCGTTGACATGCAGGCGCCATTCGGGCACGCGCTCAGTGGAGCGGTTCTCTTGCACAGGATAGTTTCCGGATCCATGAATAACGCATCTTCCCCGACGCCCCAAAGCAGAACACGCCGCCTTCGCCGTTTCGCGCAGGCTGGAGTGGCATGTGTTCCGCTGATGCTCGGCGGATGCTCGTTCTTTTCTCCGATTCCCGAGCCACGCGGCTCCCTGATCGAAAAGACCGATTACGCACAGCTCGTACCCGGAACAAGCACCCGCACGGATGTTCTCGATCTGCTGGGCTCACCGACGGCGCACGCGACCTTCGATGACAATACCTGGATCTACGTCTCGATGATCACGTCCCCTACGCCGCTGACATTCCCGAGCGTTAAAAAGCAGGAAGTCGTGGTGCTGAACTTCGATAATGGCGGCGTCCTGCGCAAGGTGGACACACTCAACAAGAAGAACGCGATGTATGTCGGCATGGTAGGCGCGAAGACACCAACGCCAGGCACCAGCTCGTCCATCCTGCAGGAACTGCTGGGCAATGTCGGCCGCTACAACCCGATGAGCGGCATGAGCAGCCAGTTTGGCGGAAGCACCGGACCGATGGGCGGTCAGGGCACCGGCAATGGTGGCGCTGGCAACTCGCTGCCCTAAGTTTCTGGAAACCTGATTACTTCGGGAGGTTGAGCAGAACGCCCAAACCTCCCAACGGACTGTCCGTCAAACGGATGGACCCGCCATGGGCGTGAATGATGTCCCGCACAATTGTCAAACCCAGACCTCCGCTTTGTCCGTCCTGACTGACACTCGTGCCATTCAGTTCCGAAATGGCGGCCCGGCGGCTGGCGGACAGGCCCGGCCCGTTATCCTCCACAGAAATTTCGATAGTCCGCTCTCCTTCGCGCAAGGAGAACCGCATCGCTCCGCCATGACGGCGGGCATTTTCTGCCAGATTCGTCAAAACGCGGCGCAATGCGTCAGGCCGTACCACAGCCTCAACGCCTTCCCGACCTTCAACGCCCAGAACCTGCCCTCCCGTACGCAGCGTGGCAGTCGCGACATCGTCCAGCATGCCTCTCAGGTCGGTCAGAACGGGCTCCTCGGCCCCTTCTCCACGCGCGAATGACAGATAGCTGCCGATCAGACGTTCCATGTCCTCGATATCCGTGACCATATCCGCCAGATCCGGCTTGAGGCTCTCGGCGCGGATCGGGCCGAAGGTCGGGATCATGGCAACTGTCAGGCGCAATCGGGTCAGGGGCGTTCGCAGATCGTGCGAAACACCGGCGAGAACAGCCGTGCGTTGCGCCACAAAGCGGTTCACCCTCGCCTGCATGCGATTGAACGCAACAGCAGCCTGTCGCACCTCCCGCGCGCCCTGAGGGCGGATCGGCCCAGCATCCCTTCCCATCCCGAACAGTTCGGCAGCCTGCCCCAGACGGCGGATGGCGCGCACCTGATTGCGCATGAACAGCCCGGCGATCAGGAACAGGAGAATGGAACTGCTGACGGCCCAGACCACGAAAAGCCAGATCGGCCCGATATTCAGGCGCTTGACCGGCACCATGACCACCATCACACCCTGCGGAAGCTGGATTGAGGCGCGGACTGTCTGGGGCGCTTCAGACCAGTCCACATCATAGGCTTGGCCAAGGTTCTGCCGGATCGAGCGGGCAAAATCGTCATCCATTGGGCCAAGCACATGATTGGTGCCGTAGCGGGAGAGTTTTTCAGCAGGATGGAATGAGAAGCCCAGTTGGGTCCGCGAGGACGCATCCTGCAGGATGAGCTCCTGTTCCGCTGGGGATGAGGCGTGCTCGATCATGGCCACGACTAGCGAAATCTCGCCCGTCACGCCGTCTGACAGGCGGCGAGAGACGACGTTCAGATAGGTTCCGTAAAACAGGCCCAGCGCGATCGCCTGCGTCACCAGTAGCGGAATGAGCACGATCAGCATCGACCGCCCCATGAGGGAGCGCGGCAGAATACGCCTTAACGGGCGGTCCAGCTTCTGCCAGGACTCGTCCCGCTCAACCGTTGGATCAGCGTCCCGGTTTGAGAACATAACCCTTGCCCCGCACGGTATGAAGGAAACGGGGTTCCTTGGGATCGACCTCAATCCGACGACGCAGACGCGTGACTTGAACATCGACCGCACGTTCGCCGATCTCGTCCATTTCCAGCGCCTTGGCGATGGCTTCACGCGACAGAACCGTTCCCGGCTGACTGGTGAGAACGCCCAGAAGCGCGGATTCTCCTCCCGTCAGATGAACGGCCCCCTGAGGGCCACTGAGGAGCCCGCGTTTGACATCGAATTCCAGCTCTCCCAGCCGCAGGATGTCGGGAACTTCGTCCACCACAGGCAACGCAGGCACAACACGTCGAAGATGGGCCCGCAGACGGAGCAGAAGCTCACGCGGTTCAAAAGGCTTACCCAGATAGTCGTCCGCACCGGCTTCAAGCCCCCCGATCCGGTCCGCAGGCTCCCCCCGCGCCGTCAGGAGCAGAATGGGAAGTGACAGACCCTCCTTGCGCAGGCTGTTGGTCAGGGACAGACCGTCCTCGCCTGGCATGGTCACGTCGAGAACGAGTGCATCGGGCTGAATCCGTTGCAGAACGTCGCGGGCCGCCAGAGCATCCAGGGCCGTGCTCACCCGATAACCGTTCTCGGACAGGTAACGCTGAAGTAGCCGCAAAAGGCGCGGATCATCATCAACGACCAGAATATGCTCGTCACTCATGGGACAGGATTCCCGGCTGGTGTCTGGAGGGGCGCAAGGACCCGGCGGAACCCTTCCACAGCCGTCATGCCCGCTTCACGATAGGCCCGGGTCATCACTTCGCGGATCATAAGGAACAGTTCGCGTTCAAGAGCCTCCCCGGCTTCCGTCAGGCGCAGGGGACGTCTGCGGCGGTCATGGCGGTCTTCTTCCTGTACGAGCAGTTTGCGATCCCGAAGATCCCCCAGAGCGCGACCCAGAGACTGTTTGGTAATGCCAAGACTGTTCAAAAGCGCGCCCGGGGTAATCCCCGGGTGTGCGGCAGCCAGGAAAAGAATGCGGTGATGCGCTGGCCCCAGCCCTTTCTCGCGCAGAAGACTTTCACAATCGGCATTCAGGGTCCGCCAAGCCAGCATCATGGCCTCATAGGACTGCCGGATCCGGTCTTCCCGCAGATAAAGATGGGCCGTCGCGGATGACGGGATGTCCATGGTTCTGGCCGTCACCGAAGGGTTTCCTCCACATATCCGAAGCGATCGAAGTCAATGATGCGCTGCGGATAGAGAATGCCGTTCAGATGGTCGTTTTCGTGCTGCAAAACATTGGCATGAAACCCCGTCGCCTCGCCTTCGATCAAGACACCATCCTGATCCAATCCCGCATAGCGCACTGCGGCATAACGCGGCACATCAGCCCGCAGTCCCGGAATCGACAGGCACCCTTCGGTGCAAGTCATCATCTCTTCACCCAGAGGCGTGATTTCGGGATTGATGAGAACGCGGGGCAGCAATGCCTCCTCGGGAGTCGCCACGCGGCTTGCAGGAACGTGATAAACGAACATCCGCAAGGGCTGATGGACCTGAGGCGCTGCCAGCCCCGCCCCGAGCGCATCGGCCATCGTTTCCATCATGTCTGCGATGAGAGACTGGATTTCCGGGGCTTTCGGGTCGGAAACGGCCCGTGCCACCTGATGCAGGACGGGGTTGCCCATCCGGGCAATCTTGAGCAGGGCCATGAAATCCTCTTTCTTCAGACGGACGTTGCATCGGGTGGAACGCAAATACACGCCGCAGAGTGCGCTTTGCGAAGAATCCATTCAAGCATGGCCGAATGAATTGCGTTCCCCGCAAAAGATGTGTTAAGGGCACCATCCTTAGTTGGATTGCCATATCACGGGTGGCGCTGAAGAGCGGGCCCATAAGGAGTTGACGGCACCGTGCAGGTTCTCGTTCGTGACAACAATGTTGACCAGGCGCTTAAGGCGCTCAAGAAGAAGATGCAGCGCGAAGGCGTGTTTCGTGAAATGAAGCTGCGTCGCCACTTCGAAAAGCCCTCCGAGAAGCGCGCCCGCGAAGCAGCTGAAGCTGTTCGTCGCGCCCGCAAGATGGAGCGTAAGCGTCTGGAGCGTGAAGGCTTCTAAGCCTTCCCGTCCTCCGAACGGAAAAAAAAGCCGCCTCCTTTGGGAGCGCGGCTTTTTTTGTGCCTGAAATGCTTTCGCTCCCCTGCCCGCCATCTGCGGACAGGGGAGACGCACAGGTTACTGCGCGTCCATCAGGCGGTGACTGAGATAGATGGCTTCCAGAGCCCGCTCATGCGCGACTTCCGCCGCATTGACCGTACCCGCATGGCCGCCTTCCACGTCTTCATAATACAGGAAGGGCTGTTTCAGGCTTTCCAGCCGCGCCGCGAAACGACGCGCATGGATCGGGCCGACGCGATCATCGCGCGTTGACGTAAAAATAAATGGCTCCGGATAGGCCACACCCGCCTTCAGGTTCTGCAAAGGCGACATTTTCTCCCAGAACGCTCGCGGCCCTGGCTCCGAGACGCTGCCATACTCGGCGGCCCAGGACGCGCCCGCCGCCATCTGCTCGTAATTCATCATATCCAGAAGCGGCACGCCAATGATGGCGGCATTCCACAGTTCTGGATGTTGGGTGAACTCCACCCCCGCCAGCAGACCGCCATTGGAGCGTCCCCGCAGCCCCAGATGCCGTGGCGATGTGATATGACGCGCCGTCAGATCCCGGGCAACGGCTGCAAAGTCGTCATAAGCCTTCTGCCGCCCTTCCCGACGCGCGACATCATGCCATGCCGGGCCAAATTCTCCGCCGCCACGGATATTGGCCATGACGTAAACGCCACCGCGGTCAAACCACGTGATCCCAAGATCGGGATGATAGACCGGCAAATAGGAGAGTCCGAAACCACCATAGGCCGTCATCAGCGTCGGACGGGCCCCGTCTTTCTGCCAATCCTTGGCATGCACAATGAAATAGGGAATGGCCGTCCCATCCGTGCTGGTCGCCGACATCTGCTCGACAGCCAGATTGGATGCATCGAACAGATCGGGTTGTCGATACAGAGGCTGAGCGGTCTGAACTGTCGTATTCAGGCTCCAGATCTGTGGCGCCTGAATGAAGCCTTCAAGCTGGAGATAGGCCTGCGACACGCTAGGATCTGACGAAACGATTTCTGCGGCCATATTCTTTGGGAGATCAATGGACCGCGAAATCCATGCTCCAGTCGCGGCCCGGCGAAAGAGCTTCAGGACAGGTTGAACGTTGTCATACAGAACAACCACCAGACCCTCTTTTGTCACCGCCAGAGCATCACCCATCCCATCCCCAACCGTCTGACGGGACGTCGGCGACAGGATGAGTCGAGGCACGGCAGGATTTTTCAGGTCCAGCGCGACAATGCTATCGGCGTGAAATGTCTGACCGGACACCGTCCAGTCCTGCAAGAGATGCAGAACCAGTTGGCGATTCAGATAGGACAGGCTGTCATATTTTTCTGGCAGAGGCAGCCGGGTCAGCGTCTGCGTGGCAGGATCAAACAGACTGACTTCCGTGTGGAAAAAATCCCGATGGCGGCTGATCAGAAAGACTTCGTGGCCTTTTTCATCACGCAAGCGCTCCGGTGCCACATCCATATCCGTGATCTGACCGCGATAGACTTCGACGGCCCGATCCAGCTTCTGCCCACGATGCAAAAGCCGAACCGAATAGGGGTAGCCCGAATGCGTCAGCCCGGCATTGCCCGTCCCCCAGTCCCGCGAGACCAGAAGTGTATTGGCATCAACCCAGATGGCCGTCTGCTTTCCGGAAGGAAGATCAAAGCCGTCTTTTACAAAAGTATCTGCCTGCGTGTCGTATTCCCGGACCACATGAGCATCTTCCCCCGCCTGTGAGAGCGACATCAGACAGAACCGGTCCTGCGGACTGAGACAGTACAAACCTTCCATGACCCAGTTGGCATGCTCATTGCGCGCCAAAGCATCAAGATCGAAACGCGTTTTCCATTGCGGATGGCCGGACTGGAAGGAGGAGGTGGACGTGCTGCGCCATATCCCGCGTGTATGATGCTCATCCTGCCAGAAGTTCCAGATTTCTCCGCCCTGCTGCGTCGGAAGCGCAAGACGTGCGGGGGACTGCTGGGCCGTCAGGATTTTCTGATAGAGAGGCTTGTAGCGGGGATCAGAAGTGAGCGTCGCCTCTGTATGGGCGTTCTGTGCCCGCACCCATTCCAACGCTTTGGCGCCGTCTGTCTGACTCAGTTCAGCAGGCGACGGAAGAGAAGATGAGCCCGCATAGGCTGCCAGAGGCAGGATGGAGAGAGACAGACAAAGTGCTCTCGCAAGAACAGGAGACATGGAACGCCTTTACGATACCGACAATATCGGCATCGTAAAGGCATCCGGACAATCAGGCCACAGCTGCTGCGCTGACTGCTTCTTCCACTTCCTGAAAGCTCGGCATCAGATCGGATGGAATGCTTTTGCGGCCGATTTCGACACTGACCTGAGGCGCATTGCCCTGAAGATGCGCCACGATCACAGAGCGCACGAGATCAAGATAAGAGGATTCTTCCTCCACTACGCCCCCCAGCCGACTGGCAATTGGTGCGACAATTCCGTAGGCCAGAAGAATACCAAGAAATGTTCCGACCAGAGCGCCTGCAATCATTTCACCCAGAATGATGGGCGGCTTGCTGATGGACGCCATGGTCTTGATCACACCCAGAACGGCCGCCACGATCCCAAGTGCAGGCAGCGCATCAGCAATGGACTGCAGCGCATGGGAAAGGTGCATTTCCTCCCGCATGTTTTTCTTGAGTTCATTCCCCATCACCTCATCCATCTGATACGGATCGGTGGCGTTCATACCCGCCATACGCAGGTAATCGCAGATGAACGAACAAACATGGGAATTGTCCCGGATTTTCGGGAAAGCACCGAACACCGTACTGCCCTGCGGGTCTTCGATATGGGATTCAAGCGCCATGAACCCTTTGGAAGAGGCCAGCTTCGAGATATGGAACAACAGACTCAAAAGGTCGACATAGTCCGAACGGACATACTGCGAACCCTTCATAGCCTTCTTCAGGCCACCCGGCAGGTGCTTCACGGCCGCTATGGAATTGGCCATCAGAAAGGTTCCGACGGCAGCCCCCAGAATGGTCAGAAGCTCGAAAGGCATTGATGAAACGAGAGGGCCAATGGCCCCGCCGGATGCCACGAACGATCCGAAAACACAGCCCAGAACAACAACCAGACCGATAATGATGAACATCCGAAAACTTCCTGACTGACCTGAATTTATTGAGAAATATCGGGCGACAGCACCAGAACGATGCGACGGTTCCGCGGATTGAGAGGCTGGGTGGGGTCAAACAGGTTCCGATCGGCATATCCGCTGACGGATTTCAGGCGTCCATCCGGAAAGCCGTTCTGAACCACCAGATCCCGTACGGCGACCGCTCTTGCACTCGACAGGCTCCAGTTGCTCATCTGTCCGGGACGGTAGGGTGCTGCGTCCGTGTAACCGGCGATGGAGAGCTTGCCGTGCAGTTTTTCGAGGTAGGGCACGATCGCCTTGATCAACTGAACTGCATGGGCATCAGGAGTAGACTTACCCAAAGCGAACATCGGTTGATGGTCGGAATCTGCGATCTGGATATGAAGGCCATCATCGCCCGCGGAAACCGAGACCTGCGAACGGACATCGGCCAGTTCCGGCGCATTGCTGATCAGGGCCTGAATTTTCTGGGCCGCAGCCATTCTGGCAGCCTGTTCCGCCTTCTGGTCTGCGTTCCGGGGAGAGGACGTGACAGGCGGCTCGCCGGGCTGGATCTGATTATCATGAAGAACGACGATCTGGGCCGTATGAGGGCTGGACGTGCTCTGATCTCTGGCCGTTTGTGCGCCCGAAGCCCCTCCCTGCACCGGTTTTCCGTACTGGTCCTTGCCCGGTTTCAAGGCGACGGCTTTTGTTTCCAGAGAAACAGGCTCGGGAGCCGCAGGCAGAACATTATCCACGGGTGGTGGCATGTCTTTCCAGACCGCCATCGGGTTGAAGAAGTTGGCGATACCCTTTCGCTGCTCTTCCGTCGTGGCGTTGATGAGCCACATGACCAGAAAGAACGCCATCATGGCCGTTACGAAATCGGCGTAGGCGATTTTCCATGCCCCGCCGTGATGACCACCTTCAACAACGTCAAAACGTTTGATGATGATCTTTCGTGCTGCTTTGCCGTTCTGGTTGGACATCCCGCCTCCTGAGTGGTCTCAGTATGACAGGCAAGTTCTTAAGGAGAGGTTTAAGAACGCTCCGGCAGCCCCACGCCTGTGACAAAATCCAGCTCATGCAGAATGTAACAGCGGATAGCTTGACCCCGAACTTCGCGGCAGGAGGTCGCGGCTTTCTGCCCTTCCCCGCCATGCCTCTGCTCTTCAATCACGACCGTTTTCGCCCTCGCTGTGGCTGGAAGGCGGAAAAGATGCCACCGCGGATCCGTTCCGATAACGGGAAGAATATTCTGCGTAAATGCCAGACGGGAGGCCAGACCATAATCTTCGGCAGCCAGAGCCGTCGCGCCCTGCGCCTTTGCCTGTAAGGCAACCTTGCGGGCAAATTCATCCCATCCTCCGGTCAGACGCAACACCGGGTCGCGATGCGGGACGAGATGAAGCGGCGAAAATATTGCCTGAATGCAAACGATCATGGTGATGACCAGCCCACTGATCACAGGCCAGCGGATGCGCCATCCGGCTTCAAGTGCGGCGATAGCAAGCACCGGATAGATGACGGCAGGCCAGTTTGGCTGCACGCGATCTCCGAAAGCATGGGCGACAAACACGGCCGTCGGCACCAGAGCCAGCCATGCCAGAAGCCGGTTACGCCTGACACACACCCAAAGCCCGACCACAAACAGGATAAAAACAAGCGGCGTGGCGAGTCCGATCTGTCCGCCAATCAGTTCTCCCATGAACTGGAGCGCCCGCGCCGGATGCCAGTCGCCCGTTCGGCCTCCCTGCCTGATAAAGCTGGCCCAGTGATGTCCCGCATTCCACACAATGACAGGCGACATCGCCACAAACAGCCCCGGAAGAGCCAGCCAGGGGCCGGACTGCTGACGCAGGCGTTTCGTCGTGAGAACCGCCCAGCCCAGCCCAAGACCGATCAGGACGGCGGTATATTTTGAATCAAACGCCAGTCCCAGCAGAAGGCCTGATCCGATCCACCACGGAAGAGCCGCGCGTGCGGTCAGTCCGGGATCAATCGCGCGGCTGAGCGTGTAGAGAAACAGCGTAATGAAGAACAGCAGCGGCGTATCGGGCGTCATCGTCGCAGCCCCCAGCCCAAGCATCAGGGTAGCATTGAGCAAAAGCGCGGCCCTGAGCCCCGATTGTGGCCACGGAGACCCCGGTAACAGCCGCCGCGCCGCATGGTACAGCGCCCAGCTTCCCGGCAGAACAGACAGTGGCCCCAGAAGACGGACACCCAGCGTCGTATCCCCGACGATCCATGTTCCAACACGGATCCACAGGGCCACCATGAACGGATGGTCCAGATAGCCGGGCTGAAGATTGCGCGACCAGACCCAGTAATACGCTTCGTCCGGCGTTAGTGGCACACTGGCTGCAAGATACAGACGGATAATCGTCAGGCCCGCAAGAAGCCCCCAGAAGAGCCGGATATTTCGCGTATTGTCACCCACGGTCTCAGCGCCAGACCAGCGTGGAAGACACCGCATAGTTCCAGACCACACCAACGACGGCCCCCGCCGCAGACGAGCGGTCCCAGTGACCATGACCCGCACTATCCAGCATCATCCGGGCAATGCCGATATTGGCAACGGCCCCCAGCGAACAGACCGCGACGAAGACAGCCAATCCTCGCCAGAGCTTGTGACCCTTGAGACGCCGATCATGGTAGGTGAAGCGGTTGTTCAGCAGAAAATTCGTCAAAATAGCGACAGCGGTTCCGGCGAGTTGTGCCCAGGAAAAACTCAGGCCGCATGCGCCTGCCAGATCCAGAACGCTGACATTCACGACCACACCAATAAGCCCGACCAGCGCGAAGGCCATGAAGCGGGTCGGCAGCCAGCCATGCGTCAGCTTGTCGAGCACCATGGTCGCAAACTGAAGCAGTACCACGACATCAAGCTTGCTCTCGCCTGCAAGGCGCGGGCGGAAGACGAATGGCACCTCGACAATCCGGACAGTTTTAGGGGCGGACATCACCAGATCGAGCAGGATCTTGAAGCCTGTCCCGGACAGGCGCGGCAACAGGGATTCAAAAAGATCCCGACGAATGGCGAAAAAACCGCTCATCGGATCGCTCAATGGATGCGGCATGACGGCCTGTGCAGCCCGGATGCCCGCATCCGAAAGCAAATGCCTCCAACGCCCGGCCAGTCCGCCACTATCGCCACCCTCGACATGGCGGCTGGCTACAACCAGTTCGGCACCCTTCTGTAATTCAACAAGCATGGTCTGCAGAACGGATTCATCGTGTTGCAGATCGCCGTCCATCACCGCAACCAGAGGAGCGCTGGACGACAGAATGCCTTCGATCACGGCAGAAGACAGACCCCGACGGCCAACGCGGCGCACCAGCCGGACCTGTGGGTCCAGCCGCGCAAGCCGGGACACCTCATTGGCCGTTCCATCCGGTGAATTGTCATCAACGAAAATGACTTCCCACGCCCTGCCCTCAAGCGCCGCGTCAAGGGCTGCAACCATCGGCGCCACATTGGACACTTCGTTGTAGCAGGGAACTATGACGCTCAGTTCGGCCGGAAGAGACAGCAACCGGGAAGCGGTCATGGATTCAGTCGATCAGATCGGCACGCCGGCAAGATCGCGGCTCGTATGGATGGTCTGGAGAGTCTGGACGCGAACGACATGCGGACTGTCGGTCAGCAGGCGTGTCAGGGCATTCTGATGGGCGGCATCACGGGCGACCAGACGGACGAGAAAATCTCCCCCGCCCCGGATCATGTGACATTCGCGCGTTTCGGGCCATGCACCGACCTGAGCTTCGAAAGCCTCAAGAACACTTCCCTTCTGGCTGTCGAGGCCAATCAGGGCGTAGAAATTCAGGGACCACCCCAGCAGGGCAGCATCCACTTCGGCGTGATATCCCTTAACGATTCCCAGCTCTTCCAGCCGTCGGACCCGCCTCAGGCAGGGAGGCGCGGAAATGCCGGTACGACGGGCAAGTTCCACGTTGGTCATGCGTCCATCGGCCTGGAGTTCGGCAATGATCTGCCGGTCGATGGCGTCCAGTTCAATCGGTGCGGAGTGCGAAGAAGCGTTCATTTCAATCTGACGTATATGTCAGCCGACATGATCCGCAAAGATGGCACATGCGTCCGAAGTCCCTATATGAAGGGGCCTGATATCATTTGAGGACCAATCATGCCCGAAATCCATCATACGGATCTGCTGGTTGTGGGCGCTGGCCCTGCTGGCTACACGGCAGCAATCTACGCGGCCCGCGCAAGTCTTAAGCCGATTCTCGTGACCGGAATGCAGCCCGGCGGCCAGCTGACCATCACGACGGATGTTGAAAACTATCCCGGCTTTGCGACTCCTGTTCAGGGCCCCTGGCTGATGGAGCAGATGCGCGCGCAGGCCGAGCATGTCGGAACGCGCCTGATTTATGACCTGATCGTTCAGGCCGACCTGAAGAAAGGCCCCGGACCTGATGGATATTTCCGACTGGTTGGAGACTCGGGAGACGAGTTCCGGGCCCGCACGGTCGTGATCGCTACGGGCGCACAGGCCCGGTGGCTCGGCCTCGAATCGGAAAAGCGTCTCCAGCGCGGCGGCGTCTCTGCCTGCGCGACCTGCGATGGCTTCTTCTATCGTGGCAAGACGGTGGCCGTGATCGGTGGCGGCAATACGGCCGTCGAGGAAGCGCTGTATCTGACGCATCACGCGGACAAGGTTCATCTGATCCATCGTCGGGACAGCCTGAGAGCCGAGCGTATCCTTCAGGAGCGTCTGTTCTCCAACCCGAAGATCGAAGTTCATTGGAACAAGGCCGTCGAAGAGGTTTTGGGCTCAGGCGAACCGGAAGTGGTTTGTGGGATCGCTCTGAAAGATACCCAGACAGGCGCGCCGTCCAAACTGGATGTCGACGGGGTTTTCGTCGCCATCGGCCACACGCCGAATACCGGTCCTTTCCTGCATGAGGTGGCCTGTGACAGCGACGGATATATCCTGACGGAAAGCGGCGGAACCGAAACGTCTGTCAAAGGCGTGTTTGCGGCAGGCGACATTCAGGATCGCATTTTCCGGCAGGCCGTCACAGCGGCCGGAACAGGCTGCATGGCCGCTCTGGAAGCCGAACGATATCTTTCTGGCATACCTGCCATGACAAAAACTTGACCCTCGCGCGTGCTTCAGACAATTTCGTCCTTTCAACGACATATCTTGACGGATAACGCCGGGACGTATGGGTAAAAAGGACGAAGACCGTCGCCTTGGCGAACGGGGAGAAAACCAGATGGACTGGGACAAGCTGCGGATTTTTCATGCCGTCGCTGAAGCTGGCTCCTTCACCCATGCCGGTGACCGGCTGGGACTCAGCCAGTCGGCAGTTTCCCGGCAGATTTCCGCGCTTGAAGACGTCCTGCGCGTGCCGCTGTTCCATCGGCATGCGCGCGGGCTGATCCTCACGGAACAGGGCGATGTCCTGAACCGTACGGTCCGCGAAGTCTTTTCGAAGTTGGCTCTGACGCAGGCCTTCCTGAGCGAAAGCAAGGAGCGGGCCGCGGGAAAGATCAAGATTACCACGACAACGGGCTTCGGCCTGTCATGGCTCTCCCCACGTCTGAACCGTTTTCTGGAACTGCATCCCGACATTGAAGTCACACTTCTGCTTGAAGATGCAGATCTGGATCTGGGCATGCGTGAGGCAGACGTCGCCATCCGGCTGCACCCGCCCACACAGCCCGATCTGGTGCAGCGTCATCTCGCCAATTTCCCCATGCCGATCTATGCAAGCGCCGCCTATCTTGAGCGCCATGGGACGCCGCACTCTATCGAAGATCTGGCCAATCATCAGATCATCAGCTTTGCAGGCTGGCACCTGCCACTGCCTAATGTGAACTGGTTGCTGGATCTTCTGCGTCAGGAAGGTGTTGCACGCCAAGGTAGCCGTCGTCTGGCCATCAACAATATCTCGGCGGTCGCGAATGCGATTGCAGCCGGAACCGGCATCGGCTCCCTGCCCCTCTATGCCGCAGCAGGCTATCCTGATCTTGTCAGGATATTGCCGAACCAGCAGGTGCCCTTGGTGGAAGCCTATTTCGTCTATCCTGAAGAATTGCGGACATCAAAGCGGATCGCGGTCTTCCGGGACTTTCTTCTTTCCGAAATCAGCAACCTCAAAGGGCAGGAACAGGGATAAGAAACCGGGAGGCTTTTACGCCTCCTACCCCCTGCGACCATGTGTCGAGGGACAGGCATGAGGCCGATTGCTGGATCGGAAGACCGCTTCCCCAATCGGCGCAAATCCACTGCCCCGTCCGAGGCGATGCGCATTGTTGGGCATCTGTTCGAGCACGATGACACCTGATGCCATCCGGTAGCAGGCTGCTGCCTGCGGGGAATGAGCCTTTTTGCCATGGCGAGCCAGAGAGTTCCCGACCGGTTTCGGGAAATTATGAGCCCATGCCGTCGAGGGGATCGCAAGCAAAGCCCCAGAAGACAAGCCCATCACCCAGACAGAAATCACCAGAAAATGCGGAACAGGCTTCATGCGCTCATGATATCGCAAAAACGATCTGCTGAACCAGCGTTGACCAGACACGGCCATCATCTTGCAGCACAGCTGATGCGCCTTGGCCACAATAGTATCAGTTCCCGGATTTTGACGATGACAGGCGCTGGTTAACGCGCTCCCTGAGTTCCTTGCCCACCTTGAAGAACGGGACGCTCTTTTCCTCAACAGGCACGATATCGCCCGTCCGGGGATTTCGCCCTGTCCGAGCTGCACGTTCACGGGGGAGAAATGCCCCAAAACCACGCAGTTCCACACGATCCCCGCGCGCGAGTGCAGAACCGATCTCGTCAAAGACCGCGTGGACGATACGTTCTATATCGCGGGTGAGAAGGTGCGGATATGCTTCCGCCAGTTCGGCGATAAGTTCGGATCGAGTCATGACAGTTGTTCCACCTGACTCCGCCTTCTGAAACAGGCCATCAGAGTTGCAAAATCGCAACGGCTCCGTCAAGGCCTTCACGGTCGAGAGCGCTGGAGAAACTTCCCCCGAGCAACCCTGTCAGAAGCGCCTTCTTGCCGGGCCATTCATACCAGCGTCTGGAGCGTTCTGGCATCAACGGCACAACCGGATAGGACAACGTCCCGATGTTCAACCGTTTTCTGAGCCACAGACGCGCCGCATCTTCGTCCCCGAGTTCATCGACAAGCCCGAGTGCAATGGCCTGCCGCCCCGTATAGGCACGCCCATCGGCCATGCTCCGGACTTTTTCTTCCGTCAGATGACGGCCGTCCGCAACCATCGACACGAATTGAGCAAACAGATCGTTGACGATACCCTGAAGCATCTGACGTCCTTCAGGAGTGAGAGCACTGGTCGGGTCGGTCTGATCTTTCATGGCACCGGATGTAATGGCATCCACGCCGATTCCCAGACGCCCAAGCCCGACCGAAACATCAGGACGCTGAAAAATAACCCCGATTGATCCGGTCAGCGTTGAAGGCAAGGCAACGATATGCTGCGCCGGTACAGAGAGCATATAGGCCGCAGATGCTCCCATATCTCCCATTGAAACAGAAACCGGCTTGACTGCGGCGAAGCGCTTGACTGCATCATGAAGCCTTTCGCCGCCTGTAACGCCTCCACCCGGACTGTCCACAACCAGAAGGAGCCCGGTCACATCCGGTGCCGTCTGGGCCTGTTTCAGAGCATGGACGATCTGTGACACGTCGTTCTGAACGACGCCGTTGATGGCAAGACGGACGATATGCGGTCTGTGGCTGAAATTCGGCCCAACAGACCCACCATGGCCCATCATGGAAATGACAACCGCGCCGCAGAACGTAACGAGCGCTCCCACCCGCCAGAAGAGTAATTGCCGATGCTTTAACTGACGTGTCAGAAAAAGATTCAGTTCAGCACTCATAACGGGAATTCTGCTCCTGCTTTCCGGACGCGGTCAAAGAAAATCAGTCTTCTTTTTTGGTGCGACGGGCGCGGGTAGGCTCTTTCTTGCCCTCTCCGCTTGCCGCACTGATCTTCCGACCCAGACCGATCTCACGCGCCAGGGCAGAACGACGCTGGGCGTAGTTCGGAGCCACCAGAGGATAATCCGCCGGCAGACCCCAGCGCTCACGGTACTGTTCCGGCGTCATGTCATAGGCGCTCTGAAGATGGCGTTTGAGCATCTTCAGCTTTTTGCCGTCTTCAAGACAGATGATGTAATCAGGAAAAACGGAGCGCTTGACAGGGACAGCAGGTTGCGGACGCTCGGGCTGCGGCGCCTCTTCGGGAACACCAGCCTTTGACAGCGCGTCATAAACCTGACGGATCAGGGCTGGCAGAGCTTCAGCTTCGAGCGTTCCGCGAGAGGCCTGGGCAGCAACGATTCTGGCCGTAAGCTCTAAGAGTCCTGTATTGGAAGTGCTTTCAGACATAATATCTCATCCTATCCATTCGAATGAATTTTCAGTTCCTTAACGCCTGTAAAGGGTCAGGTAAATGCGGCATGGAAATATTTGACGTATTCCTTTTCCCACCCATGATTATCACCATATCAAAATAACCCGCAAACAAAAATAACTCTATGCGCTTACAAATGTATCCTGTGTTGCGCCTGACAACTGGAATGACGACATGATCCGTGAAACCGTCACGCTTTCAACAACAAGTGATTTTTCCGGCTGGCGTGCATGGGCGCGCAAACTGCTTCATGACAAAGTTTCGGCCGAATCAATACAATGGATCGTGGAAGCCCCACCGTCCCTTTACGGCACCTCTGCCACGCGGACTCTTCCTACAGCCCCGTCGACCGCCAGTCTTCCTCGCGCTCTTGCCGCGATTTTTCCCGCTGTTTTCGTTTCCGATGCCCCTGACAGGCTGCACCTGTTATACCTCACGCTTCAGAGTTTACGCGACGGTATGCCGGTGCCAGATGAATTGACCGAGCGCCTCCGCAGCATCGCTATGGAAACTCGGAAAAAAGCACTCGACCTGCGCTGCCAGATGCCCGACGCCATCAATCCGGAATGGCAGATCCTGCATACCTCTCATACTGCGGCCCTGATCGACAGTCAGGCAGACGCACTGTCAAACCTACGACCCACACCGTGGATCGTGATGGCGCCTGATCGAACACTGCTCTGGGATGGTCGGGAATATCGTTTTGGACCAGGTTTCACAGATAATGCACTGCCGCCATCAGAGGTGATCGAAACTGCACAAAAGCTCGCTACCGCTGGCCGCGGAAACGCCTATTGGGACGGAATCGCGCCGGTACGACTCCATCCTACCCCCGGAAAGATTGAATCTTCTTCTTCACTCGCCAGTCTGCGCGCTCAGGCGATCGACTGCCAGATGTGCGAATTGTGCAAGCCCGCGACGCGAACCGTTTCCGGAGAAGGTAACCCCAAAGCCCGAGTCATCTTCATTGGCGAGCAGCCCGGAGATCAGGAAGATCTTCACGGACGCCCCTTTGTTGGACCAGCAGGACAACTGTTTGACCGTGCTCTGCGAGAGGCTGGCGGCAGTCGTGCAGAGATGTGGATCACCAATGCCGTCAAACATTTCAAATTCATTCCAAAAGGACATCGCCGCATCCATCAAAAACCCGATGCACCTGAGATCAACGCCTGCACACCGTGGCTTGCAACAGAGCGCAGGGTTCTGTCTCCCGAAGTGACGGTCATGCTGGGCGTTACAGCGGCCAGTGCTGTTCTGGGACGCTCGGTTACAGTGTCGCGTGAGCGCTCGAGGCCTATTCCTCTCGAAGACGGCAGTATCGGTCTGGTAACCGTACATCCGTCTTATCTACTGCGCCTGCCCGATGAGGAGTCGAAGGCACGCGAATATACAAAATTCGTAAACGATCTCAGAATGGCGATTTCCACTCTCGCCGGATAATGCCGTTAGGGCTAAGAAACCCGGGCAATGAGTGGCAGCACCATCTCCTCGGGACAACCGACTCCGGATAATACGACCACACGGCCTGCACCGCTGCGGCCGCGGGCACGTCCTTTTCTCTCGTGGCTTTACGCTCCCAGCGCTTCATCCGTCACGTTTGCCCTGCGCAACACCATTGCGGCCTGTCTGGCGATCGGGATTGCCTTCTGGATGGAACTGGACGACCCGGCATGGGCCGCCATGACCGTCTGGGCCGTCGCGCAGACCAGCCGGGGTGAAAGCCAGTCCAAGGCCAAATGGCGTATCGTCGGCACCATCAGTGGCGGCGTTGCCGCCATCACTATCATGGCGCTTGCCCCGCAGGCTCCATGGCTGTTCTTCCCCATGATCGCATTATGGATCGGCCTGTGCAGCGGTTTTGCAACATTCGTTAGCAACTTCCGCTCCTATGCCCTTGTTCTTGCAGGATATACCTGCTCCATCATCTGCATGGGCGCGGCGTCCAATCCCGACAATATTTTCATGGTCGCGATGTCGCGCGGCACTTACATTGTGCTCGGCGTGTTGTGCGAAGCCTTCATGGGGCTGATTTTTGCCACCAGTCAGGAACGGCATGCCCGCGCGCAGCTCAGACAGAAACTTGAATCGGCGCTGGTTCTCGTTACGACAACATTGTGCAGCCTTCTGGGCGAAGAACGCGGCGCTCTGAACGCGGCCCGGCGTCAGTTCGGTACGATCCTCAGCATCAATGACCAAATCGAATTTGCCGAAGTCGAAATGGGACCGCACGGCCATGAAGGCGATCATGCACGCGCGGCCCTCGCGGCTGTCTCAGCCCTTCTGTCACGCGGGTTCGGAATGGCCATGCGCCTTCAGGTGCTCAACCATAACCACCCCGCCTTTACCAAAACCGCAGACGAAATCCTGGCTTTTCTGAAGCAGTTTCCACAGCGCCTGCCCGACCAGAATTCCGTCCCTGCCCTTCTCGCGGATTTACAGCATTTTCGGGATGTCTGCCGTCTATATGCTGCACCGCATCGCGAAACCGACATTCGTCCTGATCTTGAGCCGATCCCCGGGCATGAACCCTTTGATGCGATCGACGCCAGCCCGGAGACGCTGGACGACAGACTGGACGAGCGCGTGCTTTTCGTCTCGCTGGGTGAGCTTCTGGGCGATCTGGAACAGGCTATCAAGGAATACGAAGCCAGCACGCACCGCATCAAAGGCGATCACTTCCACTTCCAGCTTGAAACCCATCGCGACACCCGTGAAGCCGTGCATAACGGCCTGCGTGGAGCCTGCGCGGTCCTGATCACCGCCTATATTTACGAAGTGACGGCCTGGCCGAACGGCCTTGGCTTCATCGCCATTACAACACTGGTCTGCGGGCTTTTTGCCACCAAAGAAAATCCCGTTCTTGGCACCACGGAATTCCTCAAAGGCGCCGTGGCAGCCTATATCGTCGCGTGGTTCCTGGTCTTCGTTCTGATGCCAAAAGTCACGACCTTCGAGACCCTGACGCTCTTTCTGGGGCCCGCCATGTTTCTGGGCGGACTGGCCAAGGGTAACCCGGCCACTGCGGGCGGCTCGGCGGCCTACGGGCTTTTGCTTCCGGCCATGCTTGGTCTGGAAAACCATCATGTCATGAACGAACTTGCCTTTTATAATGGCAACATGGCGACTGTTCTTGCGGTCGCCGTCAGCGTGATCGTTTTCCGAAGTGTCCTACCCTTCAGCAGCGATGCCGAGCGCCTCCGCCTCCGCCGCGTCATGCTGGGTGAGCTGCAACACTTGGCCCATCCGGGCTTCACACCGCGCATCAGCGTATGGATCGGTCGCAATACGGACCGCTTTGCCCGCCTGATCCGTCATGCAGGCCCAACCCCTGCCCCGCTGATCGAAGCCTGCATCCTCGGAACGCTGGCCACATTGACTCTTGGGCTAAATGTCATCCGTCTACGCGCCTTGCTGGATCGCGAGTATCTGCCCGAAAGCGCAAGACGGCCAATCCTGCTTGTTCTGCATTATGTTGAAGAATCAACCCGCAGACACGACAAAGCCGCCCGCATCGCAGAAGCCGCCGTACGACGGCTCCGCGTTCTCGATGCCCAGGAAACGGACCTGGTAACGCGCCTTGAGCTCACACGCGCCATCACCTATCTGGTCGTGATTGCCCATACCATGCGGACGAACGAAGATTTCCTTGATGCCAGCAAACCCTTCCGGGGCGAAAGAAACAGCCGACTGCTCAACTCCGGACAGAGCTGAGCAGTTTTCCAAAGAGAGACAGGGCTGCAAATGCCCCCGCCTCGACGCTATTTTTGCATCTGGATCTTGAAAATATTTACTCCGAGATCCTGCGCGATAGACTGAATAGCCAGCTGTCCGCGGACACTGTTTCCCGCAGCATCAAGCGGTGACGAGTAAACCGCAATTGCCATTTTCCCGGGCACAACCGCAACAATGCCACCGCCAACACCGCTTTTCGCAGGCAGCCCAACATTATAAAGCCACTCACCAGACGTATTATAAAGACCAGCGGTCGCCATAACGGCTAAAACGCGCGTGCTTGTTTCAGCATCGGTAACCGCTTCGTGGGTCAGCGGATTGGTGCCACCATTCGCCAGCGTCGCCCCCATCACAGCAAGATCTTTTGCTGTAACATCATAGGAACATTCACGAGTATACAGATCGATGGTTTCAGTTGGATCTGCGTATAGCGATTTATAACTTTTCAGCAGCACCGCAATCGCCAGATTATGCTGATTATCCGCCATTTCAGAATCATAGACGTCTTTATTCAGCATCAATGAATGCCCCGCAAAAGCCGAAGCTTCCTTGAGAAGCATGTTCCATTTTTCTTCGAGTGATTTGCCGTCAACGAGACTTGCCGTGGCAATAGCGCCTGCATTCACCAAAGGATTACCGGGCGGAGGACTGCCCGTCAGTTTGTCATGATTAAGCTCGATCGCCAGAGCAGAATTAAAAGGAAGGCCGGTAGCATTAACGCCTATTTTGTTTTGGACGGTTTTTGCTCCCTGCACTTTCAGGACATGAGCCAAAGTAAAAACCTTGGCGATCGACTCAACGGGGAAAAGATGCTCCGCATCTCCCGCTTCAAAAATTTTTCCGTCTGTCGTGACAACTGCAATACCGTAAAGTTTTGTATTGGCCTTCGCTAAATAAGAAATATACGCGGCATTAGAGCCGTCTATTACTGTTTTATAATGATTATAGGCTCGATCGACTACCTGCTGAATATTTGATGCAGGAGCCTGTTGAGAAAAATCGCGCGCGAGCGCAGCCTGCGTTATACAAAAAACGGCATATGAAGCGATTGCTGCTGTATTCAGATATCCCGGAAAAGATTTTTTTCTCGTCATCATAATAGCTTTTCTATGTCTTCAGATGGAGACAGCGTAGCAAAACCACCCTGCGTTTTATGAATGATCGTGGCGCAATTTAGTTCCGGGTTTTTAAATTTCTAAATATCCTGATTGCATACATCAGGATGATATTTTGCTATTTATACAGGTATATTTGAGTAATTTATTACCGTATTTTAGTATTTATTTTCCATCTATCGGCTCAATATCCATACTCAGACGCATATGCTGGAACCACACAGAGGGTTTCAAGCCAGAGGCCATACGATCTGCTGGCACTTCTCTATATAACACTATTAAATAGTTAAATTTTGAAATAACTATTTTATTGACGGAACAAAAGAATCATCTCAATAATTTCTGGATATCTAATAATAACGAGAAATATTAGTTATATGTTTGTCGCACTGCTCTGTCCCTGTTCCCCGATGATGCGGGGCCTCCCCCTGCCTTCACTCCCGTTATTCGGCCCCGGCGCTACAGGCAGACATCATGACATATATCTCCGCTCCGCTTCCTGATCTTTCCCTTCTCTGGGGGAAGGACGCCCGTGAAGCCACGGCTCTTCACGACCGCTTCGCTCCCGTTTTCGAGCAGATCCGCAGACAGGCGCTACAGGCCGAACTCAGTCGCGAGCTGCCTTTCGAACAAATCCGTCTCCTTAAGGAGAGCGGCTTTACAGCCCTTCGCGTTCCCGTTGCGCATGGCGGTTCCGGAGCAAGTCTTGAAGACCTGTTCGCTCTGATCACTACGCTGGCCGCAGCCGATTCAAACGTCGCACAGGCGCTCAGGGCGCATTTTGGTTTTGTCGAACATCTTCTGTTTGAATCTGCTGGCCCTTACCGCACAAAATGGCTCGACCGCCTTGGCGCAGGACAAACGGCCGGCGCTGCTGCTGCTGAAGGACCAGCTTCCAAACGCGATCTGTTCAGCACCACTCTGTCTCAAGCTGATGGCAAGTGGGTTATCAACGGTTCCAAGTTTTTCACGACCGGCTCGCTTTACGCCGACTGGCTCACCGTTACCGGCACCACCGAAGATGGGCAGACCGTCAAGACGCTGGCCGCCCGTCACGATCCGGGCCTTGAAATTGTGGATGACTGGGATGGAATTGGGCAGCGCCTGACGGCCAGTGGCACCGCACATTTCCGTAACGTTCATACGGAAGAAGCCGATCTTCGCTACGGCAACACGGCCTTTCCGCATTCGCAGGCTTTCTTCCAGCTTTATCATCTGGCGACTGTCGCTGGTATTGCCCGCGCTGCGGCAACGGACGTCGCAGATGCCGTGCGTCGTCGCAAACGCTCTTTCAGCCATGGCAATGCGGATCTGCCAGCTAAGGACCCCCAGATTCTCGAAATCGTTGGTCATGTATTCAGTGGCGCCTATCTTGCGAGTGCTGCCGTTGAGCGCGCTGCCCGCGCCATACAGGCCGTCGCGGACAGTCCGGCTCCGGAACTCGACCTCACGGTCGCCCGAGCCGAACTCGAAGTCTGGCAGGTTCAGGACCGCATCCTCCCGCTGGTTCTGGAGGCCACGACTGCCCTGTTCGATGCGTTGAGTGGCGGCGCGACCCTGCGCGTGGCTGGTCTGGATCGACACTGGCGTAATGTTCGTACGCTGGGCAATCACAACCCGCGCGTCTATCGCACGCGTGTTGTCGGAGATTACGCCGTCAACGGCACCCTGCCGCCGATCCAATGGCGCGTGGGGGTGGCGTAATGGGGCAGCACATCATCCTCAACGGTTTCACGATGGCGACGGTCTCGCATCTGAATTACGGGCTGTGGCGCCACCCTGCCGACCAGACATATCGCTATAAGGACATCACATACTGGACCAAACTGGCCCGCACGCTGGATGATGCCGGGTTTGATGCCCTGTTTATCGCGGACGCCCTTGGCCAGATTGACGTTTATGGCAACAGCCCCGACGCTGCCCTGAAACACGGCATCCAGTCTCCACTGATCGATCCGCTTTTACTCGTGTCCGCAATGGCAGCGGCGACCACATCGCTTGGTTTTGGTATCACGCTGTCCACGACCTATGAGCATCCCTATCTGCTCGCCCGCAAACTGACGACCCTCGATCATCTGACCAAAGGGCGTCTGGGCTGGAATATCGTGACGTCCCAGCAGGAAAGCGCGGCCCGGAATCTTGGACTGGACCACCAGATCCCACATGACGAACGCTATGACCGCGCAGACGAATTCATGGATATCGTCTACAAGCTCTGGCTGAAATCCTGGGAAGAAGACGCCGTCATCCGCGGCCAGACGGCATCAGGCGAGTGGATCTATACCGACCCGGAAAAGATTCATCCCATCCGTCATGACGGCCGGTATTACCGTGTTCCGGACGGCCATACCGCCGAGCCAAGCCCGCAGCGCGTTCCCGTCCTTCTTCAGGCTGGTGCCTCCGCTCGCGGGGGCGCTTTCGCGGCCCGGCATGCGGAAGTCATTTTCGTCGTCGGCGCCGGGGCAGAAGGAACGCGAAAGAACGTCCGACGCATCCGCGAGGAAGCCGCGCGCGAGGGCCGCGATCCCGAAAGCCTGCGCTTCATCTGCGCTGCCGCCGTCGTGGTGGGCGAGACGGAAGAAGACGCCATCCGCAAATTTGCAGAATACAAGGCGTTCTACGATGCGACCGGATCGCTCATCCATTATTCCTCCATGACGGGCGTGGATTTCTCGAAGAACCAGACGGACGAGGTTTTGACCTATCGTCCGACAGAGGCCAGCCAGTCCGTCCTTGAACAGTTCGATCCTGCCATCAGCGGCCGCTCCTGGACCATCGCCGAAGCGACGAGTCCGGCAGAAGGCTTCGGTCGGGCCAAAACGTTCGTCGGCAGCCCCGAAACCGTCGCAGACCAGATCGAACGCTGGCTCGAAGAGTCGGAAACCGACGGGCTGAACCTGATCCAGCTCATCAATCCGGACAGTTACAACGACTTCATCCGCCTCGTCCTGCCGGAACTGAAGCGTCGCGGTCGCATCCGCCCTAAACCCGGCAACACCCTGCGCGAAAGCCTCTTCCCGCAGAACTCCTCAGCCCATCCAGCCGCCGATCATCCGGCGTGGCGCTGTTGATCCTCCCAAGACCTGAAAATCCCCGTTTCCTGTTTCTTGTGAGTGTCTTTTCATGCCCGTTTTTCCGTTTTCCAATCGTCACACCATCCGTACGTCCGGAAGCTCCGTCTCTCTGATCGCCCTGCTGACTCTCTCGGTCAGCACAACGGCATTCGCTGCCACAGACGCACCCGTCGCCAAACCCGGCGAGAAGCCCCGCCACGCCACACCCGCGTCGGCACACAAAGCGTCCGCCAAAACACATGCCCTGACCTCTCGTACTGCCGAAAATATCGGCGTGGAGGGGCATCGACAGGCCAACTGGGTGTCCAACCCCGTCTCCGCCGCCACCATCCGCGAGTATGTCGCCGGCACAAACCCGCTCAAGGCCCTGACGCGCCTGCCCGGCGTGCTGTTCAATTCCGGTGACCCGCAGGGCGTGAACACCTGGCAGAACTCGTTCCTGATGCATGGTTTCGACCAAAGCCAGATCGGCATGACGCTGGATGGCATCCCGCTGGGTGACCAGCAGTTCAGCAACGTCAACGGCCTCAGCCCGACATCTGCCATTTCGTCCGAAAATATCGAGCGAATGGACGTCTCGGCCTCCACGGGTTCGGAAAGCGTCGCCAGCACATCCAATCTGGGTGGCACGGTGCAGTTCATCTCCCGCGATCCGTCCCATAAGCGCGGCGCAAGTGTGAACCAGACCTTTGGCAGCAATGCGATGTACCGGACATTTCTGCGGCTCGAAAGCGGCGATCTGAACCCGCAGGGGACGCGTTTTTATGTCTCCTATGCCCGTAACGACACCAACAAATGGCGTGGCGGACAGGACCAGTTCATGCAGCAGGTCAATGCAAAGGTTCTGCACCCCATCGGGCAGGACAGCCGCATCACGGCCTTCTTCGATTACGCGGATCTTCAGATGCAGAACTACCAGGACTACAGCCTGGATATGTTCAACCACGGTGGCTACGCGATCGACAATTTCATCGGACAACCCGGAGGATATGAGAAAGCCTATCGTCTGGCACTGGCCCAGCGCGGTCTGCCCGGCGGACAGGTTCCGGCTGCCTATGCCAACCTCAAGAGCCCCTACACCGCGTCCTATTACGAGGGCGCGCAGATGCAGCATTCCTATATCGGCGGCGTCTCGGCCGATCTCGCTTTAACCGACCGCCTGCGCTGGCAAAGCACCGCTTATGGACATCGTTCCTACCAGCGTGGATCGGTTGCAAGCCCGCTGATCGCGTCGCCCAATGGCGCCCCGCTGATCGATCAGGTCACGCAGCCCGATACGGACCGCTTCGGCTTCACGACGTCCCTGTCCTACCGCATCGCGCATAACGTGCTGAATGCGGGGCTGTGGTACGAAAACACCCATTTCGACATCAGCAAACCGCTCTATCAGGAACCCCTGCTGGAAGACGTGCTCAACGGCACCGCAACGCCGGTCAATGGTCTCGATAATCTCAAGAACCCGTTCCAGAACGGCTATCGACAGGTCTTCAACACCAACACCTTTGTCGCCTATTTTCAGGATACCTATCACGTCACGAACACCATCGCCCTGCATGCCGGTTTCCGTTCCGTCCTGAATACCAGCCGCGTCGGTGCCCTTGCCAACTGGCAGACCTACACCCGCACCACTGCGATTGCAGGCGGAGATTCCCTCACCTCCAGCAAACCGTTCCTCCCGCATTTCAGCGGGGAATGGCGTTTTGCTCCCGGTCATCAGCTTTATTTCGATATTGCGGAGAACGTGAAGGTCTATCCGGTCTCGGGCTATAACAGCGGATCATCACCGTTCTCGACCTCGCAGGCGTCCTATCTGGCGTCCAAAAGCAGCCTGCAACCTGAAACCGACTGGAACTTCGCTGGCGGCTACCGTTACACCGGCCGCCTCATCAGTGGCTCGCTCTACGGCTACCACACGATCTTTTCCAACCGTCTGCAACGCATCTCAACCGGCCCGACAACCCAGCCTTACACCACCATCCAGAATGTCGGCGGCGTGACGATGAGCGGCGTGGACGGTGCCGTCACACTCACCCCCGTCAAAGGGCTGAGCCTGACCAACAGCATCAGCTACAATCGCGCTGTCTATGATGACAACATCACCCAGACCATCAATGGATCGCGGGTGACCTACAACATCAAGGGTCAGCAAGTCGTCGCTTATCCGCGCCTGATGTACCATGCCGATCTGTCCTACACATGGCATGACCTTCAGGCTCACATCGAGGCCCAGTATGTCGGCAAGCGTAACCTCAGCTATACGGGAGATACCAAAGTCCCGTCCTACTGGCTGACCAATTTCGGTGCCCGCTACGACCTGAGCAAACAGCTCCACCGCCTGTCCCATACAGGTTTCGTCCAGCACCTCTCGCTGGACTTCAACGTCTATAACCTGACAAACGTGAAATACATCTCCACCATGGGCCAGAACGGCTATCCCATGGCCGGCGATTACCAGTCTGTCGTCCTCGGTGCCCCACGCCAGTATTTTGGCGCGGTTCATGCGGATTTCTGAGATGCAGACGATGGTTCCCACCGCCTCACTCCTGCCCGCCAGCCGCCTGCCACGGAGCTTCGCACTGCAATATGCCGGGCTTCTGGTTTTCATGATCGGAGATGGTGTCGAGGTCGGCTATCTGTCGCCGTTTCTGGTCCAGACGGGCCAGACGGAGCACTTCGTCGCCCTCCTTTTTACGGCCTATGGTCTGGCTGCTGCCCTGGCGGCCTGGTTCTCGGGCCTGCTATGCGATATTTTCAGCAGCCGCACGGTCATGACGGCAGGCTTGCTGTTCTGGGTTCTCCCGCAGATCCTGTTTCTTGGCGTGGCCATTCCGGCCCACTCTCCCGCGCTCCTGCTGCTGACCTACGGATTACGGGGCGCAGGTTATCCGCTGTTCTCCTACGGGTTGCTGACCCTGCTCGTCACTACGGTCCGGCAGGACCGTCTGGGACGGGCCGTCGGCCTGTTCTGGTTCTGCTTCACCTGCGGCCTGCCCACGGTTGGCTCCATCGTGGCGCAACTCCTGCTGCCGGTTTACGGCCAGTACGTCACGCTCTGGATCGCCCTGCTCGGCGTGGGAGCGGGAGGCGTTCTCGCCATCCTGCCCCTGCCCGCAACGCCCCGGTCGCAGAAAGGGAGACTGAAGGATATCGGCCCGACCCTGCGCGAAACAGTGCGCCAGGTCCGTCACAATCCGGGCGTGGGACTGGCCTGCATCGTACGCGCAGTCAATTCCAGCGCCACACATGGCCTGATCGTCTTCATGCCCTTTTTCTTCACCGGCCGTCTGGGCCTGTCGCAGGATGTGTGGATCCGGTTTCTGGAAATCATCTTCGCCAGCAATATCGTCTTCAACCTGCTGATCGGTTTTGCCAGCGACTATATTTCCTGGCGCCAGACTGTCATCTGGTTCGGCGGCATCGGCAGCGCGCTGAGCTGCGTCGGACTGTACTGGATTCCACTGCTTTACGCACAGAGCAGCCTGTTCACAGTCTACGCCTCTGCTGCCGTCTTCGGCATGACACTCGCCGGATATGTACCGCTCTCGGCCCTGACGCCGTCTCTTTTACCGGATCACAAGGGCATCGCCATGTCCCTGCTGAACCTCGGCGCGGGCAGCAGCGTCTGGATTGGCCCCTTCATCGTCTATGCCTTTGAAGGTGCTGTCGGCACGCAGGGAATCATCCTCATTTACGCCGCACTTTTTCTGGCCAGCGCCATCCTCACTTTTTTCATCACACCCCCGCCCCTCACACGCCCTGACCGTCCTCTCAACAGCACCGCAGTCCCCCAGCCCGAAGGACTTCCCTCATGACGACCCTCCGCCTTGTCCCCAACGAACCCGCTTTCGCCGACACCCTCAGTGCCGAAAAGGTCACGTCTCGCATCGGTGCCATCATTCATGGCGTCAATGCCCGAGAGCCTTTGCCTGAAGAACACAAGGCGTTTCTTCGGGAGACACTGCTGCGCCACAAGGTGATCTTGCTGCGCGATCAGTTCCTCGATGACGCCCAGCACGAAACACTCAGCCGCGTTTTCGGAGACCCGATCCTCCATCCGACCATCCCGGCCGCAGGTGGCACCCCCTATACGTTCGAGCTGAACTCCCGCAACGGCCGCTCCACGGATTCCTGGCACACGGATGTCACGTTCGTCCCCGCCTACCCCAAAGCCTCCATTCTACGCGCCATCACGATCCCACCTTATGGTGGCAGCACTCTCTGGGCCAACACGGCCGCGGCCTATGACGACCTGCCCGCCCCACTCAAACAGCTCGCCGATACGCTCTGGGCCGTTCATGGCAACGACTACGATACCAATTTCTACAAATACGATCTTCGCCATGAGGAAATTGCCGATTTTCGCGCCCGTTTCATTTCAAGAATTTATGAAACAGAGCACCCCGTCGTTCGCATTCACCCGGAAACCGGCGAACGCACACTCGTTCTGGGTCATTTCTTCAAAGAAATCCGCGGAATTCCTACCCAGCACGCCAACCGGTTACTGGAAATCTTCCAGTCCTACATTACGCAGATCGACAACACTGTCCGCTGGAACTGGAAGCCCGGTGATGTCGCCATCTGGGACAACCGCGCCACGCAGCATTATGCCACAGCCGACTTCGACACCCATCCCCGCCTCCTCCGTCGGATCACTGTACGCGGAGACACGCCCATCAGCATTGCGGGCGAAAAAAGCCGCCTGCTCAAAGGTCCGGATGACGGCCAAGACCTCGATCACTGAAACATGAGCAAAGACATTTCCAAACCAGACAACTTTAATGTGTGGCTGCCTCAATTTTTAAGATGGCGTCCACAGTCGGACGCATTTCGACAAACCAGATACCGCTCTGAAAAATATGGGATTTTTTGATTTATCTGGCGGAGAGGGTGGGATTCGAACCCACGGTACCCGCGAAGGCACAACGGTTTTCGAGACCGCCCCGATCGACCACTCTGGCACCTCTCCGTACGGCTCTGCTGTTGCGCTGAACCTGATCGACGGAGGGGCTTATGACGGGCTTTATCCGATATTGCAAGAGGGTAGAAACGCCTTCCTGCGAGAAATATGGTTGCGGCGCGGTTTTTTAGTCGTTTCTGATTGACTGAAAGCCTTCATATCTGTATCGACCGCGGCTGTTCCATACGACCGCATTGTATGTGGTTGCCTTGGAGCCAACGACAAAAAGCGACTGGGTCGCGCCAGACCGGGACCACCCGGCAGCAGCGACCACGAGATCGGAACAGAGAGAGTTTCCAGAATGTACGCAGTCATCCGCACCGGCGGTAAGCAGTATCGCGTTGCTCCCGAGAGCATCCTCAAGGTTGAGAAGCTCGAAGCTGAAGCCGGCAGCACCATCACCTTCACCGACGTCCTGATGGTTGGCGGCGAAGGCACCGTGACCGTTGGCGCACCGCTGGTTGCTGGCGCAACCGTGACGGCAACCGTCGTCGCTCAGGATCGTCTGCCGAAGGTGATCATCTTCAAGAAGCGTCGCCGTCAGAACAGCCGCCGCAAGAATGGACACCGTCAGCCGGTGACCGTCCTGCGCATCAACGCGATCAACGCGGCCTGATTGGCCAGACACTTTAGGTAAGGACAAACAGTCATGGCACAAAAAAAGGCAGGCGGCTCGAGCCGTAACGGACGCGACAGTGCAGGTCGTCGTCTGGGTGTAAAGAAGTTCGGTGGCGAAAGCGTCATCGCAGGCAACATCATCGTCCGTCAGCGCGGCACAAAGATGAAGGCTGGCGCCAATGTCGGTATCGGTCGCGACCACACGCTGTTCGCTCTGGTGGACGGCCACGTGCAGTTTCAGCGCCGCGCAGAAGGCCGCGTCCACGTTTCCGTGGCACTGCCGGAAGCCGCTGAATAAGCCGCCCGCTGTTCCAGCGCGAGCAGAAAGGGCCGGTCCTGTTCGGGACCGGCCTTTTTGCGTATAAAGCGCCCCTCACCTTATTCTTTCGGACAATACGATGAAGTTTCTCGACCAGGCCAAGATCTATGTGCGTTCCGGTGACGGCGGTGACGGCGTGATCGCATTCCGGCGCGAGAAATACATCGAATATGGCGGTCCGGACGGCGGTGATGGCGGTCGTGGTGGCGATATCCTTTTCCGTGCGGTCCCCGGCCTGAATACCCTGATCGATTTCCGCTACACGCAGCATTTCAAGGCCCGTAAGGGCGGCAATGGCGCAGGGTCCAACCGAACCGGGGCTGCTGCTTCGACCGTCACCATTAATGTGCCGGTTGGAACGCAGATTTTCGACGAAGACCGCGAAACCCTGCTGGCTGATCTGGACGCCGAGGGCAAGGAAGTCCTTCTGTGCCGCGGCGGTGATGGCGGCCTTGGTAACACCCACTTCAAGAGCAGCACCAACCGTGCGCCACGCCGGGCCGACAAAGGCTGGCCGGGCGAAGAGCGCTGGGTGTGGCTGCGCCTCAAGCTGATCGCCGATATCGGCCTTGTCGGACTTCCAAACGCAGGCAAGTCCACGCTTCTTTCCGTCGCATCCCGTGCACGCCCGAAAATTGCCGATTACCCGTTCACGACCCTGCACCCCCAGCTCGGCGTGGTTCGCCTGAACAACACCGAAGAATTTGTAATCGCCGACATCCCCGGCCTGATCGAAGGTGCCAGCGAAGGCGCGGGCCTCGGGGACCGGTTTCTGGGCCATGTGGAGCGCTGCGCGACGCTCCTGCACCTGATCGACGGGACGGAAAGTCAGGTCGTCAAACACTGGCGCCTGATCCGCAAGGAACTTGAGGCCTACGATCCGGAGCTTGCAGCCAAGCCCGAAATTATCGTTCTGAACAAATGCGACTCCCTGACGCCCACACAGCGTTCCGCCAAAAAGCGGGCACTGGCCAAGGCATCCGGGGCCGAGGTGCTGATGCTGTCCGGCGCGACGCAGGAAGGCCTGCCCGAACTGCTTCGGATGCTTCAGGATCGTGTGACGGCTGCCAAACAGGACCGGCAGGGATGAACGCTGCGGCTTGTGCTCCTCATCTGGCGCAGGCCCGCCGGATCGTCATCAAGATCGGAAGCGCGCTTCTGGTCGATTCAGCAAACGCGACCCTGCGCCAGCAATGGCTGCAGGGTGTTTGCGCCGACATCTCTGACCTGCGCGCGCAGGGCGCTGAGGTTATTGTGGTCTCGTCAGGCGCAATCTCTCTTGCCCGGCATCGTCTTGGCCTTACGTCCCGCAAACTACGTCTGGACGAAAAACAGGCGATGGCCAGTGTCGGGCAGATCGGACTGGCACAGGGCTGGAGTGCAGCGCTGGCGGACCACAATCTGGTCGCGGCACAGCTTCTTCTGACGCCGGACGATACGGAAAACCGTGAACGCCACCTCAACGCCCGCGCCACGCTCCAGACACTGCTCGATCTGGGCTGCGTGCCGGTCATCAATGAAAATGATGCCATCGCCACCAGCGAAATCCGCTTCGGCGACAATGACCGTCTGGGCGCGCGCGTTGCGCAGATGACGGGAGCGGATTGCCTGGTCCTGTTGTCCGATATTGACGGGCTCTATACGGCCGACCCGCGACAGGACCCGTCTGCACGGCATATTCCCGTGGTCGAACAGATGAGCGACGACATCATGGCCATGGGGGGCGAGCCGCCACCGGGTTATTCATCGGGCGGAATGCGCACGAAACTGCTGGCTGCAAAGATTGCAACGCGCGCCGGTGCGAACATGGTCATCGCGGCCGGACAGGAACACCATCCGCTGCGCAGGCTGCAGAATGGCGGCCTCTGCACCTGGTTCCTGGCCCAGACCGATGCAGGCTCAGCCCGCAAGCGCTGGATTGGCGGGAGCCTCCACCCCAAAGGCTCACTGACAATTGACGCCGGCGCACGCCGCGCTCTTCAGGAAGGGGCCTCCCTCCTTCCCGCAGGCGTAACCAGTCTTGAGGGCATGTTCGGACGTGGCGATCTCGTTGCCATCCGCGATGCTGAAGGCAATGTAATCGGGCGCGGCCTGATTGGCTATGACGCAGAAGAAAGCGTGAAGCTGATCGGACACCGCTCCGGCGAAATGGAGCAGCTTCTGGGATATCGCGGCCGGGATGCGTTAATCCATCGGGACGATCTGGCTCTCGATCATCCCTGACACCCCTGCCCTGCTGCTCAGCCCCTTGGGGGCCAACGCAGCTTGGGTTCGGAACGGGGCTGGTAAGCGTCGCTCTCCGCAACTGTTTTTGCGGACTGCTTCTTGTCAATGGCGCGACTCAGAGGCTGGCGCGCAGTCTCTGTTGCGCCCTGCTCCCATGGCGCGCGCGACCAGACCCGCTCGGACGCACCAGGCAGGTCGTCTCTCGCTGGAGGGGATGCGGCCTTAAAACCCCGGCGCGGCAGGGTCTCAGGGTCTGCCCGTCCCGTAATGCCCTGCCCCGAGCCACTCTGCCCAGGACCATCCTCATAGGACGGCAGATCAGGACGCAGGGTGTGTGCGGGCATCAGATAGTCTTCATCTATCCGCGCCATGCGCTCCTGAGATGCTGTGACGGCCTGTGCCATTGGTTCAGCAGAAGGACTGTCGGGACGGCTCGAAACAGCCAAGCGCAGGTTCAGCGCCCGGAGTTCAGCGCGCATCTCGGCGATCTGGAACTCCAGATCCTGCAACCGGGGCTTGGTGCCGAACACGGCGAACGGCATGCACAGCAGTGCCAGTCCGAAGAGTGCGGCTACCACGACCAGGCACCCGAGGGCCCAGCCTGGCAGCCATGAAAAATCAGACATCATGAGGAGGCCCGGTCCAGTCTGAAAGTGGCGTGTTCGATGTTCCGGCGGCCGGAATTACATTCCAAGGGCGCGACGATAGATATCGAGCAGGGTTTCCTGTTCCTCGATTTCCGCAGGCTCCTGCTTGCGCAGACGGATGATCTGCTTGATGACTTTTACGTCAAATCCAGCCGATTTGGCTTCGGAAAAAATGTCCTTGATATCGCCAGCCAGAGCCTTGCGCTCCTCTTCCAGACGCTCGACACGCTCGATAATGGAGCGCAGACGGTCCGCAGCGATCCCGCCCGTGGCAGCGCCTTCGTTCTTGATTTCTGCATCCATGGTCCGGTTTCCTTATGTCGTCTGGGCTATGTTTTGCCGACGCTGCGCAAACACAGCATCCGCCGCGCGGCTTATCGTGATGAGGGTCGGACGGTCAACGGAATTATGCGCACGTTTCATGAACGCGTGAGCATGACGAAGCTTTTCTCCCGATGTCGTGCACGGCTCATCCCTTGACAGAAAGCCCCCCGACAGGGAACTAGACGGTGCCTGAAACGGCCTGAACCTTAACCCTTTTTTCCCGGTCTGCGGGTTCGAGAGGTCAGAGAGTCTCCCATGGAACATTTTCAGCAGGTCGAACCCTTCGACTATGTCATCTTCGGCGCCACTGGCGATCTCACGATGCGCAAGCTGCTGCCCGCGCTCTATAACCGCCTCCGGCTGGGCCAGATTCCGGATGATGCCCGCATCATCGGAGCCGCCCGGACGGAGCTGAGCCGTGAGGCCTATGTCGCGCGTGCCCGTGAGGCGCTTGAGCGTTTCCTTCCTTCGGATGTCCTGAGCCCCGGACTGGTGGACCGCTTTCTGGCCCGTCTGGACTATGTGACCCTCGACAGCAGCCGCCAGAGCGAACAGTGGGACAGCCTGACGTCCCTCTTCGCCAAGGCACAGCCTGACCGGGTGCGGGTCTTTTATTTCGCAACCGCGCCGCAGCTTTACGGCAGCATTTGCGAAAACCTGCACCGATATGGGCTGATCACGGCCAATTCGCGGGTGGTGCTTGAAAAGCCCATCGGAACGGATATGGCGACCGCAACCGCCATCAATGACGGTGTGGGCCAGTATTTCCCGGAAAAGCAGATCTACCGGATCGATCACTATCTCGGCAAAGAGACGGTCCAGAACGTTCTCGCCCTGCGCTTTGCCAATCCGCTCATCAATGCGGCATGGTCAGCAGAGCATATCGAGAGCGTGCAGATCACCGCTGCCGAGACGGTCGGCGTTGAAGGTCGTGCCGCCTATTACGATACGTCAGGCGCACTGCGCGACATGATCCAGAACCATCTGCTTCAGGTGCTGTGTCTGGTCGCCATGGAAGCGCCGGATTCCCTTGAAGCTGATGCCGTCCGTAACGCCAAGCTGGCGGTTCTGAACGCGCTGCGCCCGATTACGGAAGCCAGCGCAGCGACCGAGACCGTACGTGCGCAGTACACGGCCGGCGTGATCGGCGGCGAGAATGTTCCGGGCTATCTTGAAGAATTGGGCACGCCCAGCGCCACCGAAACCTTTGCCGCAGTCCGCGCCTGGGTGGATACGCCCCGCTGGAAGAACGTGCCGTTCTATATCCGTACGGCCAAGCGTTCGGCCCGCAAGGTCAGCGAGATCGTCGTGACGTTCCGCCCGGCTGCGACCACGATGTTCGGCGCCACTCCCGCCAGCAACCGCCTCGTGTTGCGCATCCAGCCCAATGAGGGTGTGGAACTGCGCTTGAACGTCAAGAACCCCGCGCTGGATGTGTTCAACCTCCACACGGCGGATCTGGACACCTCCATCCGTATGGAAGGCGGCATGCCCTTCCCCGACTCCTACGAGCGGCTGCTGCTTGACGCGGTCCGGGGTGATCCGGTCCTCTTCATCCGTCGCGACGAAGTCGAAGCTGCATGGCGCTGGGCTGAACCGGTCCTTGATGCGTGGAAGCATAATAAGGTACCCATGCAGACTTACAGCGCCGGTTCCTACGGTCCGGAGCAGGCGACCCGTCTGCTTGCCGAGCATGGCGACACCTGGCACGAAGCCTCGGAGTGACCACATTTGAGTGATGATAAAAGCGCAACGCCCCGTCTGGGCCGCGCGCCGGGCAAAAATACACGCCGTCAGCCCCGCAGCTTCAAACAGCTTCTGCTGCGGCGGCTTCTGATCGTCATCCCGGCTTTTCTGCTCATGTTCATTGCAGTCCGGAGTGGGCTGCTGGACATGTCTTATGACAAGATCACGTTCAGCAAGCTGAGCTGGTTCGATAACACCGCTCTAGTGGAGCATCTCCGCCTTGCGGTGGTGAAGGACAATCTGACGGATCTACCGCGCAACTGCCTCGTCTTCGTCGTTAACGGTAGCGCGTCCGACAACACGCCGACGATGGACGTTCTCGGACGGCACGGCAATGGTTGCCCCGGCGAGAAACCATCAGCCGACAAACTGTTCAGCCTGAAGATCAACCGTGCCGACCGGACCGTACAGACCGATGCGGGAACGCCCGGTTCCTTCCACGATCTGCCTCTCTGAGATGTTCTAAAAAACGGAGCGCCCTAGGACGCTCCGTTTTTCTCCTGCGCAAAAGCCTCGCGCAGAAACATTCCCCCTTCTCTCAACGCCCGCCGCCCATCGCGAAACAGCGCGTAGCCGTTCAGGAAACCATGAATCATGCGCGGGAAGTTTTTCAGCACAACCGGCACCCCGGCCTCATTCAGGCGACGGGCATAAAGTTCGCCTTCGCCCCTGAGTGGATCGAACCCCGCAGTGACGATCATAGCGGGCGGCAGAGTCTCGAAATCGTCAGCCAGCAATGGCGAAAATTCCGGATCGAAAAGCTGCTCCGCACTCGCCAGCGTCTGGCCACAATACCAGTACAGAAGCTCCGCACTCAGCATGTAGCCGTCCGCATAAGCCTGACGGGACGGCGGAACAAACGGACCGCTCAGGGCGGGATAATACAAAAGCTGGGCGCTGAGCGGGCGTGATCCCCGCGCCCGCACCCATTGCGTGAGCGCGGCGGAAAGATTGCCCCCCGCACTGTCACCCGCCACAGCCACAGGCATATCGGCTGGCACAGTCGTGAAAATCCACTCCAACGCGGCTTTGGCATCATCCAGAGCAGCCGGGAAACGGTGCTCGGGCGCAAGACGATAATCCAGCGACAGCATCATCGCCCCTGAAGACGCCGCAAGGCGGCAGCAGATCCCATGATGCGAGACGAGATCGCAATGCACGAATCCGCCGCCGTGCAGAAACAGCACAACACCTCTGACTTTCCCCCGTGGCCGGTACAGACGGGCATTCCGCTCTCCCTCCGCTCCGGGAACACGGATCTCACGCCACCGCCGGATCCGTAGCGACGAAAGACTGACCGGGAAACTCGGGCGTCCCGTCACACGGCGGATCTGTTGCAGAACGTCCGCAGAAGGCTGTGGGGCAGGGATGGGCGGAATTTCGTCAAGAGCGATTGTTCGCGGTGCAACACCACGTCTGCGGCTCTGTCGGGCCAGCCAGAACAGGAAGATCCGCAATGTCAGGGTCGGGCGCATTTATCCCTTATGCTCCGGTCATCAGTAAAAGTCTGCCCTTGACCCCGCAGGCGTCCCGGAGCAGTGTCTGCCCCGCCAGACGGCTGGACGATCGCTGTGTGTGCGATGAGGATCGCATACAGGGAGGAAAGTCCGGGCTCCACGGGAAAACGGTACCGGTTAATTGCCGGCGGGGGCGACCCTAGGGACAGTGCCACAGAAAACAGACCGCCCGCCGGACTGTTTTTTCAGCGATTTATCGCGGGGAAAATACGTTGCGGGTAAGGGCGAAACGGTGCGGCAAGAGCGCACCGCATCTCCGGCAACGGCGATGGTCACGGTAAACCCTACCGGGAGCAAGACCGAATAGGAACGGCAGGTTTCCGCAAGGAAGCCGGGGGCTTCTCGCCCCGTCGTTCGGGTTGGTTGCGTGAGGCCTGCAGCAATGCAGGTCCCAGAGGAATGATCGTCCCGCTTTCGGGCGGACAGAACCCGGCTTACAGGCCGTCTGGCACCCTCTGAAAATCTGTTCTTCCAGTAATTGTCCCCTCCCCCAAAGAAGAACAAAAACAGAACAAATAACGGCAGGTATAGATCCGCCTCCGCGATTATCCCTGATAAACCCTAACAAACAGCAAAAATTTTTGTCACATTTCAACTTTTGAAAATGCCGCAGTTTTCTGCGGTTTTTTGATGATATCTGTTTGACGTCCCATGAAATCCCATGATATCCCAATAAAGACCAAGCCAAATAATCAGCAGCCGAATACCCGGTTTCTGAATGCAGGAAGGAGGCACATCGTTCATGAGCATGTTCCTCGGCACGCATCAGAACCGTTTCGATGCCAAGGGACGCGTCTCTATTCCTGCACCTTTCCGTGCTGCCCTGAAATCTCAGGCCCAGCCGGGCGACCCGCTGGTTATTCTCCGCCCGTCCCATCTCCACCCATGCATTGAGGGTTGGACGGTTGGCGCTTTCGCCTCCCTTGCCACCCCGCTTGACGAATACGATCCATTTTCGGAAGACCACGAAGATCTGGCCGCCAGCCTCTACGCGGATGCTTATCCGCTGGACAGCGACAAGGAAGGCCGCATCATTCTGCCCGAAACCCTGCGCACCCACGCGGCGCTGACGGATGAAGTGTCTTTCATGGGGCTGGGACGGACATTCCAGATCTGGCATCCCGCCGCTGCCGAAGAGCGCCGTCAGGCCGCCCGGAGCCGTGCAAAAACACTTGCAACCAGCCGTCGCCCCATCAGCGCGCCCGCCGCCACAAACACTGCGGGAGCAGCCGAATGAACGCGATCACTCTGGTTCACTCGGGGCACGTCCCCGTCATGCTGCACGAGGTACTCGAAGCCCTCGCACCCCGCGCTGGTGGCCGGTATCTGGACGGTACGTTCGGTGGCGGTGGCTATGCCCGCGCCATTCTGAACGCTGCTGACTGCACCCTCGACGGCATCGATCGTGATCCGGCGGCTATCGAACGCGGAAACGCCATGGCCGTTCAGGCCAACGGGCGGCTGCGGATGCATCAGGGCACGTTCGGTGACATGGAAGCTCTGGTCGGCGCAGAAGGCCCGTTTGACGGCATCGTACTGGATCTGGGCGTCTCGTCCTTCCAGATCGATCAGGCCGAGCGCGGCTTTTCCTTCCGGAACGACGGTCCGCTGGACATGCGTATGGGTTCGGACGGTCCTTCCGCCGCCGATCTGGTCAATGACCTCAAGGAAGCGGACCTCGCGGACATTCTTTACCGATACGGCGAAGAAAAACTCTCCCGCCGCATCGCACGCGCCATTGTGGCGGCCCGTGCTGAAGCTCCGATCACCACCACCGGCCAGCTTGCCCATATCATCCGCTGCTGCGTCCCCCGCGACCGTGCCAATATCGACCCCGCAACCCGCAGCTTTCAGGGGTTGCGGATTGCTGTGAACGACGAGCTTGGCGAACTGGAGCGGGCCTTGGAAGCAGCGCCGCGCCTTCTGGCGCCGGGTGGTATTTTCGTGGTTGTCACCTTCCATTCCCTCGAAGACCGTCTGGCGAAACGTGCCATGGCTGTTCTCGCAGGACGGACGGGAAATCCTTCCCGCTACGAACCGGCTCCGCTTCGTCAGAACGCGCCGGCTTTTTCCCTTCTCCATTCCCGCCCCCTCTCCGCTACGGACGAGGAATCCCGGGAAAATCCGCGCGCCCGCAGCGCCCGTCTGCGTGCACTGGTCCGTAATCCCGCCTCAGGAATCTCCTCATGATCCGGCCCTTCACCGTCGCCTGTGCCGTCCTTGCCGCAGGATCCGGCCTGTTTCTCTATACGAAGAAGCATGAGACTACGGTTCTGGACCAGCAGATCACGAAAATCGTGCAGGACACGCAGCGCGTGCGAAGCCAGACCGCCATGCTACGGACGGAATGGGCCCTTTTGAACCAGCCGGACCGCCTCAACACACTCGCTGCCCGCTTCGTCCCGGCGCTCCATCCGATGGAGCCTGACCAGTTCATCCGCATGACGTCTCTTGAAGCGCATCTTCCAGCCCCCGGCTCGAAAGCGCAGGCGGCAGATCCTCGCGAAGGTCTGCATGAAGTCGTCAACAGGGCAGCAGAAGCCGCACATCTGCCCCTGCCCGCCCCGCAGCAGCCTGTTGTGCATGCACCTCCTCCTGCCCAGAGCACGCCCGCGCCCCGACCAGTGGTCGTAGCCATGGCAAGTCACCCTGCCCCGGTCGTCGTCAAACCTGCTGCGATTTCGGCACACCCTTCCCATGCCCATACTGCGGACGTCCAACTCGCCTCTGCCGCTTCGCATCCAGCTACAGCGTCCGTTCACAGCCATGCTGACACGGCGCCGAACGTGCATCTCGTCAGCTATCGTGAGAGCCACCCTGCTCCGCTGATGGTGGCTGCCTGGCATCCGCAGACTGTTCATGTCAGCCATGCGCCTGTAACGACCCGCCTTGCGGAAGAGCGTCCGCGGGCGCATCACGCTCAACTTTCCGCTCTGGCAAATGTAAATGACGCATTGCCCGCGCCGGTGCCGTTGGCTAACTGAAAGCCCCTTCATCGTTAACCGCTCGTTCAGCATTCTCAGATAGCTTAGGGCGAGCCCTTCAACAGGACGCACCCCCGCACGATGCCCCAGGACGTGCCACCTTCTTCCGGTTCGCAGCGCCCCGCGCGTCAGGATGTCCCGTCAGGACGTCCCCGGAAAGGTGCGGCATCACGAAGAGGTAGCCGCCTGAATCTCGACCAGATGCACGGACGCCTTCTGGGCGTCGGAATGGGCTTTCTGGCGATTTATGGTGCCGTAGCGCTCAAGGCGACCGTCGCCACGGTCCTGATGCCGATGGAGCCCGAAAAGCGGCAGATCGCCCCACAGGTTCCCGAGATTCCCAAAAGCGATCCGCGCGGGGAAATGTCCGGCGATTTCGTACTGCCGACCGTCAAGCGCGCCACCATCACGGACCGCACGGGTCAGGCTCTGGCGCTCTCTCTGCCCGTGGCGCAGGTCTATGCCAATCCAATGGAGCTGATCGACCCGGCAGACGCAGCAGACAAACTCCGCAAAGTCCTCCCACAGCTTGACCGGGATGAGACGATCCGGCGTTTGTCGCTTAAAAAACAGTTCGTTTATCTGGCGCGCGATATTTCCCCCGTTCAGGAAATCGCCATCAACAATCTGGGTATTCCGGGCATCTATTTCGAAGCTGGCGAACGCCGTCACTACCCGCTTGGCCGGACCGCCGCACAGATCATGGGCAGCGTCGATATCGACGATCATGGCATCGCGGGTGTGGAGCGGTATTTCGACAAGCGCCTGAATTCCGACAAATCTCCGCTGCGCCTGTCTCTGGACGTTCGCGTACAGACTGTCGCGCATGACGAGCTTCAGGCCGCAAAAGACGAATTCTCCGCCATTGGTGCCAGCGCCATCGTCATGGATGTCCGCACCGGCGAAATTCTGGCGATGGTCAGCCTGCCCGATTATGACGCCAACGATTTCGGACACGCCCCCAACGATGCGCGCTTCAACCGCGCCGTTACCGGCATGTATGAACCCGGTTCGACCTTCAAGCTCCAGACCGCCGCAATGGGCCTTCAGCTTGGTGTCGTGCATATCTGGGACCGCTTCTCGACCATTCCGATCAGGGTCGGGCGCTTCACCATCCGGGACATGAAGACGGACCATTTCGCCCCGTGGCTCTCGCTGCCCGGCGTTCTGGCGTTTTCGTCCAACCCTGCCGCCGCACATATCGCGCTTGATGTCGGTGCGGCCCGACAGCAGGACTGGTTGCGGAACATGGGCTTCTTCAACCGTGTTCCTGTCGAACTGCCCGAAGCCGGACGTCCGCTCGTTCCAGCTTCGCGCAACTGGGGTATTTCCACCGTTATGACAGTCGGCTTCGGTCATGGTGTGGCCGAACCGCCGCTTGCAATCGTGCGTGGAACAGCCGCGACCGTGAATGGTGGCATCCTGCTCAAACCAACGCTCGTAGCCCGCGATACCGAAGACGATAGCAAGCCGACGCCCGATGCTGATGCGGCACAGCTTCGCCCGGTCGCATATCGTCCGGATTCCGACAGCGACGAAATCGGTGCCGAAACGCCTGTGGGCACACGAGTTCTGTCTGAACAGACGTCAGCCCTCCTGCGCAAACTTCTGCGCCTCGACGTTACGATGGGAAGCGGTAAATCCGCTGAAGTTCCAGGCTATTATGTCGGCGGAAAAACCGGCACAGCGGAAAAGATTGGCGCCCATGGCGGCTATCTGAAGCACGTCAACGTCTCTGCCTTCACCAGCGTCTTTCCGATGAACAATCCGCATTACGCCGTCTATGTCATGCTCGACAGTCCACAGGGAACCGCCGCGACCCATGGCTGGACGACGGCAGCCTGGAACGCAGCCCCGACGGTAAAAAAGATCATTTCCCGCGTCGGCCCGATCCTGAACCAATTCCCGGATCTTACGAACAAAGACGCTATCGATGCCTCTCTGGCCATTCCGATGAACCCGGTCGTCCCCGCCGGTTATCATGCCCTCGGCCCCGGAAATGACCCCGGAGACCCGCGTAATCAGCCTCACGAACCCAAGACCACCTCTCCGAAGACCAAGACACAGCACTGAACCGTCCCATGCGCCTCTCCCAGCTCTTCGCCCTCTGTGGCACATCGCAGTCCCTGACGGACGATCCTGACATTCTGGCCGTCACTGCCGACAGCCGCAGGGTCGGACCGGGCGCGCTGTTCTTTGCCCTACGCGGCGCAAAGCAGGATGGGAGCGCCTTCATCGCACAGGCCCTCTCACAAGGCGCCGCCGCAGTCATCGCAGATCATGATACGGCAGAGATCCCGGCCCAGATCCCTGTGATCGTGCGCCCGGATGCCAAGCATCTTCTGGCCTGCATGGCTTTCGCCCTTGCTGGCCCGCAGCCCTCCTGTATCGCGGCGATCACCGGAACAAACGGGAAAAGCAGCACGGCCGATTTTCTCCGGCAACTCTGGATCCTTCAGGGAAACCGCGCGGCCAGTCTGGGAACGCTTGGGCTTGTGTCGGATACAAAAATCCCCGCCCCTCCAAGCCTCACCACGCCCGATCCCGTTTCGCTAGCCCAGACTCTTGCCGCACTGGCCGGGAACGGGGTGGATCACGTCGCGCTTGAAGCCTCCTCGCACGGACTGGAGCAGCACCGCCTAGACGGCATCACACTGACAGCGGCTGGCTTTTCCAACCTGACGCGCGATCACCTCGACTATCATCTGACGCTGGACGCCTACCGCACGGCCAAACTGCGCCTGTTTGACGAAGTCCTGCCCGAGGGCGGCATTGCAGCCGTCAATGCCGACATGGACAGCGAAACTTTCGCAGCCCTTCAGGCGATCGCGGCCAGACGAAACCTGAAACTCCGCAGCGTCGGACGCAATGGCACCGCCCTTCGGCTGATCGAGGCCCGTCCCACGCCCTCCGGTCAAATCCTCCGTCTGGCGCTGCATGGCGAGGAGCTACCCGAGCTGTCTCTTTCACTACCGGGCCGTTTTCAGGCCGACAACGTCATGCTGGCAGCAGCCATGTGCTGGACGGACAAGGCCAACGCCAAGCAGGTTGTCGAACTTCTATCGCGACTGACAGGTGTCCACGGCCGCTGCGAACGGGCGGTCGAGCTGCCCAACGGTGCCGCGGCCTATGTGGATTACGCCCACACGCCCGATGCCCTCGACTGTGTCCTGTCCAGCCTGCGCCCACATACGACGGGCCGTCTGGTCGTGGTGTTCGGCGCAGGCGGGGACCGCGACCGGGGCAAACGTCCGCTGATGGGAGAGGTCGCGGCACGTATGGCAGATCTGGCCATCGTCACGGACGACAATCCGCGCACGGAAGACCCCATGACGATCCGCTCCGAAATTAGGGCCGCCTGCCCGGACGCTCTGGAAATTGCAGACCGCCGCAGCGCCATCGCAGCGGGGCTTGAGGCCCTGAAGCCCGGCGATATTCTTGTCGTAGCGGGCAAGGGACACGAACAGGGGCAGATCGTAGGCACGGACATCCTGCCTTTCGACGATCGTCTCGTCCTCCGCGAACTGGCAGGTGCAGCATGAGCGTTCTGTGGACCAGCGCAGACCTGCGCACTGCGACGGGCGGCACGCTTGAGGCCGATGTCCACGTCACGGGCATCTCAATCGACACTCGCACGCTCGCGCCCGGAGACCTGTTCATCGCCCTGCGTGGCGAAAGCAGCGATGGCCACGCCCATATCCGGCAGGCTCTGGACAAGGGCGCGGCCTGTGTCCTCGTGCACGACACCGCCGGTCTGGACGATCCGCGCCTTCTGATCGTTCCCGACACCATGACCGCACTGGTGGATCTGGGTCGCTATGCCCGCGCCCGTTTCCGCGGAAAAGTCGTGGCCATTACCGGGAGCGTCGGCAAAACAACGACCAAGGACATGCTGAAGGTCGCCTTATCCGCGATCGGCCCGACACATGCCGCCGTGGCCTCCTACAACAATCACTGGGGCGTTCCCCTCACGCTGGCCCGGCTGCCGCAGGACGCGCGCTTCTGCATTAGCGAAATTGGCATGAACCATGTGGGAGAAATCGCGCCCCTTGCCGCGCAGGTCCGTCCCGATGTGGCCATTATCACCACGATCGGCACGGCGCATCTCGGCCACATGGGCAGCATCGAAGCGATTGCACAGGAAAAAGCCTCCCTGTTCGGCGCTCTTCCCGTCCATGGGATCGCAATCGTCCCTGATGATGCTCACGGGCAGACAGTCTTTGCCGGCGCTCTTCCTGAAGGCTGCACGCTCTGGCGGTCAGGCTTTTCCGCAACAGCGGAACTCCGCCTTGAAGACCTGAACTGCACGGCGGAAGGCAGTCATTTTTTGCTCCACACGCCCAACGGCGAGCAAAACGTGACGCTCACTGCACCCGGCGAACATCTTGCCAGAAACGCAGCTCTGGCCCTCGGCGCTGTTGCAGCCCTTGGCGAAGACGTCGCAGCAGCAACCCACGCCCTGAACGGTTTCGTGCCAGGCGCAGGACGCGGACAGATCCGCACGATCCTGAACGACGTGCGCCTGCTGGATGAGAGCTACAACGCTTCCACCCCCAGCGTCCGCGCCGCTTTGGCGACGCTTGCCCTCCTTCCGGCCCAGCGACATGTCGCAGCCCTCGGAGACATCCGCGAGCTCGGTACATTCGCCGATGCCGAACATCGCTCGCTGGCTGACGCCGTGCAAACCGCAAACGCTCTTACGTTCTGCTGCGGCCCACACATGCGCGCCCTTTATGACGCGCTTCCCTCCGAACTTCAGGGAGGATACGCCGCCGATGCCGCCTCCCTCGCTCCCATTCTTCTTGATGCCCTCCGCCCCGGCGATCTCCTGCTCGTGAAAGGCAGCTTCGGCAGCCGGATGCGTGACGTGATTTCAGCCCTCGACAACGCCTCCAGCCCGGTTTCTGCCTGATGCTTTTCAATCTTATCGCCGCTCACGACACGTCTCATGGCGGGTTCTTCAACCTGTTCCATTACCTGACGTTCCGCTCAGGCTGCGCCTGCCTGACGGCACTGGTCATCTCGCTGACACTGGGCAAACCCTTCATCGCACAGCTCAAACGCATCCAGCGCGAAGGCCAACCGATCCGCTCCGTGGGCCCCGAACGACACATTCTGGAAAAAGCCGGCACGCCGACAATGGGCGGGATGCTGATCCTGATTGCGCTTTTCTCGGCAACACTTCTCTGGGCGGATCTCACAAACGGCTTCGTCTGGGCCGTCATGCTGACGACGGCCGCTTTCGGCGCCGTTGGCTTTGCCGACGATTATCTGAAGCTCTCCAAGCGCAACACGACAGGGGTCTCAAAGCGCACCCGGCTGTGCTGCGAATTCCTGACATCGCTGATTGCCGGCATCTGGCTGCAACATTTGACGCCGCCAGAACTGCGCAACATGGTCGCCTTCCCTTTCGTCAAGGATGTGCTGCTGCCGCTGGGTTATGCGTTTCCGATCTTCGCCATGATTGCCATCACCGGCTTCGGCAACGCCGTGAACTTCACGGACGGTCTGGACGGACTGGCCATCGTACCGGTCGTGATTGCCGCACTGGTCTTCGCCCTGATTTCCTATCTGGTCGGCAACCATGTCTTTGCGGACTATCTGCAACTCCATCCGGTTCCGGGTACGGGCGAACTGGCGGTTTTCTGCGCGGCCCTGATCGGCGCGGGCCTTGGGTTTCTATGGTTCAACGCCCCGCCTGCGGCTGTTTTCATGGGCGATACCGGCTCCCTGTCCCTCGGCGGAGCGCTTGGCGCCATCGCGGTCGCCACCAAGCATGAACTCGTCCTGTGCATCGTAGGCGGCGTTTTCGTAGCCGAAACCCTTTCGGTCGTCATTCAGGTCTTCTGGTTCAAACGAACGGGACGCCGCGTGTTCCTCATGGCGCCGCTGCATCATCATTTTGAGAAAAAGGGCTGGCAGGAACCTAAAATCGTCATCCGCTTCTGGATCGTCTCCATTGTGCTCGGCCTCTGCGGCCTTGCGACCCTGAAACTGCGATGAACGCCTTTTCGCCCAACCTTCTCACAGGCGAGCGTTATGCCGTCTGCGGTCTGGGGCGCAACGGTGCGGCTGTCGTCCAAGCCCTGCTCGGAATGGGCGCAGAGGTTCAGGCCTGGGACGATCGCAACGCCGATCTGCCTGCACATCTGAACCTGACGCTTGCGCCCTTGACCGATCTGTCCGGGATGACGGCCCTCATCCTGTCCCCGGGTATTCCGCACCTGCTGCCAAAGGCGCATCCTGTCGCAGATCTCGCCCGCACGCAGGGCGTCCAGATCCTGTCCGATGCCGAAATCCTGTATCGGGTCGTTCGGAAATCCGGCTCAAAAGCCGCGTTCGTGGCCGTCACCGGCACAAACGGCAAATCGACGACAACAGCCCTGATCGCCCATCTCTTTACGATGGCCGGGCGTCCCTGCGTGGCAGGTGGAAATCTCGGAACAGCCTCTTTGGCCTTGCCGCTCCTGCCCGATAATGGCGTCTATGTGATCGAAATGTCGTCCTACATGCTTGAGCGGCTGGACCGTTTCCATGCCAGCGCGGCCTGCCTGCTGAACCTGACGCCCGATCATCTGGACCGGCATGGCGACATGACCGGATATGCCGCCGCCAAAGCGCATGTGTTCGACAATATGGGCTCCGGTGACCTCGCCGTGATTGGCACCGATGATGACTGGTGCCGCGCTATCGCGTCACAGTTCGCAGCGCGCGGTGTGCAGGTCATGGAACTGGACGCCGATACTCTGCCCCCCTTCGAGGGGCCGGCGCTTCCGGGCCGACACAATGCCCAGAATGTTGGTGCAGCCTGCGCCATTGCGCGTCATCTCGGCCTTGATGAGGCAGCACTCCGCGACGGTCTGAAATCATTTCCCGGCCTGGAACATCGCCTGCAAAAAGTCGCGGAATGCGCTGGTGTGTCGTTTATCAATGACAGCAAAGCCACAAATGCAGAAGCTGCCTCCAAGGCTCTTGCTTCCTATGACAGAGTCATGTGGATTGCGGGCGGCGTTGCAAAAGCGGGCGGCATCGAAAGCCTTGCACCGTTCTTCAACCATATCGCACAGGCCTTTCTGATCGGGCAGGATGCGGACACTCTCGCTGGGACACTGGCCATACACGGCGTGCCTTTCCAGCAGTGCGGAACGCTGGAGAATGCCGTCTCGGCAGCCTTCAGCGCAGCTCTCGCCCAGATTGTCCCGGTTGTTCTGCTCTCACCCGCCTGTGCAAGTTTTGATCAATTTCGCAGTTTCGAGGATCGTGGGTCACACTTTCTTCATATTTGCGATAATATTGTGAAATCAGGCCATTCAGGCACCACGCTCACGCAAAAGCTGGAGAATTGACACCATGTCGGGACTGTCCCGTGTCGAGACCTCCGCTGTCGCCCGCTGGTGGCGAAACCTTGATCGCGTCACGCTGGCCTGCGTCGGCCTGCTGATCGGTCTGGGGTATGTGCTGATGCTCGCCGCCAGTCCTGCGGTGGCATCGCGCATCGGTGCCTCGCGCAACATGTTCATTCTCAAGCAGGTGATCTTTCTGGCGCTGGCTGGTGGGATCGTGCTCGGCACGTCGTATCTGTCCCGCAAAGCCATCAAAAGACTGGCGATCATCGGCGGGATCATCGCACTCGGTGCTACGGCCATGACGCTGGTTCATGGTATGGAAATCAAGGGCGCGCGCCGATGGATCGCGCTGCCAATGATGTCCGTGCAGCCCTCCGAATTCCTCAAGCCCTGCTTTGCGGTCGTGACAGGCTGGCTGCTTTCCGCACGACGTTCTGTCGTCATGTGGGGCAATATCGCCTTTCCGGGCATGCTGATTGCCTTCCTGTGCTTCGGCTTCATCCTGCTCCTGCTGAAATCACAGCCGGATATCGGAATGCTCTCCGTCATCACGATGGTCTTCATGACCCAGCTTTTCGTGGATGGGCTCAAACTCTACTGGGTTGGATTGTGCGTTGCAGGCATGGCAGGCGCCTTTGCTGTGGCCTATATCGTCTTTCCGCACGTCCAGTCCCGCGTCCAGCGCTTCCTGCATCCCGATGTCGGTGATCATTACCAGATCGACACCGCATTACGTGCCTTCGGAAACGGTGGCCTTCTGGGACGCGGCCCGGGTGAAGGACGGGTAAAGGACCTGTTGCCCGACGCCCATGCCGACTTCGTCTTCGCGGTTGCTGGTGAAGAATACGGCCTGATCCTGTGCGTGATCATCATTCTGCTTTTCGGAACGATCGTTTTGCGGACCCTCCTCAAGCTGATGCATGAAGACGATCCGTTCGTCATTGTTTCTGCTGCGGGACTGGTGACGGGTTTCGGCCTTCAGGCCTTCGTCAACATGGGTTCGACATTGCATCTGATCCCGACAAAGGGCATGACCCTCCCCTTCATTTCCTATGGCGGCAGTTCGGCAATGTCGGTCGCCCTGACCATGGGAATGGTTCTGGCCCTGACCCGCCATCATGTCGGCCAGAGCAAAATCGCACAAAGAGCCGCTGCATCTTACGGCCAGAACCCGTTGTTTGAGAGGAATGCGCCGTGAGCCGCCCCATCGTTATCGCCGCCGGTGGCACCGGGGGACATTTCTTTCCAGCCGAAGCCGTTGCAACCGTTCTTGCAGAGCGAGGCCATGACCTCGTTCTCATGACCGACGCTCGGCATGGACGCCGAGACACGGGCCTGTTCAAAGACCTTCCGCAATATGTGCTGGATGGTGCCGGTGTGGCAGGCAAGGGCCTTGGCGGAAAAATCCGTGGCGTGCTCGCATTGCTCCGCGGCATAGGAGAAGCACGTCGCGTCCTCAAATCCCTCGATGCAGCAGCCGTCGTCGGTTTTGGCGGCTATCCGTCCATTCCGCCCCTGACCGCATCCCGGTTTCTGCCTTCCGCAAAGCGGCCCCGCATGGTCATTCATGAGGGCAATGCGGTCCTTGGTCAGGCCAATGCCTTCCTGTCCCGCTTTTCTCCCCTGATCGCCACATCCTACGCGACGGTCGCGCGCCTCCCGCAAAACGCACAGACGACGCTCACTGGTATGCCCGTGCGCGCAGGCATCGAAGCGCTCTTTGAAAACGCCTATGCGGTGCCCGAAGAGCAGATCAACCTTCTGGTCTGGGGTGGTTCTCTCGGAGCGCGGGTCTTTTCCGAGATCGTTCCACAAGCTCTGGCCGCTCTGCCCGAGGAACTCCGCAAGCGCCTCAAAGTCACACAGCAGATCAAGGCTGACGATCTGGACCGCGTCCGCACCATCTATGCCGATGCCGGTATCGAGGTTGAAGCTGCACCGTTTTTCACCGATGTGCCAACCTGCCTCAAAGACGCACATCTCGTGATCGGTCGTGCGGGCGGCTCTTCGGTCGCGGAACTGACCATGTCAGGCCGCCCCTCCATTCTCGTTCCTCTGCCCATCGCGGCCTCCGATGAACAGGGGGCGAATGGTCAGGCGCTCGTGGATGCGGGTGCCGCCTGGATGATCCGCCAGCCTGATTTCACGCCCGCAGCCCTAACCACTCTGCTGACGGACCTGTTTTCCCATCCTGAAAAGCTCGAAAATACAGCAAAAGCCGCTCATTCCTGCGCGCGCCCTCATGCTGCCGTAAAAGTCGCGGATCTGATTGAATCCGCTCTTCGTCCCTGATCCCCCGTTTCTACCCAAGAGTACCTGCCCCATGCGCGCCCTGCCCCTGAACATCGGAACCATTCACTTCGTCGGTATCGGCGGCATCGGCATGTCCGGCATCGCCGAAGTGCTGCACATGCTGGGCTACAGGGTGCAGGGTTCGGACATCGCGGAGGGTGCGAATGTGCAACGCCTGCGTCAGTCCGGGATTATCGTTCACATCGGCCATAACGCAGCTAATCTGGGCGATGCACAGGTTGTCGTCACGTCTACGGCCGTAAAGAAAGACAACCCCGAAGTCGTGGCGGCGCGCGCCAAGCTCATTCCGGTTGTCCGCCGTGCAGAAATGCTAGCCGAACTGATGCGTCTGCGCTGGTCCGTCGCCATCGGCGGCACACATGGCAAGACCACGACCACCAGCCTCGTCGCCTGTGTTCTGGAACATGCCAAACTCGACCCCACCGTCATCAACGGCGGCATCATCGAAGCCTATGGCACCAACACACGCATGGGCTCGGGCGACTGGATGGTTGTCGAGGCCGACGAAAGCGACGGCTCCTTCCTGCGTCTGCCCGCCGTGATCGCGGTCGTGACGAACATGGACCCGGAACATCTGGATCACTGGGGCACGGAAGAGGCCATGCAGGCCGGTTACGACCAGTTCGTCTCCAACATCCCGTTCTATGGCTTTGCCGTTTTGTGCGTGGATCACCCGCAGGTGCAGCAGATGATCCCGCGCCTGTCCGATCATCGCGTCATCACCTATGGCTTCAGTCCACAGGCCGATATCCGCGCCGAAAAAGTCGTCATGGACAAGCGCGGGGCCACGTTCGAGGTCGTGGTCACGAACCGCCAGCGCAACCGCTCACGCCGTGCGGGTCCGTTCCGCCTGCCGATGCTCGGGCACCATAACGTCCTGAACTCGCTCGCGGCGATCGCTGTTGCCCTTGAAATGGAAATCAGCGATTCCGTCATCGCGTCTGCCCTGACGACCTTCAAAGGCGTCAAGCGCCGCTTCACGCGCACCGGCGACTATAACGGCATCTCCATCATCGACGATTACGGCCATCACCCGGTTGAAATCGCAGCCGTCCTGAAAGCCGCGCGTCAGGCGGGTGCGAAGAACGTCATCGCCGTCGTGCAGCCGCATCGTTATTCGCGCCTGAAAGTCCTGTTCAACGAATTCTGCACCTGCATGAATGATGCCGATACGGTCATCGTGGCAGACGTGTACGCTGCGGGTGAATCTCCGATCGAAGGTGCGGGCCGAGATGCACTTGTCGAAGGTCTGCGCGATCGCGGCCACCGCTCCGTCGTGCCGCTCCCCGATCCCGCACATCTTCCGGAAATGATCAACGCCATCGCCAAACCCGGTGATTATGTTGTCTGCCTCGGTGCCGGAACCATCACCCAGTGGGCTCAGGCGCTTCCTGCCCAGCTCGAAGCGCTGAACCGGCAGCCCGCAACCGAAGGCGCGGCATGACAGACAGCAGAGATTTTCCGGTCACAGGCCTGCGGGGAAGACTGACGCCGAACGCCCCTCTTGGTCCGCGTGCGTGGTTTCGCGTCGGCGGCCCGGCGGACTGGGTCTTCATCCCTGAAGATCAGGACGATCTGGCACTTTTCCTGCGTGAAAAGCCTGCGTCCATGCCCGTTACGGTTCTGGGGGCTTGCTCGAACGTCATCATCCGCGATGGCGGCATCGCAGGCACGGTCATTCGTCTGGCGCGTGGCTTTGCGGATATCGACATACAGGGCAACAGCCTGATCGTCGGAGCCGCAGCCCTCGACATCACCGTAGCCGAACATGCCGCCGCAGCCGGTCTCGCTGATCTGGAGTTTCTGGCTGGCATTCCGGGTTCAATCGGCGGCGCTGTCCGCATGAACGCAGGCGCCTACGGATCGGATCTCGATGCCATTCTCGAATGGGCCGAAATCCTGACAAACAAAGGCGAACTGCGCCGTCTCTCCCGTGCAGAACTGGGCTTTGCATATCGCCATTCAGAGCTTCCCGAAGGCAGCGTGGTGATCCGGGCCTGCCTGCGCGGAACGCCGGATGATGCAGACGCCATTCGCAGCCGCATTGCAGATATCCGGGCGTCTCGCGAGGCTTCACAGCCCGTCCGTGCGCGCACAGGCGGCTCCACGTTCCGCAACCCGGAAGGCCACAAGGCCTGGCAACTGATCGACGAAGCCGGATGTCGCGGCCTTCGGATCGGCGATGCGCAGGTTAGCGAAAAACACTGCAATTTCCTGCTCAATCTGGGACAGGCCAGCAGCGCTGATCTGGAAACGCTGGGAGAGACCGTGCGCGAAAAAGTTCTGGCACAGAGCGGCGTCAGTCTGCATTGGGAAATCAAACGGATCGGACGTCAGTCCAAAGGAGACCAGACGTTATGAAAGTCGCAGTCCTGCTGGGCGGGACATCCAACGAGCGCCCCGTCAGCCTCGTGACCGGCGATGCCGTGATCAAAGCCCTGCGCGAGACGGGTCACGACGTCACGCCGATCGATGTCGGGCCCGACATCGCCGCGACAATCGCCAGCCTGAAATCCGCAGCTCCGGACGTCGTCTTCAATGCGCTGCACGGCCCGCGTGGCGAAGATGGCGCCATTCAGGGCGTTCTGGAATGGCTCGGCCTACCCTACACGCATTCCGGAATCCGCGCCTCTGCCGTCGCAATGGACAAGGGCGCTACCCGTATCCTTCTGGCGGCTGCCGGTCTGCCAGTGGCGCAGGGGCGTGTGGTGACGGTTGAAGAACTGGCCGAAGCCGACCCTCTTCCCGCCCCCTATGTCATCAAGCCCGTTGCCGAAGGCTCTTCCGTAGGGGTCGAGATCGTGCGGACGGGCGATAACCGCCGTGCGGAAATCGCACAGACCTGGCGTTTCGGAAAAGACGCACTGGTCGAAAGTTTCATTCCCGGCCGGGAACTGACTGCCAGCGTCATGGGAGACCGCGCCCTCGCCGTCACCGACATCCTGCCCTGCGAAACAGCCGCGTTCTATGATTTCGAAGCCAAATACAAGGCTGGCGGCTCGCGTCACGTTGTTCCTGCGGATCTGCCCCAGGCTGTAACGGATCGCGCGCTCGACTACGCCCTTCGCGCCCATCAGACGCTGGGCTGTCAGGGCGCCAGCCGTACGGATTTCCGCTATGACGAGGATACCGACACGCTGATCATTCTCGAAGTCAACACGCAGCCGGGGATGACACCCACATCCCTGCTTCCGGAACAGGCTGCCTATTGCGGCATTCCCTATCCGGAGCTGTGTGACTGGATGGTCCGGGAGGCCCTGACACGCTGATGCGGGAAGACCCGTCCTTTCAGAAAAACGATTTTGTCCGGGAGCGTTATTCCGGCGGCATGCCGCCTCAGGAAGACCGCCCTTCCCGGGCCAAGCTGTTCTGGCGCCGACAACGGCGGCTGATCCGGCCTGCGATCGTGTTTCTGGTCGTGATGGGTCTTGCAGGTGCGGGCATGCGCCTGCTGTATGACGCAGCTTCGGAAGAACGCTTTGCACCCCTACGCGAACGTCTGGTCGCAATGGAGCCGCTGCCCATCCGCCACATCGTCATCAATGGTCGCGGCATGACGAGCGAAGCCTCAATTCAGGACGCGCTCGGAACCTCCATCGGACACCCGATTTTCGGGTTCTCCGTCGAAGCCGCCCGCCAGCGACTGGACGAACTGCCATTCATCGACCACGCCACGGTCGAGCGACACATGCCCGATACCGTCATCATTACACTGGTCGAGCGCACCCCGATCGCCGTCTGGCAGGACCGCGGGCATTTCATGCTCATCAACCGCGTCGGCGAGGAAGTTCCCGATCAGGGCCTGACCGGGAAGAATGCGCAGGCTTTTCTCCAGCTTCCTCTCGTTGTGGGTGAAGGCGCCAATACCGCTGCTGCAAGCGTTATTGACGCGCTCAACCACGAACCGCTGGTCAAGGCTCAGGTCACGGCGCTGATCCGGGTCGGAAGCCGCCGCTGGAATGCAACACTCAAGGATGGCACCACTGTTTTGCTGCCTGAAGGCGAAGAAGCTGCAGCTTTTGCGCGTCTGGCGCGTTACCAACAGAGCATGCGCCTGCTGGAACGTCCGGTACAGTCGATTGATCTGCGCCTCCCGGACAGAATGGTCGTCCACCAGCCTCCACAGGTCGCCCCGGTTACAGCCACTTCGCCTGCCGAAGGAGCGAAACCCGATCCGTCTCCGTCCTCTCCTCCACCCCCAGCAGACAGCACGAAGCAGCCATGAATGACCTTACCTCCATGTCAGATCTTCCGGCATTCCGGCGCCGGGGTGGTCTGAGAGGCCGGTCCCTCATCCCTGTTGGCGGCGAGCGTGATGTCAGCGTCAACCGTGTCCCGCGCGACATCCTGCCGCTCCCTCCCGAAGAGACGCATCGCAGTATCGCATGGCGTCCGGGCATTTTCGGCGCACTTGATATCGGTACGACGAAAATGACCTGCCTGATCGGCAAGGGAGAGGCCGACGGTTCCATTCAGGTTCTAGGCCACGGATGGCGCCGTTCTCACGGTATCCGCTCAGGATCGATCGTCGATATCCGCGAAGCCGAAGCCGCGATCCGGGCGACGGTCGGTCAGGCCGAAGAAGCCGCCGAACGACGCATGGACTCCCTCGTCGTCAACCTGTCTTGCGGCAGACCGTTGAGCCGGCTGGTGGACGCTCAGATCCCGATCGGTGGACGCGAAGTGACGGCCGGAGACGTTCAACGCCTCATCGCAGAAGGACAGGCTCGCGCCTGGATGGAAGGCCGAGAGGTCATCCATACGCTCCCGATCGGATATGTCGTGGATTCCATTCCCGGCATTGCCGATCCCATCGGCCACCAGTGCGAAGAACTGGCGACCCGGATGCATGTCGTGGACATGAACTCCAGCGCCTTGCGCACTCTGGACGCCGTTCTGCAACATGCGGAACTCAAGCTGGACGGACTGGTGGCAAGTCCGTTCGCCTCGGGCATTTCGGTTCTTGCAGCCGAAGAGCGGGAGCTTGGCGTCACGGTCGTGGAAATGGGCGGGGGGACCACGTCTCTGGCTGTTTTCTGCGAAGGTAAACTGCTGCACACGGCCCAGATCCGCGTTGGCGGCCTGCATGTCACGCGCGACATCGCAGGCGTCCTGTCGACGTCTCTAGAAACGGCCGAACGTCTCAAGACGATGTATGGCGCAGCCCAGATGGGTTCTGACGACCAGCGGGAAATCCTGTCCGTTCCCCTGATCGGGGAAAACAGCGACCGCTTGGTGCGCCTACAGCGTTCCAAGGTCATTTCCGTCATCCAGCCCCGGATCGAGGAAACCCTTGAACTCGTCCGACAGTCCCTCGACAATGCCGGACTGGGCCGACTGGCTAACGGCAGGGTCGTCCTGACAGGCGGAGCCTCTCTGCTTGAAGGGATCGTTCCCGTTGCTACCCGTATTCTGGGCCGTCCTGTCCGGATGGGAAAACCCCAGAACATCTACGGCCTGCCCGAGACAGCCGCGGCTTCGGCAGGCTTTTCAACCGCTGCGGGGCTTCTGGCCTGGGCAGCGGGTGCGGATCGGGACTTCGGAGATATATCCGCACCCGAACCAAGACCTCGCGGACTTGTTAAACGTCTCGTAGGCTTCATACGCAATAATGTATAAGCTATTACAGATCATAACGCCCTCACCTGTCGCTTTCCTGAAGTTCCGGACCAGATCATGACGCTGAACCTTACCCCTACTCCCAATTCCCACGTTGAGCTGGCGCCACGGATTACCGTGATCGGCGTTGGCGGCGGCGGGACGAACGCCGTCGACAACATGATTGCGTCTGATCTCAAGGGCGTCGAATTCGTCGTTGCCAACACCGACGCACAGCAGCTTGCCCATTCCAAGGCTGAACGCCGCGTCCAGCTCGGCCCGCATCTGACCCGCGGCCTGGGTGCAGGCGCAAAGCCGGAAATCGGTCGTGAAGCCGCTGAAGAAGCTGCTCAGGAAATCGACCGGCAGCTTGAAGGTGCGAATCTGGTCTTCATCACGGCTGGCATGGGCGGCGGTACGGGTACGGGTGCGGCTCCGGTCATCGCACGCATGGCACGCGAACGCGGCGTCTTGACGGTGGGCGTCGTCTCGAAACCTTTCAATTTCGAAGGGCGTCGCCGCACGACGGCTGCTGAAAAAGGCATTGCCGAACTTCAGAAGCACGTCGATACGCTGATCGTCATCCCGAACCAGAATCTTTTCAATTCCGCAACGCAGAATACGACATTCCGCGAAGCCTTCCGGATGGCCGACAACGTCCTGAACATGGGCGTTCGCGGCATTACGGACCTTATGGTCTCCCCCGGCCTGATCAATCTCGATTTCGCGGACGTCAAGGCCGTGATGGAAGAGATGGGCAAGGCCATGATGGGGACGGGCGAAGCCTCCAGCGAAGAAGACGCGGAAGACCGTGCCGTCCTCGCAGCCGAACGTGCGATTTCCAATCCGCTGCTGGAAGATGCCTCAATGGCAGGCGCACGCGGTCTTCTCATCAACATCACCGGTGGCGAAGACTTGACGCTATACGAAGTCAACGCCGCCGCAGACCGTATTCGTGAAGAAGTGGCCGACGATGCAAACATCATCTTCGGCGCCCTGATTGACGAGAAGCTGAACGGTCGCGTGCGCGTCTCAGTCGTCGCAACCGGCATTGATACCCAGCCCTCTCAGGATCCGTCTGCTGCTCCCGAGCCCGTTCAGACATCGGCACCGCACGCAAACCCCATGTCCCAGCCTAGCGCCCGGGAAACATCGTCTTCCCGTGCCAACGCACCGTCTTTCCAGCCCGGCTCAACCTATGCTGGTGGCCCGCCGCGCCCGAATTTCGCACTCGACGCACAACAGACACAGGCTCACAACACAGCTCCCCTGTCCGCACAGGAAGCCCCTGCTCCTGAGCAGACTGCCCCTGAAAACCCCGCGCACCGACAGGAGAGCGCCCATCAGCCTTCTCCGCGAGCTGGTCTGTTTTCAGATCCCTCCCGCCATGCTCCCCAGCAGCAGGCCGAACCGCCCCGCAGCCTGTTCGGCATGGTCACAGGTGCTTTCCGCAGTCGTCCGCCCCAGCCGCAGCAGGGCCAACAGCCAACGCAGCGCGCAGAACCCAACACACGCGACAATTACCAGCATCAGGCCCCGCAGCATCCCGAACAGCCTTCGAGCGGCGGCGATGATTCCAATCTGGATATCCCAACCTATCTGCGTCGCTGATCAACGCCCCCCCCCTCTTGCTCGCAGGGCAAGAGGGGTAATATCCGGCAACAATCGTTGACTGGAACCAAAACCCAGTATCTGTTTTCTAGTCTCCGGAACCAGATTTTTCGGAGGCTTTATGCAGGTGACGCCCAAGCAAGGTGTAAAAACGGCGCGTGGCGTTGATGTCATAAAGCCAGAGACGGCTTCGGCTCTTGATGGCTCGCCTTCCCGCACTGAGCGCAGCAGTTCAAAAAACCTGCAGACAACTCTTGCACACCCCATCCACTGTCAGGGAATCGCCCTGCATAGCGGTGTCACGGTCGATCTCCATCTTTCTCCTGCTGCTGCCAATACGGGAATCCGGTTCCAGCGTTCCGACAGAGAAGGGTCGCCTTCTTTTCCGGCGACCTATGAGCACATCGTGGATACGCGCCTTTCAACTGTCGTCGCGTGCGAGGCCGATCCCTCCCTGCGTGTCGCGACGATCGAACATTTGATGGCGGCACTCAATGCCTGCGAGATCGACAATATCCTGATTTCGGTCAGCGGTCCTGAACTGCCGGTTCTCGACGGCTCTTCTGACGCCTTTGCATTCCTGATCCAGTGCGCTGGTCGCAAGATCCTTGATACACCTCGCCAGGTCATTGAGATCCTGCGTAATGTTCGCGTCGAAGGCGAAGACGGAGCATTTGCCGAACTGCGCCCTGCCCAGCGCGGACTGTCACTGGCCATTTCCCTGAGCTTTGCAGCACAGGCCATCGGAAATCAGCGTTACGCAATGCAGCTCAACGAGCAGCGCTTCATGGAAGAAGTGGCGTTCTGCCGGACATTCGTTAATCGTCAGGACATTGAATATCTTCAGAGTATTGGCCTTGCTCGCGGTGGATCACTGGAAAATGCCGTCGTCGTGGATGGCGAAAATATCCTCAATCCTGCTGGACTGAAAATCGAACGCGAGTTTGCCCGCCATAAATTACTTGATGCCATTGGCGACCTTTATTGTGCCGGACACCGGATGCAGGCTGGTTTCATTGGCCATAAATCCGGACATACGCTCAACAACAAGCTTCTGCGAACCGTTTTTTCAGATGCTTCCAACTGGCGCTTCGTTCCCACAGCCCCTTCCCGGTCCGTTACAAAAGCTTTGCGCACACGCGTTGCCGCCTGAGGCCGCATGGCAGGTCTTTCGTCAGCGCATTCCCGTGATATAAGACGAGCTTCCACGGGAAGAGCAGGTATGACAAGCAGCACTCAGCGTCATTTTGAAGCATCGGTCACGAATGGTGGTTTCATTCTGAGAGCTGCGGCTGTCAGCGGACTTCTTCTGCTGTCCGGCTGCTCCCTGTTTTCGCATCAGCACGAAAAACCAGCGATTCCAAAAACCGCTGATGCCGAGACTCTGTATAATTACGGAATCGATGCGCTGCATACGGGCCATTACGAACTGGCTGGTGGCGAATTCGAACTGCTTCAGCAGAATTACCCCTATTCCGGTTTTACTGGAAATGCGGAGCTGATGGAGGGATATGCGTATTACCTTCAGGGCGAATACGCACTTTCAGTTCAGCAGCTCGAACGTTATCTCCAGCTGCATCCGACCAGCCCGGATGCCGCATACGCCTTTTATTTGCGGGCACTCTGCTATTACGAACAGATTGCCAATGTCGAACGTGACCAGCAGGGTACGGTTGAAGCACTGGACGCGCTTGAAGAAGTCATCACCCGCTTCCCCCAGACGTCCTACGCCCGCGACGCCCAGCTGAAAATCGATCTGTGCCGCGACCATCTGGCCGGCAAGGAAATGCTGGTTGGCCGCTGGTATCAGCAGCAGCGCAACTACGAAGCCGCCATGACACGTTATCAGCGCGTCGTGCAAGACTACCAGACAACCAACCACGTCGCCGAAGCTCTTGAGCGTCTTGTGGAAGTCTATCTGTCTCTTGGTCTCAAGGATCAGGCCCGCCAGACGGCTTCCGTTCTCGGCTACAACTATCCCGACAGCCAGTGGTATCGTTATGCCTATAATGATCTTCGGGAGAATAAGCTGCTCAATGGCGATCTCAAGAAGCCTGTCGTCCGTCCGGGCCAGCAGGACCATCGTGGATTTTTCTCGCGGATGTGGCACAGCGTCTTTTGATACTGGCCCTTTGAAACAGGCCGCTCCACTCCCAACATTGCTGTCATGCTGACCCATCTCTCGATCCGCGACGTCGTTCTGATCGAAAAGCTCGATCTTGGTCTCGCACCCGGCCTCACCGTTCTGACCGGCGAGACGGGCGCAGGAAAGTCCATCCTGCTCGACAGTCTGGGGCTGGCCCTCGGAGAACGTGCCAGCGGTGGCCTCGTGCGCTCCGGTGCCACGCAGGCCAGCGTCTCGGCTATTTTCGAAGTCGACACCCGTCACCCCGTTCTCACCCTGCTCGACGAACACGGCATCGTCCGCGAAGACCCGTCGGACCCGATCGTCCTACGACGCATCGTGACGCCGGATGCCCGCTCCCGCGCCTATATCTGTGACCAACCGGTCGGCGTCGGCCTGCTGCGTCGCGTGGGTGCCCATCTCGTGGAAATTCAGGGCCAGCACGAACAGATGGGGCTTGCCGATCAGAGTACGCATCTGGATCTACTGGACGCGTTCGGAATTGCCCCGCCGCTCCGGGAGAAAACGGCCAGCACGTTCCGGCAATGGGCCGCAGCACGCGCGGCCCTCAAAGCCGCGCGCACGGACATGGAAGCCGCAGCACGCGAGGAAGAATGGCTGCGTCAGACAGTGGACGATTTGGAACGTCTCGCCCCACAGGAAGGCGAGGAAGATGCGCTCGCCGCCACGCGCGTCAGCCTCCAGCGTGATGAACGTCGAGGCGAAGCCGTTGCTGCCGCCCTCTCAGAGCTGACCCCCCGTGACCGCCGCTCATCCGCGCCTTCTGCCGCCCTGCGTGCAGCCAGCCGCGCGCTCGCAAGACTGCTGCCAGCCCCGACAGAAACGGAAACCCTCTCAGACAGCCACCAGACACAGGCACAGGACGCGCTCGACGCCCTCGGAAAAGCCGAAGAAGCCCTCGCCGAGGCGGAAATGCTGCTCAGCCGTCTTGCCGCAGACACGGAAGGTGATCCGCGCCTGCTGGAAGAAACGGAAGAGCGGCTGTTTGCGCTTCGGGCAGAAGCTCGCAAACACAATATTTCCGTGGCCGAACTGCCCGGCTTTCTCGCCGCTCTGAAAACACGACTGAGCGCACTGGATTCCGGTAACGCCGAACTGGCCCGCCTTCAGACAGCCCTGACCGAAGCCCGTCTGGCCTATGAAGACGCTGCCCGCACCCTCTCTGCCGCCCGCCAGAAAGCTGCCGAAAAGCTCGAAAAAGCGGTCAGCACGGAACTGCGCCCCGTCAAACTGGAACGCGCGCGCTTTATCGTCTCGCTTCTTCCTCTGGAACCCGATCACTGGAACAGTCAGGGTATGGAACAGGCCTCGTTCCTGATCGCAGCCAACCCGGGGCAATCTCCCGGACCGCTCGCCAAGGTGGCATCCGGTGGTGAGCTGTCCCGCCTGATGCTGGCCTTGAAAGTGGTTCTGGCGGAACGCTCCGATATCGGCACACTGGTGTTCGATGAAGTCGATTCTGGCGTAGGCGGTGCCACGGCATCCTCAATCGGTGACCGGCTTCACAAGGTCGCGCAGGACGTGCAGGTTTTGGTCGTCACCCATAGCCCACAGGTTGCGGCGCGTGGCGACCATCACCTGCGAATCGCAAAACGTGTTCGCAATGACCGGACCGAAACACTGGCCGAACCTCTGCCTCATGACGCCCGGCGCGAGGAAATCGCCCGGATGCTCGCGGGCGATATCATTACCGACGCGGCCCGCGGGGCCGCCGACAGCCTTCTTGGACATCAGATTTCATGACCACTGCCCCAGTCTCCGTCGCCGAGCGTCACGCTGAACTCGAAGCGGACCTCGCACGGTGGGACGAGGCCTATCATGGGCGCGACGAACCCGAAGTTTCTGATGCCGTCTATGATGCGGCTCGGCGCGAACTTCTGGCTCTGGAAGAGGCACACCCGGACCTGCAATCGGAAAATGGCTTCAGCCAGCGCGTCGGATCGGCGCCTGATTCCGCTTTCGGGAAATACCGTCACCTCGTCCCGATGCTGTCCCTCGACAACGTTTTTGACCCGGAAGGCTTCGACGGCTTTGTCTCCAAGGTCGGGCGCTTTCTCGGGCTGGACGAACAACGTCTTCAGGCTCTCCAGTTCGTCGCGGAACCCAAGATCGACGGCCTTTCCATCAGCCTGACCTACGAACACGGCCGTTTCGTCCGTGGCACCACACGTGGAGACGGTATCGAAGGTGAAGATGTTACCGCCAACCTTCTGACCCTGAACGATATTCCTCACGAACTCACCGGCCCCGTTCCCGAACGTCTCGAAATCCGCGGCGAAGTCTTCCTCTCCAAAAGCAGCTTCCTGACTCTGAACGAACAGCAGGTCGCGCGCGGCGCGCGTCCCTTCGCCAACCCTCGCAACGCAGCCGCGGGTTCTCTGCGACAGCTGGACGCCGAAATCACCCGCAGCCGACCGCTTTCTCTCTTTGCTTATTCACAGGGCTACACATCCTCGCCCATTGCCACGACGCACTGGGACTATCTCGAAAAACTGCGGAGCTGGGGCTTCAGGGTCAATCCACTCTCCGAAATGATCGCCCATGCCCGCGACATTCCCGCCTATGTCGACAAGCTGGCCCTAGAGCGTTCAGGGCTGGACTACGATATCGACGGTATCGTCTTCAAACTGGACGATATTAGCTTGCAGGAACGGCTGGGTTTCGTCGGTCGGGCGCCGCGCTGGGCCATAGCCTGGAAATTTCCGGCTGAGCAAGCCATCACGCGCCTGCTGGAAATCGAAATTCAGGTGGGCCGCACAGGTGCCCTGACGCCAGTCGCGCATCTGGAGCCGGTGAATGTCGGCGGTGTCATCGTCTCGCGTGCCACACTGCATAACGAAGACGAAATTGCCCGCAAGGACGTGCGCGTCGGCGATCTGGTCCGCCTTCAACGCGCCGGAGACGTCATTCCTCAGATCCTCGGTCCGGTACCAAGCGAGGAACCGCGCTCAGAATCGTTCGTCTATCCCGATCACTGCCCGGTCTGCGGATCTCTCGCCGAGCGTGTTCATGGGGAAGCCGTCCGTCGCTGCACGGGTGGTCTGACCTGTGAAGCCCAGGTCGTGGAACGGCTGATCCACATGGTCTCGCGCAACGCTTTTGACATCGATGGCCTTGGCGAGCGCAGCATCCGCGAATTCCACGACGCTGGATATATCCGCACACCGGGCGATATTTTCCGCCTGCGCAAGCATGAAGACGCCCTGCTCCAGCGCGACGGCTGGGGGCGACTGTCGGTCGACAATCTGTTCCGCGCGATTGACGAACGACGAACGATCCCGCTGGCACGTCTTGTTTTCGGCCTCGGTATCCGGCGCATCGGCGAACGCAATGCCCAGCTTCTGGCGCGACACTACCAGACTTTCGAGAACTGGCGCGGCGCCATGCTGGCTGCCCGCCCGGATTCAGAAGAACGAGCCGCCCTCGGCGCGATTATGGGCGTAGGCGATGCGATCGCCGACGAACTGTCCGCCTTTTTCGCCGAGAGCCATAACATCGAAACTCTTGATGATCTGGCAACGGAATTGACTGAAATCACTCCCGAAGACGCCCCTCAGGAAGGCCATCTTTCGGGAAAAGTCATTGTGTTCACAGGGACTATGACGACCATGTCCCGTCCGGAAGCCAAAGCCATCGCCGAACGGCTGGGTGCACAGGTAACGGACAGCGTTTCGAAAAAAACGTCTCTGGTCGTCCTCGGTGAAAAAGCAGGCTCGAAAGCCAGGAAAGCCGCCGAACTCGGGATCGAAACCACGGATGAGGACGGCTGGCGCGTCTTGGCCGGACTGTAACAGAACTGCAAAACCAAAACCGTGAGAAAGTTGGTAATATTTCACTTTTTCAGGGTATAACGCCTCCCGCATGTCAGTCCTTCCTTCATCCCAGCAACAGATCGTTTTCCTCCTGCTGGGCTTAGCCGCCACGGTCGCGCTGATTGGCGTCTCCATCCTGATCTCGCTATCGGAGATCTCTTTTGCTGCGGCACGCGATGTGCGCCTTCGCTCCAGAGCCGAGGCGGGAGACCCTCGTGCTGTCGCGTTTCTCAAACTGCGACGCAACAGCGGCCAGGTCATTACGGTCCTTCAGATCTGCCTGAACGCGGTCGGAGTTTTGGGCGGCATCATCAGCGAATCCATGCTGAGCGACCCGATCGCGGCAGGCTTTCGTGCGATGGGCACAAGCCCAGCACTTGCCAGCAAGCTGGGTTCAGCCTGTTCCTTTATGCTGATCACCGGCCTTTTCGTCCTGTTCGCAGATCTTTTGCCCAAGCGAATTGCCATGAACGCGCCCGACCGGATCGCGCTCAAGGTCGGCTGGTTTCCCGCCATCGCCCTGAAAATTCTCTACCCGGCGGTTCTGGTTTTCTCGAAAATCTCCGACTGGCTGCTCAAACTTCTCAAGATCCCGGCCGCCGCAACCGTCGAGCCTGTCACGCCTGAAGACCTTCGCGCCATTCTCGCGGCCGGAACAGCCTCCGGCGTGCTTCTGGAAGAAGAGCACCAGATGATCCAGAACGTGCTCGGCCTTCAGGACCGCGCCGTCACGTCCGCCATGACACCACGCGACGAGATCGTCTTTCTGGACGTACAAGAAAGCCCTGAAAGCCAGCGCGACAAGGTGCGGGTTCGTCCCTATTCGCGCTACCCGCTCTGCGATGGTGGTCTCGATAAGGTTATCGGCTCCATTCGCGCAGAAGACGTTCTGGTTGCCGTTGTTGACGAACCTCAGCCCAAAAGCACGGGTCTGACCACCATCGCCAGCCAGATCTTCCGCATGCGCCGCGATGTCCTTTCGCTCCCCGACACCTTGAATTTGTGGGAAACCCTCGCACAGTTCGAGGCACATTCAGCAGGCTTTGCCCTGATCGTCAACGAATATGGTCTCGTGGTCGGCCTCATCACCTACAAGGACATTATGGGCGCCCTGATGGACGGTCTGGTGAGCCCGTTCGAGGAACAGGCCATCGTCCGCCGCGACGACAAATCCTGGCTGATCGATGGCGCTGCCCCCATCGGCGACGTCATCCGCGAACTGGACATCCCCATGTTCGACGATGCCCAGAACTTCGACACGGTCGGCGGCTTTGTCATGAACCGTCTACGTCGCATGGCGCGCAAGGCGGACAGCGTACAATCGTCCGGATTCCGGTTTGAAGTGGTGGACGTGGAAGGCTTCAGAATCAACCAGTTGTTGGTGACACGTCTGAACTGACTTCCTCTGCCGGACGCAGGCTGCTTAGATCGTGACATGATCGATCTCAACCGCTCCGCTCTTATCCTTGTCGATATCCAGAATGATTTCCTGTCCGGCGGTGCACTTGCCGTACCAAATGGGGACAGCATTCTTGAGGCCGTCAACGCGCTTGCCAGACGCCCCTTCAGGGCAGTGATCGCAACGCAGGACTGGCACCCTTCCCATCACTGCTCTTTCAGCTCTCAGGGCGGTCCTTGGCCGGTTCACTGCGTTGCAGGCACCCATGGGGCTGATTTTCCTGAAGCACTCACGCCCGAACCAATAACGCACATCATCCGCAAAGGCGTTCTGCAGGAGCGGGACAGCTATTCGGGTTTTCTTGACAATGATCGTGCAACTTCAACAGGGCTCGACGGGTTATTGAAAGGTCTTGGCATTGACCATGTGGTCGTCTGTGGGCTGGCTCTGGATTACTGCGTCATGGCGACGGCGCTGGATGCCGTAAATTGTGGCTATCAAACCGACGTCGTGCCGGAAGCCTGTCGAGGGATTTCGACTGATCCAAATGCCACCTTGGAAAAACTTGAAAAACAAGGCGTTCGGTTGAAAAACCTGAATGCCTTCTGAAGGGCACAATCATGCATATAACCCGACTGCTTCCTGCCCTGCTGGCATGTGCGGCGTTTCAGACTGCCTCGGCAGCGACACCTCCGATAACGGCGGATCTGGCGAACACGCAAGGGTTCCGACAGGCCTATCAGGCTATGGTGACACTGCCGTCATGGGTGATGACGGCACATGCGACCTCCGTACCGGTCAGCGATTTCAGCATTGGGGGCAAGTCTTATCTTCTCGGGCATATGTGCCGCCAGCATGACTGTGCAGCAGAGCAGCTCGAGGTTGTTTTTGCGAAAGACCATTCAGCCGCGTGGGGGCTGTTGAGCATCAAACGGGATGGGCCGCTGAAACAGACTTTTCTAGGTGCACCCGATTCCGAGATGCAGAAAGTGCTTCTCAAAGCCTATCAGGATAATAATCCAACAGACTGAATTTAAAGGAAAATGGAGCGCCAGCCGATGTCTCTGAAATGGCTGGTGCGCCCTGATGGATTCGAACCATCGACCCACAGCTTAGAAGGCTGTTGCTCTATCCATCTGAGCTAAGGGCGCATCAATTGGCCGTTAACTGGTCGGGGCGCCCGGACTCGAACCGGGGGCCTCTTGTACCCAAAACAAGCGCGCTACCAGGCTGCGCCACGCCCCGAACCGGCCGGAACCTAGGATGTCTGGCCGGTCGAGGCAAGAGGGTTTTTTTACTCGCCTTCGCTTCTTACGAGCGGCGGCACGAAAAGCGGCGCTGTGTCCCACGGAAAGAGCACCCAGGTGTCCTGCGCAACTTCCGTCACATAATGATCCGTGAAGGGTTTGCCCTCAGGTTTGGCATAGAGGCACGCAAAGACTGCCTTGGGCAGCAGTTCGCGCACGATACGAGCGGTCACACCCGAATCCACGAGATCGTCCACAATCAGGAAGCCATCGCCATCTCCCGCAGCAACAGGCGGCTTGACGACTTTCGGCTCATGCTGCGTGCCTTCTTCGCCCGCATAGCTGATGACCGAAACGCTTTCGATCAGGCGGCAGCCCATCTCGCGGCCAAGAATGGCGGCGGGGATCAGGCCACCACGGGTAATGGCGACGATCCCGCGGAAAGGCCCATGTTTCTGCATGAGGGTTGAGGCCAGAAGACGCGCATCACGATGGAGCTGGTCCCAGGTGACGGTAGCATAATGAACGGTTTGGGGAGTCTGATTGGCTGTCATGATCTTCCTCTGCCTTCCGTCTCGCAATTTTGCAATAAACTTGAGAGACGGAAGTGCCTAAAGTGCCGCAATGATCGATCCGGCCCTGCGCACCCTCCCCGGCCTTCCGGCTCTTATCGTCGGAAGAATTTTCTCACAGCTTTCCGCGACCACCATGACGATCGCCATCGGATGGCAGATCTATGCGCTGACGCATGACGTAGCCTCTCTGGGCTATCTGGGGCTGGCACAGTTCCTGCCCATGATCCCGCTGACATTCGTCGCAGGACACGTTGCGGACCGCTTCAACCGGCGCACCATCGTCCTTGTCTGTCAGATCTGCGAAATTCTCTCTACGGCCGCCCTTGCCGTTGCCGCCGCACTTCACGGGCTGACGACGGGCGGCATCTACGCGTTCGCAGCCTTCTATGGCGTTCTGCGCAGCTTCGAGATGCCCTGCCAGCAGGCATTTCTCCCCGCCATCGCACCTCCAGCCCTTCTGCCCCGCGCACAGGCCCTACTCTCCTCGCTCTTCATGACAGCCTCCATCGTCGGCCCGAGCCTTGGCGGCCTGCTTTACGGCATTGGGCCGGTCGTCTGTTATGGCCTCTCGACCATCGGGTTTGCCGTGGCCTTCTCAGGAACATTTTCCCTGAAACTGGTGCACACCGTTCCCCCAAAAGAGCCGATCACATTCGCTTCGGTCTTTGCCGGTCTCTCCTTTCTTAACCGCCGCCGCGACCTTCTGGGGGCGATTACGCTCGATCTGTTCGCCGTTCTTTTGGGAGGCGCCACAGCCATGCTCCCGGTTTATGCCGACGGCATTCTGCATGTTGGTCCGGTCGGGCTGGGACTGCTTCGCGCGGCTCCGGCGATTGGCGCACTCCTGATGTCCTGGGGCCTGTCCCGTTACCCCCTCAGGGGGCGTGCAGGTCTCGTCATGTTTGTGTCGGTTGTCGTGTTCGGCGTTGCGACGATTGTCTTTGGCGCATCCCACACGGTTTGGGTCTCGATTGTAGCACTGATGATCCTCGGAGCTGCTGACGTCATCAGCGTCGTGATCCGTTCCTCGTTGATCCAGCTTGCAACACCGGATTCGATGCGTGGACGTGTCTCAGCCGTCAATACGCTGTTCATCGGGTCCAGCAACCAGCTTGGCGAATTTGAGAGCGGCATGCTCGGAACGGCGATCGGACCGGAAGCCGCCGTGATCGCGGGCGGCATTGGCACCATTCTGGTGGCGGCAGCATGGGCGCGGCTTTTCCCGCGACTATGGGCGCTGGATCGTCTGGAAGACGTCTTCCCCGAAGAACGGTAAGGCCAGAAACGCAAAAAGCTCCCGAAAGGGAGCTTTTTATTGCGGCCAAAGCAGCTTTTCAAAAGAAAAGCTGGCTCCCGAAGTAGGACTCGAACCTACGACCCAGCGATTAACAGTCGCTTGCTCTACCAACTGAGCTATTCGGGACCGGCGAGGTGGTATGTAGCCAAATGGTCGGGGTCGGTAAAGCCCCTAAATGAACTTTTTTTGGAGATTTTTTCGTTTTTCTTCAAAGACCTGAGAAAAACCGTCATTTTTCAGAGCTCTTCCCGCCCCCGCGTTGCAAGCTGATCCACGCGTTCGTTGTTTTCATCGCCCGAATGCCCTTTGACCCAGAGCCATTCAATCTCGTGCGGCTTCGCAGCTTCCAGAATACGCTGCCACAGATCCATATTGGCGACAGGGTCCCCAGCCGCATTCCGCCATTTCCGGCGCACCCAGCCCGTATGCCAGCGGGTAATGCCATTCCGCAGATATTCGCTGTCCGTATGCAGCGTCACGATGCAGGGGCGTTTCAGAGCCTCCAGCGCCTCGGCGGCAGCCGTCATTTCCATACGGTTGTTGGTCGTTTCCGGATGCCCACCCAGAAGCTCTTTTTCCTGACCGCGGCAGACCAGAAGCGCCCCCCAGCCACCCGGGCCGGGGTTGGGTTTACACCCGCCATCCGTCCAGATTTCAACCTGAGGCCGCTCCGCAGAGGCCTCAGACATGCGCGACACCCGCGAAATGACGCAGGCGCACCAGATAGGCCAGCGGGTCTTTGCGTGTCACGAGTGCATTGGCCGGAGTGTTGATCCAGTCATACAGACGCGTCAGCAGAAAGCGGATCGAAGCCCCCTGACACAGCAGGGGAAGCGCCGATTTCTCCGCCTCAGTCAGCGGGCGAACACTTTCATAACCCTGAAGAATGGCCGCAGCGAATGACGGCGCGAATGTCTTTTCGTCCCGGAAACACCAGGCATTCAGGCAGATCGCCAGATCGTAAGCCAGAAAATCCGTACAGGCGAAATAGAAGTCGATCAGCCCCGACACCTGCCCGTTCTGGAAGAAAACATTATCCGGAAACAGATCCGCATGGATCTGCCCACGCGGCAGTTCATCCGGCAGAGGCCATGCGCTTTCGATCAGCTGCAGCGCAGCCCGCACTTCAGCTGTCAGGCCGGGCGACAGTACGTCTCCGCTCTCCCCACAGCTATCAAGCAGCGGTCCCCATGCCGCCGGAGAGAGCGCATTCGGACGAACAGCGCTATATCCCTCACCAGCAATGTGCAGCCGGGCCAGCGCCTTGCCGAGTTCCAGACACAGCCCCCCATCGAGCTGTGTGGCGGACACACCGGGAAGGAATGTCGTGATGGCAGCCGGACGGTCTGCCAGTGTCCGCAGCGCGGTGCCATTCCGGTCGGATACGGGAAGCGGGCAGTTCAGCCCCCTGCCCGCAAGATGCTGCATAAGCCCCAGAAACCATGGAAGCTCACTGGCATTTACCCGACGCTCGAACAGCGTAAGAATAAAATCCCCCTCCGTCGTACGGAGGAGGAAATTGCTGTTTTCGACACCCTCGGCGATGCCATGAAATGAGACCAGAGTGCCGATCGCGTAAGTGCCAAGAAACGCTTCAAGCGTCTCGGCCGCCAGTTCCGTATAGACGGCCATGAGAAATTAGTCTTCCTCGCCAGCCAGCGGACCGGGCAGTCGAAAGTTGATGTTCTCTTCCTTGACAATCCGCTCTTCGATCTTGAGCGAATATTTCTCGGACAGAGCCGTCACCATTTCCTGCACGAGGCTCTCGGGAGCGGACGCACCGGCACTGATGCCCAGCGTTTCCACGCCTTCAAGGACGCTCCAGTCCAGATTTTCGAGCTTCGGCACCAGAAGCGCACGACGCGCGCCCGACCGTTCAGCCACTTCGCGCAGGCGCTGTGAGTTGGACGAGTTCGGAGAACCGATCACGATCACCAGATCACTTTCGGGCGCAATCGCCTTCACGGCTTCCTGACGGTTGGTCGTCGCGTAGCAGATGTCTTCGCGCTTCGGCCCTTCGATGAGCGGGAAGCGCGAACGCAGGATGTCCACGATCTCGGCCGTATCATCGACCGACAATGTGGTCTGCGTGATGAAGGCCAGTTTCGCGGGGTCTTCCGGCTGGATCGTACGGGCTTCTTCCGCATCGTTGATGAGCGTGACAGCACCCGGCGGGAGCTGGCCCATGGTGCCAACAACTTCCGGATGGCCCGCATGACCGATCATGAGGATATGGAGCTGGTCCGGCCCACCACCCGCGAAGTGACGCTCGGCCTCACGATGAACCTTCGACACCAGTGGGCAGGTTGCATCCAGATACAGCAGATTGCGGCGCTGGGCCTCGGCGGGAACGGATTTTGGAACGCCATGCGCAGAGAAAACAACATGTCCGTCCTCGGGAACCTCGTCCAGTTCCTCGACGAAAATGGCCCCCTTGGCCTCAAGCCCCTCAACGACCGTGCGGTTATGGACGATCTCGTGACGGACATAGACCGGAGCGCCATAACGACGCAGCGCTTCTTCCACGACACGGATTGCGCGGTCCACACCGGCACAGAATCCACGCGGACCGGCAAGCAGGACGCGAAGGGTTGGAGGAGCATCCACACCATTGGTGCGGGCAGGAGCGAAAGTCGTCTGTTCTGACATGGTGTTCCCCAAGCGGGCGGAGTTCGATATGTAGGACCAGTATCGACCGGATTGCCTCTCGTCGCAACGTCCGGGCTTCTTTGCCGAGCCTCTTTGTAGGAGTTTCTTCAGCTGATGCCAGCCATCCGGCGCTTCGCCTCGCCCCTGTTTGCTCCGGCTTTCGCCCTCCTGGCCCTTTCGAGTCTGGCCGGCTGCGACGAATCCAACCAGAGTTTCTTCGCCCCCGCCTGTCCGGCGCTCGATATCCCGGGATCGGCAGCGGACCAGTTCGTCTATGACGGCAAGAGCGCGGATATCGGAAGCCTCGTCAGCCATGCGCAGATCACATCTCTGTCCGGAGACTGCGAGCGCGGTCCGGAAGGACCTCATGGTCACCAGACGGTCCGCACGCGTCTGAGCCTTGCCATGAACCTGACCCGTGGCCCGGCGGCGACCAGCAATACGATCGATGTGCCGTATTTCATTGTCATCATGCGGGACGGCAAGATCGTGGACAAGAAAGTCTTCACGGACACGTTCCGCTTCCCACCGAATGTCAGCACACAGTCCGTCCGCACGGATCTGCGCCTGATCGACCTGCCAGCCACCGACAACATGGCGCAGGAAAATCCATACACGCTCGAAATCGGGTATCAGCTGACACACGGCGAACTGGGCTATAACCGCGAACACCTCTCCCCGGTCGCTTTTCACAGCCACACCCAGTAAAAGTACCAGTAAAAATCGGCGGGGCTGAAGCATCAGCCCCGACATGCAGTCACAGCGAGCGGCTCTGTGCCTGCCATCATTTCGGAACAGAAATACATGGACAATCGCGAACTGACCCTCCGGGGGATTATTCTCGGAGCCCTCATCACGGTCGTCTTTACGGCAGCAAACGTTTATCTGGGCCTGAAAATCGGTCTGACTTTCGGCTCGTCCATTCCAGCCACCATCATCTCGATGGCCGTCCTGCGCCTCATGGGCGGCGGGACCATGCTGGAAAACAACATGGTTCAGACGCAGGCTTCTGCTGCCGGTACCCTGTCCTGCGTGTTTGCGGCCCTTCCGGCCCTCATCATGGTTGGATACTGGCATGAATTTCCGTATGTCATCACCCTGCTGCTGACGATGGCGGGCGGCATGACGGGCGTTGTTTTCACCATCCCGCTGCGCCGGGCCCTCGTGAGCAACTCCGATCTGCCCTACCCCGAAGGCACGGCCTGTGCCGAAATCCTGCGCGCCTCCTCGCCGGAGGGCGATGCCCGGAGCCTCAAATCCCTCACCCTCGGCACTCTTGTCTCGGGTGCTGTAGCGTTTGCCACATCGGGTCTGCGCCTCCTGTCGGACGGATTTTCTGCTGCTACCGTCGTCGGGTCCTCGGCATTTCGTCTGAGTGGAAGTTTTTCGCTGGCCCTGCTGGGCACCGGCTATCTGGTTGGTATCGGCGGCGGTATTGCGATGCTGCTCGGCGTGTTTCTGGCCTGGGGCGTCATGGTGCCGGTTCTGGGCCACCTCGCCCCCTCAGCCACGCCACTGGCCGAAGCCTCGGGACTTTGGCTGCACAAGGTGCGTTTCATCGGTGCCGGAACCATTGCAGTGGCAGCGGTCTGGACGCTGCTCGCTCTTGCCCGTCCGGTCGCACAAGGGTTGAAAGAAGCGCTTTCCGTCACTCATCTGGCAACCGGCGATGACAGCGACCGCGATCTTTCTCCTCGTACACTGATTGGTCTTTGCGCAGGTCTTGCAATCCTGCTCGCTGCGCTGTTCAGCTATTTCCTGTGGCCTGTCATGCCGCATGGTGGCGCTCTGGGAACACTGGTCGTTCTGGGGTTGATCGCCTGTTTCGGACTGGGTTTTCTGGTCGCCAGCGCGTGCGGCTATATGGCTGGTATCATTGGATCATCATCTTCGCCGATATCCGGTGTTGGCATCATCGCCATCATTGTCATTTCGGTTGCTCTCTGGGGGCTGGAGAGCGGCGGCATCCTGACGGTGGACCAGCGCCCGATCGCCATCGCGTTCGGCTTGTTCGTCCTCTCCGCCATCACTGCCTCAGCCGCCGTTTCGAACGATAATCTGCAGGATCTCAAGACAGGCCAGCTCGTCGGCGCGGCACCCTGGAGGCAGGAAGTTGCGCTGCTTATCGGCTGTGCCGTTGGCGCGATCGTTATCCCCTGGGTGCTTCAGGTGTTGTATCAGGCTTATGGTTTCGTGGGTGCCATGCCACGTGCAGATATGAACCCTTCGCGCGCACTTGCCGCCCCCCAGCCCGCCCTGATGGCAGCTATTGCAACTGGGATTCTGACGCACCGACTTGACTGGCTGATGCTGGAAATCGGAGCAGCCATTGGCGTCTGCCTGGTCGTACTGGATATTGTGCTGAACCGCCGCAACCTTGCTCTCCCGCCGCTGGCCGTGGGAATGGGCATCTACCTCCCGGCAGAGGTCTCGGTAACTATCGGGATTGGTGCAGGGCTTGCGTGGCTTCTGCGCCGTTTCCCCAGAGAACAGGGAACGATGATCGCCTCAGGATTCATTGTCGGGGAAAGCCTGATCGGCGTAGCACTTGCGGCCATGACAGGCGCTACGGGAAGCTCAGATACTCTGGCGCTTCCCGTTCCAGCTCTGTTGAATGCCGGATTGGGCTGGGCTGTTTTCTGTGGTGTTCTGCTCTGGTTCGGACGCCGGGTCAGACATTCAGAGTAAATAAATAAAGGCCTGCGGTCAGGCCTTCACCCACCACTGCACAGGCTCCTGTTCGGCAATCTCGGCTTCCGCCACATCCACCACCTGCGGAGCAGGCTCCTTGCGAGGGCGTCCAACAGGGCGCGGTGTACGGCGTGCTGCTTCGGCAGCCTGCTCACGCGCCTGATGAAGAGATGCCTTCAATGTCTGGATCGTATCCTGATTTTCGCGTAACTCGCGGTTCAGTTCACTGATCTGGATTTTCGCATGGGCTTCGCGCGTCTCGAACGCCTTGAGCTGGCTGCGAATTTCCCCGAGGCTCCGCTCGGCCTCTTCCCAGCGACGCTGTTCACGCTTGACCGACTGGCGAAGACGCTCAAGTTCTTCCTGATCGTCCTGCCCGACATTACGCGCTGCAATTCCACGACCGCCCTGATGTTCGACCACAACCTGCCCGTCGCGGACGAAACGACGACGGCGCTCGGCAGTCGGGGGAACGGGCCTTGACTTGTTTGGAGTGCGTGAGGACGCCCCGGCACCCAGACGGGCCAGAGCCTGTCGCAGTTTGTCTTCTTCGTTAGCCTGATGCTCGTCCTGCATTCTGTATTCTTCAACCAATATGATATTTATGGATTTTCCCCTGCAAAACAGGTCTGCCGAAAAGCAGAAAAGCTGACCGGATTTAAACCCGCTCAGCCGAAACATGTCCTGACAAGGATATGAAAAGTCGACTCGCCTAGAGAAACCCCAGCGTTCTGACGAGGCTTTCCTAGCACTTCACGCCCATTCTGTCATCAGGGCAATAAGCGTTTATTTATATTTTCTTCTCATGCCAACGACCCGGCGACCAGAGAATATCGGTTTCACCATGATTGTTCGCGTGACGCGCAAGAACAAAGAAGTAATCAGACAATCTGTTCAAAAAACGAAGTCCCTCTACCGGCCTCTGTTCAAGAAGCGCAACACGCCGTTCTGCCCGGCGCGCAACAGTTCTGACAAGATGCGCTTGAGCCGCGACGGAACAGCCCCCTGGCAGCACGAAGCTTCTGAGTTCCTTCTGGTGTCGGCGCAGAGCCTCCAGCCTGCTTTCCAGCCATATAATGGCTTCCGAAGGCAGGCTGGAGGTACGTTCTGGGTCAGGCAGACAAAGGTCCGCACCAAGATCGAACAGACAGGACTGGATCTGACGGATCTCGTCTTCAAGCACAGCCATCCGGGAATCCTGCGCCATGGTACAGCACAAAATTCCCAACTGGGCATTCAGCTCATCAACAGTCCCCATCGCCTCGATCCGGTCTGAAGACTTGGGGACGCGTGTGCCATCTCCAAGAGACGTCTGCCCGCCGTCTCCACCCCGTGTTACGATCTTATCGATGCGGATCGTCATGACCTGTCCAATCCTCCGCGCTGGTCTTAGCGGCTTCTTTTGTGCTTCGCGTGATGACCGATGCTGCGATCGCCCATCAGATCACGGGCGCGGGATGTATGATCCGTCAGCATCTTGTCCGTGTCCGTAGCGAGGGTCTTGATGTCCGGCGTGCCGCCCGAAGCCTGAGCCGTCGCGATGGCCTTGCTCAGATCCGGCGTGCGGATGCTGACGATATCGCGCAGGAACATCCGGTCGAACGCAGCGCCGTAAAGATGGGAAAACGACTCGACATGCTCCTGATCGGCCGCATCAATCTTGGAGGCAACCGTCAGATTGGCGTCTGAGGCGATCTTGGCGACGGCTTTCTGATTGGTCGTGTAATCACCCTGAACGGTCGAACCGAAGGCTTTGACCACGTCACTGTTGCTATGGGTCGCGGCCAGCGTCGCAATGGCGATCTGGGTCTGATCCATCTCATCCACCTGCTGGAGGAACGCCGCATCTGCCGTCGTCAGCTTGTAGGTCGAAGCGACGCTCGGCAGCGCAGGCGCAGGCGGCGCATCGGGAGCGTTACAGGCCGCAAGACCGGCGAGAAGGCCCGCGGACAGACACAGGCGGAGATACGAAACAGTCATCGAAGCTTCCTTTTTCAAACGCGCCTGCCTCGAAAAGACAGGCCGCGACAGACTGACAATGCACTCATGACAGTCTCTCATTCGCTGTTCAGACAACACATGATACATTCACGGCATGTCCGCAAACCCCATCCAGCCCGGTACACCAGTTCTGCTTCGAGGCAGTTTCATTTTCGCGGCCCTCTCTGCAGCGTCCGGCGTCATGCTCGGCGCCCTGTCCTCCCATCTGCCGGACCGATTATTTGCCGTTCCGGGTGGCAGGGCCATGCTGCATTCCGCAGTGGAAATCCAGATGTGGCACGCCCTTGGGCTCGGTCTGTTTTCCCTGAACGCTGCGCGCCTGTCGCCTCGGCTGATCCGCATGGCGTGCCTGTGCATGGCGGTCGGCATGGTTCTGTTCTGCGTGCCCGTCACCCTGCTTGCGCTGTTTGACCTGAAGCTGGGGCCAGTCTCGATTGGCCGGATCGCGCCTTATGGCGGGACGATGCTCATGCTTGCATGGTGTCTGGCAGCCGTTTCGGCCCTGAAAGTCAGGCCCGGTTTTTTCTAAGCTTCCGAAAAATCAGAAATCCGACGGACTGGACGGCAAGTGCCAGCAGAAAACAGGCCACCATGATTCCGGTCAGGATCAGTTGCTCGCGTCCGACCCCTGAGTCGATATGAAACAGGCTGTAGAGTTCCTGCCAGACAGACGTTCCAGCGATATGCTGCGCGGCCTTGATGGCCGGTTGCCAGAAACGGAAGACCGATGCAAAGGCCAGCGTTAACGCCACGAGGATTGCTGTCCGGATCAGGGTTTCCGTAACACTGACTTCACGCGGAGACGCGACTTGCGGGCGGGGTGCTGCTTTTTTCAAACGCATGACCTTTCCTGAAAATTGGGCTTTAATCATCTGTTCCTGTCATTCTGCGTTATGGCATGCAGAGGACAACATCAATGAAAGCCTTTTTCATGAACCGTTCCCTTCTTGCCGCCGGCCTTGGTCTGGCGCTGACTGCAACCCTTCCGGCACATGCCGCATCCACAACGCCAGCAGTCCCCGCCCCACAACTGACCGAAACATCTGCACCGCCCGTAGCAGCGCCCTATCCCGATACCTCCGTAGCGCACGAGCAGGTGGAACAGGCCTTCGCGCTCGCGAAGAAAACGCATCGCAAGGTTCTGCTCGATTTCGGCGGCAACTGGTGCCCGGACTGCAAAATGCTCAGCGGCATTTTCGCATTGCCTGATGCGGCACGCTGGCTGGACAGCCAGTTCGTGGTGGTACCGATCAATGTCGGACGCATCAACACCAATCTCGATCTGGCGGAACGCTATGGCGTGACCATCAAGGCCGTCCCGACCGTCATTATCGTTACGCCGGAAGGTCATGCCCTGAACGGCGACGGCTCCAAGGCGCTTGGCAACGCCCGCAGCATGTCACCGCAGGCTGTTCTTGACCTCATTTCCGATTGGAACAAACGCGGATAAGTCCTTGAGGCTCCGGTTTTTTCCGGAGCCTTACTCTATCCTCAGAGCGCGAGCACCTGCTCGGCTTCATGGACGACTTCAGCGAGCACATCCGCTTCAAACGGAGAGGTCAGTCCCGCTTCGGACACGAGTTGCGCGAACGGTTTCGACCCACCTTCGGCGCAGAGCCTGCGGTAGATTTCCAGCGTCCCTTCCCGGTCCAGACGCGCCCCCAGCCAGAGTTGCAGCGCACAGCACTGCGCCAGCGCGTAGTCGATGTAATAAAACGGCAAGCGGTAAATATGGAGCTGCGCCTGCCAACGGCCACCCTTGGCCGGATAGGCCAGATCGCCCCAGTCCCGCCAGGGCATGTAGAGTTTTTCAAGCCGCTCCCAGGTCTGATGCCGTTCTTCTGGCGTCATGTCAGGATGGGCATAAATCTCATGCTGGAAGTGATCCACACAGACGCCATAGGGAAAGAACGACAGCGCATCGATCAGATGCATGCGCCGATATCGTTCTGCCGCGCCATTCTCGACCAGTTCTCCAATCTGCGGCCAACTCAGGAACTCAAGGCCCATGGAGTGGATTTCCGCCGCTTCCATGGTCGGCCAGAGTTGATCGATCCACGGCAGATCACGGCTTTTCCAGTTCTGGAACGCATGACCCATTTCATGGGTGAAAACGCCGATATCGTTATGGGTGCCATTGAAGTTAGCGAAAATATAAGGCGTCCCGACCGTCGGAAAAGACGTACAGAAGCCGCCTCCCGCCTTGCCCTCTCGGTTTTTCAGATCGAGATACCCAAGATCGCGCATCTGGACGTAAAAATCCGCCATTTCCCCTGAAGGATCGAGGTCGCGGAACATGGTTTCAGCGCGCGCCACCAGTAGGTCATGATCGCCAGCGGGCTCGGGGTTGCCCTGAAGGTCAATCAGAGCCTCATCCCACGCCATCACCTTGTCCCAGCCCATTTTCAGACGACGACGCTCCATGAGCGCGCTGATCAGGGGTGTGACATAAGCCAGAACCTTCTCTCGAAAGGCTGCGACCTGCTCAGGACCGTAATCTGTCCGGCGCATCCGGCGATACCCGAGTTCGATATAGTTATCGAAACCAAGGGTTTTCGCCATCCGGTCCCGCAGAGCGACCAGTTTGCCGTAAAGGGCATCCAGTTCAGCGCCGTTCTGCTCGAAAAAATCCCAGCGCGCCTTCTCCGCCGCATGACGGACATCCCGATCCATGCCCTGAAGATAAGGCACCAACCCCGACAGGTTCAGGACTTTCCCATCAAAAGCGATTTTCGCAGCCGCCAGAAGCGCCGTGTATTCCCCTGAAAGACGGGCTTCCTCTTCCAGATCCGTACTGATACGCGGATCGAATGTGGTCGTATCAGCTTCCCAGAGCCGCACCACATGCGACGTTACAATGGCTTCAAGACCCGCGCGGTCGGGATCGGCCAGAAGACGCTTCTTGACCGTCACCTCATGATCGGTTGCGACCGGAGACAACCGATCCGCATAATCCCGATCTGCCTTGGCGGTCTCATCCTGTGTATTGCGCGAAAATTGCAGATGAACGTGCGATGCCCACGACTCATACTCGCGTCGGACAGCATCAAAAGCCTTCAGGGCTTCCACCCGGTCCCCGGCATCCAGCAGAAACGCGATGGCATCGTAGCGCGCTTTGAGCGACTGCTCGTCAAGCCGGGGGAAAGACAGTTTGGAAAAGGGGGGGAGTGTCTTCGTCATGATGCAAGTCTGACACTCCCCTGCTTCTGCGTCCATGCCCTGCCTTTGTTGCCGTCAGACTTGCCGGATCTCGCCCACAAACTGTGCAATACGGCGGCAGGCTTCTGCAAGCTGTTCATCGGACGCCGCAAAAGACAGGCGAAGATACGGGCTATATCCGAACGCCGAACCCGGAACCGTCGCGACATGCGCCTCTTCAAGAAGGGCTTCCGCGAACGCCACATCCGTCTCCAGAAGACGCCCCTGCCTGGATGTGCGACCGATCAGCGCTTCAATCCCCGGATAGGCATAAAACGCCCCTTCCGGCATCACGCAGGTCAGTCCGGGAACCTTCTGCAAGGCACCTACAACCAGAGCCCGACGTCGCTCATACGTCGCCAGCATGTGTGCAATTCCGTCAGCGTCCCCATCAAGAGCGGCCACCGATCCGGCCTGTGCCAGCGTGCAAACGCCCGACGTGGAATTGCCCTGCACCGCAACCATGGCTTGAATCAGCGGGGTAGGACCACAGGCAAACCCGACGCGCCATCCCGTCATGGCGTAAGCTTTCGCCATACCATTTACGATCAGAATCCGATCCACAAGATCAGGCGCGACATTCAGCAAGGAGAGGTGTTTGCGGCCGTCGAACGTCAGATGCTCATAGATCTCGTCGCTCATCACAAGAACATGCGGCGCCTTACGCAGTACGTCTGCGATGGCTTCAAGGTCCCGCCGTTCCAGAATGGCACCGGTTGGGTTGTTCGGAAAATTCAGAACCAGCCATTTCGTGCGCGGCGTAATCGCCTCGCGGATAGCTTCCGGGTCCGGGCGAAAACCGTTCTCTTCCCGGCATCGAATTTCGACCGGAATCCCGCCCAGCATCCGGGTAATCAGCGGATAACTCACCCAGTACGGCGCAGGAATGATGACCTCGTCGCCAATTTCCAGCGACGCCATCAGCGCATTGAAAATGATCTGCTTGCCGCCATTCGCAACCATGATTCGACTGGGCGCAACGTCCAACTCGTTGTCACGCCTGAACTTGCGGATAATGGCATCGATCAGCGGCTTCTGTCCGGGGATCGGCGGATAGCCCGTATCCCCGGCTTTCGCGGCTGCATAAGCGGCTTCAATCGCCTCTGGAGGAGACGGAAAATCCGGCTGCCCCAAGGCAAGTGAAATGACATCCGCGCCCTGCGCCCTCAGTTCGCGGGCGCGGGCAGCCATGGCAATCGTTGCAGGTCGCGGCAGATCCGCAAGGCGTGATGCGATGGTAAAACTCATGAAAGACCCTGACAGAACTTCTGGATCCGGGTGCAGGCTTCAACTAGAAGATCCGTGCTGGTGGCATAGGAAATCCGGAAATATCCCGGCGTCAGGAACGCCGTTCCATGCACGGCCGCCACGCCGGTTTCTTCCAGAAGAGCCGTTACGAAAGCCTCGTCACTCTCAATCAGGCGACCGCCCTTGCTGGTCTTGCCCAGAACGCCAGCAATGGACGGAAAGGCGTAGAACGCCCCTTCAGGGAGAGCGCAGGTCAGACCGGGTGCATCATTGAGCATGCCGATCACCAGATTGCGCCGCTCCTGATAGACCGCCACCATCTCCGAAATGAAATCCTGCGGGCCGGATACGGCCTCCTGCGCTGCCGCCTGCGCGATGGAACAGGGATTGCTCGTGCTCTGTCCCTGCAGCTTGATAAGCTGTTTTGTGAACTCCACCGGCGCTGCGGCAAACCCGATCCGCCAGCCTGTCATGGCATAGGCTTTGGAGACACCATTCATCGTCACGGTCCGGGAGCGCAGACGCGGCTCGACCTGAACAACCGTTTTGGCGACTGCCCCATCATACAGGAGCTTGGCATACATATCGTCCGTCAGGATCCAGATATCCGGATAGTCCAGCAGAACATCCGTCAGCGCCTTGAGTGCCTCGGTATCATAGGCCGCTCCTGTCGGATTGCAGGGCGAATTGAGGCAAAGCCATTTCGTACGAGGCGTAATCGCCGCACGAAGCTGTTCTGCCGTCAGGCGAAAGCCATTTTCAGGATCAGTCTGGACGATGACAGGCGTTCCATCGGCCAGGGTTACGATGTCAGGATAAGACACCCATGCCGGTGCCGGAATGATAACCTCATCACCTGCATTCAGGGTCGAGACCATGACATTGTAGATAACCTGCTTTCCCCCCGTGGAGACGCAGATTTCCTCGGCCTTGTAATCCAGATCGAAATCGGCGTTCAGACGGGCCGCGACCGCCTTGCGCAGTTCGATCGTACCCGCAACGTCCGTATATTTTGTCTTGCCGGCCTCGATTGCCCGGATCGCAGCACGCTTGATGAAGTCAGGAGTATCGAAATCCGGCTCACCTGCGGAAAGGCTGATGATATCGCGGCCCTCTGCCTTCAGGGCGCGGGCTTTCTGGGTCACGGCAATCGTCTGGCTGGGAAGGATACGGTTCAGACGGTCGGCAATAAAAGACATGACAGGGTTCCGGATCATTTCGATGACGAGATCCTAGGCATGTTCCAAGGGTTTTGACCACAGCCAGCCGGGCTGCGAACAACAAAAAAGGCGCCCTCCCCAAGGAAGGCGCCTTTTTTGTGTCAGACAGAGCCCGCAGAAGATCAGGCCAGCTTTTCCATCTCGCGCAGCACGGCCTGCCCCATCATTTCGGTGCCGACTCGAGCCATGCCCGGAGACATGATATCGCCTGTCCGCAGTCCCGAAGCCAGAACGTTGGACACAGCCGTCTCGATCAGGTCGGCATCCTCGCCACGATTAAGCGAATACCGCAGTAACATAGCGAAAGACAGGATCTGGGCCAGCGGATTGGCGATCCCCTTGCCAGCGATGTCCGGCGCACTGCCATGGATCGGCTCATACAGGGCATTGCGCTTGCCATCGGCGCGAACCGGGCCAAGCGTTGCGGAAGGCAGCATCCCGAGCGAGCCCGTCAGCATCGACGCCAGATCGGACAGGATATCCCCGAACAGGTTGCCTGTGACAATGACATCGAACTGGTTCGGGTCACGCACGAGCTGCATCGCGCAGTTGTCAGCCAGCATATGTGAAAGCTGGACGTCGGAATATTCGCGCTTGTGAATGTCGGTTACGACCTCCTTCCACAGCAGGCCGCTTTCCATGACGTTACACTTCTCGACCGAACACACACGGTTGTCGCGCTTGCGGGCCAGATCGAACGCCACGCGCGCCACACGCTCGATTTCGGACGTCGTATAAACTTCCGTGTTGATACCGCGACGGGAGCCATCTGGCAGCGTTTCGATTCCACGCGGCTCACCGAAATAGATGCCGCCGACCGTTTCGCGAACGATCATCAGATCAAGCCCGCGCACCACTTCCGGCTTCAGCGCGGAGGCGTCAATCAGGGCATCAAACAGCTTGGCCGGACGCAGATTGGCGAACAGTTCAAGTTCTTTGCGGAGCTTGAGGATCGCCACTTCCGGGCGCTTGTCGAACCCGACATGGCTCCAGGCCGGATCTCCCACCGAGCCAAACAGTACCGCGTCAGACTGGCGGGCCAGTTCAATGACCTCATCGCGGATGGGGACCCCATGCACGGCCAGCGACGCTGCGCCGACAAGTTCTTCCGTGATTTCAAGCTTCAGTCCGCGATGCGCACTCATCCAGTGCACGATCCGCGCCACTTCGCGCATGACTTCCGGTCCGATCCCGTCTCCGGCCAGAACCAGAAGCTTGTGTGCGTCGCTCATTTCACAGTCCCTATGGTAATTGACGGCACCCACGCACGAGCCAGGCGATGTTCAAAGCTGCTGATTTCGGCATCATGGGCCATGGTCTGTCCGATATCGTCCAGCCCTTCCAGCAGCATGTGACGACGGAACGGATCGACCTCGAACGCGATGGTCTCACCATTCGGACGCACAATCACCTGACGCTCCAGATCCACCGTCAGACGCGAATTCGACCCCTGACGGGCATCGTCCATCAGTTCGTCGCAGATCTCGCGCGGCAGCGGGATCGGCAGGATACCGTTCTTGAAGCAGTTATTGAAAAAGATATCGGCAAAGCTGGGCGCGATCACACAACGGATCCCGAAATCCAGCAACGCCCACGGGGCATGCTCGCGCGAAGATCCGCAGCCCAGATTGTCGTAAGTAATCAGGATTTCGGCGTGCCGGTATGGCTCCTGATTAAGCACGAAATCCGGCTTTTCATTGCCATCGGCGTCATATCGCTGGGCCGCGAAAGCATTCTTCCCCAGACCGGTCCGCTGGATGGTCTTGAGAAAGCGGGCCGGAATGATCTGGTCCGTGTCGATGTTCTCGGTCGGCATGGGCGCCGCAATGGCGGTCAGTTCCGTGAACTTGTCCATCAGACAGTCTCCTTCACCAGTTCACGCACATCGCACAAACGTCCCGTCACAGCCGCGGCTGCCGCCATGGCAGGCGAGCAGAGATGCGTGCGACCATCCGGGCCCTGACGGCCTTCAAAATTACGGTTGGATGTCGAAGCACAGCGCTGGCCCGGCGTCAGACGATCCGGGTTCATCCCCAGACACATCGAACAGCCTGCCTCACGCCATTCAAAACCGGCATCAAGGAACACCTTGTCCAGTCCTTCCACTTCAGCCGCATGTTTCACCAGACCGGAGCCGGGAACGATCATAGCCCGAACGCCCTCGGCAACATGGCGACCACGCACCACGTCCGCAGCAGCGCGCAGATCTTCCAGACGGCTGTTCGTACAGGAGCCGATGAACACGACATCCACTGGCGTCCCGGCAATTTTCTGCCCGGCTTCGAGACCCATATAATCCAGAGCACGCTGGATCTGGGCAGCACGGGCCGGATCGGCAACGTCTGACGGAGATGGCACGGAACCGTCGATCGGCAGCACGTCCTGCGGGCTGGTGCCCCATGTGACGGACGGGATGATCTCTTCAGCGGCGAGCGTGACTTCCGTATCGAAATAGGCACCTTCGTCAGACGCCAGACTGCGCCAGTACTCACAGGCCTGCTCGAACGCTTCGCCCTTCGGCGCGAACGGGCGGCCCTTCACATAGGCGAAGGTCGTCTCGTCAGGCGCGACCAGACCTGCACGCGCACCGGCTTCGATGGACATGTTGCACAGCGTCATACGCCCTGCCATGTCCAGATCACGGATCGCAGATCCTGCAAATTCAATGACATGGCCAGTGCCACCCGCGGTGCCAATGCGCCCGATGATGGCCAGCATGATGTCCTTGGCCGTTACGCCCGGACCGACCTTGCCTTCGACCGAAACACGCATGTTCTTCGCGGGCTTCTGCAGGATCGTCTGGGTCGCGAGCACATGCTCGACCTCGGACGTGCCGATCCCGAATGCCAGCGAACCAAGAGCGCCATGCGTGGAGGTATGGCTATCGCCGCAGACGATCGTCATGCCCGGCAGGGAAATGCCCTGCTCCGGCCCGACAACATGCACGATCCCCTGAGAGGCGGAACGCAGCGGGAAATAGGGAACGCCGAATTCGGCAACATTCTTCTCAAGCGTTTCGATCTGGAGGCGGCTCTGCGGCTCCTCGATCGGCTTGGAACGGTCGGACGTGGGGACGTTGTGGTCCACCACGGCCACCGTGGCATCCGGACGACGCACACGGCGCCCGGACAGCCGCAGACCTTCAAAGGCCTGCGGGCTTGTCACCTCGTGAACGAGGTGACGGTCGATGTAGAGGATGCACGTCCCGTCTTCGAGACGTTCGACGACATGATCGTCCCAGATCTTGTCAAAAAGGGTTCTGGGCGAATTGGTAACGGGCATCCTGTCTCTACTCCGAACGGTTTAGGAAGCGGCCTTGCTGTCCGCCTTCGGCAGATCGCGGGGACGCTCGGCAATACGGGCGGACTTGCCCGAACGGCCACGCAGATAATACAGCTTTGCGCGACGGACCTTACCGCGACGCACGACTTCGATGCTGGCGATCGACGGTGCATACAGCGGGAACACGCGCTCAACGCCTTCACCGTTGGAGATCTTGCGAACCGTGAAGTTGCTGTTCAGACCCTTGTTGGAACGGGCGATAACAACACCTTCGAAGCTCTGGACACGCTCACGCGTGCCTTCGACAACGCGGACGCCAACGCGGACCGTGTCACCTGCAATGAACTCGGGAACAGCGCGGACGCCGGAAAGACGCTCGATTTCGCGCGCCTCATACTGCTGGATAATGTTCATGACCAAACTCCTGAAAACAAAACTTCAATGGACCTGCTGTCGTGCCAGATACGCATCCCAGAGGTCCGGGCGGCGCGCCTTCGTGACGGCGATTGATTGTTCATGGCGCCAGCGGGCGATAGCACCATGGTTGCCGGAGAGAAGAATGTCGGGCACGTCCCGCCCGTCCCACACTGCCGGCTTGGTGTATTGTGGATATTCAAGAAGCCCTTCGGCGAAGCTCTCATCCTGACCGCTGACATCTGACCCCATGACGCCGGGGAGGAGCCGTACGCACGCATCCAGAAGAGTCAGAGCAGGAATTTCTCCACCTGACAGTACGACATCGCCCATACAGAGCTGTTCGATATCGTGCTTTTCCAGAACGCGCTCGTCCACGCCTTCAAAGCGCCCACAGAGAACGACGACCCCCGGCCCGGACGACAGGCGCTCCGCATCTTCATGCGACATGCGCTTGCCCCGTGGCGTCGGGTAGACAACCGGGCGCCCATCCAGCGCGGGAAGCGCCGAGAGGGCCGTATCCAGAACGTCTGCCCGCATCACCATGCCGGCTCCGCCACCAAAAGGCGTATCATCGACGGCCCGGTGACGTCCCAGTCCATGCTGGCGCAGATCATGCGCCTCACAGGACCAGATCCCCCGCTCCAGCGCCCGGCCCGCAAGGGAGAATCCCAGCGGCCCCGGGAACATGTCGGGGAAAAGGGTCAGGATGTCCGCGCGCCAGCTCATGCCCGCACCTGGACCTCGCCGGAAAGATCCCCCTCAACCTCGACTTCAACAGGAGGAACAAGGGTCACTTCCCGTTTCGCGAGATCAACGCGCGGCACACAGGCCAGCGTGAAAGGCACGATCAGACCACGATCCACTTCGAGGCTGACGCCTGCGCCGTAATCGTGAACGACCGACACCGTCCCGAGAACCTCTCCGTCTTCCGAGACAGCCGTCATACCGATCAGATCGGCATGATAGAATTCGTCGTCTCCGGCTTCCGGAAGAACGGTACGCGGAACATACAGCTTGGCATTGACCAGACGTTCGGCGGCCGTACGGTCAGGAAGATCCTGGCCTTCGGCATCCGTCAGTGCAGCCACGCCAGCCGAAATCCAGCGTGCCGTCCATGCCCTGCCCTGCCCGTCATGCAGCACGCCCAGCGTCTCGACCGAAGCCGGATCATCTGTGGCAGCATGAAGATGCACCAGACCGCGGACACCGTGCGGACGACCGACGGTGGCAATCAGGACATCGCTGTCAGGGTTGAAGCGGGGCACGTCTCGGGCTTCCTGAAAAGCAGCTCAATCAGGCCGCAGCAGCGGCAGCAGCAGCCTTGGCGCGTTCCTGAGCCTTCGCCTTCGGAGCGGACTGCTTGGGCTGCTCGTTGTAGGTCGGCTTCGGAGCCAGGCCTGCATTACCGAGGAAACGGGCGACACGGTCCGTGGCGAGGGCGCCGTTGGACAGCCAGTGCTTGATGCGCTCGTCAACCAGACGGATACGGTCGGCGTGATCAGCCGGCAGCATCGGGTTGTAGGAACCAACCTTCTCGATGAAACGGCCATCGCGCGGGCTGCGGCTGTCAGCAACAACGATGTGGTAGTAGGGACGCTTCTTGGCACCTGCACGTGCAAGGCGGATCTTGAGGCTCATGAAATACTCCTAAGAGACAGAACTTGTAAAACGGGACAGATCAGACGAAAGGCGGGCGTCCGCCGGGTTTTCCCCCGGGGCCACCCATGCCCTTCATCAGATCCGCCAGACCTCCTGCACCACCCATGCCGCGCATCAGGCCACCAAGGCCCATCTTGCTGATGCGTTTCATCATGGTGGACATGTCGTTGAACTGTTTGAGCAGACGGTTGATCTCCGGAACCGTGGTTCCCGAGCCTGCCGCAATGCGCTTTTTGCGGGACGCCTTGATGATCTCCGGCGTCTTGCGCTCCTGCTTCGTCATCGAGGAAATGATGGCTTTGTGACGCTTGAAGATCGACGTATCGAGCTCCTTGTCGCCCAGCATATCCTTGATCTTTCCCATCCCCGGCATCATGCCGAGAATGCCGGAAATCGAGCCCATGCGGTTGATCTGGTTGATCTGGGACACATAGTCATCCAGATCGAACTTGCCCGCGAGCATCTTCTTGGCGACGCGCTCACCTTCCTCGTGATCGAGGGTTTCAGCAGCACGTTCCACCAGCCCGGCAACGTCCCCCAGACCGAGAATACGGCCTGCAACACGCTCGGGATGGAATTCTTCAAGCGCTTCGAGGTTCTCGCCCGAACCGGCCAGCTTGATCGGCGCGCCCGTGATGGCCTTCATGGACAGGGCCGCGCCACCGCGGGCGTCGCCGTCCATCCGGCTCATGACAACGCCGGTAATGCCAACAGCTTCGTTGAAGGCCTTCGCGGTGTTGACGGCGTCCTGACCGGTCATCGCGTCAACGACCAGCAACGTCTCTGCCGGCTTGGTTAGTGTACGGATTTCCCGCACTTCATCCATCAGCGCTTCGTCGATGGACAGCCGACCTGCCGTATCGAGAATGACGACGTCATAACCTTCGAGACGACCGGTCTCGAGCGCACGCTTTGCGATCTGGACAGGCGACTGCCCGGCAATGATCGGCAGAGCCTGAACGCGACCTGTCTTGGCGTTGACGCGCTCAGCCAGCTGCTGAAGCTGGAGCTGCGCGGCCGGACGTTGGACGTCAAGGCTGGCCAGAAGGACTTTCTTGTTCTCGCGACCGGACAGGCGCAGGGCAATCTTGCCGGAGGTCGTGGTCTTACCCGAACCCTGCAGACCCACCATCAGCACTGGAACCGGCGGATTGGCGGACAGGTTCAGCGGAACCGCCCCTGCCCCGCCCAGTGCGTCGATCAGGGCATCGTTGACGATCTTGGCGACAGCCTGACCGGGAGAAACGCTTTCCAGCACCTCTTGCCCGACAGACCGCTCGCGAACCTTGTTGACGAAGTCCCGCACCACAGGCAGAGCAACGTCTGCCTCCAGCATGGCGAGACGCACTTCACGCATGGCCTCGGTGACATCAGCCTCCGAGAGCTTCCCGTTCTTGGAAAGCCCTTCGAGGACACCGGACATCTTGCCTGAGAGTTGATCGAACAACGGGTCACCTTAAAAGCAAACAGAAACACGCCACTGCGCGAGTCTTCGCGAGGTGGCGTGTCCGGAAACAGAGTTCGTCTATCGCCTTGCCGCCGAGGCGTCAAGCGATAGACGCAGAAACCTCGGTTTTCAGGGCATGTCGTCCGGTTCGCCTTCTGGCGGATGCCCCATCAGAGCCTTCATCTGTTCATGAAGGGCCTTGAGCTTGTCCATGGTCTCTTTGCCCTGCTGGCGCTGAGCAGGCGTCAATAGATCATGAAGCTGCTCCATGGTTTCGAGATGCAGCGCGGAGACTTTCGCCTTGAGGGCGTTTTCCTGCCCACTCAGATCCGTCAGCGTTGCACGATCCAGATCGCCGACAGCACTGAGGGCATCGTGGATCTTGTCCTCGATCGCCCGCCCTTCGAGACGAAGCGCGCGCTCATCCTGATGAGCCTTTTCAAAAATGGCCTTGAGCTTTGTTTTCTGAGCCGCCGTCAGTGTAACGCCGGGAGGAACAGGAGGCATCATATGGCCGGGAGCGCCACGCGGACCTCCCGGAGGCGGCTGAACCCAATCGGACGCATGGTGCGCCTGCGCCGAAGCCAGAAGAGGAGTTCCCATCAGGCCTAGAGCCGCAATGAGGGGAAGAAAAACAACAGGACGAAGGATCGTCATGGACGTCATATCCTTGGAGGTTATGGCAGCCGGAAACGCACAAGGCGCCTTCCATGACGTTCTAGATGGCATGCTTCAATGTTGCTGAGTTCCCCCTCCTCCGTTTCAAAGAGTAAGGAGAGAGGGTATATGTAACATAGCGACTTGACGGCAAATGCTTCCCGTCGCATGAAGCATCCAGATCCGAACAGAAGTCTTCAGAAATGAAGTCTGCCGGATGGAGAGGTGGCCGAGTGGTTGAAGGCAGCGGTCTTGAAAACCGCCGTGCGTGGAAGCGTACCGTGGGTTCGAATCCCACCCTCTCCGCCACTAAGATAAATTTCATGATATCCCGTCACATTCGGTCCTGAATCTCGCAGGGGTGCGCGATATTCAAGGACCTAAAGCGGGCTGAGGTTTTCCGGGAACTCCCTATCAACGCGATCCTCTATTGATCCGCAAACAACGCCAGGCAGAAGCCCGCAAGCGGCATAACGGATACAGCATAGACTGAGCGCGATTTTCCCTCGGCACCCCCGCTGGTCTTGGCACATTATATCCCGCAACAATCATCAAAAGGCAGTCGTCTTAATAAGAAGAGGTATCAGTCTGCTATCATAAATCTGGGTAAACTGCACGATCAGTTCTGCGAGGTTGATGCCATTTCAGTTCATTTTGTAACGCTACTGGCGCTCAGCTTTCTGGCCCTGTCATCTATACCGCCCAGCATTACCTGATATCGTCGGTATATATGCGCCAACACGCCTCAGCAAAGTCCTGAACATGAATTCACGCGTCCAGAAGCAAACTTTTCAGATCCGTGACGCACGCCTGACGGACATAGAGCAACTGCCCGCCATTGAACTTTCTGCAGCACAATCTTTCAGGTCTGTGCCGGGACTGGCCTGGATTGCGACCTCAGAGACGATGCCAGAGGAGGCGCACCGAAGCTCTATACAGACAAAGACATGCTGGGTAGCTGTGGATACAGCAGATACGCCTGTCGGTTTTCTGACAGCTTCTGTGAAGCATAAGGACGTCCATATTCTTGAAATGTCAGTCGCGTCGTCCTGGCAGAAATGCGGGATCGGGAAAGCATTACTACAACATCTTAAACACTGGGCTCTACGCAAAGAGCTGGCAGATATAACTTTAACTACTTTTCAGGAAATTCCATGGAATGCACCATTTTACTCCAAAATGGGTTTCGTGATCCTTACGCATGACGAGTTGAATCAGCGCCTGATATCCATCCTCGACAGGGAGCAGGCACATGGATTTCCAGAGGGTTCCCGGTGTGCAATGCGGTTCGATCTAAGGCGCATCACAGACTAAAAGGGCATTTATTTTGTATCTATAAATCAATAATACCCTTAACGCACAAACATACAATTACTTTAAAAAATTAGGATTTTATTTTAATTGTTATAATTTTACGATCACTTCTCTTTTTTCAGTTTCTCTCTGTCCAGTATGATCTCTTTACGATCCACGCCCCATGCATAACCAGACAGAGAACCGTCACGGCGAATCACACGGTGACATGGAATTGCGACAGCCAACTTGTTAGCTGCACAGGCTTTTGCCACTGCCCGTGTGGCGCGTGGCAGACCAATATATTCCGCAACAGCAGTGTAAGACCGCGTTTGCCCAAAAGGAATATCGCGAAGGGCCTGCCATACTCTGCGCTGAAATGCTGTGCCTCTGATATCCAGCGGCAAGTGAAGTCCGATTTTAGGTACTTCAATAAATCCTACGACTTCAGCCACAACCGCTTCATAATCCGCTTCGGCACCGAGCAGGCGCGCTTTTGGGAACATATCCTGAAGTTGGCGAAGGAGCACTTCAGGATCATCACCAAGCAAAATAGCGGCTACCCCCGCAGCACTTGAAGCCACGAGAAGATCACCAAGCGTTGTCTTTGCAATCGCGAATTTAATATCTTCGTCGGCCCCTCCTTTGCGGTAGCGTGATGGTGTCATACCAAGCATTGCACGAGACGTTTCGTAGAACCGACCACTGGAGCTAAAGCCGGAATCGTAAATCGCATTGGTGATGGTTGCCTCACGCGCCAATGCCGCGCGAACGCGCTTTGCACGATGTGCGGCAGCATAGTCCTTGGGTGTAAGCCCGGTATGGGCCTTAAAAGTACGATGAAAATAGCCGCTGCTCAGGCCAACCGCCTGCGCAAGATCTGTCAGCGAAAGGCTTTCTTCGCTTTCCTCGATAAGACGACAGGCCATTGTCACGGCTGCGGCGCTCTTCATCAGAGCCAGTTCTTTTCTGTACGCGCCCGATCCACATCAGGCATCCGATAAATTGTTTCATCAATTTCGGCGAGACGGGATGGCACGATCTGAGCATCAGAAACTCCGTACAGTTTTTGGAAGTTCATGATGAGAGGATGCCATTTATCCGGGTCAATTCTATTCTCGTATCCTTCCATAAGGATGCCCGGATGCGCATGGACACGCGTTATACGCACTTCGAAAGCCGAGATGAGGCCTGCAACCTGGGGATCATCGTCCATGATACCGTGCTGCGCGACCAGAACGGCTTCCAGTTGAATTGGACATTCCAGAACACGAGGCGCGTTGACCGTTTGAGACGCGACGGGTGTAAGACCCGCAACTTCAAATTTGGACGGCTCGTAAGTATAGCCCAGTTTTTGTTTGAATTCAGGAATGCTTTTGCTTCCAGTAAGGCGAGCAAGCCTGTTCACTGCATCAGCCTGCGCCGGAGATGGCAGGTTGAGAACGCATTGTCCTGTGCGCAACATATTCTGTGGGGTTTTTGACGCCGTCTGAAGTCCTAGCATGGCTCTCCAGCCCAGCCACCACGCGGCTGACATCGGCGCAAGATTAGAGCTTCCGTCTTCATTAACCGTATTGATCAGGACAACTGGAGTCCCCAGATAAAGAATGGACGGCTCAATCGTGAGATGCGGATCGTTCATCGAAAAATTCCTGGCGATAAAGACGGATTCTTATGTCGCCTTCGGTGCCCTCACGAACTCCGTTTCTTGCCCTTAATGCCTTTTTTATTCGCCATGAAAATCGATAAAACTGCGATGCTGCGCCTCACGGGCGGCCACCCAATCTCTCGGCAAACGTCCGCTTTCAGAGACAAACGAAAGGTCTGGTTTAGAGATAGACTATATCAGCCCTGCCTTCCCCTTCCTCATGCATTCTTGCGGAAGAGGTATTTCCTGGAGCGCAGCAGGATCTGCCACAGAACACGGCGCCCCCAGAGCGAAAAGCGGTTTGACGGGACGAACAACTGGGAACGCAGAGCGATGAATCTCTGATGCTTGCGGACAAATGGGCGCATCCGGGCCTCGAACGTTTTCAGCGCACCATCAATGTCCTGCGGACAAGCCGCGAAAGCTTCGCCGAGGACCTGTCCACCGAGCATCCCGGCTGAAGCCCCCATGCCTGAATACAGTGTCAGACACCAGGCTGAATCCCCCAGAAGCAGGACACGACCTTTCGACCAACGAGGCATTTTGACCATCTGAACGGAATCAAAAAGGAAGTCGTCTGTTGTTGCCAGATCCTCAAGAGCTTTGGAAATAATCCCGCCCACATCCAGATCGGCAAATATCTGGCGCAGCGTGGGAAGAGGATCTTTTCTCGAGGCTCTTTCCGGATTTCTGGTTCGGTATGAGAAAAGTGCGGTTGAGGGACGTCCTTCCAGAGGAAAGACGGTCAAAGTGCGCTTTACATCCGCGACCATAAGGCCATCGCCAGCTTTGAAGCCCTCGACGGGCCGCGCCAGGGGAAAAGCACACAGCATCGTGCCAATTGAATGGAAGAACGCTTTATCCGGACCAAAGACCAGTCTGCGCACCGTTGAACGGACGCCATCAGCCCCTATCACAAGATCATAGGTTTCCGTCGTTTCCTCACCGCCTTCGGTGCGGAGTGTGACCTGAGCCTGCATGGCGCCATTCGCGATCGCCACGGGGACAGTGCCGAACCGGACGTCCACCTTTCCTTCAATTCCGGACCAGAGAGCTTCTTCGATATCCCCTCGCAGCACGGCAATCGGCGCATTTGTCTCTTGCGTCAGATCGGCAATGCGTCTGCGGGTGCCATCCTTGCGCACATCCCAGAAACGAATGTTTTCCGGAGTTCTTTTTTCCATGACATCCAGCACACCCAAAGCCGAGGCGGCATTTTTTCCCTCATCGCGCAGACCGATGAAATACCCACCTTTCCGCCGCTCGGGAGCACGTTCGACAATCACAGGCGTCCAGCCCTGACGCTGCAATGCGATGGCAGCGGACATGCCGCCAATGCCGAGGCCTACGATCAGTGCGCGCTGTGTCATATAACGTCTCCCAGTGGAGTGATTTCTCCATCTGAACATTGCATAGATTGAAGCAGCCATCAATTTGAACGATGTTCACATTAACACACAGGAGGTGATATGAGCGTGACAGCACGGGAAAGCTATCACCACGGCGATCTGAAAACGGCACTTATTGTGGCGTCAGAAGCCATCATCAGAGCAGAAGGCGTTGAAGGGTTTACCCTGAGAAAAGCTGCGAAGTCTGCTGGCGTCTCTCCCGGAGCCCCCTCGCATCATTTCAATGGCACGAAGGGGCTTCTGACAGCTGTTGCCATCCGGATTTTCAAGCAGCTCGGAGCGGAACTGGATGCTCTCCCGTCATCCGGAATGCCGGCTCAAGATCTTCGGACGCAGGCTCTGGGCTACGTGACATTCGCCGCACGTAATCCCGGATTATTCCGGCTTATTTGCCGCGTGGATCTGATTGATTTCAAAGACGCTGATTTGATGCAGGCTTCTTTTGAAGCGCTGACACACTATGCCCATGCAGCAGCAGCCTATTTCGGGCACGAACCAACCAATCTGCATCACCGTGTCTTTCGCCCCCATATGGCCAGTGCAATGGCAACGGCTCATGGACTGGCGCATATGGTGATAGAAGGCCGCCCTGCACTCTTGTTCGATACGCCAGATCCGATCGGCACTTTTATCGAGACGGCGCTTCCCTCCATTCTGCTGGCGACGTGGCCAGACCCAACCAGCATTGATCCGTAACGATCACTCAAGCGCGCAAAAACAGACCGTCATCATTCAGGCGAAGCGTGGATCTGATGTGAAAAATCAATTGGGGCGGGTTTTCAGAAGAAGAGCTGCGAACCCAACGAAAATCACTCCTGTGACACGATTGAAGATGCGTTTGATGGAGGGACGCGTCAGATAATGGGATAACGAACGCCCCCCTGCGGCATAAATGACGTACCAAAAACATTCGACAGCCGAGAAGCTCGCAACAAGGATTGCAAACTGAGGGGCCTGTGCGGCAACGGGATTAACAAATTGCGGGAGAAAAGCTGCTGCGAACAGAAGAAGCTTGGGATTACTGATACCGATGATAAAGCCGCCCCGAAACAGAATGGCCGGAGAGAGACACACAGGGAGCTTGTCCTCATCGACATCGAGAGGGGCAACATCGCTGCGCCACGCTTTGATGCCGAGATAAAGCAGATAGGCGACACCGACATATCTCAGAATTTCGAATGCGCCCGGAAGCGCCATAAGCAGCGTGGTTAATCCTACGGATGACGCTGTCAAAACGGTCACGAGTGCCGTGAGGCAGCCCGCCATGGCAGCAATGCTTCGCCTCATACCAAGGTCAACACTGCGCGACAGAATGTGCAGCATATTGGGGCCCGGCGTGCCTGAGAGCAGAAAAACAGCGGCCAGAAAGAGCCACCAAGTGTGTAGTGTCATAATGCCGTTTCTCCTTAACCCAAGCGTGCCATCCGGGAATGATATGTCTTACACATCCTTCTCATCCTGATGGGTTATAAAAAATCATTGAGTGCAGGCATCACGCGAATCAATTCCGCATGCTGTCTGCGCCAGACATTTCGGTCGGGTCAGGCATGACCTGTCTGTCGTAGGTTTTTCTGCGTTGCGATCGCTCTCAGGCGGCTGAAACCCCCTTCAAGATCAGCCATCAGGTCATCGACGTCTTCCAAACCGATATGCAACCGTATGAGATGCCCGGTTTCCGTCCATTGTGTGGCAGTGCGCATGGAACGGGGATCCACGGGCAGCGCCAGACTTTCAAAGCCGCCCCAGCTATAGCCGATCGTAAACAGCTTCAGCCCGTCGATCATAGCTGCCACGACGTCGGATGACGGACTACGGGTCACGAATGACAGCAAACCGCTGGCCCCTCGGAAATCCCGCTGCCACAGAGCATGATCCGGATGAGACGGGAGCGCGGGATAAAATACACGCGAGACTTCAGGCCGCTGTTCCAGCCAGTGGGCAATGGTCAACGCACTTTCCTGATGCCGTTGCAGACGGACATCGAGGGTACGAAGCCCGCGCAGAACAAGCGTCACATCGTCCGGCCCGACGTACTGGCCAAGCTGGAAATGCATGTCTCTGACCTGCTCCCACGCACGGGGGCCACAGGCGATCGTGCCCAGCATCACGTCGGAATGACCACCGATATATTTCGTTGCCGCCATGATGGACAGATCAACACCCAGTTCCAGTGGCTTCAGGAACAGAGGCGTTTCCCAGCTATTATCCATCAGAACGCAGATATCACGCTCATGGGCTATGGCGGCGATAACGGGAACGTCCTGAATTTCGAACGTCCCGGAACCAGGAGATTCGAGGAAGACGGCACGGGTATTGGGTTGGAGCAGTTCGGCAATGCCAGCCCCAACGCGGGGATCGTAATAGGTGGTCTGGATATCCATCCGTCGTGCCGCGGTATCGCAGAAATGTCGGACCGGGCCGTAAACGCTGTCGGGAACCAGCAGATGATCGCCCGCACCACATACCGCCAAGATCGCTGTGGTGCAGGCCGTCAGACCGGACGGGCAGAGCACCGTGCCGATAGCTCCTTCCAGCGCATTGATGGCCTCACACAGTGCGGTTGAGGTTGGGTTACCCCATCGACCGTAACGATAGGGCTGCGTCCTCCCAGCCAGAGCAGCGACGTTGGGGAACGCGACGGTCGAACCGCGATAGATGGCAGGGTTGATGAACCCATGGTGCTCAGCCGGATTGACAGCCGCGTGGGTCAGGAGTGTGCGATCATTCATTTTCTTAGGCATTTTGCCTCCATTCCCTTCGAACCTAGGAAATTCCTGACAAAATGTGCTTTCAAAAGCTTGGTTTCATGGACGTGTTTGGGAAAGAATATTAACCTGATCTGATGATAAAGCTGGATCAGATCGACCGTACGATTTTACAGGCGCTTCAGGCGGATGGACGCCTGAGCAACAGCGATCTGGCGCAGCGGGTCGGTATTTCCGCGCCCGCGTGCTGGAAACGGCTGAAGCGGCTGGAAGCCGACTGCATTGCGGGATACCACGCAGAGTTAGACGCAAAAGCGCTTGGCCTCAATCTTCTGGCGTTTCTCAGCATCATGCTCGATGACCATTCAGAAGAAACGATGACCGGGTTTGAAAGCGCAGTCTCGAAAATGCCCGGAGTGATCGCCTGTCATAATGTCTCGGGAAAATATGATTATCTGCTACAGATAGTCGTCCGGGACATGAACGATTTTCATAACCTCTCGATGCGGCAAATCCGGATGCTGGGGTGCATCAAGGAAATGCATACGCATTTCTCAATCCGCGAAATCAAACGGTCCGGCAGCTTGCCCGTGTGACATCACGCCGAAAGCCCCTCTGACCAGTGCCTCCCTACCGCATGAAAATAAAGGTTTTTTCGACGTGTCATTGATGGGCAATCCTCACCCAGCTTCGCTCCGGGCCCAGCACTCAACCCGTTTGGCATTCCTCATCGCCGGTTTTTCGGGTGCGGCATGGGCGCCGATCATTCCCTATGTCAAACTGCGATGCGGCCTCACAGACGCCAATCTTGGTCTGCTCCTTTTATGTCTGGGGATGGGATCGATCATCGCCATGCCCATTGCTGGAAGTCTGGCTGGACGCTTCGGTTGCCGATGGATCATTGCAATGGCCACCCTGGCCGTCTGCTGCGCTTTGCCTGTTCTGGCGTCTTCAGACTTTATGCCTCTTCTTGTGGCTGCCCTGATTATTTTCGGCGCGGGAGTTGGATCGATTGACTGCGTCGTGAATGTCCAGGCTGTTATCGTCGAACGCGGCTGCCAAAAAACCATGATGTCGGGCTTTCATGGCCTTTTCAGCGTAGGTGGCCTCCTCGGAGCCGTAGGCGTGAGCAGCCTGCTCAGCCTTGGCTTCACGCCCACTCAGGCCTCTCTTGTCGTTGTTGTTTTGCTGTTTCTGAGTGCATGTCTGGCGCTCTCTGGTCTGCTGACCGGGCGAACCAGTTCGGACGCCGGGACCGCCTTTGCTCTCCCTCATGGGATCGTTCTGATCATAGGGATTATGTGCTTTATCGTCTTTCTGGCGGAAGGAGCTGCCATCGACTGGAGCGCGGTCTTCCTGGCGACAGTGCGTCACGTCGAGATGCGCTATACGGGGCTGGGATACGTTGCGTTTGCTTCCACAATGACAGTCGGGAGATTGCTGGGAGATCGGTTGGTTCGCCATATCCCCGGCCGTATGCTGGTCGTGGGTGGAAGTCTTCTGGCTGCCATGGGAATGTTTCTGGTGACGATGTTTCCGGTCTGGCAGCTGACCCTTGTGGGCTACGCACTGGTTGGCGCAGGGTGTGCCAACGTGGTTCCAGTGCTTTATTCAGCCGTTGGAAGACAGACTTTCATGCCAGAACATCTTGCCGTGTCGGCCATAACAACGCTCGGATATTCAGGAATTCTGGTTGGCCCTGCGGCCCTGGGATTTGTCGCCCAGAGTGCAAACCTTCCCATCGCGCTCGGAAGCGTGGGGGTTTTGCTCATCTTTGTCACCATGATGGGGCTGATAATTCCCCAAGCTCTCATCAATGGTGGAACTTCGCGCTAAGAAACACGAACCATGGAGATGGATCGAAAATCCCCTATGGCTTCTTCTCACCCAGTATTTCCGGAGTGTTCATTCAGCGGCTGAAAAGGAGTCAATGACAGGCAAAAATGCTTCGTCCTGACCCTTGCAGTCCGCAGGGCCGGGCTTGAAAACCGTGTGTTCGTCCCCCCATTTCTTGAGGGCCATGATGACGGGCTCGAGAGTCCACCCGCGTGGGGTGAGACTGTATTCCACCTTTGGCGGAACTTCCGGATAAACCGTCCGTAACACGAACCCGTCACGCTCCAGTTCGCGAAGCTGGGTCGTCAGCATTCTCTGCGTGATGTTGGGCAGGCGCTTGCGGATGGCGTTGAAGCGCAGGGTCCCCTGAAGCAGGTGATAGAGGATCACGCCTTTCCATTTTCCGTCGATGAGCTGAAGCGTTGCTTCAACAGCGCAGCCGGGGCTGCAATCGAGCGACTGATGGCGGATGCGGGTCATAACGGTATCATTTCCGACACTATGGGCGTTAAAAGTGCGTTCTTGTCTGAAAACAGCATAGTGCTCACTCTTCTCCTCATCCAACAGAGGAGCAGAGACATCATGCGGGCCATCGGTTATCAGACGCCGCTTCCCATCGAAAATCCGGCGTCCCTTCAGGACATCGATCTGCCGAAACCTGTTCCTTCGGGCCGGGATCTTCTGGTGGAAATCAGGGCCGTGTCGGTCAATCCGGTTGATACAAAAGTCCGCCGCAGCGCAACACCGGAGGCGGGTCAGTGGCGTGTTCTGGGCTGGGATGCCGCAGGCATTGTCGTCGGCACCGGACCGGACGTCACGGATTTTTCTGTCGGCGATGAAGTCTTTTATGCGGGCGCGATCAATCGTCCGGGGACCAATGCCGAATTTCATCTGGTCGATGAACGGATTGTCGGTCGCAAACCCCGTTCTCTGAACTGGGCCGAAGCCGCGGCCTTACCGCTGACCGCAATCACCGCCTGGGAGATGCTTTTCGATCGTCTGGACATTCGTCGGCCTGTCCCGGGAACGACGCCGTCCATATTGATCATCGGGGGCGCAGGCGGGGTCAGTTCCATGGCGATCCAGCTGGCCAAGGTTCTGACCGACATCACGGTCATTGCCACGGCTTCGCGCCCTGAAACGCAGGACTGGGTCACATCTCTCGGGGCAGATTGTGTGATCGATCACAGCAAGCCTCTGGCCGCACAGGTTGCTGCCCTTCCTACCGGCGCTCCTGGTTTTGTTTTTTCCACGACGCAGACGGATCGACACCTGGCGGAGATCGTCGAACTTCTTGCCCCTCAAGGACATTTCGGCCTGATTGATGATCCGGCTGAACTCAATGCTGTACCCCTCAAGCGCAAAAGCCTGTCCCTGCACTGGGAACTGATGTTCACGCGTTCACTATTTGGGACGGAAGACATCAGCGCTCAGGGGAAAATCCTGAACGACGTGTCGCGGCTCGTAGATGACGGTCGTCTTCGCACGACGCTCGGCAAAAATCTCGGTCTCATCACTGCCGCCAATCTGCGAGAGGCTCACGCTCTGATCGAGAGTGGTCAGGCCAAAGGCAAAATCGTTCTCGAGGGTTTTGCTGCCTGAAAGGAGGCAATCATGACGAAAACAGCCAAAGCATTTGAGAGGAGCAGACCTCATGAATGACAAAGAGCATCTGATGATCCTGAACCGGATGGGAGGTCGCTTCGATCTCAATAAAATTGCGACGGCGTTTCCCGAAACGGCAGACACGATGCTGCTGGACACTTATCTGACGGACAAGCCGGAAGCCAGTATCCGGGTCTTCCGGATCTACCGGGATGTGCCACCGCATTATCATACCCAGTGCGATGAAGTGCTTCATGTCCTCTCCGGGACAGGCACATTCTGGATTGATGATCCCAAGGAGGAGGCGCCGTTTGCCCCCGGCCATCTTCTGATGTTCCCCCGTCGGGCTGTGCATGCCGTGCCCTGTATTCTGAGCCATCCAGTCGTTTTTCTGGCCATCGATACGCCGCGACGGGCACCAGACGACGTGGTGTTTGTCGATCCTGCTGACGGTACGCCGTCCGGTTTTATTGCAGGGATCTGACATCATGGGATTCATGAAACAGAATCGACAGCAGACTTTCTCTAAAAGAGGCCTGCGCAGGATCGCCATTGCCGTTTGCACGGGTTTCGTTGCGGCCTGCACGTATTCCGTCCCGTCGCATGCCCAGACCATCAGGATCGAAGCGACCACTAAATCAATGGACTGGAACGCCGTGGCGCTTGCTGGTGGCCATGTGTTTGTCGCAGGCCCTCGCTGGACCGGATTTTCCGGACCGGCCGGAGGTCTTCTGACGAAGAATGGAAAGATAGTGCCATTTCCGGATGCTGACTGGAATGGCTGGAAACCCGGACGGGATTCAACGCATCGCTTTGTCAACGTCAACGCCCTTCATGTCGCTCCTGACGGCACGCTTTGGGTTGTTGATACGGGAACTCCATCTTTTGGAGGTGTCCCCGTATCTGGAGGAGCCAAACTGGTCCGCATTGATCCGGCAACAGGGCATGTGCTGCGGATCTATCCTCTGGGCCCAGAAATCGCGAAGGCAGGCAGTTATATCGACGATATCCGTTTCAACGGGATGCGTGCCTATCTGACGGATGCGGGCAAGGCAGCGCTGATCGTACTTGATATTAAAACAGGTCAGGCGCGTCGTGTTCTGGACAACGATGTTTCCACACGCGCACGGACAGATCGACCGATTGTCATGGATGGACACGTCGTGGAGAACCGTTCGCAACAGCCGCTTCTGGTGAATACCGATCCACTAGAAGTCAGTCCGGACGGGAAATGGCTGTATTTCGGGCCGCTTGAAGGGCCGTGGTCTCAAGTTCCGACAGCTCTGCTCGATGATCCCAATGTGTCGTCAACCGATCTGTCTGCAGCTGTAAAACCTTGGGCAGATTTACCTCCAATCGGAGGAAGCGCCATGGATGCTGCAGGAAATCTCTATTTCACCAATCTGAAGGATAATGGCGTCTATCGGAAAGACGTTTCCGGAAAGATCACGAGATTGCTCAAGGATTCACGTTTGCACTGGGCGGATGCACCTTGCCTTGCACCGGATGGCCGACTGTGGCTGCCCGTCGCGCAACTGGATCGTCTTTCGATGTTCCATCAGGGACATTCCCGCAGTCACCAGCCATTTTTGCTGGTATCTATCGATCCCCATGCCGGTCAGGTCAAACCCGGGCGATAGAGTCGGCATGAACTGACAGAAGACATTGTTATTTATTAAAATGGAATTCCCTACTCTATAAGAATAATGGTCTTTGGTACGGACCCGAGCAATATAAAAAAAACCCGCTCCTGCATGTGTGCAGAAACGGGCTCTTCAGGAAATATTTTCAAAGACAGATCAGCGTGGGCCGGAACGATGACCGCTACGGCTGGGAGCGCCTCCACGTCCGCCACCCGGACGACCACCTGACGGAGGTCCCGAACGGCGTCGTCCACCTCCGCCGCCGCCACCACGCCCCCCGCCAAGAACGGGAGGACGCTGGGTGGAGAGGCGTGCTTCTTCGGAATGGAAAGGATGATCGGTCACGACAGGGATAGGCTTGCCGATTTTCTTTTCGATATCCTTGAGCCATGCACGCTGTTCGGCATCACACAGCGACACTGCGCAACCCTCACGTCCGGCACGTGCGGTCCGGCCAATACGATGGACGTAAGATTCCGGAACGTTGGGCAGGTCGTAATTGAAGACGTGACTGACCTCGTCCACATCAATACCACGCGCCGCGATATCGGTGGCCACCAGTGCCTTGATGGCTCCACTGCGGAACCCAGCCATAGCGCGCTCGCGCGCACCCTGAGACTTGTTGCCGTGAATGGCTTCCGCACGGATCCCGTTCTTGTTCAGGAATTCGGCGACCTTGTTGGCTTCGTGCTTCATCAGCGTAAAGACCACGGCCCGGGCAACGCTCGGGCTTTCCAGCAGCATGAGAGCCGCATCTTTCTTGCTGTTCGAATCAACGAACATCACGGCCTGATTGATGCGATCAACGGTGCTGGATTCAGGTGTGACCTGAACGGTCGCCGGGTCCTTCAGCAGCGAATGCGCCAGATCGCTGATGGACGGCGGCATGGTTGCCGAGAACAGCAGGGTCTGACGCTGCTTGGGCAGAAGGGCCATAATGCGCTGGATGTCGCGCACGAAGCCCATGTCCAGCATGCGGTCGGCTTCATCAAGCACGAGAATTTCAAGGCTGGAGAGGTCGATATATTTCTGCCCGATCAGATCAAGCAAACGGCCCGGCGCAGCCACAAGAACGTCTACACCGCGGCGCGTTGCCTCGATCTGTCGCCCCTGCCCCACGCCGCCGAATACGACAGCGTAGGAAAATTTCATGTGCCGTGCGTAAGCGGCAAAGCTTTCGCCGATCTGGGATGCCAGCTCTCGCGTCGGCGCCAGAACCAGAGCCCGAACGCCCTTAGGCGGCGCAGGACGACGGTTTGAAAAGATATGATTCAGAATCGGCAGGGCAAATGCTGCAGTTTTTCCTGTGCCGGTCTGGGCAAGACCCAGAAGATCACGGCCTTCCAGCAGATAGGGAATGGCCCCGGCCTGAATCGGCGTAGGCGTGGTGTAACCCTCTTCTGCGAGAGCCTTCTGAATCGGTTCAGCAAGCTTGAGTTCGGCAAAACTGGTCATGGACCTCTCCTTTGAGACGGCAAGGTCATGCTCAGTTAACCGCACCGCTATACATCCCGCCCGACCAATCGGCCGCAGGCTTTATATTGCAGACCACTTCTTGCCCGATGTGCTCACAGAGCCAGCAGGATCATGAAGTCATCGTCACATTTCAGAAAATGCCCCTGAAGTGCTTATGGGATGTAGGACAGCACTTGTCCCATTGCAAGGATACAGCAATGCCATTCTGTGAAAAACCATTGCTATTTCTTGAGTTTTGCCATCAGGCGAAGCTGTCGTATTGAACCAGTGCATCAAGAGGCAAGAGCCCGCCGCGAGGCTTTGGCGAGGATGCCTCACGCCCAAGCGCGACAAACATCACAATTTCATGATCCACCGGAAGATTAATGATCTCCCCGACCCGATCGAAATCAAACCCGTCCATAGGACATGTCTGGAGACCATAGGCCGATGCTGCCATCATGAGCGCATAGGCCGCCAGACCGCACGACCGGAAACCTTCGTCTCGCTGCACCTGTTCGCGCCCTTCATAGTAAGAGCGGATCATGCCGACATACCCTTCGCGTACGGATTCCGGCGCGTCTTTCCAGTACCGTGCGGGATCTTTCTCCCACGCTTTGATATCGGCACACATGACGATCAGCGCGGAACATTCCTCGACCTGCGGCTGATCCCATGCGGCGGCGCGAATTCTGCGACGCTGATCGGCGTCCCGCACAACCAGAAAGCGATAGTTCTGGATATTGAATGCTGTCGGCGCATGGCGGGTCGCCTCCAGAATCGCCGTCAGATCAGCATCCGCAATCTGATGGTCCGCATCAAAATGCTTGGTAGCACGACGGGATGCGATGGCCTGAAGAATATCGCTCATAAATCCAGCACTCCGCTTTGATGATGAAAGACCTGAGTCAGGCCTGTATCTTCAAACCCTACCCTAAAGGAAAGGTTGCAAACAATTGAACCCGGTCAGGGTTCTGCTCGCCGCAGCAGGAACATCGCCTGTTCCCCGAACAGGTTGGCGAGCCTGATGGAGCGACGCCAGGGCGCACGGGCTCCATCTTCATCAATCGCCAGCCACTGCTGAACGACATATCCCTCTTCTTCACACAGAACGAGGAAATCCCGGATTGTGCAGGGATGGATGTTTGGTGTCGTGTACCAGGGCGTGCTCCAGACAGACGTCATTGGCATCCGGCCTGTCGTCAGAAGCTGAAGCCTCAGCCGCCAATGTCCGAAATTTGGGAAGGAAACAATCGCATAGCGCCCGATCCTGAGCATCTGCCGCAGGACTTCCCGCGGACGCTCGACGGCCTGAAGGGTTCTTTGCAGCACGACGTAATCGAACGTACCGTCTGGATAATCCGCCAGATCATGATCCGCATCGCCGTGCATGACAGGCAGACCGTGGGCAACCGACTGCGTGACGTTCTGCATGTCGATCTCTATGCCACGCGCATCGCACGAACGCGTCCGGTATAGGTAGTCGATTAGAGTGCCGTCTCCGCTTCCGACATCCAGAACACGGGCCCGGGGCGCAATCATTTCGGCAATCAGGCGCTGGTCAACACGCATCAGCCTTCTCCCGCCAGAAGGGCTGCATGTTCGGCAGCGCCATTGATGAAGCCCCGGATGGTCCGGTCAAAATCGGGCTCTTCCAGCAAAAAAGCATCGTGCCCGCGATCGCTCTCGATTTCGACGAAAGACACGTTCGCGCCTGCCCGGTTCAATGCCCGCACCAGAAGACGCGACTGGGATGTCGGAAACAGCCAGTCCGAACTGAAAGAAACGACGCAGAAACGCGTCTGCGATTTCCGGAAAGGGTTGGCCAGATCCCCATCGTGTTCCGCAGCCAGATCGAAATAGTCCATCGCGCGCGTGATGGTCAGATAGGAATTGGCATCGAAGCGCCGCACGAATGACGAACCCTGATGACGCAGATAGCTCTCGACCTCGAACATCTCGCCAAACAGAGACGGACTGCTGGACGCCGGCACAGCCGTGGCGGCATCATGCCGGATGCGCCGTCCGAATTTCCGGCTGAGGGCCTCCTCCGACAGATAGGTGATATGCGCCATCATCCGTGCGACCCCAAGCCCACGGGCCGGAATGGCATCGAAGTCCCGGTAGTGACCGTCATGCCAGTCCGGATCGGCAAAAATAGCCTGTCGGCTGACTTCGTTGAAGGCGATATTCTGGGCGGAATGAAACGGCGAGGTTGCAATCGGCATGGCGGCAAACACCCGGTCCGGGAAATCCGCAGCCCAGGTCAGGGCCTGCATTCCGCCCATTGATCCACCAATAACGGCAAACAGGCGTCCAATCCCCAGATGGTCGATCAGCTTGGCCTGGGCAGCCACGATGTCATGCATGGTGATCGGCGGAAACGCGCTATCCCACGCTTTCCCGTTTTCTGCACAGACCGAGCGCGGCCCCGTCGTGCCCATACAGCCCCCCAAAACATTGGAGCACACAACGAAATACCGATCCGTATCAATCGGAAGGCCTGGCCCCACCATGCGGCTCCACCAGCCGGGTTTTCCGGTCAGAGGATGCTGTTCCGCGAGATACTGATCGCCCGTTAATGCATGACAGACCAGAATGGCATTGTCGCGTGCTGGCGAGAGCGTTCCATATGTACAATACGCGATCTCCAGCGGTGCCAGATGCACCCCGCATTCCAGATCGAGGCCGCCCTCAAGACGCACAGTCCGGTGCTCATGAACCGGACCATCCGCGACAATCGGTAACGCGCTGATGTCCATCGTTAACCCGCCTCCGATACCAGACCTGAAAGCAGCATTGCCTTCAAGGCGCCACGGTATGACACCGCACGGCAATGCGATCAAATTCCTTTTGGAATGACGATCAATTAACGGCTTGAATAAAGTTAAAAAACCGTAAAAAAGTCATTAATGCCGAATGCGTTCTCACATTCCCCTGCTGACGATTCACAAGCACCGCCTTTCCCGGTCGATGCGTCGCCTCTTCAGATTCTCGGGCATTCCGGACTTTTCGACGCATTTTACTATTTGAAAACCAATCCGGATCTTGAACCGCTTGGAACCGACGTTCTTCGCCATTTTCACCAGCATGGATGGCGCGAAGGCCGCAAACCCAATCCTTTTTTTGATCCTCACTGGTATCTCAGTCAGAACCGCGACGTTATTGGCGATCCGTTACTGCATTATGTCCTGCGCGGTGAGCGGGAAGGACGTCGCCCGATCGCATGGTTCGACCCGACCTGGTATGTAAAAACCTATCACGTTCCGGAACGGATGCTGGCCCTCGCCCATTATCTGCTGAACCGACACACGACCCCTCTGCGCCCCATTCCGGATTTCGATCCGGAATTCTATCTGCGGTCTTATCCGGATGTCGCGAAAGCTGGCCTGGATGCGCTTGAACATTATATGATTCAGGGATTTCGCGAAGCGAGACGCCCCTTCGACGGGTTCGACCCGCTTTATTACAGGCGCAAACACCTGCGAAACGCGCCCGAAAGCAATCCATTTCTTCATTATCTGGAAAACCGCGAACGACCGGATGTTCATCCATGCAGTCCTGAAAGCGAAATATCGGTTTTTGGCGAAATCAAACGCAGAACAAAACCCGGCCCATTTTTTGAAAAGCCCCGCCCCCTTCCCAAAAGCGCCATTCGCCGCGCGCGAGTTCTGGCCTATTATCTTCCGCAGTTTCACGCCATTCCAGAGAACGACGCCTGGTGGGGCGATGGCTTCACGGAGTGGGCCAACCTGCCCCGCGGCGTTCCACGTTTTGCAGACCATTATCAGCCACGCATTCCACGCGACCTCGGTCACTACACTCTGAACTCGCCAGAAATCCTCGAACGGCAAGCTGCCATGGCCCAGGCAGCGGGCATTGAAGGGTTCATTTTCTATTTCTACTGGTTCAACCGCCAGCGCCTGCTGGAACAACCACTGGACATCCTGCTGGCCAACCCGCAGATCGACCTTCCGTTCTGCCTGATGTGGGCCAATGAGAACTGGAGCCGTCGCTGGGACGGATCGGATGACGACCTTTTGATTGCGCAGGACTACCGCCCCGAAGATGACGAAGCCCTCGTGGACTGCTTTGCCCGCTATTTGAAAGACCCGCGCTATATCCACTGCGATGGCCGACCGGTCCTCATGATTTACCGTCCCGGCACAATTCCCGCTGCTCCGGCCACGATCGCCAGATGGCGCGCGATGTTCCGGGAGCGACACGGATTAAACCCGATCCTTGTCATGGGACAGGCCTTTGGAGACGAAAATCCCGACCTTTTCGGACTGGACGGGGCCATTGAGTTTCCGCCCCACAAGGTTGTATCAGGCTGCAACCTGATGAATGACGAACTCAAACTCTTCGATAATGAGTTCAGTGCTCAGGTTTATGATTACAGTGACGTCGTGGAGCATGCCCTGTCTCAACCCGAAGCGCCGTTTCCACTCATCCGAACTGCGGCCCCCTCCTGGGATAATGACGCGCGCAGGCAGGGAAAAGGTCTTGTGCTGCAGGGATCAACACCGGAACTCTACGAACACTGGCTCGGCGGCCTGATCGAACAGGCTCAAACCCGGACTTTCTTCGGAGACCCGGTCGTGTGCATCAATGCCTGGAACGAATGGGCCGAGGGAGCATATCTGGAACCGGATCAGCATTTCGGAAGCGCCTATCTCAACGCGACGGCCCGCGCCTGTACGGGCTTTGGCGGCAAGCGGTCTCGATCCAAGCTTCTGCTGATTGGTCATGACGCATTTCCAGCGGGCGCGCAGAGACTGCTTCTGGAAACAGGCCGCACCCTGCAACACTGCTTTGGAGTGGAGCTTCAATTTCTTCTTCTAGCGGACGGCGCACTTCTGAATGACTATCGGAATGTAGCACCGACTGAAATACTTTCTGCAGAAGCAGAAACACTCGCATCTCGTCTCTACACACTTCAAAAGCAGGGATTTCAGTCAGCTATCCTCAATAGTGCTGCGTCTTCAGGAATCGCGCCTCACCTTGCGCAGGCAAGTATCGATTTCCTGTTCCTGATCCATGAACTTCCGACCCTCCTCCGCAGCCGCAATCTTTATACGTCTATGAAACAGGCCTGCGCGCTTGCTCGGAATGTTATTGTCCCGGCCAGAAGTGTGGCCAGAAAACTTGATCTCGAAGCTGCAAAAACCCTGAAAATCCTGCCACAGGGCCTCTATACCGCCGCGTCACTTTCCTTGCAGACACGGCAGACGATCCGCAAACAGATGGGCTTTAGCTCAACAGATCCGGTCGTGATCGGCGCAGGCTACGCGGATTTGCGAAAGGGGTTTGACCTTTTCCTTCAGCTCTGGCGCAAACTGCGCAGCACAGTACACTGTGTCTGGCTGGGAGATATTGATCCGTCTCTGAAAAACAGCCTTCACACTGAACTGGAAAACGCCTGCTCCAGCGGCACATTCCACATGCCGGGACGGATAGACAATGTTCCGGCCTGGTTTGCCGCGGCCGATGTGTTTGTTCTGCCATCACGCGAAGACCCCTACCCTTCGGTTGTTCTTGAAGCCCTGGCTGCGGGCCTTCCATGCGTTGCATTCGACGACGCAGGGGGAATTCCAGATCTTTTGAAAGAACTCGACAGCAATAAAGATTTCCAAAACCGGACTGTTCCGTTCGCAGATGTCTCAACTCTGGCCAGTGCAACTGAAGAACTGGCCATCTGGTCCATGAAAAGAACTGGTAAAGAACGCCAGAAAGCCGGGCGGTTCGCACAGGACGCATTCAGCTTCAAACACTATGCTCAGAACATTCTCAGCCTGGCTCTCCCAAAGGTGCCAAACATCTCCGTCGTTATTCCGTCCTATAACTATGCCCGTTACATGAGCAGCCGCCTGTCTTCCATTTTTGCACAGACAATACCGGTTTTTGAAATCATTGTCCTTGACGATGCGTCTCACGATAACAGTCTGGAAATTGCGCGTCAGACTGCAAAAGACTGGAACCGAGACATTCTCTGCATTGAAAATACTGTTCCCTCAGGATCTGTCTTCCGGCAATGGCACAAAGCCCTTAACCTCGCACAAGGCGACTGGATCTGGATTGCCGAAGCAGATGATTTTTGTGAACCTGATTTTCTCGAAAATATTCTGGACGGCATCAACAGCAATCCGTCTGTTGTTATGGCATTCACCGATAGCCGCTCTGTAGATGAAGACGGAACGCCAATGTCTTCATCTTATCGTCCCTACTACTCACAAAGTGTAGGCGCACTTCTGGAAAATAATAGTCAATTTACAGGTGAAGGATTTGTAAGAGAATGCCTGTTTGAACGTAATCTCGTTCTCAATGTCAGTAGCGCCATTTTTCAGAAAAAACGTTTGTTGACTGCTATTAATGCCTGTCAAAAAGATTTAAAAACACTTCGCGTTGCTGGAGACTGGAGAATTTATGTAGAACTTCTGACGCAGGAAGATGCAGAAATTGTATACATAGCAAAATCTCTCAATGTTCATCGAAGACATGCTGTTTCAGCAACACACTCTCTCAATCGACTAAACCATATCGAAGAAATTGCGTACATGCATACCCTGCTCATCAATCGCCTAACCCTTCATGAAGCACATACAAAACGTCAAAAAGATTATATTGCCGCATTAGAAAATCAATTCGGAATACAGCAAACACACTAAAGGAAAATATAAATCGCAACCCATATTAATGGGCGCCCGCTTCTTTCCGGGTAAATCCTTACGACATAATTAACATTATATTTTTAATTTTTTGTAGCGTGATTTAATATCAATTAAAGATACAGAAAAATTCCAAAAGGAAATGTCATGAGCCGCGATTTCAAAATTGTGGATGTTTTCAGCTCTACTCCCTTTAAGGGAAATCCTGTTGCTGTTGTACTGGATGCTGGAGGACTGAACACAAAACAAATGCAAGCGATCGCTGGTTGGACAAACCTGTCGGAAACGACATTTCTACTCCCCCCAACTCAGCCAGGTGCAACCTATAAGCTGCGCATCTTCAGCCCCCGCAACGAACTGAACTTTGCTGGACACCCTACACTCGGAAGCGCATTTGCCGCGCTCGAGGCAAAGCGTATTTTTCCTACAAACGGAAAAATTATTCAGGAGTGTGGTGTCGGTCTGGTCACTCTCCACGTGGAAGATACGCATATTTCTCTTACGCTTCCTGAACCGAAACTGAAGGTTGTTACCAACGAAGCCATTTCAGGAATAGAAGCCGCCCTTGGGCGCTCTGTGTCCAGAATCGCTTCTCCTATGACGGTCAATACAGGGATTGTTTGGATTGTCGCCTATATCCCAGATGCAAAGGATGTTTTGAATATCAAACCAAATCTGGAACGCCTGACAGCTCTTTCTAATAAATTGAACGTCACTGGCGTAACAGTTTTTGGCGATAAGGGTCAGTCTGGCGAGATTGAGGTCCGGACATTCGCGCCTGCATGTGGCATCGAAGAGGATCCCGTCTGCGGTAGCGGAAATGGTAGCGTTGCGGCTTTCCGCCAACATTACAAACTTTTAGAAATACAGGAAACGACTTATATCGCCAACCAAGGTCAAAAAGTTGGTCGCGATGGAAAAATTGTCATTCATTACACCGAAGATGGTCAAATTATTCTTGGTGGATCGTGCATCATAACAGTAAACGGAACAATAAATATTTAATATTCCAATAAATCTAAACATATTTTAGCATCTCTTGCCATCCTTCACCCTGTCCATAATGACGCATGCAAGATCCGAGCCTTTCCAAGCTTAACTAAGTTTTGCAGACAAAGGTTATTCATTGGAATGGTGAGACAAGATTGACGAAGGCAAGATATGATTTCTTGGCTTCGTCATATCGGTTGACAATACATTGCCAGTCCTAGAGTTTATAGAAGAGGCGCTCGACGAAATTTCGCCAACGATACTTATCCTATCATGAGAGACAGGATCGCGGCGGTTGTTTTCGTGTGGAATGACGGCTTCGGAAAGCTCCTCGCGAATGAAGTCTGCATCGTAACCTTTATCGGCCAGAAACGCCTTGATCCTGTCAGGGATCACGGAACGTCGAGCCGAAACCATGGACATCGTGTGTCTATGTCGGCGTCAGGACAAAACCGATAGGACACCCCTGACGTTGTATCGGGCCTGCAATTTGGCGCTGAAACTGTCACGCGACCGTCCAAACGCCTCGCTTGCCTGAGATCTTTTTTATAACGATGAAATAATGATTCACTGGGGTCAACGTGCTGACGATCATGTCTGATTTGGTATCTCGCTCGACCGCCTCAGCCAGGATTTCCTGCACCGTATCGAACACGTCCGTTGTCACCCAGCGTCGGTAGCGTCGGAACACGCTGTTCCACTTGCCAGAGTCATGAGGCAGACAGACGATTGTTTTGCGCAGGACGACAGCCATGATCCTTCTCGAGCGAAAGCATCGTCCCGATAAGGGTTCATCCTTCGTTAGAAATGCTCAATACGATCGCCCAACAATGCCTCTAAAAAGCAGCCCTGAATCAATCAGGGATGTTACTGTCAAACCTCGTCCACGAAATCTAGGCTGTGGCGTCCATGTGCAGATGCATCTGCCGCTTGTCAACGATATTAGACAATCTGATTCGCGCAGCAGCCAGTCTCATTTTTGATTTAGAGTCAAAAAATAGAGTGGTGAGGTCGATAGGGCGGATTATCCTTCTTTCTTGCTATCAAAAATAGTACGGGCTTCGTGATCTATTTTTAGGCCAACATAGACGGAATGGAATCACTGAAGCGTAACTCAAAAACTGAGTATTTTTCAGAAATTTTCATTTTAGATAATTCGACGCAATATGCGTGGACCAAAGAGGAATCTGATTCTCGGTAACCATTTATTATATAATATAACTATTTTATGATGGCACTTTATGTGAAAGTGTCGTAATTTTTTATAGAAATAAATTATTTTTCTTGTTTTGCTTCATTCAGTCTTTCTGGGTTGATGTTCGAGTCAACGAGAAAAATGGAGAAGTAACATGTCCAATATCGGAAATACTTATTACGGATCTGGGAATTCTCTCTCACTTACAGCCTCAACAAATGGTGGCAGCTACAATCTGGGTTCTCTTTTGGCTATTGGTGCCAATGACTTGACTGTGGAATCCGGAGACGGATCTGCAGTCAGCGCCACTGTCCAGTTGGCTGCGCTCGCGGCCGCTGCTTCATATACGATAACGGCGGAAGCTCACACGACAGTCGCAGTCAGCAGTGGAACAGTTGGCATTTTGACCGGAGTTACGCTTGATGCGGACGGCGGGACAATGTCTATTAGCGGCGGTTTGTTGGATGCATTGAAATACGTAACAGTAAATATTACAAACGGCGGCACTTTTAGTGGATCTGCCAGTTTTATTAGCGCGGCGTCAGGCCTTCAGATCAATTTTGGGGAGGGAGGGGGAACCCTCAATCTTGCAGCATCAAGCGCGAATATCGCTCTTTTGAGTGGAGCAACTATCAATGGTTTCGGGGCAGGCGACGAGATTATCGTGAGCTCTAACGGCACTCCGGCAACGATTACAGGTGTTACATACAACTCCCTGCTTGACACAAGTACGATCTCTTTTGGCAATGGGGATACATTAATCCTCAATGGGCAATACACGGATCAAGAAGATGGAGAGGGGACATATCTCTCCACACAGTCCGTTTCAGGCGGAAATGGAACGGAGCTTGTCGTCGCGTGCTTTGCGAAGGGGACCGCAATTCAGGCTGCAGACGGAGAAGTCTCCGTAGAGAAGTTGCAGATTGGGGATCTGGTTCGAACTGTGAGCGGAGATTTGAAACCTGTAGTCTGGATTGGCTACAGAAGTTATTCATCGCGTTTCGCAGGCGTAAACCCGAATGTTATCCCTGTAATTTTCAAACGTGGTTCGTTGGGAGGTGGTCTCCCCGTTTGCGATCTGACAGTCTCTCCGAAACATGCAATGTTGATAGATGGAGTGCTTGTCCAAGCTGAAAGCCTTGTGAACGAGACAACAATAGTCCGATCGTTTAGTAAAAAAATAATTGAATATTATCATATAGAACTTGAAGAGCACGACGCTGTTTATGCAGAAGGGACGCCTTCCGAGACGTTCATCGACGATTCAAGCCGATCAATGTTCCATAACGTAAACGACTATTATACACTTTACCCAAACCGGAGGGTGAAACCGGTGCATTACTGTGCTCCGCGATTGGAAGAAGGGCCCATCGTAGAGCGTATTCGTCGCAATCTCCAAGAGATTTCCAAGAAAAACACGCTTCTTTCAGCGTGATTATAGTATGAAGATACTTATTGATCATGAATGGAAAAAATCTTGACGGAGAGGGATCTCTCGTTGTCGTACGTGGATTTGTCGATAAAATCGACAAATCCACCATCGTAGGATGGGCATATAATGGGACGGATGAGGCGGTAGCTATCCGTCTATTGTGTAATGGAGTTGTTCTAGGGATCATTAAAGCCGATTTGTATAGAGAGGATCTCGAGCACTCTGGTATAGGTGATGGATGTCATGGTTTTTGTTTCAATGTCGTAGGTGGATTACCTTCAGGAGAGTTAATCCAAATTGAAGCAAGAGAAGCCGTGAGTGGCGTCGAGTTGGAGGGTTCTCCCTGCCAAGTCGAAATCCCGGCTGAGCCACGCCAGGTTACTGCATTAGCAAATTTGCAGGAAGGAAAGCATGCAGGCATTCTGGATACTGTTGAAAGGCGCTGTATCGCGGGGTGGGCATGGGACGAAAGCCATCCCGAAAATTCTGTTGGCATACAGGTAATTGTTAATGATTGTGTATTAATAAACTCTATAGCAAATAGGTTTCGAGAAGATTTAAAAGAATGCGGGATTGGAACGGGATATCATGGATTCATTATAATATTACCAGAATTATTATCCCCACACATATGCAATACCGTTCGTGTTATCAGAGATGATGGGGCTGAATTACAGGGGTCCCCAGTTATTATCGAAGCGGTTTCCATTTTTGATCCAGATATACTTTGGTTTATGCAGCTTGCAGCAAAGCGCGTTGGAAATAATGAAGAGAGAGAGCGAATTTCGGAAATACTTCTGTCAACGTTGGATATTTTGAAGACAACGGCTAATGACGAAATATCTGGTTATGACAAGCATTCCATTGAACGACAGAAGGCTTTGACATCGGGTTTTGAAGATCCTTCTCGTAAGATTAAAAATCGTTATAAACGTGCGCTAGTGATAGATAGTAGATTTCCAAATCCAAGTCGCGATGCTGGCTCAAATGCTATTATATCGCATATTCGTGCACTTTCAGATATGGGATACGATGTTTCTTTTATTGCGTTAAATGAAACAAAGGCGACCAAAGAACAAAAGAATTTTTTGGAAAAAGATGGGATCCAAATTTTAGAGGCCCCGCTTTTTGATACTGTGGAAGTAGTTTTACGCAATCAACGTGATAGTTTTTCCTTGATTTATCTTCATCGAGTGGAGGTGGCACAGGCTTATATCGGTCTTGCAAGATGCTTTCAGTCGCGCGCTCGTATCATTTTTAGTGTTGCCGATCTGTCTTATTTAAGATTGGAACGCCAAGCCATAGAACTTGATGATATGGAATTAAAGAGTAAGGCGCAGCGTGTACGGGTTCTGGAGCGAATTTGTGCAATTCAGGCTGACGCTTTAATTACGCATTCAACAGAAGAAATGCGTATTCTGAAAGAATTAGCGCCTCGAACTCCTGTTTTTGTTGTGCCATGGGTGATTGAAACGCCCCCCGTTATTCAACGGCTTCAAAATCGTAGCGGTTGTCTTTTTGTCGGGCATTACGCTCATCAACCTAATCTCGATGCAGCCTTCTGGTTAATAGAAGAAATTATGCCGCTTGTTCACAAGCGGCGTCCGGATATCATTTGTTATCTTGTTGGCTCTCATATGCCAGAGCGCCTTCGGAATACCACAAGTCCGGGCATAGAAATTCTTGGTTATGTTCAGGATCTGAATGAAGTTTTTAGCAGGGTAAGGATTGGCGTTGCGCCTCTTCGCTTTGGAGCGGGTATTAAAGGCAAGGTTCTTGAAATGTTGGGGTGGGGTCTTCCTGTTGTCATGACACCTGTCGCTGCTGAAGGGATCCCTCTTCCGGTAGAGTTGAAGGAGGTTGTTGTGGAGAAGGACGCTGATAGTATTGCGAATATGATTATTTCCATGCATGACGACAGAGATATTGACAGTATATCAAGAATTGGCGTTTCTTTTATTAGGGAAAAATATTGTATTTCTTCAATAATAAATTCAATGAAGAAAATCGAGTAATATAATATATTTTTAATTAATTATCAGTGGGAATTTATGGTGTCTTTATAATTATTATGGAAAATTTTTTTGGGTTTCGTGGACGAGATTTGGCAGTAACGTCACTGATTGATTCAGGGCCGCTTTTTAGAGTCATTGTTGGGTGATCGTATTGAGCTTTCTGATGAAGGATGAACCCTTATCGGGACGCTGCTTTCGCTCGAAAAAGGGTCATGGCTGTCGTCCTGCGCAAAACAATCGTCTGTCTGCCTCATGACTCTGGCAAGTGGAATAGCGTGTTCCGACGCTACCGACGCTGGGTGACGACGGACGTGTTCGATACGGTGCAGGAAATCCTGGCTGAGGCGGTCGAACGAGATACCAAATCAGACATGATCGTCAGCACGTTGACCCCAGTGAATCATTATTTCATCGTTATAAAAAAGATCTCAGGCAAGCGAGGCGTTTGGACGGTCGCGTGACAGTTTCAGCGCCAAATTGCAGGCCCGATACAACGTCAGGGGTGTCCTATCGGTTTTGTCCTGACGCCGACATAGACACACGATGTCCATGGTTTCGGCTCGACGTTCCGTGATCCCTGACAGGATCAAGGCGTTTCTGGCCGATAAAGGTTACGATGGAGAGCTCGTGACCAACAGGCCCTGCATCGCCTATCACCAATACCGGTAAAGATTATGGCCCCAGAACTTTCTTCATCGCGGCTCTTTGCATTGATCTTGGCATTAGGCGGTTGGAAAACACGACGATCTTGTTCATGATCCCGGCTGTGACACTCGCCTTTCCTTTCCAAAGTGCCGAAAGACCACTTTGCACGACTGGACGGGGCTGCATGGTCAACATCCGCAATGCAGTTGAAACGCTCGCACCAGCCACTGCGTCAAAGCCCGTTTCCGTATGGCCCGGGCAAAGGACGGTCACCTTTACACCGCGAGAGCGGAGTTCATCGTGCAGCGCCTCCCCGAAAGAAAGCACATAGGCTTTCGTCGCAGCGTAAGCCGCATAGGTCGGCACGGGCTGAAATGCCAGAATGCTGGACACAAGCAGAATATGACCATTGCCGCGCTCCGCCATGGCCGCGCCAAACATATAGCTTAACTCAGTAAGCGCCGTGATATTAAGCTGGATCATGTCGGCGGTTCGCTCAATCGGAATATCCAGAAAATCTCCATGCAGGCCATAGCCAGCATTATTCACCAGAATATCGATCTGGAGCGATCGGGCATCCAGCCTCTCTCTGAGACGACCAGCAGCTCCGGAGCTGGCCAGATCAAACGGTTCAACGATGACATCCACACCATGTTGAAGCCGAAGTCTTTCCGCCAGCGTCTCCATCGGATCCTGTCGTCTGGCGACAAGAACAAGATCCACTCCCTGCGCTGCCAGTAAATCGGCAAAATCGACACCCAGACCACTTGAAGCCCCAGTGACCAAGGCTCTTTTACCGCGGGTAATCGTTTCATGTGTTCCAGAAATATTCTGTGCCATATTCTGCTCTTTCAACTTTGATGCTTACTGAAACAACGACCACGACAAGTCTGTTGATGGCCTAACGTGAGGCTATTTGGAGACCGTCCGCCGCTCCTTCCCAGCCGCCGCCGATCGCTCTGAAGGATCGGACAGCGGCCTGGGCGGTTTCGCTCTGGTTATCGGCCTGGCGGTCTTCGGCCTCGAGCAACTGCCGGTTGGCATCAAGGACATCCGTGAGAGGAATAACCCCCGCCTTGTAGGACTGGCTGGAAAGATCACGAACCTGTGTCAAAGAAGCCACTTCGGTTCTGAGATCGTCTCCACGTTTTTCAGACTGAGCCAACGCCATAAAAGCGTTTTCCACGTCTTCGGCCGCGTGAAGAACCGTTGACCGATACTGTGCCAGTTGTTCGGCATGTGCGCCTTTTGCCTGCTGGACTTCCGCATCGATCTTGCCGAAATCGAAAATCCTCCACCGAAGAGCGCCGGACGCCGACGGCCCGAAACCTGCTGGCGTAAACATCTTGTTCACGCTCAGACTCTGAAACCCAAGCGCACCCGAGAGCGAAAGCTTCGGATAATAATCAGCCAGTGCCTGACCGATACGTGCGTTTGACGCGGCAAGACGCCGCTCTGCCGCGATAATATCGGGGCGGCACCTCAAAATATCTGCGGGCGTGACATTACCAATGGACGGAATTGCTGGCGAAGGCGAGGCAAAAGCCAATTCCTGTGCATAAGTCCCCGGCTGGGCGCCCATCAGGACATCCAGCCGGTTAAGCTGAACCTCTAACGCGACCCGTAGTACCGGCACTGTCTCGCGTGCGGACTGAAGAAGGGCCTGCGCCTGATCAAGCGCACGCTGCGACGCAACACCGCGGTCCCGCTTTTGCTGCACAAGATCAAACAAGTGCCGATCCGTTGAAATCTGATCCTGCGCGATGCGTAGCCGGGCCTGATATCCCCGTATCTGGAAATAAGCATCCGCGGCCTCTCCTGCGACACTGATCCGTACGCCCGCGCTCTGCGCAACAGCAGCCTCGGCTTCATCTCGGGCCGCCTCATGCCCACGTCTCAGACCGCCAAACAGATCCAGTTCCCAACTGGCCACGCCATGCATATCATAAGCTCGCTGATCGCGGTTATAGCCCGGAAAATTATGCGCTATCCGACCAATCAGTCCTTCATTGGACAGCCTGTAGGCCGATGCCTGCGGAGCAAAATCCAGTGTTGGCAGCATTTGTGCAGCAGCAGCCTCAGCCGCACCATGAGCCTGTCTTATGCGCCAGATTGCCGCTTCCAGATCAAGATTCTGCGTCAGAACACGCTGTTCTATGCGAACCAGTTCAGCGTCGTGGAATTCCTCCCACCAGCGATCCAGAGAAGCCTGCCCGCCGCCATACCCTAGCAAGTCGACATTATGAAACGCGGCAAGATCCGAGTGAGGTGCCTTGTAATTTGGCCCCACCGCACATGCCCCGAGACTTAACATAGCCGCAAGTGACAAAGGCGTTCTCGCGAAGCGCACGCCCCTTGAGGGCTTCATAAACATCGCTCGTGCGGTGTGATCGACGGCCATACGCTCATGCCCCAAATGTGATCCAGCAATCATATCTGGCTCTACAATGCGAGTGAATAGTTTTCACATTCGTCACTCGTTGTCAATGTTGGGTAACAGAGCTATGAAGGACGGGTAAAACAAGGGGCAAAACGATGACCAGAAAACCTTCCGGGCAGCGAGGCCCCGTCGATCATGACCGTCGGGACCAGATTATCACGGCGGCACACGAGCACTTCCGGCGGTACGGCTATAAAAAAACGACAGTCGCGGATCTGGCAAAAGCGATCGGTCTGTCCACCGCCTATCTCTATAAATTCTTCGACTCAAAAAAAGCCATTGGTGAAGCGATCTGCACCCTCTGTCACGACAAGCTCCTGACCGACATCCAGACCGTCGTGAGAGAAGACATCACACCCCCTGAAAAACTGCGAAAAACCTTTCAGTCTCTTGCTCATAATGGGGCCGATCTGTTTATTCATGATCGTAAAATGCACGATATTGTCGCGTCCGCGATTGAGGAGAAATGGCACGCCGCCATCGCCTTCGATCAGGAATTGAGCAGCATTATCCGCCACATTATTCTGGAAGGGCGCGAACAGGGAGAGTTCGAACGCAAGACGCCGATTGATGAAGCCTGCCGCGCCATCACACTCAGCCTTCAGCCCATCCGGCATCCCGTTCTTCTCGAATACAATCTGGAAACCCTCGATACCGATGCCACGATGATTGCCAATCTGGTTCTGCGCAGCCTCGCACCGTAAATTTTAAGTGACGATTTGACATTTTATTCACTAATAAACAGGATAAGTGACCACTCTTGTCCTGGAGCCCTCAATGGCCGTCTTGCGCCTGCCCCGCCTTACGGCGGCAACTTTGTTCGCCACTTTAGGACTCGTCGGCTGCAAACGAGAGGTTCACTCCGACCCTCGCGTTGTCGATCGTATCGTTCAGACCGCCCAGATCGAAAATGCGCGCGCCGACACGTACCAATTCACCGGGACTGTCGTCGCGCGGGTGCAAAGCGATCTGAGCTTTCGTATTCAAGGCAAAATTATTGAGCGTCTGGTTGACGTCGGCCAGCAGGTAAAGGCTGGTCAGGTGCTGATGCGGCTTGACCCGACTGATTACGTTCATGCCCTCACGGCACAGACAGGGAGCATGGCTTCCGCGCATGCCCGTTGGGTAAAGGCTACCGCCGATGAAAAGCGCTATCGCGGCCTTGTTGGCACAGGAGCGGCGTCTGCCTTAACCTATGACGAAGTGAAAGCCGAAGCTGACAGCGCAAAAGCTCAGCTCGATGCCGCCATCGCTCAGGAAAAAGTTGCCCGCAATCAGGACGATTATTCACTGCTCCGCGCCGATGCCGACGGGGTTATCGTCCAGACACTGGCAGAACCGGGCCAGGTTGTATCAAGCGGCCAAGCCGTCATCGTCCTGGCTCATGCCGGTCCCCGCGAAGCGCGCGTCGATCTTCCGGAAGGCCTCCGTCCAGCGTTGCATTCAGAAGCAAGCGCTTTTCTCTATGGCGGCGCTCAGAAGATCTCTGCCCATTTGCGAGAGCTTTCCGATGCCTCGGATGCCTCAACGCGCACCTATGCGGCACGCTATGTCTTGGAAGGCGAAGGCGCATCGGCTCCTCTGGGAACGACGGTCAGGGTCGAACTCCCGTTCGATCAGGACGCACAGAGTCTTCAGGTTCCTCTGGGAGCACTGGATGACGAAGGACAGGGTCAGGGCATATGGATCGTAGACAACAAAACGTCCCGCGTCAGTTTCCATAAGGTTGCCGTTACCCACCTGACAGAAGAAAACGCCGTCCTCAGTCCTGCCAGCGACCCTATATTACACTCTGGAGCGACGATTGTCGCAATAGGAGGCCAGGTGCCACGGCACAGGAGATGCAGGATCTCGTCGCAGACCCTCTGGAAAAAAGACTTCAGGAACTTCAGTGGTATGACCGGGTCGAAACCCTCTCCAGGCCCGGAATGACCGTTCTTCTGGTCACACTAAAGGACAACACGCCGCCATCTGCGGTGCCAGAACAGTTCTATCAGGCGCGCAAAAAGCTTTTTGATACGACCCCCAAACTACCGCGCGGCGTCATGGGGCCTTTTGTCAACGACGAATACAGCGACGTCGATTTCGCCGTTTATGCGATCGAAGGCCATGGTCTGCCCGAACGGCTGCTGGTTCGCCATGCCGAGACCATCCGCCAGCGCCTGCTGCATGTGCCGGGTGTGCGAAAAGTCGACATCGTCGGAGAACGTCCCGAGCAGATTTTCGTCAATCTTTCCAACGCGCGCCTCGCCACACTTGGCATCCGGCCGCAGGATATTTTCAATACTCTTTCCCACCAGAACAGCATCACGGCAGCGGGTTCGATCGATACCAGCGGTCCACAGGTTTTCATCCGTCTGGATGGCCGGTTCAACGATCTCGAAGCGATCCGCAATACACCCGTCGCAGCCAATGGCCGAACCTTCCGAATAGCCGACATCGCTACAGTCGATCGTGGTTATGAAGATCCTCCGACCTACCTGATCCGGCACAATGGCGAGCAGGCGCTGGTCCTCAATGTCGTAATGCAGGAGCACTGGAACGGTCAGACACTGGGGCTTGCGCTCGATGACGCAGGCAAGACCCTCTCGGCAGGCCTTCCCCGAGGCGTCACGTTGACAAAAGTCGTCGATCAGGCAGTGAATATTCACGCGGCGGTCGGCGAGTTCATGCTCAAGTTTTTTGTGGCGCTGATCGTGGTGATGATTGTCAGCCTCATCAGTCTGGGCTGGCGTGTGGGCATTGTGGTTGCCGCTGCTGTTCCCCTTACGCTTGCGACCGTCATGATCATCATGCATCTGACTGGCCGGGCACTTGATCGTATTACTCTTGGCGCCCTGATTATTTCCCTTGGCCTTCTGGTGGACGATGCCATCATCGCAATCGAGATGATGGTGGTGAAACTTGAGGAAGGGTATGAACGCACCAGCGCTGCGGCCTATGCCTGGAACCATACCGCGGCCCCAATGCTCGCTGGCACACTCGTCACGGTTATTGGCTTTACACCGGTGGGTTTCGCCCAATCCACGGCTGGCGAATATGCGGGCAACATCTTTTGGGTGGTCGGATTTGCACTGATCACCTCTTGGGTCGTTGCGGTCGTTTTCACGCCTTATATGGGGGTAAAGCTTCTCCCCAAAATCCATAAGGTCGGTGACGAGCACGGCTCGCCTTACATGACGCCGCGCTATCAGAGGTTTCGTCGCCTTGTCATCTGGGCAGTGCGTCGCAAGTTCATGGTTGCGGGCAGTGTCACGGCAGCTTTCCTTCTGGCGGTCGTGGGAATGGGAGCCGTCAAACAACAGTTCTTTCCGACATCCGATCGTCCCGAAGCACTCGTTGAAGTCCAGATGCCCGAAGGTACGAGCATTGAAGCAACCAGCAAAATCACCGCACGCGTGGAAAACTGGCTACGCACCCAGCCGGAAGCCACCATCGTCACGAGTTATGTAGGTGCCGGCGCGCCCCGTTTCTTCTTTGCCTATAACCCTGAACTTCCCGATCCGTCCTTTGCGAAAATTATCGTTCTAACCCCGAACGAAAAAGCGCGTGACCGTCTTAAATTCAAGCTCAGAGCGCAGATCGCGCAGGGATTGGCGCCGGAAGCCCGCATCCGTGCAACGCAACTCGTCTTCGGCCCCTATTCTCACTTTCCCGTCGCATTTCGTGTCATGGGTCCTGATGCAGACGAATTGCGAGTGATTGCGCGGCAAGTGCAGGACATCATGAGGCAAAACCCGAATACCCGCCAAGTGAATACCGACTGGGGCGAACGCGCTCCTACAGCTCATTTCGTGCTGGATCAGGCCCGTTTGCGGCTCGTTGGCTTAACACCCGAAGAGACCGCTTCCCAGATTCAATTTCTCCTTCTGGGTATTCCAGTCACTCAAGTACGCGAGGATATCCGGACCGTCGATCTGATCGCCCGAAGCGCGGGTCATGACCGCCTCAATCCTGATCGTCTCAAGGACATGACCATCAGCAATGACGAAGGTAAAGCGATTTCCCTGAGCCAGATCGGTCATCTCGACTACCGCGCAGAAGACCCCATCCTGCGCAGGCGGGACCGTGTGCCGACCATTACGGTGCAAAGCGATATCGACGAAAACCTTCAGCCCCCACAAGTCTCGACAGAGATTGAAGCTGCTTTGGCTCATCTGAAGGCAACCCTGCCGCCCGGCTATCGTATCGAAACGGGTGGAAATACAGAGGAAGCTGGAAAGGCTAATCGCGCTCTGCTTCCGATCTTTCCGGTGATGGTCCTCCTGACCCTTCTCGTTCTGGTCATTGAGACACGCACCATGTCCGCAATGATAATGGTCTTTTTAACAGCACCATTGGGGCTGGTTGGTACTGTTCCCGTCCTGCTGCTTTTTCATCAGCCCTTTGGCTTCAATGCAATTCTGGGGCTGATCGGACTATCGGGCATATTGATGCGCAACACACTGATCCTGATAGGGCAGATCAAGGTCAATCAGGCTGCGGGACTTGATCCTTTTCATGCCGTCGTTGAAGCCACCGTACAGCGTGCACGCCCTGTCATTCTGACGGCCCTCGCGGCTGTACTGGCCTTTATTCCTCTGACAGAATCAGTGTTCTGGGGTTCGATGGCCTTTACCCTCATTGGAGGAACCATTGCAGGAACAGTGCTGATTCTGCTCTTTCTGCCCGCTCTTTATGCGATCTGGTACAAAATAAAGCCAAGCGCAGACGTATGAACACAGAAAATCGTAATGGCCCGGAAACAGAGGCAGGGAATTCAAAAACCCTCTCCCCATCCCTCTACTCATTTCCAGTACGGCAACGAAGCGTGCGCTTGCTGGGGGAAAGCTTTATACAAATCAGACGTAGTCATCACGCATGACGGAGAAGCGTTCATGAAACTCTACAATCTCGAGCTCTCCGGCAATTGTTATAAGGTGCGCCTCTTGGCAGCCTTGGCCCGAATTCATCTGGAACATGTACCCGTGGACCTCGCGGCAGACGAACAGCGCACTCCAGAATTCACGGCCCTGAATCCGTTTCAGGAAGTGCCAGTTCTGATCGACGGGGAGATCGTTCTGCGTGATTCCCAGGCGATCCTCGTCTATCTGGCCGGCCAACTTGCGGACAGAACATGGTGGCCACAAGAACCAGCAGCCCAGGCTGAAATCGTGCAATGGCTTTCCATTGCCGCGAATGAGGTGCGCGACGGCCCAAACACGGCCCGCCTGATCCGAAAATTTGGCTATGACCGTTCGATGGAAAGCGCACGTCTTGTCACGCAGCGGCTTTTACCTCTGTTGGACCAGCATCTGAGCGTCCATAACTGGTTCGCTCTTAACCGACCGACCATCGCGGACTGCGCACTATTTCCCTATCTTGCGCTCGCCCATGAAGGCGGGATCGACATCACCCCTTTCAGCGCGCTGACACGCTGGCTCGATCGTGTTCGGGCGCTACCGGAATTCGTGCCAATGCCCGGCATTGACAGATGACACCTAAAGGCGCCGCGACGCTTTCCCCGAACTGGATCGAGACGCTTCTGCCTCGTGTTGATTTTCGGGAACGACATAGCATCGATATTGCGGCTCCTCCGGGACGCATTCTTGACTGCGCGATGGACTACCGCTTGAAACATGATCCGCTGGTTCGTGCTGCCATAAAGCTACGCGAACTGCCCATGCATATGTTGGGACGCACCAGTCGACCACCCTTTGACCAGGACGATTTTACCTTTTTAGGACGTGATGGAGACAGCACCCTTGCTTTCGGGCTGGTTGGTGCATTCTGGGAAGCCGATTACGGGTTACTCCCATGCCGTTCAGTGGAAGATTTCCGGAGTTGCGCAAAGCAGAACGTTTGCAGACTTGTGCTTTCCTTCACGCTTCTGCCTCTGACACACGGAAGAGCGCGCCTCACGACCGAGACATGTATCTACTGTCCTACGCCCGCGACCCGACGACGTTTCGCGCCTTACTGGTATCTTATCCGCCCCGTGAGCGGACTGATCCGCAGACGCATGTTAGCTTATGTGCGCGCGCAGGCTGAACGCCGCAGCAAAGTTCGAACACTCACCGGCTGATGCCGGGAACCCGCCTAAGTCCCTTCGCAAGAAAATCAACGCAGAGACGGACCCGGGTCAGGTTCGTCCGTTCCGGTGCGATCAGCATACTCAGCGGCACGGGCGACAGCGTATAATCTGGCAGTATATGCTCAAGACGACCATCCCGCAGGCAGTCCTCTATCAGCCACCGATGGGCCGGCCCGTAGCCTCGACCTGCAAGAAACGCATCCCGCGCTGCCAGACCATGATCGACGATCAAACGACCGTGGAACGGCACAACGTGATTTCTGCCCCTCGTGCTCTGCAAAACCAGCCGGTCCGATCCATGCACACGAGACATCCGTACGCCCTCAAGCTGACGCAGGTCCTCGGGGCTCTGCACCGGACCGTTGCGACGCAGCCATTCGGGAGATGCGACCAGCATACGCTGACTCTCTCCAAGAGAACGCAGTTTCATCGCGCAATCGCTCAGGGGGCCAAGACGGATGGCAATATCAACACCGTCACGCACCAAATCAATACGCTCGTCCGTCAGACCGAATTCCACCCTGATCCCTGGGTTCTCGTCCTGAAAAGCATAGACGAGACGACTGACATGCAGAACACCCAACGCACCGGTACAGGAAATACGCACCGTTCCGGCCGTTGCCTGCCGAGTGTCGCGCATTTCCTGACTCGCCTGTTCGACAAGAGAAAGAATCTGCACGCACTGCGCATAATATCGCGTGCCTTCGTCTGTTAACGCGGTCCGGCGCGTGGTGCGCATCAGTAACGAGACACCCAGAGCCTCTTCAAGTTCGCGCAGATGCCGCGTTACTGTCGATTGTCCGGCACCGGTTTCCCGTGCGACTGCGGCCAGATTGCCGCGTTCAGCGATGCGTACAAAGGTGCGCATCCGTTCCAGCGAGATCAAGGATTGTTCCATTTTTCGGCACAGTGCCTTCCGCTATCTCCATATGGGAGAAGAATATCCTATCGCCTAGTCTTGCCGGGAAACGAACCCTTTTTGCAAAGACAAGGCCCCACGCATGAATGTCCTGATCGTGTTCGCCCATCCCGAAAGACACTCCCTCAATGGCGCTCTTCTCGATATCGCAGTCGCCGAACTGCAATCGCAGGGGCACGAGGTCAAAGTCTCTGATCTTTATACCATGCACTGGAAAGCGAATGTCGACCGCAGCGATTTCCCGGATCTGCCTGCCGACGAGCGCCTGAAAGTGGCATCTGCATCTTCCCGTGCATTCGCAGCGGAAGGCCTAACGGATGACGTGAAAGCAGAACAGGAGAAACTTCGCTGGGCCGATACCGTGATTTTCCAGTTCCCGCTCTGGTGGTTCGCCATGCCGGCGATCCTCAAAGGCTGGGTTGACCGCGTTTATGCCTGTGGCTTTGCGTATGGCGTTGGTGAACACAGCGACCGCCGCTGGGGGGATCGCTATGGCGAGGGCGTGATGGCAGGCAAGCGCGCCATGCTGCTCGTAACGACCGGAGGTTGGCCGGAGCATTATTCCGAACGCGGGATCAATGGTCAGATCGATGATCTGCTGTTTCCGATCAACCATGGCATTCTGTTCTATCCCGGCTTCACAGTGCTACCGCCTTTCGTGGCTTACAGGACAGACCGACTGGATGACGCACGTTTCGAAATTGTGTCCGAACAACTTCGCGAGCGTATGCGCACGCTCGCAACGACAACGCCGATCCCATACCGGAAACAAAACGGCGGCGACTATCAGATCCCGACGATGGAGTTGAAACCCGGCCTGGAAACACTAGGTGTTTAGTCCCGGGATTTGATGGGTTGGATTGATGATGAATCTTTCTAGCTCTGAAGTCCAGATTTTGCAGACGTATTCGTAAGGGGTAAGGCCACTGAGGGTCTT
>NZ_JABCQI010000005.1 GCF_015244745.1 Gluconobacter cadivus
GCGGGATCTTTAGCATTTTCGGCGGACTTTATACGGGCCATGAGACGAACTCCGAAAGGGGACGGAATCGTCATTGGTCCAGAATTGGTCCAAAATCGCTACTTAATTTTTGTAATGGAGGGCCTAGTTTGGCGGTAAGTGCTTGATAGCATTGCCAAATAAATCTGGTGTCCCATAGGGGATTCGAACCCCTGTTGCCGCCGTGAGAGGGCAGTGTCCTAGGCCTCTAGACGAATGGGACGAGGCGAAGGGGTTAATAGGGTGCCCTTCGGATCTTTGCAAGCGTTATTTAGGAGGTTTTTTGTGTCAGCAGAGGGCCGAGGCTTTTCCCGCCGAACAGATGAACGTGGAAATGGGGGACTTCCTGCCCGGAATTGGGGCCGGAATTGCTGATGAGGCGGAAGCCTTCTTGGGTCAGGCCTTCGTCTTCGGCGACTTTTGAGACCGCACGCCAGAAGCCTGTGATTTCCTCTGGAGAGGCTGTTGCGCCAAAATCTGCGATGGAGACGTAAGGACCTTTGGGGATGACCAGAACATGGATCGGCGCCTGAGGGGCGATATCGTGAAAGGCGAGCACGAAATCATCTTCATAGACCGTGCGTGAGGGGATTTCCTGACGCAGGATGCGGGCGAAGATGTTGTTGGGGTCGTATGCCATGGGCAGGCTCCTGTTTAGCCGATCTTTTCCTTGGGGCGGGCAGCTTTTTCTGCGATGCCGCTGGTGCCTTCGCGGCGCTTGAGTTCCGTCCAGACGTCTTCAGGGGAGACGCCTGCGTCCACCCACATAACGATCAAGTGGTACAGAACATCCGCGCTTTCGCCGATCAGCTCCTTGCGGTTGCCGTTGACGGCTTCAATCAGGCATTCGACCGCTTCCTCACCGAATTTCTGGGCGATTTTATTGCGGCCGCGAGACATCAGGCGTGCGGAATGGCTGAGGGACGGGTCGGTGCCGCGACGGGACTGAACCGTGTCATACAGGCGCTGGAGGATCTGTTCCTGCAGGAGGTCGGATTTCTTGTCATCCTGCTGTTTTGAGGGCTTCGGAGCCGGTTTGGTGGCGGGTTTACCCATGATCTTACTCTCCAAGCCTGACCGGCAGACCGGCCTTGTTCAGCGCGTTCTTGACTTCATCGATGCGGAACTGGCCGAAGTGGAACACACTTGCCGCCAGAAGGCCACTTGCGCCAACTTCCGCGCCCTCCACAAAATGCTGTAATTCGCCCACGCCGCCCGAGGCAACAACCGGAACAGTCACGGCGTTGCAGACCGCGCGCAGCAGATCGAGGTCAAAACCTGCGCGGGTGCCGTCGCGGTCCATGCTGGTCAGCAGGATTTCACCTGCGCCGAGATCCTGCATTTTCCGCGCCCATTCCACGACATCCAGACCTGTGGGTTCGCGGCCGCCCTTGGCATAGACTTCCCAGCCACCCTGGCCATTGGAGCGCGCATCGATGGCAACGACGATGCACTGACTGCCGAAACGTTCAGAGGCCTCACGAATCAGGTCCGGGTTTTTGATGGCAGCCGAGTTGACGGCGCATTTGTCGGCACCGGCGAGCAGGAGACGGCGCATGTCTTCGCAGGTGCGGACACCACCGCCCACGGTCAGGGGCAGACAGATGGCTTCGGCCGTGCGGCGAACGACGTCGAGAATGGTGTCCCGGTTTTCAACGCTGGCAGTGATGTCCAGAAAGGTAAGTTCGTCGGCACCGGCGGCGTCGTAAAGTTTGGCCTGTTCGACCGGATCGCCTGCGTCGCGCAGGGAGACGAAGTTCACCCCTTTGACGACGCGACCGTCCTTGACGTCCAGGCAGGGGATAACGCGGAGTTTCAGCATGACCCGAGGACGTCCAGTGCGTCTTTGAGTGCGATACGGCCGTCATAGAGCGCGCGTCCGACGATCGCGCCGGAAATGCCCGGAACGTCGCGGGCGACGTCGCGCAGAGCCTTGAGATGCTCCAGAGTTCCGACACCGCCGCTGGCGATGACGGGAATAGACAGGCGGCGCGCCATGTCTGCGGTCTGTTCGAGGTCGAGCCCGGCCAGCATTCCGTCCCGGGTGATTTCGGTGAAAATCACGGCGGCGACGCCGGCATCTTCCATGCGCAGGGCCAGATCGTTGGCTTCCAGTTCCGACACTTCTGCCCAGCCTTCGGTGGCGACGCGGCCTTGTCTGGCGTCGATGCCAGCAACGATACGGCCCGGGAAGGCACGGGCGGCCTGACGCACAAGTTCAGGGTCCTTGACGGCCACGGAACCCAGAATGACGCGTGAGACGCCCGCTTCGAGCCAGCGTTCAATGGCCGCCATGTCTCGGATTCCGCCGCCGAGCTGTACGGGAAGGCTGGTGGCCTTCACGATGGATTCGATCGCCGGAATATTGGTCGAACGGCCTGCAAAAGCACCGTTCAGGTCCACGACATGGATGTGACGGCATCCGGCTTCGGCGAACATGCGAGCCTGAGCACCAGGATCGTCGGAATAATGGGTTGCATCTTCCATTTCGCCGCGTCGCAGTCGGACGCAGGCACCGTCCTTGAGGTCGATGGCGGGGTAAAGCGTCAGACCGTGTGTCGCAGTCGGAGTTTCCGGTTCGGATGCCGAACTGGAGGCGGAACTGCTGGCGTCAGGCATGGCGATGCTGGACTGCCAGCGGGCGGCCTCGTTCTCGTTTGCCAGAAGTTTTGAGAGAAAAAGTCCGCGCACCGTCTGCCCTCCGATCCGTGCATAATAAGGATGCGTGCCCCAGTGTTCGAACTCGAATGACCGGAACAGCCCGATAGCGGCGACATGCGTTTCGCGGATGTCGCAGTTTACAACCTTGCAGCCAATGGCCTTTGCGCCCTTGAGCATGGTTTCCAGAAGCGCGCGTCCCAGACCGCGCCCGCGGGCATAGGGCGCCACGAAAAAACCGGTCAGGTTGGCGGTTGCCGCGTGGGCTTCATAGCTTGCAGGCGGGCGGACAAGCTGGCCCGCCCCGCAGATCGTGCCATTGTCACGCACGACATACAGGCTGCGCTCCGGCACAAGCAGCAGGCCCTCGAAATAGCGCGCCAGTGCCTGATGGCCGGGAGGTTGGAGCCAGCCGAAGCCGCCACCGTCCAGAATACCCGCCGATGTGGCCTCGATCAGGGCGTCCAGATCTTCGGGCGACAGTGACGAGACAACCCGTTCACAACTGATCGTCATGAAGTCCACCGCAGGAAGTTGCCGAGGATGGTCAGGCCGACATCCTGGCTTTTTTCGACGTGGAACTGCGTGCCGCAGCGGTTTCCGCGGGCGACGATGGCCGGAACCTGCGTGCCGTACTGCGCGGTGGCGACCAGATCGCTGTCCGCGCCGTCATGCAGAGCATAGGAATGAACAAAATAGCCGTGATTGCCGGGTGTGAGGCCGTCCGTCAGCAGATGTGCGCCGGGTATGAAATCCAACGTGTTCCAGCCCATATGGGGCAGACGCAGACCGGCACTGGCGGCTTCATCCATGCGCCGGATATTGCCAGAGATCCAGCCCAGCCCCTCGGTCCGGCCATGTTCGAGGCCGTATTCGCTCATGAGCTGCATGCCGACGCAGATGCCGAGAAACGGCGTGCCATTAGAAGTTGCGGTTTCAAGCATGTTGCGCAGTTCGGGACCAAGGCCCTGCGCGCAGTCCGCGAATGCACCCTGACCGGGGAGGATCAGTCGGTCTGCGGTGAGGATGTCGTCTGCGTCGCGGGAAATGACGACGTCGGCTTCGATCCCCTTGCGTGTCGCGGCCTTGCGGGCTGCCTGTGCGGCCGAGGCGAGATTTCCGCCATTGTAGTCAATTACGACGACGCGCATGGAAACTCCGGAGATGTGCCGTAGGAAGGGGTGTATTGCTGCTGGTCCATCCAGCGCAGGAGCGCGATGTCCCGGCTGGGTGCGGCGATGGGCGTGCCGGGAATGCGGCCGTTCAGGCGCTGTTCCCACAGCCGGATCTCAGCCGTAAAGCTGGCGAGGACGGCATGAATGGCTACGACCAGATCAAGCCGGGGCCAGAACCCTTTCAGGACATGCAGAACGATCATGGTGACGGCAGCAGCCAGAAGGGCGGAAATCCATGCGCCATAGGTCAGCAGGCCAAACCAGCCGCAAAACAGGACGCGCCATGAAAAACCGTCCTGCACCATCACGGGCATCTGCGGGCCAGGAGCATCAGGCTTCGTGCAGGGAATATAGAGCTTCACAGCACGCCTTTGGTGGAAGGGATAGCGCCCGCCGAGCGCGGATCATGCGAAACGGCAACTTTCAGCGCGCGGGCAACGGCCTTGAAGCCGCTTTCGGCGATGTGATGCGCATTGGTGCCAGCCTTGCAGGTCAGATGCAGGGCGATATGGGCGGACATGGCGAAGGCGCGGAAAAACTCTTCGAACAGTTCCGTGTCCATCGTGCCGATCTTCTCCCGCGGAAAGACGACATTCCAGGCAAGATAGGGGCGGCCGGAAATATCCACCACGGCTTCGCACAGGGCTTCGTCCAGCGGGACAAGCGCATGGCCGAAACGCTCGATGCCGCGCTTGTCGCCAATGGCCTGACGAAAGGCCTGTCCGAAAACGATGCCAACATCCTCGACAGTATGATGCCCGTCGATATGCAGGTCTCCTTTGGCTTTCAGGTCAAGGTTGAAGCCACCATGTTTGGCCAGCGCCGTCAGCATGTGATCGAAAAAGCCGATGCCGCTGTCTACGTCGGAACGGCCTTCGCCGTCGAGCGTGAGGGCAAGGGTGATGTCGGTTTCGCTGGTGGCGCGATGCAGGCTGGCGTGGCGGATGTCGTTCATGACCTCTCTGCTACACCAGCATGGCGCGGATTTCCACGCTATCTGGCTAAGATGCGTGCAAAATCCGTCCGTTTGCAGAAAGAAAAAGCCGGAGCGGGGAAAGCGTGTTCCCGGAGGAAACCGTGCGAAAGCACGTCACGTTTCCTTGAAGTGGGCCGTGTCAGGAAATTGCCCTTGGCGAGGAAGAAAGATCGGACCATATTTCCTGATTATGGCACATCATCATTCCCCCCTCGACGTCCTTCTCTCCCGCGCCTCGACGGACCATCTCGTCGAGCCTCCGCCGAAGGGGGATGACCTGCGCACCATTCTCTCCGCTGGTCTGCGGGCGCCAGATCACGGGAAAATGCGGCCTTGGCGCTATACTGTGATCAAGGGCAAGCATCGCGAGGCTTTCGCCGATCTCGTGGTGGAAGCGATGGGGCGGCAGGAGCCCGATGCGCCTGAAGCCAAGAAGACCAAGCGTCATCATCGCTTTTCCAATATGCCGATGATTATCGCACTCGGGATGCATCTTAAACCTGAAGGAAAAATCCCGGTCATCGAACAGGAAATGGCTGTGGCCGCAGGAGCGATGAATGTTCTGAATGCGCTTCACGCATCCGGTTTCGGCGGTATGTGGGTAACGGGTCCGTTCTGTGAAGACCGTATTCTGTTAACAGCTCTGGGGCTACCCGAGCCACATCGTCTCGCGGGTTTCCTGTTCGTCGGAACGCCCGCGAAGCATTCCGATGAGCGCAAGCGTCCCGAAATCGACGATTACATGGCGGTCTGGAAGGGCGATGCCATCAAGTTCGCCGCGGATGCCGGCTGAACAGATGCGTTACGACGTTATCATCGCGGGTGGTGGTCCGGTCGGGCTGGCTGCGGCCATTTCGTTTGCGCGGGACGGACGCAAGGTCTGCCTTGTCGAGCGGTCTTCTGCGGATGTGCTGGCCGATCCGCCTTTTGACGGGCGGGAAATCGCGCTGACGCATCATGCCTCGGAATGGCTAAAAGCTGTCGGTGCGTGGGACGAGATCCCGGCTGGTAGCATCTGCCCGATGTATACAGCCCGGATTGAGACCGGGAAGACTGGAAATCCGCCACTTCTCTTTGATGCACCCGCCGATGGCCCTGATGCGCTGGGGCATATGGTGGCGAATCATCTGATCCGCCGGGCGCTTTATCGCGTGGTTTCGAGAACGCCGGGTATAGACCTCAAAGCCGGGGAAGGCATTGCCAGTTCGTGGCACGATACGCGGTCGGCAGGCGTCATTCTGGCCAATGGCGAACGTCTTGAGGCCGATCTGCTCGTGGCGGCGGATGGGCGTTTTTCACGCCTGCGGACCGAAGCCGGGATCGGGGCGATCGTTCACGATTTCCAGCGGAACATCATGGTCTGCCGGATGCGGCATCCCGAGCCGCATGCCAATACGGCGCTTCAATGGTTCGATGAAGGGCAGACGATTGCTCTGCTTCCGGTCGCAGCGGATGATCGTCCGGGGTCCTGTTCATCGCTGGTTCTGACGCTGGAGCCAGACGAGATCGCGCGTCTCAAGGCGCTCGATGGGAAGGCGTTCAGCGAGGATATCACCGCCCGTACGCAGGGGCGTATGGGGCCGATGACGCTGGAGAGCGCGCGTTGCGTGTATCCGCTCAAGGCCGTTTACGCCCATCGCTTTCAGGCGCCGCGTCTGGCCCTGATCGGGGATGCCGCGGTGGGAATGCATCCGATTACGGCGCACGGGTTCAATCTTGGCCTTAAGGGACAGGAAGTTCTGGCCAAGGCGATTGCAGATGGTCCCGGTGATGCGGGTGATCCGTCCGTTCTGTCGCGTTTCGAGCGGACGCACCGTCTGGCGACGGCGCCGCTCTTTGCGGCCACCAATGCCATTGCGACCGTTTATACCCGTGACGAAGCCCCGTTCCTGATGGCGCGTCGGGCCGGGCTGGCAGTGGCCAACCGGCTTCTGCCCTTCAAGGCAGCCGTGACAAATATGCTGATGGATCGTCAGGGCTGAGGCCTCGACGATCCATCAGTTGAAATGTGCTCGCAGCAGCGGTGTTGATGAAATGCAGAGCATGATCAGCCCGAACAGCGCCATGACCTTGATGATAAAAAAACAGGCATGGTGGCGGGCGTCCGCGCCGGTTGCCAGCATCATGAACGGGTCTGGATCAGGAAAGCCGGTTTTGCTGTTGATCTGCACGAGTTCCAATGCTCGCTGACGGCTGGGTGCCGCCTGTGCCCGGCGTCGCGTCATTTCCGTCCCGGAAATATCGGCTTTTTCGTGCAGGGCCGTAAGATAGAGTTCCAGATCTTCGCGGCGATACGCGATTTTGCCATCCGGGCCCTGCGTGTGTGCAGGCCCCGTGCCGAGGAGGGACAGCAGCTTCATTCTGCGTTCCGGTAGTGCGAGATGGGCGGCTGCTTCCGCTCTTGAGAGCGTTTTTGAGCGCACAGGCAGATGAAAGACCTGTCCGCCTGACTTTTCACCGGGAATATGTGTCGGAGACGGCATTGGTCTAAATCCTGATTTCTCTGGACGGACTGACATTATGGTCAGTCCGTTCGGAAATCGAGTATTTCCCGGAGTCCCACTCCTTATTTTTGATCAGGCTGTTGTGATGGCGATGCCTTCGGAACGGAACCGGCGGAAGACGTCAAAGAGAATGGCGTCCTGCACGCTGCTGGCGTCGCGCGCGGAAGTAAGGGCGACACTCAGGGTCACAGTCAGGCTGTCTGCGGTAATGGCACTGACCCTGACTTTGGGGGCGGGTGTTGCGAGGACGTCGTCGCGATGTGCGGCAACTTCCAGCAGCATGGATTTTGCTTTTTCCGGATGGGTCGCCACCGGAACCTGAAATGTTAGGGTCAGGGTGCCCGTCGCACCGCTCAGCGTGGCGTTTTTGACGCTTGTGGTGATGAACTGTGAGTTCGGAACGATCATGGTCGAACCGTCGCTCAACCCAATATCGGTCGCGCGGATGCTGATGCGCTTGATATCGCCCCGTGTACCGGCGATTTCGACCATGTCTCCAACGCGCACTGGCCGTTCGGCCATAAGAATAACGCCAGAGACGAAGTTCTGCACGATGGATTGCAGGCCAAAACCGATACCGACCGAGAGAGCACTGACCACCCAGGTCAGGTTCTGCACAGACACCCCGGCGATGGAGAGAATGCCAAGGCCGACGAGGATCCACGAACAATAGGTGAAAATGCTGAGGATCGACGTGCGACTGCCGATATCAAGGCGCGTGGTTGGGAAAAACCGGTCCCTGATCCAGCCTCGGGTCTGGCGGATGGCGTAATAGGCGACCACAGCCAGCACGATGACCAGCACGACCGTATCGAGAGAAATCTTCACGCCGTGAATGGTGTTGCCGACGAACAGCAGCCAGAGGCGGGTCGTGATATCCGTAACACTGAAGCTGCCATCTGTTTGTGCAATGGAAAACAGCAGCAGAAGCAGCAGGATATTTCCAAGCCCGGAGAGGATCACTCCGATCTGCGACAGGCGCGGCTGGGGAAGGCCAAGCTGCATCAGGCGGAGGCTGAAGAAACTGCCTTCCGAAAACAGCCGCTCCAGAACATCGCGCCAGCACAAACCCAGAAGGGCCACGATGGCCACACCGGTACCCAGCGAGAGCAGCCAGCCATTGAGCGTGAAGGCGAAGGCCACATAGCCCAGCAGGATGGAAATGACCGTGACCGTCAGAAGCAGGCTGGACACGCCTAGCGCGGATGGCGCAAAGCCGCGCGTATCGTTCTGGTTGCCCAGTCGGCGGAACGTATCCACGGCACATAGGCCAATGGCGATGGAGAACGCGATTTCCAGCAGGATCTGAAGCGTCTGGCCGAAAGCATCCTGAGCCTGAAAGGCGCGCAGCAGATCCAGAAGAAGAATGCTGATCGCCAGAATCCAGTCCACACCCCGAAGCGCCTTGCGCTCACCGGGATTACCCTGCGCCAGAACGCCGCTCCGTCCAAAAACAGGCAGTCCGGCGCCGATAATAAAGCCACAGACAGGAACGGTCTCCCCGATGATCGCACCAATCGGGCCGCCGCCATCAGGCAGGGCTGCCGCAGCCCAGATGAACCATGTCAGTGTAGCGATCAGGGCTTCCAGCGCACCGTTCAGCGTAATGGCAATGACGCTGGCGGAGAGCGCCTCTTTCACGCTGTCTTCAGTGGCGGGCCGGAAATGGGCGCCACAGCGCTTGAGCAGACGCAGGATCAAAGGAGAGCTGAGGCCGATGACCGCGAACGTGATCGCGCAGCCGATCAGAAGGTGGAGCCAGTTCGCCAGAACGCCGCCTTCATGAAACGAAGAGTGGTTTTCGGCGCGCTCGGTCAGGAGTGTGTTCCAGAAGCGCGGAGCCAGCGGTGAAACCGTATGTTCGGACAGAGCTGCGTGCTGAAGCTGTGTGCGACGCGCGTTGATGGCCGTGTTGAGTTGCTGGGCCTGAAGATTATAGAGTCTGGCACGGATCAGGGCCGATTTTACAGACTGCGCATTCTGTTGCATCCGCTGCCGCTGTGCCGTGACGGAGGGATCTTCGTTTTCCGCCGCGCTGGTGCCGAGGATCTTCAGAAAAGATTCGGTGATGTTGTCGTAGGACTGGATCTGCGTGACGGCGTCCTGCGTGTTCTGCTGGACCTTCTGGATCCGGGACGACAGGCTGTCGAGTTCGCTGTTGCCCGTATTTTCATCCTTGCGGTTCAGAACGGCGAAGACCTGGCGCAAGGTGGTGGCGCTGTCGTCGAGCTGGTGAGCGATGGTGCTGGAAACCGCAGCCCAGCCAAGGCCGGATGTGGTGGGATCGGACTGCGCGTCGTTTCCGATGCCTTTCAGCATGGGCTTTGAAGGGGCCGTGTTCGTTTGGGCTGTAGCCTGAGGCGCAGCACGTGCAGCGGGAGGAACCAGTCCTGCAAAAACCAGTGTGAAAGCGACGGACAGAACACTCAGAACACGTCCGCAAACGGCTCCAGACCGCTGTTGTTTAAGAGATGAAGAGGCGCGCGCGGCAGGCCGTGTGGTCATGCGTCGGGTGTTCCGTTCAGTGTCTTGATGGGTTTTCAACGGTTTGCAGGGACAGGGGTTCGATTGCGGCGGAGAACACGGATATGAAAAAGGCATCTTTTCCCAAAGAGAAAAGATGCCCGGGAGGCGTAAAGTGCTGCGGAGGATCAGTCCTTCCAGTCCACTCCATGCGCGTCCGCAATCGACTCGAAGCCGTCGCGACGCATGGCGTCCAGAAGTTCCTGTTTCATGCGGCTCAGGATACCGGGCCCCTGAAGCACGAAAGAGGAATAGATCTGCACCATGTCCGCGCCCATGCGGATGCGGGCAAGAATATCCTCGCCTGTTTCAATGCCGCCGCAGGAAATCAGCTCCAGCCGGCCCTTGTTCAGTCCGGAGACGATCCGCAGCACATCCCGCGAACGGGCCGCCAGAGGGCGCCCGGACAGGCCGCCGGTTTCGCGGGCTGCCGGATCGCGCAGGCTGCCGGGACGGGCGATGGTCGTGTTGGTCAGGATCAGGCCCTGCGCACCACCTTCGATGGCTGCTTCAAGGATCGGTTCGTAGGAGCTGTCATCCAGATCCGGCGCGAGCTTGACCAGAAGTGGCGGCCGTTCGGGGTTGCGCGTGTTGATCGCTGCCAGAAGCTCTTTCAGCATCGCCGCCGACTGAAGATCCCGCAGGCCCGGCGTATTGGGCGAGGACAGATTCATCGTGATGTAGTCGGCATACGGCCGCACACGGGCAACGAGTTCCGGATAATCCCGAAGCGGGTCGGAGCCGGTCTTGTTGATGCCGATATTCACGCCCAATGGAACGATCGGGCCGCGCGTCCGGCCATTGGGCATCGGGCGGTGCAGACGGGCGAGACGTCGGCAGAAGCGGTTCACGCCGCAGCCATTGAATCCCATACGGTTGATGATCGCGCCATCCTCGACCAGCCGGAACAACCGTGGGCCCGGATTGCCGGGCTGGGGGCGGGGCGTCACGGTTCCGGCCTCGATATGCCCGAAGCCCAGCTTTGCAAGCGGGCGAATGGCGCGGGCATCCTTGTCGAACCCGGCGGCCAGGCCGATCGGATTGGGAAAGCGCAGGCCGAGCACACGGGTCGAGAGGGCCGGGACGTCTTTCGGCGCCTGACCGCCGAGGCCAAGAGCGAGAGAGTGAATGGCAAGTTCATGCGCCGTTTCGGTGTCGAAGCGGTGCAGGAGAGGAGTGACGAGCGTTCCGAGATCGATCATGAATCGTTTCCATACCCTAATCCGTGCTGTGAAGCATCCACCTCACAGCTTTGGGCGATGTCTGGTGGCGTTTTATCTTGGCGGTAACGCAGGGACACGATAGACGCGAATGCATGTCCGATGCCCCTACTTCTGAATCCTATGACGAGCCTTACCTTGAGACGTGTTGCCGCTCGACGCTGCACCGGCTTCTGCTCTGTGGCGCGACGGGCCGCCCGACCGGATTGAAAGACCAGCCCTGTCTGGAGCGGCTGGAGCGGCTGGGCTTGTCCGAACTGCGTGATGACGGGCGCTTCGTGATTACGCAGGACGGTTTGAAGCGGCATAGTGAAGAAATCGGCCCAACAGGCTGAGGTCAGGTTTTCAGAAACTCCAGAACTGCACGGTTGAACTTTTCAGTTTCGTCCAGAAAAACCATGTGAGCACTGTCTTCGAAGTCCATGCCGGTACAGTTGGGCATGTGCTGTGCGACCCAGGCGGGACCTTCGGGGTTCAGTATCGTATCTTTTCGGGCCACCATCATCAGGGCCGGAAGCGTGAGATGCGGCAGGACATCGCGCCAGTCCTGCGTGGTGTGATCGGCCATCATGGCGCTGCGGGCATGTGCGGGACTATGTGCCATCTCGCGAAGCAGGAAGGCTTTTTCTTCGTCTGGAAGGGGATGGCAGATGCAGTTTTCCAGATTGGCCCGGTCGAAGTCTTCCGGGGTGAGGGTTAGTTGCTGCTGTACGGCCGTCAGGCCCGCCTGATCGTAACAGTCGGCATGGCCGAGCTTCCAGTCAGCAGAATAATACTGTTTCGGGGTCTGCTGGACGAATATGGCATTACGGATGCGCTCTGATCCGAACAGTTCCAGATACGACCAGATGACCGGACAGCCGATCGACCAGCCCAGAACCGTGACGTCCCGCAGGTTCAGCGCCACCAGCAGGTCCCGTAGATCGGCGGCCAGACGCGCGATCCTGTAACCGTGTGACGGTTTTTCCGAACGCCCATGGCCGCGCAGGTCCACAGTGATGACGCGGGCCTGTTCTGAGATCGGGCCGATATTGCGGTGAAAGAAGCGTCCCGAAAACGTCCAGCCATGAATCATGACGATGGGCCGTCCGTGTCCCTGTTCCTCGTAATGGATGCGGATTCCGTCACTGGTCGTGATATGCGGCATGGTCTTCTCCGTAAAAACACTGGCCGGATGGGGCGTGGACATTGTCGCAGGCCATAGCGCGCGGACCGTAAGGCGGGTTGCGTTCAAAGGAGCGTTTGCGCTTGCGGGGGCAGGGCGGTAAATTGGAAGGGCCATGACTGTTTCCTCACCTTCCGTCACGCCTGACGCGCCTGAAACCGCTCCTCCGAACCGTGTTCTGAAACCCATTGATCTGGGGCAGGGGGTGGTGATCGAGGACCCGGTGATCCTCGCCCCGCTCTCAGGGGTGACGGATCTGCCGTTCCGCCAGCTCGCGCGCGATCTGGGAGCAGGGCTTGTCGTATCGGAAATGATCGCCTCCTGGGCGATGATCCGTGAGAACGAAAACACCATGCGCATGGCGCGGATGGCCGAGCGCGGGCCCAATGCGGTCCAGCTTGCCGGGTGTGATCCCGAAGCCATGGCGCAGGCGGCGAAGATTTCGGTCGATGGAGGGGCAAACCTCATCGACATCAATTTTGGCTGTCCGGTGAAGAAAGTGGCGATCGGGCAGATGGCTGGCTCCGCACTGATGCGCGACGAGGTTTTGGCCGGGAAGCTGCTGGAAGCCACGGCGCGGGCCGTGAATGTGCCGGTGACGCTTAAGATGCGCATGGGCTGGGACCACAACTCTCTCAATGCGCCGCGTCTGGCGAAAATCGCGGAAGAGAGCGGAATCCGGCTTGTGACGGTTCACGGTCGCACCCGGCAGATGTTCTATAACGGCACCGCGGACTGGCGTTTCGTCAAAACGGTGAAGGACGCGGTGTCGCTGCCGGTCATCGTTAATGGTGACATCAACACCATCCGCGATGCGCGTGAGGCGCTGCACCAGTCTCAGGCCGATGGTGTGATGATCGGGCGGGGTTGTTATGGTCGTCCGTGGTTCACGGCGCAGGTGGCGCAGTCCCTACGGACGGGCGAGGATGTGCCGGACCCGGATCTGGCGACCGAAAAAGAGATTGCCCTGCGTCATTATCGCATGATGCTCGACCATTTCGGCGAACGTCCGGGACTGCGCCTCGCGCGCAAACATGTCTCCTGGTATTCCGCTGGGCTGCCGGGGTCTGCGACGTTCCGCTCTACGATCAATAATGTGGATAATGCCGCTGAAGCCATTGCGCTGCTCGAAGGCTTCTATGACCGTCATATCGAAGCCGGTGTCGTCCGCAACCGCGAAGCCGGACCGGCAGGCAGTCTGAGCCGCGATGGCACGCGTGAGGCGGCCTGAGGTCATGCGCTGTTCATGACGGAAGTGTCCGTATCCGGTCTGGTCGAGCAGGGCTGTCATCCGGTTTTCCTCTACGGAGCCTCCCGGCTGGACCGGCAGGACGTGGCCCGCAGGCTGCACGGCCACAGCCCGCGCGCTCGGCACCCTTTCGTGGTTGCGGCCCTGACTGCCACCCCGCGCGCCTTGCGCGAGGCGGCACTGTTTGGAAGCGCCGAGGCGGGCTGGATGCAGCAGGCACAGGGCGGAACTCTTCTGCTGGATGAAATCGACTGTCTGTGTCCCGCGATGCAGGACCGGTTTGTGGACTGTCTTGCGCAGACGGATCTGCGCGTCATCGCCGGAAGCCGTCACGATCCGCTCTTGCTTCTGCGACAGGGGGGGCTGGCGGCAGGGCTGCACCAGTGGTTGTCGGCGCTGCCGTCGGCGCAGCGGATGGGGCCTGAACGCATCGGCGCGGTCTGTCGTCTGGCGGCCGGTACGGGCACGGCACGTCCTCGCGGATTGGAGCGTGCGCTGGAACGGCCTTTGTCTGAATATCTTGAAGGTGATCTGGAAAACGGCGCGGGTGATCTGCATGCCTGTGTGGTGGGAGAAGTCGAGCGGCCGTTGATTACAATGGTCCTGCGCCGGACCTGCGGCAACCAGTTGCGGGCCGCTTCCATTCTGGGAGTGAACCGCAACACCCTGCGCAAACGTATTCGCGAACTGGATATCACGATCCCGAAAGGCATCGACGAGTGAAATTGCGTTCCCTGAGGCGCCTGTTTGCAAGGCTGACGAGTGCCAACGGGGCGGTTCTTCTGACAGTTCTGGCGCTCGTACTGGCCTTTGCGACGTTCGTCGTGCTGTCAGGTGGCATGTCTCTGGCGCACCGGCCGCAGGTTCAGGCAATCGTCTTCCTGCTCGATTTCATCACGCTTATGCTGATTGCGGCAGCGGCCGTGGTGCAGATCGGGCGGATGGTGGCCGAACGCAGGCTTGGTCTGGCGGGCGCACGTCTGCATGTGCGGCTTATTACACTGTTCGGCATCGTGGCGGTCGCCCCGACTATTGTCGTGGGGGCAGTCGCGACGCTCTTTTTCCATTATGGTGTGGAAATCTGGTTCTCCAACCGTGTGAATGATGCCCTGACGGAGGCACGATCGGTCGCAGTCGGTTATCTGCAGGAGCATAACGACAACGCCCGAACCGAAGCTTTCGCGCTCGCGAACACGCTGATTACGGTCCAGAACGACGAGCTTTTCTCTCGCGGGACTGATCTTTTCCATGACCCGGCGCGTCTTCAGGAATTTCTGGACGACGAAGTCACGGAACGGGGCCTGACGGATGCGGAGGTCTTCGATCCCCTGACGTCCAAAGTTCTGGCCGTCGGTGGCCTTCTGGGCAGCGATGCGGATATGTCCACGGCCCCGCCACTCCCGCCGAAATCGGTTGTGGAACTGGCCCGACATGGCGAGGCCGTGATTCTTGATCGCCCGGATCAGCGCAAGGTGCGGGCCGTGGTGGCGCTGGGCGGCAATTCGGGGCTCATGCTGGTCATTACCCGGCCGGTCGATCCGGATGTGGTGGAACACATGCGTCGGACGGATACTCTGGTTGCCGATTATCAGCGGCTGATTGCCAATCGTGGCAAGACGCAGGTCCTGTTCGCGGTCATTTTCGCACTGATGGGCCTGCTGGTTCTGGCGGTGGGAATGCTGACGGGTCTGGCGCTGGCCAACCGGATCGCCAATCCGCTAGGTCTTCTCATTCTGGCCGCCCAGCGGATTTCCAAAGGGGATCTGGGCGTTCGGGTTCCGGTTCCGGAAGACGCGGGGCAGGAAAAGGACGACGAGGTGACGGGGCTGTCGCGTGCGTTCAACAGCATGACAGACCAGCTCGAAAGCCAGCGGTCCGAACTGATGCAGGCCTATGACCAGATCAACGAGCGCCGCCGCTTTACCGAAACCGTGCTTGCCGGTGTCTCGGCGGGCGTGATCGGACTGGACCGGGCGCAGGTGATCGAACTGCCGAACCGCGCAGCCTCCAGTGTGCTCCAGCGCGACCTCCAGCCCACCATCGGCCGGAAACTGACGGAGCGTGTGCCGGAGTTCTCCGCCCTGCTGGAGGCGGCACGCATGGCGCCAGAGCGCGTCCATACGGCCGAAATCCAGGTGGATACCGAAGGTGCGCAGCGTCCGGGTGGGCCGGGCGAGGGCGCCGGTGCGGGGGCGGGACGGACGCTGCTTGTGCGGGTCGTGGCGGAACTACGCGGTCAGGACGTCGCGGGTTATGTCGTGACCTTCGATGACATCACGGATCTCCAGTCCGCTCAGCGCAAGGCCGCGTGGGCCGATGTGGCACGTCGTGTGGCGCACGAGATCAAAAATCCGCTGACCCCGATCCAGCTGGCGGCAGAGCGTCTGAAACGGCGCTTCCTCAAGGAAATCCACTCTGACCCCGAGACCTATACGCAGCTTGTCGATACGATCGTGCGGCAGGTCGGTGATATCGGACGGATGGTTGACGAGTTCTCCGCCTTTGCGCGGATGCCACAGCCCGTCATGCAGCCGGAGGACTTCTCGCGGCTGTGTCGGGAGGCGCTGGTGCTCCAGCGTAATGCCCATCCCGAAATTGTGTTCGAGACCACTGGACTGCCTCCCTCAGGGCCAATTGTGCGGTGTGACCGGCGACTCATCGGTCAGGCACTGACAAACCTTTTACAGAATGCAGCCGATGCTATCAGCATGACAGGCCGCGGAAAACCGGGAGAAAATGCTTCCGGACAGCCCGCAGGGCAGGCAGTGCAGCCAATAGGACACATTGTGGTGGGCTTGCACATTCGCGGCGGGCATGTCCTGCTAGACATAGAAGATGACGGGATCGGCCTGCCGACGGTGGAACGCCACCGGCTGACCGAGCCTTATGTAACCCACAAGGCGAAAGGCACCGGCCTCGGCCTTGCGATCGTCAAGAAGATCATGGAGGACCATTCCGGGATGCTTCAGCTCACTGATCGGGAACCAGACCTTTCCCGTGGCCCGACATCCGGGCAGCGGGGAACGCGCGTCACCCTGTCCCTGCCGTTATGGGAGCAGGAGAGCCATGTCCCCGGGGAAACGGACCTTCAGACTATGAGGACAGCAGATGGAACATGAGATCCTGATCGTCGATGACGAACCGGACATCCGGTTCCTCATCGAGGGTATTCTGAACGATGAGGGCTACAGAACCCGGACAGCCGGTAACTCGGATCAGGCGCTCGAACTCTTTCGCGCGCATCGTCCGTCGCTGGCAATTCTGGACATCTGGCTTCAGGGCTCCCGACTGGATGGAATCGAACTGCTCAAGATTTTCCAGACCGAGGAACCCGGCCTGCCGACGCTCATGATCTCGGGCCACGGCACGATCGAGACGGCAGTGTCCAGCCTCAAGCTGGGCGCCTATGACTTCATCGAGAAACCCTTCCAGTCGGACCGGCTTCTGGTTGTGGTGCGTCGCGCACTGGAAGCCGCGCGTCTGCGGCGGGAAAATGCAGAGCTGCGTCTGCGGGCAGGGCCGGAAACGACCCTTTCGGGAGAGGGCGCTGTCATTTCGGCTATCCGTGCCCAGATCGAACGTGTCGCGCCCACCAATTCTCGTGTGCTGATCAGCGGTCCGGCCGGGGCAGGCAAGGAAGTGGCAGCGCGGATGATCCATGCGCGCTCCCGCCGCGCGGAGGGCCCGTTCATTGCCCTGAACTGTGCGACGCTCGCGCCCAACCGCTTCGAAGAGGAGCTGTTCGGTCTTGAGGGCGAAGACGGCCAGCCGATGCGTCGCGGCGTGCTGGAGCGTGCCCATCGTGGCACGCTTCTGCTCGACGAAGTCGCGGACATGCCGCCTGAAACGCAGGGCAAGATCGTCCGCGCGCTTCAGGATCAGACCTTCGAGCGTCTGGGCGGCAATACACGGGTAAAGGTGGATATTCGCGTCATCGCCACCACCAACCGCGATCTTCAGTCCGAGATCGCTGCGCATCGGTTCCGGGAGGACCTGTATTACCGGCTTGCGGTCGTGCCGCTGCGGATCCCCTCTCTGCGGGAACGGCGCGAAGACATTCCGGGTCTGGCGCGGCACTTCCTTGACCGCTGCGCCGAGTCTTCGGGCCTGCCGGTGCGGGAACTGTCGGTGGATGCACTTGCGGCGCTGCAATCCTATGAATGGCCGGGCAATGTGCGGGAGTTGCGCAACCTGATGGAGCGGCTGCTGATCATGATGCCGGGAACGGGCAATGATCCGATCCGCGCAGACATGCTGCCCTCCACCATCAGTCAGGGTGCGCCGTCCATGACCCGCCTCAACTCTGGTGCGGATGTCATGAGTCTGCCGTTGCGTGAGGCGCGGGACCTGTTTGAGACGCAGTATCTTCAGGTGCAGCTCATGCGCTTTGGTGGCAACATCAGCCGGACGGCCAGCTTCGTCTGCATGGAACGCAGTGCGCTGCATCGCAAACTCAAGCAGCTTGGCGTGACAACCAATGAAGACCGCGCGCCCGCCTCATCCACCCCGGTGAGTGGCTGAAATGAAGCGCCGGTTTTCCTTCTCTTTCCTCTGTCGACTGATAACAGCGTGACTTCAGAACATTCCTCTCCTGTCGGCCCTCGTGCCGTTCAGGAGGCCTTTCTCGATCATCTGCGCCGGACGGAAGCCTCCGTGACGGTTTTTCTGGTCAATGGCGTGAAGCTTCAGGGAATCCTGGCCCAGTCGGATGCGCAGACCCTGTTGCTGCGGCGGGATGGCCATGTGCAGCTTGTTTACAAACATGCCGTCAGCACGATCATGCCGGTCACGGCGATGAATTTTGTGGAAGAAGAACTTTGAGCGGTTTCGACACCAAAAAACCCGCAACACGGGCGGCTGTTATTCTGCCGTGGGAAAAGTCGGGGCCGCAGGAAGAAATCCGTGCGGCCGATGCGCGGCTTGAGGAAGCTGTCGGTCTGACAGCGTCTATCGGACTTGTCGTGGTGCGTCAGGCCGCAATCCTGCTGCGCGCCCGTCGCCCTGCGACCCTTCTGGGAAGCGGTCAGGTCGAACAGCTCGCCGAGGCGGTCAAGCTCGACGATGTGGATGTGGTCGTGATTGATGCGCGGCTGTCGCCCGGTCAGCAGCGCAATCTTGAAAAGGCGCTGGCCTGCAAGGTTGTGGACCGGACGGGGTTGATCCTTGATATTTTCGGCGCGCGTGCCGCCACCCGTGAAGGTGTGTTGCAGGTCGAGCTGGCCCATCTGGAATATCAGCGTTCGCGCCTCGTCCGGCTGTGGACCCATCTTGAGCGTCAGCGGGGTGGTTTCGGCTTCCTTGGCGGTCCGGGTGAGACGCAGATGGAAGCCGACCGCCGGATGCTGGCCGAGCGGATCGGCAAGATCCGCAAAGAGCTGGAACAGGTGCGCCGGACGCGCGGCCTGCACCGTGAATCCCGCAAGCGCGTACCGTTTCCGGTCGTGGCCCTCGTCGGCTACACCAATGCGGGCAAGTCCACGCTGTTCAATGCCCTGACCGGGGCGTCCGTTCATGCGCAGGACCAGCTTTTCGCGACGCTGGACCCGACCATGCGCGGCATGCGTCTGCCGTCCGGGCGCAATGTGATCCTGTCCGACACTGTGGGATTCATCAGTGAACTCCCAACCGAACTGATCGCTGCCTTCCGCGCAACGCTTGAGGAAGTAGCGCAGGCGGATGTGATCCTGCATGTCCGCGATATTTCGCATCCCGACAGCTTGGCCCAGCGGGCAGACGTTCTTAATGTGCTGGATGGCATGGTGCGGGACGGCGTGCTGGATTCACACTGGTCGGACCGCACGATCGAGGTTCTGAACAAGGCCGATCTGGTTGGCGGCGTCGAGGCTGTTCCGAAGCGTGAGAATGCCGTTGCGATTTCCGCCATCACAGGCGAAGGTCTGCCGGACCTGTTCGAGGTTCTGGACCAATACCTGACGCGCTCAATGAAATCCGTCGATGTGCGTCTGCCCATTACGGATGGCGCGGCATTGGCATGGCTCTACCAGCATGGCGAAGTGGTTGGCCGGACAGACCGGGAAGACGGAATCGATGTGCAGGTCCGCCTGTTCTCGGCGGATCTGGAGCGTTTCGAACTGCTTCATCCAGACCGGATCGTGCAGCCGGACGCCTGAGTTTTTCTACTCGGACGCCGGTGTCGCCGGAGCCGCGCTGCGCGAAGAGGCGCGGGCGGCTCTGGCGCGCTGGCGGACACGGTCCAGCGGTATGGCCAGCGCATAGGTCAGACCGAGGCCGACCACATTCATCACAAGCTGTTCCCACAGATTGATGCCGAAGCTGGCGAACATCAGCCGTCCCAGCAGGTCGAGCACCGTGCTGCAGGCGAAGACTTCCAGTGAGTTCCGTCCAAGCAGGGCAAGGCTCTGGCCGATGCGGTCTGCGGAAATGCGGCGCAGCGCAGCCGAAGACTGCACCAGATAGAAGATCGCCATGATGTCCAGCAGCCGCCAGATGGCCAGCGTGGATTTGCCCATATTGGGCGGGGCTGGAAAAATCCGCAGAGATGGGACGTGCCAGTATTCGTAGGGGAAGCACAGCACGAACGCGCCTGCGAGATAGGCCAGACACAGGGCCTTGACCCAGAGGCGATACGGTAGATCGCCGTTGTTTTTCGAGGCCCAGACAGCCCCCAGAATCCCGAGAATATAGAGAAACTGCCAGCCGAACGGATTGAGATACCATCCACTGGGATCGAGCCAGTTGGGAATGGTGAGGTGCGGATCCAGATTGGCGATGCCCCAGATGCCGACACTGAGCGCAACAAGCAGCCACAGGCTGCGCTTGAGAATCCAGTAAATCAGCGGAAACAGCGCCAGAAGCACCACATAAAGCGGCAGGATGTTCAGGTAGCTGGGGAGCGCATCGAATGTCAGGATACGCCACAGCCAGCTATAGCCGTGCGCGAGCTGCGGCTCGATCGTATATTCGGGCAACGGCTGATAGTGCCGCCACTGCCGAACCGTCCAGACGAACACCAGCGTCATGCCGGTCTGGTACAGGTACAGCTTCAGGCAGCGGGCCAGAATACGGTGAATACCGGTTTTCCAGCCTTCGCGGTCGATCAGGCGCCCATAAGCCAGATAGGAGGCGTAACCTGCCAGCATGACGAAAATCTCGGCGGCATCGGCAAATCCGAAATTGCGGATCGTGATGCGATTGAGCAGATCATCCGGAACATGGTCCACCAGCATCATCAGCAGTGCGAGACCGCGCAGGGCATCCACACGATGATCGCGGAGAATCTTTCGCGTTAAAGCTGATGGGGATGCTGGGGACGGCTCCATAATCTCTTCTTATCGTCAGAGCGTGGGCAGGGGTATGGGGCCAGATTACGGCCAGATTAAAGATTGGACGGAATTCAGGCCCAATCTGCCCCGCCCGGACTGTTTTTTACAGTGCGAGCAGGGCTTCGTTCGACTGGCTTGCCAGAATGCCATGTCGTTCGGGATGCAGTCCCATAACTTCGACGGTACGGCCGCGCGCGCGCAGTTTGCCGATAATTTTTTCTAGAACCTGAACGGATGTGATGTCCCACAGGCGGGCCTCGCTCAGATCCAGCACAACACGAGAGGCATCGGTATGGTAATCGATTGCATCGGAGAGGCTGTCAGCGGACGCGAAGAAAACCTGACCGGACGCGCTATATGTCAGCACATCGCCGGAACGCTTTTCCGTGACCCGCAGCAGGCTTGCGGCGTGCCAGGCGAAGAACACGCCTGAAAGCATGACGCCAACCGCAACGCCGGCGGCCAAATCGTGAGTCATCACGACTACAGCTACGGTGACGAGCATGGTCAGGCTGGACAGACGCGGATGGCGTGTGAGGTCGCGCAGACTTCCCCAGGAGAACGTGCTGGCGGAAACCATGATCATGATGGCGACAAGAGCGGCCATCGGAACCTGCCCGACCCAGCGGTGCAGCAGTACCATGAGGGCCAGCAGGAACGCGCCTGCTGTGAAAGTGGACAGACGCCCGCGTCCGCCATAGCGCAGATTGCCAACGGTCTGGCCGATCATGCCGCAGCCCGCGATGCCCCCGAACGCACCGACGAGAATGTTGGAAATCCCAAGACCCGTGCATTCCATGCGCTGGTCGCCGTGGGTATCGGTGATGTCATCCACGACGGAGGCCGTCATCATGGATTCCAGCAGGCCCACAGCAGCCATAGCCAGCGCATAAGGCAGCACAACGGACCATGTGGCCCAGTCCAGCGCGATATGGGGGAAGGTCAGGCTGGGAAAACCGGTCGGGAGGTCGCCGAGATCGGAGACGGTATGAACCGGCATCGGATAAAACATCGTGATGGCAGTGAGAACCACGATGCAAATCAGTGGAGAGGGAATGGCATCTGACAGGCGGGGGAGCAGATAGATAATGACAAGACCAAGCGCTATCAGCGCATAGGTGTGCCAACTCACCCCCAGCATCTGCGGCACCTGTGCGGCAAAGATCATGATGGCCAGTGCGTTGACAAAGCCGGTCCGGACCTCGGCGGGAACGAACCGCATGACGGCCTGAAGCCGCAGCAGACCAAACAGAACCTGAAGCCCACCGGCAACCAGTGTGGCGAGCAGCATGGCCTGAACACCATGGGCATGAACCAGCGGTGCGGCCACCAGAGCGACAGATCCCGCGGCACCCGAGATCATCCCCGGACGCCCGCCGAAAATGGCGATTGAAACGGAAATGACGAAAGACGCGAACAGCGAGACCGCTGGCGAAACACCGGCGATATAGGAGAATGCAATGACCTCGGGAATGAGGGCAAAGGTTCCGACCATTCCGGCCAGCACTTCGCGCAGAGGGTTCTGTGCCCACTGGCGACGATAGAGAGCGGGAGTCATGAAAATCCTTGAGGGCAGGGCGTGAACGGGGTGCGACGTATTCAGGCCCGGCGCGGCAATGATGCCTGCAGTGTAACCCGGCAGGCTTCAGGATTGAAGAGACGGAATTGCCGGGAGAATCGACATGAGCGCGGGTGGAAGCGGCCAAAAAAATCAGGAGAGTGAAAAAAAATGCGTCAAAAGACTGGACGAGTGCCCCAACCTTCCTCTAGAGAGTGCGTCGCTGTGTGGCGGATGTAGCTCAGTCGGTAGAGCGCCGGTTTGTGGTACCGGTTGTCGCGGGTTCGATCCCCGTCATTCGCCCCAGCACTTCTCCTGAAAATCTGAATGAACATTCATCTGGGCTTGGCAGTATCAGCCTGATGGTTGTGTCTGTGCTCCCAGCGTTCTTCCAGCGCCATGCGCTCGAAGCGTAGTTTCTGCCGGATCCAGTTCAGCATGCCCGACAGCGTCACGACGATGATTCCCATGAATGTCCAGTTGTCCAACGGCTGATGAAACAGCAGGTAGCTGAACGCGACGGCCCAGACCATCTGGCTGTATTGCGGCAGCGCGACCCGGTTCGCGGGGGCAACGGCTGTGGCCATCATCATGAACAGTTGCCCCAGAGCGGCCAGAAAACCGTATCCGAACAGAAGGGCCCAGGCCCGCAGCCCATGGGGCCATGAGGCATGGGTGATCATGAGAAGGCCGTCGCCGATCAGCGGTCCGAACAGGCTTGATCCGAACAGGGAAAGCCGTGCGCTTTTGTCTCCGGCCAGTCGGTAAGACACAACGCTGCTGGCATTGGCGAGCGCGGCGACGATGGCGCAGACATGCCCGAGATGGAATGCCCGGGCGCCGGGACGTAGGACGATCAACACGCCCAGAAAACCGATTCCAACCGAAAGCCACGTCCAGAACGAAACCTTTTCCTTCAGGATCGTGACGGAAATGATGGTGACGAAGAACGGCATCAGAAACATCAGCGACAGCGCTTCTGGCATGGGAAGCAGCATGAAAGCCATGACGCTGGCGGCTGTTGAGACGAATGTTGAAACAGCGCGCAGAATCCACATGCCCGGCCGGTTCGTCGCGAAAATATCAGAATAGGGTTCGTCTGGCCGGCGGATGAAGGGCAGCAGCAGAAAGCCAAAAACGCCGCCTGAAAAGGCGACTTCGAAAGGATCGAGGTGCCCCGCAAGCCCTTTTGAGCAGGCATCGCTGATGGCAAAGGCGGCGTATCCGAGAAGTGCCAGCAGGATGCCTGAGGAGAAAATGTTCTGTCTCATGGATCTGTTTCTCCGCAGGCGAGGCTGTTTCCCGTGCGGAGACAAGAAGACCTGCTACTGTCGGTAGTCAATCTCTACCGCTTTCCGGACTCGTTTTTGTGCGTTGTAATCATTAATATTAAATCAATATTGGATTTGGCGAAAGTATCTGTAAAGCAAAATTGGAATAGCTCTCACCTTCATGTATGGTGCCGGTCATTCGGGTAGGCTGTATGGCCCCCATCTCCTGGATGAAAAAGCGTGAGCCCCCTTATGTCTCAGAAGATTGTTCCAGTCATTCTCTCCGGTGGATCAGGCAGCCGCCTCTGGCCAGTGTCGCGCAGCAGCTATCCCAAACAGTTCTGGCCCCTCCTGACGGAACGGACTCTGATTCAGGAAACCGCTCTGCGCGGTGTCCGTGCGGAACTCTCGGCACCGATCGTGATCTGTAATTCCGAGCATCGCTTTATCGTGGCAGAACAACTGCGGGATGTCGGTGTCGATAATGCCCGGATCATGCTCGAACCCGTCGGACGTAACTCCGCGCCCGCTATTGCGGCAGCAGCTTTCCTTGTGGCCGAAACCGATCCGGATGCCATTCTGTGGATCATGGCCGCGGATGCCGCGATTACCGATGAAGCTGCGCTTTATGCGTCTCTGGGACAGGCAGTCTCTGCGGCAGCCGAAGGGCGGATCGTGACATTCGGCATGAAGCCGACACGCGTTGAAACCGGCTATGGCTATATTGAGAGCGGCGCGCCTCTTCCGGGCCTGGATGGTGTGTTTGAAGTGTCGCGCTTTGTCGAGAAGCCTGATGCCGCAACCGCAGAGGCTTTCTTCCGCGATGGCCGGTATCTGTGGAATTCCGGCATGTTCGTGACGCAGGCCAGCGTTTTCCTCTCTGAAATCAAGACGTTCGAGCCGGACATCTATGAGCATGTCGGACAGGCCGTTCAGGCCCGTCACAGCGATCTGGATTTTGACCGGCTGGATGATGCGAGCTTCCGTCAGGCTCCGGATATCTCCGTGGATTACGCCGTTGCCGAGCGCACCAAGCGTGCGGCTGTGGTGCCGGGCACGTTCGGATGGTCTGATATCGGAAGCTGGGATGCGCTCTGGGATCTGTCTCCCAAGGACGATGCGGGCAATGCCACGTTCGGGGACGTTTTCCTTGATGGCGCCAAGAACTGTTACGTCCGGTCGGACGGAATCGTTGCCACGGTCACTGGCGTTGAAGATCTGGTCGTCGTCGTGACGCAGGATGCCGTCATGGTGTCGCATCGTGACCGTGCGCAGGACGTCAAGCACATGGTCAACCGTCTGAAGAAGGCGGGCCGTAAGGAAGCGGTGGCGCATAACCGCATGTATCGCCCGTGGGGCTTCTATGAGAGCCTGATTCAGGCGGACCGTTTCCAGGTCAAGCGGATCGTGGTCGAGCCGGGACAGAAGCTCTCGCTGCAGAAGCACTTCCATCGTGCCGAGCACTGGGTCGTCGTTGGCGGGACGGCGCTTGTGACGCGCGATACGGACCAGATCATGGTTCGCGAGAACGAGAGCGTCTATCTGCCGCTGGGCTGTGTACACCGTCTTGAGAATCCGGGCCGCATTCCGCTGACGCTCATCGAAGTCCAGTCCGGCCCCTATCTGGGCGAAGACGATATCGTGCGTATCGAAGACGTTTACGCCCGCAACTGAGGCAGGCCGTAAACCCTGATCCGTTGAGGATCAGGGTTTACGCTTCTCCGGAGTGCGGCGCCCGAACAGATGGTGAAGCCCGTTGGCAAGCGGAATGGGCGTCACCCCCAAACGATGTTCCATCGGGCCAATATCGAAGTTCTTGTCTTCCAGAAGTCTGCGGATTTCTTCCGGCGCGATCTGGGGCAGCCCGCGGATATGGCGCGTGACATGAGACAGCGCCATGAGCATCCATCCCGGTAGGGACATGATGGGACGGCCGCCAAGCTCCGCAAAATACAGCACCATACGAACGAATGTCCGGTATGCCACAGCGGTCGGGCCTGCGATGACGATACTCTCGGGGCCTGAGACATCTCCGCTCTGAATGAGGCGGATAGCTGCGACGACGCACCGTGTTACGTCGCGCTGGTCGATGGGCTGCACAAGGGCGCGCCCTCCGCCGGGCAGCGGAATGAGCGGCAGACGTTCCAGCAGCTTGGCCAGCCGCTGCACGTTGTCTTCGCCCTGAGCGCCGTAAATCATGGTCGGATGCAGCAGAATTGAAGGGCGACCATCTGCCTGAAGTGCGGCCTCACCGGCCAGAACGCCACGTCCGTGATTGTCCGGCCAGTTCGTGAACTTGCGCGTGCTACCCAGAGCGACGATGGGCGCTGTCGTGGCTGCGAGGATGGCGGGCAGGTGGCGCGCATGGGCCGTATTCACGACAATTGCGGCATCTTCGAAGGCCAGCGGCAGCGTGGCGGGGTCCGTCAGATCGGCAATCCGGACGGCCTGACAGGCCTGTGCGATGTCCGGCGCCAGATTGCCCTGACTGCGGACGACGGCAATGATCTTCTGCCCTTGCGCCAGAAGAGTACGGCACAGGGCCGCTCCTGAGCGTCCGCTGGCGCCGATGATGCAGACCGGGCCGTTACTCAGTGGCGTGTGATGTGTGATGTCTTCGGGCGTCATTGTGCAAAAGCCTTCAGATCGGGGGAGGCGAGGAACGTCAGCATTGCAGCGGGCGAGGACATCGCCGCATTGAGCGCCGTCAGGGACATCGGTGTTGCGGAAGCATAAGTGACCGTCAGAGTACGGCCTGCGGGATGTTCCACATAATCCGGAATCGCCGCGAGAGCGGGGTTGGCGGAAAGGCCCGCCTGCAGGACCTGTGCGGTTTGTTCGCGGATCTGCTCTGCGGTGGTGCCGTTTCCGATCTGTCGCGCTGCAAGAAGGAAACCGGCATCAAGAAGCCGATCGCCCTGCAAGGAGATGGTGATGTTCTGCAGAGCTGTGGACTGAAGCAACTGCTGTTGCGACGGATGTCTTTCTGTGAAGTCCGTCTGAATGGTGCGCGCATCGGCGGTGAGGGTCATGAAACCCGGAACTGCCAGGGTGGCATTGGTTCGTGACGTGTGATCCGCGAGGTTTGAGACCTGCACATAATGCGCGGTCGAGCCCGCACCGTTGATATGAAAGGGTAGTTTTTCGTCGCTTTGGAAGTGAAAGCCTTTCAGATCCTGTGTAACGGTCGCGATCTGGTTTTCCAGAGTGCCCGTTCCGTGCAGATCTTCCAGCCGGAACAGGCCAGAAGTCATGTTCAGTCTGAAATTATGGGCCGCAAAGCTCTGGGGGGGCGCCATTTGCGACGGGAGCGGGAGATGATCCCAGAGCGCTGCGACCTGCGCTGCGAGATCGACCTGTTTCAGATCGAGCCGTTCCAGGCTGGCCTGACCGCTGACAAGCTGCGGATCATGACCGGGAGCCTGAAGCGTGCGTTCATAAGCCACTGTTGCAGCATCGGCCCGCAGGGTTGTGAGCAGGGCCGGTCCGTAATTGTCCACTATCAGGCGTCGGGTGAAGAGACTGTGAACGTTCACGGGGGCGGGGGGCGAGGACTGCGCGAGATTCTGGATCGAAAGCTGCTCAATCTGCCCGTGGGCAAGGGTGACATGCGCCAGATCGATGCGGGAATGTCCTTCTGCCGCCTCTCGTGCTTTTGGCAGGATCAGTTTCCGCAGGCTGAGCGTGCTGCCGTGAATGATCTGGGTCGGTGTCTGAAGAAAGGGTTCACGGACTTCTACGCCGCGGATGGAAAGCCTGCCATCTGGCATCGGGCGGGGGTGCCCCAGCCGCATCCGGGAGGCGCGCAGGGTGATGGAGCCGTCGCGCAGAGTGATATCCGTCAGGGTGGCGCCGAGAGCGAGGATGGACGGTGTGGCGGTTCCATAAGTGAATGTGGTTCCGGGCGGAAGGGCCGCCCGGAAGCTCGACAGACCGCGGACCAGCTCCATATGGGCTTCGTGATGAACACCGGCCAGGCCGATCACAGCCGTTACTGAAATCAGGCTCGCCGCGAGCCAGGGTTTTTTCACGTTGATGTTCCTGTCTAAACGGCCCCGCACAGGCGTCGGGCGCGAACGTTCTGTGTGCTCGCAGGATAGCATTGTCGTGACATGGAGCAATGCGGACCTCGTTTTTGTTGCGGTAATGGGGTACCATATTGCCAAAAATGGCTGAAAACTGCTGCGAATCACATAATTCAATGTGTGAACGGGGCTTGACGCGCGCGCCGCAGGCGGCAATAAGGCCCCACCTGATCCGCCTCGTGGGAAGGAGGATGTCTTCGGACATCGTTTTGACCGCAGGCGCCATCCACGGTGCGGCCTTTGTGGGCGCACCCCAAGCTGGAATGTCACTAATGAAGACCACACGTTCGCTGAAGCCAGCGGAGGTGACGAAGAACTGGGTGCTGATCGACGCCGAAGGGCTCGTTCTCGGCCGTCTCGCCACCATCATCGCCACCCGCCTGCGCGGAAAGCACAAGCCGCAGTTCACCCCGCACGTTGACTGCGGCGACAACATCGTCGTCATCAACGCCGAGAAGGTTGTCCTCACGGGCAACAAGGTCGGACAGAAGCTGTTCCACTACCACACGGGTCATCCGGGTGGAATCAAGGAGCGCACCATCACGCAGCGTCTCACGGGCAAGCACCCGGGTGAAGTTGTCGAGAAGGCTGTCGAGCGCATGATCACCCGTGGTCCTCTGCAGCGCGCCCAGATGAAGCACCTGTATGTCTATGCCGGTTCCGAGCACCCGCATGACGGCCAGAAGCCCGTAAAGCTGGACGTTGCTGCGATGAACCGCAAAAACACCGTAACCCACGAGTCGTAAGGCCTGTATCATGTCCGAGACCCAAGAGCGCACCGGCACGCTGCAGGACCTTGCGAGCGTTGCTCCTGCCGTTACCTCCAACGCTGCCCCGGTTCACGAAGTCAAGCGTGACGCCCAGGGCCGTTCCTACGCAACCGGCCGTCGTAAGGACGCCGTGGCCCGCGTATGGATCAAGCCTGGCAAGGGTGACATCATCGTCAACGGCCGTCCGGTCACGACGTATTTCGCCCGCCCGGTCCTGCGTATGCTTCTCACGCAGCCGTTCCTGATTTCCGATCGCTACAACCAGTTCGACGTGTATTGCACGGTCGCTGGTGGCGGTCTGTCCGGTCAGGCTGGCGCCGTCCGTCACGGTATCTCCCGTGCGCTGACGTATTACGAGCCGAGCCTGCGCGGCATCCTGAAGGCTGCTGGCTTCCTGACGCGTGACAGCCGTATCGTCGAGCGTAAGAAGTACGGCCGTGCGAAGGCACGTCGTTCCTTCCAGTTCTCGAAGCGCTGATTTTTCAGCCTTCCCGGACGACGAAAAGCCCGGCCAGAAATGGCTGGGTTTTTTTTTGTGCTCTGATTTAGGGGTGGTAGATATTTTAATTTCGTAAAAAAATCTAAAAAAGAAATAATCTTCCGTATCGCCAGCGTGAGCCATGTATGGCAGAGTGCGTCCGCTGTTTTAAAAGACCATAATCTTCGGAAGTGTTTTCCCATGACGCCTTTCATCATCGAAAAAACCGAAACCCCGACCGATCCCGTGAAGCGGACGGAACTGCTGGCCAATCCGTCCTTTGGGCGTGTCTTTACCGACCACATGGCCATCATCCGCTATTCCGCAGACAAGGGTTGGCATGATGCGAAAATCACGCCGCGCCGCCCCCTGAGCATTGATCCGGCCTCGACGGTTCTGCATTACGGGCAGGAGATCTTCGAGGGCATGAAGGCCTATCGGGAAAAGGACGGCCATGTCGCCACGTTCCGCCCGGAAGCCAACGCAGCGCGCTTTGCCGAATCCGCACGTCGTATGGGAATGGCGGAACTGCCAGAAGACCTGTTTGTGCAGGCCGTTGATGAACTGGTGCGCGTGGACCAGGACTGGGTGCCGTCTGGAGAGGGGCAGAGCCTCTATCTGCGTCCGTTCATGATTTCCAATGAAGTCTTCCTCGGCGTGAAGCCGGCGAACGAGTATCTGTTCATCGTCATCGCCTGTCCGGTCGGAGCCTATTTCAGCTCCGGTTGTGTGTCCGTCTGGGTGTCTGAAAACTATACGCGCGCTGCGATCGGCGGCACGGGTGAAGCCAAGTGCGGCGGCAACTATGCTGGCAGCCTGATTGCCCAGGCTGAAGCCAAGGAGAAGGGTTGCGATCAGGTCCTGTTCCTTGATGCGCGTGAGTGTCGCTTCGTTGAGGAAATGGGCGGCATGAACGTGATGTTCGTTCGCAAGGACGGCAAGATCGTCACGCCGCCGCTGGGCGGGACCATCCTGCGCGGCATCACCCGCAACAGCCTGATCCAGCTTGCTGCGGATCAGGGGATTGAGGTGATTGAAGAGCCTGTCGAGATCGACGAGCTTTTTGAGGGTGCGGCTTCGGGCAAATATACGGAAGCGTTTGCCTGCGGCACGGCGGCGGTTCTCTCGCCGATCGGCAGGTTCGTCCGTCCGTCGGGCGAGGCCGTGTTTGGGGATGGAACAACGCCAGGCCCGGTCTCCCAGACGCTCAAGAAAACCCTGACGGATGTGCAGGGCGGCCGGACGAATGACGTCCATGGCTGGATTCACCGTATTTCCTGAAGTCTGCCAGCCGGGTTCATAACGAGCCCGGCTTTTCAGTCCCGATCAATCCATCCCGCCCGGATCGCAGCATCAAGCTGCTCGGGCGTGTCGATGTCGAAGCCGAGTTCGGGAGCGTGGAGGAAAGCCGGTGTGCTGGCGCCGTTTTTCCAGAGCTGGCGCAGGCCGGTATCACCGCGCAGATCGGCAAGGCGCAGTTGCGTTGCAGGGCTGAGCAGGACTGGGATGCCTCGGCCTTCCTCTCCATAAGCTGTGACGACATCCGTATGGTTGTTGCCCTGTCTTAGAAGGGCACGGAGATGCTCGCATGTCAGACATGGCTGATCCGTTCCGGCAATCAGCAAGAGGCCCGGATCTGTTCCAAGTGCTCGGTACCCGCATTGGAGCGAAGACGCCATACCGGTTTTCCAGTCGTCATTCTGCACCAGAACACTGTCGAGACCTGCTAGAGCCTGACCTGTCTCTGTGGCCGCGCCACCCGTCACGACAACAAGACGCTCCGGCCCCGTCGTCAGCAGGAGTTCTGCGATATGGCGCACCAATGGCACGCCATGGAGAGTCAGAAGCTGCTTTGGCCGTCCGAGGCGCGTACTGCCCCCCGCAGCCAGAAGAAGAGCGGAGTGGCGGTTCATTGAGGCTGCTTTGCGATCATCTGGGCCAGAATGGAAAGGGCGATTTCCATGGGAGCTTGTGCGCCGATTTCCAACCCGGCGGGCAGGTGTAGTCGGTCAAAGGCTTCGGCAGGGACGCCCGCTGCCCTGAGAGCTTCCAGACGTCCGGGAATTTTGCGGCGGCTGCCGAGAATACTGACGCAAAAAGCGTCTGATTTCAGCGCATGTGCCGTCAGCATCAGATCGGAATGGGCGTCATGGGTGAGGCTGTAAACCGCCGTCCATCGGTCCAGTGGCAGCGTAGGGAGGGCAGCCTCCAGATTTCCCCGCAAATAACGGGTCGGGGGCAGTCCCGGAGGAGGTTCGGGCGGTCCGTAGGGCCGGATCAGAATGGTTTCGAGTCCCATGATGGTGGACAGGCTCAGGATCGCGAGCGTGACCGGATCTCCCCCTGCCAGAACCAGTTTTATGGGCGGCAGGTAGGAACGGAAGAAACGGCCTGCTTCCTGTCCGGTAGGGCGCCCTTCGTCCCGGAACGTCATGCTTCCGCTGTCGAGATCCGTGACAAGGGTGATGGGGCGGCGGTTGTCCCGTGCGGTTTTGCGGACAGCAACATGGGCTGCGAGATCAGGGATTGGGCGTACGAAAATACCGATCCGCCCGCCGCAGGTAAGCTGGATGTCCAGAACCGGACTGCCCGCGCCATAATCCAAAGTTCGGGGCTGTCCATCCTTCAGACATTCCAGCGCCTCGACGCGCACGGCTGCTTCTACACAGCCGCCCGACACATAGCCCTGAACCTCTCCGTCTTCGCAGATCGCCATTTCACTTCCCAGCGGGCGGGGCGAAGAGCCTGTGATGCTGACCAGTGTTGCCAGAGCCGCTCTTTTCCCGTCTGCGACCCAGCGTTCCAGTGTGGGAAGCAGATCGTCTGTCTGGCCATAGTCCGGCCACTGGGGAAGGGGAGAGAGCTGTGCCGCGTCCGTCATGGGGGTCCCTGATGCGCTTTGAAGGCGTCAGGGTAACGCCAAAGACGATTATGACATACCCTTTCACCCACAGACTGTTGATCCGTGGGCCATGAGGTCTATATCGGCAGGGAACGCGGCGTCGGCATTTCAGCCAGCGCAACAGACGCACCAGAGACCGGAGCGGAAATGAGTGATCTCCTGAGCGTTACACGGGCCATGGAACTGGTGCTGGATTATGCCGGAAGCTTCGGGACCGAGGCCGTGGATCTGACGATGGCAGCCGGTCGCGTCCTTCAGCAGACGATCCATGCCGAGCGCGCCCAGCCGCCTTATGATCGTGTGATGATGGACGGCATTGCCTATCGTCACGGCAGCGGCCAGACGCTGGTCTCGCACGGGATTCAGCGCGCCGGTGCACCGGGGCAGGTCTTGCCGGACGGTCCTGTCTGTCTGGAAGTGATGACGGGCGCGGTCCTGCCGGAAGGGGCGGATACCGTCGTTCCGGTCGAACGTCTTGTTCGCGAAGGACGACTGATCCGCTTTGAAGAGGGCTATGAGCCGCGCAAGGGCCAGTTTATCCATCGCCGGGGTTCCGATTGTACGGCCGGGACAGAACTTCTGTCTCCCGGGCGCCGTCTGGACGGTCCGGCGCTGGCGGTTCTGGCGGGGAATGGCCACGCGCAGGTCAGCGTGTCGCGGATTCCTTCCATCGGGATCGTGGCGACGGGCGACGAACTCGTGGATGTGGGCGCTCCTGTGCGGGACTGGGAAATCCGCCGGTCCAATGAATTCGCCCTGACCGGCGCGCTCCTGTCACGCGGATTCAACTGCATTGAACGCTCCGTCGTCCCGGACGATCTCGCGGAGACGATTGTGGCACTGCGCGAACAGCTTTCACGGCATGATGTTCTGATCCTGAGCGGGGGCGTTTCGATGGGGGCCTTCGATCACGTTCCCAAAGCGCTGTCGAAAATCGGGGTCGAGCGGGTGTTCCACAAGGTGGCGCAGCGTCCGGGTAAGCCGTTATGGTTTGGGGTCGGGCCGGAAGGGCAGCGCGTTTTCGGGCTGCCGGGCAACCCGGTCTCCGCCACGACCTGCGGGGTGCGTTACGTCATGCCGATGCTCCTGGCCGGGCAGGGGCTGAGCCGTCCTGAGCCCTACATGGTCATGCTGGATGCGGATGCCGAACTGATCCCGACCCTGACGCGCTTTCTGCCTGTAAAGCTCCATCATGATGCGACGGGGCAGGCGCGCGCAACGCCGTGTCCGATGCCAACATCAGGGGATTTCAGCTTTCTGGCTTCAACGGACGGGTTTGTGGAACTGTCACGCGGGGATGGTGTGTCATCCCGTGGAACGGCCGTGTTGTTTCATGGCTGGTAACGCCCTGACCGACCGCTTCAGTCGTCCGCTGCATGATCTGCGGATCTCCGTGATGGATCGGTGCAATTTCCGTTGCCCGTACTGCATGCCGGAAGCGACCTATCACGAACATTTCCGCTTTCTGGAACCCAAAGAGCGTCTGAGCTTCGACGAAATCGAACGTGTGGCGCGTGTGGCCGTATCGCTCGGGGTGCGCAAACTGCGCCTGACAGGTGGGGAGCCGCTTCTGCGTCCGAAGCTGCCGGACCTCATAGCGCGTCTGGCGTCCATCCCGGGCGTGGAAGATGTTGCACTGACTACGAACGGCGTTCTGCTGGAGCGGCATGTTCGGGAATTGAAAGCGGCGGGGCTGAATCGTGTGACGGTCAGTCTCGACAGTCTGGACCCGGCGGTTTTTGCGCGAATGAGCGGTGGCCGCGCGCAGCTTGAACCGGTTCTGGAGGCCATCGATAGTGCTGCGCAGGCAGGTTTTTCAGGCGGCGTGAAACTGAACACCGTCATCCAGCGCGGCCTGAACGATACAGGCGTCGAAGCACTGGCCGAACGCTTCCGCCACAGCGGCGTCGTGCTGCGGTTCATCGAATACATGGATGTCGGAACGCGCAATCACTGGGAGCGGGCGGAAGTGGTTCCGTCGCGTGAACTGCTGGAACGGCTTGACGCCCGTTGGCCGCTCGAACCGGTCGACGCGCATTATCGCGGGGAAGTGGCACAACGATACCGCTACTGCGACGGGGGCGGAGAAGTCGGGTTTATTTCTTCCGTCACAGCGCCGTTCTGCGGAGACTGTTCCCGCGCACGTCTCTCGTCGGAGGGGCAGATTTATACCTGCCTGTTCGCGTCGGAAGGGACGGATCTGCGAACACTTTTGCGGAGCGACGAAGACGATACGGCCCTGCGTGCGCTGCTGGCCGGGGTGTGGCGCCAGCGGACGGACAGGTATAGTGAGGAACGGGCTGCGTCTGCGGATGCACCAGCACGTCGCCGCATCGAGATGAACTATATCGGCGGTTAGAAACGGTAGTCGGATCGGGAGATCGAACACGATGAAAACGCTCACCCATGTCAACGAGCACGGCGAAGATCCGCGCATGGTCGATATCAGCGGCAAGGACGTGACTGAGCGCAGCGCCCATGCGCAGGCCCGTCTGGTTTTCCCGTCCGACATGGCGCAGACGCTGTCTGACGCCGGGTTCATGACGGCCAAGGGCGCTGTTCTGACCGTGGCGCAGATTGCGGGCGTGATGGGTGTGAAATCGACCTCGCAGCTCATTCCACTGTGTCACCCGCTGTCTCTCAGCGGCTGCCGGGTGGACATCACGATTGAGGGCGACGAGGCGGTGATTGACTGTCGGGTGTCGTGCAAGGGGCGGACAGGTGTGGAAATGGAAGCCCTGACCGGCGCGTCCGTAGCGGCACTCACGATCTACGACATGTGCAAGGCCATGTCCCACGACATGGTCATCCGCGAGGTCCGGCTGATGGGCAAGGCAGGCGGCAAGCGCGACTTCCAGAGGATCGAATCGTGAAGCCACTTTACGGCCTGATCCTTGCGGGTGGGGCCAGCAAACGCATGGGGACGGACAAGGCCGCGCTCGCCTATCACGGCAAGCCGCAGCTTCAGGCCGCATTCGATGTCCTGTCGCCTCTGGTGGAAAACTGTTTCGTCTCGGTGCGTCCGGACCAGACGGAAAATCCTCTTCGGGCGGATTTTCCCCAGATCGTCGATTCAGTAGAAATCGACGGCCCGGCGGCCGGTCTGCTGTCCGCGCATCTGGCTCATCCGGATGTCGCCTGGCTGGTGCTGGCCTGCGATCTGCCGATGCTGGATCGGGGCACGTTGGAGAATCTGATCGCAAGGTGGGAGGCCACAGATGTCGCAGTTGCCTATCGCAGCGAACATGACGGTCTGCCGGAACCGCTCTGTGCCATCTGGGAACCCGAAGCGCTCGATCGTCTGGAACAGCAGGTTCTGGATGGCCGGACCTGCCCGCGCAAGCTGCTGATCAACAGTCCGACCAAGCTGCTGGAGCCCTATGCTCGTGGCGCGCTCGACAATATCAACACGCCCGAGGAACGCGAGGATGCGACCCGGCGTCTGGAACACACGACGGGAGGGCCGATGATTCGCCTGACACTGGAATATTTCGCACAGCTCCGGGAGTTGGCCGGAACGCGCGAGCAGACGCTTGAGACCACATTCGCAACCGTCGGGCCGCTTTACGAGGAACTGCGTGCGACATACGCCTTTCCTTTCGAAGCCTCGAAGCTCCGTGTGGCGATCAACGGTGATTTCGCGCCCTGGACACAGCCCCTCAAGGACGGGGACCATATCGTGTTCATTCCGCCGGTGACGGGAGGATGAGCCGCTTTCGGATGGCGTCTGCGCCCGTGGATCTGAACCTGCTGCGTGAAGATCTGCATCTGGCCGAGGCGGGTGGCTTCTGCACCTTTGAAGGCTGGGTCCGTAACAGGAATGACGGCCGCCCCGTGGATGGTCTGGAATATGAGTCCTACGAAGCGCTGGCGCAGCTTGAAGGCGAACGCATCGTCGCAGAAGCGCTGGAACGCTTTGAGATCAGCGAGGCCGTGGCTATGCACCGGACGGGTAGTCTGAAGGTCGGGGAGGTCGCCGTCTGGATCGGTGTTTCAGCTCCGCATCGCGATGCGGCGTTCCGGGCCTGCCGCTACATCATCGACGAGATCAAGCACCGGGTTCCTGTCTGGAAGAAGGAACATTATCTGGATGGGGACGCCGAATGGGTGGCGTGCCATCATTGCCAGACGGCGCCCCGTGCCTCCGAAACGGATGCTCATGACCACGATCATGGACAGTGTGGCCATCACCACCACTGAGTGGGCCTGACTGCGGAGCAGAAGCTTTCTGTTCCGCAGTGTCTTTTTTGAGTTGTAATTGCAAATCATTCTCAATTAGGATGAGTCCGGTCCTGCTGATTCGGAGTTATCCCCATGACACGGCTGTCGCTTTCCCTGTCCGATCTCTGCTGCTGTGAACGGCTGGCGCTGTGGAGCATCCGCTGCCTCATCAGCCATTACCGTTTGCCAAACTGCCCTGAGACAAAAACGACCGATGGCCTGTTCCCGGTCTGCTTCCGCCCGGCGCTCGATGCTGCGGAAGGGGCCTTCTCGGACGCCGTTCATCTTCTGAATGTTGCGGGACAGCCGGGGCTCGCGGTGAATGCGCCGGGCATGCAGTCCCTGACGGTGCTGGAGGAGCGTTTCCTGCGCGGGATCGTCGCGGCCCAGAATGAAGGCCAGCGTGACGTTTTCGTGCTGCTGGCGGAAGTCTTTCCCGATCGTTTCGTACAGGGCTGTCTTGCCACGGCCCTGACGCTCCTGGCGGATTGCCTCGCCGGAGCAGGGCATTGGCTCCCCAAGACATTGCTGAAAGACGAGACGACGATTTCAGGCGGCGGAGCATTGTCGTCGATCAGCCGCTGGCGCTCCGTCAGCCCGTCGCGGATGCGCGTTCTATGGCCGCAGGATAGCGGCCCTCTCCAGCGTGAGAGAGCGCCCGAAGCGAACCGGGTGATGCACTGATGATGTCGCTGGGCAGGCGTACTGCCCGGAATGGCGTCGTGTCACGCATTCCGGGCTTTGAGGAGCTGGAACATATGACGGTCTGTCTGTTGCTGCTGCTCGCAGGCGTGGTTGGTTTCTGCTGGCTGGCCTGCGTCAATCTTGAAATTTCCGCCGACGACCTCCTGTCCGCACTGGGGTACCAGTCCGGTCTGGAAGAGACGTTCAGGGGATAAACCCGTCTCCAGCCCATGGATGGACCGGAGACGTTGTTTTCAGATGTAGTATTCGGTCAGCGGCGGAAAGCCGTTGAAACCGACAGAGCAGTACGTCGAGACATACGCGCCGGTAGCAAGAATCTCGACGCGATCGCCACATTCGAGCGAATCCGGCATCGGGATGCGGTTTTTCTCGTACATGATATCCACACCATCGCAACTCGGACCGGCCACGACACATGGCGAACGGCTGCTGTCTTCTGAATCGCGGGAGGTGCGGAACGTGTAGCGGATGGCCTCGCCTTCCGTCTCCGCCAGTCCACCAAAACGCCCGATATCGAGATAAACCCAGCGCGGATCGGTGACAGCACCGCCACGTCGGCTGACGAGAATGACCTCGCTCGATACGACCCCCGACTGTCCGACCATATAGCGGCCCGGCTCCAGCAGAATTTCCGGCGCACCATCCGGGAAATGCGTCTTGAGGGACGTATGGATCGTGTCTGCGAAATCCTGAACGGAAGGGACGTTCTCGCGGTAATGCGTCGGGAAGCCGCCACCCAGATTGAGCATCTGAAGGTCCACGCCCAGCGCGCGCAGATCATGATACAGGCCAGCCGCCTTGGCGATGGCGTGATCATAAGCCGCAACGCCAGTTTGCTGGCTGCCGACATGGAAGGACAGGCCATAAGGCTTCAGGCCGAGTTCGCGTGCGCGCAGCATGAGCGTGCGGGCATTGTTCAGCGTGGTGCCGAACTTGCGGGACAGGGGCCAGTCGGCACCTTCGTTTTCCACGGCCAGGCGACAGAAAACGCGGGCACCGGGCGCATGTTTGCCGAGCTTTTCCAGCTCTTCAATGCTGTCGAACACGAACAAGCTGATACCCAGATCATGCGCTTCACGGATCCATTCCGGCTTCTTCAGCGTATTGCCGTAAGAGATCCGGTCCGGTGTTGCACCGGCATCGAGACACATGCGGATTTCCGCAATGGAGGCGGCGTCGAAGGAAGAGCCCAGCCGGACGAGGCGTTCGAGAATGGCCGGGGCCGGGTTGGCCTTGATGGCGTAATAGATTTTCGCTTCCCCGAGCGCATCGTGCAGGGCACGGTAATGCGCGCCCACGACGTCGAGATCGACGACGAGGCAAGGGGTTGCCGGCTGCTGCTCGGCAAGGAAGCGTGAGATTTTGGGAGTCATGACACTCAATTCCCAGAACCGGACTCGTCAGGGAACGATATCGCCCTGCGAGTGTGTTGCGAAACGGTCGAACGGACCGGCGAATAGCGGGAATCCGTAACGGGTGGATTCCTGAAGGCCAGAACGCTTGACGTCGTTGCGTAACCTCGAGTGGGCCAGTGGCACGTGCGTTGCTGCGTGAGGCGGGCATATGGGACCAAATGCCCCGTCGTGCAACCGCTAATTTTGCATTGTGATGCTTTTGCCAATATTGGTGAGCTGAATCAGGGCGAATTCGGAACGCTGAAGGCATCTTCCGCGTAGGTACATGCTCATGTCGTCCGATCCGGACTGTCATGAGCGCGACCGCTGCCCCAACAGGACACTGCCGAGGAAACCCTGCGTGAGTTTGACATCCGAATCTGCGACCCTTTCCGGCTCCCGGGTCATGCCGGAACAAGCCGTATCTTCGGAGTCGGGACAACCACCTGCTGCTACGGATGCCGCTGATCCGAATGTGGTATCATCCCAGAACAGATTGCATCATGCTGCTTGGCGGGTCGTTGCCAAGCATCTCTTCGCCGAAGTCGGCTCCAGCCAGACTTCGCTCTCTGCGGCGGGATGTGCGTTTTACGCCACGCTGTCGCTTTTCCCGGCCATCTCCAGCCTGATTTCCCTTTATGGTCTGGCCTTTGATCTTCAGTCGGTCGAACCCCAGCTCGAAGTGCTGAGGCATCTCCTGCCGCCATCGGCCTATGCCCTGATCGGTGACCGGATCCACGAACTGATTTCCCAGCCCCACTCGTCGCTGACAATCGGGCTGATCTTCTCGCTAGCTGTGGCCCTGTGGTCCGCTTCGGCCAGTACGAAGTCAATCCTCTCCGCGTTGAATATGGCCTATAATGCGCAGGAAACGCGGAGTTTTCTGAAGTTTCAGGCTGTCGCGCTGTCAACTACGCTGACGGCTATCGTGGGCGCGGCACTCACTCTGGCGCTCATGGTGGCGGCCCCCGCACTCGTGGATTACCTGCCACGCCACGTCAGTTTCCTCAGCGATCCGCCATTCCCAGTGAATTTTCTGCTGTCCTACGGCGCGCCGATGATCGTGCATACGCTTGCGCCGGTTCTGATGCTGCTGTTCGTCTTTATTGCTGTGACGCTGCTGTACCGCTTTGCGCCGTGCCGCGTGCATACAGAATGGCGCTGGATTTTTCCGGGCTCGATCCTTGCGACGATCCTGTGGGTCGCAACGTCTCTCGGCTTTTCATGGTATGTCGCGCATTTCGCCAGCTATGGCGCGACCTATGGGCCCCTCGGCGCTGTCGCAGCCATCATGATGTGGCTTTTCGTAAGCGCGTATGTTGTGCTGTTCGGAGCAGAGCTGAACGCCAGCCTTGAGGCCCGGGCCGGTAAAAGTCAGGCCGTGCCCCCGGAAGAAACAAGTCTGGCCTGAAGATCAGACCAGACGTTCAGCGTCAGTGGTGATGGTGCGGGATACGCTGTGATGCGCTGCCCCGCGGAGAGGTAGGGGCTGTATTGGTACCTGAGGCTTCGATCGCCTGTGCGCTGGTATCTGACGGATCGGCTTCCGCCACTTCAGGCTCGGAGCTGGACTGCGGGGAGGGAACCGCTTCCGTCATTTTCGCGATCGTCACATGCGCCGTTCCTGCGCCCAGCATGCCGATTTTCGCGGCCGCAGCGTGGGACAGATCAATGATGCGGCTGTTGAAAGGGCCACGGTCATTGACCGTCACCACGACCGACCGCCCCGTGTCCTGTGACGTCACGAGCAGCTTCGTCCCGATGGGAAGGGAAGGGTGTGCGGCGGTCAGATCATTGGTGTTGAATGTCGCGCCGCTTGCGGTGCGTCGTCCGTGGAAATGTCGTCCGTACCAGCTTGCCATACCATGCTGGGACCACGCATGTGCGGCCTGATGAGCCCGGTTGGAGAGTGCGGCCCGAACGGAGTCTGCCCAGCTTGTTCTCGGCGTTCCATCAACGGTGGACTCGTCACTCGCATGTGCGGTGTGATGACCGGCCAGACCTGCAAGCGCTACGGCAAATGTCATGCTGCGCAGGGGGATGAAGCCTAGGGGATTGCGAAGGGCAGACAGGTTGAAGCGCACTATATCAGGTTCTTCTCCAGTGGACGGGACGGGCTCAGATTGGTCCTGATAGCACAAAAATGCTGCCCTGTCGCCTTTTGGACACCCTGAAGACGGCAGCAATAGGGCAATGACGCTTTCATGACAGCTTCGAAAGTGCTATCGCGCGGCCAGATGAAACGCCCTCTGATTACCGTTCTCAACGGTCCGAATCTCAATATGCTGGGTCTTCGCCAGCCCGGAATCTATGGTCACGCCACGCTCGACGATGTCGAGCAGGTGTGCATTCAGGCTGCCGAACGGCTTGATGTTGCCATTGATTTCCGCCAGACGAACGGAGAGGGTGAGCTTGTGTCCTGGGTTCAGGAATGTCGCGGCCGTGCAGACGGAATCGTGATCAATCCCGCAGCTTACGGACACACCTCGATTGCCCTGCTCGATGCGCTTCTGGCGGTCGAGCTGCCGGTGGTTGAGGTTCATATTTCCAATATTCATCGCAGGGAGCCGTTCCGTCATCACACCTACGTCTCGCAGGCCGCCATCGGCGTGATCTGTGGCCTCGGCGTCAGGGGATATGCGCACGCGCTTCAGGCAATAACCGACATGATCGAAGACGAAGGATGAGCCGTATGCTCGTGGACAAGGATGCCATCCGGGCATTGGCCGATATTCTGACACAGACCGGCCTGACCGAAATCGAGATTTCCGAAGCGGACAGCCGTATCCGCGTGGCGCGCAACGTGAACGTGGTTCAGGCTGCTGCTCCTGTGCAGGCCGCTGCGGCACCCGCGGCCCCGGCTGTCGCCGCAGCTGTTGCGGCTCCGGCCGATCCGGCCAAACACCCGGGCATGGTGCCGAGCCCGATGGTCGGCGTTGCCTATCTGACGCCCGATCCGGCCTCTCCGCCGTTCGCCGTCGAAGGCCAGACGGTGACTGCGGGTCAGACGATCATGCTCATCGAAGCCATGAAGACCTTCAACCAGATCAAGGCCCCCCGCGCCGGCACGCTGACGAAGTTCCTTGTCGAATCCGGTCAGCCGGTCGAGTTCGGCGAAGCACTGGCGATCATCGAGTAATGATTTCCAAGGTCCTCATTGCCAATCGTGGTGAGATCGCGCTGCGGATCCAGCGCGCCTGCCGCGAGATGGGCATCAAAACCGTTGCCGTGCATTCGACGGCAGACGCCGATGCGATGCATGTGCGCCTTGCGGACGAAGCCGTCTGCATCGGTCCGCCGAGCGCGCGCGACTCCTATCTGAATGTTGCCGCCATCCTTTCGGCTGCGATGATCACGGGAGCAGACGCCATTCATCCCGGTTATGGCTTTCTGTCGGAAAATGCCGAGTTTGCCGAGACCGTGGAAGAACACGGCCTCGCGTTCATTGGTCCGACCGCCGAGCATATCCGCACGATGGGCGACAAGATCGCTGCCAAGACGACCATGCGCGCGCTCGGCGTGCCGCTGGTGCCGGGGTCCGATGGCGGTCTGGCTGACTTGCAGGCCGCGCGTGAAGTTGCGGACAAAGTCGGCTATCCGGTCCTCATCAAGGCTGCTGCCGGTGGTGGCGGGCGCGGGATGAAGGTCGCGATGACGGCGGACGACATTGAGGAAGCCTGGTCGGTCGCCCGTGCTGAAGCCCGCGCGGCTTTTGGCAATGACGAGGTCTATCTCGAGAAGTATCTCAACCGTCCGCGTCATATCGAGCTTCAGATCCTTGGCGACGCGCATGGCAATGTCGTGCATTTCGGCGAGCGTGACTGTTCGCTCCAGCGCCGTCATCAGAAGCTGCTGGAAGAAGCCGGTTCACCGGCCCTGACAGACGCCGAACGTGAGGAAATTGGTCGTACCGCGACCGAGGCTCTTTCGCGCATGGGCTATCGCAATGCGGGCACGCTGGAGTTCCTGTATCAGGACGGTCAGTTCTGCTTCATCGAGATGAACACGCGTCTTCAGGTCGAACATCCGGTGACGGAGATGGTCTGCAACGTGGATCTCGTGCGTGAGCAAATCCGGATCGCCTCTGGTGAACCGCTTGGGTACACGCAGTTGGACATCAAGATGTCCGGGCATGCGATTGAGTGCCGCATCAATGCGGAAGATCCTGAGACCTTCATGCCGAGCCCCGGCACGATCAAGGTGTTCCATGCTCCGGGTGGGTTGGGTGTGCGGATGGACAGCGCCATTTACGCTGGCTATCGCATCCCGCCTTACTACGACAGCATGATCGCCAAGCTGATCGTGCATGCCCCCACGCGCGCCGAAGCCATTGCCCGCATGCAGCGTGCTCTGGACGAATGTGTAGTGGATGGCGTGAAAACGGTCATTCCGCTCCATCAGAAAATTCTGGCTGATCCTTCTTTCCAGAAAGGGGATTACACCATCCACTGGCTGGAAAATTTCGTCGCTGCCCAGCAGGCAGGAAAGTAAACCGGAGTCACCTATGAGTTACGCGGAAACCATTATCCTTGATATCCGGATCGGGCAGCTGCCTGTGGTGGTTTCTGCGCTCACGGGGCGTGATGGACTTGGCGTCTGGGTGAGCGAGATCGGTGTGCTCAACCGGGTTGTCCTGTTCCGGACCGCCGACACCTATGCCGGTCTTCTGGATGGGCGACCCGAGCTTCTTGCTGCGATCCCCAAAGACGCTATTCAGAGCGTTGATATCACAAGCTGGCGCCTCATTTCGCCCCTGCTTCCTGCCGGGGCGCACGGTGGCGTTTATGAATGGCGCTGCTACGAGATGAAGCTGGGGCAGGTTGGGGATGTGGAGGAAGCCTTTGTGGCGTCCCTCCCGCCACGGCTGGAGCTTTCCGGGCTGGTCTGCGGGATGGTATCTCTCGAAGGGACACCACGGCTGGCTCATATCTGGCCCTACGCAGACATGAATGCGCGTATGGAGATCAGGGCTCAGGCTGTTGCGAGCGGGATCTGGCCGCCTAAGGTCGCAATCCATCTGAACATTATGGAAAATGCAATTCTGCTTCCGGCCAAAGATTCCGCTTGGCGCTAAGACGGTACGAACAACATAGAAAAAAGCGGTGAGGCTTGAGCCTGCACCGCTTTTTTTATGCCTTAGGCCCTGCTTCGAAAAATTACTTCTTGGCGGCTGTCGGAGCAGCAGGAGCCAGTGTTTCGATCGTGCTTTCGGAAACGAATACAACCGACTCCAAAGCCTGTGTCAGCGCAGCGACAGCCTCCTGAGGGTTATGCCCCTCAGTGAAAACGGTTGCCCGATAAACCGCACCCTGCACCGGTGTAAGCGGAGCCAGCGCCATAATGAAATCTGCATCGGCCCCGACGACCTGCATGGTCTGGGCAGCCTGATCCGTATTGCCAGACTTCAATTGCGCATTTGCGGTGGCGACCGCAGCTTTCTTTTCAGGAGCCAGTGTCTCGCTCACGACGAACTCACCGCCGACCGGAAGCCAGTCCGTCTGTCCGACGACAGGCTGATGGTTGGCGATAACGGGATGCTGCGGAGCAGGATGGAGATCGTTTTCGGCAGCCTGAAACTTTTTGTCAGCCTTTTCCGCGGCGGCAAGACGTTTCTGGGCATCATAAAGTGCCGGAATGGCGGCTTCGGTCTTGCCGGTCGTCTGGAGAATGTCACGAGCCTTCAGAATATCCTGAAAGGCGCGCTGTCCGTCAGCAGAAAGATGATGGAAAGCGCGGTGGGCCTTGAATTTTTCCCAATGGGTATGAAGTGAATCAGCGCTGGCAAAAGGTGTTGCGCAAAGGATGGATGAAATCGCGGCGACGGCGGGAATGAATTTCATGATATTATCTCCGTGAATATTCTGTTCTGACCCTTAGCGGTATTTCATCAGGATAGATCAGACAAATTACCGATCATTTAATGACTGTCGGTCCATTTTGATATTTTTCAGGATGCCCTCTGATGGGGTAGGGAAGCCGCTTATGGAAGGGCGTGGGGTTTCGGGAATTGTGACTAACAGATGCAATTCTTTTTATTGCGCAAGGAGTTCAATTTTTAGAACTTATCGACACCATGAAATGATTTATTGAAATAAAAATGAGAATATTGGGGTTTTCATTTGGGGAATGGCTTGCCCTGAAGGAGGGCTTTCCGTATGAACGGGGCCTCAATCACGATACCGTGCCTTGCACCGTAAAGTCGGCCTTTCCGGAGCGCATCGCAGGCATCAGCCGAGTAGCGAGTATTTCCAGATGTCTCTGAATCCCGTCGTCGAGAGTGTGACTGCCCGTATCATCGAGCGTTCGAAAATCTCCCGGCGCCGGTATCTTGCTCTGATGGAGCGCAACCGGGCCAAAGGTGTGCTCCGGCCCAGACTCGCCTGCGGAAATCTGGCTCATGCGATCGCGGCTTCCAGCCCCGACAAGCCGGAGCTGATGCGTCCCACCGGGACCAATATCGGCATCATCACGACCTATAACGACATGCTCTCGGCGCATCAGCCTTATGGTCGCTACCCTGAGCAGATCAAGCTGTTTGCCCGTGAAGTCGGGGCGACGGCTCAGGTCGCGGGTGGCGCACCGGCCATGTGCGATGGTGTGACACAGGGGCAGGAGGGGATGGAACTCTCCCTGTTCTCCCGCGACGTGATCGCCATGTCCACGGCGGTCGGTCTGAGCCACGGCATGTTCGAAAGCGTGGCGCTGCTCGGGATCTGCGACAAGATCGTGCCGGGGCTTCTGATGGGCGCCCTGCGTTTTGGTCACCTGCCGACCATGCTGATCCCGGCCGGTCCGATGCCATCCGGCCTTCCGAACAAGGAAAAGCAGCGCATCCGCCAGCTCTACGTTCAGGGCAAGGTCGGACAGGCCGAACTGATGGAAGCGGAAAACGCCTCCTATCATAGCGCCGGAACCTGCACATTCTATGGAACGGCCAATACGAACCAGATGATGGTCGAAATCATGGGCCTGATGATGCCGGATTCGGCGTTCATTAATCCCAACACGAAGTTGCGTCAGGCCATGACCCGTTCGGGCATTCACCGGCTAGCGGAAATCGGACTGAATGGTGAAGACGCGCGTCCTCTGGCGCATTGTGTGGATGAAAAAGCGATCGTGAACGCTGCCGTCGGATTGCTGGCGACGGGTGGGTCGACTAATCACGCCATCCATCTTCCCGCCATCGCCCGCGCTGCCGGTATTCTGATCGATTGGGAGGACATCAGCCGCCTGTCTTCCGCTGTTCCGCTGATCACCCGCGTCTATCCGAGCGGCTCGGAAGACGTGAATGCGTTCAATCGCGTGGGGGGTATGCCAACGGTCATCGCCGAGCTGACGCACGCCGGAATGCTGCACAAAGACATTCTTACAGTCTCGCGAGGCGGTTTTTCCGACTATGCGCGTCGTGCTTCGCTTGAAGGCGACGAACTGGTTTACAGCCGCGCAAAGCCGTCCACCGACACCGATATCCTGCGTGATGTGGCAACGCCGTTCCGTCCAGATGGCGGCATGCGCCTGATGACGGGCAATCTGGGACGCGCGATTTACAAGAGCAGCGCCATTGCGGCGGAACACCTGACGGTCGAAGCGCCTGCCCGAGTTTTCAATGATCAGCATGACGTCATCACGGCCTATCAGAACGGCGAACTTGAACGCGACGTTGTCGTGGTGGTCCGTTTTCAGGGGCCGGAAGCAAATGGCATGCCGGAGCTGCACAAGCTGACCCCGACGCTGGGCGTTCTTCAGGATCGAGGCTTCAAGGTCGCGCTTCTGACGGATGGTCGTATGTCGGGCGCCAGCGGCAAGGTGCCGGCAGCCATTCATGTCGGCCCTGAAGCGCAGGTCGGTGGTCCGATCGCCCGCGTTCAGGACGGTGACATGATCCGCGTCTGCGCCGTGAGCGGCCAGATCGAGGTATTGGTTGACGCTGCCGAATGGGACAGCCGCACGCCGGTCGCCCCGCCGCTCCCGGCATTGGGAACGGGCCGGGAGCTGTTCGCGCTGCTGCGTTCGGTGCATGATCCGGCCGAAGCGGGCGGGTCCGCGATGTTGGCCCAGATGGATCGCGTGATCGAAGCCGTCGGCGACGATATTCACTAAGGAAGATTTCTCATGATCGATACTGCCAAACTTGATGCCGTCATGAGCCGCTGTCCGGTCATGCCGGTGCTGGTGGTCAATGATGTGGCGCAGGCCCGTCCGATGGCCGAGGCTCTGGTGGCGGGTGGCCTGTCCACGCTGGAAGTCACGCTGCGGACGCCCTGTGCGCTCGAAGTCATCGAAGAAATGTCTAAGGTGCCGGGTGCCCTCGTCGGTGCGGGCACCGTTCTGAACCCGTCCGATATGGACCGTGCCGTGAAAGCGGGCGCGCGTTTCATCGTTAGCCCCGGCCTGACCGAGGCGCTCGTCAAGGCTTCCGTCGAGCACGATGTTCCGTTCCTGCCGGGTGTCGCCAATGCGGGTGACATTATGCGCGGTCTCGATCTGGGCCTGTCGCGCTTCAAGTTCTTCCCGGCTGTGACGAATGGCGGCATTCCCGCGCTGAAGAGCCTTGCCAGTGTTTTCGGCAGCAATGTCCGTTTCTGCCCGACGGGCGGCATTACGGAAGAGAGCGCCCCGGACTGGCTGGCCCTTCCGACCGTTTCCTGCGTCGGTGGCTCCTGGGTGACGGCGGGCGCGTTCGATGCGGACAACATCCGTCAGCGCGCAACGGCCGCGGCCCTCTTGAAGGTCTGAACGCGCGCCAATAAACGGTTCACGGGGGCAGTGTTATGCTGCGGCTTCCCGTGAACGTTTTATGAACAAATGGTTTGCGGGACGGCCTGAACCAGATCATAAGGGCGCGTGACTGGACGTTCCCATTTATTGATCGGCGGCTTTGCCGTGTTGTGTGCCATGCGCTGGCATGTGCTGTCCCCTGAGCCACTTTCCGTCTGCACGGGCCTGCTGGGTAGTCTTCTGCCTGACATTGATACCGAGCGCTCCATGCTCGGGAGTCGGGTGAAGATCCTTTCCCGCTTTCTGGCAAAAGCCTTTGGCCATCGTGGCCTGACGCATTCGGGCCTGATGCTGCTCGTGGCTGCGGCCGTCCTGAACGGCCTGCTGGGCTCTGAGAGTCTTCGCGGACCATGGGGTGCCCTGCTGTTGGGAGCCGCGACGCATATTGCTGCCGACCTTCCGACAGGAGGGTGCCAGGTCTTCGCCCCTCTCAGCCGTTCGCGACTTTCGCTCTGGCCTTATGTCCGGACTGGCGGCATCGGGGAAATCATGCTTCTTGTGCCCATCCTCTGCCTTCTGGGCTGGGCAGGATTTTTCGGTAATGGCCCTGTTCCGGGCCATGTCCCTCCATCTGCACATCACTCGCGGTTGCGCGGACATGTTTTGAAGGATATTTCATTCTCATCATGACACAGACCCGACTCCCCGTCCGCCGTGCCCTTCTCTCCGTTTCTGACAAAACGGGACTGATCGAACTGGGGCGTGCGCTCGCCGCCCACGGTGCGGAACTGCTTTCGACCGGGGGGTCCGCCAAGGCTCTTCGTGACGCTGGTCTGAGAGTCAAGGATGTCTCGGACCATACCGGTTTTCCGGAAATTCTGGACGGGCGGGTCAAAACCCTCGTGCCTCAGGTCCATGGCGGTATTCTCGGTCGTCGCGATCTGGCCGATCATGTCGCGCAGATGGCAAAGCATGACATTGCTCCGATCGATCTGGTCTGTGTGAACCTCTATCCGTTCGCTGCAACCGTCGCATCGGGGGCCGGTGACGAAGACTGCATCGAAAATATCGATATCGGTGGCCCCGCCATGATCCGTGCGGCTGCCAAGAACTTCGATCACGTCGCAATCCTGACGGATCCGCAGCAATATGCAGCGGTCATCGCATCGCTGGAGCAGGGCGGGACGGTGCTGGTCGAACGGCGCAGCTACGCGGCCTCCGCTTATGCTCATACAGCGGCCTATGACAGCATGATCTCCCGCTGGTTTGCCAAACAGGCAGGCGAGATTCTACCGCCTGTTCTGACTCTGAGCGGGACACGGGATGATCTGTTGCGTTACGGCGAAAACCCGCATCAGAATGCGGCCTTTTATCGTGACGGTAGCCAGCGCCCCGGCGTGGCGAGCGCACGACAGCTTCAGGGCAAGGCGCTGAGCTATAACAACATCAACGACACGGACGCAGCGTTCGAGGCGGTCGCCGAGTTTGACGAACCGACTGTGGTCATCGTCAAACATGCCAATCCGTGCGGCGTGGCCTCTGCCGCAACGCTGGAGCAGGCCTGGATTGCGGCTCTGCGCTGCGACCCCGTTTCGGCTTTCGGCGGTATCGTCGCCCTCAACCGGATGCTGGATGGCGCAACGGCTCAGAGGATCAGCAAGATCTTCACGGAAGTGATCGTGGCTCCCGATGCCGATGCGGAGGCCATTGAGGTCCTTGCAAAGAAAAAGAATCTGCGTCTGCTGCTCACGCAGGGTGTGCCCGATCCGACGGCCGAGGGGCTGTCGTTTCGTTCCGTCTCTGGTGGTTTTCTGGCCCAGAGCCGTGATGCAGGCCGGGTGACGCAATCCGATCTCAAGGTCGTCACCAAGCGTGCGCCGACGGATCAGGAAATGAAGGATCTGCTGTTCGCGTTCCGCGTCGCAAAGCATGTGAAATCAAACGCCGTCATTTACGTCCGCAATGGCGCCACGGTCGGCATCGGTGCCGGGCAGATGTCACGTGTAGACAGCGCGCGCATTGCCGCCCGAAAGAGCGAAGATGCGGCAAAGGAATCCGGAGAGCATGCTCCGCTGACAATCGGATCGGTTGCAGCTTCAGATGCGTTCTTCCCCTTCGCGGATGGTCTTGAGAGCGTCGTTGCGGCGGGTGCCGTGGCTGTCATTCAGCCAGGTGGCTCCATTCGCGATCAGGAGGTGATCGATGCGGCAGACGCAGCCGGGATCGCCATGGTATTCACCGGCATGAGGCATTTCAGACATTGAAAAAGCTCGCTTGCGCCAGCCTGGTTCTGGCTCTGTCCTTTTCTGCAGCGGAAGCTGCCCCTTGTGTCTATGATATGACGCCACTTCCGGTGACCAAGGGGACTGTCGCCAACATTACGCCCACCGGCGTGCAGCTCAGCGACGGTACGGCTGTCATCCTGCCCTCAGAGTTTCTGGCGCATATTCACCTGAACCAGAAACTGGCCGTTAGGGGACTGGTTGCAAAGGCAACGCATACCGTTCAGGCTCTGGCCCTCGATGGTAATCCACCCATCTGCCCAAGCACGCCGGCGATCCCAAGAGGAGCCTTTCCAGGCTCGCCAGGATACGACACGATCCATCCCTGATCGCCCACGTTTGGATGTAGTGTCGGGCAGTTGTTAAACGCTTTCTTTACGCTTCTTGTGCAATGATTTTCCGGATTGACCGATGCTGGCGGATCCGGAGGCACAAGTTCTTGTCACATGTCACGACATCCGCAGTTATGACGACCACTGGCCTCAGGCGCGTTGACGTTGCACCTGAGGCGCAACTGGCTTCCAATGAGCGGTTTCACGATTTTCTGGAAAGCTACGTGCATCCGGAAATGCCTAAGCATTCTGAGACCCGACAGAATGCTTCAACTGTTAAACCGCAGCCTGCAAAAACAGAACCTTTTGAATCCCAAGGTCAAACTGCAAAGCAGCCTTCGAAAAGTCTGCCTACACTGGATTCCAGGGTGCCGAGAAAAGTAGTCCCACAATCGGAAGACCATACTCTCCCCACCAAGCAGATGACTGCTCCCAAAAAAGCAGCTCTGCCTGTCGGGCAAAAAGCAGTTTCAGGAAGTGGTAAAGAACAGACACAAGGCAATAAAATTCAAGGAAAAACACTTCAGTCAGTTTCGAGGGATGTTGATAGTAAGTACGCGCCTAATGAAAATCAGAAAATCACGCAAAAAAATTCAGTAAAATCTGAACAAACTGAGGTTATTGATAATAACCTAGTATCCAATCCTGATGCGACATCTGTGAGTGTTGGTGAAGCAGATTTTCCTAAAGAAAATACAAATTCATCAAATAATTATGATTCAGAATTCATTATTGAGAAATCTTCATTTGAAAAAAATGATATAAAAGAAAATATTTCTGTTAAAAACTTGGAAAAAATTACAGAATTAAAAGAAGATTTTATATCTAAAAATATTTCTTCCATTGATTCAAAGGATGTATCTTCCGAAAAAGTAGTTTCTGAAGCATTGGAGGAAGCTCCATCCGAAATGAATGCAGAAAACAAAACTGCATCCGCTGACGAAGACGAAAAAATTTCTCGGCGAGACAATCAAAATACGCTGCTTTATCAACAAGAAAATAATGGAAAAACAACCACTCATATCGAAATGAACGTCGGTGGGAGTGAAAAAATACACGTGGAAATTGATGGGTCTGATGGTAAAGAACATCGAATTCATATCAACACAGATAATCCAGAAGTCTATCAGTCTCTCAAAGACGATCATAGTAAACTGATTGCAGCTTTAACTGATAATTCGATTCCTGTTTCTGGAACGCACTCCATAGCGAAAGCAGATATCCAGATCAGCCTTTCGGTACCATCCTCTCTTGACATGTCGTCGCGTGACGAGCGTCAAGAGGGGCGTAACCGCTCGTCTGGTAATTCACGGGGTAGTACGCCCGTATCCTCAACATCTGTCACTGAACGGCGTTTTCTCCGAGGCGTTGTCGATCTCACTGTTTGAAAATAGGATTAAATCCATGGTTACTTCAGTTGGAACAACAACTGGAACTACTTCTCTTTTAAGCCAGGCAATAAGCGCTGCGAAAAGCAATGCGGCAACAAATGCTGCAGCAGCTTCGAATACCACAACAAGCAGCTCAAGTAGTTCTTCGTTGTCTTCTTTAGGCGGAAACTTTAATCAGTTTCTCACGCTTCTTACGACACAATTGCAGCATCAAGATCCCAGTAATCCAACAAGTACGGACTCATTCACAGCTGAATTAGCCCAATTCGCCGGGGTGCAGCAGCAGGTCGAAACCAATACAAACCTGACGAGCTTGATTTCGGCCACCCAGGATAATCAGATGGCTTCAGCTGTCAGCCTTATCGGAAAAACAACTACGGCAAGCACGTCCAGCCTGCCATTACAAAGCGGGAGCGCGTCGTTGTCATTTACAGCCCCTCAGGCTGGTGATGTGGCGATTGCGATAACTGACAGTACAGGAACCGTCGTCAAATCAGAGACAGTCGATGCCTCGGTTGGAACGAATACATGGACATGGGACGGTAAAAACAACAGTGGCACGCAGTTAAACAATGGAGCTTATACTGTGGCTGTAGAGGGAAATTCTACGGACGGAACCACTGTTGCTCTTCCGACAACGGTTACAGGAACTGTTACCGGTGTTTCAAAAGGAACTTCGGGAGTGAATATTGATATGGGAAGCGCGACCATTAACATGAGCGATCTGACCGGATTTTCAAGCACCTGATTTCGAGGGGCGGTGAGGCCGCTTGTTAGTCATGTATTAAGCTTTTTGTTCCACAATGGAGTTCATCAAAAGTAAGTTTTTCAGGGATAAGTGAGTATGTGGGCAGGACAGAGAGGTTTTTCTGACGGGAATCGCAGCGGTCTCGATTCTCTGAAAAACCGGAAAGAGAGCAATCAGTGAAAGCTCTTCTGGCAAACCTCAAACAGCTCGGTCTCCCACGTCTGGCTGCTCTTGGTGGTGTTGGCGTCTCAATGCTTGTCCTGCTGGGGGTTTTAGTCCTGCACGGTGTCAACGCCACGAATGGCCTTTTGTATCGAGATTTGGAACCTCATGAAGCTGGTGAAATTGTAGATCAGCTTTCAAAAGCTCACATTAAATACCGTCTTCAGGATCAGGGTAGTACAATCATGGTACCTGACGATGATGTGGCCCGTGCTAGATTACTTTTGGCTAAAGGCGGTTTGCCGTCTGGAGGTTCCGTTGGATACGAGATCTTTGATAAGGGTAACAGCTTCACTGCAACTCAATTTGAACAAACTATCAATGAAACTCGGGCGCTAGAAGGAGAATTAGAGAGATCTATTCGCCTGATTCACGGGGTACAGAATGCAAGAGTGCACCTTGTGCTTCGTCATAGAGAGCTTTTTTCAACAGATGAGCAGAGCGCGCAAGCAAGCGTGCTTCTCTCCATGGATGGGGGGCGTAGACTCGATGAGGAAAATATCGCCGCAGTAGTCAATCTTGTCGCGGCAGCGGTTCCGGGGTTGGATGCTCATAATATTTCATTGATAGATAACCGTGGCCATGTCCTTCTTAAACAGGGAGAAGGAAGCGCGAACGGTGGCGAGTCCTTGGAAGAACAACGCCAGATAATTGAGCAACGTATCGCACATGAAGTTGAGGACTTACTGGGAGCGTCCTTGGGTCCAGGACATGTGCGTGTAGAAGCAAATATTACGATGAACAATGATCATGTTCGTGAAACGCAAGAAAATTACGATCCTGATCAGCAGGTTTTACGTTCTCAGCAAACTAAAACAGAAAAAAATATCAATACTCAAGGTTCTAGTAATACAACGGTTTCGAATAATCTTCCGAACGCAAATGCGGGTCAGCAGCAAAATGGAAGTCAAAGCAATCGACAAGAGCAAACAAATAACTATGAAATAAGTAAGACTGTTCGTACTTTAGTGCAGGACCAACCGCGTATTGCACGCATCAGCATGGCAGTGATGGTGGACGGCATTAGTCAGTCGGATGGAAAGGGTCATTCTTCTTGGCAGCCGCGTAATGAAGAAGAATTGAACCGTTTAACAGCTTTAACTAAAAGTGCCGTTGGTTTCGACCAGGCTAGAGGGGATGTGGTAACGGTCATGTCCATGAAATTTAGTAATATAGAAGCTGAAATGCGGCCCGTAAATTCGGATTGGAGTAAATTTTTCAGCCGTTCAAATCAAATGGAAGCTGTAAGATTCTCATTGTTTGCGATATGCCTTGCAATGGTTTTGTTTTTTGTTGTCCGCCCATTATTGAAGCCTGTATCTAATAATAATTCTAATAAGTTATTTAATTCATCAAATTCTTCTGAGTCAATTCAACCAATGTCTTTATCGTCTCAAAATTCAATTTATTTGTCCGATAATCAATCTGAAATACAAAAAATTCCAATGCTTGAAGTTTCTAATAAGGGAGCGAATTTAATTGATGAAGATACTGTATTTGTCAACGGTGTGCAGGGAAAAATTAGGGCTTCTTCCGTACAAAAAGTTATAGATCTTATAGAAACTCACCCTTCTGAAAGTATTTCTTTGGTAAGAGGATGGTTGATTCCATCTCAGGAAGGAGCATCGAGATAATGGATATGGAAAAAAATATCTCAGGTGTACAAAAAGCAGCCATCTTGATGATGGCCTTAGGTGAAGAAAATTGTTCTAAGTTGTTTGAACAAATGCATGAGGAAGAAATCAGAGAAGTTTCTTCTGCAATGGCTCAATTAGGTATTGTATCATCCAATCTCGTAGAAAAAATATGCCATGAATTTAGTCAAGGATTAGGCTCGGCTGAAGGAGTGGTTGGGGATCTTGAAAGCACAGAAAAGCTTCTTAAAAACGCACTGCCCGCCAGCAGAGCTGCCGCAATCATGGAAGAAATTCGGGGTCCTGCAGGGCGCACGATGTGGGATAAGTTGGGGAATGTATCAGAATCAGTGCTCGCAAATTATTTAAAAAATGAATATCCACAAACAGTGGCTGTTATTCTAAGCCGGATTAAATCTTCTCATGCAGCTAAAGTATTGGCACTTTTTCCTGAAGAATTTTCATTAGATATTATGATGAGAATGTTAAAAACAGAAACAGTACAAAAAAACGTAATTCAAAGTATAGAAAAAACTTTGCGATCAGAGTTTATTTCTAATATTCCGAGAGGAATAAATCGTAATAGCCATGAAGTTTTAGCTGATATATTTAATAATTTTGATAGAAGACTCGAAAATAGATTTATGTCGGCTTTGGAAGAGAGGAGTCAAATCGATGCCGAACAAATTAAGAGTCTTATGTTTACCTTCGAAGAGTTGGTGAATCTTTCTGGAGAAGGTTTGATCACCCTGTTGAACCAGCTTCCTCGTGAGAGCCTGCCATTAGCACTTAAAGGAGCAAGTGATAGGTTGCGCCAAGCGTTTCTGGGGGCGATGTCTGATCGTGCAGGACGTATCCTATTGGATGAAATTGAAGATTTGGGGCCTGTGCGGGTAAAGGATGTCGATATAGCTCAAAATGAAATTCTCATTATCGCTAAAGACTTAGTTGATCGCGGAGAAATTGATCTGATAGATCAAGAAAAACCAGAAAATGAGATGATTGTTTGATGACTAGGAAAACATTGGCAGAGCAAAAAAAAATAGGAATTTTGTATTCTGAGGATTTTGAAAAAGCCTCTATTGAAAAGATAATAATAAAAATGCCTGAAGATTCTTCAAATATAGAAAAAGAAGAGTTATTTTCAAAATCGTGTTTAGATAAATACTATGAAGATGGTTTCCGGAATGGAATAAAAGAAGAAAAAAAGAATAATAACATAGAAAAAGATTTTATAGAATCATTATTGAACGTTTTCCATTCTATGGAAAAAGAAATTTTAGAACAAAAAAAACAAATTTCTAAAGAAATATCATTCGCGATAATATCTTGTATTGCAAATTTATTTCCTAACTTATATGAAAAATATGGAGAAAAAGATTCTGAAATAATTTTCCAAAAAATATACCCATTTATAAATAAAAATTCTTATGTAAATTTAAGCTGTTCTAAACAATTTTTCTTTAAAATAGAAGAATTGGTACCAGAATCTTTCAAAGAAACAATAAACCTTAACATTGACGAGGCAATGAAAAATGGGGAATTCAGTATTGTTTGGGATACGGGATCATTATCTCGGAATTCCAGTAAATATATAGAAAAAATAATTTCTGAGATATTATGTTTTAATAAGGAGCGAAAGGAAGAAAATGCTAGAGAAAGATAAAGACGATTTCGATCTCGAGAAAGAAGATTTTTTATCTTCCGATAGTTTTGAGGTTAAATTCCCTAATGATTTAGAAGCGATTTACGACGTTCCGGTTGCCGTTAGTGTAGTCTTGGGTAGAGCTGCAATGCCTATAAATAAGCTACTCAGGCTAGGACGTGGGGCTGTTGTTGAGTTGGATCGCAAAATTGGCGATCCCATAGATATACTGGTTAATAATCGTTTGATAGCAAGAGGAGAGGTTGTCATGGTCGATGAAACGCGCCTGGGAGTTACAATGACTGAAATCGTAAAGTCTGAAAAATAGTATTTATATTATTGTATTGTTGGGAGACTAAGAAGAGAAATGAATGGTATTTATAATAGTTTTTCTTCTGCCATGGAAGGAATGCTGAAGTCATTTAATTTTTCTTCGAATGGTTCATCGATCAAGAGGTTTTCCCCTGGATCTGATGTGGGGCTTGCGCTCTTAGTGGCGGCATTGCTTTCAATACTTGTCTTGCCACTTCCTACATTCATTCTGGATATCGGACTATCTCTCTCCGTTACGTTATCCATATTAATTTTGATGGTAGCCTTGTTTCTGAATAGGCCTTTAGATTTTACATCTTTTCCAACTTTATTATTGCTAACAACACTGCTGCGCCTTTCTTTGGAAGTCGCAACAACGCGTTTAATCTTGAGTCACGGTTATCTGGGGGCTTATGCTGCAGGTCATGTTGTTGCAGCGTTCGGTGGCTTTCTTATGGGGGGCGATGTAGTTATCGGGGCTATATTATTTTCCATACTTTTAGTTGTTAATTTTATGGTTATTACTAAAGGATCTGGGAGAATTGCTGAAGTTGCGGCTAGGTTTTCTTTGGATTCAATGCCCGGCAAACAAATGGCTATTGACGCAGAATTATCTTCTGGGACAATTAACGATGTTATTGCTAGAAAAAAACGAAAAGAACTTGAAGAAGAAAGTGGATTTTATGGTGCAATGGATGGAGCAGCAAAGTTCGTACGTGGAGATGCGATCGCTAGCTTAATAATAACAGCAATTAATATCATTGGCGGGTTAACAATAGGTATTGTTCGTCATGGGATGTCGATCTCAGATGCGGCGACAGCGTTTACAACACTAACGATAGGTGATGGGCTTGTCTCTCAGATACCAGCCCTTTTAGTCTCTACAGCTTCGGGTATTGTTGTTACAAAAGGAGGAACTGAAGGAGGGGCAGATGTTGCGTTAGTGAGGCAACTGGGAGGAAATCCTAAGCCACTTGCTTTAGCGGCCGGTTGTTCTTTGGTTTTAGGTATGATGCCCGGACTGCCAACTTTCCCGTTTTTTTTTCTAGCTGTTTTATCTGCTGCGGCAGCTTGTTTCAGGCATTATGCACCAATTTCTAATAAAGATGATGAAGGTGATTCAATCGCGGTCCCTGAAAATAATATTCCCACTGATGCGCCAATTTCGGATAGTCTTAAGGTTGACTTGTTGAGACTAGAATTAGGATTTAACTTGTTGGCCGTAGCAAATGGAGATGCTGCTCGTCTGACTGAAAAAATTAAAGTGCTACGCAGAACAATTGCTAGTGATATGGGGTTTGTACTGCCGCCGGTTCGTATTCAAGATAACTTAATTTTGCCGCCTGATTGTTATTCAATTTGTATCAAAGAAATTGAAGTGGGACGAGGGGAAGTTAGGCTTAACAAGCTTCTGGCCATGAATCCTCAGGGGGGGGAGCCTAATATTGAGGGCGAAAAAACTAGAGAACCTGCCTTTGGTCTCCCAGCATTATGGATAGATCAGAATTTGCGTGAAAATGCCATAGTACGTGGATATACCGTTGTAGATCCGGCTAGTGTTATTATTACTCATTTAACTGAGTTAGTTAAAGAAAATATGGCCGAGCTTTTGTCATACGCAGAAACACAGAAATTATTGGATGGTATGCCTAGAGACCAGCAGAAGTTGGTTGTAGATTTGATTCCGTCGCAGGTTTCTGTAGGAATTTTACAAAGAATACTACAGTCCCTTCTTGATGAGAAAGTTTCTATCAGAGATTTAACAGGGATTTTGGAGGCGGTTCAGGAGGGATATAGTTTAGGTTTCAAAACGGTTACCTCATTGGTTGCACATGTTCGCATTAGACTGGCTCGTCAAATTAGTTCTTCGATGATTAATGCTCAGGGGTGTATCCCAATTTTGACTCTTAGTCCCGAATGGGAGCTTTCTGCTTATGAAAGTTTGTCTAATTCGACTGAAGAAAAGCAAATTAATTTTTCTCCTTCTCAAATGCAAAAATTTGTTTCAGTTTTAAAGTATTCTATCGAATCTTCTTCTAGGGAAGGAGTTATTCCAGTTATATTGACTTCTCGTAATCTTCGTCTTCCGCTAAGAAGAATAGTAGAGCGCGTTCAACCTTCTATAAGTGTGTTATCTCAAGAGGAGATTTTTCCAAGAATTAAAATAATCAATATTGGATTGATATCGTAATATTTTTCACTCTATTAAATTCGAGATTTTACTGATTAGAATTGGAAGATAATGGTGGTAGGAAGTGCAATAGTTGCGAAAAAGTCTGTTGAGAGCTTGTTGTAGCTGGACGCAACGCGGTGCCAAGTCCTTGATGTGTCTGAACATGATCTCTATACGGTCGAGCCGTTTTTAGTCGCGCTTGTCTTATTTGACGGCTCTGTTATGGGATTTTCGGTCCGGAATGCAGACTTGATCTCGCCCTCCTTTTTCCTTGCAAGGGTCCCTGAACCAGTCGACGTTATAGCTTATAGCCATTGGGCGTGCAGCGAATCATTCAGCCGAACAGTGGCTTCGATATAATCACTAATCTGGCCTGAGGTCATGAATAAGATCAAAGGACGGCCTTTTGCATCGGTAATGGTGTGAAAGTTGCTGTTCATGCTGCCTTTTGTGTTCCCAATCAGGCGGCCTCACCCTTCTCTTTACCCACAGGCTTGAAATCGTGCAGTGCGCTTTCAGATTGGTTGCGTCAATCATCATCGGTCTTTGACTGTTTGAAAACCTGGGACGGCAGTCAGACGACCTCCTATCATCCGCAGAAGGATATTTGTATCATCTACCGCTTCTAGCGATTGTTAGGCGTCTTAGGTTGAACGTATCTCCGGCGAACATCACACACCAGAGTGGCCGTTCGGATTAACAAAGATGATCCCGCGTAACACTTACTAATCATCAACGTGCGGTCTGTCGCGACGCTTGAGGGAAAGGGCCGTAGATGGTCCTTCTGGTTCTCCCCTAGCCATTACAGGCCGTTTGTCTTCAGTCTTTTCACCGAGTCTCAATCAGTTTTCTAAAATCAATGCGGCCTTAGCCTGAGCGTTGAATGTTTTTCTCAAGGAAGTGTGCGGTCATCATATCTCTTCCTCTGCTAGAGGGCGGGAATCTGTTAAACTGCTTATTAATACGAAAGTGTTTTTTTGCGGCATTTGGATTGATATGACGTCAATTATGAAAATTCATTTTGTTGCGTCTCCTAGTGATTCTGCCCAGCTAGCTTTAGAGCGCCTTTCACAGAAGTATGGGAATGCCCCGCTTCAGAACGCAGATTTTGTCGTTTGTCTGGGGGGGGATGGATTTATGCTTGAAGCGCTTCACAAGGTTCTGGACAGCCGGACTGCCATCTACGGTATGAATTACGGCACGGTTGGTTTTTTGATGAATGCCGCTAATGAGGTGGATCTTTTGCGTCGTTTAGAAAATGCCCAGCCCTCGGTTCTTCATCCATTGCATATGACGGCGACGACTTCCACGGGCATCGTCAGGAGCGCATTGGCGTTCAATGACGTTTTTCTTTTCAGGCAAACGAGACAAACATCTCGGATAAAAATTGAAATTGACGGTCGGGTGCGTCTTGAAGAACTGATTTGTGATGGAATTATTGTTTCCACTCCGGCGGGGTCTACAGCGTATAATCTTTCAGCTCATGGACCTATTGTTCCTTTGAGCTCCAATATTCTTCCTTTAACGCCAATCTCCGCTTTTCGTCCTCGTCGCTGGAGAGGGGCACTTTTGCCCTCCAGTGCTGTGGTGAAGCTGACGCTTCTGGATACGGAGAAGAGAGCGACAGCAGCCGTAGCGGACTTTACGGAAATTCGTGATGTGGCAGAAGTTGTGGTGCGTGAAGACCGCACCCGAAAAGCCACGATCCTGTTCGATCCGGATCATGGCCTTTCGGAGCGGATTATTGCCGAACAGTTCGTGGCATAAGCTTACACGACGGGAGTGAGGAGTGTTCCGTCGGTGAAATAGGCAATCACATTATTCACAACCAGATTGCCCATGGCTGTTCTGGTTTCGATTGTTGCTGATGCCTGATGAGCTTGCAGAACGGTATTCGTGAGCGCGAAAAAAGCCGGGTTTATGTCAGGTTCATTCTGAAAAACGTCCAGTCCTGCACCAGCGATGCGCTTTTCTTTCAAGGCCTCCAGAAGGGCCTTTTCGTCCACGACTGTACCCCGGGCAATATTGATCAAAAAACCGCCTTTTCCCAGCGCTGTCAGGATATCGTTATCGATCATGTGTGCGGAGCGCACTCCTCCAGACACTGCGAGTATCAGGACATCGCACCATTCTGCCAAACTTTTCAGGTCAGGCTCGAAGCGGTAGGGCACGTCAGGCTTTGCATGAGAGTTGAAATAGGCAATCTCCATACCAAAAGCTGAGATACGCTTGGCAATGGCCTGTCCTATGTGACCGAACCCTGCAATCCCGACCCGTTTTTTTGTCAGACTGCGGCTTAGGGGGAGGGGAGAATGAGGCCAGCTCCCCGCCCGAACGAAGCGGTCATTATTCACGACATCCCGCATAACGGTCATCATCAGGACCACGGCCATATCGGCCACATCTTCTGTCAGGGTATTCTGGGTTGTCGCAACGCGGATATTCCGGCGTTTTGCTTCCTGCAGGTCAATGCGATCGGTGCCTACGCCATTGACCGAAATGACCTCCAGATTGGGCAGCGCGTTCATGATTTCGGCTGGAACTCCGGAGGCGCCTCCAGTCGTGATGCCGCGGATGCTCGGAGCGAAGCGCTGTAGATCTTCGGGTGTGGTGTAGGGATGGAGTTCAAAAGATTGCTCCAGCCGTTCTCTCATGAATGGAAGAATGGGATCAATCGTCAGAATGCCGGGCCTGGATGACATGAAGTTCTCCATTACTGATTTATGGGGGCGTCACTCTTTGGTGCGTCGTCCGAGAGTTGCGTTTGCGAGCGCGGCACAGGCAGCCTCAACGTCTTCCCATGTTCTGACGAAGCCTTCGTCAGGTCCATAATAGGGATCAATAACGTCCTGTCCCATGCGGGTCGGAATATGATCCAGCATGAGCGAAAGATGCGATTTTGAAGCGCGGGGCTGCATTTTCTTAAGGACTGTCAGATGGGAGCGATCCAGAGCGATGATATGATCAAAGCGGCTGAAATCATCTACCGTGACAAGACGTGAGCGGAGTGTTGAAGCGTCCAGACCTTGTCGGGACGCGATGACGCATGCGCGTGGGTCCGGTGCTTCGCCCAGATTCCACCGTCCGGTAGCGGCAGAATCAATATCCAGTTCCAGCCCTCGTTCGCGCGCTTCCCGGCGCATGGCCAGTTCGGCCAGAGGAGATCGACAGATATTGCCTGTGCAGACAAAAAGGAAACTGCTCATGCGCCTGTTAGCCAAATGAAAAATGCCATGGTGAAGATGGAGGATAACGTTCCGAAGAACAGAACGGATGCAATTTCACGTTCCAGAACATGATATCGCATGGCAAGGATAACATTGATGGATGCGCTAGGAATGGCCATCGTCAGGACACTCTCCTGAAGCGCAGGTAAGGGCAGATGCCATGCGCGGGCCAAGGCATAGATGATACCGGGAATGACAACGTTCCGGACACTGACAATGACACCGACAAGAGGACTGAACTTCACCTGGCGGGTGAAAAGAACCACACCTGAGGCAAAGAGCGCCGCACCGCCTGTCGCCCGTCCAAGAAGCTGGAGAGAGCCTTTGAGGAACTGCGGCAGGAACGCACCTGCGCTGACCAGAACAAGCGCCATCATGGGCACCCAGACCACAGGTTCGCGGCAGGAATGGATTAGATGTCCAAACAATTCGCGGACGTCACTACGCGACTGGTTGTTATTTCCGACGCGGTGATTTGTGCCACGATCATGCCCCATCAGGATCAATGTGATCGGGAGCTGCACCAGATTCATCGCCAAAGATGCGATCGAAATCGGCACGGAACTCGCGGGACCAAAAATCTGGCCCAGAACAGGAATACCAATGAAGGGAACGGACGGACCGGTGATGGTCATCGCGATCAGTGCTGCTTCTCCAAGGCGGCGTTTGAGCAGGCCGCGCAGGATGGCAAAGATCAACCCATAGCCACCAATCATGGCCAGCAGGATGAGCGCCGCGACTGGCCCTGCAGCCAGAACCTGACCGCGCGGCGTACTCAGGATGGAAACCAGCAACTCCAGAGGGAGCGCATACAGCATGACCAGACGTGTGAGAACACCTGCCTGCTGGGCGTCAAAATCTTTTCTGTATGCCGCGAAATAGCCAAAGCCCAATGTCACGAGAATCGGGAGAATGGACTGAACGATCGTCAGCAGCAGGGCAGGCGAATTCGTCATAAATGACCCATAAAAACAGAAATCCGGTCAGGAAAAGATCACCTTTCGTAACGGTCACCCTCACATTCGTCTATCCCCACAGCAGATGACAGTTGACCAAAGCCACGGAGAATGGCTTTGTGGAGTGATCTTGTCCTCTTTCTATCGGTGCCAGCTTACGTGATGCAATCCATACTCGATACGTTGTGGGGTCTGATCCTGGGCCTGCTGGGCGTTGTGGTGGCCGGCGTGGCGATCATCGAGGTCATGGCCCGTTCCGTGCTGAGCAGCCTAGGAATACAGGGACAGATCCAGACTGTTCTGCTGTTTCTGCTGCTGGGTGGGCTGATTCTCGGGGCGTTCAGAGTTTTCGGAAAACTGTTTGCCGTTCTGCTGGTCGCTGCGTTTTCCGTCTATTTCGTACATGTCGTCTTCGGCGTTCTGAGCGATGCGCTCATCCCGGTTCAGACATCGAGCGCGACGACCGATATCTGAACGCCGCCAATTGCGGACCAGTCAGTCCGCTGGCGTCTGGATGATGCGGATCAGCGTCTCCACGATTTCGGGATCGGCGAGGGTGGACAGATCGCCAAATCCTTCAGTCTCGCCACAGGCAATCTTGCGGAGCAGACGGCGAACGCTTTTTCCGGAACGGGTCTTGGGCAGATCCGGCACAACATGGATGTGCTCGGGCGCCGCATAGCGACCCACTTTTGACGTAATCGCTTTTGCAGCCCGGACATGAAGATCGTCGGGAGCGTTGTCGCGCGGGACGACGTAAACGACAATTCCCTGTCCTTTGAGATCATGCGGGATCCCGATTGCTGCACTCTCCGCGATGGTCAGTTCAGTCGCCAGTGCATCCTCGATTTCAGCAGAGCCGATCCGGTGTCCCGAGACATTGATGACGTCATCCACCCGCCCGGTAATCCAGTAGTATCCATCTTCATCACGACGCGCGCCGTCACCCGTGAAATAATATCCGGCATAGGGCTGAAGATAGGTGCGCTCGAAAAGAGCATCATCGTTCCAGATGGAGAGCGCGCGGCCGGGCCACGATCCCTTGAGGCAAAGTACGCCTTCTGTGGCTCCTTCGCGAGGCACGCCTTGTTCGTTCAGAAGAACCGGATGCACGCCGGGGAGGGGGAGCGTTGCTGAGGCGGGCTTTTCACGAACGGCGCCCGGAACGGGAGAAATCATGATGCCGCCGCTTTCCGTCTGCCACCAGGTGTCAACGAAAGCGCAGCGCCCGCCACCGACATGATCGTTGAACCAGGACCAGGCTTCCTGACTGATAGGTTCTCCCACAGTCCCCAGAACACGCAGAGACGACAGGTCATAACGCTGCACGACCTCATCGCCTTCCCGCATGAGCGCACGAATGGCGGTTGGAGACGTGTAGAAGGTCGTCACCTTGTGATCCTGAATCACATTCCACCAGCGGCCCGGTCCGGGATACGACGGCATTCCCTCGAACAGGAGAACCGTCCCGCCGTTCAGGAGAGGGCCATAAACTCCGTAAGTGTGGCCAGTGATCCAGCCGATATCAGCCGTGCACCAGAAGATGTCTCCGTCCTGATGATCAAACACCAGTTCATGGGTGTAGGACGCCCAGACCAGATATCCACCCGTTCCATGCACGATGCCTTTGGGCTTGCCGGTACTGCCCGACGTGTAAAGCAGGAAAAGCGGAGCCGAGGAGGGCATGTTCTGAGGCGCACAATCTGAGGCGGCCTTGTCCAGAAGGGGGGCAAGCCATCTGTCGCGCTCAGGCTTCATACCTATCTCGTCGTCCGTCACGCCCACGACCAGAACAGTGTTGACGGCAAGGGTGTCCGGCCGGAGGTCAAGCGCCGCATCCAGTGTGGCCTTGAACGGAATTCTTTTAGGGCCCCGCCGCCCGACATTGGCCGTGATCACCAGAACCGCCCCGCTGTCAGCCAGTCTGTCCGCGATCGCCTCTGGGGAGAAGCCGCCGAAAAGCACCACATGGATCGCGCCGATCCGCGCGCAGGCGAGCATGGCGATCAGGCCTTCGGGAACGGAAGGCAGGTGAATGGCAACCCGATCCCCCGCCTGAATGCCCTGCTGCCGCAGGACGTTCGTCATCCGGCAGACATGTTCATGAAGGGTTTTATACGTAAAGGTCAGGACGCGCCCGGCGTCCTCAGCCTGCCAGATCAGGGCTTTCTGATCGCCGCGGGTTTCGAGGTGGCGGTCCAGGCAATTGACGCTTGCATTGAGCGTTCCACCGGGAAACCAGCCCTGCTGTTCGCTCTGGGCGTGCGTCGGCACGGTGTTCCAGGACAGTCTTTCGCTTTCGCGCATCCAGTAAAGCTCGGGCCCGGCAGTCGCCCGTTCCACCAGAGCGTTATAATCCGTCGGTGTCAGGCGGAATGAATGAGAGTGAGGAGAGGAGGGCATAAACCTGAAACCTTACGCACAAAAAGCAGACGCCACAGAGCAGACTGCTGTTATATATTTGGCTTGCAGGTTCTGAAACAGAGAGAATTTCTGTCTTCTTGCAGAAAAGCTCCGCAAGGGATTGGTGGTGTCCGCGAGAGGATTCGAACCTCCGGCCCCAGGATTCTTACCACTTCGGTTTTCACCGCCATGCTGCGAAGCATGTTCGTGGTCTGGACTGTCTCTTCACCACAACTGCGAAAAACACAGTCAAGGTGTTGCCCGTACAGTCTCTACACCTTCGTTCCAGCGCACCGGAACGCTTGGCTCGGGATTGGCACGATCAAGACGATCAGAGCGTTCCCCGAATTTGAGCAAATCCACCATGCGGTTTCCCCTCATGGCGCCCAATTCAAACCTTAGGAATCCTGTGCTCTATCCTGCTGAGCTACGCGGACAAACCATCTCGCTGATATCGCGGTTATGCTGTCTCTGCAACCATGCCTGTATCATATTCGAAGGAGAGTGAAATTACGGATGCTCTGCATCAGGAGAAGCCGGAGAATCCGAACTGTCACATCCGCGATGCGCAGGTAAGGAGAAAATGGCAGGGTTTGTTTAGGCTATTTAAACCTTTTGCGGGTATTCTTGGAGGCGGTGCTTCTGCTACGGCACTTGCAGTGCACTTCTTTCCTGCCAAGGGGGAGGAGGGCTGTTTTTCTGGTAGCACCAAATCCTGAGTAGGATAGAGCGTATTCGCCTCTGGCATCCTACATATATATCTCTTGAGTGAGGGGTTTTGCGGGTTTGACAGAGTTGAGAATGGCCATGATCTGCGTTGCTTGCGACGATATATTGAAGCGGTTTGATGGTTCTGTGCTTTCGGCAATGGGGCGCTGACCGTGGGGATAATGAAGATGATGGACAGTTCAGCCCGTTATGTCCGAGAAGCTGATCCAACCCTCTTGCGTCTGAAACTGATCGGGCAGATGGAGGCGAAAACTCTTACGGGAGGGAGTGTTCTTCCTGTGGGGGGCAAGACGCGGGCGCTCTTGGCCATTCTTGCTCTTGCTGACCGAAAACCTGTCCTGCGATCCCGGCTGGCGGAACTTCTGTGGAGCCAACGCCCCGAAGACATGGCCCGTGCTTCTCTCCGGCAGGAAATACATCGTCTTCTCGACGCGTTAAGTCCGCTGGGTGTGGAGGTCATCGACGTTCAGAGGCATTCTCTTGCCCTGAAGCCTGCGCTGACGTCTGTGGACGCTGAAAGGCTTCTAACAGCCAGTCTTCGAACGATCGACAGTGTAGCCCTGCCAAGCGAACCTCTGCTCGGCGAACTGGTAGGCGTGGATCCCGCGCTTGATGAGTGGATCGGCCAGCAAAGGGAGCGCCTTACAACTCATCTTCGGCAGCTTTATGAAAGTGCTGTCCGAGAATTGACGGATCCGGATCAGGTTGAAGAAATAGCCGAACGCCTTCTGAGGTTCGATAGCCTCAACGAAGTTGCCTGGCGCGCGCGAGTACAGACGGCTCTTCATCGTGGGGATCAGGCACGGGCAGCGGCACTTGCCGAGCAGATGATCTGTATTTTTGGAAGTGTCGAGGGGCATAGTTTTGCTCCCGCAACACAGACGCTGCTCAATGGTATCGGGGCTGAAAACTCCAGTAGTGAACACCTGAAGATATCGTCCCAGCCGACGCTGCTCCCGTCCGGTTCGGATGCGCTTTTTTCTGTTGCCATGCAGCGGTCAGACCCGATGCTGACATTGCCGCCGCATTACGCTTCCTCCCATTTCCCCGAAGCAGAATTGCGTAAGATCTCGCTGGTTTTTCTGGCTCCCTCCTGTGCCGATGAGAGCCTTGTGCGGCATGGACAGACTTTTCGGGACCAACTGGAACTCATGTTTGTAAGCATGGGAACCTTCGATATTATTTCCCCTCCCGATACTCCTCCTTCTGATTCCATCAATGCCGCGATGGCGTACCAGGCGCTCGGTGCAGACTATATCATCTCAGGCAATCTGCGGGCCGGGACAGATGGTGCTGACAGCCGCCTCATTCTTCGTGTGCTAGATGTGCGACGGGGTGGTGTCATCATCTGGGGAACGCATTATGACTTTCCGTCATCTGCGCCCGAGCAGGCCCAAAACAGCATCATGGCCCCCGCGCAGGCCATGCAGTGGAGTATTTTCGTTGCGGAAGCCCGACGTATTGCGGGGCGCCCGGACAACGAACTGTCTCCATTAGGAATGGCCCTAAGAGCTTTCACACTGCTTTTAAGGCACGATTTTTCGCTCTTCGACAGGATCGATTCTCTCCTGGATCGTGCTGTCGATTGTGAAAAGGATGATGGGACGATCGCTCTTATTGACGCGATGTATTGCTATATCCGTTTTCAGAATGAATGGGGCCCGGAAGCTGATTCCATCTTTGCTCGTGGGCTGCGAAGTGTGCGTGCAGCTATTTTGCTGATGCCTGATTTACATGCGGTCGAAGTCCTGTTGGCCGCATATCTCATGTATGATCCTGCCAAGCACGGTATGGCTGTATCGATTGTTCAGGATGCAATCGGGAGCATCGTTCGCAATGACAGCAATCACCAGGATTCTCCAGATGCTCTGATGGCTGGCGTCGTTATGAATCTTTTGCGGGGAGAAACAAAATCCGCCACCCGTAGCGTGAAGATTCTTTTGGAAAACGGATGCCGTTCTCAGTTCCTTGAACTTTTGCGGCCTGTTTTCATGATGATCCTGTTATTGGGCGAAGAGTATCAGGACGTCATCTCAATGGGACGACTGATGTCTGGTCTGTATCCATCCTATCCGAGCGCTCTGGTGCACTACCTTGTTGCTTTGCTTCAGGTAGGGGGGGCAGCGGAAGAGGTCCATCAGGTCTGTCGTCATCTTCTGCGTCTGGTGCCTGACCTGACGATTTCCAGAGTTGTCAGCCGCTTTGCGTTTGCAAAACCTGCACAGCAGGCGAGACTGGCTGAGGTGCTGAGGCAGACAGGTATGGCCGCAGAATAGCAACATCTTCCTTCAGGCGCTTGGCCTTGCGACGTCGGCGCGATATGAACACTCAAGAAGTTGCCGGCTACAGGCCTCGCCAGTCTGTATCCTTGCTTGTGACCGGCCCTGGCGCGGCCCGCAGGACCACCCATGATGTCTCGCATCCAGTTGACCGTTCTTCGACCCTTCCACCGACCAGCGGCCCGCTTTGCCCTTGGATGTTTGGCTCTTACCGCGCTTTCCGCATGCGGTGGTGGACGTGATCCCAGCACCCTGACTGCTCCACGCAACCATCTTCTGGGCGTGGACCGTGGCGCTGAAGGCGGTGCCGACGAGCTTCGTGGCGGGGTCAATGCCTATCTGTGGCGCGGCGCGATCGATACGCTGTCGTTCATGCCGCTGGCGTCCGCCGATGCTGTGGGTGGCGTCATTCTGACGGACTGGTACCAGCCTTCCGCCACTCAGAATGAGCGCTTCAAAATTGCGGCCTATGTTCTGGACCGCCGCCTGCGTTCGGATGCTCTGCGGGTTTCCGTCTTCCGGCAGGTTCTTCAGGATGGGCAGTGGGAAGATACCCCTGTTTCCGCAACGACAACCTCCGATATCACTACCCGTATCCTGACGCGCGCGCGTCAGTTGCGCGCTGAAAATGGCGAGCGGGACAACTGAGCCAGACATGAACGATACCCCAGCCCCCGCATTCGATTTCCAGAACCGCGAACCCTTCTGGCAGAATGAATGGAAACGCCGGAACACTTTTGCCGTTCCTGATGTTCCTCCGGCCGACCGCCCGAAATATTATGTGCTGGAGATGTTTCCGTATCCGTCCGGACAGCTTCACGTCGGGCATGTGCGGAACTACACGCTCGGGGACGTGGTGGCGCGTTACAAGCGGGCCCGCGGATTTGCGGTCATGCATCCGATGGGCTGGGATGCCTTCGGCCTTCCGGCGGAAAATGCGGCTCGTGAGCGGAATGTTCATCCCGGCAAATGGACGATGGACAACATCGCAGCCATGCGCGGCACACTCCAGCGTCTTGGTTTCTCGCTGGACTGGGATCGTGAGATCGCAACCTGCCTCCCCGAATATTACGGCAAACAGCAGAAACTGTTCGTCGATATGCTGGCGGCTGGGTTAGTTGAGCGCCGGGACTCTCTGGTCAACTGGGATCCGGTCGATGAGACGGTTCTTGCGAACGAGCAGGTCGTCGACGGACGCGGCTGGCGCTCGGGGGCTCTGATCGAGAAAAAGAAGCTTTCCCAGTGGTTCCTGAAGATTACGAAATTTGCCCAGCCGCTGCTGGATGACCTCAAGACGCTGGACCGGTGGCCCGAGCGCGTCCGCACGATGCAGGAGCGCTGGATCGGACGTTCCGAAGGCGCACGGGTGCGCTTTGCTCTCCATCAGCCTCCTGTGGGCTATGATGCGGATCTGGACAGTATCGAAGTCTTCACGACGCGCCCTGATACGCTGTTCGGTCTCAGCTTCGTCGGGATTTCGGCGGAGCATCCTCTGGCGCGCAAGGTTGCCGAGAGCAACCCGCAGGCCGCTGCGTTTATTGAAGAATGTCGTCGTCTCGGAACGTCGGAAGAGGTGATCGAAGCTGCTGAAAAACGTGGCTTTGATACCGGACTGCGTGTTGCCAATCCGCTCGATCCTGAAAAGACCGCTCCCGTCTGGATCGCCAATTTCGTGCTGATGGATTACGGTACCGGCGCTGTTTTCGGGTGTCCCTGTGGCGATCAGCGCGACCTTGATTTTGCCCGTAAATACGATCTGCCGGTTCCGCAGGTCTTGCTGCCTGCGGGACAGGATGCTGAAACTTTCGTTCTGGGCAAAAAGGCCGTTTCGGGCGATGCAACCCTGTTCAATTCAGGCTTTCTGGATGGACTGGATCCCGCGACCGCCCGCACGAAGGTGATCGAGCGTCTCGAAGGTCTGGGGGCAGGAAAAGGCGTCGTGAACTGGCGCCTGCGCGACTGGGGCATCTCTCGTCAGCGCTACTGGGGCTGCCCGATACCCATCATTCACTGCGAGACCTGTGGTCCGGTTCCTGTTCCCGACGATCAGCTTCCCGTTATCCTGCCGGAAGACGTGACCTTTGACCGTCCAGGGAATCCGCTCGACCATCACCCGACCTGGAAGCATGTAAACTGCCCGCATTGCGGCACGCCCGCTGTCCGGGAAACTGACACCTTCGACACCTTCGTTGACAGTTCGTGGTATTTCGCCCGCTTCACCAGTCCCCATGCCGAGACCCCGACGGTCCCGGCTGCGGCGAATGGCTGGCTTCCCGTTGATCAGTATATCGGCGGCATTGAGCATGCGATCCTGCATCTGCTCTACGCACGGTTCTTCACTCGGGCTATGCATGAAACCGGTCATCTGGATGTGGACGAACCGTTTGCCGGTCTTTTCACTCAGGGTATGGTGACGCATGAAAGCTACCGTGACGAGAGCGGCTGGCTTTATCCCGAAGAAATCGAGCGTCGTGGTGACACGGTTGTGCGTCGGGACACGGGAGCGCCGGTGCAGATCGGCCGTTCCGAAAAAATGTCTAAATCCAAGCGCAATACGGTGTCTCCCGTCGACATCATTGAGCATTACGGCGCTGACACGGCCCGCTGGTTCGTTCTGTCCGATAGTCCGCCTGAAAGGGATATGGAGTGGACGGCCTCCGGCGTGGCAGCTTCTGCCCGCTTCGGCCAGAGGCTGCATCGGTTGGTTGCATCGGTTGCAAGCCGTGATGCTGCCGAGAGCATCCACGGTCCCGTCGGGGAAGATCTGCGTCGTGTGACCCATAGGGCCATCGTCGCTGTAGGTGAGGCGCTTGAAGCCTTTACGCCAAATGTTGCTGTGGCGCGTCTGCATGAACTGACCTCGGCACTGGCCGAGGCCGAGCGTCTTGAAGGAGACGGCATCGCGGCGGCCCGCCGTGAAGCGGCGCAGGTCCTGTGTCTGTTGACAGCACCGATGATGCCGCATCTTGCGGAAGACATGATGGCGATTCTGGAGCCGGGAAGTGCACTGGTCGTGGATCGTCCATGGCCGGAAGCCGAAGAACAGTGGCTTGCCGTCCAGAGTGTGACGATTGGCGTGCAGATCCTCGGTAAGCTGCGCGGGACCATTGAGGTTCCGCCGGACGCACCGAAAGACGATGTGCTTGCCGCCGCCAAAAACGAGCCGAACGTGGCGCGTCTGCTTGAAGGAAAGCGTCTGGTGAAGGAAATTCATGTTCCGAACCGGATCGTCAACTTCGTGGTTGCCGGGTGATGTCTGACCGTCGCGGCACTTTTCTGCTCACGGCTTGTCTTCTGCTGGGGGGGTGTGGTTTCTCACCCCTCTATGGAAAGCTGACGCCAAAAACCGATATGTCGGAAGAGTTGGCCCAGGTTTATGTGGACAATATTCCAGGGCGTTACGGCCAGTTGCTGCGTCTGGCTTTGCAGAAAAATCTGGCGGGCGCCGGGCCGGAAGATCCTCACAAATACATGCTGAAAGTCTATTCCAGCATGAATGAGGAAGCTGTCGACATCCATCAGGATAACACCTCGGGCCGGACACGCAGTACGGGTTCGGCGCATTGGGTGCTTATAACGGTGGAGCAGAACCCGCGTATGCTGGCGCAGGGTGATGCGACGACGCTGGATGGTTTTAATACGAGTTTCGAGCAGTATTTTGCTCAAACCTTGAATGATGAAACTCTTCAGGCGCGTGTTTCCGATACGCTGGCACAGACCGTGACGCAGCAGCTCGCGATCTGGTTCCGCAGTCATAACATGCCCGAGAAAGCGGCTCCCGATGAACTGCCGCGCTATCTGAACACAGACCGGATGCCTGACGACAACGGGAACGCAGCGACGGATCGGACGGGCGTTGACGGCTTCCCGGCATCTGCCACCGGCCGTCTGTCCCGTAGCACGACCAGCACATCCGCCCAGTAAGTGGTGAAAATCGACGCGCGGAATATTGGGCGAACACTGGATGATGCCGGCTCCTGGCGGGCGATCGTGCTTCATGGAGAGGATACCGGCCTTATCCGGGAACGGGCTGCGCAGGCGGTCCGGCGGGTTGCCGGCACGACGGACGATCCGTTTCAGGTGGCGCAGCTTGATCGGGAAACGCAGGACCGTCTTGAAGAAGAAGCCACCGCGCTCTCCCTGATCGGGGGCCGGCGTGTCGTCTGGGTGCGGGACGGGCAGGATAGCCTTGCTCCCCTATTCAAACGGGTACTGGACGCAGATACGGACGCTCTGGTCGTGCTCGAAGCTCCGGGGATTACAGCACGCTCGAAGCTGCGTGCTCTGGCGGAAGCCCACAAACAGGTTGCGTCCATCGCCTGCTACCCCGAAGAGGGGCGCGCTCTTTCCCAAACTGTGACGGAAGCACTGGCTCAGGCGGGCGTCACCATTGATCGCGATGCCCTTATCTGGCTTCTGGGCGTGCTGGGGTCTGACCGCAGCGGGGTGAGGGGGGAAGTTGAAAAACTTCTGCTGTATGCCGGGCCGAATGGCCGTCTTGATGTGCAGGCTGTTCAGGACTGCGTTGGCGATGCCGGTGGTAATTCTCTGGAAGATGCGGCGTTTTCGGCTCTGTGCGGAAATCGCATGATGGCCGATCAGGCGCTCGAACGGGCTCTGGCTGATGGGGCAAATCCTGTAGCGGTGGCGCGTACGGTTCTGGGTGTGCTGGTGCGGCTTCAGAAAGTTGCTCAGGCTGTGCAGGACGGGCAGGGGCGGGCTGAAGCCATGAAGGCCCTGAAGCCGCCTGTATTTTTCAAACGCACCGCGGCTTTCGGTCAGGCACTGGATCGCTGGTCTCTCCCGGCGCTGGCACTGGCAGCACGGGAAACACAGGCTTTCGAACTGGCCTGCAAGCAGAGCGCTTCGCCCGATATGGCGCTATGCAGACGCCATATCGCGTCGCTTTGTACAGTTCGAAAAGCCTGATTTAACAAGCTGGTTTGGGACATGCGCTCCTCTTCGCATGCCCCGATACGGCTTAGAAGCGCGCCGAAACGTCCAGGTAATAATATCCGCCGTTCATGCCGAGCTGCGATGTGCTCATGTAGTACTTGGGCACGCCGAGATAACGGTTTCCTTCAGGCACCACAGACGGGAACTTGGCGAAGATATTGTTACCCCCAATCGTGGCGCTCCATTTGGGACTGATATTGTAGGTCACGGAAGCATTCGTCGTCCATTTCGGCACATTCTGGAATTCCAGATAGTGGCTCGTGGAGTAGGCGTAGGGCCCTGTGTAATAGGTGAGTTGGGACGTCGTCTCGCCGTAACGGATCTCATGGACGGAGACCGCCCATTTGTTGCGCGCGGAATGCCAGGTCCCGCCGAAGATGATCTTGCTGCGCGGATATGCGGTGGTGATGTAGGCGATATACTGCGCCGTCAGAAGCGGCGTGCCATTCGAGCTGCTGGCCTGATGGCGCAGGCGCGTGCGGTTGAGGTTGATCGCAACATCCCAGTCCGCATGGCCATAACGTCCGAAATCGGTCGGATAGGTTGCTGTCAGGTCAAGTCCCTGCGTCCGGGTGTTGGCGACATTGGCAAACCAGTGCGTGGCGAGCTGACTGCCGGTCCAAGTAGAAGCTTCCGGCGGGAGTTTGAAATTATCGGCGAGGAGAGCCTTGCGGGCCTGGTCGCCATAGATCGAGCCGCCCGGCATGATCCGGTCTCGCAGATCGATCTGGTACACATCGACCGTGACATGCAGCTTCTTGATCGGTTCGACGATGATGCCGCCTTCAGCACTCGTGGAGGACTCCGATTTCAATGCTGATGCGCCGTTGGACAGCGCACCGGGGGAGTTTGCTGCAATGATGCCACTGGCAGCGGTCGGCGAGACGGATAGCGCGGAATAATGCTCCTGCGCCAGCGTCGGGGCATGGAAACCGTTGCTGAACGTACCGCGGATCGCGAAGCGCGGGCTGAAATCGTAACGGGTAGAGATCTTGCCGGTCTTGGTGTTGCCGACATCCGTGTAATGCTCGACGCGTCCGGCAAGATCGACCTGCCAGTGCTTCATCAGGTTGGTGGAGATGTCGAGATAGCCTGCCGCAACGTCACGGGACCATTTTCCGGCATTGGCCGGGTTGGTGCCGGGAAAGCCGTCCGAGCTGGAATAGTTATAGCTGGCCGGAGAGCCGGTTCCGATTGCATAGGCTTCATAGCGATAGGACGCACCGCCTGCGACGTTGATGGCATATGGCCAGAACGACGTCCGGAACTTGCGGCTGAGGTCGACGCTGTTTGTCCATTGCGTGTTGTTATAGGACTGCGCGGCAAATGATGTCGGCGTCTCGCCCGTGGCTGTGTACAGTCCCACATTCGTGGTGCTGTCGGCGTTTACAGCATCATAATCCCGACCGAAAACCGACGACACGTCCCAGTGCCAGCCCGCCAGCGTGCCTTTCAGGCCAGCCGTCAGTTCGTAATCGTCTTCTTCCAGAGCCTCGATGGGGGAATAGCCATACGGATAGATCGCCGCGTAGCCGGGATATTTGGCGAGCGAAGAGGGCAGGCGGTAGTTCTGATAGGATTCCGCATGACGATGCGCATAGGTCGCACCGGCATAGGCCTGGATATCATCGGTGATGTCATAGCCCGCATTGATGGCGACGCTTTCACGCGTCTGTTCAGGCTGTCCCAGAAGCTGGTTGACGTCGGTGTGGGTGCGGTTGTCGTTCCCCGAGCGGAAAGTGTGGTCCTGATGGACGAAATCGCCGCCGATATGAACAAAACCGCGATTGTTCAGGTTCAGGCCGCCATCAATGAACACGCCCTGCTGGAAACCATCGCCTTCGCTCGTGATCCCGGTGTTCGAACGCATGGTCAGACCATGGTTCTGCTTCTTGAGAATGATGTTGACCACACCCGCAATGGCGTCGGACCCATACTGTGCGGACGCACCGTCACGCAGGACTTCGATATGGTCGATCATGGCCATGGGAATCATGTCGATATCGACAGGCGTGGAGCCCTGCGCTGGTCCGCCATCGGCATAGATATTGGCTGTGGTGTGGCGCCTCTTGCCATCCACCAGCACAAGCGTCTCATTGGGGTTGAGGCCACGCAGCGAAATGCTGTCGGTCAGCGCACCCGCATCGAAGCCACCTGTGGGAACGGTCAGGGAAGGCAGCAGCAGTGCCAGGGAGTCACGCAGCGTGGGCTGACCCGTTCCTGTTAACTGGCGGTTCGTTACAATATCGACCGGAGCGATCGAATCCCGCGCCTTTTTGCCAAACTCGCGCGTTCCCGTCACGACGACCGCTTCTGTTCCTCCCGAAACCTCGGTTTCATGCCGTGGCGTCTGGACAGGCTTCGCCTTTCTGGCCGCAGGCGTTGTCCGCGCCTGTTTATGCGCGCCTGAAACGGAGTGAGCCGGAACTGGCTGCGGTGTTGCAGCACGGCCTTCGGCGGTCACAAGGAGGAATGTGGAGCCGAGAAGAGACGTGCCCAGAAGGGTCAGATGACGAAGGGAAAGCTGGGTCAGCACTTTTACCACGCAATAGGTTAGTATTTTATATGAGCCACAAAATTGGTTCGTATTTGCGGAAGGTCAACATAATTTTCCGGTTCCAGAAAAATTCCGATCACATTTTGCAGGGCCTGTGGCGTTCCTTACACGGATCGGGCGTTATGGAAACGGTTTGTTTTGAAAATGAATTTCGGAGAATGCACATGAAACGACGTCATTTCCTGCAGGCAGCGTCGGCAGCCCCGGCATCTCTTGCAGTCACGGCAGCCCTGCCAAGTTCTCAGGCACGGGCCGCCGGAAACGAGGATAACGGAACCGGCCCCTATGGCGCGCTTGATGTCGTCGCCGAATTTGACGGCCCCGGTCCCTCCGGGATCGTCGTGCTTCCGAATGGCCGGACCTTTGTCGGTTTTCCGCGCCATGCGGTGGATCATAAGGGCGCAACGCTTGGCGAACTGGTGGACGGAAAGGTCGTGCCATACCCCAACGCCGAGATGAGTCTTCCGGGCAATGCTCCGGCAGAGTGCCTTGTTTCCGTTCACGGCATGACCACGGATCGTGAGGGCCGCCTCTGGGTGATTGATGACGGCAAGCGCGCCGGGCATCCTCTTCAGCCCGGAGCCGCCAAGATCGTCTGTATCGACCCGACGACAAATCGTGTCGCTCACAAAATCATTCTCAAAGCGCCCGCCCTGTTGCCGGACAGTCACATGAACGATCTTCGGGTTTCATTGTCCCACGGCGCTGAGGGGACGGTTTTCGTGACGGATTCGTCTTTCGGAACCAGTCCCGCTCTTGTGGTTGTCGATGTTGCCACCCAGCAGGCACGGCGGCTCCTGACCAAACATCCCGCCATTCTGCCGGAGGCCGGTTTTTTGGCCATCGTGGAGGGAGAACCCCGTCGTTACATTCCCGGACATCCCCAACTGGTCTCTGGTGGCGTAGATGGGATTGCCCTGACGAAAGACGAAAAAACTCTCTATTTCGCGCCGTTAACCAGCCGTCGGCTCTACAGCCTGCCTGTGGACCTGCTGGCAGATCCGACATCGGACGACACGGTTCTGGCGCCTGCCATCCGCGACGAAGGCGAAAAGGGGGTGGCGGACGGACTGGCGCTGGATGACCATGACCGGCTTTACACGACGAATTATGAGCATGACTGCATCCTGAGGCGCGATCAGGATGGATCTTTCAAAATGATGCTCCGTGATCCACGCGCCCTGTCACCCGACGGCATTTTCGCAACGGCGGATCATGTTTATTGCACGTTCGGGCAGTGGAACCGTCTGGCGTCGTTCAATGACGGTAAGGACCGCAGGGTCACACCCTATCTGCTGATCCGCTTTCCGATCGAACAGAAGCAGCCTTATGATGCGCTACCAAACGGTCAGAAAACCTGAACCCGAACGCAAAACGCCCCGGTGGACAGTTCCACCGGGGCGTCTGAAGGCCTGTTGTCTGTCTGAACCGGATGTCAGGCCGTCGTGGACGGTGCCTGACCTTCGGGTGTGTGTTTGTCGACAGCAGCCGGGAGAAGCTGTGCCAGCGCAGGCAGGATCGTTCCGGCAGGCAGGCCCGTCTTGGCGACGATCGTCTGGATCTGCTGGTCCGTCAGCAGGCTGCGCAGTTCGTCAGTGGTGATGGGCAGGTTCTCGCCATTGCCGATCCAGGAATGGATCTTGTCGGTCAGACCGGCGCTCTGGGCCTGACTGATGAGCATGTTGAGGCCATCGCCCTTGAGGAATTCGCCGATGCTGCCGCCAAACTTGTCACCCAGCTGGCCGCCGATCGCGCCTACAGCCTGGTTCATGAGGTTTCCGAGAAAGCCGCTCATCCGTGTTGTTCCGTTCTTTCAGACGCGGCGTTTCGGGCCGCAGTTGTGTTACGAAGTCCGTTTGCCGCTGAGTTCCTGCGGAACTTCGACGTCGATTTCGAGCATGGAGCAGCCGCTGCCACGATCAACCTTGATCTGGACCTTGTCCTGATCAACGGCGACATGGCGTGCGATGACTTCCATGATTTCCTTGTGAAGCTGGCGGATCAGATCGGACTCGCCGCTCTCACCGCCTGCGCTGCGTTCATGGGCGAGGAGGATCTGGAGCCGATCCTTGGCGACGCTGCTGGACTGCTGGCGACGCGCGAAGATGTTTGCGAGAAAACTCATGAACTCATGCGTCCCTCTTGAAAAGCCAGTCAAGGAAACCGCGCTTTTCGACGGGTACCGAGACTTCGAGCTTCTCGCCGCTCAAGCGACGGGCTGCTTCGAAATAAGCGCGGGCAGGAAGGCTTGTGGGCGCAGCCAGAGTGACAGGCGCGCCGACATTGGAGGACTTCAGCACGTCCTCGCTCTCCGGGACGATGCCGAGCAGCGGAATGGAGAGGATCTCGAGGACGTCCTCGACGCTCAGCATTTCTTTTCGTGCCGCACGAGCCGGGTCATAGCGGGTCAGAAGCAGATGCTTGTCGACCTTCTCGCCCTGCTCGGCCTTCTTGGTCTTGCTGTCGAGCAGGCCGATGATCCGGTCGGAGTCACGCACCGAGCTGACTTCGGGATTGGTGACGATCACGGCCATATCGGCGTGATACATGGCAAGCTGCGCGCCACGTTCGATACCGGCCGGGCTGTCGCAGATCACCCAGTCGAACTTCTCCCGAAGCTCATCCATCACGCGGGCGACGCCCTCGGAGGTCAGGGCGTCCTTGTCCCGGGTCTGGGAGGCCGGAAGGATCGACAGGGTTTCGCAGCGCTTGTCGCGGATCAGCGCCTGCGACAGGCGGGCATCGCCCTGCACGACATTGATGAGATCGAAAACCACCCGGCGTTCGGCGCCCATGACCAGGTCGAGGTTCCGAAGCCCGACATCGAAATCAACCACCACCACATTCTGTCCGCTCTGAGCGAGAGCGGCGCCGAGCGCGGCGGTCGATGTCGTCTTGCCGACGCCACCCTTGCCGGAAGTGACAACCAGAACCTTGGACATGAATACTCCAGAAAAACGTCTCTTCGGTCTGCGCCTGCCCATAACAGGCCAACGCGGGCCGATATCTTATTCTATGAATGTTTTATGCGTCGCGGCAACCTGCGAATAGGGGTGCTTTCATGGCAGCCCGCATCACGTTATTGCCCGGATCACACGGGGAGCGGCAGAACACGGACACGGTCTTCATCCAGAGCAGCCTGTGCGGCCTGCCCCAGAAGGGCGGGGTCGATGTCTTCCGTCACGGCATAATAGCCATCGAGCGCCAGAAGTTCGGCCTGCATGCGGCTGGCGAAAATACGGCTCTGGGACTGCCCGCCCACGCCCGCAATCGCTCGCCCACGCAAGGTTCCGTAAACGTGGATTGAACCCGCAGCCACGATTTCAGCACCAGAAGACACCGATCCTAGGATGATCACATCGCCCTGCATATGTTGGATGCTCTGGCCCGACCGCACGGTCTGATCGATAATGAGCGTCCCACCGCCCGAAACCGGCCCAGCGGCGCTGGTGGACGGGTCTTCCGGAATTTCGACTTCCCCGGCAGGGCGGCCACCGTCCAGCATTTCCGGCCAGTCCCAGTGCGCGACAGCCGGCCAGTGACGGCTTCCTCCTTCAAGGCCGATGATCCGGACGCCTCGGCCCCGGATGTCGTCCAAAAGCGTCGCAAGGCCCGGCGTGTTTTCATCAAGAAGACCCAGATCCAGAATGATCGGTTTTCCGGTGAACAATCCGCCGGACCGGGCGACCTGATAGTCCAGACCGTCCAGCCAGAGGGGGAGGGGCGCCTCGGGCGACAGGACAAGCGCAAGGAAGGAACGGCCACGGGCACGGATGCGCATGGGGGCGGTTGAAGAGGGTACGGAAACGGGATCGGGCATCGTGAAAATCGTCGGACCTGTGTCGGGCAGTCGGTGAGGCTCTTGTGAGCGGGTATCGGCTGACTTAGAAAGTGGCAATGCGTATCCTGCATCACCTTCCACTTTCTCCGCAATGCCGTCTCGTGAGGCTTGCCCTCACCGAGAAGCGACTCCCGTTCGAACCCGTCATCGAGCGGGTGTGGGAGCAGCGTGAGGAATTTCTGCATCTCAACCCTGCAGGCGAAGTGCCTGTGCTAGTTGAGGAAAATGGTCTGGCCGTGCCTGGCGGACGCGTCATCTGCGAATATCTGGAGGACGCCTATCCCGATACGCCGCTTCTGGGGCGTACTTTTGCCGACCGTGTCGAAACCCGGCGGCTCGTGGACTGGTTCGAGACCCGTTTCGCACAGGAAGTCACCCGGAACCTTCTGGGCGAGAAGGTGGACAAGCGCCAGTTCGGGCGTGGCCATCCGGACGGTAATGCGCTGCGGGCCGGTTATGCGAACATGCGTTTTCATCTCGATTATATCGGCTGGCTGGCGGAAACGCGGTCCTGGCTGGCGGGGCCTGCGCTGTCACTGGCGGATTTCGCGGCTGCGGCGCATCTGTCGGCGCTCGATTTCATCGGCGACGTGAACTGGTCCAAGGCACCCGCCGCGAAGGACTGGTATGCCCGGGTAAAGTCCCGGCCCTGTTTCCGGGGCCTGCTCTCTGACAAGGTCAGTGGCATCACGCCGCCCGCGCATTACGCCAATCTGGATTTCTGAGAGCCGCTATGATGAACCCCGATGTGATTGTGCTCGGAGCCGGTGCAGCGGGGCTGATGGCGGCGGCTGTTGCAGGGCAGAACGGTGCGCGGGTTCTGGTTCTGGATCACGGGGCGGAGCCGGGACGCAAGATCCTGATCTCGGGCGGCGGGCGGTGCAATTTCACACATCTCGAAACCGGCCCGAACTGTTTCATTTCCCAGAACCGTCATTTCGCCCGCTCCGCGCTGGCACGCTATACGCCGCAGGATTTTCTGAAACTCGTGAACCGCTATGGCATTGCCTGGCACGAGAAGGCGCGTGGACAGCTTTTCTGTGATGGCTCGGCCGGGCAGATCGTGGATATGCTGGTTTCGGAATGTCGGGCCGCTGGCTGCGAATTTAGGGTGCAGACGCGGATTCTGGACGTGCGCCGGGCAGAGCACGGATTTATTGTCGTCACGGATGGCGGCGAGATCCGCACGGGCTCTGTGATCCTTGCGACGGGTGGGCTGTCCATTCCCAAGCTCGGGGCTTCTGATCTGTCGTTACGGCTGGCGCGGAAGTTCGGACTGCGCGTGGTGCCGACGGCCCCGGCGCTCGTGCCGCTGGTTCTGGAAGATGCCGATCCGGAGCTTGCAGGCGTTTCGCTGCCGATTGTGGCGCGGGTGGGCAAGAAAGGGCCGCGCTTTGAGGACGGGATGGTCTTCACCCATCGCGGCGTGTCAGGTCCGGCGATTTTGCAGATTTCGTCCTATCTGGAAAACGGTGATGCGGCGCAGATTGATCTGCTGCCAGGGCAGAATGCGCTGAACGTGTTGCTGAAGGTTAAAAAAGACCGTCCGAAAGCGCTCCCGCCGAGCCTGCTGGAAGCTCTGCCCCAACGGCTGGCGCGTGCTCTGGCGGTGGGAATGGGCGATACGATGCTGGCGAACCAGCCGGACCGTGCGATCAAGGCACTGGCTGAGCGGATTTCGAACTGGCAGCTTCGTCCCGCCGGGACGGAGGGCTACGCCAAGGCGGAAGTCATGCGTGGCGGGATCGACACGCGGGATCTGTCGTCCCAGACGCTGGAAGCCCGGGAAATTCCCGGGCTTTACGCGATCGGAGAAGCTGTGGACGTCACGGGCTGGCTTGGCGGACACAATTTCCAGTGGGCTTGGGCCAGCGGTGTGGCGGCAGGGCAGGCCGCAGGCGGGCATCGCTGAGGTGGCATTGCCACAGGATTGCCATGCTGGCGTTCGATCAGGCGGAAACCGATGACGTGGCGATCCGTTTGCGCTTCTCTAAGGACCGGTTTTCACCCTAGCCGATGTAAGGACACATCCATTATGTCTCGTTCCGTTTTCCGTCATGTTCTGCGTACTGCGGCAGGTCTGTCTTTTCTGGGGCTGGGCGCATGTGTCGGGACAGCAGCGCCCGGGCCGATTGCGCCGGGAACGCCCATCGCCGGCTATGGCTACACCTGCAAGGCCGGGATCTATACCTGCAAGATGCCGACGCAGGTTCCGCTTGGCGCGCCGTGTTCCTGCCCCGGTCTGGGGGCAGCGTCTTACGGAAATATCCATCAGCCGTAAGCGCGGCATTGGCCGGTTTGCGTTGAACGGCTAGGACTGCGCCATGCAGGAGAATATTTCCGGAATGGCGCAGTTTTTCCCTTGGATTGTTGCGGCGGTCGCGCTGGTGGTTGCTTTGCTGGCGATCCTGCGGAGCGGTAATGGCAGCGGACGGTTCGAGCGCCTTCTTGAGCGTGAGGCGCAGGAGCGCTCGCAGGACGTCGAATATCATCGGGCCCATCTGTCGGAAGTCGAACGCGTTCTGTCGGGACGGCTGGATCAGTTCAGGCTGGAAACCAGCGAGCGGCTGAGTCTGCTGGCGCGTAATCTGGGGCAGGATCAGGCAGAAGGTCGCCTTCTGTTATCAGATGCGTTGCGTGAGATGGCGCAAAGCCAGAACGAGCAGATCGAGCGGATCCGGGCGACCGTGAATGAACAGCTTCACGGTGCTGTGGAAAAGCAGATGCAGACCAGTTTCCAGCGTGTGGTGGAGCAATTCAGCGCCATGCAGAAGGCGCTGGGCGAGGTCACGAGTGTGACCGCGCAGATCGGCGATCTGAAGCGGCTGTTTTCCAATGTGAAGACGCGTGGTGGCTGGGGTGAGGCGCAGTGCCGGTCCATTCTTGACGATATTCTTCCTGAGGGCAGCTACGATACGAATTTCCGGCTGGGAATGGCGGGTGAGAATGTCGAATTCGCAGTCAAGATGCCGGTGCGCGGCACGGAAACGCCGCCACGGCTGGCGATTGACAGTAAATTCCCAACCGAAGCCTATGAAAGGCTGTTGAACGCCTCGGATGCCGGGGATGCGTTGGCGGAACGTCAGGCGCGGCGCGAACTGGAAAACGTGATCCGGTTCGAAGCCAAGAAAATTGCGTCGAAATATATTCTTCCGCCTGTGACGGTGGAATTTGCCGTGCTGTATCTGCCGACCGACGGGCTTTATGCCGAAATTGCCCGGATGCCCGGCGTGATTGACGAAATCGGGCGGCTGCATCGCGTGATGGTGATGGGACCCTCGCTGCTTCCGGCGATGCTCCGGACGGTGCATCTGGGATATGTCACGCTCACGCTTGAAGAACGGACAGAGGCGATTGCCGGGCTTCTGGGGGCGACGCGGCAGGAAATGCTGCGGATGGATCAGGTGTTGGAAAAGCTGCATCGCAATGCCGGGACGATGGGCAATACGATCGAAGAAGCCCGTCGGCGGACACGTGTGCTCGGGAGGCGGCTGCGGGCGCTGGACGGAACGACCGACGAGATGGAAGAGGCTCTGGAAGATCCGTCCTCCCCCTGAGATCCTGCCTTTAAGACCGATTTTAATTGGATGACATCGGGGGCTGCCCCATGTGAAGATCATGACCATGACGTCTGCACATGATTCCGGAGCGCCTGAGCGCCTTTCCGAACCTTCTCCCCGGCTTCTGCTGATCGAAGACGATGACAGCATTGCGGCCGAGGTCGTGGAGGAACTCACGACGCGCGGCTATGATGTCACGCGGGCCGCGACGGGCGTCGAAGGTCTGGATCAGGCCTGTACCGGGCAGTTCGATCTGATGATCGTGGATCGGATGTTGCCGGAACTCGACGGGCTGACGGTGATTGAGAGTGTGCGGGCGCAGCGCATTACCATTCCGGTCCTGGTGCTTTCGGCGCTTTCCGCTGTGGACGACCGTGTTAGTGGCCTCAAGGCGGGGGGCGATGACTATCTGACCAAGCCCTTCGCGATGGAAGAGCTGGCTGCGCGTCTGGAAGCTTTGCTGAGGCGTCCGACGGATAGTCGTGTGACGGTGCTTCGCGTTGGTCCGCTTGAAATGGATCTGATCGAGCGTCGGGTGTTCCGGAACGGACAGGAAATTGAACTGCTTCCGCGGGAATTCCGCCTTCTGGAATACATGATGCGTCGCCCGGACACGGTGCTGACGCGGACGATGCTACTGGAAGACGTATGGAATTACCGCTTTGTTCCGCAGACAAATCTGGTGGACGTCCATATCGGAAAGCTGCGTCGCAAGATTGATCTGCCTGGCGAGCCGCCGCTCATTCACAGTATTCGCGGTGCCGGGTTCAGTCTGCGTGTCACGGGCTGAACTGCGCTTTTCCGAACTGTTCCGGGCTGATCTTTTCCGTACCGCGACCTTCCGCCTGACGCTGGCTTTTGTCGTGGCCATCATCGCCGCAATGGCATTGCAGTTCGGGCTCGTCTACGAGCAGATGAATGGATACGAGCAACAGCGCTCGACAGATCTGCTGCAGCGTGAAGCGGACCAACTCATTCAGGAAAGCCCTGCCCAGCTTGAATACGAGGTGCGGGAGCGCAGCAAGACGGACCTGCGTGTGATCCTCAACGGGGCTGCGCTCTTTGATATGAACCGCAACCGGATTGCGGGCGACATCAAGAAATGGCCTGTCGGACTGGAAGTTTCTCCCAGAACCCAGCGTCTTTGGGACGCGCCGCCTGGCGATACGCCCTATGAAATGCGCTATCTGGCCGTTGAGGTAGAGGGGGTGCAGGGAAACCGGGACCGTATTCTTGTTCTGGCGCGCTCTCTGCATATGGCCAACGAACTGCGCTACATCACCAAGCGTGCGGCGTTGATGTCCGTGGTGCCAATCGTTGTGTTCGCCCTGATGGCAGGAATTTTCCTGAGCCATCGGGCGCTGGGTCGCGTCAAGGATATGCATGAGGCGATCGACCGCATCATGGATGGAGACCTGCACGAACGTCTGCCGACCGGGCGCGAACGCGACGACATTGAGCGATTGGCCGTGTCGGTCAACCGGATGCTGGACCGTCTGGAGCATCTGCTCGACGAGATCCGGGACGTGGGCAACGACATTGCCCATGATCTGAGAACACCTCTGGCGCGGGTGAAGGCCCGGCTGGAGCGGGTGTCGTCCGTTACCAACGACCCCGCAGCGCTTCAGGGGGCGATCGAGCGTGCCACGCTGGATCTGGAGCAATGCTTCTCCGTGATTACGGCTCTTCTTCGGATCGGCGAGATTGAGAATGGCCGCCGCCGGGCCGGGTTTGCGATGCTCGATCTGCGAGAACTGCTGGCCGGAGTGGTGGATCTGTACGAACCGATCGCCGAGACGGAAGGTATTCTGCTGGAGGTTGTAGACTCGGAGAAAGCGGTCCCGTTGTTCGGGGATATGGACCTGCTGAACGAGGTTCTGGCCAATCTCGTGGACAATGCGATCAAATTCACGCCCGCTCCCGGAATGGTCCGGCTGAGTGCGGGGCAGGGAGCAGACGGATCAAGCTGGCTGCGTGTCAGTGATACGGGAATCGGCATTGCCGAAGATGAGCGCAAGGCCGTCATGGGGCGTTTTTATCGCTCGGATAAAAGTCGCCATGTTCCCGGAAGTGGTTTGGGACTGAGTCTTGTTTCGGCGATCCTGCGCTTGCATGGAGCATCGGTGGAGATCGTGTCTGCGAGGCCCGGTCACACGCTGCCTGGAGCGGTTTTTACCATTCATTTCGCGCCTGCGACGCCTGTCTGAAAAGACACGGAATATTGCGCAACATGTCAATATTTGCCGTGTGTCTTGATATTTAAACAGAATTTTCCTTGTCGTCTGAGTCTCGATGGATATGACTCGGATCAATTTGCAAGGGGACGCCCGTTGAGAATGACCGGACCAGGAAGAGCCCCAAGGGGGTGTCTGATCGCATGAATGCTATTGTCGTTACCGCGCTGAAGCGGCCTTATACTTTCGTTGTCCTGTCGATCATGATCCTGATCTTCGGGGTTCGGGCTATCGTTTCGACGCCGACGGACGTGTTTCCTTCGATCAAGATCCCGATCGTGGCTGTCATCTGGTCCTATACGGGCCTGATGCCCGAGGACATGTCGGGGCGTATCGTCTATTATTACGAACGCTCCTTAACGGCGACCGTCAGCAATATCGAACATATCGAAAGCTCGTCCTATTATGGACGTGGCATCGTGAAGGTCTTCTTCCAGCCGGGAACCAATACGGCGGTTGCGCAGACGCAGATTACGTCGGTGTCCCAGACGGTCATCAAACAGTTGCCGAATGGTTCGACCCCACCGCTGATTCTGGCAATGGATGCGTCGTCCGTTCCGGTTCTGACGTTGCAGGTCAACAATCCGACCATGTCCGGGTCGGAAATCTACAACATGGCGTCCAACCTGATCCGGCCGGAACTGATTTCCGTGCCCGGGGCCGCGATCCCTAATCCCTATGGCGGTCTGGCTCCGGACATCATGGTGGATATCGACCCGATCAAGCTGCTGGCGCATCGCTTGTCCCCGGAAGACGTGGCGACGGCGCTGAACCTGCAGAATATCGTTCTTCCGGCAGGCGATCAGCGGATTGGCCAGCTTGACTGGATGGTGAAAACGAACTCGACGCCCCTTGATCTGGAGGTCTTCAACAAGATGCCGATCAAGCAGGTCGGCAATTCCGTGATCTATCTGCGCGACGTTGCGTGGGTGCATCGGGGAGGGCCACCGCAGATCAATGCGGTCCTTGTGAAAGGCCAGCAGGCGGTGCTGATCGTCGTTCTCAAGAGCGGTGACGCCTCCACGCTTTCCGTTGTGAGCGGCATCAAGAAACTCCTGCCACAGGTCGAGGCAACGCTGCCGGCCGGAACGACGGTGAATGTCCTGACCGATGCTTCAAGCTTCGTGAAGGAATCGGTTGTGGACGTGGTGCGTGAAATGATCACGGCCGCAATCCTGACCAGCCTGACGGTTCTGCTGTTTCTCGGCTCGTGGCGCTCAACCATCATCGTGGCGACGTCCATCCCGCTGGCAATGCTGTGTTCGATCATCGGGCTGAGCATAGCGGGGCAGTCCATCAACGTTATGACGCTGGGCGGTCTGGCCCTGGCGGTTGGTATTCTCGTCGATGACGCGACAGTCATGATCGAAAACATCGACGCGCATCTCGAAACCGGGAAAGATCTTGAGGACGCCATCATTGATGCCGCCAACCAGATCGTCATCCCGACTTTCGTATCCACGACCTGTATCTGCATCGTGTGGCTGCCGCTGTTCGAACTGACCGGAATTTCAGGCTGGCTGTTCATGCCGATGGCTGAGGCCATCATCTTTGCCATGATCGCCTCCTTCATCTTGTCTCGGACGCTGGTGCCAACCATGGCGAACTGGATGCTGGCGGCTCAGGTGCGGATGCATCGTGACCCCGAGTGGCACAACCGCAAGCCCGGCTTTTTCGGGCGGTTCCAGCGGGGATTTGAGGCGCGGTTCACGAGTTTCCGCGAGCATTACAAGGTCATTCTTGAAAACCTGATTGCGATCCGCGGACGCTTCGTCCTGCTGTTCCTGCTGGCGGCCGTGTCGTCCATGGCGCTGATTCTCTTCATCGGTCAGGACTTCTTCCCTGAGATCAAGTCCGGAACGATGCAGATGCACATGCGTGCGCCGGTCGGTACCCGGCTTGAAGAAACGGGTAAGATCGCAGGGCTGGCTGAGCGTCGCATCCGGAGTCTGTTGCCGGGGCAGGTGGTCAATGTCGTCAATAACTGTGGCCTGCCGTTCAGTCAGTTGAATCAGGCCATGATCCCGTCTCCGACCGTGGGATCACAGGACTGCGACATCACTATCCAGCTTCGTAATTCCGAAAGCCCGATCCCCGAATACCGTCGTAAGCTCCGTAAAGGTCTGACGAACGATTTCCCAGGCACGGTGTTTACGTTCCAGCCGGGCGATCTGACGGCCAAGATTCTGAATTTCGGTCTGCCATCTCCGATTGACGTGCAGATCGTGGGTCGTGATCTGAGCGGGAACTTCAAGTTCGCGACACAGATTGCCCAGAAACTGCGGCATATTCCTGGAATTGCCGATGTTTCCATTCAGGAACCGATGACGCAGCCGACCATTCTGGTGAACAACCGCCGCAGCTTCGCGCTGGGGACGGGGATTACCGAGCGGGACGTGGCGCTGAATGCTCTTGTCACGCTGTCCGGTAGCGGACAGGTTGGCCAGACCTATTATCTGAACGCGCAAGGAACGTCGCAGCTTATCGATGTACAGACGCCGGCAAACTATCTCCAGACCATGAACGATCTGGAAATCCTCCCGATCGACAAGGGAGACGGCAACCCGACCAACCAGACGCCGCAGCTTCTGGGAGGGCTGAGTGCTCTGGTCCAGACCGGGACGCCTTCAGAGGTCGCGCATTACAACATCATGCCCGTGTTCGACATCTATGCCGCGCCGGAGGACATGGATCTGGGAACTGTCTCAAGAGCCGTGAACCGGGTCGTGGATGAAGAGCGCAAGCTCCTGCCTCATGGCTCGACCATGGTGGTCCGTGGACAGGCCGTGACGATGAACGATGCGTATGTCCAGCTTGTGGGTGGTCTCGCCCTGTCGATCGTGCTGGTTTACCTGATCATTGTCGTGAATTTTCAGTCCTGGCTTGATCCGTTCGTCATCATCTCTGCGCTTCCCGGCGCTCTGGGTGGCATTGCATGGAGCCTCTTCCTGACACACACCCCGATGTCGGTTCCAGCATTGACGGGAGCGATCATGTGCATGGGAACGGCCACGGCCAATGCCATTCTCGTGGTTGCCTTTGCCCGTGAGCGGATGGAGGAGCACGGCGATGCTGTTCTTGCTGCTCTGGAGGCGGGATATGAGCGTATCCGGCCTGTCCTGATGACGGCGATGGCCATGATCATCGGTATGATCCCGATGTCCATCAGCAATTCTGATAATGCCCCGCTGGGCAAGGCAGTGATTGGTGGCCTGCTGGTCGCGACCGTTGCCACCCTGCTTTTTGTTCCCTGTGTTTTTGCCCTTATGCACTACAAGCGGCCTGCTGGGCCTGAAGGAGACCGCGCGTGAGCCATTCTACGGATCAGGGGCACGTGCCTCCGACAAACCATCCGGTCCGCACGGGTTCAGGCGCGCGCGGCAAACTCATCCTGCTGGTGGTGATCCTGCTGGCGATTGCTCTGGCGGCCTGGGGGATCGTGCAGCGGGGAACGCATTATCATGCCCTGCGCGGCGCGACCGAAGAAGCCGCCATCCCGCCCGTTACGCTGATTACGCCGCAGCCGGGACCGAAGACGCGGCAGGTCGATCTGCCAGCCAATCTTGCCGCATGGTACGAGGCGCCGATTTACGCGCAGGTCTCGGGCTATGTGAAGATGTGGTACAAGGACTATGGCGCGCATGTGAAGCGCGGGGACGTTCTGGCGGAAATCAGCACACCCAGCATCGACGCCCAGTTCGAGGCTGCCAAAGCGCATTACAACGTCATTCTGGCGCGCTATAATCTGGCCGTCATTACCACACAGCGCTGGACGGCGCTGAAAGGAACGCAGGCTGTTTCGCGTCAGGAAGTGGACGTGCAGGCTGCCAATGCTGCTGCCCAGAAAGCCGAGCTTGAAGCCGCACGTCATGACGTGGACCGTTTTCAGGCACTTGAGGACTTCAAAAAGATCGTCGCACCCTTTGACGGCATCGTTACGTCCCGTCTGGTGAATGTGGGCGATTATGTGAATGCGGGCGGTGGTAACGTCAATTCCCGCGGTGCGGCATCCGAACTGTTCTCGGTCGCCGACGTGCACCGGATGCGTGTGTTCGTCTCAGTGCCGCAGGATTTTGCGAGTGTGATTTCGCCAAAGATCGAAGCTGAACTGACGGTGCCGCAGTATCCGGGCAGCCGTTTTAAGGCGACGTTCCTCGCAACCGCCAATGCCTTCAATGCCGCGACCCGCACAGTGACGACCGAGCTGACGCTGGATAACGATGATAATTTGCTGTGGCCGAATTCCTATGCGACAGCGCATATCTCGGCTCCCGGAAACCCGAATATCCTGATTCTGCCGGAAGGCTCGATCATCTATCGGGCTGAAGGGACGCAGGTGGCAAAAGTCATCAACAACCATGCGCATCTGGTGAACGTCACCGTGGGCATCAATTTCGGGACGACAGTTCAGGTGCTCAGCGGTATTACAAAAGACGACCGCGTGGTTGCCAACCCTACGGCTGATCTGCTGGAAGGGGACGAAGTCAGGATCGTCCCGACCACACCGGGATACAACACGCCAGGCAAGGCGGTGCAGGATGCGGATCAGCAGCCTGTCCGCCAGCATGACGCAAACCCCGAAGAGGCCGGATCGCGCTGATGAAACCGGAAAGTTCCCAGTCATCCCCCACCCAGACGAATGTGACGGGCCGTAATCGTTCGATCTGGCGGATCACGACAGCGCTGGCCGGCGTTCTGTCGATCGGGCTTGCGTCCTGTGATCTGTCCCCCGACTATCATCCCCAGAAATTCCTTTATCCTGAAGGATGGGAAGGGAAGGGGCTGATGGTCAACGCGCAGCCTGCGGATGGTGTCGTCCGGAGTGACTGGTGGACCATGTTCAACGATCCCATTCTCAATGGGCTTGAACAGCGTATGCTGGCCGTCAACCCAGACCTGCAGGCGGAGGCAGAGGCGTTCACGCAGGCCCGCGATGTTGCTCGTGAGACGGAAAGTCGCCTGTACCCGCAGGTGACTGGCTCCGCGCATATGAGTGACAACAAAGGCTCAATCGGGAGGCTGTACAACAATCCGGCTCGCAGCAGCAGCCTCGTTTATGAATCCAATCAGGCTTACAGCGGCGCTGCGACGTGGGAGCCGGATTTCTGGAATTCCATTCGCAACACGACGCGAATGCAGAAAAACCTCGCTCAGGCTTCAGCCGGACAATATGCGCTGGCACGACTGAGTCTCGAAGCAGAACTGGCATCAGATTACGTCGCCCTGCGCGGCCTTGATGCCCAGAACGCGGTCTATGATGATTCCATCCGCTACTTCCGTGCGGCCGTTGAGATCACGGAACTGCGTCAGGCCGGGTCGATCGGCGCGGGTCTGGACGTCTCGCGTGCAGAAACCCAGCTCTATTCAGCGCAGGCCGCAAAAAGCAATCTGATTGCCCGACGCAATGTCATGGAACACGCAATCGCCGTTCTGTTGAACACGGCCCCGGCAGGATTTCACATCGCGCCCGTCAAGGACGTGAAGATGCATTTCGGGGCTGTGAAGATCAACGCCGGGCTGCCCGCATCCCTGCTGGAACGTCGCCCTGACATCGCGATTGCCGAACGCCAGATGGCGGCGTCCGCCCGGGCGATCGGTGTCTCGCGTGCTGCCTTTTATCCGCACATTACTTTCAGCGCGGAGGGCGGATTCGAGGATGGTGGCTTCGATCTGGCCAGTATTTCCCGCGCCTTCTGGAAAATTGCCGTGCAGGCGGTCGAGCCGGCCTTTACGGGTGGCCTGAGGCGTGCGGCATTGCAGCGGTCCTGGTCGCAGTACCGCGGGATGGTGGACAATTACCGTTCCGTTGTTCTGGCTGCGTTTCAGGACGTCGAGGACGGTCTGACGCAGACCCGGCAGTTCAAGACCGCTCAGGACCAGCAGCAGAAAGCCGTGGAAGCTGCGCTGCGGACGCAGAACATGACGATGGCGCTCTATACAGGCGGGCTATCCAACTATCTTGACGCACTTGTGGCGCAGCAGGATGCGCTTCAGGCGCGTCTGGCGGAAGTCGAGGTGCAGACGGCGCAGGTGCAGTCTTCCGTGCGGCTGGTGCGCGCTCTGGGCGGTGGCTGGAGTGCCAGCGATTTGCCGGGCATCAAGCAGATCGATCCATTTGGTCCGCTTCAGTATAAGGATCTGCGGACTCCGAAGCCGGTCAGCGGCATCGACAACCATGCGTCGCCTCTGGACAATGATCTGCGGGGTGATCAGTCGTCGGTCAGTGTTTCGCAAGGCTTGACGGGACAGCCCTAACTGGTCTAGGGGTCCGCCTCACTTCGAACGCGGGAGGAGGCGGCATGGCCGACTCCGTTGAACCGCGGTTCGGGAACGACAAACAGGGGAGTCCCGGATATGGCCAAAAAAATCGTTGGCTACATCAAGCTTCAGATCCCGGCTGGTAAAGCCAATCCTTCTCCGCCGGTTGGTCCGGCTCTGGGTCAGCGCGGCCTGAACATCATGCAGTTCTGCAAGGAGTTCAACGCCAAGACCCAGCAGCTCGAGCCCGGCATGCCGATCCCGGTGGTTATCACCGCCTATGCGGATCGCACGTTCTCCTTCGTGACGAAAACGCCGCCGAACACGTACTTCCTGCTGAAGGCCGCCAAGATTTCCAAGGGCAGCCAGACGGTCGGCAAGTCCGCTGCAGTGGGTTCCGTGACGACAACTCAGCTCCGCGAAATCGCAGCAGAGAAGTTCAAGGACATGAACGCCAACGACATTGATGGCGCCGTGCGTATGCTCGCCGGTTCCGCCAAGTCGATGGGCCTGAACGTGGTGGAGGGCTGATTTCATGGCCAAGAACAAGCGTCTGAACGCCGCGCAGGCAACTGTCGAGCGTAACAAGCCGTACGGTCTGACCGAGGCTGTGGCTCTGGTGAAGAGCAATGCCAAGGCAAAGTTCGACGAGACGATCGAAATCTCGCTGAACCTCGGCATCGACCCGCGTCACGCCGATCAGATGGTCCGTGGTCTGATCTCCCTGCCGAACGGCACGGGCAAGACCCTGCGCGTTGGCGTGTTCGCCCGTGGCCCGAAGGCTGAAGAAGCTCTCGCCGCTGGTGCGGAAGTCGTTGGTGCGGAAGATCTGGCTGAAAAAATCCAGGCTGGCGAAATCCACTTCGACCGCTGCATTGCAACGCCGGACATGATGGCTCTCGTGGGGCGTCTGGGTAAGATCCTCGGACCGCGTGGTCTGATGCCGAACCCGCGTCTCGGTACGGTGACCATGGACGTTAAGGGTGCCATCACGGCAGCCAAGTCCGGTCAGGTTGAATACCGCGCCGAGAAGGCCGGTATCATCCATGCAGGTGTTGGCAAGGCGTCTTTCGACGAAGCCAAGCTGGTTGAGAACATCAACGCTCTGGTCGATGCCGTTCAGAAGGCTCGTCCGACGGGTGCCAAGGGCACATATCTGAAGAAGGCAGCTCTGTCTTCCACGATGGGTCCGGGCGTTCGCGTTGACGTTTCGAGCTTCGAAGCCTGATTGACAGGAGGTCTTCCTTCTGGGAAAGACCTCCACGAAATGACGTCACGCTTTCGGGTGTGATGGCTGAGGGGCGGCCTGTTCGCGGGTCGTTTCCAAACCTGTCCAAGACCGCACGTGGGCCTTCTGGTCCTTAAGGATTTTTCGAAATCGCGGGCGTCAGACGGGGCGACAGTATTTCAGTGGCTCTGCTGCGATGTGCTGGGTTCGCTCACTTCTGTGGACAGGCGAGCGGAGAAGGTTCGAAAGAGCCAACTCCATGGGTAACCTGGTCCGGCGCAAGTCGGACTGACGAGGAGACAGGTTTTGGACCGTACGGAAAAACGGGCCTTTGTTGAGTTCCTCGCCGATGTGTTTGGCAGCACGTCCATGGTTGTCGTCACCCAGAACAAGGGTCTGACGGTTGCCGATGTGACGGAACTGCGTCGACGCATTCGTGCGGCAGGAGCGACATACAAGGTTGCGAAGAACCGGCTGGCCAGCCGCGCTCTGGATGGGACCCAATTCGACGGCATCGCGCCGCTGCTCAAGGGGCCGACCGCGCTTGCGTGGTCCGAGGACCCGGCATCGGTGGCGAAGGTGATCGTCGAGTTCGCCAAGACGAATGACAAACTGGTGGTGCTTGGTGGCGCCCTGGGTTCCCAGACGCTTGGCGTCGACGGAGTCAAGGCCCTCGCCGAGCTGCCGTCGCTGGACGAGCTGCGTGCGAAGCTGGTGGGTATGATCAATACCCCCGCAACGCGTATCGCAGGCGTTGTCCAGGCGCCGGCTGGCCAGCTTGCTCGTGTTCTTGGTGCCTATGCCAAGGCCGGCGAAGCAGAAGCCGCCTGAGAATGATGGTCTGCGCTGCGGCGTAGGCCTGAACCTGATCAACAGTACATCTATTTAGGATAAGACCATGGCCGATCTGGCAAAGATTGTTGAAGAGCTGTCCGCTCTGACCGTTCTGGAAGCTGCAGAACTCTCCAAGCTGCTCGAAGAGAAGTGGGGCGTTTCCGCTGCTGCTCCGGTTGCAGTTGCTGCTGCTGCTGGCGGCGCTGCTGCTGCACCTGCTGAAGAGCAGACCGAATTCACGGTTGTCCTGGCTGACGCCGGCGACAAGAAGATCAACGTGATTAAGGAAGTCCGTGGCATCACGGGCCTCGGTCTGAAGGAAGCCAAGGACCTGGTCGAAGGCGCACCGAAGACCGTCAAGGAAGGCGCGTCCAAGGACGAAGCTGCCAAGATCAAGAAGGCTCTTGAAGACGCCGGTGCCAAGGTCGAAGTCAAGTAATCTACTGATTTCGGGTTGCGGCGTTCGCGTCGCAGCCACTGCCTGGCAGACAGATGGGGCGGGGATCGCATGCGGTTCCCGCCCGATTTGCCGTTGGAGCGGAAGAGGCGTATAGTGCGCGGCTCGCCACGTACTGAAAATTTCATAATGGCCGGTCGTTCCGGTCGTCCGCAATGCAGGAGCCAGTTCTCCAGCGCAGTTTACGGGCGACTCGAAGGTCTGGTGCAGAGGGCAGAAGAGATGAACGCGATCACCAAATCGTTCACGGGACGCAAAAGGATCCGCAAAAGTTTCGGGCGTATTCCCGAAATTGCGCCGATGCCCAATTTGATCGACGTGCAGCGCGCCTCCTATGAGGCATTCCTGCAGATGAACGTAAGCCCTGACAGTCGGCAGGATGCCGGCCTTCAGGAAGTCTTCCGTTCGGTGTTTCCGATCAACGATTTCGCGGGTCGCGGCCGTCTGGACTTCATGTCCTACGAATTCGAAGATCCGAAATATGATGTTGAAGAGTGCATTCAGCGTGGTCTGACCTATGCAGCGCCGCTGAAGGTCATTCTCCGTCTGACGACGTGGGACATCGACGAGGACACTGGTTCGCGCTCGATCCACGACATGAAGGAACAGCCGGTTTACATGGGCGACATGCCGCTCATGACCGATAACGGCACCTTCATCATCAATGGCACCGAGCGTGTCATTGTCTCCCAGATGCATCGTAGCCCGGGTGTGTTTTTCGATCACGATAAGGGCAAGACGCATTCTTCGGGTAAGTATCTCTTTGCCGCCCGTGTCATTCCTTATCGTGGTTCCTGGCTCGACTTCGAATTCGATGCCAAGGATCTGATCTATGTCCGTATCGACCGTAAGCGCAAACTGCCGGTCACGACGCTTCTTTATGCGCTTGAAGGTGCAAATTACCTCGCGCAGCGTGAGCAGAAGATCGTCGAAGGCGGTGATGTCGAAGGTCTCGATATCCGTGGAATGGATCAGGATGAAATCCTGTCCTATTTCTACCAGACCGTTCCTTTCACCCGTCTGGGTGGCGAGTGGGCTCGTCCGTTTGATCCCGATGCTTTCCGCGGCCTGAAGCTGCTCAGCCCGCTGGTCGATGCCGATACGGGTGAGGTGGTTGCCGAAGCCGATGCCAAGCTGACCGCGCGCATGGTTCGCAAGATCGCCGAGAAGACCCGCGTTGTGCAGGTTGGTCGTCTCGATATTCTTGGCCGTTTCCTTGCCTATGATCTCGTGAACGAGAATACAGGCGAGATTTACGGTGAAGCAGGCGAAGAGCTGACGGAAGACCGTCTGGCGGCGCTTGAAGAGATGGGCATTACGGAGCTTCCGCTCCTGTCCGTTGATGGTTCGCACGGCCCCTGGATCCGCAACACGCTGTCTGCTGACAAGAACAGCTGCCGTGATGAAGCCCTGATCGATATCTATCGTATCATGCGCCCCGGTGAGCCGCCGACCAAGGAAACGGCTGAAGCCATGTTCCGTGGACTGTTCTTCGATCAGGGCCGCTACGATCTCTCCGCGGTCGGCCGTGTGAAGATGAACATGCGTCTTGATGTCGATGCGCCCGACACCCTGCGTGTCCTGCGCAAGGAAGACATTCTGCGCACGATCAAGATCATGTGCGAACTGAAGGATGGCCGCGGCCAGATCGACGATATCGACAACCTCGGCAACCGTCGTGTCCGCTCTGTCGGCGAGCTGATGGAAAACCAGTATCGCGTCGGTCTGCTCCGCATGGAGCGTGCCATTCGCGAGCGCATGGGGTCTGTCGATATTGATACGGTCATGCCGCATGATCTTATCAACGCGAAGCCCGCTGCTGCTGCCGTGCGTGAGTTCTTCGGCTCTTCTCAGCTCAGCCAGTTCATGGATCAGACGAACCCGCTTTCCGAAGTGACGCACAAGCGTCGTCTTTCGGCGCTTGGCCCGGGCGGTCTGACCCGTGAGCGCGCAGGCTTCGAAGTCCGTGACGTTCACCCGACGCATTACGGCCGTATCTGCCCGATCGAGACGCCGGAAGGCCCGAACATCGGTCTGATCAACTCCCTGTCGACCTATGCCAAGGTGAACAAGTACGGCTTCATCGAGACGCCGTATCGTCTGGTAGAAGAAGGCGTTCTTCAGGATGGCTGGAAATATCTTTCCGCCATGGAAGAAGAGAAGCTCGTTGTCGCCCAGGCCGATGCCAAGCAGGACGATCAGGGTCGTCTGACGGACGAACTGGTTTCTGTTCGCCGCTCGGGTGACTTCCGCGTCGTTCCGCCGGAGCAGGTTACAGCGTGTGACGTTTCGCCGAAGCAGCTTGTGTCTGTTGCTGCAGCGCTCATTCCGTTCCTTGAGAACGATGACGCCAACCGTGCACTGATGGGCGCGAACATGCAGCGTCAGGCTGTGCCGCTGGTGAAGGCTGACGCCCCCCTGGTCGGTACTGGTATGGAAGCTGCGGTTGCACACGATTCTGGTGCGACCATCGTTGCCAAGCGTCGCGGTGTGATCGACCAGATCGACGGTGCCCGTATCGTTGTTCGTGCCACGGACGAAGCAGGTGCCACGCAGGGTGTCGATATCTATCGTCTGCGCAAGTACATGCGTTCCAACCAGTCCACCTGCATCAACCAGCGCCCGCTGGTGAAGGTTGGTGATACGGTTCATGCTGGCGACATCATTGCTGATGGTCCGTCCACCGAGCTTGGTGAACTGGCGCTGGGTCGTAATGTGCTCGTCGCGTTCATGCCCTGGAATGGTTACAACTTCGAAGATTCCATTCTGATCTCCGAGCGTATCGCCCGTGATGACGTCTTCACTTCGATCCATATCGAAGAATTCGAAGTCATGGCCCGTGATACGAAGCTGGGTCAGGAAGAAATCACGCGCGACATTCCGAATGTCGGCGAGGAAGCCCTGCGCAACCTCGACGAGGCCGGTATTGTGTATGTCGGCGCGGAAGTGAATCCGGGTGACATTCTCGTTGGAAAGGTGACGCCGAAGGGTGAAAGCCCGATGACGCCGGAAGAAAAGCTTCTGCGCGCCATCTTCGGTGAAAAGGCTTCCGATGTTCGTGACACGTCCCTGAAGCTGCCGCCCGGTACGACCGGCACGATCGTTGACGTTCGTGTCTTCTCCCGCCGTGGCGTGGACAAGGACGAGCGCGCCATGGCGATCGAGCGTGCCGAGATCGAGCGTCTCACGAAGGATCGTGATGACGAACGCGGCATTCAGGAGCGCAGCTTCTATAACCGTCTCCGTGAGCGTCTGGTGGGCCAGACGGCTGGTGCCGGCTTCAAGGGCCTCCGTTCGGGCACGCCGATCACGGAAGAGGTTCTGGACGAGCATCATCGCGCGACCTGGGCCAGCATTACGGTTACATCCGACGACGTCATGGCGGAGCTTGAAAAGCTTCGTGGTGAGTTCAAGGAAGCGACCCGCCGGATCGATGCGCGTTTCGACAGCAAGGTCGAGAAGCTGCAGCGCGGTGACGAGCTGCCGCCTGGTGTGATGAAAATGGTCAAGGTCTTCGTTGCCGTGAAGCGCAAGCTTCAGCCGGGTGACAAGATGGCCGGTCGTCACGGTAACAAGGGTGTGGTCTCCCGCGTTGTTCCCGTCGAAGACATGCCCTTCCTTGAGAATGGTCAGGCCGTTGACATCGTTCTGAACCCGCTGGGTGTGCCGTCGCGCATGAACATCGGTCAGATCCTTGAAACCCATCTGGGCTGGGCCTGTGCCAATATCGGTGCAAGCATCGGTGATATGGTTGATGAGTATCAGCGTACTGGTGAGCGCAAGCAGGAGCTGCTCGACCGTCTGCGTGAGGTTTATGGCGATGCGGTCTATAATGACGACATCACGACCTTGCCGAACGAACAGCTGATCGAACTTGCGAACAATCTTCGCAAAGGTCTTCCGATCGCCACGCCGGTGTTTGATGGCGCTTCCATTCCCGACATCGAAGAGATGCTCGAGAAGGCAGGTGTCAACAAGTCCGGACAGTCGCAGTTGATTGATGGTCGTACGGGTGAGCTGTTCGAACGTCAGACAACGGTCGGCTATATCTACATGCTGAAGCTGCATCACCTTGTCGACGACAAGATCCATGCCCGTTCGATCGGTCCTTACTCGCTTGTTACGCAGCAGCCGCTGGGTGGTAAGGCGCAGTTCGGTGGTCAGCGCTTTGGTGAAATGGAAGTGTGGGCCCTTGAAGCATATGGTGCAGCCTACACGCTGCAGGAAATGCTGACGGTGAAGTCGGATGACGTATCCGGCCGTACCAAGGTCTACGAGGCAATCGTTCGCGAACAGGACGATTTCGAAGCCGGTATTCCGGAGAGCTTCAACGTTCTGATCAAGGAACTGAAGTCGCTCGGCCTGAATGTCGAACTCGAGCAGAGCGGGCTTTAATTGCCCGCTCCCTCCTTCTCGCTACGGTTCATTTTTAAAGTGTCCGCGGTACGCCGCGGGACACATTGGGGTTTCGGCGCATGAACGAACTCATGAAGATTCTGGGTCAGACCGGCCAATCGGTGACCTTCGACCAGATCAAGATCCAGCTCGCATCCAGCGAGCAGGTGCGCTCTTGGTCTTACGGCGAAATCAAGAAGCCGGAGACCATTAACTACCGGACGTTCAAGCCCGAGCGTGACGGCCTGTTCTGTGCGCGTATCTTTGGCCCGATCAAGGATTACGAGTGCCTTTGCGGCAAGTACAAGCGGATGAAGTTCCGCGGTATTGTCTGCGAAAAATGCGGCGTTGAAGTTACGCTGGCCAAGGTGCGTCGCGAGCGCATGGGCCATATCGAGCTGGCATCGCCTGTCGCACATATCTGGTTCCTGAAGTCGCTGCCGAGCCGTATCGCGACCATGCTGGATCTGCCGCTCAAGGACGTCGAGCCGGTTCTGTATTTCGAGAAGTTCCTAATTCTCGATAAGGGCGTCTGTGAATCCGATCAGATCGACTCTTATAAGAACGGCAAGAAGCGCGACCAGTATCTGCTGGACGAAATCCGCTGCGAAGACCTGCTGGATGAATATCCCGATGCAGGCATTGACGTCGGAATCGGTGCGGAAGCCATCAAGCGCGCGCTCTCCAGCTACGACTGGGGTATTCCGAACGATCAGGAACGCGACCTGAGTCTTGCGGCAAAGGAGAAGGGCCTTCCGGATCCGTTCGACTATGATGCTGAAGTCATGGAAGGCGATTCCGAAAAGACCATGATGCGCAAAAAGTTGCGCAAGGCCACTTCGGAAGCTGCCCGTAAAAAGCTCGTCAAGCGCCTGAAGCTGGTCGAAGCCTTCGTGGAAAGCGGTTCGCGTCCGGACTGGATGATCATGGACATCGTGCCGGTCATTCCGCCGGAACTGCGTCCGCTGGTGCCGCTCGATGGTGGCCGTTTCGCAACGTCCGATCTGAACGATCTGTACCGTCGCGTCATCAACCGTAACAACCGTCTGAAGCGGCTGATCGAACTGCGTGCGCCGGACATCATTGTCCGCAATGAAAAGCGCATGCTGCAGGAAGCTGTCGACGCCCTGTTCGATAACGGACGGCGTGGCCGCGCCATCACGGGTGCCAACAAGCGTCCGCTGAAGTCGCTGTCCGACATGCTGAAGGGCAAGCAGGGACGTTTCCGTCAGAACCTGCTCGGAAAGCGCGTCGATTATTCCGGTCGTTCGGTTATCGTGGTCGGCCCGGAACTGAAGCTGCATCAGTGTGGTCTTCCGAAGAAGATGGCGCTCGAACTCTTCAAGCCGTTCATCTATTCGAAGCTTGAGAAGTATGGTCACGCCACCACCATTAAGGCTGCAAAGCGCATGGTGGAAAAAGAGCGCCCGGAAGTCTGGGATATCCTCGAAGAAGTGATCCGCGAGCATCCGGTCATGCTGAACCGTGCGCCGACGCTTCATCGTCTGGGTATTCAGGCGTTCGAGCCGACGCTGATCGAAGGCAAGGCCATCCAGCTTCATCCGCTGGTCTGCACTGCGTTCAACGCCGACTTCGACGGCGATCAGATGGCCGTTCATGTGCCGCTGTCGCTTGAAGCTCAGCTTGAAGCTCGCGTCCTGATGATGTCCACGAACAACATCCTTAGCCCCGCGAACGGCAAGCCGATCATCGTGCCGTCTCAGGATATCGTTCTGGGCCTGTATTACCTGAGCCTTGAGGTTCCGGAATACCGCGAGACGCCGGATGATGCCGTCATCAAGGATGGTAAGGTCGTCACGGCTGCTCCGCCGGCTTATTCGGATGTTGCCGAAATCGAAAGCGCCATGCTTTCCGGCTCGCTCAAGCTGCATGACAAGATCCGTCTGCGTCTGGCGACGATTGATGCCGACGGCAAGTCAGTCCGTCAGACGATCGTCACGACGCCGGGTCGTGCGCTGATCGCGCAGATTCTGCCGAAGCATCAGGCCATCCCGTTCAGCCTGATCAACAAGCAGCTGACGAAGAAGAACGTGTCCGACGTGATCGACACGGTCTATCGTCACTGTGGTCAGAAGGAAGCGGTGATTTTCTGCGACCGCCTGATGGGGCTTGGTTTCCGTCACGCTGCTCGCGCCGGTATTTCCTTCGGCAAGGATGACATGATCATTCCGGATGCCAAGGCAACGCTGGTCGGCAAGACGTCGGAAGAAGTCAAGGAGTTCGAACAGCAGTATCAGGACGGTCTGATCACGGCTGGCGAGCGCTACAACAAGGTGGTCGATGCCTGGTCACGCTGCACGGACGAAGTCCAGGCTGCGATGCTCAAGGAGATCTCCAAGCAGGTCATTGGCAAGCCGACGAACTCGGTCTGGATGATGAGCCACTCCGGTGCCCGTGGGTCGCCGGCCCAGATGAAGCAGCTCGCCGGTATGCGCGGCCTGATGGTGAAGCCTTCGGGCGAGATTATCGAGCAGCCGATTATCGCGAACTTCAAAGAAGGTCTCTCGGTTCTCGATTACTTCACGTCCAGCCACGGTGCCCGTAAGGGTCTTGCGGATACGGCGCTGAAGACGGCGAACTCGGGTTACCTGACCCGTCGTCTGGTTGACGTGGCACAGGACTGCATCATCGTCGAGCCGGATTGCGGTACGGAACGCGGTCTGACGGTTCGCGCCGTCATGGATAGCGGCGAAGTCGTGTCTTCCCTGTCCGAACGTATTCTGGGTCGTACCCTGTCCAAGGATGTACTGCATCCGGTCACGCAGGATGTCATTCTGCCGCGCAACACGCTGATCGAGGAAGCTGAAGCTGAGCTCATCGAAAAGGCGGGTGTGGAAAGCGTTGATATCCGCTCCGTTCTGACCTGTGACAGCCGCGTTGGAATCTGTGGCCATTGCTATGGTCGCGATCTGGCACGTGGTACGCCGGTCAATATCGGTGAGGCTGTTGGCGTTATTGCGGCACAGTCCATCGGTGAGCCGGGTACCCAGCTGACCATGCGTACCTTCCATATTGGTGGTGCGGCAACGCGTGGCGCTGAGCAGTCGATGGTTGAAGCCTCCCGCGATGGTATCGTGACGATCAAGAACCGGAACGTCGTCGAGAACTCGCAGAAGGTTCTGGTTGTGATGTCGCGTAACTGCGAAATCCTGCTGACCGACGAGAACGGTGTGGAGCGTGCCCGCTATCGTGTACCTTACGGTGCGCGTCTGATGGTCTCTGAAGGTGAAGCGGTGACGCGGACCCAGAAGATGGCTGAGTGGGACCCGTACACCCTGCCTATCATCACCGAACAGGCGGGTACGGTCGAGTATCTCGACCTGATCGACAGCATCACGCTCGTCGAGCGTATGGATGAAGTCACGGGTCTGAGTTCGAAGGTCGTCGTTGACTACAAGCAGGCAGCAAAGGGTGTGGACCTGCGTCCGCGTCTGCAGCTCAAAGATGCTTCCGGAAACGTCGTCAAACTCGCTAACGGTAACGATGCCCGCTACTTCCTCTCTCCGGACAGTATTCTGTCGGTGGAGAACGGAGCAGAGGTCAATGCCGGTGACGTGCTGGCCCGTATTCCACGTGAAGGGTCCAAGACCCGTGACATTACGGGTGGTCTGCCGCGTGTGGCCGAACTCTTCGAGGCGCGTCGTCCGAAGGATCATGCGATCATCGCCGAAGGCGAAGGACGTATTGAATTCGGTAAGGACTACAAGTCCAAGCGTTGTGTCATCGTTAAGAACGACGACACAGGTGAGGAGACGCAGTACCTGATCCCGAAGGGTAAGCACGTTTCCGTTCAGGAAGGCGACTTTGTCCAGAAGGGTGATCCGCTGGTCGACGGTCCGCGCGTGCCGCATGACATTCTCAAAGTCATGGGTGTAGAGGCCCTGTCCGACTATCTCGTCAACGAGATCCAGGACGTCTATCGACTGCAGGGCGTGAAGATCAATGACAAGCATATCGAAGTCATTGTTCGCCAGATGCTGCAGAAGGTGGAAATCCTCGAGCCGGGTGATTCGACCTATCTGATCGGCGAGACGGTTGATCGTATCGAGTACGAGGGTGAAAACCAGCGTCTGCTTGAGAACGGGGATACACCTGCGAAGGGCATGCCGGTTCTGCAGGGCATCACAAAGGCCTCGCTGCAGACGCAGTCCTTCATCTCTGCGGCCTCCTTCCAGGAGACGACACGCGTCCTCACGGATGCGGCAACGTCGGGCAAGGTCGATACCCTCAATGGTCTCAAGGAGAACGTGATTGTCGGACGTCTGATCCCGGCAGGAACGGGCAGTGTGATGAACCGTCTGCGGGGTATCGCGGCCACTCAGGACCGTCAGCGTGTTGGTGGAACGTCGCAGGCAGCTGTCGAAGACGCAGCGGAATGAAAATGGGATCCCCGCTTTTAAAGAAGGCGGGGATCATCGCGTCCCGATTCTGGAAACTTTCAATGCAGAATCGGGCCATTTCAGCTGAACCACTTGACTTGGCGTCGAACCCTTCGTAGGTTCCGCGCCCTCGGCACATGCCTTCTCGGAAGGCTGAGAAAGCCGACGAAGTTTAAAGAATCGCATGCGGTGCCGCTAATTTCCCTTTGGGAAAAATGCCAAGGCCGCACGCTGGAGAGAGAAGGGAACAGTTCAGGCTGTTTCCTTTTCACGATGTGGAAATGGCAGGCGGTCCTACCGCATGTCGGTTGGAACAAATGTCACGACAGGAACAGCAATGTTGCTGTCTGAAATAGGACAAGGATTGGGAAGGGCGCATGCCGACCATCAACCAGTTGATCGCGAACGGCCGTGAGCCGGCCGCAAAGCGGAACAAGGTCCCCGCACTGCAGGGCTGCCCGCAGAAGCGCGGCGTTTGCACGCGTGTGTATACCGTAACGCCGAAGAAGCCGAACTCCGCTCTGCGTAAGGTCGCCAAGGTGCGTCTGACCAACGGGTATGAGGTCGTGAGCTACATTCCGGGTGAAGGTCATAACCTTCAGGAACACAGCGTTGTTCTGATCCGTGGTGGCCGCGTGAAGGATCTTCCTGGCGTCCGTTATCACATCCTGCGTGGTGTGCTTGATACACAGGGTCTCGCCAAGCGTCGTCAGCGTCGTTCGCTGTATGGCGCGAAGCGTCCGAAGTAAGAGGTATTTGGAATGAGTCGCCGTCACCGCGCTGTAAAGCGCGAGATCCTTCCCGATCCGAAGTTCGGAGACGTCGTCATTACGCGCTTCATGAATGCGCTGATGTACGATGGTAAGAAATCCACTGCCGAGGGCATCGTTTACGGTGCGCTCGAAGTCATGCGCCGTCGCGGCGGCACGACTGCAGATCCGGTGGCCATGTTCCACTCGGCTCTGGACAACGTGAAGCCTGCGGTTGAAGTCCGTTCGCGTCGCGTCGGTGGCGCAACCTATCAGGTTCCGGTTGAAGTCCGCGCCGAGCGTCGTCAGGCCCTCGCGATCCGCTGGCTGATCGACGCCTCCCGCAAGCGTGGCGAGAACACGATGCAGGAGCGTCTGTCCAACGAACTGATGGATGCGGTCAACAATCGTGGCTCCGCTGTCAAGAAGCGCGAAGACACGCACCGCATGGCTGAAGCCAACAAGGCATTCAGCCACTATCGCTGGTAATCAGAACCGGTTAAAGGGCTTCCGGCAGTGTCACGATCTTGGGATCGTACACTGACCGGTTTGAACTTTCAGTCTTACTCCCGTTCCAGGTGGAGCGGGGTTTTGGAGAAAGACGATGGCAAAGGCTAAATTTGAGCGGACGAAGCCGCACTGCAACATCGGCACCATCGGTCACGTCGATCACGGCAAGACCTCGCTGACTGCTGCAATCACCAAGGTGCTGGCAAAGTCCGGTGGCGCAACGTTCAGCGCCTACGACCAGATCGACAAGGCTCCTGAAGAGCGTGCTCGTGGCATCACCATTTCCACGGCTCACGTTGAGTACGAGACGGCTAACCGTCACTATGCTCACGTCGACTGCCCGGGTCATGCTGACTACGTGAAGAACATGATCACGGGTGCTGCTCAGATGGACGGCGCGATTCTCGTCGTTTCCGCTGCTGACGGTCCGATGCCCCAGACGCGTGAGCACATCCTGCTCGCTCGTCAGGTCGGTGTTCCGGCTCTGGTCGTGTTCCTGAACAAGGTTGACCAGGTTGATGATCCGGAGCTGCTCGAGCTCGTGGAAATGGAAGTTCGTGAACTTCTGTCTTCCTACCAGTTCCCGGGCGACGATATCCCCATCGTCAAGGGCTCCGCTCTTGTGACGCTGGAAGATGGCGACGCAGCAATCGGTGAAGACCGCGTTCTCGAACTGATGACGCAGGTTGACGCTTACATCCCGCAGCCGGAGCGTCCGGTTGACCGTCCGTTCCTGATGCCGATCGAAGACGTGTTCTCGATCTCGGGTCGTGGTACGGTTGTCACGGGTCGTGTTGAGCGCGGCGTTGTCAACGTGGGTGACGAAGTCGAAATCGTCGGCCTGAAGGACACCATCAAGACGACTGTTACGGGCGTTGAGATGTTCCGCAAGCTGCTCGATCGCGGTGAAGCTGGTGACAACATCGGTGCACTGGTTCGTGGCACGAAGCGTGAAGACGTCGAGCGTGGCCAGGTTCTGGCAAAGCCCGGTTCCATCACGCCGCACAAGAACTTCAAGGCTGAGGCTTATATCCTCACGAAGGAAGAGGGCGGTCGTCACACGCCGTTCTTCACGAACTATCGCCCGCAGTTCTATTTCCGTACGACCGACGTCACGGGCGTCGTGACGTTGCCGGAAGGCACGGAAATGGTCATGCCGGGTGATAACGTTGCCATGGACGTGGAGCTGATCGCTCCGATCGCCATGGACGAAGGCCTGCGCTTCGCGATCCGCGAAGGTGGCCGTACCGTGGGTGCCGGTGTGGTTTCTTCCATCACCGCCTAAAGTCCTGCGTTTAGCTGTTGGCTTTGACAGCCCCGGTCAGATTTTTTCTGACCGGGGTTCCCTTTCAGGGGCAATGGCAGTAGGACGACACCCGAATTTTTGAGTTGGACGAACAAGAACATGGACAACCAGAACATCCGCATTCGCCTTAAGGCGTACGATCATCGCGTGCTGGACAACAGCACCAAAGAGATCGTAAACACGGCGAAGCGTACGGGTGCGCGGGTTCGGGGTCCGATCCCGCTGCCGACGCATATCGAACGGTTCACGGTGAACCGCTCGCCACACGTGGATAAGAAAAGCCGCGAACAGTTCGAAATTCGGACTCACCGCCGGCTGCTCGACATCGTCGAGCCGACCCCGCAGACCGTGGACGCCCTCATGAAGCTCGACCTCGCCGCTGGCGTGGACGTCGAGATCAAACTCTAAGGTCCAGACGATGCGAACCGGATTGATTGCAAAGAAGCTGGGAATGACCCGGCTGTTTAAGGAAGATGGCACGCATGTGCCTGTGACGGTCCTTCACCTTGACAATGTCGAGGTTGTGGATGCCCGCACGAACGAGCGCGATGGCTATACCGCCATTCAACTCGGACTTGGTAATGCCAAGGTGAAGAATGTCACCAAGGCGAACCGTGGCCATTTCGCCCGGACCAAGGTCGAGCCAAAGAAGCATCTGGCAGAGTTCCGCGTCTCTGAAGACGCCCTGCTGGAAGCTGGAACCAAGCTGTCCGCTGCTCACTTCGTTGTGGGACAGAAAGTTGACGTCACGGGCCAGAGCAAGGGCAAGGGTTTTGCGGGTGTTATGAAGCGTCATAACTTCGCAGGTCTCGAAGCATCCCACGGCGTCTCCATCAGCCACCGTTCCCATGGTTCTACAGGCCAGCGCCAGGATCCTGGCAAGGTCTTCAAGGGAAAGAAGATGGCAGGTCACATGGGTGACGAGCGTGTTACCACGCTGAACCTTGAGATCGCTGCCGTGGATGAAGAGCGCAACCTGATCATGGTCAGGGGTGCAATTCCTGGTGCGAAAAACGGCCTTGTGCTGATTCGCGATGCAATCAAGAAGGCTCGCCATGCTGATGCGCCGTACCCGGCAGCAACAGTGGCAGCCGCCGGTTGAGGACGAGGGGCATGGAATACGATATCAAGACCCTCGATAATGGTAGCGCAGGCTCTGTCGCGCTTCCGGAAGAGATTTTCGCGGTCACTCCGCGCTCTGACATCATGGCACGCGTCGTGCACTGGCAGCTGGCAAAGCGCCGCGCCGGTACGCACCGTACCAAGGGCATGGGTGAGATTTCTGGCACGACCAAGAAGCCTTTCCGTCAGAAGGGCACGGGTTCTGCCCGTCAGGGCTCTCTGCGTGCGCCGCAGTTTCGTACGGGTGGCGTTGTTCATGGTCCGGTCGTTCGCGATCACGGCTATGACCTTCCCAAGAAGGTCCGTCGTCTCGGCCTGATCTGCGCCCTGTCGCAGAAGGCTGCCGAGGGCAAGCTGATCGTTCTCGACGCAGCCAACGGTGTCACCAAGACCCGTGAAGCCGCAGCGAAGATCAAGGCTTTGGGCTGGACGTCCGCACTGATCGTTGATGGCGCTGTTGACGAGCAGTTCGCTCGCGCAATCGCCAATCTGCCGAAGATCGACGTTCTGCCGACCATTGGTGCAAACGTCTATGACATCCTCAACCACGACGTGCTGGTCATCACCCGCGCCGGTCTTGAGGGTCTTAAGGAGCGTCTGGCATGACCACCAATACCGTCATGAACGCACACAAGACTGCACAGAACATGTCTCAGGAAACCCTGTATGACGTGATCCGTGCACCGCTGATCACCGAAAAGGCGACGCTTCTTTCCGAGCGTAACCAGGTGGTGTTCAAGGTCGCTCCCGGTGCGACGAAGCCTCAGATCAAGGTCGCGGTTGAGAAACTCTTCAACGTGAAGGTGACCGGCGTGAGCACGCTGGTCCAGAAGGGCAAGGTCAAGCGCGTCAAGGGTCGTCCCGGCCGTCGCTCGGACATCAAGAAGGCGTATGTACAGCTTGCTGAAGGTCAGTCCATTGACCTTACAGCCAAGCTGGGCTGACGCGGGGTAGGATACCATGGCACTCAAGCACTTTAATCCCACGACGCCGAGCACACGCGGCACCGTGCTGATTGATCGCAGCGAGCTCTTCAAGGGCAAGCCGATCAAGCAGCTCACGGAAGGCAAGAACAAGTCCGGCGGCCGTAACAATCACGGTCGTACCACAGTTCGTTTCCGTGGCGGCGGGCACAAGCAGTCCTATCGTTATGTCGACTTCAAGCGTCGCAAGTTCGATGTGGCCGCAACGGTCGAGCGTCTCGAATACGATCCGAACCGCACGGCGTTCATTGCGCTGATCAAGTATGAAGACGGCGAACTCGCCTACATCCTTGCTCCGCAGCGCGTGAAGGTTGGCGATCGCGTCATCTCCGGCGCCCACACGGACGTCAAGCCTGGCAACGCCATGCCGCTGGGTGCAATGCCGGTCGGAACGATCGTGCATAACATCGAGCTGAAGCAGGGCGCTGGCGGCAAGCTGGCCCGTTCCGCTGGCACCTATGCCCAGCTGGTCGGTAAAGACGCCGGTTACGCTCAGATCAAGCTGCAGTCCGGTGAGCTGCGTCTTGTTCGTGGTGAATGCATGGCAACCGTTGGTGCCGTGTCCAACCCGGACAACATGAACCAGCACATGGGCAAAGCTGGTCGTTCCCGCTGGCTCGGACGTCGTCCGCACAACCGTGGCGTTGTCATGAACCCGGTCGACCATCCGCATGGTGGTGGTGAAGGCCGGACCTCTGGTGGCCGTCATCCGGTTACCCCGTGGGGTGTTCCGACCAAGGGTTACAAGACGCGTGTTAACAAAAAGACGGATAGCCTGATCATCCGTCGCCGTAAGTCCGGCAAGTAAGAGGGGGCAAACAGAGATGGCACGTTCCGTCTGGAAGGGCCCGTTCGTTGACGGGTATCTGTTCGGTAAGGCCGAAGCGTCTCGCGCTTCGGGTCGTAATGAAGTGATCAAGATCTGGTCGCGTCGTTCGACGATCCTTCCGCAGTTCGTTGGACTTACGTTCGGCGTCTATAATGGTCACAAGTTCCTGCCAGTGCAGGTCACGGAGAACATGGTCGGTCACAAGTTCGGTGAGTTCTCGCCGACACGGACCTACACCGGTCATGGCTCTGACAAGAAGTCGAAGCGGGGCTGAAAATGAGCAAGCCAAAGCATATCCGCACGCTTGCTGACACGGAAGCGCAGGCTATCGCCCGCAATATCCGCGTCAGCCCGCAAAAGCTGAACCTGGTTGCGGCGATGATCCGCAATCAGCCGGCTGACAAGGCTATCGCCGCTCTTGCCTTCTCGCGTCGTCGTATCGCGCAGCAGGTTAAGAAGACTCTTGAGAGCGCCGTGGCCAACGCTGAGAACAACCATCAGCTCGATGTCGATCAGCTGGTGGTCAAGACTGCAGAAGTCGGCAAGTCCATTGTCATGAAGCGTTTCCACGCTCGTGGCCGTGGCCGTTCTTCTCAGATCCAGAAGTTCTTCAGCCACCTGAAGATTGTTGTTGCCGAGCGTGCGGAAGCACCGGAAGAGACGAAGCCGTCTCGCGGAACCAACAAAGAGCAGAAGGCAGCCTGATCCATGGGACATAAGGTCAATCCGATCGGGCTTCGGCTCGGCGTCAACCGTACCTGGGACAGCCGCTGGTACGCTGGTCAAGACTATGCGCGTCTGCTGCATGAAGATCTGAAGCTTCGTGCATTCCTGCGTCGCAAGCTGTCCGGCGCAGGCGTGTCCCGCGTTGTTATCGAGCGTCCGGCAAAGAAGCCCCGCGTGACGATCTACGCTGCCCGTCCGGGCGTCGTGATCGGCAAGAAGGGCCAGGACATCGACGCGCTGCGCAAGGAACTGAGCCGTATGGCGAAGACCGATGTGGCGCTGAACATCGTCGAGATCCGCAAGCCGGAAATCGATGCCACTCTCGTTGCCGAGAACATCGCTCAGCAGCTGGAGCGTCGCGTTGCATTCCGTCGTGCCATGAAGCGCGCAATCCAGTCCGCAATGCGTTTGGGTGCCCAGGGCATCCGGATCACCTGCGGTGGTCGTCTGGGTGGTGCTGAAATCGCTCGTGCCGAAAAGTATCGTGAGGGACGCGTTCCCCTGCATACCCTTCGCGCCGATATCGATTACGGTACGGCAACTGCCAAGACAACGTATGGTACCTGCGGTGTGAAGGTATGGATCTTCAAGGGTGAGATCCTGGCTCATGACCCGCTGGCACAGGATCGTCGTGCTGCGGAGCAGGCTCCCCAGCGCTAAGACTGTGAGCGAAAGCTCACAGTTCCTTTGCTGGTGCTGATTTGAGGATTTAACAACATGCTTTCCCCGAAGCGGACAAAGTTTCGTAAGGCCCATAAGGGCCGCATTCACGGTCTGGCGAAAAGCGGAACCCAGCTGAACTTCGGTGCCTTCGGCCTGAAGGCGCTGGAGCCGGAGCGGATTACCGCTCGCCAGATCGAAGCCTCCCGTCGTGCGATCACGCGTGCCATGAAGCGTGCCGGTCGCGTGTGGATTCGTATCTTTCCGGACACTCCGGTCTCGACAAAGCCTGCAGAAGTGCGTATGGGCTCCGGTAAGGGTAACCCCGAATACTGGGCCGCACGTGTCAAGCCGGGTCGTATCCTGTTCGAGATCGAAGGCGTTCCGCCTGAGGTTGCCAAGCTGGCCCTGAGTCTGGGGGCTGCAAAGCTTCCGATCAAGACCAAGTTCGTTCAGCGTATCGGAGACGCGTAATGGCCGACACGTACAAGCCTGCCGATCTGCGCGCGAAGAGCGAAGATGAGCTGAATGCTCTTCTGCTCGACCTCAAGCGCGAACAGATCAACCATCGTTTTTCGGCTGCCACGGGGCAGTCGGAGAACACAAGCCGCGTCAAGGTCGTGCGCCGTGCAGTAGCACGTATCAAGACACTGGCTCACACATCGAAGAACCGTGCGGGCGCCAAAACGTCCGCCGCTAAGTCCTGAGAGGAGACGGACGATGCCAAGGCGCGTCCTGACAGGTCGGGTCACGAGCGACAAGATGGACAAGACGGTTACCGTTCTTGTCGATCGTCGCATCATGCACCCGCTCTACAAAAAGTTTATTCGCCGCTCCAAGAAGTACGCGGCTCATGACGAAGAAAACGTCTGCCAGACGGGCGATCTGGTTCGTATTGAAGAATGCGCACCGATCTCCAAGCGCAAGACGTGGTCTGTCGTGTCGCGCAACGGTGAGGAGCTGGCTTCAGCGTCCTCTTCCGTCAGCGCATAAGGGGGTAGGCACATGATTCATCCCGAGACCAACCTTGACGTCGCCGATAACTCCGGCGCGCGTCGGGTGCAGTGCATCAAGGTGCTGGGCGGCTCCAAGCGGAAGACTGCCTCGGTCGGCGACGTCATTGTCGTGTCCGTCAAGGAAGCAATTCCCCGCGGCAAGGTGAAGAAGGGTGACGTCCATCAGGCCGTTATCGTTCGCACCTCCTATCCGGTTCGTCGTGCAGATGGCTCAGCCATCCGCTTCGACAAGAATGCCGCTGTTCTTCTGAACAAGCAGCAGGAGCCGATTGGTACGCGTATCTTTGGCCCGGTGGTTCGTGAGCTGCGTGCGCGCAAGTTCATGAAGATCATCTCGCTGGCTCCGGAGGTGCTGTAATGGCTGCTCGTATCAAAAAGGGTGACCAGGTTCTGGTCCTCTCCGGCAAGTCCCGTGGTGTTCGCGGCGAAGTTCTCGCGGTGATGCCGAAGGCCGAAAAGGCTGTTGTACGTGGCGTGGCTATTGCCAAGCGTCACACGAAGCCCAACCGCGCAGGCGGAGAAGGTGGAATCATCGAGCGCGAAATGCCGATCCATCTCTCCAACCTGAAGCTGGTTGATCCGAAGAGCGGCAAGCCGACGCGTGTTGGCTTCCGCATTCTGGAAGACGGTCGCAAGGTTCGTGTTGCCAAGGCAACCGGCGAAGTGATCGAAGGCTGAGGAACGCAACAATGAGCGAACAGAAGAACGCTTTGCCGCGTCTGCACCAGCGTTACGAAGACGTGCTGAAGAAGCAGCTTCGTGAGCAGTTTGGCTATGCCAACGAACTCCAGGTTCCCAAGCTCGAGAAGATCGTGCTGAACATGGGCGTTGGTGAAGCCGCCGGTGACCAGAAGAAGCTTGATGCCGCTTTTGCGGAAATGACTGTGATTTCGGGTCAGAAACCTGTCAAGACCCTTGCTCGCAAGGCTATTGCCGGTTTCAAGATCCGCGAAGGTCTGCCCATTGGCTGTAAGGTCACGCTCCGTCGTGCCCGCATGTACGAGTTTCTTGACCGTCTGGTGACGATCGCCATGCCGCGCATCCGCGATTTCCGCGGCCTGCCGGCAAACAAGGGCTTTGATGGACACGGCAATTTTGCCATGGGCATCAAGGAACAGATCGTGTTTCCTGAGATCGAGTATGACAAGATCGATGCCGTTCGTGGCATGGACATCATCTTCGTGACCAGCGCCAAGTCTGATGCTGAAGCAAAGGCCCTGCTGAAGGCCTTTGATCTGCCGTTCAACGGCTGATCCATAATTTTTCAGACCGATCACGGTTAAAATCAGGATTCGGCCTTCCATTGGAAGGCCGCTTTCCTTTATAGACACGCTGATTGGAAAACCGTCGGGATAGGCCTGACAGGTTCCGGGAGAAAATTCGAGATGGCGAAGGTCTCAGCGGTAAACCGTAATAACCATCGCGCTGCCCTGGTGAAGCGCGACAAGGAAAAGCGGACCGCTCTCAAGAACATCATCAAGGATCGTACACTGTCGGTTGAAGACCGCTTTGATGCGACCCTTAAGCTGGCCCAGATGCCGCGCAATGGATCCGCGACCCGTGTCCGTCTGCGTTGCAAGCTTTCTGGTCGCCCCCGTGCCAACTATCGCAAGTTCGAACTGAGCCGTATTGCTCTGCGTGATCTTGCCTCCGCCGGCCAGATTCCTGGCATGGTCAAGTCGAGCTGGTAAAGGGTAGATCGAATGTCTTTGTCTGATCCACTGGGCGATATGCTGACCCGGATCCGCAATGCGCAGCGTGCCCGTCATGCTGTCTGCGTTGCGCCTGCATCCAAGCTGCGCGCAAGCGTTCTGGAAGCCCTGAAGCGTGAAGGCTACATCCGTGGCTTCGCTGCTGAAGAGCTCCGCAAGGGTGTTGCACAGCTCCGTATCGAGCTGAAGTATGTAGAAGGCCAGCCGGTCATCAAGGAAATCCATCGCGTTTCCAAGCCCGGCCGTCGCGTCTACTCGAAGATCAAGGAACTTCCGCGCGTTTATGCCGGCCTTGGTGTGTCGATCCTGTCCACCCCGCGTGGCGTCCTGTCGGACGTCGAGGCTCGCGCTGCCAACGTTGGCGGCGAGGTCCTCTGCCGCGTCTTCTAAGGAGGGTCGCATGTCTCGCGTAGGTAAATATCCCGTCGAAGTTCCGGCTGGCGTGCAGGTTTCCGTTGCTGATGGCATCTTCAAAGCCAAGGGCAAGCTCGGTGAACTGACCGTTCCGGTTTCCCGTCATGTGGAAGTCAAGATCGAAGGTAGCAATGTTTCCGTTGCTCCTCTTGGTCGTCGTTCGCGTGAAAACTGGACCATGTGGGGAACCACCCGCGCTCTGATCGCCAATACGGTCAAGGGTGTGTCGGACGGCTTCACCAAGGGGCTTGAAATTCAGGGTACGGGTTTCCGTGCTGCTGTTCAGGGCTCGAACCTGGTGATGAACCTCGGCTTCTCGCACGATGTTGTCTATCCGATTCCGGAAGGCATCAAGATCACCACGCCGCGTCCGACCGCGATTGTCGTTGAGGGTAACGACAAGCAGCGTGTTGGTCAGGTTGCGCTCGATATCCGCAGCTTCCGCAAGCCTGAGCCTTACAAGGGCAAGGGTGTTCGGTATGAAACCGAGGTTCTGCGTCGCAAGGAAGGTAAGAAGAAGTAATGGCAACGCAGCAAGGATTGCAGGAACGCCGCCGTCAGCGGCTGCGCTTCCAGCTTCGTCGCAAGAGCGGCGGCCGGCCGCGTCTGTCGGTCTTCCGTTCCAGCAAGCATATTCACGCCCAGATCATCGACGATGCACAGGGCCGTACGCTCGCCAGCGCCTCCACGCTGGAAAAGACGCTTCGCGATGCTGGCAAGACCGGTGCCGACGTGTCTGCAGCTACGGCTATCGGTAAGCTGATTGCCGAACGCGGTGTTGCAGCTGGTGTGAAGACTGTCGTGTTCGATCGCGGCTCTTATCTGTATCATGGCCGGGTCAAAGCCCTGGCAGAGGCTGCCCGTGAGGGCGGACTCTCGTTCTAAGGAGATCACACATGGCACGTGAGCCAAGAGAAGGCGGCCGTGGTGGTCGTGAGCGCGAGCAGGGCGATGATCTGATCGACAAGCTCGTCACCATCAACCGTGTTGCCAAAGTCGTAAAGGGTGGTCGCCGTTTTGCGTTCGCCGCCCTCGTTGTTGTCGGTGATCAGAAGGGTCGCGTTGGTTACGGTGCGGGCAAGGCTCGTGAAGTTCCCGAGGCAATCCGCAAGGCAACCGAGCGTGCAAAGCGCACGATGATCCGTGTGCCGATGAAGGAAGGTCGTACCCTCCATCACGACACGTTCGGTCATTACGGTGCTGGCAAGGTTGTTGTTCGTGCGGCTGAAGCCGGTACGGGTATCATCGCTGGTGGTCCGATGCGCGCAGTGTTCGAAAGCCTCGGCGTCAATGACGTTGTGGCCAAGAGCCTGGGAACGCGGAACCCGCACAACATGATCAAGGCAACTTTCGCTGCGCTTGAAAAGGCCAGCAGCCCGCGTCATGTTGCGTCCCGTCGCGGCAAGAAAGCTGCTGAACTGTTTGGCAAGCGCGAGCAGGGCCAGACGGAAGCGGAGGTGACAAATGGCTGAGAATGGCAAGACCGTTCAGGTTACGCAGATCGCTTCGGTCATCGGTCGTAAACCGGGCCAGGCTGAGACCATCACTGGTCTTGGTCTGCGTGGAATTGGTTCCACGCGCACGCTGGAGGACACTCCGGCCGTGCGTGGAATGATCCGCAAGGTTGCCCACCTCATCAAGGTGGAGGGTTGAAATGAACCTCAACGAACTGCGTGACAACGAGGGTTCTCGTTATCGCAAGAAGCGTCTTGGACGTGGCATCGGGTCCGGCAAGGGCAAGACGTCAGGCCGTGGCGTCAAGGGTCAGAAGGCTCGTGAAGGCGTCTCGCTCAATGGCTTCGAAGGTGGTCAGCTTCCGCTGTACCGTCGTATGCCGAAGCGTGGCTTCGTGAACATTTTCCGCAAGGAATATGCTCCGGTGAACCTCGGTGCGATCTCCAAGGCCATCGAAAACGGAAAGCTGGACAAGGCTGCAACCGTCACTGAGGAGACCCTGCGTAAGGCTGGTCTCGTCAACGGAAGCAAGCTGGCTGGTGTCCGTCTTCTGGCCCATGGTGAACTCTCGCATGGCGTGACCATCGAAGTTGCTGGCGCTTCTGCTGCTGCTCTGGCAGCAGTCGAGAAGGCTGGTGGTACCGTTAAGGTGCTCGAGACCAAGAAGGACGCCCAGGCTGAGGCCTGAGTTCTCTTCTCCCGGGCTTTGTTCGGGTTAGGGTTGGATAGTGAACAGCGTCCCGTGCTTATGTGCGGCGACGCTGTTTTCATGAAAGGACAGGTGGATGGCTTCCGCAGCAGAGCAGCTCGCCGCCAATCTCAATATGAGTTCGTTTTCCAAGGCGACCGAACTCAAGAAGCGCATCTGGTTTACTCTCGGAGCGCTGATCGTCTATCGACTTGGCACCTATATTCCGGTGCCCGGCGTCGATGCGACCGTGATGGGGCAGCTTCTTGCCCAGCATCAGGGTGGCATTCTGGGGATGTTCGACATGTTCACGGGCGGTGCGCTTGGGCGTATGACCGTGTTCGCATTGAATATCATGCCGTATATCAGCGCCTCGATCATTATTCAGCTTCTTTCCACGGCGCTTCCTTCCATGGAAGCGATGAAGAAGGAAGGTGAGGCGGGTCGTAAAAAGCTCAATCAGTACACGCGCTATCTTACTGTGTTTATCGCTCTTTTCCAGGCTTACGGCATTGCCGTCGGGCTTGAAAACATGACGGCGCATGGTGCGAATGCTGTGGTAGCTCCGGGAGCGTTCTTCATTGCCTCCTGTGTGGTGACGCTTGTCGGCGGGACGATGTTCCTGATGTGGCTGGGCGAGCAGATTACGTCCAGGGGTGTCGGGAATGGCATTTCCCTCATTATCTTTGCGGGTATCGTCGCCAATCTGCCGAATGCTCTGGCCAGTCTTTTCGAACTGGGACGGACAGGAGCGCTTTCGCCAATTTTTGTGGTGATTTTTCTGGTTCTGGCGATTGCTGTCATTGGCTTCATCGTCTTCATGGAGCAGGCACAGCGTCGCGTTGTGATTCAGTATCCCAAACGTCAGGTTGGGAACCGTATTTTCGGCGGTGACTCCACCCACATGCCGCTGAAGGTCAACACTGCTGGCGTTATTCCGCCAATTTTCGCATCATCCGTATTGCTGATTCCTGTGACCATTTCCGGTTTCATGAACGGTCATTCGATGCCGGGATGGCTCTCCATTCTGGGGCAGCAGCTTGGCCAAGGGCAGCCGCTCTACATGCTGTTCTATGCTGCGATGATCCTGTTCTTCTCCTATTTCTATGCGGCGATTACATTCAATCCCGAGGAAACGGCAGAGAACCTGCGGAAGCAGGGGGGATTCATTCCGGGGATTCGACCGGGTGCGAGCACGGCAACGTATTTTGACAAGATCCTGTCCCGTCTGACCGCGATCGGCGCTCTGTACTTGGTTGTGGTGTGTCTGTTGCCGCAGATCCTGATCAGTAAATATAATGTCCCGTTTTATTTTGGGGGCACGAGTCTGATCATTATCGTCTCGGTCACGATTGATACGGTCACGCAGATTCAGTCTCATCTGGTGGCGCATCAGTATTCGGGTCTGATCCGCAAGCAACGCAGTCGCGGAAGCCGTGGCGGAGTGCAGGGAGGCACGAGGCGTCGATGAACATCATTCTTCTTGGGCCGCCCGGAGCCGGTAAGGGAACGCAGGCCAAACGGCTTGAAACCCTCTATGGCTTCAAGCAGATTTCCACGGGCGATATGCTGCGCGCTGAAGTGGCCGCTGGTTCGGCAATTGGCAACGAAGCCAAGGCGATCATGGAGAAGGGACAGTTCGTTCCAGACCCGATTATCGTTGCCATGATTCAGAACCGTATCGCACAACCGGATTGCCAGCGTGGATTCATCCTTGATGGCTTTCCCCGGACAGAAAGTCAGGCCGAGGCGCTCGATGCGATGCTGTCTCTGCGTGATCTGACAATCGGTGCGGTCATTCTGCTGGACGTCAACGAAGACGAACTTGTGGAGCGTATCGCCAGTCGCAGAGGCGAGGACGGAACGCGGCGTCCGGACGACAACCCCGAGGTCGTCCGTGCGCGTCTTGACGTCTATCGCAAGCAAACCGCTCCGATCCTTCCTTATTATGAGAAAGCCGGGCGTCTGCTTCATGTTGACGGTATGAAAGACGTTGAAAGCGTTGGCGAAGCGATTGATGCCATCGTCACAGGCGCGGCAAAAAACTGAGTTTCAGACAGATATCACGAAAAAGTGATCTCTATTATTTGACTCAGGTGGGGTGGGCAGTCTATTGCGCGCCCTCGACATAGGTGTAGCCAAACTGTTCGTGCGTCTGCCGGAATCGGTAGGCAGCAGGTTTGGCTACAAGATCATCGACCTGGCCATGGCTGGGGATATAACAGTCTGAAGCGGCTCCGGGCCGTTTCAATGGGAGTAACAAGCGTGGCACGTATTGCCGGCGTAAACATTCCGACCAACAAGCGGGTCGTCATTGCCCTGCGTTATGTCTATGGCATCGGTCCGGCGACAGCGCAGTCCATCTGCACGAAGCTCGAAATTCCCGATGCCAAGCGCGTCAACGAGCTGTCTGACGACGAAATCGTCAAGATCCGCGAACTGATCGATTCCGAACTGCGCGTCGAAGGCGATCTTCGTCGTGAAACCGCAATGAACATCAAGCGTCTGATGGACCTCGGTTGCTACCGTGGCCTTCGTCACCGTCGTGGCCTCCCGGTCCGCGGTCAGCGTACGCACACCAATGCCCGTACCCGCAAGGGCAAGGCTGTGGCGATTGCAGGCAAGAAGAAGGTTACGCGCTAATCCGCGCATGATTTTTTTTCATCGACGTTTTGCTTAAACTTTTAGGACGACCTCTCTCATGGCGAAGGCCGCTGCTCCGCGTATCCGTAAAAAGGAACGCAAGAATATCATTTCCGGTGTTGCTCACGTGCTTTCCACGTTCAACAACACCATGATCACCATTTCTGACGCACAGGGCAACGCGATTGCCTGGTCGTCGTCGGGTGCGCAGGGCTTTAAAGGCTCCCGTAAGTCCACGCCGTATGCTGCTCAGGTCGCTGCAGAAGATGCCGGCCGCAAGGCACGCGAGCATGGCATGGAAACGCTTGAGATCGAGGTCTCCGGTCCGGGTTCGGGGCGTGAAAGCGCTCTTCGTGCTCTTCAGGCCGTAGGGTTCAACATTACGTCCATCCGCGACATGACGCCCGTGCCGCACAATGGCTGCCGTCCCCGGAAGCGTCGTCGCGTCTGAGTGATGCTGTGCTGCGTATCGCGTGCGATACGCAGCATCTGTAAGTGATTGCATCTTTTACCGCACCGATGGTGCGGGCCCAGGTGCCGCCAATCCCCTTGGCGTGCTTCGTTGTTTGAAAGGCCACGACCTTGGTTCTCCAGAAAAACTGGCAGTCCCTCATCAAGCCGGAGAAGCTTGAAGTCGAGCCCGGACCGGTTGCCTCGCGCATCGCCACTGTCGTGGCCGAGCCTCTGGAACGCGGCTTCGGCATGACGCTCGGTAATGCACTGCGTCGTATTCTCCTGTCGTCACTGCAGGGCGCTGCCGTGACCGCCATTCAGATCGATGGTGTGCTGCATGAGTTCTCCGCCGTGCCGGGTGTGCGTGAAGACGTCACGGACATCGTCCTGAACGTCAAGCAGCTTGCTCTTCGCATGCATGGTGAAGGCCCCAAGCGCATGATCCTGACGGCCACTGGCCCAGGTGAAGTGACGGCTGGCCAGATCCAGGCAGGTCATGACATCGAGATCATGAATCCCGATCTGGTGATCTGCACGCTCGATGACGGCGTGAAGCTCGGCATGGAATTCACCGTCAATATGGGCAAGGGCTATGTTGCAGCAGCAGCAAACCGTCCCGAAGATGCTCCGATTGGCCTGATTCCCATCGATGCGATTTATTCGCCAGTCCGTCGGGTTTCCTACAAGATCGAGCAGACGCGTGTCGGTCAGGTCACTGACTATGACAAGCTGTTGTTGACGGTTGAGACCAACGGTGCGGTGACGCCTGAAGACAGTCTGGCTCTTGCAGCCCGGATTCTTCAGGATCAGCTGCAGCTGTTCATCAACTTTGATGAGCCGCGTCCGGTCCAGCATGAAGAGCCGCAGGATGACCTGCCGTTCAACCGCAATCTTCTCCGCAAGGTTGACGAACTTGAGCTGTCGGTGCGTAGCGCCAACTGCCTTAAGAACGACAACATTGTTTACATTGGCGATCTGGTGCAGAAGTCCGAACAGGAAATGCTCCGTACGCCTAATTTCGGGCGCAAGTCGCTCAACGAGATCAAGGAAGTTCTCACCGGTATGGGGCTGTCGCTCGGCATGAGCGTCCCAGCCTGGCCGCCCGAGAACATCGAGGATCTGGCCAAGCGTCTCGACGAGACGTTCTGAGAACTTTCAAGGTAAGGAAAACTAGCAATGCGTCATGGTGTGAGCGGGCGTAAGCTCAATGTCACCTCTTCTCACCGCGCTGCCATGTTCCGCAACATGGCCGTGGCTCTCATCAAGCACGAGCAGATCACGACGACGCTCCCGAAGGCGAAAGAACTTCGTCCGGTCGTCGAAAAGCTGATCACGCTCGGCAAGCGTGGTGATCTGCACGCCCGTCGTCAGGCCTTCGCGCAGCTGCGTGACGATGCCGTCGTGACGAAGCTGTTCTCGGCTGTCGCCGAGCGTTACAAGGGACGTGCCGGTGGCTACTCCCGCGTTCTGAAGGCTGGCGTGCGTTATGGCGACAATGCCGATATGGCCGTGATTGAACTGGTCGATCGCGATGTCGCTGCGAAGGGCCAGGACAGCGGACCGAAGCAGAACGTTGCTGCGGAGCAGGAAGCCGCCTGAGGCTCCTGTTTTTGAAGCGTTGAAAAAGGCCGGGGCAGGAATGTCCCGGCCTTTTTTGATTCGTGGTTTCTTGGTCACGCAAGTGTGTGATATGTAGTCAGCACTCTTTGCAGAATCTTTCCTGTCTCTTTCAGAGACAGTCTGAATTTCCGCTCCTTCACAAGGCGCGGGTTCTCCCTTTTGAAGAATGCTCCGTCGTTCTTTTTCATAGGGGCTGCATCATTCTGAGAAACAGGCCCGAGCACTCTCGTAGGGCCTGCCACGACGCATCGAATATGTATCCCGGCAATGAGGCCCGGATGGGTTCGTGATGCGTCCAGCGTTTGGAGAGCGTTATAATGTCTGAATCTTCCCCTCCAAAACATGGGTTGGCGGAAACCCTTGGAATACCCAGAGCCCTGTTCTGGGCGTTCGTGGGACAGCTCCTGTTCATGGTCGGTGATGGTGTGGAGGCGGGGTATCTCGATACCTACATGCTCCATCATGGCCATACGCAGGGTTTCGTGAATGAAATGTTCACGTTTTATGGCATCACCGTGATGATCGCCGCCTGGTTCTCCGGGCCTCTGTCGGATCTCATGGGACCGAAGAAAGTCATGTGGCTTGGCCTCATTCTGTGGAGCGTGCTTGAAGTCGGGTTTCTGGCTCTGGGACTTGGGCCAAACAGTGGGCCGATGATTCTGCTGTTCTATACGCTGCGAGGGTTTGCATACCCGCTGTTTGCGTATGGCTTCCTCGTCTGGATTGCCGCCGCAACGCCGACAGCCATGCTGGGCTCGGCCGCGGGCTGGTTCTGGTTTTCCTTTTCAGCAGGTCTGCCCACTCTCGGGTCGCAATTCGCACGCTTTGCCATTCCGGAAATTGGCGAGCTTCGCACCTTCTGGTGTTCCCTGGGGCTTGTGATTCTGGGTGGTCTTGTTGCGCTGCTGTTCACGCATGAACCGACGGGTAAGAAACGCCTTCTGCCGGACCATATTCCGACCAAGGATATTTTCTTTGGCTCCATGAGCATCATGTGGCGTGAGCCGAAAACGCTGATCGCCGGTATCGTCCGCGTGATTGATACATCTTCGGAATATGCGTTTCTCGCAATCATGCCTGCGTTTTTCGTGGATCATCTCGGCTTCTCTCTTGCCCAGTGGCTGAACCTCCTGTCGCTCATTTTCCTGAGCAACATCTTGTTCAACCTTGTCTCGGGCATGGTTGCCGATACGCTTGGACACCGGTTTGTCGTGGCCGTTTTCGGTGGGATCGGTGGTTTCGTAGCCATTCCGCTGTTTTATTATGTACCGCTCTGGTTTCCGGGAAATTTCTGGGCCGTGGCCGCAGCAGGAATTTTCTATGGCGCGACTGTCGCGGCTTTCGTGCCGCTGTCGGGCCTGATGCCGCAGATCTGCCCGCGCGAGAAAGCGGCTGCACTGTCCATTCTTGGTTTGGGTGCGGGCGCATCCACATGGGTTGGACCAGCTGTTGTTGCCGGCTGTGAGGCGGTTTTCGGACCGGGCATGCAGTATGTGATCTGGACGTTTGCGGTGATTTATCTGCTGTCTGCCGGGATGACGATGGCTTTGACCATCTCTCCTGAAGCGCAGCGCTATAATGAAGAAACCGCACGTCGGGGCGAAGATGCTCCGGCAGTCGGTCACTGAGTGGACGGTCTCATTCAGATCATCCCTTAAGTGTTCTGACGATGTAAAAGAAAAGGCAGTCCGATAGCGGACTGCCTTTTCTTGTGTTGGGAGGATGTCATGGCGGGAAGAAAATTTACGAACACGGACTCGGAGCGCTTGCAGCCCGGGATGATCGAGAGTTCCTGTAAAAGCGCGCTCGTAACAAAAATTTCTCGGGTAACAAAAGAAACGGAAGCACTTGTCAGTGATCTGATGGTGGATCAGCCACTCTTCTGGCTGTTGGCCGCATCTTTTATCGGGTTTTTCCTGGGAAAGCGTCTTTTAAGAAGAAATTAAACTTCCGCACGTGCGTGACGTTACGACATGACCACGAACTCTTGGGCAAGGAACTGCCGTCATGCTGCACTACGCGATTGTTTTCTTCATCATTTCCATCATCGCCGGCGTTTTCGGTTTCTCAGGCATCTCTGCCGCCACAGCAGGCATTGCCAAACTGTTTTTCATTCTCTTTCTGGTTCTTGCGGTGCTGGCCATTCTCGCAGGTGTGGCAGGACTGCACGCGCTCTGATCACCTGATACGATGCTGATATGAAGAGGGCGGGTGCCGATGGCCCCGCCCTTTTTTATGATCTTTAGTTCCCGTTCTTGTCCCTCTGGATGAAGGAAGGCAGGAACGGATTATCCGTCTGAAGCGAATTTTTGCTCGGGAGCTGTTGCGTCGTCCAGCCTCCGCCCAGATCCGTCATGAGCTTGACCTCGGCGAGAAACTGCTGCTGCCGCACGCTGAGCTGGGTTTCCTGATACTGAAGGGCGTTCTGTTCGGCGGTGATGACCGTTGTGTAGATCTGCGTTCCGGCGAGATACTCGTTCATGGACACCTGAACGGCGCTTTCGGCGGTTTTCACGGCAGCATTCTGTAAGGCAAGCTGCTGATCGAGATAGCGCAGGCCGGACATCTGATCTTCGGTGTCCTGAAGGGCTGCGAGAACCGTCTGGCGGTAGGTGGCCACGGCATTGTCGTAATCGGCTTCTGCGCTGCGCACCGCAGCAGAACGCGCGCCGCCTTGGAAGATGGTTTCACTTGCAGCCGCACCGAGGCTCCATGTGCGCGTAGCGGTCTGGATCAGCTGTTCAAGAGGATTGCCGCTATAGCCATAAGACGCGGAGAGCGTGACCTGTGGGAAGAACGCGCCGATCTCGTACCCGATTTCCGCATTATAGGCTTCCATATTGCGCTCGGCCTGCGCCACGTCCGGACGACGCTGAAGCAACATGGAGGGCACGGCGACGGGGGCGGCGGGGATCGTCTCGGGAAGGGGAGAGGCTGCCAGCGTGAGTTCTGCTGGAGCCCGGCCCGTCAGCATGGCGATGGCGTGCTCGTACTGTGCGCGGGCGATATGGGCGTTGGACAGGCTGGCCTGCGTCGATTGCAGCAGGTAGCGGGCCTGAAGAACGCTGGTCGGATCAGCGACACCGGCATCAAGCTGGTTCTGGAGGATTTCCAGATTGTGGCGATACAGATCCACGTTACGGGCATAAAGCGCAATCAGGCTGTCCTGATAGCGCAGATCGAAATAATCCTGTGCGAGCTGGAGCTGATAGGACAGTCGCATGTTCGCAACGAGGGCGGCGTCAGCCTGTGTGGCAGCAACCTGCTGCTGAACCTGCCGGCGGATCATACCCCAGACGTCGACGGTCCAGCTTGCGGATGGGCCGGTCGTCCATGTGTTGGACGTGTAGGACTGGCTGGACGTGTAGGGAATGCCGTTACTGGCATTCGAGGTGCTGCCGCCCTGTGAGTTGCGGTTGAAGCTGAATTTGCCGCTCAGGGTCGGGAAAAGCTGCGCGCGGATCGAATCAATCGTCGCGGCCGCCTTGCGATACTGCGCCTCATATTCCTTCAGGCTCTGGTTGGACGTGGCCACGCGTTCTTCAAGGTCGTTGAGAACGGGATCGTTGAAGATTGTCCACCAGTCTCCTTTGGGCATTTTCGCAAGATCGGGGGCAGCCATCTGCCAGCCCGGCGGCGGAGGCGCTTCCTTGAATTTGGCGGAGATGATGGCTTTCGGACGATGATAGTTCGGCCCGACCATGCCGCCGATACAGCCGCTCAGGAAAGGCAGGGTCGCCGCCCCCAGCAGGGCAGTGCGCAGGGTGGATTTACGGAGGGCGGGCATCAGGACTGTGTTCCCCGGGCTGAAAGATGGAAAAAGGAAGCGACGTGGGCACGCAGACGGCCCATGGCGCGTCCGAACCGGTCGAGATACAGGAAAATGACGGGCGTGCTGTAGAGCGTCAGCAACTGGCTGACGACGAGGCCGCCGAGAATGGCGATCCCCAGCGGGCGGCGGAGTTCGCAGCCATATCCGTTGCCGATGATGAGGGGCACGGCACCGAACGCAGCGGCCAGAGACGTCATGAGGATGGGACGAAAGCGCAGATGGCTGGCCTGACGGATGGCCTCTCTGGCCGACAGCCCTTCACGCTGCGCCACGAGGGCGAAGTCGATCAGCATGATGGCGTTTTTCTTGACGATGCCGATAAGCAGGATCACGCCGATCATGGCCATGAGGGAGAATTCCTCTCCGCAGATCTGAAGAGCCAGAATGGCGCCGACGCCTGCGGATGGCAGCGTTGAGAGGATCGTCAGGGGATGGATCAGGCTCTCATACAGGACGCCCAGCACGATATAGACGGCGGCGAGGGCGGCGAGGATCAGCAGAACCTCACTCCCTGCGGATTTCTGGAAAGCCGCCGCGTTGCCCGCAAACCCGCCGTGAATGTCTGACGGGACATGCAGCTTTACCATGGCGGCCTGAACGGCATCCACGGCCGTGCCAAGCGAGACGCCGGGAGCAAGGTTGAAGGACACGGTCGTCGCGACGGATTGTCCTTCATGGCTGACGGTCAGGGCCGTGTTGGTATTGCGCTGGCGTGAGAGGACGGACAGGGGGACCATGTTGTCCACGCTGGTGGCGACGGCTGCACCGCTTGATGCCGATTTTCCACCTGCCAGCGCGTTGGCGACCGAGTTCTGATAAGACTGCTCACTCTGCGACAGGGTCGTGACAGCCGTTGTGGTGCGGGCGCGGATGTTGTTCGATGCCGTTCCGCCTGCTGCTGTTCCGCCGGACGTGCTGATCCACATCTGTTGCAGCATCGACGGATCCTGCCAGTAGCGGGGCGCTGCTTCCATGATGACGCGGTACTGGTTGAGGTTGCCGTAGATAATGGAGGCGGCGCGCTGGCCGAACGCATCATAGAGCGTGTTGGAAATGAGCTGTGGCGTGACGGAGTAGCGGGCTTCCGTGTCGCGGTTGATCGCGATGTTGATCCCCTGACCGCCCTGTTCCACGTCCGATGTCACGTCCATGAGCTCCGGCAGTCTGGAAAGCGCGGTCACGATCTTGGGAGTCCATTCGAACAGGTCTTCCGCGGAAGGGCCCTCAAGCGAATACTGATAGGCGGCGTCTCCGGGCCGCGCGCCCGTCCGGACACTGCCGGGGGCCATCAGACGGAGCTGCGCGCCAGGAATATGGGAGAACCTGCGGGTCAGGCGCTGGATGGTGGTCGCAAGATCGTCCGTTCGCTCGGACTTGGGCTTAAGTGCGATGAACATGTTGGCTGAGTTGGCCGAACGTCCACCGACACCGCCCATGACGCCTACGACATCCCGGTCGGACGCGACGCTCTTCATGGCCTTGACCACGATTTTCTGAAGCGCCTGAAACGAGATCGACTGATCGGCAACCACACGCCCCATGATCTGTCCGGTGTCTTCGGAAGGGAAGAAACCTTTGGGCATTTTCACATACAGCACACCGGCCAGCACCAGAGTGGCGGGCAGGGACATCGCGATCAGGAACTGATGCCCCAAGGCCCAGTCCAGCGATTTGCCGTAACCCGACGTGGTGGCGCTGATCATGCGTTCGAGGAAACGGCCGGTTTTCTTCCACAGACCCGGACCGTTATCGTCCGTGTGGGTCAGAAGCTGGGCGCTGATCATAGGCGTCAGCGTCAGGGAAAGGAGCAGCGAAATGCAGAGCGTGATGACCATGGTCATCGCGAACTCATGGAACAGCCGCCCCGCGATCCCGCCCATGAGCATGATTGGCGCAAACACCACGATCAGCGAGACCGTGATCGAAACGACCGTGAACGCGACTTCGGTCGTGCCTTTGATGGCGGCGTCCTGCCGGTTGTAACCCATCTCCATGTAGCGCGCGATGTTTTCCAGAACGACGATGGCGTCATCGACCACGAAGCCCGTCGAAATCGTCAGGGCCATCAGCGACATATTGTCGAGCTGGTACCCCATCAGCGCCATGGCCCCGAAGGTCCCGACGATCGAGACCGGCACCACGATGGCAGGAACCATGATGGCAGAGAGGCTGCGCAGGAACAGCAGGACGACCACGACCACGAGTACGACGGCGATGACAAGGGTCTGTTTCGTATCGTCCAGCGAGGCCCGGATTGTTTTGGAGCGATCGATCAGGATTGAAATATTGGTATTACCGGGCAGGGCGGACTGAAGGGCTGGCAGGCGGCCGCGGATGCCGTCGATCGTCTTGATGACGTTTGCGCCACCCTGCGAGAAGACCGTACAGATAATGGCGGCGTTGCCGTTCAGATACCCCGCCTGACGAAGATCTTCGACACTGTTCTTGACGTCCGCGAGATCCGTCAGGCGGACCGGCTGGTTGTTGCGATAGGCGATGACCAGATCGCGATATTCTTCCGCATCCGTCGCCTGATCGTTGGTAGAGAGCATCATGCGCTCGCCATTGGCGTCCAGAAAACCTTTGGGCGTATGGGCATTGGCGGAGGCGAGGGCGGCGCGCAGATCTTCGAAGCCGATCCCGTAATGGAACAGGCGCAGCGGATTGATTTCAACACGCACGGCGGGAAGGGACGCGCCGCGGATTTCCACATCACCGACGCCCTGGATCTGGCTGAGCTGCGGGATGAGGATGTTGCTTGCGAAATCGTAGAGTTCCTGCGGCGTCCGGGTGCTGGACGATAGCGTCAAAGCGAGAATGGGCGGACCGTTGGAGTTCGCCTTCATATAGGTCGGGTTGCTGCGCAGACTGGTGGGCAGATCCTGCCGTGCGCCTTGCAAAGCGGCTTCCACGTCACGCGCAGCGCCGTTGATGTCTCGTGACAGGTCGAACTGAAGGGTGATGCGCGTCTGGTTGACCATGGATTCCGAGGTCATTTCCGTGACGCCGGAAATCGCCCCCAGATGCCGCTCCAAAGGCCCTGCGATCGTGCTCGCGATTTCGGACGGAGAGCCTCCGGGCTGGTTTGCGGTCACCATGATGACCGGAAAGTCCACGTCCGGCAGATCGGCGACGGGCAGGGCGAAATAGCCCATAACGCCGCCGATCACGAGAGCGACCGCCAGCAGCGTCGTGCCAACGGGCCTTAGGACAAAGAGGCGAACCAGATTCACGGAGCGCCTGTATGGGGGCTTGGAGTCTGGGGCTGCGACGGCGGGTTGTTGCGGCGGTGGCGCTGTATGAAGGCGCGCGTTTTTGTCCCCAACTCATCCATGAACAGATAGATGACGGGCGTGGTGAAAAGCGTCAGAAGCTGGGACATCATCAGGCCGAAAACGATGGCCACACCCAGCGGTCGGCGCAGTTCGGAACCGACACCCGTGCCGATCAGCAGAGGCAGGGCACCGAACAGGGCGGCCAGCGTCGTCATCAGGATCGGACGGAAGCGGAGCATCGCCGCCTGCTTGATGGATTCAAGCGGCGTATGGCCTTCCAGACGTTCGGCTTCGAGGGCGAAGTCGATCATCATGATGGCGTTTTTCTTCACGATGCCGATCAGCAACACGATGCCGATGATGCCCATGATGTCGAGATCCATCCCGAACAGATAGAGCCCGATCAGCGCACCGATGGCGGCGGAAGGCAGGGTGGAGAGGATCGTGATCGGGTGGATATAGCTCTCATAGAGAATACCCAGCACGATATAGACCGCGATCACGGCTGCCATGACCAGCCAGACCTCGTTGGACAGCGACGAGCGGAAGGCAGCCGCCGTACCTTGGAAGGCGGTCTGGAATTCCGGCGGCAGACCGATCTGCTTTTCCACGCGCTCGATGGCGTTGGTCGCAGCCCCCAGCGAATACCCGCTGGCGACGTTGAACGACACGGTCGTGGCCGGGAACTGGCCGAAATGGCTGATGAGCAGCGGGGCGAGGACATGCGTCATCGTCGTCACCTGCGACAGCGGGACAAGCCCCGATGTCGGCTGGCGCGTCGGGCCGGACGTGCTGCCACCGGCCTGCGAGGAAATGCCCGGCAGGTAAAGCTGGCTCAGAGATGTCAGATCGGTCTGGAGTTTCGGATCGGCTTCCAGAATGACGCGATACTGGTTGGACTGCGTGTAGATCGTCGTGATCTGGCGCTGGCCGTAGCTGTCATACAGGAGATTGTCGACCGTCTGCGGCGTGATGGAGTATCGCGCGCCGGTCGGGCGGTCGAGCGAAAGCTGGGCGACCAACCCCTCGGCCTGAAGATCGGACGTGACATCCCGCAGCGACGGTTCTTTGCGCAGGGCATCCACGAATTTCGGCACCCAGGTCTTGAAGGTGTCGTAATCCGGGTTTTCCAGCATGAACTGGTACTGCGTGGCGGAAATCGAGGAATCCAGCGATAGATCCTGAATCGGCTGGACATAAAGCTGCGCCCCGATCACCTGATCCCCAGCAGAAGACAGGCGACGCATGATGGCTTCGAGGCTGGACGTGCGCTGGTCCCGCGGTTTGAGGTTGATCAGGAAGCGGCCGACATTCAACGTCATGTTCTGACCGTCGATACCCACGAAAGACGAGATGCTGGCGACATCCGGGTCCTTCAGGATCACGTCTCCAAGAGCGGCCTGACGGCTCTTCATGCCTTCAAAGGAGATGGCCTGCGACATCACGGAGATGCCCTGAATAACGCCGGTATCCTGTGTCGGGAAAAAGCCCTTGGGAATGGTCCAGGCCAGAATACCGGTCAGGATGATCGTGCCGAGTGTGACCAGAAGGGTCGTAACACGAAAGCGCAGCACGACATCAAGCCAGCGCCCGTAACCCGCGATCAGGGCGTTGATGCCGCGCTCGGTGCTATTGGACAGGCGGCTCCAGACCGTGTTTCTCGTGGACGGCGCATGTGTGTCGGACAACAGACGGGCGCACATCATCGGCACCAGCGTCAGGGCGACGACGGCGGAAATGATGATGGTGATGGAGAGTGTCATCGCGAATTCATGGAACAGACGCCCGACGACATCCTTCATGAAGAGCAGGGGGATCAGCACGGCGATCAGCGAGACCGTCAGCGAGATGATGGTGAAGCCGATCTCTCCCGCGCCTTTGAGCGCAGCGGTGTAGCGGTCTTCACCGGCCTCGACGTAACGGGCAATGTTCTCGATCACGACGATGGCGTCATCGACGACGAAGCCAGTCGCAATCGTCAGGGACATTAGCGACAGGTTGTCGAGCGAGAAGCCCAGCAGATACATCGCCGCCAGCGTTCCGATCAGAGACAGCGGAACGGACAGGCTGGGAATGATCGTCGCCGGAACATTTCGCAGGAACACGAAGATCACGCCCACCACGAGAAGCATGGCGAGCGCCAGTTCATATTCTACGTCGCTAACCGAGGCGCGAATGGTCGTGGTGCGGTCCGTCAGAGGCGTAACGTCAATGCCCGGCGGCAGGTCGAGTTTGAGCTGCGGCAGAACGCGCAGAACGTTGTCCACAACACCAATAACGTTCGCGCCGGGCTGGCGCTGTACGTTCAGGATCAGCGCAGGCGTGCGGTTGGCCCAGGCGGCAAGCTGTGCGTTCTCAGCCCCTTCAACCACCGTCGCAATGTCGCGCACGCGGATCGGGCCGTTGTTCTGATACGCGATCACCTGATTCATAAGCTGTTCGACGGACTGGATCTGACCGTCGATGCGCAGGGACGTGGAGCGTTTGGGGCCGTCGAATGTGCCGGTCGGGGAATTGACGTTGACCGTGCTGATGATGGTGCGCAGCGTGTCGATTGCGATGCCGTAAGAGGTCAGCTTCGGAATATTGACCTGAATCCGGTACGCCTTGCGATTACCACCCGACAGGGTGACGAGACCGACGCCGGAAATCTGGCTGATCTTCTGTTCAAGCCGCGTGTTGACGTAATCTTCGACTTCAGGAAGCGGCAGCGTTTTTGACGTGATGCCGAGCGTCAGGACGGGGGTGTCTGCCGGGTTGACCTTCGCATAGATCGGAGGGGCGGGCAGATCGCTTGGCAGCAGGGAGGTGGCGTTGTTGATCGCGGCCTGAACTTCCTGTTCGGCCACGTCCATCGACATGTCCAGCCCGAAGCGCAGCGTGACGACCGAAGCCCCACCAGAAGACTGGGACGTCATCTGGTCCAGCCCGGCCATCTGGCCGAGCTGGGTCTCCAGTGGCGCGGTGACGGACGTACTCATCACGTCCGGCCCGGCGCCCGGATAGAATGTCGAGACCGTGATCGTCGGATATTCGACCTGCGGCAGGGCTGAGACGGCCAGAAAATGGTAACCGAGCAGACCGCTCAGCAGGATGGCGAACATCAGAAGGCTGGTGGCAACCGGGCGCTCGATGAACAGGCGGGACGGATTCACGATCTTGATGTTCCCTGTTTGACTGTTCTGAATGGCGATCAGTGGTTGCCGGTGTCGGCGGACGAGGACGGGTCGTTCTTCTGCTGGGGCGCATCCGAACTCTGCTGTCCGTCACGATGATGACGGTGCTGGCTGGCGCTCTTGTGCTCGGCTTCCGTCGTCTGCGCTGCTGCGGACGAGGTGTCGGGGATGGAGACCTTCTGGCCGGGGCGCAGATGGCTGACACCATCCGTCACGATCCGGTCGCCGCTGCTCAGACCCTTTTCGATCACGGCGTTCGTGCCATCGGTCGTGCCGACCGTCACGGGCACGACTTCCACGGTCATGTCAGGCTTGACGCGATAGACAAAGCGTCCGTCCGGGCCTGTCTGAAGAGCATTTGCGGGCACAAGCAGGGCGTCATGCAGCGTCGTGACCAGCAGATGCGGGTTAACGAACTGGTTCGGAAAGAGGTGCTCGTCCTCGTTCGCAAAGATGCCACGCATCCGGACGGTACCCGTTGCGGTGTCGATCTGACTGTCGAGCGCCTTGACGGTGCCGGTGGCAATTTTGTGGGTGTTGTCGCTGTCCCACGCTTCGACGGACAGCTCGCCGGTCTTGTCCAGATATTTCATGACCTCCTGCAGCTGGTTCTGCGGAACCGTGAAGATCACGGAGATGGGCTGCATCATCGTCAGGATGGTCAGACCACCGGACTGGCCAGCCGTCACATAGTTGCCCACGTCGAGCACACGAATACCGACACGGCCTTCGACAGGCGCAATGATGTGACAGTACATCACGTTCAGTTCGGCATTGCGGACATTGGCCCGGTCGAATTCGACCTGACCTTCAAGCTGCTGCACCGTGAACTCCTGATCGCGCGCCGTCATGGCGGAGGTCGAGTTCTGTTTGATCAAGCGCTGGTAACGGGCGTTGTCCACACGGGCCTTTTCAAGCTGCGCCATATCGGCGGCCAGTGTGCCGCGATACTGGGCGAGCGTGGCCTCATAGGGGCGCGGGTCGATCAGTTCGAGTTCGTCACCCTTATGGACGTGCTGGCCTTCCTTGTAATAGACGGCCGAGATATGGCCGTTGACGCGCGGCGTGATCGTCACGTTTGTCACGGGGACGACTGTGCCGAGTTCCTGAAAGATCACGGGCATGTCGCCAGTATGGACGGTTGCGACAGCAACGGGCTGCACGCTTCCGTCGGCTGCGGCACCACGACCATGTTTGTGTGTCGCGCCATGAGGGCGGAAGATCGCGAACAGGATCAGAAGAGCAATCAGAAGAACAACGCCCCAAAGGATCCAGCGCCGACGGCGGGACCGCGCAGGAGGGGGAGAAGACTGGGCGGTGCTGTTCGTAAGGCGGTCGCTGGAGCTGGCCGTCTGCTGATCCATGGTGGTTCTGTCTTTCCGCATAGCAGAGCGCAGGGCTCTCAGGCGACGATGTTATGTGTTTTCATGCTTATACGGCAGGAGGCCAGCGCCTGCCATGACGCGACCTTAAATCCTGTTCAGTTTTGGTAATGAAAATCAAAATGACCGAAAATGATACTTTTCGTTACATTTATGCGTATGAGTGTGGGTGCAGGGCTTGTCTCTTTTCAATGCAGCGATCATATCGGGTTGGAACCGGATGTCTCTGTTATGCGTTTGCATTGAGGACAGGTTAATCCGGACAGAGGAGAACAAAATGGCCGATACAACTGAAACGAAGGTCGAGGGCCTTGTGGATGAAGCCAAGGGCAAGCTCAAGGACGGTTTTGGTGGTTTGACCGGCGATGCGAAGCTTCAGGCCGAAGGCAAGTTCGATCAGCTTTCCGGCATGGCACAGCAGGAATTCGCCGATCTGTACGACGAAGGCGAAACCAAGCTCGAAGCCGCAACGGCGTTTGTGCAGGATCGTCCGCTGATCTCGCTGGTGATCGCCACAGTTGTCGGAATGATCGTTGGTGGTCTGCTGTTCGGTCGTAAAAGCGACTGAGGCCCAACAGGCGTTTCGACCATAGGGACGTCTTTGTGCTAAAAGCCTTCCGGAGTAATCCGGGAGGCTTTTTTTCATGGAATGGTTTTACGACAACAACGGGCAGCAGGCCGGTCCAGTCTCCCGTGAGGAAATCCTGCGTCTGATCATGCAGCGGCAGATCAAGCCCGAAACGCTCGTCTGGACACAGGAATTCGGCGCAACATGGCGTCCGGCCAGCGCTGCGGGGCTCGTCTCTCCGCTGACGGGACTTCTGCGGATGTCTGCGGGGAGTTCGGAGCACTGGGCCTGGGCGCTTCTGGTGGGTCCGTGGCTGATCCAACGCCTGACGCTGCTGATCCTGGACTGGCGTCAGATTCCGGATAGTGGCCGGGTAGGGCCGCTGTCCGTCGTCGGGATGATGTCGCTGCTCCTGTTCTTCATATCGTTCATGCTGGACCGTAATTCCCTTCGCGAAAGCGGAAAGACGCCGCCGGGTTTCTGGTGGTGGCTGTTTCTGCCGGGATATTTCTGGAAGCGGCGCCAGATCGTCGGTCGCGGGCTGTCGCTGCTGATCGTCAGCCTTGTGCTTCTTGCCGTCAATGTGACGGAGAAAATCTATCAGTTCCCTCAGATCGAAAAGGAACTTCAGATGCAGCATGGACAGACGGCTCAGCCCGCTCCATCGGCTCCATCAGAGCCCGGTCAGGAAAATCAGCAGGAAGAGCTCTGACACCGTAGGCAAAGAGTCTTTCCCACCACACTTGACATATTAAACTTAGAACTCCTGCATTTTTGGGCTTCCCTTTCGAGTCGCCATGATTCAAAACCGATTCGGTCACCTGATTTCGCGGTGATCTGTCGGGGAGACACTCAGAAATGCCGGATTACGCCCTTGAAGCTGCCCATGGGGGGCTGGTCGTCGGGATCGACGAAGTCGGGCGTGGTCCTCTGGCAGGGCCGGTCGTGGCCTCCGCCGTGGCTTTTACAGCCCGGCCGTCTGACACTCTGTCTGCCCTTCTCGATGATTCCAAGAAGCTGACGGCCCGACGCCGGATGCTCGCCTATGAGGCCTTGATGGCCGACGAACAGGCGTTGATCGGCATTGGTGCGGCATCGGTTCTGGAAATCGAGCAGATCAATATCGCCCAGGCCTGCTATCTGGCCATGCGCCGAGCGCTGTCCCGGCTCGGCCGAACGCCGGACCTTGCCCTCGTGGACGGCAAACACGCCCCGAAACTGCCCTGTCCCATCAAGATGGTGATCGGTGGCGACGGGATCAGCCTGTCCATTGCTGCAGCCTCCATCATCGCCAAGGTGACGCGGGACCGCCTGATGGCGCGTCTGGCCATGCGCCACGATGCTTATGGCTGGGAGCGCAATGCGGGTTACGGCACGGCTGCACACATGCAGGGTTTGAAGCTCCGTGGGGTGACACCTCATCACAGGCGCGGGTTCGCGCCGATACGAAACATGATTGAAGCAGAGGCACACGCAGCATGAGCGGTGAATTTCCCGTCGACCAGATCCTGCGTGGAGAATGCATCGAAACGATGAAGACGCTGCCCGATGGGAGCGTGGACTGCATTTTCGCCGATCCGCCATACAACCTCCAGTTGCGCGGCGAGCTTCGTCGTCCGGACGAGACTGTCGTGGACGGCGTGGATGACGATTGGGACAAGTTCGCGGATTACGCGACCTATGATAATTTCACGCGCGAATGGCTCAGAGAAGCACGCCGGATTTTGCACAAGGACGGCACGATCTGGGTCATTGGCTCCTATCACAATGTCTTCCGTCTGGGCGCTATTATGCAGGATCTGGGATTCTGGATCCTCAACGACATCGTCTGGCGCAAATCCAACCCGATGCCGAATTTCCGCGGGCGGCGTTTTACGAACGCGCATGAGACGCTGATCTGGGCGGCACGTGGTCCGCAGAGCAAATATCGATTCAACTATCAGGCTATGAAGGCCCTGAACGACGACCTTCAGATGCGCTCTGACTGGTATTTGCCGCTCTGCACGGGCAATGAGCGTCTGAAGAACGAACATGGCCTGAAGCTACATCCGACGCAGAAACCGGAAAGTCTGCTGCATCGTGTTCTGGTGGCGTCGACCAATGCCAATGATGTGGTGCTGGACCCGTTCTGCGGTAGCGGCACGACCCCGGCAATGGCCAAGCGTCTGGGGCGTCATTACATCGCCATCGAACGGCACCCGGATTACGTCAAGGCCGCGCGGGAGCGTGTGGCACGGGAAGAGCGCCTGACCTCCGAGCAACTGGCGACGACGCCAGCACGGCGTGAAATGCCGCGTATCCCGTTCGGAAGTTTCGTGGAAACGGGCGTGCTTCCGGCAGGGACCGTGCTCTACGACCGGCAGAAGCGTCTGAAAGCGACCGTGACACCCGACGGCACGCTCGTATCGGGCAACCAGCGTGGCTCTATTCACAAGCTCGGCGCAGGTCTGACGGGCGCTCCGTCCTGCAATGGCTGGACGTTCTGGTATTTCGAGCGCGACGATCAGTTCGTTCAGATCGACGTCCTGCGTCAGGAAAGTCAGGCGCTGCGCAACGTCGGTTGACGGAAAACCAGCGCCCATAAAAAAAGCCGGAGAATGTTCTCCGGCTTTTTTTGCGTCTGGATCAGGAGCGTTTAGTGCCCTGCAAAGCCGAGGAAGCCGATTGAAGGATCGGCCTTGCCGCCGCTTGCGTCGAAATGCGAGGAAGCTGCGACGGCGGCGCGTTTGGGGGTGACGGATTTCCCGCCGATCGTCAGATGACCGCTGCCGTTCTTCATCTCCACACCCTGATCGGATACGCTGTTCTCGATCTTTCCGTCCGGATTATAGGTCCGCATCGACAGCAGCAGGAACATGATGTCCTTGCGGTTCAGGTCGATGGCCATGTCCAGCGGCGTCTGGTCCAGAACATTGTGCCCACCCATATCGGCGCCGCGGTTGAGCGCTTCTTTTGCCGCGTTGAGCGAGCCACGATTGATGGCATCGAACAGGGCGACGGTCGGGTTTACGTCGGCCCGGGCATGACCGGCATCGTCGTCGGAAGATTCTGCTCCCGGAAGGGCGGAAGGCGGCGCGGCGCGCTGGGCAGCCTTGCGGGCTTCGGCTTTCTTCTGGTTGGCCTCGGCTTCCTGTTCAGCCTCGGCGTCGTCGGCATCCTGAGCCTGGGCGTGATGCCAGGGTACGAGAATCGTCGGCGTCATTGCCAGAGCGGCAACGAGCAGCAGGCGGGGCAGGGTGGGGAGCAGTCGCATAAAACCAATATACTGTGATCGTTCGTCCTGCGCGAGTCTGCAGATGCCTCTCGGAGGTGCCGGATTGTGACATTTTTTCAATGACCTTCCCGCCACCAGCCGATTGCGAGGAAAATCAGCGCTGCAAGGAGGGCCGCCCATGCCGGAACGAGGTCCGTCGTCCGCGTCTCACCTGCGACGGCCGCCGTGGTGACGGGAAGCCCCATCCAGTCCGAGCCGCTCATGGCCGAGCCGATGGGAACCTGTTTCAGATGGGGCGTATGATCCGCAACCCACGCCACGGTTCCTCCCGATGCCTGAGCACTGGCGCCCATGATGGTCGCGGTGGCGCGCAGGTCCTGCCGCTCGATCGGGTCGTGAGAAACGGGGCTGGCGAAAGCAACCAGACCATCCTGCCGGACGCTCCAGATGCCGGGCGTCGTGGCGGCCAGCGTGGCGTGCCAAACGCCATCGGTCTGTTTTAGGGTAACGGGCGTGCGCTTCCCGTCCGGCGCGGTGACGAAAGCCTCAGGCGAGACAGCCTGTCCCGCGGCGTGGCGCTCGATGTCGAGTTGACCGTTTTCGATCCGGGCCGTCAGGCGGTTTTCTTCAAGGTCCGGCTCTTTCATGAGCCAGTGTGACAGCCGCCGCAGAAGTTCGGCCTGCGGACCGCCACCGCCTTCGCCACGAGACCACAGCCAGAGCTGGTCCGACATGAGCATGGCCACGCGCCCCCGCTCAACACGGTCCAGCAGCAGAAGCGGCGCGCCATCCGGACCATGCATCAGGTCTTCGCCATGCGACTGGTCCGGCCGGAGGGCACGATACCAGGGGCCCCAGTCTTCCGTTAGGCCCGCCGTGACGGGATGTGTCTTGCCCAGAGCAGTCAGGGACGGACGGAAAGCCTGTGTGACGACCCCGTCCGTCCCGACATGGGCCGGAAGAATCTGTGCGAGGCTCGTATCCTGAAGGGTGCCCTCCTGCGTGAATTCAGGTCCTGCCGTTACCAGCAGGCCGCCGCCGTTGCGGACATAATCGGCGATATTGGTCAGGTATTCGTCTGGCAGGATGTTGCTGTTGCGAAAGCCGTCCAGAATGATGAGATCGAAACTGCGGATTTTTTCCTGAAACAGTTCGCGGATCGGAAACGGGATCAGCGCCAGATCCGACAGCGGAGTGCCATCATCGGTGTTGGGGGAGCGCAGAATGGTGAAGTGCACGAGATCCACGGACGGATCGGCCTTCAACAACCTGCGCCAGACGCGCTCTCCCTGATTGGGAACGCCGGACACCAGCAGCACCCGCAGCCGGTCGCGCACGCCCCGGATTCGCACGACGTCGCTATTGTTTTCCGTGGATGCTTCCCCGGCCAGCGGAGAGACGGACAGGCCGACAAGTGTTTCGCCGGGATGCTGCACGGGGACCGTGATGTCCTGTGGCGTGCCGGTCCGGATCGGGCGGGTCTGTGGCGGAGCATCGCCTGAGCGGATCGTGAGAACGGCGTCGGCCGAACCCGGAGCGCCCAGATCGTCGACCTGAACGCGGATTGTGGCGTTCTGTCCGACGATGGCATAGGGCGGCGTGCTCAGGATACGCAGGCGACGGTCCTGTTCCTCGCCCCGCGCCGTCAGCAGAAGGTGCAGTGGAAGTTTCTGTCCGTCCGGTCCCTGAAAGCGCGCCGGAAGATGGGCCGGAACGTCATGATCCATGCCGTCCGTCACGACGATGGCGCCTGCGAACCGGCCCTGCGGCAGATCCGCATGATCCAGCGCCTCGAACAGGCGGGTGCCGTGGCCTGTGCCACCCGGAACATCGACGCGATGCAGGGTCAGGCCCGGAAGACGAGCCGCGTCCTGCATGATCTGCCGTGCGACCTGATCCGCGATGGCAGTGCGGGGACCGACCTGCATCGAGGCTGAACGATCCACGACGAGCAGCGCATCCTGCGGCACCGGGCGGAGCACCGGGTGAAGCGCGCGCGGTCCAGACAGCCATCCCAGCAGAGCGAGAACGGCCAGAGCCCGCCAGAGCATTCCGCGCGCGCCACGCAGGGCACCGTAAATCGCTCCTGCAACACTCAGTGCGGCCAGCGTCGCCAGCAGCCAGACGGGCAGCATCGGAGAAAGATCGAACATCATGGCGCGTCCTCCTCGTCGGCGGTGTCGGGACTGGTCGTGGCGGATGCTGCATCCGGGCTGCCGAGGCGGCGGAGCATTTCGGGGTACTGGGCCTGATCGTTCTTGTAGTTTCCGGTCAGGGCGTAGAGCACCATGTTCACGCCGAAACGATAGGCCTGCGTGCGCTGGTCTTCGCCCCCGGGAATGACGGCGAAGGGATGGTTGCCCGAGCCGTCTACGGCCCAGGCATGCGCCCAGTCGCCATTACCGATGATGACGGGGCTGACGTCATCATTCGCCTCGTCCCCGTTGCGCGCGACATAAACTGGCTGACCGGCAACGCGACCGGGAAAGCCGCTGTGCAGCAGATAGAAAGTGTGGGCCAGAACGTGTTTGTCCGTCAGCTTGGCGAGTGGGGGCACGACAAGGCCATCGGTCACGCGCTGCAACGCAGCTCGGGCGGCGGCGCTGGTGCCGGAATCCGTGTCGGTGCCCGCGCCCTGTTCGTCGATCAGCAGGATCCCACCGTGTTCCATGAACGTATTGAGTGCTTTCGTGCGTTCGGGATCGGGCTGCATATCTGGCGTGATCGGCCAGTACAGGAGCGGATAGAACGCCAGATCGTCCTTGCCCGGAACAACGCCATCGGGATGGCCGAGCGTCGCGGAACTGCGAGCGCTCGTATAGTCGGAGAGCCCTTGAAGCCCCTCGCGGGAGACGGCATCGATATCGTCATGGCCCGTAAGAACATAGGCCAGCCGCGTTTCGAGCGCGGCCTGCGGCATGTTTGCCGGAAGGGGAGCGGGTGTCTGGGCCTGAGCATGGGCAATCGGCAGAAGCAGAAAGCCTGCGACTGCCAGAGCGCCAAGCAGACCGCGCCGCCGTAGGGACAGGATCAGATCCAGCAGCAGCAGTAGCAGACCCGCCGCCATCAGCGCAGGGCCAATCGGACGATCCGCATGCGCGCCATCAGGCAAAATCCGCGTGCCGAGCAAAGGCTCCTCCACCATCGGCGAAGCAGCATCGCCGAGATTGAGTGCGCGCGTTCCACGGGCTGGGCCATAAAGCCCGGCAGGATGCGTGGCGGAAACATCCGTATGCGCCAGATCCGAAGCGCGAATGGAGCGCGCAGCCTGTGGCGGCATGACGAGCCCGCCGTCGCTCCCGATGATACGCCATGGCGCCAGTTCCGCCGGACCGCCGCCTGCCACGCCAGCGGACCGTTCGATCAGGCGCTCCAGCATGTCGGGAAACAGCCCGGAAAGCGGCACATTCGACCAGTCGGGTGAGGGCGTGACATGGAACAGGACGATCTCGCCATTGCCTTCGGCGCGCGCGGTTACGAGCGGGGTGCCATCGCTCAGAGCCGCCCAGACATGATCCGTCAGCCCCGTCTCGGGCTTGGCCAGAACCTGTCGCGAAACGGTGACATCGGGCGGAATCGTCAAGTCCGAAAACGGCGAAGTTTCGGGGAACGGTGCCAGCGTCTGGGGTTTCCCCCACGACATCGGGCCACCCAGCTGACGCATTCCGCTCATGAGATGGACTGGGAGAAGCGCATCGGAGGTCGCGTCGGACGTGGCGGTCTGATCGGCCGCGAGACCGGGGCCTGCGAAGCGGACGAGCATTCCGCCATGACGCACCCAGTCCAGAACGCGATTGCGCGTCTGCTCGCCCGAAAGCGCACCATCCGTGGCGATCAGAACTGACAGGGGCGCGCCCAGCAGGGCTGTGGCATCGCCGCTATGCAGGTCCGCAATCGGTTGCAGGGCGCGATTGAGAAAGAACGCCGATCCGACAAGAGGCGTCGCGTCTCCGGGCGTCTGAAGGATACCGACCGGGCGGCGATGATCGGCCTGTCCCATCAGATGCACAGCAGCAGGACCGGTCGCACCTTCAAGTGTCAGACGATCAAGCTGGTTCCGCAGCAGGGCCGGGAGGGAGAGCGTCTGGTCTTTTCCCGTCGTGAGGGGATAGGCCGCGAGTGTGCCACCATTGGCGTTGACGGCATGCAGCGTCACGGTCCGGGTCGGGCAGGGCAGCGTGTCGACTGTCGCATGAAGCGCGCCGTCCTGACCTGTCGCAGCGTCAAGGCGCAGGATGTCACAGCCGTTCCAGCGCATGTCCTGAACGGACCGTGCCTTTGCGAGCGCGCCCCGCAGCGCGTCGTCTCCTTTCGCAGCCAGACCGTCCGAGAGTACCATCACGCGCTGGTCCGATAGATCCCGCCCCCCGAGCAAGACGGCCAACGCTTGACGGTCCGTTGGCCAGGGCTGCGGACGCAAATGTGAGAGATGTTCGGATAGGGCATGGGAATCGTGGGTCGTAAACGCTTCGGGCATTGCGCCGTCCGGTGCGCGTGCAGCGTGCAGGAACGTGACGTCCTGACCGTTGCGGATCGCGGTTTCGCCAAGCGCGAGCGCTGCGGAAATACGGTCGGTCCAGTGCGGAATGGCGGCCCAGCCATCATCGAGGATGAGGGTCAGCGGTCCATTGCCGGTTTCGGTTTGATGCGGCGTCAGGACAGGACGGGCCAGCCCGAAAATGACGAGGGCCACCGCCACCATGCGCAGAATCAGAAGCCAGAGCGGGGAACGGGCGGCGTCCTCCCGCCGGGCCGTGAGCCGGTTCAGGATGAGCAAGGACGGAAAGGACTGTTCCTGCGGCGCGGGTGGAGTTGCCCGCACCAGCCACCACAGCGCAGGCAGTGCGAGCAGACCAAGCAACAGGAACGGAGCAAGAAGGATCATCGGCCGCCTCCAAGCGCCATGTGCAACGCTAGAAGGGCCGGAAGCGGGTTCTGCGACGTATCATGCACGATGCAGTCGGCATGGAGCGACGCCGCACTCTGTTTGAGGGCCGCGAGATGCGCGTTCATCGCCTGCTCATAGGCCGGACCGAGACTTTCCATGGCGGGAAGAGTCAGAACACCCCCCTCAAGTCCTTCAAACCGGATTCGTCCTGTGCGTTTCAGTTCGCGTTCCGCCGGGTCGAGAATGCAGAGGAGATGGGTTCGTACCGGGCGGCTGGCGCAGGTCTTGAGAAACGTATCGATCCGGTCTTCGTCCCACAGGAAATCGCTGATCACCACCAGATCGGACCGTGGAGGAACCAGAGACATGCGGGGAAATTCTGGCTCATCCGCATCCTGACGCAGAAGGGATGCCGCCAGTCGCGGGAGAACCTGACGTCCGGCAAGGGCGCGTCCAGCCTCGATTCCGGTCAGCAGACCCGCGCGTTCGCCGCCGCGCAGGGACGCGGACGCCAGCGCCAACGTGCAGAGCTGCGCGCGTTCAGCTTTGGTGGGCAGGGTATCGGACGAGCGCCATCGCATGGAAGGCGAGGGGTCACACCACAGCATCAAGGACTGGGCGTTTTCGCGCTCGCGTTCCCGAACCCAGAACGTGTCTTCGACCGGCGAGCGGGCAGACTGCCGCCAGTCGATGGATGTTGCGGGCTCGCCGGCATGATAGGGCCGGAACTGCCAGAAATCCTCGCCCGGCCCTGAACGTCTGCGGCCATGAACGCCGCTTTGCAGGCTTGCGGCAATCTTTTCGGCTTCAAGAACGAGCGCGGGCAGGGGCAGGCTTTCCGCCTGCGCAGTCGGAGCGCCGGAACTGGCGCCCCGGTTGCGGCGGAAGAAACTGCGCAGGGTATCGGACGGACTTTTCACGGCGATCAGAGGAGAGCCTGAGCCTGCTTGCGGATCAGGGCTTCGCTGTCCGTCCCGGCGGCACGGGCGCCAAAGCCCAGCCCGATACGATGGGACAGGACCGGGCTTGCAAGGGTCACAACGTCATCAAGGCTCGGTGCCAGACGGCCATCCAGTAGGGCGCGGGCACGGGTGGCGATCATCAGCGCCTGAGCCGCACGCGGACCGGGTCCGAATGACACGGCCTCCCGGACTTCCGGCGCAGCGGACGGATCTTCCGGGCGCAGCGAACGCGTCAGGCTCAGGATGGCATCCACGATCTGGTCGCCAACCGGCAGACGCCGGACGAGGTTCTGGGCTGTGAGAAGACTTTCCGCATTCATCAGGGCCGAAACCGTCGGCGTCGTGGCGCCTGTCGTCTGAAGCAGCATCTGCCGTTCCGCGTCCCGGTTCGGAAAGCCGAGGCTGATCTGAAGCATGAACCGGTCGAGCTGGGCTTCGGGCAGAGGATAGGTGCCTTCCTGCTCGATCGGATTCTGGGTCGCGAGAACATGGAAGGGGCGCGGCAGGGCATAATCCTTGCCCCCCTGTGTGACCCGACGTTCCGCCATGGCCTGCAACAGCGCGGACTGGGTGCGGGGGCTGGCGCGGTTGATTTCGTCGGCAAGCACAAGCTGGCCAAAGATCGGGCCGGGCAGGAAGCGGAAGGCGCGTCGTCCGTCAGCATCCTGATCGAGAATTTCCGCCCCTGTAATGTCCGACGGCATCAGGTCGGGCGTGAACTGGATGCGCGTTGCCTCCAGACCCAGGACCTGCGACGCCGTGTTGACCAGCAGGGTCTTGCCCAGACCGGGCGCGCCCATCAGAAGTGCGTGACCACCGGACAGGATCGTGACAAGGACCTGTTCGATGACACTGTCCTGGCCCAGAACAATGCTGCCGATGGCCTGACGGACATGATGGAGAACCGGAGCCAGACGATCGGCTTCAGCCACGTCCGCCTCGCCCCGCAGGGTGCCGGCGGAGACGCCGGAAGAATATTGCTGCTCGCTCATAGTGCCAGTCTGACAGGTGTGGGGGTTTCATCAAGGCTCGATTGCACCCAAGTTGGTGTGAGAAGAGAGTTTTTATGCAGTTGGAGGGAAAATTGAGCGATCATCAGCTCCGGCAGGCGGTCCGGCCTGACGTCTTCGCGGCTCCAGATCCGCTGGTGGCACCGTCCTCCTTTCCCGACTGCTCGTCCACGGGTCCTCGAAAGCTGCCCTTTCTGATCCAGCGCGACGGGACATGGCTGTATCGGGGCTCTGCGGTGAAGCGCAAAGCCATGCTGTGCATGTTCTCGTCCATGCTGACCCGCGACCCCGAAGGCATCTACTGGCTGAAAACGCCGATGGAACAGGGGATCATTCAGGTCGAGGACGCCCCGTTCGTGGCGGTCGAACTGGATTTTCGCGGAACTTGCGGTCGCCAGCAGAATCTCTGTTTCCGCACCAATATGGACGAACTGATCTGCATCGGCCCCGAACATCCGTTGTCCTGTGATTGGGACCGGCCTTCGGAAGAGTGTGCGGGGGTGCCTTACATCCATGTGCGGGATGGCGAAGGCGCCTTGCCAATCCAGGCACGGGTGACGCGCGCGGTTCATTATGAACTCGCGGCTCTCGCCGTTCCCGGTCATGTAAAAGGAAAGCCCTGTCTCGGTGTCTGGAGTCAGGACTGCTTTTTCCCGCTTTCGCGGCCTGCATGACACAGAGCTCTGGTCTGCTGGAGCGGCTGCCGGATCGGAAAGGTCTGGACCGGATCTGGAGTGTCCTGCCTGAGGCCCGTCTTGTTGGCGGTTCCGTTCGTGATTTGCTCGCAGACGTTCCTGTCCATGATCTGGACCTTGCGACTCCAGAGCCTCCGGAGGACGTTCAGCATCGGCTGAAAGATGTGGGAATCCGGGTGATCGCGACCGGCTTGTCCCATGGAACGGTAACAGCGGTGCTGGATGGTGTTCCGTATGAGATCACGACCCTGCGTCGTGACGAAGAAACGGATGGACGTCACGCAGTTGTGGTCTGGACGCAGGACTGGACGGAAGATGCGGCCCGGCGCGATTTCACGATCAATGCCATGTCGCTGGATCGTCATGATCGTCTCCATGACTATTTCGGAGGACAAGAGGATCTGAAGAATCGTCAGGTCCGTTTCGTGGGGGACGCATCGCGCCGGATTGCAGAAGACGCCTTGAGAGCACTGCGTTTCTTTCGGTTCGACGCGCGTTATGGAAACGGCAATCCTGACCGCGCTGCCTGTAAAGCCGTGTCAGAGCAACTCGGACTGATTGGGACGCTTTCTGCCGAAAGGGTCGCGTCTGAACTTTTGAGAATACTGTCGGGTCCGCGCCTTGCGGAAACAATCGCAGCAATGGCAGCGGTCGGCCTCTTGCCGGTGATCCTGCCGAACCCGGACCCGGTGGATTTGAATCGTTTGCTGAACTGCGGTGCTCCGGAAAATCCTTTGCTCAGGTTATTCGCCCTTTGCCATAAAAGCAGCCGGGAGTTGTCTGGACGACTGAAACTTTCCAACGCAGATGCGGCAAGAATTGAAGTTTGGGCTTCAGACAGACCGGTTTTGTCTCTGAGCATGTCTGACGATGACCTGAGACGGCTACGCGCGGAGCAGGAGTTGGATCCGCTTGTGGAGCGGAACTGGCTACAACAGGCCCGTCTCGTGGGCGGACCTGACAGCACCTGGGATCGGTTTCGCTCCAGATTGCAGGCGCTGCCACAGCCGCAGTTCCCGTTATCGGGCAAGGATGCTCTTGCTCAGGGGATCCTGCCGGGGCCGGGAATGGGGCAGTGGCTGAAAAAAGGCCGGGACTGGTGGATGGCGCAGGGATGTCTGCCGGATCGGGCGCAGTGTCTGGCCTATCTTGCCGGATATCCGTGAGATCGCGGTTTCGTCCTTTTCGCAAGGTTTGCTACACCCCCGGACATGACGAAAACCACAGCCCTTGATACGGACAGCCGCGTCCTGATGAAACGCATCTGGCGCGAGGAAATGCGCCAGCATGTGGGACGGATCATTTCCGTCGTTGTTCTGACCGTTCTGATGGCCGCGCTGACCGCGCTTTATCCCGCCGTCATCAAGCGGGCCGTGGACATGTTTGCGGCGCATGATTCCCGGATCCTGTATCAGGTCCCGGCTCTTGTCGTGCTTGTGACCGGACTCAAGGCCGCGTCTCAGTATGGGCAGACGATTGCCGTGCAGGGGCTGGTTCTGGCGGTGATCCGGGGATTGCAGTCCCGCATGTTTGCTCATTCGCTCCAGGCAGATGTCTCGACGATTGAAAAGGACGCGCCTGCCAAATGGGCCGCCCGCTTTACGACCGATGCCATCTCGATCCGCGAGGCTATGATCCGTGTGGTCAACGCGCTCGGAGACGCTGTGACGGTGGTGGGGCTGGTGATTTCCATGATCGTGACGGACTGGGAACTGAGTCTGATCGCACTCGTGCTGTATCCGGTTGCGGCTGTCCCCATCCAGAAGCTGGGCAAAAAAGTGCGCCGTGCTTCGGGCGGCATGCAGGAGCAGATTGGCGAAACCTCGGCGCTGTTGAACGAAAGTTTCGCTCTGGCCCGGCAGATCCGTATCTACCGTATGGAAGACCGGGAAAGCACGCGGGTCGATCATTCCCTTGATCTGCTGCATTCCGCATTTCTGCGCATTGCCAAAGGCCGTGCCCGCGTCGATCCGGTGCTTGAAGTTTTGGGTGGTGCAGCCGTGGCTGCCGTGCTGGGGTTTGCGGGCTGGCGGGCGGCGCAGGGCGGTGCGACGCTCGGAGATTTTACTGCGTTTATTGCAGCTCTTCTGACTGCGTCTCGGCCCATCCGGGCGCTGGGCTCGCTCAACACCGCTCTTCAGGAAGGTTTGGCCGGACTGTCGCGTGTTTTCGCGGTGATTGATGAACCTCCTGCCGTGATGGAGCGGGCCGGTGCAAAACCTTTGCCAGCTGGTAAGGGACATCTGGTGTTCGAGCAGGCCGGTTATCGTTATGAAGATGGTCGGGTCGCGTTGCGGGGCCTGACTTTCGACGTGCAGCCCGGAAAAACCGTGGCGCTTGTCGGGCCTAGCGGGGCCGGAAAATCCACGGCTCTGTCCCTGATCCCGCGTCTGCATGATGTGAGTGAAGGGAGTATTCAACTGGAAGGCGTGGATCTGCGTGATCTGACGCTCTCATCCCTTCGTGATGCCATCGCCTATGTCAGTCAGGACACAACCCTGTTTGACATGTCCCTGATCGAGAATATCTGGATCGGGCGACCGTCAGCGTCGCGGGATGAGGTTGAAAAGGCATGCGCCATGGCGGCGGTCGATTTTCTCGATAATCTGCCAGCGGGACTGGAAACGCGGGTGGGGCCGGGCGGACGTCGACTATCGGGCGGTCAGCGTCAGCGCGTGGCACTGGCCCGCGCTCTGCTTCGCAACCCGCGGGTGCTTCTGCTTGATGAGGCGACGAGCGCGCTGGATTCCGAAAGTGAAGCGCGAGTTCAGAAAGCCTTGGCCAATCTGCGCTCGGGCCGCACGACCGTAATTGTGGCGCACCGGCTTTCAACGGTTCAGGCGGCGGATCTCATCGTCGTTATGGATCATGGTGCCGTCGTCGAAGCGGGCACGCATGCGGAACTTCTCAGACAGGACGGTCTTTATGCGCGGCTGGTACGAACCCAGTCTTTGGCGGCGGCCTGAAACAGGGCCGCCAGTTCTGGGATTAATGCGACATACAGGTCTTTCTTGAAGCCCAGATCGCGTTCCAGAACGTCGTTCGGTGCAACCCATTCCCAGCAGTCGAATTCCGCTGGCTCATGAAGGTCCAGCCGAATATCGGAGTCCTGTCCTTCATACCCCATCACGAACCACTTCTGGGTCTGCCCCCGGAAGCGGCCACCCAGCGCTTTGCCGATCAGGGCAGATGGCAGATCATAGGACAGCCACCCCTCACGTTCGGCAAGAATGCGGGCGTTGCTTGTGCCGATTTCTTCGCCCATCTCTCTTATGGCGGCTGTTTCGGGCGTCTCGCCCTCATCGATCCCACCTTGCGGGCACTGCCAGACGCGCCCCGGAAGATCTGTCCGGCAGGCGATGAACAGCTTGCCCTCCCGATTAAAGAGCGCAATTCCGACATTCGGACGATAGGGCAGGGTCATGCAATCGCTCATAAAGGGGCAACCGGACTGGAAGATAGCAGATTGGCGGCCTGATCGTTTGCAATGCCGCTATCGACGAAACTGGACGGCGGCACCAGAACAAAGCGGCCTGCCGCCGGGCCTTTGAGCCAGTTTGCAAGACGGTCGATCATGACGGGGGTGACAGGACCGACCATCAACAGAATTTTCGTGGGCTTTCCGTCCTGGGGCAGTAGAGCGGCAAGACGGCTGTCCAGAGTGGCCGCGTCCGTGTCGCCATCAATCCAGGCCGTCGCGGTCATGCCGCGTGTACGGCGACCATCCTGTGCAGAGCCAGCCAGATAAAAAAGCCCTTTACTGCTGATGAAACTGGCAATCGGAGCAAAATCCGGCGAGGTCGCATATCCGCCACCCGGCTGATCGTCTCCGTTTTCAGAAGCGTCCGTCAAGCCTTCTGCGCCTGTTGCTCTGGACAGACACCATTCCAGTTCACGTTGATCATCGGCGGCGGAGTTGCCATATCCCAGTGCGTGCGGGCCTTCATCGACGCGTTCGGGGTGTGCGCTCTGCATCGGAAGCGTGACATAGACTTCACGATGGCTGGCATGGGCGCGGGCAATAATGTCGCCGATATTGCTTACATAAGGCGAAATCCCGACCGCGACCGGGGCTGGAATGCGCGAAAGGACGTCGTAGGTCAGCGCGTCGGAATAGCCAAAACCCTGAAGCACGATTGCAATGGCGGTTTGGTCCGCCGGAACTGTGGGTGGAGGCGGTCTGACGACGGCTGCTGGACTGGCGGCGGCAGGCGACGGCACCGACGGCAGGGCCTGCTGCATCACGGCGGTTGAGGGTGCTGCCAATGTGGGCGGAACGGCTTTGGCGGGAATGACTGTCGGTGCAGCAACCGGCGTTGCAGGTTGCTGCACCTCAGATGGACTGACAGAACGGACTGCCTCTTTCGGCACCGGTGTGGAGACGATTGAGGAAGCGTTCTGTGCAGGTGGAGCTTCCGGTCGTGCCGGGGGAGTAGTTTTTGCCAGAACGACGGGTTTCTGTTGATGGAACAGGAGCGCCGCCGCTCCTGCCCCTCCTGCGAGAAGGACGGCCCAGAACGCGATCAGAAGGCGTCCGATAACGGGAAGTCGTTGCCAGAGCCCTGCACGGCTGGAGGCGGGACGGTTCTGCACGATCCGGGATGTCCTTAGTTAGTGATGTGCTTCGGGCGGTTTGGGGGCAGCAGGAGCGGCAGCTTTGACCTCGGTTGCCGGGGCTGTCGCAGGAGCCGGATTTGAAATGCCTGCCATAGCGTTGACGACCTTGATCGCTTGCTGAAGCTGGAAATCCGTCGCGGGCTTCGTCGCGTCAAATGCGGGCCAGTTGGCATCCGGCATTTTGGGAATGGATTTCGCAATCGGCGGAATATCCGTGCGTGGTGTTTCGGTCGTCCGGTTGCCACCGATATTCGTCAGGATGTGAGACAGATCCGCTTCACGATATCCGTAAGAATCGTCGTCCTTCGTTTCGGAGACAGGGATATCGGGGGTGATCCCAAGGCCCTGAATGGAACGGCCGGATGGCGTATAGTAGCGGGCTGTTGTCAGGCGGACTGCGCCCTGATCTCCGATTGGGATCAGGGTCTGGACCGAGCCTTTACCGAAAGTCTTTTCGCCGAGGATGATGGCGCGGTGATGGTCCTTCAGCGCGCCAGCCACGATTTCACTGGCCGAGGCCGAACCGCCATTCGTCAGAACGACGATCGGCAGGCCATTGGTGATGTCCGTGCCTTTCGCATCCCAGCGCTGGTTGTTTTCCGCATGACGACCGCGAATGGAGACGATTTCTCCGTCCTTGATGAAATCGTCCGCGACCGCGATGGCCTGGTCGAGCTTGCCGCCCGGATTGGAACGCAGGTCGAGGATGATCCCGGTCAGCTTGCCACCGGGAGTTTTGGCCGCTTCTGCCTTGAGTTTGTCGAACGCGGCATGCATGGCGCCTTCAAGATCGTCATCGAATTCGGTCAGACGGATATAGCCCGTGCTGCCGTAGAGAGCAGATTTTACGATCTGGACATGGACGATTTCGCGCGTCATGTCGAAGGTCAGGGTCTTGCCGGTCTTGGGGCGCACGACTGTCAGGCTGATTTTGGTACCCGGATCGCCGCGCATCTTGCGGACGGCCTGATCGAGCGTCAGGTCATCAATGCTCTTGTGGTCGACCATCGTGATGAAATCGCCTGGCTGGATGCCAGCGCGTGCGGCAGGGGTGCCGTCGATCGGGGAGACGACACGGACATGGCCGGATTCACCCTGAACCTGCAGGCCCAGACCGCCAAACTTGCCCGAAATCTCGGTCTGCATGTCGTGGAACTGGGCTGCGGTCATGTAGGAGGAATGGGGGTCGAGATTGCCGACCATGCCATCCAGCGCGTTGTTGATGAGGTCCTTGTCGGACACGGGGTGGACGTATTCCGCCTTCACCACGTCCATGACCGTTCCCAGCAGCGTCAGCAGGCGGACGGTTTCCGCGCTGTTGTCATGAGAAATCTCACGGGCGAAGGCTGCGCCCGGAAAGTCGCTGGAGCCAGCAAGACGCAGGGCGCCCGGTCCGACAGCCAGTCCGGCCAGAAAGGCGGTGCCCAGCAACAGGCCACTGCGAAACTTCATGTGATCTCCATCCTCGGGCACGAAGGAACCTGCTGGCCGACGGTGCTCCGCAGGGAGACTAGGCCGGTTCAGGTTGCCAAATTACTAAGATACGATCCTACAAGGTCAGACGCTCTCGGCAAACCGGCTCAGAGGAAAGGTGCCGGGCTGACCACCTGTGCGCCGTGGCGGAGCTGGACGAACAGCATCCCTTCCGCCGCAGGCATCTGGCCGAGTGTGGCAGCTTTCCTGATGCTTTGGCCACCCGAAACAGTGAGTTGGCCCAGTCCTGACAGCACGAAACGATAGTTGCGTCCGCAATCGAGGATCAGCATTTGCCCAAAAGAGCGGAAAGGACCGGCAAATTCGACTCGGCCCGTACAGGGAGCCTGTACGGGGGCAGAAGAGAGGGCGGCATAGGTAATACCGGTGGCCGGACCGGCTTCTGTTGCCTGCCCCCAGCGGATCGCCACATGGCCCGGAACCGGGGCGTGGCCGCCGGTGCTGGAAACGCCCTGTCCGGCGGAGGAGAGTGACTGGGCCTGTGAGCGCGCATGACGGGCACGTTCGAATTCGTGCTGGCGGGCGAGAGCTGCGGCTTCTTTTTCAAGTTCGGCGCGGGCCTGTGCTTCCTGTTGTACCAGACTGGTAATTTCCGAAGAAAGTTCCGCTGCGGCCTGCATGGCGTCGGCAACGGCTTTGCGGGCTTTTTGCGCGCCCTGATCTGCGACGGCTTCCTGATGTGCGGCAATTCGGGTCCGGGTGGCAGCGGTATTGCGTTCATGCGTCTGCTGCGTCAGCAGGTCCGAAAGTTTTTTCTGTTGCTGTTCCAGATCGCTGCCGATGGCATGGAGTTCGTCTTCGCGGGACTGAAGGGTCTGGGCGCGCTGTTGGGTGAGTTGGGAAAAGCCGCCGAGAATGGACAGGGCGGTGACGCTTTCAGATGCTGTTTCCGGAGATGCCAGCAATGCTGCGTCAGGCGCGATGGACAGGCGCGCTGCGATGGGGAGCAGGGGGTGCAGGGCGGCGTTCTGTTGCCGGATGTCGGCCTGTACGGCTGTCCGTTTTTTTTTCAGCTCTGAGATGTTGGCCTGTAGAGTCTGGATGCGGCTTTGGGTGCTGTCCATGGCGGACTGCGCCGTATGGGTCTGGGCGGTGTAGGCGAGCGTCCGGGCTGTGTCCTGCCTGGCTTTTGCCTCGGCCTGCGCCGATGCGATCTGTTTGGCGCGCAGGGTTGCGGCTTCTGCGGCCTGTTGTTGTTCCAGCGCGCGACGTGCGGCCTGCGCGCGGGCGAGGGCTTTCTGCCCCGCGCTCGGCGCTGTTGCCGTTGATTTGGCAGGATGGTGGTGTGCCGCATGATGCGCTGTCGCCCAGTGGGGCGACAGGAGCAGGGCAAGCGGCAGGATGTGTCGTGGATCAGGGGCTTTCAAGCAGGGAGACACCCGTCATTGCGTCAGGCTGCCTGATATTCATGAGAGCCAACATGGTCGGGGCGAGATCCGCCAGACGGCCGTCATGAATGGTTTTGCCGTCTGCATGGGCCAGAATGACGGGCACGACATTCAGGGTGTGGGACGTATGGGCACCGCCCGTTACGGGGTCCCGCATGGTTTCGCAATTGCCGTGATCCGCTGTTACGAGCAGGGCTCCGCCTGCTTTGACAATGGCGTCATTGATGCGGCCCAGCCCCTGATCGACCGTTTCGCAGGCCTTGATGGCGGCGGGCAGGGAGCCTGTGTGGCCGACCATGTCCGGATTGGCGAAATTCAGGACGATCATGTCGAACTTGCCGCTCTCGATGGCGGCAACAGCCTTGTCCGTCAGTTCAGGTGCGGACATTTCGGGCTGAAGGTCATAGGTCGCGACCTTGGGGGACGGGACCAGAATACGCTCCTCACCCTCGAACTGGACTTCGCGGCCACCGTTGAGGAAGTAGGTGACGTGCGGATATTTTTCCGTCTCCGCCATGCGGAGCTGCGTTTTGCCCGCTTTGGCCACCACATCTCCCAGCAGATCGTCGAGCGGCACCTTGGAGAACAGGACGCTCATGTAAGGGGCAAGATGGTCGGAGTATCGGGACATGCCGCAGACGGACGCGAATTTTATCTTCCGTCCGCTGTCATATTCCGCAAAATCCGGAAGAACCAGAACGTCCAGAAGCTGGCGGATACGGTCTGCGCGGAAATTGCAGGAGAGGATGCCGTCTCCGTCCTTCATTCCAGCGTAATCGCCCAGAACGGTGGGAAGAACGAATTCATCGCCTTTGTCGCTGTCGTAACTGGCCCGAAGAGCGGAGAGCGCATCCGGAGCGTGAGGCCCCTTCGCATCTCGGATGGCCGCGACGGCTAGGTCAACACGCTCCCAGCGGCGATCGCGGTCCATGGCGTAGTAGCGGCCGCTGAGTGTGGCAACTTTTACGGTGTCTGGCAGGTCTGTCAGGAATTTACCGATGAACTCCTCACCGGAACGCGGCGCGGTATCACGACCATCGCTGAAGATGTGAACAGCGACGGGAACGCCTGCTGCGCTGACGATTTTGGCCAGTGCCACAACATGATCCTGATGGGCATGGACGCCGCCGGGCGAGATCAGGCCCATGAGGTGGCAGGTTCCGCCCGAGGCTTTTAGCGCCGCAATATGATCCAGAAGGACGGGGTTCTGGGCCAGCGATCCATCCCGGGCGCTGCGGGAAATGCGGGGCAGTTCCTGCATCACGACGCGACCGGCGCCGATATTCAGATGGCCGACTTCGGAATTGCCCATCTGGCCGTCCGGAAGGCCAACATCCTCGCCGGATGTTTTCAGAAACGCATGCGGGCTGGTGGCCCAGAGCGTGTCGAATGTCGGGGTATTGGCGAGGCGGACTGCGTTGTCGGAGTCATCTTCACGCCAGCCGAAGCCGTCGAGAATGACCAGCATGACGGGGCGGGGCGTTGAGGATGCAGACATGACAGTCTCCTGAAGGGAAAGAAGGAGGGAACTGCCGTCCATCATGCCACCATTCCCCGCAAATGCGAACGCCCGCCATGAAGGCGGGCGCTGCATTGTGATCGGAGGCAGGGCTCAGAGTTTGTCGATACCGCTTTTGACAGTATCCTTGGCGTCACCGACGCCCTTCTGGACCTTTCCCTTGAGGTTTTGGGCGATACCCTCAGCCTCAAGCTTCTCATCGTTCGTCACGTGGCCGACTTCTTCCTTGATCTTGCCCGTCACCTGATTGGCAACGCCTTTGATCTTGTCTTCGATGGAACTCATGACCGGATCCTTCCGTCTTGATGTTGTGCAGATATTAACGGGTTTCATCGTGCCGGGTTGCGTTCTGACAGTTTAAGATGCGTGACAAAATACGGCCGCGCTTTCATACATCCTCAAAGATCCATCCCCAGAAGACGTCCCTCAGAGTTTCCGGAGAACCAGCATGACCCAGAGTTGCGGCCCGAACGGGCAGACCGACAGTGGTTGCGGCGTTGGTCTGACACCCGAGCAGCGGCGCATCCTGCACGAGCATGGCACGGAACGTCCCGGTTCCAGCCCGCTTAATGATGAGAAGCGTGCGGGAACCTATGCCTGTGCAGCCTGTGGACGCCCGCTGTTCTCCTCGGAGGCTAAATATGACAGCGGCAGCGGCTGGCCGTCATTTTTCCAGCCTCTGGCTGGAGGCGTCGAAACCACGCAGGACAGCCGCTATGGCATGGTCCGCACGGAAGTTCACTGTGCGAACTGCAAGGGTCATCTGGGGCATGTCTTTCCCGATGGGCCGCCGCCCACGGGGCTGCGTTATTGTATGAATGGTCTGGCGCTCGATTTCCGCCCGGCCGAAGGAGAAAAAGCATGAGCAAGGCGCTGCCGCCTATCGTCCTCGACCATCCGCTGGTGCGCCACAAGCTGACCCGTCTGCGTGACCACAACACATCCACGGCCGGTTTCCGGCGCCTGACGCGCGAACTCAGCCTGCTGCTGGCCTATGAAGCCACGCGAAACCTTTCGCTGGCGCCGCGTCATATCGAAGCGCCGAGCGGGCCGATGGAAGGCGAGGAACTGGACGGCAAGAAGCTGTGTTTCGTTTCCATCTTGCGGGCTGGCAATGGTCTTCTGGACGGGATGCTGGATCTGGTGCCGTCCGCGCGCGTGGGGCATATCGGTCTGCGCCGGGATCATGAGACGCTTGAGGTCAGCGAATATTATTTCAACATGCCGAGCGATGTTCCGGGTCGCACCTGCATCGTTCTGGATCCGATGCTTGCCACGGGTCATTCGGCTGCGGCTGCGCTGACCCGCGTGAAGGCGGCTGGGGCGACGAACCCGATTTTCGCCTGCCTGCTGGCCGTTCCGGAAGGCATTGCCCATATGGCGGAACTGCATCCTGATGTGCAGATCGTGACCTGTTCGATCGACAGCCATCTGGACGAGCATGGCTATATCGTTCCGGGCCTTGGAGATGCGGGCGACCGTCTGTTCGGGACGCGCTAAAGCACGGACACACGGTCTTGTGTGCTGAAATGTCAGGCATTTTGTGGCGGGTATGGAGGCTCATCCTGAGGAGAGCTTTTCATGCCTGCCTATGCCCTGTTCATTCGTGAAAAACTGGCCGATCCGGCTGAATTCAAGAAATATTCGGAAGTCGTGGCTGAAACCTTCAAAGGGTTTCCGGCCAAAATCCTTGCCGCTTATGGCAGGCAGGAAAAACTCGAAGGCACCGAGCCTGATGGTGTGGTGATTATCGAGTTCCCGGATGCTGCCTCGGCCCGCGCCTGGTACGAAAGCCCGGCCTACCAGAAGGCTGCAGAGCATCGCTGGAAGGCCGGGCCGTATAATGTTGTGATCGTGGACGGGGTCTGAGGATCAGTCCCGCCGGACGATGTAATGCCGCGCCAGATCGGTCTCGATCTGGTGGGCATGTTCGGTATCGCGGGCTTCCACCATCACCAGAAGTTCGGCGGTCTGAACAGACGGGGAGGCGAACAGGCGGTGATGGGAAACTTCGATGATGTTTCCGCCGTAATTGCCGATGCGGGTGGAGATATCTGCCAGTGTGCCCGGACGATCGGGGATCTGGAAGATCAGCCGCAGGATCCGTCCATCCCGGAGCAGGGAGCGCAGGATCGTATTGGCGAGAATGCGCGCGTTGATGTTGCCGCCCGAAAGCGGCAGGGCGACGCGGCGTCCTTTGAATAATTCAGGATAGGCAAGAACGGCGGCAAGGCCCGTCGCGCCCGCACCTTCGCAGACCTGCTTGGCTTTTTCGGCCAGTGTCGTGACGGCGCTCTCGACCTGAAGCTCGCTGACAACGAGAACTTTGGAAATCCGGTTACGAAACGCGCTCAGGCAGTGATCGCCGAGTCTGGTAACGGCGATGCCTTCCGCAATGGTCGATCCGCCCAGTGTCGGGCCGTCTTCCTTGGGATAGCTGGACAGTGAGGCATAGGCCTCGACCTGTACGCCGATCACCTCAGCGTCCGGGCGCAAGGCTGCCATGACGGTGGCAAACCCGCCAATCAGCCCGCCACCACCAATCGGCACGACGACCGTGTCGATATCCGGGGCGTCCTGCAGAAGCTCAAGTGCGGCCGTGCCCTGACCGGCGATAACGGCCGGATCATTGAACGGATGAACGAGAACGCGTCCGTCCTGCTTTTGAAGCTCTGCGGCTGTTTCACTGGCCTGCGCGAAGTCGTCGCCCGCGAGCACCACGTTCGCGCCCCAAGCCTGCGTTGCCGCGACCTTGGTGGCGGGCGTGAAGCGCGGCATGACGATGGTGGCATCAATGCCGAGAAGACTGGCCTGACGGGCCACACCCTGAGCGTGATTGCCTGCCGAGACGGTAATCACGCCACGGGACCGCTCTTCCGGCGTCAGAAGGGCCATTTTGTTGGCCGCTCCGCGCTCCTTGAAGGAGCCGATCGCCTGAAGGTTCTCGAGCTTGAGCGTAATCTCCGCGCCTGTCAGTTTGGACAGGGCAGGACAGGAAATCGTCGGCGTGCGGACCACCGTGGATGCGATGCGCTCATGGGCGCTTTCGATATCCGCAATGGTCACAACAGGGGCGGTGGACGTCAGGACGTCAGACATTAGCGATATGCGACCTTGAGGATTTCATAAGTCCGGTCTCCGCCGGGAGCGGGGACCGACACGGTATCACCGACATCCTTGCCGATCAGCGCCTTGGCCAGCGGTGAGGAAATCGAAATCAGGCCCTGCTTGATGTCAGCCTCATGGACGCCGACGATCTGGTACAGGGCTTCCTTGTCGGTTTCTTCGTCAACCAGTTCGATGTGTGCGCCAAAGCGGACACGCGTTCCGGTCAGGGTCGAAGGATCGATAACTTCTGCGTTGGAAATGATGCTTTCCAGCTCCAAAACACGGCCTTCGATGAAGGACTGACGGTCACGGGCGGCGTGGTATTCGGCGTTTTCGGACAGGTCCCCATGTTCGCGGGCTTCTGCGATAGCGCGGATGACGGCCGGGCGGTCGACGCTCTTGAGGGTCCGCAGTTCGTCTTCGAGACGCTGTTGTCCCTTCGCGGTCATGGGGATCTTCTGCACTCTGAAATCCTCGAAAAAGCGTGACTGAAACTTGATAAACAGCCTGACAATATAGGATTTCGGCGAGTTTTTTGCAAGATGGCGTATTTTTATTTATCGAAAAGCAATAAAAATCTTGTTGGATCATGAGTGTATGTGCTTATCGTTTTTCGATAAGGAGAAGTCATGATGAAAACAGTTGATGCCCTTCATCGCGTTCGTCAGGTTCTGCGTTTTCTTTTCGCTACTTCAGCGGTTTTGTTCTGGAGCGAACTGCTCCTGTTGGTGGGCTCTCTTGTTCTCATGCCGGTACTGTATATGTTTTGGAACAGACAGTCCTACTCTCTGGCGCACGATGGCAATGACATGGCTGGCCTGATCGTGGGAGTTATTATTTTTTATATTTTGAAGAGCATCTTGGGGAATTCAATCTCGATTGTTGACAATGCTCTCTCGGGGAAAATTTTTTCTCGAAATAATTCCGATATTGTTTGGATTATTTTCAGAAAAATCTTTTGTTTTTCTGGAATTGTCTTTTTCGCAGGAGTGTTTTCAAGTTTCCTAGATCCTGCCGCATACGGTCCATTTTCCTGGATTGAGCTTCTTTCGGATCTTGCTGATTCCGCACTGTGTTTGGGGCTGCTTTATCTTATCGCCTTACTTTTCGAGATGGGTGTTCAGCTTCAGTCCGAAATGGATGAGGTCATCTGATGCCGGTGCAGGTCAATCTGGATGAGTTGCTGAAGGCGCGGGGGATGTCTTTGACGGAACTGTCGGAGAAAGTGGGGCTGACGCTGGCCAATCTCTCCATTCTCAAGACAGGCAAAGCAAAGGCGATCCGGTTTTCAACCCTTGAGGCTTTATGCCGGGTTCTCGACTGTCAACCGGGCGATCTTCTTCGATATTCAGGCGACTGAAACGAAAAACCCCGCCAGAGTGCTCCGGCGGGGTTTTTCAGGGTCAGGAAGGGTTCAGAACGCGCCCTTGAAGTAGGACTGGAGCGGGGCCACGCCCAGATCGTCTTCCTTGAGGACTGCAATGGCATAGGTCGCCGCACGGGCGCCTGCGATCGTGGTGTAGTGCGGGATCCCCATGGTCAGGGCGCTGCGACGGATTTCGTAGCTGTCCTGTGCGGCCTGACCGCCCTGTGAGGTGTTGATGACCATCTGCACGTCGCCTGAGCGGATGGAATCCACGCAGTTCGGGCGACCCTGCATCACCTTGTTTACGCGCTTTACGGGAATATTGGCGTCTTCCAGACGGGACGCCGTGCCGCTGGTGGCGAGGATCGTGAAGCCCATGGCAACCAGTTTGCGGGCGAGAGGCTGGACATGGGCCTTGTCGCTGTCACGGACGGACAGGAACACCGTGCCTGCAAGCGGCAGTGTGACCCCAGCGGCAAGCTGGGACTTTGCAAAGGCGCGCTCGAAGCTGGAATCCAGCCCCATGACCTCACCCGTGGACCGCATTTCCGGGCCGAGGATCGTGTCGGCATTGGCGAAGCGGTGGAACGGGAACACCGCTTCCTTGACCGCGACATGTGGAGAAACCGCACCGCCATCGAGCTTGAACTCGGTGAGCTTCGCACCCGCCATGACGCGCGCGCCGATCTTGGCGACCGGAACGCCCGTTGCCTTGGCAACGAAGGGTACGGTCCGCGAGGCGCGCGGGTTTACTTCGAGAACGAAGACTTCCTGATCCTTGATGGCGTACTGGACGTTCATCAGGCCGCGGATGCCCAGTTCGCGCGCCATGGCTTCGGTCTGGGAGCGCAGTTCCGTCACCAGTGCCGGGGAGAGCGTGTAGGGCGGCAGGGAGCAGGCGGAGTCACCGGAATGGATGCCGGCTTCTTCGATATGTTCCATGACGCCTGCGACATAGACGTTCTCGCCGTCGCAGATGCAGTCCACGTCTGCTTCGATGGCGTCGTTGAGATAGTGGTCGAGCAGGACCGGGCCGGTCGAGACTTCCGGACCTGCGGCGCGCAGGACTTCGTTGAGGTAGCGCTTGAGGCCCGGTTTGTCATAGACGATTTCCATCGCACGACCGCCAAGGACGTAGGACGGGCGGGCGACGACCGGATAGCCGACCTCTTCCGCGATGGCTTCGGCTTCCGTTGGGCTGCGGGCGATGCCGTTGCGGGGCTGGCGCAGGCCGAGCTTGCGCAGCATGGTCTGGAAGCGCTCGCGGTCTTCGGCGCGGTCGATCGCGTCCGCGGGCGTGCCGAGCAGCGGGATGCCAGCGTCTTCAAGGGCGCGGGACAGCTTGAGCGGCGTCTGGCCGCCATACTGCACGATGCAGCCCAGCACCTTGCCGCCCTTGGCTTCGGTGCGGATCAGGGCGATCACGTCCTCGGCGGTCAGGGGCTCGAAATACAGGCGGTCCGAGGTGTCGTAGTCGGTCGAGACCGTCTCGGGGTTGCAGTTGACCATGACCGTCTCGAAACCGGCTTCGCGCAGAGCGTAGGCGGCATGGACGCAGCAATAGTCGAACTCGATGCCCTGACCGATACGGTTCGGGCCGCCGCCGAGAATGATGATCTTGTCGCGGTTCGTCGGGCGGCTTTCGCATTCCGGCGTACCGAACCCGCCTTCATAAGTCGAGTACAGATAGGGCGTGTCGGACGCGAATTCGGCGGCGCAGGTGTCGATGCGGCGATAGACCGGCGTGACAGCCAGTTTTTCACGCAGTTCTGCGACATCCGTCACGCTCTGGCCGGAGAGGCGGGCGAGCTGGGTGTCCGAGAAGCCCTGGGCCTTGAGGCGGCGCAGGTTGTAGGCGTCCGTGGGCAGGCCGTTCTTTTCGATCTCGCGCTCGGAGGCCACGATGTCTTCAAGCTGGCGCAGGAACCACGGCTCGAATTTGCAGGCTGCGTTGACCTGTTCGACCGACAGTCCGGCGCGGAGGGCCTGTGCGGCCATCAGGATGCGCTCGGGGCGCGGCTCGGCCAATGCGGCGAGATAGGCGTTGTGCGAACCGTCGCCGGGGGCTTCGACCGGGTCGAGGCCGGTGAGGCCCGTTTCCATCGAGCGCAGGCCCTTCTGGATGGCTTCGGCGAAGGACCGGCCCACCGACATGGCTTCACCGACCGACTTCATGGACGTCGAGAGGAGCGCCGGGGAGCCGGGGAACTTCTCAAAGGTAAAGCGGGGGATCTTGGCGACGACATAGTCGATCGTCGGCTCAAAGGAAGCCGGAGTCGTTTTGGTGATGTCGTTCTTGAGTTCGTCCAGCGTGTAGCCGACGGCCAGCTTGGCGGCGATCTTGGCGATCGGGAAGCCGGTGGCTTTTGAAGCGAGCGCGGAAGAACGCGACACGCGCGGGTTCATTTCGATGACGACCAGACGGCCATCGGCGGGGTTGACGCCGAACTGCACGTTGGAGCCACCGGTCTCGACGCCGATCTTGCGCAGGCACGCGATCGAGGCGTCCCGCATGCGCTGGTATTCCTTGTCGGTCAGCGTCAGAGCAGGGGCGACGGTGATGGAGTCACCGGTATGGACGCCCATCGGGTCGATGTTCTCGATGGAGCAGATGATGATGCAGTTATCCGCGGTGTCGCGGACCACTTCCATCTCGTATTCTTTCCAGCCGAGAACGGATTCTTCGATCAGGACTTCGGTCGTGGGGGAGGCATCGAGGCCGCCTGCGACGATCTGGTCGAATTCCTCGCGGTTATAGGCGATGCCGCCGCCAGCGCCGCCCATGGTGAAGGACGGGCGGATGATGGCGGGCAGGCCGACATCGGCCAAGGCCGCGCGGGCTTCTTCGAGCGTATGGGCGATGGTGCTGCGGGGGCTTTCGATCCCGATCTCGTCCATGGCTTCACGGAATTTCTGGCGATCTTCTGCGCGGTCAATGACTTCCGCGTCCGCGCCGATCAGCTCCACATTGTGCTTTTTGAGGAAACCGGATTTGTCGAGCGCCATGGCGGCGTTCAGGGCTGTCTGGCCACCCATCGTCGGTAGGACGGCGTCGGGCTTTTCCTTGAGGATGATGCGCTCGACGAATTCCGGGGTGATCGGCTCGATATAGGTCGCATCCGCCAGACCGGGGTCGGTCATGATGGTGGCGGGGTTCGAGTTGATCAGGATGACGCGATAGCCTTCCTCACGCAGGGCCTTACAGGCCTGTGCGCCGGAATAGTCGAATTCGCAGGCCTGTCCGATGACGATCGGGCCAGCGCCGATGATCAGGATGGACGAAATGTCTGTCCGTTTTGGCATGGCTCAGGCTCCTGCTTTAGCGCGACGGTCCATGACCGCGACGAAACGCTCGAAAAGATAGAAACTGTCGGACGGGCCAGGGCTCGCCTCGGGATGGTACTGGACGGAGAAGGCGTCCTTTGTGGTGGAGGCGATGCCTTCGTTGGAGCCGTCGAACAGGCTCACATGCGTCACCTTCACGTCGGCGGGCAGGGACTTTTCGTCCACTGCGAAGCCATGATTCTGGCTGGTGATTTCCACGCGGCCGGTCTCGATGTCCTTGACCGGCTGGTTTGCGCCGCGATGGCCGCGGTCCAGCTTGTAGGTCTTGCCGCCCAGCGCCTGTGCCAGAAGCTGATGGCCGAGGCAGATGCCGAAGACGGGGACGTTCGCGTCCAGCACCGTGCGGATCGCGGGGACGGCATAGGTGCCGGTTGCGGCCGGATCGCCGGGGCCGTTGGAGAGGAACACGCCTTCAGGCTTGAGTTCCAGAATCTCTTCGGCAGTGGCCGTGGCGGGCAGGACGGTAACGTCACAGCCGGCGGTCACGAGGCAGCGCAGGATGTTGTCCTTGGCGCCGTAATCCATGGCGACAACGCGGCGGCGGTTTTCGGTCCGGGCCGGGCGGGTGGTTTCCCACACGCCCTGTGTCCAGACGCGCTTGGGCTGCGTCACCTCTTTGGCGAGGTCCATGCCTTCGAGGCCGGGCCACTGGCGGGCGCGGTTCAGCAGGCTGTCCGTGTCGATGCGGCCATTTTCCGGAAATGCGAGGATGGCGGTCTGCGGGCCGTTGTCGCGCAGGGTACGGGTGATGGCGCGGGTATCGACGCCGCTGATACCCGCACGGTTGTGCTGCTTCAGCCATGCCGCGAGGGGTTCATGCGAACGCCAGCTTGCGGGGGCGGTGATGTCTTCCTTCACGACGGCACCGAGGGCAGCCATTTTCGGGGCCTCGTTGTCATCGGCGTTCGTGCCGACATTGCCGATATGCGGGAAGGTGAAGGTCACGATCTGTCCGGCGAAGGATGGGTCGGTCAAGGTTTCCTGATAGCCGGTCATACCGGTGGAGAAGCACAGTTCACCGACGGCGCCATCGGTGTGGGCGCCGAAGCCACGGCCCCACAGGACTGTCCCGTCTGCAAGGACAAGGGCGGCGTTGGCGCCGGGAGGGCAGGGATTGGACACGTCCGTCTCTCTTTCTTGTTCTTGCGGGGCTTGTTCTTGTGGGGATTGAGGTGCGGTGAGATCCGCTGTCAGATCCTGAAGGGCGATTCCCGGCACGCGCAGCAGGGCTGGCCAGTGTTTGGTAGGGACCATGCGGGACTGGCGCCATTTGCGCACGGCCTCAAGCCCGACGCCCGCAAGAGCGGCGATTTCGTCCGCGCCTCCGGCTTTTTCAATGATTCTGTCGATGTCCATGGTCGCCCCGTTGCTGGCTGCCGGATAGGCTCTGGAGCCTCTGAATACGGGATCGGAAACGGAATGGGAAGTTTTTTCCCACTGTGTGTTGTGCATGCCGGGAGGGGGTGGGAAGTTTTTTCCGAATGGCTCGTTTCGTGCGTTGGGAGGCTGTCGGATTGTTGCAATCCGGCTTTTGTGCGATTTTGCCGCGATTCAAGGAATGAGGGACAGTTCGCCAAGGGAGTTTCCTGCGGGCTGTCCGATGAAGGAGAACGGCGATGTCGCTTCGCAAGCAGATCATGGATGACCTCAAGACGGCGATGAAGGCCGGTCAGTCCGAGACGGTGGCGCAGATCCGCGGGATCACGGCCAAGATCAAGGATCTGGATGTCGCTGCCCGTGCCAAGAGCGCCGAGGTGACGGATACGGACATCATTTCTGCCCTGCGCTCCATGATCAAGTCCCGCACGGAATCCGCCACGATGTATCGCGAGGGTGGTCGTCCGGAACTGGCGGAAAAGGAAGAGGGCGAGATCGCCACGATCAAGTCTTACCTGCCGCCGGAACTCGATGAATCTGCGCTGAAGGCCGGGATTGCCGAAGCGGTGCAGAAGACTGAAGCGACGGGCATGAAGGATATGGGCAAGGTCATGGCGGCTCTGAAAGAGCGCTTCGGCGCAGATTTGGACCCGGCGAAGGCCAGTGCGTTGGTGAAGGCGCATCTTTCGGCCTGATCGACCGTTCAGAAGCCTATGATGCAGAAAGCCGCTCCTTCGGGGGCGGCTTTTTTGTTGGGACGGACGTTTGACAGACGCGCGTCGCGGTCATCACTTTGATGTCCGGATTTTACGAATGAGGCCAGAATGTCCGCAGGTGGTTCAACGAAGGTCGTTTTCATTGCCCTGGGGGTCAATTTCGGAATTGCCTGCGTGAAGGGGGCCGCTGCGCTGCTGACCGGTTCGGCGGCTATGCTGGCGGAGACGGTTCATTCGTTTGTCGACTGCGGCAACCAGATCCTTCTGCTGGTGGGGATGAAGCGGGCGGCGGCTCCGGCGACGAAAGAGCATCCTCTGGGTCATCACCGGGAGCTTTATTTCTGGACGCTGGTTGTGGCGGGCGCGCTGTTTGTCGGCGGTGGTGTCGCGTCTCTGCATGAAGGCTGGGAGAAGGTCTGGCATCCGTCGGCGATGGAGCCTGTTCACATTCTGGGACACGTCCTGTCCGGCTGGTGGCTGAACGTGGCCATTCTCGGGATTTCGGGAAGCATGGAGGGCTATGGTTTTCTGGTGGCCATGAAGTCCATGCCAGCGGGTAAGGGATCTTTGTGGACCATGATCCGTCGCAGTACCGATCCGGGGCTGTTTGTCGTGCTATTTGAGGACGGGGCGGCGCTGGTCAGTCTGATGATTGCGCTGGTCTTTACTGTGCTGTCCGTGGTGACGGGGTGGCATGTGCTGGATGGTGTTGCATCGCTGCTGATCGGGGTGGTTCTGGTGATCGTGGCGGTGCTGCTGACGAACGAGACGCGCTCTTTGCTGGTCGGGGAGAGCAATCCGGAAATTGACGCCTATGTGCGCAAGGAGGCGATGAAGCTGCCAGGCGTGGTTGGGGTGAATGAGGTTGTGACCGAAACGCGGGGCCCGGGGAGCATTATCGTGCTGCTGTCGCTGGACTGGGAGGATACGCTGACGGCCGGTCAGGTCGAGCAGGGCGTGTCAGCGCTGGAGCGGATAACACGGGCGCGGTATCCGTCGGTCATGCGAATGTATGTCGAGGCACAGGACCACAGGGATGGTGTGCCGGTTCCGATCTGAAACGGGCTTTCTTCAATGGAACCGGGCTTCCGTTGAAAGAAGCCCGGTGTGGTGTGCTTACTGGGGCTGTGCCGGAGCCGTTGCGGCAGGTGCGTTGGTTGCAGGGGCGGTGCCAGTCATCTGGCCGGGCTTTGTGGAGTGTTCCACGTCATAAGCCGTAGCCTTCTCTTCATAAGAGCCTTTGGCGCCCGGGTGTTCCTGATCGTACAGGGCCGCCTTGGCGCGGGCTTCCTTGCGGTAGCGGTGACGCACATACATGCCGGTCACGCAGCCGCCCATGGCGCCCAGAACACCGTGGTGGTTGGCAACATGGCCGCCAACGGCGCCAGCGGCGCCATATTTGAGGCATCCGCCCGGTTCGGCCTGTGCTGTCGTGAGCGACGTTGCCAGCAGGCCGGTTGCGGCTGCAAGCATCAGGGACTTTTTCATGAACGTTTCCTGTTTTTCAAAGCTGTCGGAAGACCCGGCAGCAGAGAGATAGCTTTAATCATGCCTTAACCTTGTATCCTGAACAACGGGCGGTGCGATGTGACGGATATGGATTTCGGTGGAAAGTTTCCTTTAAACAGGAGCGCTGGCGCTGTATGCGCTCGGGAAACTTTTCTCCAACGCTCATGAAAGGCTCTTTCTGCCCATGGCAATTGATCCGGCCTTTCTGGATGAATTACGGAACCGGACGCCGCTTCCGTCGCTGATCGGGCGGCGCAACAAGCTGGTGAGGTCCGGGCGTAACTGGAAAACCTGCTGCCCGTTTCACGGCGAAAAAACGCCGTCCTTCTATATTTATGACGACCATTTCCATTGTTTCGGCTGCGGTGTGCATGGAGATGCGATCTCTTATGTGATGCAGAGCGAAGGGCGCAGCTTTCCCGAAGCTGTCGAACAGCTTGCTTCTGAAACCGGGCTTGAGGTTCCGAAAGCGGATCCGCGAACCGAGGGGCGTGCGCGGGAAGCGCAATCGCTGGGCGATGTTCTGAAGCTCGTGCAGGAGAGCTATCGGCGGCGTCTGTATCGTCCGGAAGGGCGGGAGGGACTGACCTATTTGCGTGGACGTGGGCTGACGGATCAGACGATTGAGCGGTTTGGTCTGGGTTGGTCCGGTGATGGGCGGCAGTTGCTGGACGAACTGCGACCACATGGTGTGAACGTTGAGATGCTGATCCGTGCGGGTGTCATGCGCGTGGACGAGCAGGGCGCGCCGAAGGGGGAACTGTTCTTCAACCGTGTGACGTTTCCGATCCGGGACCGGCGCGGGCGGATGATGTCCTTTGGTGCTCGGACGCTGGGAGACGGGCAGCCCAAATATCTCAATGGTCCAGAGACGGCGCTGTTCTCCAAGCGCCGGACGCTTTTCAATCTCGATCTGGCGCGGGAAGGCGTGCATCGCGGGGCGGATCTCGTGGTGGTCGAGGGGTATATGGACGTGATTGCCCTCGATCAGGCCGGGTTTGGGGGGGCGGTCGCGCCTCTGGGCACGGCGATGGGCGAGGAGCAGCTTGAACTGCTGTGGCGCATGTCGCCGTCGCCGATCCTGTGTCTGGATGGCGATGCGGCGGGCGCGAGAGCAGCGCTGCGGGTGTGTGAGGTTTCGCTGCCGCTTCTTTCGCCGGAACGGACGATCCGCTTCTGTCGGCTGGATGCGAAGGACGATCCGGACAGTCTGATCCGCAGTCGTGGACCGCGAGCCATGAAGGAGGCGCTGGCAGGCGCGACGTCCATGGCGGAGGAACTGTTCGGGCTTCTGACGGCGGGGCTGGTCGATCCAGGGCCGGACCAGCGGGCGGCGCTGCGGGAGAAGCTGGTGACGTTATCGAAGCTGATCCCGGACCGCTCTCTGGCGTCGGAATATCGCAGTACCCTGCTGGACATGTTCTTCGAGCGTTTCAGGCGGAAGAAAACTTTCCAGCGTAAAGCTGGAGAGAGTCTGAAGCTGTCCACGCAGGCCCCCGGTGCGATGCGCGATGTGGAGTCGGGCAATGTGGAGCGGCTCAACATCATGACGACGATGCTGCTGCAGCATCCCGATATCCTTCCGGAAGTGGAACAGGCCTATGCAGGGCTTTCTCTCCCGTCGGATCTGGATCGTTTGCGCTCTGCGCTTCTGGACTGGTCCTGTCAGGAAGAGGGGCGCGATGCCCTGACGGAAGAAAGCTGCATGGCGTGGCTTGAAGAGCATGGGCTGGCGGATCTGGCTGGGGCGCTGAAAAGTGGACCGCTGCCGCGCGGTGTGGGGGACGGGAAGGTCCGGGATGAGATCCTGAAGGTGGATGTCATTGAAAGCTGGTGGCATTTTTATGCCTTGGTCAATTTCCAGACTTTCGAGCGCACTCTTGAAGAAGACGTGACCAAAGCTGTTGTGAATGGTGACATGGAGTCTTTTGTGGATGAGACTGGTCAGAGTGGGTTGCGCTTTCCCAGTGCGCTCATGACCCGGCTGCGGGTGCGCGATGCTCTCAAAAGCGGAGAGAGAGTCGGAGAGTGAGCGCCCTGATGTGGTGTTGGGATCACTTGCGAAGAAACGGATACGAAACGATTTTTATTCCCGAAAGGTTGCATTCTTTGGGGCTGCAATCTTGACTTCGGGCGAAGGATCGACCACCTGCACGCTGCCGGATTGCTAACTCGCGGCGGAGTTGACGGAGAGACGAATGGCGACGAAAACAGCCTCTGGAACGGATCGGAACGCGCAGGAACAGGAGGGGGATGCCACTCTCCTTGATACGCAGTCCGCTGCCGTCAAGCGGCTGATCGCCAAAGGGCGTGAACGCGGGCATATCACTTTTGATGAACTGAATGCGGTCCTGCCGCAGGACCAGATGTCTTCCGAGCAAATCGAAGACGTCATGGCGGCCCTGTCGGAAATGGGCATTCAGGTTCTTGAAAACGAGGATCAGGACGAAGGCGAAGGCGCTTCCGAGAAGGAAAGCGAAGCCGAGACCGAGGAGGCCGAAGGCCCTCAGGGCGGTAACGTTGATGCCGAGGCCGCCAGCCGCACGGATGATCCGGTCCGGATGTACCTGCGTGAGATGGGTTCGGTTGAACTGCTGTCCCGCGAAGGCGAAATCGCGATCGCCAAGCGGATCGAGGCGGGTCGCGATGAGATGATCGGCGGCCTGTGCGAGAGCCCGCTGACGATTCGCGCCATCATTTCCTGGCATGAGCGCCTCAAGGACGGCGAGATGCTCCTGCGCGACATCGTCGATCTGGAGGCCAGTCAGGGCGGTGGTCCCGATCCGGACGCGGTTGAGGGCGAAGAAGGCGATGAGGCGTCCGAAGAGGACGACAAGGCCGAGGACGAGAACGAAGAGGGCGACGGCGAGCAGCAGGAAGGCAGTGGCCTGTCCCTGTCCGCGCTGGAAGAGAAGCTGAAGCCGGAAATTCTGGCCCGTTTCGAAGCCATCGAGCCGCTGTATCACAAACTGCGCAAGATCCAGATCAAACGTATTGAGGCCTTGACGGGCGGCGAGGATCACTCGGACAAGTCCGAGCAGACCTACGAGAAGCTGCGTCATGAACTGGTCAGTCTGGTTGAGCAGGTGCATCTGCACAACAACCGGATTGAGGAACTGGTCGCGCAGATCAAGATGCAGGTTCAGAAGCTGAACGGCGTTGAAGGCCGGATGATGCGTCTGGCTGAGAGCTGCAAGATTTCGCGTGACGACTTCCTCATCAAATATCGCAGCCGCGAACTGGACCCGACCTGGCTGGACAGCATTTCCGCGCTGCCCGGCAAGGGCTGGAAAAACCTGACGACCAAGCACATGGACCAGCTGCGCAACCTGCGTGGCGAGATTGCGGCCCTGTCGCATGAAACGGGTCTGCCGGTTGGTGAATTCCGTCGCGTTTATGCGACCGTTTCCCGAGGCGAGCGTGATTCCACGCGTGCCAAGAAGGAAATGATCGAGGCGAACCTGCGTCTGGTGATCTCGATCGCCAAGAAATATACGAACCGCGGCTTGCAGTTTCTGGATCTGATTCAGGAAGGCAACATCGGCCTGATGAAGGCTGTGGACAAGTTCGAGTACCGTCGCGGCTACAAGTTCTCGACCTATGCGACCTGGTGGATCCGTCAGGCGATCACACGCTCCATCGCGGATCAGGCCAAGACGATCCGTATTCCGGTCCACATGATCGAGACGATCAACAAGCTGGTCCGGACGTCGCGTCAGATGCTGCATGAGATCGGGCGTGAGCCGGCTCCGGAAGAGCTGGCTGAGAAGCTCGGTATGCCGCTGGAGAAGGTCCGCAAAGTCCTGAAAATCGCCAAGGAGCCGATCTCGCTTGAGACGCCGATCGGTGATGAGGAAGACAGCCATCTCGGTGACTTCATCGAGGACAAGACGGCCGTTATTCCTCTGGATGCCGCGATCCAGACGAATCTGCGTGAAGCCACGACCCGCGTTCTGGCGTCTCTGACGCCGCGTGAAGAGCGTGTGTTGCGGATGCGCTTCGGCATTGGCATGAACACGGACCACACCCTTGAGGAAGTGGGCCAGCAGTTCAACGTCACGCGTGAACGTATCCGTCAGATCGAGGCAAAGGCGCTGCGTAAGCTCAAGCATCCGAGCCGTTCGCGCAAGCTGCGCTCCTTCCTCGACGACAACTGAGCCGTCTGAGAGCGCGCGGCAATGTTGCCGGACTGGCTCAGGCCGAAAGGGGCATCCACCCGTCTTGCGGTGGATGTCACTTTTCTGGAGACGTGTTCTTCCCGACCCTCTCCGGTTCTGCCTGAAGGGTTTTCCCTGTCGCGCACGACGGGGAACGAAGCTCTTCCGCTTTACCGTTTCCTGTATTCGACAGTCGGGCAGGAATACTGCTGGTGGATGCGCCGGTCGATGCCGGATGCGGAACTGGGAGAAATCCTCCATGATCCTGCTGTTCATTTCATGGTTCTGCGTGACAGCAGCGGCGAACCGGCTGGTTTCTATGAGCTGGATCTGCGACAGGGTGGGGATGCCAATCTGGCCTATTTCGGCCTTCTGCCACAAGCGATGGGGCGTGGGCTGGGTCGGGCACTTCTGGACCATGCCATTGCGCGGGCGTTCGGGGCAGGGAGCTGGCGGCTGCGGGTCAATACCTGCACGCTGGACCATCCCAATGCGCTTCCGAATTATCGTCGGGCGGGATTTGCGGTCCGGCATGTCGTGTCTGAAACATGGGACGTTCCAGACGAATATGTGCCGGAAAGACTGAGGCGACTCTGAGTTAAGACTTGCTTTTGGGGGCTGTGCGTGATTAATGCCGCCTTTCCCTGCCGGGCGATGTGGCATCGCGCCGGCTATACCCGCGCCCTGTAACATGGGCCCTGTTTCCGGCATGGGTCGGAGCCAGTTGCGGGTTGACCCAATCCGAAGGGAGTCTTCATGCCATTGTATGAAAGCGTGCTCATTGCACGTAATGATGTGTCGCAGGCTCAGGTGGAAACCCTGGTCGAGACCATCGAAACCCTGCTCACGGACAACGGCGGTTCCATCCAGAAGCGCGAGTTCTGGGGCCTGCGTTCCCTCGCATACCGCATCAAGAAGAACCGCAAGGGCCATTACGTCCTGCTGGGCCTTGACTGCACCCCCGACACGCTGCGCGAAGTTGAGCGTCAGCTCGGCCTGAACGAAGACGTGCTGCGCGTCCTCACGCTGCGCGTCGACGAGATCGACGAGAACCCCTCTCCGGTTCTGGCTCGCAAGAGCGACGATCGTGGCGATCGCGGTAACTTCCGTGGCGGCTCCAAGCCGGCTGGTCGTTTCGAGAGCGGCCGTGGCGGTCCCCGTCGCAGCAGCGAAGACCGTGAAGAATATCGTGCACGCGGCGAGCATGACGATGTTCGCGAGACGGCTGGAGCGGAGTAAGAATCATGTCTGACACCATCACGCCTGACGCAAACGAAGTGAACCCCGCTGCCCGTCGCACGGCAGTTGGCGCACGTCGTCCGTTCTACCGTCGTCGCAAGTCCTGCCCGTTCTCTGGTGCCAATGCCCCGAAGATCGACTACAAGGACGTGCGTCTGCTGAGCCGCTTCCTTTCCGAGCGCGGCAAGATCGTGCCGAGCCGCATCACGGCCGTTTCGGCCAAGAAGCAGCGTGAGCTGGCACAGGCGATCAAGCGCGCCCGCTTCCTCGCCCTGCTCCCCTACGTTGTGAACTGAGGAGAGCATCATGTCCCAGACCGCACTGATCCTGCTGCAGCGGGTCGAGCATCTCGGCCAGATGGGCGACCTGGTGCACGTGAAGCCGGGCTATGCCCGTAACTTCCTGCTGCCCCAGGCCAAGGCCATGCGCGCCACGGTTGCCAACAAGAAGCGTTTCGAGACCGAGCGCGCCCAGCTTGAGGCCCAGAACCTCAAGAAGCGCGAAGAGGCCGAGCGCCTTGCCGAGCGCATGCACGAACTGTCCGTTGTTGTCATCCGTCAGGCTGGCGACAGTGGCAGCCTGTATGGTTCCGTCAGCACCCGCGACATCGCGGTTGCCGCTACGGATGCCGGCCTGACGATTTCGCGTCAGCAGGTTGTTCTGGCACACCCGATCAAGCAGCTTGGTCTGACGGAAGCACGCGTTGTGCTGCATCCGGAAGTGTCCATTCCGCTGACGGTCAACGTTGCCCGTTCCGCTGAAGAAGCCGAGCGTCAGGCTCGTGGCGAAGAGATCGGCGTGCAGGAAGAGGATGAAAACATCCTTGGTGACCTGCAGGCTGAGAACGCCGCCGAAGAGGCTGCTGCCGAAGCTGCCGAGGCCTCGGAAGAAGCGTAAGGCTTTTACCGCTGATCTTGGTTTTAAAGAACCCGGCCGGGAATATTCCCGAGCCGGGTTTTTTTATGTCCATTTGACTGGCAGGATACAACTAGAGGCCCGCTGAGGCTTTTTCCCGGTATTGGAATCAGGAGATCGGAATGAAGCGAATTCTGGATTTTGTCTTGCGGAAATTCATTCAGACGGGACGCCTGCGGGTCACATTCAGCGATGGTATTGTCCGGACCTATTGCGGATCAAAGCCGGGACTTGAGGCGGGTCTGCATCTTCGGACCAAGCAGGCCGAGCGGGCCCTCATCGTCAATTCCGGTCTCGCCTTTGGTGAGGAATACATGGCGGGCAGCATCGTTCCCGACGGATGTACACTTGAGACGCTGCTGACGGTGCTGATGGAAAACATCAACAGTCATGGGCATGTTTTCGAGGAAATCGAGGACCGTCTGCGGTACGTCACCCGGGCCTGGAAGACGCTGAATTCTCTCAAGACGTCCCGAAGCAATGTGGCGCATCATTATGATCTGAACGGCACGCTATACGATCTGTTTCTCGACAAGGACCGGCAGTATTCCTGCGCGTATTTCGAGCGTGAGGACATGACGCTGGAGGAGGCGCAGAGTGCCAAGAAGCGCCATATCGCGGCCAAGCTCAATCTGGATCGTCCGGGGTTGGAGGTGCTGGATATCGGCTGTGGCTGGGGCGGAATGGCCCTGACGCTGGCGAAGGATTACGGCGCACGGGTTCTGGGGATCACGCTGTCACGCGAGCAACTTGCTGTGGCGCGGCAGCGGGCGAAGGATGAAGGGCTCGACGGGCAGGTCCGGTTTGAACTGATTGATTACCGCAACCTGCACCAGCAGTTTGATCGGATTGTTTCGGTGGGCATGTTCGAGCATGTGGGGCCGCCGCAGTTCGAGGCTTTTTTCCAGAAAGTGAAGGCCTGTCTGAAGCCGGATGGCGTGGCGCTGATCCATTCGATTGGACGGATGGACGGGCCGGGAACGACCAATCCCTGGATTCAGAAATATATTTTTCCGGGCGGGTACTCGCCTGCTCTGAGCGAGACACTGGCAGCGATTGAACGGTCAGGTCTGTGGATGACGGATTGTGAGGTGCTGCGTCTGCATTATGCGCGTACGCTGGCGGAATGGCGCAAGCGCTTCGATGCCAACCGTGAGAAGATCCGGGCGTTGTATGACGAGCGCTTTGTCCGGATGTTCGAGTTCTATCTGGTCGGGGCTGAGCTGTCGTTCCGGGTGCAGGGGCACATGAACTTTCAGCTTCAGCTGGCCCGGTCGATTGATGCGGTGCCGTTCACGCGCGATTACATGTTCGAGCGTGAACGGGAAAGCGCAGGCTAGTAAGGAGTTTTAGCGGCTGGCGAGATTGAGTTCCGCCAGCCGTGCGAATTCAGCGACCGAGAGGGTTTCGGCGCGGCGGGTGGGCTCGATTTCGGCTTTTTCCAGAAGGCGTTCGCCCCCGATGGATTTCAGCGAGGAGCGCAGCATCTTGCGGCGTTGTCCGAAGGCGGCCGCCGTAACCTGCTCCATGGCGCGGAACAACTGTGGGGAGGGCTGCTCGGCGTGTGGGATGATGACGGCCACTGCGGAATGGACCTTGGGTGGCGGTGAGAAGGCTCCGGGCGGGATGCGCAGGGCGACCGAGCATGTGGCGCACCACTGGGCCAGAACTGCGAGGCGCCCGTAAGCCGAACTGCCCGGTTCCGCGCAGATCCGCTCGGCGACTTCGAGCTGGAACATCAGGGAGAGCCGTTCCCACTGCGATGCCTGTCGCAGCCATCCCACGAGGAGAGGGGTGGCGACGTTATAGGGCAGGTTGGCGATGATCTGGCGGGGTGCGGGGGCAAGGGTGGCCGCGTCCAGCTTCAGAGCATCTTCGCGGACGACGTGAAGACGGTCCGGATAGTAGGTCGCCAGTTCGTCAAGCAGGGGCCAGGCGCGTTCGTCGATTTCCACGACATCGACGCGGGTGGCGGGCGTGTCCAGCAAAGCGCGGGTCAGGCCGCCAGGACCGGGACCGATTTCAACGACACTGCGCCCGGTCAGGTCGCCGCCAAGGGCTGCGATCCGGGCGCAGATGCCCGGATCAAGAAGGAAGTGCTGGCCGAGGGATTTCTTGGCATCCAGACCATGGATCTGGATGGTGTCGCGCAGTGAGGGAAGGGACACGTCAGTTGGTGGCCTTGGCAGCAGGACGCATCTCGATGATGGCGCGGCGCTGAAGATCACGCTGAAGCTGGCGCGACGCCTGCTCGACATGCTCGTTCATAAGCTGGTCGGCGATTTCGCTCGGGCTCTGTTGCGCCAGATTTTTCTGCTGCCGGTTGCAGACCATGAGCAGGGCGATACCGTCCATCGAGACCAGCGGACGGCTGACCTTGTTGGGGGGGAGCGATTCGAGGACGGATTTCATCTGCGGCATCAGACGTTCCAGAATCTGAGAACCGGGATTACCGGGGCGCTTTTCACCCAGAGACTTGTTGAGCGCTTCCATGGCATCGCAGCTATGGATCGTCTGAACGGCGGTCGTGGCTTTTTGTAGGGCTGCACGCTGCTGTTCGGTCGGGTTCTGCGGGTTCAGGGGCGCATCGAACGGGAAAAAGGCCTGTCTCAGATCAAGCTGGGTGCCCATTTGTTTGCCGACCACGCGTTTGGCCTGAACGGTGGCGATGACGAAGCCGCCCGCGACCTGAATGGGGTTAGAGATGGCGCCGATCGGCATCTGGCGGACGATGTTGACGACTTGCGGATCGAGGTTGTCTTCCTGCACCCAGCCCATGGAGCCGCCGTCGAGAGCAGACTGGGCCTGAGAGAACTGCGCGGCCACAATCGGGAACGGCGCGCCCTCGCGGAGCTGGGAGATGATGGTTTTGGTGAAGGCGAGTTCGGCTTCGTCATGGCGCGGGTCGGCGACGGGAACGAAGATTTCGCTCATGAAATACTGCGGGCGTCCCTGTTCCGCCTGAAGCGCCTGTTCGCGCTGGCTGATCTGGGTTGCCGTGATGCGGCCTTCCTCGCCAAGCTTTTCACGCAGCACCTGCATCCAGCCGATCTGGACGCGGATCTGGTCGATCAGGGTCGTGAGCGAGACGCCGTCCGAAGCCAGGCGGTTGCGGAGGGCGTTTTTGGGCATCCCGTTGCGCTGTTCGATATTGGCGATGGCACCTGCGATCTGATCCGGCTCCACGTTGATGTGGCGCTTGAGGATTTCCTGCGTTTTCAGGCGTTCGTCGATCAGCTGATGGATGATCTGGCCACGCATGCGCCCCATGATTTCCGGGCTGATGGGCAGGCCGGTCGAGAGCACGAACAGCTTTGCGCGGTTGTCCACGTCACGCTGCGTGAGAACCTGTCCGTTGATGACGGCCAGAATCTGGTCCTCAGGAGGCTTGACCGGGGCTGCGGCCTCTTTGGTGGCAGCAGGTTTCGTGGCCGCCTTGTGGTGCGGGGCGGCCATGGCCGGGAGAGTGGCCGAGAAAGCCAGAAGGACAGCCAGGGCCGTGGATGCGGTGCAATGGGTCTTGGACATGCTCAACCGTTGATTCCGAAGGTGCCGATCGTCTTGAACGTGAAGTTGAAGAGGATCGTCTCGTTACGCTGTTCGCCGCCGATACGGGTGTATTGTTTGATATACATGATATCCAGCCCGAAACAGTCATTGGAATAGCCGATTGTGCCGCCATTGGCGACGAACTGTTTCCGGGACAGGCTGCGGCGGAAGAAACCCGACGCATGGTAATTGCGCCAGTGGGTGGAGAAACCGCCTGTCACTTCGCTGGTTTTGACCAGATAGGGGGCGTTGGGGCCGTTTTGGCGGAAATCTGTTGCGTAATAATAATATGGCGTGACGGGAGCATAGACGTAGCCGCCTGTCAGGCGGAACATCGGAACGCCTGTGCTGATCAGGCCTTCGCCGTAATCGAACTGGCGGGTCCAGGGGTTATAGCGACCGCGGGCTGTCACATCGACATACTGGTTCGGGCTGACACGCAGGCGGGCCACCGGGTCAGACAGGTGATGGTCGAGGCCGGAATAGGGCAGGCGGTTATGGTCGATATGCTGCTGGAAGCTTTCGCCGACGAGCATGTCGATCGCATGGCCGTTCCATGACCAGTTCTGATGGATGCCCACATTGGCGCGCAGGCCACCATCGAGGCGGTCGGTCCCGAGATAGCGGTTAAGGGAAAACAGCGTCGTGTCCGTAAACTCGTAGGACAGGCTGTCTTCATTAGGCAGGTGGCGGTTCTGCGAATTGCCGGTGTTGGGCGCGGCGATGATCTGGGCAATGGGTTCCAGGATCTGCGAGCCATGGCCTTTGGCAAAGCTGCGCAGGAACGGCCAGTTCATCCGCAGGGCGATGGTCGGCTGGACCTGTCCCACGAGATGGTTGCCGCCTGCGTTCATGTAATAGGTCGGCTGCTGGTAGGCCTGCGTGGCGTGATAGACCATCGAATCGATCCGCGCCGTCAGCAGGAACTGCTGGCCAAGTTTGTTGTGGAACGGACGATCCCACTGGATGGCGGCCTGACCACGCTGATCGTTGATGCCGTTCTTTCGGTACAGATTGAAGTCGGTCGTCTGCACACTGAGGCGACCGCCGAACATGTCCGGCTGTCCCTGAAACGCATAGGTCAGTCGCGGGAGAGCCCAGGGCAGATCGGAGTTGCGGATGACGCCCTGGTTCAGGCCCTGATAGGCCTGTCCGTCAAAGCGCAGGTAGGAGCCGACGCCATACCCTTCGAGGAACAGGTTGGAGTTCAGCATTTCCTGACCGTAGCCGGGAACGCGGTAGTCGCGCATGTAATTGGCGGAACTGGCGACGTTGATGTTGGCGCCGAGCTGCCAGTTGCGGTTGAGGGCGAAATTGCCCCGACCGAACACATAACCCTGAATGCCGTATTCGTTGGAGGAACCGACATTGTTGCCGAAGGTGTTTGTGTAGCGGTTCTCGTCATGGGTGTCGTAGGCGACACCACCGGTGACGTCGATGGAACCGAAGTTGAGGCGGTTGCGGTACTGCGCGGTCAGTTCCGGGCCGGTCTTGGTGGAGACGAGGCCTCGGACCGTCAGATCCTGCTGTTCGTCGATCGCCCAGAAATAGGGGAGGGTGAAATAGGTGCCGAGATAGCGGTCATGCGGGCTGATGCCCGGCATCAGGAAGCCGCTTTGACGTTTCACGGACGGATCGGTCATGGAGAAGAACGGGAAATAGAAGACTGGCAGACCGAGCATTTTAAGCCAGGCATGATCGAATTCGAGCCGCTTGTGCTGCACGTCCTGCGTCGCGTCGAAAGCCTGAAACTGCCAGAACGGCGGTAGATCTGGGTTCTTCTCGCAGATCTTGCAGGCCGTATAGACGGCATGCGTCAGGTCGTTGAGCATCCCGTTCGTACGGCGCATGCCGTTGCCGGCCAGCTTGGCGTTGTCTTCCATGCGGATATAGATGCCGCTGCCGATGCCATCGTGCATGCCGTGGCTGAACTCGACATAATCGGCATAGGTCGTGCTGCCGTCGGGTTCCACGACCGCGACATGGCCCTTTGCCGACAGGATGCCGGTGTTGCGGTCATAGGTCACGCGGTCCGCGCGCAGGGCATGGTCGCCCTGCCAGACGCGGACATTGCCGTCCCATGTGATCAGGCCGTTCTTCGCATAGCTTTCGCTATCGGCGAGATAGGTCAGGGGATCGGTCTGGGACGTGGGCTTTCCGATGACGATGACATGGGAGTTGTCGCGCTGCATCGTGTTGGCAGACATTTTCTGCGGCGCTACGAGCGCGGTTCCAGCCATCAGTGTGGCACCGACGAACGAAGCGCGTCTGCGGGCGCGTGCTGGGAGCCACAGGGGCACCGTCATCAACCATCCTCCATGTGCAGCAAAAGTGCCACGGCGAGGCAGAGCCCCGCACCCGTCGGCGCCCATGCCGCAAGAACCGGTGGCAAGGCACCGGATTCACCAAACTGTTCGGCCACTTTCGAGATGGTGAACAGCGCAAAGCCTGCGGCAATTCCCGATCCCAGCATCCGGGCTACGCCGCCGCGTCGTGTCGGACGCATCGAGAAGCCTGCGGATACCAATGCCATGGTCCCGGCCAGAATGGGAAGGGCCAGCAGCGACTGGAAATGAAGTCTGTGCCGGATTGAGGGGAATCCCGAGCGTTCCAGAAGGCTGATGAACCCCGGAAGCGCGAAGACTGACAGCGTGTCGGGGGAGGCGAAACTTTCCTGCACGCGACCGACTGTCAGGTCGGAGGGGAGGGTCATGTCGCCGATCTTCTGGGGCAGGTGATCGGGATGCAGCACGGAAGTATCGTGCAGGAGCCACTGATGATCGCCCAGAGCGCCATTGGGGGATTCGACGCGCAGGATCAGGCGATCCCGGTCGTCGAGGCGGAAGATGGAAACACCGGAAACGTTCAATGCGCCGTTGACGAGATGGACATCCTGCGCGTGCAGGATGGCAACGCCGTGGGGGACCAGTCCGTCATCGGACTGTCTGAGCCACAGGGCGCCTCCGTTGAGAGTCAGGGGGCCTCCGCCGGTGCGGAGATAGGTCTGATCCAGCATTTCGGCGCTGCGGAACATGCTCGACGACAGAGCGGAAATACCGGTTGTGGTCAGCAGGCCGGTCAGAATCGCGCAGGCCAGCGGGCTGGCGAGGAACTGCCAGGCGGAAATGCCTGCGGCGCGGGCGACGATGAGTTCGGACGAGCGGGTCAGGCGCGAAAAGCAGACGATCCCGCCCAGAAGGATGCCGAAGGGCAGGACGTAGATGATGTAGTACGGCACATGCAGCGCTGCGATCTTGACGACGAGGCTGGCCGGAACGTTGGGGCGCGTGGCTGCGCGTCGTAGCAGGTCGATGAAATCGAACAGCGAGACCAGTCCGGTCAGAGCCAGCACCATGGACAGGGTGCTGAGCATGAACTGACGGGCAATATAGATGGCCAGTGTTGTGGAGAAACCGGCGTGGTCGTCTCGGGTACTGAAGGCCTGAAACAGTGAGGTCAGCCACGAGCCTAGTCGCGGGGAGGCGATACTTCTCATCTGGAGGCCTCCGGCGAGGGTGTCATGGGAACGGGCTGCTTCACGCTTCCTGTCCATTGTTCGAGGAACAGCAGGGCGGCGCAAACGACTGCGGGCAGGAGGGCTTCGAGCCAGATGAGTGGGACCAGCGCAAGATGCCGGCCGGCGAGGTTCTGGAGCATGAGCGAGAGGGCCAGCAGCCCGACGACGGTGAGGATTGCCGTCAGGGGGCGGGTGATGTTGCCATGACGGGAGAAGGCGCCGCGCAGCACTGTCACCAGCCCGATCATGGCAAAGGACAGAGCGGTCAGGGGAGAGGTAAGCCGTCGCCAGCCCACCACGATGTTCTTGCCGCGATCGCGTTCGGACACTTCATGAGGGTCGGGATGGAACAGTTCGTGGAGCGACATCTCGTCCGGGTCGCGGTCTTCGTGGCTGTTCCGGCGCCCTGAGGTCAGGTCAATGGTGTTGCGCCCGAAGGTCAGGACGTTCAGCCGCCCGGTATGGCGGTCGATTTCCTCGCGCGAGCCATCATAGAGGACGACGCGGGGCTGATCGTTCACCACGACCATGGTGCCGCGCTCCGCGAGGATCGTGGTGTGGGAATCGGGGTTTCGGTCGTCTTCGACCAGAACGCCATGAAGCTGGCCGTCACTGGTCCGTCCGCGGACATAGACGGTCATGTCTCCGGAAAGGCTGGTGAAGACACCGTCCTGAAGCAGGAAGGCCGCCATGCGGTTGCGGATCTGGAATTCGTAGCGGTGAAACGCATGATAGGATACGGGCGCAAGCCACAATGTCAGAGTATAGCACAGCGCCACGGAGAAAAACGCGCAGAGCAGTCCCGGTCGGGCCAGTTCCAGCGGGGAGCGCCCGGCGGCGCGCATGACCGTCAGTTCCCGGTCTCCGACCATCCGCTGATAGGTGAACAGCACGACGAGGAAGGTTGTGATGGGAAGGATGACGGCGATGAACGTCGGGAGCATCAGCGAGGTGAGCTGGATGAACACGCGCAGGGACAGGCCGTGCTGGACCACCATCGAGACGAAATGCAGCGACTGGGTCAGCCAGATCAGGGCTGTGGCACCTCCGGTCAGCGCCAGCAGGGCGATGAGGAGCTGACGGAGGATGTAGCGGTCGAGCAGAGGCAGGATCTGCCGCCCGGAAGTACCGGAGGATGAGGCCATGGTCCTTCATCTATCCCTAGCGCGTGGCGGGAGGAAGGCGAAAAAACGAAACAGTTTTTATCGCAGATAGGCAGCCCGGTCGATGGGCGCCTTTGTGTCCGTCAAGCTGTGGTAGAATTGGGTCCCGGCGATACCGACCAGAAGACCTGCACCCGCTGCGAAGGTCATGGCAATATAGCGCCAGGGTTTCTGCATCCGGAATGTGGCCACTTCCACCTGAAGCAGCCCCATGTCCATCTGGCAGCGCCCGAGCCGCAACTGGGCGGTGCGGGTATCGGTCTCGCTCTGGCTAAGGCGGTGTTCCAGATCCTGAACGCGCTCACGCAGGCCTCTTTCCCGCGTTGCAGTGTCTCGCTGGGGGACAGTGCCGATGCGCGTGATGAACAGGTTTTTCAGCGCGCCGCCGGTGACGCCATCGCGGCGGGCCATCTGTCGGATGCGTTCCAGTGCCGTGGCGGCATGGCCGGGCTGTTCGTCCAGCACGAGCGCCAGAATGTCGGACAGGATCTTGATTTCCCGCGGGTCGATGTCTTTGGAATCAGGCGCACGGGCCATGTTCAGGACGGTGCCATGGTATCTGCTTGGGTGTCAGTGCGGGGTTCGGCCGCGCGGCGCAGGCGGTCACGGATCGCGAGGCCCAGTCCGTGACGGGGGATTGTCTGGGCTGCAATGGTTTTCAGGCCGCGTCGGCTGCCTTCCGCATCCAGAAAGCGCAGTCCGGCGAAGAGGCGGGCCGCTGCTTCTTCAAGATTGCCGCTTTCGCTTAGATTCCATGTCAGGCCCGCACCGGGAAACGGGCGACCAAAAGCAAGCTGCGCCTCGTCGGGCGCAATAGAGGTCACGTCCAGCCTGACGGGCAGGCTGGGGGCATAATGCGAGGCCAGTCTGCCGGGGGAGGCGGGGGCGATTTCAGCGAAATCGTCCGGATGGCGGATCGGACCGCAGAGATCGTTCAGCTCTTCGAGCGTGACCCCACCCGGACGCAAAAGGACCGGCACGTTCCGGGTCAGGTCCAGAACCGTGCTTTCCACGCCGATGGAGCAGGGGCCGGAATCCAGAACTGCGTCGATCCGGCCGTCAAGCGAGCGCAGGACGTGGAACGCATCGGAAGGACTGACGGTGCCTGAGACATTGGCAGACGGTGCAGCAACTGGTGCGCCCACTTCGCGCAGGAGGGCCAGTGCCGTCCGTCCACGGGGGACACGCAAGGCGAGCGTGGAGAGCCCGGCGGCGGCGAGATCCGAGACGGTCGAGTCAGGAGAGCGGGGGAGCACCATCGTCAGCGGGCCGGGCCAGAACCGCTCGGCCAGCGTATGGGCGACTTCCTTCATCCTGCCGCTGAGGGATGCCTGCGCGAAAGCACTTTCGGCATCGGGGAGATGGCTGATGAGGGGATTAAAACGCGGGCGCCCCTTGGCGGCGAAAATCCGGGCGACAGCCGTATCGGACGAGGCGATGGCCCCAAGCCCGTAAACGGTCTCGGTACCGAAGGCGACCAGCTTTCCGGCTTTCAGAAACTCCGCCGCGCGGCGGATGCCCTCGGGCGTGGCTGTCAGGCGTTCGGTATACGGCGTGTCGCTCAAGATGCACCTCCCGTGCAGTAAAAGGACGAATTCAGTCGGCCGGGCTTGCCGTAACGCAGGGGCTCTCCGTTCGCATCCAGAAGGGCGCCCCCTGCCGCTTCGAGAATGGCCTGTGGGGCGGCCGTATCCCATTCCATGGTGGGACCAAAGCGCGGATAGAAATCCGCCGATCCCTCTGCGACGCGCATGAATTTGACCGACGAAGAGAGCTTGTCGATGGACGCGACTTTCCGTCCTGCCAGCCAGCGGTCCAGCAGTTCCGGGTCGCCATGATGGCTGGAGGCCAGCACGCGCAGGCCCTCGACAGACGGGGTGGCGGTCTGGATCGGGGAGTTGTGGGTGCCGTCCCAGCGATGGGCCCCAAGGCCCTGACCGCCGCTATAGATCAGTCCGTAACCGGGAAGCGCCACAACGCCCAGAACTGGACGATCATGGCGGACGAGGCCAATATTGACCGTGAAATCCCTGCCGCCGGATGCAAAGCCCCGCGTGCCGTCCAGCGGATCGACCAGCCAGTAGGCGTCTCCTGCGGCGATACGGATCCCGGCCGACATTTCTTCCTCACCGATTGCAGGAATGGACGGGCAGGCCGCTCGCAGGCCCGACAGGATGTGATGTTCGGATGCGTGGTCCGCTTCCGTGACGGGGGAAGCATCGTCCTTGATATCCGTGCGAAAGCCGCGTTCGCGGATGGCGTTGATGATGTCTGAGGCTTCGGAAGCGAGCCTGAATGCCAGATCCAGCAGGGCGCGGTCATCGTTTGCGGGGACGATAAAGGGGGAAGCGGAAGTCATTCTGCCAGACTACTCCAAGATGGCTTTTGCGTCATGTGTTGATGCGGGTGGTGTCACTGCGGACAGGTCGGCACGGGCTCCTGAGGGCCGTTCCATGTTGTGAACGGAATTTTTGTTGCGGCGCTGAGCGCGATGTCCGCATGGCAGGTCGTGACGGGGGAGGCGATTGTGGACAGGGGCCTGAAGGTGAATGCCGTGGTACCGGGTTCGCCGTCTTCGCGTGTCAGTTGATAGATCCGGACATGCGCCGGGCTAGGCTGCGGGACGGGGTAAAGGCCCATGTCACGCGTTGTGACGAACAGCAGAAGGCCGGGTTTTCCGTTCACGCGGGCCTTAGCGAAATGGACGGTCTGGATTGCGTCTTCGCCGGTGTGGGGACTGTCCGCAAGCATGTCGGTGAGCGGAGCGGAAGGGTTCGCGTCCTGTTTGTCCACGAGGTCGGCCTGATCGGGTTGTTCGGCGTCGGGGATGGTGACGGCATAGAGATGATAACCCCATGCGTTTCCGTTCCCGCGCCAGAATGGCGTGATCGTTACAGCCGGAAAGTCGGTCGGGTGCAGGGTGACTGGGGTATTGCCGATCCGGATGGGCGCGATGTCGGTGATGCAAGGCACTGTGGGAGCGGCGTGTCCTTTCGGGAGGCCGAGCATAACGGCGGAGCAGAGCAGGATCTTCAGGGCGGTGCGGCGCATGGAAGGTCTTTCTCGGGGGAGGGCTTGTATGCCGGGGCGGTGTTTCCGATAACGGAGATGACGATTTCATGTTCCAGACGACAGGGCCATCATGCTTTCAGTGATTTTCGATTCCTTTCCTGCTTTTTCCGCGGATGCGCCCAAGGCGGTCGTGCTGCTGTGCGAGACTGCGGCTGGCGAGACGTTCTCGGCGCTGGACAAGGCGACGGCGGGGGCAGTGTCGCGCGCTGTTGCTCTGAAGGGGTTCAAAGGAGAGGCCGGACAGAGCGTGGTGCTGCCCGCTCCGGCTGAGGGGCTGTCGCAGATTGTTCTCGCAGGGGTGACGCCGAAGGGCGGCGCCGCTGTGGATGCTGTGGCGGTTGAAAATGCTGCGGGTCGGGCGGTGCGGTTGCTTGATGGCGTTGAAAGCGCGGTTCTGGTCGTGTCCGGGGCACTGGAGCAGTTTGCTCCGGAAGCGGGGCTGGGCGCGCGTCTGGCGTCTTATGATTTCGATCTGTATCGCAGCAAGAAGCCCGGTGCGCGACCGGTTCTGAAGTCGCTGACTGTTGCAGTGTCGGACGTGGCAGCGGCTCAGGCACGCTGGACGGCTCTGGATGCGGTGTCCCAAGGTGTGATCCTGACGCGAAACCTCGTGAGCGAGCCGCCGAATGTGCTTTATCCTCAGAGCTTTACGCAGCGGATCGAAGACCTGCGTGAGCTTGGCCTGACGGTTGAAGTTCTTGACGAAAAAGCCATGACGGAGCTTGGGTTCGGTGCGCTTTTGGGGGTGGCGCAGGGCAGCGTTCACAAGCCTCGGACGGTGATTGTTCGTCATGAGGGCGGTGGCAGCGAGGCACCTCTGGCGTTCATCGGCAAGGGTGTCACGTTCGATAGTGGTGGCATCTCCATCAAGCCTGCGGCTGGCATGGACGAGATGAAGACTGATATGGGTGGGGCCGCGACCGTGATTGGTCTCATGAGTGCGCTGGCCCGTCGCAAGGCACCGGTCAATGCGATCGGTGTGGTCGGGCTGGTTGAAAACATGGTGTCCGGTGAGGCGCAGCGTCCGGGCGATATCGTGCGGGCTTATGACGGACAGACGATCGAAGTCCTCAATACCGATGCGGAAGGGCGTCTCGTTCTGGCGGATGTGCTGTCTTATACGCGCAAGCGGTTCAGCCCGAAGGTCATGGTCAATCTCGCCACGCTGACGGGCGCGATTGTGGTCAGCCTCGGCTATGAAAATGCCGGTTTGTTCAGCAACAGCGACGCACTGGCCAAGGGGCTTTCGGAAGCCGGAGCGCAGGTGGGCGAGGGTCTGTGGCGGATGCCGATGGGCGAGGCCTATAACCGCGAAATCGATTCCGATATTGCCGATATGAAGAATATCGGCGGACGTCCGGGCAGCGCGATCCTTGCGGCTGAGTTCCTCAAGCGCTTCGTGGGCGACACGGACTGGGCGCATCTCGATATCGCCGGGACGGCCTGGAAGACCAAGGCGTCCGCCATTGCGCCGAAGGGTGCGACGGGGTTCGGTGTGCGGCTGCTGGATCGTTTTGTGAAGGCGCATGAATCCAGCGTCTGAGGATCGGGATCACGCTGTGGATGTCGGGTTCTATCATCTGACGCGCACGCCGCTTGAGGAAGCGCTTCCGGCCCTTCTGGGCCGGACGCTGGATGCGGGGGAGCGCGCGCTTGTGCGGTGTCCTGATGCGGCGGCGGTTATGGCGCTGGATACGGCGCTCTGGGCGTGTCGGGACCCGGTCTGGCTTCCGCATGGGAGCGCAAAGAATGGTCATGCGGCCCGACAGCCGATCTGGCTGACGGAAGGCGAAGACGTGCCTAACGGGGCGCGTTTCCTGTTTCGGGTCGATGGGGCGGGGGAGGATGACTTCGCGCCATTCACCCGGATTTTCGATCTGTTCGACGGCGGCAACCCGCAATCCGTGCAGCGGGCAAGAGACCGCTGGATGGCGATGAAATCTTCAGGTCACAATCTCGTGTATTGGAAACAGGAAGAGCGGGGCTGGAAAAAGGCCGGGTAAGGTTTCAAAGTATGTCTAAAGCCATTGGTGGAAGACGCTCCATAACAGGAGCGTCTTTCATGTCACTGGAGAGGACGCCTGATTGTGCCGGACCCCACGAATTCTTCCCCTGATCCTCTGAAAACCGATCTGCGTCGCGTCGATATCAATCCGGACTTCTGGTATCCGCTGGCGTGGTCGAAGGATCTTAAACGCGGGAAGACGATCGGGCGTCGGTTTGGGCGGCATCCGATTGCACTGGTCCGGCCTGAGGAAGGCAGCGTGTTTGCGTTGGAAGATCGCTGCGCGCACCGTCAGGTTCCGCTCAGTCTGGGCAAGGTGAGCGGTGAGGCTGTTCAGTGCTGCTATCACGGCTGGGCGTATGGCCGCTCGGGGCGCTGCATTGATGTGCCCTATCTCGGTAAGGGCAAGCTTCCGAACGGTGTGGGGACCTATCCCTGCCGTGAAGCGGGCGGGATGATTTTCGTGTTTCCCGGTGATGCGGCGAAAGCGGAGAGCGTTCCTCTGCCGCCGCTGGCGCAGGTGGACAATCCGGCGTTCAAGACGCGGCATTTCAGCCCTGTCGTGAAATGCCATTACACGTTCATGCATGAGAACCTGATGGACATGAACCATCAGTTCCTGCACCGCCGCCAGATGGGGCAGATCAGGGCGCGTTTTCTGGGGCAGGATGCGGGCGAGGGTTTTATTGAGGCGCGCTACAGTTTCGCACGCAGTGGCAACCAGCAGCCACTGGCGGAGCGGTTGATTTTCGGCAAGCATCACGATGATCCGGGCCGTGAACAGCCGGTTGAGGAAATCGTGAGTATCCGCACGACCTATCCGTATCAGAGCCTCAAAATCCACGACAAGGACGGCGACCTGATTATGGAACTGTTCAGTGTTTACGTCCCGAATAGTGCTGATGGTGCGAGTACGCAGACATTCGGTCTGCTTTCGGTGCTGCGTCCGAAAACGCCATTTCTGATTGATGTGATTTGGCCTGCGCTGGGCATTTTCACGAACCGGATTTTTGAGGAAGACCGGGAGATCATGGAACTGGAGCAGGCGGCCTGGCGGGACTTGGGGGGCGATCACAACGTCGAAGTTTTCCCGATCGTGCGAAAGTTGCGCGATCTTCTGAAGGCCGAGGGGATTGTGAGGGAACAGAGCGCGGATCCTGTCGTTGTCTGAGAACATAGGTCTTGAGGACACGGACAGGAGACGGTCATGAAAACAGTCACGCTCAGGAATGGTGTCACGGTTCCGGCGCTGGGAATGGGAACCTGGAATGTCGGCGATAGTGCCTCACGTCGCAGCAGCGAGATCGAGAGCCTGCGAAAGGGGCTGGAGGCCGGTCTGCGGGTTGTTGATACGGCCGAGATGTATGGCAACGGGCGTTCGGAAGATCTGGTGGGCGAGGCCATCGCGGATGTGCGTGAAGATGTTTATCTTGTCAGCAAGGTTGTGCCCTCCAATGCATCTTATGACGCAGTTCATAAGGCGTGCAGGCGTTCTTTGAAGCATCTGGGGACGGACTGGCTGGATCTGTATCTGCTGCATTGGCGTGGGGGAACGCCACTTGAGGAAACGATCCAGGCCTTCGAAGACCTCAGGGACGACGGTCTGATCCGGGGCTGGGGGGTATCGAACTTCGATGTCGATGACATGGAAGAGATCGAAAGCTTGTCCGAAAACTGTCTGGTCAATCAGGTCCTGTATAATCTGGAGCACCGGGGGACGGAGTTCGATCTTCTGGATCATGACCTGAAATCCGAAACGGTGACAATGGCTTATTCGCCGCTCGGGCAGGGTGGGGAGCTTCTGGAGCATTCGGCGCTAAGAGAGGTTGCATCACGGCATGAGACGTCGCTCGGGCCTGCCGATCCGGCCCAGATTGCGCTGGCCTGGGTGTTGCGTCGGCCGAATGTTCTGGCCATTCCGAAGGCGACATCTCCGGAGCATGTGGCAGGAAATCTGGCCAGTCTGGAGATCAGTCTGACGGATGCGGATCTCAAAACGCTTGACAGTGCTTTCCCTTCTCCGAAACGCAAGCTATCTCTCGCCATGATCTGACGGTCGTGATGGTTGCGGTCCGTTCTCCCTAACCTGCGGACCGCGCCCTGCATATTTTCACGTCCCTGTTCCATACTGATCCGGTTTCTCTCTGCTTTGCGGTTCTGGTGGTGCCTGCTTGTGTGCTGGTGCTTCAGCCGGGGCGGTTCGGGCAGGCCGTAACCGTATGTCTGGCGGCTCTGGCTGCGGTATTGGCGCTTTCGCCTGCCGTGCTGGCTGTGGCGCTGGGCGTGATTGCGGCGCAGGAGCGGGATGGCTGTCCGGCGGTATGGGGTGTTCCGGTTCTGCTGCTGAGCGTTCTGTTTCCAGCCCAGACGCCTGTTCTTCTGGGGTTGCTGCCTCTTCTGTTCTGGACTGCGCTCGTGCGTCGCAGAGACGGGGGCTGCTCCGCCGTTATGAGCATTCTGGGTGTGTCGCTGGTGTGGCATGCTCCGGGGGCTGTATCGGCGGAGCTGGTTGCGGGTCTGGGCGTGTGTGTGCTCGGGTTGATCGGCTGGGCTGTTCTGGGAGCGCATCGGCCGGGAAATCTGGGGCTTTTGCGCCCCCTTCTGTTGGTGGTTCTCGTGGTGGCCGCGCAGGATGAGGGGCTTGCGGTCTGTGCCCGGATTGCGCTGGAAGCCGCGTTTCTTGATCTCGCAACGCTGGTTTTGACGGCGTCACTGGGGCCTTGGTTTCCGGTGATGGCCGTATTGCGGCTGCCGTTTCCGCCTTTGCCCGGACTGGTTGTGTTGTGGCTTGGGATTCATGCGGCGCTGAGCATGGCGGCGGGTGTCGAAGGCTGGAGCGTGCTCGGCGTGATGGTGGCATTGCTGCTGGGCGTTCTGGCGCTGTCCGATCTGCTTGTCGTTGGGCGGCAGATATCTGGAGGGCAGGCTGCCATATCCGGTGTTTCCGTATTGCTGGTGGGTGTTGGGAGCCTATTTTTGCCCGCGCTGGTGTTCGGGCTGACAAGTCCTGCGCTGCATGGTGTGGGAGGGGAGTGGGTCTGGCCCGTCTGGAGTATTGGTGCGGGTGATGGCTCACATTTCCGGCTGATGGCCTTCGTGATGGTTGGAGCCCTGATCTGGATTGTTCTCGTGCGTCCCTGGCGCATTATGGGGGGGGTCGTTCAGGCGGCCTCCACGCTGGCTCCGGCATTGATGACACTGCTGGCATCAGGCGATGCCCTGTTTGAAGAGGCACCGTCTCTGGGCTGGAGCCTGCGCCGTTTTGTCGTGTCAGGGCGAGTCCGCTTGAGGGCGCTGAAGGGGATGAAAGCACCTGTTCTGCCCGATCTGCGTCAGGGGGCCGTGGGGCTCTGGCTTGTTCTTCTTGGCCTCGTTCTCGCAGTGCTGGGAGTGATGACGTAATGGCGCATGATGCGGGGCTGATTGCGCTGTCGGTTCTGGAAGCGCTGTTTCAACTGGGGTTGCTGCTCGTTCTGGCGCCTGCGCTGGGGTGGTGTCTGGACGGTCTGCCGTTCTGGCTGGCGGGCCGCGCGGGTGGTGCGGTGCGGTTTCATCTCTTGGGTGCGGGGCGGTTCTGGAAATCCCTGTTCCAGACACCGCTCACAGGGCGTCCGGCGCTTGCGTTGACCGTGGGGCTGCTGGCGCTGGTGTGCCTGCCTGCGGTGACAACGGGGTCGGTGCTGTCTTCGCTGGCGGATCCGCTCGTCATGGGGCTCATGCTGTTGATGGGGCGTGGATTTCTGGGGCCGGGCGTTTTGTCGGGAGAGGCATCGCGTCTGGTTCCGGCGGTTCTGCTGCTGTGCCTGACGGAAGCACTGATCGCGCTGGCCGCTCCGGGGACAAATGGCCTTGGGGGCTTGTGTGCGATGTTGCATATCGAGCCTGAGCCGGGTCTAGAGGGTGCACTTGCGGCCTGTGCGCTGGCTCTGGGAATTGCATGTCCGCCGCTTCGTTCCGAGGACGTGACGGGTATGTTGTCCGGGGTGCGGGACCGGCAGGAGCGTGAGGCGGCGCGCAGTATTGCGGATGTGCTGAATTGTGGCTGGCTGCTGCTGTTGGCCGATCTGGCATGGCCGGTGAGTGTGGGGCTCGCGCAAGGCGGCGTTCAGGGCTGGGGGCTCGGACTGGTGGCACTTGCCGCACGGCTGGCGCTGGCTGTGAGCGTGGCGGTCGGGCTGAGGCTGATGGCGCAGGAGCGGAGCGCACGTTTGACGGCGCTGTTTGCGGGCGTGGCGCTTCTTCTGGCTCTGGCGGGGAGGTTTGGCACATGATTGTAGGGTTCGGACTTCTTCTGTTGCTAGCCCTTGCAGGGTTGGGGAAAGACGGGCGGGGGCTGCCGCTTTACGGGGCGGTTTGCGCTTTTGCCGGGGCGACGGTCTGTTCGGGGCTGCTGGCGCTGCTGACGTCTGTGGCGCTGATTGGACTGAACGTTCTGGCATGGGGCTGGCTGCGGCGGTTTGCGCCGGAAGCGCCGGACAAGGCAGCTGTTCTGCCGGTTGTGGGTACGCTTGTTCTGCTTCTGGCACTTGGTTTGTCGGGGGCTGGTCTGGGACTTGCTCCGGTTCTGGGCGCGGGGGCGGTTCTGGCCGGGTTATGTGGTGCTGCTTGGGGCACGCCGCTGGTTCAGTTCACCGGGCTGGTCCGGGCGGCGGACGGGCTGGTTGTTGTGGCGTGCGTTCTGAATTCATGGCCGCTTTTTGCTGCTGCTTTGAGTCTGTGGGGCGTTCTGGCGGCCCTTGGCATCACGCTGCTGCCCCGTCTGGCATGGCGACGGGTGGAGGACGTCTGATGCATCCGCTCGCACCCGTCGGCACGCTGTTTGCCGTCACTGTCTGGCCGCTTCTGGCAGCGTTCCTGCTGTTCCTGACGCCTGAAAACCGTCAGGCCGCCAGTAGCCGGACGTTCGCTGTGGCGGGGCTTGTCATCACGCCGCTGGCCGTGTGGCTGATGCCGGGGACGGACGCTCTGGCCGCGGCGTGTTCTTGCATCGTGACGGCCATTCCGCTGCTTCTCCCGCAGGCGCGGGACCGGACAGGGCGGATACTGCCGTTTCTGGTGACGGGATGTGCGTTGCTGGCGCTGAACGTCCATTCGGCGTTCGCGGTGACGATCCTGTGTGGCGCGGGAGCAGTTCTTCTGGCGTGGCGCGAAGGGCGTGCTCCCCGGCAGGCGGCTATTGTGTGGGATATTGCGCGCAGTCGGCTTGGGGGCGTGGTTCTGGGGCTTCTGGGCGCGTCGCTTCTACCGATGCAGCAGTCATCGCTGGGGGCGGTGCTGCTGACGGTCGGGCTGTGCATGGTGGCGGGTCTGGGGCCATCACCCGCGCCTGCGCCGGAGGCGGCGCTTCTGGATACGGGGCTGCGGTTTGCGGCGCTGATGCTGATGTTCCGCCTGAGTGCCTATCCGCTGGTCCATCTGCTCATGCTGATTGCGGGTTTTGGAACACTCCTCATGCTGGTGGTGCCGCGCTCGACGGGGCGGACGATCTCTCTGCCGATGCTGTCGGCGCTGGGTGCTATTGCGGCCGCGACCGGCGAAGGTCCGGCGATCGTTCTGCTGCTTCTGGCGGCGCTGGGACTGGCTGTTCTGGATTTGTATGAGGCCGAGGGGGCGGAGGCCATCGGGGCAGGAGTCGCACCGTGGCCGGTGTTCTGTGCGCTGGTCGGGATCGGGCGGTCGCTTGATGTCGGGCAACTTGTTCTGCTGGTGTTGTGTCTGCTGCCTGCTTTGTGGTCCGTGCGGCCTATGACGTTGCTGCCAGCGTTTGGGCGCGGTGAGCGGGGTATCGTAGCTGTGACGCAGGCTGTTCTTCTGCTGGGCGGTTTGTGTGGCCCGCTATTTCTTGCATGGCATCCGGTGACGGGGTGGCGACCATGAGAAGCATGGGACGGATCATCCGCAGTGGCGAACGTGTGGCGCTGTCGCATTATCATCTCGATCCCGCACAGTGGAGCGATATGCTCTGTGTTCCGGGCGCGACGTTGCCGCTGATCTCGTGCTGGGCGGATGATGCGCGCGCCTATGTTCTGCTGCTGGAGGGGGATCGCCCGATTCTGGCGAGTACGGTTGTGGAAGACCGTCGGTATCTGGCGCCGTCGTCGCGGTTTGCCGGAGCGGAATGGGGCGAGCGTGTTTCGTATGATCTGTATGGCGTCGAGGCGATGGAGGCGCGTGGGAATGGTACGCCTGCGCTGGATGAAGGTGGCTGGACGTCTACATGGCCATTGTCATCCCGTCCGGGACCGGCTTCGGGTGGTCTGCGTCCGCTCGGAGGGAGCCACTTTCTGCGTCCAGAGCAGACGGGACTGAGTGGCCCTCTGGATCTGTCTTTCGAGGTTTTGAAGGGGAAGGTCCGGGCTGTGGATGTCTGTGCGGGCGGGGCGCATCGGGGTGTGGTGTCGCGTCTTTTGGGGAAGACGCCGGAGGAGGCCATGGTCCTTGTGGCACGGATGACGGCGGGTGGTTTCGTGGCGCATCCTCTGGCCTTTGCGCGTGCTGTGGCGCAGGCGCGCGGGCAGGTTCCGGGGCCGGGAGTTCGGGATGTGTGGATGATCCTGCTGGAGATCGAGCGGATGTCGCTTCATCTGTTCGACATGGCCCGGACGGCGCGGGGCATGGATGCGGAATTGCTGGCGACACATTGCGATCATGCGCGCGAGGCCATTGCGCAGGCCTGTGCGGAGCAGGGCGTGTCGCGGCGTTTGATGGATACGGTGAACTGTGGCGGCTTTCGCGAGGGGCTGGAGATCGTCCCGCTGGCGCAGGCAGTCCATGCGGCGATGCAGCCAAGTCTTGCAGCGCTGGAGGAGCTTCATCGGGTGTTTGCGTCCCGTCTGAACGGGTTTGCAGTTCTGGATGTGCGGTTGGCGGAGCGTTTTGCCGTTGGGGGCGTGACGGGGCGTGCGAGTGGTCGCAGCATGGACATGCGACGCCGGGAAACCGGAATGCGGCTGGAGGCGCTGCGGGCGACAGGATCGAGCAGTGGCGATGCCCGGGCGCGTGATGGGCTGCGGCTGGCGGAAATCCGGGATTCGCTGAAGCTTATGGAACGGATTCTGGGAAGCATCGGTCTGGACGATGACGAACCCGCGCCGGACAGCACGGATGAGGGTATTGGCGTGGCCGAGGGCGCGCGCGGAGACGTGTGGCACTGGGTGCGGTTGAAAAACGGCCGGATCGAGAACCTGCATGTCCGTGATCCGGGTGTCTCGGTTCTGCCGGTTCTGGGGGCAATGCTGCAAGGCTGTCCCATGGAGCGTGTACCTGCGGCTCTGGGGTCGATCGGGCTGTCTCCGGCGGGGATTGCGTTGTGAAGGGGTTGCGGCAGACGGGGCCTCTGAGCCTGCTTTACGCGTTCATGGATGCGCGGCGCTGGTGTCCGTCCTCTGAGGAAGTTCTTCCGCGTCGTGAGCGCCCCATCGGGCTTTATGTGCTGGAGACGGGAGGCTGCGAGGGCTGCTTCATGGAGATCGAGTCTCTGAAAGGCAGTGCTTTCGCTCTGGAGCAGGCAGGTTTTGTGTGTGTGAGCGATCCTGCGGATGCGGACTGGTTGTTGCTGACCGGTGCGGTGACGCGGGTCTGTGCCGAGATGGTGGACCGGGTCTGGCGGGCGATGCCGCCGGGCCGGAGTCTGATTGCGGTCGGGGCCTGTGCGGTCGATGGAGGGCCGTTTCCGGCCAGTTATGCGACGCTGGGTGGGTTGCAGGCCCTGACGCCGGTGCGGCGTGCGATTCCGGGCTGTCCCCCCGCGCCGCAGGAGATCCTGCGGGCCCTTCAGGAGCTGGCGCGGATCTGATCGCGATATTCTGAAACTGGAAATTGCCTGAAACAACGAAGTTTTGTCTTCGGACGGCTTGTCGTGACACGGTTTCGCGTTAAAGCAGACGGACGCACTGGATGCGTTTTCCCATGAGGTCCGGCCACCTGTCGTTCAGGTCGCCGCACAGAGCACAGGGCTTGAGATGGCTGATTATCGCCTTGGAATTGATCTTGGTGGCACGAAGATCGAAATCGCAGTTCTGAATCGTTCGGGCGATCTCGTCCTTCGGGAACGAATTGCCAATCCCGGTATTTATAACGAGGCCGTTCTGGCGATCCGGGATCTGGTGGCGGATGTGGATCATCGTCTTGGTGCGGTGCCGAGCCACCGCGTTTCGGCGGGGCAGCATACGTCCACGCTGGGCATCGGGATTCCGGGATCAATCTCGCCAGAGAGCGGGCTGATCAAGAATGCCAATGCGACCTGGCTGAACAACCAACCATTCGGACACGATCTGGAAGCCGCGCTGGCCCGTCCGGTCCGGACGGAAAATGACGCCAACTGCTTTGCGCTGTCTGAAGCTGCCGATGGTGCGGCCAAGGGCATGCTGACCGTTTTCGGTGTCATCATCGGGACGGGCATGGGCGCGGGCATCGTCAATAACGGGCGCGTTCTTGAGGGGCGTCATCATATTGCTGGTGAATGGGGGCATCTGCCTCTGCCCTGGCCGACGGAAGAAGACGCGCCGCCGCGCGAGTGCTTCTGTGGGAACAAGGGCTGCATGGAGCGCTATCTTTCGGGCCCGGCACTTGCCGCGGACTGGAAGGGGCCGGGGCATCGCAATACGGCCGGTATCGAAGAGGCTGCGGCCAATGGCGATCAGGCTGCGATTGCGGCACTGGGCCGTTATACCGAGCGTTTTGCCCGGGCCTGCGCCATGGTCATCAACTTCCTCGATCCGGATGTGATCGTTCTCGGTGGTGGCGTCTCCAACCTTCACACGCTCTATGAGCGCGTGCCGCCGCTTCTGGCCAAGCATGTCATTACGCCGGTCTGCACGACGCCGATCGTGAAAAATAAGCATGGTGACAGCTCTGGCGTGCGTGGCGCGGCATGGCTGTGGGACGTGACGGAATAAGTCTGTCGCGTATTGGACATGAAAAAGGCCGCCCGGAGAGCCGGGCGGCCTTTTTTGTTGGGATTTCCTGCTCTCAGGCGGGTTCTTCTTCCACCGTTTCCGACATCTCTTCCGCCGCCAGTTTCAGGCGATGGTACGAGCGGCGGGAGAAGGGGAGGATCGCGATATAGAGCAGTCCTGCGCCTGCGAGGGCGCCCCAGGGGTCCGCGACCAGAAGGGCCGCGTACAGGCCCGTTCCGAGCATCAGAGGGAGGACATAACGCGCCGGAACCTTGAAGTTCTTGAACGACCAGACCGGCAGGGTCGAGACCAGCAGCAGCCCTGTGACGATCAGACAGACGGCCGAGACGAGGGGCAGGCGGGCGAATGCGGCCAGACCTTCGGCATGGAGGCGGTCGGCTTCGAGGCCGAGGAAGACCGGGAACAGGACCAGTCCGGCTCCGGCAGGGGCCGGGACGCCCGTGAAGAAGCTGTAGGAATAGTCCGGCTTGTCGTCGTCATCGAGGCTGGCGTTGAAGCGGGCCAGACGCAGAGCCATGCAGACCGTGAACAGGATGCACGGGACGAAAGAATAGCGTCCGGCATGTTCGAGCGACCACATCAGCAGGACGAAGGACGGCGCCACGCCGAAGCAGACGAAGTCCGACAGGCTGTCGAATTCCGCGCCGAAGCGGGTGGCGCCCTTGAGGAGGCGCGCGATGCGTCCGTCCAGTCCATCGATGCAGGCTGCGATCAGCAACGCTACGGCTGCGGGTTCAAACTGGTGTTCGAGCGCAAACCGCATGCCGCTGAGCCCGGCGCAGAGGCCGAGCATTGTCATGATGTTGGGGATGAGGCGGTTGAACGACGGCCCGCGCACACGGGTGCGCGGGTTGCGGCCCATACGGCGCAGTCTGCGTCGGATGCGCCGCTTTCGGCCAGAAGCGCTCACAGGGGCGCCAATAGACTGGGCGGGTTCGCGGGTGGGTTCAACCGTCGGAGGCGTGGTCATGTATGGCGTCTGGCTCAGAGCGTCGCCAGGACAGTTTCGCCACCAACCATGGTCTGCCCCTCCACAACCAGAGGTTCGACGCCGGGTGGCAGATAGACGTCGGTGCGCGAGCCGAAGCGGATCAGGCCGAAGCGCTCGCCTGCTTCCATGCGGTCGCCTTCTTCAACGAAGCACAGGATGCGGCGTGCAATCAGGCCAGCAATCTGCACGACGCCGATATTGCGGCCATCCGGCAGCGTCAGGCGCAGTTCGTTGCGCTCGTTGTGTTCGGACGCCTTGTCGAGGCTGGCATTGAGGAATTTGCCAGCGTGATAGGCGATCTTCGTCACTTCACCGGCGGCGGGCATCCGGTTGATATGGACGTTCAGCACGGAGAGGAACGTCGAGACGCGCCAGACCGGCGTGTGTCCCATTTCCAGCGCGGGTGGCGGCGTGACGAGGGCGACGGATGTGACGCGGCCATCGGCGGACGCCAGCACCAGATCGGCGCGCGGCGGCGGGGTGCGCTTGGGATCGCGGAAGAAGTACAGGCAGAACGCCGTGAAGGCGATGCCTGCATTGCCCAGCAGGCGCGTGGCGCGCCAGGGCGTGGCCCGTCCGATCAGTCCGACGAGCGAACCGGCGAGGAGGAAGGGAGTCGCGGCGCGGTGTGGCGGCGACAGGACGAGCTTGAAGGACTGGATCAGCGACATGGAACGCACTCTTACGGCACACGGCGGGAGGGTCAAGAATTCGCCACAAAGAAGGCGTTTTTCGGGCAGGTTTTCTGCGTCAGGCAGGTTTGGGGACCTGTTGGGGAAGTGTGGCAGCCAGTTTGTCGTCGATCATGGGGATTCCAGCATAGGCATTTTTTCGGGCTGTGACGAGGTGAACGCCGCCGCATGGCAGGCGCAGTCTGTGTCCGATCTGCTCCATGATCCGTCCCTGTGTGGCGGAAAGAGCGGCGGGTGGTGCCATCAGAGCCCCCGAATGATGGTCAATCCGGAACAGGGTCTGATCGAGCAGGCGGGTCAGTTGGCGGCTGCTATAGGGAATGCCGTGGCCGAAAGGGGTGGCGTCGGTATGCGCCCAGTAGCCGGAACGGTTGGGAACGATCAGGATCAGGGTGCCGTCATCGGTGAGGGTGCGCCAGATGGCCCGGAGGAAATCCGGGGCGACACGCGTGAATTCGAGACCGTGAACCACGAGCACCGCGTCCATTGAAAGGTCGTCGAAAGGCAGGCGACCGCTCTCGACGATGCAGTCTTTCGAGGAAGGGTGCAGTGTTTTTTGCGTCTGGGCGTGAAGCAGGCGCGCGGAGACTGCGAATTCGGCACTTTCGGGAAGGTAGGGGGCTGTGTAGCCTATGCCGAGAATGCGTCGGCCCCGCATGGGGGGTATGATGCGTCGCAGGCGCTCGTTGAGGAGCAGGGCCGTGCGCTGTCCCTGTCGGCTTTCATAGAAAGTCGCGGCATCATCGGAACGGATGCGGGCCAGGGACGTCAGCATGTAGCTACCTCATCAGCAGGACAGTCCAAGGGGAACAGTCATGCCACTTGATATCAAGCCGATTCCGGTTCTGTCGGATAATTATGCCTGGCTGCTAACGACGCCAAAGGGGGAACGGGCCATCGTGGACCCCGGTGAGGCCGGGCCGATTCTTGATGAGATCGGGGAGGGGCGGCTGGACATGATCCTGCTGACTCACCATCACGCTGATCATACGGCCGGGACGGAAGCATTGCGGGAACGCTATGGCGCGCAGGTTTACGGGCCGCGCCAGAATCAGGAACGGCTGCCTCGGCTGGATCATGCTGTTGAAGATGGGGACGTTGTTTCTCTGGGAAATACGCAGATTCAGGTCTGGTTCACGCCGGGCCATGCGGTTGGGCATGTGTCATATGTCGTGGCTGAGGTTCCGGCGCTGTTCTGCGGGGATGTGTTGTTCAGTCTGGGCTGTGGGCGATTGCTGGAAGGCACGGCGCAGGAACTCTTCGACAGTCTGCATCGCTATGACAGTCTGCCGGACAGCACGCTTGTCTGTGCGGGACATGAATATACGCGCTCCAACCTTGCTTTCGCACTGCATGTCGATCCGGAGAACGCCGCTCTGAAGGCGCGGGCCGGGGAAGTCGAACGTCTTCTGGAAGCTGGACAGCCAACGCTTCCAATCACGGTGGGTGTAGAGCGCAGGACTAATCCATTTCTGCTTGCGCCGGATGTTGCGACCTTCGCGCGGCTGCGTAGAGAAAAGGATACGTTCTGACGACACAAAAAAGCCCCGCTCGAAAGAGACGGGGCTTTTTAGCATCATCAGGCCGTTACCAGCCGAAGATGATTTTCTTGAGCAGTTCGGCACCAAGGCCGACGACGACAACGCCGCCCGCCCAGATCGCCACGAACCACCCCACACGCTTCATCCAGTTCAGGAAGCCCGGTTTCTCGTCCGGCTGACCATATTCGATACGCATGGGGCTGGTCCTCTGCCGTTAGTGGTAGTGGTGTCCGGCGGACATTTTTCCGCGGAACACATAGTACGAATAGGCGGTGTAGGAGAGGATTAGCGGCAGGAGGAACATCGTGCCGACCAGCAGGAAGGTCTGGCTCTCCGGCGGAGAGGAGGCCTGCCAGATGGTGATGGTCGGTGGCACGATATAGGGCCACACATTGATGCCCAGACCGCTGAAGCACAGGAAGAACAGGCCCAGCGTTGCGATGAAGGGCAGCAGGTGCGAGCGCGGGTTGCGCAGGCCGAGGAACAGTGCCGCTGCGAGAACGACGACTGCAACCGGAACCGGCGCCACCAGAGCGAGCTGCGGCATGTCCAGCCAGTGCTGCATGTAGGTGGTGTGGAGCATTGGCGTCCAGATCGAGACGAGCGCGATCGTCACCAGCATGAGGCCGCCGAGGACAAAGGAGATCCGGCGCATTGCATCATGCAGTTCGCCTTCGCAGCGCCACAGCAGCCATGTTGCGCCAAGAAGTGCGTAACCGATGACGACGGCGAGGCCGCAGAACAGGGCGAAGGGAGTAAACCAGTCGAAGCTGGACCCAACGAACACATTGTTCTCGATTTTGATCCCCTGAACGAGCGTTCCGAGAATTACGCCCTGCATGAAGGCCGCAACGATAGATCCGCCGCAGAAGGAGCTGTCCCAGAAGAACTGGCTCATGGGCGATTCCGACTTGAAGCGGAACTCGAAAGACACGCCGCGCAGGATCAGGGCCAGCAGCATGAACAGGATCGGCAGGTAAAGGGCCGGGAGGATTGTGCCGTAGGCGACGGGGAAGACGCCATAGAGCGCGGCTCCGCCAAAGATCATCCAGGTTTCGTTGCCGTCCCAGACGGGGGCCACGGTGTTGACCATGAGATTGCGATGATCGTGATCCTTTTCCTTGAGGAAAAGGATGCCGATCCCGAGATCGAAACCATCAAGGCAGACATAGAGGAAGATGGCGGTTGCTGCGAGCAGCGCCCAGACCACCGGGAGCCAGAAGTCGGCTGTTTCTGTCATGGTTCTTACTCCGCCATGCCAGCGCCGGCCGTCGGGCCGGACGGGGGCTGATGGGAGACCTGTGTTGTACCTGCGGCACGCTGGGGCTGGTCCTCGGCGGGGCCGTGTTCGCCCGGATGGGGTTCTTCGGCGAAGGTCCGCAGCAGGATGGTAATGCCACCCATGAACACGATGAAATAGACGACGATGAAGGCAATCATCGACGTTGCGATGCTCGGCAGGGCGATCGGAGAGACGCTGTCGGCGGTCCGCATCAGGCCGTAGACGGTGAAGGGCTGACGGCCGACCTCAGTCGTGACCCAGCCACACAGCAGAGCGAGGAAGCCCGCCGGAGACATGAACAATGCGACCCGATGCAGAAGCGGCGTATCGTACAGTTTGCCTTTCCAGCGCAGATACAGCGACCACAGACCGACCAGCACCATCAACATGCCCAGGGCGACCATGATGCGGAAGGAGAAGAACAGCAGCGGAGAATAGGCGCGGTCTTCTTTCGGGAAGTCCTTCAGGCCCGGGACCTTGCCGTCGAGACTGTGCGTCAGGATCAGCGAGCCCAGATAGGGGATGGCGATCTTGTAGCGGGTCGTCTCGTTTTCCATGTCGGGAATGCCGAACAGGATTTCTGGTGCGCGGCTTTCGGATTCCCAGTCGCCTTCAAGCGCGGCGATTTTGGCGGGCTGATATTCCAGCGTGTTCAGGCCCTGCGTATCACCGGCCAGAACCTGGATCGGGGAGACGATGGCGGCCATCCACATCGCCATGGAGAACATCAGGCGGACCTGTTCGGACGCCTGACGACCTTCACGACGCGCCTTGAGCAGGTGCCATCCGGCCACGCCTGCCACGATAAACGCCACGCACAGAAAAGCTGCGAGGCCCATATGGACGATGCGGTACGGGAAAGACGGGTTGAAGACGATCTGCCACCAGTCGACGGGCAGGAAGCGGCCTGTGGCTTCGTCGATGCGATAGCCGCGGGGAGTCTGCATCCAGGAGTTGGAGGACAGGATCCAGCTCATGGAAATCAGCGTACCGATCGAGACCATGCAGGTGGCTGCGAAATGCAGGCCTTTGCCGACGCGGTTGAGGCCGAACATCATGACGCCGAGGAACCCGGCTTCAAGGAAGAACGCCGTCATGACCTCATAGGCCAGCATCGGGCCGAGGATCGGACCGGCTTTCTGGGAGAAGGCCGACCAGTTCGTTCCGAATTCGTAAGACATGACGAGGCCGGAGACCACGCCCATGCCGAAGACGACGGAAAAGACCTTCAGCCAGTATTTGAAGAGGTCCAGATAGGCGCTGCGGCCTGTCTTGAGCCAGAGGCCTTCCAGAACAGCCAGGTACGCTGCAAGACCGATTGAGAACGCCGGGAACACGATGTGAAACCCGACCGTAAACGCGAACTGGAACCGCGCCAGGAATAAAGCCGAGAGGCCAAACATTTCAGTTGCCTTCTGGAGAGATGGCGAGAGGCAGATTCCGTCAGAGGCAAGGCCGCTCCCTGCGGGATCTGACGCACGCAGAACGAGGATAACGAAGTTGTGATCGTTTCGTGTGTCGCCGTCTTTTGAACCCACAGAACGTGTTTGGCCAGAGAAAGTTCTGTGTTCCGGTGGGTTTTTTGATGAAAATCAAGCGGAAATTTCGGCCTCAGGGGGGAGGGAATGTTCCGTTGAAAAGCGTGGAAATCGCCTGTGTATCCGGGAGGATCTGGCCGTTGACGACGGGGAGCGCCACGGAAAGTGGTTGTTCGTTTTTGGGCTGTGGAACAGAAGCCTTCTCCAGCGCTTTGCGGAGGGCGGTCTGAAGGTCTGGGGCGAGGTGCGACTCTATTTCAGGCCGGTCCAGAAGGCGCGCTGCAAGCTCCTGCCAGTGGATCAGGGTCAGGGTAAGCGTGCCGGTTTGGCTTGGGAGGGTGATGCTGCCGGAAAGCGCAATGTGACTCCCTGTCGAGGCTGGGGAGGCTGAGGCGTCCTGAAGCAGGAGACGGCTATATGACGCTGGGTCAAGAAATGAGCGGTTTGTGGAAGATCCGGATGCAGTCAGGGCGAGTGCAAGATGCGCCTGATGCAGGTTGGTGGAGGCTCCATAGGGCAGTGGAAACCCGGACAGTTCTGACGCTTTTGCCTCTATGCCGAGCCGTGTTGCGCCGACGGGGGCTTCGGGAAAGCGGATGAGGCGCCCGGAGAGGTTTTTTGCGAAGATCTGCCTGTCAGGCCATCCGCCCGAGAGCGCCATCTGAAATTGTGGCGCTGAAAATCGCAGGTCTTCTGGGTTTCTGAAACGGATCAGAACACCCGACGTCAGAACAGTCAGGATTTTGTCATTCAGGACAAGCCGTATCGCCTGATGCCCCGTCAGGGAAATCGGAAGCCCTGTGCGAAGAAGGGAGGTCCATGATCCTCCAAGACGAAGATGCTCTGCGGCCCAGCCTGCATCGTAGGGCGAACCGGACGATGCTGGATGTGTGGCGTCCAGATGGTCCAGTTCCACCCATGCGCCAAACGGCCAGCCGCCTCTGCGTAACGGAGTCGCATGAACGGCCCAGCCGTTTTTGTCTGCGGTGGCGATGGCGGTGTGGGCGCTGGTCTCCAGCCGGTGGATCGTGTGATGCCAGCAGAGTGTATCGAGGAGGATCGATATTGCGAGAATGGCAATCAAGACCACAGCATATCTGCTGTAACCGACAGTAAAGAACGAACGATCCATTGAGCATCTCTTTTCGGGAGTGGCTGCGGGATTGGTCAACCCCTGTCTGTTTTATCCCCAGCCATGGAAAGTGCTTCGGGAGTGCCCGAAAATGCGTCCATAGGTCGGTTTGCCATAAAAGCCATGGCGGTTGTGCAGCAGTGAAAACCGCAGAAAACCAAAGGATATGGAGATTTTGTTAATGGTTGGATGTTGGAAGCGCGAAGTTCTTGAGAGAGCGTTGAAAGATTTCAGTTTTTTGCAGTCCGATTATGCGTTTTCCGGGTCCACAGAGTTATCCACAGGATCTCTGGGTAGGGTGTGGGTTGTGCACAGTTCGTCCCACGTGCTTTCCAGAGCCTTGGTAAAGGCCTTGCGTTCCTGTTGGGCCGCGAGAGGCTGGCCGATCACAATGTGAAGGGTGCCCGGACGTTTGAGCCAGGGGTTTCGGTCCCAGAAGAGCCCTGAATCGGTTGCGACGGGCACGACGGGAACGTTGGCCTGTCGTGCCAGAGCGACGATACCGGGCTGGATCGGATGACGTTCGCCGGGCAGCGTGCGGGTGCCTTCGGGGAAGATGATGATCTGGCGGCCCGCGTCGTGAGCGGATTTTGCATCCTGCATCATGGTGCGCAGGGCTTTTGAACCGGCTTTCCGGTCGACGGAAATCATGCCGGTCAGACGCAGCATCGGGCCCACCACGGGAATGCGCGTCAGTTCTGTTTTGATGATGTAGTCAGGGCGTTCGACGAGGGTCATCCAGATGAAGCCATCGAAGAAGGACTGGTGCTGCGAGGCGATCAGCAGCGGGCCGGGCGGCAGGTTCTCCTGACCTGTGATTTTGATTCTGACCGACGAGATCCGGGTGAAGCCGAACAGAACGGCACGCGCCCAGAGTTTTGCATAAGAGAGGGCCAGATCCTGATTTTTCATCAGGCGGATCGGGATGGTCCCAAGGCCCATGAACAGGGTGATCCAGAAGAGATAGAGATTGAACAGGACGCCGCGCAGAATGCTCATCATGGTGTTCTGCACACCAGAAAAACCTGTCTGGCACAAGGGCTGTCAGGCGCCATCCAGTCCTTCACGACCATCTGGCAGGCCTGTCAGGACGCCAATTTCGGCGCCGAGTAGTTTGTTGTACTCCCGAAACATCAGGAAGAGGGTTCTCCGTGACGGAGTTTCTTGCAGGGCGAGTGGCACCACCGGATAGGCGATGAGGTCCAGATCGGGGGCTGTGCGGTGGATTTCGAGAACGGCCCGACGAATATGATAGCCGGAGGTGACGACGAGAAGGCGGTGCAGGCGGTTGTTTTTGGCCCATTCGGCTGTTTCGTGGGCGTTGCCGATCGTGCTGGTGGCGCGGCGTCCCAGAGTGATGCGTGCGGCCAGAGGTGAGGACAGGGGTTCCTGCTGAAGATGCAGGATATGTTGCAGTGTAACATGGGGCCCAACGCCCGAAATCAACAGCAGGTGCCCGTATCCGCCTCGCAGGAGCGTAATGGCCGTATCGACGCGCTGTTCTCCGCCGGTCAGGGCGACAATGCCATCGCAGACAGTGGCGGTGACGGGAGGGCTGCTGGCGTCCTGAACGAACCAGACGAATCCCGCCAGCCAGAGACCTCCCAGCGCCAGACATGCCCGGAAGAAGCGTGTCATGGCAGGCGCCGGAGCCAGACGAGCACGACGGTCTGCGCAGTGAGCCAACCCAGACAGGCGGCGATCAGGGGCAAGGCGCCGAGTTCTTCAAGAAGCATGCGTGGCAGGACGTGCAGGGTGCTCCACCATGTCGCAATCAGAACGTCCCATGTGTTTGAGGAAGAGGCGGTGGGAGGCGCTCCATGTGAAAAGGGCGTAAGCTTCTGGGCCAGCATGGTGATGACCGGGCTCAGAAGTAGAAGGCCGACGAGCCCTCCGGCGAGACTGAGCAGTGCTGCGCGTCCGGCGATTCTGCTGGAGATGGTCAGATCTCCCGCGCCAAGAAAATGGACAATTTCGACGGATTTGCGCTGGGCCATAACGGAACGGCGGACGGTCATGCCAACTGACAGGACTGCAATGGCCGCGATGAGGCTGACGGCCAGCCACGCACAGGCGATCAGGCTGCTTCCCAGACCGTTGAGGCGCTCACCCCAGCGGCGGTCTTCCTCCACGACGGCTTCAGGCAGCACGTCATGTACGATCGTGCCCAGATCGGGCGTGCCGGTATGGGCGACAATCAGGACGGCAGGCAGAGAAAGGCCGGGAAGACCTGCGCTGTCAGACACCTGCCCCAGCCATGGTGCGAGAAGGGTCTGGACCTCTTTGATGGAGAGTTCGCGGACTGCTGTGACATCGGGCGTTTTGTTCAGGGTCTGGACTAAGGTGTGGGTGCGGTCTGCAAACTGGGGCGTGTCGGACGGAATCTCGATTGTGGTTGCGTTTCGGGCGGCACCGGACCAGCTTTCGGCAAGGGTCTGCACGCCTGCAAGTCCGGCAAGGGAGAGGCCTGCGAGCAGGGTCATGAGTGCGACGAGAAGCGGTAGGCTGCCTGAGCGCAGTCCGGGGGAGACCGGGGCACTCATGAGCGTTCTACCCGTCGGGTGGAAATTCCGTTCTGACTGTCGGTATTTGCGATCGTGCCGTCCTGAAGGATGATGGAGGCTGCCGGAGCTTCGCGGACCAAGGCCTCGTTATGGGTGGCGACGATGACGGTCGTGCCCATTTCGATCAGTTCCTGAAATGTCGCCAGAAGGCGTCTGGCCTGCGCGTCTTCGAGCGCATTGGTCGGTTCATCGGCGAGCAGGAGTTCGGGGCGGCCAATCAGGGCGCGGGCAATGGCCGTGCGCTGCTGCTCGCCGCCGGACAGCGTACCGGGGCGCTTATCGGCGAGATGGGCCACATCCAGCCATTCCAGTACGGCGAACGCCTCGCGTCTGGTGTCGCGCTCGGAAGCGCCGCGCAGTCTGAGCGGGAGAGCCACATTGTCGAACACCGTCCATTCCCCGATCAGGCGATAGTCCTGAGGAACAAACCCGATTCTTCGGCGCAGGTTTCGCAGCGTTGCCCGGCTGGCGTGGCTGACGGACACGCCGAGCAGGTCCATCTGACCGGCGGATGGGCGTGTTTCGAGTGTGAGGAGGCGCAGAAGACTCGACTTGCCAGCACCGGATGGTCCGAGCAGCCAGCGGAACTCTCCCTGCGGCACGGAAAGCGTCAGGTTTCGCAAGACCGGCTGCCCTACGCCGGGAGGCATCATCGAGACATTCAGGAGGCGGATCATGATGCTTTCATTGAAAACTGGAGTAATTTATTAACCATTTAATAACGATCATTTTGTCATAACAGACAAGTACACGGATCAGGCTAGGCCGGATCGGAGCCGGCTGTCGAAGGGATTGATTGAATGCGCATCGAATGCCCCCACTGTCATGCGGTCTTTGAGGTACCGGAGGCGATGGCAAAAGGGGTTAAGCGTCTGCGCTGCGCCAATTGTGGAGACAGTTGGGAAATGACCGCCCCTGCCGCAGCGGTGGTGCAGGAATCTGTTCCCGAAGCCGCGACGGCTGTTTTTGAAGTTCCGGAAGAGGAAAGCGACAGCAAGCCTGATGTGGTGGACGCCCCTTCGCCTGTCTCGGAAGGAACATTCCGGGCGACTGGGGCGATGGCGGGACGAAACGCTGAGCGCCGTTCGGCGGTTCTGCATTCCCGTTCGGCTGGTGACGTGCAGGCACGGGCTGAACAGGCTGGTCCGTCGATGATCGGGTCTACCGGTCTTTGGGTTGCGGCCTGGGGGGCCAGCCTTGTGCTGGCGGGCTCCGGAATTGCGGCGTTGTGGTATTGCAAGGGCGCGGGTGTATTTGGTTTTCTTCCGGGGATCGGACATTTTTCCTGAACCCCGGTTCGGGCCGCCCCGGGGATCTTACATATTGCGGGCGGCGAGGGCAGAGAGTGTGGCGCCGATGGCGGCTACGGCCATGAGCAGGATGCCGTCGAAAATAAGGGAACCCGGCGTGATGAGGTGGCTGCCGATCTGAAGATGGGTCGGAAGGGTTCCGGCGACGTGATTCATGACATCGCGGGCCTGCGGGTCGGCACTGGCCGCGCTGGTTGTGATCGCATTGACGATGTGCGGAAGAATATACCAGCCCAAACCCAGAATCAGCAGGAGAGGCGCCATGAGTTCGGCAATCTGCTGGGCCAGATAGAAGGCAAAATAGCAGACGGACCATACGCCCATCCGGATCATAGACGATGTTGTGAGCGATGACTCGCTCCGGCTTCTGCTACCGAGGAGACGGTCCGTGATATGGGGCGGGGGCTGCATGTCCATGAGATATGGCTTCCAGTGGTCCGGCAACGGGAGTTAGTGTTCGTCCCTGAAAGCGGACGAATGGTTCACTTCGGACTAGCTGCAAGAGATCGCCAATGCAAACTTTCCCGTGCCGTCATGCCTTTTCCTGAGTTCGAGATGCCGATGGTGACGTCGAACATGCCCCGGGTCGTTCTGGTGGAGCCTGACTGCGACCATGCCCGGCAGATTGCCCGGATTCTGGTCAATGAAGGCTTTGCGCTCACCTGCGCGACCAGCGGCGAGGAAGGTTTGGGCACGATCGAGGATACGATGCCTGATCTGGTCGTGGCCTGTACCGAACTGCCGGGGATGAGCGGAGGACAGCTTGCGCGGCGATTGCGGCTGGATGCGCTGACCCGCAACATTCCGATCCTGATGCTCACGGAAGATGCATCGCCGGGTGTGGAGCGTGAGGGGCTGGAGAGCGGGGCTGACGCTTATATATCCAAATCGGCTCATCCTGACCTGATGGTCCTGCGGATGCGGGCGCTGTTGCGAGAAGGGCCTGAGCTTCTTCAGGTGGATGAAGCATCCCGGTTGCGGCGGGCACGGATCGTGATCGTCAATTCTCCACGGGAGGAGGAAGACGAAGACGATACGGTCGAGGAGGCGCCCGAAACGACGTTGGGAGAGTTGCTCTGGCGTGACGGGCATACCGTGACATCTATTGAGCGTTCGGACGACCTGATCGAAGGCGGATGGCTGCGGGGGGCCGACAGTCCGGACTGTCTTGTGCTGGAACTCGGGAGCGGAGACGAGGATCTGAAATTCTGCCGTCTGCTGGATGCGCGGCGGCAGGCTGTTCTGGAGGCCGGTGGCATTCCGTTCCGGACACTGGGGATCGTGGAGGCGTCACGGTTCAGGCGGCAGTCTTCCGGGGAGTTTTTTGAGGCCGGAATCGATGATCTGGTGCCGAGCGATATCGCGCTTGAAGCTCTTGCAATGCGAATCCGAACACTGGCCCAGCGCAGAATGGCGCAAGACGAGTTCCGCCAGCAGGAAATCGAGCGTCAGCAGAACGCGCTGACACTGGAGGCCGCGCGAGCCAAGGCGGAAATGGCCGAAGCGCTGGCGCAGGCCAACATGGAACTTGCGCGTACGAACGAGCGGCTTCTTCAGGCGCAGTCCAAGCTTGTGCAGACGGCAAAAATGGCCTCGCTGGGCGAACTGGTGGCGGGGATCGCGCATGAGATCAACAACCCGCTGGCCTTCACGATTGCCCATGCCGATACGGTGGCGCGGACGTTGAAGCGGTTGCAGGGTGTCAATGCGTCTGACGAGGCAATCTCGCTGACGAAAAAAGGTATGTCGCGTCTGGACTCCATGAAGCTCGGCTTGCAGCGGATTCAAAATCTGGTGCTGAGCCTGAGGCGGTTTTCACGTCTGGATGAAAGCTCGTTCCAGAAGGTCGATGTTCCGGCCGCGCTGGACACGGCGCTGGCTTTGCTGGCCCATAAACTGGGGCCAGGGATTGTGGTTCGAAAGGACCTTCAGGCGCCGCCTGAACTGGTCTGTCAGCCGGCTTTTCTCAATCAGGTTGTCATGAACATCATTTCCAATGCGGCGGATGCGCTCGCGGATCTGTCCGTGGATAGTGAGGTGGTGCGCGGGACGATCGTTATCGCCTCGCGTCTGGAGAACGGGCGTTATGAAATGAGTGTGAGTGATGACGGGCCGGGTCTGCCGTATGAATTGCGGACACGGATCTTTGACCCGTTTTTCACGACCAAACCTGTGGGAACAGGGACGGGGCTGGGACTGGCCATTGCCTATAGTGTCATGGAGGCGCATGACGGGACGATTGAAGTAACGGACGCCAATCTGCCGGGCGGGCATGGCATCGGAGCCTGTTTCCGGCTGAGTCTGCCCGTTCGCATGACCGAGGAGGGGCCGGTGGCGACTGGCCGCGCAGCATGACTTTCTGGAGCGCAAAGGGACCGTCGCGTCCTCTGATTCTGCTGGTGGATGATGAGGAGGAGATCCTCGTTGCCCTGACGGATCTGCTGGAAGACCAGTATGAAATCCTGTCCACGACGGACCCACTGCGGGCGCTGGATCTGCTGCGGGAACATCGGGATGTTGCGACCATCATTTCCGACCAGCGGATGCCGGGCCTGACCGGGGACCAGTTGTTGATGCAGGCGCGGGCATTTTCGGACGCGCGCAGTATTCTGCTGACGGGATATGCAGATCTGGAGGCCGTCGTATCGGCGCTGAATCAGGGGCAGGTACAGGCTTATGTGCACAAGCCTTGGGATTCGGATGCGCTGAGGTCACTGGTTGGGGAAGTCACGCAGCATTGTCTGGCGCAGCGGGCGTTGCGCACCGAGCAGGCTCTGCTGCGGGGATTGATGGAAGCGTTGCCGATCGGGCTGGTTTTTTCTGATCGCGACGGCCGATGTATCCGCAGCAATGTGCGTGATGAATCCGAAAGTGGTGCCGAAACCGAGCAGGCCCATTTTCCGGAAAATCTGTGGCCTGACGTGGAAGCTATGCGAGAGAGCGTCCGCAGGTCTGGGCAGGAAGAGCGTCTGGTTGGGGAAGTTCTTGCGCAGGAGGATGGCAAGACGTCCATGCGCTGGCATGAACTGACGCGTCTGGCGCTGGCATGGCCGGAAGGTGTGGCTTCGGAAGATGCCTGGCAGGTCAGTATGGACCGGGATGTGACATCGCGTGTTGCCATGGAATCGCGGCTGCGACAGGCGGAAAAGCTTCAGTCTCTTGGGACGCTGGCAGGAGGGATCGCTCATGATTTCAATAATCTGCTCGCCGCGATTTCCGGGTCTCTCGAACTGCTGGAAGATATTGCCGATCTTGACGAGGCGTCTTTAACGCTGCTGCGCAATGCTGCTGACTCAGCGCAGCGTGGAGCAGTTCTGACACGACGGCTGCTTCAGTTCGGACGTCCGCGTGAGGCGCGTCTGTCGGCGGTGTCGCTGGAGCAGCTTTTGCCCGGTTTGACGGACCTTCTGCGTCAGAGTCTCAAAAAACGGGGTGCGCCTGCGGTGGCGTCACCTTGTGCGCTGTGCGTTGAAGACCTCCCGCAGGATCTGCCTTTGGTGTGGTCGGATGCCGATCAGCTTGAAATGGCCCTGTTGAATCTGTGTGTGAATGCACGCGATGCCATGGCGGAGGGTGGAACGGTGCGGATCAGCGCGCGGATTGTGACACAAAAGCGGACGGACCTGCCTGCCGAGTGTTGTCCCGATCGGGCGGTGGCGCTGGACGTCGTGGATGAAGGCGCGGGCATGACGCAGGACATTGCGGCGAGAATTTTTGATCCGTTCTTTACGACCAAGGATGTCGGGCGCGGGACAGGGCTGGGCCTGTCGAGCGTGTATGGGTTCCTCAGCCGCAGTTATGGGGAGATCGTTGTCGACAGTGTCGTGGGTGAGGGAACGCGCATGACGCTGATTCTGCCTGTGGCACAGAGCGGGCAGCAACCGGGTCGTCAGCCTGAACGTCCCGGCGGGAGTGTCGGGCGGTCGCTGAAGGTTCTGGTTCTGGATGATGAAGCGCCGGTACGGATGGTGACATCCGGTTTCCTTACACAGGACGGACATAAGGTGACGGCTGTTTCTTCGCTGGAAGAGGCGTTGAACTCTGGTGATGCGGCAGCTCCGTTTGATCTGGCGATCGTCGATATGCGGATGCCTGATCATGATGGGCTGACCTGTGCGACAGCGTTACAGAAAGCGGTGTCGGGATTGAAGGTGTTGTTTATCAGCGGACATACAGATGATATGCCGACGCCTGAAAACGGTCTGCTTCTGCCAAAGCCTTTTACACAGGACGCCTTGCACAGAGCCGTTGCCGAAACCATGCGTCACGGCAGCGGAAGTACGGACTGAAGCCTGTAACGGAGATTGTGACGCGTGAGTGATGCCTATCTTGTTCCCCCGGAAGACACGGCTGCTGCTGCCATTGAGGAGATCGAGGCTGAACTGAGTCTGTTTGACGACTGGATGGAGCGTTATCAGTACATCATCGAGATGGGACGCAAGCTGCCGCCATTTCCGGAAGACTGGCAGGATGATGCTCATCGTGTTCCGGGCTGTCAGAGTCAGGTCTGGCTTGAAGCGGTTGAACGCGACGGGAAGCTGTTTTTTGCTGGTGCCTCCGATGCTGCGATCGTTCAGGGGCTCGTGGCGCTGCTGCTGAGGGTTTACTCAGGCCGATCCAGCGCAGAAATCCTTGGGACAAGTCCGGTATTTTTGCACGAGATGGGGCTGGTCAAAGCGCTTTCGACAAATCGCGGCAACGGGGTAGAAGCCATGGCGCAGGCTATTCAGAAGCGGGCCGCCCTTCAGGCGTAAAAAATCCCCGTTGGCTGGAGCCTTCGGGGATGTGAAATGTTACTTCGGCGCTGTTGCGGGAGCCGTGCTGCTGGCAGGTGCAGGGCATTTGGTGAACTTGCCTTTTGCGTCCCGGCAGGGCTTTGGCTTCGGAGGGGCTTCACATTTTGTGAACTTCCCCTTTTCGTCACGACACGGCTTGGCGTGAGCCATCTGGGCACCGAGGGCCATAACGGCGAAAGCGGCAACGGACAGGCGGCGGAATGACATGATGCTGGTCTCCAGAGGGGGCCGGGTCGTGGACGCCGCGCCCCGGTTTGGCGGAAATCATGCAATAGGTTGCGGGCGGGACGCAAGTTTCGTCACTGCCCCTAAAATCAGCGAAATCCCTGTTGGTCTACCGGGTGGGAGGCATCCCAGTCGATGCTGCCGTGATACTGCGCTGAGACGGGCTGCCCGTCCTTCAGGGCTGGGTAGTATCTTGCGAGACCGTAATAGGCGAGCGATGCGCGTTGCAGGATGGCGGGACCGTCGCTGGCGGTGCAGTCATGGGCGATCCCGATCTGATCGATCTGGCATGTGACGGTGATATGTGCCCCGATGGCGGCAACATCTGCGGCTTCCGGATAATGAGGGGGGGCAGAGTGCATTTTATCGAGCAACGGATGTGTCAGGTCGGCGGACGTGTGGAAAGTGTACGTGTACTCCCACGTGCTTTGGACGGCTTTGCCATTCTCGTAAGCAGGCAGGAATTTTGAGCTATAGGCCAGATTTTCGGCGGCGAGTGCGAAGTCCGGCTGTGATGCGGTTGTCTCGCACTCTGTGGGAAAGCCCGCAGCACTGATGGTGCAGCGGATATGCGCCGTCCCATTTTGGCGTTGTTCGAGTTCCGCCGGGGGGTAGATGAGCCTGCCGTGATGATGTGGGTCGAGCATGGCACCGAGGGGGCGCTCCTCGGCATGCACTGCCATTATCGTGCTGAGAACTGCAGCCGTTATCGCGAGTGCGGGGCGGATGGCGGGCAATGTCATGGCATGTCTCTTGTCTACGACCAGAATATTACCATATGTAACGAACGGTTCTCTGGCCAGCCAGCTGCCATCAAAAAAGGGGAGATGCCGGATGGCACCTCCCCTTTTTCATGACCTGTATGGTCCTGTCAGATCATTTCTGATCGGGCAGGGCGTAGGCAATGATGTCGTCGCCCATGCGGGTCGGGAACGAATTGTGTCCGCCAGCATAGGTTACGATGTACTGCTTGCCGTTGATGGCATAGGTCATCGGGGTGTTCTGGGCACCAGCCGGCAGACGATCCTGCCAGAGGACCTTGCCCGTCGTCAGGTTGTAAGCCCGGATGTAGTAATCCATGGACGATGTCAGGATACCGATGTTGCCAGCCGTGGAGAGCGGGCCACCAAGGCTCGGGACACCGATCTTGATCGGCGGGAGCGGGATTGGCAGAGAGCTGCCATACATCGAGTCACGCAGGGTACCGTTGCGGTGCTGCCAGACGACCTTGTTGGTCTTCAGGTCAATACCGGCGACATAGCCCCAGGGCGGCGTGCGGCAGGGCATCTTGATGCCGAGCGGCAGCAGCACCGGATCCAGGAACGGATGCAAGTTGACGGCATAAGGGATGCCATAGTTGTGCTGAAGGCCGGTTTCGCCGCCCGTGCCCTTGGCGTTTTCGTCAGGCCAGAGCGGGTTGCCCGGTCCGCGAGGAACCAGCTGGGAGACGAACGGCAGGGAAATCGGGTTGGCGAAAGCCACCTGACGCTGCGGATCGACGGCCAGACCGCCCCATTCAAACATTCCCAGATCGCCCGGGAAGATGAGCGAGCCCTGAAGCGACGGTGGCGTGAAGGGGCCCTCGTAGCGCAGGCTGTGGAAATAGATGCTGCAGAACATCTGGTCGAAGATCGTGCCGCCCCAGATATCGGAGTCGTTCAGCGGGTTCTTCGGACGCAGGGTCAGCTTGGACATCCGCTGTGTCGGGTTGGTGTAATCGCCAGGAGCAGCGCCGCCGGGAACCGGGGTTTCCGGAGCTGCGACAATTTCCTTGCCGGTGCGACGGTCGAGGACGAAGATATCGCCGGTCTTGGTCGGGATATACATGGCCGGAACAAGTGTGCCGTCCTTTTGCGTAATATCCACGAGGCTCGGCTGGGACGGAACGTCCATGTCCCACAGATCGTGATGAACCGTCTGGTAGAACCAGGCGAGCTTGCCCGTGTCTGCGTTCAGCGCGACGATGCCCGGAGCAAAACGCTCGGAATCCTTCGTGCGATACCCGCCCCACTGGTCGGGAGTGCCCACGCCCATCGGAATGTAAACGAGGTTCAGGTTCTTGTCGTAGGACGACACGATCCAGGAGTTCGGAGAATTCGGATGGAAGACGGGATGGTTTTCATCCGGAAGCTGGTTCGGGTCGGAGTTCGAGGCGTCGAAGACCCAGACGCGCTTGCCGGTATAGACGTCGAATGCCTGCGTGGCGCCCGAAGCCTGCTTGATCGAACCGTTATCGGTGATCGCACTGTTGGCGATGATTAGCTTGTCCGCAATGACCGGCGGGGACGTCGGCTCGTACTGGCCGGGCGTCGTGTAGGGCTGGTTCGGAACACGCAGATCGATTTCGCCATTGGTGCCGAAGCCCGAGCAGGTCTTGCCCGTGTCCGCGTCGACTTCAACCAGACGGCCGTCGTTAACCGGCAGGATGATGCGCTTGGCGCAGTCCGTCGGGGCGGGGTTGCCATCGGAATCGGTCGCATTGGCCGGGGTTTCGTGGAAGCTGACGCCACGGCAGGTCAGATGCTGGAAGCCGGGATTGATCTGGAGTTTCGGATCATAAACCCATTTGACGTTGCCGGTCGCGCCGTCGATCGCAAACAGCTTCTGGTGCAGAGAGCACATGTAAAGCGTGTTGTTGAATTCGATCGGGGTGGCTTCGTTCGTTGCTTCGCCCGGGTCGTTTGGCGTCATCATATCGTGCGTATGAATATGCCATGCGACCTTGAGGTTGCTGACGTTCGATGCATTGACCTGATTCAACGGGGACCAGCGGTCACCGGCCTGCGTACGGCCGTAAGCGTGCCATTCGCTGGCCGGGACGTTGTCCGGGTCGACGGGGGAGGCATTTGCGATCTGCGTCGGCAGTTCGCCGCTGATGTCGTGCGGGTCCGTGAAGAGGCTGGCGAACAGGGCCAGCACCGCAACGCCAACGGCGCCTGCGAGCGGCAGAATGGTCGTGCGCGTTCCGCCGATCTGGCGGGAGACGAACGGCAGCAGCAGCCAGATGCCGAGGATGATGACGATGTCCGAACGCGGGATCAGGGCCCAGATGTCGAGACCGACAACTGTGAGTTCCCAGATGACCGTTGCGAAAACGACGACTGCAAAGAGGTACAGTGCAGCCGGATTGCGTCGGAATGAGAGGAAAGCCGTGGCAAGAAGTGCCAGGCCAAGGAGGACGTAATAGAGTGGGCCGCCGATAGCGGCGACCCAAGCGCCGCCTACGGTAAGGATCGCGCCGCAAAGCGCGAAGACCGCGGCCGTTATCAGGGCCCAGAGCCCTGGCCGGGATGATGTGCTCATGATGTTCCTGAAGATGTTGTTCTGGTGCAGCACGGTGACTTCCGGACAAAGCACATGGAAGGATATCAAGGGTCAAGATGTCAGAAGGTTCACTTTGCTCACGTCACTGTGAGGACATTCACGTCGTCGTGACTTGAGGAAAGGGACCACTTATGATTGAGCGTTCAAGAAAATAATGCGCTTGCAGAATACTTTGGCCTCCGATAAGGACACCGCTTCCGCGCACGCGTCCGGGCCACGAGTGGCATGCCCGGCCGTGCAGAGTCCCTACTGTGCGAGGGACCAATCGTTTACGGCGAGGGAGACCGAAATGCCCAAGATGAAGACCAAGTCGTCGGTCAAAAAGCGGTTCAAGATCACCGCGACCGGCAAAGTGATGTGCGGCCCGGGCAACAAGCGCCATGGCCTTATCAACCGTCCGCAGAAGATGAAGCGCACCAACCGTGGTCCCCAGACCATGACGGACATGGATGCGAAGACAATCAAGCAGTGGGCGCCCTACGGGCTCTGAGGAGATAAGGTACTATGGCACGTGTCAAGCGGGGCGTAACGTCGCACGCCCGTCACAAGAAGGTTCTCGGGCTCGCCAAGGGCTATCGCGGCCGTTCGTCCACGAACTATCGCATTGCTCTCGAGCGCGTCGAGAAGGCGCTGCGTTATGCGTATCGTGACCGTCGCAACAAGAAGCGTGATTTCCGCGCCCTGTGGATCCAGCGTATCAACGCTGCTGTCCGCGAGCACGGTCTGACCTACAGCCGCTTCATCAACGGTCTGGACAAGGCTGGTATCGAGATCGACCGTAAGGTTCTCGCTGCCATCGCTTTTGACGATAGCGCCGCTTTCGGTGAAATCGTGAAGAAGGCCCAGGCCGCTCTCGGCTGAGCTTTTCCGGCTTGACCCCCTCCTTGGGGTCTGGTGACTGGCGGGCCGTCCTGTTATCAGGACGGCCCGTTTTGTTTTGTGCTGCAGGAGATGGGCGGTATGGCTGACGATCTCGATATACTCAGGAATGACACGCTGGCGGCGCTGGCTGGCGCGCAGGACCGTGCGCAGTGGGACGCGATCCGCGTCGGGACACTGGGTAAATCCGGCGCGCTGACGGGTTTGCTCAAGCAGCTCGGCAAGCTGGAACCTGAGGAGCGCAAGGAGCGCGGTCAGGCGCTGAACCGTCTGCGCGACGAATTGACGGCCGCTGTCGAGGCGCGTGGTCGCGATCTTGAGGAAGAGGCGCTTCAGGCCCGTCTGCGCTCCGAGCGCGTCGATGTGACGATGCCGGCACCTGCGGTTGTGACGGGCACCATCCATCCCATCAGCCGTACCATTGAGGAAATGACGGCGATTTTCGGTGCGATGGGTTTTTCCGTTGCCGAAGGGCCGGATATCGAAAGCCAGTGGCACAATTTTTCGGCGCTCAACACGCCGGACCATCATCCTGCACGGACCGAGCACGACACATTTTATCTGCCGCCGAAGACCGAAGGCGGAGAGCCAAGGGTGCTGCGGACGCAGACATCCGGCGTGCAGATCCGCACGATGCTTGGCTCACAGCCGCCTATCCGTATTATTGCACCCGGCCGGACGTATCGTGCCGATCATGATGCCACGCATTCGCCGATGTTCCATCAGTGCGAAGGTCTGGTGGTGGATCGCAACATCACGCTGGGTCATCTCAAAGGCTGTCTGATCGAGTTTTTGCGCGTCTATTTCGACAAGCCGAACCTGCCGGTTCGTTTTCGCGCTTCCTATTTCCCGTTCACCGAGCCTTCCATGGAGGTCGATATCGGCTGGTCGAAAGCGACGGGCGAGATCGGCGGAGGGTCTGACTGGCTTGAGGTTCTGGGTTCGGGGATGATCCATCCGCGGGTTCTGGCGAATTGCGGACTGGACCCGGCTGAATGGCAGGGCTTTGCGTTCGGAATGGGAATAGAGCGTCTGGCGATGCTGAAGAATGGCATCCCCGATCTGCGCTCTTTCTATGAGAGCGACCTGCGCTGGCTGCGTCATTATGGATTTTCGGCGTTTTCGCCTGCCACGCTGACGGAGGGCGTGTGACATGAAGTTCTCTCTTTCATGGCTGCGTGAACATCTTGATTTTACGGCTTCTGTTGAAGACATCTGCGCCCGGCTGAACGTTATCGGGCTTGAGGTCGAAGGCGTTGAGAATCCTGCCGACCGTCTGGTGGGTTTCCGGACGGCCAAGATTGTCGAAGCGCATCGTCATCCCGATGCGGACCGGCTTCAGGTCTGTCGTGTGGCGGCTGGCGGTGGTTTTGAAGACGTGCAGGTTGTGTGTGGTGCGCCGAATGCACGCGCGGGTCTGCATGTGATTTTCGCTACGCCGGGGACGTATGTTCCGGGTCTCGATATCACCATCAAGAAGGGCAAGATCCGCGGGCAGGACAGCAACGGAATGCTGTGCTCCCTGAAGGAGCTGGGGCTGGGCGAGGAAAGCAACGGGATTGCCGAGCTTTCCGAAGCAGCTCCGATTGGGGAGTCCTATGCTGCCTATGCGGAACTGGACGATCCGGTTATCGAGATCGCGATTACGCCCAATCGTGGCGATGCGCTGAGCATTCGTGGCATTGCGCGGGATCTGGCTGCAGGAGGCATCGGACGTCTCAAACCCTGGCTTACGGAAGCCGTGGAAGGCGATTTTCCATCTCCGCTGGCATGGAAAACCGAGCATCCGGCCTGTCCGTATATCGTTGGGCGCGTTATTCGGAATGTGAAGAACGGGCCGAGCCCGGACTGGCTGCGGCGGCGTTTGGAGGCCGTTGGGGTCAAGCCGATTTCGGCGCTCGTCGATGTAACGAATTACCTTACATATGATCTTGGCCGACCGCTGCATGTCTTTGATCTTGCGAAACTTAAAGGCGATATGCTGACGGTGACGCACGCGGCTCGCGAGACCTTCACCGGCCTTGACGGACGCGAATATGTGCTCGGAACCGAGGACATGGTCATTGTCGATGAAGCCGGGGTGCAGTCGCTTGCCGGGCTGATTGGCGGCGAGAGCAGTGGTGTGGATGAGAACACGACGGATGTGTTCGTGGAATCTGCTTTATTTGATCCGGTGCGGATTGCCCTGACTGGACGTCGTCTGGCCATTCACACCGATGCGCGCCAGCGTTTCGAGCGTGGGATTGATCCGGCACAGGTTCTCAACGGGCTTGAAGCCGCCACGGTCATGATCCGTGATCTGTGTGGCGGTGAAGTCAGCGAAATTATCGAAGCGGGCACTCTGCCAGACTGGAAGCGGACCGCGACGTTGCGTTTCGAGCGCCTGAAGACGTTGGGGGGCGTGGATATCGCGTCTGAAGATGCCGTACGCGCTCTGGAACATCTCGGCTTTGAGGTGACGGAGCAGACGGCGGACGCCGCGACGTTCCTTGTGCCGTCCTGGCGGAATGATATCGCTTCGGGGCAGGTTCTGGCGCAGGCCCCGACGCTGGATGAGGCTATGGCGGCGAAGGCTGCCGATCATGTTCGGGCCATGGAGGCGGAGTGCGATCTTCTTGAAGAAGTGCTGCGTCTTTACGGGCTGGACAATGTCCCGGCGGTTGCATTGCCGCAGGCAACAGTGGTTCCGGCTCCGGCCGTGACGTCTCTTCAGGCCCGTGCGGCTCTGTTGCGGCGGATCTGTGCGGCCCGTGGACTAACCGAGACAGTCGGCTTTTCCTTTGTGGCGCAGGACGATGCTGCACTGTTCGGAGATCTGCCAGAGACCCAGCATCTTCTGAACCCGATCGCCACGGATCTGGATCAGCTCCGCCCGACCCCGCTGGTTAATCTGGCGCGGGCGCTATCCCGTAATCTGGCGCGTGGCCTCGGCGTTTCGGGAGAAGGCGCGCTGTTCGAAGTCGGACCGTGCTTTGATGCCGAGGGGCAGTATCTGCGTCTTGCTGGGCTGCGGGCCGGACAGACAGCGCGTGAGCCGGGTGTGGCGGCGCATGACGCAACCTTGTGGGATGCAAAGGCGGATCTATCGGCGGCTCTGGTGGCGCTTGGTGTGCCGGAAGCGGCGCTGTCCGTGACGGCGGATGCTCCGGGCTTCTATCATCCGGGTCGGTCAGGGCAGGTCCGGCAGGGGCCGAAGACGGTTCTGGGTAGCTTTGGCGAACTGCATCCGCGTGTCGCGCGGGCCTTGGGTCTGAGCGGAACCGTGGTGGCGTTTGAAGTCTATCTGGATCAGGTGCCGCAGCCGAAGGTCAAACGGAAATCCGTGCCTGTCCTGTCGGCGTTGCAGCCTGTGCGGCGTGACTTTGCCTTCGTTGCCGGACCGGATGTCGAAATCCAGGCCGTTCTGAAAGCGGTGCGGATGGCGGATCGCAATCTGGTGCAGGATGTGCGTCTGTTCGATGTGTTCGAAGGCGGCAGTCTGCCGGAAGGGCACCGCTCGCTCGGTGTGGAAGTGGTCTTGCAGCCGCAGAGCGGGAGTCTTACGGATACGCAGCTTGAAGCAGTTTCCAAATCGGTGGAAGCTGCGGTTCTCAAGGCAACAGGGGCAGTACTGCGTCGATGAACTCTCTTCCAGAATCCGGATCTGACGGACAGTCCACGGTGGACCCTTCCCAAAAGACCACGCCCTTGCCCCGGTACGGGCGGGTGATCTGGATTCTGGCAGGCGAGGCGAGCGGAGACGTGATTGGAGCGCGCCTGATGCAGGCGCTTCATGCACAGGACCCGTCGCTGGTTTTTGCTGGCGTTGGCGGGGGACGCATGGAAGCGCTGGGGCTGCACAGCCTGTTTCCCATGAGCGATCTGGCGGTGATGGGGTTTGTCGAGGTTCTGCCCCGCCTGCGGCATCTGTCGCAGCGGCTTCTGGAGGCCGTGCAGGATATCGAACTGCGCAAACCCGATCTTGTCGTGACGATCGACAGTCCGGGTTTTGCCCTGCGGCTGTTGCAGAAGATCGAGCGTTCCGGGATCAAGCGCGTTCATTATGTGGCGCCGCAGGTCTGGGCCTGGCGGGAAAGCCGGGTCAAGGAATTTCCGGGTCTGTGGGACAGGCTTCTTTGCCTGTTGCCTTTCGAGCCTGAATGGTTTGCAAAACGCGGGCTTGAGGGGCGGTTCGTCGGGCATCCGGTGCTCCAGTCCGGTGTTCGGCAGGGTAATGCGCAGCGGTTCAGGCTGAGGCACAATATTCCGCCCCATGCGCCGGTCGTGATTCTGATGCCGGGCAGTCGGCGTTCGGAAGCGCCCCGGCTTCTGCCTGTGTTTCGTAAGATGCTGGATCTTCTGCGGGTGCAGTATCCGGATATTTGTCCTGTGATTCCGGTTGCGCCTGTGATTGCGCCGACGATCCGTCAGTTGATCCGCAAATGGCCGATCCAACCGCATATCGTCACGGACATTCATGACAAGCATGATGCTTTTGCAGCCGCGCAGTGCGCCCTGACCAAGTCAGGGACCTCCACGCTGGAGCTTGCGATGGGCAATGTGCCGATGGCGGTGACGTATCGGGTCAACCCGGTGACGGCGACGATCGCGCGGCGTCTGATCAAAGTGCCGCATGTGGCGATGGTCAATCTGCTGGCAGGGCGGGAAGTTGTGCCGGAACTGCTTCAGGAAGACTGTACGCCAAAGAAACTGGCCGAGATGGTCTCGAAGCTGTTGAGCGATCCGCAGATGGTGGAAAAGCAGCGTATGGCGTTTGCCGACGTGCTTGAGATGCTCGCACCGCCGGTGGGAACGCCCGCAGATGCTGCCGCCGCCGAGATCATGGATCTGCTGAACGAGCCGGTTTCCCGGTCGTCCAGCATCTGAAATCCTAGCGCAGGAAGCCGACGAGGCGTTCGGCTTCCTGAACGATAGGTTCCGAAACACTGTTTGCACGTTCGGCGCCTGCACGCAGGACCGAGAGCAGATGCGCTTCGTCCTGAAGCAGGCGCTGCGTTTCGCTGGCGACCGGGGCCAGACGTTCCACCAGAAGATCTGCGAGAGCGTTCTTGAACGGGCCGAAACCCTGACCGCTGAAACGGGCCAAAATGTCCGCGGGTGTTTCATCCGACATGGCTGCATAGATGGAGACGAGGTTCCGGGCTTCCGGACGTTCGCTCAGACCGTCCATTTCGCTGGGGAGCGGTTCGGAATCGGTCTTGGCGCGGCGGATTTTCAAGGCGATGTCGTCTGCTGTGTCGGTCAGGACGATGCGGCTCTGTTCTGACGGGTCGGACTTGGACATTTTCTTGCTGCCGTCGCGCAGGCTCATGACGCGGGCCGCGGCAGGCGGAATGAAGGCTTCCACTTGCGGGAAGAACTCCACGCCCATGTCGTGATTGAATTTCTGGCCGATATCGTTGGTAAGTTCGATATGCTGGCGCTGGTCTTCGCCGACGGGGACGCGGGTTGCGTGGAAGGCCAGAATGTCAGCGGCCATCAGGTTGGGATAGACATACAGGCCCGCCGAATGGTTCTCGCGGTTCTTGCCAGCCTTGTCCTTGAACTGGGTCATGCGGTTGAGCCAGCCGAGGCGTGAGACGCAGTTGAAAATCCAGCCGAGGCGGGCATGCGCGCTGACGGCGGACTGGTTGTACAGACGTGTGGGTTCGATTCCGGCCGCGAGCAGGCAGGCTGTTGAGCCGAGTGTCTGTTCACGCAGGGTCTGCGGGTCCCAGGGCATCGTGATGGAGTGCAGGTCCACCAGACAGAAGACGCAGTCATGGTCTTCCTGCAGCGTAACCCAGTTGCGGATTGCTCCGAGATAATTGCCCAGATGGGGAATGCCGGTTGGCTGAATGCCGGAAAATACGCGCTGCATGGGTTCTGTCTTCATTTGCTGGGAAAGGGGAAGCGAAAGGCTTCAATGAACGGGGGTTTGCAGGTCCAGCCTCTGGCGTTCCTGCAGGACATCCGCCGCCGACATCGGATGAGCTCGTGCGGCTGCGATGTCAGTGGCAGTGAATTTGGGGGCGTCTGCGGGTATTTCCTGACTTGCGACGAATGTCAGGATGCGGGCGATTTCGTCGTTGGAAAGGCGATGGAAAGAGGGCATGGAGCTGTTGTAATGGCCGTCTCCCGCCGTGATGGGGCCGTTTAGTCCGTAAAGCAGGACATCGACAAGATAGTGATGACCGGCAGGGGACTGGGCAATCGGGCCAACGCGACCGAAGATGGGGGCGACTTCAGAAACCTGACCATGACCGCCATGGTGGCAGGTGCTGCATTCATTAGCGTATTCGCGCGGGGCCTGAGCGCGATTTTCCCAAGCATGACCGACAACGAAGACCGCCACCATGAAAATGGCGAGAAACAGGGGAAGTCGGACGGCTGGGTCAATTCTGATCACAGTGTCGTTGTCGCATTTTCAGAGCCGTTTCAGCAAGTCCGGGGCTTGGCAAATCGGCTGTAATAGGGCTCATGGCGCTATCGGGAGGAGAAACCATGACCGTCAGAGGCCGTCTTGTAGTGTATGTGGGGCCGATGTTTGCTGGGAAATCCGCGCATCTGATTGCCGCAGCGAAAAAGCAGACGGATGTTCTGGCCCTCAAACCCGGCTTTGATACGCGCGATGGTTCCGAACTTGTCAGCCGGGATGGATCTCATCTCGCTGCGATGTCGGTGAACACATGGCCTGCAGATGCGGACCGGTACGGCCATATCGTTCTGGATGAGGGGCAGTTCTGGGTTGCGCCGCATTATCAGGGCGATATCGTTGAAAATATCCGGGATGTTCGGGCGCGTGGCGTGGATGTGACCGTCGGGGGGCTGGATACCGACTACCGGCGCGTTCCGTTCGACGTCATGGAGCGGCTGAGGGAAGAGGCAGACGACGTTATTGTCCTGAAGGCGCGCTGTCATGTCTGTGGCGCGCCTGCCGCTTGGACCGCGAAAACCCATGACACCGGCCATCTGCTGGAGACGGGCGATCAGGAACTTTATGAAGCGCGCTGCGAGGCGCACTGGACCCTGCCGAAACGGCCCTGAAGGCGGCTCCGGCAGAGATGACGGCTGTTACTGCTGGCCGCCGCCGCCGTTATTGACGCCCAGAAGGCGGATCTTGAAAATCAGCGGACTGTTGGGCGGGATGATGCCCATGGAGCGCTTGCCGTAGCCGAGGTTTGGCGGCAGGTAGAGCATCCATTCATCGCCCACATGCATCATGGGAAGGGCTTCAAGCCAGCCCTGCACAAGGCCGTCGAGCGGCATTTCCATGTAGGCGCCGTTGCCGTGCTGGTCGGAGCTGTCAAAAATGCCGCCATCTGGAAGGCGACCCTCGTAGATGACCATGATGGTGGAGCCGTGATGGGGGCTGTCACCATCTTTCGGGCCTGACTGGAGAACCTTGTAGGCCAGGCCGTCCGGCAGGGTCTTGACGCCGGGCTGGGCATGGATTTTTGCCATGAACTGCGCCGGTGTCAGGTCGGAATCATCCACCGGCTTGGGAGCGCCCGAGCAGCCCGCAAGGGCAAAGGCGCCACACAGGGCGAAAGCGGATGTAAGACGGATCAGACTGGTCATGGTTTCCCGGGGAGTCAGTTGAGAAGTCAGAGCGTACCGCCGCGACGGCCGATCTGACCGCCGAGCCGCAGACGCAGGGCGTTGAGCTTGATGAAGCCCTGCGCATCCTGCTGATTATAGGCGCCTTCGTCGTCCTCGAAAGTCACGACGCGGGTATCGTACAGGCTGTTCGGGCTCTCACGGCCAACGCAGGTCACATTGCCCTTGTACAGGCGCATGCGGACACGGCCGGTCACGGAATGCTGGCTGGTGTCGATGAGGGCCTGAAGCATCCGGCGCTCGGGCGAGAACCAGAAGCCGTTATAGATGATTTCGGCATAGCGCGGCATGATGCTGTCCTTGAGATGGGCAGCTTCGCGGTCGAGCGTGATGCTTTCGATGGAGCGATGCGCAGCCAGCAGGATCGTGCCACCCGGCGTTTCGTAGATGCCGCGGGACTTCATGCCGACGAAACGGTTTTCCACGATGTCGAGACGACCGATGCCGTTGTCGCGGCCCAGTTCGTTCAGGCGGGTCAGCAGGGTGGCCGGAGTCATTTCAACGCCGTTGATTGCGACCGGGTCACCGCTGACGAAGTCGATGGCGATTTCGGTTGCGACGTCAGGAGCAGCTTCCGGCGAGATCGTGCGCTGGAAGACGATTTCTTCGGCTGCGATCGACGGATCTTCGAGCAGCTTGCCTTCGGAAGACGAGTGCAGAAGATTGGCGTCCACGGAGAACGGGGCTTCGCCGCGCTTGTCCTTTGTGACGGGGATCTGGTTCTCCTCGGCGAAAGCAAGGAGCTTCGTGCGGGACGTCAGGTCCCATTCGCGCCAGGGTGCGATGACCTTCACGTCCGGCTTGAGCGAATAATAGCCAAGTTCGAAACGGACCTGATCGTTGCCCTTGCCGGTCGCACCATGCGCCACGGCGTCTGCACCGACGGCTTCGGCAATCTCGATTTGGCGCTGTGCAATCAGCGGACGGGCGATGGACGTGCCCAGCAGGTACTGGCCTTCATAGAGCGTGTTGGCCCGGAACATCGGGAACACGAAATCCTTGACGAAGGTTTCGCGCAGATCCTCGACGAAGATTTCCTTGACGCCGAACATCTCGGCCTTCTTGCGGGCCGGCTCCAGCTCTTCACCCTGTCCGAGATCGGCAGTGAAGGTGACGACCTCGCAGTTATAGGTTTTCTGAAGCCAGCGAAGGATAACCGAAGTGTCCAGGCCGCCAGAATAGGCGAGCACAACTTTCTTGACGTCCTGGTGGGCACTCATAACGGTGTGGTCCTTGGTGTGTTTCGTTTGAGGAGCGTTTCTAGCAGTTCAGCCGACAGAGGGAAACCGGGCGCGTGTCAGGTATCCGATGCGGCTGTACGGCGCTGGCGTTCGCTTTCGGTTTTCAACTGACCGCAGGCTGCGAGGATGTCCTGCCCACGGGCTGCCCTGACGGGGGAGGCGAACCCTGCGTCCATCACGATATTGGCGAATTTGGCGATCTGGGCGCGGCTGGACGGCTGGAAGTCCGAGCCGGGCCAGGGATTGAATGGGATCAGGTTCACCTTGGCCGGCAAATCGCGGATCAGGCGCACCAGTTCGCGGGCATCGGCTTCGCTGTCGTTCACGCCGCGGAGCATGATGTATTCGAAGGTAATGCGCCGCGCGTTGGACGCAGCCGGATAGCGGCGGCAGGCGGCGATCAGCTCTTCGATCGGGTATTTGCGGTTCAGCGGAACAATCTGATCGCGCAGTTCGTTCGTCACGGCGTGCAGGGAAATGGCCAGATTGATGCCAAGTTCTTCGCCACAGCGATCCATCATGGGAACGACACCCGAAGTCGAAAGCGTGATGCGGCGGCGGGAGAGGGCGATGCCTTCACCATCCATGATGATCCGCATGGCTTTTGCGACATTTTCGTAATTATAGAGCGGCTCACCCATGCCCATCAGCACGATCGTGGACAGGTAGCGTGGCATATCCGCGCTGGGGCTGGGCCATTCGCCATAGCTGTCCCGGGCGGCCATGAACTGACCGACGATTTCGGCAGGGCCGAGATTACGGACAAGCTTCTGGGTGCCGGTGTGGCAGAAGGTGCAGGATAGGGTGCAGCCGACCTGCGAGGAAATGCAGACAGCACCTCGGTCTTCCCGACGATCCGGAATATAGACGGTTTCGGCTTCCTGACCGTCGCGGAAGCGGAAGAGGAACTTGCGCGTTTCGTCTACGGAGGTCTGTTCGGTTGCGGTCTCGGGGCGGCTGACGACGAAATGTTCGGCGAGTTTGGCCTGCATCGGCTTGGCGATGGTGGTCATGGCCGAGAAATCGGTCGCACCCTGATGGTAAATCCAATGCCAGAGCTGCTTGGCGCGGAATGGCTTCTCGCCGATATCCGTCATGAGCGCGGCCAGCTCTTCGCGCGACAGGCCCACCAGATCGCGTCGCCCGTCTGCGAGACGCGCCTCGGGCGGTGCGAAGAGAGCGGATTTCGCATGAATGCGCTCGCGCTCGGCGGCGTTCAGGTCGTCGGAGGCGACGGAATTGATTCGGGGGCGGATGTCGGGATGGATTGCGGCTGTCATGACGGCGGAGCCATAGCACGGAGAAGACCCGCAGTTCCAAAGGAAAAGCGCGGTCTTTCCGGGAAAACCGTTTTGGAAAACTATTCCGTGTCTGGCTGGGCCGGAGCAGTTTTTCTGGCAGCGATCAGGAACTCGCGGTTGCCTTCGGGGCCGGTGATGGGGCTCGCTTCGATTCCGAGAACGTCCCAGCCGGGGAGGGCTGCGAACCATTCCCGGATTTCTTCGCAGACACGTTCATGAACCGCAGGGTCGCGGACGACGCCTTTCGCACCAACCTCGCCGCGTCCCGCTTCGAACTGCGGCTTGATGAGGGCTACGGCCCAGGCATCCGGGGTCGTGAGTTCAAGGGCTGCGGGTAGGACAGTGCGCAGGCCGATGAAGCTCGCGTCGCAAACGACGATTCCAGCGGGCTCGGGGATCTGTTCGACCGTCAGGGCGCGGGCATTCGTCTTTTCCATGACGACGACCCGCTCGTCCGAACGGATTTTCCAGGCGAGCTGACCATGTCCAACGTCCACGGCATAGACCTTTTCGGCACCGTGGGTCAGGAGGACGTCTGTGAAGCCTCCGGTCGAGGCGCCGACGTCAATGGCGATACGGCCTTTCGGGTCCAGTCCGAAATGTTCAATGGCGTGAATCAGCTTGAGCCCGCCGCGCGAGACCCAGGGATGGTCCTGCCCTTTGAGGGCGAGGGGGGCATCCTCGGGAAGCTGGTCGCCAGCCTTCGCGATCCGGCGGTCGCTGGTATAGACGAGGCCAGCCATGATCAGGGCCTGTGCCCGCGTCCGGCTTTCGACCAGCCCCCTGTCAACAAGGAGCTGGTCGGCGCGGCGTTTGGCCATCAGTCGCTCAGGCGGACTGCTGGGCGACGTCCACGCCCAGAGCCGTGGCTGCGACATGCACGATGTTCGGCGCGGTCAGGCCGGCTTCTTCGTACTGGGCGTCCTGCGTGTTGTGGTCGATGTAACGATCCGGCAGGGCAAGCGGGCGGAACTTGACCTTGTCCAGCAGGCCGGTCTCGGCAAGGTGCTGCACGACGAGGCTGCTGAAGCCGCCAATGGCCCCTTCTTCAAGCGTGATGAAGACTTCATGCTGGTTGGCCAGATCTTCGACAAGAGCCTTGTCGATCGGCTTGGCGAAACGGGCATCGGCGACCGTAACGGGCACGCCCTGTGCGGCCAGCTGATCTGCGGCGCGCAGGGATTCATGCAGGCGCGGACCAAGCGACAGGATGGCGACGCCACCGCGGGCGTTCGGAGCGCGGCGGGCTTCGCGGACGATGCGGCCCTTGCCGATTTCCAGAACTTCGCCCTTTTCAGGCAGATCAAGCCCGATACCGTTGCCGCGCGGGTAGCGGAAGGCGATCGGACCGGCGTCATATTCACAGGCCGTCGCCGTAGCGTGCAGTAGTTCGATCTCGTCGCAGGGTGCCATCACGACCATGTTCGGCAGGCAGCACAGATAGTTGAGGTCGAAAGAACCGGCATGGGTGGCGCCATCGGCACCGACCAGACCAGCGCGGTCGATGGCGAAACGAACCGGAAGGTTCTGGAGCGCGACGTCATGCACGACCTGATCGTAGGCGCGCTGCAGGAAAGTCGAATAGATCGCGCAGAACGGGCGCAGACCTTCGGATGCGATACCGGCTGCGAAAGTGACGGCGTGCTGTTCGGCAATGCCGACGTCGAAGAAGCGGTCCGGATAGGCCTTGGCAAACGCGCTCAGACCTGTGCCAGACGGCATGGCCGCCGTGATCGTGACGAGCTTGTCGTCGGTCTTGGCGCGGCGCATCAGTTCGCGGCTGAAGATGGACGTGTAGCTCGGCGGACCGGCCGGAGCCTTCTTCTGCTCACCCGTGACGACGTTGAACTTGCTGACAGCGTGATACTTGTCACCGGCGGCTTCAGCGGGTTTGTAGCCGCGGCCCTTTTCGGTGATGATGTGCAGCAGGATCGGACCCTGATCGTCGGCATCGCGCAGATTGCGCAGGATCGGCACGAGCTGGCTCATGTCATGTCCGTTGACCGGGCCGACATAATAGAAGCCGAGCTCTTCAAACAGCGTGCCACCGGTGATCAGGCCGCGGGCATATTCTTCGGCGCGCTTGGCGGTGCGCTCGATCTTGCCCGGAAGGCGCTTCGCGACCTTGCCGGCGAGATCGCGCAGGCTGAAGAACTGGCGCGAAGACATCAGGCGCGACAGGTAGTCAGACATTGAGCCGACCGGGGGGGCGATCGACATTTCGTTGTCGTTCAGCACCACGATCAGGCGGTTTGCGCCGGGGCCTGCGACTGCGGCGTTGTTCATGGCTTCATAGGCCATGCCAGCCGAAATCGAGCCGTCGCCGATGACGGCGATGACGTTGCGTTCGTGATAGCTCGGGTCTTCTTCCGCGCGCAGGTGATGCGCGACGGCCATGCCGAGGCCCGCCGAGATGGACGTGGACGAATGTGCTGCGCCGAACGGGTCGTATTCGCTTTCCGAACGACGGGTGAAGCCGGACAGGCCCTCGGGCTGGCGCAGGGTGCGGATCCGGTCGCGGCGGCCGGTCAGGATCTTGTGCGGATAAGCCTGATGGCCGACATCCCAGATGATGCGGTCGTCCGGTGTGTTGAAGACGGCGTGCAGGGCAACGGTCAGTTCGACCACGCCGAGAGAGGCGCCGAGATGGCCGCCCGTGGTGGAGACGGCGTCAACGGTTTCCGAGCGCAGTTCGTCGGCAAGCTGCTTGAGCTGATCGACGGACAGGTTCCGCATGTCGGCAGGGAAGCGGACGCGATCCAGTTCGGGATAGCGGCCATAGGTAGGAATCGTAGAGGAATTCTTGCTCATGGGATCAGTTCCTGCGCTCGACGACATAATCTGCCAGTGCCCTGAGGGCGTCGGCCTGTGCACCGAAAGATGAAAGAGCCTCCCGGGCCCGGTCGCTCAGGCGACGGGCTTCGGCGCGGGCACCGTCGATGCCAAGCAGGGAGACATAGGTTGATTTGCCGCTGGCTTCGTCCTTGCCAGCGGTTTTGCCGAGTTCCTCGGCGGTAGCGGTAGAATCCAGAACGTCATCGGCGACCTGAAACGCGGTGCCCAGATCGCGGCCATAGGCGACGATGGCAGCGCGGCGTTCATCGTCCACATCAGCCAGAATGGCGCCGGATTCTGCGGCATAGCGGATGAGGGCGCCGGTTTTCAGGGCGTGCAGACGACGGACCTGATCCAGCGGCAGGGCGCGGCCTTCGCCGCGGATATCGATGACCTGACCGCCGACCATGCCAGCCGATCCAGAGGCCTGCGCGAGGGCGAGGGCCAGATTGGCGCGGACGGCCGGGTTGGGGCTGGTTTCGGGTTCGACGAGAATTTCGAAAGCACGGGTTTGCAGAGCATCGCCTGCCAGAATCGCGATCGCTTCGTCGAACTGCTTGTGCGTGGACGGCTGACCGCGTCGCAGGTCGTCGTCGTCCATGGACGGCAGGTCGTCATGGACCAGAGAATAGGCGTGCAGCAGTTCGACCGAGGCGGCAACGCGCAGGGCGGCTTCGCGGTCTGCGCCAAACAGTGTCGCCACTTCGACGGCCAGAAAACCGCGCAGACGCTTGCCGCCGCCAAGGGCGGCATAACGCATGGCGTCCAGAAGAACGGACTCGTCTCCCGGAACCATAGGCAGAAGGGCGTCGATTGTGCTTTCGATTTCGGCACAGGCGCGGGAAAGCGCGTCTTTCAGGGAAACAGACGGGGTAGGGGCATTCATCGGCCGGAGTCTCCGGTATCGGCAAGAGGCTCCGTGCCTGTCGTGCCGTCATCGTTCTGCACGATGGCACGCACACGCATCTCGGCCTCTCCCAGCTTCGCATCGCAATGTCTGCGCAGGGCAGCACCGCGTTCATAGGCGGAAATAGCGTCCTCGAGCTTCATCTGACCGCCTTCAAGGCCACGGACGATCCTCTCCAGTTCGGACAGGGCATCCTCAAAAGACAGGGCATCCATGGGGGCATCAATGGGTTCGGGCATGAAAAGCCTCAAGGCACACTTTGGAACAAGGTAGCGAGGGGATTACAGGCAGAAGACAGTTTTTGCCAGCCCCGCACACGGGAACGCTGGAGTTTCCTCAGGAGGGTGACGTTTCTGCACGTCGCCGGATCACGAAGGAAAGCATGCCTGCGGTTTCCGTGAACGCAATGAGCGCATGGCCGGTTTCGCGGCAATAGGACTGGAAATCCGCCACTGAGGCCCGGTCGGTGGCGAGGATGCGCAGCTTCGCACCCGGGGCCATGTCACGCAGGGCGCGATTGGCTTTGAGGACGGGCATGGGGCAGGCCAGACCACGCAGATCGAGAAGTGTTTCTGTCGGAAGAACAGTCATGGGACGCGATTATGCGCCTATCTCCGAAGGGGGCCAAGTCGGCTTTTGGTGCGCTTGCCTGAAGGTTTCAGGTTTTCATTGATAAATCAGGTGCTTGTTTCTATATTAATGGCTTAATGCCACAAAAGCGTTCCTTCCGGGGAGCGCTTTTTTTATTTGGGGGACGGCATGTCGGACGGGGAAGGCCAGGTAGTCAGTCTGGCTGATGGAAATGAGAGACGCGCCTATACGCTGCGGATGCTTGAGGACCGGGTTCTGCGGCTGGAGACGATCGCGGGGGGGCTTTCGGATCGATATGAGGAACTGCGGACCGAGATGCGGCAGGAAATCTCGTCGCTGCGGGATCAGATGAAATTGCTGGAGACGAAGGTTGATGAGGGGAATCGTGTGGTCAACGGAAAGCTGGACCGGCTGATCGGGGGGCGGGCGGTCATTACGGGGATCATCACACTGGTCACATCCATTCTGGGGACGGGCATGGTGCATGTTGCTCTGTCTCTGACCACGAAGTGAGGAGGGGCTATGAGTGGAATTGATGCAGGCCAGCTCAAGCATCTGGTGGTCGCTCCCGCACTGGCGGCGCTCGGGCTGGATGGGGACGTTGCGGTCAATCTGGTGACGGGCACGGCCCTTGCGGAAAGTCGGGGGACATATGTCCGGCAGATTGGTGGGGGCCCGGCTCTGGGTTTGTGGCAGATGGAGCCCGCAACGCATGACGACTGCTGGGTCAACTTTCTGTGTTATCCGGCAGGCAGGAGGTTCGAGCGGATTCTGGAGGGGATGCTTTCGCAGGATCTGCCCAAAAGCGCGCAGCTTGTCTCCAATTTGAGATATGCATCGGCAATGGCCCGCATCCGGTATTACCGGACGCCGGTCTCCCTGCCGTCGTCGAGCGATCCGGCCGTTCTGAGCCGTTTTCACAAGCAGTATTACAACACGGCTGCAGGGGCGGCTGACCCTGTGGCCAACATCCCGTTTTTCCGTCAGGCGGTTATGGTCTGAAGAGAGTGGGAGCGGTGTCGGGGAATGTATGCATCACGCTCCCGACACCGCACGACTGTTTAAACCGGTTTAATATGACCGAATAGTGGCAGATGATGCCGGAAAATGCGCCGTTTGAGGTTCAGGGTGTAGAAAGTGGCAGCGTTCGCGCAGACAGGTCGCCTTTGAACGTCGTGCTGCCTGTATGAGTCAGCGACAGACCGCGGTGGAGGGCGACCTTTCCTCCGATTGTGATCCAGCGGCGGCAGAAGGCGAAATCTTCGGAAAGATAGGTCCGGGTTTCCGGGTCGATCAGACAGTCGAACAGGGCATAGGCGTCTGACGAGGGTGCTTGCGAAGTCTGGCCTTCGGACTTCGCGTCGATGCGGCTGTAACGGGTTTCGGGATAGTGGGCGATCATGTCGAGGAGCATCTGACGGGTCATGAGCATGAATCCGGTTCCGATATAGGAGACGTTCGCGATTTCGCCCGGTGCGCTGTCATCGTGCAGGGCGGCGCAGTCTCCGACATAGCGTAGGCTGGCTGTTCTGGGCTCTTCGCCAGCGGCAATGAAACGATCCGTATCGTGGTCCCAGTAATGGGATTTCAGGGGGTAGGCCCCTCCGATCAGAGGGCGGTCTGCATCCAGCAGGGCGAGAATGTCGGTTATGGAAAAGCCGATATCGCTGTCGATGAAAAGAAGATGGGTGGCATCGGTCATGGTCACGAACTGATGCAGAAGCGTGTTTCTGGCCCGCGTGATGAGGGCGTCACTGCCGATTGTGGACAGGGTGAGTTGCAGATTATGGGCCGGTGCTGTGGCCATGCAGCCGATGAGGGACTGCATGTAATTCAGTGTGATGGTGCCACCGAAGCAGGGCGTGGCGATGAAGATGTGGCGCGGACTGGGGGGGCAGGAAGTCATGCGAGGCAGCCTGCCCTGAAGCTATGAAAAAAGAATTAAAACCGCGCTTTAAAAAGTCCTCATGCTCCCATGTGTGCCTGAAGAACCATGTAAAAGATGAAGGCGGCGTCCAGACCGAGGACGATTGGCGTTAGGCGCTGGAACTGACGTGTGGCGACGGCGAGCGCGGTGTAGATCAGCAGGCCGCAGGACAGGCTCAGCATGAAATTACCGGTCACGCCTGCAATCAGCAGCATCATCAGGGGCGGAATGGCTTCTGCGGGTGTTTCCGCGACACGGCTGAGGCTGCCGAGCATGTTTAGTCCCACGAGAATAAGCACGGGCGCTGTGGCGATCGCGGGAATGGCGGTGATGAGTGGCCAGAAAACGGAAGACAGGGCAAACAGGACGGCGACGACCAGTGCGCTCAGACCCGTGCGGCCGCCGGCTTCTACGCCTGCCAGACTCTCGACATAGGCGGAGACCGTGCAGGTTCCGAGCGAGGCACCGATGATGCTGGCCGCTCCATCGGAACCGAAAGCGCGGTGATCGAGCGCAGGTTTTTCAACCGTTCCGTCCAGGCCTGCGCGGTGGGCGACGCTCATCATTGTTGCGGTTGCGTCGAAAAAATCGCTCAGCAGAAAATAGAGCGTGATGGGGACGAGGAGTCCGAGGTGGGAAAAATATTCGTGGAAATCGAAAGGAAGGAACAGGTTGGTCGGATAATGCGGCCAGTCCAGAAGTTGGGCTGGAAGATGCGTGATCGGGCCTGAGGGCGTGTGGATGAACAGTCCGGCGATGGTAATGGTGAGGATGGCGAGGAGCAGCCCGGCCGGGACGCGCAGGACGACGAGAATGGCGCTCAGGACGACGCCAGCCATGCTGAGCAGGACGGACGGGTTGCTCAGGGAGCCAAATGTCAGACCTTCGGGCGAAGGAACGGCGATGCCGCCCGTCATTAGACCGATCCGGGCGATGAAGGCACCGAGTGCGATCTGGATCCCGAGCACGATCGAAGGCGGAAAGCCGCGGATGATGCGTTGACGGATCTGGCTCAGGGAGAGGGCGGTAAAGCACAGTCCGCTGAACAAGACGACCGTAAAGGCTGTGCGCGGGCTGACATGGGCTTGCTGCACGACAACCTGTGCGAACAGGACATTGCTGCTCATGGCGGGGGCAAGGGCGATGGGCAGGCGGGCCCAGAGCGCCATCAGCAGCGTGCCCGCGACTGCGCCGGCGATCGTGGTCATGACCATGTCGTGACGGTCCAGACCTGCCGCCGAAAGGATGGCCGGGTTGACGGCCACGATATAGGCCATGGCCCCGAAGACCGTCAGTCCGGCAATGACCTCACGCGGGATCGTTGAACCGCGGGCCGTGATATGGAACCAGCGGTCGAGTCTGGATAGCAGCAAGCGGACACTCCGGGGGCAGGGGATGGCTGGGCCAAGCTATAGTCAAAAAAGCTGGTTCTGCCACGACCCGGAGCGTATCTTTTCATTTCGGGTTCGATTTTTTCTCCCATGCTTTGTGGATCTCTGCCGGAGACAGGTGGTGGTGTGAGGCTTGCGGATGCGTTGCTGTCTGTGGGTGTGCCGGGTGCGGGATGCTGCTGGGGCCTGAGCCTGTGGTGGCGCCGGGTGCGATCCCGGCGGCGGGATGTTCATTGGCTTCCAGAATGGCTTTTTCGCAGGCCGAGCCCTTGCCGACACCAAGCTGGATGGTCGGGATCAGAGCTGCGGGCGGGAAGACGATCCCAAGCCCCACAGAGGCTGCGACGCGGCCGATCAGTTCCGCACCCGGCAGAATTGTGGGGCTGTTGATCGGGCCGAAAATATGGACCGCGCCGGGCAGGGACAGGATCTGTGGTCCGATCGAGCGGGTGGTGATGGCGTAGTCCAGTGTGTCCTTATGAAAATTGACGGTGCCAGTGCCGCTTGTCCGGGTAGTACCGGTTTGCAGGAGCATTGCATCGGTATGCACAATACCGTTCTTGAGCGGCAGGTCCGCCACGAGGCATTCCAGTTTTGAGCGATCCGGAATTCCAAGCGCAGACAGAATGGCCGAGCCGAGCTTGAGCCCCAGCAGATCGGGAAGAAGGGCCGTCACATCCCCCCCGCGGTCCAGAACCAGTGTCGTCCCGCCGTTGCCGTTTTCGACCAGCGTTGCGACCGAATTGCCAGTCGAATTAAGCGTTACATGACCGCCAATAGTGCCTTCACCTTGGAACATGTCCTTGGATGTCATGATGCGGGAGAGGGGAAGGCGGGAGACGTCCAGACGGAAGCGGGTGTGGAACTGCGCGTTTTTGGTCGGCTCAAGCGTAGCATTTGCGGAAATGGTTCCTGTCCCGGTGGCAAAGGTCAGGTGTTTGAGGTCAATGGCGCCGTCATGGATGTCGAGTTCGGTATCAATATTGTCCAGAGGCCAGTTTTTATTGCGGATGTGATCGCCGTGATAGGTTAGATGCACGTTGGCGGCATTGAGTTTCGGGACATTGATGGCCTTGTCAGGCAGTACGCGGGTACTGGCCGGTTCGGCTTTTTTCGCTTCGCCGGGCTGTGCGCCAATGAAGCCGCCCAGATCCGCCAGATCCACTTGATGGGAATGAAGGGCCGCATCCACAAAGATCGGTTTCTGATGCGGATTGACATTGATGTCTCCGCCGATATCCGAAGAGCCCATATGGCCTTCGAATTTCTGGAAACGGATTGCGCGGTCGGAATAGGCCAGATTGCCGGTGACGCTATAGGCCGGGGTTTCCGGAATGGGTACGCCCGTCAGGGGGTAAAGGAGCGCCATGTCCGGACCGGCAAAATGCAGTGCAAGATTGGTACCGCGGAAGTGGATCGGATCGTCAACCGTGCCGCGCAGAGTGATGTAGGTGGGGCCGTTGGCGAGGCGTCCGTCGATTGGATAGGGATGCGTGGTGTCTGTGATGTCCAGAAGGGCGCCCCCAACGATATGACCCGTGATGGGTGCGCGGGCGTAGCGGCCTTCAAGATCAATGACGATATGCCCGTCGTCGCCGTCTTTTGACGGAACGGTATGGATAAGGACGTGCATGTCCGTCTTCAGCTTTGCCATCGCTATACGGACATCGCCGTCATTGATCTCGATCTTGCCGAGCTTGGGCAATGTTGTTGAAGGTGACGCTGTCTGGGAGGGTGTGTCGGACGATGAGGGGAACGTATAATTGTTCGTGCCATCAGCCAGTGAAACGATGTCGCCTTTTGGTGCGTCGACACGGATCAGTGGCACGGAGAGACCGCCACCTGTCAGGTAGCGCCATGCATCGACCTTAACCGTGATGGCGTGAGCTGAGGCAAAGTCGTCTTTTTCTTTTCCGAAGCCCTCGGGCTGGCCGATTTTCAGATCATCGACCGTAATTGTTGGTTTGAAGCCAAGATGAACATGCAGATGCGCGATGCTGACGGGGCGATGCAGGGCTGCTGTGGCCTTGCGGTCAATGTAGGGAACGAACCAGTCCCATTGCCAGACCAGGATCAGCACGATGAGGGCGGCCACCAGCGCTCCGACAATACCGCCAGCGGTTTTCAGGCGCCGGTGTCGCTTCCCCCGCCCGGCGAGAGGGTTGTCAGAAGGGGAAGGTGTTCGGGGCGGGGTGCTGCTCAACGGCGTTTCTCCGGAACTTGTGGTGTGTCGAGACGGATCTGGTTGTTGCAAGTCGCTCTAATTACGGACAGAACCAGAAACGGTTTCACAAAAGACAGGAAGATCGGGACGGATGGACACGGTTGAACGCATCGGCAGTCAGAACGGCTCAGGCCTTGCAGAACTGCGACGTGTCAGCCGAAAGGCGCATGAAGCCGTGGATGAAGCTTTTTCGCGTTTCAATCTTGCAGATCGAGAATCCTACGGTGCGTTTCTGACAGCTCATGCAGGCGCGCTTCTGACGGCCGAGACCTATCTCGCGAAGCATCCGAGTGTGCTGCCATCATGGCGTTCACGCTCGGAACTGCTGAAGGAGGATCTGCGGCAGATGGGGCTTGAAGTTCCTGCAGCGCGTCAGGACATCTTTCCCGAGCATGACGGTATGGCGCTGGGCGTGCTGTATGTTCTGGAGGGATCACGCCTTGGCGGCCGGGTGCTTTCGGCGCGTGTGGCTGAGGGTTTGCCCCGGGCGTATCTGTCGGCGTTCCATCAGAAAGGGGAATGGCCGGAGTTTCTGGCACATCTGGAGCACTCTCTGAACGAGAGCGATGTGGCACAGCGTAAGGCTGTTACGGCAGGAGCAGTCCTGACGTTTGACCTGTTCCGCAATAGCGCCGGTTCTCAGGCCTGAGGCAGTCGGGCCGGCCGCACATTCCTTGGGACAACACCCGGAAAAGCATCGGATAGGCGCTCGGCCTCCTCGAACGGCAGCATAGCAACCGCGCATCCCAGGGCGCTGGCATCTGCTGCGGGAAGTCTTTCAATTCCGCGCAGTAATCCCGCGAGGTTATGGCCTTCCGCCGTCAGAACCATGAAAGATGTCATGCGGCTGTAGAGACTCATCGTCGCGTCGATTTCCGTCAGGCGATGGTCGGGAATGGCGATATGGATATCATTGCCGCTGACGGGGGACTGGACGGTGTTTTCAGCAATTTTGATGCGGAGCGGGATCATGGGCAGGAGCGTCGGCGAGGCTGCGAGCGGGAGATATCGGCCGGGCAGTGGGTTTTCCACGAACAGGCACGCGTTCCAGATATCGGTGTCCGATACTTCCAAAGCCATGACGAGCGGATTATAGCGCCCGAAATCCGTGTCCGTCGCTCCAACAGGAACGAAAGAGCCGGTTTGCATATCCAGCATCAGACGCGGCGTTTCCCCGAGCGTACAGAAGCGAAATTTCGGTTGTGAGCGGGAGGACGAAGACACGGAAAGCTGAGCGGGTGTCAGGCCAAGTTTTTGTAGAGCGGACTTATCCGCATGAGACATGACGGTCTTGAGGCGCCAATAAAGATCGGTCAACGACGCCTGGGTCAGGAATGAGGCGATCCGGCGGCTTTCGGGAAGCCAGCGGTGCGCGCCGCCATATTCAGCATCATTGCGGTCGAAGTTGTTCCAGGCCTGCTCGGGCGTCGCGCTAGAATCGCGCTTGAAGAAACTTTCCCGGTCTCTGGCGGCAAAGTGAAGAATCCGCGCGTCGTCCCAGACGGCATTTCTATCCAACGCCGAAAAGGGATCAGGCAGGGCGGCTTCGAGAGAGCGTGGCTGAACAAGATGTCGCACAATGCGGTGATCCGGTAGGCCGAGAAGGCCATGACGGGTGAAGGTCTCGACCGGGGAGAAGGCCGAGGGCGTCAGGCGTCCGGAAGAGCCTAACAGGCACCAGTTTACGGGAATTGTCGTTCCGGTCGCAGCGGTCGTGAATTCGGAGACCGATCGGGCGGTCTCGAAATGCAGATATTCATCCTCCGCCAGAATCATCATCCAGTCGAACTCGTCGCGGCCCTGTGCGAGTGCGTTTTCGTGGAATCGGGTCTGACGTTCCAGTCGTGTGGGGAGCGTCGTATCGGCGGACTGGAGCCGGATGTCGTAAAGCGTGGCGGCGTTTGAGAGGACCGTACTGGTTCCGTCCGTCGAATGATCGTCACAGACAATCAGGGTCGAGAAACCGACTGTCGCGTGATGGGCCAGCCACCATCCGATCGTATCAACCTCGTTGTGAACGAACAGGATGGCGGCGCTTTTCGACATGGGGCAGGTCTCAGTCCATTTTCAGGGCGGCGAGGAAGGCGCTCTGGGGGATTTCGACTTTACCGAACTGCCGCATGCGCTTTTTGCCTTCCTTCTGTTTGTCCAGAAGTTTGCGCTTACGGGAAATATCGCCGCCATAACATTTGGCCGTCACGTCCTTGGACAGCGCGCCGATCGTTTCACGGGCGATGACCTTGGAGCCGATGGCGGCCTGAATGGCGATCTTGAAGAGCTGCTTGGGGATCAGATCCTTGAGCTTGCCGCAGATCGAGCGGCCACGCTGTTCGGCGACGGTGCGGTGCGAGATGAAGGAAAGGGCATCGACCGGTTCGTGGTTCACGAGAATGGAGATGCGGACCAGATCGCTCTCTTCGTAGCCGTCCATCTGATAGTCGAAGGAGGCGTAGCCACGGCTGATGGATTTCAGGCGGTCGTAGAAATCGAACACCACTTCGTTCAGCGGCAGGCGGTAGACGGCCATGGCGCGGTTGCCGACATAGGTCAGGTCCACCTGCACACCACGACGTTCGGAACACAGCGTCAGGACCGGGCCGAGATATTCGTCCTGCACCATGATGGTGGCCTTGATCCACGGCTCATCAATGGTTTCGATCTTGCTCAACTCCGGCATGTCCGCAGGGTTGTGCAGATCCTCGACCGTGCCATCCGTCATGTGCATCTTGTAGACCACGGACGGCGCGGTTGCGATGAGGTCCAGATTGAATTCGCGGGACAGGCGTTCCTGAATGATTTCCAGATGCAGCAATCCGAGGAAGCCGCAGCGGAAACCGAAACCCAGTGCCGCCGATGTCTCGGCTTCAAAGTGGAACGACGCATCGTTCAGACGCAGCTTCGCAAGACTGTCACGCAGTTTTTCGAAATCATCCGCGTCGATCGGGAACAGGCCGCACCACACGACGGGAATGGATGGCTTGAAGCCCGGAAGGGCCTTCTCGGCAGGGCGGCGGTCAAGGGTGACGGTATCGCCGACATTGCAGTCCGCGACGGTCTTGATGGCGGCGTTGATATAGCCCATCTCGCCCGGACCCAGGCTTTCGACCGACTGCATCTTGGGCAGGAACACGCCGACCTGATCGACGTGATAGGTGGCACCGGTCTGCATCATGCGGATGCGGTCGCCACGCTTGAGGCGGCCGTCCTTGATGCGGACGAGAATGATGACGCCCAGATAGGCATCGTACCAGCTGTCGACCAGCAGGGCCTGAAGCGGGGCTTCGGCGTCACCCGTGGGGGCGGGGAGGCGCTGGACGAGGGCTTCGAGCACGCCTTCGATATTGATGCCGGTCTTGGCGCTGATTTCGACGGCGTCATCGGCGGGGATTCCGACAACTTCCTCGATCTGGGCGCGGACGCGCTCAGGTTCCGCGGCCGGAAGGTCGATTTTGTTCAGGACCGGGACGATTTCATGGTTGGCGTCGAGTGCCTGATAGACGTTCGCCAGCGTCTGGGCTTCCACGCCCTGAGAGGCATCGACGACCAGAAGCGAGCCTTCACAGGCAGCGAGCGAGCGGCTGACTTCATAGGCGAAGTCGACATGGCCCGGCGTGTCCATGAGGTTCAGCGTGTAAACCTTGCCGTCCTTGGCCGGATAGGTCAGGCGCACAGTCTGTGCCTTGATGGTGATCCCGCGCTCCTGCTCAAGTTCCATCGAATCGAGAACCTGATTTTTCATCTCGCGCGCGGTCAACGCGCCACAGGCCTGGATCAGGCGATCGGCCAGCGTCGATTTGCCGTGGTCGATGTGAGCGATGATCGAGAAATTGCGGATAAGGGAGAGCGGGGTATCGGTCATGGCTGCTACATACGGGATTATTGCAGAAATGTCAGTAGATCTGCGTAAAAGCCTGCCTTCGTCAAAAGGCAGGCTGGAGTGGGATCAGCGGTCCGTCAGACGGAACTCGATCCTGCGGTTTCTGGCATAGGCCGCCGGTGTGGTGGCCGCGTCCAGAGGCTGGTAGTCGGCGAAGCCCGTCGCGGCCAGATGACGTGGGTCCACGCCCTCGGCAATCAGCAGTTTGACCACCGTGATGGCGCGCTCCGACGACAGTTCCCAGTTGCTGGGAAATGCGCTGTGGATCGGCTGGCGGTCAGCATGACCATCCACGCGCAGAATCCACGGAAGATCCGTCGGAATCGTTGAGGCGACCTGTTTGAAAGTGTGGGCAAGCGTCGTGATTTCTTTGCGGCCTTCCGGCGTCAGTTCGGCACTGCCCTGCGGGAACAGGATTTCCGACTGGAAGACGAAGCGGTCTCCCACGACATTCACGCCTTTCTGGTCTTTCAGCAGGTCTCGCAAACGTCCAAAGAACTCGGATCGGTAGCGTTTGAGCTGATTGACCTTGTCCGCCAGCGCCAGATTGAGCTTGTTGCCAAGGTCCGCAATCTGGGCATCCTTGCCCTGCTCGTTTTTCTTTTCGAGGTCGAGAGCGTTGCTGATCGCCTGAAGCTGGCGGGTCAATTCTTCAACCTGCGCCTGAAGGTCAGAAATCTTGCTGTTCTGCTGTTTGCTTGTGTCGTCTGCTGAGGCGAGGGCCTGATCCTTCGACTGAAGCTGTCCCGTTAGGGCAGCGATCTGTGTCGAAAGAGTCTGAAGTTGGGCCTGATTATGCTGTTTTTCGTCAGACAGGGTGGCGACGGTGGAAGACAGGCTTTTATTTTTGTCTTCCGTCATCGACAGCATGTGCGACAGTTCGGCCAGCTGCTTCTGCAGGGCGTCGAGCGTGTGTTCGCGTCGTGACAGCGAGACCGACAGGAACTGCTGCCCCACGACGAAGACGAGTAGGACGAAGGTAACGACCATTAGCAGGGTGGACAGGGCGTCCACATAGCCGGGCCAGGCATCAAGGGCGTTGTGAGATCCGCGTCTGCGCCGGGCCATGGATCAGTCCTGCCTGCCGGGGGAGGGTGTCGTGCTGCCGGAGGCTGCGGCAATCGTGCGGGCCAGAACGCGCAGATCGTTGCGAAGCTCGCCGATTGTTTGGGCGCGGCCTTCATGAAGCTCTTGGATCAGGCGGCTGAGATGCGTTTCAATCCGCAGGAGCGCCGTTCCCTGGGAGCCCGGACCATCATCGCCCATATGGCGCAGAAGGGCAGTCTGGGTTTCAGCGGTGCGGGTCATGAGCGTCTGGTTGGCGGCGAGCAGATCTGTCATGCCGCGCAGACGTTCCTGAAGGCTGTCGAGCATGTGCAGCTCGCGGACGCGGTTTTCCTCGCTGCGGGAGACGGCGTTCTGGAGCGTTTCCAGATTTTCGGCAGTCTGTTCGAGCAGGGCCTGAACATAGGCCGGAACAGGGGCGCCGTCGCTGTCGATGGACGTGCTGCCCGTGACGCGTGTGACGCCAGCCAGCCATTCTTCCAGTTCATTGAAAAAGCGGGTCTGGGCCTGCCCGGCCGTGAGATCCAGAAAGCCGAGGACCAGTGCGCCGGCGAGGCCGAACATCGAGCCTGAGAACGCCGTGGACATGCCGGCGAGCGGTCCGGCAAGGCCTGTCTTGAGCTGGTTGAACATGACGTCCATGTCGCCGCCACCGGCGGACATGCCGCCGATGACACCGGCAATCGAACTGACCGTCAGCAGAAGGCCGTAGAACGTGCCCAGCAGACCCAGAAAAATCAGAAGCTGGGTCATGTAACGGGAGATTTCCCGGCTTTCGTCCAGACGTGAGGACAGGCTGTCGAGCATGGCCTGTGTGGTCTGGGTTGAAAGTGTCAGGCGGTCCGTGCGGTTGCGGGCTGCCAGCATGCTGGCCATGGGCGCGAGCAGGCGGGGAGCCTTGGGTGCGGCCAGACCGGCGCGTGGCTGGCGCAGGAGTTCAACCCAGTGCACTTCCGGCATGAGGCGCTGGACGACATGCAGGTTCCACAGGATGCCCAGCAGGAGCACGCCAAGGATAATGGCATCGAGCTTCGGGTTCGCGCTGAAGGCCTGAAGCAGGGTTGTGCCCATTGTCGCGGCCAGAAGGCCGACCGCGACAAGGAAAACGGCCATTCGGAGCAGATAGGTCGTAGGACGTGTCACGGCGTGTCTTTCCTGATGTTATTTCGGCAGGCCGTTTGCGGAAGGTGAGGATGGGTCGACGGGATTTGTCTCGATGACAACATCCAGCCGGTCGGCAGGCGCACTGTCTCCGGCGTCAGGACGTCCGAGCGCGCGGGGATAGAGACGGGTCGTGGCCACACCTGCGTGAATGAAGATCGATCGGACGGCAAGCGCGCGGGCCAGCGCGATACGGCGCGGCATGGACACGTCATCGCCCGGCAGTGTGGCATGAGCGATCAGCACGATCCGCTCTTCCGGGTGATGGGAGAGTTCGGTTCCATAGGCCTGCAGCGTTTTGAGGCTGTCGGCGTTCAGCGCGTCGCTTCCGGACGCGAACAGAACGCGCAGTCCGCCGTCAGGCAGCGATTCCGTATGGCTTGCGGCATCGGCAGCGGCCGTCACGTCCGTCGGAGGAACCGGCGGATGAAGCTGAACCGGAACGAATGGCGGGGGCAGCACCACGGGAGGTGGTGGAGCGGGAGGGACGCCCGGAACCGTCTCATGCGCTGGAGCAGATTTGACCGGAGTGGCTGCCGGGGCAGGCATGGATGTCGCGTTAGGTTTCTGCGAGACCGGCTTCGTGTTGCTGTGTGCGGCGGAGGTGTGGGCCGTATGTGGCGCAGCAGCCGGTTTTTTTGCGGTGGGAGCGGACTTGCCCTGAGGCAGATCATCCAGATTGCTGGTGACCTGTGCCTGTGCGGCAGGCAGCGAAAGGCAGGCCAGAAAGGCCGCCAGAGAAAGGGAGGAGAGGATCGGCCTGTTCATGTCAGGCCGATCCTAGACGACGCCTCACGACTCCCGCAATGGGGCGTGAGGACAGTTTCGTCAGCGCCGGGAGATCAACCCCGGTTCAGGGCCTCATGCACGAGCGCGCGCAGAGTACCGTGAAGGTTGGTGTTTCCGGCAACGACATTCACGTCGTCCGGCAGATCGTGGAGTTCGTTACCGTCCGGATCGGTCGCATAACCACCGGCTTCGCGGACGAGAAGCAGACCGGCTGCGCAGTCCCACGGCTTGATGCCGAATTCCCAGTAGCCTTCGTAGCGGCCTGCTGCCACCCATGCGAGATCAAGGGCAGCGGCACCGAAGCGGCGAATCCCTGCGACCTGCGGCATCAGTGCGCCCAGAACGCGGGCGAACGGCAGACGGCTGCTGCTCGGGACCTTCGCAAAGGGAATGCCCGTTGCGAAAACGGCTTCCAGCATATTGCGGCGGCCGGAGACGCGGAGGCGGCGCTCGTTGAGGAACGCGCCCACGCCCTTTTCGGCCCAGAACATTTCGTTGGCAGCGGGGTTGTAGACAACCGCCGCGACCAGTTCGATCGATCCGTCCTGAAGTCTGCGCTGAAGGCCGATGGAAATGGCCCAGTGCGGAATGCCGTGCAGGAAGTTCGTCGTGCCGTCCAGCGGATCGACGATCCAGCGCCAGGTCCAGTTATCCCCGCCCGAAGCGCCGCTTTCTTCCATCAGGAAGGCGTAGCCCGGCCGCGCACGGCTCAGTTCTTCGCGGAGGATGGTTTCGGCGCGCAGGTCGGCCTGGGAGACGAAATCTCCCGGACCCTTGATGCTGACCTGAAGCTGTTCGACCTCTGCAAAGTCACGGAGCAGACGGCGCGAGGCCTTCTGCGCGGCGCCCTGCATGACGGCCATGTGCGGGGAGAGACGCATGATGGATCAGTCCTTCGCGCGTTCGACGTAGGATGCGTCTTCCGTGCGGACAACGATGCGCTCACCGGCTTCGATGAACGGCGGGACCAGCGTCTTGACGCCGTTGGACAGGACGGCGGGCTTGTAGGATGAGCTGGCTGTCTGGCCCTTGACCACCGGATCGGCTTCCGTGATTTCCAGCGTCACATGCGGCGGCAGTTCCACGCCCACCGGGTCGCCTTCGACCAGCTTGACGTTCAGCGGCATGTTGTCCTGCAGGAATGCGAACTGGTCGCCGAAGATGTCCTTGGCGAGGATCAGCTGTTCGAACGTCTCCGGGTCCATCAGGACAACATTGTCACCATCCATGTAGGAATAGGTGTAGTCCTTGTCTTCCGTCATCAGACGCTCGACGGAGTCAGCCGTTCTCCAGCGCTCGTTGGTCTTGTTGCCCGTCTTGAGATCGCGCATTTCGACCTGGATGAAGGCGCCACCCTTGCCCGGGGTGATGATCTGCTGCTTGAGAACCGTCCAGCGGCGACCGTCGTGCTCGATGACCTGGCCGGCCCGGATAAGGTTGGCTTGCTGTTTCATGCTTGTGTCCTGATGACCCTTGGATAGGGATTTTCTGTCACGTCTTGTGGGCTTCTAGCGCCGCACGGGGCTTCTAAGCAAGGCACAAGGGATGCGTAGGCTGCGGGGACTTCAGGAAAGTGTGAAGGAAAGGGGACTTGGGGCCGCGCGCCGGGCAGGTCATGTCAAACTGTGTGTGCGTCCTGAGGGTCAGGGCGAAACGCAAGGAGAAAACGCATGTACGATATGAAGAACCTCTCGCGCATTTCCCATCTCGAAGCCAATGCCTCCAAGGGTATGGAGGCTTTCTGGCAGTTCGATCGCGCGGCCTTCGAGGAAGGGGCCGTCAGCGCCCTGACCAAGCAACTCGCCGCCGTGGCGGTCGCCCTGACGACCCAGTGCCCGTATTGTATTGAACTTCATGTGAAGGCGGCTCGCGAAGCAGGTGCGACGGACGCCCAGCTTTCTGAAATCGCCCTCGTGGCCGCTGCCATCCGCGCGGGCGGCGCGATCACGCATGCCACGCATATGTTCGAAGCGAAGTAAGCGTTTCTTTCGTTTCAGGTGAAGTCGCAAATCTCTCCGTCGGGTGTTGAAACAGCACCCGGAGAGTCGGGCTTGAGATATTCCGGGCCGATCGGGACTTTGCCCCGGCCGCCCGGAATGTCCAGAACATAGGTTGGCCAGGCGAGACCCGTCACCCGTCCGCGGAGTTGCCGCAGCAGCGCCTGTCCCTCCTCGACCGGAACATGAAAATGCCCGGTTCCGGCGGCAGCATCCAGATGATGCAGATAATAGGGTTTGACCCGCGCTTTCAGAAACGCCCGCAGAAGGGCTTCCAGACTTTCCACCGTATCGTTGACCCCGCGCAGCAGAACGGACTGCGACAGAACCGGAATGGCACGCGACAGCACGGCGCGGATGGCTTTCGTGGCCTTCGGCGTCAGTTCTCTGGCGTGGTTGGCATGGACCACGAGCCACATGGCGCAGTCCGTTTCCATGGCATCCAGAAGCTCTTCCGTCATGCGGGCGGGATCGGCGACTGGCACGCGGGAATGGATGCGGATGGTCTCGATATGGGGCATGTCGGACAGGGACTGCACGATATGCTTTAGTCGGCGGGGCGCCAGCATGAGCGGATCGCCCCCCGTGAGAATGATCTCACGGATATCGGGATGTTGCCGCACCCAGTCCAACGCGGTTTCGAGTTCCGCATCATTCAAAAGGCCGCCGCCGGGCCCGACATGTTCTCGGCGGAAGCAGAAGCGGCAATAGAGCGGGCAGACCAGCAGCGGCTTGAGCAGGGCACGATCGGCATAGCGATGCACGATTCCGGGAACGGGCGAGAGCGCATCATCGCCGATCGGGTCCGTATCTTCGTGCGGCAGTGTGATCAGTTCGCGTGCATCAGGGATGACCTGTCTAGCGATAGGGTCGTCCGGATGGGTGATCAGGTCCTGAAAGGCAGGCGGAATGGCCATTGTGAAGCGTTCGCCTACCGCTTCGAGCGCTGAACGGTCCGCCTCGTTCGCCAGTCCCGCGTCGATCAGGTCCGAGGGTGTGCGAAGGGTGGCGCGTTTTGCAGAATGCTTTTGGGCTGTCTTGACCATATCGTGCATGTGATGCCTCTAGCGGTGCGGGTCCCCGTTTTGCAACAGGAGCGATAGACGCCATGACCGTATTGTCCGCTGGATTGGCCGCTGATTCGGCCCGGATCGCCGAGCGCCTGCCGTTGCTTGAGCGGCGCTCGCAGATGGTGAAATCCGTTCGGACCTTCTTTGAAGACCGGGGCTATCTGGAAGTCGAGACGCCCTGCGCCGTTCCTGTTCCGGGAGAAGAGGTCCATCTGCGGTGTTTCAGAACCGAGCTTGAACGCCCCGACGGCTCCTGCGAGCCGCGTTTTCTGCATACGAGTCCGGAATTCGCGATGAAGCGGATTGTGGCGGCGACGGGACGCGCCGTGTTCCAGTTGGCACGCGTCTGGCGCAATGGTGAGGCGAGCAACACGCATGCGCCAGAGTTCACCATGCTGGAATGGTATCGTCCGGGTGCGGATCTGTCGTCCCTGATGGATGAAACGGAATCTTTCCTGCGGGCTCTTCTGCCGCCTGTGGTGCATCGGGGGATGGATGTCATTGATCTGTCACTCCCCTTCGAACGTCTGACGATGCAGGCTGCGTTTGCGCGCTATGTAGGGGCGGATCTGCTGGGAACGGCCGGAAATGCCGAGGCCCTTGCCGAGCAGGCGCGTGTTGGTCTGCGCAACGGGGAGACGTGGGAGGATCTGTTTTTCCGGCTTCTGCTGGAGCGCGTCGAACCCGTGATCGGGCGCGAACGCCCGACGTTCCTGACGCACTGGCCTGCCGAACAGGCCGCTCTCGCACGACGCGACCCGGCGGACGGGCGCGCGGCTCTGCGGTTTGAACTGTATGTGGGGGGGCTGGAACTGGCGAATGCATTCGAGGAACTGACGGACCCGGTGGAGCAGCGGGAGCGTTTTGTAACGGACCGCAAGCGCCGTATCGGTCTGTCACCGGATCAGGACTGGCCGGTGGACGAAGCCTTTTTGGCAGCGTTGCCGGATCTGCCTGCCTGTTCGGGGATTGCGCTCGGGTTTGACCGGCTGGTCATGCTGGCGACAGGGGCGCCGCGGATCAGTGACATTTTGTGGTTGGCCTGATCTTTTCGGAACTTGCAGGAGTTTTAATCCTTCTTTTGCGTCAGAAGGGCTAGAACGTGTCGAAAGAGGAACATGACCGCTCTACAGCGGCACAGTCGGGGAAGAATATGATGAAAAAAGTTGGCGTGCTGTCCGTTCTGGTGCTGCTGGGCCTTTCTGCCTGTGAGGTCCCGACCCTTCAGCAGCGCAAGGTTCTGGATTCCATGGTCGGCAAGTCCGAGGTGGATGTCCTGCGCCAGTTTGGTGTGCCGACCCGCAACTACGATGCGCAGGGCCATACCTTCCTCGCCTATATCGACAACCAGACGCAGTATTCTCCCGGTGGTGGCTGGGGCTGGGATGGCTGGGGCGGTGGCTGGGGAGGCTGGGGCGGTGGCTGGGGTGGTATGGGCGGCTGGGGTGGCGGCTGGGGCGGCATGGGTGGATGGGGTGGCGGTTTTCCGTCGACCTATTACAACACAAGCTGTCAGACGACATTCGAGCTGGTCAGCGGTCATGTCGTCGGATGGACCATGCGTGGGGACGGGTGCTGAAACGCCCGACCTGCTCTATGGTCGTCTCTCCCGCTCACAGGATGGTGCGATCAGGCATGGATGTGCGACTCGATGTTTTCCCTTCAGGACGGTTTCCGGGCTGGGGGAAGGGGCTGAAACTCGGCGTGGGGCTCCTGCTTGGGGCCACGCTGTCCGCCTGTGGCGATCCTGACTGGCAGGGCACGGACTGGACGAAGAACTATCAGGACAGTTTCGAAACCCAGATCAGCGCCCGCGCTGCCGCTATGCCCGGAACGGCCGATAGCGCCTATCAGCCCAGTGCGGACGGGACGCCCAACAGTCCGGTCGCCTATCACTCGCCTCCGATGCTGTCTTATGAGGATCGTCCGCTTGACGAGAATATCGCGGGTTCTCTGGAACTCAGCGACTACGTCAAGGCGATCCAGGTGGCGAAGCTGGAGCCGTGGATTAGTGGTCCGGGGCCGTACACGCTTTTTGCGATTCCCAATGCGGCTATGGAACGTTTGAGTGCGCGCTGGCCCGGTGGGCTGCTGGCTCCGGCCAATCGCGGGCAGCTCGTCCATATTCTGGGCTACACGATTGCCTATGGAAAATGGAACGAAGCCGCTTTGCGCCGGGCCATCCAACGCAATCATGCCCATGCAATCGGCCTGAAGACCCTGTATGGCGATCTTTTAGGCGTGGAAGTGTCTCCGCGTACGGGCGAACTGCTGCTCGAGAATGCAGCGGGTGAGACCAACCGTCTGTGGGGCAAGTCTTTCTCGCAGTCCAATGGCGTTCTTTACTTCACTCAGGACGCGCTTCTGCCGATCCCTACCGTAAAGGTTTCAGCCGGCCGCAAGCACGGCCATCGCTGAAAATCGCTCTTTATCCTTGCCATCAAACTGAAGGGGGATGGCAAGGAAATCGGCACCGGCAGTGATTGCTGAGGAAGCATCCGCCGCAGTCGTGACATTCTCCGTGACGCCCGGAAGTTCCATGACGGAACTCCACCATGTCACGAGCTCCAGATCCCCCGCAGGAAACGCAACATAATCGGCGCCGGATTCGCCTGCTTTCATGGCATCGTCGCGGTTGTCGCACGCACAGCCGATCGGCATATCGCTTCCGACGGTTTTGCGAAGAGTGACCAGATCCTCGACACAGGCGACATGCAGCCCATCGCAGATCCCCAGAAGGGAGTCTGGAGTATTGGACAGCGGAACGCCGACTTCAGGGATCAGGGCGACGCCATTGGCATGGAGCAGGTCCACCAGCTTTGAAAGCTGCGCTTTCTCTGGCGTCCAGCCGCAGGGCAGCCGAAGAGCGGTGACTTCAGGCAGCGGCAGAATATCGCGGAGCACCTCTAAAGCGGCGTCCATATCAAAGCCGGCAGGTAAAACGGGGTAGAGATCACAGGCTGTCATGGGGATGTTCTCGCAGATTGTGGATGCGGGAGCTAGGCGGTCTGAGCGTCAGGAGCCGTCCGCGGTATCGGTCGTAGGAGTCCAGCGCGCGAAGTTGTGCGGCATTGACCCGGCAGATCGCCCAGCCGACCCCGCAATCCAGCGCCTGTCGTGCCGCTATGGGAGACGCGCCGCAATCCAGAACAGATAATCCCGCATGGTCGCCCATGACGTTCAGCCACCAGGGAACGCCAAAGCTGCTGCCTACGCTTTCGACGGAGAGGGCAAAAAACCGATTTCCCTTGAGCCGGGTGATCCGATCCATCTCATGGCGCGACGAAATGACGAAAACAGGATAGTGAAAGGGCAGGGATGTCCTTGACCCCAAAGCGGGATCGGGTCTTTCCTGAGCAACGGGCCGGAGCGGGTCTGTATCGGGCATTTGACTGGCATAATGATTGCAGGAACGGGAAGAACGTGGCGGTAAACGAGACAGGTATTGCGCAGGACGATAAGACGCTTGAGCGTCTTGAGGAAGCGATGATGCGGATTGCTGCTGCGTCCGAGCGTCATGTGCTGGCAAAGGAAGCCTGTGAGCGTGCTCTTCATTCCGCGCCTGACCTTTCGGAATTTGCAGCCAATATCGATGCGCTGTGTGCCCGCATTCAGTGCGTGCTGAACAGGAAAGAGGGCTGAGCGATGGGACAGGTATCCATTCGCCTTAATGGCTACGTCTATAATGTTGGATGTCAGGATGGCGAAGAAGCCCATCTGTATGACATGGCCCGTCATGTCGAAGGCTGGCTTCAGCGGGCCCGGAGTCTGGGTGGTGCTGCAAGCGAATCCAAAACGCTCATGATGGCCGCGCTTCTGATGGCCGATGAAATTTTCGAACTGAAGCACCGGCAGATTTCGCCTCAGGCCGAAGCGCAAATCCAGCAGGCCGGACATCTGCTTCAGCGTGAGGGGGCGCGTCAGGAGCGTCTGGCCCGTCTGGCGGGGCAGGCAGAGCTTCTTGCCTCGGAACTGGAGCGCACTTCCTGATTCTTCAAGGTTTGCATTGAATATCGGGCCGGACAGTCTAATATAAGTGATGGAGCTGCCTGGTGCGTCAGGCAAATCATCCCCCGGGCCGATAAGCATTCCTACGGGAACTGGCTCTGTCGTGGCCCTGGTCACGTTAACCGGTGCCCACCTGCACTTGCAGGTCTAGGAGGGCTGAAAAGACCAACGGCTTTGGCGGCTCCACAGATTTCCGAAATCGACGTTCTGAAAAAAAAACTGCGCCGCAAAATGGCCGAATATCGGCAGGGGCTGCCTTCTGAAGACGACGAAAAGCTGTGCGGTTTTCTTTTAAAAGAAATTCTCGCACAGCCTGCTCGAAAAATTGCTGCAGTCTGGCCTCTTGCCGAAGAAGTCGATCTTCGCCCCCTGTGTCATGCTCTGTCTGAAGCCGGGCGTCAGGTTCTGTTGCCTGAAACCACACCAAAAGGTTCTCCTTTGATCTTCAGGCGCTGGACGCCTTCATCTTCCATGATTGCGGGCCGTTTCGGAACATTGCATCCGGAGGGTAATGTTGACGTTCCAGATCTTGTTCTCGTGCCATTTCTGGCATTTGACCGTTTTGGTTACAGGCTTGGATATGGCGGCGGCTATTATGACCGTACTTTGGCCGCACTGAATGTTCCGGCGATCGGCTTCGGCTTTGCCGGTCAGCAGATCGATGCCGTTCCCACAGGTCCGTACGATATTCCGTTAAAAACGATCGTGACGGAGTGTGGAATCATCCGGACTGATAACCCAAAATCTTTATGAAAGACTGACTGTTGAGACTGCTGTTTCTGGGCGACATTATCGGGCGTAGCGGGCGTGAGGCCATTATCCGAAATCTGGCCGACTGGCGTGAGAAACTCTCGCTGGATCTGGTGGTCGCCAATGGTGAGAATGCCTCACACGGCTATGGCCTCTCCCCGGATATAGCGAAAAACCTGCATAGTGCCGGCGTCGATGTCATTACGCTGGGCAATCATGCGTGGGATCGCCGTGATATGCTCGGCTATATCAATCAGGCTCCTTACATTGTCAGGCCTGCCAATTACCCTGCCGGAACGCCGGGGCAGGGGAGTCATATCGTCGAAATCAGCCGTGGGCGCAGGGCTCTCGTCATCAATGTGATGGGGCGCATTTTCATGGACCCGCTGGATGACCCTTTCCGGATCGTCAGCGAAATCCTGTCAAAGCATCGGCTTGGCGTGACGGTGCATGCCATCCTGATTGACGTTCATGCCGAAGCCACCAGCGAGAAAATGGGCTTTGGAGCTTATTTTGATGGCAGGGCTTCTGTTGTGGTGGGAACGCACACGCATGTTCCCACTGCGGACCATCGCATTCTCCCTGCGGGCACGGCCTATCAGACGGATGCGGGGATGTGTGGTGACTACGATAGCGTCATAGGAATGGGAAAACCCGCAGCCCTTCACAAACTGGTTCGCAAAACCCCGGGCGATCGACCGCAGCCGGCGGAAGGGGAGGCGACAGTTTGTGGGCTTATGGTTGAAACGGATGACGCCACCGGTCTGGCCAGAAAGGTCGCTCCGCTACGGATTGGCGGACATCTGGCTCCCAACTGGCCGGATTTCTGAGAAAAGCAGAAAATTTGAGAAAAAACCGCCTTTTTTCGAGTGTGATTCGCAATGAATAATGGGGGTTAGTCTTTTCTGCCGCAGAAAACCGCGATTTTATCTGTTGATAAGTGTCTTGTGAATTCTGTTTGACACTCTGGGATCTCCCCCGTATAAGCCCGTTCACCGACGCAGCGGGGCCCACTTCGAGGGGCTCTGGAGCGGCGGGGATGACGGTCTTTGAAAATTGAATATGGAATTGGAAGGGATATGTTGGCGGCGTTTTGGTGCTGGTGATTTAGGATTAAGTTCCTGGGTCTAAGTATCGGGATGTTGGTTGATGTATCTTTTAGATGCTTC
>NZ_JABCQI010000006.1 GCF_015244745.1 Gluconobacter cadivus
GCCACCAATCCAACGGCACCGAGACGACTGAAAGGGCAGTAAGTGCCGCCTGCTCAGGGTCCGGATGGCCTCCATGTCCTCTCCCAAGGGCGAGCACCAGCGTTGCCCGGGTCTAGGACCGCTGCTCTAGAACAGGCAGGACTTCGGCCAAGTGGTCAGGGGGCGAAGGATGAGAGCGTCATGACTAAGAGTGTATAGGTGTTTCGTAACTTTCCACTAGAGAATAAAATCAATTGTTAGGCTTGGGAGCAGAATATTTGGTCTTGGGATCTGAAGAATTTTCTTCGGGCTATACTGAATAAAGTGGATCTGGTGGCATCATATTCTTACGGAATAACAGTCTTTACAAAGCCCAACAGCGTGATGTTGGGACATTCTGGTCCGTTTGCGGATTAGGAGGGGTGAGCACACAGAGAATAGTCTGACCATGATTCTCAAGCGTGAAGAGCGCCCCAGATTCTTCATAGCTTGTGGTTGTGGTGATCCGATATCCTGTTTTTAGTAGACTGTTTAGGGAAGCTGTGACTGGGTGAAGTGTCGTTGGGACGGCAAGTGGACTGTAAGGCGATTTAACACCAGATTCCGGCAACCAGTCGTGGGAGCTTTGCGCAAAAGCGCAGACTGGGAAGAGAAGGGCGCACAGGACAGGAAGTGGGGGCAAAGGATTGATCATAGAAAGCTCCAAGAGAAGGAATATATTGAGGTCAGTGACCCGCTGACATTGATAAGAAGTTCATGACCAGAAGGCCTGCAATGACAAAGCCCATTCCGGTGATGGTCGGGAGATTAAGGCTTTGGCCCAGAAAACCATCTATGTCTCTGAGATCTGACCAAAGCTCTAACCATTCGAAATGATGTTATTTTCGAATCCTTTCTATAATCTCTTCCCGGGCCTTTTGCAGCCATTTGCCCACGGTATTGATTGTCTGAGCGCTCTTTTTGAGTAAACCCTTCAATTCGGCGTCGGCAGTTTCGCGAAATCCCTGTCGCCGATCTGGAAGTGGTGGTAAAATATGGGCGTAGTAAGTCTTTTTAAGTAAGAGATGTAATAAATATTCACCCAGGAATGGTTTTCCATTATTGATCGCTCGGGCAGCTTTGATTAAATTACGAACATCATATTGTACCGGGCTGATATCAGGAACCTTTTTTTGTAAGCCCAGTAAAGTATAAACTCCAATTCTGGCTGTCCGAATAGAAGAGTCCATTGTAAAGACGATGTCGTTTGAAGTTTCCACGAATTGCCCCATAAGCGCGAGATTTGTGCAACCCTGCGGTACTACATGTGGCCGATCACCGGCTTTCCGGGGCATGAACATCGCGGTGATATAGGGCATGAGCGCCAGACGGACCTTTGTATTGGCTAACACAGCTTCAAATTGATTGTCTGTAATGCCCAAATGGTGGCAAAGCTCTTGAAGGATTTCGCGGCCAGTGCAGGCAGGCATAGGCTTTTTGATACAATTGCCGTCCTTGTCCATAAGCAAAGCATACGCCCAAAGAACCAATACATTACCGGGTTGACCGGGGAAATGTGGTTGGCGATTACAGGTGACGCTCAAGACCCAATTGGAATCAGTGAAGGTAATGATCCCTCCGGTTACGGTCTTGCCTGAATAAGGATCGTTGACAGAGAGTTCTTTTATTCGATCTACCAGTGGTGAAGGATTGCAGGTGATGGTGGCAGATTCCCACATCGACCTGCCAATATCGTTATAGAATTTCTCAGGATTACCAAACAACGACGATTTTTTAGCTATGTTTTTCCATAACGCCCAGTCACTATCATTGCCTGGATCGTGACGACCACGCTGAAGAACGGGGGCATGGTTCATGTCGCCATACGCGGTTCCTTCGGTCATTGATCCAGTCAAGACAAATACAAGGTCTTTTTCGTTTACCGAGATAAGGTCGGCGGCTCCATGGTTGAGCATTCTAATGCCTGTGACAGTACATTTCCCCTCTTCATCCCGCCACTCGAGGTCGTAGGCACGTGCGCCGAATTCGAACTTTACACCCTGCTTTTTAAGATGCTCAACGAGAGGACGTACAAAAGTATCGTACTGGTTATACTTCGGGAAAACGAGCGCAGACATGTCATTGAGGCCGTCGATCGCGTCAATGAAACGATGCATGTACAATTTCATCTCAAGCAAGCTATGCCAATTCTCAAACGCGAACATTGAACGCCAAAAGAACCAGAAATTGGTTTGAAGAAAGTCTGCGCTGAAATAATCCTCTATCGTAACGTCATCGAGATTCTCCTTACGTTTCAGCAAGAGGCGAATTAACTGCCACTGTTGTGAACGAGAAAGGCCGAAGGTTGAGAAATCACGGATCTGTCCCTGCTTGTGCATAAGCCGGGCTTTCGAATAATTGGGATCATTATCATTGATGAGGCGATATTCGTCGAGGACGCTGTATCCCGACGGAAGCTCGATTGCCTGGATATCCTGAAAAATATCCCAGAGATTGTCGTAGTTCCAGTTCATCTCGCGGCCACCGCGAATGATGTAACCATCTTCAGCGTTGCCAGCGCCATCAAGCGAACCACCTTCAATATCGAGCGCATCGAAAATAGTAATATTCTCTCCCTTCACGGCCCCGTCACGCACCAGGTAGAAAGCGGCGGCCAGGCCGGCAATTCCACTGCCGATGATCCATCCCTTACGACCTTCGATCTGATTCGCGGGGTAAGGCCGATTTCGCATATAGGCGCCCATCATATCGGGCGGAGGAAGCGTATTATCGGGATGGTTCGACCAATATCCGCTTGTGGTATCGGCCTCTACGATAAAGGGATGTCTATTGTTTCCATCGGCAGTACGCGTCATCATGATATTCCAATACCTAAGGATTGAACCACACCGGAATTGGGAAGGACCGGTTTGTATAAATTACGCGGCCATGGAGATATGGTTTGACGTGTTCTTCGAGAATGTAGCCGCTTAAAAGCAGAGACCGATCGCGCAGAGAGGTCGACCCGTCCTTTCGGACAGTTTTATGGACCTGATAAGCTTTAATTGGTTGTTGTCAGGTCGCCAGATTGACGGCGTTGTTGTTGGCCACGGGATCCAGGGTTAATCCCGGACCCCGTGGGGGCTGCTTCTAATGATACGCCTCATCGGGCGCTCGTTCGGTCAGCGGCCCCGCCCATCCATGCTGATGCGGATCTGGCGCGCTTGCGACACGTCCGTGAACCGAGGCGTCGTGAGTTGTGACCCCTGATCTGTGTTGAAGATCTCCGGCGCGCCGGAGCGGATCAGAGCTTCCTGCAGCACCCCCATGCAGAACTCAGCATCCATCGTGTTCGACAGCCTTCAGGACAGAACCTTACGCGTCGACCAGTCCTTGATTGCCATGAGATACAGAAAACCCTTGCGCATTGGGATGCAGGTGATGTCCGAGCACCACACCTGTTTGGAGCGATCAACCACCAGGTCTCGAAGAAAATACGGATATTTCCGATGTGCCGGATGCAATATCGTCATGCGTAGTTTCTGGTAGATCGTCCGCAGACCCATCGTCGCCATGAGCCAGCGAACGCGCTTGCGCCCGACAGACATCATGTCCGAGACGGCAAAGATGCCTCGTCTTTTACCGCACCCCGTAATACGGCGTCTCCAGAAACTGATCGATCTTCGCATGAAGTTTCTCCACGTCGGCCGGACTGATTGTCGTCTTGGATGCCCGCTTGCCAGAGAGCGCCCCCGCCCTACATTCAATCGCCTGGCGCTTCCATTGGGCGATCGGGAGAAATCCTCTTCCACGGGACGCTTCCCAACACACTCGATGCCATACGATGTATGGTGTCGCGACTGACTGAGAAGCCAGGCATTCGAAATACCCCATCAGCAATTTATTCTGGGTGAAAGCATCCGACGCATTGAAGAATGCTCAGCAGTGCGGCGATCGATTATTAAAGGTTTGCGGTATCCAGATGGGATTGAGACTCCTTCTGGATGAGCCAAAGTGCCATTCTCGTCAAGAAGCGATTTTGCTTTGCGAAATTCCACAGTAAAGCTGAATCCTTCAGAAAAACGAAGTCTAGTTGGCATAAGAAATATTATGCGACCTAGTGGTGGCTGCCCAATGCTACAAAAACAAGGCCATGTGCGTCATGGCGTTCGGCTTCACCACCATCTATAACAAACAACCCATGCGGTGCCGCCCCGTGTGCTCAGGTATGGGATTATTTTTCCATCAAATGGTGCGCGATGCCACTGAGGGTCTTTCGCCTCGCCTCCTGAGAATATAACGGCGTACCGATCAGGAGTTCATCAGGCCTGTACCGCTCTGCGAAAGCGGAAATGTTTTTTGTGACGTCTTCTGCGGTTCCTACGAAGGTATAACGCAGTGTGCTGTCAAGGAGACGCTGTTCCTGACTATTCCAGGACACTGACCGAGGTGCAGGAAAAGTCGAAGGACGTCCCTGACGCAGAGCAATGAAATGCTGCTGTAGAGATGTTGCCGCCTGCTGTGCTTCGATCTGCGTCTCTCCGATGACTGCGTTGATGCCCAGCATGGCATAAGGTGACTGCAGTCGCTCCGAAGGCTCAAACCGCTCACGGTACAGCGTCAGAGCCTCTTCCATCAGATCAGGAGCGAAATGGCTGGCGAATGCGAATGGCAGTCCCATGATGGCGGCCAGATGAGCGGAGAACAAGGACGATCCCAGCAGCCAGACCGGTATAGTCAGCCCCGCGCCCGGAACGGCAAAGACTGCCTGACCCTGTTCCGGTTTTTCAAAATAACGCAGCAGTTCGAACACGTCCTGTGGGAAGCGGTCAGCGGAGGCCGGATCACGACGCAGCGCGCGCATTGTGGCCTGATCGGAGCCGGGCGCGCGTCCAAGCCCAAGATCGACCCGGCCCGGATAAAGGCTTTCCAGCGTGCCGAACGCCTCGGCAATAGCAAGCGGGGCATGGTTTGGCAGCATGATCCCGCCTGCACCCACCCGGATGGTTTTCGTAGCGCCTGCGACATAGCCGATTACTACCGCAGTCGCAGCGGAGGCAATGCCCGCCATTGAGTGATGTTCAGCCAGCCAGAAACGCTTGAAGCCCAGACTTTCCGCATGCTGCGCAAGATCCGCACTCCGATGAAGCGCCTCGGTCGCCGAACTGCCTTCGGTGATGAACGCGAGATCGAGAATTGAAAGTGGAATCATGTGCAACGCCCTGTCAGCAGTTTGCCCATACAGGTGGGGTGAACTGTGGGATGTGCCAAGCAGAAAGGGCCAACCTTCTAAAACTCGAGAATGTTCTTCTCCGATCTCAGAAAGGAATACTGTTCCTGCCACCCTACAGGATACGGTCTATAGAAAAATCAACGATATCTCTCATGAGCCGACGGTAGTCTGCCTCAGCACCGCAGGATATGCATCCGATTGATAGGTTTTTTTCTTTAGAGCTACGTTTTAGAAAATAGATTTTTGATGAGGTTCGAGCCATGAATGCTCGGCTGAGACCAGTTTAGGACCATTATGACGACTTACGCTGCAGGAAAGATTCGAACACGTTGGGCTACGAGCAGCGATCTTCCTGCGTTAAAAAATCTCATCAACAGATCTATCGACGCATTACAGGTAGGATTTCTCACTCCTGAGCAAATCATCGCCAGTCACGCCGTCATGGGTCTGGATACCCAATTGGTTCAAGACGGATCCTATCTCATAGCCGAATATGACGGGGTTTTAGCGGGATGCGGAGGATGGAGTAAGCGCGCAACGCTTTACGGAGGTGATCACAGCAGCGATCTTCGTGATCCTATTCTACTCAATCCTGAACGAGACCCTGCGAGGATCAGGGCAATGTACACCGACCCCGCGTTCACGCGAAAAGGGATCGGCAGTCTTATTTTGAAGCAGTGCGAACAAGCTGCAGCAGATCATGGTTTCAGAACTGCTGAGCTCATGGCCACTCTCAGTGGAGAACCCCTCTACATCGCCTCCGGTTATTACCCTTTAGAAAGAGTTGAAGCCACAGGGGATGGAGTGAACGTTCCACTGATACGAATGCAAAAAAAATTAAAGCTTTAGTCTTAGCTGGCAGGTCTGTACAAATTTTCCAAAAAATAGACCCCTCCCCACCCCCTATGTCCGTTAATTTCTATTATCGGACATAGGGTAGTATGCATGAAATCGTCTCTAAAATGCTCTTCCTATGTGCTGATTTGGAGCCCTTGTCCTCGGACAAAAACAACTCTGGAAAAGATGGTTTCATCGCCTCTGCCATTCCGGGCGTGAGGAATTACACCCCCGCATAGACCCACAATCCTTTATCGGTTGTGCAGCGGCTTTGGGGGGGGAAGCGAAAGGTCTGCTTTTAGATCCTATTACAAACAAGCAGACATCGTTGATTAGTCTCCTTCGCTTCAAACGAAAAATTGATTACTTAAGACTCTCCAAATCATCTAGGTGTTTAGTCCCGTGGTTTGATGGGTTGGATTATGGAAGCGTTTGACGGTTGCTTCCTTGATTGTCCGGTTCATCCGCTCAACCTGACCGTTCGTCCAGGGATGATTGGGTTTCGTCAGACGATGTTCGATCCCGTGAGCTTCGCAGATCATGTCGAAGCGCATGGGGCGAGACCAGGCCGTATTGCGGTTACGGGGCTGATCAGCGAACTGGATGCCGTTATCGGTCAGAATGGTATGGATCCGGTAAGGAATGATGCTCAGGAGATATTCGAGGAATTCCCAGGCGGTCTTCCGATCGGCTTTCCCGACGAGTTGTGTGACAGCGAACTTGCTGGTCCGATCGATGGCGACGAAGAGATACAGCTTGCCTTCAGCAGTCTGGACCTCGGCAATATCGATGTGAAAAAAGCCGATGGGATAGCGTTTGAAACGTTGTCGTCTGGGCTTGTCTCCCTCGATATCCGGAAGCCGGGATATTCCGTGGCGCTGCAGGCAGCGATGCAGGGCCGAGCGTGTCAGATGGGGAATGCTGGCCTGCAGGGCATAAAGGCAGTCATCCAGCGGCAGCAACGTATGCCGGCGAAACGCCACGATCATTGCTTCGTCCGTCTCGGACAGAACTGTGGATCGCGGCTCTTTGGGACCTGTCTTCTGATCCTCAACCGTTTGACGCTTCCGCCACTTTGCAACTGTTTTCGGGTTGACCCCGAACTTCTTGCTCAGCGTCGCGAGCGAAGCCTGCGATCGCTGTATTGCTGCTCGCACGGCGTGCGTGGTCGTGGCGCTGCCATGACGTATCTGTCCCATAAGGCTTCCTTCCACTCGCGTGAAAATACCACACCATCAAACCCCGGGACTAAACACCTTATGTGTTTCCAGCCTGTTATGATGGCCTCATGAACGACCCTGGCCAGGGTCGTTCATGAGGTGAGATACAGCGCTTAACACCTGGTAGCCTGACCACGTTTTCTAGCAGGCTGATCTCGCCTCTCTTCACCGTCTCGAACAGTTGACGGCGGCCCGGTTCCGGGACCGCGAACATAAGAAAGAGAGAGAGTGATATGTCTTCGGAAACGGTCATTGGAGTAGATGTGTCTCGAGACTGGCTTGATGGCTTTTGCCTGCCAGAAAAGCAGAGATTTCGTTTTCAGAATTCACCTGATGGCCATGCCAGATTACTGGAAACTCTTCAGAGTATGCCGGACGGTCTCACGGTTGGATTTGAAGCCACCGGTGGACAGGAATGGGCACTCTGGCGTGTTCTCATCAGTATGGGACTCAATGCCGTCCAGTTGCCTCCAGCACAGATCAAAGCTTTCGCACTCGCCATGGGGAAACGCGCGAAAACCGATCAGATCGATGCGGAATTGATTGCGCGCTTTATGGCTTTTCGTCCAGAAGCAGGACGAACACTGCCGGATGAGAAGCTCCAGTTTCTGCGGGCACTGACGGTGCGCAGAGCTCAGATGGTGGAGGCACGTAAACGGCTTTCTGCCCAGATTTCGGCGCGCCGCAAGCAAGGTGTGAGCGCTGAACTGGAGGAGATGGACAGCAGTCTCAAAGCATTTCTCGAAAGCCAGATCAGCGAGCTTGAACAACGGATTGAAAAGCGTTATCGCAAAGGCAGAAGAACTCTCCGCCATAGCAGAGCCTCTCCGTTTCATTCCTGGTATGGGCCCGGTATCAGTCGCCATGCTTCTCGCAGAAATGCCAAAGCTCGGCCCCATGACAGCGACAGAAGCCGCTGCCATGACCGGACTTGCGCCAATGGCTCATGATAGTGGCGCGATGCGTGGGAAACGGGTCATTTCAGGGGGAAGAAGATCTCTCCGCCACGTGCTGTTCCAGGCAGGATTGGCAGCTGCCTGCCATAATCCAGTTCTGAAAGCTGTTGCCAAGCGCATGAAAGAGCGGGGTAAACCACATAAACTAGTGATCGTCGCTATCGCACGGCGCCTCATCACAATCGCCAACGCTATCCTCAAAACTGGAGTGCCATGGCGCATTAGCTCCGCCGCTTAAACACAGTTGCTAGGCGGCCTTGCCCATTTTACTGGTCTGCCGCTTATCGATCTGCGGGGTGACGTCGCGATTGTCACATCCTACCTCATGATTATTCATCTTGACCATGAAGGTCATCGACGCGAACTGCCAAATCATGGGGCCTCGACGGGATACCGCATTCACCGCGTGGTCGTGAACCGTTGGGAGCTTGAACGGCACAAAGGTCGCTGGATGATTGCCAGGCGCACCCTTCTGCCCGTCGACGGGTCGGCTGAGCAGCAGGAGCTGCTGCGCAGGGGTTTGAATGGGGTGTATCGCAGATCATTGGGATCTGAAGAGAACGAAGACCCGATCGACGGATAGTTGATGGTGTCGCAAAACGCCGCAGGTTGGTCAGTTTCTTACAACGATGGCCGACCAGAGACAGCAACGCCGCCCAAAGCCAGAATAATGGCGGCTATGAAGGCAGAACTTATATTGCCAGGGAGATATTCCAAAAACGATGACAGGAATTGCCCCATAAAAATGGCAACAGACAGGTAGGCAAGTGCTGAGCCGCGTTCGACAGAGTGGGTGCGTTCGATCGTCAGGTGATTGACGAGGGGAACTGTCAGTCCGAAACCGGTCCCGAGCATGATTGCAGCGCCAATCATCGGGACTGCCGTCATCATGGAAGCAAAAAGTGCATGGGCGGCTGCATAGGCCAGAAAGCCCGCCCGCAAAGTGTTTTGCTCCCCGATACGCCGACAGATTTTTGGGAGAAACCACGCTGCTCCTACAGCGACAAGAGAGACGAATGACAGAAAATACCCTGTTTGCGCCTCGGAGAAGTGAATGCCTTCCAGCCGTCTGGGCAAGGAGATGATCGCTGTGAAGAACACGGTCATGGAGAGGAGAGCGGCTATATATATTCGCGCCAGTTTGCCCAGAACAGAACCTCGATCTGCTTCTGTTTGGGGTGACGCAACGGGTTTGACTGGCGGATACGGTACGAACAGTTCGACGAGGACGAGAAAGACCCAACTCATCAGATAGAGCGAAAACGGCCATTGCCATCCCATACTGGCGAGGAGTCCTCCCAGAGACAGGAAGATAACGCCTCCCAGTTCAATGGCCATGCCCTGGAGTGCGATCATCTTGAGCCGCGCGTGTCCCTCAAAAAAATCGGATAAAAGCCCTGTGCCCGAAGCCATCACGATCGCTGTTGCTCCCCCGAGCAAAAGCCGGTCAGAAAAGATCAATACTGCGTTGCTCAGCCATATACATGCCAGCCCGAGCGCTCCGTACAGAGCGAGGCCAATACGCAAGGCCTGGCGAGAGCCAAGGCGTGTAATCAGGTGGCCGGCAAAGGGGCCAAAGATCACTACGCCGAGTGAGGGCAAGGTGACCAGCCAGCTTGCTTCCTGGGAGAGACCGAGAGCCGTCGCGATGCCGGGCAGGCCAGGTACGATAACGCAGCCGACCATGATCGTCAGACATGCGACACAGAGCAGAGCAAAGACGCCCCTTCGCTTTAACATGGACATTTCCTGTTTGGGCAATCTAAATACGAGACCAAGGTATCATAATATATACGAGACCGGCGTACCGCAATGACGAAAATGACAACCTCTACTCGCTCTCCGGGGCGCCCGCGCGATAATAAAGTTGGGCCAAGCCTGTTGGCGGCAGCCCGGCAGCTCGTCCTGCAACACGGATATTGCGGTGTCAGCATCCAGATGATTGCAACAGAGGCTGGTGTTGGCAGGCAGACGCTCTATCGCCGATGGCCGAGTAAGGCTGAACTCGTTCTGGCCGCGTTCCTGGAAAGCGCTGGTGATGCGGACGTTCTATCGGACGGCCGCGCCGAGAAGCGGTTGCTGCATTTTCTGGTCAACGTGTTCAGGAACTTGCAGCAGGATGGACCTGCGATCAGGAACCTGATTGCGTCCGCGCAGGACGATCCCGAATTTCTAAAGAGTTTCCGGGCCGGTTTTGTTGAGCCAAGAGCGGAAATCGTCGCCACCATTTTTCGTGACGGCATTGCAAACGGAGAAATCCTGGAAGATGCCGATGTGGAAATGGCGGTCGCCGCGTTTCATGGTGCATTTTGGTATCACCTTCTTCTGGGAGGCAAACTTGATGCTGAATTCGCGCAGCGCCTTACGAGGCTCATTATGAAAAGTATTTCAAAAGAGCCTCGTGAAGAGGAACTATTGAAATAGTTCATTCACCATGTGGACAGCGTCCAGATAAAATTATTTGAATTTATTCATCTATGTTTGACCGTATCGCCTGAATGGGAGCCATCGTGCCGAAGACTCTATCCCGGCGGATGAGCGCGTGGAACAAAGCGGCTGCAATATGAGCGAGGATATCTGCTGAAGTTCTGCGGAAGTCGATCAGACCGTTTGCTGATTCAGTCTCTAGCAACTGTGTTTAAGCGGCGGAGCTAATGCGCCATGGCACTCCAGTTTTGAGGATAGCGTTGGCGATTGTGATATGAAACACCGAAACGCTTCTCAATCACCCGCTTCAGATCAATACTGCGCCAACGGACCACACAGCCTCGGTTACGATCAGGTCCGGCGACGATCAATGCCGAGAGCTCCGCCTGCTGGTCCGCCGTCAGGCGGCAGACAGAGGCATTGCACCATTGATACCGCAGGCCGGCTGGGCCTGCAGCATTGAACCGGAGCACCCAGTCCCGCAGGGTTTGCCGGTCCATGCCACCGATCCGCGCCGCTTCGCCTCGACTGCTACCCTCACGCACCGCAGCCAGAGACAAAAGGCGCCTTGCAACATTCGCATCCCGTGTACGAGCGGCCAGCCACCGAAGCGCATCAGCCGTATAATCCGTCCGTAAAGCAATCGCTCTAGCCATACCCGACCCTCCGTCCAAGGACTGAATCAGAACAGCCTTCGGTATCATTATCAGGTGGACGTGTGGCGCGGGAACTGACGGCCCTGGTGGAAAGATATGGCAAACCCTCATGATTGTCAGTGACAACGGTACGGAGTTCACATCCCATGCCATCCTGAAATGGGCGGATGAGATGAAGGTTGAATGGCATTATATCGCCCCCGGGACACCGCAACAGAGCAGTTTTGTCGAAAGTTTCAACGGCCGGTTGAAGGATGAATGCCACAACGAGACGCTGTTCACGTCTCTCAGCCATGCCCGACAGGCTCTGGCTGACTGGCGGGAAAGACTACAATACGGTGCGCCCCCATTTCCAACTGGGTGGCAGAACACCGGATCAGGTTGCCAGACAAGTATCTCGGGGGCACGCCCACGAGATACTTGTCATCCCATCAACCCAAAGCCATAAAAAACGGGGTACGTCAAAAAGAACCGTCAATCAGAACGTCCAAAGCCGCGAATCAGAAACAAGACACATCAACCCAACGGTTCTTCGGTCCCTCCAGCTTCGTCCCTTAGCGCGTTGCCACTTTGCGGCGAGCTAGAAGAAAAATGATAATCAAAACAAACAATCCTGCAGCAGCTATTCCTGCAACACTCATGCTATGAGCGTAGCGTGCTATAAAGGGCTTGGGGCCGCCACGTTTGAGCAGTTCGACATCGCTAGCGCTGACATGCAAGGCGTCATTCCCAAATCTGGAGAGAACATAGTTTGCAACAGCGGCAACCTGCTCGTTGTTCAACTGGCCTTCGAAGGCTGGCATCGCAACGGTTCCGTTGTTGGTGGCACGGTCCACGCCTTTGAGGATGGCCATAACCAGGTTCTGAGACGTTGGACCACCGACAATGGTGTTCGAGGTCAGTGAAGGATAGAACTGGTCATGTGTCCCCTGCCCGTTCAACTGATGGCACGAGGCGCACGCACCGGTGTACAATTCCGCACCATTGGTGCTTGTTCCCAGTGTCATCGCATCAGGGCTGCGGTCGATCGGTGCGTCAAGCTTTGCGAGGTCTGCGAGCTTTGGCGTGCTGAAGCTGAAGCCCGGAGCTTTCTGGTTCGGGTCCCGAACAGGCTTGACGGTACGCAGGTACTCGACAATCGAGGTCAGGTCAGAATCAGTGAGGTGACGCAGACTGTGTTCGACCGCTTCTGCCATGCCTCCTGCCGCCTGGCTTTTGCCATGAGCACTGCCGTCACGCAGATAGGACTTGATGTCTTCGTCACTCCATCCGCCAATGCCACTGACAGGATCCGAGGTGATATTTGGTGCGTGCCACCCCCCGAGGTCCGCACCGCCGAGAAAGCGGCTCTGGTCTTCAGACATGGCAATGTTACGCGGTGTGTGACAAGTCGAACAATGAGCCAACACGTTGACCAGATACTCACCGCGCTTGGCGCCCCCCTCTTGTGTGGTTGCGGCGGGCATGGGCTTTCCGCTCGCATACAGCACGTTCCATCCCGCCATCAACCAGCGCTGGGAAAATGGAAAGGGAAGGTTCGTTTTCTTGACCGGGGCCTCATCGACAGGCGCGGTACCTTGCATAAAATACACATATAACGCGTGAATGTCAGCATCACTGATACCGGAATATGAGGTATAGGGCATCGCCGGGTAAAGATTACCTTCAGGGGCGACGCCTTCACGAACGGCTTGAGCAAACTGGCCTTCGGTCCAGTTGCCAATACCGTAGGTTTTTGAAGGCGAGATGTTGGAGGCAATGATGTCCCCCAGCGGTGAAGAAATGACGTAACCGCCACCATAATCTTTGCCACCCGGATTGGTGTGGCAGGCCATACAATCTGCCGCGCGGGCAATGTAAGCTCCCTTTTTAATGAAATCGTCAGTGCCATCCTGAGCCATCGCGAAATGCGGGATGGCGGCAAGGGTGAGAAGGCCAAGACCAGCGATGAGAGAACGTGTCATGACTCAGACTTCCTTGGCGATAATATCGGCAGCGCGAATGGCGAAGGCTACGCCTGTCAAGGTCGGGTTGACGACACCGCAAGCCGGGATGACGCCAGTTGTCGCCATGAACAGGTTACTATGGTCCCAGGCCCGGCAGTCCTTGTCGACCACCGAGGTCTTGGCATCATTACCCATAATGACGGTTCCCATGATGTGGTCACGGTTCTGCCAGCCGGTATTGTCGTTAATAACTGTACCACCCATCGTCTGAACGAACTTTGCGTAATCTGCCTTGGCTTTGACAGCTCCGCGCTCAATGTAATCATCGGTGTTGTAGTGGACGGTCATGGTCGGAATCCCCAGCGCGTCCTTGCGGGTCGCCGAGGGCTGAATGCGGTTTTCAGGGTTTGGAAGCAGTTCGAACACCGAGGAGATATCCACCCAACGTGCCGCCCAGTCCTTGATTTTTTCATCGAGTTCAGGTCCCACGATACCCTGGGACAGAAGATGCTGTGTGATGGCTCTGTTTGGCACGGTGTTGGTCAAGGCATGTTTGATGGCAGAGTGTTCACGACGAAACTCACCATCACGCCAGTTGAAGATGCCACCTTGCTGAACCTGCCCGCGACCTGGCCACAGCGGTTCGTCTGCCAGGAACTGCAGCCCCATGCCAGTATGGTCCATAATGTTGCGCCCGACCTGGTCGGACGAGTTGGCAACATCAGACATGAGCAAAAGTTTTGGGGTCTCCAGGCCGTTTGCAGCGATGATGAAATACCGTGCAGTCAGGCGGATGTCTTTGTGATCGGACGTTCTGTAGTGCGCTGCGACAATTTTGCCGTCCGAGCCCTTCTCGAGCTTATAGACCGTGGCGTCCTCGATAACTTTGCCGCCCATTTTTACGACGTGCTTAGCATGGACATCGCCGGAATACATGGCCCCGATGGGACAGACGGGCATGCAGTTGTTGTTGCCTGAGCAGCCAGGGCGACCATCCCAGGGCTGATTGGTGCGTGCGTTGGGCTCATGGATGAAGTTGAACCCTTCCGGAGCCAGGCGGGCCTTAATGCGCTGGAAGTAGTAGGTTTCCGCTTCGGGAGGCACTGGATACGGTGTGGAGCGGTGTGGAAACTGGCCTGCTCCGCCCTGCCCGGACTGATCCTGCGTGTCGCTGCCGGCCACACCAAGATTGAACTCGGCGCGTCCGTAATAAGGCTCCAGTTCATCATAGGAAATAGGCCAGTCGCGCCCGACACCATAAAGGGTCCTGAGCTTCATATCGTTGGGCAGGAAGCGCCAGGTGGCCGCTGCCCAGTGCCAGGTTGTACCACCGACCAGGCGGAGCATTCCGGGAAGGAATTTAAAGCTACCTGTGTTCTCAATATAATCGGGTGAGAAAGATGTCGGCGCCCAGGGTTGGTTCGGGTAGGGGTCGTTATGGTTGCCTTTCCGCGGAGACGAACGAAAGTTCTCAACGATTTTCCAACGCGGGATCCACCTGCCGGATTCCAGGACAATGACAGACTTGCCCTGTTTGAGAAGTTCATAGGCTGCGTTGCTGCCAACTGCGCCTGAGCCGACGACAATCACGTCTGCATCGTATTGAGTGGTCATGATTCTACCTACCTGAAATCAGCAATCAACCAGCGCTCTGGCTGGCGGGTGGGTTCACCCAGTAATTGGTGTGACCACGGGAATAACTTGGGATGACGGTTGTGTCGGCTGTCGGCGCGTACATCAGGGCGCCCACATAGGTGACGAAGGTTGCGTCATCGACAGGATGGCCCACGGCGGGCGTGGCGTCCATGAGGGGTGTGCCCGTATAGCCCAGATACCATGCGGAAATGATGCTCATCGCAACAGGAGCCTGATTCGCATTCTGCTCAGCAAACTGCTTGAAATCGGACATGTCCTTCAGACCATAGGTCTTCATGGCGCTGATGAGGCTACCGACCTTCTGGGGGAAGCTGCTGTCCAGGGCCGTCAGGGCTGTGAGGATCCTGTTGGAAATTTCAAGATTGAGTCCTGACTTTCCTGTCAGGGTTCCACACAGGTCATGAAACTGCGAAAGGGTGACGAGACCGGCTGCGCGCGCAAAGCCCGGAAGGCTGCCGAGAGCTGGAAGCGTCAACGAGGTTGCGAGAACCTGCCGGCGGGAGAGACCCTTTTTTGTGAAGCGCATAGAGATAGATCCTCAAGTTCTGAAATACCGTTCTGACAGTGACGCAGGCTTTAACACCCTCAACATCCCGTCTTCCCTAGAAGGCAACATTCAAAGCACTGCTCAGTACAGCAGCGTCGTTAAAAACCGTCGTTCCACCGACATGGTTGACGTACTGGAAGTCGCCCTGAAGGGTGACACCGGTCCGGACATGATAGGTGTAATACGCTTCATAAATGGTCTCATGGCCCTGAATGCCGTATGGCGTTCCGAAATTGGCACCGACCAGCGCCAAACCGTTGGCAAGAGCAGCCTGCTGGGACAAAACCGCACTGCGGGAGAAATGGGCCCACTGGAAAGCGATGCCGATACCGTCCTCCGGGCGGCCCCACAGATGCCCTGTATCCATAAGCGCCGCGACGATATGGTGGTTGATCTGTGAGGTTTTACCGTCTGCGTAGGCGTATTGAGCACCGAAGACGAGGCCGTTGGATGGGCCATCGCCGTGTCGAACCAGCATCTGGTCTGCCATGACCCATACAGACGTCTGACCGCTTTGTTTGCGAGCGGGCAGACCCGTGACAACCCATGGCCGCCCGTTGATGTCCTCATACAGGTTGTTGTAGCGCGAGTTGTCGTACATCACTCCAACCTTGTAGTGACCGATCAGCTTGTCGTGTCCGAATTCAGGAATCCAGCCAATTTCAGCTTCCGTTGAAAGTTTGCCCAGATTGGATTGTCCCTAGGACCAGCCGGAGATACCGCCGTTATATGAATGTGGCGAGACGGCGAAGACACCTCCCATGACATAAACATGAGGATTGGGCATCAGGCGCAGCACCCCACCGATATTGCCAGAAGGCCAGTCCCGCCCGCCTACGAGGTACTTCGTCGGCGTGACGTTTCCGCACATCCAGACGTTCATGAAGTTACACACCCAAGGGGCATTGTTGAAAAACGTCCCGGTCGGGATCCAGCCGGTGGCCAGGTCGATTTTATGGTTGAACCAGGATTTCTCGAAATATGCCCAGACGAGATGGGCAACGACGTTTCCACGCGCACCGTAGATCTGCTGAACCTGATTGCCGTTATCACCAAAGGAGCGGCTGAGATTGGTTCCGTGCCCATTGACGATGAGGGTGTGCAGCCACAAATCATCTGACCACTGACCGGTTCCAAAAAGCTTGCGAAAGTCGATATCGACGGTGCTGCCAACCTGACCTGCAACGGTGTAAGTTTTCTTGCGACCTCCTGATACATTTCCGGAAATCCCTTCGTACAGGGCAAGAGCGACATAAACGCCGTGCTTTTGAAGCCAAGGCTGTATCCCGCCCCAGTCTCCGAGGGCGTGCGTCGTCCCATATGGTGCACCGAATGATGGGGCCCCATAGGGCGATTGCAGAAAACCGGGGATAGTCTGCTGCAGGTTTGTCATTTTCACAGATGCAGGCGAGCTCTGGGTGTTGGTCGCATTATCAGCGTAAGCTGCGGACGAACTCGCAAGCAGTGTTACAGCGGCAGCGAGGCAGCAGCGCCAAAGACGGTTAGAGCTCATACAAAGACAACTCCAGCGCGTCAGAGAGCGTTAGCAGCGGCATGGACGACTGCGAGATCCTTCGAGCCATCGGGAGTGCTTATGGCAATGGAGCCGACGACGGTTTTGCCGACGAAGAGCGGAACACCACCTGGGTTGCTTGAGAGATCCGGCACAGCGAGATTGTGAACCTCTCCTTTGACCAGCCCTTCATAGGACACGTTGGTGTCTGTCTTGAAAATGGCGGCCGACTTGGCTTTTCCTAATGCTGCAGAGAGACAATTGGGAGTAGCATTCACCTGACGCTCGACATAGAGAGGAACGCCATCAGGGTCCGCGATAACGATACAGCCATTAATGTGCTGCTCGGCTAAAGCTTTGCGGGCGGCCGACGCCATCTTCAAAACATCTGCGTCCTCGAGTGCTGGCTTTTGCTCAACAGCCAATACCTGGCTTGCAGAGCCAAGGAACGTAGCGATTAAGATAGATGAGGTAACAAAAAAGTTGTTTTTCATAACATTCCTATGTTCGATTCGCTCTGCATACGACATTGAACATAATACGACGCTTGAAAATTCCGTGATCAGCACACAGTTGCGTTTTTATTTTAATGCCTGAGCCTGATGGGCTCGTCGAAAAACGGACCACCGGAGGATATGCGGGACCCGGATCTGGGCCTGGGTGATTTTCACGACGAGGCGACGGATTTCCTGAATTGACCACTGGATAAGCTTTTGCGCGTTGGAAGCGGTCTTTTTTTGAGCGCAAGGACGTTCGCCTGGGAGCGCACGGCGGCCATCATGGCGTGGGCGAGCATGACCAGAGAGACGTGGCGGTGCCAGCCGTGCCAGGAACGGGTCTCGTTGTGGTCAAGGCCAAATTCGTTCTTGGCGGTCTCAAAGCCTTCCTCGATCCGCCAGCGCGCGCCTTCAACGCGGGCCAGCGTTTCAAGCGGCGTCCCCTGGGGGCACCAGGTTATGAAATAGCGCAGATCGCCATCAGCGGGATTGCGGCGGACCAGCAGGCCTCGGGTCCATGTTCCGGTCAGGGTGTCAGCATATTCCGACGCGTGGAGATCGGCCATCGGGCAATACAACCAGTCATACCATCGCTCGCCCTTGGTACCGTGCCCGGCCGAACACCGGACCCAGGCTTCGTCAGGCAGGGTGTTGATAATCTCGCGGGCCTCGGCGACCCACATCACGTCAGGTCGCCAGGAGTAAAACCAGTGGTTGGCATTCACGCCCAGCACGAAACCTTTGCCCGTGCGGCGTAGAGCCATTTCCAAATCGCCGACACCATACACGCTGTCGCCCGCGACCCAAGCGAACGATATGTCGGCATCCAGCGCACGTCCGATCATCGTAGTTGCCAGCGCCGGTTTGGTGGCAAAGCGGATATCATCAGGAACATGCGCCGCTGGTGGGCATGTCGCGCCCTGCGGGTACTGCGGACACTGGCGGATCGCCTATAACAGCTGCCGCAACCGTCACTGTCCGCGCTGTCAGGTGAACGCCGCGCGGACATGGCTGGCCGAGCGGGAGGCCGATCTGCTGCCGGTCGGGTATTTCCATGTCGTCTTCACCCTGCCGGCACGGATTTCGACCGACGCCCGTCTATAGAGAGAGGAAGGCCCACGACGAAAATGAGAAATGCGGTAGTCCAAGGTTGGGATGCACAGTTTGCCCGACATTACGCAGAATCCATCGCCTGTCAGATCCTAAATTTAGCTGCGTCCGATTTTGGGAAGTTGCAGACACCGTCTGAACGACCGCTTTGAAGGCGTAAGCCGCCTGTCTGCTCCTACATCACTGAGCAGATAGGCAGTTTAATGAAAGTCAGCCTGAGATCAGTTCGTAGAGTCGGGATTGCGAACATATCACCATATCATCACTATTGATCAACTGCCTACGCGCTTCCCTCGATAAGTGAACGTAGGCCGACCGTAGCAACCGCTGCGACCTGCTCCAGACATACACAGCTGACACCATCTCGCGCAGCAGCCGACATGCCGGCCATTGTCACCGTCACGACGTCGGTTGCGATTAATGCTACCGCTGGTGCCCCGCGGGCGATGAAGGCTTGCAGCTTTTCACGACGGATCTGAGCAACGCGCATAGCGATGCGCCTTCCTTCGCCGCTACGATCGGCCCGCAACGCTTCAAGGATCAGGCACCCTGCTTGATCACTGCAGGTCGTGTATGTGCGTGCGGCTTCGCCCAGCAGCTCGGCAATACTGTCGACAATCGGACAGTCATCACGAAAGAAGGCCTCCAGCGGCAGAACTTCGGCCACATACGCTTCTGCAATTCGCTCGAAATAGGCGGCCTTGCTCCCAAACGCAGCATAGAAGCTGGCCGGCCGGATACCGAGTGCCTCGGTAATGGCGGCAATACCAAGCGCTTCATAACCGTGCGTGTGAAATAATGCGCGCCCGGTGATGAGAGCGGCATTTGGATCGAACCGGCGGGGGCGGCCACGCGCTCCTTTTGATAATAAATGATCGGTCACTCAAAAATCCTTGACGTTAGTGCTTAATGAATTATGTAGCGATCAATCAACAAATTCAAGGAGCTCCTAATGTTGGCTTCGGCAACACGCAAAATTCTGGTCATCGGCGGCAGTCGTGGAATTGGGGCGGCGATCGTCGCGCGCTTTGCTGCAGAAGGCGACGACGTGTCATTCACCTGGGCTGGATCGCAGACAGCTGCGGAGGCAGTCGCGGCTCGTACTGGCGCACACGCGATCCGCAGCGACGCTTCAGACCGCGATGCGACGATTGCCCTCCTGCGCGAGATAGGGCCGCTTGATGTTTTGGTCTATAATTCCGCCCTTCTGTTGCCAGGCGACCCGCTAACGCTGGAGCCGGATGCAGTAGACCATCTGATCGACGTCAATATTCGCGGCCCTTATTTCGCATCCGTCGAAGCTGCGCGTCAGATGAGTGAGGGCGGCCGGATTATCCTGATAGGTTCTGTGCATGGAGACAGAATGCCGTTCGAAGGTCTTACGGCTTATGGAATGAGTAAATCGGCATTGCAGGGTCTTGCGCGTGGTCTGGCACGAGATTTTGGCGCGCGTGATATCACGGTTAACGTGGTGCAACCGGGTCCGACGAACACCGACATGAATCCTCATGACGGTCCCCTCGTGCAGGCGATGCATGACGAGATGGCGCTCAAACGGCACGGCACAGCAGAAGATGTGGCACACTTGGTGGCCTATCTCGTAGGTCCGCATGCGAGTGGGATCACGGGCGCCATGCACACGATTGACGGCGGGTTCGGCGCATGAATGAAGCGGTCTTATATGTGATCTATCGCGGCACACCAGCCGATCGTTTCGACCGGGTATACTATGTGGAGCGCCACCTGCCGCTGGTGAGGAATGCCTTTGGTGCCTATGGGCTTGTGTCGCTCGCAGCATTCTACCCAGCGAAGGACACTTCCGAAACTGTCGCGATCTGCGAGTGCCGCTTTACCGATTCAGCCAGTATCGAGGTCGCATTCAGCAGTCGGGAAGTTGCGGCCGTCATGGCGGATGTGCCTCGCTTTACCAATCTTGAACCACTGCGCCTGCGCGTATTGCCTCTCTGAGGTTCTGATATGAATTTTCATCACCCATGGTCGAATGCACCGCTACGCAGTATTCGCCGAGGCCATTTCTGGATACCAGGCGAGCGCGTGGTCCAATCTGGCCGCACCTATCAGCGTGCACCGATGTATGTGGAGTGGGAGGCACCCGAACACGTTACACGTCCTTACCCGATCGTTTTGATGCATGGGGGCGGGTTTCAGGGGACGGAATGGTTCGATACGCCCGATGGCCGAGCGGGATGGGCGCAGCGTCTGGTTGAAGCAGGTTATGCAGTGCTAGTGATCGACCGGCCGGGGCACGGGCGTTCGCCCCTGCATACGGACATCACCGGGGCAATGGGACCGCCGTTTTCCTATGAAGGCGGCCGTCAGATCTATTTCCCTGGTACCAATCCGCGCCATACACAATGGCCGTTTGCTGCGGATAACGAGTCGGCAATGGACGATTTTATCGCGGGTTATGGGCCATTGCCCGCTGATTTGTGCGTCTCCCAGACGATGGATGCCGACCGGACCGCAGCCCTTTTGGATAAAATTGGCCCTGCGATCCTGCTGACGCATTCTGCCTCCGGCCCGGATGGCTGGCTGGTCGCTGATCGGAGACCTGATCTCGTGCGGGGTATCGTTGCGATCGAGCCAATGGGGCCGCCTTTTGCGACCATTCCCAACATCGGACCGATGACGTGGGGCGCTGCTGCCGCGCCACTGGCGTTCGAACCGCCTGTGAGCGATGCAACGGTCCTGCAAGCTGCAGAGCCAGGTACGTATCGCCTGCCGTCTCTGGTCGGATTGCCGATCCTGATCGTGACCGCCGAGGCTAGCGACTTTGCCGCCGCAAGCCTGCCCACTGCTGCATTTTTGAATAATGCGGGGGCTTCAGCCGAGTTGATGCACCTGCCGGATTATGGCGTGCACGGCAACGGACATGGCTTGATTTACGAGAAAAACTCTGACGAAGCACTGGCTCCAGTACTGGCATGGCTTGCGCCGAACACAGAGGCGTTAGCATGAAGATAGCCTTTATCGGCCTCGGTGCGATGGGTCGTGCTATGGCCACCAATCTGGTCCGCAACGGCCATGACGTTTCCGCTTGGACTCGCTCGGGCCGCACGCTTGCAGGTGTGACCACGCTGGAAATACCGGATAAGGCCTTCGAGGGCGATGTCGTACTGACAATATTGTCAGATGATACGGCTGTTCGCTCCGTAATCGTCGATCCAGATTTGCTGTCACGCGCAAAATCAGGTGTGATCCATGTGATGATGTCCACGATTTCGGTCGCGTTTTCGCGCGAGCTGACGGCGCTGCACAACCAAGCCGGGGTGGCATTTGTGGCAAGCCCTGTTCTTGGCAGGCCGGATGTTGCGGCAGACGGCGCGTTGCAGATCCTGACGGGTGGCGATCCAACACATTTGGCCAGGCTCGTGCCCGTATTCGAGGTTTTGAGCAAACGTATTTGGCCGATGGGGGACAAACCTTGGGGAGCTCATGCGGCTAAGATTGCGTGTAATATGATGATTACCATGGCGATTGAGGCGATGGCGGAGGCAGTTGTGCTGACAGAGGCTAATGGTGTCGCACGCGAGGTATTTTTTGATCTGATCCTAAATACGCTGTTTGGCAGTCGATCTTATCAGGTCTACTCGAAGAATATCACGAACCGGGTTTACGAACCCGGCTTCCGTGCGGCTCTCGGCCTCAAGGATCTGAGGCTTGCGACAGAAGCGGGTGCTGCGACCGGTCGTGAACTGCCAATGCTGGCTGCGATCTTCGGACAGATGGGAGAAGCCATTGATGCTGGGCATGGAGAAAAGGACTGGTCGATCGTCGCGGCGCAGACATTGGGTGAGGCAGATAAGAATTCCTGAGAGATTATGGGATGCATAGTCAGGCGTATGAGCGGTAGTTAGACGGCATACAGAAAGCATGTCTGCTTTTGGAAATTCTCTACGGCGCTTTGCATGTCCGAGATGAGGGCGTAAGCAGCAGGTCCGCTTACGCCTACACGCCGAACATCAGCCGCGTTAAACGGCCATCCGGAAAGCGGGCATTAATAGAAACATTATGACAAGGTAGCGCATCGCTACAGGCTTGTGTGGGAGCCTGCCTCATTCAACAAAGAGGAATGAGCGAATTTTCTGTTCCGTCCACAACGCATATCCGACGTTTTCTGGCCTCTCCCGCAGGTGGGGCGTCTGTTCTCCTGCTGGCATCCCTGTTGGGTCTTGTCCTGGCGAATTCGTCATGGGCGTCGGGTTACGGCACCCTGATAACAACGCCCATGAAATTACCCATCTTGGGAGAGCGGGGGCCAGAAAACATTGATGCATGGGTCTCTGACGGACTCATGACCCTATTCTTTCTGGTGGTCATTCTCGAAATCAAAAAGGAAATTGTTTCCGGGCACCTCTCATCACTACGCAGCATCGCCCTTCCGCTTATCGGAGCGTTGGGGGGAATGATCGTGCCGGCCCTTACGTATCTGCTGGTAACATGCGATCATCCGGAAGCGACACGCGGCTGGGCCGTTCCTGTTGCAACGGATGCCGCGTTTACGTTGCCAATCATCCTTGCTCTTGGAAGGCATGTCTCGCCGGGAGCCAGGGCCTGGCTGATGGCGCTTGCCATTTTCGACGATGTGCTGGGGATTGTGGTGATCGCCCTATTTTATGGGAGCGCTCTGTATTGGCCGGGGCTTATCGCGGTCGTGATCGTGACTGCCGCATTGGTCGGCGCGAACAGGATTGGGATCAGAACTCTCTGGAGCTACGGCATCGGTTGCGTCCTGTTATGGGTGGCGCTTCTGGATGCCGGCCTGCACCCGACGCTTGCTGGAGTCATCACCGGCCTATGCCTTCCAGCAGTCACCTCAGGAATGGATGCCAGACAAGCTACGCCACTTGATCGGACATCTTCTGCGTTGACCCCTTTCGTTACCTGGGTCGTTCTACCGCTGTTCGGTTTCATGAACGTGGGTGTTTCACTAGCTGGCGTTCATCCGGACATGATGCTGGAGGCTGCTCCGCTCGGGATTATATTAGGACTGATTGTTGGCAAACCGGTCGGCATCTTTGGTATAACAATGCTTTCGACCCGCCTGAAGATCGCCACGCTTCCGGCTGAAACGCCGACGGGGATGCTGTTTGGGCTTTCGTTGCTATGCGGCATTGGGTTCACGATTAGTCTGTTTATCGCAAACTTGGCATTTTCCGGATCAGATCTTGTGACACCAGCTAAGATGGGCATCTTTGCTGGCTCTGTTCTGTCTGCCCTGATGGGATGGCTTTGGTTACGCTTCTTATCCCAACACAACCGGCTACCCCCCCATTCCTGACAAATTATAGTAGCTTTGTTTTTAAGCCTATATTAGGACCTGCCTCAGCGAGGCGTCTATCAAGAGTGCATAACGTTGCTCCGTGATCGGCGCAGACGGCAAGGTGTAAGGCATCACCTGCACGCAGCCCTAACGCATACTGATCAGAAAAACGCGCCGCTGCCCTGAACTGCTGTGTCGTTATGGGCAAAATCTGAAAGCTTTCAGCGGACAGACGAGTAAAGAGGGCTAACGCATTTGCACGGTCAGCAACGTTGATCTGACCGCTCCGTAGTTTGATTGAAAGTGCGGAAGAAAACTCAGTCGCGACCCAATCACTTATAAATAATTCGTCTGGATCCTGACTGGAAAGCCATGATTGCATCCGGTCTGTCTCTGCCTCGTTGGTCAGCGCGGCAACCAGAACGGACGTATCGATATAAACGCTCAATATCGTGCCTCGTCTCGCATATCCCGTACCATTTCTCGCGCGGACACAGCCTGGACTGTCATATTGGCTGTAAGCGAGCGCAGAGCGTTCAAATCAACAGGCTTGCGCTTGCATGTGACTTTGTCGATTTGTGCGACGATTTTCCCCCGACGCATAATGCGAACGGGTTCGCCCTGCATGGCCTGATCGACCAAACGACTGAGGTGGGCTTTTGCGTCCACCAAATTCACAGTTTGCACATCGAATCTCCTGACCATTAAACTAGTCACTTCATAGCGCGGAGATTTATTCTAAGGTAGACAAATTAAGCGCAACCAGATCGCAGCACAAAGTTTCGTGTCCGCTTTTGTCATATCTGCGTGCATAGCCGACCTGCCGCTTCCCCCCCTAAACAGCCTGTCGGCTCATCAACAACAGAGCAGACGGGCTGTAGTCGCCCTCATCCCGGACATACAAGCCCCCATTCGCCAAGCTCCTAAGCGGACAGTCCGCAATCACCATGAGCTGATGGAGTTTCCTCCCACCCGAGTGCATTCTCCGCTCGGCTGCATAAAAGCAGCCCCTTCTGAGAACGTATCATAGAACAAGACATGTCAGATGGGGTGGAAGGCCTCCTTGCGGCATTGATGTGCCATACCGGCGGTTGATAAGCCTTCTGAAGGAGACCGCCCACCCCAACTGACAGCTAGCGGCGCGACCAGGACTGGTGGTGGAACGACAATGGGTGGTCCAGCATAAATCCACGGCCAGGCCTCCGCCGGAGCGGCAATCAGCATGGTCGCGGCGAATGCCACGGCCAGCAACTTCCATCCGATACTATCAGGCATTGTTCTGGTCCACTCTGAACACGCGAACGATTGAGGACGCCCAAACCTGCCTTTCTGCATTTTTGATACCTCTTGACACCATGCACGGAGTGCCCAGATTGAATCTGCCGGCCGCCGAAGGGGTCGGCAGACAGAACTATCAGTTTTGATCTTGTGTCCATGTTGCTCAAAGGAGGATATGGCTATGAGAGCCACCGTTGATTTTGCTCCCCTGTTCCGTTCGAGCGTGGGTTTTGACAGAATGCTCAACGCCCTTGATCTCGCCAGCCGGATTCCGGCGGTCGATAACTGGCCGCCTTACGATATCGTCAAGACCGGTGAGGATGATTACCGGATCGACATGGCGGTTGCCGGACTTGCCGAGGCCGACCTTACGATCACACAGGAGCGCAATACTCTTGTCGTGACAGGTCGAAAGGCGCCGGAGCCGCAAAGCGCCACCGAATATCTCCATCGGGGTATTGCGGGCAGAGAATTCGAACGCCGCTTCGATCTGGCCGAGCATATGAAAGTCACCGATGCGCACTTCGAGAACGGACTTCTGTCCATTACTCTGAAACGTGAGATACCCGAAGCGATGAAGCCGCGTCGTATCGCGATTACGTCCTCTACAGCACGTGCGGAGGAAGCCGTGCCCCAGATTGAGGCGCGGAAAGAGGCAGCCTGATGGCGTGACGAAAACTCTCCCCCGGCCATTCATCCGGCCGAGGGAGAATCTCGAAAGGTCATGAGCATGAAGAGGATGAAAATATCTCTGTCGTGCGCTGCTCTGAGCTTGTCTCTACTGAGCCAGTCGGGCGCACATGCTGGTGATGTTGTCCGGACGACTGCAACATCGTTCGATGCAAGGGCGACTGAGGGAACGTCCACAATCCCCGAAACCGGGGCTCGCACTCATTACGAAGACGGCACAGGTGATATGCTGGTCGACAGCTTGAACGCAAGCCAGTTGGATCAGAACTACAAGGGACCGGTCTACTCTCCCGGACAACCCATTCCGCCGTTCCGGCCCATCGACACAGATCATCTGGCACCGTCAGGGCCAGAGACGGCGAAGAAGACGTCCTCATCGCACGAGACATAGTGGGGATTGAGTAAAGGCGGCGTTATAGACCGCCTTTACTTCGATTCTTCAGGATGAAGACCGTTCAGGCTCACAGCGGGCCGCAGGATTATCTTCAAGATGCGCCTGTTCTCTGGCATCGCGCGCGACACGCGCATCCTGCTCGCGGACCAGCCAGTAGACGGCACCCAGCGCCAGAACAGCCGCCGAGAGAGCGAACAGTTCCATGGCAGTCACATCATGCAGATCCAGCAGGATGAATTTGCGGGCAATCGCCAGGAGGGCGATCAGGACGATGGTCCGTACCCGGATGACGTTCTCATGCTGGGCAAGAACGACCAGCAGGGAGTGTTTGAATTCAAGGGCGATGATAACAGTAAAGATCGCGCCAAAAATCGCCTGGAAGATCGTCTGGTTGATCGGATCGATTCCGACATCGACGACCAGATGCCATACCGCGCCGATCAGATGAATCGTCGCGATGGCGGTGACCAGCATGATGAGCGCAATCAGGGTCAGAATGATCGCCTGTTCAAAACGCTCGTAGAATGTCAGGCCCCTGAACAGCTTGATGAAGTGGGACCAGTCCCTGCTCTGCCAGGAACGTTTCATGGAGAGGTCTTCCATAGCCGTTTTCCCATCTATGAATTGCGTTATAGTTCCCACGCCCTGGGTCTGGTTTTTCTTTTAGAGCAGTTCCACTGATCCAGAGTTAAAAGGACTGGTCGAACCGCTTGATCCCTCGGATGTGGATGCGAACTCCCCTGCGGACTGAATCAGTCTCTGGAAGGGCTCATGGCCCTTCCGGCTTACATCCGGTGCCAGCATGGCAGACAACAGGACAATATTCTGGCATGATCTCGCACGGCCTTTGGCAAGGCCAATGTCAGTTGATTTTCGAGGTCTCCCAACGACTAGCCCAAGGCCTTGGCCATGTGCGTGCGGTCAGCGACAGGCAGGAGTTTTCGGACCACGGCGTTGGTCGGGTCGTCGCTTCCGGGTCTGGCGCGGTTCTCCAGCGAGATACCAGGTGGTAAATCAGATGGTCAGCCGCCCGATGCATGAGGCCGCCGTATCCGCGGTCTTTTTCCTCGTAGCTGAGATAGTGGGCAAGCAGGACCGCCAGTTCTGTGCTGATCTGAACGGTCGGAAGCGACATAATTTTGTTCGGCCTGTCCGTATGAAGAGTCATGGTGCACTCCTCAGGCCGGACCGCGTGTCACCCGATGTCAGAGCCGTCGCATCCAGAGGACTGACGCTCAAGCCAGAAACAGTGGCGGTGACGTCGATATGCACGGATCCGAACAGATGCAGGAGGGCGGCCTGAGGCGTATAGGCGCCCTTGACGGCTGCCGAGGTCCTGCCGTCCATAAGGATCGGGTCGATTAGGACCGGGCACCCGGTCTGCCGGCTCAATATCTCTATGGCGCGGGCCAGTGGCATGGATGGAATGTTTACCGGCTGCTTTTCTGTCTCGCACGACAGCATACCCTGCGGTGCATGAGCTGATGTCGGCGAGACCATTCCGACCAGCAGCATGAGGATGAGACCGACAGCGACATGTGGCCTCTCCCGCTGCCGAAGGTGCCGAGGTTGCTTGGCTGTCTGTTCCGCTCGCTCCGTCTTTCCCGCGGAGTGCGACCAAACTGGCCGCATTGTCCCCCGTGAACGGGGCACGGGGGGATGGTTATTCCAATAGTGCTGAAGCGCCTTCAGGTTGAGAAAATGAATAAAACTCGACATCTCCCTGTTCTCGCTGCTTTTGATTTCATCTGCAGAAACGCGGGACCTCCGATGGAAGGCCCCGCTCCACCCTCTCATTCGTGCGGTCGTTCCAGAAAAGATGGCGCTTCCGCTCGGAGAAGGCGTTTCTGATCTACCCGGCGCGGTTGTGCCTTACGCCGCGATCGGAACTGGCGGTGCGGCTCTTGCCCGCATGGGGACACGGAACGCGAGATCAGAAGCCAGAGGATCACACCCGGCAGGGGTGACCGTGCCCGCCTGGACCAGGCATTCCAGCGTAGAGCGAAGTCTGATCCCCGGTATACCGGTATGGGCCACCAGAGACGTCAGCATCACGCCACGTCCGTCATGACCGAGGCGGCGGAGCACGGAGAGGACACGCGGAGCTAGCGGATCGTCTCCAAAAAGGGGGCGCGTTACCATGATACGCCTCCCTCCAGTCGGTTGCGCCATCTCCGGGCGGCTGTGCGCAAGGAGCGGCGATAGCGGGAATAAAGTCCTTTCAGTGTCGACATCCACATCCTCCGATTAAAGCAACATGGACTTCAGTTGTCTGGCTCACAGAGCCTATGCCGGACCCGATGGCGTCCAGCGAAAGAAAAATTGGAAGAGATGCTTGCCTCGTCAAGAGGGCACGAAATGCAGATGGAGGGATCGAAGAACCGTTGATTGATGTGCTTGGCCCGTGATTTCTGGGTTTTGGCAATCTGATTGACGGTTCTTTGGGGCGTTTTCTGTTTGTGTTTTGAACGGATTAGGGGCTGTCCCCTGCTGGATGACTACGCGCTCGCGCTGATTCGCTCCAGGAAGAGAAGACGGCGCATATTATAGACGATATTGGCGAGCCCGATCCTCATGGTGGCCCGGGTGATACCGACAGTTCGGATCAGCAGTCCCGTCTGTGATTTCTGATCGGCAAAGACATGCTCGACACGAGATCGGATCACAGACTTTCCGGCATTCGATTTCTGGATATGCCGGGGCATAGGTTTGAGATGCGGCTTTTTCCTGTGAACCTTGGAGACAAAGCCCTGCTTTTCCATGAAGTCTTCGTTGGCTTTGGAGCGATAGGCCGTGTCTGCCCAGACGCTTGAGGCCGTATTGGTTTTATCCAGCAGCCCCTCTCTCAATCGCGCGCCATCGCTGGCAACGGCATCCGTCGTCTTCCATTTCCGGATGAACCGATACTTCCGGTCGATGGAGACGTGATCTTGTACCGAGAGCGCAAGCAATTTTTCCGGTTTCAGGAGTTCTTTTCGATCCGATTGGAACGACGTCCTGCTCTACTGTTTTCTCCGACAGTATAGCGCTCCAGAGTGATAGCTTTTGCTTCACAGAGGGTGATGCTGTTTCCCTCCCTGTCGCGCACTTCATAAGGCTTTCCTCGTTTGAGAACGCTGAAGATCCGGTTCACAATACGATTGGCAACGGCACATAAAGCCTGTTTGTGATGATGACCTTTCGCCGTCATCAGCCTCCAATAAAGTTCTGCCAGTTCAGGATCTGTTTTTCGTGCCGTATCAGCAGCAAGATAAAGTGCATGTTTGATGCGGTTATTGCCACCCTGGATCAGGGTCTGGCCCGCTCGCTCCACACCACCACTATCAGCCCTCCTGGGAAACAGGCCACAGAACCACCGTAAATGTTTTTCGGAATGAAACCGCTCAATGTTCTGCAAGATACCGATCAGGGTTGGCGCGAGATGACGGCCGACACCCGGAACACTGAGCAGAAGAGCCTGTGGGTCGAGGTGTTTATAGAGATCTGCAATATGCTGCTCAAAATCTTCAACTGGTTGGATTTTCTTCAGAACATTCTCAATTCCCGTCGCGATTTGGAATTGTAGTTCCGAAAAATCAATGTGTGTCCCATGAAGGTCTTGAGCGTATTGCGCCGCTTCACGTAACCCTGTGATCAGCGTTTCCACAAAGGGCCCACTGCGCGGATGGTTCCCTCCCGCATGAGCTCCAACATATTTGGCGAATGTCGTACGACGCGCCTTCAAAACATCCGAGGGGTGAAACCATTTCTGCAACAGGGCCAAAGAGAGCCGTGTTCCTAAGTCGGGCAAGACTGCTTCAAGCCTGGGGGATGCCCAACGAATGAGATCAAGCAGGCGCCGCCTGGCATCCGCGATCTCGTTCTGAAAGCGGCTTCTCTGTTTGATTAGACGTTGAAGAGCGTGGCTTTGCGGATCCGGAATGTGGACTGGATCAAGACGTGGTCCACCAAATGACGGTATGGCCGCCAGGATCTGGGCATCAGCCATATCCGTTTTGGCGTGTTCGGAAAGGTAACGGCGTAGAGCCTTGACCCGTTTTCCCTTGACACGAGCCACGGTGACGCCAGCATCTGCAAGATGGTGGGCAACAGGAAACCAGCTCATGCCGGTTGGCTCCATGATGGCCTGAATGTGGTCATCCGCTCTCAGCCCCATCACGGCTGTCTGAACAAAAGCGGCGAGTGAGGGCTGATCGTGCCTGAAACGAATTGCACGGCCATTAGGGCGGCCATCGTCATAGATCTGAGCGAGGTGATCTCCGCGAATGGCCAGATCAATACCAATGATACGGAATGTCATGGTCGGTCCTTTCTGGTGAGGGAACCAACGCTACGGTCACAGTCAGGTGTGTCATTCGTGGCCGATCAACTTCACTCAAAGCAGACGCCACAATCTTGTTACTCTTGCCCCGTCAGCGCGGCCGGACCGGGTTCATGCTTCACAAAAGACGAGACGATCGGCGGATCTCTCAGGGACTTCAGCCCCGAACCGGCCTGGTTCGCTCTGAGAGTATAGACCCGGTTCCCGGCATGCTGGGAACCGGGTCTGATCCACAACCACGTCTCCGAAGCCTGCGCTTCTCCGACTTTCTCCATGGCATCAAACCCGGCCCCGCTATCGATACCTGGGATTTGTAGCCAAAGAACGGGATGGCGAGATCGCTGGATGGCATGGTTCCATCATCCTGCCGCTTCGCCTTCGTGAACTTCAGCGTCCAGCGCGCATGGCGATCCTTGTGCGACAGCTTGGACGGCTTGTCCTGCCAGTCTTCGGGGGTACGTCCTGCCCGGAGATCTACCTTCTCGGCATTAGTATTGCGCTGCTTTGGAGCAGCCACCAGCGTTGCATCCAGGATCTGACCCGACATCGGCAGATAGCCTGCGTTCCGCAGGGTCGCATCAAAGCGCTCAAACAGTCTTTCAATGGCCCCCGCCTGTGTCAGGCGTTCACGGAACAGCCAGATTGTTTTGGCATCAGGCACCCGATCTGAAAGCCCCAGACCAAGGAAACGCATGAACGACAGCCGGTCGTTGATGAGATATTCCGTCCGTTCATCAGACAGATTGTTCAGCGTCTGGATCACCAGGATCTTGAACATCAGCACCGGATCAAATGGCCGTCGCCCGCCTTTGCTTCCATCTGAATAGGCCAGGGCCTTCTCCAGATCAGGGCAGAACGCTTCAAGCTGATCACCAAGCCCGCTCAATCGCGCAAGCCGCTCTTCAACGTCAAAGAAACCAGCCTGCTTCATCTTCTCCCTCAATCAATGCAGGAGAAATGGAATCACAGAGACAGACTCAAAACCAGAGGGTTTTTCGAACCCTCCAGGTAGCCCTGACGATTGGCTTCTGGCTTCGCGGGGGCGGGACGATACGATAGAATAGTCCTAACCACCCTCCATCTGCCATCCAGAGCGGGGTATTCCCCCACTATTGAGCTTTCTAAAATTAATTAGGCAAAACAATGCGAAGCCAGTCACCTTGGAATGCACGTCTCCCAGACGGAACCGGATCGTCAGCAGAGCGTCTAGCCGACGTGCTGGGATCAGACATACTCCATGGTATTTTGTCTGTTGGCGATCGACTGCCAGCACACCGTGACCTCGCGTGGCGTCTGGGCATCGGCATTGGATCCGTTACGCGCGCTTATGCCATTCTTGAAAGACGCGGATTAGTGCGGGCCGAGCATGGGCGTGGATCTTTCGTTGCAGCACGGGCGGATGATCGGTCGATTTTGCTGGATATGTCCACCAATATGCCCCCGCCCATGTTTAGTGACCGAGCACTCGCTCGCACCCTGTCACGTCTGGCCCGTACCGTCGACGCCGCCCTTTTTAACGTTTATCCACCTGTTGCTGGACATATCGAACACCGTCGAATTATGGCGCACTGGCTGACAGGTTGCGGTATCGAAATCGATCCGGAAAATCTGTTACTGACTGGTGGAGCGCAACAGGCACTCAGCGTGGCGTTCACCGTCGCGCGCCCACATGTGGGCAGCATTATAACCGAAGAGGTGACCTACCCCGGCATGCTGGACACAGTGCGTCGCGGAGGAAAAACCTTGCAAAGTATTGCCATGGATGCGCGCGGGATGATGCCTGATGGGCTGGAAGCCGCCTTATCGTCACCCCAAACTGGACGGGCATTAGTGTATGTAACGCCCACCCTGCATAATCCAACCACCGCTTGCATGGATAGCGATCGAGTACATGCCATTGCCCAGTTATGCCGCCGGTTCGATGCTCTGGTCATCGAAGATGGTGTCTATGCTGGACAGAGCAAGCTAAACCACACTCTCGCGGCGCTCATTCCGGAACGGACTTTTCATGTTTCCAGTCTGTCAAAAATCATCAGTCCAGGTTTGCGCATAGGCGCGCTTGCCCCCCCAGCTGCATTCGCAGCGCAGACACTTCCAGTACTGCTTGCATCATCCCTGATGATCGCTCCCCTGTCCTATGCGATGATGGCTCAGTGGTTGAGCGATGGAACGGCTAGCAGCGTCCGTCAATCTTTACGTGCCGAAGCCGCAAGACGACGGAATCTTGCCCGTAATATATTGGGCAAACGCATGACAGAACCGGGTGGAGACGGCTTTCACCTTTGGCTGCCCATGGATGCATCCACAGCAGAAAACGTCGCTGAAAACGCAAAGGCACTCGGTGTTTCAATCGCACCACCGAGCGCTTTTGCCAGTTGCGACACCCTTCAAACAACAGGCGTAAGGCTCGCCCTGGGTGCCGTATCCTTCAAAAATCTGACCGTAGCGCTGACGCGCATACGTCAGGCATGCGAACTAGTAGAAAGAAAAGTGTCACGCGACACTATAGTCTTAGGCTGAAAGTGTCACTCCGCGTTAGTCTGACAAGAACAGTCAGGCGGCGGAGAGAAAGCATGTCAGACCCATCAACAAATGTCCTTACTATCATTGCCGAAATCTACATCCGACCTGAACACAAAGATGCCGTCCTCGGCGCAGTTGCGGCATGCGTTATCGCGTCGCGTTTAGAGCCGTCCAATATCTCCTATGACTGCAAGCGTGACCAAAACAACCCGCAGCATCTCGTGTTTATCGAACAGTGGGAGAGTCTCGACGCGCTTCTAATTCATGAGCAGACGGCACATTTCCTGGCCATGAAAGAGACGTTTACGGCAGGACTGGAAAGACCACTGACGGTCACATTGCTTGAGCCGTGTCCCCGGATGGCCTGACGATGGCAAAATACGTCTATCTCATCGGAACGCGAGACACCAAGGACGCAGAACTCCGTTATCTGCAAACCAAATTGTCGGAACGTGGTGTGCTCTCCAGAGTTGTCGATGTCTCCACAGGACACAATTGCACCGGTGTCATTCAAGCCACCGATGTCGTGGCATGGGACGTCGCATCATGCCACCCGCGTGGGCCCGATGCCGTATTCGGGAATGTCAGAGGTCCAGCAATTGCAGGAATGTCTGACGCGTTGTTGCACTATCTCTCCTCGCGCCCTGATGTGGCAGGAGTACTGGCACTAGGGGGGTCTGGAGGCAGCGCACTGGTAGCACCTGCTTTGCAGGCAATGCCCATCGGTATTCCAAAAATTCTTGTGTCCACCGTGGCATCTGGAAACGTTGCGCCTTATGTTGGTGGATCCGATATAGCAATGCTGTATTCCGTGGTCGATATGCAAGGGCTGAACCGTGTGTCGCGGCGAGTGCTCGAAAACGCAGCGAATGCCATGGCCGGTATGGTGCGTTCTGCGACGCATGAACCCGAAGACCAACGCCCTGCGATTGGCTTGACGATGTTTGGTGTAACGACACCCTGCGTCACACACCTGACTGATACCTTGCATCATCAGTTTGACTGTTTGGTGTTTCACGCCACCGGCACGGGTGGTCGTTCGATGGAACAGCTTATTGATCGTGGAGTCATACGCGGTGTAATTGACGTTACAACAACGGAATTCTGCGACCTCATTGCGAATGGTATTTTTCCTTGTGGAGAAGACCGGCTCGGCGCAGTTGAACGCACTAAAGTGCCTTATGTCGGCAGTTGCGGTGGTCTCGACATGGTCAATTTCGCTGCCCGAGATACGGTTCCACAAAATTATAGAAATCGTGTTCTGGTAGAGCATAACCCACACATCACACTGATGCGTACATCAGCCGAAGAATGTCGTCAGATGGGGCAAATGATTGCCGAACGCCTGAATCACTGCGAAGGCCCCGTCGCATTCTTTATACCGGAAGGCGGCTTTTCTTTACTTGATGCGGCTGGAGAGGTCTTTTTCGATCCCGAAGCCGATGAAGCATTCGTCGCGGCGTTATCAGGGATGCTGCGCGAAAGCGCAAGGCGAAGGCTGATACGCCTGCCATATGCGCTCAATGATTCTGCTTTTGCTCAGGCAATGGCGGACGAATTTCAGACAATGTTCAAGGAGACCGAATTCAATGCCTAGCATTGCACGCGAAACTATTCTTGGTCGTTTGCGCGGCCTTATCGCAGAAGGGCGCCCCATCGTTGGGGGCGGAGCAGGAACAGGTCTTTCCGCCAAATGTGAGGCGGAGGGCGGCATCGATCTGATCGTCATTTATAACTCCGGTCGTTACCGCATGGCTGGACGCGGTTCACTTGCGGGCTTGCTTGCTTATGGCAACGCCAATCAGATCGTTATGGAGATGGCACGTGAGGTGCTGCCAGTTGTCCCAAACACGCCAGTACTTGCCGGCGTGAATGGTACCGATCCATTTGTGGACTTTGATGTATTCCTCGACGAAATACGCAGGGTGGGTTTTTCTGGTATACAAAACTTCCCGACAGTCGGGCTGATTGACGGTACATTCCGAAAAAACCTTGAAGAAACCGGCATGAGCTATGCTATGGAAGTGGATGTCGTCGCTCGGGCCCGCAAGAAAGATTTGCTCACGACCCCTTATATCTTCGACCCAGAGCAAGCTGTCAGCATGACAAAAGCGGGCGCGGATGTTCTGGTTGCCCACATGGGCCTGACAACTGGTGGCAATATTGGTGCAGAAACAGCATTCACACTGGACGACTGTATAACGCTGATCAACCAGATGACGGATGCTGCCAAAAGTGTGAGAGACGACGTCATCGTTCTTTGCCATGGCGGACCGATTGCAATGCCTGAAGATGCCCAGAAAGTCCTCAAGGCTTGCCCTGATTGCCATGGATTTTATGGTGCATCGAGTATGGAACGGTTGCCAACCGAACGCGCGCTGGTCGAACAGACACAATTGTTTAAATCTATGACGCGCTAGTATTCTTCCTGAAGGGCATGTTAGGAAATAGTAATGTCTTAAACATGCCTTTCTTTTTCCTTCCGTACATTTGAAAAATTCCATGAATAGCCATATAAATCAGGAGCATAGACATGATAGGAAGCGATATCAGTGATGCTATGCTCCGGCCCCAGTCTCGGGAACAGATCCCCGACGATGAAGAGATCGCCAGTCAGCGTCACGGCTGGTAGTGTGTATGACACAAGGCGATCTCATGAAACCATTACCAGCCCTGATACATGGTAGATCATACCTCCCAAAAAGAATGTAGTGTTATGGCGCCTCGCATCAGCAAAGATGCCATCACCCGAAATGAAACTCTGTAGGCCTACGGCTATCCCGGACGGGCCAAGGGGAACGATGGAACACCCATCAGACGGGCCGTCTCATAAGCCTAAGCACCCTTAATGCCCTCTCCGCGTTGACAGGGTAAATTGTACAACAGAGCCACACAACAGGAGAAATGTCATGCCCCTCGACGTCGCCAGTGCCATTCTGCAACGCCGCGCTACCAAAGTCTTCGATCCCGACCACCGCATGACGGACGCTGAACTCGACACACTGCTCGGTCTCGCCCGCCGTATGCCAACGGCGTTCAACATCCAGAATTGGCGCTTCGTCGCCGTGACCGATCCAGAACTGCGCACCAAGATCCGCGCCGTCGCATGGGATCAAGCTCAGGTTACCGACTCTTCCGTGCTTCTGGTTCTCTGCGCTGACATCAAGGCGTGGGAGAAATCCACCACGCGCTACTGGGAAAACGCCTCCACCGAAGTGCAGCAATTCATGACCGGCGCGATCGATCAGTATTATCGTGGACGCGAACAGGTCCAGCGCGACGAAGGCATGCGCTCGTGCGGTATGGCAGCGGCAGCCATCATGCTACAGGCCGAAAGCATGGGCTACGGCACATGCCCGATGGACGGTTTCGACTTCGACGCAGTGGGCAAGCTGATCAATCTTCCCGAGGACCATGAAATCGTCATGTTCGTCGCGGTCGGTAAATGTGCCAAGTCCCCTCACCCGACCGGCGGCATCCTTCCGACAGACGAGATCATTTTCAGGAACACGTTCTGAGCCGCCACTCGCCTCAAAAGTTGCCAGAAGGCCGCCCGTGACAAACGCTACCGCTCACACGACATTCCGCCTGACACCGGCGATAACCGGACTGTTCGCCGGGGTGTGCGGCCTGACGGTCGCGAACATCTACTACGCGCAGGCTCTGATCGGCCCCATCACGAGTGCACTGGCCATTTCCTCCACATGGGCGGGAAGTATCGTCACGCTGACCCAACTCGGCTACGGGGCTGGGTTGGTCCTGATCGTGCCGCTCTGCGACCAGTCCGAAAACCGTCGTCTGATCCTCCTAACGATTGCCGGGCTTGTCGTCAGTCTGATCGGAGCGGCGCTCAGCACCTCAGTCGCGACATTCATGCTGTTTTCCGTCACCATCGGTCTGTGTTCCGTGGGATCGCAGATTCTGCTGCCGCTCGCCACGCATTTCGTGGAACCCGGTCAACGTGGCAGAACGATCGGCAATATCATGGGCGGTCTGCTGTCGGGGATCATGCTCTCGCGGCCCGTCGCAAACGCTATGGCGGCCGCGTTCGGCTGGCGAGCCGTGTTCTGGGTCTCTGCTGTCGTCATGATGCTCGCGGGTCTTGGGCTGGCGCGCGTTCTGCCCGTTCAGGCCCCAACCCGTCGCATGTCTTACGGAAGCCTCTTGCGGTCGATCATGCATCTTCTGGTCCAATACAGGACGTTAAGGGTTCGCATCGCCTGTCATGGTCTCGTCTTCGCTGTCTTCAACATGTTCTGGACCGCCATTCCGCTTTTGCTTCATGCCCAGTTCGGCTTTAGCCAGAGCAAGATTGCCCTCTTCGCACTCGCGGGAGCAGGCGGCGCACTGGCCGCTCCTCTCGCAGGACGCTTGGCTGACGCCGGACTGACCCGTCCGGCGACACTGAGCGCAATCGCACTCGTAGGCGCAACGTCTCTCACCTCGGGCTGGGCCGTCGCTGCAGGTTGGATTATCGTCCTCGCGGTACTTGCGCTGCTGCTGGATGGTGGGGTGCAAACCAATCAGGTCATCAGCCAGCGCGTGGTTTACAGTCTCAACGACACTGCGCGCGGACGCCTGAATGCTGCTTATATGGGCGGTGTGTTCGTCTGCGGTGCGCTCGGATCGTCTTGCGGGGCCGCACTCTACAGCATTGCAGGTTGGTGGGGCTTTGCGATCGCAGGAACGCTCATGTGCCTCGCCTCCCTCGCGCTCTTTGCCGCCACGAATGGTAGGCATGCCGCCTCATGAACCCTGCTCCATTCTCTCCGTCCCTGATCTGGTTTAAAATGCACGAACAGATAGAAATTCAAGACTAGTCTGCTTACCGGCGTCGACCTTCTTGATTCATTCGTTCAGCGTATGCGTCGAACAATCTACCTTGGTAGTACTCGATCTAAGTGATATCGGCTGAATTTTATTATCGGTGTCCTCATTCGGCTATCAAATTCAGAGTTCCAGAAAGACAAATTACTGGAGAATTTCGTTAAATTCCAAAACGTTCCCGTCTGGATCACGAATAAAACAGACGACGCGTCTGTCATGCCCCATATGCACTGGGCCTTCTGTGATCGTAATCCGTTCCTGTTTCAGCCAGGCCACAAGACCCACCATACTTTCGATAATAAATGCCGCATGTGTGTATCCTGGATATTTGACAGGAACATCCATCAGAATATTACCAGCCGGGTCTGACACACCATTAAAAATAAGATGAATACGAAGCCCGGATGGGTGATGTAGACCACAGGCTTTCACCGCTGGAGCGTATTCTTCTGGATCACGGATGAAGCCAAATTTGGCATAAAACCGTTCGGAAACGGCGAGATCCGTCACACGAATGCCTACATGATCTAGACTCAGATGAGAGAAGTTCATTGCGCCTCTCCTGTTTTTAAATCCGCTACAATATTCGCGAATGGAACAAATCCCTCCAGGCGTTCCGTGCGCTGCAACCATCTACCAATGGCCTTGTATTCTGATAGATCAACATTTCCTTCCGGAGCTCTCGCGACATAACTGTAAAGCGCGACATCCGCGATTGTCGGTTCTTGGGTTCCTGCGATCCAGGTCCGGCCCAGCAAGGTTTGCTCGATCACTTTGAGTGTGTCATGAGCACGCTGGATGACCTCTTCCGGATTGAAGGGGGCTCCAAAGACTGTCACAAGACGCGCAGCACAGCATCCATATGTGATTTTTCCTGCCGCAACAGACAGCCAGCGTTGAATTTCCGCCTCTGTTACTAGGTCCTCTGGCAGCCAATGAGATGGCCCCATTTTTCGCGCGACATAAACAAGGATGGCATTGGAATCCGCAATGATAGTCCCGTCATCATCTAGAACGGGAATTTCTCCAAAGGCGTTCAGCCTTAAAAATTCCGGAGTTCTCTGCTCACCCGCGGCAAGGTCGACAAGCGTCAATTCGTGAGGCAAGCCGACAAGAGAGAGAAAGAGGTGCGCCCGATGCGCATGCCCCGAAAGGGGATGATAATAGAGCTTCATGGGGAACTCCCGAAAAAAACGGTTGAACAGATACGTTGTCTTCTCACGCAACAAAGCGTGCGATAATCTACCAAAAGCGCACTTCATTATTACGTTTTGTGGCTATAATTTGTTGATTACAGGAGAGAGATCTGATCGACCTTCCGGCATTGCGGATCTTTATGGCCGTGGCCGATCACGCCAGTTTTGTCGGAGCATCCCGAAAGCTGGGTCTTTCCGCAACAACGGTAACACGGACGGTGAGAAGCCTCGAGACAGCTCTCGGAATCTCCTTATTCAACCGTACAACCCGCTCTGTACATCTGACCACTGAAGGCGTGGTGTTTCTGGCTCGGTGTCGGGCAGCGATTTTCGACCTAGATGGTGCGATTGCTATAGCGCAAGGTGCGAGGACTGCTCCCCAAGGAGTATTGTCGATTACCGCCCCCGTTATTTTTGGACGGGTACACGTCCTTCCCGTTGTCACAGAACTTTTAAAAGCCTGGCCGCAATTGAACATCAGGCTTTTTTTGACAGACCGGGTTGTTCATCTTGTGGAAGAAGGAGTTGATCTCGCCATCCGGATTGCGCCTCCACAAGACAGCGCCCTGAAGATGCAGAAAATCGGAGAGGTCCAGAAAATTTTTGTTGCCAGCCCAGCTTATCTGAAGAAACACGGAGAGCCACAGGTCTTTGAGGATCTCGCAACGCATAGCCTCATTGAGGTTAATGAATATGCAGCGGGATATTCTGAGTGGCGACAGGGCGGGAAATCTGGTTTTTCGATAAAAGTCTCGCCCCGGCTTTTCGTGAACAGTGTCGATGCGGCTCTCACAGCCGCCACCGAAGATCTAGGCATCGTCACGGCATTATCCTACCAAACTCACCAATTTGTTGAAAATGGGCAGCTTCGAAGAATTTTGACTGACACCCCCGCCTCAGTACTTCCGGTCTTCATCCTGTTCCCTGCCAAAGAACGTCAGTCCGTAAATGTTCGAACGTTTGTTTCCGCGATGAAAGACAGGTTTATGGCAAAAAGGTCTCTCAAAGCACACCTCACATAGAAGAAGGGTCCCCTGCAAACAGCCGCTACCATTTTTATGCATTGTGCGGCTTTACGTTTGAGCTTCATTCCATCGAGTAACTGCAAAGCTTTTTGAGCTCTAAAGCGGCAGACTACCCTGGTTCAGGGAGAGCTCGCACAAGACGCAGAAAAGCGCCGGTCAAAATCTTTGGCGATTGCTGCAAGAGTGACCTCGCCTAGTTGAGCAATCAGAAGCGCCTCAGCTTTTTCGAGTGCGCTCGTCATTGACGCATTTACGGCCTGCTCGACGAGGCAATCGGGCGCCGGGTCGGCCAGGCCAATTGCGAAAATACGTGGCTGCCCCACGGCTTTGTAGACATCAAGCATCGAGATACTTTCCAGCGGCTTCAGAAGCGTCCACCCGCCAGCGTGCCCCTTGATGGAACGAACGAACCCCACATCCCGCAGGCCTGCCATCGTACGCCGAATAACAACCGGATTGGTATGCAGCATTTCCGCTGCTTCACCGGAGGTGATGGGCCCATTCGCGCGATCCATATGGATCAGCAAATGCATCATTCTCGATAATCGCCCGTCCAGTTGCATCGCCTGCCCTTTAGGCTCTTCTATCATGTCACATCAAGAGTTGCAAAAAGCTGATATGCATATATGTAACTTCAGACATTACATATGAAGTTGAATAGGATTTAACCATGTATGATGTGATCGTGATAGGCGGCAGCTTTGCCGGACAAGCGGCAGCTATTCAGCTGGCACGGGCTCGCATGAGCGTTTTGCTGATCGATGCTGGCTTACCGCGAAACCGCTTCGCAGACGCGTCTCATGGTTTCCTCGGCCAGGACGGCAAAGCGCCGAACACCATTATGCGTGAAGCCACTGCACAATTACGGCGATATCCAACTGCGCAGATCTTGCAGAACGACGCGCAGAAGGTGGCACGGAATGGCAAGACGTTTACTGTGTCTCTAGCCAACGGAGCAAAATTTCAGGCGAAGCGGCTGATACTCGCTACTGGCGTTTCCGATACTTTGCCCGATATCCCTGGTGTAGCGGAACGATGGGGCAAGACCGTTCTTCATTGTCCTTATTGCCACGGATATGAGGTCCGCAATCATCAGCTTGGAATTATCGCCACAAACCCAATGTCAATCCATCAGGCAACATTAATACCCGATTGGGGGCCAACAACTTACTTCACTCAGGGAATTTACGAGCCTGATCCAGAGCAGGCAATGTTGCTTAACAAGCGCGGCGTCGTGATCGAACGTACTCCAATCATTTCTCTCATCGGAGATGCTCCTGGTTTGGATGCCGTGAAGCTGGCGGATGGACGGCTCATTGAAGTCGCAGCTGTGTTCACGGTACCGAAAACCAGACCTGCCAGCCCGATTGCCGAGGATCTGGGCTGTATTCTGGAAAACGGACCTACCGGTCCGTTCATCAAGGTCGATACCTGGGGCGCAACCTCTGTGTCCGGGGTCTATGTAGCTGGGGATGCGGCTAGCCCGATGCATAATGCAACGGTCGCAGCAGCGTCGGGTGTCCTGGCAGGTATAGCGGCGCACCAATCTTTAGCCAGGGCGTGATCACGCGGTAACGCAATCCGCTGCTTGTCATCGAATACTCAGTTTTCTTTTCCATGCCCGAGCCGATGGCCAGGTCGGAACCCATAGGAGCGGGCTTGCCATGCGATCAGGAAGCTTACAGCAGCGAGTGCCATCACAATCCAGGGGAATGACAGAGCTCCCCACGTTTCCAGCAACACACCACCCAACAGGCCACCGCCGGCTATGGCGCTGTTCCAGACGACGACATTCATCGATAACGCAACATCTGTACCCTCCCCGGCTGCATCAGCCAGAGCCGTCTGGAGCAACGTCGCGGCCCCTCCGAAAGTCAGACCCCATATCGTAACGCCAATCATGATCACCGCAGGCGATGCTGATCCAATTGCAAAAAAAACTGCAACAGCAGCGAATATTGCCAGACTGACCAGAACAGAAAGCCGGAGGGCATGATCGACCGTGCAACTGGTGAGCCAGATGCCTGCAAGGGCAGCAAGGCCAAAAAGCAGGAGGATGCGGTCCGCCTCTCCTGCCAGCCCTGCCGGTGTAATGAACGGTACGATATAAGTGTAGAGAACGTTATGCGCGAGCATCCATGTTACCACGACGCCCAGAACAGATCGCACCCCCGGTGTTCGCAGGACATGACCGAACGGCTGGCGCTCATGATGTGCAAGGCCTGGAAAATCAGGAACCTTCGCCAGAACCCAGACAATTAACAGCAAGGTGGCACCCGACATGATCCAGAAGGCCAGTCTCCATCCCACAGCCGCGCCCAGCCAAGTGCCCGCCGGAACACCTACAGAAAGCGCGATCGGCGTGCCAACCATGGCGATAGCCAGAGCACGTCCTTGCTGAGCGGGTGTCACCATTCTGCGTGCATAGCCGGCCAGCAGGGCCCAGGCGAGCCCTGCCGCTGCACCCGCGCCATATCGCGCCACGAGGGTCAGGTCATAATCCGTCGAGAATGCTGTGATGGAGTTAAAAACTACAAAACCAATGATCGCCAGCAGTAGAACCCGCCTTCTCCGCCAGCGCTGTGTGGCCAATGTTAGCGGGATCGCAGCACTCAGGGAGCCCAAGGCGTAAGCCGTGACCATCTGCCCTGCCAAGGCGGGGGAAACATGCAGCCCAGCCCCGATCTCAGGCAGCAAACCTGCAGGAAGAGTTTCAGTCATAATGCAGATGAAGCCAGTCATCGCCAAGGCGAGTAAGCCGGCCATAGGTAATCTGTCATCGGGACTTCTGCGAAGGGGTATCGTCTTGGAGGTCATGCGGCTCTCATATATGGATCGAATGATCTATATATGAGAGCGTAAATTCTTGGCAATTACTTCTGGATCACTTAATATGAAAATCTTTCAAAAGGAGCAATACCATGGCGCGAACAGGGCGTCCCCGGGAGTTTGACAGGGACAAAGCACTCAATGCCGCCATGACGCTTTTCTGGGCGCAGGGCTACGAACCGACCTCCCTGACACAGCTCAAATCCTGCATGGGCAATATTTCGCCGGCAAGTTTCTATGCCGCGTTCGGCTCGAAGGAAGCCTTGTTTCGCGAAGTCGTGCAGCATTATCTGGCGACCTACGGACAGGTGATGTCGCCCTTATGGGACGAAAACCTGATACCGCGGGATGCGATTGAACGGACTTTGCGCGGTTCAGCGCGTATGCAGGCGACCCGGACGCATCCCTGTGGCTGTCTGGTCGTCTCGGGCGCCAGTAACTGTTCGCCCGAAAACGAAGCCGTTCAGGCCCTTCTCGCTGCAGAGCGCCAGCGGACGCGGACCGGAATCCGGGTCTGCGTGGAGCGCGCGATTGCCCGCGGCGAACTGCGCGATTGCGCGACAACAGCGGCCCTGCCCGATATTTTCGCGACATTTTTCCATGGCATGACATGCGAAGCGCGGGACGGGATGACGTCAACACATCTGGATGCCGCCATCACTTCGCTTCTGACCTTATGGGATGCCAACGCGCTGCTCACCACGCCGTGAAACGGTCTGCCAGACATTGATGAGCCTGCAACAGGCCAAGCCTTATGCCGTTAATTCCATATCGACCACTCCATAACTCCTTGACCCTGTTTTGCGCACATATTATGGACCATCCAGTACGGAATTAAATTCCGGAACACATCGCCGTGTCTCGGCCAAGGAATCCAGTTATGAGCAAACAGGACATCGCATTCGTCACGGGTGCCAATCGCGGCATCGGATACAGTATCGCGAAACATCTGATTGCCTCGGGCATCAACGTGATCGGGACCTATCACTCCAACGAAGACGAGGCGAACGCTGCCGAAGCAGCCCTCGTCGGCCAAAATGCAAAACTGCGCATGCTGAAGCTGGATATCGTGGACCATGAATCGTTCGCGGATTTTTCCGGACAGGTCAGAGCACTTCTCTCACATGAGTTCGAGCACAGTGCACTGAGTTATGTCGTTCAGAACGCAGGCAATATCATTCACACTCGCTTCGATGCTGCGACATCCGAACAGCTCGATAACCAGTACAACATCCATTTCAAAGGCCCCTATCTTCTGACGGTGGCCCTCCTGCCCCTGATTCGGGACGGCGGTCGTATTCTCAACATTACCTCTGCCGCGACCCGTTTCTACCTAACGGATCATGGACCTTATTCAGCCATGAAAGCCGCTACCGAAGTCATCTCACTCTACATGGCAAAAGAACTGGGAGAGCGAGGCATTACCGTCAACGCCGTCGCCCCTGGTGCGATCGCCTCGGACTTCGGTGGTGGTCTGGTCCGTGACGATGCCACGATCAATAAAAGCCTTGCAGACATCACACCCCTCGGGCGTGTCGGACAGCCCGACGATATCGGAGCTGCGGTCCGTGCCCTTCTGTCGGACGACATGCGCTGGATGAATGGCCAACGCATCGAGGTGACGGGAGGGCAGTCGCTATGAGGGCCACACAATTCCAAGCGAAGCCAGCCTCATGATCCACGTTATGGCCAGTAGTATCATTCCTGCATCCCTTCCCTCTGTCTGGCGGCTGGTCCGTAATTTTGGCGCCCTTGGACGCTGGTTGCCGGGCGTCAGAAGCTGCGCGATCGAAGGCAATGAGTCCGGTGACCGCGTCGGCGCAATCCGCTTGGTTGAGATGGGGGATGTCGGACTCATCCGCGAACAGCTTCTGGCACTCTCCGACGTGGATCACGCGGTCACGTTCTCGATCGTTGAATCAGCCCTGCCGGTCCGGAACTATCGCTCTACCATCAGCCTTCTTCCCATAACGAAGAGCGACCACACGTTCATCCAATGGCGGGGGCAGTTCGAGGCCCCAGCCGAACATGCCGCCAGTATGGAGGCCCGGATGCCGACACAGATCTACCAGCCAGCTTTCGACAGACTGGCCGAGATACTGGCCTCAGAGACGACATTGTCATGAAGGAACCTAAACCCATGATCCAGTCCCCCTCTAACGCTTCCCGATCAGGCACATTCAGGATTGGCGGCGATCTCGGCATCAACCGGCTTGGTTTCGGTGCGATGCGCATCACTGGCCAGGGTATATGGGGACCGCCCGCCGATCACGACGAGGCCATCCGCACACTGAAGCGCCTCCCAGAACTCGGCGTCAATTTCATCGACACGGCGGATTCCTATGGTCCGGACGTCTCCGAATGGCTGATCAGGGAAGCTCTGCATCCCTATCCCAAAGGATTGGTCATCGCGACGAAAGGCGGCCTCACCCGCTCCGGCCCCGACATCTGGAAACCGGTCGGACGCCCAGAATATCTATTGCAGCAGGTGCACAAAAGCCTGCGCAACCTCGGCGTCGAGCAGATTGATCTGTGGCAACTCCACCGGATCGATCCCAGAGTCCCGGCAGACGAACAGTTCGACGCGGTCCGCTCCTTCATTGATCAGAAACTGATCCGTCATGCAGGACTGAGCGAGGTCTCTGTCGACAACATCAAAACAGCATCGAAATTCTTCGAGGTCGCGACCGTCCAGAACCGCTACAATCTCGTCGATCGCACCAGCGAGGACGTACTCGACTACTGCACGCAGCAGAACATCGGGTTCATCCCGTGGTTCCCTCTCGCCGCCGGCGACCTCGCCAGGCCGGGATCCATATTGGACACGATGGCGAAGAAATACGGCTCGCATCCAAGCCAGATTGCTCTTGCCTGGGTCCTGATGCGCAGCAAGGCGATGCTTCCGATCCCTGGCACGTCCAAGGTCGCCCATCTGGAACAGAATGTCGCGGCTGCCGACATCACACTGTCCGATGAAGACTTCGCGGCGCTGGACGCAGAAGGCCGCAAGGCGTTCCAGTCAACGCCTTAAGGAAACGCGTCCGGACAGTTACAATCCTAGCGTCGAAAGACCGGGGTGACTGTCCGGACGCCGTCCCTCAGGCCATCGGAACAGACGGTCGGTCGCCGAAATGGGTTGGTCGTTGATTGACGCTGCGCGGTAACGCATCAACCCGTTTTCATCGAACTCCCAATTCTCGTTCCCATGGGACCTGAACCACTGTCCGGCCTGATCCTGCCACTCATAAGCAAAGCGGACCGCGATCCGGTTATCCTGAAAAGCCCAAAGTTCCTTGATAAGGCGGTATTCCTGCTCGCGCTCCCATTTGCGCGTCAGGAACGCAACGATGTCCTCGCGTCCGTGGATGAATTCCAGGCGATTGCGCCACTGGCTATCGGTCGTATAGGCCTGCGCCACCTTTTCAGGATCCTGGCCATTCCAGGCATCTTCCGCGAGACGGACTTTCTGAACAGCAGTTTCAGCATTGAAGGGAGGCAATGGGGGTCGGGACATTGGGAATTCCGCCTCTGGTTCGGGGACGGATCACGAGTTGATCCGAGACCTGTCAGTGTTTTCCAAAAGAGCATTTGACGAAAGGACAACGATCCCTCATTTCAAGCCATGACCAGACAGATCGGTATTCTTCTCTATCCAGACTTCCAGTTGCTCGACGCTGCCGGAGTGACGGCAGCCTTCGAGCTTGCCGGAGGATTTGGGGCGGCTCCGTATGAGATGACGCCCCTGTCCCACCATGGTGGTCTGGTCCGGTCGTCTTCCGGGATGACGATCGAGACGGTTCCGCTCGCGGCGGCAGGGTCGTTCGATACGCTTATCGTTGTCGGAGGCGAAGGCCACAGGCAGGCTATGAGCTGCCCAGAATTACTGAACTTTATCAGGCATCAGGCCAGAAATGCGCGACGTATCTGCAGTGTGTGTACAGGGGCTTTCCTGCTGGCAGAAGCTGGCATGCTTGATGGCCGTCGTGTGACGACACACTGGCAACAAGCCCCGGCCATGGCAGCACAGTTCCCTAAAATCCGGGTTTCGGCAGATGCCATTCATATTCATGATGGCCTGATCTGGACATCTGCGGGGATCAGCGCTGGCATCGACATGGCGCTGGCGTTGATTGCCGAAGATCTTGGGGCCGATATTGCCCGTCGTACGGCGCAGCAAATGGTGGTGTTCTATCACCGTCCCGGAGGACAGTCCCAGTTCTCGGCACTCCTCGAGATGACGAGCCCTCAGGAACGCTTTGCCGAACTGTTGGGATGGATCCGGTCCAACCTGGAACAGCGCCTGACCGTGGATATTCTGGCCAGTCAGGCCGGCATGAGCCCCCGAAATTTTTCTCGCAGTTTCCGGGCAGCGGTGGGGATGAGCCCCGCAAAAGCAGTCGAACGACTGCGTCTCGAAGCCGCACGCGAGCAGGTGGAGAGATCTACCCTCCCCATTGAAGCCATCGCCGTCATGACAGGCTTTCATGATCCCGAACGGATGCGACGCGCCTTCCTGCGGGAGTTCCATCAGCCGCCTCAGGCTATCAGGCGAAATGCTGCGGCCGAGGCGACCTGAGAGTGCTCATTTTTCCTGGACGAGAAAGCAGCTCGTTTTGCAAGCAATCCCGACGAGATCCACTTCAATGATGGATCGCGTCTATCCCGCTAGAACAGGTCAAACACGCGGCAGATCAGGACACTTCCTAGAATTTAACCCTTTGAATGAGGGGCAGTCCGCAGGAAGATCAGAATTTCTTCAAGCACCTGCCATCGGTTCCTTTCCATAACCACCATATGCGTTCCTTCCCCAATCTCCGTCCAGCGACGATACGGGGCATTGAGAAAACGTGGAAACAGGTTTCCCATCTGCTGAGTAGTTACATCCAAATCCCACTCAGCATGAAGCAGAAGAACCGGGACCGTGATCTTTTCGGGACTGTAAAACGCCTTCCCTGCGGACCAGTAGTCACGCACATCCTGAATGACACCCGCAGGCGCCCGGATCACTCCATCCTGCTCTGCGGGATCGCTCGCAAGAATAACTGCGGCCCACTGTTCAAACCACCCTGCTGGCAGAATCTCTTCGCGTTTCTGCTCAGGTGCGCCTTCAAGCCAGCGCTGGCGAAATGCCTGAACATTAAAGCGGCGATAAGCAGGCACTGGACCACCCGGATCCAGACGAGAAACCCCGTCATTGATCCATTGCGGTGCAATCAGCGTTAATTTCTCCACCTTGTCATTGTGAGCAGCCGTATATGCGCCGGTAACCGTGCCACCCCAGGACATTCCGATCAGGCAAAGACGTGGGATGGCAAGCGTTGCGAGAAGATAGTCAACAGCAGTACTCAGATCGCGTACTGCTGTTTCGGTCCTGACCTGAGGCAGCGCAGCTTCAGGTGCACCTCCCATTCCATCAGGACGCGTTGATCCTCCGAAGCCCCGCACGTTGAGCGCATAAACGTCAAATCCTTCCCGCGAGAGAACATCCATGAATGCCCCCTCCCCAACAGGAACATCGAAAAGACTTTCTGCCGGCAACGTCGCGCCATGCATCAGCAAGATAGTGCGCTGTGAACCAAATATCTGGATGTCTGCACGTCGTTTATGGCGCAGATGAAGCGAGATATTGTCCGTATCACTCGGAATGAACAGGTTTTCCATAAGCAGATTTGTCATCTGGCGTCTCCTACATTTAGTTGCGCAAATTCCCATGCAAAACCTTCTGGACGACGCCTGACATATCCGGCACCCGTTTCCGCGAAATGACTGGTAAAGCAGAGACTCCCGCTTTCCGCCGCTTCTCCAAGAAACCACTGCCGCGAGCGCTCGGCAGGCTGAACGAATTCGCAGTAAACGGACCGCAGATCCGGACGATAAACCTGCAGAGGATGGTGCATGACATCTCCTGTAAACCACGCGTCTTCACCATCCGACCGCAGCCGGATCGAGGCATGATCGATGCTGTGCCCAGGGGTCGGATGAAAAGAGAAACCTGCAAGAAGATCTTGACCGTCGATGATAATCGCCTCTCCCAGCCCGGCTTCGATAACGGGGAGCATGCTGTCTGTATAGACACGTGGGAGTGGGCGATGGTCCGGGCGCCCTAAGATCTCTGGAGGTAGGTCTGGAGCAGGGTCAATACCGTCATTGCTGGCGCCGTATCGGGCCTCAATCACTGAGAAAACATGACGGGCTTTCGGAAAGGTCGGCACCCATTTTCCGTTGTGCAAACGCGTATTCCATCCAACATGATCGGCATGAATATGCGTATGCAGAACGGTATCAACCTGCTCCGGTTGTACGCCTGCGGCTGCAAGATGTTCGAGAAACGACGTATGCAGATGATCCAGTGCCGGTGCGGCAGGTAACGGCTTGTCGTTTCCTGTGGCGGTATCAACCAGGATATTGAGACCAGAAACCTGAACAAGCCACGCATGAGTTCCCTGCGCGAGCCCACCGGTCACGGGGTTAAATGATCCTGGCGTCAAATACGGACCGAATATTGCAAGTGCCTCAGCGTCGATATCCGGATACAGTTTGTGAGGGCGCGCGTTATCCCAATGAAGTTCGGGAATACGCGTGACACGGGCGTCACCCACTTGAAAAGCTGCTGCCATGATTGACTCAATACGATTGTTTTACGTCGCATCAGACGTTAGGGTGCGCGCAAACATCATACAAATCGATTTGAAATATGAAACCCATTGATCATTTCAATCTTCGTTCCTTCGATCTCAATCTTCTGATTGCTTTCGACGCCCTCGTTTCAGAACGCAGCGTCACAAAGGCGGCACGACGCCTTCGCATTCAACAACCCGCAATGAGCCATGCACTCGCCACCCTCCGAATGTTACTGGACGATGATGTGCTCGTCAGAACCGGTGCTGTCATGCAACCGACCGCCAAAGCGTCAACCATGGCGTCACATGTTGCGGAGTTGTTAAGGCAGGCTCAGCACATCCTGATGTCTGAGGAACAATTTGATCCTGCGACGGAACAGCGCATCTTTCGTTTCGGCTTTTCGTCCGAACTTGAAGTCTTTCTGATGCCTAAACTGACGGCCTATTTGCAACGGCATGCACCTGGAATACGACTGCTGTCACGTGGATCTCCTCGGAGTGAGGTCTATACATTACTGGATACGGGGGCGCTGGATATCGCAGTTGGGTGTTTTGATTTCGGTTTGGAACGCCATTGTGGGGTATCGTTGTATGAGCAGTCTCTCGTCTGCTGCTTCAACCCGAAGCTGATCGATCCGGATGCTCCAATCACGGTTGAGCGTTATCTTGCATTGCCCCATGTTCTCATGACGCTGAAAGATGACATCCAGGGATGCCTGTCAGACGCACTGATGCAGATTGGTCAGGAACTCAACGTGGTCCTCGCTGCATCAGATTTTCTGACGGCACTTGCTGCCGCAGCAGCCGCCCCCGTTCTGGCTACGCTTCCCAGCCGGATCGCTCAGCAACATGCCGCGCATTTCGGTTTAACGATCCGTCCCGTTCCACTGAACTTGCGTATCCCGGCAGTATCGATGATCTGGTCAGCCCGGAGTGATCGTGATCCTGCCGCAGTATGGCTGCGCGATGCTGTCGCATCAGTATTGGGTAGTCATGTAAAGTGAGATTTTTAATGGGCGCTCAAAATAGCTATGACAGATAAATCTCTCCAGAAAGAGATAGGCTGTCATAGCTTCCCCAAAGCACGAGGAGTCATGACGACTTACATCAGCAGAAATTCTGATTATAGAAAAAAATGCGCAGTCATCTTTGTATGAACGTCAAATTTTTACCAATTTGATTGCGCGCTCAGGACATGCTTTCACACACAAACCACAAGCACGGCATTGATCAGCATGCGGGGTATAGGCGACCATCCCTCCGTGGACATAGCTCTTGATTTTGCCCACAAATGAAAGATCGCGATAATCGGACGGATCGATCTTGCGCACTTCAAACACGTCGTAAGGACATACGGCGACGCAGGCGTCTTTTCCCTCACAGCGATTAAAGTCTACGACCGGCATGACCCGTCCTGTTTGGCCGTCTTTCAGACATTTAGGTGTGATCATCGCTTTATTCCCTGACCCGCTCATTTCGCGCCTTGTTGTAAATGCCGACTTTGCCGCAGCTCCTGCGCGAACATCTCGAGCGTCGTTGTGGGCTTGCCCAGTTCCTGCCAGATTTTTTCGGCATAGAACGGATCTTCGTGATCCCCGAAATACGCAAACAAATGCGCGACGAACTTCATTTTCGGATTAAAAAGACCGATCATCCGCATGATCCAAAGTGGAGCCACGCGAATTTTAAGTGTCGGATCATAATTTCGGACAAACCGCTCCAGCGCCTGCCTGACGGAGATCGCTTCCGGCCCCTGTACGGGGCAATGTACAGGCATTGCCTCAGGATTCTGAAACGCCTCAATCACCCAGCGCGCATAATCGGCGGAGCTGATCCACCAGATTTTGATGTGTGTATTCCCGATCCACTGGAGCGCTCGACCGCTGATCATATTTGGGAGCAGGTCCATGAAATGGGTCGGCGCGAAAAACGTATGACGAATACCGGAATCCGCGATGATTTTGTGCCCTTCCATCCGAATAATATTGGGCACGATGTTATGTCTGATAGTGTTGAGCGCGGGAGGATAGGCGCCCAGAGCACCGATTTTAGCAATATAATTAATATTCAACCCTTTGATGGCGCTCATCAAGTTCCGCACACCCTCCCTCTCTTCGTAGAAGGGAAGCGTCAAATCCGCCGTGTCGGTCGCAAGGTTGAGATAGAGCGCATCCACCCCGTCGAGCGCCTTGTGCAACCCCGCAATGTCCCGCAGATCTGCCTGGGCGATTTCGACATTAGGCGGCAGTATCCTCCGAGCTTTGTCTGGCGAACGAACGATTGCCCTCACCTGAAAATGTTTTGCCAGTTCCGCTGCAACTGGCGCGCCAAGCCGCCCCGTTGCACCGATGACGCCTATAGTCCTGATCGGTTCCATCATATTTTCTGATCCATTGATATAATGATCATCTTGAGTTTTTTCGGGTCGTAATGCCGGTCTATGACGGCGTTCTGGAGGCCGAGCCCGCGCAACAGAAACCGGATAGTGTTCTCGACCAGCTTGTCTCGTGTGATGCCGTATTCAACGACCGTGATGTCGGGCAGGCTGATGAGATGCAAAGTATTCGCTAGATGATGGACGAACCATATCTCTGCATGACCGATATGAATGCCAGATTCGACGTCTCCCGCGTCTTGAGCCGCCCTGAATGATTGCGAAAAAACGCTGACCCACGGCTTTACATGCTGGTCGAGGAACGCCTTTGCGAACTGGCCATCGCCAAGCAGGCTGGCCGTCACAAGGCGTTTGGTGTCTTCGTGAGACTGCGCATCGCCAATACCGGGAAACACTGCGTGCACGAGTATGGCGACACCCATGACCAGTGTTTCAGTTGAAGGCGTCACCTCGGCGAGAATACGGCTGCCAACTGCATTCGCTTCAACGCAGTGAGTTTCAAGCGCCGCATAAAGCACGTCCTTGCTGGTAAAGTGCCGATAAAGCAAAGCTTCGGAAACACCAGCGGCTCTGGCGATTTCCTTGGTCGTCGCACCGTCCCGACCGAGCCGGGCGAAAATGGGAGCTGCAGCGGACAGGATGGCCTGCTTGCGGTCAGTCGCGGACAATCTGGAACGGCGTGAGGTCGGCATGGGTTCTCCTTACGGAAGTAAGGTAAGTGAACGCTCACTTATATTCAAGCGCTTATTCCATTTTTCCGTATAAGATCAGGCTCGGGCGGGCATCGACGGCTTGAGAGTCTGTTTGGAAAATCGGTCTGATGTGATTCAAGCCTTGGATGTCGACGTCAGAACAGAGGGGCCGAGTGGCCAGGATCAGTTAGAAAAAGAAACACTATCCGTTTGAAATGCCAGGACTTGATCGTATTCTGGCAACAGAAGCCTCTGCCATGGCCGGACTTGCACCAATGGCTCATGACAATGGCGTGATGCATAGAAAACGTGTCATTTCAAGGGGAGGAAGATTTCTCCGTCAGCCCCTGTTTCAGGCAGGATTGGCAACTGCGTGCCATAAACCCTTCTGAAAGATGTTTCCAAACCCATGAAACAATCGGGTAAACCACACAAACTGGTGATCGTCGCTATCGTACGGCGTCTCATTGCAATCACCAATACAGTCCTCAAAACAAGGCTGCCATGACGTATTAGATCCGCCGCTCCAACATAGTTTCTAACATCTGAAATTTCCTCGCGAGATTATGAAAAATGACCAGATCGGTTCCGTTTATCTCCCGCATTCTGATCTTTCCGATTAAATCATTGGATCCGGTGGAAGTCACAAATGCGCGGGTTCTTACTAGCGGGGCCTTGGCAGACGACCGGTGCTGGGCTCTATTTGACGCACAGGGGCGTGTGGTTAACGGCAAGAACCACGCAGAGATTCATCGCATCCGCGCTGGTTTCGATCTTGATAAACGGACCGTAAGCCTACGAGATGACTCTGGTCGAGGTCTGCCTACTGTTCTGTTCAATCTTGATGGCACTGCAAGACCAATAGAGGCATGGCTAAGTCGGTTTTTCGGTTTTCCAGTCCACCTTCGGGCGGATACCACTACGGGACATCCTGATGATACGGATTCGCCTGGTCCGACTATCATCAGCGTTGCGACGCTAGAGACGATTGGAATATGGTTCGGGTTGCCAGTCGAGCAAGTTCGGGCCCGCTTTCGGACCAATATCGAGATCGGGGGCGTCCCGGCTTTTTGGGAAGATGCACTGTTCGGAGGACTTGGAGACGAAGTCGAGTTTCACCTTGGTGGCACAGAGTGGTTGGGAATAAACCCCTGTCAGCGTTGTGTCGTGCCGTCTCGCGATCCGCTAACTGGTCAGAGAGACAATGCTTTTGCCCGCCGCTTCGCAGAGTACAGGCGCCGGACGCAGCCGGCATGGTCTAATCCCGCGCGCTTTAATCATTTTTTTCGTGTAGCGATCAATACTCGGTCTGCACGCACCGGCGTTAACACAAGGATCGCACTGAACGATATCGTTACAACGTATAACAATGCAGCGGCATGCACGGCGTTGGAAGAAAACAAACGCCCCGCAGGATTCTGAGCGGGCACCATGTATATCATTCACGTGCGAGCCGAAACGCCAGATATCCGTTCGTTCAGACGACGCCCGCTGGTAGGTGAACGGCTTCCCTTCCGTTTTATAGCCGATCATCATATGCGTATTTGCGGCCCAGTTGCTATGGTCGCCGCGGCGCTTGTATTGTGTGATGAACTCGGGACTTCACCTGAACGGATCGCCTGTGAATCGTTCGGCGGCGTTCTGTCGCACGGAGATAACCTGCCGGACACCAAGGAATATCCGATCAGCTTCTCGCTATCGGGCACAACCTACACTGCAAAGTCAAGCTCATAAAAGGCACCATCACAACCGGTTGCGAAGTCGGTCTATCGGCGGCAGACAAGAAGGCGGGCTACATCCTGGCGTGTCAGGCAAAACCTCGTGGGCCACTGCTCATGGTACGATAGTGTCCACTTAGCAGATGATCGCCAGATATGCGGTTCCAACTGGATTTCCTGGCGCCCGTGGTGTTCACCGAACCGACAAACCGGAGGGCTCTAAAAACCCTCCGGTTTTTCCAGGAGAATAAGGTCCCCATTCAGCCAAAATTGGTTCGTACCTCTTTAATTGCGTCCCTTGACGGAAGTTTTAAAGTTGATTGGCTATACGTCGATAGGAGTGTGCCAGACTAACATTCATCTCCGCGACGCTCTCAGAAAATGCCGTCGCATCCTGAGTGACCTGCGTAATCGTCAATAGATCTGTATTCGAATGAATTGTTGTCGTGGACGGAATATAAAACTGCTCCGGCAAGACGCAGTCTTCGACAACGGAGTTATGCCTTACCACGCAACCCCGTTCGACCGTGCAGTTGAAGATCACGGAATTGAAGCCTATGAATACCTCGTCTCCAACAGCGCAGGGACCGTGAATGATCGAGCGATGTGCAATGGACGTGCGCGACCCGATCGTCACGGCCGCGCCATCTTTTGAGTGGATGACCACACCGTCTTGAATGTTCGACCCACTCCCGATCCGGATGGGCTCGACATGGCCGTCTTCATCGGCTTCATCGGCGCGAATAACGGCATAGGGACCGATGAAGACATCGTCCTCGACAATCACATGACCGCACAGGATCGCGGTCGGGTCGATAAAGGCGCTTTCAGAAACTACGGGGAAATCACCACGTGGATTTGGTCTCAGCATAGCCACATTTCGTCTCCTTAAAGATCGGTCAGAATTTTGCCAGGTAGGTCATTCGACATGGTTTCGCCCGGCTGATAATGCATGACAGAGCGAATGGCCTCTCCCCGATGCAGAAGATCAAATGCCGTATTGATCCGGTCATGAGTCATGTTGTGGGTGATGTAAGGGTCAACGCTAAACTTCCCCGCCAGCCATTCATCGACCATACCGGGTAACTGCGAACGCCCTTTTACACCCCCAAAGGCCGTGCCCCGCCAGACCCGTCCCGTGATCAGCTGGAAAGGCCGCGTCGAGATCTCCTCGCCAGCCCCAGCGACACCGATGACTGTGCATTCACCCCAGCCTTTATGGCAACACTCAAGGGCCGCTCGCATGACATCGACCCGACCGATCGCCTCAAAGGAATAATCCACGCCGCCACCCGTCATCTCCACGATAACTTTCTGGATTGGATCGGTATGATCGGTCGGATTGACGAGATCGGTCGCCCCCAGATTTCGGGCCAGCAGGAACTTCGCCGGATTGGTGTCGATGCCGATGATCCTTGCAGCACCGGCCATGACAGCCCCCTGAATGACGGCCATGCCGATCGCACCGAGACCAAAGACGGCCACAGTCGATCCCGCTTCCACTTTCGCGGCGTTCCGCACGGCTCCCATACCTGTCGGGACGGCGCACCCCATGACGCTGGCTTTCGCAAGCGGCGCCTCTTTGGTGATCTTCGCCACGGCAATTTCGGGCAGCACGGTATATTCGCTGAACGTGCTGGTGCCCATGTAATGAAAGATCTGGCGGCCCTTGTATGAAAAACGGCTGGTGCCGTCTGGCATCAGACCGAGCGCCTGTGTCTCGCGGATAGTCGAGCAGAGATTGGTTTTGCCCGAACGGATCATCGGGCAGTTCGGGTCTTCGGGAATATAGAGCGGAATGACATGATCACCCGGAGCAACAGAGGTAACACCTTTACCCACATCCTCGACGATCCCGACCCCCTCGTGACCGAGAATACATGGAAAACGTCCTTCCGGATCATGCCCCGACAGGGTAAACATATCCGTATGACACAGGCTCGTGGTCACGATACGGACCAGAACCTCGCCGTCTTTCGGGCCTTCGAGATCAACCAGATCGATCTCAAGCGGCATGTTAGGTTCCCACGCAATTGCAGCTCGGGTTTTCATGAAAATATTCCTCAATAATAGCGTGTGGGAATTCGTTCAGGCCGACTCAAGACTTTCCGACTGGCGACGCCAAAGCGGAAAGGGATCAGGGAGGCGTGCATAGCGTGACGGCTCAAAAGCGGTGTCTCCGAGATCTGGAACAAGACAGGCATCAAGTTCCTGCCGAAGACCGGATTCATCCATATCTCCATTGCCGATAAAGACGATTTCCTGACGACGGTCGCCGAAGACCGGATCCCAGTTTCCCAATACGAAGTCGCGCCACTGATCAGTATCCGGCCACTGATTTTTCGGAATCGCAGCCCACCACAGCCCCATCGCCTCGCTTCGCACCAGGGCTCCAGCCTGACTCATTTCACCTACCCAGTCCGGGCGCGTAGCTAACCAGAAATGGCCCTTGGCGCGTACGACGCCAGACCAGTTCCGATCAAGGAAGGCCTGGAATTTCGCTGGTTCGAACGGACGGCGCGCACGATAGACAAAATTACGGATGCCATATTCGTCTGTTTCAGGAACATGGCTGGAAAAGCCGTAAAGTTCCTTGAACCACAACGGATGCTGATGTGCCTTGTCGTAATCGAAACGGCCTGTATTCAGGATCTGCTCAACAGGAACAGACCCCATGTCGGTCTCGATGATATCAGCGTCCGAATTCAACGCACGAATGATCTGCCTCGCCGCATCAACCTGATCCGATGTAGCGGTGGAGACTTTGTTGATCACCACGACATCCGCAAACTCGATCTGCTGGACGAGCAGATCGACCAGGGCACGCTCGTCGTCCTCCCCGGCCGTTTCACCCCGATCCTTCAGGAAATCGCTGGAAGAATAATCGCGCAGGAGATTGACCGCATCAACGACCGTCACCATCGTATCCAGCCGTGCGATATCGCTCAGGCTGACGCCACTCTCGTCACGAAACTCAAACGTTGCGGCTACGGGCAGCGGTTCCGCAATGCCTGTAGATTCAATGAGCAGATAATCGAATTTCCGCTCCTCTGCGAGCCTCCGTACTTCCTGCAACAAATCGTCGCGGAGCGTGCAGCAAATGCAGCCATTGGTCATTTCAACCAACTTTTCATCGGTACGCGACAGATTGCTGCCGCCCTCGCGCACCAGAGCGGCGTCAATGTTGACCTCGCTCATATCATTCACGATGACCGCGACCTTATAGCCCTGGCGGTTATTCAGTACGTGATTGAGCAAGGTCGTCTTTCCCGCGCCAAGAAAGCCGGACAGCACGGTAACGGGAAGTTGGTCATCCATGGGGATTTTTCCTCTAAAGCTTTGTCGGGTTTGGGGCGTCGCCATAGACGGCGAGCGGATCGAATATTTTGTGCGTTTCGCAAAAGAGGAGTGCTGCCGATGATGACGGAAGGCCTTCCTCAGAAGTGAGATCAACACGCCGATAAAAACAGCTTCGATAACCCACATGGCAGTTCGCTCCTGTGCCCGCAGTGTGAACGCGCAGCCAGATCGCGTCCTGATCGTCGTCGATCCGCATTTCGAGGACATGCTGGACCAGCCCGCTCGTGGCGCCCTTTCGCCAGAGACACTGACGGCTCCGGCTCCAGTAATGCGCCTCACGGGTTGCGATAGTGCGTGCGAGCGCCTCTGCGTTCATGACGCCAACCATCATGACATCACCGCTTTCTGCGTCCGTTGTGACCACGGTCAGCAGTCCGCTGGCGTCGAAACGTGGGGCGAGATCGCTCCCCTCCTCGACCTGCTCAATTGAGACGCGCGACCCAAATGCCGTGGACACAGAAGATACAGTTGTGCCCATCACACGCCACCCATTCCCGCCATAGTGAAGAACTGGCGCCGCAGAGATTCCGACGTCTCGAACTCGCCCAGCAGGCGGCTGGTCACCATACTCACGCCTGGCTTATGTACTCCGCGTGTGGTCATGCACTGGTGAGCCGCGTCGATCACGACCGCGACGCCACGCGGTTGAAGCACGCCCTGGATTGTATCCGCGATCTGGGCCGTCAGTTTTTCCTGGATCTGTAGACGATGGGCGAAGACGTCCACGAGACGCGCCAGCTTGCTGATGCCAACTACCCGCTTGTCGGGCAGATACGCCACATGCGCCTTACCGATCAGCGGAATGATATGATGCTCGCAATGGGATTCCAGACGGATATCGCGTAGCACCACCATCTCGTTGTAGTTACCGCTCTCTTCGAAGGTCCGCTCCAGAAGAGCGACCGGGTCGTCATGATATCCCTCGAAAAACTCCTCATAGGCCCGCACCACGCGGTCAGGCGTACCGGCAAGCCCCTCGCGATCAGGATCATCACCGGTCCAGGCGAGCAGGGTTCGCACCGCCTCTTCCGCCTGAGCCCGGGTCGGCCGGGTTCTCACTTGCCGTGGAACGTCCATCAGTGTGTCCATTGAAGTTTATCTGCTATTGACTATGTTATGTTATAACGTAACCATAAAGACGTTCGCCACCTATCGTCAAGCTCGGGAACCATGCCCCCTCCCTCACAGCAACATTCTGTCTCGACGGATATGACTCCACCCGCGCGCGCGCCGAAGGAAAGTCTCGGCGCCATGCTATTCATTGAGAGCTGGCCCGCGCCAACAATCGACCCACCGGAAAACAGTACTCTGGGCCGTCTTGCACCGCATGTGGTCGCCTGTGCCCACGCGACAGTCGTGATGGATCTGCAGCGACCGGATGTCGATATGGTCGTGTGGGGGCGCCGGATTCCGGCAACATGGGAAGGAACTCTCACAAACTGCTCACAAGCCCCATCTGCTCTCACTCTCGCCGGCACACCTTCGGAAATCGCAGATTCCCTTGTAAACCCGGCTTTACATCAGGACTGGTCTCCCCTCATCCTGACTGATGTCAGGGACTTGTCCGCACTGTTCGGTGCGCTGACAGGAGGCGTCCGGCAGCACATCCAGCTAATAACGCCATCCCGTGGGGAGACTGCGTTCGAGTTGCCCCCCGATGCACTTCGGCTGATCTGCGCCTATGGAAGCGCTGGACCAGAGTGGTGCGGCAGCCAAAATCCAAAGAGTGGTATTGTCAGTACCCTGACACCGTTCGCAGTAGTGTTCATTAAAGGGGCGGCTGAAGGCAAACTCGGATGCCTTCATCGTCTCCCGGCAAATATCGCAAACGGTGCAAGGCCTGGGCCGGTCCTCGTGATGGATACAATTTCCCGATGATAGAGCGTGTCATGCCGCCGTCTCGCGACGCACGTCAAGGTTGCGATGCCTTCAAAAGGCGGACCACGTCTTTACGGAATGATGTACTCGACGTGCTGACGAAGGCAAACGTCCCACTTTCGGCTTACGACATCCTACGGTGTGTCAGTCATTCGAATTGCCCGCGGATTGCTCCGACTACAATTTACCGGGCTCTCGGAAAGCTGATTGCCAGCGGGTTAGTGGGACGGCTCGAAAGTCGAAATGCCTTCGTGCGGATCTGGGCAAACGATCCCTCTCACCTCGTCTACTGTATCTGCGATCGATGTGGTGCCGCGCAAGCGGTGGAAAATACGCTATCCTGTCAATTGATCGACGCTGCGGCCGAGACCCTTGGATTTCAGGTCCGGCATCGGGTCATCGAAGTTCAGGGCGTCTGCGCACGATGCAGCGTCTGCCCGTCTTTCTTGCCGACACAACAAAAGCACAAGCTTCCGACACGCGCGCCCAAATGAACCGCGCCCCCTCGCCGCTCTTCTCCGTTAAGGCTCTCTCATGTTACCGACCACCATCTCTTCCCGTCCTTCATCCCACCCACCAAAGGATATGCTCGCCTGCCGTGTGAACGGCATTATCAGCGATCTTTCCTCCACAACTGGTGACCAACGGGCTGACCCTGTCTTCCGGTCGGACGCCGATGCGCTTTCCCTGATCCGTCACGACACGGCCCATGTTCTGGCACAAGCCGTCAGTGAGTTGTATCCCGGCACCGCGCTTGCGACAGGGCCCGCCACGGAACAGGGATTTTTCTACGATTTCGCCGCTGAGCACGCTTTCACCGATGATGACATCGCTCGGATCGACGCACGGATGCACGAGATCGTCGACCGGGACGAGCCGATCATCCGGGAGGAGTGGGATCGCGAGAGAGCACTTGCCTGGTGCCGGGAGAATGGACAGCCCTACAAGGCCGAGATCATCATGTCCCTGCCTGCTGATGCCACCCTGAGCTTTTATCGACAAGGCGACTTCGTCGATCTCTGCCGAGGGCCACATCTCGTCAGCACAGGACAGATCGGACACGCCTTTCGACTTCTCGGTACGGCTGGTGCCTATTGGAAAGGTGATCGAAGCAATCCAATGCTGCAGAGGATTCACGGAACGGCCTGTCGTGATGCCGACGAACTCGCCGCGTGGGAGCAGCGTCAGGAAGCAGCAGCACGGCGTGATCATCGTCGTCTCGGCCGCGAGATGGATCTGTTCCATTTCCAGGCCGAAGCTCCAGGCGCGGTGTTCTGGCATCCGAACGGCTGGACACTGTTCCAGACCCTGCTCGCTTATCTGCGCGAACGTCAGAAGGCCGAGAACTATGTGGAGATCAATACGCCCGACATCATGGATCTGTCGCTCTGGCAGGCCTCTGGCCATTGGGAAAAATTCGGGGAGAGCATGTTCACCACCGAAACCGAAGGCCGTACCTACGCCCTCAAGCCTATGAATTGCCCCGGTGGTGTGCAGGTTTTCCGCCAAGGCCTGAAGAGCTATCGCGACCTGCCCCTGCGGATGGCCGAATTCGGCAAAGTCCATCGCTTTGAACCGTCAGGAGCGTTGCATGGCCTGATGCGCGTACGTGCATTCACGCAGGATGACGCACATATTTTCTGCACACCGGAACAGATGGAGGCCGAGACGCAGCGGATCTGCCATCTCGTGCTTTCGATCTATAAGGACTTCGGTTTTGAAGATGTCCGTATCAAATTTTCCGACCGGCCTGACAAACGTGTCGGATCGGACGAGATCTGGGATCGCTCGGAGGAAGCGTTACAGCGCGGGGTCGAAGCTTCAGGCCTCTCCTACACACGCAATCCAGGAGAAGGCGCTTTTTACGGTCCCAAGCTGGAGTTCGTACTGCGTGATGCAATCGGCCGGGACTGGCAGTGCGGTACCGTTCAGGTCGATCTCAATCTGCCTCAGCGTCTGGACGCGCATTATATTGGCGCGGATGGAGAAAAACATCCGCCCGTCATGCTGCATCGCGCCCTGTTCGGTTCGCTTGAACGTTTCATCGGCATTCTCCTTGAACACCATGCCGGCCACCTGCCTTTCTGGCTTGCACCCATTCAGGTCGTGGTGGCAACAATCACCGGCGCTGCAGACGATTACGCAGTCGATCTGATTAAAGCGCTCCGCCAACGTGGAGTCCGAGCAGAGCCCGATTTGCGCAATGAAAAAATCGCTTACAAAATCCGCGAACACAGCCTCGCGAAAGTACCCATGTTGCTGATCGTCGGGAAGAAGGAAGCACAGGCAGGCACCGTGTCTATCCGGGAATATGGAAGATCAGAAACACCAATGTTGGACATGGAATCCGCTATCAATTTAATCGCCAAAGCATCGGAGTCTCGTTTGGCACAAGTCTTTTAGCTTATCGACACGATTTCTTTGGTTGTTAGATATCATTGGGATAAGTGATTATACGAATAATATTTATAATAATTTCTACATTTCTGACTTCGCCCCGACATCTATTTCGAAATCCCAATATATACAAAGAGGCTATTGATTATTTCTACGCAACTTAAGTCCGGGATCGAATACGTTAGTCTTATGCTTGACGAATATTGCGATGTCGGGTTATTTGTGATGTTATAACGTAATGATAGCCACCGAAAATAAAGTGTTTCGACGCGAGTTAACATACTAAAATTCGTTAAACAAGGAACGGGAATTATTACAATGTAAAACGTCAAGTAAAGTTATGTTTCCGTATCTTTAAGGTTCTTAATTCGGGTTTATTTATGAGAAAAAAATCAATTTTGTTTGCAATTATTCCTGCGTTTATTGGATCTGCTCAGGCTGAAGAAGGCATGTGGACGTTTGATCATTTGCCTATTCGGCAGATGAAGCAGCAATATGGGTTTGAACCCTCTGTCGAATGGATTAACCATGTCATTCAGTCTTCGGCACGCTTGGCGGAAGGCTGCTCTGCCTCGTTCGTATCAGGTGATGGTTTGGTGATGACAAATCATCATTGTGCCAATACGTGTCTCACGGATCTGTCTGACAAAAATCACGATTATTTCCATGATGGTTTCTCGGCTCGAGAGGTCTCAAAAGAGCCTCAGTGTCCGGGGATGGAACTGGATCGTCTGGATCAGGTGAAAGATGTAACGGGTCGTGTCGCAGAAATGACCGCAGGAAAACATGGTGCGGAATATGGCAAAGCTTTGCAGGTTGCCAATAGTGTCCTGACCAAGGAATGCGCGCTGGGTGATGCCTCACACTGGCGTTGCGATGTCGTGACACTCTATCATGGTGGACAGACGGCGCTTTATCGTTACCGCCGTTATCAGGATATCCGTCTCGTGATGGCGCCCGATCAGGATATAGCATTCTTTGGTGGTGATCCCGATAACTTTACATTCCCGCGTTATGATATTGATCTATCGATGCTGCGGGTGTTTGAAGACGGCAAGCCGGTTCATACGCCGTTTTTTAAATTCGATCCAAAGGGCCCCAAGGCTGGTGATCTGGTTTTCACATCCGGAAACCCAGGACGCACACAACGGTCCCTTCCGGCCAGCGCATTGGCATTTCAACGAGATGTCAGTCTGCCAACCATTATTGCTGCTTATTCGACCCTTGAAGGAGCGCTGTGGCAGTATTCCAGAGAAAGCAAGACCCACCTAATTGACGCACAAAATACGCTTTTCGGTGTTCAGAACGCACTGAAATCTCTGTCTGGTACAGCAAAGGCTTTGCGTGAACCTGAAGTGATAGAAAAGCGCGAGGCGGAAGATCAAGCCCTTCAGGCGTGGATTGACGCAGATGCAGAACGTCGCAAGACTTATGGTGATCCGTACAAAAAAGTGGAAGCCGCTCTTGCTGTGCAGCGTCAGTATTATGTGCATGATTTTGCCATAACACGCACAGTTCATGGTCTGCTGGGGGACGCTGTTATGCTGGTGTCAGCGGCGCATGAACGAAAGAAGCCAGATACAGAGCGTCGGTCCGGTTACCATGATGCGGAATTAGCCGCACTTGAAACCGAGATCGCTGCGAAAGTGCCGGTGCATACTGAATTGGAAACTACGACTTTGGCGTTAGGTATGACGACCATGCGCCAGATACTCGGTGAGGATGATGCAGCGGTCCATCTGATTCTGGGAAAAAAAAGCCCGGATGAGCGCGCCGTAGAACTGATACAGGGCACGAAACTGGCGGATCCCGCAGAGCGTCTCGCGCTTTACAAAGGTGGCGTCAAGGCCATTGAATCATCCAAAGATCCAATGATCGTTCTGGCACGTCACTTAGAGCCGGTTCTGGACACGATCCGCAATCGCAGCCGTGACCAGATTGAAGCACCGATGCACGAAGCCCAGGGTACGATTGCACGGGCCCAGTTCGCGCGTGCTCAGGCAGAAGGAAAGGCAGATACACTTTATCCGGATGCCACGTTCTCGCCGCGACTATCTTACGGCACAGTTAAAGGCTTCCAGGATGGCGCAAAGGTCATTGCACCCTTCACGGATTTTGCAGGGATGTACAAACATGCAACGGGCAGTGATCCGTTCCGTCTGCCGCAAGTCTGGTTGGATGCGAAGCCACATCTAAACCTCTCTACGAAGCTTGATTATGTGTCGACCAATGACATTGTCGGCGGCAATTCAGGCTCCCCTGTTATTAACCGTCAAGGCGATGTCGTTGGCCTGATTTTTGACGGTAACCTCGATAGCCTGGCGGGCGATCTTTATTACGACATCGAGCGCAATCGTGCTGTTTCCACGGATACAAGTGCCATCATGGCTGCATTGAGGACGGTGTATCACGCTGATGCTCTTGCTGATGAACTTGAGACGGGGAAGCTAAAGTCGCGTCCGGAATAAAAGTGGAAAGATAATAACTTGAACAACTCTATACCCGTTCGGATTGCCATTCTGACTATTTCAGATAGCCGGAATTTAGAAACCGACATTTCTGGTAAGATCTTGGCCGACAGAGTCATGGAGGCAGGGCACGTTCTTGCGGCTAGGTCGATTGAAATAGATGATATCAATCGAATTACTGACGCGCTCAATATCATGATCGATAATAAGGATGTTGATGTTATAATTACCACAGGAGGAACTGGATTAACCAAACGAGATGTCACTCCGGAAGCATTCGATCTGGTTTTAGATAAATACATTCCCGGTTTTGGAGAGCTGTTTCGAATGTTGTCTTATAAAAAGATAGGGACCTCTACAATACAATCTAGATCCATGGCGGGAGTGTCCCGTGGGAAATTACTATTTGCGCTTCCCGGATCACCAGGCGCAGTCAAAGATGGGTGGGATGATATTTTAAAATATCAGCTAGATAGCAATCACAAACCGTGTAATTTTGTCGAAATTATTTCAAGGATATAAATAAACCCGCAACTGTGTCTAAGCGGAGGAGCTAATGCGCTATGGCACTCCGGTTTTGAGGATAGCGATTGTGACGAGACGCCGTGCGATAGCGACGATCATCAGTTTATGTGGTTTACCCCGCTGTTTCATGCGTTCGGCGGCAGCTTTCAGAACAGGATTATGGCAGGCAGCTGTTAATCCTGCCTGGAACAGCACGTGGTGGAGAGATCTTCCTTCCCCTGAAATGACACGTTTTCCGCACATTGCACCACTATCGTGAGCCATTGGCGCAAGTCCGGTCATGGCAGCGGCTTCTGTCGCTGTCATGCGGCCGAGCTCTGGCATTTCTGCGAGAAGCATGACGACTGATACCGGGCCGATACCAGGAATGGAACGGAGAAGCTGTGCTTTGGCGGAGAGTTCTTCTGCCTCTGCGATAACGATTTCAATCCGTTGTTCAAGCTCGCGGATCTGGCTTTCGCGAAATACTTTGGGCTGTTGTCCATATGGAGGGATCGAAGAACCGTTTGTTGATGTGCCTTGGTTCTGATTCTGCGATGGCATCCGGTCTGCATTTTGAGCAGATTGGGGGCTGTTACCCGCTGGATGACTACGCGCTCGCGTTGATCGGCTCCAGGAAGAGGAAGCGGCGCATGTTGTAGACGATATTGGCGAGCCCGATCCTCATGGTGGCCCGGGTAATATCGAAAGTTCGGACGAACAGCCCTGTCTGTGATTTCTGATCGGCAAAGACGTGCTCGACGCGGGATCGGATCACGGACTTTCCTGCATTGGACCGCTGGATATGGAGTGGCCAGATCCGTTGTGGGGATCGTCCCGTCATCCTGCCGCTTCGCCTTCATGAACTTCAGTGTCCAGCGCGCATGACGATCCTTGTGCGACAGCTTTGCCGGCTTGTCCTGCCAGTCATCGAGGATACGTCCTGCCCGGAGGTCGGCGTTCTCAGTGTTCGTATTGCGCTGCTTTGGAGCGGCTATCAATGCTGCATCCAGGATCTGGCCTGACATCGGCAGAGAGCCTGCGTTCCGCAGGGTTGTATCAAAGCGATTGAACAGACCCTCGATCGCTCCCATCTGCGTCAGGCACTCACGGAACAGCCAGACCGTTTTGGCATCAAGAACACGATCTGAAAGCCCCAGCCCAAGGAAGCGCATGGACGACAGGCTATCGTCCGCCCGTGCTTCCATCGGAATAGGCCAGAGCCTCCTCCAGATCAGGACGGAACACTGCAAAATCCACAATCTGGGAAAAGGCTTCGAGCTGATCACCAAGCCCGCTCAACCGGGCAAGCCGCTCTTCAACATCAAACAAACCAGACTGCTTCATCATCCACGCCCTCAATCAATTCAGGAGAAATGGAATCACACAGATAAACTCAAAACCAGAGGGATTTTCGAACCCTCTAGCTTATTCAAGCCCGAAATTGTCCGGACAGACGGGTCCACCTATTCCCTCAATGGAAGTGAATAACTGACCGAATAGATTTTCCTTCATGCATGAGATCAAAAGCCTTGTTAATCTGATCCAGATGCATCGTGTGCGTGACGAAGGGCGCAAGTTCAATATCCCCCTTCATAGCGTCTTCGACCATAGTCGGAAGCTGGGAACGTCCCTTGACACCGCCGAAAGCAGAGCCTTTCCAGACACGTCCTGTAACCAGTTGAAACGGACGTGTCGAGATTTCCTGCCCCGCTCCGGCGACACCAATAATAATAGACTGTCCCCATCCACGATGCGCGGCCTCCAAGGCTGAGCGCATGACATGGACATTGCCAATACACTCGAATGTGTGATCGATGCCCCAGCCACTCATCTCGATCAGCACCTCATGAATTGGCCGATCAAAATCTTTGGGGTTCAAGCAGTCTGTAGCACCAAACTGGCGTGCTAACGCAAATTTTTCCGGATTGGTGTCAATGGCAATAATGCGCCCTGCTTTCGCCTGCCGTGCCCCTTGAACCGCAGCAAGACCAATACCGCCCAGGCCGAAGATCGCAACGGAATCCCCCGGCTGAACATTGGCTGTATTATGCACTGCGCCAATACCCGTCGTGACACCGCACCCTAAAAGGCAGACGTGTTCGGGATTGGCCTCAGGATTGATCTTAGCCAACGAAACTTCTGCAACAACCGTATATTCGCTAAACGTCGAGCAGCCCATATAATGATACAGAGGCTGACCATTATACGAAAAACGCGTTGTTCCGTCAGGCATCACACCTTTGCCCTGAGTGGCACGAACAGCAATGCAAAGATTGGTTTTCCCAGACAGACAAAACTCGCATTTCCCACACTCCGCCGTGTAAAGCGGGATCACATGATCTCCTGGGGCAACACTTGTGACACCTTCGCCAACCTCGACGACAATGCCAGCGCCCTCGTGCCCCAGCACAACTGGGAAAAGCCCCTCCGGATCATTGCCTGACAGGGTGAACGCATCTGTATGACAGACGCCAGTATTCGTTATCCGAATGAGCACCTCTCCTTTACGGGGAGGCGCAACATCAATTTCGACAATTTCAAGCGGTTTCCCTGCTTCAAAAGCAACAGCAGCCCGTGACTTCATGTTCAGCTCCTTAATTATTTTATTGCTTCATTTGATGGCACTGCGCAGTCTTCGGGCTGCGTCCTGAGGATCCTCCGCGCCATAGATTCCCCCTCCCACGATAGCAACTTCGGCACCTGCATCCCGAACTGTCACGATTGTAGAAGCATTGATCCCACCCGCTACGGCGAATGGAAGCACGCTTCCGGAAATTGTCTTGAGCAGATCAACAATGCTGTACCCAGGTAAAGATTGCTCATCCAATCCCGCATGGAGTTCGACGTGAGAAACCCCCAGATCTTTTAGTTCGGAAATCCGGGAGAGACGGTTCTGTGGAGGCACACCAATCAAATCAGCAACGACCCGTTTTTGATACGTATGTCCGGCTTTAACGGCACCTGCGATCGTAGCATCGTTCGCAAGGGCCAGCACGCCAACGGAGTCAGCCCCCGCTTCAAACGCCATGGTGGCTTCAAGCTCCCCGGCATCCATTGTTTTATAATCTGCGAAGAGTTCTTTCTCTGGATAAGCAGTCTTGATAGCCCTGAGAACCGCTAAACCCTCTGCTTTGACGAGCGGTGTACCAATTTCGATAATATCAACATATGGCGCAACCTTTCCCAGCAGAAGGAGAGCATCTCGCGTGCGCAGAAGATCCAAAGCAATCTGAAGTTTCATGACATTATTCCCAATTTGCGTGACGGGCCCAAAGCACGTCCTTTTCGAGGTGGTTGGCCTGCCAGATGGCATGAAAGAGGCTGTCCAGAACCAGAATGGCCGCCTGTTCGAACAGCGACCCGGCGTACTGAACCGTGGATCCTCTATGTGAACTTTGCTTCCCAGCAGCATCTATGATGATCGAGACAGTCGCGATCTGGCTCAAGGGACTGTCCGCTGCTGTGGTCAGGGCAATCACATCTGCTTCCGCACGGACCACTTTACGAGCGATCGCGAGCATACTGTCCGTGCTCCCGGATCCTGACGGAATAATTACGACATCTCCGTAACTTACGGCCGGTGCCGTTGATTCAGACAGCATGTGGACCTTCAGTCCGAGATGCATGAACCTCATTGCGTTCATTCCCATCCCAATGCCACTGCGACCGGCACCTGCAAAATACAGGCGCGGCGCAGATGCGATCATGCGTGCTGCCCTTTTACAGTTCTCAATACGTACAGAGTGTAAGGCATGAGAAATCTCAGTCACGATTGTCGACAGAGCGTCGGAAACAGCCTTCGTATCGGGCGATATAAACGCCATGCTTCCCCTCCCCTGATTCTTTTTGATTGACTGGCTTATCTGCCCCAGAGCCGTTGCCAGAAGATAAGAGAACAGCCAGGATCAAACAAACAAATGAGGTCAATGGTGGGTATCGATCATATCAATTTGGCTGGGCTCGATTTGAATCTTCTGATCGCTCTGGATGCTCTTCTGGAAACGGGAAGTGTGACAAAAGCTGGAAAGCTGATGGGGATCGGCCAATCTGCCATGAGCCATAATTTAGGGCGTCTTCGAACTCTTTTTGGAGACGAACTGTTGACACGACATGCGGGCGGCATGCGACGCACCCCGCGCGCAGAAGCTCTCCGCCTACCCGTGCGAGAGGCCCTCAGTAGTCTTCAGGCTTTGTTAGGGCGTGAAACACCATTTGATCCAGCCACAGCTGAACGTCTTTTCAGGATTGCAGTCCCAGACAGTATCGAAATGCTTCTGATGCCTCGATTTCTAGCGTACCTTCAGGAAAAGGCTCCAGGAATTCGCCTGCGCCTACATAACGTTGATCCTGAATCCGTCCTCAATACGCTAGATGAAAACAAAATCGATCTCGCGATTAGTATAGGACCCTTCAGTGGTGCACAAACCCACCATAAAAGCCGTCTTTTAATGCGGGATGAATATCTGGTTCTCTTCAATTCTCATATCACAAAATTAAAAACACCACTTTCTCTCGACGATTTTCTTAAATTCCCACATCTGCTGACAAGCTTGCGACCTGGGGAGCATGGTGTGGTTGATAAGGCCTTGGCGCTCCTGGGATTGAGCCGCTCAATTGCCCTGACAACGCCAAGATTTATGAGCGTTGCTCCTTTGCTCGTGCAGGCTCCCGTGATAGCGACCATGCACAGCCGCCCTGCGCAAATGCTGGCAAAGATCTTCAATCTTACGACCAGTCCGCCTCCTGTAGCACTCACAGATGTCAGGATCGACATGATCTGGCATGGATCCTACGGAGACGATCAGGCGCACTGCTGGATACGCGACACGCTATGGAAGATGGCGCAAATCCCTTAAAAATTTGTTCCTCAGTTATGACGGTATTATTTCTAAGAAACAGGAAGATGATATCTCATGGCTTCTACCAACGCTGCAAAAGCTGGTGAGTGTAATCGCCTGCTGGGATAATACAGATAGGGGCCTTCACACTCTAAGCTCCATTCAGAAAGCACCTCAACCAGTTGTCCCATTTCAATATCGGGCTTTGCCAGATCATAAGGAACGTAGCCCAACCCAATCCCATCAATAGCAGCACCGAGGACCAACATAGAGTTGCTAAACGTTGTTTGTCCTGCCACACGAAATGCGATTTCGCGTCCTGTCGGTTCACGAAACTCCCACTTCAGGTTTCCTCCAGCAGTCGTCATCCGCATATTAATACAGTTATGACGGCGCAAATCATGAGGCGTTGCAGGGGGCAGATGACGGTGAAAATAATCCGGTGATCCTACGACGCAAAAGCGCCAGTCGGGGCCCACACGCGTCGCGACCATGTCTTTCTCGATGGCTTCCCCGATACGGACTCCTGCATCAAAGCGTTCTGCAACGATATCAACAAAAGCGTAATCCATGCTGAATTCGATGTTGATGTCGGGGTATTGTTGGAGAAATTCGAGAAGTTTAGGTCGAAACACCAGTTCTATGGCCGCATCGGTGCATGTGATACGAATTGATCCGGCAGGCTTGCTACCAAGAGACGCAACTGAGTCGAGTTCGGTAGAGACCTGTTCAAGAAGGGGCCCGACACGCTTTTGAAGCTGCTCTCCGGCATCGGTAGTTGCAACATTTCTGGTCGTTCTAGACAGCAGGCGAACTCCGAGCCTTTCCTCAAGTCCTCTCACCGTGTGGCTCAAGGCTGAAGGCGTGACACCGAGCTCGGCAGCGGCTCGCGTAAAGCTTCGTTCCCTGGCAACCGCGAGAAAAGCCGTCAGTTCATTGATATGATCGCGTGGCATTGCTGAGCTTATTTCAAAGGTTCATGCACGTTATATGCTCTAATCGAGTTCAGCAAGATCCCTTATCGTGTTCGGAACAAGGCCTCGTCCGGCCTGACAGCGAAACACAGGAAATTTTTATGGAAATCTTCCGCGTAGGTCACAAGCCGTCTTTCAAAGGGCCCGGAGACTGGTTCACAGGCACGGTCCGGGTTGATATGCTTTTCAACCCCGCCGCTCCCGATCGTGTTCAGGGTGCAAACGTGACATTTGAACCGGGTGCACGGACAGCCTGGCATACCCACCCACTGGGCCAGACCATTATTGTGACATCAGGCGTTGGTCGCGTACAGAGATGGGACGGCCCCGTCGAAGAAATCCGTCCTGGCGACGTGGTTTTCTTCGAACCAGGTGAAAAAAATTGGCATGGCGCCGCTCCAGAGACGGCCATGACCCATATCGCGATTCAGGAAGTCGAGAATGGGAAAGTCGTAGACTGGCTCGAGCACGTCTCTGACGACCAATACGGGCAATAAGTCAAATATTTATACGGGTGACACATCATGATTAAAGATAAAGTTGTTCTCATCACTGGTGCATCTGCTGGTATTGGCGAAGCGACGGCGCGGCTTCTGGCACGGCAGGGTGCGAAAGTTGTCCTGGGTGCGCGCAGAGAAGAGCGTCTAAAGGAGATTGTCAGTGCTATCAAAGACGAGGGCGGCACAGCGACCTACCTCGTGACGGATGTAACGAAGCCGAGTGATAATGAGGCTTTGGTCAACATGGCCAAAGAAAAATACGGTCGTCTTGATGTTATTTTCCTCAACGCAGGTCTGATGCCGACAGCCCCCGTATCCGCCTTGAAGACAGACGAATGGAATGCAGCCGTCGACATTAACATCAAAGGCGTTCTGAATGGCGTTGCTGCCGCCATGCCTCATTTTCTGGCACAGAAATACGGTCAGATCATTGCCGTTTCCTCAGTGGCCGGTCTCAAAGCATACCCTGGCAGCGCGATCTACGGCGGCACCAAGTGGTTCGTTCGCGATTTCATGGAGGTGCTTCGTATGGAGTCAGCCATGGAGGGTAGCAATATTCGTACCTCCACGATTTATCCTGCAGCGGTGAAAACTGAATTGCTCGGCGGCATTTCTGATCCCGGGGCGGCTGCAGCCATGCAAAAGCTGTACGATCAGCATGCTATCCCACCCGAACGCATTGCCGACGTAGTCTCGTTTGCGATTTCTGCCCCAGCAGACACAACGATCAACGAGTTTACAGTAGGGCCAGCCAATCAGGCCTGGTGAGGAATCCTCAATGCCGCATATCATCGTGAAGCTTTGGCCAGGTAAATCCGAGCAGCAAAAACAGCGTCTGGCGGATGCGATCACCCAGCAAGTTACCGCTATTCTGGGTTATACGGACGATGCGGTCTCGGTTGGTTTCGACGAGGTTGCTTCTTCGGACTGGCGTGATCAGGTTTATAGACCTGGAGGGTTCGAAAAACCTTCTGGATTTGAGGGTTCCTCTGTGATTCCATCTCTCCTGCGTTGATTGGGGATGATGGCAGATGAAGCAGCCGAGTTTCTTTGATGTTGAAGAGCGGCTGGCCCGGTTAAGCGGGCTTGGCGATCAGCTTGAGGCATTTTCCCGGACTGTGGATTTTGAGGTGTTCCGCCCCGATCTGGAGAAGGCTCTGGCCTATTCAGATGGGAGCAAAGGTGGACGACCGCCGTTTGATCCCGTGTTGATGTTCAAGATTCTGGTGATCCAGACGCTGAACAATCTGTCCGACGAGCGAACGGAATATTTGATCAACGACCGCCTGTCCTTCATGCGTTTCCTCGGTTTGGGACTGTCGGACCGGGTACCTGATGCCAAAACGGTCTGGCTGTTCCGTGAGCGTCTGGCCCAGGCGGGAGCTATTGAAAGACTGTTTGACCGGTTTGATGCCACTCTGCGGACCGCCGGTTATCTGCCAATGTCCGGCCAGATCCTGGATGCGACATTGGTAGCCGCCCCAAAGCAGCGCAATACGAACGCTGAGAAAGCTGACCTCCGGGCAGGGCGTATTCCTGAAGATTGGCAGGACAAACCCGCAAAGCTGTCGCATAAGGACCGTCATGCGCGCTGGACACTAAAGTTTACCAAAGCGAAGCGGCAGGATGACGGGACGATCCCAGCCACGGACCTCGCCATTCCGTTCTTTGGCTACAAGTCCCATGTTTCCATCGACCGGAAGTTCCGGTTCATCCGGAAATGGAAGACAACGGATGCTGCTGCCAGTGATGGTGCCAGACTGCGCGAGGGCCTTCTGGATAAAACCAATACGGCCTCAAGCGTCTGGGCTGATACAGCGTATCGCTCGAAAGCCAATGAGGACTTCATGGACAAGCAGGGCTTTGTCTCGAAGGTTCACAGGAAAAAGCCGCATCTCAAACCTATGCCCCGGCATATCCAGAAATCGAATGCTGGAAAGTCGGTGGTCCGATCTCGTGTCGAGCATGTCTTTGCCGATCAGAAATCGCAAATGGGTCTGTTCGTCCGAACTGTCGGTATCACCCGGGCCACCATGAGGATCGGCCTTGCCAATATTGTCTACAACATGCGCCGCTTCCTCTTCCTCGAAAGATTGAACGCGAGCGCGTAGTCCTCCCACTGGCGATGGACCGCGATCTGCTCAAAACGCAGAGCGAAAGTCACCCCCGAAACCCTCAATCAAAGCGCCAAAAAACTAAAATCATCAGACAATCGCATCAACAAACAGTTCTTCGATCCCTCCATCTGCAATGATCTCGCGTGATGTAGGCCCCAATTTTTCGGAATCTGACAACCACCATAGCAGTGCATGTGTATCGAGCAGAACCTTCACAGGACCCCATCCATGCTGTCGAGCAGAACCTTCACAGGACCCCATCCATGCTGTCGAGCAGAACCTTCACAGGACCCCATCCATGCTGTCGAGCATATCCTGCGGCGTCTGATCGAAATCATCACTCAGCTTGATCCGCCCGCGCAGCGCACCTGGCTGGCGACGGGGACGATAGGACGGGGACGGTGGGCGCAGTTCGGCCACGATCTCATCATGGGACGTGACCAGAATCGTGCTACCTTGTCGCGCCTGACGAAGGTAGGCGGTCAGATTGCCGCGGAATTCTCTTACGCCGATTTTCAGTGGCTTGCTCTGGCTGCCAGAAAGCTGTTCGCTCATGTGCCCCTCCCTATGTGTCATCATAGCATGTACACATAGGGAGGGAGCAAGCGGCAAACGTAGGAGACGTCACAGGTCCGTCGCCTCCGACAAAGCCAGGGCATCTTCAACATCGACACCCGGATATCGAACCGTGCTGTCCAGCTTGGTGTGACCCAGCAGGATTTGCACCGCACGCAGATTACCTGTGCGCTTATAGATCATCGCGACTTTCGTCCGACGCATGGAATGCGTGCCGTATTCGCCGGGGATTAAGCCAACCGCCTCCACCCACTCGTCCAGCAAACGGGCATATTGCCGCGTGCTCAAATGTGCCTTCGCGCTCAGGCGGCTGGGAAAGACAAAATCCTGGAGTGAGCCACCACGATGCTCCAGCCAGGCGCGGACACTCTCGCGCGTCGTTTCCGTGATTTCGAATTGAACCGGACGCCTGGTTTTCTGTTGCACGATCATCGCGCGGCTCCGGATCTGACCGCTGGTAACGACATCGCCGATGCGCAGCGTCACGAGATCGCAACCTCGGAGTTTACTGTCGAGGGCAAGATCGAACAGCGCTCGATCACGGATCCTGCCCTCATGGACCAGCCAGAAGCGGATGGCCCAGACGTGTTTCTCTTTCAGCGCCCGTTTGGCGCCGACCATTTTGCCAGCGTTCCAGGGGGTTTGGGTTTTCAAGGTGGGTGATGGGAAGCGTATGCCTTGTTCCATGACACGTTCTCCAGAAGGGCTGCATGTATGCAGCCGAGCGGAGAATGCGCTCGGGCGGGAGGAAACGGCATCAGTTCATGGTGATTGCGGACTGTCCGCTTAGGGGCGTGGCGAATGGGAGGCTGTATGTCCGGCATATAGGCGTAAGCGGACCTGCTGCTTTCGCCCTCATCTCAGACGTGGGAGAGCTGCCTCATGCTTCCTCGAAGCGGACGTGGCTCATGTCGCGCGAGGAATAGTCGCCGTCAATCCCGGAGCCGTTCACTTCAGTCATTCCGCTCCGCATCCGCGACGATTCCACTTTGGCTTGAAGGTCCGGATCAACCCTTCTTCTAAACCGGCGACAGGATCGACGGGCAATACGCCATTCAGCCAGAGGGGATCTTCAGGTACAATCACATAAATATCGACGTCTGTGCTGTGAGAAAGCCTTTCCAGAACTGCCTCTCGGATACGACTGGCTGTTCGCAGGTGGAGGGATCGAAGAACCGTTGGTTGATGTGCCTTGGTTCTGATTTCAGGCTTTTGGCGATTTGATTGACGGTTTTTGGGAGATCTTTTGATCTGCGTTTTGAGCAGATCGAGGATTGGCACCCGCTGAATAGCTACGCGCTCGCGTTCAACCTCTTCAGGAACAGAAAGCGCCGCATGTTGTAGACGATATTGGCCAGGCCGATCCTCATGGTGGCCCGGGTGATACCCACGGTTCGGACGAACAGAGCCGTTTGCGATTTCTGATCGGCAAAGACATGCTCGACACGCGACCGGATCACCGCTTCCCTGCGTTGGACCGCTGGATGTGGCGGGGCATGGGCTTGAGATGCGGCTTTTTCCTGTGGACCTTTGAGACAAAGCCCTGCTTTTCCATGAAGTCTTCGTTGGCTTTCGAGCGATACGCGGTATCGGCCCAGACGCTTGAGGCGGTATTGGCTTTATCCAGCAGGCCCTCGCGCAGCCTGGCACCATCACTGGCAGCGGCATCTGTCGTCTTCCATTTCCGGATCAGTCGAAACTTCCGATCGATGGAGATGTGCGATTTGTAGCCAAAGAACGGGATGGCGAGGTCCATGGACGGCATGGTTCCATCTTCCTGCCGTTTTGCTTTCGTGAATTTCAGCGTCCAGCGCGCATGCCTGTCCTTGTGGGACAGTTTTGCCGACTTGTCTTTCCAGCCTTCGGGGATCCGTCCTGCCCGGAGATCTGCCTTCTCAGCGTTTGTATTCCGCTGCTTTGGAGCTGCCACCAATGTCGCGTCCAAGATCTGGCCTGACATGGGCAGATATCCGGCGTTGCGCAGGGTGGTATCAAAACGATCAAACAGCCTTTCAATCGCACCAGCCTGCGTCAGGCGCTCGCGGAACAGCCAGATTGTTTTGGCGTCCGGCACACGGTTCGACAGTCCCAGACCAAGGAAACGCATGAAGGACAGGCGATCGTTGATCAGATACTCTGTCCGCTCATCAGACAAATTGTTCAGCGTCTGGATCACCAGAATCTTGAACATCAGCACCGGATCAAATGGCGGACGCCCGCCTTTACGGCCGTCCGAATAGGCCAAAGCCTGCTCCAGATCAGGGCGGAACACCTCAAAATCCACAGTCCGGGAAAATGCTTCGAGCTGATCGCCAAGCCCGCTCAACCGGGCAAGCCGCTCTTCAACATCAAAAAAGCCAGTCTGCTTCATAGCGCCATTCCCACAGTCAGAACTGGACAAATGGAATCACAGAGCTGGTTTCAAAACCAGAGGGTTTTTCGAACCCTCCAAATGGGTCTGTTCGTCCGAACTGTCGGTATCACCCGGGCCATCATGAGGATCGGGCTCGCCAATATCGTCTACAACATGCGCCGCTTTCTCTTCTTGGAGCGCATCAACCAACAGTTTTTCGATCCATCCACCTCTATTCGAACTATCTATATTATAACCGTACAGACTATATCATATAGTTTGTATTGTAGTATCTATATTATCTTTCGCAAACAATTTTAGCTCATCAAGAAAAATACGAACACTCCTTTTTACATATGACTTCGAAGGTAATACAGCATATAAAGATATAATTTCTCCGTTATAATTAGGAAGTATTCTTACAAGCTTTCCTGTTTGTAAGCTCTCCGATAAATCCCAATATAATTTATATGCAATTCCGTTACCGGAAAGTGCCCATCTATGTATAATCTCTGCACTCGTACTGCTAAATTTGGGCTCAACCTTAATGATAAATGATTCTTCATTGTTTTCCATCAACCACTGATTAATAGCTTCCATGGTTTTATAACGTCTCAAACATAGACATGTATGCTGCTGAAGCTCTTGTGGAGACTTGGGCTCACCATGTATCCTAATATATTCAGGAGAAGCACATGGCACACGAATAGTCGATGCAATTTTTGTGACGATTGCGCTTGAAGACTCTGGAAGTCCTATACGAATAATTATATCTAAATAGTCATCGAAATTATATGAGCCTTCAGTCGCCACTGCAAGATTAACATTGATGTTCGGATATTTCTTCACAAATTTTTCAACGAATGGCGCTATTTTATTTGATCCAAGCTCTAATGGAGCACCTATGCTTAAAAAGCCCTCAATTTTTTTGTCTGAAGAAGAAATTCTATAATCAAGTTCATCAATATCTGATAATATCAATGATCCTTTTTCGTAGTAATAATGCCCATGATCGTTTAAATGAAAATGTCGTGTATTTCTTTCTATAAGTTTTATTCCGAGTCTTTTTTCTATTTTACTTAGACGCCTCGAAACAGAAGGTGGTGTTACACCAAATCTCAGTGCCGCGCTTGTAATACCGCCTGCGTCTACCAGGTCGACAAAAAATCTTAAATCGCTGATTTCTTCGAGACTCATCTTCAGTATTCCACAGCAACCGAAATTTCGATATTAGAAGGTTATAGACATTCTTCCACCGAGAGTATTACCGGAATTGTAACCGATATACAAACCATGTGTATTTAAAACATTAGCATGCGTAAAATTAAACATAAAACGAGCGTAATTCAAAAAATACCAATTAACTCCTAATGTAACGGTAGATGCATTCGAACTACCCAAGCTCCGGGATACACTCGCACGATCATATCGAAGAGAAACTTCCCACGCACCCAATCCGCCTTGTGTTACTGGATGGAGAACTCTTGGTGCAGCCCAAACACCTGAATGCGCGAAGTAATTAGGCGTCTCACCCGTCAAAAAAACGCCTCCTTGAACACTAAGGGCCTCTTCGGAGCCAGATTTTCCGGCCCAAAGAGCATAATTTGGATACGATGAATACGTGCGCCTTAGCGATAACTTTCGTAAGCCAAACTCGAATAATGCCCAAAAAGATTTCCAAATACCAAAAAGCTCAACGCCACCAGATAAAGAATGAGAAAGAGGAGCTGTTGGTCCGACCTGAAAATTAAATGCGTTATCCGTATAATTTAATAAATTCACGTTCTGGGTAAAATTTTGTGTCGGTTTTGAATCTTCGTAGAACCCCCAAAACCCTAAATGAATTAACGATACCTTATCCTTGAAAGGTATATAGTGAGCACGCAGAAGATACGTTAAATCATCTCTAACGTTGTTAGTATTATTTGTTGAATTGACTTGATCGCCAGATATTTGCGTCGCAATATGCCAGTTTTTACCATATATCTTATATGCACCGCCTAAGCCGTACCAACCCATCATGGGCACTAACAGATTGGCAACAATATCTCTATTAAGAAATACGGTATCACTCGACCCCGTAGAGCCATCAAAACCTCGTTCAGAAAATTTATTTCCGATTGTGTATTCTGATAGTAACCCAGCTGTTTTGTCAGTCCAGGTTGCAAATGCACTCATGAGTTGCAATGTATTGCTAGAAAAATCCCCTTCCAATACCCACGATAAATTACGGGCCCTACCTTGAACCCCTAGTCTAGCCGCGCGAAGTATTGTTCTTGAAATATTTTGTTGCGGAAAGCGGCTCGAAAACGACGCACCATAATCTGCCAATATTCGACCACGAACTCTGAAGCTATAATTGCCATCAGGCGTCGAGAACGATGGTAAACCTTTTCCCCATTTTAATACTAAACCATCAAACTCAGTAGTTCTATTTGGTATTTGTGATGATATACCCAAAATAGAACCGGAATTTGAAGGCATATTTGAGACGGCTCCAAATGTTCCTGGAGGAGATGCAACCAATGGGAAATTTATATAATTATTATTAATTTCTCTATGTGAAATTTTAACAGACCTAAACTTCTTCTGCTTATAATATGGAATGTCTAATATTGAATGATCATTATAATTATTTTTTACTTTCTGCTTTTGATAGGAATGCCCTTGCAGTTCAATAATTTCTTTTTCTAAATATCTAATTCTTTTATCTTGTTTTTTTAATTCATTGACCAATTCAGATATTCCTGAATTGGTCTGGGCGAACGATACGGATGTTGAAATAAAAAAAGACAAAAATGAAAAAATGAAAAAAGATTTTTTCATCGTAATAATTGCCAAATCTTTATTTATTCACGATGTGAGAGCTATGAGTGCTCCCATCGTGAATATGGACACCACTGTAGAAAAGAATACGGTTGATGCGGCCTCTCTCTCACCTTTTTTAATTTGATTTGATAAAATCACTATCACTGATGCTGAAGGCATAGCAAATGTTAATACTGCTTCCCTTAAGTAAAAAGGAGAAAGGTGTGCAGCAATAGCTAACCCCCATGCGACCATAGGTGCTGCGATATTTCTGAAAAATACCGATGTAATGACCATCTTGTTGATCATTGGTTTCATAAGGCAAAGTAAAATGCCAGCTGCGAACATCGCAGCTCCGCCAGTTGTCTTTCCAAGCATTATGAAAGAAATATCAAGTAATCTTGGAATCGGAATACCTGATAAAACCCAGATAAATGCGCAGAGTGGTGCTAAAACGACAGGTTGTTTTAGCGCATTTTTCAAATGAGAAACCCAATTCTCGCCATTCCCCATAGTCTCCTTATTGTCACTAGACAGTAAAAAAAATACTACAGGAATAAGAATAACATTTATTGTTAAGCTCGCCAAAGAAACGGCAAGCGCACTTTTCCCACCGAAAAGAAATCCCAAAACAGCAGATCCCACAAATGGGACCGACGGATTTCCGATAGCCAAAGCCTGAAGTGTCGCAAGCGACACTGATCGCTTAAAAACAAAACGCGAAATCCAATAGGTTATAAAAAAGCTGCCAATCATCCAGAAAATAATAATTGCTGCAAAACTACCAGAATGTAAAATTTGCGTACGATCAATTTTAGAAATTCCAACAAATAAATCCATTGGAAGTGCAAATTTAAGTACCATTCGATTTATCGCAGTTGCTTGATCGCGATCAAACATACCCATAGAAGCACCGAGATATCCGAGCATCATCGATACTACAATCGGGAAAATAGCTCCGCAAATAATCTCTAACATACGCTCTCTCCATTCAAGAAATAACGCTCGAAATCAACAAGAAATAACATCACGGACAAAAGGTCGGCACTTCCACCTGGGCTGATATTCCGTGAAATAAATGCAGTATTCATCTCAGAAACCTCTGTTTCAAAATTTCCAAAACCTTTTTCCCGCAAAGTATTTAAAGCTTTTTTGGAGAAAACCTTAGCGTAGTTCAATCCATATATTCCGGATCTTGAAATAACATTTGTGTCATTATTGTTTGATATTAAAGAAATAAGCGAAATTAACTCGGATTCAACTGCGGAGTATCCATCGCACAAGGCATCGCGATAAGCGGGAAGCGCATAACGTTGAACGGTTAAGAAGCCAGATTCTGCTTCAGCTCGTGCACCACCGAAGCCGTATTGTCGATAAATAAGCTGCCCCGCTGTAGGGGGTGCGCATCTTTCATTTCCCGATCTTAAATCATTGTGCAATAACCCGTCGCAGATCCGGCTTACTTCGATGCAGACGTTTTCTATAGTACATTCCTGATTGTTAGAAATTAATCTTCCTGATGCACCACATAAAAGACCAAGAGCGAAAATCCCACCTTTATGGGTATTGACTCCATTAGTCGCGGAAAACATTGCATTTTCACATTTCACGCCGACTTTACGCAAATCATTAAGCGCCTCTTTCGAAGACGTCGACGCACAGCCGGATTCATAAAATAACGAAAAAAAAGGACTTATTGCATCTATGCTCTCTAAAAATAGAGCATGATCCATATCTGAATGGGCACCGTTATCAAAACGATCGACCAGCCCTGGCTTAGGCGAAAGATTAATTTCTTTAAGCAAAGCACATCGTGCTATTTGGGATATCTTCTCTGACGTAATCAATTTTTTTTCTCCTTTTCGAAGAGAAAAAAAATCCGCTTCATCTCTCTACGAAGGTCCTCTATGGAGTGTTTTCTACTTCTCGCACAATTCATTGCAATATCGGAACACAAAAGACATCTACGCGCAGGGAAATCAAAATTTTCTCTAGAAAGGGAAAATTGATCTGGTGCGATAACATCCAGATCCCACAACCTGCCGAGAGGATGCGTTTCCTCTAATAGCATAGTCATTTTCTTGATATCGATTTGAGACAAAGCCGATACCACAAAAATCGCCTCCGGCCCCGACGAGCTTACACTTGCTTCTTCCAGCAAAACACGTGAGCCCGAACTTTTAACAGTAGAGCAAATACTCTTACGCGCTTCGGAAAATATTTCCATTATGATAGGAGAACATTTATCACTCCCTGGAGAAACAACCGTTACCGAAATAATCGGGCGTTCGAAGCGTCTCAAAATAAATAACTGCCTGCGAGCGCGCTCTTCGCGCGCTCGCAGGATAGAATCAAAAATCTCAGGACCTTCTGTCATTTCATCAGGTCTCCGCGCTATCGTCTTACGACGCAACCTGACGAACGATATCCATCACACTTCCATCGCGATAGCGGACTACAGCAACTACTTTATCTGTGTACTGAATAGGATCAGGTTTTCCGGCGAGGAGAATAGCTTTTTTCTGAAGCTCCTCAATAGTTGTAACAGGAAGTCTCGCATCTACGAGGCGTTTTTTGAGATCTACATTATTCGGATTAACGGCGATCCCATGATCCGTCACCACTACGTCGACAGTTTTTCCTGGTGTGACCACCGTATTCACACAATCAACAATACAGGGCATTCTTGCTCGAAGAAGAGGCGTAACAATAACCGTCAAATTTGCAGCTGCAGCAACGTCACAATGCCCGCCAGAAGCCCCACGTAGTACGCCATCTGAGCCAGTTAGCACGTTAACATTAAAATCGGTGTCTACTTCAAGCGCACTTAGCAAAACAGTATCTATACGATCGACGTATGCACCCTTTGACGAAGGATTTGCATATTCATTCGCGGAAATTTCGGTGTGAGCTGGGTTATCTCTTAATGACTGAGCTGCGTCGACGTCAAAGGACTGTACATCAGCAATCGCTTCAATCATGCCTTTTTTTAACAAATCAACGATAGAACCCGTTACACCGCCAAGCGCAAAACTGGCTTTAATATTCTTTTCAATCATCTTCTCTCCCAAGAAGATGGTAGTTGCAGTTGCAGCACCACCGGATCCTGTTTGAAGAGAAAATCCTGCTTTGAAATAACCTGAATTCTCAATGACAGATGCCGCAATTCGTGCCAGCAACAGATCTCGAGGGTTTTTTGTAAGCCGAGCTGCGCCAACACTGATGAGAGATGGGTCTCCTACTTCGTCAACCTGCACAACCGCGTCTACCTGGTCTTGAGAGAGGCTTGCTGGATAATTCGGAAATTCCACTATATCTTGTGTTAAGACCGCAACATAGCGTGCGTATGCAGCGTCAACCTTTGCATACCCCAACGATCCACAGCTTAGCTCACCATGACTTCCATTCGCATTTCCAAACTCATCTGATGATGCAACGCCCAGAAAAGCCACATCAATTGAAATTTCGCCCGTTTGAATAAGATGAACACGCCCACCATGAGAATGAATCTGAACGGGTGTGTTCATGATCCCCTTAGAAATAGCTTCTCCCAACTCACCACGCAGGCCTGACGTAAAGATTTTCGCAATCACGCCCGATTTAATAAATTCAAGAAGTCCATCGTGACAATTCAACAGCGAACTGGGAGCAATGGTGAGATCTTTAAAGCCCATTTCGGCAAGTTTTTTTACAACCTGCAAAACTACTTTATCGCCTTCGCGAAAGGCATGATGAAAAGAAATCGTACCGCCATTCTTTAGACCTGAAGACTTTATAACGTCCTCAAGAGAAGGCTTTAACTTACGCTTCTGTTTCGTCGTAATGTCTTCCAGCTGCGGAGAATTAGCGAAAACTCCTTTAAAAGCTGGGATATTATTCTTTGCCGCATAATCTTCGGCTGCTTTTTTATTGTAAGCCATTTCTTTCCTCCTCAAGAATGTTCAGCTAGGAGAAGTACACGCTGCGCTTCATGCACAACCGGCGGATCAATCATTTTTCCATCAAGTGAAATGACCCCAAGACCTTTTTTTTCGGCATCTTCAGCTGCCGCGACAACTTTTCTAGCGTGATCGACATCTTTCTGGGCCGGAGCATATGCTTTGTGTAAGAGCTCGATTTGGCGAGGATGAATCAGCGATTTCCCGTTATACCCAAGATTTTTTGCAATCTCGACTTCGCGTAAAAATCCCTCTTCATCATTGACGTTTCCATAAGCGACATCGAATGCGTCAATTTTTGCTGCTCGGGCAGCATGCAGTACTGCAGCTCGTGCGTAAAATAGCTCGGGCTCACTGCCTGAGCTCCGGGAGGTCTGCATGTCAACCAAGTAATCAAAACCCGCCAAAGCAATTGCCACCATACGCGGTGTCGATTTTGCAATGGCGACTGAGTTTACGACGCCACAAGCAGATTCAATAGCGGCCATAATTTTTGTATCGCCGATTGTGCGTCCACAATCTTTTTCAATTTTTGCGATACGTTGCTCGAGCTCTTTGACTTCTTCTACAGTTTCTGTTTTAGGCAAGCGAACAATCTGCACACCTGCTCTTACGGCCATATCAAGATCGTCTTCCCAAAACGGCGTTTCTACCCCGTTAATGCGAACAACAGTTTCAATATCGCCATACAAGTTTTCTTTTAATGTATTGAATACCAGAAAACGTGCACTATCTTTTTCTGTCAAACTCACTGAGTCTTCCAGATCAAACATCACTGAATCAGGTTTGTAGATATATGAATTAGACAACATTCCAGCGTTAGCTCCTGGAATGAACATCATACTACGGCGAAGTCTCATGACAGATCTCCAAATTTTACGGTTTTTTCGTCAGAAGCCCGGTAAACAGCGGCTTCAACACGCGCTCTGATTACACAGTCCAACGCACCCTGATCTCTCACGTCAACTACTGCTGACAAAACACCGCATTTTGTGAGTGTATCTTTGACTGTTTTTCTGATCGAAGAACCGAATTGTTTTTCAACTTTACTCTGCACAATCAATTTTATTTCTTGAGAATCATGGGGATTAATTACCACCATGACATCACTAGACTCTAGCGTGCCTGCGATACCACGTTTGTTAATTTTCATGACACGATTTCCTTTCTTCTTTTTCATTCACAAAGAATTTGTTGAGATATAGATATGTTGACTTTGGAACCAAATCCGCAGTTTCTCTATATCTATTTTCCTGAATTAGGCTTCTTACACGAGAAGCCGATACAGCTATATCTTGAAATTTTACTCTTTCTATCTCTTTTAATTCGATTTTCTTATCTGAATAAGAGCAATCTTCTAAGAACTTCTTCAAAACAACGTTGTACATAGCTGTTGTTTTGTCCGTTGGCTCTGTCCCAACATACCTGATATTTATATTTAATGATGGCGCGATATATTTCCGAAACATTAAGGCATCGATTGCAGATGCTTGTTCCGTGATTTCTTCGTCCTTTTTAAGAAAATATTGAGGAAATGTTGCGTGAGAAATAATATAATCAGAACCCTCATGAACAACGACATTTCTTAAATCGGAAACTCCGTCTCTGACGAGAGTGAGGCGAGTGTCATACGAAAAAAAGGAGACATCTTCTCGTACTAGAAAAACATGTACCCAATCACACTCTTTAGACGCCTGCTCTACCAAATATCGATGGCCATTTGTGAAAGGATTAGCATTCATTACTATGCTTCCTATACGCTCTCCTGCCCTTAAGGTTGATTTCAAAGTATCAAGATAATATTCTAACTGCGTAGAATCATAATCCATAAACGAGACTACATTTGGAATTTCAACTAGGGACTTAAATCCCCATCCATCAAAAATCCTAGAATTTATATATTTTGTGAATAAAAAAAGGTCATCGTAACCTTTAGACAATCCTTGCATTATAACTTCTGTACCAAGGCGCACACTCAGACCAGAACCACGAAGCTGCTTGTCAACGCAAACACATTTAACAACATTCTTGTCCAATCCAGCACAAGCGACAATCCGTTCATTATCCTGGCTCAAGGCAACTACGAACGTCGTAACTTGATCATCGATACGCAGATCCCCGGTCGCTAAAAAATCGATGATATCGTGTTTCTTTCTTTCAAGGTCAGATCCCGAAAGAAGAGAAATCGAAATATCATCTGAGTTCCGATACATATCGATAACTGTTTCTAGTGTGCACGGACGAATTTAATGATACTGCGCGACATTTGATCTTTTGCCCAATTAGGCATTTTTCGCCACGGAGTCACAACCTGAGCTGTATCACCCTCAATTTTGACAGTACGACGCTGTTCCGTACCCACCCATTCAGGAGCCCATGCAGTTTGTACCGTCGTGACCCACTGATTGCCTTCAATACGATAGCGACCAATATAAGCAACCAAAGTTTGCATTAAACGAGAGCGTTCCGCATCGCTATGCGCCGGCTCCCGGCCGGTGCCCTCAAGGTTAAAGGCAATCCAACCATCGTTTGTAAAAATCACTCGACCACGGGGGTGGTCACCCATTGCGTCTATAAATTCACCCGTGGCCTGCAATTCCACTTGGTAAGAAACAAGTTGCCACGTTCCAATGATTTGCTCCGCAAGCTCCATTGACGGTGTTTCCTTCACATGAAGTGAGTTTTTCATTCCTACCCCGTGATATTTACTGCCCTTCTTTCATTCAACTTAATACATCTCCCTATGTATTCTAGATCTAATTGACGTAAATAACTATTACGTTTGACGTAATTAATTTCTATTTTAATAATTGAATGTCTTTCTACAAATTTGTGAGGCGTCCCATCAATACCAAGGAATGCTGCGACTGATTCATCCCTGAATAGAGTTAGCCTGGTTTTTTAGACTGAAGGCTACGCTAACCCAGCCTGATAGCCCTTTTGGAAATTCACGGATGAGCGTTTCGCGCGCAGCATGGCTTTCTTAGCGTTGGTATGGTGCGACTTTGTAGCTGCGACCAGCGTTGCATCCAGGATCTGGCCTGATATCGGCAAATAGTCGGCGTTGCGCAGGATTGCGTTGAAGCGCTCAAACAGCCTTTCAATGGCTCTCGCCTGTGTCAGGCGTTCACGGAACAGCCAGACTGTTTTGGCATCCGGCACTCGATCTGAAAGCTCCAGACCAAGGAAGCGCATGAGCGACAGGCGGGCGTTGATCAGATATTCCGTCCGTTCATCAGACAAATTGTTCAGCGTCTGGATCACCAGGATCTTGAACATTAACACGGGATCAAACGGGAGACGACCGCCCTTGCTTCCACCTAAATAGGCCAGAGCCTTTTCCAGATCAGGGCAGAAGACCTCAAAATCCACAGTCCGGGGAAAAGCTTCGAGTTGATCACCAAGCCCATTCAGGCGGGCAAGTCGCTCTGCAACATCAAAAAAACACGGCTGCTTCATGATCCATGCCCAAATCAACTCGGGGGAAATGGAATCACAAAGGCAGCCTCAAAACCAAAGAGTTTTCGAACCCTTCAGTTAATCTACAAGATGAATTTCCTATACTCAGACAGGCTTACGGGAATTCGCAGCTGCAACAAATTTACCCCACTGCACGAGCGTTTCGGTGCAATCGGTCTGATCAAGCTTACATTCGATCAATGTTGGCCCGCGCGTATTCTTCTTGGCCTTTTCAATGGCATCAGCCAGTTCTGCACCTGTCGTAGCGTGCAAGCCCAGTCCGTATTTACCACTTTCTACGCCGGGAACACCCTGGTTGAAGACCTGCATCAGAGCGGCATAGTCCCAGTTCTGGATATAATTATAGGGGCCGTCATGAATTTTGATCTCAATGACGTAACCAAAATTATTGATAAGGAAGATGATAACCGGCAGTTCGTAACGAACCATCTGCGCCACTTCCTGTGCCGTCAGCTGGAACGAGCCATCGCCAACCATCAGAACATGCTGACGCTCAGGAGCAGCCAAGGCATTACCGAAAATAGACGGTACAGACCAGCCGATATGTCCCCACTGCATTTCCGACTCAACTTTAGCACCCTCAGGCAGATGCATGCGTGTTGCATTGAACCAGGAATCACCGGTCTCGGCGTATAGCGTTGTGTTGCCATCAACCAACGCATTGATCTGACGGGTCATCTCATCATTAGTGAGCGGCTTGGCAGCGTCAACAACTGGCAACGCAACGGGAGTATACGGCTTCACCAGAGAGGCAGGCTTACTGGACACCCGCTCCGTCAGAGCAGCCACAAATTCCTTCAAACGGAAACCTTCAAAAGTCTTTCCGCTCACCGTGACACGACCCGGGTCCACTTCAAGCACACGCTCTCCACGCACGGAATCCCGCCAACCGACAGTCGAATAATCATTCCAGACCGGGGCCAGAGTGATAACAGCGTCAGCGCTCTTGATGACATCTTCAACGCCAGGGCTGCTGACCTCCCCCCAATAAACTCCGCGGAAACCCGGATGCGCTTCAGAAAAAAAGCTCTTGGCCGCAGCCATAACAGTCACAGCACAACCAAGCTTGTCTGCGAGAGCCACTGTTTCAGTGAGTGCCTCACAAGAGCGTAGCTTGCTCCCGACAAGAATGGCAACATTCTGCGCTTTTTCAAGAAACGCGAGACTTTCTTCGATCGCCGCTTTGAGGCTAACTTCGTCTGCTTCCAGGTGCGACAGAAGCGACGAGACCGGACCTGGTCGAACGCAAGGCTGACTCGCAACGTTACAGGCGATTTCTAGATAAGCTGGCTTCTTCTCGCGCAGTGCGGTCCGAATGACGTGATCGATTTTTGCAGGTGCAGTGTCTGCCGAGGTGATGCTCTCAGCCGCACACGTAACGTGCTTCACCATCTCCATTTGATAATTATAATCTGTCGTGCCGATCGTGTGGTGCAGGACATGGCCCGACCCATGATCATTAGAGTTCGGCGCACCAGAAATCAGAATAACGGGAAGATTTTCAGCATAAGCCCCACCCAGGCCATTCATTGCTGAAATTGCACCGACACTAAACGTCACGACAGCAGCAGCAGCACCATTTTCGCGTGCATAACCTTCTGCCGCAAAGCTGCAATTCAACTCATTGCAGTCATAGATCTGCTTCATACCGCCATGCTCAATCAGTTGATCAAGCAGGATCAAGTTGTAGTCACCAGCAACAGCAAAATGGTGCTTCAAGCCGATTTGCGTTAGCCGCTCAGCCAGATAATGCCCAACAGTGAAAGCCATAACTCAGTATCTCCAACAAAAATTCTTCGGACAGAATGGAGGCCCCCTTTTCAAACGTCCAATATATATTTTGACTGATTGTCATACGTGTATCATATGGAAATATGGACCTTCGTCACCTACGCTATTTCGTGGCCATCGCAGAGCATGGCAGCTTCACAAAAGCTGCGGAGACGCTTCGCATTGAGCAGCCTCCTCTCAGTCAGCAGATCAAATCCCTGGAAACAGAACTGGGAGTGCAACTCTTTATACGGTCCAAACGTGGAGCCGCATTGACGGATTTTGGAGAGCAGCTTTTTGAAAAAGCCCAGACAATTTTGCGTCTTGAGCAGCAATTTCACCTTCTAGCCAGGGGATTGTCCCTCGGTGAACAAGGACGCCTCAGGATCGGCATGGCAGGTGCCGTCGCACTTCTTCCTCTGATACCCAAAGCCATACGGGCATTTCGTGAGCAGTGGCCGGATATTGTGATTACACTCGAAGAAAGTAACACTCCTGCTCTCTGTGAGGCCTTACGGGAGCGCCGGGTGGATCTCGCCATTGTGCGTCCACCAGCGCCAGATCCGGACATTGCACTCCATCCCCTCTTTGATGAACCAACCCTGATCGCCATCCCAAAAGGCCATCCACTGTCCAAACGCCACACCCTCAGATTGATTGATGTAGCAAAGGAACCATTTCTTATTTTTGATCGATCACTCGGTCCCGGTTTCTACGATGCTATTATCTCGGCCTGTCAACAAGCCGGCTTCACTCCGCGTTTCGGACAAGCTGCCCCTCAGATCGCTGCAACAATCCCGATGGTTGCAGCTGGGCTAGGTGTTGCGATTGTCCCTGCCTACTTAAGTCAAATCCATGCCGATGGCGCAACATTCCATCCAATTTCAGGACCCTCACCTCGAGCCAGCATCTCTCTTGCCACTCTGGAAACAGAGTTGACTGGTCCAAGCGCCAACTTTCATCAAATTCTTCTTACTGCAGGAGATAATAATCAAATTCTAACTTAAGAGCCTGGCCGAAAATGAATTGCGCAATTCCAGTGGTTTGTGATTCCTCGGTCTTTGCAAAGAAAAGGAGTGAATTGTGGCCTAGACTGAACTCACCCGTCGTCAGTATCGTCGCGATGATCTGACCTATGAAAGCGATCTACGCGATCGGAAATGGGCGCTTCTGGTTTCTCTGATGCCGTTCAGAAGAACGGAACTCTGGCGGGTTGTTGAGGCGGTACTGTACATCGTCTCGACGGGATACTAGCACTACTTTGGCAGAAGTATATTTTTTAGGATTCCCATGGGGCTGATTGCGTGATTCATGGTGAGCCAGCTTTGACGGAGGCTGGCATTGGAAGAAGACTGGCAAGCGGATCTTGAGCAATGGCTCGTCCCGTATCTGGAAGGTCTTGGTAACAAGACGCGGCGTAAAATATGCCCGGCCTATATCGCAGGTCTGATCGGGCCAGGAGATCGGCTTTGTTGCATAAATGGCGTGCGGGGATTTCGGTTTTGCCTTGGGTTTATTATCTGAGGGGATGAGTGCAGTGACCCCCACGCGCTACCGCACGACGAACTGGTCTTCCTATAATGCGGCGCTGAAAAAGCGTGGCTCCCTGACGGTGTGGTTTGACCCATCCATGCTTTGGGAGGGCATGGCGACGGGGCGTCGGGGACGGCGGCAGAGTTATAGCGATGCTGCGATACAGACCTGCCTGACGCTGAAAGTCCTGTTCGGTTTTGCACTACGGCAGACGACGGGTTTTGTTGAAAGTCTCCTACACCTGGCGGGACTGCCGTGGTCTGTTCCAGATTTCAGTACGCTGAGCCGCAGACAGGAAAGCCTGACGGTCGATATCCCCTATCGTGGTTCGAACGGCCCACTTCATCTTTTGATCGACAGCACCGGGATCAAGGTCGAGGGAGAAGGTGAATGGCACACCCGCAAACATGGCGGTTCGAAGCGTCGGATCTGGCGTAAACTTCATATCGGGATCGACGAAGGATCAATGGAAATCAGAGCCGTAGACATGACAAGAAACACTGTCGGTGATGCTCCGGTTCTGCCCATGCTTCTTGAGCAGATCCCTGAAGATGAAGACATTGTCAGTGTCACGGCTGATGGCGTGATAGAAAATTCGTCATGTAGAAGAGAGGCATGTCCATTTTATTGATTTTTCTACTCTAAACCGGACATGCCGCTTCCCCCCCCATATCGGTCGTCTGAATGAGCGTGTCGGGACCTGTGTTTTCTCAACGAACGGCAGCAAGCAGCTCACTCACTAACGACGGTCGCTTATCCAACATCGCCAGCAAAACCTGAGCCGGTCCGGTTGGCTGACGACGGCCATGCTCCCAGTTCAGAAGGGTCCCCTTGGCGACCCCGATGCTTCTGGCAAACTGGGCCTGAGAGAGTCCGGTCCGGGTTCTGATGGCCGCCACGTCAACCGACGGAACACGCACCTGGTGGGTCACACAGTCGTCGGCCGGAGCGTCCGAATAGGCAAGAGCCTCATTTAGCCCCTGCAGAATGCTGTCATAAGCGCTCATGATGGTTCTCCGTATTTCGCAACAAGCGTCTTGCTCAACTCTACCAGGGCGGCCTGTTCAGATCGCGTCAGATTGTCTTTCTCGTTTTTGGCAAAAACAGTCAGGAGAAACAGAGGCATCTGTCTTCCACCAAAAACGTAGAGAGTTCTGTACCCTCCCCTCTTCCCACCATTCTCGCGGGAAAAGCGGACCTTTCGCAGACCGCCGCCTAAAGAAAGGCCAGCATCTGGCATCGCAGCGAGCATGTTAATCAGAGCCATACGATCGTCGTCTGACATCAGGGCTTTTGCCCGCTTTATGAATTCAGGCAGTTCGACAACGGTCTGCAGCTTTGACATTCACAATGGAATATATGCCAATAGCATATACGTCAACGGCGTATAATTCAAAGAGGCGAGCGGTATGGCGTGTATCCAGACAAAGAGCACCCCAGAAACTGCACGAAATCTCCAAAACCGGCAGTTTTCCGCCATAAAACCTATGTCCGTTTTTTCTTATTATCGGACATAGGGTAGAATGCATAAAATCCTCCCCAAAAGGCCCTTCCGATGTGCTGGCCTGAAGCCATCTTCAGTAGACAATGGCGCCTCGTGGAAAGTTGGTTCCATCGCTTCTGCCATGCCGGGTGTGAGGAATTATACCCCCGCACAGGCCTGCAATCCTTTATCGGTTTTGCGGCGGCTTTGGGGGGGGGGGAAGCCGACAGTCAGCTTTTGAGCAGTGGCTGGAGATAGCTGCCGTCCCGAAGACGATGGTGAAAGGGAGCCGTCGTCGGGATCAGCTGTTTTGCTCCCCAACGGAGGAGCGTCTGTACAATAATGGAACACAGATCAATGGTATGACTTTTGCAAAGGGGCCTAAGCCTCATCATCGCTATGGTCATTTGGAATGACATGCATACCTCTTGGATGTTCAAGAACCCATCTATGACCGGAGCGTACTAAATCTCCATGAATAGTCACCATCTGACGTGCTTCATGAGCACGTACAGCCTCTTCATAGTGATTAGAAGGTAAGGTCGTTTTTATAGACATCAATTGGTTGTCAATATACGCTTTCAGGGTAACACGACCACTATCAGAACCAAGCTGTCTGTCCAATCCTACGACAAAAGCTTCCAGATGCTCGTCGGGACGAGGCTCCATAGCCCGCAGCACTCTAGCAGCCTCACGAAATATTTCACCTTCTGCCTCTGAAAAGCTAATAACGCATCGTGCTTCTGGTGTTGGCCTTGTTCGTGCCCATGTGACGGATACTTCTAGGCCCTCGTTACGGGAAATCAGGATAGACAGAGCATCGCAAAGATTGGCGCTTACTCCATCCTGAATTGCTTGATGAAACGCACTGCTTCCACTCCCACGGACGATTGCTTCAGCGGCTCGACGGGAGGACGTGAGGGCTCCAACCAAGGTGCGTGTTACTTTTCGATCAAAGGGTTCTTCAGAAGGAAGAGGCCAAAAAGAAGCTTGGGTTCCTATGTCCAGAGCGGGTGGCACTGGAGCTAGTAATGATATGATAAAGCTGCCTTGCTCTGTTTGGCCAAGTTTTACTCTTTCCATATACTCAGAAGCGTCTTTAACCTTGCCAGCCCGGTAAGTTGCTCGCGGCTCCTTGGCCGCGCATGCTGCAGATAGAAGCAAATCTCGTCCTTGAATGACGAGTTCTACGCCTGCATCAATCGAGATTGCTCCATCACTATCCGCATATGGAGATCGTAAGCGGACAACATCTTTGTCTGCACTCACAAGATCTCGATAAATTTGCAACTCGTCCCGATTTTCTTGCTTTGATAGCAATCGCAGGATATCACTAACAATTGTAGGATAATCTGCAAGATTGTCTGTACCAGGTAGAATTAACTCAGGTTTTCCAGCACATTCATATACGTCACTATGCTGGCCGTAACTATCGGTACGATACCAACCTTCTGCTCTCACATAAGCGACCATCGCGGTCGGTGAGACAGCTTTCAAAGCCTCTAAATCTATAATTTTTGTTTTCATCAAACGGTACCGCTTCGTGATCGGTCCATTAGGAGGCGTAGCGATTGAATGTGGAATCTATTTGTTGTCGGTATGTAAATGGTTTGTCCGGTTGCATTTTCACAATCCGGGTAACCACGAAGTGACATCCAGTAAGCACAGTGCCTGATCACTAATTGATCACTGGAGAGATTTATCCAATCTTCCCTATTTTTCGGTAGTTTCATAACTAGTAGTAATCTTGGTGTTTGTGTCGCTATGTTCAACAGGTTATAATTTCTTTTTCGGCAGAAATAAGAGATCGTCTCAGCGCTATCATCGATATTTATGCTTGCCTTTAATTGTAAATCTATTTTTGGTCGAAACGAGTCTCCGGCTTCGATAGTTATGTCGATACCATCACGGTCAAAATTCTTATGAGCCACTACGTAGCCTGCCATGCTGGCTACGGCAGTCACGTAAGCTTGGGAAAGCGCTTCTTCAATATCGGTATCTGCAAGAAGGGTATCGGGCATGGTGTCATAGTTAGTGACATGGGAGTATTGTTTCTACAAGAAATTATCTTCCTTCACTGAACCGTCCCAGGATCGGTGAAGACCGGCTCCTTGCGCGTCCTGAGCCACTTCCGCTTCGAGGAAGCGGCCTGGCCGTGCCACGGCGTCCGAGAAGTAGGCGGAAGGAGCCATCCCCCAACGATCTGGGTAGTCTGTTACGACTTAATTGCTTTTTAGCCTGCGAGGACGGAATTTTTTGCCTTGCGTTCGGCAAGGGATTCCAAGGGGCTGGAAAGCCCGGTGTCCGGCGAGTTATCCGCATATTCTGGAATTTTCCTATTGGCTTTCGGGTCGTATTTCTTACCTCCCACAAAGAGATTTAGTTTGTCGGTGCTAGATGGAGGATGTAATTGGAAAAAAACATAAAAGATGGTGACGCAGAACAACTACTGCCGCGGCAGATCAGGTTGGTTCAGTCCCTCGCTGATTTCCAGATGGCATGCAGTGCCATGGAATTTATATGTGAACTTGACGAAGATCGCCTCGTTACTCGCGTTGAGCGACGGCGCTATCGATGTTTTGAAGACACCGCTGTAATTGCCTATGGGCGCGCCTTCACAAATGCTAATAATTTGCCTTTGCTTAGTTTCAAACAGATCAAGATTAGCCCCAGCTCTGACGAACGTGCTCTGCATGAGCGACTGTTAGAGCGGCGCAACAAGGTCATAGCTCACTCCGATGCTGATCGGCAGCGCATTAGCTTCACAACCGAATGCTTCAGTTTGGAAAACAAGCTGGTAATGATGCCACGTTGGGACTTCGACGATGCGCTGGAATTTTTTGCTGAGCGGGAGGCGTTGGTTGCGTGGTTTGGCACCCTTATATCGGCGACTAGCAAACGTCTATTTGAACAAGTGCAAAGCATGTCGGAGATACGCTTCGTTCGTGATCATACTTTGATTGTAAGTTCCGTGCAGAAGAGGGCTAGGATTCAAAGGTACTATGTATTCGCCTACGGACTAAGATCACTAATTAATCGGGCACAAGGCCAATACGTTACCAAAATCCTAAGCCTCGCGTGAGGAAATGTAATAGATCACAGCGGGGTGTGAGCCACCTCTCGGCAGAAAGAAGTAATGCGGGTGTTGCTCGCCAATATCCCCAGCTACTTTATGATGGTCGTAACGGGGCTGCGTGTCCGGTCGTAAACGAAAGTCCGCTTTTAAGACGGGCTCCAAAGAGCTTGAGCGTCCGGCATGAGGCGATTACCGCCTGTCTGCTGTGTTTTTTCTGAGCCGACAGACGGTCAATCATGACGAGTAAAAAACTCATTCATGAACTCTTCTCTCATCCGTGCAGCGCAGATCTGATCCGTCAATATGCACACCAGGTCCACACTGAAGAACTGGAGGCGTCTGGACTGTAAGCGTGATTCCAGAGGCACTTCCGCTAACATGACTAAGCTGAAGCCCAGTCCGGGCCGACAGTCGAACATGTCTCAGAGTCAGCCGCTCCATCGGTGCCTCGGGCAAGCCCAACACGACGCCAGCCGTCTCGGCATCTGTCGCAGCTATATCTGTTATGGTGACATCATGAATATGCGGGGTCGTGGATGTTACCGGAGCAGCGGGATCGTTCATTAACGCAGTCTGCTGCATTCCCCCCGGCTGCCCTGCATAATAATCACTGATCGACAGCGGAACCCGGACATGGTCCATCGTCAGGTGTTCCGCACTAATCCAGCCAATATCTCCGCCGCGATCCCGCCCAGACTTAATCCGCAGTCCGGACAGCGTGCTCTGAAACGAGACGTCAGAAATTCTGATATGATGGGCCCCATTGGCCAGTTCACTGCCAATGGACAGACCGTGTCCTTCGCCAAAACGAGACTGTGTAATGCTAATATCGCTCGCAGCCCGGCCCGGCTGCATCAAACCGGACTTGATGGCGATGTTGTCATCTCCTGTCGCAATATCGAGAGTACTCATCGTGACATGATCCGAGGAGACAAGATCAATACCATCGGTATTCCGAGACGAGGCCGGGTTGCGGATCGTGAGATGATCGATCCTGATCTGACCGGAATCCCTCACGACCACCGTCCACATCGGAGAATTGGTCGCCATAACCCCTGAGATCCGTCCATGCTGCACATGCGAGAACTCAATCAGCCAGGGGCGTGGCATACCATTCGCAGCAGGAACTCCCGGATAGTCTGGCCCGTAAGGTAAAGGACCTGAGGTCTGCGTCTTGTGCGCCTGCACGGCTTGAGGCCACCAGACAGCAGCGCCATTTCCATCAATATGACCCTGACCAGTTATGGCTACGTCCTGAACGTCAATCGCAGAAATAAGGGCTTCACCGGGTTGCGCTGGATTCCCCAGAAAGGCCCAGTGGAAAAGATGAGTGTCCGAACTTCCCAGAAGGGTACTTCCCTTCTCTAAGTTCAGCGTGACGTGGTTTTTGAGAGATAAAGGGCCGCTCAACCATATTCCAGACGCCAACGACACCACACCACCGCCAGCCTCGCTACAGGCTGTAATGGCACGTTGAATGGCCGGACCGTCATTGGTGCGGCCATCATGCCGTGCACTATAAGTAACAGGATCACAGCGAGACGAAGCGGCATGACCGGTCATGGGCATGCACAACAACGCCGCGACCACTCCACCTAAAACGAGGCGCCTGTCTCTCATAGAACAGCTGCCTAAAACAGATTTTTGGTCCGACTGGTTGTGTTGTTGGCCAGCAATGCCTGTCACTTCCGCAGCCCCTTGATACCCAGCTCTTCCCACATCCAGTCAAAGCTGAAAGAGGACCCTGCCCCCTCACGCCCCAAGCCTGCTGTCGTGGCTTCAATCTGCTTCAACCAGGCCGCAACTTTCTTTTTCCCCGCCGCTGTTTTAACAGCCTGCCTCGGCGTGACACGCCCAAGCCCCGGAACAACCTCATCCAGAACACGACGATAATGCTGCTCCAGAACAGCAGCCAGAATTTCCGCTTCCTCTTCAAGCGGGATCTCATCTTCACGCACGTCCCCTCGGCCAGAGGTCCGCTGCTCTTCTATAGCCTGCTCAGCAGTCATAATCTGTGTCAGAGGAGATCCAATCAGACTCCCCAAGGTGTTGCGGAGTAAAGCTGTACCTTGCTTAGCCCGCGTTTCTGAATCGACCTGCAATTTCAGCTGACGGCCTTTCAGTTCAAGGTTCCCCAAAACAAGACCACCATCATCCAACGTCGTGCTCAAAAACTGAGCTTTGCTGTCTCCTGCCTTAGAATTGGCCTCAGGAACATGGCCACCCGCCTGACGCGTCCAATTCCAGATCATGCGCCCCGCATGCTGCAAACAAGGTATCGTCTTCAAAACCTCAGCAATGCTCTTCTGAGTGCTTCCCTTGCTGAGAGGAAAACACACGTCATGAAAGACCAGGTCTTCGCCATCGCTGTTAAACAGAACGGGTGGCTCGGAGGCGCTCAGCATGTTTTCCATAGTTCTAAAGAGCCAGGTCAACGTGAAGACCGGAGCCAGATCACGAAGCACATCTGTTTTGATCTTTGGAAACTCAGCCTGCCCCCGCTTACGCTTGAGAACCTCGCGTAAATTCTCAGCCAGATCTTCGCAAGCCTGCTGAGAATATGCCAACAGACCCCCTGCCAAAACCATTTTGCCATCTTCAGAAACAAGGCGTGCGGCGATGCGTTCCCAAGGCTTTAGGGACTGTGTGGCTGAGCGCTCATGAACCAGAACAGGATCACCACCCCGCAACAGGTCACGAACCATCATGCTTTGACCCGGCACGATCTGCGAAACCTCATACAGGCTCATGACGGCCTCTTTGAGGCCCCGCATATAAGCGCTTTTGCGTGGACCTTCTTTCCAGCCCCGTCGTTTCAGATAGACCTCAACGAAATTTTCGTTATCCCAGTTCTGCCCCAAGAAATCTTCGAAGGCACAGCCCCAGAGTGACATGGCCGCACCCTGCCCTAGGATATCTCCCAGGTCTTCGAAGCTGATATCCGCCGCCTCCAAAGCCGGTCCCAGATGCTCACCCAACACCTCTTCAAAACAGGATTGCCACTGATCCTGCTTCAGATATCCGATAAGCCCTGTCAGATTGTCAGCGTTCATAAATGCGACGACCTCCACTATTGTTCTGCGGCGGAACGGCAAACACCCTGTTTACCCGAGACAAAGAGAGTATCGTGCATAGCGGTTTTCTCCCGTCCGATTAAGGGCACCGAGAGATACCAGATCGGCCAGATCACGTGTCGCGGTGGCAGATGTGGCGCCGGTGATGGAACGATAGTTCTGGGCACTCAGACCGCCTTGGAAGCCGTCAGGCCCTTCTGCCAACATCCGAAGCAGAACCTTTTCCTGACGAGTGTTCAGCTTGTCACGGAGGCGATCCAGAAAACGCGTTTTCTCAATCAAAAAACGAATATTCTGAAGCGTGCGAGACTGGGCTTCCAGAACGACATTTCCAAACCACCCCATCCACGCATCAATGTGATTGGTTTCGCTGGCACGATGCAATTCGAGATAATAAGCTTTCTTGTGTGCATTGATGGTTGCAGCCAGTGCTGTAAGCGTCGGGGCCTCAAGGCTTTGCGCTAATGCTTTCTCAGCAAGAGCCCGTCCGATACGGCCATTGCCATCTTCGAAGGGATGGATGGTCTCAAACCACAAATGTGCAACCGCCGCCCGTTCGATAGCAGGGAGAGGCTCCGCTCCGGTTGGCGCTGTTTTGTTAAACCACTCAACAAACTGCGCCATCTCGCTCGGCACATTTTGTGACGGCGGAGCTTCAAAGTGGATATGCGGCGCATGGAGAGGGCCTGAAATAATCTGCATAGCTTCTGCATGCGCCCGATATCCGCCGATGATTTCCAGATCACGCCGCCCATTCATCAGCATGGCATGCCAGTCGAACAGGATTTGGTCGGTTAAAGGAGCCGCATAATGCCGATAGAGATCGGCCATTAATTCCGCAGCCCCAGCCTCCGCTGGCGTGGAGCGCCGCTTGTCTTTAGCAAAGCCTAATTGTCGGGCAATCGAGGATTGCACACTGGCCCGATCAAGCACCTCACCCTCAATGGCGGAACTCTCGACCATCTCCTGTGAGATAAGCTGAACAATGAGCTGCTGATTGGCGTCTTTGTCCAGATGCTGCATCGCGCCCACGACAACGCCTGAACCTTTCAGGAACTGCGTTTCAGCTTCGCGCAAACGGCTTTTCTTAAACTGAAATTGCGGCCAGTCCGGACGCTGCCAATTCCAACGCATGATCGATACCCCAACCTTCTATCAACCACTTTAACTGCAAATTATGATTGATAGAAGTGCAATCTATCCATCACCTGGAGGGATCGAAGAACTGTTGGTTGATACGCTTGGCTGGTGATTTTTGGCTTTTAGCGCTTTGATTGACGGTGCTTTGGGTTATTTTTGATCTGCGTTTTGAGCAGATCGGGGGCTGTTACCCTCTGGATAGCTATGCTTTGGTGCTGATCCTCTCGAGGAAGAGGAAGCGGCGTATATTGTAGACGATATTGACTAGCCCGATCCTCATGGTGGCCTGAGTTATACCGACAGTTCGAATGAAGAGCCCCGTCTGCGATTTCTGGTCGGCAAAGACATGCTCGACGCGTGATCGGATCACCGACTTCCCTGCATTAGATCGCTGGCTATGCCGGGGCATCGGTTTGAGATGCAGATTTTTTCTGTGAACCTTTGAGGCAAAGCCCTGCTTTTCCATGAAGTCTTCATTCGCTTTTGAGCAATACGCCGTGTCAGCCCAAACCGTTGAGATCGTATTGGTTTTATCCAGCAGCCCTTCTCTCAATCGCGCACCATCACTGACGGCGGCGTGCGTCGTTTTCCATTTGTGGATGAACCGGAACTTCCGGTCGATGGAGACATGGGACTTGTAGCCAAAGAACGGAATGGCCAGATCCGTTGCGGGGATCGTCCCGTCATCCTGCCGCTTCGCCTTCTTGAACTTCAGTGTCCATCGTGCATGACGATGCTTGTGGGACAATCTGGATGGCTTATCCTGCCAGTCCTCAGGAATACGTCCTGCCCAGAGGTCGGCTTTCTCAGCGTTGGTATTGCGCTGTTTTGGAGCAGCTACCAATGTCGCATCCAGGATCTGGCCGGACATCGGTAGATAGCCGGCGTTCCGCAGAGTTGCATCAAACCGGTCAAACAGCCTTTCAATGGCTCCCGCCTGGGTCAGGCGTTCACGGAACAACCAGACCGTTTTGGCATCAGGCACCCGATCTGAAAGCCCCAGACCAAGGAAACGCATGAAGGAGAGGCGATCGTTGATCAGATACTCTGTCCGTTCATCAGACAAATTGTTCAGCGTCTGGATCACCAGGATTTTGTACATCAGTACCGGATCAAAGGGCGGAACACCTCAAAATCCACAGTCTGGGAAAACGCTTCAAGCTGATCGCCAAGCCCGCTCAATCGAGCAAGCCGCTTTTCAACATCAAAGAAACCAGACTGCTTCATCTTCCAGCATCCCCAATCAACGCACGAGAAATGAGATCACACAGAAAGCCTCAAAACCAGAGGGTTTTTCGAACCCTCCATTTGCCTCGCTACAACCGTCATCTTCTGGCTACGAGTCCTGTTTCCTAATCAACCGCGCTTCACCACAGAAAACGAACTGCCTGTCCTGTCGTGCAATTGCAATCAGTGTCTGATTCATTTTCTGGGCCAATCGAAATGCGCGATCCGTCGGAGCTGAAACGGCGACCACCGTCGCCATACCCGCGCGCGCAGTTTTAAGTGCCATTTCGTATGAATAGCGACTGGTCAGAAGACAAAATCCATTTTCAAAAAGACGATCATCGCACATCCATGCACCAATCAGCTTATCAAGCGCATTATGACGGCCGATATCCTCACGGATTAAAAGGATTTTCCCATTCTGGTCGGCCCAGGCTGCTCCATGAACCATGCGTGTCGCTGCATTCAGGGTTTGCCACTTTTCAAGATCATGCAGGGCCCGCAGGATCGCAGTCGGCGCAATCTTGGCATTGATGGGAAAAGGCACCTCTTCATGGGCATCAACGGACAACACAGTATCAGTCCCGCAAAGGCCACAACTTGAATGCCCGGTCTGGGCACGGGGTCTGCGTCGTAGCAGGATTGAAAGACGGTCCCCTGAAATCGTAGCGTCCAAGGTCAGACCATCTTCACCATCCAGAACAGAGACGGAGCGGATCTGCTTTTTATTCGTAATGATTTGTTCAGTTAGGCAGTAGCCATAAGCAAAGTCCGTCAGGTGATCCGGGGTCATCATCATCACCCCGTGCGGAACAATGCCATTAAAGACGAGCCTGACCGGAACTTCATCGGCAATATTCAGAACGATCTCTTCCTCTGGGCGACTAAGGAGGGTTGCCGTTCGACTCTGAAATAATGGCGTCATACGCCTTTCTCACTGATACTGCCTGTCAGGAGTGCAACGCCCGCTCCCGGCAACAAAAAGCTTGTATATGCTCTCATAGCTCTTTCTTGCCGATACGGCTCCCACTTAGCCCGCAATTCGGATTGGGGCTGCAGACGTCACGCTTGGCACAACTTTAACTGGAATAGCCTTGGCCGCTGGCGTACCGCTGATTTCATCGAAAAAATCCAGCGGTAGAAGAGGATTTAACTCTGGATAATAACCCGCAATAGATCCACGAGGCATTGGATAATCCAGAATGGTCAGCCCATCGACATAGCGCCGATATCCATCGTCACTGTAGGTTTCCAGCCCCACGACAGCCCCGTTTTCCAATCCCCGCGCTTCACGATCTTCTTTGTTCATGAAGATAACCAAACGCGTGTTATAGACCCCCCGATACCGGTCGTTGTTGCTGTAGATTGTCGTGTTGTACTGATCGTGCGAACGGATTGTGGCCAGCCGAAGCATTGCCGGATCATCAATCACGTCGTCCACCGTTAGCCCCGGCAAAACAAGAAAATTCGCTTTTCCATTCGGGGTCATCCAGACACGACGACGAGGCGGAATATCGAGATGAAACCCGTGAGGGTCTTTCATTTTTTCCGAGAACCCCGTGTAAATCGCCGGATAAACCTCAGCAATCTTGTCCCTGATTAAACTATAGTCTTCGATATAGTCTGCCCACGGAATTTTTGACTCTGGAAGAGTGGCCATAGCCGCCCGACAGACGATTTCAGTCTCAGGCCGCACATCGGGGCTAACCGGTTCGAAAACGCCACGCGACGGCGTAACGTTCGACATTGCATCTTCAATGGTCACGAACTGTTCACCCGCTGACGTACGGATAATCTCTGAACGAGCCACAACAGGCAGAATAAGAGCTTCCTTGCCATGGATCAGATGCCCGCGATTGAGCTTTGTTGCGATCCCCACCGTAAGATCGAGCTTTGCCATGGCGGCATAAGACCGTTCGGTATCAGGAATTGCGCGGACAAAATTCCCGCCCATGCCGAAGAAAACCTTGGCGGTTCCGGCTTCCATGGCTTCAACAGCTTCAATCACATGATGGCCATGCTTGCGTGGCGGCTCGAAACCGAAAACATCCCGCACACGATCAAGATAGGCCTGTGTTGGCTTTTCATCGATGCCGACCGTGCGGTCACCCTGGACATTGGAATGTCCCCGGATCGGCGCAATGCCCGCGCCCTTCTTGCCGATATTTCCCTTGAGCAACAGAAGGTTCGCAACCTGCTGGACAAGTTGGGACCCTTCCTGATGCTGCGTTATGCCCATTCCATAACACATGATTGTCGCGTTGGATTTGGCATAAATCCCGGCAATCCGGCGGATCTGCTCTTCCGATATGCCAGAGATACGAGTGATATCTGCCCAGGAAACTGACATGACGTCAGCGCGCAGAGTTTCCAGCCCTACTGTATGCTCAGCAATAAAAGCATGATCCAGCACTGACTCGCCGCGATCTTCGGCCTCGAACAGCGCGCGCATCATCCCCTTAAAGATTGCCAGATCGCCACCAATGCGCACATGAACAAATTCACTGGAAATGGGTGTCGAACCAAACGTGCCCATCTGCAGGATATCCTGCGGTTCCGTAAAACGGATCAGCGCCCGTTCAGGCATCGGATTGATCAAAACGATTGGGATGCCGCGCTTGCGAGCCTCCACAAGGTTCGTCATCATACGGGGGGAATTGGTTCCGGTATTCTGCCCAATGACAAAGATGGCTTCGGCATGGTCGAAATCCGCCATGACGATCGTGCCTTTTCCAATCCCGATCGAGGAAGGCAGCCCGCGGGATGTCGGCTCATGACACATATTCGAACAATCGGGGAAATTGTTGGTCCCGAACTCGCGGACAAAGATGGAATAAAGAAAAGCGGTTTCGTTAGCCGTTCTACCGGACGTATAGAACTCTGCCTGATGAGGACTTTCCAGCGCCCGAAGATGCTTTCCAATCAGGGCATAGGCATCATCCCAGGCAATCGGCACATATTTGTCGCTTGCAGGATCATAGCGCATAGGCTCGGTCAGGCGTCCCTGCATTTCCAGCCAGTAATCGCTACACTCCATGAGCTCCGTGACAGTATGCTCTGCAAAGAACTCTCGTGTCACACGGGCTTTGGTAGCCTCATGCGCGAGGGCCTTTGCGCCATTCTCGCAGAATTCAAGTTTCTTTCGGTGATCCGGGTCGGGAAACGCACAACTGGGGCATTTGAAACCACCCGGCTGATTCATGGCAAGCAGGCCGCGTGATCCTTTGACCAGAACGCTCTGCTCCATCAGAACCTTCGCGGTTGCACCGGCCGCTCCCCAGCCGCCTGCAGGGTGATGATAAGGCTTAAACTCGGACTCTCTGTCTTTGCTCATGATATCAACCCTCCCCTTGAAGGACGCCAAACTCCTTCAACGCAGGTACAAAATTTTCGTTCTCATGTTTCAATCTGGCGAGCTTGATCAATGCGAAACGTTGAAGCGGAGTTAACGCAGCCCATTGTTCCGGTGTAGGTGATGGAACGGCGTCTGCCTCAGCCTGAGACGAAACTGCCGCCGGCATCCGATCCTTCTCTCGCCAGTCTTCAAATGTCTGCGACGGGAGGAAACTGACAGGCTCATCTGCTCGAACGTCAATCAGATCCTCGACAAGAGTGCGATAGGCGGTCTGTTCCTGAGCCGTCTCACATGGTGCCTCTACCAAATGGCTCCTTTCCTCGCGCAACAGACGGCTCCACTGACGAAGCGTCATTTTGATTCCCACAAGGTCGAGCTTCTGTCGTGCGATCATTGGAATACATCGCAAAGAGCCTGCAAAATCCCGCTCGAATTCAAAAATCATAGGATTTTCAGACATTGTATTTACCTTTGCGATCAATGTGACGAATGATAAATCGGTTAAAAAAATAATTTCTCTTACATTAATCAGTTATTGTTTTAATTAAACATTAAATACACTATGAGGAAATATTGAGTTCATATTATTCAAAATATTTTAAAGTGAGTCCTTCTTTGCTTCTTTCAAAAAAGGAGGAACGACCTGTTCGGAATGTCTATCAAGAGGCATGCGTTTGTTCTCAATGGAGACTGGGTGGTCGTCCGATCCTATCTCGATGACTTCTTTCTTAAATATTTTCAAACCTCTTCCAAGATCTCCCATAGTGGACGATAGACGTTTCCCGCCACCAAAAACAATAAGAGCCTGTTTGGAAAATCACGGGTGAGCATTTCTGCGCATGAGATTGGCGCCCATGGCGACGAAGATCATGGCCTGTGACACGTCGACGCGGCGTTCGTAGTCACGCACGAGCCGCCGCCAGCGGGTCATCCAGCCGAAGGTCCTCTCGACCACCCAGCGTCGCGGCAGCACCTCGAAGCCCTTTGCTCCGTCGCGGCGGCGGATGATCTCGACGATGAAATTCAGATAAGTCGCCTTGTCCATCAACTGCAGGCGGTCATAGGCGCCATCGGCGAACAGATGCTTCACCCATGGCCAACGCTTGCGGATCGCATCCAGGATCATCTGGGCGCCGGCACTGTCGGAGATGTCGGCCGGGGTCAGGTTGACCATCAGGAGGCGCCCGTCCGTATCGACGGCAATATGGCGCTTGCGTCCGACGACCTTCTTGCCGGCATCGTAACCCCTTGTCTTTGCATGAGGCGCCTTGATGCTCTGGCTGTCGATCACCGCCGCTGTCGGACTGGCCTCGCGGCCTGACTGCTCCCGGTCGAGCATCAGTTCAACGTCATGAATGGTCTGGAACAGGAACCGTCGCGCCAGTTCCCGAAACCAGCCATAGACCGTGCGCCAGTGTCCGAAATGGATCGGCAGCATGCGCCAACCGCAGCCTGAACGAACAAGATAACGCACCGCGTTGATCACCTCACGGAATTCGACTTCCCGTGGACGGCCACGACGCCCAGGGCCTGGCATCAATGGCGCAATCCGCTCCCATTCCTCGTCCGTCATGTCAGACGGGTAGCGTTTCGTCTTGCGGCTGATCCTGGCCATCCGGCCCCTCTGCTCTGGCGTCCACATCCAGAGCTTGAATCACATCAGACCGATTTTCCAAACAGGCTCTGAGCTGTAATTACATCAGAGAGAAGGCGTCTTCCCGAATGACTTCCAGAATATGCAGGTTACCAGACGTTCAGCCGTTTCTGCGCCATTATCCCATTAATTGTCTTGCTAAATATTTCGAGTGAAATAATTGAATAACCTAGAATTTCTTCTGATTCGTCCCTGACCTGGGTCAGCATAACAAGGTCGATGTCACCACTCTCCCGCGTAAACCTGTAGGGAGGATAAGGTAGACCGCGTTCTCTAAAAGACTTCAACCATTCGAGCATCGTACGCGTATCAGGCAGAAGCACATGGATATCGGCACCAATAACCTCTTTTTTGTCAAAACCAATCCGACGACAGAATGTCATACTAGCATCCCGGATGATATAGTCTCGATCTATAAAACAAATCGCAACTTCTCTCGAATTATAGAGAGATGATATTTGAAATGCCCTCTCTTCAATAGATAGTCTTTGATATTCGTTTTCCGTATGTACCACCGGATTGGAATTCGGGTTTCCAATCCTTTTTAATGGCCGAGGAGGACTGAACAGATACCCCTGCCCTTTCGTACAACCAATTTTCCGTAACAGATCTGCCTGCTCGACCGTCTCTATCCCTTCTGCAATCACGTCAATATCGAGGCTATTCGCCAAGCCAACAATCGCAGATATTATTTTTCTATCCTCCTTACGACTGACACAGGAATGCACGAATTTCTGGTCAATTTTTACACCTGAAAATGGCAAAGAACTCAGGATCGTGAGACTTGAATAGCCGGTGCCGAAATCGTCCATGACGAAGGAAATTCCGGTTGTATTCAGCTTTGTCATAAATTCAGTACAAAGCGCGAGATCAGAAATAATCACGCTTTCAGTAATTTCGATTTTGATGCGCTCGTGCGGGAACTCATAGAGGCTGATGAGGGACAGGATGCCATCAAGAATACAGGCATCCGATATCTGCGATGGTGAAAGATTAAACGAGAAAAACAGGTTGGGATTGAATTTAAGTCGGTGACGGAAAGTATATTCCAAAAGAAAAATAAGGAGTCCATCAAGGAGTTTTTTATTTTCGAACCGCTCGATACTTTTCTTGGTATCGAGAAGTTTTCCACAATCAAAAAATCTACTCAAAACTTCATAACCAATAATTTGATCAGATTTCATTGATACAATTGGTTGGAAATAAGGCAACACGGGAATCGTCGTTTCACCAATTTTGAAATGCCGGTTCATTGTCTTTCCCTTTTCAGGGTTAATACGGTGTAAAACGTTCCGATATCGTTAACGTATTATGCGTATCAACGTTTACTGGTCTTCCTCTGTTTTATTTTCATAATGTATCGACACTTACCTCTCCTCATATAATCAAGACTGAGGGTGCGCCAAAAAGTCTCTTAAATTATCGAGAAAAGTTTTAACGCGTAGAGGGACGTTGCGTCGACTGGGCATCGTTGCAAATAGCCCGATTGTTTCCCCCTGGTACTCTGGAAAAAGACGGACCAACCTACCGCGTTGCAGGTCGTCGCTGACGTCCCACAAGACTTTGAATACGATGCCTTTGCCCTTGAGGGCCCAGTCATGCACCACTTCGCCGCTCGTCGTCGAGAGATGAGGAGTTACCTCTACAATCTGAGCTTCACCCGAACGAGATAGTCTCCACTGGTCGAGCATCCCCAGTTCATGCCCCCGCATCAGGCAAATACAACGGTGCTCAGTTAACTGGGCAAGGGTGGTCGGCATGCCAAACCTCTCGAGATAGGCTGGAGAAGCGCAGATGACCCGTTCACTATTCATGATCTTCGTCGCGACAGTTCCTGCTTCATTTGGCATTCCAATCCGAATGGCCAGGTCAAGGCGACTATTAACGACATCCAGTCCTTCGTCTGACAGGAGGAGATGCACACGCAGCTTTGGAAAACGATCGGCAAATTTACTGACAAAATCAGCCAACCGACGGCGCCCCAGTTCAAGTGGCGCCCCGATCCGCAGGACACCACGAAGCTCCTTCTGATTGGCAGAAATCTCTGCTTCAGCCGCCTCGATATCAATCATGATCTCTGCAGCACGCTCATAAAACGTCTGTCCCTCGTCCGTCAGGTCGAAGCGTCTTGATGTCCTTGTGACCAGACGTACGCCAAGCCGCTCCTCCAGCCGAGCCAGTCTTCGACTGGAAGCTCCTGCCGAAACGTTGAGGTGACGCGCGACTGCAGTCAGATTCCCCGCTTCAACGAGAAGTACGAAAAATCTCAGATCACCGGCGTCATCGTGCATTGAGAGTACCATCTTTGCATTTTAAACACAGATACAATGTCTTTTATGTGACTACCAGCGCGATAAACACACAGCCATTGTGAGTACATCAATGAATGGAGACAGACATGACGTCCGATCGCACTGTACCTTCACTCCCTCCCCTTCTGGATGCGGTTCACAACCGCGAAACTGCCTTCACAAACGATGAGCGGCACAAGAATGGTACGCTCGGCCTCTTGCCAGACGCCGTCGAAACCCTTGATCGGCAGATGGAGCGCGTCCTATGGCAGCTTGACAGCAAGAGTAACGATCTCGAGCGCTTTCTCCATCTGAACGAATTGTCACAGCGTAACGAGACCCTGTTCTTCAAGGTTGTGATGTCTGATCCGAAGCGCTTTCTTCCCATTGTTTACGATCCGACAATCGCTGATGCCTGCCTTCAGTACAGCCGTCTCTTCGAGAGACCACAGGGTATGTATCTTTCGCTACGTCACAAAGGTCGTGTGAAAGAGATACTCGCCAACTGGCCCGAAAAAGATGTGCGCTTCATTTGCGTCAGTTCCGGCGGCCGTATTCTGGGGCTCGGAGATATCGGAGCCAATGGCATGGGGATCCCGGTAGGCAAACTGCAGCTCTATACGGCCTGCGCCGCCATCCCGCCTCAGGGCCTGATGCCAATGTTACTGGATATCGGTACAACCAATCAGGAGTTGATTGACGATCCACTCTATCTCGGTTTGCGGCAGGCACCCCCATCGTCAGACGAACTCGACGCATTCGTTGATGAACTCGTGGCAGCCATTCAAGAGCTTTATCCTCGTTGCTGCTTACATTTTGAGGACTGGAAAGGAGACGATGCCATCCGCCTATTGGCGCGATATCGTGACAAAATCCTTTGCTATAATGACGATATTCAGGGGACTGCGGCCATTACGATCGCGGGCCTCGACACCGCCCTGTCGATCAAAGGCGAGGCGCTGAAAGAACAGCGTATCCTGTTCTACGGTGCAGGGTCTGCCGGGATCGGTATCGCGAATATGATCGTGAGTGCATTACAGGACGAAGGTCTTTCTGAAGCTGACGCCCGCACCCGCATTTCCATGATGGATATCAACGGTTTGATCGAACCTTCGCGGCAGGATCTTAATCCGTCTCAGAAAGTGTTCGCCCACTCCCATGCCGCGACGAAAGACCTTGCGGCGGCAGTCAGAGCCATTAAGCCCACTGTTCTGATCGGCGTCAGCACCAACGCGGGTGGCTTCACCGAGGAAGTCGTTCGCACCATGGCGAGCATCAACGACAAGCCCGTTATTTTCGCGCTCTCCAATCCCACCGACAAGGCGGAATGTACCGCGGAGCAAGCTTATCGCTGGACAGACGGCCGTGCCCTCTTCGCTGCTGGCGTCCAGTTCGACGATGTTACTTTGAATGGCAAAACGCTCACCCCCGGACAGGCCAATAATTTCTATATCTTCCCCGCCGTGGCACTGGCTGTCTGGGCAACACAGGCACGACGCATCACCGACGAGGTCTTCCTTGAAGCTGCGAAGGCAACCGCTGAACAGGTCACAACGGAACAACGTACCCATGGCCTGCTTTTTCCGCCGCAAAAAGATGTCCTACGTGTGGAGATCAACACGGCCATCAAAGTCGCGCGTCAAATCTTCAAATCGGGCCTGGCTCAGGTCCCTGAACCCGAAGACATCGTGGACTGGATTGAAGCTAAGCTCTACCGTCCGGAATACTCTACGTTAGAGGAGAACTGATCCGTGGCTCTTCCGCTTCATCTGCGAGACACCCGGATCGGCCTCAACGTTTCGGGAACGCGTGTCGAAACAGACTCAATGGGGCGGATCGACGTCCCAGCCGACCGCTACTGGGGTGCCCAGACGCAGCGCAGTCTTGAGCATTTTTCCATTGGCAACGACCGGATGCCAATGGAAGTCTATCATGCCTATGGGATCGTCAAGAAAGCTGCAGCGCAGGTCAATGCGGCAGGTGGTCGCCTGACTGCTCTCAAAGCAGGTGCAATTACTCAAGCTTGTGACGAGGTCATTGCTGGCGAACTGGATGCTCATTTCCCGCTCTTTGTCTGGCAGACTGGATCGGGGACACAGAGCAACATGAACATCAACGAAGTGGTGTCCAACCGGGCGATCCAGCTTTTAGGTGGAACACTCGGTAGCAAAAACCCTGTTCACCCAAACGACGACGTTAACATGGGCATGTCGAGCAACGACAGTTTCCCCACAGCGATGCATATTGCGACACTTACACTGCTTGATAAGCGCCTGCTTCCGGAGCTGGACGCTCTGGCCACCACCATCGAGGAAAAAGCAGGGTGCTGGATGGACGTTGTCAAGATCGGACGCACTCACCTTGAAGACGCCGTACCGCTGACGGTTGGGCAAGAGTGGTCCGGCTATGCTCATCAGATCCGAGAGACCATCGCAAACCTGAAGCTGGGACGTGCAGGGTTATTCGAACTCGCGATTGGCGGTACCGCAGTTGGAACCGGCCTAAATGCACCTAAAGGTTTCAGCGTCGATATGGCCAATGCCATAGCCCAACTAACAGGCGAGCCATATGTTACAGCGCCGAATAAATTTTCCGCCCAAGGTACTCTAGATGCCATGGTTCGCATGAGCGCAGCTTTACGAGGCGTGGCCGTAGCACTCATGAAGATCGCCAACGACATGCGCTGGCTGGCTTCCGGGCCACGATGCGGGTTGGGTGAGTTGCGGCTACCAGAAAATGAGCCCGGATCGTCGATCATGCCGGGCAAGGTCAATCCTACTCAATGTGAGGCCCTCGTCATGATCGCGATTCAGGTCATTGGTGATGATACCGCGGTCGCTTTCGCCGGCAGTCAGGGCAATTTCGAACTCAACGCCATGCGACCGATCGTCATCAATAACGTCCTGCATGCAATCCGTATTTTGTCTGATGGTTGCCAGAAATTCCGTCAGTATTCTGTCGAAGGTACAGAACTTAATCTGAAACGTATTCGTGAAATGGTCTCACGGTCGATCATGCTGGTGACAGCACTAAGTCCTGATATCGGATACGATAAAGCCTCTGCCATTGCCCATGTGGCGATGGAGCAGGATATGACACTTAGGGACGCTGCTCTCAAAAGCGGCTATATTGATGAGCAGACATTCGATCGGCTCGCCGACCCTATGACAATGATCGGTCATGGGGTCGGGGGAGCCTGATGGCGATAGCACCCTAAAACTGCACAATTCCTCTTTTTCCTAGAGCCGAGTGCTTTTTAGTAAGAGCCGCTAATCAACATCGCGAGACTGTTGCTCGTAAAATATTTGGAACGAATCTCCGAGAGTTTCTATTTTTGCTCTAACGGGTGCATTGAAGTGTACACCCGTTACATATCGACCATTCTGGGAAAGCTCGGTGAGAATCTTACGACGTGTTTTTGCAGCCAAATCGGGAGTGTAATCGAAGGCAAATGTGGCGTCAGGACGTGCCACCTGAATATAAGGGAAATGCAGGATATCTCCCCAGACCAGGAGGGAGTCGCCTTCGCTTTCCAAAAGATAACCGGAATGACCTGGTGTATGTCCTGGTAAATGGACAGCTGTGATCCCGGGAAGCAGAACATCTCCGTCCTCGAAAGGTGTGAGCTGCTGCTGGTAAGCATCAAGGACGTTGCATGCCACGTCGAACAGACGCTGATAATCGGCAGATGCAACCTTGCGTGCCTCATCGTCTCGCCAGAAATTCAGTTCCGCCCTATGCAGGAAAACTTTTTTGACGTTACGGAAATGTTTTGTGGCGAGAGGACCGGCCAAACCTCCAACATGGTCGCTGTGCCCATGTGTGAGAAGGATCGTGTCGATCTGTAGGGGATCATAACCTGCAGCAACCATGGCAGGAACCAGACGTCCGCCCCACCCGTTGATATTTCCGGCACCCCCATCAATCAAAATGGTCTGTGTTCCGATTTCGACGATAAAAGCATTAATGAACATACGCGGCAAAGATGAGACATTCGCCGCGATCAAAAGTGATAATACCTCATCATTGTCGATGCCTTCAAGCATGTCGAATGATCCGTCCAGAGAGCCGTCACTCAGAACCGTTACGGCGAACTCGCCGACACGGTAACGGCTAATTTCAGGGGCCTGAAACATTCGTTTTGATGACATGAACTTGTCCCTTGGGTGCTCATTGAGTTGCGGACAGACGACAGAGTCCGCCCGCAACAATCCGACACCATGTCAGCAGTGCTTTACCTGATCAGACGACGCCGTTCAGTTTGCAAAGGACGGCATGACGAGCCGCTTTCACCGTCTCAGGTGTCGTGCGGTTGTCGATAGCCTGCTGCTTGGTTGCGGCATCGCCGCCAACGACCATATCTTCATCTTGCATGAGAGCGTCGACACCCTGCTGCGCTACGATATGCAAATCATTTTTCGGCCCGTGGTCGATCTTGCTGGTGGCCATGCCGGCATTCTTGTGAAAACGCGTGTTTGTTGCACCCGGGAGCAGAGCAGTGACACCCACGCCCGTATCGCGAAGCTCTTCACGCAGGGATTCTGCAAACATAAAACCGAATGCCTTGGAGGGACCATAGACCGTTTCGTAAGGCGTCGGTGTGGTTGCCGAGAGGGACGAGACAATCATGATCCGGCCGGCCTTGTTGGGCACCATGTGCTGCACTACACGCTTGGCCAGATGCACCGTCCCGGAGATGTTGATGGCAATGACCCGGAAATCATCTTCGAGCTTGTTATCAACAAAGGCACCGCCCAGGCCGATGCCAACATTGAGAACGGCAATATCGACGTTTCTGCCAATATCTTTCGTAAACTGCCAGAACCCTTCGACGCCGTCATAGGTCGCTGCATCCGCCTGAAAGGCATAGACTGTCACCCCGATCTTTTCGAGTTCTGTTTTGGCGTCGTGGATTTTATCGCTGGCCCCCGAGATGGCGAGATCATAACCCATGCCGCCAAGGATACATGCAATCTCGAAACCAATGCCCGAGGACGATCCGCTGATCATGGCAAGTTTGCTCATCTGTCTTCACTCTTCCCAAAGTTGGATAAAACGGAGTGACAAATCGCAAGGAATATCTACTGCCACTCCCCCCGGAGATAAGCGCTCAATTCTTAAAAATCCACATGATCGGCGAAGAGCTATAATCAACGGGGTGATCACTCCTGTTCACCTGGACTGCTGTAGACAGCCTTTTGTTCCTGTACCAGGCGAATAAGAGCCCGTAATGCTTCAGGTAGTTGCCGACGACTGGGATAATACAGAAAGAGCGGCGGTCCCATAGAAGCCCATTCGGGCAGGACCTTGACGAGCGACCCGTTTGCAATCTGCACTGCCGCCCGGCTTTCAAGGTTGTAACTGATCCCCCCATCGCGTTCGGCGATCTCGATAGACAGAACGGTTTCGTTGACGATCACTGACCAGTCCGTGTCCAAAAAGACTTTCTCCTCGCCGCGTTCCAGCTCCCAGTGATAGATTTTTCCGCTTCCCATCCGGATCCCTATACAGCGATGCTGGTGTAGGTCGGCCGGGCCTCGAAGGGGTGGAGCTGAAGCAAGATAGGCAGGCGATGCGACTGTCACCCATCTTAGATCGGGACAGAGCGGGACCGCGATCATGTCTTCCGGTATTGTGCCACCATAGCGAACACCTGCATCAAAGCCCTGTTCGATGATGTCTTCCACCACATCATCCACTGCGACTTCCAGACGCACCTCGGGATAAAGGGCGACATAGCCCGCTATAACGGGAGCCAGAATCAGACGGGCGGCATCCGTCGGTACGTTCAGACGTAACTGACCCGCAGGGCGGTCCCGATAACGATTGAGCGCTTCGAGCCCATTGGTGATTTCCGAGAGTCCTGATATGACATGCGAGAGCAATTCCCGTCCGGCCGGCGTTAGCGTGACGCTGCGATTGGTCCGGTTAAAGAGACGGACACCCAGGCGCTTTTCCAGTCCGCGGATAGCGTGGCTCAAGGCCGATGGAGAAAGATCCAGTTCTGCTGCAGTTTTGCGAAATCCACCTGTTTTGGCGATGGCGCAGAACAGGTTGAGATCTCCCAGATCTCCACGTGAAAGATGCATGATGCGTTTCGCCCGCTCGTTCATTCATATTTGTTGAATGTAAGCATACACCATGTGCTTTTTGACTCAATTCCAGGCCTTATGAGGTTGCGCTAGGATCCGTTGATAAATCACCTTTCTTGGTGCCCCAGACAGAAGGAGCAACGTGCATGTCAGAAAGAATGCGGAAAATCGTCGCAAAGGATCGTGTCGCAGTCATCACCGGTGCAGCAAAAGGCATTGGTGCTGCTCTTGCCCGAGAATTTGCGACCCGCGGGATGCGCTTGGCACTTCTTGATCAGGACGGAGACGCGCTGGAGGCGCTGGCGCCCACGCTTCCCGTTGACGTACTGACTGTCGTGGGTGACGTGACCGATGATACGGTGCTTCTGCGCTTGCGTGACGAAACGTTAACCCGCTTTGGGGACGTTGGATTACTGGTGAATAATGTTGGTGTGCTGAGCAAAGCCGGTCCATGGGCTTCACCAGATGAATGGGATCGGACTCTAAACGTAAATTTTCGCGCCGTCCTCAGCGCACAACATCTATTCGTGCCACATATGACCGCCGCAAAACGTCCATCGGCCGTGGTGAATCTTGGCTCCAAGGAAGGAATTACTACGCCGCCTGGTCACGCCGCCTATTCTGTCGCCAAAGCAGCAGTGAAGGTGCTCACGGAGCAGTTGGCCCATGAACTGCTAGTCTCCACGGGAGGAACTGTTTCGGCCCACCTTCTGGTACCAGGTTATACATGGACCCCTATGAATTTCCACGGCAAGGATGGGCCTCATGACCGTAAACCGGAGGCTGCATGGACAGCGGAACAGGTCGTAGATTATTTTCTGCAGCGGATATTCAATGAGGATTTCTACATCCTGTGTCCGGACAACGAAGTTACATCCGAAATGGATACACGCCGCATTCAGTGGTCGGTCGACGACATGATTCACAATCGCCCCGCACTCTCACGCTGGAACCCGGCTTGGGCGCAAAAATTTACGCAATGGATGAGAGCCGATGGTACAAACCGCTCCAAAGCCAGCGCGTATCCCGAACCTGTCGAACCGTCTGCCCTGCCTGATCGTCATCTTCGTCGGCGATAAGAAGTTCATCCAGGGTGCTATGGGTTCTTTCCATCGCCGAACTGCTGACGGCTTCGCGGCGGCTGAGAATACGACTGATTTGATAAGGGGCTGGAAGACGGACCAGACGCTCACGGACACCACCGGATAGCTCAGTTCGCTTCATGCCCCAAACCTTTATCAGAGAACTTGAAAAACAATCTTATTAAAGGTTGTACTGAAAACCTTTCAATAAAATTTTCTGTTGGAGATCTCTTAAAGGTTTGTGCCCATTCTTCTGCATATTTTCAGAACACAAGAAAAGCGACGGCGATATTTATGATCGCTCCACAGAACACGATCACAAGAAGCCGCTCGGTCGTCGCGGCCGACAAGCCAGATGACGCGGGGTGAGACTGGAGATATTTCAGTCGCGCATACCCCGCGAGAATTAGGCTGATCCCAACGGCTCCGGACACCATGGCCACACGGTAGGATAAGGCCGCAACTGTTGGCGTAGAAATTCGCTCTCTCCTAACGGGTGTGTCCGCAATGGACACACTACTGTTTCACATTCCCAGAGCACGACGGTAAATGTCCAGAAGGGTTTCCTGCTCCTCGACCTGGGCGGGCTCCATTTTCCGAAGTTTCAGGATCTGTTTGATGATCTTGACGTCGAAACCAGCCGACTTGGCCTCGCTGAAGATGTCCTTGATATCGCCAGCCAGCACCTTTCGCTCTTCTTCCAGCCGCTCGACACGCTCGATGATGGATCTAAGACGATCCGCCGCAATTCCTCCGGTCTGAGCTGGAGCCTTAAGAGCCGCTACGTCCTGTTTCTCATGTGCCAACATACAATTCTCCTTTCACTCGCCCATTCTGCAGATCCCATCTGCGACTGACACCTCAATGGTAGGTGCGGTCGGCCGAAAGATCTGACGCCAGGCCATAGAGCGTCCGGTCCAGAGCCAATGTACCGTCCAGATGACGCTCGATCATGGCCCGTAGCAGGCCACCGGACGACCGGACTTTGCCCTTTCGCGCCTTGGCGGAAATGACGCACACCGCGACAGCCGCCTCATATCGACCCATCACACTGCACGCCTGACGCCAGGCATGAGACGAAATCCCCAGAGAGCCAGTGAGCATCTCCACGGCGTCGATCAGTTCGGCCTCATGGGGACGGCTGCTGGTGCAGAGATCGCGCAGGTCCGGGACGAGCTGAAGGAGGAAGTTCGGTCCGGCCTTGAAGCCCCGAAGCGGCGAGGCCTTGGCAGGGGAGGCACTGTCAGACCCAACTACTCCTTCTTCTATGCCAACGCCGGCGCAGCCGGCTCCGCTTACAGTAACTTTAGGTATCGTATTTGGGTTTGTATCAGTATTGTGGGGTCCATCAGTGCGCCCCATGGGGTCCATTTCCACAGGGTCAGCACCTGCGATCAGGGCTTCCAGACGCTCGACCAGCCCCTCCATCTGCTCTACCAGCGGAGAGAGAATGTCCAGGTCGTGGTCATTGCCACGCAGCGCCAGGAGCTGATGCCCGTTCTGCTGGATGCTCATGACCTCTGCCTTGTCGCTGACCGTCTCAAGCGCCGTGGCAGAAAGGGCCGTGATGCGGCGGCTCAGGATCATGGCACGCTTGTGCAGGCGCTTTCCTTCGCGCTCCCGCTCTCTGAAGGCCTCAACGCGTTGGAGCATTTCGTCGTAGCGCCGAGAGAGCGGCGACAGATCGAACCCGTATCCCTCAAGGATGGCCCCATTGCGGCCGTCACGTCTCAACCAGCGCTGTTGATTCGGACTATCGCGCATGATGATCCAGCCTAACTCGCTGAGGCCTCGTAACCAGCGTTTGACCGTGGACCGCTCGATGCCGAACCGCTCGCAGATGTCACGATTGCGCACGGCGCAGATTGTGAGGTTGTCGTCCTCCCAGTCCACCGGCTTCGTGCGGCTGATCAGAAAGCCAAGCAGATCGGACTGGCGCGGCTGAAGGCCAAGCGCACGAGGCTCTGTGTGCAACGCACTGAGGATCTGCGCCTTGCTGGCACCACTTCGCGGCAGGGCCTCGCACTGCATCTCCGCGAGGATCATGGCGGCGGTGATGCGCCTCACGCCCGCCTGGTGGGGGTCATACGAAAGAGAATAGGTCATGGAAAACTTCTCAGGATTTCGGGGTTTCCGAAGCCCTGCTCTCCAACCCTTCAAACAAGCCCCTCCCGTTTGCAAGAAACTCTTGCATTCGAGGCTGAAATGTAGGATTGAAAATTCAGCAGTGAAATTTCAATCCAGTTCAATCGGTCGCCAAACCGATGGGACTACGTTCTTAGGGCCTCGTGAAAGCGGGGCCTTAAACGTATCTAGGCTCTGGCTAACTCACTCAAATAATTCCTTCTTCAAGCCCAAATAGGCGGCTGACTTGTATGCGTGTCCTGCAACGAGAAAGAAAGATCCTCATCACATTCTCCTCGCCGTTCAGAGAACATCACGGCGATCTGCGACTTTCATCTCTACCCTGCTCCCGCGCGGTCCTATTAGGACCTTATGAGAACAAAAGAGGCCTTTCATAACTTTTTTTCACAATTTGTTAATGAAGACTTTTTTCTTTTCACATCTCCGTGTTAGGAGAAAATTGAAGATAAAATAAATAAAGGTCGTTTTGGTCCGTACCTGGAACCCTGGTGCGGTCAGACTTTTGTTTTATATGGTATTAATAAAGGTGTCTGATGGGTTCTGTTGTGCTGAAATATAATAAAGAATTATATTCGATACTAAGCGTATGCGATGAATTATCTTTGTGCGCACAAGCCCAATTTCTTATTGATGGAATCCATAAAACCATTACTTTGATGTCAACGATGGTTTTTATATCTCCCGCCCTGATACGTGACTATATTGATCAGGTTGAAGAGTGCGCTCGCTATGTGGATGAGCTTAAAAAACTAGAGTGCCAAAACACTGTATTTCTCGAACTCAGAAGCGAATGTTTGAAGAAATTCAGTGCATTTGAAGCGGACATGGCTGGAGATCCCTTTATCATTCATAAGGAATCAGCTCGCGCTTTCAAAGCCTGAGACGTTTTTGCCACCTTAGTCGCAGATGTGCATGCCAGTTTCCATGATACCAAAGCGGAGACTGGTCAATGAAACTATATTTCCTACCTGCGATCGCATTTTTTGCTTTAGCGGCCTGCTCAGGCAACGTCTCGGCCGGTCATGGCCCCAAGCCGCCCCCACTTCAACATGCTCGCTATGAGCCGGGCGCGGCCTACGGGTCGTCAAGAGCCGTCTGGGCACCTCCTGTCTATGACCGGCAAGGTCATATCGTAAAAATCGAAGATCCGCATAATTCCGGAGGCCGTGAGGACTACGAACACGCGGGCTGGGCCGTTGGTGGCCCCAACAATAATTCCACGCACCCACCCGGAACCTTCTAAAAGAAAAGCGGCCCGTCTGGGCCGCTTTCTGCTTCAGGGCCGTCGAGGGAAAAGGGTGTCGGCCTCTCTGATATAGGCCAACATGCCGGCCTTTTGCCTCTGGCGGAACTGCCAGTTCAGCCAGCCATTCTGCAGAATATAAAGCCCCAGAGCGAACCAGAACGGCATCATCTCGATCGCTGTCACGAGAGTCTGGCTGTGCCATGAGCCGCTAAGGCCTACAATGATCCATGCCGCGAGCAAAAGAGCCCCAATGAGGCCTGCGGACCAGGCCCGTTGATACGTCTTGGTTTGCTGGTTCTGGAGATAGATCTCGACTGCGGCCGGACTGACATCGTACATCTCTGCCGTCGCACGTAGGTCTATGCGACCCGCTCCATCCACTTGGAATCCGTCCTCCGCCTCAGGCTTTCTCCGGACAATGCCCCAGAGTGTCCGAAGCAGACTGTAGCCGTCACGGATACTCGTGGCCCCGACTGCGACGGATGGAGAACCCACAACAAGCCGGGCGGCCCGGCCTGTGTTGGCCAGGACTCCCTTCTTTTCGCTCGCCCCGCTCACTGGCTGACATCCTTCTGGAACTTGTCCAGATCGGGAGGCACGCCGTCGAGACGCCCCAGAGATCCGTCATGATGCTTCCAGAAGAAGGTCGGTGTGCCCGTCAGCGAGACCGCCTTCGCGGCGGCCATGTTCGCGTCAAGTCGTGATTGCGCTTCGGCAGAAGGCTGATCCAGGGCAGTCGAGAGGCCTCCGGACGTCCAGGCCTGAACCATGCTGGCGTCTGCGGGCAGGGAGGTCATGGCCCTGGCGTAGCGCGTGCTGGCTCCCCCGTCTTCATAGTCCAAGAGCGAGAGCGGCACGACTCTCAGGCGCAGCTTGCCGCTATCGACGGCGGGCTGAAGGAGCTGCATGGCGCGGATCGAGAACGTGCAGCGCGGATCAATGAACATGATCACCTCCGGCGCGCCCTTCTGTCCGATTGCACCGGCATAGATCTGCTCGGATAGCGAACCGGCCGAGGCCTTTCCGCCGCCCGGGACATCAATTCGAACCGTGGGGACAGCTCCTAGAATATAGCGGATCTGCTGACGGGTGATGTTCTTCCCCGCGGCGTCCCAGACAGTGCCGGCGATGGCGGCCTGACCGTCTGGCGTCGCATAGAGCACCTGAAAGCGGTCGCCATTGCGCACAAACATGCCCTTTGTTCCGTGCCAGACCTCAAGATCTGTCGCCCGTTTGCCCATCAGCTCGTGAAGGCGGTCATAAGGGACGGGAATAAGCGTCCCGCCAATAATGAAGCTGTGATTTTCCGGGGTGAAGAAAACAAGAAGCTGGTTGTCCCCATGAGCCACGCCAGTCTGGAGGCCGTGCTGTGGCTCTACCCACAGGACCTCGCTTCCGGCCTGCACCAGGCGTTGGATTGCGTCAGTCGGCTGAGGCCCTGATGCTATGGCCTTTTGCGGTGCGGACGTCTGGGGAGGAGGGGAAGGAACGGCGCATTGGGTCTGCCCCATTGCCGGTCCTGCCAGGAGCAGAGATCCAGCGAGATAAAGAGAGGTACGAGAACGCATGAAGGGTCTCCCAAAGAATTAAGGAGACCCTATCGAGGGGAGATGCGACTAAGAGCTGCTTTTCTCTGTTGGTGGAAGAGGGCCGTAGAGGGCACGATACCGTGCGAGTGAGGCTTCGGCATCGTCAGCCCAAGTCTTTAGGCGGCTCAGATTGCTATCGCCCTTATCGGCGTACTCTTCCCATTCTTTCGTCAGGGCGCACTGGCGCTCCAAAGTCTCTGCCACTTGGGCAAGTTGCTTTTCGAGATCGCTGATCCGAGCTTTCCGCTCTGCCATGATCCCTTCTTGCCATTTAATGTGATCAAGAAACTCCACGCCTTTCGCTGTAAGGGTGTCGATAAGATTATCTTCTTTGCGGCGCCGTAAGCGATTCTGGAAGCGTTCGACAAACTGCCTGTTTTCAAGGTCTGTTTCCGCTGCCATTCGCCCGAGAGCGTAGCCAGCCCATCCGCTCAATCCACTGCCATCACTACTCACGGCTGCCACCTTCAGGTTGTTTTGGAGAGTGTTGTATCAATAACCCGTTTGCGGTCCCCGGCTGCTCCTTGACTACCCTTGCCTTGACCGTCCTCTTTTTTCATCACTGACTTAAGTGAACTGTCAATTCCTTTTAAGGTTCCTGCCATACCAACGACGGCTGCATCCCGAGAGAACTGGTCCAGATCGACCCGGCTTCCTTCATGAAAGCCAATCATGGCCGGAACGCGTTCGGGAAGGATACCAATCAACCTGAAGCACATCAGCGCCAGCGTGATGTGAACCGTCACGTACAGGCCGAGCATCACGACAATGCCTACCAGATTGGTCACGATCCAGCCATGCGACAACACGAACCCTGCGGCAACCCCGAACGTCTGGTGAACCAGCCAGGACATGGCATCAAACACGAAATAGCCGAGGAAAAGTCCGAACAGCATCAGGGTCGGCCGAAAGAGGACGTTAAAGATCAGGGCGTATCCTGCCTTCGCGTGCCCATGAAGACCTTCACCCGACATTGTCATGTGGGCGAGCATCCAGAGCGGAACCGCAATCACACCTTCGCAGACCAGAATAAGCCAGCCCGCAACGGCTGCCATCCACATGATCCAGGGCACCATAGGCAGCACAAAGGCCAGCATGAGGCCGGGAACCAGGAGCGCCATGGACCCCGACAGAATGGGCGTACTGAGAAAACTGACAACGATATGCCCGACCCCAATACCCGTTGCAGCCGCAAAATTGCCCGTCAAAGCCGCACCAGCCGCTGTAATCGCGGATCCGGTGTCCGAGCTGAGAAGCGCTGCTGATGCCATGACCAGAAGGGCGGTCGTGACCATCCAGTTTCCCAGGCCCATGAGATTCCCGAAGGGATCCGTCCAGTAGCCCTCAGCACCAGACGGCTCGATGAACGCCATGGCTGTCTGGAGTGTGTAGTCAGTCAGATGAAGAGACCGCGCCACCTGCGACAGGACGCCTGCGCCATCGCCTGTTGGCGTAACACCCGCGTAAAGGTCGCTGCTGCCGCCTGGAGCATTCATGCCGTCCTGCGTCACAACCATGTTGGAGATATTGGCGAGAAGCGCACCAATGGACTGCATCAGCGGCGCGATGTCCCCATGTAGATCTTCGCCAAGGCCGGCATAGGTTGGCGCGCTGACGCTCGGCGTTGAGGCCATCAGGGACATGGTCTCGCCGTTGAGTCGGGCGAACTCAAGATAATAGGCCCCTGCGCCCGTCCAGCCGAGGCTATCCAGTCGGTTCTTGGTATTTGCAGCACTTCCGTTCGTGCCGCTGTTCCACGCCTGAAAACTTGTGCTTCGCTGCATCACGGCGGCCTGAACCTGCTGGCGGATGCTGGCAGCCTTGGCCGTCAGCTTGCTGGTATAGTCGTTCGTGGCCTGCGTCATGAGGGCTACGAGCGGTGCGAGACTGGACGACTTCTTGGTCTGCCAGAATTGGTTCGCAACCTGCTGAACCTGTGGCCGGATCTCGCCAACCAGGACGCTGTCGAGGATCTGCTGCTGCATGGCGGCCGTATCCACAGTCACGCCCAGAACCTTTGTCGCGGCCCGGGGCGCCTGAATGGTCACAGAGCCGCAGACCGGCTGACCATCCCCGGTTGTCATCTGATATGGGTAGGTGATGACGCCGACATCCGCGCCTGGAAGAACCCAGACGCGCTGACCGGTAGGAGCCGGCACAAGGCTGGAATTGGATGAGGCCAGATTGACCAGATCCCGGCACATCTCATTGGCGATCAGGCCTGCCACAATGGTCTTCGTGCCCGGCACCATAGGCTGCGCGATGGTTTTCCCGTCTGGCCCGATCGCCTGCACTGCCGACGAATAGACCGTCTTCGCCATACCGACGCCCCAGAGAGATCCCTGGACGAACGCGGCCTGACCGGCACTGAAGCCACCTGCCACCGGAAGCATCATAACAGCCCCGAAGGCCATCCGCACGATGCTCATGGACGTCTGGTTTGAACCAAGCACCTTCGACGTTTCAGCCGAGCGGTGCATGTTCATCATCATGACGTAAGAGACAAACGCCATGGCCAGCGCCATGACGAAACCGGACAGATCGCCCAGCATGGTTCCGATAACCGTGGCCTCGGTGCCGGTGGAGGTCGAGGACGACCCGAAGACCGGAAAGACCGACTTGATCATTGTCGCGGCCCAGTCATCACCGGGATCGAGCATGTTCCAGGTCACGCCGTAGGTGGAGTTCCCGGACGTCGAGTTGCCTGTGACCGACTGTGCGTGAGCTATCCCTGTTGCGAGTGAGAGAGGCAGGGCGCAGAGCGCCCAACCTGTTCTGCTGAGCCGTCTGAAGAAGATCATCAGTTACATTCCCGGGCTTGCGCTAGCGGACGCGGACGGAGACGGCCGAAAGACAGAGGCAACGGCCTCGACCGCCTTTTTCAGCAGCTCACGCGCCTTCTCTGAGAGATCTTCGACCATGCTGGTCCCGGCTTCCTTTCCCGGCACCCCCTTGGCGAGTTCGCCAATCTTGCTGTCCAGGCCGTTGAAACGCTGCTCAACCTGAGCCTCTGTCCCACGCTCTAGCCCAATGTCGGCGGCTTTTTCGCGGTGAGCGCCATAGGCCGCGACGGCTTCACCCGCTTCTTTCAGTTGCGCTGCGAACGCCTGGTTGGTGCTCCGCTCGGCTTGAAATCGTGATTGCAGGCCCTCATGCCGACCTCCCGGCCGCATTTCGCTCAACACGCCATCCATGCCGTTTGGCTCGGATTTTGCGGCGTCTGCAATTTCACGCATCACCGAAGATGCAGGCGTATTCTGCACGGCTTCCAGAGCACTCTGCGCCTTCAGGCCGAGGGCTTCCGTCCGATCCAGATGGTTGGCGTCCGCCTGCTGTCCATGGGCAGCGTTCATCGTCTGCGCCTTGGCCATCCAGTTAGACCCGGGCGTTACGGTCTGCTGCACAGCCTCGGGACGAATGGCCTGTGCGAGACGGGTAAAAAGACCCGGACCGCGCACCTGATAGACAACCTTTTCATCGTCCTTCTGCTCATGCTGGTCTTCTGCCTTTTCGGACGGACCAGTCTTCGTGCGGCTCCCTGCATCCTGCGCCGGACCAGTCTTGCTTCCCCCCTCAGGCTTCTGCGTGGTTGTGCTTTCATTTTGTCCTGCTCCGGTTGACTGAGGGCGGGCGCGGCCATCCATCTCGGGTTGACTGTTCCTGTCACCACCACCTGGCGAAGGGTGCATCCTGTTATCGGCGGCCTCGGGTCCAGGCGAACGCGCTGGAGCGACAGTCTCTTCCTCCTGCGGCCCTTCTTCGTGATCCAGATCGGGAGCATCCGGGACGTCTTCAAAAGGCGGTGGCTCAGGGCTCCCATCGAACTCGGAGGCCGGTTCCACAGGTCTGACATCTGCTTGTTCATTCTCTGTGACGGTCTGCGCTTCCGGGTCGTGCGTAGAGAACCGTGCGGCGTTGGCGACCCGATCCGTTAGCGAGTGCAGAACCTCGTCAATCTCCGGATTGCCCTGCTGGTCAGCGCCCATGGAGGCCACCTGCTCGGAAACGGAGCGCACGTTGTCAACCAGCCGCTGATCCATCAGATCGGGGGTCTGTCGCATAAAGTCCTTGAGGGTCTCGGACGTCAGGCCGGGCACGGTCATGGCGCGTTGCGTCATCTCTTCGCGCAGCCCGCTCTCCTGAGGCAGGACTGGACCGACCAGACGCTCAGCATCCTGAAGCACATAGGCCACGTTCGTCCGAAACCGGTCATTGGCGGCGAGGTCCGGATCCTGCTGCTTCTGCGCCAGCAGAGTGATCTGACCGGCAAGCTGGGGAGCCTCTTTTTCAAGTTGCGGCCGCACGCGCTCCAGGCTCTGGAACACGTCTACGAGGGCGGGGGGCTGGGTATCGTTCTGGGCCATGTCAGCCTCCGGGATTGACGTTAGGGGACGGGATCGGGGCAAGTCTCTTGGCCTCGCTTTCCTCTTCGTGCTGCGCCACCTGCGTTGCGGCGAGCGAGGACTGGAAAAGGCCGAGGCGGTAATTCTGCAGGGCGAGGTAGTTGGCCTGCGCCTGCTCGATGGCCAGCTCACGCATCACGGTGGCGGGCGGCATCTGCTGAAGGTTCTTGTTCCAAGTCACACCGGAGACACGACGGTTGACCTCAAGGCTCATCGAGGTCAGCCACGAGGCCTGATCCGAAACGGCCATCCCTTCGGCCTGCATCTCTGTTTTCTGCACATCCGTCAGGTTGATCGACGGGATCTCAAGCGAGGTGATGAAATTCATCACGTAGCGCGACAGCGACATGCGGGCGTTGTAGGCACGACGACGCAACGCGGCTTCGCGGCCGGACGTGGACGTAAGCTGCTCACCGCGCAGTGCGGCCGGTGCCACGGGTTGAATGAGTGTGGTGCTGTAATCGTTGGCAGCGTCCACACCGCCGTCAACCGACAGGGTATCCTGCCCGAACAGGGAAATAGCCCGTTGGTCCGCATTGGGCAGGCGGGAGAGAGCAGAGCACAGACCGGCCGTGACGTCTTCCTGTGAGCAATACCGCCGTCCGTGCAGCGCCATGCTTGAGGCCACGCCCTGGCCCTTGCCGTAATACGACGGCGTTCCGGCGTCGGCTTCTCCCCGACTGTCCGTAATTGTCGCAATGGCCCGTGTTGCCGTGCGCGCAGACTGCGAAGCCCCCTGGGTGGCCTGCGACCCGTCGATCCCCGTGCAGAACTCGGGGTTCATCATGTGCTCGTCGCGGATTGTCGTATCCTGCTGGCGCCGAGCGAACTCCGCCATGGCTGTATTGGACGCATCGGCGATCCGCTGCTCTGCGGCGACACCAGCCTTTTCGTAATTACTGAGTTGGGTGAACCCCTTGTTCAGCATAGAACTGACGGAGTTCGGGTTCGTCAGGCTGTCCATCGAGCTGTTCAACTGCGACGTCAGAGTCTTGGTCATTGACGACAGCGCACTGCCCGTAAACTTCTGTAGGGCGCTGATGGCCGCGACCACGGCCGCTTCACCGATGAACGCATTCGCAGGCTTCGGCATCGCGACAAGAACGGTCGTGCAGAGGAGCATCGTTGCGATTGTTGGATTGAGGCGGATCTTCATCAGAATACCCCATCCAGCGGTGTGCTTGTGTACCCGGTCGGCAAGCGTGGCTCACCACGCACATAGCCATTGGAATCCCCGTTCCCGAGACTTCCGGCCGCGAGCTGGGGACCGTTGCCGCCAAAGTTCAGGGACGGGCACATCAGGCCATTCCCGCCTGAGAGGCCAAGGCCGACATTCACACCGTTCAGGCTCAGGCCACACTGCTGCGCGGCCCCGACGGTGTTGTTCCACTCACTCTGGGCCGCAGAACAGATCTCTCCTTCGACCTGCCCGACAACGTCATTGATCAGCGCCGCAGGGTTGGCGATGTTTGTCAGGAGATTGAGGCCGGTCCCGTTAAAGAATTTGTCGAGACACGACAGGCCGCTGACGCTTTCAGGCTGCTTTTCGTAGGCATTGTTGGCCTTGATCCGCCCGTTGACGGCGTCCGCTGCGGCCCGTGTCAGGGTGGCGCAGGCCTGACTGCCCTGTGTTGCGGCGGAGGCACCTACGGGAAGCAACAAGGCAGCCGCGATAAATAGAAAGGGTGCCCGTTTCATGCGGCCGACCTTTCTTCTTCGGGGTCAAGAAGATCGCGCAAAAGCGCCAGACGGTCCTCTGAGAAAACCCGGGCAGAGAGTTCTGCCCGCTTCTCGCTATCGGTCCAGGTGACAAGGTCGGCACGGCTGGCGACAGCGGCTGCCACGAGATCCTCTCCACCGGCTACGGTCGAGATCACCTCGGACACAAGGGTCCGCCGCTCCTCATTGGGGAGGGACACGAGAAGATCGGCCAGAGAGGCCGTGACCGCCCCGTCGGTGCCGAACGTGTGTCCATTCCGGACACGGAAATGCTCAAGCAGATTGTGGCGTGCGAGAGCGAGATTGGGAGCCAGAGAACTCTGCGGGGTCTCCCTGTGCGGTGTTCGATCGTCTGGTGACATGCCTCTCTCCTGGGTAAGTCCCAGCAGAGAAGCAAGTCGATCTGCGACTAACGCTTATTTCTTCAAAATAGTGACGTGTGCGCGCCCAACCTCGATACGCTCACCGAGTGGGCTGACTGTGGTGGCCAGAACCTTGTTCCATTCCCGACCGCCCTGCCAGTCCACGGCCTCACCCGGATCGACGCCCGCGCCATAGGTCACGCGCACTCCTGAGGGGACGATTTGTCTGATCGCGAAGGAGAGTGGCACCTGATGACCATATCCAGCAGTCATGCGGAAATGATGGACTATCTTCGGCGGCGCAGTCTGGATGGACGGTTCTACAGGAGGCGCGAGAGAGACTGGTCCCGAGGGCGCAGGCTGCACATGAGCTGGAGGCAACATTACAAACATTCGGTCTCTCCTGAAATGACTTAAAGTTCTCAATCGCAAATCGACGTGCGACTAAGGAGAAATGTTAAATACGAACTCAGTTGTCAGGGGCGCTCTCGTTGGTATTTTGCTGTATCTGGACCCGAAATCTGGTGCGTAGGCCTGCCGAGAGAGAGAACTAGCCATGAACAAGAAAACAGAGACGCAGGTAAGTGACGGGCAATCTGACGAATACCTTGTGGACCTGGGACAGAGAATTAAGGATGTCCGGGAAGGCAAAGGGATGAATGTCGTAAATATCTGTTTCGTAACAGACTTGGCTGTCGGGACAATTTCAAATATCGAGCGGGGGAAAAATGTATCTTATGTGACCCTGCATAAGATACTTCTGGCCCTTAAAACCCCTCCCAACGAAATACTCCCACTTGATAATCACGATATATTGCCGATCGAAGTTACAATCAGCGAGGAGGAAACTCAGAAGTATCTGGAGCTCGCTGACGCTTTCCAGAAAACTTCAGGGTCTTTATCTCACCTCATCCAAAAACTTCATCTGGCCCGCGAACATGATGTTGCCGCCCGCAAGGGTGCCACCGCCTCAGAAAGCGATCCGCGAGAGCCTGTTGTAAAGCAGCTGGGTGAGAGAATCAGAGATATCCGACTTGCGCGTCAGATGAGTATTTCTGAATTAGGCGCAGCTAGCGGGCATCAGACGCCGGCTATGCAGCTCATTGAAATTGGTCTGCGAAAGCCATCAATTGAGTCTCTTCGACGCATCGCAGCGGCCTTGAAGATCGCTACAGCCGATCTGTTTCCTGGTCTCCCCAATCAGAAAGATATTTTTAATTCTCTCCGCACGCTCGGGCTCTACAGCAATATCCAGAGCGTCCGCGAACAGGTGGAATTTTTTAATGACAGCTTCATCGCATTGAGCGGCGCCATACAGAAAACCGTGAACTAACGGAAAACTTTTAGTCGTTCAGTGTTATATCGCTTGTAACCGATGATCTATCATCGGATAAGTCCTTATACGTTGAAACGTGATAGGGACTTCCGACGATGTTTGCACGCAGCCTCCGCTCCTCACTCCCCGCCCTCGGCAGCGTAGAAGAAGCGTTATTTCACTCGTCTGATGTTAAAAGTGAAAAAGAGCAGCACCTGATTTCTCCCGGAAAAAATTCCGAGGAAGTCAGGACACTCGTCATCAAGATGGCAATAAAAGGTGTGAACGTCGCGCATATCGCGGCTGCCCTTTTCATAAGCCGCCTCGAAATAGAGGCCATTGCGCAAAAGGAAGGACTAGATCTTAAACGCACCCCGCTCAGAAGCGGGCCTCGGGCATGGTCTCTTCGCGATATCAGTCGTCTCAGCCGCGCATGGGCCAAGGGCGAAGACCTCCCCGCCATCGCAAAGCGCCTCAACCGCACCGTCATGGCAGTACGCAAGAAACGCGCCGCCCTGGTCCTACCCGCACGGGAGCGTTATGCCGAGGCGGTCTGGACAGACGCTGACGTTGCCACGCTGTTGGCACACCGTGAGCGGCGCATCGGGCTCCAGCGCATTGCCAAGAAAATGGGACGCAGTGTCCGCAGCCTACAGCGCAAGCTGGTCAGTCTCCGCCCTGCTGCTGACCCTTTCGCCATTCCCGCTGACTCATCCGTCATTCTTACCTGGGAACAGGCGTCCCGTCTGACACCAGAAGAGCGTCAGGGCCGCAGATGGCAGGTCCGGAACTCTCCCACCGGACTGGTCATCGGCTTCAGCCGAAATGCCTGCACCACACGCTGGTCCGTTGAAATGCAACACGAACTGGCCATGCGGCATTTTGCCTACCAAGCCCCTCAGGCTGTGGCCGATGACTTTCTCTTGAGCAATCGCACCATCGTCAGCCAGTCCGGCTGGCTCCATCTCCCGCGACGTTCCAAAAAGGATATGCGCAAGACGTTCGATCCCAACCTGTATGAAATCTATCTGAACAAGATGGATCACATGCGCCGCGAGTGCCTGGGAAAGAAAGGGTTTTTCTTCTGGAGCCCACGTCGTGGCGGTCGCCGCACCAGTCGTTTGCATCAGCAGACTGCCGTCATGCGCTCAGGCGATTGATCCGCAAATTTCTCTGCTTTTTTCAGCTTCAGTCGCAGATCAACGGGTCACGGTAACGATGACACAGTCATCATGAGGTTTGAAATGCCATCCGCAGCCCCGCTGTCGCTCCACGGAGACACCGCGCCATGAGCCGCTCCTCGGGATCCCTGAGCCGCCGCCTGACCGATCCTGATTTTCAGGGAAAGATCGTTGAGCGTTCCTTGCAGACGTCCATCGCACTCGCCGCCGTCGTGGTGGTGCTGGCCGTGCTCCTGGCCCGCGCCTGGTCGTATCATCCGCTCCCGAAGTATTTCTTCGTGGACGGAATCAACGCCCCTCGCCCGGCTATTGCTCTGAACAGCCCGATCCTCAGTCAGGAAGACTTCCTGTCCTGGGTCATCAAGTGGTCGCTCAAGCCCTACAATATCAATTACCGGGATTACCCGTCGCAGCTTAACGCGGCTGGCGCGCATTTCACCCTGAACGGCTGGAACACGTTCGCACAGTCCTTTGTTCAGGACGGCAATCTGGCGAAAATGAAAGAAGCCAAGCTGCTCTGCTACGCGCAGCCGACCCGTGCCGCAACCATTCGCCAGCAGAGTATGGTCAACGGTCATCACCATTATGTCGTGCAGTTCCCGTTCGTTCAGACCTGCGAGAACGTCAATCTGGAAAGCTCCCAGACCCTGATTGCGACCGTGCATGTCGAGCGCGTCGATGACCCGGATCACCCTGACGGCATTGCCATTACCCAGCTTGTGGCCAGCCCGCAGTGAGGATCCGCACCATGACAACCCGCTCTTTTTCGCTGTCCCTCCTCGGCCTCCTGGGCCTGATGCCCTTCACCGCAATGGCTCAGTCGGTTGCGCCAGCTCCGGATGCCGCGCCCGCCGCGCCACACCTGTCGCCAGAGCAGCAGGACCAGCAGGCTGCCGAGGATGAAGCCATTCCTCTGACACCGGAGATGATTCATCGACTGGGTAAACGCCTCAAAGAGAACCAGAGGGCGCGTGAAGATGTCGCCACGGAAGTCGCGGCTCCGACCAGCCGACCAGCCATCCGCGTGTCATTCGCGCCCGGTCAGCAGACATCGCTGATTTTCACGACCAAGGGCTATCCCACGGCCGTCTCTTTCGTGGACCGCTCCGGCGCACCCTGGCCGATTGCGTGGAACACGACCAGCACATCCGCCAATCCGGACGGTCTGAAGAACTGCTCGTCGGACGGCGGAAAAGGTGGCTCTCCTGCCGTGCAGACGACAGGGTTTTACACCTGTGTTCCCTATGCTGGCAGCAACACCATCAACATCGAGCCACTGTCGCTGTCGCCACGCGGCGGCCTGCTCGTCACGTTAAAGGGCGCCATCAAGCCGATCTCCTTCCTGCTTCTGGCCGGTCGCGGCACCTATGACGACAACCTGACGGTCCGCGTCAACGAAGACGGCCCCAATGCGAAGCAGGAAATGGGTCCGGAAGCCGCCCCCGGCACGGCGGAGCCCTTCATGAACGCCATGCTGTCCGGGATCGCTCCGGCCTCCGCCGTTCCCCAGAGCGTCGAGGGTCTCTCTCCTGACGATGTCCAAGCATGGCGTATGGGCAATGAACTCTACATCCGCACGCGGCTGGCGCTCATGACGCCTGCCTGGGACAGTTCAGAGCGCGGCGAAGACGGCTACACCCTCTACGCCTTCCGCCAGACCCCCTACATTCTCCTGTCGGATTCCGGTCGGACCGTGTCCGCGTCTCTCAAGGACATGACGCCATGATCCCGAAACTGCCCAAGTTCAAATCCGTCCTGTCGAGTGCGACACGCGGCGGGAACCGACGCCTGCTCCTGCTCGGGGGTTCAGCCGTCTCGGTCCTCGCTCTTGTCCTCCTTGTCTCACACCATCAGACCAAGCAGATGCCCAAGTCCAATCCCGGGCATATTGCCGAGATGAATGCGCTGCCTGGTGGCACAAACACAAACCCGGAGCAGGACCGTCTGCGTCAGATGCAGAACACCGAGACTGCACAGAAATCCGAACGCGCCGGACAGTCCTATACCCCGGATCTGGCACCCGCTGTCACCCGGGACAAGGGCGAAAGGACCGGAGCGGTCCTGTCGTATGATGGCGCGCATGATGATCCAGCACCTGCCCGGCCGCAGGAAATCGGCTATGACGCGCCAATCGCGTCCCCGGCACCACCTCCCACGCCGCCCCACATCGAGACCGCTCCGCAAGCCTCGATCGTCCAGACCGATCCGGCCTACTCTGCGTCAGGCAATGGCGAGACATCCCAGGCCGAGCAACAGGAACGCGAGAAGCGCCGCGCCCGTTATGTCGCCGAGATTGCGCGCATCGAAAGCGGACTTCAGACCCGGCCTCCCGTCTCGGACCTTCAGGAAGCCGTCTTCAAGCCCGAGCAGGAGGCGCAGCCCCAGGCCGAGAAAGCGATGGCTTCGCATGGTGCGACAGGGGCATCCGCAGCGGCCACGGCCTCACATGATACGGCCGCCGCGCCAGCCCTGATCCCGGCCGGTCGCGGGATCTATGCCCATACCGTCACGGCAACGGACAGTGATCTGGCGGGTCAGATCGTGCTGGAGGCCGATAGCGGCCCCATTGCAGGCGACCGCATGATTGCAACGGTTGCGAGGGCACCCGGAAACGAGCAGCTTCTGGTCGTGCAGGTCAACAAGATCATTCATCAGGGCCGCACGCTATCGACGAATGGCGTGGTGATGGCGCCCGACAGCATGAAACAGGGTGTCGCCTCCAGCGTCGATCCCCTGATCATACAGCGGTTCGTCATGCCTGCCGCCGCAGCCTTCGTGCAGGGGCTTGGGCAGGCCATCGAAACCACGTCCAATGTCTCGGGCAGTTACAGCGCCCTGGGCGGCATGAACTATATCCAGCGTCTGAACATGGGCCAGCAGCTCGGCGTCGCCGCAGGAAGTGCGGCTTCGGCCGTCAACAGCGCCCTGACACAGGATACGCCAACACGCACGCGGATCATCCTCGCCGCCAACGTGAATGTCGGTGTGATGTTCATGGATCCTGTTCTTGATAAGCCCTGATTTTCCGCACTCAGTCGCAGATCGTTACCCGATCCTTCTGGCAGTCTCAGCCAGAAGGATCTTTTTTATGAGTTCCACAGTTCACCACCTGAACACCGAAGTCGCGCCGCGTCGGATGGAGCCCGTTCACGCAGCGCCACCACCGCCCGATCAGCATGACATCCTGTCTGATGATCCGGAGCGTCAGGACACCGAAACAACGGCCCACGACGACAGCCACGCGACGGAACCCGCACTGTCAGGCCCGGCTTCTTTTCTCACACCCCTCATCTCTCGCTACGAGGCTCTGACGCCGCGCCAGAAGCTCTATGGCGGTTCGGGCCTCGGGATCTGCGCGGTCCTGCTCGCGGGGATTCTTGCGACCAGTGGCCACCATCATCACCCTGTCTCGGCACCGGGTCAGGAAGTGGGCATGGACCAGACGGCCGCGCCCGTGGCTCAGGCCCCTGAACCTGCTCCGTCCGCACCGCCGCCCGCAAGCGCCGATCTGGCGGAAATGCAGACCCTCGGCCATCCTAAGACTGCCGCGGCCCCGCCTGCCTCCGTACCGGCCGCGAAAGCCGCGCCCGCTGCCGTCGTTGCAACACCGCCCGCACCGCCACAGTCCGCAGCAGCCCAGACGGATGCGCCTGCGGTTACACCTGCCGCGCCTCCTGCGGATCCCGTGCAGGCGGCTCATACTCTACAGGCCGCGCCCATGGCGACCCAGCAGCAGATCGACGTGCTTCAGCTCGTCACGGCCGAGGCCCGCGTCATCGAGCGCGAGCGGGGCGAAGTCGAAAAGCTGCGCCAGTCCCTTGCAGGACAGCGCAAGGCTGAAGAAGACAAGCTGAATGATCTGACACGGCGCATCTCCCTGGTCGAAGCCAGTCACGCCGTGACAGGTGCCGAGAACTCCGGTGCGGACGAAGCCGCTCAGGCCCATGCCGCTGCCGAAAAGGCCCGTGCCGCTCTAAGCGCTGCCATGAACGGGCCAGCGTCCAAGGCTCCGGCCCTCTCATCGTCGAGCGCCCCACCCGCTCCGGCCGCCGTCGCCGCACCGGCTCCAAAGCCTGCCTGGATCCATCATTACCGGATCGTTGCGGCCTCACCGCAGCTCGCCATGATCGAAGACAGCGCGGCCCCGAGCGGTCAGGACCGTCAGTTCGAGGTGGGTGTTGGCACGGTCATTCCGGGCTACGGCGCGGTCCTGACCATCAGCCAGCAGGGCGCCACCTGGGTTCTGCACACGGCCCATGGCGACCTGAACTGAGGAGGCCACCATGGAAGGCCTTGTCAATCTCGTCCACGAAATCGCCGTTGGCATGGGCTGGCTCCTGCCCACGGCCTGCTATGCGGCGGCCGTGTCCTGCCTGATCTTCAGCCTGATCGGGATCTATCAGTATTACCACCCGACCATTCAGGCCCTGCAGGACAAGCCCTGGCTGCCCTATCTGTCCCTCGTGCTGTGCGGTGTCTTCGCCTCGTTCAACGTCATCCTCACCAAAAGCACGGCCTCGGCCGGAACGGACGTGCAGGTCACTCTGGGCGACGCAGCCACCAGCTACAGCACGGCGGACAGCCTGATCACCGGCACCGGCCCCAAAGACGCAATCATGGCGATCATCAAGGACTTCGCCCTGTTCTTTCAGATGTTCGGGGCCTGGACGTGCTTCTTCGCCGTCCTGACCTGGTTTGCCATCCAGAGAGGCCGCTCGAACCGCGAACGCCTTGGCTGCGGCATCCAGTACGTCTTTGGCGTCATGCTCCTCAATCCGGTCAAGGACGCGACCTGGATCCTCTCTTTCTGGCCCTGAAACGGGCTGACGAAAAAAATACCTCTCTGCCGCCTCAGTCGCAGATCACGCGGTCAGATTGATCGGCAGAGGGGATTGTCCCTCACAACGGAGAACCAACTCATGACATCCCACACAACCCCGTCTGCTTCCCGCGCTCTCACGAAGATCGGCGCAACCGTCGCGACAGCCACCATGCTGCCGATGGTCATGGCCGGTAACGCTCTTGCCGCTGCTGGTGGAACGGCGTCGAGCAACGGTCTTGGACAGCAGATCCAGAACATGGCGCAGGAAGGCACGGACACCATCGGTGTCGGGTCTGCCGCAGCCCTTTACGGTCTGGCCATTGTCGCCCTCGTGACGGGCATCGTGCTGTTCTACAAATCCCAGAAGGAAGAAACCAAGCGTCCCGGCATGGCTGTTGCAGGCGTCGTCTGCTTTGTTCTGGCCGGTGTGGCTGCGACGGGTCCGAAGTGGATCAACAACTCTGCGAACACGGCCTCCAACGGGAATGCTGAAATCAGCAATACCGCCAAGAGCTACCAGTTCCAGTAAGCCGACATGACTTCCGATCCGTTCTTCCTCCAGCCTGGTCTCGACCAGGAGATCCGGCCCGGGAAAGACGGGTCGAATGGGTCTTTCACCTGCGCGTGCTGCGGCCTGCCGTCGCCCGGTGCAGGTCTCCCCTGGACCGGTCCCTCCTCAGAGGCCGGTTTCCGGGTCTGCCCGGTGTGTAATCTTCTTCAGGACACGTCGCGGGCAGCCATCGACGCCGAAGCCATGCTCGTCTGGTGGCCCGAAATGTCCCAGGCCCGCCTGATGTTCCTCGCCCGGACCGCCCATCAGACGCTCCGCCTGATGGCCCGCCAGCAGGGTCAGTCTGACCGCCAGTTCTGGGAAACCATCCTCAAGGCTATCCCGGACCCGTTGCTCGGCACGCAGTTTTCCCCCTCTTTCCGCACACCCATGACGCTCCTGCGTCTGCTCGAAAGTCGGCGCGCGGAAGCCGAGCACCGGCTGCAATCGGGCTCCATCCGTCAGGTCACAACGGCCATGCGCCTGTGTGGCAGCGCCGATGAAGCCGTCCGACGCAATCTCGATCTGCTCCGCGCAGGCCTTCGTATTCTGCCGACCGGCAGACTGCTCGACGCTGGCGCTGACGTTTATCCGGCCTTCCTCGACAAGGCCCTTGCTCTTACCCCATCCTGACGCGGAGTTTCCAATGTCTGGCTTTTTGACCGAGTTGCTTGCCAGCGCGAGCCTCTTCCTTCGTCAGCCCCTCGAATCCTTTTGCGACGTCGAGACCAATCACACAGATGCCGTACATCACGACCGGCTCGTGACGCTGCGGGGCGAGTACGTCTCTGTCCTGCGCGTGAACGGTCTGCGCACCATGTGCTCGCGTGCGGACGTGGAGGCCATCGCCGAGCAACAGCGCATCGAGCTGCAAGGCCTTCTCGAAGGCACTGGCCATGCGATCGAAGGCTGGTACATCTCCGATCCCGATCAGGCCCGCGTGGCCGTCGATCTGCTCGCGCTCAACGGATGCGAGCAGATTTCACGCATGATGAACGCCGACTTCCACGACATCATCAATGAGCGCCGCCTGCGGTGGCCTCAGGTGATGCGGTGGGAAGATGCCTGCTACATTCTGTGGACCCGACCGGCCGTTCTGACGCGTGAAGAAAAGAAGCAGGTGGCGGCGGAGCGGAAAGAGCAGGTCAAGGCGTGGCCAAAAGCGGGGAGCGGCCAGCGCTTTACCCTGCGCTCCGAACTGATGGCCGGTCGTCACGACGCCTTTGTCGCGCGCGTGCAGGACAGCATGTCCAATCTCGGTATTTCCACGACGCTTCTGCGCGCCGATGAATCCATCACGCTGGCGCGTGAGACGCTCTATCGCGAGACGGCCGGAAGCGGCTGGAAGCCGACGCTAGTAGGCGATCGTGTCATGGCGCGGCTCCCGGATGACGAAAAACAGAGCAAAAAGACTGAAAATCTGCTCTGGCCGTCCCTGCGCGACCAGATCTTTAATGCCGACGCCGAAAATCAGGGCGGTCAGCTCGTGACGGTCGGCGACTACACCTATGCGCCCGTGGACATGCTTCTCGGTCCCGAGGATCCGCGCCCGTTCTCCGAACTGCTCAACACTCTGGGCCGCAAGCGCCTACCCTGGCGGAGTTCCATCATCCTTGAAGGCGGTGGCAAGGCCGCGTTCGCGATCAAGGAAACGGGGGCCACGATGCTTGGCATGTTTCCGGGCAACAAGGACATCACGCGGGCGTTTCAGGCGATCAAAACCAAGCGCGAGAAGGAAAACCATAATTCCGTCCGGATGCGGATGACCGCCAGCACCTGGGCTCCGGTCGGCGAAGACAAGCTGCTGCGTCGCCGTGCGGCCGATCTGTCCCAGGGCATTGAAAGCTGGGGCGGCTGCAAAACGACCCGGGTACCGGGCGATCCGCTTGAGGCCGCCATGGGATCGGTGCCCGTGCTCTCTCTGGGCTCTACGGCCACCCCGTCTCTTGCGCCTCTGGGGGATGCCATGGGCATGATGCCGTGGATGCGAAGCGCCTCCCCCTTCCCGCAAGGCTCCATCCTTTTTCGCAAGCCCGATGGCGGGATCTGGCCGTTCGATCCGACTGGCGGTGGTGTGCGCGAACATATCGCGGATATTATCGTAGCCCCCCCAGGCAGCGGTAAGACCGTGCTCGGAAACACCATTCTTCTCGGCCTGCTCCTGAGTTCTGCCGCTATGGGCAATAATGGCGTCAAGCTGCCGCTGCTGGCGAAGCTGGACATCGGCCATGCGTCTCTCGGCTTCATCGAAATGGTCCGCAACGCGCTCGGGCCAGATCGTGCCCATGAGGCCATCTTCGTGGAAATGCAGATGGCTCCGGGGTTTGAGGTCAATATCTTCGACCTTCAGGTCGGCCTCGAATACCCGCTGCCGCTCGAAGAGGTCGCGATCGACAATTTCGTGTCGCTGCTGGCCACACCGCTCGATGGCATCCCGTTCGAGGGGATGGACCAGCTCGTCGGCGATGTGATCCCGGAGGCCTACCGTCAATGCACGGGCTTTGCGGGCGGCAATCCGAAGCACTACCGCGAAGGAATCGAGCCCAGTGTGGATGAGGCCATCCACCGCCTCGGCCTCCAGCTCCCGCACCACGCTGCGGCCGAAGGCGATCTCGACAGCGCGGATCCGACCTGGTGGCGGGACGTGGTGACGGCTCTGATCGCTGCGGGCGAGCATCGTCTGGCAGGGATGGCCCAACGTCACGCGGTTCCGATTCTTCAGGATCTGATTACAGCGGCCCGCGCGCCGGAGATCTTCAATCGCTATTCCAAGATCATCCTGCCGACGCACGAGACGCTCATTGATGCGTTCGAGCGCTATATCATGGCGGCGATCAAGAAATATCCGACGCTCTCAGAGCCGACCCAGCTTGATCTCGGTGATGCCCGGATCATCGTGCTGGATCTGGCCCGTGTCGCGCCACAGGGTTCAGAGAGTGCAAACCGGCAGACGGCCCTGATGTATATGCTCGGCCGTTACCTGATCGGCCGTAACTTCTTCCTGCACCCGGAATATGCGGATCTGCCGGTCATGCCGGACGATGTGCGGGAGTATCACCGCAGCCGCTTCACCGAGATGAAAGAGACGATCAAGCGCCTCGATTTCGAAGAGTGGCATCGTCCCAAGGAGGCTCCGCAGGTCGATAAGCAGGCGATCCGCGACGTTCGTGAAGGCCGTAAGCACAACGTCCAGCTTTCGTTCATCAGCCAGCGCAGCGGCGATTTCAGCGCCGATCTCGTCGGCCAGTCCACGGCCCGCTGGATCCTGAAATGCGGCGACGAGCGCGAGGCCAACGAGATGATCGAGAACTTCAAGCTCACACCTGCCAGCGCCTATGTAGTGCGCAACCGCCTGCCCGGTCCAGGCCGCAACGGTGCGCCGTTCTTCGTGGTGATGAACGCGGCCGAGGGCAAATACGAGCAGCTTCTGGTCAATGTGCTCGGCCCCATCGAACTCTGGGCCTTCTCCAGCACGCCGAACGATACCGCATTGCGGTCGCGTCTCTTCGCCCGGATGCCCTCAAGCCGCGCCTTGCGGTGCCTTGCCATCGTGTTTCCAGGCGGGAGTGCGGAAAAGGAACTGGCACGCCGCAAGGCTCTGGCGATGAAAAGCTCGTTTCTTCAGGACGAACAGGCCCAACAGGGGGTCATGGACGCTTTGGTCGAGGAAATTCTCTCAGGTCAGGGCATTGCAGGCGGCTTGTACGAACGCCTGGAAGCCATGGACGAGCAACAACGGGCGGCGGCCTAGGACACACCACCGACAAAAGAAGGGGGCAAGAGCCCCCCTGTTTTCACAATCGGATTTTTGCAGTTTCATAAACTGCACTTTTGTCGCGCTTGCCGACAGCGATCAAAAGCACACTGATCTCCTGATCATGCACCTGATAAACGCCCCGGATGCCATCATCACGCAGTTTGATTTTATAACAGTTCGGCAAACCGCGTAGCTTGTTCTTTGGAACATGGGGGTTGTGCAGGATCTTGCGAAGTTTTTTTAAAAACCGTTCTGCAACGCTATAATCCAGAGCGTACAGTTCATCCCTTACGACTTCCGGGATGTCCAGAGAGTAGATCGTCAAGGCTCACGTTCCTCATAATTTCCCCCGGGTTCTTCAGGCGTTTCTTGACCAGATCAAGAAGAACGGCGTCATCGTCGCTCACGACTTCTTTGCGGATCGGCAGACGGTTGTTTCTGACGACATATTCAAGAACGTCCCGAAACAGGTCAGCAGGCGTCGTTCCGAGTTCCTTGACCTTCCTGAAGGACTCTTCTTTGAAATCGGCTTCGAGCCGCATTCCGAAATGGGCTGTGTTTGCAGTGATCTGGGGCATCGTGTCAGGATCTCTCTTTACTCTGCGGCACTCACTGGCACTCGCGTATCTTCTCTATCGGACCGACTTACTAGAAATGTTTGTCAAACATATGTTCAACAAAAGCAACACAAAAAAAACGGGGTAAACAAGACTCATCCCTGAATGGCGATGAACCGCCGTAAGGTTTTTTTCTGAAAGTCGCAGATAGGCTCGCGATGATCCTTCCAACATCTGGAGGGATCCATGCGACACCACTACCTTCTGACACCCGTTCTTCTGCTGGCCCTCTCGGCCTGCGCCACCAAGCCGCCCGAGCCTGTCGCGACAACAGGCATGGCCAATCCCGAGCTTGCGCTGCAACGCGCCATCGCCACGACCGACGCGGATCTGGCCCAGCTCGGCACATTGCGCCCTACCCCGCCGCCCATGACACCGGACCCCGGCCTTCCGGCTGACCTCAAGCGACAGGTCTGGTTTGTCTGGCAAGGCCCGCTTGAGCCTGCCGTGCGGAAACTCGGCAAGGACATCGGCTACAGCGTGACCGCGTTTGGCACGCATCGGAAGGTGATTGTCCAGATCAATGCCGTAGCCCCCGTGATTGACCACCTGCGCACGCTCGGCGAGCAGGCGGGAGATCAGGCCACCGTCTCTGTCGATCCCCTCTCCCACGCAATCTCGGTGACGTACCATGGCTGATCGCGCCCTGCTCTGCGGCCTCGCAACGGCTGCCTTCCTCGCATTTCCCGCCCTCGCAGGTGCGGCCGACAACGGCACCATCATGCCGTCCACAAGCACTCTTCCTCCGCCAGCCCGGAGCGGAACGCTCGTCTCCATGCCCAACCCGCCTGAACCAGGCGCGGATCAGGTCAACGCCAATGATGAGGCCCTGGGCAATCCGGCCAACACCCCGGTCACGGGCGCGCTTCAGCTCGACCGCATCACAGGCGGCGAGGCCCCGCCGTCTCTTGAAGCCTTGCAGGACGCGCGGCCGAACGATGAAGCAGGCGATGACCTCAAGCCGGGCCGACGCGAGCAGATCCGGCAGGCTGCACTGACCTACGGCGCACAGGGCGGACAGGCCGCGCGGTCTTTCGCCATCAACGAAATGCTACGCCACAACGAGCCCATCCTCGACACGACGTTCGATTTCCGCCCCTTCGTCCTGCCGGTCGGTGATGGCCAGACGCTGATGCAGCCCCCTATCGTCAGTCAGGCGCAGATGGCCTTCGCTCTGAACGACACCGGCACCATCGCCCATGAAAGCCGCTGTGTCTTCGAGATTACCCGTGAGGCACAGCTCACCTCTGCCGCTCCGAACTGGCGCACCTATCTGGTCCGCTCCTGGAACAGGCCGCGTCATCCGGCCTCATCTGCTTTGCCACACACCGACAAGGAAGTGCGGCACTGGAACGACTGGGTGGCCGAAGGCTGGGCCTCCGGAGAAAAGGTAGCGGATGAGATCTACCTGGCCGATCTCTCGCGCCTTCAGCGCGACATCACCGGCATGGCCCGCTACCGCGTCCTTCTGCGGGCCGGTCGTGTCGAAGAGCCGCGCGTGGTGTTCGAGAACCGACAGGCCGTGGGCGGCGGGGACAGTCTGCATCTTGGCGACCGCGTGATCCGCATCACCGGGCAGCCTGGTCTTCAGGCCCGCAGCCGCGTTGCCTATCCGGAGGACTGCCGATGAGCGCAGTCCTCAAGCTGCGTGACGCTGACACCTGGGCGCACGAACGGGCGAAGCGCGAGTGTCCCTGGGTCGCTGAAGCCCGGAAGAACGCGCCCGGTCTCGATGACTTCCTGAAATGGGCGCATGGCCTCGGCGCGTCGCGGATCGACCTGCTGACCGGTCATCGCGCCACGCTGACGGTTCATGGCCGCAACCGCTACGCCACCATGGACCCCACGACATCGCTGGATCTCAAGCAGATCGTGGATCACGTCTATGGTGCAGACGGCTCGCCGCGTGTCCTGATCAGCCTTCAGCTCGATACGGCCTATAGCGTCACGCTCAACCGCCGTGAGTCCCTGCGCTTTCGGATCAACATCTTTCCCGTGCAGACCATGCGTGGCCCGGGCATGAATCTGGTCTTTCGGCCCATCCCGACCCTTCCAGCCAGTCTGGATGAGCAGCGGGTCGAGCAGGAGATCCGCGATACCAACCTGCTGAGAAGCGGCATGGTGCTCACGGGAGGATCGACCGGATCGGGCAAGACCACGTTGCAGTTCGGGCTGATCCACGAGCGGCTGATGGATCCGACCGTCTCGTGCAACATTTCCACAGGCGAGCAGCCAATCGAGTTCCTTTTCGATAGCCTCAAGCCGCCGAATGGCAACCGGATCACCCAGACCGAGATCCGTCCGCCCAATCTCACACCGCCCCTGTTTGTCGAGGGCTCCATGCGCCGTGAAAACTCGGATCTGGTCCTTGGCGAATGTCGTGACGGCCCCACCATGGAAGCGGCCATCAACTGCGCCATTACGGGCGGGAAGCTCTCGACCACCATTCATGCCGATAACGGCCCGCTCATGATCCAGCGTTCCATTGCGCTCTGCCCACGGGCCGAACGCGACAACCTCGTGAGTGCTCTGGCTCAGTCCCTGCGTTTCGTCATCAACCAGCGTCTTCTGGAACGGGTCGGCGGGGGCCGTGTGGCTGTGCGCGAGTTCCTGACCTTTCATCAGGATCTGCGCCGTCAGCTCATGCGAACCGAAAGCGAGCTTTGGCCCGACCTCGTGGCGCAGGCCATCGAGAGCGACGGTCAGAGCTACGCCGTCGCTATCCGCAAAGCCCTGGAAGAGGGGCTGATTACTGAAAAGACGGCCAACGATGCCTGGAGGAGAGACGCCTGATGTGGCGCGCAACCGCACAACCTGTCCGTCTGGCTATCCTTGATGGCCGGGCCTGTCTCCCGCTCCTTGTAACGGTCACGTACTGGAGCTGGACGACGCTGTATATCGGCGTTCTGGGCACCGCCCTGTTTGCAACGATCAGCTTCTTTGGTCTGACGCTGCCCGCTGCCCTCAGAACTGTCCGTCGCCTCATCACCGGCCCCGTCCGGTCCGGGCGGCCGACCTGGAAGCGGAGGCGCTACGGATGACCCCCTCTCCTGCCGTCACGCTCCTGTCGGACGTTCTGGTCCGGGCCATCGACCGCAAGGGCCTCGGCGTCATTCTGAGCGATGCCACCAACTCAACCCCCTGCGCCAGTACGGTCGCGGCGTCCAGCAGCGGTTTCCTGCCAGCGTTCCTGATTACTGCCGAGGCGCTCTGGTTTGAAATGACTCGGCACGGCTTTGGGTTGAAGCTGGTCGATGATCCTGAAGCCGCCCTCGGCGTGACCGTCCTCAACCATGACGCGCAGTCTGCCGTGACGGTCCTGCTCTGTCTGCTCGACGTGCTGGATGCCCTCCCGGTTCAGAACAGGCAGATCAACCTGTGCGATCTGAACGGCCTCTGGCAGGCGAGCATGGCACGTCTTCAGCCGGTCTCCGTCCAGAAGGAGCAAGCCGCATGAAAACCCGAGTTTTCTTTCCGTTGGCCCTCGCGGCCCTCATGGCAGCCCCGGCTGCCTTGGCCGAGGACGATGGCGGACGCCAGATCGCAGCCTGCCTCAAAGAGTCAGCCCATAACGCGCATGTGCCAGCAGGCGTCATGCTGGTCCTGCTCTATGTCGAAGGCGGTCATCCCGGACAGGCCGTGCAGAATACGAACGGGACGTCCGATCTCGGCCCCATGCAGGTCAATACGATCCACGTCCCCGAGATTGCGCGGCACTGGCACACTACCCCGTCCCGTGCCTACGCGGCCTTGCGGAATAACTCCTGCGCCAATCTCGAAGCGGGCGGCTGGATCCTCGGGCAGGAAATGGCCAAGGCCCAAGGTGATCTCTGGCAGGCCGTCGCGGGCTATCACTCCCACACGCCCCGCTTTGGCACGGCCTATCTGAAGCGCTTTTACGAGATTTCCCAGACTCTGATCCGAACCAGCCATCAAGGAGACCCGGCATGAGCGGCACAGCTTCGCGGTCCTCAGGCTCGCGCTCGTCAGGCGAGATTACCCTGATGCTGGCCGGTGTTGCGCTGCTCGGCAGCGTTGTCCTGGCCTATATGGTCTGGTCAACCTTCCACACCGAGATCAGCCGCTTTTACTGCAAGGCCCTGATCTGGCAGATCGGCATCCTGCCGCGCACGCCTGAGCTGGCGCGTCTGAATCTCCAGCTTCATCAGGCCCTGCACCATCCGGCGTCCATTCGCCTGATCCAGCTCTATTACGGCCTGTCCATCGTCGGTCTGCAGCTCCGGTGGGTTGCAGTCCTGGTCGGCGGGATCTGCGCAGGTCTGTGTCTCTTCTTCGGGGAGAACAAGGCGCTGCGGGCTGTCCTTGATCTCGAAGGCCTGATTGCCGTGCAGGCAAAAATGTTTCCGACCCTGCGCGGGTTCGCCAAGCGCCGCATCACCCGGCTGGTTGCGCCTTCTAACGGGGCACCTCTTCCGGCCGACCCGGCCCTGACGGCTGACGAATGGCGCAGCCGCTTTGCCACGGCCGCCGATGGTAGTTTCAGTGAGGTCTGCGCGCAGGAAGCCTTCGAGCGTCAGCTCGGCCCGCGCTACACAACGGCCGGTCCGGGCGCGGCCCCACCTGCGGCCCAGGTGCTCTTTGCGGCCTTTGCGCTGCACAAACTCAAGCGTCGCGATGAGGCCATGACCCTGCTCGGGCAACTGTCAGAAGGTCTGACTGACGCAGGACTTGATGGCGATACCGGCCCGAAGGTCAGCCTGAAGGTGCCCGCAGCGGTCCTGAAGAACGCGCAGGACTTCCTTGCAGATCCCGATGTGCAGGCCACGATCGCGCAGAGCTGTAACCGTCACGGGTGGACCACGACCGCCCTTATGACGCTTCTGTGCGATGCCCGCTTTGAGGCTGGTGTGCTGGCGCCGCCCGCCTTCGCCATCATCAAGCTCATCGACCGGCCGCTTTGGTACGCCCTGCACTCTCTGGGCTACCCCAGTGAAAACCCGAACGAAGACGTGCATCCCAATCCCCGGATCGAAGCCGCTGGCGCCCGTGCCCACTGGTCCGAGGAACAGCGTCTGCGTCGCCCCCTCTACATCCCGGTGCTTGATCGCGCCCTCTCCACGCTCCGCTCCACTTGGAAGACAGTTTCATGACCCGCATCATTCTCCAGCACGGCCAGAACGCTCCCCTCACGCTCGACATCGAGGAGGGAAACACGGCCCCGATCCATCTCCATTTTCCGCAAGCCCTGCCACCCGCGGCCGTTCAGGCCGAGATCGTCCCGGCTGGAACTCAGGCCGTCGCACCTGGCCGGATCCGCCGCTTCCTGCCGGTTGCCGCAACAGCCGCCGTCTGTGCCGGTCTGTTGTACACTTTTGGGGGCCTGCACGCGTCGGCTCCCACCATGCCGGAATCCGCACCTCTTCCGCCGTTGCCCTCCAGCGGCCCGCTGGAGACTCAGCCGCAAGCTGCGGCACCCACGGCACCACAACAGATCCTGAAGGCGCTGCATCAGCCCGCCCATCTGGAAATGCCATCCCCGGCACCCGCGCCCGCGCAGGCCGGTTCGCCATTCGGTCTGGAGCACTGAGGCCATGACGGCTCGCAAGATTGGTGCCCCCCTTGGCCATCAGCAGGTCGAGCGGGGAAAGACATACCGCGATACCCGCCCGTTCTGGACGAAAACGAAGGAAGAGCTGCGTTCCCCTCTGGCCGGATGGCTTGGCTTCGTCGGGGTCGGTCTGGGCTGGTTCGTGCCCGCGATAGATGGCGCGCTGATCCTCGCGGCCCCGGCCGTCGCGGCTTGGGTGGTCCTCCGTCCTGAGCGCCTCCCGCTCCACATGCCGCGTTACAGCGGGCTGAAGGATGCGAACGATCTCAATCCCAAAGATCGCAAGGCCCGTCAGGCCAACGGCATTCTCTATCTCGGCACGGAAGCCCGCACCCGACGCCAGCTCTGGATGTCCTCTGACGCGGCCCGTCAGCACGCGGCCATTCCGGGCACCACCGGATCAGGCAAGACCACGGCCATTGTCTCCCTGATGACGAACGCCCTGGCCCATGGCTCCGGCTGCATCCTCGTGGACGCCAAGGGCGACAACACGGTCTACGGCGATGTGCTGGCCCTCGCAAGGCGGTTTGGGCTCGATGACCAGGTGCTGGCGCTGAACTTCCTCGCCGCCTCCGGCACCCGGGATTCCAACACCTTCAACCCGTTTGCCACCGGGAATGCGGACGCCATTCGCGAAATGCTGGTCAGCCAGCTTGGCGAACAGTCGGCCAATGATTCCAATGGCGTGTTCCGCGACCGCGCTGTCGGCCTCATCGGCACAGTGGTTCCGGCCCTCGTCTGGATGCGCGACACGCACGGCATCCCCATCAATATCGACGCCATCCGCTATGCGACCGACCTGCGCTGGATCGGCACCCTCGCCCGGCACAAGGTCTTCCTCATTCGCAATCCCGGTTCCAATCAGGCCATCGAGCGCAGGGTCGAGGATATTCCGGACGATGTGCTCTGGCCACTTCAGGCCTACCTCGGCGAGCTGCCCGGTTATGATTCCTCTCTGGAGTGGAACGCCCAGAAGGAAAATAGACCGTCCGAGCAGCACGGCTATGCCAAGATGTATTTCTCGCGCGTCTTCACCCAGCTTGGCGTGAGTTTGGGGCATATCTTCAGTGCGGAGACGGCCGACATCATCATGCGCGATGTGGTCCTGAACCGCCGCATCCTGATCGTCATCCTGCCATCGCTGGAAAACTCATCAGACAGTCTGGCGGGCCTGGGCAAGATCGTCGTGGCCTCGCTGCGCGGCGTCATGGCCCAGCTTCTCGGGGCCAAGCTGCACGGCTCTGCCAGCGAAGTGTTCAAGCTGAAGGCCGGTGCCGGCGATGCGCCGTTCCAGATCTTCTTCGATGAGTTGGCCGCCTATGTAACGGACGGCATGGACCGGATGCTCGCCATGGGCCGTGGCCTGAACTGCATGTTCTGGATCTCGTTTCAGGATCTGCCCGGCCTGACGGCCCGGATTGGCGAAAAGGCCTTCTCGCTTCTTGGCAATGCCAACCTTACCCATGCGCTCCGGCTTCAGGATGCCATGAAGACCCGTGAATGGCTGGAACAGCAGGCCGACAAGGTTGAGGTGACACAGGCCACCCGCGTGGAGAATGATGGCTACGGCTATTACAACGGCTCAGGGGCTGAGGTCCGCGAAGTTTCCCGTCTGCCCTGGAACGATTTGCAAAGCCTGATCGAAGGTGAGGCCGTGACGATGTTCGGCGGCCGCGTCATTCATTCCAAGACCTTCTTTGCCGACATCAATGGACGCTCCGGCGAGGTCCGCCGCGCCCGTCCGGTCATGCTCCCCTCTCCCAAGTCCGGGCATGGTGTGGATCCGGACGCCGAGACATGGGGCATTGTCGAAACGCTGGAGAATGGAGACTTCCAGATCGAGACCGGCAGCTCGAACCTCCCGCCAGAGGTCAAGGCCCTGATCGGCAAGATCGCGAATGAAAACCATCGGGACAGCAAGGCCCTCATGGGCGATGTCAGTACGCACCTGACGGAAATCGCGTCTTACCTGCGGACGGCGACGACACAGGTACAGGCGGACGGAAGCACGCCGTTTGCCGGGATGCTGGCCTGGGGCCGCTTCCATCGCGACGATAACAAGGATGAAAGCCTTGTGCCTGCGCAGCCCATGGATGGGGCCTTTCTGGGGAAGGTCGAGCAACTGGAGCGCCTGGTTGGGAGCAGGACGGGGCGGACGCCTCGTCGTCGTGCTGTGCTGGTGCTGGCGACGCGCGATCAGATCAGGGTCCTTCCAGCCAATACGTCCGGAGCGAAGGGGGCGAACGAAAAAGAGATACTGGCATCTTTCCGCAAAATTGGGGAGCGCCTTCAGGCGTAACGTCGATCTGCGCAAGACGACTTAAGAGCAATGCAGAACGCTTCGAAAGGCTCGCATTGTCCCCAGCGATCCAGCCATAATAGCCAAAACAAAGCAGCCCTGATCCGCTGTGGCAGCTTTATCCGGAGACCAACGGTTTACTGTCCGCGGACACCAAACATGATGAGGCCATCCGGATTGGGGCGAGTATTCACCTCGCCCTTCTCAAAAAGCCATTAACCAGGAAAGCCTCCAGGCGCCACAGCTCTTTGGGCATCTCTTTCTATTGCAGTCCAGCAAGAGGAGATACGCTGCTGCCTGCAATAATCGGCGTAGGCCAATCCAAAAGAAAACAGAGTCCGCCTATAATTACCATCGGTTACTTGTTGATTGACTGGTAGTTGTCTCCACCCATGAAAATATGGCCGCTCAGCATCCTCAACAAAACGTGCAGGTGCGGGTACTTGATGAGGATCAGGGACTACTAAAGGGTTCGCGCCATTCGGTATCTGCCCACTAGCAGCAAAATTTTGTAAAAAGGCAGAGGTAGAAAACGGCATAGCAGGGTCATAACGCAAACCCAAATAATTGCACAGCCTTCTATATTCTTCATTGTCCAGAAAAGCGTCAAAATGAAGATTTAACGTCCCGTAAAATATAAATGCAAACGGGTTTACACCGGTAGCCCCAAAAAGTAGGGCTAAGGGTTTGTTGTTTTTTCCGGATTCTCTAGTGAATACTACCGAGAAATGTACACCATTTCTCTCGTAGGGAAAAACGCATCGCTGAATACCCTGATCAACCATGCTATCCAGGAGGGGCCGGAGCTCATTCATCGCAACCATAACACATCTCTCTACCGCAAAGTTTTTGAGCTTCGGAACGAGCTCCCATAGTTCCACTTCTGTTCTATGTGAGGTCATTTCAAGTGTTTGGGGCGTCTTTTCGTCAGGCTTGAAAGCATTCCCAAGCTTAGCCGGAAGGAGAGAGATGCTCCGAAAGCTTCATTACCCGTCTTGCGCGCAAGTCGCGCTCTTCTTGAGACGCAACAGAAGCACTGGCTGCCAGAAGCTCCTCAATCTGACGGTCAAGATCTTTCAGTCTCGGCCGCGCCGTCTTTTCTAAGGTAATCGCCTGAACCCGGTCCGCGACCTCGCGCCCGTAGTCCCGGCCCTCCTGCGCCATCTCCTCCTGCATCTTGCCGAGACGGATCAGTTCCTGAACGTGCTTCTCCCGTTCCTCCTGGGACGTAAAAGGCAGATCCATGCCAAGCGCCTTATAAGGCTTGTTGGACATGCCCTTGGCCACATGGTTCCACAGATCGTCACTGGTGATCTCCGTCGTATCACCGAGCGCGCGCCCGTTGCGCACGGCCTCAAATGTCGCGCCGTCTGAGATCATGGTCCAGGTCGTGCCTTTGGCGCGGCTCTCCGCCACGTAGGACGTGAACCCGGTTGCCGTCGCGACACCTCGCGGGAGCGCGTTGATATGCTCGTCAGACGTGAGGCCCTGGGCGGCATCAATGGTCATGGCATGACCGAAGCCAAGCAGGATCCGGCCGGTCTTGTGGTCCTTCAGCCGACGCCACTCAACATCTGCCTCCCGACCATCCTTCATCCGGACGCGCAGGCCGTCCTTGCCGTGCGAGACAACCTCCACGACATCGCCATTGTTGCCAACGGTGGTCCCTTTCCCTTCGACCGCCCCCCAGGTGCGCCGGAAAAGGCGCAGTCTGTCTCCGGCCGCCACCTGAAGCTCGTAGGCCTCGCCGCGCTGATCGACCGCATCGAGCTTGACCTCATCGCGGGAGATTTCGCCACGCTCCTGCAGGATCCTGCGCACGGCGCGGCTGAGATCGGCCGCGTCCTGATTGGTCAGGGCCGACATGCTGATGCCACGCGTTGAGCCGGACGCGGCCAGGGCGTCGCGGCGTGTGACATACAGCTCGGCAATCTGTTGCAGCACTTCGTCCTGGTCGCCGCCGACCAATCGGATCGTGCCATCCTCACGCTTCATGTCGATCGCACGGCGCACCTCTTCGAGGTGAAAGGCGTTGCGGGGATCGTCCGAGTTCTCCTCGTCCCGGTTGGCGTAGGCGGCCTTCCCTTTGGGTCGAAGCGCTTCCAGCGCATCCGCACTCGGCTTCTCGCCACGAAACAGTCCGGCAATCTCACGATTGCGGGCGGTCGTCTGGCGGACCGTGGAGAGCAGCTCCGGCATGTCCTCCTTGGCCAGAACCCTGCGCAGGATCTCGACGGTATCACCGGCCTCAATGGACTGTGCCTGCTCCCGATCACCCAAGGCCTTGATGGTACAGCCGCTCGCGCGTTGCAGCTCCAGAAGCTGAAGCATCTGGCGCGGTGCGATCTGCCCGACCTCGTCAATGACCAGCACCGTGTTCTCGTCCACCGTCTGCTCGCCTTTCTCCAGGCGGCTCAGGAACGGCATCATGGCGTAGCGCTGATGAATGCCGGCATCGCCAAGCGCATCGGCCTGACGCCAGGCCGTCGCAAGGCCGATCATCTCACGGCCCTTCTCCGAAAACCGGGTATCGCGCTTCCAGGCATCCACAAGCGGCTTAAGCAGCGTTGTCTTACCGGAGCCGGCAACGCCCGTGAGCATCGAGATCTTTCCGGCCTTCCCCAGGGCATAGATTGCCGCCTTCTGGGATTGGCCGTGCTCGTTGTCAAAATCGAGGTCGCAGCGCTCGATGGCCTCTGTGAGTTGGGCATCCGAAAGGGAAGCGCTGCGATCCGCCGAGGCCCTTACGGCTTCTTTGGCGAGCGTCTCTTCGACCCGGATCTGGGCCGTATTGGTCACGCGGACCCGATCATTCTTCATGCAGGACACGAGGCTGACCTGCTCGCCCCGGACCTCAAGCCCCTTGTCCTCGATCAGTTTGACGACCTGGTCAATGTCCTCAATGCCACCTGAGATCCCCGCACCGATGAGGCCGCGTGCCGCGTACATCCGCAGTTTGTCGTGATCGAGCACGGCAGCCGTCTCGAACTCCTTGCCGAGATGCTTGGCCGCAAACGCATAGGCCTGCTCGTGTCGCTCCGCGACCGAGAGTGCAGGAGCTTCGGCTGTATCGAGAACGCTGTGATGCTCCCACCCGATCTCGGCGGCGCGCTCGCGCCAGGCCTGAACGTCGTCGGCGGATTCATTCTTCTTCTGCCGGTGCGCCAGACTGGCGGCCTTGAGCATCTTGTTCTTCAGCTCGGCGGTCATGGCGTTCCAGTCATGACCTTCTTTCTCGGCATAGGCTCGCGCGGCCCGCGTCACCTCGGCCGTGCGGCTGGAGAAGGCGTCACAGGCCTCCTGCGGAACAGCGGAAATAACAGTCGCCTGCTCTTTGGCGTCGTAGGACTGCGCAATCCCGAGTTTGCGCAGCTCATCCGCCAGCTCCGCCTGGAAGAAGGCTCCGAACTCGTGGACGCGGGACCGCAGGCGCTTCGTGTCCAGCGAGCCTACATGGCCGCTGTCGGTGACAACGACATTGTAGAGCGAATTATGGATGTGCATCTGCGGATCGCCCCCGGTCGGAGCCTCGCGCAGGTAGGTTGTATCGGTCTCGGCATCATGCAGGGTCAGGGTCGGTCGAGACGTGCGGTGCCGGTAGGACGTCCAGGCGACTTCCCCGGCCTCTTCTCCGTCTTCCCCACCATGGCCGCGTCGGGCAAAGCCCAGCTCACGGGCCACATACTGCATGGTCGCGTCGTTGGCCCGCTGCACTGCGTTCCAGATCGCGGCTCCTTCGGCCTGTGTTGGCGCAAACTCGGCAGCCAGAGTGACCGATTTGTGCGGGGCCATGGTCAGGTCGTAGGCGCTGATCTTCCGCTTGGCCTGAGACCATTGCTCGCCATTGTCGGCGCGCTTGCCTTCGAACAGGGCCGCAAGTGTTTCGGTCGTCGGCATGGCCCGCCGATCCACGCCAAGCACATCGGCCATCTTCTGACTCATGCCCGGATTGAACGACGCCCTGCCATCCCGGCCGAGGTAGTAGTTCGTGAGGCGCTGACCGTCGCCGTCAGGCACCTTGCCGGTATCCGTGCGAAAATCGTGCTCCGGATCCGGCGCGCCCTCGGTGAAGTAGGCGGCGACGAACCGGCCGTTGCACTCCGCCGAGATCTTGCGGAAGGTCATCATGACGGGCGGCCGTCCTCTGCTTTCGTGCGAACCTTGCGGCCTTCAAGCAGGTCATTGTTGCGGGCGGTCGTATGGTCGATGCGCCTGATGACCGGCTCCTGATCCTTCATCAGCTCGACCAGGCGCGCGAGAATGTCGTCCAGTGTCGGGCCGTCCCCCTTCTCCGAGGGGGTCAGAAGCTCAATGAGGATACTCAGCTTTTCGCTGATGAACCGGATCTCTTCCCCCTGCTCGTCAGAGCGGGTGATGAGATGCTGAAGAAGCTCCCGGTCCGTAATATCGGTCTCGGGAGCGCGGTCGGGGGTCTGGGTCTGATCTGTCATGCTGGCAGGATAGAAAGCCCTCATGCGACTGAGATCATTTCGTCAAAGCGTCAGGCCGTTCCCTCTCCTTCTGTGCGGTTGTTGCCGCCTGCATGACCCATTGCGCTAGTCGAGTGCTCAGAGAGATGGCCTGATCAAGCTGTTGGCCGCAGGAATTTTCGGTCACGGCCTTGTTCATGATGACGTCCTCGGTTCGGAAGTTTCGCCACAGGGATCCGACCAGTTGAGCAGAACTCACCAACGCCTGCACATCGGCCTGATCAACCTCGACAAGAATTTCTTCCAGATCTCGCGCTTCGATGTGAAGAGGCCGCCCCGGCAGGTTCAGAACCATATACCGGCCTGGCAGTCGGAGCCTCTCTCGAAGCCGCATCATCTCGGCTCCCTCAACACCGGCCTGAGAACGGTCTTTGCCGAGGTAGGAACCTGTCTCGAAAACTTCCGGCAAGACCGCGTCTGTAACCCATCGACGAAAGGCCTTTGCGTGAGGACAGCGAGAAACAAAGGTGAGGTGAAGGGCACCGCTTCTGCTAACCGCGTTGACCGTCTGCAAACCTCCATGGGTCATCATCTTCATTGAAGTGTGCTCGTCATCATCCAGCCGCAGCATCGCATCGCGTGAATTCGAGAGCCCCAGTACCATGCAAACCTGGCTAGCACGGAGCCATAGTTTTCCTTCGTGAACCACGCCCTCCAAACAGTGGTTTTGAAACATAAACTCGGTGGTACGGGCAGCATCATGAACTGCCTCTGCGGCGACAGCTCCCGCTTCGGTATCCCTGTCCTTGGTCATGGATGGTCGGCTCCTGATGAGGCAGCCCCCTCACTGTGAGGTAGGCTTCTCTTCCTCTTTCGGCCGCCATCGTGCTGGGTCTTTATGCGACTGAGATGCCTGAAATAGACGGCCTCTCGCGCTCTGGGAGCAGCAAAGGGCGTCGTTAGTTCCGACGCCCTTTCAAGCCCGCACGGCGCATCCGCCCGCACCAACGGTGCAATGGTCTATGAAGAAGCTCTTTTCTTTGCCTCATAGTTGCCTCGTCAATTCTCAATCCCGCCTTGCAGTCGCCTCGTACTAGCCTCGAAATGGCTTCGGAGACGCCTCGTAGATGCCTCCATGATGCCTCGAACTTGACACGGAGATGCCTCGCCTGCGAAAGAGGTCCGACGCACCAGAGGCCGTGAAAACGGTTCAGAGTGCGAGGTGTGTCCAGAACGGACACAAAGCGGGGGCGAAAGTGATCATGTCCAAGGCACTGAGAGAGATTCAGGAGGCACACAAGACACGCCCTGCTCAACCGCACTCGAAAGCCGTCTATCAGTGGCTCAGAAAAAATCAGGACATCGTGTCTGAACTTCGCGAGGCGAAAATCGCCACCTGGGAGATGATCGCCGAAGCCGCGAAAAAGGATGGTGTGGAGGTCGAACTCTCTCCGGTTGGACTTGGGGCCATCAGAAAAATGTGGTCACGCCTCAAGAGCGAGCGAGAGAAAATCACAGTCGGAAAACCGGCAAACGACGCACCCGATCAGACGCCAGAACCGCCGAGCCGAACCCCGGCAGACTGGCGGCCTGCCGCTGTGGAAGAGTATTACGCGGAACGTGAGGAAAGACCCGTCGCGCCGCCACCTGCCGCCACGCCACAGGTGCCCGCCATTTCGGCCGCCGTAACGTCACCGTCCTCCAGAAACGCGGACCCGCATACGAACATTTCTGCTGAGGGTCGCCAGTCTCTGGAACACATCCGGGCAAAGCTCCGGGCGCGCAGAGAAGAGAAAAGAAGGCTCACGCCAGACTGATTTTTTTCTGAGCGGCGGAGTTAAGTCGCAGAATGGCCCGGCACTATGGCGTCTGAAAGAGGAAGAGAAGCCCATCTCACAGTGAGGGGGCTGCCTCATCAGGAGCCGACCATCCATGACCAAGGATATTGCCGCCAAAGCCCCCACAGGCGCTGCCGACCAGAAGGCAGCCGCCCCCAAGCGCAAGCCGGTTATTTTTACGATCATTGGCCGTCAGCGGGTCGGGAAGACGACCCTGCTTAATGCTCTCGCCCAGACAATCCACGAGCAGGGCGGCACACCCGAAATCTGGAACACCGATCTGCTGAACCGGTCGCACTCCATTTCCAGTTTCCATGATGCGAAAAGCCCCACAGGCGGTGACACGAAACGTCAGCGGAAATGGCTGGAAGAAAAGATCCAGTCTCTCATGGAAAGTCGCCATGACGCCATTCTCGACATCGGCGGCGGATGGACAGCGCTGCATGAGTTAATCAGCACGGAATCACTGACACGCGCCCTCGACATGATGGGCATCACGCTCTCAGTGGCGTTCCTCATCGGCCATGAACGCGCAGATCTCGATTATCTGGAAGACCTCCAAACCAACAAGAAGTTCTCTCCCCGGAACGCCGCAGTCATTCTCAACGAAGGCCTTATTCCTCCTTCCCTGGACGTGGATGACGTCTTTGAAGAGGTTGCCATTCACCCTGCGGTTGTCGAAGCCATGGACAACGGCGCAAAGCTCGTCCTCTATCCGGCTGCCGAGCCCATGAAAGACGTCTGTGACCGAACGCTCACATTCCGCGCCTATGCCGAGGGCGAACAAAAGGACGGGTTCCCGACCACCTCAATCTTTGACCGGCTCGCGATTGACCGTTGGTACCGCCGTGACTTCCCGGTCTTCCTGCGGGAGCTAGGCGAGCCTCGTCTGCCGAATATGCCTAAGGGCCTCCCTGTTCCGGCCGAAAGTGACGTGTAATGTCTGACGGCCTTACCCAGAGGATTTCCGACTGTCAGGCCAGATTTGAAAGCTCACTGGATGCGCTCCGTGAGCAGACGCATCGGTGGACGCTTCGGCCGCGTTCACCTGAGGCCAAGGTTCTGGATGGCCTCATGATTCTGATGGAGATGAACAATCTTCATCAGGCCCTCCTCCTCAAGGATCGCGAACACTCTGAAGCAGCGCACAGAGCGCTGTTTCAGGAGGCCGAGAAGCGGATGGAGCAGTGTGTCGCGAAGTGTGAAAGCCTGCTGGATCAATGCACACGCTCGGCAACGGAGGAGGTAATTGAGGTCAGGCGTGCTCTTCATGAAGGCGTGGCAGCCTCTCGCCAGCTTCAGAAGATTGACGAAAAGACCGTCAAGGCAAAGGTCGCGGAAGTCCTTGGTACGGTCAAAGGCGAAATCGCCGAGAGCATGAAGGCCCAGATCGTGATGGCGGGCACCCGGGTTCGAAGGGACGAAATCAGCAAGCGGGCCGGATGGTTCGCCACCATGATCGTCGGGGGAACCGTCTTCGGAATTATCCTCGATCACCTCATTTAGGTGTGTCCGTTTCGGACACACCACCTCGCGCCATCAGGCAGCGTTTCAAACAGCCCTCAAAGTCGCAGACGACAGACGGATACTGAGCACCCCAACACAGGAGTGCCCAATGCCGCCCCCCGTCAAACAATCCTTCCTGATTACAGGTCTGGCTCTCTCAGCCGGACTTGGCCTCAGCGGTTCGTGCCAGGCGCAGTCGATCGAAGTGCCTAACGGCCTGCCGGAAGTCCCGCATGTCGTCTATCCGGAAGTCGGCCTGCCGAACTTTACGGTACCGGCCGGGACCGTCCAGCAGATCGGCGGAGACGGCAAGGTCATCCAGACCACTCAGCCGGTCTCGACGGGGTCAGACTCACTGCAAACGCTTTATAGTAAAGCGTGGGGCTATCAGGCCGCCGACAATGCCTCCTCCATCGGTGTAAACCCCGCTGCCTTGGCCGCGACATGCCAAGTGGAGTCCGGCTGCCAAAATGTCCATACGGCGAATAGTTCAGGAAACACGATTACTGGTGCCTTCCAGATGTCGAATGGCACATATTCCCAAGAGATGAGCAAAGCCCTTGCGGATAATCCGGGGTTAGCAACCAGCATTACGTCTGGAACAGCAGGTCAGCAAGATCCTGCTACGCAAGCCGTTGCAGCCGCACAATATCTAAAGGATGCCGCCCTGTCCCTTCAGGCGGCAGGCGTCACCAATCCTACCGCGCTAGACACACGAGGCTATTATAACTTCGGACCTTCAGCCGGAAAGCAGATTGCTACTGCTTCGGACGATATGCCCATGAGCGATATTCTGACCAGTTTTTCTTCGGACAAACTTGCGCAAAACGGCATATCGGCGGGAGAGACCGTGGGCCAATGGAAACAGGCTACCGCAAACAAAATGGGCACCGGGGCAAACGCCTCTGTACTCTCGTAAAAGATAGAGGGATCATATGTTGATGACTAAAGCTTTCACTTTTGCGGCCTTCAGTCTGGCACTAGCCAGCCTGTCCTCTGCCCATGCTGCGGGCAAACACCCCATCAAAGTTCTGCCAGGCTACACATGCATGGCTATCAACCAGACCGACGAAGAGGCGATGGATTTCAACCATCCCGCGCTATTCAAATCAGCACCGTCCGACACAGCGAGCGATGCAGGCCTTGCTGGCGCACAAATGGCAATCAAGACCGGGGCCTCACCAGTAAACGGTTATCTCCCCACGCTGCGGATTGATTTTAAGCCTGCATGGGTGAAAGCCACGCTGGTCAAACCTTATGCGGCCGCAGCCGACCCAAAAGCGCGTTGTGTCCCCGCCGTGATGTCTGATGGCACACAGGGATTCATGTATCCCCACAACTAATTCGCCATCACCACGACTGATGACGATCAGGCAGCCTCCGGGCTGCCTTTTTCATATCCCCTGAGCCTGGACGTGGAGACACCGGAACCTACCACTTCGCGGGCAATGTCACCCGGCTTTGCGGATCTCGGCGAGAATAGGATCGGCCTTACGTTGCCGGGGACAGGGATGGGCCAGATGAGCCGCTTCCAGATCCAGCAGCCACAGGGACAGATCAGCCGGAAGTGAGGACGTGCCCTCCAGGCAGCGCCGGAACTGGTTTCTGTGCATATCGCATTTCTCGGCGGCCTGACGCTCGGACCATCCGATCCGGAACAGGGCAAGAGACAGGCGCGGACCGGTCAGGTGCTTCGGGCGGCTATCGAGAGGGGAAAGGCTTTTCGTCATGCGAGCATCCTGCCGCTGTGTTCTGCGACTGAACGCAAAAAATCTCGCCTTGAAACACATCTTCAGAACGGCCACGAACCACCGGAAAACCTTGCCATTCCGGGCAAAAACCGCTATTTTCTTCTTATGAGTTCAGCCAAAACCCTCTTCGCTCCGACGCCTTTTTCCGCTCTTTCGGATGAAGAGCGCGCGCGCCGCCAGGACGCGGTCGAGTGGACTCTCGCGGCCCAGAGACGGCAGGGCTACACGCATGATCCCCTTATCGAGGATGCCTGCCAGTCGTTCGTTGCGGGGCAGATCGACCTTGCTGAACTGGGGCGGAGACTGAATCCCGCCCTCTGACGCGTCGATGCCTCCCGTCCACGGTTACACCTACCCGAACGTCTGCGACGATCCGGACCAGACAGACGTCCTGCGGAACCGGATCGGCCTTCGCCGCCATTCCGAACTTCACCCTGAAGAATACCGCCGCACCAGCCACAGGATTCTGGAAATCCGGCTTGGAATGGGGCCATCCGGCTCTTTCGATGCCGACCACCTGAAGGCCATTCATCGGCATATCTTTCAGGACGTCTATGAATGGGCGGGCCACATGCGCCACGAAAGGCCGGTCGTGGACGGGGCACGGGTCGAACCGATCGGCTCCATGCGGAAAGGGTCAACAACCTTCCTGCCCGGCTCCCACATCGACATGGGGCTGACCGAGGCCTTCAAGCCCATCCGCGACCCGGACGTCCTGAAGACCTCCACGCCGGAGCAGTTTGCGGCCATCGCCGGCAAGGTTCTGAACGAACTCAATTACGTCCACCCGTTCCGGGAAGGCAACGGCAGAACGCAGGAGGCGTTTGTCGCGGAACTCGGCCGACACTACGGGCATAATGTGGACCTCTCCGTCATCACGAGATCTCGGATGGTCTCCGCGTCCATTGCCGGCACGCAGGATCCGGACCATCCGGCCATGGCGGCCCTGCTGACGGACGCCAGTTCGCCCGCCCGCACCCGTGCTCTTAAGGAGCTGATGCAGGACATGGGCTCCGGTCCTGCCGCAAGGCCGCTGGATGACCTCGTCATCCGCACGGCCGCGCCTGGGGAAACTGTCTCGGGGATCTTCAAAACACGAACCAGCTTATCCGGTGCGTTTGAAACGCCTGACGGGATCGTGGCGGTGCCTGTCGCGGATCTGCGAAACGCTGTCCGAATGGACGGCGGGTACACCATCACCGTGCAGTCGGATTTTTTGACGGCCTCTGCTGCTCCGATGCTTCGGCCCGTACCGCGTCCGGTCGTCCCGGCTGTCTTCGGGCCTGCGGAAGAGAAGCGCGAAAACGCGCTCCTGGCACAGGCCAAGGAAGAAGGCCTTAAGGCCGCCGCCTCTCTTCATGCGTTCTGGTCGGCCCCGCCTTCCCTCGTCTGCCGCGACATCGAGGCCGCTATCCGCCAGGAGGGCGGCGATGCAGCACAGGCCTTTACCGGCATGAAGGCCGGAGGCCGTCATGCGGCGCTCGGGAAAAAGATCGAAAAGGAACTGCGCCACAATCCGACCTTCGCGCGCGAGCTGGGCAAGGTGCAGAAGGACATGGCAGCCTATGGCGACAGTCGGGGAAAGGCCTTTGCGTTTGGGGCCGCTCACGGTCGGGAAACAGAAATCCTGACAGACCTGGCCGGGACGGATCGGGAGATCGCCCGCCATGCCAGCCGGACTCCCACTTCTGAACCGGGCCGCGCCCTGATTCAGACCCTGACCGGCCAGCCCGCCCTAACCGCCACAACGGACCCGGCAGACCGCCCGTCTCTTTCGTCTGCCCAAACACCCGGCCCCGGCTGATCGCCCCCGGTTTTCCTAGACCCATCCTGCCTGTGCGGCGAGCACACTGACGGCGACGAAAGAGGAATGGAGGTGGCGTTTTCCTGAGCCCATCCTGCCACCGGCCAAGACGGGCGACGGGACAGGCCGTCGTCGGAAAAGAACGCGGGTGAACGAACCCTTCAGGGCCGCCCGGTTAAAGGAGCCGTTCACGGATGATTTTTCCGGCGAGTTCGATGGACTCATTGCTGTTGAGGCCACCCGCACTGGTGAGATGCGGGATCACGGCGAGAGGCGTCTCTCCGGGATAGAGCCTGATGCGTTTTGTGTGGTTTCCGACCTTGAACTCCGCGAGTTCACACTTGATTTCTGGTTCGGATGCGATGCTCACGAAATCTCGCTCGTGTGTTACGCCGACGCCAATAAACAGTTTTGGTCTATGCTCCTTGACCTGCGCTCTCATTGTCTTGAAGCAAACATTTCTGACATATGCGATGTAATCGGCCTTGCTTGCGAAGCCTGTACGCTCCTGCGCTTCAGCGGACCATGTATCGACGGTCAGGCAGTTTTCCGGGAAGAGGTTTGTGAGCATGTAGCCGCAGTCTGGAGACGCGAAAATGCTTCTTTCTTTTGCAAACTCGAAGGCTTCGCTGATGGGATAACCCTCGATGCAACAAAGCAGCTTGTGGGCTTTTCGATTGTATCCTCCGGGGTATCCCCATTGCTTTTCGACTGAAAAACCTTCTTCCGCGACCAGGGCGGGATTTGTATTTTCGGAATCACCAAACTCAATGCCACAGAGCCAGGTGGAAGGCTTTTCAGCACTTCCAATATCTCCCGGCCCATCAAACCGGTAGTCGTCCAGCCTCATCGTGTGACCTTTAACGAACGACGCATTTCTTGAAAGCATTATGGCCTCTCTGGAAGTAACTTCGTTCGAGACTAGGAAACCGCGTTGAGGGAGGCAATTCTACCCTTGCCTCTTTCGATTGCCTTAGCGCAGCCCCCTGTGGGGGGCGAGCACTGGGGGCATCACACTCCGCGCCGACTAGGCGCGTCCGCCTTTGCGGGAAAAACCGAGAGGGGGACACCAGAGGGCGGACGGGAGAAGAGGCCGAGGGCAGAGCCGAGGCCGTCAGCGCGGCCCCGGTTAGTGGCCGGACCTGCTGGCCCGGCTTGTGGGGGTTAGAGAACGGCCCCCCACTGTGCGGCGCGGACGTTCTCGGTGAGGCTGCGGGCGTTGTCCTTGACGTAAGGCTTCCAGTCTTCCCCGATCAGTTCGCGGTAGGCGTCACATGCGCCCTGAGCCAGGACGGCGAGCGCGTAAGCCTTGGGAGCCTGCTGTGCAGCGAAACGGACGGCCCGATCTACGCGGTTTTCCCCGCCGTCGATGCCTTGGCGGTCTTCGTCGCGGCTTTCGTTGCTGAAAGAGTTCTGTTCGTCGCGGGCAATCTGGCGCTTGTTCTCGTAGAAGTTGGCGGCCCCATAGGCAGAGCGGATCAAGCCGTCCACGATGCGGCCAAGGTGCATTTCCATGGCCTTGAAATTGCGCTCGCCCCGGAAGTCTGTGACGACAAGCACGTCCTCAAGAAGCGTGTACTGGTCGCGGATCATGCTCAAACCGGCCCCCATCAGCTCGTCATAATCGCCAGCCTCGAAACCGAAATGCTGAACAATGGCGGAAATCTTGTCATCATTGGGGGCGAGACGGAGAACGTCCGCCAGCGTGGGGGAGGCAATGGCCTTGGTGCGCTCGCGGGCTTCGTTGAAACGGCGGACGGCGGCGGGGCTGGCCTTGTTTGCAGCCTTGCGGTTCTGGGCCTTCGGTGCGATTGTGGTTGCTGCGTCGGACATGAAACTCACCTTTTCTAGTCTAGCGAAGTCCCGTTCGGTGCTAGAACACCGTTCGGGGCGCTTTGTCTTGAGGGGCAATCCCTTTCGACAAGTAAAAGATAGCCTTTCTGGCCTTTCATGACAAGAGAAAAAGCACGAAAAACCGCTATAAAACGCGCTTTATTTTTGCGTGACAAGTAAAAAGATTTCTTGATTACTTTATTAATACCTGTCGTTTTCCTAGACCCATCCTGCCCGTGCGGCGAGCACATTGACGGCGACGAGAGTGGAACGACAGTGGCGTTTTCCTGAGCCCATCCTGCCACCGGCCAAGACGGTCGACGGGACAGGCCGTCAAGCCCGGAGCGTCCTGAGCAAGGGTGGCTGGCCTGCGGCTGATGCGGGGTCGCGTGCGGCCCTGCAGCAGACGCGGGCCTGACACCTGCCGCCGAGGGTCGCGCAGTGGCTTTACGGACTGGCACGGCGACTGTCAGACTGAACGCTGGATGCGAGGCCGCCGTCGTGGAACGGCCCTCCCGGGCGGTCCTTCAGGACCGTTCGGGAGGGACGAGGAGCCGTCTCACGGTCGAACGTGCCAGACCAGGACCGTCCGTTCAGGAAAAAGAACGCGGGTGAACCGTTACCCGGATGGGCCGCCCCGACCCTTCTTCTGTTTTTTCTACCTACGGCCCTGATTTGCACCGGAACAGTCCCGCGTCAGGAAGAACACACCCCCACCCACGGCAAGCACCAGCAGGCCTCCCCGGACTGGATGCAAAAAGCCCTGCCAGATCAGGAGAAGAACGGCTGCCTGAATACTCAGTGCAACAATGCGGATTATGGTTTGTCGTGACATGAGCGCAGTCTAGCTCTTTCCGCTGCCCTGGCGCAGTCCCCCTGTGGGGGGCGAGCACTGGGGGCATCACACTTCGCGCCGACGAGGCGCGTCCGCCTGACTAAATCGGGCGAGCGGACAAAAAAAGCGGCCCGGAGGCCGCCTGTCCGTGTCACTGATGGGACGTTCGCAACTTTGCGAGCCGGGTGGCAATCGGTCCGATCGCAAGCCCCAGACCGATGGTGAAAACAGCGGCAGGAAGAAGAATAAACAGGATACTCTGAGTCACGTTATCCATTGGTTTTCGCCTCCGTCTTGTCCTCAGGATAAGGGATATAGGCCAGAAAAGTCAAAGAAATTGCCTCACGCGCCGCACCCAGAAAAAAGCAGGTGACGGCACGCATGGGGGTCAACGGTCCTGTCCCGGAGATGAGTGGGGTCACGATGCCGAGCCCCACGCGCTGAGGGCGAATGTCTGAAGGACGCTGGCAATCGCCTTGTAGCGGTCTTCCTTGTGTTTAGAGCGCTGCGGTGGGGGTAGCAGCGCCATGAGGCGGTCTTTGTTCATCTTACGCTATGCCCCTTCCCCCCGGCACTCAAAATGGAATTTCGTCATCGAGGTCGTTCCCGCCCGGTGCGTCCCAGCCCGCATTGCGGTTTCCGTTGCCAGACGATCCCCCAGACCGGCCGCCACCGTTTCCACCAGCAAAGCCGGCATCGCCCTCATCGCCATTGCCTCGGTTGCTGTCGATCAGCACCAGCTCACCCCGGAAACGGTCAACGACGACCTCTGTGGTGTAGTGCTCCTGACCACCCTGATCGGTCCATTTGCGGGTGCGGAGTTCGCCTTCGATATAGACCTTGCGGCCTTTGCGGAGGAACCGCTCCGCCACGTCACCAGCCCGCTCATTGAAGATGACGACACGGTGCCATTCGGTACGCTCACGGCGCTCCCCGCTCTGCCGGTCGTTCCAGGTGTCGGACGTGGCCAGAGGGAAACTCACGATCTTGGACCCGGACTGCGTATTGCGGACTTCCGGGTCTTTACCAAGGTTGCCAACGAGAATGACTTTGTTAACAGAACCGGCCATGAGAACCTCCAAGAATTAAGGAACGTATCAACTGGACTGTTTCGGCGTTATTGCCTTCGTCCATGAATAGATATTAGGTTTTTACTTTATCGCAGTCAACAAAAACCGCAGGAAACCGCCGTTTTTGAGAAAATAAATCTTCAATAATTGACGATTTACTTGTTGAATACTTAATGGATATTTGATGTTTTCCTAGACCCATCCTGCCCGTGCGGCGAGCACACTGACGGCGACGAAAGAGGAATGGAGGTGGCGTTTTCCTGAGCCCATCCTGCCACCGGCCAAGACGGGCGACGGGACAGGCCGTCAAGCCCGGAGCGTCCTGAGCAAGGGAGGCAGGTTTGCGTCTGCTGCAGGGTCGCGCGCGGCCCTGCAGCAGACGCGGGCCTGACACCTGAAGCCGAGGGATGTGCAGTGGCTTTACGGACTGGCACGGCGACTGTCAGACTGAACGCTGGATGCGAGGCCACCTCCATGGAACGTGCCTCCCCGGACGGTCCGCAGGACGGGCCGGGGAGGTTGAGGAGCCGTCTCACGAACCGATCCCCAGACCAGGGCCGACCGTTATTGGAAAAGGATGCGGGTGAACCGTTACCCGGAAGGGCCGAGACGCAGGGTCCAGACGCACGGTTGAGGGCGGCTGGACCCTGTGGCTCGGTCGAACTTGGCGACGCAGGAGCCTAGTAAGATAGAGTGAACGAACCCTTCAGGGCCGCCCCCAATCCTCTTTTCGCCTACCCTTCAAATCACCCACGGGTCAGTCTCGAAGAAAGAAAACATACTATCCCCTCTCTCCCCCTCTGCTTTCTTCATTTTCCTTCTCAAAACTCTGCGCTCCTGGCGCGCTTTCCGCCTCTTCTTTTCGTGGGCCTTCCAGCAGCCCCGCAGGACAGCCCGCAGCTCCGGACACGAGGCACTGATCTGTCCATAGGACTGACGCCGAAACCGGGCGACGCCACCGAACCGGTCGATCCCTGTCAGCAGGGTGCTCCTGCCGATCTCCGGATAGAAGATCACGCCGAGGCCATCCTGCGCATCGGGTGTCGAGGGCGGGCGGAGAAAGAGGGTGGCGAAGCCGTCCGTTGTCTCAACCCATCCCGGCACCGGCCCTACCAGTCGGCGCAAAGGCATCAGGTCAAAGTCAGGGCAGTTCTCGGCTACGGCGGGCGCGAGAGGCGCAGACCTGTGCCAGAAGCTGGCGCTACAGCCCGCCCAGTCTCTCGAAGGATCCGTTGGAAACAGGATCGAGAAAACGGTGATGAGGTCTGCTTCATACACGAGCTGACCGCCCTGCCATTTGGCAAAGCCCGGATCATCGAAGCTGTCGAAATACTCCATGCCCCGGATACTGACGTCCGGATAGTCGTCGGACAGCCCGTGACCGTGCCCGAGGAAGGACGTGCCGATCCCGTTTTCGAGGGTCATCACCAGCGTGGTGTCGTTCTCCCACGCCATCTGGCTTGGTGCACAGGTCCGGTAGGCGCGCTCTTCCGCGATCTGGCGCAGACGGTCCTGCGGGGCGGTGAGCGTAAAGACTGTTGTGACGGGACTAGCCACGAGAAGCATCCTTTTTCTCTTTTCAGATGCTTTCCCGCAGGCGCAGACGGCTGGACGGGACAATGGCGCGCCCTCAGGGCGCGGGCCGCGTGCGGCCGAACCATTGTGGCGGCCGGACGGCCTGTGGCGCGTCTTCCCTGTTTTTTCTTATTTACAAAGTGCGCGTCCGAGGAGTGTACGATTGACGGCTGCTTACGCCTACATCTCGGACGTGTGGGGCGTGGCTCAGCGCCTCCCCAAAGCAGACGTCGCCCGTTGCACGCGACGACGGGTCTGCTTGAATCCCGGTGCAGCTCAAACTCATTTTCGGGCAGGCCCTAAGAGGGTTCGTTCAGTTATTCCCTATCAGGGAACGGGATTATTTCTCCTTTGGGCGACAGATCGGCTGCCGACGACCCCGTGCGAATTTTGAGAGAAACAACTTCTGCTGGCTCCCGATCAAACCAACCGCTCGGTAGACTGCACAAGCTCTCGACATCCGACGCCGATATCGTGAACTCCGTTGCCAGAAGATCGGCCTTACCGCGAACTCCATGCTCGACAATCAGGTTAAGGCTGTCACGGAGCGCTTTCGGCGCCACAATTGGCCAATTGTGGTCCAGTGGCTCCCCTTTCGACCAACCTTTGGCAGAGTAAAGTTTATAAAGTTGCCGAGTATATTCCTCGGGAATGATCTCAAGGTCACTAAGGCGCTTGATCTGAGCCTTAATCGAGACACGCCACCGCTCTTTCAAATTGGTGAGCATCGCCAGTGAAGGGTATTTAACTTCGTGTGGATATGTCGTGGAAGGCATAAGAAGAGCGCTTGCCAAACGAAACGCCTGCCGTTCGATCATGCGAAGGTTATCTTGGAACTCCTCCTCCGGTACCTGGTGATGCAGTACGACATGGGCAAGTTCGTGAGCAGCGTCCATCTGCCGACGAGGAAAGGACATTTTATCGGTTGCTAGGAGCACATGCGGGCGCCCGTCCACTGGAGACCAACTGCAAAGACCGTCCAGTTTGGTCGTGCCCATCGGGATCGTCGCCACTACGATACCTATACGCTCCATGAGCACCACGACATCGCCACATGGACCTTCGCCCATGTTCCAGTGTTGGCGCAGCCGTAGCGCAATGTCTTCGATGTCTTCATCTCGAAGTTCGCCGTAGGTCGCCCCATCTAGAACATCGGGGATGTCGATTTCCGGCAGGTCGACATAATGTCCTAGCACGAAGCTGACTTCCTGAAGCCAATGCATTTGCGCCTTTTGGTATGCCAGATCACGCACAAGCGTGCTGGCCAAAGAGCGCAGAAATGTTGGACGTTCGCTATGGTAGGGCGGCCGAAGAAAAAATTCAGGCCGAACGCCTAACTCACCAGCAACTCGGACGAGCGTGGAATAATCGGGACTCTGGTCAGCCCCAAGATCTTCCCAACGCGATACTGAGGTAGGGCTGACACCAAGACGTCTTGCGAGCGCAGATTTGGTTGCAATCCGGCGAGCCTCGCGAGCTTCGGTCAGTCGGGCGGGTATAAATCCCGGAGTACCAATACGCATATTTCGAATCCCATCGGCTCCGTACCCAATGGATACGGAGCAAGCATACCTTGTCTGAAACCGGGTTCCGGTTAGTCGGTGGTTCCCTCAGCGATATCGCTGTCGGGCTGTGTCTCGGGTGGGACGAATATCTTACGGGTTTGACGCAGCTTCACAATCTTCGCTTCACAATCCGGACCATCTGGTGTGACTGGATCGGAAGCGTAACCGCCCAGGAATTTCTCCAAGGATTCGTAGAAGATAAAGTCTTTATAATCCGACCCGATTACCCCGATTGCGATTTCCTCGATCATCCCGGCGCGCTCGCGATCCCTCGCGGTCAAGAAGAGCGCGAAGATATCAGTTGGCCGCGGGCTTTTCTCATCAACGAGAAGGCTAGGCTGAAGATGGACGTTAAGCGTCACCCCGGCTGCTCTCGACATATTCTTGGCAGGAATCTTGCGCCGTTCCGGCATGGCGGCAAACCCGAGGATAACGCCAGATTCGCGACCGGCAAATCGTGCAAAGGGTTGGAACACCTTCAAGTCGGTACCGAGCATCACGCCATCGATAAGCAGATGCCCGCCATGAAGCTGAACGACCTCTTCGTAGCCTTCTTCCTGTAGACGGAATCGAATTTGACCTTCCGCTTCCCGACTACGCTTTGGGTTAAGCGTCAACTCTTTGCGCACCACCTCGTGTGCCTTGAGTGCTTCTGCCCGCAGCCTGTCCTCCAGATCGAGCAAGAGGTGCTTGGGTAGAGCGTCAAGAATGGTGCGGCGAATATCGGTCATAGGGTTTGTTTAGCGAATAAATGGATTTAATCTAACATTTTTCGCGTTTTGAATGAAGAATCTCTTGGAAATCGCGCTTGACAATAAGCAGCTCCCAGCGGGGGCGGGTTGAGCATAAGTGCATTGTCGTCTCCGCCTTCATTGCCAGTCGGAGGTGGGATGGAGCGAGTGAAATAGGAGGTCGGCAATGGTGGTGTCGGCGCTTCCGGTGCCAGAGGGCGGTAGCTCAGACTGCTATATCTAAGCGCCGTCACCGTCTTGCAAGACAAGTCGTTCGGACGGGAACACTTGGGAAAAACGATCAAGCGACCGGCACCACGAGGCGGCCGCCGGCGAAAGCCACACCGTGATTTGCAGGATCGCGGAATGGTGTTTTTCTAGGTCCCAGAACAGGATCGGCTCATGATGAGCGATCCGGTTGCGGAGAAGGCGGATCGGGGTCAGGGGGACTGACAGGCTCTTGCGCGTGAGACCCTTACCATCCTCGCGTCTGGCAATACGGTGCAAATCCGTCTGCCACAAATTCTCGTAGGGCTTGCCAAGCATCGTGGTCCAGAAGCTCAGGGTGAGGGCCGCTACGACGCGGCCAGGCGTGGCCTCCTTGCGCTGCCGCGCCAAGTCCAAGAGCGCGGCCGTGACCTGCTCCCTTTGATAGGGGCCGATTAGGAGATCTGGCTCCTCGAACCAACGGCACCCCTTGTGCTCCGCCAGCACGGCATGGACGCGATTACGCAACGCCACTTCAAGCACCTGAAGAGGGACGTAGAGCGCTTCGGATAGGCGCGTGTTAAGGGCGTAGAGGTCGAGCGCCCTCCGCCGATCGCCACCCGCCCAACTCAGGTAGCGGCTGAACCGCTCCAGCGAGAGGGCTTGTTCAAGTTCTTCGTCCACGATCATATACACGCTCCCGAAGGCGTCCTCTGGCCTTGCCCTAGGACGTCAGTTGATCTATATCTTTCCGCGTAAGCCCCGGTCCCGTCTCTGTCAGCAATGACATGCGGCCGGGGCAACCTGTTTCTGGGCTAGGATTTTGTCCTGACTCGCCGTCGGAGCGGCGATAGCTGTGCGTCCGACCGGGCTTGGCGGAGCGCCTTTTTCGCGTCTTTTTCCCGCGCGAAGTCAGGCTCCAGGGAACGCACCTTCTCAATCAGCCCATCCAGATGATAGATATTGCTGTCATAGTCGCCCGCAGCGGTGCGCCGCATCTCGCGACGGATCAGCCCGGCTTTCTCCAACAGAGCGATGTTGTTCTGGATCGCCCTCACGGTTACACCCATACGGTCCGCCATATCCTTCTTCGTGGGAAAGGGTGGGCGGCTCGCGTCGTACCAGTATTCCAGCAGCTGGATAATGATGTTGAATTGCATCGGGCTCAAGTTCATGCGCCCTTGGGAGCGAATGAGTATCGCAGGAACGCCGGCATAACCGTGGCTGACCACAGATTTGCCCCAAATCCCTTCCGTCGAGGAAAGCTTGCGCGTCGGTTTGGCACTCGGAAAATCAACGACGGTGTTAGTGGTCTCGCTCATATTACTTCTCCTGACGCCAACCTATGGATGGGACCGGACCAGCGCAACGCTCGCACAGAGTGGGGGTGGTGAAATCGAAGGGGCTACCCGATTAGGACTACTTGCGATGCTATCTCTGAACGCTGCTTAGGTAGCGCTACTTATGTGGTTGTTTGGAGGGGAGAGGTGGCGCACTAAATACCTAACAGGTAGATGAAAATAATTCTCTACCATCGGAGGAATTTCGTTCTGAAAATCAACCTTGAGTCGACAATCACTCCGGCTGATGAAGGAATACGTATGATCGACGCTCATGTTTTCCGCGGTAGGCGTTCGCCTTAGCCCGGGTCAGCTCCATGCTCGAACCCGTCATGGAGTAGACGCCGCGCGCTCCGCCGAAGCCGGGCCATGTCTCGACCACCTGGAAGCCGCTGCAATAATCGCTAACCGATCGACTGAGTAGCGGCGCGCAATTCGTCTCAAGCAACGTCAGGGCGGCCAACTCGACGATCACGCTGCTCCAAGTCAACACCTATATTTGAGGCGCTCTGGGATTTGCGAAGACGTCCGCTTTCAGAAGCATTCCATCCAAAACTCGATTGACCGGTTCCCCCCCCCCCGATCATGCCGGTCCGCGCTCCCTATCCGAGAGTGGATGTGCTGCTCTCGCCTACATGTCAGCCGTTAAGTTGCATAGCTAGCGTCATCCTTACCGGACATCAGTTCGAGGGAGCGGAAACATCGGGAACCGCCTTGAGCGCCTCGTCGACAACGACCTGAAGCTGTTCCTGACGAAAACCGTCACGCGCCTGAATAGCCATGCCCTGCATAACAGCCGTGACGTAAGACGACAGCCGTGTCGCGTGTTCTCGGCTGACCCATCGCTGCAATGTATCGGTCAAAAGCGCGCGAAACTGCGCGCGACGTTGCGCCAGATCGCGCGCCAGATCTTCATGGTCGGGATGACTCGCAATCATGCCGGTATTGAGCATACAGCCGACTTCACCCGCTGGATCCACCAGTCCGCGTGCCGTCCCTTCAAGGAGGAGGCGGACCGCCTCGCGTAGAGAGCATGCAGCTTCCATGAAGGACAAATCCGACGCACCACGCATATTTGCATACCGGTCCAAGGCCTCGCGATAAAGCGCTCCCTTGTTGCCGAACGCCGCATACAGGCTCGGTGCGCCGATGCCAAGTGCCGCCGTCAACTGCTGGAACGACACACCTTCATAACCGTATTTCCAGAACAAGCGCATGGCGGTTTCAAGTGCCGCATCGCGGTCAAAACTTCGGGGGCGCCCGCTGGGACGTTTTGACGCTATTTCCATAACGATCATTAAACATCGTTTGACAGCAGGAATCAACGAAGTCATTCTTAAACGATCATTACAGAATGGAAGATCGATTGATGTCATCCAGCAAACCGGTAGCTCTTATCACCGGCGCCTCCTCCGGTATCGGAGCCGTCTATGCCAATCGTCTCGCCGAACGCGGCTACGACCTTCTGCTGGTTGCGCGCCGCGTCGACCGACTGCATGCAATTTCAGAAAAACTCACAAGACAGCATGGGGTCGAGATCCGGACCCTCAAAGCTGACCTCACAGTTGAAAATGATCTTGTTTCGCTCGAGGATCTTCTGCGGTCTGACGAACGGATTGCCTTGCTTGTGAATAATGCGGGAAATGGCAAGCTCAGCAACACGGTTGATATGTGCGATGTTGATGCGAATGCGACGCTCGCACTTAATATCGTCGCCCCGACCCGGCTGGCTCGCGCGGTTCTTCCCGGCTTCGTCAAACGTAACACTGGCGCGATCATCAATATTGGTTCGGTGATGGCCTTCTGCGCGCTCCCGATCACGACGCTTTATAGTGCGACCAAAAGTTACCTTCTGACGTTCACCCAAGGCCTGAAGACCGAGCTTGCCGAAACCGGCGTGCGCGTGCAGGCCGTACTTCCGGCCGGCACCGCAACCGAGTTTTACGACCACGCGGGAATCCCGCTTTCGGCCTTCGATCGGGCCGCAATCATGACGACCGAGAATCTGGTCGATGCCGCATTGGTCGGGTTCGATCAAGGTGAAGATGTAACACTGCCGTCGGTCCATGATGCGGGTTTGTGGTTGGCCTACGAAAACGCTCGCTCGACTTTGTTCGGTGCAACTCAAACAGGGGTGCCTGCACCGCGCTATAAAAGGACCTGAAGAACGCTAGATTTGCGGGGATGTCCGCTTCCCAGCGATCATGCTGGGATAGCGGACTTTCCGCTTTCCCCCCTAATTAGGCGTTGGCATCGGCAGAGTGTGACAGGTGTTCTCGCGATGGGGTGCTAAATAGACAGACCGCAAAGTCGCAAAGTACGTTGCTAGAGTCCGGATATCGTTTGCTAGACCAGAGACATGCCATGCGCTTTACCAACCCCCATACTTTCGCCTGGAGGCGCGCCTTCGTATGGTCCGCCTGAGACTTCGGCCGCGTGGCGGCCCCTCTCGCATCGAGCGTAGCGACAGCGCGCACGCAGCATGGAAGAGCCTTCAGGCGGAACTCAAGGGTGCCAAAGGCGAGGACAGGATCCGCACCCTCCTGAACGAACTGGGACGGCCCAGCCTCCATGACGTTCACCTTCCCAAGGCCTCTGGTGATGGCACGACCCAGATTGATCATCTCGTCCTCTTGCCCCGTGGTCTCATGGTCATTGAGACCAAGCACTTCGCAGGCCGTTTGAGCGGGCATCCGAATGACGAATACTGGCGCCAACGTCTTGGGAAGGAGGAAGAAGGCCGGCTGATCTACAGCCCCGTCCGCCAGAACGCAGGCCATTGCGCGGCCGTCCGCGCCATCACCTCGCAGGCCTGTCTGGATGTGGAGATCCTGAGCCGCGTAGTCCTCACCGGACGCGCCAGCGTCAGCCCGGCCCTAGAGTCCAGTGTCAGATCGCCGGACGCTCTGGCAAACGAACTGAGACAAAGTGGCGGAGAGGCTTCAGGAGTGATGATGGGCGTGTGGCAGAGGATTGTGCACGTCGCCCGTCATACAAGAAAATAGGCGCGCAGTGCCTTAGTCCGTGCCAATCCCAATCGCGGCGGCCGTATATCGGGTTGTCGTCAGGATCCGGACAACCGCCTCACCGCCAACATCAGAAAGATACAGCAGCCCGTCCTTCGGACAGCCCAGGGGGCGCCCATCCGGATCAAGCACCAGACGCAGGCTGGTGATCGGGCTGACTTCATAAACGTGATGCTCGTCCCAGGAGACGAACGCATGCGTCCGTCCCTTTTCGACCATGGTATGCAGCGTTCCCGGGAGAATCCCTCGGGTTTTCTGCTTCAGACGCTCTGACATGAACTGACCAACAGCCTCTTTCTGCTGCTCGGTCAGGCTCTCATATGTGCAGGGGGCGGGATAGATCGGTTCACCAGTCACGCGGCCAGTCCTTCCTTGCTGAGATGGATAAGGAAAGCGCCAAGGGTGCCTCCCTTATCGGGACAGGTCAGTGTTTTGCCGAGGCCTGGCGTTGTTCGTCAATAAAGTCCGTGACGTCTTTCAGGACGCCATCCGGAATTTCCTCACCGTCATCAAGATCGACTTCCAGACCGTCGGCCGGTGCCTCCGTGCTGCCAGCCGACAGGCCCAGGCAGAGATCCGGATCTTCGGGATCGTAATCGACCCGCACAGCCCATCCATCCGACAAGAAGACGAAATCGCTGAGCAGGCCGTCATCCTCAAGATCGTCGTCATCCTCAGCCTCATCGGCATCTGACGGCAGATCAGAGGCCTTGCAGACACCCGCATACAGGCCAGGAAACGCCGTGTTCAGCGCATCCACAACTTGCTGGGTCTGCGGACGAAAAGGTCCGGTCTTTGAGACCGGCATGACATCACTCATCAGTTCAGCTTCCAGCAGGTGGAGGTCACATGCTGACTGAAGGTCAGGCGTGTGTTGCCATTGTGATCACCGATCAACTCGCACCGTACCCATTTTGACGGGCAGGTCCGGTCCACGAATTTTTCAAGGGTCAGGATGTTGCCTTCTTCACCAGCCGACGTGCGAATGGAATAGCCGGCATCGAGCAGCGCCTGAAGGTTTTCGGGAATGGCTGCGAAGGGCGTAGGCACGGAGGCCGCATGGCCTTTGGCCGTCGGTGTCGGGGATGCAAACCCCATACTCCCAAGAGCCGGATCGAGGGCCATGGCGGGCGAAAGGGCAGCGGCCGTAAGGCCTGCTGCCAGGGCAAGAGAAGAAAGAAGGCGGGTCACGGTCTGTCCTTGCGGTTCACTGGATCTGAAAAGATCGCTTCTGCGACTTCCCGAAGAGACTCACCCCTTTGCAGGGCGTCCGCGACGCTTCTGTGGGATTTTCCGCACGAGCACCTCAGGCTCGGCCTCTTCGGGCTCAGGTGCAGGCTGGCTCCGACCACCCTTCGCGGTCCCAAGACCGATCTGATGCGCCAGTTCGGTCCGATGCCGTGAATATCCTGGCGCCGTCATGGGATAGTTGGACGGCAGTCCCCATTTTGAGCGGTACTCATCCGGGGTGAGATTATAGACGCTCTTGAGATGGCGCTTGAGCATCTTCAGCTTCTTTCCGTCTTCGAGACAAATGATGTAGTCCTCGAACACGGACCGCTTCGGATGGACGGCCGGGACCAGCTCAACTGGCTCTGGCTCCGGCGGCTGGCCGGCCGACGCAAGGGCTGTATGAACACTGCGGATCAAATCAGAAATCTGCTCTACGGGAAGTTCATGGGCACTCACATAGCTTTCCACAATATTGGCTGTCAGACGCCGAAAATCTGTCTCACTATTTGAGGTCATTGCAAATTCCCTTTTCAAATTTCGACTGTGCAAGATGGCACTCTATACAAAAGATAGCCTGACAAGTCACTGAGGCCGCGTGGTTCGCGGCATGGGAGCGGGCGCAACACCTCGTCCCAGATGACGATGTTCGGAACAAGAGTGTGTATCGCCCTTTGTTCCGGTGTACCCGAAAGCTGCGCCCTTCCCGCAAACCTCGCAGTCATAAAGCCAGCCAGACTTCGTCCTGGGCCGCTGAGAGGTGTAAGGCCTGTCGTCAGGACTGTGATGATCGGACATCCCTTAAAACCCCATGGCATCAAGAGCGGCCGCCGTGTAGCGGAACCGGCCCCCTGCCTCTCTTCTCTTTGATTGCCCCTGCTGGCGCAGCCAGCCCGTCACGCGATGCTCGGCGGGGATTTCCTCAATAAAGCCTGACGGCCTCGCTGAAACACCCTGACGATAGCCGACACTGCTGATCGTGGCCTGCTGCATGGCACGGGTCAGCGACACATAGGCCAGTCGGCGTTCTTCTTCATAGTTCCGCTCGCCCATCCCCGGAAAAACCGTCTCTTCCCAGGCGGGCAGGAACACATGCGGGAACTCCAGCCCCTTGGCCCGGTGCATGGTCATGAGCTGCACCCGATCGCGTCCGCGCTCATTCGGTGAGGCCGTGGCGAGGGCTGCGTGCTCCAGAAGATCCTGAAGCCGGGTCAAGCCCTCGGCCAGCCCGACCAGCTCGGACAGGTTCTGCAAGGCCGTCTCCCCTTCTTCAGACGCGGCCTCCCGCCACATCGTATAGTAGCCGGTCTCCTTCAGGAGCGTATCGAGGCGATCACAGAGCCGCATGTCCGGGATCTGCCCGATCCGGGAGACCGTCTCACGAAAGGCCAGCAGGCTGTCACGCACTTTCGCGGGCAGCGTTGCCGTGGTGACGGCCGCACACAGGCTGAGGCCGCGATCGTGCGCGTCCTGCTCGATCTGGCCAAGCGCCTTGGCGCCAAGGCCGCGCCTGGGCACGTTGGCCACGCGACGGAACGCCTCATCGGACTGGCGGCTGTCCGGACAGGCCGCCAGCATCAGGAACGCGAGCGCATCCTTCACCACGGCGCGGTGATAGAACCCGACATCGCCTATGATCTCGTAGGGAATACGCGCTTTGAGCAGTGCTTCTTCCAGGGAGCGGGATAGGCGGTTGATCCGGTAGATCATCGCCATATCGTGCCAGGCAACGCCTTCTGCCGCACGACGTCCCATCTCGGCCGCGATCGCGTCGGCCTCGTCTGACGCATAATCGTAGGTGAGCACCTCGATCTTCTGACCATCGCCCTTCTGGGTAAACAGCGTCTTGGGGATCCGGCCCGGGTCTCGCGCGATGATGGCATTGGCGGCCTGGAGAATATGATGCGTCGAGCGGAAGTTCTCTTCGAGCTTGAAAAGTCTGGCTCCGTCAAACTCACGAACGAAGTTCCGGATGAAGCCGATTTTGGCCCCACGCCAAGAATATATTGATTGCGAATCATCGCCCACGGCGAAGAGTTCCCGTGAGTATTCAGACATATAGGTGAGCCACAGCATCTGTGCACGGTTCACGTCCTGAAACTCATCGGCCATCACGGATGTGAAGCGCTGCGACCACCTATCACGATAGGATCGGTCGTTCATCAGGGCAAGCGTTGGCCACATCAGCAGATCGGAAAAATTGGCGGCATTCTGCTCGCGCAGGGTCGCCTGATAGATCTGGTACAGACGAACGGCGAACTCCCAGCCTTCGACATCGACCATCTGTCGGGCGGCACGGCGGCGCTCGATCAGCCCGCGCACCCAGGCCGGTGCGGCCTCAGGTGTGACAAGGTTCTCTTTCATGTGCCCGATCCGCTCGCCCATTGTCTTGACCTGCCGGACGTCACACTTCTTGCCTGTGTCCGGTTCGGGCACAGTGTCGGGATCCATGGCCTTCATGAGACGGCGGATCAGCGCTGTCGCATCGTCCGCGTCGCGGATATCGAAGCCGGGGTGTAACTGTGCCACCTCGGGCTCGGCCCGAAGCTGTCGCGCGCCAAGGCCATGAAACGTACCAAGCCAGAACGGAGCCTGTCCCTCGCCCAGGACGCTCGTGATGCGCTCACGCATTTCCTGCGCGGCCTTGTTGGTAAAGGTCACGCACAGGATCTGGGACGGCCGCATCCCATACATCTGGATCCGGCACGCCACACCGGCCGTCAGGGTCTTGGTCTTTCCCGTTCCGGCTCCAGCCAGCACGAGAACCCGGCCAAGCGCCATGGCGGCCTCACGCTGCACAGGGGTCAGTGGCTCCAGAACCGGAGCGAGGGTCTGCGGATAAGAGGTCATGCGGGCACCTGCTCGACGGGATAGACCTCAGACGCCACGGGATCCTCGACGGGAACGATATTGCTGCTGTCGGTAAAGAGGGTCAGAGGATGATAGAGGTTAAAGCCCTCATGAGGACCATCCCATCGTCCGGCAATCACGAGAGCCAACGCGCGGTTCAGGCCGCTACCCAGCCACACAAGCTGGTGCGGGACCGGCATTTCAGGCGCTTCAGGATCCGTACAGCCAAGACGGCGCGCATGATCCATCCAGATCGCCGAGGCCTTTTCATGGCCCAGCATGTTGAAGGTCAGGCCGGTCTTGATAACGATATGGTCGATATGCTGGCGGGCCGTGGATCGGGTGTCCTTATACATCATGACGTCCTCAAAAGCCTTGGGGCAGGCTGACAGGGTGAGCGTTGGGAGTTCAGGTCCGTTCAAACGGACGATCGTTGATTTTCGGGTGAAGACGATCAGCTCACCGTCGCGGTCCCAGGCGTCGTTCAGGCGATCACCGCCGATGACGACCCCCTGCACCAGTCCTTCGGGCGTCTGCGCCTCACAGAAGACTTCGGGGGCCGAGGTTCTCAGACCAGTTCTCTTCCAAACCTTGATGGCCTCTGCGTCCTGCCGCCACAGGATCAGTGTGACGGCCTGCCAGCTCAGACGGGATTTGCTCTGCTTCATGCCGCCACGTCCTGACGGGCGCGGCGCTGCAGAACGGCGTTCCAGTCCTTGTCTTCGCCTTTGGGTGAATACCGCAGGGGCTTGAGCCCGGCTTCGCGGATCATGGGCGCATAGATCTCCTCGTAACGGTCGCCCTGGGCATCGCCGTCCACGACGATCATGACGCGGCCGCCAGCCTCAATCGTGCCAAGAAGAGCGCGGAACTCCTCCAATGCTTCGGGGCTCATGCCGCCTCCGGTCGAGACATACAGACTGGGGTCTGCAAAGAACGGATCCATGGCCGCATAGGACAGGACGTCGATGGCGGACTCACCGATGACCAGACGGACGGGCTTCACTCCTTTTTCGCCAGTCCTCATCCGAAAGAGCATTTTGCCGCCGCCGCCCGAGGAGAAGCCGCGATATTCCGGCCCGCGCATCTCCATGCCCGTCAGGCGGCCTGCATTGTTGTGATGGGCGAACCAGGCCGTGCCCTTCATGCCTTCCCGCAGGAGACCCTGCTGGTTCGTGAGATGAAGAATGCGTTCCGACAAAGCCCGGTCGCGGGTCAGATAGGTCCAGGCAGCCGACCCCGGCTGGGGAGCCTGACGGTTCTTCCACATATAGTTTGGATCGCGTGCGGGTTTGCGCTCTTTCGGCTCTGCGACGTACTCGGCCCCACTGGGTGCCAGGCCAAGCATTCCACGGAGTTCGACGCGTGCGTTACCGAGAGACATCCCGGGATTGAGGAACCGGACCAGGTCGATGACCGAGCCTTTGACGATCGAAGAGGAATTGTGCGGATCCCACCAGCCCTTGCCGCCATGGGTCACGATGATGCTCTCGCCTCTCACGCGGCGGAAACGCATGTGACGGGCCGAGCTTTCGGAGCGGACGAACCTGTAACCAGCCTGCTCCAGAACAACGATGCAACTGATCTCGTCACGAAACTTCTGGAGTTCCTCGTTCATCTGCTGGGGCGTGTTCTGGTAAGCCATGGCGGAATATCCTCCCGAACGTCCGTTACTTTCGATCTGTGGAAAGTATAGTAAATATCCGTCAAAATATCCAATTAATACAACGGAATATCTCGGAATATATTTACTTGATTGAGTAAAATAGTTCTTGCGTCCCGAGCGACAAAAACCAGTTTTTCTTGTTCGTCCTGCGGGGGGTTCGGGGGCAGCGCAGCCCCCGGTGTTGCCGCTGAAAGGAGATGTGTGGAGACGTTTTTCTCGTCCCGTCCTGCCAGGAACACTACAGTTGCGGGCCGAGGGTGTCAGGACCGGAAGACTGCGGATCGGCAAAAGCGGGTTGCGGGCAGCGCGGGACAACGTCCTGCGATGAACGCGGCCCTCTTTTGACGAAAGACGCGGTCTGGAGCCCGAAGGGTTGTCTTGAGACCCTCGGACCGTGACTGTCACACTGATCGCATGACGGCGAGGTCGGAACACAGCTCCGTGCCACCCCGCAAGGGGTGGTTGAAGCGGCAACGTCTGATGATACGGCATGAACGGATCCTTCAAGAAGTATCGCCAGTCTGCCCGTGCCATCTGCGACTGAAGCCTTCGGCCTCAGCTTTTTTTCATGGATGGCGCATCATCCCTCTGCCCGTCTTCCTCTTTCGTCTGCCCCTTCTGTCGCTCCAGCTCCGCCAGCGTGCGTCTCACAGCCTGCGAGAACCGGGTTTTTCCCTCCCAGAAACGGCGGGAATAGTCACGACGGGTCATCACAGCCGTTCTCATGCCACACCTTCCGGGCGATCGAGGCTGTCCAGGAGCTTCTCCTGCGAGCGGCGGCGCAGCGTCGCGGCCTTGCGGCGGAAACCGGCCGTCAGACGCGATGGCAGCATGAGGGACTGATCCGTGTCTTCGAGAAAGACGGCCTCTGCCATCAGGCGGGCGCTCAGGGCGCGCGCCTGACTGCGGGGAACCGTGAGGGGAGCGGGTGTCGAATAGAACATAAAGCCTCCTGAGACCCGCCTCCTTCAGGAAGCGGGTATAAAAAGACCGGCTCGAGGGCCGGTTTGCGTGCGTGTTTCGAAGAAAGAGGACGTCAGCGTCCCGGATCGGTAAGGATCATCACATCCCCGTCCTGCGCACTCACCACGATCTCGGGCTCGGGCGGCCCCTGATCCGTGCGTGCGCGGACTTCGTAAGAGCCGCGCACGAACACGAGCTGGCCCTTGCGGGCGCGTTGTTCGAGAAGATCGGTCAGAAAGTCGTTGTGGCAGACGATCCTGTGCCACACCGTCTGCGGGACGCGGCGACCCGTCGTTATGTCCGTGCGCTGGCTGTCGGTTGCCAGACGAAAGAGGGCCACGCGGTGTCCGTCCTGCCCTGTGCGGATCTCCGGATCCGCACCGAGATTGCCAATGACGATGGCAAGGCTGAAGGTCTGAGCCATTATCCTGTCCTTTTCGCTTGCCCGTGTCAGAAAAGCTCGGCCTGCACGGGCGCGGCAGGGGGAGACTGATGTGTGGTTGGCAGGGCGATCCGGAAGCGGTCCGCCAGACGCGCCAGATCGGCCCGGTCGCGTGCCTCCTGCTCTGCGGCAAGGGCGCGGGTGTAGGCCTCGATCAGGCCGCTGCCGATGATGCGGTTGCGAATGTCGCGTTCGACGTCCGACCAGGTCCAGGCGGGATCGCCATAACAGCCGTACAGGACGATGCTGCGCAGGAAGCCCAGACGTGCCTGTGTCGTGGAGAACTGCGCGCCCCAGAAGCCGTGGATGTCGTAATGGGCGATATGCCCGAACATCTGGCTCAGGCGGTTGTAGAGCGTGCGGTTCCAGGCACTCTGCGGAAACCCGCGTGCGATGAATGACAAAAGCGCGTTTCCGATCTTCGCCTTCTCGGCCGCGTCGCTGAACTGCGTTGCGGTGAGGCCCTGAGGCTGGATCGGCGGCCGTCGCAGCGCGGGACACACGAGGGACGCGGGCTCCGGCCCGTTCATGAGCGCACCTCATGGGCGAGCAGCGCCTCGACCTGAGTAAGGTAGGCTTTGAACGGTGTGTCTTCAGGGATGACCCTGATCCAGTGTTCGGTGCCGAGGGATCCTGTCCAGCGGGCCTCGCTGAACCCTTCGGGATGATCGCCCCCGCGCTCGGGTGTAACAGACACAAGGAAGGAGGCCTCCGGGTAATCATCGTGCAGGCGCGTGCCGTACTCGGCAACGGCAGCCCGGATCCCTGCAAGGTCAGCCACCTCGATCCGCGTCTTTTTGTAACGGGCCGGAGATGAACAGGAGATTAAGCTCCCGTGAGAGGCCGCAGGAATTGCGGCGAGCGTGTATGTCGGCATGGTGATCTCCACAGCGCCTGATCTCGGGGGTCTCAAAGGAAGGAGGGGAGCACCACCACCAGAACGATGAAGATTGCGAAGAGCACGATGCCTGCCACGAACTCGGCCAGTTCGAGCCATTCTATGCGGTTGCGGGGACGCAGATCGGAAAGGTCGGCCATGTCATTCTCCTTTTTTCTTCCATGACCCTTTCCGGCGACCGCAGCGGGGACTGGCTGGCAAAGGCGCTGCAACGCAGCGGGATCGGACGACCCGCAGCGCAGCGAGGACACGGCCGACCCACCCTTTGCCGGACAGGCTCCGGTGTGGTGCCTGCCCTCCCTTTTTCCCCTTCCCCCTTTTTCTTTTCCCGCCTCCTACTGCGCGAGGTTGGCGACCTGTCGCGCCAGACGGGCACAGAGCGCGCGCGTCACAGGATCGTCCTCGTCCACGATGGCCCCGGTCAGGACAGGAAGAAGGCGGCGCGCTTCAGGGGCGGAGAGATCCAGATGCCAGCACGCACCGATCTGCGTGGCCACGGCGTCCGGCTGATCGACCGGACGGACGGACACGGAGACTTCGTTGCCGTCCACGTTTTCAGGTTCGAGAACGGCCTTCTGACCGTCTGGCAGGCGAACCGGGCGCAGCCCGCTCTCGTTCGCCTCGTCGGCCGTCGCGTCCAGAACGAGCTGACCGGCTGCCTCGGCGGTCTCGGCCTCGACCTGAAAATTGACGCGGTCGGAGAGAAGCTGGCGCTCGCTGAGCGTCACAATAAAAACAGGCATGTCAGGCTCCAGAAATGGAAAAGGCCGCCCCGGAGCGAGCGGCCTTGAAGGGCGGACGAAAAAAGAAAAGGCTCAGTCGCTCACATATTCGGAGCTGCCGAACACGTCCTGCCAGGGACTGTTACTCGTCAGGTGGCAGTCGGACTGCTGGTCGTAATATCCGGACTTGAACCGCGAGGTGATGGCCTGGAGGGTCTCGGTCGCCGTCTCGTCCAGATCCTCCTCAGTCTGCACCGTCACACTCCCGTAATCGCGTTTGCGGACGGAGAACTTGACCTTCGGGAACGCCTTTTTCAGCATCCGGCGGATGTTTTTGGCGGCCAGCGTGCCGCTGCTGTCGTCGCCCTGTTCCAGATCGGCATAGTCCGGATTGACGCGGAGCGCTGCGACCTCGGCGGCATGTTCTGCTTTGGCGCGCGCTTCGGCTGCCACCTTCTCGGCCTCCACCTCTTCGGCATGGGTACGGAGGAAAGCAATCTCCTCGGGACTGGCCAGTCCCTTGTCGGCTTCGATCCGCCACTGGACACCGCGCAGAATGGCCTCGGGCAGACGACGGGAGATCGAGCCACAGGCAAAGACGATGTCATAGGAGGCGCTGCCGCCCGACACGATGGCCCCGCCACGCGACAGGGACCGGACGGTGGTCGGACTTTCCTTGCCGTAAACAGCCATGACGATCCCGGCTCCCCGGCTGTAGAGATGGGTGTAAACGCGGGTGCCGACCTGAACGGGAACGAGAGAGGGGACGAACATCGTCTGATCCTTTTCCTTTGGATTTTCGTGATGTCTTCTCCAGCGTCAGCGCGGGACGGCCGGGTCAAAAGCGGCGCGTGCGCCGGCACCGGAAGCGGCGAAGCCGGTGAGGAGCCACCTTTTGACCCGGACGGAGCGCGATGGCAGCGCCCCTCTCCTCCTTTCCTTTTCTTTTCCCGCTCCCTGCTTCAGGCCACGACCACGATTTCGAGATGGTCCCGCATGAACTGCATGGCCTCATTGTGCTCCGTCTGCTCGGGCTCGCTCTCGGGCGCTTGCAGAGAGAAGGTCTCTTCCGAATCAGGCTCCGTCACCGACACGACAGGGCCGCTTGAAAGGTCAGCCTCATCATCGGCTGCTTCCTCGAAATCATCTTCAGGCATCTCGTCCAGGTCCTCATCGTCCATCACGCTTTCCAGCTCCCGGATCTTCGCCTGTTGTTTCTTCTGCTTTTGCGTCCAGACGGCCTGCGCCTGCGCAAACGATGCGACCTCGGGCAGCCAGTGGCCTTCCCCGACATGGTTCATCAGGGCCGCACGCATCTCCTTGCCCGTATTCTGCGGGGCAAGTCCTTCGGCCTGCACGGCCTTGGTAATGCCGGGCTTGCTGTAGCATTTGAGGAACGCCTCAAAGGCCATGCTCGGCATCTTCTGGTCGGCACCGAACAGAACGCCCACGAGCTGCGCGGGCAGACCGCTGCCGCTGTGCATCGACACATCGCAGTTCAGGATGCTTTGCAGGACGGTGACGGCATGGCGGCGGATCAGCTTCTCGTCGCGAACAAGGCTGCCTTCGGGAAAGAGGTCAGCCATCGCGAGCGTGCGCGCGGTTGGTTCTGACCAGTTATTTCCGCTGGCATCGCCATGCACCCGGACGTTCTCGGCCTCCAGCGCCAGCAGAAGAGCGGCGATCAGTTCCCATGGGTCGGCTGTCTCGGACACCTCACCAAGCGCCTCACGCAGAGCGACGGTGCGGATCTCGCCGATCATCTTGTGGCCGGTCCCGGAGACGTCCGGTCGCTCTTTCGGTGCCTCTGGCGTGGCAGAGCTGCCCGAGTGGTCAACCTTCGCGGCGCTGTAAGGACGGCAGCGTTCTTCCACGATCTTCAGGGTTCGGGGATTGAGGCCATAACCGATGACCTCACCCTCCTGTGTCGCCATCCAGGTGCCCATGGTGATGAAGCCCTCCGGCGCGCGGGCATATCCGTATTCGTCCGAGGTCAGGACAATGGAGTTTTCGGGCCGCTCATTGTCCAGCCAGTCCTGCTGTGCGGCCGCGTAAGCCGTAGCATCGAGCGTATAGCGGCTGTCTGTATCAGCTTCGGCAAACAGATCCTCCATCCAGACGATGTTATGCTTGCGGGTAAGCTCGTCGCCGAACCGGGCGTTGCGGGCGTACCATTCCTTCTGTTCGAGGTTCCGGGCCAGCGCGCCCCAGGCCACGGTGTCTTCCGGGTCTTCGGCCTTTACGCGGTACTCGGCCGGATCCTCGTCGTCTCCGACGCTTTCGGAAAACATTTCCGCCCATGCGTCACGCTGCTCGTCCAGTGAGGCCTGCGCGATAATTTTGCGCTGCCGCTCGTCAGGGCCTCGGCCGAGGGCGATGGCATCCAGAATAGGCGGGTGCAGCTTCGCCAGCAGACTGAGACGCTTGAGATAGCTCGGCGTAACCATCAGGGCGGCGCAGACCTGCGGATCTGTATAGCCAAGCTGCTCGCGCAGGCGGGTGACGCTGTTCCACTGTTCCGGCTCCGTCATGTCCAGACGAACGAAGTTCTCGCTGACGGCAGCCAGGGCATCGAGGTCTTCGCTCTGATCGCCAACATACACGTCGATCTCGGTCAGACCGGCATAGATGGCGCCTTCCGTCCGACGGTGGCCTGCCACGATCATCAGGCGTCCGTCCTCCAGTTCCCGGACGGCCGGAGGATGGAGGATGCCAATCGCCTTGATGTTCAGAGCGAGTTTACGCAGCTCCTCAAGGCTTCCGATGGAAGAGCGCGGATTGTTCGGATTGGGCACAAGGGTTTTCGGATCGACGCGGCGAAGCTCGGCCATGGGACGCTCTTTCTATAATTTTTCAGATGTCCCTCCCGCGTCACGGGCCAGCCAGCCGCGCAAGGCCGCGCGAAGCGCGCCCGGCCTGAGCCTTGCGCGGCTGGCTGGTTCGTGACAGCCCCGCCTTTCCTGCTTGTCCTTCACCCTTTCAAAGCACTCTTCTTTCAGAAATTGCATCAGATCTGTAATTGCTGTATTTTACGCAAATAAAGGAGAACGCAATGCGCACATTCTCGACAAGCGATCTGTCCCGCAAATCCGGAGACATCATCGCCAGTGCCCTGCAAGGACCAATTTCAATTAATCAGCGCGGCAAACCACGATTGGTCATGCTGAGTGTCGAACAATACGAGGCATTGGTGGGAAGCTCACCAGAGCGTACTGCGGGTGCCACTACGGAAATGCCTCAGGATTTGGCTCACGACATAGCAAATGCGATTGACGGGTACCTGCTGGAAACCCGCACAGAACCATGAGCCAGACTTTCCGGCCCGGCATGGTGCTGCGGTATCCTTATCTATGGCATTGGCAGAACGGGAATGGCGAAACAGAAGGACGCAAGGATCGTCCAACGGCGGTGGCCGCAGTCTTTATAGGTCGTGATGATCGTCAGTATGTCCTGCTGTTGCCCCTGACGACAAAACAGCCGTCTGCAACCCGCATTGCTGTTGAAGTGCCAGCGACCGAAAAGAAGCGTGCTGGCCTTGATCAGGCGTTGCGTCAATGGATCGTACTCGACGAGTACAATCTAGATCCGATCGCCAGCTCATACTACTTGCAGCAAACCTCATCCATCGGTCAGTTCAGTGACGCGTTTATGCGCCCTGTACTGACACAGTTCCGTGACCTGCTGCCTACGGCACAACGCATTTCCCGCTATCCGTAAAGTGACCGCTTCCGCCCTCTTGTCGGACGTTGCAAACGCTGACGTAGCACCCGCAAAGCAGACAGATATTTGAATATCTATTTTTGTATTCTTTTCAGATTGCAGAATGTGGGTTTGTCCTGACTCGAAGTGCGATCAGCAAAGCCGAAAACAGAAGGAGCGCGCTGGCGACCCCAAACACACCGACCACACCGTCAATACTGAACATTAGACCACCGACGGCAGCTCCCGCTGCAATGGCGGACTGCACAGAGACAACCACCATCCCGCCTGCGCTTTCAGCCTGATCGGGAACCGCATGCGCAACCCAGTTCGACCATGCCACCGGGACGCCCCCAAAGGCCATCCCCCACAGGATCACCAGAAGAACCTGTCCTGTTATTCCCGCAGGCAGGAAAATCAGCCCCAGACCTGCTGCTCCAATCAGAACTGGCATGACGATGAGCGTGGCGCGCAGACTACGTTCCAGTACCCATCCTGCAATCAGGGTTCCAACGAAATTGGCTACGCCAAAGGCCAATAACACCAGCGCCAGACCGCTGACATTGATCACCATCACACTTTCCAGAACCGGACGGATATATGTGAACAGAGCGTATTGACCCGTGTGGACAAGGGTGCAGCACAGCATCCCCACGCCAATACCGGGTCTGCGCAAGACATCCAGGATGGTCCCCAACCGGGCTGGGCTGGTCGGTTCCAGAGACGGAAGTGTGAAAAACTGGAAGGCCAGTGTCAGAACGCCGAGTGCCGCCGCCGCAAAAAAGGCCGTTCGCCATCCATATAGTCCCCCCAGATAACTGCCGAGCGGCACGGCCACGACAGTCGCTACCGATATCCCGCTGAAAATGATTGAAAGAGCCCGTGGCAGGAGTGCTGCTGGAACAAGGCGCATCGCCACGGCTGCTGCCATGCTCCAGAACCCTCCCAGGGCAATGCCCAGCAGCACCCGCATTGCGAGAAGTACGGTGAGGCTGGATGACAATGCGGCCAACAGGTTGGACGCGACCATCAGCACACTGAAGACAAGCAGCACAATGCGACGATCGACTCGCCGCGTCAGGCTTGCCGTCAGCAGTCCGGAAAACATGGCGACCACAGCCGTTACCGTGACGGCCTGTCCTGCCAGAGCCTCTGAAACACCCAGTCCCACTGCGATGGGTGTCAAAAGGCTTGCGGGTAGATATTCCGCTGTCAAAAGCCCGAAAACACCCATGGCCAGCGAAAAGACCGCCATCCATGCTGGAGACGTGGGTTCCCTGTCATCTGTTGTACTGCCGATGTCAGGACCAGCGGGCTCTGATAATGCTTTACTCACGAAAAACGTCCTTGGAATTGCCGTTACAACCCAAGGCTAGACGGCACAACTGGGACGATCTATGTCTAATAATCTGTAATCTTTGATCGAAACCCCGGAATATTTTATTGTTGGATCCGATCGCCCCATCCTCTGATCTCATGAACGAACTGCTTCTCGGGATGCGTCTGCGCGGGATTCAATATCGCCGCATCCATGCCGCATCCTCTTTTGGGTTTGCCTTCAAGGCAAAACCCGGTTGCGCCTATTTCCATTTCCTGGCGACCGGTAAGGCAGAATTTCTGACCGAAAATGGTGAGCTTCAGACGCTCTCAGCGGGCAATGCAGTGTTCCTTCCGCAAGGAAGTGCCCATAAGATTTTTTCCGATCCGCAAGTTTTGGTTCAGGATATCGACCACTGCGATATCATAGCCCTGAGCGACACCGTCTGTGCCGTGACCTGCTCCAGCGGCACACCCCAGACGATTTTCTTCAGTGGCTGCATGGAGTTCGATCTTGGTGGCCTTCAGGGACTTGTTCCCCTGATGCCCGAACTCATGATGATTGACGCCACGAGCCAGCGTTATCTCGAACTCATGCCAATTTTAACGGCCATGGAACAGGAAGCCTGTACCGGACGCATGGGAAATGCGGGCATTCTCGCGCGTCTGGCAGATGTCGTGATGGCCGTCATCGTCCGGGGCTGGGTGGAATGCGGCTGCGGCAACAGTTCCGCCTTTGTGATGGCTCTGCGAGAGCCAAAACTGTCGCGCGCCATTCTTGCCCTGCATCGTCACCCCGGACGCGACTGGACCGTAGCGGAACTGGCCGCGGAAAGCGGTCTCTCGCGCTCTGTTTTTGCAAGGCGATTTCAGGAGATGATCGGCGTTGCGCCTTTGCGTTACGCCGGGGAGCTGCGAATGCGCATAGCCCGGACCTGGCTCGCTTACGACAGAATGTCTATTGAAAGGGTCGCCGAGCGCTTGGGTTACACCTCTCAGGCGGCTTTCAGTCGTGCTTACAAACGCATCGTCGGTGTGCCGCCTGGTTATAGCCGTCGGACACTGGGAAAATAGTTTTCAGGCAGGAGATTCTCCGCGTGACGCCATATGATCTTCGAAAGCAGACTTTCAGCTCTCCCCCCATTGCTGACTATCTCCCTTCTTTTCACGCTGTTTCAGGAACGAGCGCGGCCTTTGCCTCAGCCTTTTCTGCTTCCTCCCGGCGCTGCGTATCGGCTGCCAGATCCGCCTCAAGGGCCGCCATGGCTTCGCGCTTCTCCTGCAACAGCGCCGCCTCCGGAAACGCCAGACCCACGCGGGCGCGATAGCCGGGCAGCTTGCGCTCGGCTTCCTCCACCTGACGGCGCGCGTCCGCCAGTTCCGCCTCGAACCGCAACAGCGCGTTCTCGATGCGGCTGACCAGCCCGACCGGGCTTGTCTCGCGGTCGAAATCCATGCCGAGGATCCGCCCGTCCAGCACAAGACCGAGGGTCGCGTCCCACGTCTCCTCGCCGTCAAAGCGGGTGCGCCAGGTCTCGCACAGGATCTCGAAGCCGCCGATCGTGCCGAGCGTCCACTTGCCTTTCTCCCCGGACTTCGCGGCGAGACGGGCCTGCGAGAGAAGCCACTGACCGGCCTTCTCACGCTCGGTCATCTCCCGGTCCTTGCGCACCAGACGGAACGCTTCACCGCGTGTCGGCTCGCGCCGTGCGATGTCGTTCTGAAGACGCGGGATCACGGCCTGCGCCGTCTCACGGTCACGCTCGGCACGGTCGATCGCACGACGGACATTATACTGATCGTCGTGATGCGCGGCCTGCAAGCGCTCCAGGCGGGCCAGTTCGGCTTCCAGTCCGGCCTTCTGCATCAGGCGTTCATCACCCGACGCAAGCGCCTTCGCCATGGCGAACTGGTTGGCTTCTGCTCCCATGTCTTCCAGACGGCGGATCGTCCGGTCTCCGGACATGGCAAGGCAGATGAACTTCTGCTTGCGCTCCAGCATCTGCCAGTTCGTCGCATCCACCGATCCTTTCAGGGCGTAGGCGTAAAGCTGGATCACCGGGTTCTGATTGCCCTGCCGCTCGATCCGCCCCTCGCGCTGGATGATGTCCGAGACCAGCCAGGGCACGTCGAGATGATGCAGGGCGATCAGGCGCTGCTGCGCGTTCACGCCCGTTCCCATGGTTGCGGACGATCCGATCAGGATGCGCTTGCGCCCGGAGTTCATGTCGCGGAAGAGCGCCTGCTTGGCCGTGCTCTTCTTGTAGTGCTGCATGAAGGCGATTTCGTCGCGCGGCACGCCCATGCGGATCAGCTCGTCGCGGATCCAGCGATAGGCCGAGAACCCGCGTGTCTCCAGCGCGGATTCCGTGCCCAGATCCGAGAAGATCATCTGCGTGGCACCGGGCAGCTCGTACTGCCGTCCCGTCTCAGGGTCGGTGTAGGGATTGGCGGACGTGTTCTGCCAGATCTCAAAGACCCTGCGGATCATGACGTTCAGCTTGTTGCTGTTGTCATTCGCCGCCCAGTTCCGCACGAAACGCAGGTCGATCGCCGCGTGCCGGGCATCAGTGATGACGGACAGCAGGATGTCGTCGCCCTTCTGGGGCTTGCCCGTGCGCTCTTCAATCCTCTTGATCCGCTCGGCGAGCGTCTTCTGATACTCGCGGAAGGCGTCCCCGCTATCGGCCACGACGATCTCACGCCTGCCGCCCGCAATCTCGGGCAGTTTGACGTAGCGTCGCAGGTCGTCCTGCTGCACGACGTCGGCAAAGTCGCGATACATCGCCATCAGATCCGCGACATTCACGAACTCCGAGAAGCGCGTGACCGGCTTGTAAAGACCGCTCGGCTGAAGCTCCAGCTCCGTGCGGGTCTCGCCAAAACTTGCGGCCCAGGCGTCGAACTCGTGCAGGCCACGCTCGACAAGGGCTGGCAGATCCATGAAGCGCTGGATCGAGAACATCTCACCCAGGGTGTTGGTGATCGGCGAGCCTGACGCCATGACCAGCACGCGCTCTGGATTGCGCCTGGCGAGGTAGCGCGTTTTGACGAACAGATCCCAGGCGCGCTGGCTGCCGTTCGGGTCGATCCCCTTCAGGTCGGACTGGTTTGTGCCGAAAGACAGTTTACGGAACTGCTGCGCCTCATCCACGAGGATCTGGTCCACCCCGATCTCGCCGAGATGCACGAGATCGTCCTTGCGGCTGGACAGGGCTTTCAGCTTGGCTTCCATCCCTTCCTTAAGGCGCTCGATGCGCTTGCGCGACAGTCGATCATCGCGGCTCACATTCTCCAGAAGGCTTTCGTAAGAGGCAATCTGGTCCTCGACCATCTCCTGCTCGAACGCGCTCTCGACCGGCACGAACTTGAAGGCGTCATGCGTGATGACAATGGCGTCCCAGTTTCCCGTGGCCGCCCGGGCCAGGAACCGCTGGCGCTTGTCCTTCACGAAGTTCGTCTCGTCCGCCACGAGGATCTGGGCGTTCGGGTAGAGCATCATGAACTCACGCGCCATCTGCGCAAGGCAGTGGCCGGGCACCACGATCATGCCCTTGGAAATCAGGCCGAGGCGCTTTTGCTCCATCACTGCCGCGCACATCGAGAACGTCTTCCCGGACCCCACCGCATGAGCCATGTAGGTGCTGCCCTTGGCGATGATCCGCCAGATCACCCGCTTCTGATGGTCGCGCAGGCTGATCGCCGTGCTGGCTCCCGGCAGTTTCAGGTGAGAGCCGTCGAACGTGCGCGGGACAAGGTTGTTGAACGCATCGTTATACAGCCGCACCAAACGCTCGGCGCGGTCGGTGTCCTGCCAGACCCATGTCTCGAACGCGGTTTTGATTGCGGCCAACTTCTCCTTGGCCGCCTCCGTCTCCTTCGTGTTCAGCTCACGGTGTTCGCCGTTCACATCGCGCCAGGTGTCCCAGATTTTCGGGCTGGCCTGATTGAGCGCATCGTCCAGCAGATCCCCGGCATGACGGCGCTGCGTCCCCCAGACCGAGGTGGCCTCGACCTTGCCGGAAAACCCGCTCTTGTCCACGCTCCAGGTCGCCACCTCCAGCGTATGGTGAATGGTCGTGCGAACCCCCATGACCTCTGCAACAAAGGCCTCAACATCCGGCACCGGGATCCATGGGGCTCCCAGACGGGCCGTAATGTCGGACGGGCGCAGGTCTTCGGGCTGCACCTCTTCAAGGGCGGCGACATTGCGCAGATAGCGTCGGTCGCGCTCGGCAGCCTCCCGGGCCTGCGCCAGCTTGGTGCGGACCGCGCCTGACAGGGCTTCGTCTGCCGTCACCCAGACCTCACGGTCGCCTGTGCTGCGGATCGGGTCGAGAAAGACCGAGGATCCGAGTTCGGCGAGCACTTCTTCACCGGGACGGCCCAGAAGCTCCGCCATGCGCTCGACATCCACGCCGCCTGTCTCGTGCAGGGAGACCGCCAGCGCGTCATGAGCGCCGTGAACCTCGGGCTCGGACGGGGCCTGAATCACGCGCTCGCTGAAGATCGGTCCCGGACGGCCGGTCTGGCTCTTCTCGTCATACTCCTCGATCGAGCTGACCAGCCACACATCCGGATCGTCATAGAACGGCTGAAGGTTCGGACGACGCTGTGTGGATTTCTCCTCTCCCGTCTCCTCATCCACCCGTGTCGTGGTGTTCGTGAGGTTGATCGGCCCGAACTGACGGCTGAACGCCTGATACGCGCGCTTCAGATCCGCCTGATGCGCGCTGTAGGGCAGGTTTTCCACCTGGGCGCGCAGCACCAGACGGGCCGCGTCCCTTACCGGAATCAGGCCCTTGATGATGGCCGCGTGCTTCTGGAAGATCCCTTCCTTCTGCTCGCCTTTCTTCACCTTCACCAGCACGGTTTCGCCGTCGATGATCTGGTGCAGCACGCCTTTGTGCAGCAGATAACTGCCCTCTTTCAGCAGGGCACCGTCAGCGGCCGTTCCGACCTCGGCGGCGTGGTTATCCTGCACCGTCGCAACATCGAGCGTCTGCGGGGCCGGGAAGCGGGCCAGCGAAGAAAGACGGCCGAGGGCGAGCGGCAGGGCCTCGTCCAGCATCTGGAGCGGGTTGGCCCTGCAGGTGTATTCCGGGCCGAACTGACCGCTCGTCCAGTCGTGCCGACCGAGAACCTGCTGGCCGTTTTCCGCGAAATAGCGGTTGATCCGCAACGGGCCTTCGCCCTGATCGGTGTCCTCCAGCGCCGCCACGTCCAGCCAGGTCGCATCGCCCGCATCCTCTCCCGGTGCGCGACGGCGGAACACGAGCACGTCCACCACAACATCGGTTCCGGCATCGTCGCGCATGGCCCCGGCTGGCAGACGTGCGCCGCCAACGAAATCGGCCGTCTCGAAGATCGTCCGCCGCGCGCCGGCATCGGACTTGTCCATCGTCCATCGCGACGTCACGAACATCACCACGGCTCCGGGACGCAGACGGGAGATGGACCGGGCGATGAAATAATCATGCAGGGACAGGCCAAGGCGTCCCAGCTCATCCGTGCCCCGGACCGTACGGTTGCTGAACGGCGGGTTGCCGATCACCAGATCGTAGCGTTCCGCAAGCTTGGCTGTCGTGAAATCTTCAGCGCGGACCCACTGGTTCGGAAACAGCTTGCGCGTGATGCGGGCCGTCAGCGGGTCGTTCTCGATCGCGGTCCAAGCGGTTTTCGGGGCCAGCTTCGGGGGCACGCTCGCCATGAAGAGTCCGGTGCCACAGCCTGGTTCCAGCGCACGGCCGCCCCGGAACCCCATCTGAGCCACCAGATCCCACATCGCATGAACAATCAGCTCGGGCGTGTAGTGGGCGTACTGCGTGGCCCGTGCCAGACCGGCCCGCTCCTGCTGGCTGCTCAGTGCCTCAAGCTGGCTGCCAATCTCTTCCCACCCGGCACGAAAGGTCTCTCCGGCACGCGGGAACAGGCTGTTGGCCAGCTCTCCGGCCCCGAACCCCGTAAAGCGGGCAAGCACGGCCTGCTCTTCCGCGCTGGCGTTGCGGTCTTCCGCTTCCAGTGTGGCCAGAAGGCGAATCGCTGCCAGATTGTCGCGGGCGCGCTCTTTCCAGCCCTGGGCGAGGCCACGCGTTCCGCTCAGGACGAAATCCACCTTCGGCAGGACGGCGGGGATCGGAGCCGGGGCCTGTGTCGCCTGTAGGACCGCAGCGGCGGCTTCCTCAAGGGCGCGGTCTCCGGGAAGATCGCCCCAGTAGAGATTAGACTGGCTGCCGCCGAGTGCTGAGGTGTCGAAGAAGCTCAGTTGGGACGTGGACATGGGAAAACTCCGGACAAGCGGCAGCGCCCGGTGCTGCGCAGGGGCAGACCGGGGGGCCGGAAAACAGGATCAGTTCAGGGAAAGAGGCGTCAGGCCTCCCGGATCAGCGCGGCGTCAGAGGGGACCAAAGCGCAGGCGGATCTGCTCGCGCTCGTTCTCGGAGAGGCGGGCCAGCGCCTCGCGGTGGTAGGTCGAACCCTCGCCTGCCTTCCTCGCCACGCGCCACCAGGCCTGCGGATCGCTGCAATGCAGACCCACCAGATGCGTCTCGTCATTGTCGGGTCCGCAGCCTTCGAGGATCGTCCAGCCCTCTTCGTGGGCCTGTTTCAGATCGAAGGCGTGCGCCTGTGCGGGGCGTTCGAGGGTGTCTGACATTGTCTTTATTTCCTTTCCTGACCCTCTCCGGCGAGCGCAGGACAGTGCGGCCTGCCAGAGCGACGCGCAGCGTCGGGACCGCCCGGCCCGCAGCGCAGCGAGGACACGGACGGACCCACCTCTTGCGGGGCGGGCTGGCCTGTGCTGCCCCCCTCCCCTCTTCTTCTTTTTCCAACCTTCTGTTTTTTCTTCTTTTTTTCAGGCTGGCCCCCCGCCCTGCCCGAACGCTCCGGCCGGGATCTCCCAGGCTGGTGTGAAGACAGTCGGGATCGGACGCGACGAGAGGCACACGCGGGCCAGCTCGGGCGCTGCCAGGGCGGCGGCATACGGCCTGCCCTGCTCGGCGAGCTGCTCCAGCGACACGGTGCGCTTGATCGTGCAGCCGAACTGCTGCTCGTACTGCACGAGACGGTCAAAGCGGGCCGGATCGAGCCAGCGGATCGTTGCAAACTGCCGCACATCGCCAAAAATACAGGTGGCACAGGACAGTCTGGAGAAGCCGATGCGGTATGGCAGCGCCGGCATCACCTTCCAGCGTTTCAGGCTGTTCCAGACCTGCGCCTCGCTCCACTGGTGGACCGGCCGCCAGTGATCGACATGACGGCGACGTCGCGTGCCGTGCCGCGTATCCGTGCAGTGCGGCTCAAAGACGGCATAGCGGGCACGGTTTGGGCTTTCCCCGGCACGCTCGCCCGTTACGAACAGCGTGCGGCGGTGCAGGAAGCGGTCCTGGCCGCGTAGCGCGCGGTCGGCGACGTCGATCTTGGTGACACTGGAGCACCAGCGCGTCGTCAGGCTGGCGGAGACCTGGGGAAATCGCAGGCGCGTCCCGTTCGGCCCCTGCCCGTCTGCGCGGATCAGACCCTCAGGGCTTTCGAAAAGAACAGGGGCTGTCGGTGCATCCTTGCGGAGCATCTCCCGCTCGAAGCCGCCCTCGCGCCAGGAGCGATAGAGCGGCAGGCGAAAGTCCCGCGCCAGCGCGCTCACATAGGGCGAGGTGGAGGGCCAGTCCATGAAGGATGGCCCCTGCCCGTCCACCTCGTGGTGCCATAGTTCCAGGCGGCCCTTCGAGGCACCGGCTTCAAGGAGGGCAAGGAGACAGGCAATGCCGTCTTTTCCGCCCGATACGGCCACGATGATGCTGTCATACGACGTCAGATCCGGTGTCATGACACGAACCTGCTGACCGGGGCACCTGTCCGGACAGAGCGGCACATCAGAGCACTGGCGATCGGAGCGTCACGCAGGAGAAGCGGCTTCACATGCCGGTTGCCCCAGCTCAGGCCTTCGCAGCGTGAGAGGAGTCCAAGCTGGGTCGCTGCCTCATCCCGGCACGCGCAGACCCGCTCATTACCGCCCGCACTGCGACGGCAGGGCTCATGGGCTGGCGCGTTGCAGCCCGTACACGGGATCGTCAGAGCCGGATCACCGCCAGCCCAGTGCTCATTGCACTTGCGGCAGGACACCGGCTCCTGCGTATCGGTCCACCGCATGGGCGGCCGACCGCGTGGTGTTGGGACGTAAGGAAGATAATGACGGCGCATGATGCTCGATCCATTTCTGGTTTTTGAACATCGTCGCGTCCGGCTGGGGGCTGTTCAGACTGCAACAGTGCCGCGCAGCGGCAGGATCAACGCGGCCCGCAGCCACGCGCAGACGGCGCAGCCGGCGAGCATGGCGAGGACACGCGTTGACCCACCTGTTGCGGGCTGGGCAGCTTCCAGCCAGCCCTTTCTTCTATTACGCTTTCCTTCAATCTTTTCATTTCTGCCACCATCAAAACTACGATCCATTACCAATTTTTTCCGGTGTTATTCTGGTTTGTCATATATTGCCGGTTATAGATATATTACAGATTATGGAAACAATTCCGGTATTTCATTCAATACCGGTTATTATATTAACCTAGAGAGACTGATGCCTGTAATTGTGATGGCTCGTCCCAAAGGGGGGTAGGAAAATCAACCTGTGCCGTGCTCTTGGCTACAGAGTTTGCGCGAATGAACGCCGAAGTTACGGTTCTGGATTGCGACCCAAGCCACTCGCTTACACGTTGGGCTTCTCGAAGCATCCTATCTGGCATTCGCCTCGTATCAGACGTCGGCCGGTCCGAAATTGTTCAGACAATCAAAAGAGTGACTCCCAGTCAGCGCTTTCTTTCAATCCTTCCATGCTGCCATCCTCTAAACCGCTATGAACTACCGATTTTAGATTTTCAGGTATTTTCCCGGTTTGTTATATATTTCCGGTCATAGAATTAATTTAGGTTATTGATTTATTTCTGGTAATGCATATATTACAGATTACCGAAACGATTCCGGTGACTTATTTAATACCGGTTATTGTATTAATCTGGAGAGATTGATGCCCGTAATTGTGATGGCTAGTCCCAAGGGGGGAGTAGGAAAATCAACCTGTGCCGTGCTCTTGGCTACAGAGTTTGCGCGAATGCACGCCGAAGTTACGGTTCTGGATTGCGATCCAAACCACTCGCTTACACGTTGGGCTTCTCGAAGCATCCCATCTGGCATTCGCCTCGTATCAGACGTGGGCCGATCCGAAATTGTTCAGACAATCAAAAGAGCAGATGGCGACGGAAAAATCGTCATAGTTGATCTTGAAGGTGTTGCTTCACAACTTGTCAGTCGCGCCATATCTCAGGCTGACCTAGTGATTGTACCGATGCAGGCAACAGCATTGGACGCTGAGATTGGTTCGGAAGCCTTGGCTCTCGTAAGAGAAGAAGAGGATGCTCTCGGAAGAACGATCCGTCATGCTGTGGTGCTTACAAAAACAAGTGCCGCGATAAAAAGTCGCGTTCAGAAAGATCTTGAAAGCCAGCTCAAATCGGAAGGCATCGACCTCATACAACCGTCATTAGTCTCCAGGGCAGCCTTTTCTGAGCTATTTGCCTATGGGGGCGATTTGACATCAATGCTCGAAAATAAAGAGATGACGACAGGCGGAAAAGTGGACAAGGCCCTAGAAAACGCAAGGGGTTTTGCGGAGGCTGTATATGACCGGCTCAAATAGACTTGCTGGACTACGGGCACGTCCGAAAGACGAAAGCGTGCAGCAAACTAAGATAGTGGATGCTGTAGGGGAGGCTCATGGCTTCTTAGATCGCACCCCGCGACGTAAGCCTGGTCGGAAGCCCAGCCCTAGAACCTATCAGATTCACCCCAAAATCATGCCAGAGATTGGGGACGCGATAGCCGGTGAGGCCGAGCGTCTAGGCATCACGCAAGGCGCGCTGATCGAAATTATGTGGCGCTCCTACAGCAAACAAAAATAAGAAGATTATTATTAATACCGGAATTAATTATATTACCGGTATTAAATATATAATCTGAATTTAATCTAATACCGGTTTTATACCCTTTATTAGAAATCTGGTTTTGTCAGAGATGTTCCTGAAATGCCAAAAGTCGTGGTCTAACCTAGCCTCCTAAGACTCTTGGCAAGAGTACCTTCGATAATTTTCTTGCCTTAAGTCCTTTTTTGTTCTCTTTCTGTTCTCGTTAAGGAGAACATGAATGACAACGGACGCCCTGGCGCGACTGCGCGAGCAGGTCCGACGCCTGGAGCGTCGAAACCTGTCCCATTCCCATAGTGACACACTCGCCACAGGGCACTCTGCCGTCGATACCCATCTCGGCGGCGGCCTCAGGACCGGCAGCCTGCATGACTTTCTGATCTCTGATCCTCTGGAGATCGGGGCCAGTCTCGCCATGCTGCTGCCCATCCTGAAAGAGGGCAGGGGGCCGGTCTTCTGGATCAGCGATACACCGGCCGAATTGAATGTCTTGGGACTGCACCAGTCCGGTCTGTCCCAAGATACTCTGGTCTGCATTGAAACAGACACCACCGGCCTGCTCGCTGTCGCCGAAGACGTGTTGCGCGGACCAGAGCGCGCACTGGCCGTCATTACTGGCAGCCACGTTCCAACCCTCAAGGAAACCCGTCGCCTTAATCTGACTGTGGAGGCGAGTGGCAACACAGGCTTCTTCCTGCGTTCGGCACCCCTTGCGCGCGCTCCCGGGAAAGATCCCTGCGCGTGCGCCACGCGCTGGCGGATCCTCTCTCATCCCTCAGCACCACGAATGTTTCCGGGACTGGCCATGCCGCTTCCCGGTTCCCGACGCCTTTCTGCCGCGCTGCTGCGGGTGAGGGGAGGCCGCCCCGCTCACTGGATCCTTGACTGTACCGATCATGCGCCGCTTTCTCGCTCTCTGGATGCCCTTCTGGCGCACCGAGCGCCTTCAGCTCTCCCGTCCGGAAGACTTCCCGGCCGACAGGCCCCTGGTCGTGCACGCGCCAGCGCATAACCGTCAGACCATCACCGGTCTCAGTCCGGCCGCCCTCGCGGCGGGGCTGAGACAGGGACTGTCGCTGGCGCAGGCGCGCTCCCTGATGCCGGATCTTCTGACCGCAGAAGAAGACGCCGAAGCACAGAGGGTCGCGCTGACCGATCTGTGCTCCTGGCTGATCTGGCTGTCACCCCTGCCTGCGTTTGATGCTCCGGACGGCCTCTACAGCGATACCACCGGCTGCGCCCATCTTTATGGCGGCGAAGCGGCCATGCTGGATCTCGTCAGAGAACGCCTGAAGGCGAGGGGGCATTCCTGCTCCGTGGCGCTGAGCGATACGGCCGCTGCCTCACGCGCTCTGGCCCGCTCGGGGATCGACCGGATCTGTCTCGTGTCTTCCGGGCAGCAGAAAGAGGCCTTGCACCCGTTGCCCTGTTCAGCGCTTCCTTTGCCAGAAAAGACACTCTCCAGCCTCACCCGGCTCGGCCTGACCACCATTGGCGCCCTTGCAGATCTCCCACGCGCGCCTCTGGCCAAACGCTTTGGGGCAGAGCTTCTGACCTGCCTCGATGAGGCTCTGGGACGGCAGGTCCGCCCGCTCGGCGTCTTTCAGCCTGCGGACCGGATCTCCCTGACCCGGTCTCTGGTCGAGCCGATCAGCACGCCGGGGGCCATTGCCACAGTGATTGCAGCCCTTGTGCCGGTTGTCTGCGAAAAGCTGGTGGCACGCGGGGAGGGGGCGCGGCAGCTCGACCTTCTCTGTGTTCGCGTGGACGGATCCATCCAGGCCGTCCGCGTGGGGACGTCCGATCCGACGGCTGACATCACGCGTTTGACGCGCCTGCTGAAGGAGCAGATCCCGCAGATCGCACCCGAGTTCGGAATTGAAACCATCATCCTGACCGTCAGCGCAAGCGAGCCTTTGGAAGCCGGACCTGAGCACTCTGTCCTGCCGGACGAAGCAGGATCCTCTGAAACGGGCCTCCCGGCCTCTCTGATCGACCGGTTACTGAATCGTCCGGGCGTTGTTTCGGTTCACCAGCTCGCGCCCCAGTTTTCCGCCTGGCCAGAAGACGGACGGTCTCGCGTTTCTCCAGGCAACATGGCAAAACCGCCTTTCGCGAGCCAGATGCTCTGGGCGCGGCCGAACATTGTGTTCGATCTGCCCGTCCGGGTGCAGGTGACTGCCCTGCTTCCGGACGGTGCGCCCCGCCAGTTCGTCCTGAAACGACAGACGCATCGCATTGCTGCGGCCGATGGCCCCGAACGACTGCTGGGGGAATGGTGGCAGTCCGCCGAAAGCTACGGCGCAATCCGCGACTACTGGCAGGTCGAGACCACGACCGGCCTGCGCCTGTGGCTGTTTCGCAAAGGCGACGGAGTCCACGGCTGGTCCGGTTCGGGCGCGTGGTTTCTTCAGGGGATCTTCTGATGGACCCCCGTGATGATCTGATCCTGGCCAGCACCTCGGATGTGGCCGAAGTCCTGATGCACGCGCTGTGTTACGACGGACGCAGGCGCACGCATGATGCTGCCGAGTTGATGGCGCGTCTGGTGGCCGAACGGCTGGTCGCCTATCTCGAACGCTCCGGCTTCGTGGTCATGCGCGCTCCCACGAGTAACGTACCAGACAGCAGCCGGCACCCACATCCCCACAGGCGCTAGACCATGAGCGTGCCTTACGTCGAATTGCAAGTGACGTCCTCGTTTTCGTTCCTGCGCTCGGGCAGCCAGCCGGATGAGCTGATGTTCCAAGCGAAAGCCCTGGGCTATGACACGATCGGTCTGACCGACTGGAACACCGTGGCCGGGGTCATCCGCGCCCATCTGGCGGCGCGGGAGGCGGGTCTCCGCCTTTTGCCCGGATGCCGCCTCTCTTTGCGCGATGGCAGCGCGCTCCTGGTGTATCCGCGCAATCGTGCGGGCTGGGCAGGTCTGTGCCAGCTTCTGACCCTTGGCCATCACCGGGGCGAGCGGGACGTGTTTCTTCTGGGCTGGGAGGATCTCGTCGCCGCGGCCCCGGACCTCCTCCTGATCCTGTTGCCGCCCGAGGACCTGGCAGCGCTTCCCGGGCACGTTAAGAGCCTGCTGGATCTGCCCGGACAAAGGGCAGCCGAAGAAGAGAGCCGGTTTCTCGCGCTGACGATGCTCCGGCAGCCGGGAGATCTCGCGCGGCTTCACGCACTTGCGGCGTTCAGTGCGGCACAAGGTCTGGCCTGCGTTGTGACGGGGGATGTTCTCTACCACGATGCACGCCGGCACGTTCTTCAGGACGTGGTCACGGCGATCCGGGAAGGCTGCACCGTCGATGCTCTCGGCAACCGCCGTCACGTCCACGCCGATCGCCATCTGAAAGCCCCTGAAGAGCAGGCACGACTGTTTGCCGTCTTTCCTGACGCTCTGGCCAACACACGGCGAATTGCCGAGGCCTGCACGTTCAGTCTGGATGACCTGACGTACCAGTATCCGACCGAAGCCGAGAGATCGGGCGAAAGCGCGCAGGACACCCTGACACGCCTGGTCGAAGCCGCACTGCCGCGTCGCTATCCGGCCGGGGCGCCGCCTGAGGTCGAGGCGCAGATCGCCCATGAACTGAGGCTGATCGGCTCTCTGTCCTACGCACCGTATTTCCTGACCGTGAATACGATCGTGCGTCATGCCCGCTCACTCGGGATTGTCTGTCAGGGGCGCGGATCCGCCGCGAACTCGGCGGTCTGCTATGTTTTGGGCATCACGAGTATTGATCCGGTTCGCTCGGGCCTGCTGTTCGAGCGGTTCATCTCAGCCGAACGGCAGGAACCGCCCGACATCGACGTCGATTTCGAGAGTGACCGCCGAGAGGAAGTGATCCAGTGGATCTATCGTCACTATGGTCGCCATCGCGCGGCCCTGTGTGCGACCGTGCAGCGCTATCAGCCCAAAGGGGCGTTGCGCGAGGTCGGCAAGGTGCTGGGCCTGCCGGAGGACCTGACCGGCCAGCTTTCCAAACATATTGCCTCGTCCCTGCCGGATCCGGATCTTTGCAAGGCGCGCGCTGCCGACCTTGGCCTGAACCTGAAGGACAGACGCCTCAGCCTGACGTTTCATCTTGCCCGCCAGCTTCTCGGCTTCCCGCGCCAGCTTGGGACGCATCCGGGCGGATTTGTGCTGACCGAGGATCGCCTGGACGAGCTCGTGCCTCTGATGCCGACGGCCATGGACGGACGGCAGATCATCGTCTGGGACAAAGATGACATCGACGTTTTGCGGTTCATGAAAGTCGATGTCCTGGGTCTGGGGATGCTGGGCTGTCTGCGGCGAGGGTTCGAGCTGCTGCACACCGTGTATCAGACCCGTATGGATCTCGCTTCGATCCCGGCCGAGGATCCGCAGACCTATCGCATGATCCAGAAAGCGGACACACTCGGGACATTCCAGATCGAAAGCCGGGCGCAGATGTCCATGCTGCCGCGCATGAAGCCCCGGACTTTCTATGATCTGGTGATTCAGGTGGCGATTGTCCGGCCTGGTCCGATCCAGGGCGACATGGTGCATCCTTATCTCCGCCGAAGAGAGAAGCTGGAACCTGTCACCTATCCGTCCGAGACCCTACGCGGCATTCTCGGGAAAACCCTCGGTGTCCCGCTGTTCCAAGAGCAGGCCATGCAGGTGGCGATCCACTGCGCGGGCTTTACACCAGGCGAGGCGGACCAGCTCCGCCGTGCGATGGCGACGTTCAAAATGACAGGCGGGGTGTCACCGTTTCGGGACAAGCTGGTGAACGGGATGCTCGCCAATGGGTATGAGCAGGGGTTCGCCGAGCAGACCTTCGCGCAGCTCGAAGGTTTTGGCAGCTATGGCTTTCCGGAAAGCCATGCCGCCTCCTTTGCCCTGATTGCCTATGCGTCCGCCTGGATGAAACATCACTACCCGGATGTGTTCTGTGCAGCCCTGCTGAACAGCCAGCCCATGGGGTTTTATGCGCCGTCACAGATTGTTCAGGACGCGCAACGCCATGGCGTCGAGGTCCGGCCGATCTGTATCAATGCCTCACGATGGGATTGCACGCTGGAACGTAGCGGTACGTCTTTACGTAAAGCCGTAAGGATTGGCTTTCGCATGGTGCGGGGGCTTGCGAACGGCCATGGGGCCGCCCTAATCGCGTCTCGGATGCCGGATTACGAGAGTATTGACGATGTGTGGCGCCGTGCCGATGTGCCGGTCTCAGCCCTGGAATGTCTGGCGGAAGCAGATGCCTTCCGGGTGTTTGGACAGATGCGCCGTGCTGCACTCTGGTCGATCAAAGGGCTCGCGGACACGGCCCTGCCGTTGTTCGAAGCGGCGGACCGGGGTCGGAACTTTCCGCTGCCAGAAGCGATCGAGCCCGAGATTGCCCTGCCGCAGATGTCAGAGCGGGCCTCAGTGCATGAGGACTATCGGGCGACAGGACTCAGTCTGAACGGGCATCCTGTCGCATTCCTTCGAGACGGCTTACGAAAAGAGGGGGTCGTTCGTTGTGGGGATCTGCCGTACCTGCGGGATGGGCGCCGGATCCAGCTTACGGGTCTTGTGCTGATGCGGCAGAGGCCAGGGACGGCCAACGGCACCATGTTCGTCACGATCGAAGATGAAACCGGCACGGCCAATCTGATTGTCTGGAAGAATGTGCAGGAGACATACCGTCGTCCTCTTCTTGCGTCCCGGCTTCTGGCCTGTAAGGGGCGGCTACAGAAAGAGGGCGAGGTGATCCATGTCGTTGTGCTCAGTCTGGAAGACCGAACGCCTCAGCTTCAGGGATCGGAGCTACTGAAGGCACGGGACTTCCGATAGGAAGCGTAATCGGTTGGACCGATCTTTGTTTTTAGAATGAAGAAATTTCTGTTGGTGTTGAACCTGTGGACTTGTGGGCAGAACCGCGCCTGTGGTCAACCTGCAGGGCTGTCTATCAGGACGCGAGCGACCGTGAAACGGCTGTCCATAAGTCCACAGGATTTACGCACGTCGAAAGTCAAATCAGGACATCATTCATGCGGTTGTGACGGTGCCTCAAACTTTACGACTGAGACCCGGGCGTTCGAGTATGGCGTAGCGGACGGATCAGGATGCGTGATGATGTCTGAACCCGCAGCGGCGGCAAGCAGCGTGCCGAAATACGGATCGTTTTCTTCTGCGATCGAGAGGATCTCGTCCGCGCTTACCGGCGCTCCAAACTCTTTTCCGAGTTTGCTCAGGATATAATTGTTCAGCACCGCATGAATCATGAATGGCTGGTTCCGGAGAGACAGCAGAGCTAACAGATCCTCTGGCATGTTTTCGTCAGGCTCAGCCTCCATAACGGCATCCACGTTATCGAGCAGAACGTGCAGCACGACGCCATATATCGTGATCTCCAACACGCGCCGCCCACTGATCTCTGTATCGGTCATTTCTGATCCTCCTGTTTGATGACAGGAGGAGGGGAGCTGTCTCAAAAGGGGGAAAGCGGAATGTCGGCTTTGTGTAGGGCGATCGGTAAAACCGGACATGCACACGGACGACCCTCGCGAAGGCTTTCACCCCATTCCGATCGTTCAAATAAACCGTGAGACATTCTGAAAGCCGACATTTGCTCATGAATCAGCCAAGCGCCAGCTAATTGATTCAGTGTACGTGTTCGAATCCCACTTGGTCCGCCAGCCCCGCCGATTGTACGCTATACTACGCTACAGCGACCAAAACACCGCCAATCACCGTATCATTTGCCACGCTGATTTTTCAGTGGTTGTTCCCGTCGGTTCGTTCAGGTGAGTGCTATACTCGACAGGTCGGTAGCAGCATCAATCGGTGTGCCTGCTTCCTTTCGCTCCGAATATCGATCAACGAGTTGCGCGGCATGCGGACGAAGCAGCACGGTGAAGCGCACCAGCTCCTCCATCACGTCCACGATCCGGTCGTAATAGCTGGACGGCTTCATCCGGCCGGCGTCGTCAAACTCATTGAACGCCTTTGGGACCGACGACTGGTTGGGAATCGTCACCATCCGCATCCAGCGGCCGAGGACGCGCAGCGTGTTGACGCTGTTGAACGACTGCGATCCAGCCGACACCTGCATAACGGCGAGCGTGCGGCCCTGCGTTGGGCGCATCCCGCCCATCGACAGCGGAAGGTGATCGACTTGCAGCTTCATGATGCCGGTAATCTGGCCGTGCCGCTCGGGGCTGCACCACACATGCCCCTCAGACCACATCGAAAGATCGCGCAGCTCACGGACGGCCGGGTGATCGTCTCTTGTCACTTGATCGGGCAGCGGCAGCGTGGCGGGGTCAAAAATGCGCGTCTCGCAGCCGAAGAATTGCAGCAGGCGGGCCGCTTCCTCGATACAGAGACGCGAATAGGATCGTTCCCGTAAGGAGCCGTAGAGCAGCAAGATACGCGGCGGCGGATCACCAGAGCCCAGCCCGAGGGCGGGACGTTGGCGCGCATAACGCCGATCGAGCACGGGCAGATGATCGGGATCAGAGAGCGTGCGGAGCGGCATTACAGACTGAGTCTTATGGCGAGTGCGGCGAGCGTCATCAGCAGCACCGGAATCGTCAGCGTCGCGCCGACCTTGAAGTAATAGCCCCAGCCAATGCGGATGCCCTTCTGCCCGAGGACATGCAGCCACAGCAGCGTCGCGAGCGAGCCGATCGGCGTGATCTTCGGCCCGAGGTCGCAACCGATCACGTTGGCGTAGATCATCGCTTCCTTGATCGTGCCCGTGGCGTGCGTCGCGTCGATCGACAGCGCCCCCACCAGCACGGTCGGCATGTTGTTCATCACCGACGACAGCAGCGCGGCGATGATGCCGGTGCCGAACGCCGCGCCCCACACGCCGCCTTGCGTGGTGCGATCGAGCAGGCCGGCAAGATGATCGGTCAAGCCAGCATTCCGCAGGCCGTAGACGACCAGGTACATGCCGAGCGAGAAGATCACGATCTGCCACGGCGCGCTGGCCAGCACTTTGCGCGTCTGGATGACGTGGCCGCGCGCGGCGATGATGAGCAGGAGGACTGCGCCGGCAGCGGCTACGGCACTAACCGGCACGCCGATGGGTTCGAGCAGGAAGAAGCCGGCGAGCAGCAGGGCAAGAACGACCCAGCCCGCCTTGAACGTGGCATGGTCGCGGATCGCATCACCGGGCGCGTGGAGCTGCGCCACATCGTAGCTCGCCGGTATGTCGCGCCGGAAAAACAGCAGAAGCGAGACTAGCGTCGCCGCGATCGACGCGAGATCGACCGGCACCATCACCGAGGCATAATCGGCAAAGCCGATCCGGAAGACGTCGGCCGACACGATGTTGACGAGGTTGGAGACGATCAGCGGGAGACTGGTCGTATCGGCGATGAACCCTGCCGCCATCACGAACGCCAGCGTCGTCTTGTCCTTGTATCCCAGCGCGCGCAGCATCGCGATGACGATCGGCGTCAGGATCAGGGCCGCGCCATCATTGGCGAACAGCGAGGACACCGCCGCACCGAGCAGCACGATCAGCACGAATAGCCGGCGACCATGCCCCCCGCCCCAGCGCGCGACATGAAGTGCCGCCCATTCGAAAAATCCGGCTTCATCGAGCAACAGGCTGACGATGATGATCGCGACGAACGTTGCGGTCGCGTTCCAGACGATACCCCACACCACCGGCACGTCGGAGAACGAGACGACCCCGACGAGCAACGCGATCGCCGCTCCGACCAGCGCGCTCCAGCCGATGCCGAGGCCCTTGGGTTGCCAGATGACGAGCGCGATCGTGACGACGAAGGTAGCGAGGGCGAGCAGCATCAGGGGATGCGCTGACCCGAGACGTTCACGACCTTTTCGCCGTCTTCCTTGGTAAACGCCCCCTGTTGCGGCTCGGGCAGCAGATCAAGGACCGCTTCGGAAGGTCGGCACAGCTTTACGCCGAGCGGTGAGATGACCAGCGGCCGGTTGATGAGGACCGGATGCGCCATCATCGCGTCCACCAGTGCGTCGTCCGACAGCGACGTGTCGCCCAATCCCAGCTCCGCATAGGGCGTGCCCTTCTCACGCAGCAGATCGCGGGGCCTGATCCCGGCGCGATCGATCAGCTCGACCAGCAGCGCGCGCGAGGGCGGCGTCTTCAGATATTCGACCACATGCGGCTCGAGGCCGGCATTGCGGATCTTCGCCAGCGTGTTGCGCGACGTGCCGCACTCGGGGTTGTGATAGATCACGATATCGACGGCCACGGGGCGTCCTTTCAGCAGCAGGGGGTGAGTTCGGCCAGGAGCGGCGCGCACAGTTCAGACGAGCCGGCGCAGCAGTCTTTGACGAGGAACAGCGTTAGCGCGCGCAGCCCATCCAGATCGGCCCGGTAGATGATCGACCGACTATGCCGTTCGGAGCGCACAATGCCGGCGCGCGCGAGAATGCCGAGGTGCGCAGACATCGTGTTCTGCGGCACGTCGAGTTGGCGAGCAATTTCGCCAGCAGCCAGGCCGGCTGGTTCGTGGCGGACAAGCAGACGGAACACGTCGAGGCGCGTACCCTGAGCGAGCGCCCCAAAGGCGGCAATGGCAGCTTCTGATTCCATATATCCAGCATATTGGATATATTGGTCTCTGTGCAACTGTTTTTGATGGACGGGCCTTGATCGTCTTTAGAGCAGTTCCCTACGATCCGGGACCGATCAACACGGGCGATGCCGGTAATCATCACAGTGCGGCATTAGAGGGCTATAGCGTAGACGTAGTGCTCATCATCATTGGGCGTGGCCCGCGTGATGAGATTCGAACCTCGACTGGGTAGAATGCGGGTGCAAGTCCGCTATCCGTCTTTGCGGGAAGAGCGTTGGATGATGCATGTCCGCTACGCGGAAAACGACTCGAGCAAATGTATGTCTGAGAAGTAGGCGTAAACGGACCTGCTGCTTCCGCCTACATGTCGGACATCGCGGACGCAATATTCACCTTCGAAAAGCCGACATGAGTGTGGAACATGCGAAGCCAACGTTCGTCCTACCACTCCCATGCGCGGCTGGAGGTTCTTGCCGAAAGCTGCCGGATAGCTTCTGCCTGTCAAAAAGGAGGGAAATCGCGTGATCTCTATTTTGAAAAATTGAATTCAATAAACTATGAGTATTTTTGATTGCTTAAAACAAAAACATAACTCAGCATTGCCAGCATAAATATATAAGGGAAATCCTGTGCAAATATCTCCGTTCCAATTTAGTGTCGACTTAGGAACTGCCTGCTCCGTTTTGGGGGCATGTTTTTTTCAACAGGAGAAAATATTTAGTAAATCTTCATCGGAATGATATTAGTAAAGAATATCTTATTTACTCAAGAAAACTAATAGAATTCATATCGAAATTTGAACGTGTATATCAAGATCAATCTACGGTTTCAAATAATATCGATGCAGACCCAAATGATTTAATTCAGTTGGTTAATGAAATTATACTTTACTCCGATCTTGTGGCGATTCCAGCGCTAAAAATAAACAATGATAAAGTAAAGGTGATTGAGATGATAGAATTGGTAACCTCCTTAAGGAAATGGAACGAGAATTTCGTAGTTGGATTTATTGAGAAAAAACCATATTATATTAAGTATAAAGAACCCTGCAAAATAGTTGGCGAAATATATTCTGGAATACTAAAGTAATTTTTTGTTTAGGTGACTCATTCAGGCGGGTCGGAGTTGCTCCAACGAGTTATCTATCCGGTTGACGGCGACGTCCGCGTTGATGCTCTTTGCGCAAAAAGCGGACAGACCGTAATCCCTCCCTAAGCGCCTGTCCTACGCCATCAACGGGTACGCCGGGTCAGATGATTCCGTCCCGGTCGGCACTTCCGTGCCCGGTAACAACCGCCCTGATGATCGCGAGCGCGCGATCCAGTTCTTCCCTGCTTTCCGGGGCACCGAGACAGAGGCGCAGGCCGGTATCCGCCTGAGAGCAGACCGCAGACGCGTCAGGGGGCGTGACTTCCACACCGGCGCGCAGCAGTCGCGCGGTCACCCGTTCGGCGTTGAGCGCGGACATGGGCATCCAGGCATGAGGCGAATGCGAGGCGCCCGGTCGCGCAACAAGATCACCCAGTACGAAACGTGACTGATTCCACCGGGCTGTTGCTTCTGCCTGAACGGCCTGTGCGATGGCATCAATCCGGCCATCTTCGACCCACTGGCTGAACACCAGCGCTCCCAACGCAGGCGGGCAGTACCCCAGAGCCCGGATACCCCGCATGAGCCTTTCCCGTGGCAGATCGGGCGGAAGCGCCAGAAAGGCCAGACGGAAGCCCGGACAGATTCCTTTGGAGAGACTGGCAAGATACAATGTCCGTTCGGGCGCGTAGGACACGATCAGACGCGGGCGTTCGGAGTAAGCGTAGTAGGCATCGTCCTCCAGAATCAGCAGATCACGTGCTCTTGCGACAGCCGCGATCTCCTTCCGGCGCTGCTCCGACATGGTCCGGGTCGTCGGATTGTGAAGCGTCGGCAGCGTGAAGAGCAGACGACTGCCGGTTTCCGCTGCTGCCCGGTCAACAGCCTCGGGCAGCAGCCCTTCGTCATCCATCGGCAGGCCCCGCAATTTCAGGCCCAGATGGTCCGCCGCCATGCGTGCGCCGTAAAACGTCGAGGACTCACACAGAACGGTATCGCCTGGAGCGCAGAACGACGAGAAAACCAGTGCAATAGCGTGCTGGCCACCGTTGCACTGGATCAGATTTCCGGCGTCAAAATCCAGTCCGTAATGCCGTACGATCCATTGCGCCCCGGCTTCCCGGACATGTGCCAAACCCGCGCCCTGAATGTAATGGAGGGCAGGATCGAGCGCTCCACGCGCCATGAGTGCGGCCAAAGCAGCATTCAGGTCCGCCATCAGGGGAACGGGTGGTGGCGTATTGCACCGTAGGTCGATCGGTCCACTTCTGCTTTGTCCCGCGACAGAACCGCGCTCCATCGTGGGAACATCCGGGACGGCAGGTAATGCACCCCGTACGAACGATCCACGCCCGACGTGAGCGGACAAGAGCCCCCGCCGTTCTGCTTCCGCATAGGCTCGCGTCACGCTTCCTACGCTCACACCCAGCCGGAACGCCAGATCACGTTGGGGGGGCAGCTTTGTGCCGGGAACGAGCTGTCCCGTCTTGATATCCTGCGCCATGGCCAGGACAAGCCGCTCGTACAGTGGCATGGGGCCGGATTGAAGTTCGGGTTGCCACATATCCGGCTCCGTTAGTGTTATTGGAATAGGACAATATAGTGATTGAACTCTTTTGAGGAGTTGTCAATCTAGAACAATCGAATCGATTCGTCTTCATTGTACTATAACAATAAGGCCTTCTCATGTTGCAATCAGTCACGGACCTCGCACGCCTGCGACCTGAGGCAAGTATCTCCACACAGATCCCGGAAATGGTGAAAGCGTTGGGAGTGCTCAACGCAATCTTCACAGGGCTGTTGCTTCTCATGGCCATCCATAAACCTGCCTTGGCACAGGAGGCCGAAGACAGTCCGGATCCGGTCTATGTTTCCTATGTTCGTCAGGATCTGAGCGATCCTGCCAGAGCACGGCGCCTGCTGGTCAGGATCGACAGAGCCGCCCTGAAAGCCTGCGGAGCCATGGATGGTCTTTCCATTCCGACGCAGGAACTGATCATACGATCAGACTGCCATCATGAAACCTTTAACCGAACGGTGGCGGCCTTCCACAGCCCGGCACTGACCCATCTGGCCGGCGCAATCGATCCATGGATCGGCCCGACAACGCAGGAACCCTGACGATGGACCTCACTTTCAAGCAGGTGGACGTTTTTTCCGCCGAGCCCTTTCGGGGTAATCCTCTCGCTGTCATCGTTGGGGCGGATGGCCTGCCTGATGTCCAGATGGAGCAAATCGCGAACTGGACCAATCTCAGCGAGACGACCTTTCTTCTCAGGCCGACGCACCCGGATGCCGATTATCGTGTGCGGATCTTCACGCCACAGACTGAACTGCCTTTTGCCGGGCATCCAACGCTCGGAAGCGCATTCGTCTGGCAGTCTCTGGGAGGCACACCGAAATCCGATGCGATCATACAGGAATGCGGTGCGGGTCTTGTTCCGGTGTGCAGACAGGCCGAGCGACTTTCCTTTGCCGCTCCGCCAAGGCGCCGGAGCGGCCCTGTCGGACAGGATGATCTGACGCATGCTTTCACGGCTTTACGTCTGGCACCTGACGATATTCTCGATGCGCAATGGGCGGATAACGGCCCCGGCTGGATGGTCCTGCGACTGCGCAGCTGCGGGGACGTTCTGGCCGTTCAGCCGGACTGGCAGATGCTGAAGGGGCAGCGCGTGGGTATTGTCGGTGCGTGGGATCCCGTTCGTGACGGAACAAATGCCCAGTTTGAGGTAAGAGCCTTTGTCGGAGACGGACAGGGGTGGGAGGATCCGGTGACCGGAAGTCTCAATGCCGGGATTGCTCAATGGCTGATCGAAAGCGGCGTCGCACCAGCGCAGTATGTGGCAAGTCAGGGCGCCGCATTAGGAAGAGCCGGGCGCGTTTTCGTAGAGAAGGTCGATGACGATATCTGGATCGGTGGGGATGTCGTCACCCGCATTGCCGGGACGATCACCGTATAAGCAGTTGGAACCAGCGGGGGGCCTGTTCACTGTGACAGGGAAAGCGAAAAGGAAGCATTCCCTGTTTCGGGTTCTTACCCGATCAGAAGCCGAACTCGCTCGCGTACTGCTTCAAGTTCGCCTTCAGAAACCCGGCCTTTATGCTTTGCCCGTCTGGCACGCCAGTCAAGACTGCGAACCTGATCAGAGAGAACGACGCTTGTCGGTTCTCCTGCCAAGGGGACTTCAAAAGGATACCCTTTGACTTTTGTCGTTGTCGGGCAACAGACGATCATCCCGGATTTTTTGTTATAGCTTGTGGGAGACAGTACGACAGCCGGGCGATGTCCGGCCTGTTCACGCCCTGCCTGAGGATCAAACTCCAGCCAGACAATGTCTCCGCAGTCTGGCACCCACGCCGACATTTACCAAATCTCTCCACCGACTTCAGATCCAAAATTCACTTCACCATGGCGGTTATCATCCGTAATCGCAGCGGTCAGGGCTTCCAGAGAAAGGGTATCAGGTCGAACCGGCTGAATGATGATGCGCCCATCTTCTTCCCGGACATCAACAGCCTGGTTAACATGCAGGCGAACAGCTTCAAGGATATTGGCGGGCAAACGAATGGCGGCGCTGTTTCCCCATTTCCGAACGGTTCCAAGCATTGGATCTCTCCTATGTGTATCTACATAGTAGATACTATGTCAGTAAGCTCCGCTTCAAGCCGAAAATGGACAAATGTCCGCTTTTAGCGGATCAGACCTACGAAGCGGACATTCCGCAAGCCCCCCCTGATCTGCCTGTCTGCTCCGTGATGCAGGAGCAGACAGGCAGCAGTCGCCTACTTCCCGGCCGGTTAGATGCAGGCTACATGCTTCTCGAAAGCGGACGTTTACAGATAGTTCGGCTGACAAACATTGAGGGCCTGTATGACGATCTCACCAAATTCCTGATCGCTGGTGATTTCGAACTGAGTGACCGGACGAACCTGAAGGAACATCTTTTAAACGGAAAAACTCTTCTACTTGATCTCAGTAAGAGCGATTCTTTGCGAAAATTTTCTGATTGTTATCAGGATTAGCTTTCTTACATCGCTTGTAATGCGAAGGGCTATTGGGGCCTTTATGCCCCGCTCATTCGTCCTGATAGCTTTATTGCCTGGGCAAGCGATAATTCTTCAGATGATTCTAAAGCGATATAGGCATTATCCAAATTCCTTATTGTTTCGCCCAACAAGCAATATTTGGCCTTATCTTTATTTTCCGAATCAATAGGTATATATTTAACGCCCTAGTATACGTCTCTCTGGCACTGGAGGAGGGGAGGGGTATAGTATCAACCCTTTTTCCATATCAACATCTACGTGTGCTTCTGGATAAACAGAGAGGGCTAGTTTTAGTGGGCCTGTAATATCACGTTTGAAGTCACGCATACGCGCATATTCTGGTCCAAACTGCCCTTTGAAAGCATGCCACGAGATAGATACTGGTTCTTTGAGTATATGTAGCCTGTAAGCTAACCAAATATATGTATCTATCGCTTTTGATTTTCCGGATATTTGACGAATCGCTACTTCCCGAAGTGGCAGAGGGTGGTCAATCAAGCTTTCGTAAAAACTTTCGTCTAAACGAACAACTTCTCTCCAAAACGAAGGTTGATTTTCATCCTCTTGAATTGGAAAGATTGCATCCCGTACAAATGCCCCATTACTAACCATTTTCGCTCCATTGTGGACACGAAAAAATGTTAGCCTGCACTGACTTATTCTTTTTGCTTGGTCTCTTACGGAATTATAAGTTTTCCCACCAACAGTAATTCCCATTACTTTAAGCCAAGCATTCATCGAAGAGCCAAGTTCGACTTCACGAGATTGTGTTTTTACTGCTTGAGTTTGTAAATAGAGGAGAATCATACGAGCCATTGACCCGTATGGAATACCAACGGGAGTTTTGTCGTCGTTTAAGCCGCTTTCAATAAGAAGCTTGATTCCTCCGCCTTCACGTTCCCATACGGTTTCTTCAGTCTTTTTATGAGGCAGAGCAGCCATCGCAAAGCCCGAATGAGTGATGCCAATTTGTAAAGCTTCATCACTTAATACTTCATGAGCAGCATCGACACATACACGGCTTAGCTGCCCATCGAGAGACGCCTGTCGCCGAGCTTCATGGAGTCCATGGCGTTCAAGAAGGTTGTGTATTTCACCCATGAACGTGACTTTCCATGGCCGGCGATCGGGTGTCAATTTGGACTTTGCTCGCGGCCATTTCTCCACAGCATTCCTTTGGACTTCACTCGCCGTGGTTTGGACTCTGCTCGCATGATCTAGGAAGATTATTAGATATATCTATTAGATATGTGCGACCAGAGTCCAAGGGATAACCGCCATTATAGCGAGCAAAGTCCAAGAAATGAGCGAGGAGATCCCAAGGGATAACTGTTTTAAATTCAAATCGCTGTGGATTACCGCTGTCGGCAATGAGCGAGGAAAGTCCAAGAGGGCGCGAGAAGAGTCCAAAAGGTGTGAAAGAGGATGATGCGGACAGCGAGGGGGATAGAGCGAGAAGAGTCCAAACAACTGAGTGGCACATTAAGCTGGCCGTTCGGCGGTGCAAAAATTTCTCATCGTACCGTTTGAATAGAGAACCAAACATATTGATTCTAATGGCCTAATTTCTAAATGTAGGATAAAATTAGCCATAACTTCAGTGAGATATCGAAGATATTTCTGAAACCGCTGAGTGCGACAGTAAGCTTGCCGGGATAGCTAGTCAGGGACGATCAACTGCAAATGTTCGTGGCAGGTGCAACTGTCTAAGACATAATTCTCCTCGTTTTTCAAGTTCCAAAACGGCCGAAAGATGAGCAGCCCACTCGGCCTTGCGCTGGGTGAGGCTTTGAAGACTTCCTCGGGGAGAAAGACTAATCACGCCCTCGACAATATCCCACGTGCTCTCCGGATGGTCTCGAACCTTTTGCTGCCACCACGCCATGGCGTTCTGAACAGAAAGTCGGGGTTCGAAGGAGGGCTGGAAGATAGTCTCTGAAGGCACCAGCTTTGCCCGTCTACGGGACATTGATAAAAGCGCGTCCAGCAGATCCCGGATGAGGATTGAAGATATTGTCTCAGCAGGAGAACGCGAGAGGGGTAGTTTCCCGCGTCTAAAAACACTTTCGCCCAGCACAGGCCGAGTTTCAAAGTGCTCCACGGCTTGCAAAAGCGTCTCTTTTCGAAGCAGGTCCGGTTGGATCTGCTCGGCTGCTGAGTGGGCGGCAAGGTGCTCTTCAGTATCCTCTCGAAGTAGAAGAGCTGAGCGCATTTGAAGAAGGGTCGCTGCGAGAACAAGATCGTTGGCAGTCTGCTCAAGCGGACGGGTGTCGAACTGCTCTTCCACACAGATCAGAAACTGGTCGATGAGGTCAAGCAGCGGCAGGGTCCGAAGATCAAGCGCGCGACGGCGTACGGCCTGCAACAACGCGTCCAGCGGCCCCTGCCAGACGCCAACCTCCAGAAGGATGTCATCAGACATCGTAAAGCGGGCGGATGGAAATGCTGAGGTCGGGCCATTGGATTGCGATTGCCTGAAGGGCCGGCCAAGGCGTCCAGTCCGCGGACCAGAAAGAAACACTCCAATGGGTGAAGCTTCTCTTCGGATGCCCAGATATTTCTTCAACCTGCTGTAGTGGTCGTGAGGTTCCCCAGTGTTTCCACAACCATGCTTGTGTCGCGGGGGCGGTGGGGCCGAGAGAGAGAAGATCCAGAGGCAGCGGGCAGAGGGCGTTGAGGTCAAACGGGACGGCGCCGGTTCCTGCTTCCCGGGTAAGAAGTCCCTTTTGGCTTTGAACAATCTGATCGATCAAAGCGGTCGTCCGGACGTCCCCGACGAGAAAGATCCCTCTCAGATCTTCGGGGTTGGTGACATCTGGCCCCCAGGAGAGACGGCCAGTCCCCGCTGCCGCCGCCCGGAACCGGGCCAACCCGGCTTCCGGTCCTGTGACAGTCAAGACATGCGCCAGCCAGTCTGGCTGGGGATTGAAAAGGGGCGGAGAGGGAAGGACCCGCGGTTCTGCGAGCCCTGACCCCGAGATTGAAAACGCCGTGCCGCTCGCGGGTGGTCTGGGGGCATGGCGAGGAAACGGCAGACGGGTGGGAAGACGAAACCCGGCATCTGGTTCCTCATGCTCCGTCAGGGTCTGCTCACTGTAGCGGTGAGCAATCGGCCGCGCTTCGAGCTCCAGCCGATAAGCTTCCAGGCGTGCGACCGTGGCATCAACATCTGCGATAATCTCAGCAATCGTTTGGGGCACGACTTACAGATCCAGAAGATGGGCGGGAGAGTCCAGATCAAGGCGGGCCCGACGGACATAGCGGCGCATGCTGCGCAGGTCGCGGTGGCGGGTATGTGCCATGATCTGTTCGTCACGGGCATTGGCCCGGAAAGCTTCGGTGACAAAGCCGGCGCGCAGCCCATGCGGGCTGAGGCGTTCTCCGGAAGGAACCTTGAGCCCCGCCACCTTGGCACGGCGCAGCAGGATCTGTCGGACCGCATCCGGATGCAGGGCATCTCGTCCCACCTGCTCCCAGCGGTTGATGGACCGGAAGAGAGGACCATCCGTAATCTCGGCTTTCTTCAGCCAGCGCTCCAGAGCCAGAACCGGGCAGGTTTCGCGATGCTTGCCCCGGGGAAGGAAAACCTCTTCACCGCGATGCTCGGGGTCGGTCTTGCTGCGGGCGATGTGGAGCTTCAGTCCTGTGCCGACGATCCTGACTGTCTCTGTTGTGAGGGCAACCAGCTCTGAACGGCGCAGCGCACCCGCAAAGCCGATCAGCAGAAGAGTCCGGTCGCGCAGATCCGCCAGCGTTTCAACGGTTTTGCTCTGTTCGGGTGCGACGAGTTTGCGGAGTTCCTGGGAGGTGAGGGCAGCGGCCTGTTTCTGCGGCGTGCCATAGAGACGCCCTGCCGCGCGCAGGGTGGTACGAATGGCGGCGTGACCCGAACTCCACTCCAGTCCCCGCATGCGATGCTGATAGCCAATGGCCGCCAGACGACGGTTGAGGGCCGAGCGGCTGAAACGCGGTGCCAGACTGTGGAGCCAGGCCGCGACGACAGGAGGGGCGGCTCGAAGAGGAGGCGTTCCGTGTTCGTCGCACCAGTGACAGAAGGCCTGCCAGTCATGAGCATAGGCGCGCAGGGTTTCGGGGGCATAAGCCGCGGTCCGGGCACTGCCTTTTGCAGCGTCCAGAGCGCTTTGCAGAGCGGGAGAGGGGACTTCGGAAAGACGCTCTGCAGGCTCTGTCGAAGCGGTCATGCCGTTATTCTTCCTTCTAAAGTCCCTTGGAATCTGCCGCAGGACGGTAATTAAGGCAACCTTAATATAACACGCGGTAAGAGAGCATTACCACGTGTTATAAGGACAAAAAAGAGCTCCAAAATTCCACAGAAAGAGTTCAAAAGGCCCTAAAGCGGGCCTCTCAGGCCTTCAAGGAGCGGATCCAGTTCCGACAGCGACCGTAGACCATAGGTCACGAGGAAGGTCTCGGTCGTGGCCCAGAGCTGGGGCTGGCCTGGGACTGGCTTGCGGCCAACGCTGCGAATGAGGCCTTTCTCTTGCAGCAGGGTGAGGGTCTTCTGCGGCAGGATGGCATCCCGGAAGCTTTCGATCTCGGGTCGTGTGACGGGCTGACGCGCGGCAATCAGCAGGAGCACTTCGAGCACGGCCCGGGGCAGACGTTCTGGCGGTCGCTTCAATACCGCCCTCAGGGCCCCCGCGAGATCGGGGGCGGTGCGGAACATCCAGCCGTCTCCGGCCGCGACCAGTTCAAATCCAAGCCCCTTGGTGCGTCTGGACACCTCGCTCACGATTTGAGCGATCTCCTCCTCCTCTCCCAGAGCCCGCGCCAGCATCGCTCGCGACACTGGACCGCAGCTCTGGAACAGGAGGGCTTCGGTCAGACGGACGGGATCGAGTGAAGAGGATGTCATGGTCGAGAGCATAAGGCTTCTTCGGTGTCGTCGGCCAGAGTTCGGAACGCGCTGTCAGTGGAGTTGATCCACGACCTCGGGGATCAGGACCTGCAGGAAGTCTCTATCGGACTATGATTGTGTGATAGGAAACGGGAATGCCGATCCGACCGGAACTGAAAGCGCTTTACCCTCCCAACTGGCCTGAACTGAGCCGACAGGTCAGGTTCGAGCGGGCAGGGGGCGTGTGCCAGCGCTGCGGTCGGCCGCATGGCCATCGCCTTCAGGTACTGCCAGGTGGCCGGTGGAAGCATCCTGACACAGGATACTGGTTCAATGGCCGGGGCAGGCGGGTGTCCCCTCCAGACTTGATCGAGCATTTGGAAATGCGACAGACGAAAGTGTCCCTAGCCGCGGCTCATCTGAATCACGACCCCACCAGCAACCGGTGGCGCAATCTGCGCGCGCTCTGTCAGCGCTGCCATCTGCTGCATGACCGGATGTATCATCTGGCCCAACGCCGTCTGACGTTGCGACGGCGTCTGGCCCTCGGGGATCTGTTCGAAGGGCCCTATCGAATTGGAATGAATCTTAAGGAGTATGAAATACACTATGACTGATCTTCTTCGAGGGAAGAGGGGAAGTCTGATCTCGGCGGAAAAAGATTAAGAGCCGTCGTATATTTTGATGTTTATTATGGACGTTGCCTTTCAGGATAGTGACGGAAAATAGTCCAATTTAAAGCTGAACGAATGTTGTTGGTATCAGATCAATTTATGGATATACGTTCAGGATATCCCATATGGAGGATGCCATGCTTGCCCGCACAACTCTCTTTCTTTCCAATCGTTCTCAGGCTGTACGGCTTCCCAAAGCTGTTGCCTTTGACCTTAGTCTGAAGGAGGTCGTGATCATTCCCGATGGCGTACGACGCATTATTGCGCCCGCGCATGCCGCATGGGATGATTTTTTTTCGTCCTCCGGCACTGAGTTACCCGAACGCAATCAACCTGCAATGCAGGAACGCGAAAGCTTTTGATGCTACGTTATCTTCTGGATACAAATTTTTGTATCCGCGTCTTGCGTGACCGTCCAAAGGGCTTACGCGAACGTTTCAACGATAACGCCGAGGCCCTCTGTATTTCAGATATTGTGCTTTACGAACTCCTTTATGGGGCGGAAAAATCTCAAAATCCGGCAAAAATCCGACGTGAGGTAGAGCATTTTTCTGGACGTTTGTCTGTTTTGCCATTTGACGATGATGCGGCAGCACATACAGCAGAAATCAGGGCTGATCTGGAAGCCCGTGGGTGTGTTATCGGACCGTACGACTTAATGATTGCGGGGCACGCCCGGAGCAAAGGACTGGTCGTTATAACCGGAAATCTACGAGAATTTACCCGGGTAAATGGATTACGTTCTGAAGATTGGACGCCGGATTAACGAGAGAAGGTCGCCGCCATGCCGGCGACAGCCTAGCGCTTCCACTGGGAAATCATTGCCCGATGCACACCGTGCTTCGACGCCAGTTTGGAAAGCGTCTGCTCGCCTCCAGCGCAACACGCGACTTGAACTCGCCCGAATACCTCTTCCGCGTGACCTTGCCTATAAACCTGTCTTTTCTCACAACGGTCTATAGCGTATGCCCCTGTCTGAAAAACGGGGGGCAACCTCTATCGGATGAACCGGACAATAAAGGAAGCAACCGTTAAACGCTTCCAGTACGACAGCCATGAGCAGCTGAGGAGACACCTTAACGACTTCATGGCAGCCTATGACTCCGGGCGAAGGCTCAAGACCCTCAGTGGCCTCACACCTTACGAATATGTCTGCAAAATATGGACTTCAGGGCCAGAAAGATTCATCATCAATCCATCAAATCCGGGAATTAAATACCTAGCGTGTGGCGACAAGATCAACGGCATCCTGTGTTTCCTGCTCGGCGGCCTTAACCCGGGCAAGTTGTTCTGCTGTCGGATTGGCAGCAGCCTGGTTTTTAATCTGTTCCAGATTTGCAAGACTCTTCTGTGCGGCAAGATAGGCAGAGGATTTCGAACTGGAAGCTTTGGCTAAACGCTTCCTGTATCCACCGATGCGACTGTTCATAGCTTGTAGCTCAGTTCGTGTTTGAGCAACGCTTTTCTGTGTCTCCGCTAAGGACTGGTTGAGGGCCGCGCTCTCGTTAGCGGTCGCTTGCGCGCGCTCATGCCAGGCATCACGTGCTGTTTGCAGTTGCTGGTTTCGCTGCTGGTAGCCATTCCCGACCGAACATCCGATACCTGAGAAAAGATTGGCGGTGGTCGGGTCACATTGCTGGGCAGAACACGCACTCAAACAGAGTGCGCCAAAAAGGGGAAGAATCGTAAATTTCCGATGCGACATCACGAGGCAGCCCTTTGGAGAATGAAAATTCAGGCTTTGGCGGCAGGCATTGGCTCAGCCTGTCCGACGTCCTGAGCCATAATGGACGCAACTTCTGCGAGCTGCTTTGACTGAGCCGCGCTCTGCTGGGAGGCAAGGGCTGCACTAGAATTTCCGTGTGCATCGGCAATCAACTTCATACTGTCTGCCTGCTTCTGCCGCATACTGGCAAGATTTTGCAGAGCCTGCACATCTTTCTGATAACCGGCAATCTTGGCTTGATAGGCTTCAGCAGAAATCTGTCCCTGAGCTAGCTGTTGACGGAGCTGTTTCAGATTGTTCTGCGTTTCCAGAAGTTCTTTCTGTGCATCCTGAATGTCAGTCTGAGTTTGTGCAATATTTTTTTGTTCGGTGGCGATCTGCGATTTAACCTGATCTTCACTCAGCTCTTGAGCTTGGGCACGATTAGCAACAAGTGCGCCTACAGCCCCGCCAACCAGAGCGCCGGCTGCACCGGCGAGGGCTGCATTTTTGACACTTCCCGTTCCCAGGCCAACACCAAGAGCAGCAAGGCCACCGAGCACTGCGGCGCCCTCTCCAATCATATTGTTCTGCTGGGCAGAGCGTTGGCGCAGACGGTTCTGTTCCGGTGTGAGTGAGGAATCATAAGAAGGAGCGCATCCGGAAACAAACACGCACATAGCAACAGAAGCAGCGGAGATACGAAAGGGCGAAAGTGACACGGAGCAACCTTTTTACATAATGTTTCATTGTGAATAAGAAAAAAGCATTCTCTTGGGAAGTGAAAATTTACACGAAAAGAATTAATGAATTGCTTCGATCTGCGATTTTATAGTCTGCCCTGTAGGGAGTTTTCCGGAATGACTGCTTTGAATGTTCTGAGCAGTAACCATCAGGAACTGTATTGCCCGATCATCCTGAAGTGCTTTGATAGCATCTGCCTGCTGTGCTGTGATGGCGGAGAGATCGGGCAGGGCCTGACTGTTCGTTACGGCCTGAAGAAGACTGATGTAACCATTGATGGCGCCTCCAAGCTCCGTCTGTCTGGCCTGAAGGTGATTTGCGATTTGTGCGGTCTGGGCCGGTGTTAGAGGCGTTGGTTGCGACTTCAGAATATCGGCCGATTTCTGAATAAGCTGTATGGCATGGTCGACCTCCCAGATATCCGCTGCCAGGGCAACTAGTGCCTGAATTTGTGCGGCCAGCGCCTGACGATCTGCATCGAAACGGGCACGGGAGTCGCTGGCCATGGCGGTCTGGATCAGCTTCAGACCGTTGAGTGTGGCCGGGTCAGTCGTGTTTTTCTGAAGGCCTGCAAGCGCGGTCTGGGCGTCTGCACTTGCAGGCAGGGTTTTGTTCATCAGGGTGTTGAAAGCGTTCTGGGCCTGTTCCGTTCCGTGAAGGGAGCCGATAGCATCTGTCGCCAGAACAAGGCGGAATCCCATTTCAGGCAATCGGGTTGGTTCACCCGTCTGCGGGCTATAAAGCGGAACTTCGGCGCGTGAATTGGTCGTAATCTCATCGGGGTTGGACAGGTAATTTCCACCGCAGACCAGAATTCCGCCAGCCAGACCCTGAAGGCGGCCAACGCGGTTGAGGCGGTACGGCTCCAGCATCATCTGGCTGGCTTCCCCAAGCATATCATACAGACCCAGCGGGTTTGGTTTCATCTGCCCGACGCGCTGCATGCCGCCAAGGTCTGGCCCTGCGGCGATATACTGGTCTGCACCTTCCGGCATGGGCCATGTGGGAGCCATGAAATCGGTCGGGCTGACATGCATGCCGCCACGGGCAGCATAAGACCATTCGTCGTCGGTGGGTAGACGCACAAAGCTGGTTGCTCCGTCATGGTTTGGCAGCGGAATCTTTTGGGTGTGAAGCCACGTTGAATATTTCGTGGAGAAGGTAATGGCCTCATCCCACGAAATATGCGTCTTGGGATGCTGTCCATCCAGGGTAGGGGGCGCGCAGGTTCCGCTCAGGCTTTCAGCCTGATTTTGGGTTACATCATATTTGCCGAGATAGTACCGGCGCAATTCCGGATGCTGGCTGACGGCGAAAGGGGCAGCCACATAGGCGTGGCGCATAAACTCGTTGTAGCCATCCTGTGGATCGCTTCTGCCCAGAATAATGGCATCGTCATCGAGTAGATTGTCTCCTGTCGGAACGTCAACGGGACGGAACGTCATTGCGCCACCGCAGGGCATAGGCAGAACCAGATCATCCGGCAGGGGATGTGGGTCGACGAATTTTTTGTCCCAACTCTGTGCGGCAGCCGTTTGTAGAGACAACACGGGTGCGAAACCCAGCAAAAGCAGGGCTGTGTGATGGGTTTTCATGGTGTGCTGACTCCCTCCCAGGGATCAATGCGGCGAAGGCTTCGGGCGGCGGCCAGGGCGGCCAGAAAAGCTCCCAGAGCGGTTATGAGGCAGGTTTCAAGCCACAGACCAGCCCCGATTCTGCACAGCGTATGTCCGGGCGGCAGGGTCTCTGCAAAGACATGATTGATGGCGCTGCCTACGATCAGCGCACCTGTCAGAGCCAGAAAAATACCGGTCAGCGCGAGAATTTGTGCCTGGATGACGGGAAAAATCGTTAGACGCTGTACGCCGAGAAAGCGCAGGGTTGCGAGAGAAAGTTGTTTGCGTTCCACATTGGCCCATAGCGCGGCGGTGAGACTGGCGAAAAAACCGGTCACTCCAAGCAGGGCTGTCAGCCGGAACAGCACGGTCAATCGCTGGTCCAGAAGAAGAAGGTCCGAGACATCCTGCGCCCGATCCGAAATATCCACGCCTGCTGCACGCAATCTGGTGTCAAGGGCGGGGATGGTGTTGATCTGCCGGGTATAGAGACGGAAGCCGGGATAGGACGGGGCTGGCGTGGCCGCCTGTGCCCACGCATCGGACCATGAAAGAGAGTGCTCTCGATATAGTTCTACGGTCTGAGCCAGACGCAGCGATACGAAAGCTGCATCCCGGTTAAGGGCGCGTTGCGGGGTAATCGCCTGAACATGCAGGGGAATCCGAACTGTTTCCGGGCCGAGGCCTAGACGGGTGACATGCAGTTCGAGGAGATCACCCGCCTGAATATGCAGAGAGGCGGCGGCACTTGCGGAAAGCAGGATGGTGCTTTCGTCTGCGGGCATCGTCGCGGGTGTGGTCAGGGGATCATCCGCGTGGGACGGTATCAGTTCGATGCGTCGACCCGCAAAGGGGCGGCCGGGCGGAACGAGCAGAACACTGGCCGCAAGAGTGCGTGTTCGGGGCATGACAAAAACGACATCCGGCTCTTTTCGCAGCCTATCCAGCCAGCCTGTTGTAAAATCCCGGTTGCTGGCGCTGGAAATCTCACGCACATGCGGGTCTTCCAGAAGGACGGTTCTCAATCCTTCAACAAGTCCGCCTCGCAGGCCTGACAGGATAATCAGGGGGGCTGCCGTCGCTGCTAGACCGATGATAAGGCACAGTGCCAGAATTTTTTCGGATAGAAGATCGTACCAGGCCAGACGGGCCGCCAGACGAATGTCATGAAATATGAAGCGCCGGTCTGTCATGCTGTAGCGATCTGGGTCGTAGAACCGTTCATCGAGACTGGAAGCAGCGTGAACCCGGCTGCCGCCGCGCGTTCGGCGTCGTGCGTCACCATAACAACAGCTGCGTGCCGCTCAGCCTGCTGATGCAGGAGTGTCATGACATGTGTTGCCTGTTCTGGATGCAGGGACGCAGTGGGTTCGTCGGCAAGAATGATATCAGGCTGATGCGAAAGTGCGCGGGCAATGGCGACACGCTGGCGCTGCCCGACCGACAGTGCAGCGGGTCTGTTTGTCCGTAAGGAGACAAGGCCCAGACATTCGATAAGATCGTTGATGTGATGAGGATTTTTAATGTTCATAACATCCAGTGGTAGATGAATGTTGGCTTCGACGTTCAGGAAGGGCAGCAATGCGCTCATCTGCGGAACGAACCCGATATGTCGCGCCCTGAGGGCGGTCAGACGCCCCTGTCCGGGTACGCGCCAGAGGGATGCCGTGGGACTGCCCATAATGTCCAGCACGTCGACACGGTCTGGACGAAGTGAAAGGGAGAGCAGGCCCAAAAGCGAGCTTTTGCCACAGCCCGATGGCCCTACGACCGCATAACGGTCACCTGGGTTCAGGCGAAAATGAGGTACTTTAAGCGTGAAATTTTGCCCCGGTGCCTGCCAAGATAGGTTTTCTGCAAAGAGCAGGGATTGGTCGGGGTTCAAGGTAACGCTTCCAGGGGTACCGGATAGACGCGCTCTCCATCATCGTGAGACTGCCCGATCTGCCCCCACAATGACGGGTCGGACTCATATTCCTGATAAAGACGCAGACGACTTGCGATATTGTTTAGGATGGTACGCTGTCCGACGGCGCCCATGGCGAGCCATGATTCCTGTGTGATAGATGTTACGTCGGACTTATACGGCAGGCCATCCAGATATTCGCCAAGCAGCGGGCCGATCGTGTCGATATGCGAGAAAGCATTTGGATCACGGGCCGAAGCCGCAAAGGCAGATTGAAGCTGGGTGAAGAAATTTTCCGGTGCGGTTCGACCGGCTAGCCCGGCATCCAGAATATGCTGAAGGGCGTTGGCGAGATCGGAGAGCTGGTTGCGTGTCAGGAGCACACGGATGTTCAGGGTTCTATGCAGCGTATCGGCTGGATCACGATCGGAGGTGAACGCGTTGATAATATCCGGTGCGGCTGTGTGCTGTGTGTCGCCAAGATAGGCCAGACGCATGGCCTGACTGACGACTGAGAGTTTCGTATCGACTTTCGCATCCTGCGGGGTTAGTCCGGCGACGGGGCGGCCGGTCATGTCCGCCACTTGCTGGAGCATGGAGGTAGACATGGTTTGGATAACAGGCCGGAACGCGTCCGGGCTACCTCCCGGGACAGGATAATACAGGCTGCCAGCATTGTTGAACTTCGAAAGATTTCGATACTGCGTTGCGGCTTTGCCGTGATCATTCGCCGCATTCCCTGCTGGGGTCAGCAGATGAATGACAAACAAGGCAATGCCTTTTGACGCGGCAAGGTGGTTCATATCCTCGATGTTGAGATGCGTCAGGCTATGGGGGTCGTCATTGCTTCGTGCCCCGGCATCGGTGATGAGAACGATATAACGGCCGTTGAACGTCTGCCATGGAACCTGATCGACTGCGGTTTTTACACCGGCAATCGCATCTTCATCAAAACTGCTGGAGGACACGCTGGCGTCGTGAACCGTGGAAATGGCCGGAAGGATTGCATCCAGAGACTGGGAAAAATCTGGCGACGCGTAGAGTTTTGTCGCGTACTCCAGCCCAGGCGTGTCTGCGAGACTGTCGCGGTAGGCGACGAGGCCGAAGCGAAAATTCTGCGAGACCGCCGTATTCTGGACGGAATGAATGATGCTGGAAATCGCAGCTCGCGTCTGGTCGATATAAGGCTGCATGCTGGCTGTTGTGTCGATGACGAAGACCAACCCGGCCTTGAACTGCTTCAGGGTCTGTGGCGATGCTGTCCGGGCGGTATTGCCCGTAGTCGTGGAGGCGGAAATGACATGTAGCATTCTGATTGCCGGACCACTGTCCCGCTCGATCTGCGTGGCATCCAGCACGGGAAGCAAATAGAAATTCTTGGACGGATCGACGAAATTTTCCGGTTCCATAGCGACGACCGGCGCTGAATGACCAGCCTGAACACCCTTGGTCAGAGCATCGACGCGCGCCGCAGAGTCCGCAGCGGACAGGAGATCTTCCTCGTGTTGAGCTGTGTCGAGGAAAAGCGCGCGGTTGCGGCCCGCGGGATTTGTGAAGGTTGCCACCATGGTGTGTGCCCAGGGGATTGTGTGGTCATCATCAATCCATCCCTGAACCGGGCCCTGGGCCGAACTTCCGATCTGAACCCGCCCCTGAGCGCGACCGAATACATAGAAGACTTCGAAGCCCGGCAGTGGTTTTGCGTCTTTTCCACTCGCATCACTGAAGAGAGATGCGCCGGGGCGGGTAATGATCCGCTGATAGAGCGTGTGTTTCCCCGGCTGCAAGAGCGGGGTGGCGGCGTGTACGGCGGTTGCCAGTCCAAGCAGCGAAAGGCTGCATAGAGTGGCTCTAGCGATCTGGCGAACGTCCGGGATCATGGCCAAAAATCCTTCAGGGCAAGCTGGGCTGTCATGTCGTCGTTGGCAGATTGCTGCTGCAGGGCGGTATGGAGGCGGGCACGGTCCTGTGCGCTGCTCGTGTCGCCGGCCTTGGCGGCCGATTGATAATAATGGGCGGATTCACGCACATCCGGGCTGGGGATAGGCCCTTTCGGATCGAAGGTCGTCGGATCGTAAAGATGTCCCAGATGGTTCATGGCAGGAGTATCTCCGCGATCAGCGGCGGCTTCCAGTAGCAGGACACCATCATCCGTCTTGCCGTTTTTCAGGCGGGTTTCACCTTCTTGCCTGATTTGGACGGCTGTTCCTGCCTCTCGGATCACATCGGGCACGGATTTGTTGGCGAAGGGGTCGCTGTCCGGTGCGGTCGCATTCAGGGGCGCGGCGATCGGACTGCGAGAAGAGGCGACCTTATCCTGGCCGGGGAGGGTGGGGTGATGCAGAAGATAAAATGCCAGAAATCCCAGAATGCCTAGCCCGATCACCCCCCCACCCAGAACAGGAACGAGGTGTTTGCGTTCGGTCTTTTTTTCAGGCGGCCCGACGGGTATTTCGGAATGGATCATTTCATCCTCTTCCGAAGTGGGTTTCGTCGTAATTTTTTTTGGAAGTATGACGGGACGAGGTTCGACTACGATGGGACGGGCGCGCAGTACAGGCCAGTCGAAGACATCGCCGACGATTTGGAGTTCAGGGATTTCCAGCTGATAGCTCGCATTGGCCTCGAACATGGTCGCGAATTCCCGGGGGATATGCACCAGAAGATCTGCCCCCTGGGCTTCGAGACGGCCTGTAGCCCGACTTTCAGGAAAATAATCCGGCGCACGGATCGTCACGTGCTCCCGGCTGGCATCCGCGGCCCGGCCGGGGAGGTGAAGGATGGCTTCCTCAACTTCGTGGCTAGCAGAAACGTGTAGTTCAGTGTTCATAGCGGTGAGGTCTCAAGTCTGGAAAGCAGCGCTTCAAGGGCATGATTGGCATCCACATCAAACTGTGGGCCACCCTCTTCGAAACGGGAGCGCAGAGCGAGTACCCAGTCACGAAAGAAGGTATCGAGATAGACGGAAGGTTGTTCGCTCAGGACAGGATAATCACGGGGGGTGGGCGGAGCACTGAAAATGGCGATGTCGCTGTTACGCTGACGGGGGCGGGCCTCCGCCGCCAGATTGGCATAACCGAGATAGGTTACGAATCGGCCTATCAACTCCGCACAGATGAGCGCCTGTTTTTCACCGGACTGGTTCAGCGTGCTGACATGGTTGCACTGAAGGCGCAGCCTTTGGGCGATCGCCTCGCGCAGGTTCAGGGTTTCGGCCAGTTTCTGAAGGCGCTCAATGAACTGCCGGGCAACAGACAGGTCCAGATTGAAGACCGCAAGCTGTTCGGGATGCGCCAGTAGGCTCAATAGGCGGTCGTTGATCCAATGTTCGATAATCAGGCTGGCGAACCGGTCATGCTGGTCTTCCTGAGGGGCGGAAACTGGGATCGCATCGCCCAGAATGTCCCCCAGCAGATCATCTACGGGCACGGGCGGCGGGGTATGATGGATCGTGCTGCTGAAATCGCGCCACTGTTCGATGATTGCAGAGCGGTCCAGTTCCAGTCGCAGCAGGAATGCTCCGAACAGACGATTGCGGTGCAGGCTCAGCAAGGCCTGTGCGATTTCAGACGCGGCTCTGCGGGCTTCTGCGCCGGACTCTATTCCGGCCGGATCGTGATAGAAAGGCCGCATGAGGGACAGAAGATTGCTGGTGCAGGCCTTGAGGCGGGCGGCGAGCTGTTCGTTCTTGGTTTTGCTTTCGCAAACCGATTTCAGCCGCTCGGCCAGATAGCTGACGCCACCGTCATTTGGCCGGATCGCCTCATCGAACGCGCGGGGGGCATGCTGGATATGCCGATCCACCGTCGTGCTGGCCAGATACGAGTTGCGGCGCCTCTCAACCCGCAGGTGATTTTCGGGAAGCATTTCGGTTTCGCGTTTCTGGGCGTCGCGGCGATACAGGCTCCCAACAGTTGAAGCGCGCAGCCACTGGACATTATTGAACGGTTGGCCGGGCTTCCATTCCGTTACCCAGGGGGCATCGAAAAAATTGATGAGGGATGCTTCGAGACGCTTGTCCCAGACATCGCTGCTGTTTTCGTCTGCCCCGCCCTTTTCCTCGAACTGCCGGTCGAATTTCGTCAGGATCACGAACAGCGCATCAGCCTGATTTTTACGTTCTCGGGGCGTTTTGCCGATCGTGTCGTTGATCCACCCCTCGATCATGGCGGGAAGCCCGGTCACCTCCTGAGCTGAATCCGCCACGCACAGTAGGGTGGACGTGACTTCCATATCGGCCTGATACAGCTCGAACAGGTAATCGACCTTGCCGCGCAGGAACAGTTTTCCGCAGACCCCTGCGACATCCGATAGTTCGCGGATTTCCAAGCGGGACCGGGCTCCGGGAAAGTCGAGCAGATCAGTCGTTTTCACAAACTCCCAGCGGCTCTGCGCCATGGGAACGACGAGTTCGGAAACGATGGCCGAGACGATGTTGCGTGGCAGCGTGACGGTGGAGCCATTTTCACCGACTAGCCGCAAAGGGGCCATGCCCATGGGAGGGCGAAACAGCGTGGAGACGTTCAGAATGCTGTCTGAACGCGGGACCAGCGCCTCAACGTCGCAGAAGGCGAGATTGACCTGGCCAAGCGAAAGCAAGGCCGAAACCAGCTCGGTGGCATAGGTGGTCAGCTCGGGTGTCTGCCCCCACAGCGGAGACAGGGCGGTTATCAAGGCCTGCAAAGGAAGCTCTGGCGCAGCGGCGGCAAGCCAATCCCAGTAGGGTTCGCCTAGGACCGACAGCCAGATGCGGTCTCCGAACTTCCGAGTGAAGTATTCCTCCAGAACTTCGATGTCATCAATGGTGAAAATACCCCCGCCAGCAGACCGGGGAAGGGTTTCCAGCATTTGTGACGTCTCGCGCCATTCCCTTGGCTTGATGCCGATCAGTTTGAAATCTGACAGAAACGTATTACCGACGATCCGGATGATGTCTGTCACCGAGAGCAGGCGGACGGGAATGGGGGGAGCGTTGGCCGGTGCGGCTGGAGGATTGAGGGTAAAGCGCGAAACCAGTCCAGACGACTCATCGCCCCCGGGTGGGTTCATGTCCATCAGGAAGTCGAGCGTATGCTGACCGTAGCGGATAAGCAGCGGTCCCTCTGCAGGACTGGAGAGGCTCGACATCAGATAGGATTTTCCAGCCTGGGACGCCCCGTAAACTGCGACAGCGGCGGGGCGGGAGGCCGCAGCCTGAAGCCGGTGCGCCAGACGGCGTTCGCGGCGCAGGGCGGCACGACAGGAAGGGCTTGCTCCCGCAGCATGGTGCTGCACCCAGTCGGCACATGTGGTCGCCAGAGAGGCAAGGGTGCGGGTTTGGGAAGCGAGGGTCACAGGCATACTCATTTCAGAATCAGACAGCCGGTATCACGCCAGTGACCTTCGGGTGTCAGGGTCGTTTGAAGGCGCAGTTTAACAAGGCTCAGACTGTGATCCTCGTCGTTGGCGTCTGTAATGCGGGTAATTTCAAACATCTCGCGATTGGAAAAATCACCGCTTTCATCTTCGTCGTCTTCAATGAACTTGCGTTCCAGAGTAACGGTCAGGGGCATAGCGCATTCGGCGAGGTGTTTCTGTTGGCTCAGGTCGAATTCCACGCAGTAGAGCGCGCTTGTGGTCCAGCGCTCGAGGGGAAGCTGCCGAAAGCCGATCATGGTAGAACCGCCAAAATCCTTCAGGCAGAACCCAACCTCATCCCCGGCGGGAGGGCCGCCAAGATCAACATTTTCCAGCAGCATATTGACGTTCCGGATTTCGCTCGACTTGTCCATCTTGCCAATGAAGCGGGCGGTCGATCGCATCGCGAGGCTCTTGGTACGAAGTACGAAGTTCTGGAGCTTGCCTTCAGCCTGAACGCACAGGGCCGCCCCGACGACGACGGTAGTTTTTGGATCGTTGATTCGGTTGAGCGAGTCTGAAAATGGGTAATGTTTTCCGACGGTATAGTCATGCATGGCAATAATGCGGTGAGGCGCTACGGGCATGGCCCCCGTAATGAGACTGCGTACCCGGCGCAGTTTGGACGGGCGGCCCGATAGGAGCAGTACATCACAGTTATAGGCCCAGACACTTTCGGTCAGGCTGGAAATGATGGTCTCCAGGGTGCTGCGGATGGCGCGGTCTATGGTTTCGGTATCGACCTGAATTTCAATGCTGAACGGATCGAATGATTTCGCCTCAAAAGATGTGGTCTGGTCTTGCAGATGGGCGGCAATCTGTTCGTGCAGAAAGGCAACGCAACGCGTGCGCTGGTCGGCATCGGCCTTGCGCAGGGTCTCGTCTCCGAGAGGAAAACTCCCCAACGGTCCCTGCTGCCAGTTATCAATCTGTTCATACAGTTCAAGCGCATGCAAAGCCGCCGGTTCTAGAACCGTCGAGACGAACAGCTTGCGACGGTGCCGGTCTTTTTCGTCCTGATTGCCATGGTCTTTGCTCAGGGCGCGGTTCAGGAGCTGGTCCGCCAACGGGACGCCCGCTTTGGTCAGGGCGGCTTCAAGTGGTGGGATCACCACAGTTGCGATCACACGTTCCAGCAGGTTGTCGCCAGCGATATTGAAGCTTTCGCGGAACTCCTGCCGAGGGGAGAGGGCATCCCCGCCTTCAAGTGTGTAGGTCGTGATCATCAGGTCCGTGGTGCCGCCGCCAATGTCGATGCTGGCAACGCGAATAGCCGGTTTTTCGCCTTCGGCCGTGGGTTGGCCGTACAGTTCGAACAGGGCTTCGACATGGCCGCCCAATCTCTGAGTGACTTCGTTGTGGAGCCATACAATCTGGGTTGCTGTGGCTTCGTCCAGTCCTGCCCGAAGAGCAGGTTGCGGACCAGACTGCTGGGCGGCTTTCCAGGCAAACGAGATCGCGGCTTCGGCGCGAATACGAAAGACTCTCTGTTCTGCGACGGGCATTCCCGGCGGCATCGTAAGCATGACAGAGCGCAGGCGACGCGCCCGGCCACTGTCGCGGCGGCGGGAGCGGAACCCCGGTGCGTTCATGTAGGCCATAGCTTGAACCAGAACCTCGTTCAGCATCAGAACAAACAGCAGGCTACGGGACATGACACCCGGGCCGATGGGGTTGACAGCCTTTCGATCTTCAGGTGCGGCGCGATAGCGACCTTTTTCGAGTGTTTCGGCGAGCATTCGGCGGAACGGCCCATTAACCGGTGGGTCCGAGATCTGTCCTGTTGCGCCCTTGCCATTGTTGAAACGCCATCCTTGATCGGACGGACGGGTGTCCCACAGATAACGTTTCGGCGTGGCAAGTCCGGACAGACCCTCAGTACCGATCCGGGCGCCCATCATTCGTTCTGCTTCCAGACCGGTCCGGACAGGGCTTGGCCATGAAAAAGCATGGGGACGGCCCGATCGGCGAGAATAGATGTCGTATCCGAACAGGGCACGCCCAAATTCGATCCGGCTCGAAAACGGGTCGCTGTAGGTGAGGTCCGGCGAGGCGAGATCACGGAGTTCAAGAACGTAGCTGTCTGCTTCGCGGCGCCCTTCTCCGGGATGTTCTTCGATCAGAATACCGCAGCTCCGGAAGTTTCCAAGATCGAGAACAAGATCGACATCAACGGGTTTCTGATCCTTGATGCTCAGGAGCCGGACGTCGGGGAGTGGCGGTGTCGCTTCAGACAGGAACTTCAGAAAGGTCTGATAAATGGCCTGGAATTTGAGAACCGGAAGCTGTTCGTCTTCATCGTCGGTTCGTGGGCGGCGGCGTTTTGGAATGGCACTTTGCGTAACGCGATATAGTTCGCTAATCCAGTCCTTGAGCCAGTCACTGTCGAGAAGCCAACTTATATTGTGCGGTTCCGAAACGAAGGCATATCGCTGTTCCCGGCTTTCGTCTTCGGCCGTTGGTGCCAGATAGGAGCTGTTTTCGTCAGACGAGGCCAGTGTCGTATCGAAGGCAATGTTCAGAAAAATTTTCTCCCCCTCGAGGGTATCGGGGTCTTCCGTGCGCCGCAGGCGGCCGCGCACCCAGTTTGATGGCCCCGGGCGAAAACTCTCTCTGTCACCGTCGCCGATGATGGCCAGAAATGGAAGTGGCACCCACTGGTTTTCAAACATTTCAAAGACGTCTTTGCGTCCGATCGCATAGCCGCAGTCATCGGGCACCTTATGAAGTCGACCTTTGCTGAAAAAGACCATGTCTCCCGTATCGGGATCACGTTCGAGCATGCGCAGTGTAAACTCGGGAGCATCTGTCGCATCGGAGCTGGCATTATGCTCAGAGGGTTCTTCCCAGAAACTGACGCGGCCGTTGCCCCAGCCTTTCGCATCCAGATCGTGTGTTTCAAACTGGATCAGGCTGTTCGGAATCAGGGAAATCAGGTTGCCAGACATCAGAACGGCTCCGGGAGGTTTATTGCGGAATGTGTCATTGATTTACTCCGGTTTGATCCGCTCAAGCAATCCCTCATGGGCCTGATGATACCCCGCTGGCAGTTCGCTCAGAGGAGCATCAACATGAATGATGCACGCGATATGTCCGCTGTCGTGTTGATGACAGGTCAGGGTGCGCGGCAGATAGATCAGAGATGGAAGCTGACAGGCTTCGGTCTCAAGAACGGTCTTGTCGCCGTCGAAATGGGAGGTCGCTTTTGCGGTACAGGGGGCCTGGTTGGCGAGTTCCAGCCGGAGTGATCCGTTCTGTCCGTCCGGCTTCATGCAGACTTCCCAGAGTTTATAATCACTCGGTGTCAGAACGTCGTTACTGGCTGCACTCATGTTGTTCGCGCGCTCCCAGCAGCCTGCCATAACGGTTGGATCATGGTGCTTCCAGCGTGCAATATTGTCTGCGAGAAGGCATTGTCCGTTTTGGGGGAGTGTCCAGATCAGGATCGCAGCAGCGATCAGGCCGAAGAGAATGGCCACCAAAGCTGTGATCAGAAGGTTAGGGGAAGCCGGAAATAAAACGCGTGCTGCTTGGGGGGGACGGAAATCATCGAACCGAGACACCCAGGTTGGCGTATAGGGCGTCTGTCCCCATCGGGCTAGAACGGGCCGACCGTCGACCACAAACAGACTGCCATGATCCGGAAAGGAGCGCAGACGGTCTGCATAGGTGCGGAGAATGCCTGGTTCGCTCTGGGCGACCCGCCGGAGGTCCGCGAGAATAGACCCGGCATGGGCATAGAGGGCTTCTCGTGTTGTGGTCGGTAGCTCTTCGGCGGCAATTGCCTGTGTGCCGGTCGTCATCCATTCCGTGCCGGTGGCCGAGACATCGGATTGTGGTAAGGAGAAGAGGGCAGCATGTGCAGCCCCAAGCCTGAGCAGAACGGCATCATGAATCTGACGCGCGAAAAGAGCATCGGCCGGTCGTGCGTCCCGGCACAGGATCAGAGGCGCACTCATCAGGGTGCCTCTCGCTGAAAAACGCCGGTAGCAATTTTATGCTTATGATCAGTATAGTCGGGAACGGCAGGGTCCGCATCATGACCGGGACAAATTGCCTGTCCTTCCAGCCCGCGCGTACAGCGAAAAATTGTCCGGACCAGAAAGGTATGGGGGGCCGTGTAACAGCGTTCGGCTTTTACGGCGAGTGTATCGTTTTCGAAAGCAGCGGAGATCGGGCCCGTGCACATGCTGCCATCCGTATAGGTTAGGTGCTGCTGCCCACGTGAGCCGTCTTCCGAAAAGCAGAACGTCCATTTTGCAACACTTTGAACCGCACTGGACTGGATATTCTCGGTCTTCATGTTGCTGATACGGAACCAGCACCCCTTCATAACCGAAAGGTCGTGCTGCTCCCACGCGCCCTGCGGCAGTTCGTTAACTGCAATATGCTCTGATGCCGCAGGATGGGGCACGCTGGCACAATAAGGCGTCGTTGCACTGAACCAGGTCAGGATACAGGCCAGACAAAGCCCCAGTAGCGCACCTGCCAGACCCGAAACCAATAAAGAAGGATGCGTGGGAAGTCGGGTCTGCTGGATGAGCGGAAACTGGCCATCGTCATAGGCAGCGAGGGGATCGATCTGTGTTGTTGCAAGGCCCCATTGACTGAGAACCGGGCGGCTATCGACGACATAAATACAATCGAATGACGGGATGCGCCGTGCTTGGGGAAAGAGCCTTCTGAGATCTCCCTCTTCAACCTGCGACATGCGGCGGATGTCGGACAGTGCGGTTCCAACATAGCGGAGGACTTCCAGACGTGTTGTTTCAGGCAGATCCCTGAACGGCACGATGTTTTGCCCCTCTTTGATCCAGAGTGTCTGGTTGGGAGGGTGAGGGGTGGGTACTGCGAATAGCGCTGCATGATCTGGCCCGAATTTCTGAGTGAGGGCAGCCAGAAAAGCCGTATGGCCAACGGTATTCAGCGGTCCGGTTTGATCGAGAATGGGCATCAGGACGAAATACGGAACTGGCAGACCGACAGCGTGCCCCGTGTCTGCGATACGATGCCCTGTCTGGCCACAAGCACGTGCCCGTTATGGCGTACCGTCAGACGGAAGCGAGTGTGCGGGCAAATGGGCATCGAGAAAGGATCGACTTCTACCGTGTAGAGTCCGGGAGGAGGTGCTCCCTGCCAGACAATGTTTTCAACGGCTCGCTTGGTAGGTGCCACGGCTCCGGTCGTTCTGGCATTTGCATCGTGGTCAAGCATTCCTCCTCCATGGCTCCGGTTACCAAAATAAATACGTCCACCATCGGGACATAGGACATGGAGATCGAGGTCATTGAGGTCGTCCCAGGCCAGAACGATCTGCAAAATTCCTGTCTGTGCCCCGACACGGCCAACGCGCCGGAAGTCCGACCAAGTGCGCCAGGGAAGGAGCAGGAGAAGCAGCAGGCCAATAAGCAGGACGAGTGGCAGAGTGATCCAGAGCGGAAAGTTTGGATAATGACAGATCCAAGAACCAATCCATCCGCCCAGACGGGATAAGAGCCACAGAATGCATGCCAGTCCGGCGAGCTTGGCGAACAGTTGAAGCCAGCTTTGCCATGGCCCCCAGAGGCGCATTACGGGCGGTTCTGGGGGGGGAGGCAAGATGGTTACCGGAGGCTGGGCTGCCGTCTTGGTTTCAGAGGCCGGAGGATCGGCCTTCGGACGTGGAGGCGGGCGCTTGCCAAAGCCTTTCAGATCGACCTGTTCGATTCGGGTGGTCACGGGCTGATGGCCCCAGCCAATCAGCACAGGACCATTCGGGCCGGATCGCAGATAGTCTGGGCTTGGAATCTGGATTGCAAAGAGCAAGAGACTGAGGAAAGTTCTGTCCGTGTCCGTGGTGGCTTTCTCCGGGTGTGCTCCCAGCGCTTCTATTTTTGTCTTAATGGCCTCGTATTGTGCGAGCAATTCGTCCTGTGGAATTGGAGTTCCAGTTTCGCCGTACCAATCAATGCTGCCATTGTCGTGAAAAGCTGGTTCTGCAAGCAGCGACGTGCCCTCAACTCCAAAATGCTGAGTGAGCAGGCGGCAGAAATCAGGCCAGTATTCAATGACCCGCTGGCCCTGTGCCATGAGCGCGACGACGTCATGTCCAGTGGTTTTTCCCAGGAATTGGCGGCTCATAGATGCGTTCCAAACATGACATGACCGAACATGGTGATGAGTTTCGAGTGACTCGCGAATGCCAGAACTGCCCAGAAAGCCAGAGCAAAAAATGCCGTAAATGTCAGGACATGCAGAATGATGCGTATCCACAACGGCAGAAGCCAGGGGAGTGGTGCGGAAGAAGCCGGGAAGGGCGCTGTAACGATAGAAGACTCGTCGTGAAGTCGCGCCTCGAAAGAGGTCCCGACCGATGTCGTACCGGAAAAAGGATCTGCTTTTTGCGCCGGATAAGAGGCTGTTGCCCCCTTTTGGGGTGCGGAGGTATTCAGGAAGTCCGGGTTTTTTGAGGAGGGTTCAAGCAGAGCCCCCAGAGGGGTGCGGGAGAAGGTATCGGGGAGTGCGGGATCAATCCGGTGCGTGGCATCCTGCGCGCCCCACGGCGCCAAAATTAGTTGGGTTCCGTCTGTGAAAACAGCTTTTAGGTTCGGAACAAAAAGCGCCTTTTCAAGAAGCGTGGCGTAGCTCTGCGGATGACTGCTGGCGACCCGCTGGAGCTTTTGCAGGCAGACTGTCAAGTTTTTGAGCAGGGCGTCTTGCTGTAGCGGGGGATAGTCCGTCAGAGGCCGGAACGGGTGCTCGACAGTCCCGTACCAGGTGATCTGGCCCGGCTTGTCATCGACAACCCACTGAACGACGGGTTCAGCGAAAGAGAACGGTAAGGGGCCAGCAGCGTCGATCAGGCGCAGCAAGGTCGTATAGTGCTGAACGGTAGGTTGTCCTTGCCATTCAGACAAAGAAAGATCAGACAGGGCGCTACGTGAGAGGACGGAAATAGACAATTTTTTACTCTAATCGAGATTAGTATTCTAATATATCACTTCAAAGCGTTTCTTGGAATAAGTTTTCTGTTCCCAATACTGAAGAGCGGTAGAGTTCTCTTTTTCGAAATGAGATGGAGGGATCGAAGAACCGTTTGTTGATATGCCTTGGTTCTGATTTTGGATTTTGGGCGTACTGATTGACAGTTTCTGCGATGGCATCCGGTCTGCGTTTTGAGCAGATCGGGTGTTGTCCCCCGCTGGAGGACTACGCGCTCGCGTTCATCCGCTCCAGGAAGAGAAAGCGGCGCATATTATAGACGATATTGGCCAGCCCGATCCTGGTGGTGGCTCGGGTGATGCCAACGGTTCGGACGAACAACCCTGTCTGTGATTTCTGATCCGCAAAGACATGCTCGACGCGTGATCGGATCACCGATTTCCATGCATTGGACCGCTGGATATGGCGGGGCATGGGCTTGAGATGCGGCTTTTTTTCTGTGAACCTTTGAGACAAAGTCCTGCTTTTCCATGAAGTCTTCATTGGCTTTGGAGCGATACGCCGTGTCTGCCCAGACGCTTGAGGCCGTATTGGTTTTATCCAGCAGCCCCTCTCTCAATCGCGCACCATCACTGGCGGCGGAATCTGTCGTCTTCCATTTGCGGATGAACCGGAACTTCCGGTCGATGGAAACATGCGATTTGTAGCCAAAGAACGGAATGGCAAGATCCGTTGTGGGGATCGTCCCGTCATCCTGCCGCTTTGCTTTAGTGAACTTCAGTGTCCAGCGCGCATGGCGACCCTTGTGGCACAATTTGGATGGCTTATCCTGCCAGTCTTCAGGAATACGCCCTGCCCGGATCAGCGTTCGTGTTGCGCTGCTTTGGGGCGGCTACGAGCGTGGTATCCAGGATCTGGCCCGACATCGGCAGATAGCCCGCGTTCCGCAGGGTCGCGTCAAATCGGTCAAACAGCCTTTCAATGGCCCCCGCCTGGGTCAAACGCTCGCGGAACAGCCAGATCGTTTTGGCATCAGGCACACGGTCCGACAGCCCCAGGTCAAGGAAACGCATGAAGGAGAGGCGATCGTTGATCAGATATTCTGTCAGTGCATCAGACACATTGTTCAGCGTCTGGATCATCAGGATCCTGAACATTATCACCGGATCGAACGGGGGACGGCCGCCTTTGCTCCTGTCTGAGTAGGCCAAATCCTGCTCCAGATCAGGACGGAGCACCTCAAAATCCACAAAGAAACCAGCCTGCTTCATAGCGCCATTGCCTCAGTCAGAACCAGACAAATGGAATCACAGAGCTGGTTTCAAACCCTCCAAGTCCGTGGTCCGCTCGCGTGTCGAGCATGTCTTTGTCGATCAGAAGTCAAAGACCGGGCTGTTCGTCCGAACAGTCGGCATCACCCGAGCCACCATGAGGATCGGGCTCGCCAATATCGTCTACAACATGCGCCGCTTTCTCTTCCTCGAAAGATTGAACGCGAGCGCGTAGTCATTCAGCGGGTAATAGCCCCCGATCTGCTCAAAACGCAGTTCAAAAACGAACCGAAAAACCGTCAATCAAACGACAAAGCCCAGACATTATGAGCCAAGCGCATCAATTAACGGTTCTTCGATCCCTCCACCTTAAAGGGCACCCCAACCCGACAGTCTGCCAGAGACGAAGTCCCGAAAGCAGACATCCTCGCAATTTACATCATTCGGACGATTTCTTAAGCACTGCCGCAACACTCTCCGCAAGGGACGTCGGTGGCCGTCCGATCAGAGCCGAGAGCTGCCGTCCGTCATCAAAAAGCGCGCCCTGTGACGCGGCGATGTCCCAACCCGCAATGGCGTGTGCCAGTCCATCGGGAAGACCTGCTCCGATAAGCGCTTTGGCGTAATCGGATTCAGTCAGATTACAGTATGGAATATCCTTTCCGGTCTGTCGCGAGATCTCTGCCGCCAGATCGGAAAGCGTCCAGGCATCGTCACCTGCGAGTTCATAGACTTTCCCGACATGGCCCGGGCCTGTTGCAACGACAGCAAGCGCTTGTGCATAATCAGCGCGAGCCGCAGAAGAGATACGACCGTCTCCGGCACTCCCGATGAAAGCCCCTCCTTTCAGTGCAGCTCCAACGGAACCAGTATAATTTTCGGTGTACCAACCATTGCGCAGGATCGTGAAAGACAGGCCGGACAATCTCAGGTCGGCTTCGGTCGCACGATGCTCGTCAGCCAATGACAGAACGGACGTGTCCGCATGCAGGACACTGGTATAGAGAATGGTCCGCACTCCGGCCGCCTTTGCGGCTGTGATCACATTGCGATGCTGGGTGACACGCTGGCCGATTTCGTTCGATGAGATCAGGACCAGGGTTTCCACTCCCGTCAGACCTGGAGCGAGTGTCTCGATTCTCGTGTAATCGAATTCTCGCGTTTCGATGCCCTTAACTGCGACTTTTGACGCCGTGCGTGCGAGAGCGACGATGTTTCCCGCGTTTGTCCGGCCTTCAAGAGCGTTGAGAACAAGATGACCGAGCTGACCGCTCGCACCGCTAATCGCTATCGTCATGGCTTATTTCCCTGATCGTCATTTGTGACGTGTCCAAGGATAGGACTATTGCTTCTTATTCGTAAGTACATACATAAATGTAAGTATGAAGAAAAATTCAAAAGTTCAGGGAGAACCCCTGTCGGCACAACTCCGTCGAGGCGACCTGATGGTTGCTCAATGCCCTTCGCGTGAGGTCCTCAAGCACATAACCAGTCGTTGGGGAGTTTTGGTTCTGATTGCGCTACAGAATGAGACACATCGTTTTGGCGAACTACGTCGTCTCATCGGCGGAGTGAGTGAGCGTATGCTGGCTCAGACACTTCAATGGCTTGAAAGCGACGGCCTTGTAGATCGGGTCGCACTTAATGTGGTCCCGCCCCATGTCAAATACAGCCTTACGCCGCTGGGGCAGGAGGCGGCAGAAAAAGTCTCCGCACTTGCAGACTGGATTGAGACGCGGCTACCCAGCATCCTCGCGTCAAAAGGCGAAGAGCCATGATCCGACGAATGACAGATGTCATTGCGAGGCGGCAGAACGCTATCATAACCATGAATGCTATGTCTGCTGTCTTCAGAATACGAGCTACGCTGTAACCGATAAAAGTAGGTGTCGGATGAAGGGTTAGGGCTCGCCATCTGCGATGCCTTCTCACGAGAGGAGGCTTCTGGACAGCAGAAAATCAATACTCCTTCGGAGTAGTTTTTTTCTTACTGGGGCTAACGAAAGGAAACGGGTTGTTCTCCCGTACAGCGTTTGAAACCAGTGGGCATGATTTTGTATAGATTATCGTTCAGGTTTGAGATGTGCCGTAACAGTTATTGTCGAATTGGATGAAGTCCGCTTTCAGGCTATGCACCGTTTCTGATCTATAATCGAGATGTAGGCGACTGCCGCCTGTCTGCTCCTGTATCGCTGAACAGACAGGCGGATCAGGGGAAAGCAGAAAGTCCCGTTTGGGTCAAAAAAGGCAATCTGACCGTTACCCCGCTTCCCCCATCATATCTCGGGCATGATTGGCGAGACGATGCAGATCGCTATCAGGCGTGTCTGCGACCATGCTGATCCCGAGCCCGTCCTGCGCCCAGATATAGCCCGGCATATGTCGCATAGGGCGCATGGGAGCCGTCATGTCATGGCCGTACATGGGTCGAACGAATAGGGTAATCCGGTTGCCATTACCTTCCTTGTAGAAAAAGACGCAGGCAGGACCATGATCCGTCGTGACCAGTTGTCCGCCTGTGAGTTGATAACCCGCTGCCGACAGATCGGGGGGACGAACCGGTCGCCCGAGCGTCCGACCGCCCCATGCCGCCAGTTGCGCGACATTGCCTGACGAGATTGTGCTGCCCTTACCGGCGTCATGCACGATCGTCGCCTCCTGCTCGACGGAGGCCAGGCCGAGGGGCACTTCCCGGTCACGAAGCATCCATCCGCCGCTCAGTCCCAGAGACAGGGCCAGCACGACGGACGCTGCCATCTGCGGCATGCTGAAACGGCGGGCTCTGCGTCGTTTCAGCCGGGTGATGTTGAAACGCGCCGGTACGGGCTGTCGGAGTTCAGCATCCATCGTCGCCCGCAACAGATCGCGTTCCGCACGCCATGCCGTGACTCGCGTTCGTGTATCGGGGTTGGTATCCAGCCACGTCTCTACGGTTCTCCGCCGTTCGGGAGACAGAAGATCATCGACCCAGGCTTGGAGATCGTCCTCAGTCACGGGGCGGTCGGGCCGTGTCATTTTACCCTCCTGAGCATGGGAAGCTCCTCATGTTCGACAAGCCGGTGCAAGGCCGTCCTGGCCCGCGACAGCCGGGACATCACTGTACCCACCGGCACCCCCAATATGTCCGCGACCGTCGCGTATTCCAGCCCTTCGACACCGACCAGTATCAATACCTGTCGGTGGTCGTCGGAAAGACGTTCGAAGGCGCCCGCCACTTCCTTCCATTCCAGATGGGGAATCTGCCCCGCCTCCTGCATTGGTTCCGGATCGGTCGTTTCCATGAAGGAAACCAGACGCCGCAGACGCCGCCAATGGCTGACATTGAGGTTATGCGCGATGGTGAACAGCCAGGGCCGCAGGTCCGGCCGACAACGCACCTGATGCATCCGGGTCAGGGCACGCTCCAGGCAGTCCTGCACCAGATCGTCGGCCTGATGCGGGTCACGTGTCAGCACACGGGCATACCGTCTCAGGGCCGGTATGGCGTTCTGCAACCTGCTATCATCACCGTCGTTCAATCCTGCACGTGCCTCATATGGTTTCCGGTATCGCTGCTGATGAAGACGCCCTCTGGCGTCTGTTTATTCCCGCCCGGACAGGGCGACTGCAAAATATTTCGCAATGCACGCAGCACAAAGGGAATAGATCCGTTCTGTCGGGCGTCCTGCCATCAGACGCTTTCAAAGGATCGAAAACCATGGCAACGAAGCCACTCGTGCCCTCTGCCTCAGCCGTACGCTGGCTCGGTGTGATCGCGGCACCGACGGCCCTGGCGCTGGGTTTCCTGTGGGCCGGCGGCGGCCTGACGCCCCATCGCCTGACACAGACCAGCCTGCTGGATGCCCTGCGTGCAGTGGACGGCACGCCCCCCGGCTTTCGGCGCAATCACGCCAAGGGTGTGTGCGTGACGGGCTGGTTCGAAGGTAACGGCAATGCCGCCGGCATTTCGACGGCGTCCGTTCTGCAACCAGGTAGAGTTCCCGTGGTCGGACGTTTCGCCCTCGCAGGCGGTATGCCCTTTCAGGCCGATGCGCCGGCAAAGGTTCGCAGCATGGCTCTGCGTCTGATGTCTCCAGATGGTCAGGAGTGGCGCATGGGCATCAACGACATCCCGGTCTTTCCCGTCCGGACCCCGCAGGAGTTTCAGGACCTCCAGCTGGCGTCGCGCCCCGACCCGGCAAGCGGAAAACCAGACCCCGCGCGGGTAAAGGCATTCCGGGCGGCTCATCCCTGGTTGCGGGCGGCAGGCGCACAGATCACTCATCGGCCTCTTTCGTCGGGTTTTTCTGATGACACCTATCGTAGTCTCAACAGTTTCCTGTTCGTGGCGAAAGACGGCGCGAAAGCAGCCGTGCGCTTGTCAATGGTGCCTTTGCAACCCGTCACACCGGCCGATGCTCACGCCGGCGACCACGATTACCTCTTCCGCCAGCTGATCGATGACCTTCACGCTCACCCCCTTCAATGGCGGCTGATGGTGACACTGGCGGGTAGCGGCGACGCGATTGATAACCCGAGCAAGGAATGGTCGCGGGATAATCGGCAGATCGATGCGGGAACCTTGACCCTGAAAGATATCGAGAGTGAGGAAAACGGCCCATGCACCGGCATAACTTTCGACCCGCTTGTCCTACCCCGGGGCATGATGCCGTCAGGCGATCCGATCCTACAAGCCCGATCTGCGGCCTATATGCGCTCGTTCTATCTGCGTTCCGGCGAACGGCCGACTGCCCCCGCTGTTTCGCCTGAAATGACGGTTCCGCCTGCCAACGCGAAAGACAACAAGTCATGAAAAACGTGAAATCTTTCACCATGCCATCTCGCGTCCTGCACTGGGTCATGGCCGTCATGATTCTGGCCATGATCTTCATTGGTGTGTTCATGGCGTCGACCGTTGGATCTGATTATTATCGTCTGGTGGCGTTGCATCGCTCTGTGGGGATCGCAATCCTTGTCCTTGCTATGCTTCGTCTGGGAAACCGACTGCATACGCCTCCACCTCCCTTACCGGAGGATTTGCCCCCGGTGATAAAAGTTGGAGCCCATGCATCGCATATCCTACTTTATGTGCTGATGATCGTTTTGCCGCTTGTTGGATGGGGGATGTTGTCGGCTGGGGGCTATCCCATTCCGCTATGGGGTCAGTCCGTACGTTTGCCACCGATCCTTCCTTACGATCCGATGCTCTGGGCGGAACTTCGGTCGGCGCATACCCTACTGGCCTTTCTACTGTTTGGTCTCGTTTTGGCGCATATCACCGCAGCTCTATTTCATGGCCTGATCCGACGCGATGGCGTACTTCGCAGCATGCTGCTCCGGGCAAGCCTTGATCCGATCTCTCAAGAGAGCCACGGCGATTAAGCCGTGGCTGCCGATGTTGATCAGCGTTCAGCAAACGCCAGGAGGTCTGCGTTGAGTACCTCCGCATTGACCGTCAGCATTCCGTGCGAGAAGCCGGGATAGGTTTTAAGGGTGCCGTTGGCGAGTAATTCAACAGATTTGAGTGCTGAATCAGCGATTGGCACAATCTGGTCGTCTTCTCCATGCAGCACGAGTGTTGGTATCGTGATGCTCTTCAAGTCTTCGGTCTGATCTGTTTCGGAAAAAGCCTTAATGCCCTCGTAGTGCGCTTTGGCGCTCCCCATCATGCCCTGACGCCACCAGTTTTGAATGACGCCCTCTTGCGGGCTGATACCCTCGCGATTGAACCCATAGAACGGGCCGGTTGGCACATCGCGGAAGAACTGTGCCCGGTTGGTTGCAAGGGCAACACGAAAACCGTCAAAAATCTCAATGGGCAGGCCCTCGGGATTTGCTTCAGTGCGTAGCATCAGGGGCGGAACAGCGCTGACCAGAACGGCTTTGGCGGCGCGTCCGGACGGCTGACCATGTTTGGCCACATAGCGCGCGACTTCACCGCCGCCGGTGGAATGACCGATATGAACGACGTTCCGAAGGTCCAATGCTTCGACGACGGCAAACGCGTCCGCTGCATAATGATCCATGTCATGCCCTTCCGAGACTTGCCCGGAGCGTCCATGACCACGACGATCATGGGCCACCACGCGAAAGCCCTGCTGTAAAAAGAACAGCATTTGGGCATCCCAATCGTCAGAAGAGAGGGGCCAGCCATGATGAAACATGATGGGACGGGCGTCTTTCGGGCCCCAGTCCTTGTAGAAGATCTCAACATTATCTTTGGTGGTAACGAACGACATGATTAATTTCTTCCAAATTTAGAGGGTAACAGCTGTTTCAGGGCCGTCTTCGCAATGAACCCGAAGCCGGTTTTGATGGCGTTCAGATCTGTTTCTGACCACCATCAACGTAGAGTTCGATGCCATTGATGAAACTGGCCTCGTCAGATGCCAGAAACAGAACCGAGCGAGCGATTTCTTCCGGCTGGGCCACGCGACCAGACGGGATCAGACTGGCGAGATAGGTTTTGGTTTCTTTGGCCTGTTCGCCGCCACCAAAAAGCTCATTCAGACCTGCCGTGTCGGTCACACCCGGACTGACCGCGTTGACGCGAATATGTCGGTCTTTGAGGTCAAGCATCCAGTTCCGAGCAAAACTGCGTACGGCTGCCTTCGTTGCAGAATACACACTGAGAGCCGGGGTTCCTGCGGCGCTGACATTTGAAGCATTCAGCACGATCGAGGCTCCATCGCGGAGCAGGGGAAGCGCCTTCTGTACCGTAAAGAGGACGCCTTTGACGTTACTGTCAAAAGTGGACTGATAGTGTTCCTCGGAAATGGCGCCAAGTGGCGCAAGTTCCCCGCCGCCAGCATTGGCGAAGACAACGTCGATCTGGCTGTGCGTCTGCTGGACGGTATCGTACAGATGATCGATGTCATTCAGGCGGCCCATATCTCCGCGTACGCCGGTTACTTTGCCACCGATGCGAGTGACAGCGGCGTCGAGTGCCTCCTGTCTTCTGCCGGTTATGAAAACGAATGCGCCTTCATCGGCGAAGGCTTTTGCGGTGGCCAAACCAATGCCGCTGGTACCACCCGTTACGATCACGACCTTGCCATCAAATCCGTAAGTCATTGTTCTGTTCCCTGTTTTCAGCGCTCTGTTTGCGCCGGTGGGAAAGAGATGACATTGGAACGATCATCGCTGTAGATGGCAATATCGATACGCAGCGTTCAGAAAGAGGAACGATGGAACGACGGGATCTTAACGATTATGCGTATTTCGTAGCGGTCGTAGCGCATGGCGGCTTTTCAGCCGCATCGCGCGCGCTGCACGAGCCTAAATCAAAGCTCAGCCGCCGCATCGCCGATCTTGAAAGCCGGCTCGGTACGCGACTGATTGAGCGGTCCAGCAGGCGCTTTCGCGTCACGGATCTTGGTCGGGCATTTTATGAGCGCTGTCGGACTATGCTGGATGAAGCAGAAGCTGCAGAGGCAGTCATCAGCGCCGCCCAGGCTGAGCCAGCGGGCGTCGTTCGGTTCAGTTGTCCGACCGGCATGGTCGCCGTGATCGGTCCTTTGATAACTGGCTTTCTGGATCGTCATCCCAAGGTGCGATTACAACTCCTGGCGGTGGATCGGGCAGTGGACCTGATAGAAGAGCGCATCGACCTCGCATTGCGGGTTCGTCTGACTCTGACATCGGATGCAGCTTTGACCATGCGTACACTCGGACGCTCCACACGTGTTTTAGTCGCGCATCCGCGTGTCGCTGCGAGCGTCAGAAACCTGCATGATCTGGATACGGCATCGCTCTTAACAACCAGTGACGAGACCACGGAGTGTATCTGGCTTTTGATAAATACCCATGGCGAGACTCACGAAATACGCCGAATACCCCGCTTCGGTTCGCAGGATATGAACATGGTGAAGGATGCGGCGATTGCAGGACTGGGAGTTGCCTGGCTCCCGGATCATTTTGTTCGGGAGCCATTGGAGAAGGGTCTGTTGGTGCAGGTACTGCCGGAATGGACGGGGCCGGAAGGGATTGTTCATTTGGTATTTACGACGCGGCGGGGTCTACCGTCAGCGGTCCGTGCGTTTATCGATCATCTAGCCGCGGGATTTCCAAAGCGTTTATGAGCGCTGCGCTTTGGAGTCAGAGACGGCCGTTTCTGGGTCACAAGGTTACTCGTGATAGTGTCAGCTATGAAGTAACAGCCGCCTGTCTGTTTTTTGTCATTGGGCAGGCAGGCAGTTTAGGAGGAAAATCCGACATTCACACATGAATACGTCGTCTATTTTTTTTAAAAAAACAGACCTATTCGGATAAATTAAAGTGCCGGCTTGATAAATACGAAGATGAACTGATCGGTCGTTCCTCGAATGGCAGGATCAAAAACTCTGAGTTGATGATCATCCTTAGGATTCGAAAGTAATTTGCTCTCAGTTTTCAAAGTAAAGCCCGCATTCAGAATGGTTTTTTTGGCGACTTCCGGATCAATACGGTGCAAAGTGTTCGTCTCACTGAGGCCTGTCCCTGGGGCGGCCACATGATCAATGACAACAAAGCGGCCTCCAGGTTTTAGAAGATCGAAAACCTGTTTACTGAATGCGGTGATATCCACGTTGCCTAGAAATGGAGTTGGCAAATCATGAAGGTTCTGGGACGTGAAGAATACGTCCACGGGGGCTGGCAAGGTGAGATGAGCAAGGTCATCTGGGACAGCCGCTACGTTTTCTGTCCCTGGTGCCCCGACCAGCGCTTTCATGCGGATTTCGCCCTTTGACCCCGGAGTGACCATGCCTGCTGGCCAGATATCCAGCACCTTACCTTCAGGACCAACAATCCCAGAGAAAATGCGGGTCCAATAGCCACCTCCCGGCAGAAAATCAGCAACATGCTCGCCTGGCTTGATCTCAGCCAGGGCAGCAATCTCAGCTCCGTGTCGACGGGTATCATCCGCTTTGTCGCCCTGACGAATTGGAGCAGTCATTGCAGACGAAATATAATTTTCTAAGGGGGCGGCATAGGCTACAGAAGACGCCAGAAGCGTGATTACGGCGGCTGAGACTGCTTTGCGCATAATTATGATCCAATCATCTCATACCAGAAATGCCACATGAGGTTATTATCTTGATAATGTGGCAATGTTGAAAAATATTCACATGATCATGTCCGCAGGAGAGTTTTCTCGCAACGGAAAACGGACGAAGACGGATTTTTGGAAAGCACTTCCGCCATACTGGAGACTCTCTGTCAAACGTCAGAACCGAATTATTCCTGTTTGAGTTGAGTGGGCGTATCATGACACGCCTCTTCGGGCGTGCGTCCAGCCAGCGGCCACGCCCATCCATGCTGCTGCTCGGCATATTAGGTAATGTCAGAGCATCAGAGCTGATTGGACCGATCAGTCACGAACCGCACCTCCCCTAAAGGCTACAGCACCTCGCGTGCTGGCACCGGGACATTGCAGAGGGCGACGCCATGGGCAGGATGAACAAAGAACGGATCACGCCTAGCGGCGCGCGCAGCAAGATACGCCGCGAATGTCGCACTCTCGACGCGCATCGTCTGAACCTTCGGGCGCTCGGAGACCGGCAAGTCCGAAGCAAGCACTACGCTTTGAATACCGACGTTCTGTCGCACATCGGTATAAAACCCAAGCGGACCCGTGCCACGCGGTAACGCACCCAGTAGCTCCATCCCGACCAATACACGGCCGACGACCGCGAGGTTTCGGTCGAGTTGCCGGGGCGCCTCACCGTTGACCACATAAAGTTCCTGTCCGTTTCCTGTATCCGGCGGCATATCCCGCGCCACACCGATAGTCCCGTAGCACTGCGCCGGCCACACGCTCGTTCCATCGCCGCCAACTGGCCATCCATCCGCAAACCCGACTTTCGTCGCATAAGGATCGGCATAGCCGAGTGGACGATATGTAAGTCCCTCAAGCGGGCGATCGTATTCAGCAGGCGGGTGCGCAACGAAATGCGTGGGCAAAGAAGCTTTTTCGTCCCTGACGCTCCATTGGATGACGTAATTATCCTGCACACGCATAATTGCTCCGCCGTCCCAGGCCCGATCCTGCGCAAAGCGCACGACATTGGCGACGTGAACAGGCGCGAATTGCGGAGCGAGTTCGATCACGATCCGCCGCCCATCATTCGTCTTCATAAGCAACAACTGGTCGGGCGCGACCGTCCGCCATGCACTATCCGGAGCATGATCCACGATCTCGGCAGGCGAGGGCACCGCAGCAAGAGTGCCCCCCAACGGCAATACGAGCAATAAGGCAGGAAGAGCATTTCGCATACGAGACAGAATGCCCGTTTCCCACACCGAGGACTAGTCATTTCCAATCCTCCCTCTTAGGACTGAAACAGAACAGTCCTTCCACGTCACGTCGCAGGTGAGTCTATCCCAGCACCAGATGCTCGGTTAGAAAATCAATGAACAAGCGAGTCTTGTGTGGCAGATAACGGCTCGCTGGCCACAACACTCTGAATGATCCCGCATCGAGGAGCATATCATCGAGAAGCGGGACCAGCGTGCCGGCCTCGATTTTCCTGTTCACCGCGAACGGCGGCAGGCAGGCAACGCCAAAACCTTGTTCAGCAAGATAGAGGAGCGGTTCGATCGTGCTGACGACGGCCGTCTCCGGCAGATCGAGCTTCAGATCCACGCCATTTCGCATAAGCGGCCACGACTCCAGCCTTCCGCTCTTCATGTAGCGGTGATGCAGGCAGGCGTGGTCTAACAGGTCTTCCGGGGTAAGCGGCGTGCCGTGCTGTGCCAAATAGGCCGGCGATGCGACAATGCGGTGTCGGAAGACGCCCAGTTTGCGGTGCATCAAGCGAGTATCGGCGATCTCGCCGGTTCGGATCACCGCATCGAAACCTTCCTCGATCACCGCGACCATCCGGTCGGTGAAATCGATGTCCATCCGGATGTCTGGCCATGTTTTCATAAATGCAGCGATCACGGGCATCAAAAGCATGCCCGCGATCGGCAGGCTTACCCGGAGCACTCCCGAGGGCTTGTCACTGGCCTGAAACAGCATTGCCTCGGCGGCATCGACTTCATCAAAGATTCGCCGACAATGATCGAGGAAGGTTGTACCTTCGGCCGTCAACGTCATGCTGCGGGTGCTGCGATGGAGCAGCCGGACGCCCAACCGCTCTTCCAGACGCGCGATGGCCTTGCCCACAGCAGAAGCGGAAATACCAAGATCGCGGCCTGTAGCAACGAAGCTGCGGGTCTCGGCGGCGCGCATGAAGGCGTTGAGAGCGCCAAGCCGGTCCATCATTCAAGCCTCACATTGCGGACAATGATGTCCTGACTATTCGGAACTATAGCTGATTTTTCTGTAATTGTATTGAGCTTACTGTTGGCCCTGCCGAGCCCTTCATCGATTTGCAGGACGATTTTAATGCAGCTTGAACAAATATCACTGGCCTGCGAGGCCAATGCAGAGCGAGAGCACCTACCTCTCGCCAGCCTGCTCGCGTTGGCAGCCGCGGGATTCCTCACCATCCTCACCGAGACGCTACCCGCTGGTCTTCTTCCGCAGATCAGCGACGACCTGCACATTTCACAGGAGTTAGCCGGTCAATTGGTGACGGTTTATGCGATCGGCTCGTTGGTTGCAGCCATTCCGCTGACAAGTGCGACCCAGCATATGCGGCGGCGCCCGTTGCTGCTTACGGCAATCGCCGGTTTCGCCGTCGCCAATGTCGTCACAGCCATCGCGTCCTCTTATGCGTTCGTCGTGGCCGCGCGTCTGCTGGCCGGGGTATCGGCCGGAGTACTCTGGGCACTGCTCGCAGGTTATGCCTCCCGTATGGTCGTCCCGCAACTGGAAGGACGTGCGATCGCTGTCGCCATGGTTGGCACTCCGCTCGCTCTATCGATCGGCGTACCCGCTGGCACGTTTCTTGGTGCTTGGGTGGGTTGGCGGATCAGCTTCGGCATTATGAGCGGGTTGACGTTACTGTTGATCGGATGGACCTGCTTGAAGGTGCCCGATTTCCCCGGTGCGGACCGCGAAAAGAGAATATCGCTGGCGAAGGTTTGGACAATGCCTGGCATTCACCCGATTTTGATGGTGACGTTAGCTTTCGTACTCGCTCACAATATCCTCTACACTTATATCGCGCCCTATCTGGCCCAATCCGGCATGGTCGCGCAGACGGATCGCGTTCTGCTGGTATTCGGGGTCGCGGCCCTGCTAGGCATATGGGTGGTCGGCGCTTTGATCGATCGCCGACTGCGTCTTCTGACCCTCGGCGCTATCATCCTGTTCTTCATGGCAATGCTGATCCTGGGCCTTGGCCGATCCGAGCCGATGGCGGTCTATAGCGGCGTAACTGTTTGGGGACTCGCTTTTGGCGGCGTGGCGACCTTGTTTCAGACGGCATCTGCCAAGGCTGCGCGTAGCGGGGCAGATGTCGCGCAATCGATGATCGTGACCGTGTGGAACCTTGCGATTGCAGGCGGCGGTATAGTGGGCGGCCTTATCCTCGGTGAGCTGGGTTCGGTCGCGCTGGTGTGGAGCTTGCTTCCCCTATTGACGGCATCGTTCTTCATTGTCCGCTTGACCGACGCATTCGGCGCACGATGAGGGGCGTGCCATTGGCTTGTCTCGACCAGTCTGTGGCAAACCGCCCTTTAGTCGTGACCCACAGAATGACCGCTTCCATTGTAAGCTGTTCTTTGACGAACTGGTACGGAACAGCAGGACAGTCCCAAGCGCGATCTATAGCGGCTCTCCTGATAATGTCGGCTTCCGGAAAACTGTTCCACTCGCCTGTATCTCCGACATGAAGGCAATTGCAGTCGTTAATCGTGCGATCTTCGGACGCTTACCCAACGGCTGATTGGGGGGGTAAACGGAATGTCTGTTTTGGGATGAGATTTCTCGACAGCAGACGTTATTTCGACTGCTAAGTAAAAAATCGCCAAGTTCCATAGGCTTTCGGCTAGTAATTTTGCCGCTTCTTCAGCCGAAAAGAAACTATTGCTCATGTTGGATTTACTGAGGTCGCTATCTAAGCCTATACATTTGAACGTCCAACCCCAAGCGCGACAATGACTGAAGTTCACTGGAGACAGGTCTATGAAGTCTATCGGACGCAATGGCTACAAACCGCTCGACTTTGAAATCGATGCCATCTCATGAGTGAGTCTCGCTACACGCCGGAACGTATCCGCAGTTTGCATTACAAAAGCGCGACAATCACTCTCTCGCCAAAATATATCGCGATTATATCTGAAGAAATCTGGCGCGGGACCTATTTTTCGCGGATAGGCTGGTGCGCGCATGCGCCCTACGACGCCTCCGCTCTGTGGATTGGTGAAAATTTTCGCAAAGCTCTGGAAAGCAGCGAATATTTCAACAAGCCTGGCGTCTCCTCACTGGGTCGTGACGAAATCCGGGCGATGGAAGAGGCTTCCAATACGCGGAGGCTGGCGTTCTGGAGCGAAATTGCTCAGACCTATGGCTACAAGGATATCGATCAGGCCGGGCGAAGATGCGATGTTGTGCTTACGTCCTGGCATGATCTGATCGAGGATTTCGTCACCCTGATAGCCACACTCCGTCTTCCGGGTGGCCATCGGGGCTGGGGCCCCATGGAAAAGAAGAAATACGCGGAGAAGAGGATTGCAGTCCCTTTGTCCGTGTCGGACGAGGCGTTAGGCCTTGCCATCCGTGATGCTCTCTCACGCTGTGAAGCCTCGGGACGACAGAAAATCAATACTCCGTCAGAATAGTTGGCTTGCAGCGTTTGATACTTGCGAGCGCAACTTCAAACAGGGCGTCCTGCATGACCTTGGGGTGCCGCCCTGATGAACATCGGATTGGATGACGTCCGCTTTCAGGTCATGCGTCGTTGCTATCTATGTTTGCCACGTAGGCGGAAGCAGCATGTCCGGTTACGCTTACGCAGTGTTGCAAGCCGCTTTAAATGAAGAAGAATGATGCGAAGTGCGCGGCATAGCGGAGGGAGTCTGGTCTTTTGGCCGCTGGTTCTGCTTGCCATCATTATTCGCCTC
>NZ_JABCQI010000007.1 GCF_015244745.1 Gluconobacter cadivus
AAGACCCTCAGTGGCCTTACCCCTTACGAATACGTCTGCAAAATCTGGACTTCAGAGCTAGAAAGATTCATCATCAATCCAACCCATCAAATCCCGGGACTAAACACCTAGGTCGCAATCCGACGGTGATGCGCACAATGCTCGTAACGGCGGCTCTTGGCCCTGTATCCTGTGTGGTGGACTACAAAGCCACTCCCAAACGTTTCACTCCAGGCTGGGAACTCGTCTTCTCCCGTTCGGATATGGCGCTCATCTACCTCTCGATGATGGTCGGCATGTTCGGCGGGAGTCTGGGAAAATCATCGTCTTACAGGAAGACCGAAGGCAAAGGAGCATGACACCTCGGATCTATCATAGCGAAGAAGCGCAGGCGGAACGTACACCTCTCGAAGGCGGTCTGCTGGGATGGCTTGCCATTCTGATGCTGGCCGTCCTCCTGCTCTGTACTCGCCTCACTTCCGGGAAGATCCGGTCTTTCGTTTTCCATCTGGCACGGATCTGGGTTGCAGGTCTGTTCTGTTTTTTTGCTGGCGTCCATCGTGGGGCGAGTTTTTACAACCCTGAAGGGCCGCGTCTGTCTGACCCGCTGATTTTCCTGAGCATGCATTTCGGAGGGCTGGGGTTAGCGCTTCTGCCCTCGCGCACGGCATGGCGGATTGCGCCAGCCGGAATGCTTCTGACGCTCGGTGGAGACGTTTTTCTGGCCCGTCAGGACCGGCTTCCCCGTTTCTTTCTACGCCTGCGGCCGTTCCAGCTTCTGGTCGCGACAGCACTGATTGCTCTTCTTGGCGCGGCAGCACGCAATAACGTCGAGGCCCGGGGGTGACATTGCTGATCCCTGTTCTCGGAGACCAGCTTTCGCCCTCTCTTGCCAGTCTGCAGAACGTGGACCGAAAGACGTCCGTGGTGCTTCTCATGGAGGTCTGGGACGAAGCGACCTATGTCCGGCACCATAAGAAGAAGATAGCATTCATATTTTCTGCCATGCGTCACTTTGCCGATGATCTGCGAGCGAAGGGCTGGACGGTCGATTATGTCACACTCGACGCGCCGGAAAATACGCACGGTTTCACAGGCGAGGTTGTGCGTGCAGCGAAAAGGCACCGCGCCACGCGTATCCGGACAGTCACAGGCTCCGAATATCGTGTCTGTCAGCTCCAGCAGGAATGGGGTAAAAAAGCTGGCACTCCCTGCGACATTCTTGAGGATGACCGGTTCATCTGCTCGCGGGACGAATTCGAGCATTGGGCCAAAGACCGCAGAACGCTGCGCATGGAGTATTTCTACCGCGAAATGCGCCTGAAAACGGGTCTGTTGATGAATGCTGACGGCACACCGGCGGGCGGTCAGTGGAATTTCGATCATGACAACCGCGAAAAACCTGTCGGCCGCCTGAATTATCCTTCTCCAGAGCGTTTCAATCCCGATGACACGACCACAGATGTCTTGAAACTCGTGCAGCATCGCTTCGCTGACCATTTCGGAGAGCTGCAGCCTTTCGCGCTTCCTGTCACACGGCATCAGGCCCTGAAGGCACTTGAAGCATTTGTAAGCACCTCCCTTCCCGACTTCGGGCGCTACCAGGACGCCATGATGACGGGGCAGGACTATCTTTATCACAGCAGTCTCTCCCTTTGTCTCAATACGGGGTTGCTGACTCCGCTCGAGGTCTGCACAGCAGCAGCCGAGTCCTATGAGCAGGGCGACGCCCCTATCAATTCCGTCGAAGGTTTCATTCGCCAGATCATTGGTTGGCGCGAATATATGCGCGGAATGTACTGGCGCGACATGCCCGGATTTGCATCCCGGAATGAACTGGCCGCTCGCAGACCTCTGCCTGGGTTTTTCTGGACGGGCCAGACAGACATGAACTGTCTGGCCCAGAGTATCGACCAGACAAAACGGGAAGCATACGCCCATCACATCCAGCGCCTGATGGTTCTGGGCAACTTTGCCCTTCTGGCTGGTCTAAATCCGCAAGAAGTCTCTGACTGGTTTCTGGTTGTATATTTCGATGCCTTCGAATGGGTTGAACTTCCCAACGTCATTGGCATGAGCCAGTTTGCGGATGGCGGGAAGATCGCCTCCAAACCGTATGTAGGTTCAGGCGCCTATATCAACCGCATGTCGGATTACTGCGGGAAATGCCGGTTTGATGTCGGGCGCAAAACAGGCTCCGAGGCGTGCCCCTTCAACGCTCTTTACTGGGACTTTCTGGCACGGCACGAAACACGGTTTTCTCACAACATGCGCATGAAAAACATGTACGCAATATGGCACCGTTTCAGCAGGGAAAGACAGCAGGATTATCGCTCGAGTGCATCTGTTTTTCTCGAGACCCTTACCCCGGCGGCACCGGGCTGGGCGCGTAAAGCGTGAGTCACTCTCTGTCCGAAAAACAGGACGCGCCCCTGATCCTGACCCTTGAGCTGGAAAAGTCCGTGCAGGACTGGGCGCAGTCCATGCGAGACCGCCATTTTCCCCAAGACCGCAATATCGTCCCTGCGCATATCACGCTTTTCCACGCCCTGCCTGCAGACTATGCAGACACCCTCCTGACGCATTTGACCGGATACCAACAGGCGCCCTGCGTCACAATCGAGGCGCCATTTCTGCTGGGACGGGGTGTGGCTTATCGTATCCTGTCCCCTGAGATCAAAGTCGTCCGGGAAGAAATTGCCGCTCTTGTTCCACCAGAACGCCGTACGGCACAGGATCGCGCGCGATGGCACCCCCATCTGACCATCCAGAACAAGGTTTCTCCCCAGAAAGCCCGAGAGCTTCTGGAAAATCTCTTACCGGCATACAGGCCTGTCAGAACCTATGGAGCGGCCCTTCGCCTGTGGCGATATCTTGGCGGACCCTGGGAACTTCTCGTCCGAACACCTTTTACGCCGCGTAGCCATTCTTAAATTTTTCCTTATGCCGGGAATTGCTGAATCCGGTCTAAAACACTTTTGACTGTGCTTGCATGACCTGAGGAATGATGCACTTTTTTCCTGCCCGATCATCTGCATGACGCCACAGCAAAGGTCATTGTTCGGGCTTGCCGGCATCATCGCCCTCTCTTTCGCTACAGAACTGAACGAACAGGTTTCGGCTCAGGCGCTTCCCGATATCGCGGGTGCTCTGGGGTTGAGTCTGGACTCCCAGCGCTGGTTCTCGAGCTTGTACATTACCGCCGAAATCATCGGGATGTCGGTCTCACCCTGGCTTGCCGTAACACTGACTTTGCGACGGTTTTCGTTTTTTGTAGCGCTTCTCGCTGTCCTGTCGTCCAGCCTTATTCCGTTCACCTCCACCCTGTCCCTACTCTACATCCTGCGTGTTTTTCAGGGGCTGGCAGGAGGATTCACTGTTCCTCTTCTCATGACCATCGCCTTGCGGGTTCTCGCGCCGCCCATACGGCTTTACGGTCTGGCCGCATATGCCCTGACCGCAACTTTCTTTCCCAATCTCAGCATGGCATTCGCCGGATTATGGACGGATCTCGTGGATTGGCGTTTCGTCTTCTGGCAGTCGATTCCGCTCTGCACCCTGTCTTTCCTGCTGCTGTGGTACGGCATGCCGGTCGATCCGACAAAACATGAGCGGTTTTGGAAGTTCGACTGGAAAGGTTTCCTTCTGATCGTCTTTGGAATGGGCTCTTTCTCGATCATGCTCCAGATGGGCGACTGGATGGACTGGTTCAACAGTCCTTTTATCTGCGTGCTAGGGCTGACAAGCCTCGTCTGTATTCCGCTTTTCGTTCTGAACGAGTGGTTTCACCCACTTCCACTGTTCAGGTTCCAGCTGCTTGGTCGCCGCAACTTCGCCTATGGCGCCACCACCCTACTGACCTTTGTAGTTATTTCTCTTTCCTCATCCACGTTGCCAGCATCCTTTTTGCAATCCGCCGCTGGTTATCGTCCGGAACAGATCTATCCTGTCACACTGGAAATCGCGGCCATACAACTCGTCATGCTCCCTCTGATGGCGGTCGTTCTGAACAAAACCTGGGTAGATTCCCGCATTGTCAGCTTTATCGGCATGGCCTGCATTCTGACGGCCTGCATCGGCGACTTCTTCCTCACCTCGAACTGGAACCGTGACCAGTTCTATCTTTGGCAGGCGTTACAGGGCATTGGCAACGCGATGATTGTCATGCCTCTGCTGATGATGTCCACCAACACACTCGATCCTTCGGAGGGACCATTTGCCTCTGCCATGGTCAACACACCGCGGGCGGTTGCAGAAGCCGTAGGCATCTGGTTGCTTCAACTCATGCACCGCGAACGCGGCTCGCTTCACTCTGATCGTATTGCCGACCACCTCGGGCAGGTTCGTTACAGCCTCGTGCAGGGCACAAACCCTGTTCTGCAACGGCCTGCTCCTCTCACGCCCTCCGGCCAGGCTGCCTCTCCCGGCAGTATGGGCGCCTTGCATGCCCAGATGGCCCGACAGACCGCAACGCTGACGTTCAGCGATGACTGGGTCGTGCTCGCCGGTCTCGTGGTTTTCCTGATGATCTGGGTCTGCGTCCTTCCCGTTCGAACCTATCCCCCCCGTATCGTGTTTCAGTCGAAATAACTCCCGAAGCCATCCTGCCATACGGCAGGACATGAAAGGAATTGCCGCAGGATGGCAGACCAGCACGACAAGTCTTCCCAAGATCCTCGGGAAGAGGAACAGAAAAAAAAGCAGGACCGCAAACACCAAATCATTACCCGCTGGCTGTTCATTGGTGGGGGCCTTGTCATCCTCATCTTCATCGCTGTCGTTCTGGGCATTATTTTTGTACCCAACCGCCATGTCTGGACCGACGATGCCTATGTGACAGCCCATTATACCGTCGTCGCCCCCCGGATCGCCGGACAGGTAATCGCTGTCGATGTCACAGACAACCAGCCCGTGAAAGCCGGACAGGTTCTTGTCGAACTGGACCCCCACGATTACCAGACCACGCTGGACCAGAGCCGTGCGACGCTTGCCCGGGACGAAGCACTCGTGCAGGACGCCGCAGCCAGCGTGTCACGCCAGCCCTCCATTATTGATGAGAATGTCGGGGAAGCCGCCCGCATCCGCGCCCAGCTCGTTTTTGCCCGTCAGAATGACCAGCGATATACCAACCTGGCCCGTACGGGTGCCGGTTCGACGCAGGAACATCAGCAGTCCGCAGCGAGCCTGCGCGAAATGGAAGCAACACTCCAGTCCCTTGAAGCACGCATTGCCGCCGCACGCGCCCAGATCCCTGTCCTTCAGGCCCGACACAAATCTGCACTGGCGACCGTGGATATAGACCGTGCCCATGTCCGTCAGGCCGAGCTGAACCTGTCCTATACCAAAGTCCGCGCGCTGGAAGACGGTATGATCGGCGAACGCAGCGTCCAGACCGGAAATTATGTTGCTCCAGGTGCCGCTCTTATGGCGCTCGTCCCGCTCGACCAGATCTGGGTCCGCGCCAACTACCGTGAGCTCGCGCTCCGTCACATGCGTCCGGGTCAACCTGTTAAAATCCATGTCGATGCCTATGACGTGACGCTGGACGGGATCGTGGACAGCATTCCCCCTGCCTCAGGCGCTGTCTTCGCCCCCATTGCGCCGGAAAACGCGACCGGAAACTTCACCAAGATCGTCCAGCGCCTGCCGGTCAAGATTATCCTTGCGCCGAACCAGCCGCTGGCCCATCTGCTGCGTCTTGGCTTTTCCGTAGAGACCACGGTGGATACCAACCTCGACAATGTCACCGCCGAACAGCTTCAAAGCCCGAAAAGCGTTACGACTTCCCTATCCTCTCCAACATTTGCTGCGGCGCCATGAAGCGCCGTTCCATTTCCGCATTGCTGACCGGAAGCTTCGTACTTTCGGCCTGCACCATGGGGCCGGACTTTCATCGCCCGACCATGAATACTCCCGCCAGTTGGGGGCCTGAACCCCAGAGTGCCAGTCAGACCTATGCGGGTGCTGTCGACACGCACTGGTGGCAAAATTTCCATGATCCCGAACTGACCAGCCTCACCAATCGGCTCGGAAAAAAGAACCTCAGTCTGCAGATCGCCGCAGAGCGCATCCGCGAAGCCCGATCGCAGATGAAAGCTGCCGCATCCGCGGGTCTGCCACAGGCCAACTGGTCCGGCTCCTACGCCTATCGCCAGCTTAGTTCTGAAGGTATTTTTTCGCTCGCGGAACCACGCCCCGGTTCGAGCATGAATTTCAATCTTTACGAAAACGTTCTGAGCACCAGTTGGGATCTGGATCTGTTCGGTACCATTCGCCGTAGTGTCGAAGCGCAACGTGCAAATGAAACAGCTATGCTCGCGGCCCGCCGTGCCACAGCGCTCGCTGCGGTGAGCGACCTGGCGACAAGCTACATGCAACTGCGCGGCGTGCAACAGCAGCAAGCCATTCTCCAATCAAATATCGCACTGGCCCGACGCAGCCTGAATCTGGTGAAAGATCGTTTCGCCAATGGCGTTGCCACGACTCTGGACGTCTCACAGGCCTCTGCACAGCTTGCCAGCATGAACGCTGATTTACCGGGACTTGAAAACTCCGAAGCAGCTCTCATCAATGCTATTGGCCTGCTTCTGGCAGAGCCCCCCCGCGCCCTTGAGGCCGAACTGAGGCCATCCTCTGTCCAGCCGCCCCTCCCGGCCCGCATTCCCGTGGGTTTTCCATCAGATCTGACACGTCGCCGTCCGGACATCCTTGAGGCGGAAGCGCGTCTCCATGCTGCGACCGCAGAAGTCGGTGTGGCGACGGCGGCCTTTTATCCGGACATCACGCTCGCCGGGAATATGGGAACGGAGTCCTTTTCCGCTGCCGATTTCTTTTCACTGCCAGCAAAGCAGTTCAGCGTTGGTCCTACCCTCAATATTCCTGTTTTCGAAGGTGGACGGCTGATCTCAACGCTCCAGTTCCGCAAGTCCGCGCAACGTGAAGCCATCCTGAGCTGGCACAACACGGTTTTGAATGCCTGGCGCGAAGTCGACGATGCCATGACGGCCTATGCCAAGGCGCAGTCGACTTATAATCTGACGCAACAAGCACTTCTTCAGAACAAGGCTGCCTTCCACGCCGCACAAGAGCGTTACCAGCAAGGCGCAACGGATTATCTAAACGTCGTGGCAACACAGGCAGCTCTGCTTTCCAGCCAGTCTGCCCTTTCCATTAGCCGAACGCGAACTGAGACCGCACTTGTTGCCCTTTACCGCGCACTGGGTGGAGGTTGGCAGTATGCCGAATAAACCTAGATCACGTTGACATAAGGACTGAGGCGGTGCCTTGCGGCGGCGATATTGAGGAAACTCTTAAAGGACAGGGCGGTTTTGTCGTATCAGATCGCGACGTGGCGCGTCTGCTTGAGATGGTTGATCATCCGCTTGATGCGGTTGCGGTCTCTGGAACGCCGCCATTCTGTTTTCTGTAACGCACTGTGACCTTTGCCTGATGGAATGACCCTCAGGATCCGGTGAGTCAGCAGATCCTGACGGAAACCGAATTTCATTTGCCGTAGCGCGCTCTGGCAGCAGAAGTGAACCGATCATCGCCCATTCCTGAGCCGTCAGATTGCTTCGTCGCATGCTCGCTTCAGCGTACCGTCTGCGTTGAATCTGGCACCAAGTCAGAACTCAGGCTGGTCGTATAGACCTTTTGTTAACGTAATCTAATAGTCTGTTAGCAAACTGTGATCAGCTTTGGGTATGTGACCCAGAACAAGATAGTTCTGCCTCTTAAAAATAAAATCCCACAGAAAGAAAAGTAATGACAGCTTCAGATAGTACGTATCGTTAGGATATTTTTTGGGATTGGATAAGATTTATCCAAATTTTGTTACGTTATTATTATAAATGGGGCTCAGTCAGGCCCGGTCGGCCGGTTTCGATATGTCCTGACAGTTGCAGCACTATGTTGGTCCGTTGAGTCGATAGAATCTCCAGATCGTACCAGTATGAAGCTGGGGCAATATCCCATTGGATTGTTTGGATTTCTGCAGGGGACAGAGAAACCGTGCGGAGGCTGGCAGCATGTTTTTCGTTAATATGAAAGGTCTGGACCTTGGACGTTGTATTACGAAGACATAAAAGTAGTGCGCCTAATTTATGATCATATTGAAGCGTCGTCTCAGGAAATTCTTTCCCTCTCAAGTAACGATAGAAGCCATTGGGACCGTGAACTGTGATCGCTTCCATATCGGAAGGTTTTACAGGAACAAGAAGGCTTGTTCGGGCATCGAGGGTGTAATGTCGGGCGGTACCGTTGGTACGAACCCGAAAAACAGCGCCCTGGGAACCAGTATTTGTCAGTTTGAGGGTATCTGGCATCAGAAAATCAGCGTGCAAATCATAGGGTAATGCACGGGCCGGACGTTGGCCTGCCTCCTGTCGGGGCAGTTTCTGGACTGTCGGGACGACCGGATGGGGAAGCACGCAGGAGCGTCGGGTTTCGGGGAGATAGTCGTCCGTGTTCGGAAGGTTTGCAGTCCATGTGCGATCTGTCTGGGCGAAGTCGAACACGGATGTCAGGTCGCCGCAGACGCTGCGACGCCACGGTGTAATATTCGGGCATTTAACGCCAAACCGTGCTTCAAGAAAGCGCAGAACGGAGGTGTGATCGAACACCTGCGAATTGACCCAGCCGCCTTTTGTCCAGGGCGAAACGATGATGGCGGGGACGCGCGGTCCCAGTCCGACCGGAACATCGTGATAGGACTCTCCCTGCGTTGAGACGGTCCCGCCGCCCTGCTCCGGTGTCAGCGCGGGGACCGGAGCAGGAACGTGATCGAAAAACCCGTCATTTTCATCGTAATTGAGAATAAAGACGGTGCGTGACCAGACGTCGGGATGGCGGACGAAGACGTCCATGAGCTGGGAAATGAGATGTTCGCCGTAGCCGGGTGGGGCGTTGGGGTGTTCGCTCAATGCTGTGGGCGGGACGATCCATGAGACCTGCGGCAGGCGTCCTTCCGAGATGTCGCGTTCGAATTCGGCAACAAGGTAACGGCCTTCGGTCGTGTGCATGTCGGCTTCGGTGGAGCCGGGAACGATCTGTCGTGCGCGGCGATACTGCCAGGATGCCGGGTCGAGGTTGCGAAACTGCGCGAAGGACGCCAGCGGGTTGTCGCCGAAATTGTCGTATTCCTGATAGACGCGCCAAGAAATGCCCGCGTCCTGAAGTTTTTCCGGATAGGTGTCCCAGCGAAAGGGTGTGAAATCGGGATGGTCATGGGCCATGTCGGCCGACCAGTTCCCGTCATCCACATTCTCAACGGCCTGTTTGCCGGAATGGCCAACGGCCAGACCGCTCGTTCCAGAAAACAGGAAGAGGCGGTTGGGATTGGTCGGGCCGAAAAGGGAGGCGTGATAGGCGTCGCAGATCGTGAAGGCATCGGCGAGGGCGTAATAATACGGGATTTCAGCGCGAGTAAAATGCCCCATGGTCATGGGCCCCTTGTGAGAGATCCATGTGTTCCAGTCGTTCCATGCGGCCTGGGTGCCTTTCCAGCTATGGTCGAGACTGGCGAGGCAGGCGCTGGAGGTGTGGGCCGTGTTGAACAGGAACGGGAGAACGGTGCCTCCCTTTCCGTCCGGCTGAGCAAAGACGCTGCTGCCGTCCGGCAGGCTTGCAGCGCGGGGGTCTGCGTAGCCGCGAACTCCCTGAAGACAGCCGAAATAGTGATCGAAAGACCGGTTTTCCTGCATCAGGATGACGACATGTTCCACGTCCTGAATCGTGCCTGTGACGGTATGCGGCGCGATGGCGAGGGCACGCTTCAGGTTCTCCGGCAGAAGGGCCGCCGCCGCGGTGGCGGAGCCGAACCGGAGAAACTGTCGACGGCTGGGGGAACGTGGCATCAGGGCGTCATCCGTGAAGAGGTCAGCGATCAGAAGAAGTGCTTGCGCAGGGTGAAGAACACCATGCGGGGCGCACCGGCCTGAAGAGTCTGGAGGCTGCCGGACGGGTCGCTGACGGCAAAGCCCGTGCTGCCGACGGTGGCGACATAGCGTTTGTCGAACAGGTTGGTGACGTTGATCTGGGCGTCCAGACCATGCAGCACCCAGTTATGGCTGTGGAAGCGATAGCCGACATTCAGGTTGAAAATGTCGTTCGGCTTGATCCACTGGTCGTTCGTATAGGTGTAGGTTCTGCGGCCCTGATACTGCATGCCGACATTGCCCCAGATCGAGCCGTCGTCGTAGCTGAGCTGTACGTTGGCCAGATTGCGCGGCATGGCAACCACGCTCTTGCCCTTGGTGGCGTAGGTCACGCCGCCGGTCGTCAGGTTGTCGTCATAGGTGGACTGGTTGTAGGCGTATGAGGCATAAATCGACCAGTTATCGGTGAAATGATAGTTGAAGGCGGCGTCGATGCCGCGTGCCGTGACACCACCGACATTGCTCAGGATGCTGGCATAGCCCTGAACGTTCGTTCCGCTGGACACGGGCGAGATGGAGGCGAGGCGGTTTTCGAACTCGATGTAATAGCCGGTCAGAGACGCCTGAATGCGGTGGTCGTGGTAGCGGTAGCCGATTTCTTCGCTGTAGGACATTTCAGGATGCAGCGAATTCTTGGCCGCTGCATACGCTGCGGTCGTCATTGCAAACGGACTGGTGGCGCCAGTCGTGGAATTGTCGAAGGCCGCCATGTTGCGGGCGAAATCGGCGAAAATTTCGTTATGACGGTTGATGCGGTAATTGCCGCCAAGCTGCGGCAGGAAGCCGTTGGCTGACGTAATGGACCCTCCGGCATAGGTGTTGGCAACCGGGGTGCCCATGTAGTTGCCTTCAAGCTGGCGGGCATGATTGTCGACGACCAGCGACTTGAAGCCGTAATTCAGCTTGAAGGCCGGAGTGATCTGCCAGGTGTCCTGAAGATGAAACTGGTATGTCTTGGTATTAAACGCGCTTTGCCATTGCGTGGCGAACGGATTGTTGCGGAACCAGTGGACTGAACTACCAGTATAGCCGCTTTCGCTAAGCGGATAAAAACGGCGAGCCTGCTCGAAGTCGTTGTTTTCGAACCAGAAGCCGCCATCAATTGTGTGGTTGGCGATCTTGTAGGTCAAGCCGCCGATAAAGCCTTCGCGATGGATGTCATATTCGGTGGTTCGCACCGAAATGGGCGAGCCGCCGAGTGAGTCAGGCGTGGGTTCGTAAGGTGTGGCGTAAATGCCCTCGCCGGTATTGGTATGACCGTAAACCGTGGCATAGCCCTTGAGGCGGCTGGTAATGTCGAAGTCCAGACGTCCATAACCCAGCGCGTCCTGACGCAGACCAGCGGAGTTGTAATAGGACTGGTCCTGATTGGTGATGCCCTGCGGGAAGGCCGTACCGTTCTGATAGGCCCGGGCGATCTGCTTGGCCAGTCCGTAGTCGTTGGTGATGTTATCGACGTTGTAGCCGCGGGTATGGATCAGTTGCAGGGACAGATCCTGATAATCGTTTTCCGCGCGCTGACTGTAATCGCCGAACAGGGTCAGCTTAACCTTCTCACCCAGCGGCTGGATGAACTTGGCGTTTGCCTGCTGTTGCTGCTGGATGCCGTCGCCTTTCCACTTGTTGGCGTCCTGATAATCATAAGAGACGTAAAGCCGTCCGCCGCCCGGCAGCGTGCCGGAATTGACGCGGGCAAATGTGCGCCACGTGCCGTAGGACCCGACCGTTCCGGCAACGTCCACACCATATTTCGTGGTGGGATCAATAGACGTAAATTCGAGAGCGCCACCAAGATCGTTCGAAGCCGCAACGCCGACTGATCCTGCTCCCTGGGCGAGGGTTGCGGGGCCGTTGTTTTCGGTTTGCAGGGCGCGGCCGATCGACAGGCCGTTATCGTTGCCATAGGCGAGATTCCCGAGCGGAATACCATCCATCGTGAAGCCCAGACGGCTCTGGTCGAAGCCACGAATAATGATCTGCTGCGACCATTCGTAAGCGCCCAACGGGTCTGAAGACGTGAACATGACGCCGGGAAGTTTCGAGAGCGTCTTCAGAGGGCTGGTGCCGGGGGCGACTTCCTGCAGCGCCAGACGAGAAAGCGTCTGGGTTTCACGCGAAGCACCCGAGCCGAGAACGACAATGGATTCTGATTTGTTGGAAACGGTGGCTTCAGGCGCGGCGCTTTTTTTAGCGGCAGGCTTCTGAGGGGCTGTCCGGGGTGTCCTGTGCTGGGATGTGTCTCCGTGGGGGGATGTTTTCGCAGGGACCGGAGCTGCATGGGCACTGTAGAAGACCAACGAACTCAGACAGGTGGTGAGCAGGACACCATTCTTTTTCATTTCGCGTTTTCCCGGCATCAAGAAAATAAAATCTGGGCAGTGATAACGCGGCGAACATTATGTTCGCGTATCTGTGATGTCGTGTAATAGTTTCATGAAAAATATGTTTCATAAATATTGCACATTTATAAATTTATAATTATTAAATACCATAGGATTTTAATTTATAATTCTGCTTTATTGGAGATTTTTCTTCTCATAGTTAGCGGCTCGCCTCAGTACGAGGCATCTTTCAGAGCCTATGAGGTGTTGAATGGCGCAGAGAAGTGTAGAGTTTTTTGTAAGTAATATGATGCTGTCTGTATTTTCTGAAGATGCATGATCGGTCTGTAAACCTCCACGTGAGGCGGTTCATCCGAACAGCAAAATCCCGTCTCGGACTCTGCAACGGACCATATCAGCGATTTTCTCGCCCCACCAAAACCGGGACGAAATGACGATCCAATCCTCTGAACTCGCTCCTTGGTAGACGACGGCTCAACTCTCCTCTGTTAGGCAAAAGGCGGCGTCCGGCAGGTTCTGTTCAAACAGTTAAAAAGTCAGGGTCCTGCTTTGGACACGAGCTTTTCGACGCACGGACATTCGAGTTCATCACAAGAAGGCAAGAATGGTCGTGAAGCAGTTGGCCGATCATGTAGACCCGACCAGCTTTCTATCGTCAGTGCCAGTCAGGCAACCATATCGAACGCGGCATCCCCACAGGCATTCGCTTCGTCGATTGTCAGAAGCAGCCGGACACGCTCCGGCACCGGGCGGAATGAAAGAGGGGGTGAGCGATGGAGAATTTTCTCCGCCTCGTCCCACCCCGGAAAATGCTTCCCCTTGAGGAAAACGACTGCCCCTGTCGGAGCCTCCTGCACAGTCTGTCCCTCATCAGCAGTCCACTGAACTCCCGGCCCGACATAAGCCCGAAGCAGCCGCAGATCCACACAATCCACGTGGAATTTCCGGCAACTATCCGTGGTGATTTTCTCCAGCCGGACACGCAGATTCCGGTGTCCGGACACCGCGCTGTAAACTTCCGCAAGCTCAAGCATGTCCGGAATCAGAAGCCGCGCTGACTCCGGACAATGCGGAGTAAGCTGTGCGGCCATTTCGGACAGAGCCCCCTTTGCCATAAGCAGACGCGGCCCCGTCACAAGATAGGCTGACGCTGCCGCCGTCAGAGTTGGTGACACGACCATCGGGTGCATCTCAAGGCTGCGATGCGCAGACAGGATGCCACTGAACGGCAACTGGCGCTCCAGACGGCGGCGTGTCGGACAGACAGACATCGCAGACAATATCCCTTATCATTGATATGTTATATCATATCAAATAATGAAGGCGGATCAACCCGCTGCAACGTCCCAAGGATTTCCTCCACATGTCGGATACTCGATTGCCCGTGACTGTCCTTTCCGGTTTTCTGGGGGCCGGCAAGACAACGCTTCTCAATCATGTCCTCAATAACCGTGCAGGGCTGAAAGTTGCCGTCATCGTCAATGACATGAGCGATGTGAATATTGATGCGGATCTCGTTCGCAATGGGGGCAGCAACCTCTCGCGAACAGACGAAAAACTGGTCGAAATGACCAACGGATGCATCTGCTGCACCCTGCGCGACGACCTTCTGACGGAAGTGGACCGGCTGGCGCAGGAAAAGCGGTTTGATTATCTCCTGATCGAGTCCACCGGCATTGCCGAGCCTCTCCCTGTGGCCGCAACTTTCGAATTCCGCGACGAGGACGGGCGCAGCCTGAGCGACATCGCACGCCTCGATACGATGGTGACGGTCGTGGATGCGGTGAACCTGCTCCGGGACTATGGCTCGACCGATTTTCTGCGGGACAGGGGTGAAGTCGCGGGAGAGGACGACGAACGCGCGCTTGTGGATCTCTTCGTCGATCAGATCGAGTTTGCGGACGTCATCATCCTCAACAAGATGGATACGGCCTCGCCTGAACAGGCCGAGGCGGCCCGACTGATCATCCGCTCCCTGAACGCCGATGCAAAGCTCATCGAAACACGCCAGAGCCAGGTTGCGCCGGACCAGATCCTGAATACGGGTCTTTTCGACTTCGACAGAGCACACCAGCACCCGACCTGGTTCCGGGAACTGCACGGTCATGCCGAACATCGCCCCGAGACTGAGGAATATGGCATCACCAGCTTCGTCTACCGGGCCAAACGCCCCTTCAATCCAGAAGCTTTCGCCGCGTTCATCGGACAGTCATGGGAGGGTGTCGTCCGGGTCAAAGGCTATTTCTGGCTCGCAACCCGACCGGACTGGGTTGGCGACCTGAGCATCGCAGGCGCTCTGGCCCGCCATCAGGCTGCCGGACGCTGGTGGGCCAGCGTTCCCCACCAGAACTGGCCGGACGACGCGGCATGGCGCACCACACTCGCAGGCTACTGGGACAACGTTTACGGAGACCGCCGTCAGGAACTCGTCTTCATAGGCGCAGGAATGGACGAAGCGGCCATCCGCGCAGCTCTGGACGATTGCCTTGTCCCGCCCTCACAGGACGAGGTGTTCATGCCCTGGCATTACGATCATCTCGCGGATCCTTTTCCACACTGGGAATAAATAAAAGTTTCTAAGCTCAGGACTCATAGCCAGAACATGACGGTTGCAGCGAGGCAGATGGCTGAGAGGAAGACGGTCGGGCATCTGTTATAGCATGTTGCGACCCGTCTCGAGTCTTTGAACCTGCCGAACATGATCTTGATACCTTTCTCCTCCAGGGCCTCCCTGGACCAGTCAGCGTCATAGCCCCGATCTACCAGCATCCATTCGGCTGGTAGGAGACTGTCCAGAAGGGCAGCGGCATCGGTATAATCACCGATCCGACCTGCGGCCATGAAGAAGTCGAGTGAACGCCCGTTTCGGTCGATGACGGCATGCAACCTCGTATTCATCCCGCCTTTGGTCCGCCCGCTCAGACGGCCTGGGCCCCCTTGTTTAACCGCAGGCTCGAAGCTGTGCGATATGCCTTGAGATAGGTCGCATCAATCATGATCGTCTGAGGCTCCGCCTTGTCAGTGGCCAATCCGTCGATCATGCGAATGAATGTCCCCATAGCACTCCAGCGCTTCCAGCGGTTGTAGAGCGTCTTGTGTGAACCGTACTCCCGGGGTGCATCACGCCAGCACAGACCATTTCGTTTCACGAAAATGATCCCGCTCAACACACGACGGTCATCAACGAGAGGTTTGCCATAGCTCTTCGGGAAAAGGGGCCGCAGACGATCCATCTGCTCGTCCGGCAGCCAATACAGATCACTCCTCTTCAGTCTCCTCAGGAAGACTGAATTACATCCTGCCGTCCAGATCAATGCGTCCTGGGCCTAAAATGTGTTGGGAAAACCAGCGATGTTCCATGCAATGTGTGCTGCCCGATAACGCGACGGGCCAGAACTTCCGGATCATGCGACGACAGAGTGCGAACATCGCGCCAGTACTGATCGAAATCGGCTGCCCATGCCGTTCCACGACCTCCTGCGAGTTCAAAAATACGCGGCGTAATCTCAAGAGCGGTCCGGGATGCAAAAGTCCGGAGCGAGAGTGTCTCAAGGGCGATTTTGCTACGTTCATCGTCCGTCAGTTCGCGGCGACGCTCCCAACCGGCCTGAACTGTCTGGATGGTGGTGTCGAAATAAGCGCGAGCAGCCTGGGCTTCCACCCAATACTGACCGAATTCTGCCTGTATGAACGGATCGTCTGCGGATACCGTGGCACCGGCAGACGTGCCCTGACGTCGACCGCTCAAAGTATACTCCCGCACGCGCTCCAGTGCTCCCAGCGTTCGTCCGATAAAAACAGCCGAATAAAAGATGGCTCCAAAACTTGCCCAAAGCGGCAGAGGCCCAGTCTGACCCGGGCCATGGGACCAGTGGAGAACTTCTTCAGGTAGAATTCTGACATTATCAAATTCAATCGTTCCGGAATCAGCTCCGCGCAAACCAATAGGATTCCAGTCATCGTGAAACGTCAGACCCTCACGGCTGGTCGGAATGACTGAATAGATATAGCGGTCGCGATCAGGATGAATGGCAAGAACAGTCGTGATTTCTGCCAGCGGGGCACCTGTATTCCATTTCTTTATGCCGCTGATTGTGAAGCCGCCTTCAGGATGATGTTGGGCCACGAAGTCCTTGTTCACATATTGCGTCACATTCCCCCAAAGCCAGCGTGACTGCGTTGAGCGTTTTACGAAATCAGCATTTTTATCCGTATAGTCGGCAAGTAACGGCACGAGTGAATTATAGAAGTGAAATCCAAGAAGCGCTGCTGTGGAGCCGTCAACTTTGGCAATTTCCAACACGCTCTGAGCCGCGTCCTGCAATGTGCCGCCGCCGCCGCCGAGCGCTTTTGGATAGAGCAGACTTACCAGTCCGCTCTCACGCAGGCGGCGGATCTGGTCGACAGGTCGCTGCCCGTCATGATCCCGGTCAATGGCACCCGCCTGAAACTCCGCAGCAAGTTCACGGGCGCGTGCAACCCAGTCTTCAGGATAGGTTTCGACTATTTTGGGACGTGTCGCAGCAACAAGGGCATTCCGCGCCGCGGCAACCGGAAACAGAGTATTGATGGTGTTCATGGTGTCCAAGCCTTGATGATATGAAGGATCAGGATGCGCGGGTACGGAAGGTGTGAAGGGTCAGCCCAATCCAGAAGATTGCTGCCAGAGCATAGAAAGCCGGACCGACCAGAATGGCGTTGGCCAGCCCGAAACGGTCCGACAGCAATCCGAGGAGCCATGGAGCGATCAATCCGGAAATTCCGCCGGCAACCATTGCGCCGAACGACCCCGAAATCGTACGAAGCGATACCGGCACGGTCTCGATCAGCAATGTCGTCAGACTGCCAGCCGTTGCCCCGAACGTCGTAATCGCAAGCAGGCAGAAGACTTCGCACAACGGCAAACTGGAGGTCGTGAAGGCAACGAGGAACAGGGACGCAGCCAGCAACGCACTGACAGCAAGGGAAGCGGCAATTCCCCAGACCCGATCAGCCAGAAAACGTCCGGTCAGCCATCCCCCGAGAGGCCCTGCTGGCAAAGTGGCGATGAGAACCAGAAATGCAAAACGCGTGGCCTGAAGGTTATCCAGCCCATGCGCCCGGTGCAGAAAGGCCGGCAGCCACATCTGTGCCGTCATCATACCCGAGAAAAACAGGCATAACGCCGCCAGATGCGTCACATATGGACCAATTTTCAGGACGGAAAGCTGATGCTTCCACCCCGCTGGGACTTTTCCGGTCACGATATGCCCATCGGCATGGCCGGGTGCTGGCTCAGTCACCAACAGGAGTAGAAGGGCCAGAGCAAGCCCCGGAAGCCCCGTCAGCAAAAAGGCCTCATGCCAGTTTGCGTGGGCTGCGATCCAGCCTCCAACCCCGAAGGCCAGAGCGGACCCCAGTTTGTTTCGCAGCATGAACAGGGAGAAGACAAAGTTCCGCTCACGCCGATCGTAGAGATCTGCCAGCCATCCGGGGGCAATTCCCTGATAGGCAGCGATGCCGAAATTTGTCAGCGTCCGCCACAATACCAGTGTTGCCAGGCCAGATGCCAAGGCACTCCCCGCAGAGGCAAGGCTCCAAAGAATAATTGATCCAACCAGAACGCTCTTTCGGCTGAACCGTGATGCCAGTGCAGCAAATAACGGCGCACCGACGACGCCCGCTACCGTCGAGACAGACGCAACGCTTCCAAAAGCCGCATCTGACAGATGAAGATCCGCTTTGATCGGGGTCAGAAGCCCGGCAAGGATCATGCCATCCATAGCGCAGGTTGTTCCCGTCGCCAGCAGGAGGGCAAGTGCCCATCCGCGCGATGCGCGGGCAGAACGGCCAGTTGTCGACATGGCGGCTCCAGTCTCGGCGGAGAGGATCAATGATGCGTCGGACATGGCGGTTAGACCTTCACGGTCCGGGCCTGCCGCTGACGATGAAGCGCCGTGGCATCGACAAGAATGGAACGGTCAATCCAACTTTCCAGATCGAAATCATGTTCGATCAGACGGTGTCGCAGGAGGAATTCCTTCTGGGCCGCCAGAGACGCGACGTAGTCATCGTTCAGCTCAAGACGGACACCTTGAGGAATATTTTCATAGACTGCCGCCAGACCTTCAGGGGCCTGCCCCAGATCACCGGCCAAGGTCCGGATAGCTTCCAACGGAGCCTGCGCGGCCCGTTCCGACGCCTCAATCAGGCGCTCAACAATCCGGACCACAAGATCACGGCGTTCCTCAAGAAGCGGCTGACTGACAACCAGACCTCGCAGGACGGACGGATGCACACGCGAGACTCTGTCTGGCGCAAGGCGTGTGTCATAAACCACGTTAAGCTGCGGATAAAAGCCGCCGTCAGGGGGGATAGAGGCCGCGACTGCATCTACTTCTCCGCTCTCAAGTGCTTCCAATCCCTTGTGAAAGAGCGAGAGCAGAAAGCTGCCCTTTACAGCACCGGGATGAAAACGCGGGAGGTAAACAGGCTCCACATCATCAAGAGATAACCCGACTGATTGCAGAGCCGTCTGATAGATTTTGAGCTGTTGAGCGACCATCAGATCGAACGGGCTGTCCGGATTATGGAAGACCGCAACGCGGCGGCCTTTCAGAGACGCAGGGCTGGCGATCCCCTTGCTATGAAGAGACAGGACAGGATAACGGCCTTCAAGGAAAGCAAGGCCCACGACCTTGCAGGCAACCCCCAGACTACGCTTCCACAACGCTGGTGCATGACCGGCATTGCGCAGCCACAGGCGGTCTGCGGCCTCATATTTCAGTTTGGGTGAAAACCCGACAGACGTGAATTCGAAATCCACATCGGGCTCATCGCGAAACTCTTCCTGCAAAAGCCCCTGTGCCTGCGCAAGCGCCGTGATAGTCGGAACGGAGGGGCAACGGGTATAGTGAACAACAGGGCGCGTCATGGTGCAGTATCCTTGAAAGCCGTCAGATGTGTGGGAAGACCGCCATGACGGGAGAGAAGCGAAAGGGCATTGGAAGAGAGCACGGCGCGCTGACTGTCCGGATCGGTGGATGTAGCGGCACGGACACGCTCAAGGGTGGGTCTGACGTCTGGCAGGGGTGCGTAATCGGAGCCAAAGACGACCCGTTCCGAACCCAGAACACGGATCGCTGCAGCCACCGCAGCACTTCCACTCCCCGCCGCACCGGTGTCCAACCAGATCTGACGAAAGTGATGGCGTAATGAGCCGACCTGAATGCGGGGAGACACTTCCGCCTGTTCTGCGGCCAATGCTCCCAGCCCACTGCCTCCAAGCATCGCAATCTGAAGCGTGACGTCAGGAAACGGATCCAGAAAATCCGTGAACGCCAGAGTTGCTATGGCCGAAGCAAAGTGAAAGCCGTTGTCGATGACCCAGCGGATCGCTTCGTTATCCTCATAGAGGATATTGGGCGGCTGCCCTGCGATGACGGGATTGGCGAACCCTGTATGCAGATAGATATGGCTGCGATGGGCCTGAGCCACCTCGAACAACGGCCTGAACTGCTCTGCGGACGCACGGGAAAAAAAACCATTCACCGGCAATACACCGCCAATCAGACCAAGTTTCTCATGCGCTCTCGCCAGTTCGCGGGCAGACCATGCAAGATCGCTGGTGCTCAGTGCGGCGACTGCGCTGAAACGATCGGGATGCTGACGAACCAGAGACGATGTCTCGTCATTCCATGCAGTCCAGAGATTGAGCGTTTCCGAGGCTGGTAAGGCAGCATCAACGCCAAGAGTGGTCGGCCAGGACAGAAGCTGGTGCGCTATGCCTGCCTCATCCAGATGGGCAAGGCGCTTTTTGACGTCTGTCCATTGTGGGCCAAGGGGAAATGCGCCGCCTTTCCCCGCTCCAGCCCCGGTACGCCAGATGGCAAGATGATCCCCCTGCTGTCCGATGCGGGGCGCTTCCGGACGTTTACCCAGAATATCGAGGGTCGAAGGGGCAAACCAATGGGCATGAAGATCAATGACCGGAAAAGACTGAACCATGAAGATTCCCCTTCTCAAAAGAAATCTACGCGCGCGGACAGTAGGAACATCCGCGGAGCACTGTATTGATATGTGAAAGTCTGGCTTGTTGCGGAGTACGGAAGAACCTGAACGACGTACCGGTTACCGGTAATGTTCGAGACAATCCCACTCAGCTCCCAACGACTGTTTCCGGGCCGAAAGGACGCATGCACATCTCCGAGCCAGACGGCCGATTGCTGCAAAGCAGAGGCTTTTTCATTCGAAACGAGGTAAAAATAGTGCCCCGTGTAGTTCCAGCGTGTTCCGACCGAGCCATCACCAATGCGGGTATGGTAGCTGTAATCGACGGAAATATTGGCCGTCTGGTGCGGAGCACGGGCAAATTCATTGCCTGTCAGATCCGTTGCGCCTGTCGGGGCCGTAAAGTTCGTAAACTTCGTGCGCAGGATACCGACATTTCCGGATACGGTCAGATCGTTCAGAGGACGGGCCTGAAACGCGAACTCTCCACCGTAGGAAATACCCGATGCTGCATTCGTCAATGAAATGATGGTCGACTTCGTTGCAGCGTCAGTAGCCGTCCAAGAAACCTGAATGTTGTCATACTTGGAATAAAAACCATCTGCGCTCAGGGTCAGGCGTTTGTTAAACCAGCTTCCCTTATAACCGCCTTCATAGGACGACAGGGTTTCCGGATTGACAGGTGCGGCTTTCTGGAGCGGCGCTCCCCCGCGATTGACCGGATTGGGGGTAATCTGCGTGTTGAACAGCCCGGAGCGATAACCATCGGCAATCCGGACATAAAGCATCTGGTTTTTCCCGAGCAGAACCTGCGGCTCGACTTCGTAGCTGACATTCGACCAGCTCCGCCCACCATGGTAGCTGTCAATCCCGGCAAGCGGGGAGACGACGCTTCCCGCATTCCACCAGTTTGCAGGGTTGGACGAGAACGAAACTGGTGACAGCCCCTGCCTGCTCTCCAGATCCAGATGAAGATAATCATGCGTCCAGCGGACACCGCCTGCAATCTGGAACCATTTATTGACGTGGATCGTCGTGTTGCCAAAAATCGCAACGCTATCGGTTGTCTGCGTGTAGTTTGTTCCTGAATACCCCGGTTGACCAATAATCGCCGGTGTCGTCACCGCCCCCGGTGGAAGCGTTACGCTTGCATTCGCATCATTCAGATTTTCATGAAAGTAATAAGCCCCGGCAATCCAGGAAATACGTTTGTGTGCATCGGATGCCAGCCGAAATTCCTGACTGACCTGTGTCGGGTGCAGTTTGTCATAGGACCGGCTGAACTCCTGAGGCGTGTAATCCCCGTCCCCCGAAAGGCGACGCTGGGCATTTTCGAACGCCGTTATCGACGTCAGTGCGAGCCCTGCCCCCGGACGCCATGTGGTGTGCAGTGAGGCCCCCTCTGAAACAAGCGCCTGCCGCCCGTTGACATTGGTGTTCGTCAGGTCGCGGCTGCCGGTTTTCAGAGGGGAATAAACCGAAGTTCCGGGCGCGCTGTAATATGGAACATTCGTGCCTTGCATGTCCCGCACATGCAGGTTGAGCAGGAACTCCAGCCTCTCGCTTGGACGCCAGAGCGTTTGGAAACGAGTTGCGAAATCGCCAAAATTTCCAACACGCTTGTCAGTCTGCTGGTTATGAGCCCAGCCATCGGAGTTTTCGTAACGTACAGACAGACGCGTTGCGAGTTCGTGATTGATAATCGGCGTGTTCAGAACCAGTTCGCCACGCTTTTGTCCATAATTCCCGAAATCGACCTGTGCATGCCCGTCATTGCGGAATGTCGGGCGCAGAGAGGTAAACTGAATTGCGCCTGCCGTAGCGTTTTTCCCCCAGAGCGTGCCCTGCGGCCCGTTCAGAACGGCCACCTGCGCCTGATCGAACAGTGGAAATCCCTGAAAAGCGAGGCTGTTCAGGTAAACATCATCAGCATAAAGCGCGACGGCGCCCACCGCATTATTGGCGACATTCCCGTTACCAACGCCTCGGATGTAGTACCGGGGGCGCAAACGACCATCGAAATTATACCCCAGTGCATTCGGGGCAAAAGCAGCGACGTCCGCTGCACTGTCCAGATGCTGGCGCGCAATCGTTTCTGCACTGATCGCCGTAATGGTCGCAGGGACTTTCTGAATATCCTGCGAACGACGGTTTGCTGTAACGATAATTGTTTCCAGCCCCGCCGGTCGCCTTACCGAAGCAGCCTGCTTCCTGGCGTGTGTGTGTCCGACAGCTTTGTCCTTGTGAGGTAAATCACTGGCATGGCCCGATGCCGTGGACACGCCTATGGCAACAGTTACGAAGGCCAGCGTCTGCCCGCAAAGTGCCGATGCCATGCTCCATTTGCCCCGGCACGCGCAGCTCTGCGCACCTGAAAACAGGGAGGACACGGTACGAACTGTAGCGTAACGGACGAGACCAACCACAACGTGAGCTTTCTTGCTATGCGACAAAACGAAGTGATAGGGTGAAATCAATATATCACGATAGGTACAGATCATATTGTTTTTATGGGTACAGATATAACTTAATTATATAGTTATATTTAGGCTCTGGAGAAAATCCCATGGTGATGTTCTTGCCATTTCTGGACCGTCAATCGGACGAAAGCCTTCAGAAACAGATCGTCCGACAGATGGTGAGCGCCATCACAAATGGCACATTACGGCCAGGGGAAGCTCTTGCAGGAATACGGGAATGCGCCACGAACTGGGGGGTCTCACGCAACACCGTCATGCACGCGCTGGAGCATCTGGAGGCTGAAGGCTATGTGGAAAAGCGCCCTTCGCAGGGGACTTATGTCCATCGCACACCACCGCGGGATGCAGACGCAGTCACGAACATGATTGGTGTTACCGAGGTGGGCGAGGCAGCCCATCTTGAAGTCGAGCCTCTGCACAATCGGGCCTTCGCAAGTCAAAACAACAAAAATAATGCGTTGATTGATTCCCCCACGACAATCAGCCTCGGGTTCGGAAACGATCAACCCGTCTACCGATCGCTCGAATGGAAACGGACCCTGCAAAAACTGTTCCATTATGAGAACTGGAAACGTGGTGGCCAGTATCAGTCCAATGCCGGCCTACCGTTTCTTCGCGCAACCCTTGCCCGATGGCTGACGGCCCGCCACGGCGTCTCGGTAGATGAGAGACAGGTCATTATCGTTGCCGGTCTTCAGCAGGCTCACTCTCTGGTCGCTCAGGCCCTGCTTGCCCCTGGCATGAACGTGGCCCTGGAAGACCCATGCTATATCGGGAAGAGGCTTCTGTATGAGAAACTTGGCCTTCATATCCTGAACCTTCCGGTGGACGAAAAAGGTGCCAAACTTTCTGGCGTGACGTTTGATGATGTGCAGCTCATCTGCGTCAATCCGGGTTGTCAGGTGCCGACGAATGCATCTTTGTCTCTCCCCCGCAGACGCAAACTGGTGACGCTGGCCGCTCAGACCCAGACGCCAATTTTTGAAGAATCAATGTTCGATCTGCTGATGCTGGAGGGAAAATCCACCCCTTCCCTTCTCTCCCTTTCTGGCGGGCAGAATGTCATACATGCCGGCCTCTTCGCCCCGGCGCTGGGGGGCGGCATGATGCTCGGATACATGGTTGTTCCATGGCCCCTCTTACCTGCCATACTCGACGCCAAACTGATTTTGGATAACGGATTGCCGTGGCTTGAGCAGGAAGCTCTGGCACGGTTTATTGATTCCGGCGATCTGGATGATTTTCTCAAACGCCGACGGATGTCCCTGATGAGGCGTCAGGAGCATCTTGTCAGCGCCATGACGCATCAATGGGGTAATTTTTCCATTTTTAACGCCAGTCAGGCACCAAGAATGAGCTGGTTTCTTCCTGGCCCCGTTTCCGACAGCGCGACATACATAAATAATGCCCGGAAATTAAATCTCCATATTCCTGGAGATTATCCTTTCCACTCCAATTCCCCCACAAGCATCCCCAATCTTGATCGGCTCATTTCTCATGGGTATGGCGAACTGGCGGAGAATGATATCGATAAGGCTGTGCAGCGCATGACACAGTCCAATATTTGATCTGGGTAAAGCAGTTCCCGTTTTAGCTCACCTCAGAAGATCTTCCCCATTTTCTGCAGAATTCCTCGATATTTTCCTCCTGAAAACAGCCAAGACGTTCCATAATCAGGGGCAAAGGCCAGTCCCACCAGGCAATGTCTTCAAGCCTCTTTGCAACATCACGAGTGAACCGTTCCCGAATAACCCGGGCCGGCACGCCCCCTGCAATAGTGTAAGGCGGCACATCCCGACTGACGATGGCCCCCGCCGCCAGAATGGCGCCGTCCCCCACAGTCACTCCGGACAGCACCACAACTCCGTGCCCGATCCAGACATCATTTCCGATCTGGACCCGTCTTGCGCGACGGTTCTGAAAGAACGTCTGATCCCGTTGCGCATCGTCTGAGTAATATTCAGGACAATACGTAAAACGGTGCATGGACGGCCTGTTGATCGGATGATTGGGCGCACCGATCCGGACATGCGCCGCAATCGCACAGAATTTCCCAATCGTTGCATCCGCAACCATCGTCCGCTCGCCGATATAGGAAAAATCGCCCAGCTCGCAATATTCCAGAACACAGTCTTCCAGCACTTCGCACTGCGTCCCGATCTGCGCCTCCCGCAGGCGCACACTGGGATGAATGACAGTCCGCGCAATTTTCGGCCCGGCAGATTTTTCCTGAGACATCGTCACATATTCCACAGGTTGTTTTCAGAAATTTGCGTCAATTCGCCCGAAGTAATAGCCGCCATTGATCGGCACCTGCACGGAATCCTGATCGTACTGGCTTCCTTCCGCCACCTTGAGCTGCTGCGAAACTTCACGCGGACGCACATTGAAAATATTGTTCGCCCCCACCGCGACATGCAGGTTTTTATTGATCCGGTAGCCGATCTGAAGATCGGTCAACCAGCGCGGCGTATTCTTGAACTGGGAAAAGCAACTGCTGGAATAGCGCAGGGCCCCACCCGATGGACAGGTTGCCGATGCCGGCGTCCAGTCCTGATATTCAAGCATTTCCGTAGTCTCGCCATAGCGTGTCTGACGCACATTGATATCCCAGTTTCCAACCTTCCACAGCGCGCTCAGAATGATCTTGCTCCGCGGATAAGCGGTCGTGAGATAGCCAATTGTCTGGGCATTCAGCAGCGGCTTTCCAAGCAGGGACGTTCCGTTGTGATGAAGGCGCGTCCGGTTCAGGTTCAGCGCCATACCCAGATTCAGCGTGCCGTAATCGGGACGAAAGCGGAATGTATAATCAGCCTTGATATCAAGACCCTGCGTCCGCGTGCTGGCACCATTGGACAGGTAATAAGCGTTGAAGTCGGAAACCTTGGTTGCTGCCGCGGGAATGGCAAAACCGAAATTATTGATCGCTTCAAGAGCTTCTTCTCCAGAAACGGTTCCGCCCTGCACAATCCGGTCCCTAAGATTGATCTGATAAACATCCGCCTCGACATGGAAACCGTTTACCGGTTCAAGAACAACACCGCCGCTGGCGTTGGTGGATCTTTCAGGCTTGAGTGGGGATGCTCCCAGGATCTTTGCCGCTTCGGAACTGACGGGCAGCAGGCCGCGCACACTGTCCGTATAGACATTCATCCGGCTGAAATGCTCTTCTTGAAGCGTCGGTGCCCGAAAGCCGTTACTGATCGTTCCACGCACTGCGATCCGGCGTGAAAAATCATACCGGGCGGAAATCTTGCCGGTCTCGGTATCCTGTGTGTCCGTATAATATTCATATCGACCTGCCAGATCGATCTGGAGATGTTTGATCGGATGCAGGTTGACGTCCACATACCCGGCCCAGACGTCACGCGACCATTTCCCAGCACTTTGCGGCGGGATGCCGGCATGTCCTTCCGCACCGCCTGTCTGATAGGAGTCCGGATTGCCAGAAACGAGCTGATATTCGTCCATGCGCTGTTCGGCGCCGAAAGAGAGGCCAATGGGAAAAGCATGTCCGATCATGAACTGTCGGCGGAAATCAAGATTATTGGTCCATTGGGCATTTTTCTCGGTGTAATCCCAGAACTTGGTTGGAGAATATCCGCAGCCGTTCTGTGAATATCGGGAGGACGTCGTATCCACCGCATTACAGTTCGCAGCCAGCATCCCGAGATTGATGGAGTCTTTCTCCGAAATACGGTCAGAGTCCGCCCCCCATGTCGTGGACAGATCCCAGTCAAATCCGAGGAAATGACGCCCCTTCAGACCGAGCGTGGCGGAATAGTCGTTTTCATCAATCTGGGTGATGGGTTCAACACCATTCGGATACATGGTTGTCGCGCCCGAAGGCCAGTCCAGATCAGGATATTCATACCCTTCCAGAATTTCGGCATGGCGATGGGCGTAAATGACCTGACCGTAGAAATCGATATTGTCCGTGACAGACTTCCCGAAATCGATCCCGAGATTTTCGCGGGTTTCTTCCGGAGTATTGGTATAGTTATTAACCTTGCCTGTATTGGCCTTCGCTCCTGGGACAACACCCGCATAATAACCTGACGTATCAGCTCCAGCCGGCCAGTATCCGAGCATGCCGTGATCCTGGGAATACGCTACCATATGGTCTGTGTGATAAACCTGACCACTGATATGCATATATCCGTCATTACCCAGCTTCAGCCCGCCATCGGCATTGAACTGGTACTGCCAGCCATCGCCGTTATAGGCATTGGCGCCTGTCTGGCCGCTCAGGTTCAGTCCATGATCCTGCTTTTTCGTTATGACGTTGACCACACCTGCAATCGCATCCGATCCGTACATGGCCGCTGCGCCATCCTCAAGGATTTCGATATGATCGATCATGTTCGATGGGATCATGTTCAGATCCACAGAAGATGAAGCGAATTCCGGTCCTGATTTCTGCACGATATTGGCTGTCGAATGACGGCGCTTGCCGTTCACCAGAACCAGAACCTCGTTCGGATCCAGACCGCGCATTTCAATGAACGACGTCAAGGCGTTTGTATTATGCCCACGCGGCGTTACTTCCAGTGACGGATAGAGCCGCGCAAGAGCATCCGAAGTATTCATGGAACCGGACTGGGCAAGTTTTGCACCTGAAACCACGACGACTGGGCTCATGCTCTGCCGAGCACGCACATTCGTCGAACGCGTTCCCGTCACAATAACTTGCTCGTCTTTCGGGATAGGCTGATTTTCGGCAATATTCGCCTGCCTCGACAAGACCATCGCAGCAGCCCGGCGCTTTTTGCCATCCTGCGCGACAGATGCTGGCTGAACCTGACGCGTCCGCCCTTCGGCAGCGACATGTCGTTTTTTGCTGACAGGCACCTGCGTCGTCGGCAGGTTCCCTGAAGACGCGGCAGAAGCTGTCTGCGCCATGAAAAACGGCGAGGTACAGGCCGACGTCGCGACGAGCAGAAACATGGCTCTACGCATCGTAATTCTCCAAAAGAAATCGCTCAGAAGCGAAACGATGAATGTTCGAACCGCATAAAGACGGATTCTCTTGGTATCGTGTATGAATAAATTATGAATGAATCTATAAACTAGACAACAATAGCTTGTTGTCTATCCTTTACAACAAATATATGTTGTATAGTTATTTTGGTTTCATATTTCTTTAATAAATATTTTCTTCACAATTTTCTTCTTCAATGCAGAATAAGTCCGTTCTTTTCATGTTGGTTCGCCCAACATCTTTTTGTCTGCATGAGGTCGCGATGACCGTTGATTTCTCTCCTGTCCCTAAACGGCAATTCTGGATGGGTCTTCTCGCGCGTGCCGAACCCGAGGTTCTGGTGCAGCATCTCCAACAGGTCGAACCCCTGCCGTCCTTTACCGTTCTGCGTCGTCCGGAAACCGGTCTGAGCATGGTGCGAGGACGCGTTGGAGCGGATGGAGAAGCCTTTAATTTCATTGAAGCGACGCTGACACGCGCCAGTGTGACCGACCAGAATGGCTATACCGGGCACAGCTATATTCTCGGCCGCAACGAAGAGCATGCCGTTGTTGCGGCACGGCTGGATGCCGCCCTTCAGAACGCGACGCTGCGGGCGGGGTTGATGACGATGGTGATCGAACCTCTTCAGACCCTCGAAACCGCCCGTCACGCGGCCATTGAGGCCCGTGCGGCAGAGACTGAAGTCCGCTTTTTCACCATGGCAACGGGGCGTCTATGACCGTCATGTTCCCTGGCCTCCGCGACAGCCACGAGGCCCAGCGCACTTTCCGCGCGCTGCTCAATGCCCTCGCCCATCCTGGTCGCCCGCAGACCCTTCCCCGGCCCGAAAGAATGCCGGAGGGATATCCGGCCTCCATAATCGGGCTGCTATCCCTGCTGGACGCGACCGTCACCGTTGGCTTTCCCGCCGTGCTCGCCGATCTGGAGCGCTGGCTGGTTTTTCATACCGGGACGTCTGTCGCCCCGATGGAGCGCGCCGATTTCATTTATGTCCCGCAGGGTTATGCCCGCCCTCCTCTGGCATCCCTGCGGCAGGGCGCTCTGGATGCGCCGGAAACAAGCGCCACGCTGATACTGGAAATTCCCTCGTTTTCCGCCGGTAATGCGCTGGAACTGACCGGCCCGGGAATTCAGGCCAGCGAGATTATCAGGCCCGTTCTGGATTGCGGTCTGCTTTCCGAATGGCAGCGCCAGTCCGGCCTTTTTCCGCGTGGCGTGGACATCTTCCTTCTGTGCGGCACAGATGTGATCGGTCTGCCGCGCAGCACAGCCATCCGGGAGGTCTGACCATGGCATTTGTTGCAACCAAAGGCGGCGAAGAGGCGATTGCCGCAGCCCATGCCTGGCGTGCCGATCGCCGGCATGGTGATGGTCAAGGCTGCACGCTCAAACAGGCCGCCACGAGTTTCGGACGCGCCATTGACCGCGTGATGGCCGAAGGCGCGCTCTATGATCCGGACCTTGCGGCCCGCGCCCTGCTTCAGGCCGAAGGAGATCTGGTGGAGGCGGCGTTTCTCCTGCGCTCTTTCCGCGCCACACGTCCCCGTCTGGTCGACAGTCTGCCTGTCGAGACGGGAAACATGCGGGTCCAGCGTCGCGTCTCGGCGATTTTCAAGGATCTCCCGGGCGGCCAGCGCCTCGGCCCGACAACGGATTATTCGCATCGCCTGTTCGAAGCTGACGATGGTGAGCAGCGGTTCGAACCAACCCTGACCGCCCCACCTGCCGAAACACCGTGCAGAATACCCGGGGCCATTAGAATTCTGGGCGAAGAAGCCCTGCTTGAGGGCGTTCCCCTGCCGCATGACGCAGATCTGCCGCCCGATCTCTCAACCACACCGCTCCGTTTCCCGGCGGAACGCCGGGTTCGCCTTCAGGCGCTGGCACGCGGCGACGAGGGGTTTCTGCTCTCCCTCGCCTATTCGACGCAGCGGGGATACGGAAATACGCATCCTTTCGTCGGTGAACTGCGGATGGGGGAAGTGCCCGTCACAATTGCCCCGCCGGAACTGGGTTTTGAAATCGATATCGGCAGCATCGTCGTCACCGAATGCCAGATGGTCAACCAGTTCAACGGCTCCAAGGTCGCGCCACCGCAGTTCACGCGTGGCTATGGCCTGAGTATCGGACATGCGGACCGGCGCGCCATGTCCATGGCGCTCGTGGAGCGTGCCCTGCGTGCGGAAGAACTTGGGGAAAGCACGGGCAATCCCGCGCAGGATCCGGAATTCGTGCTCTCCCACTGCGACAGCATTCAGGCGACGGGCTTCGTGGAGCATCTCAAACTGCCCCATTATGTGGACTTCCAGAGCGAACTGGAAATCGTCCGCGCCATTCGCGCTGAAGCGACCATGCCCACACAGCACAGGCCGACACAGCACAGACAGGAGGCCGACGATGATCTCGTATAATTTCGCCTATCTCGATGAACAGACCAAACGCAGCATCCGTCGCGCCCTGCTCAAGGCCGTCGCCGTCCCCGGCTGGCAGATCCCTTTCGGCAGCCGGGAAATGCCTCTGCCCTATGGCTGGGGAACAGGCGGAATTCAGGTCACGGCGTCTGTCATCGGTGAGACGGATCGATTGAAGGTCATCGATCAGGGTGCGGATGACACGACAAACGCAGTGGCGATCGCGTCTTTCTTCAAACGGATGACGGGAGTGGACATTACGACGCGCACCGCTGATGCCACGATTATCCAGACCCGGCACCGCATTCCCGAACATCCGCTGACGGAAAACCAGATCATCGTCTATCAGGTTCCACAGCCCGAACCCCTCTGGCGCCTCATTCCTGAGCGGCCCGTCGCCATGCGCGCCCATGCGCTCGGGGATTACGGCACGATGTACGTCAAGCTCTACGAAGACATTACCCGTTTCGGCCGTGTCGCCAGCGCCTATGAACATCCCGTCATGGTTGGAGACCGGGTGTTGATGTCCCCCAGCCCCATTCCGGCTTTTGATAACCCGAAAATGGACCGTATGCCCGCGCTTCAGCTCTTTGGCGCCGGGCGCGAGCGGCGCCTGTATGCCGTACCGCCCTACACCTCCGTACGGTCGCTGGATTTCAGCGACCATCCGTTTCACCCGGGACGTGCGGACGGCACATGCACACTCTGTGGCAGCACGACCAGCTATCTGGATGAAATCATCATGGATGATCAGGGAACGCGCCGTTTCGTGTGCTCGGATACGGATTACTGCTCTGAAAGGCAGGATGCAAAAGAGGTCACGCCATGAGCATCCTTCTTCAAGCTACAGGGCTGAACAAACGTTTTCAGAATATCGATGCCCTCGACAATGTGTCCCTTACCGTCAGCCGTCGCGAAATCCTTGCGGTTGTCGGCGAAAGCGGGTCCGGGAAATCCACGCTTTTAGCCACGCTTGCGGGGCTTCAGACCGCGGATGCAGGGCGCATCACCTATTACGGTGGAGACCGGCCGTGGGATATCGGCGATATGGACGAGATGCAGCTTCGCCGCCTGCAACGCACGCAGTGGGGTTTCATTCACCAGAATGCCCGCGCGGCCCTGCGGCTGGATGTCAGCGCCGGAGGCAATATCGGTGAACGGCTCATGATGAATGGCGCCCGCAACTACGGTGACATTCGCGAGACCGCCGCCCGCTGGCTGGATGAGGTCGAAATCGGCCGCGAGCGCATCGACGAAATGCCTCTGAACTTTTCCGGCGGCATGCTCCAGCGCCTTCAGATCGCTGCCACGCTCGTCACCAGCCCCGAACTCGTTTTCATGGACGAGCCGACGACCGGACTCGATGTTTCGGTGCAGGCCCGTGTGCTCGATCTGATCCGCAACCTCGTTCACAAACTCGATGTCGCGACGATCATCGTCACCCACGACCTTGGCGTGGCGCGCCTTCTGGCGGACCGTACGGTCGTCATGCAGGGAGGCGCAATCGTCGAACATGGTCTGACCGATCAGGTTCTGGACGATCCGCAACATCCCTACACCCAGCTTCTCGTATCCTCGGTGCTGCCCTCATGACGACTTCTCATTCCGGGCCGCTGGCCATTGATGCCGCCGACCTGCACAAACGTTTCGTTCTCCATCTTCAGGGCGGACTGGAACTCGACGTCCTGCGCGGAGCCAATCTGAAGGTGCAGCCCGGCGCGTGTATTGCCCTTGTGGGGCCGTCCGGTGCCGGGAAATCCAGTCTGATGCGCGCCCTGTATGGCAATTACAGGATTGATTCCGGCTCCATCCGGATTGCCCATGATGGGGGGATGGTCGATATCGCATCCGCCTCACCCGCGGAAATCCTCGCGGTCCGTCAACGCTCTTTGGGGTATGTCTCGCAGTTTCTGCGGGCCATTCCACGCCTCAGCGCCCTGGATGTCGTCGCCAGTTCCGCCATTGCGCGTGGTATCGACGAAAACGAGGCACGGCGTCAGGCCGGAGCAATGCTGGAACGCCTGCGCATTCCCGCCGCTCTGCATACCCTGCCGCCCATTACCTTTTCGGGCGGAGAACAGCAGCGCGTCAATCTGGCCCGCAGTTTCATCTGCGACTGGCCGACCCTCCTGCTCGATGAGCCCACGGCCTCCCTCGACCCCACAAGCCGCGATACGGTCTGTGACCTGATCGCCGAAGCCTGCAACCGCGGGTCAGCCATTGTCGCCATCGTTCACGATCCCGCACTCCGCGACCGCATCGCCGACCGTAGCGTGCGGCTCGAAAACGGCGCCACCCTTGAGGAAATCCCTGCATGACCCGACTGATCAATGCACGTCTCGTCCTTCCGCACACCATCCTCGACGGCGACCTGACGTTTGATGATACGGGCATTATCGCCCCGGCAGCGACCACATCAGACCCTGCCGGGGATGTGCTGGACTGCGAGGGTGACTTCATCATCCCCGGCATCATCGACCTGCACACCGACAATCTTGAACGTCAGGTCCTGCCGCGCGTCAACGCGCGCTGGCCGTCGCGCTCGGCCTTCATTGCCCATGATGCGCAATGCGCCGTCGCAGGGGTCACAACCGTGTTCGACTCCCTCAGCCTGGGCGACATCAATGGCCGCGACCGGATCCAGACCTTCGAGGACGGAATCGACGATCTGGCGGAACTGTCTGCTGCCGGTGTCCTGCGGGCGGAACATCTCCTGCATCTGCGCTGCGAACTGATCGCGCCGGAAATGCAGGAACTGTTCGAGATGGTCCGGGACGACAAACGTCTCAAGCCGATCCTGCGTCTGGTCAGCCTCATGGATCACTCTCCGGGCGTGGGCCAGTACGCCGATATCGCCCGCTGGCGGAAAGGACGACTGGGCGACGGCCTGACCGAAATCGAGATCGATGTCTCCCTTGAGGAAATCCGCGCCAACCGGATCGAGCATCTGGAAAAGAACAGGGCCTATGTGCAGTCGTTCTGCCGCGAAAATCATGTCGCTCTGGCGTCCCATGACGATCGTCTCGAAGAGGAAGTGAACCGGAATCACGCGGATGGAATTTCCATCGCGGAATTTCCCGTTTCCATGACGGCAGCACGCTGTGCCCACGCCCTGAACATGGATGTCATTGCCGGAGCCCCCAATATCGTGCGTGGGGGGTCGCATTCCGGAAACGTGAATGCGATGGATCTGATCCGCGCGGGACTGGTGACGGCTCTCGCCTCCGACTATGTGCCATCCGCCATGCTGGAAGCCGCCTTCTGCTGTGTGAACCAGAATGCCCTTCCTCTTCCCGACGCCATCCGCCTGATCACGGACGGACCAGCCCGGATTGCTGGCCTGACCGACCGGGGACGGATCGAAGCCGGTCATCGCGCGGATCTCGTTCAGGTGCATGTCCATGATGGCCTGCCCATCGTGCGTCGTGTCTGGGTAGGAGGGCGCCGTGTCGTCTGATCCTGCCTATCGCTACGCCCTGTATTACGCGCCCGAACAGTCTGATCCGCTCTGGCGGGTGGGCTGTGAGTGGCTCGGGCGCTCTCCTGTGACGGGCGATCCGGAACCGGATCTGCTCTCAGAGGCAGACGCAGACCGCGTGAAGCTGACGGCCTCGGCCAGACGCTATGGTTTTCATGCCACCATCAAAGCGCCGATCGCCCTGTCCGGTAGTGTCGAGGACTTTCTGGCGGATGTAGCGGCACTGGCGGCAACCGTGAAGCCATTCACCCTACCGCGACTGAGAATTTCGGAAGAAGACGGCTTCACTGCGCTCCGTCCGGTCGTTCTCAATGACGTCCTGCTGTCGGCCGGAGAAACCTGCGTCCGCGTGCTGGACCGGCACCGTCGCCCCGAAAACGCCGAGCGTGCTGCGGCGCGGGCCCGTCACTGTACCGAACGGCAGAAAGCCCTTCTGGCCCGCTGGGGATATCCCTATGTCTGTGAGGAGTGGCGGTTCCACATGACGCTTGCCGACGACATTCTGCCGTCTCCTCTGCGCGCGGAAGTCGAAACACGGTTCGCCCCGGCCCTGGCGATGGATCGCAGGGTCACGTCGCTCTGCGTCTTTCAGGAACAGTCTCCGGGTGCGCCCTTCACCATGCTGGCCCGTTTTCCCCTCGTGGTGCAGCCATGACAGTCGGGCGTCTGATCCTCGTCGTCGGCCCCTCCGGGGCAGGCAAGGATTCCGTGATCGGATATGCGCGCCAGCACATGGCACAACAGAACGTCGTCTTCGGGCGCCGGATCGTCACGCGAGCAGCGGATGCGACCGAAACGCCGGATACGATGGATCTGGCGCAGTTTGAACAGAACGAACGCAAGGGTCTTTTCCTGACGTCCTGGCGCGCTCATGACCTGGCTTACGCCCTGCCCCTCTCCCTTGCCGAAGATGTGGCCGCGGGAAAGCAGGTCGTGGTCAATGTCTCACGGCGCGTCATCCCCGAGTTGCGGGAGCGCTTCCCCTGCTTCGTGGTCGTGGTTGACGCAGACGAAAAACTCCGTCGCGACCGGATTGCGTCACGGGGACGCGAAGCACCGGCCGCGCTCGAAGCCCGTCTCCGACGCCGCATCCCGACTGACTTTCATGCCGATGCCGTCATCCGCAACGAAGGCTCTCTGGCCGAGGCAGGCGAAGCACTCATGCATCTGATCGGGACACCGGATCATGACTGACACCCACCGTGGCCGCCTGATCCCCTGTCTGGAAGTTTTCGAACGCCAGTTGCATGCGACGCCCCGGATAATGGCCGATCGAAATCTCGATCGGACGTCCGGCGGGGGTCACGTTATAGCCGACGGTTCGCAGGATGGGATCGTTCAGCTCGATCCGCAGCAGGGAAGCCTCGTGAGAATCCGGGCACCGCGTACTCACCTGCGTCCTGCGCCGGACGCTCTCAAGACCCAGTTTCCTCAGCGCCTCGGTAATTGAATCATGCGCCTCCAGAGCCGCCATCAGCCCTTCATGCAATCCGGCATCGAAAATATGCCGCGAGTAGGACACCGGACGGTCGGCAGAATAGCCGATCCGCTCCAGCACGATCACTTCGGGCACCCCTCCCAGCAGATCCCTGGCCAGAGCACGATCCGGCGCGTCCACCAGAGCCATACGACGCAGAGACAGTTTGCGTCGTGTGGTCGGCCGGTTGCTGTCCTTCATCAGTTCGCTGAACCGCGGACGGGCATGAATGCGGTATTCGACCGGATCGTCACACACGAAACTGCCCCGACCCTGCTCCGTCCGGATCATGCCGATACTGGCAAGCTCTTCCAGCGCCCTGCGGATCGTATGGCGATTGAGCTGGAAATGCCGCGCCAGATCGTTCTCGGTCGGCAGCTTTTTTCCCGGTTCGTAAATACCGTTGCGAATACCTTCAGAAAGGGAATTGGCCACGTCCCGCCACCGGGGAAGTCTTTCCGTCATCTGCCACCTCTTCGCGATCACCGCGCGAAAATCATGCGCTCGTGGACATTCCAGAAAGGCACTCAACATGTCTAGACATGTCATAAAAGTTTCATCGCTGGCCGCGTTCTGCATGGGGCTATCCGTCTTGTCCGCCCCCATCACAGCGTCTGCGGAAGATGAGGTGCCTTGCCCTCATCCGGACGGAATCACGTTCGCCATCGAGCCTTATGAGCCTATCAATACGCTTGAGCCCGTCTTCCGCGCCATCGGGGAACAGCTCTCAGAACGTCTGCACTGCCCGGTCCATGTCATGATTACGGTGTCCTACAGCGCCGAGATCGAGGCCATGCGTTCCGGCCATACGGACCTCGGACTGTTTGGTCCGCTGGGATATGTGATGGCTCACAAGATGGCGGGCGTCGATGCCATCGCGGTCCTCTCCACACCCACCGGGCAGGCAGGCCTCTATACCGCCAGCATCGTCACGCGCCCGTCGACTGGAATCCATGATCTGGCCGGACTCAGGGGGCGCAGCTTCGCCTACTCCGATCCGGCCTCCACTTCGGGCCATCTGCTGCCGGCAGCGGCCCTGCGCAACGCGGGGCTGGATCCGGACCATGACCTTGCCGTTCGTTATGCCGGCACGCATACCGCCGCTTTCGAAGCCATTCGCAACGGTCAGGTCGATGCCGCCGAACTCAACAGCGAAACAATCGCCGATGCGCGCGCAGTTGGCGAGTACGACCCGAAGGATTATGTGGTTCTCTGGCAGTCCGAACCCATCCCGCAAGGCCCGATTGCGGTTGCAGCCGGCCTTTCCCCGGCTTTTCGCCAGAAGCTCCTGACCGCGCTTATGAGTGTGGATGTCAGCAAAATCCGCCTCAATGATAACGGAAAAGATACGGTTGCCGCCTCCCGTCTGACACCGCAAACAGATGCCGCCTATGACGGAATCCGCAACCTCACGCCCATAATTGGCGTCGATACGCATCGGGGGCCGTGATGAGCGAGACGACGGACCGCTCCCTGCTGCTGCGTGGGATCACCAAATCTTATGAAACAGGTGCAGGCGGTTCGAAAACCGTTCTTGAGGGCATTGATCTGCATATTGGCCCCGGAGAACTGGTCGTGCTGCTCGGTGCAAATGGCAGCGGCAAGTCCACGACGCTCAAAATCGCATCAGGCATGATTGCGCCTACCGCTGGGGAAGTCCAGATCGGCAGGACCGATATCACCCAAATGCGTGGAGAAACCCGCCGACAGTCCCGCATGAAACTGGGCATGGTGTTTCAGGATGCCCGCCTCATCAGGCGCCGAAGCGTCCTGTCCAATGTCCTGTGCGGCACCCTTGGACGTCATCAGAACATCGCCACAGCGCTGGGATTCCTCCCTCAGTCCGAACGTCCCCTCGCCATGGCGTGTCTGGAACGTGTAGGCTTGGGCGCTCTGGCGGGTCAGCGGGCTTCCACGCTGTCAGGGGGACAGGCGCAGCGTGTTTCTGTCGCCCGCGCCCTGGCCCAGAAGCCATCCGTCATTCTGGCTGACGAACCGGTAGCCAGTCTGGATCCTGAATCCGCAGAAGAAGTCATGACCCTGCTGACGACAGTGGCCCGGAACGAGCGACTGGCTGTTCTCTGTGTTCTCCATCAGATCGATCTGGCGCGCCGTCATGCAACCCGTCTCATTGGGTTGAAAAAAGGCCATATCGCCTTTGATCTGCCAGCCTCAGAAGTGACCGACACCATGATCTCGACCCTCTATACGAGAGACGCCCCATGACCAGAACGGATATCCGGCCCGCTCCCGACAGCGGCAACATCATGGTCTCCCGATTTTCGTCGGGCACGTTTCTGGGCTGGGGCGGAGCAGCCACCCTGCTGTTCATTCTGGCGCAGGCCGCTCATAACACACAGGTCAGCCCCACCAATCTCATCACGGGTGCCGGGCGGATTGTAGATATCGTCGGACGCGCGGTTCCTCCAGACTGGAGTCAGCTTCCATCCGAATGGGGCCCAACCCGCGAGACGATCGACATCGCCCTGATTGGGACGGCGCTGGGGGCCATACTGGCCTGTCCGCTGGCCCTTCTCTCGGCACGTACGCTTGTTCCCAATCCGGTCATCCGCATGCTGGCCCGGAGCATCGTCGCCTTGCTTCGGGCTGTTCCCGACCTCGTCTGGGCACTGATTTTCGTAACAGCCGTTGGTCTGGGGCCATTTCCCGGTGTCCTGTCCTTAATTCTGCATACCGCTGGCATGCTTGGCAGACTAGGTGCGGAAATGATTGAAGACATGGACGTGATGCCCCTGGAAGCGATGGAACTGGCAGGCGCCAATCGACTACAGATTTTCATACACGGCATTCTCCCAACTCTTATGCCTTCAATGTTTGGTCTGATCCTTTACAGACTTGATGAAAACCTGCGCTGTTCCCTGGTGCTGGGGTTTGTCGGCGCGGGCGGACTAGGCTTTCAGCTTTTCACAGCCATCAGTCTCTTTCAGTATAGAACTGCGTCGCTTTTGCTTCTGATGATTCTGGTAATTGTTCTCATTGTGGAAACATCGTCTTCAGCAATAAGAAAACGACTGATGTGATCAATCTCCGTAGATTTTCTGGAATAAAATGAAGCAGATTGATGCCCAGAAGATACCGCGCACTGTGCGTCTTGGAAGGCTTATGACAATACCAAAAGCAGAGCCAAAGCGGTAAACGACACCCCTATCGCCTTCGTTTCAGGTAACTATGGTGCATAACCCTTTTCTGAAAGCGAAATATGAGACGTCTCACCATCGCCGTCATATCCTGTTTATCCCTCCTGTTAACGGCATCTGAGGCGTTCGCTCAGAATTTTCCGGTTGACCGGGCTGTCAACAATCTCGGCTTTCAGACGACTTATCAGAAAACAATTTCGGTCTGTGCGTCAGGGTGTGATTATTCCAGCGTTGTAGCAGCATTTACTGCTGCGGTCGGTCAGGCGCACAAACTTGCCACTCACGGCATCATCGTCGTCTCCGTTGCTGACGGCACCTATACCGAGACCGCACAGGCCTTCACGAACGATCCGGCGTCCTCTGCGGTTCAGGTCGTCGGAAACACCCATGACCTGACAAAAGTGCAAGTCAATTTCACCCATATCTCCGGTACGAACCAGAGCGGATTCATCGCAATCGGCGGCGGCCAGATTGGCCTGATTGACGGCATGACCATCAATGGCGTTGGCGCACAGGCGTCCCATACAAACACCCGGACGACATGGAAGAACCAGTCTTACGGCGCGGGGATCATGGCGCAGGGAGGATCGGTCATCAATCTCGGCCCGCACATGGATATCGAACATTTCTACTACGGCGTCGAAGCAGACGATGGCGGTGTTGTGAATGCCCGTTCGGGGGGTGTGAAAGCCGGAGATGCCGGCGATGTTGCATTTATGGCAAGGGGAAATGGCGTCATCGTCTGCACACCCTGTACGGCCGTTCGGGTCAGCGACCTCACCAATCCGGACACAGCAAAACTGGGCTATTGCTACGATGCCGAACGCGGAGGTGCGCTTTATATCGACGGTTCGACATGCTCACAGTTCGGGTCGGGAGGACTTTACGCGCTAACCAACGGGAAAATGTGGGCGCACGGCGTAACCGTTTCCAATCCGCTGAATACAACTCTTGCAAAGGGCGCGTACGCCTTGACCGGTGGCGTCATCGAAAGCCAGAACTCAACCTTTTCAGGGGGCTACATCGGCGCAGAAGCGCAGGATCTTGGTGTCATTACCTGCAATTATTGCACATTCAAAGGAGCGTCTTCCGATGGCGTTGTCTCTGACGGAGGCGCTTTTCTGGCGGGATCTTCGGTCTCTCAGGACAATGCGGGCTATGGCTATCATGCTATTCATCAGGGCGTCATCCGCCTCTATGGCGTAACCGCGAAAACGACCGGAAACAAAACCGGAAAATTCGCGGCAGACACAGCAGGGACGGCAAATGGCGTTGCCTATACCGCCGCTTCGGTTTTCGTCGGCAACTGAATACTCGCGGCAGGCTCGCTGTTTCCAATCAACCCAGCCGCCTCCGGGCGGTTTTTATATCTGGAGAACGCTTCTTTCAGACCAAAAAGCAGATTAAAGACTGTATCCCATTCTCCGATACAGCCCGTTAATCACCGAAACACTACGTCTCGCTTCGGCCAGATCAGGCGTTTCGTCCGTATTGTCGTAACCAAACCCCATATTATCGCCCAGCCACTGAACCACGATCCCGTCTCTTCTGGACACAACATAGACGTTTCCAAAACTCATACTGCACAGCGCTTCCGGCTGGGGAATGAGCCACGCGATCTGTCCACGTACAGGAATGATGCTGTTGTCATTCCACAGCGCCCGGGCGCCATATCCGGTACAGTTGATAAAAACCGGTTCTGGAAGACCTGTCAGTTCAGACGGATGATGCAGGGTCAGGATCTTGATCTTTCCGCCCTGCTCCAGAAACTGCCGCATCAGATAGTCCGAATAGCTGGCAACATTGAAAATCAGATTGGGCTTTTTGTGCACTTCCGAATAAGGAAGCCGGCTGTCATCCACCCGGATCAGGTTCCCCTGCGGCTCGATGTCCCGGATGCGCTCGTCCAGTCTGGCATAGCCAATCGGATCGACATGAGGGGCGGAGGGTTCACGGGAATGCAGGCCATAAAACGTGTCCCATTCCACCGGATTTCCCGGCAACCCCTGAAGGCTCTGGTAACAGGAGAACGAATACCGGGCCATGCTCTCCCACCGTACGGCAAATTCCGGCGTAACGGCGTCTGCGCGCGCAATGCGAGACGATGGCGTCCAGCTTCCGGACGCCCGTGACGAGCGGACGAACGGTGGCAAAGCCTCGGTATAGATCGTCACCTGCGCGCCAGCCTGCTGTGCGACGATAGCGGTTGTCAGACCAATCGCACCACACCCGATCACCCCGATATTTCGACTGACAGGCGATGCCCGTTCCACAGCCAGCTTCGCGCTCCCCCATGACAGCGACCAACCGCTACCACCATGTCCATAATTATGGACAACCGTCTTGTGCCCGACCTGAACAACATCCAGACGCGGCCCGGCGGCCCTGAAAGGACGCAGGCAGACCGTAATGCGGTCAATCCTGTCCGTCCGCGCCCGAATGACCGGAATGGAACGGACGTCAGCATCCAGATCGGGACTGAAAAGCGGTCGGGTCGCGCAGGCGGACAGGCTGGAAAGACCGACAACGGACGCCCCGCCTGCCATGACATGCCGACGGGAAAGAAGAGGCATCATAAAACCTTCCGGCTGGGACAGTGCATTCGATGGAAAACGAGCATCAGGCAAGTCGGGCAGGAAGGGAATTCTCAAAAAGCCTGCAAAGCATAGCCTCAGGTTATGGCCGCCCTGAAAAGCAGCCTCGGAGACGTTCCGCCACATCTCCTTTTGCAAAAGAAACGTAAAAAGAGTTTCATTCATTGCGGAAGGTACCGGAGCCCGCATCCGCTCCTTTCGCGAAACATTCAGCAACCCGCCTTCAGAACAAGGACCGCCAATGCGCCTGCGCCAGATCGAAGTTTTCTATGCGATCATGACGACGGGTTCGCTACGACGCGCCGCGGAGCTGCTTCATGTCTCGCAACCAGCCGCCAGCAAGGTTCTGCGCTACGCTGAACAGTCTTTGGGATTTGCGCTGTTCGAGCGGGCGGGAGGACGGCTCGTTCCAACGCGGGAAGCCCTCATCATGCTGCCACACGTCAACGCCATTTTCGAAAAACTGTCCGACCTCAAGCGCCTGACCAACAATCTGCGTTACGCGCGCGATGGGCACTCGATCAGTATCGGATGCGTACCGAGTCTGGGTCTGGGACTGGTGCCACGCGTGGTGCAGCGTTACCGCAAGGATCATCCGGGCATGGAACTGACGATCGATGCCATGCACGGCACCGAAATCGTCTCGCGCATCATGAACCATGACCTCGATCTCGGAATCGTCTTCGGCGACTACACATTCGAAGGCATGACGGCCCTGCATCTTGCGGATATCCCGCTGATGATGATCGACGAAGAAGGCGGTGAAGGTCCGGTCAGCGTCACCGACATTGATCCCGAACGCTATATCGGGTTGAGCGAAAACGATCCCACAGCCCGCATGCTCGATATGCTGCTGGAAGAAGCTGGCGTTCCAGCCAAGACCCATGTGCGGGTTCGAACCCATTTCATGGCCGCCGAACTCGTGCGCCTCGGAGGAGGATGCGCCATCGTGGATGCCGTAACGGCCCTGCATCATCCGGGACTGTCACCGCCCCGCCCCCTTTCTCCGCCTCTGAGCGTCAGTTGTACCGTCCTGTTCCGGGCCGATCATGCTCTCTCGCATATTTCGCAAGATATCCTCGCCCTGCTCCGAAGCGAACTGGATGTCGATCTGCGGGCCCTGAAAAAATCCTGACAAAAATGACGGGCAGCTCTTAACCCGAGGTTAAGAGCACACTGCATCTTAGGACAGGACAGTCAGACCGTTTCGTGCTCTGAATGATGCTTCTTTTCGCAGGGTCCCGATGAATCCGGGGCCGGAAAATCGTATTCAGAGCCGCCCATGATCCAGCCTGCCCGACAGTCCCTCATGCGCGCCATCTCGGCAGCGCTCCTTCTTTCCACGACATGCGCCACACACGCCGCAACGCTGCCCGCAGGACTGCCCGAGGGCCTGACCGAGCAGGTTATTACCACAACGGTGGAACATGCCCGCTCGGCCTTTGACGTGCCGGGAATTGCGGTGGCCGTGGTGCAGGACGGCGAGATCGTGTTCAGCCGCGGCTACGGACGACGCACACAGGACAGCGCGAGCGCGCCCGTCGACGCCCGCACGATGTTCGCCATCGGCTCCAACACCAAGGAATTCACCGCAACGGCACTGGCGCAACTGGTGGATCAGGGCAAACTGGGATGGAACGACCGTATCATCGATCACATGCCGGAATTCCGCGTCGCCGATCCGTCCATCACGCGGGACTTCCGCGTCTCGGATCTGCTGACACATCACAGCGGCATGGGACAGGGCGCAGGAGACCTGATGCTGTTTTCGCACAGCACCTTCACGCGCCCGGAGATTCTGGCGGCTCTGCCGTTCATGCCCTTTACGGCCCCCTTCCGCAGCGATTACGCCTATAACAATCTTCTGTATGTCGTGGCGGGCGCTCTGGTGGAGCGCATGACGGGCCAAAGATGGGAAGAGGTCGTCCAGAAACACCTGATCGACGCCGCAGGCCTTCCCGCCTGTCAGAGCACGCCACCGGTCAAAGGCCAGACAGACGTGGCGATCGGCGAAGGCGAGAGCACCGTCCTGCCAGACCGCAGCGCCCTGCGCCTGCCAGCCGTCGCACCCGCAGGCGGCATCTGGTGCAGCGCCGATGGCGTAGCACGCTGGGCCCAGACCTATCTCAATGGCGGCCGCGCCCCGAACGGCCGACAAATCTTCAGTCAGGCCAGCCGCGACGCGCTCTGGGCACCACACGGAATTCTGCCCCTGCCTGACACAGCCGAGGCCACAAAGACCCATTTCCGCGCCTATGGTTATGGCTGGTTCATGGAAGATTTCTTTGGCCTCAAGCGTGTCTGGCACACGGGAACCATCAGCGGAATGGTCAGCTATGTGACGTTCCTGCCAGAGCGGAAATCAGCCATTATCGTTCTGACCAACCATTACAGTCACGCGGCTCCTTTCGCCATCGCGACGGAACTCAGCGCCTATGTCGCGAACGGCAAAAGTGCGGACTGGGTTGCGTATTTCCAGAACGAGCAGAATGCCAAAGAGGCGGCAAACAGGAAAAAAGCTGCCGAAACCGGCCCTGGCTCGCCCGCCCGACCTTTCATCACGCTCCCGGATGAGGCGCAAAAGGACTATATCGGAACCTATCGCGATGACTGGCGCGGCCCGATTTCGGTCAGTCGCCGGGGAAAGGATCTGCGGATATCTTTCAGCCATGCCGACGGCCTGACCGGGACCCTCTCCGCCCTGCCGCATGATCTGTTCGTTGTTCGCTGGGATGACCGCGGGCAGGACGCTGATGACGATTCCTATGTCCAGTTCGAGCGCGACATGTCCGGTCAAGTGAGCGGCCTGAAAATGCAGGTTATCGGTTCGGATTTCAGCTTCGATGCACAGGATCTGCATCCGAAGAAAATCAGTTCTTCTCCAGAGGCACTGACTCCCTGATTTATTGTTTTCATTACAAAACAACACCTTAACCGCAGGTTATGGGAAGATGGCCTCTTTGCATTGGCCCGAGCGGTTTGGGAAATGTAGGTTTTGATCATGATAATGGCGCAGGGGATTATAATATCTCCCTGCGCCCGGCCTCTGGACGTTCGGGACTTTTATGGCTGGCAAACGGACCATCACCATCATCGGCGGAGGCGTGATCGGCCTGACAGCCGCCTACGCCCTCGTCCGGGAAGGGCATGACGTCACCCTGATCGAACGTCGCGAAGACGTTGGGCAGGAAGCCAGCTTCGCGAATGGCGGCCAACTCAGCTACCGCTATGTCAGCCCGCTGGCCGATGCCGGGATCGCGCGGGACGCCCTGGGCTGGCTGTTTCGCCCCAATTCCCCGATCTCCCTTCGCCTGAAGGCCGATCCGTCCCAGTGGCGCTGGCTGCTCGCGTTCCTGCTCGCCTGTAACCGGCAGACAAACCGCCGCAATGCTGGCGTCCTGCTCGATCTGGCACTCAGTGGGCAGGCGGAACTTCAGACCTATCGCGAGGAAGGCTTACGGGACTTCCTGTGGCGGCGTCCGGGAAAGCTCGTCCTGTACCGCAACGCCACCACTTTCCACAAAGCCGCGAAATCCGTCAGCGACCCGCAGCGCCAACATGCGATCTCCCCGTCCGAATGCGCGGAGATCGAACCCGCCTTCGCAGGTCTGCGTGACAAGATCGCGGGCGGTATTTTCTCGCCCGAAGACGAAGTCGCAGACTGCTTCCTGTTCTGCGAAGCCCTGCGCGATGCCCTCGCATCGGCACCGAATTTTCGGCTCATCCATGGCAACGCCACCCTCACGGCTGGTCTCAGAAACCGTTGTAACGTCCTGCTTGATGGCAAGCCGTTCGAGACCGATCTCGTCGTTCTCGCAGCCGGGATCGCCTCCCGCAAACTGGCCCGCCCCTTAGGGGTCGATCTGCCTCTTTACGGCCTGAAAGGCTATAGTCTGACCACAGGCCCACGTCCCGGCCTCGTTCCTTTGGTTAGCGTAACGGATTATGATAACCGCGTGGTCTATGCCGGGCTGGGCGACCGCCTGCGGGTTGCCGCGATGGTCGATATCGGCGCGCAGGACACCCGCCTAAACCCCAAACGCCTCGGCGAACTCCGCGCGCTCGTGAACGAAACGCTTCCGGGCGCGCTGAGTGAGGGCGACGATACGCCCTGGGCAGGGCTGCGCCCCGCTACCCCCACGGGCGTCCCGATCATCGACCGCACCCGGTATGACAATCTTCTGCTCAATGTCGGGCAGGGCGCCCTTGGCTTCACGCTTTCGGTCGGCTCGGCCCTGAGACTGAAAGAGATCGTGGCCGGGTGCGATTCCCGCGCCATCAGTTGAAAAAGGAACAGGCTTTTATGCAGGCCACCCGCCGCACGGTTCTTCTTGGCGGCGTCGCTGCCACCCTGTCCACACCGGGATTCAGGGCCCGCGCCGCAGCCCCCCTTCAGGGTCTAAAAGGCCTCGGCCAGCCGGTCGAAATTCTGGAAGACCACTGGGGCGTCCCCCATGTCCGCGCGCAAAGCATCCCTGACGCTTTTTTCGCAGACGGCTATCTGATCGCCCGCGACAGGCTGTGGGAGCTGGATTTCGGCCATCGCCAGTCTCTGGGGCGGCTGGCGGAAGTGTTCGGCCCGGCCTTCGTCCCCTCCGACACGGCCAACCGGCTGGTGCTGTTTCGCGGTGATGCCGAGCGCGAACTCGCGGCCTTTCCTCAACTGACCCAGGACTGCGCCCGCGCCTATGTCGCCGGGATCAATGCGCGCATCGCGGAAGTCACCGCAACACCCGCTCTCCTGCCCCCGGAATTCGGCATTTTCGCCGCCACACCTCTGCACTGGGATGTGCTGGACCTGATCCGTATCCGCGCCGAAGTTACCGGCAACACCCGCACCGAAATCCGCCGCGCCCGACTGGCCGCACGCGGTGCGCTGGCCTACGACGCCCTCATCACGCCGCTGGAACCTGTCCATGACCTGCGGGTGCCGGACGGTCTGGACACCGCCGCCATCAGCGAAGCCGACCTCGGGCTGTTCGGCGTGCTTCAGGCCCCCCTGCCCCGCCACGACATCCGCGCCGCAGCCGATGACGGCACGCGGCGGAGGAATGAAGGCAGCAATGCCTGGGTCATCGCCCCCTCTCGCACCGCAACCGGCCGTCCCATTCTGGCCAACGACCCGCATCTGTCCTTCGGCGTGCCCGGTCCGCGTCACGTCGTTCATCTGACGGCACCCGGGCTGGATGTAATCGGCGGCGGCGGGCCGGGTATGCCCGGCGTGATGCAGGGCCATAACGCGACCATCGCTTTCGGGCGGACAAATTTCCATATCGATCAGGAAGACCTGTTCATCCTGCGCACCAACCCCGCCGATCCGCTGCTTTATGCCCATCAGGGCGGCTGGAAACGCATGGAGCAGGTCGAAACGCGGATCGCAGTCCGTGGCGAGGCCGAGCGCGTGGTGAGCCTGTTCTATTCCGTGCACGGGCCGGTCGTCTCGCGCGATCCGGCACGCAACCGCGCCACTTCAGTCTCCGCCACCTGGCTCGCCCCCGGCGCGAACGGGCTTCTGGCCAATATCGGGATCAATCTGGCCCATGACTGGCCCAGCTTCCGCCAAGCCCTGCGCGTCCATACCAGCCCGACCAATTTCACCTATGCCGACACCAGCGGCAATATCGGCTGGCAGGCCGCAGGCGGTCTGCCGCGTCGCGCGCCGGGACATGACGGGCTGATGCCCGCACCGGGAGACGGGCGATACGACTGGCAGGGTCTTCAGCCGCTCGAAGCCCTGCCCAGCAGCTTTAATCCGGCGCGCGGCTGGTTCGGAACGTCCAATGAGATGAACCTACCCCCCGACTATCCGGTCGAGGAACGGCGCGTCAGTTTCGAATGGCGTGACGGCTTCCGCCACGAACGCGTGGCTCAGGTGCTGGATGCAACTCCGCGTGCGACCCTTGCCGACAGCGTAGCCCTGCAACACGACACGTTCTCTGTGCTGGCGCTGCAAATGGTCCGGCTTCTGCCCGATGTCCCGCCCGACCTTGCCGCAGAGGCCGCAGTGCTCAAAGCATGGAACGGCCGTGTGGATGCGTCGAGTGCAGCCGCCGCGCTGTATGAAGTCTGGTGGACCCGGCTCGAACGCGCCCTGCACGCGCTCATCATTCCGGCCGCCCTGCACGACCTGCTGCCGGGGCCGGTGAACGCCACGGTTCAACTCTCCCTGTTCCAGTCCCCCGACGCCCGCTTTGGCGCAGATCCGGCGAGCGCGCGGAACAGGATGCTCGTCGAACAGTTCCGGGAAGCCGTTCAGGAGTTGCGGAAGCGCCTCGGCCCACTTCCCGCCGCATGGCGTTGGGGCGCGCTCCATACCATTACGCTGCGCCACCCGCTCGCGTCCGTCCCGGCCATCGCTGCGGCTTTCCCCACAATCGGCGGTCCCTCAGCGCAGAGCGGCGGAGATCCCTATACCGTCATGGCCCGCTGGTACAGTCCGCAGACCGGCGGGGCCGACGCCTATGCCACGACCGGAGGCGCCAGCTATCTGATGGTGTGTGACGTCGGCCACTGGGACCGCTCGCTCTATCTCAACTTCCCCGGACAGTCCGCCGATCCGAGATCGCCGCATTACGCCGATTTCCTGCCTGTCTGGCTGCGTGGCGCCATGCAGCCGCTGTCTTTCAGCACCCACAGCGTCGATGCCGCCACTGTCCGACGTATGACACTTCGACCGGAGGATCGGCCATGAGCAACTGGCACATTCGCAACCTCACACTGATCGCCCTCGCGGCCCTGTCTTCAGCCGCACAGGCGCAGTCCCCCACCGAGACCACCCATGCCCTGGATCATGTTCTGACGCAGGGTGAGGTCCGTCCGCTGGCCGCCATTGCCGCCGTCCGTCTGCGCCATGGTCAGGTTGCTTACAGCTATTATGGCGGCTTTGCGCGACAGAGCCCGGACGAAACGGTGCCCGTCGGGCCACAGACGCTCTTTCGCATTGCTTCGATTTCAAAGGTCGTCACGACGATCGGGCTGATGGAACTGGTCGAGCAGGGCAAGATCAACCTCGATCACGATGCCTCCGACTATCTGGGGTTCCGGCTTCGCAATCCGGATTTCCCCCAGACACCGATTACGGTGCGGATGCTGCTCAACCACACGTCCAGCATTCGCGACGGTGACAGTTACACACTCCCTCCCGGACACCGCATCAGCGAAGTCTTCGACGCAACCCACAAACCCGGCGATGCCAGCTATCATTTCGCCCATGGCGAGGGACACGCGCCGGGCACATGGTTCAGCTACTGCAATCTTTGCTATGGCCTTGTCGGCACGATCATGGAGCGTGTCAGCGGCGAGCGCTTTGACCGTTACCAACAGGCGCATGTGCTTGATCCGCTCGGGATTGATGGCGGCTATAACCGCGCCACCCTCACCCATCCCGAACGTCTGGCCACACTCTACAGCCACCAGCCCACAGGATGGAATGCCGAGACAGACACCCTGCCGCTGGTGCAGGTCTGGGATACTGTCGCACTCGCCCAATACAAGCCCGGAACCAATGGCACGCTGTTTGCCCCTCAGGGCGGCCTGCGGATTTCCATGGAAGGGCTGACCCGGCTGGCCCGCTTCATGCTCGGCCACGGCACGCTGGACGGCAAAACGTTGCTTTCGGCCCACAGCATCGCCCTGATGCAGACACCGACATGGCAGTATGACGGCCAGAACGGCGACTGCCCTTACCCGATCGCCAGCTACGGTCTGAGCATGGCGCGCCTGACCGGAGCACGGGATTCTTCGGGCCGCGAAACCCGACCCTATAAAGGCTATTCCGGCGATCTAGCCGGCCATCTCGGGGATGCCTATTCGCTGCATTCAGGCTTCTGGTACGACCCCGCAACCGGCGATGGCTTCCTGTTTGCCGCAGATGGCTTCCCCGACGCCGGGCAGGAACGTCCGGGCACCTATTCATCATTCACCCGTGTCGAGGAAAAGATTTTCACCGCCCTCGCCGGAGCCGGGAAAGACATTCCATGACCCTTCGCCTGTCCCTGTTCGCCGCCTCGGCGTTCCTCGCCGCCACAGTCTCTGGCGCAAACGCCGCTACCACGCAGGACAAAACCCAACTGGGTGCCCTTCTGGCCATGCCCTATGCCAAAGGCCTGACCGGGGCTGCGAAATCGGCGCGTCTGGCCTGGGTCGAACGTCGGGACGGCGTCCGCAATATTCTGATCTCGGACGGAGGCGCTGCCCCCCGCAGGGTCACGGCCTATACGCAGGATGACGGGACCGATCTGTGGGGCCTCGCTCTCAGCCCGGACGGACAGACACTGGCCTTCGTCGAAGGCGGCGATGCGGAATATCCCAACGACCACGCCCCCAATGCCGGCAACGCCGCTGTCCCGGGCAAGGAAACCGTGCGCGTCCTCCTGCCCGATGGCCGAACCGTCACCGCCGGAGAAGGACACAGCCCGGCCTTCTCACCGGATGGACGCCTGCTCGCCTTCATGCGCGGCGGCGCGCTTCTTGTTGGGCAACCGGGCCAGACGCCGCGTGTGGTCATGACCACGCCGGGCGACATCACCGCCCTGCACTGGTCCCCGGACAGTAACCGTCTCGCGCTCGAAATTGACCGGGGCTCCCACAGCCTGATCGCGCTCTGGGACGCCAGAAACAGTAGCGCTGCACCCGTGTTCCTGCCTGCCGCTTTAGGGCATGACCAGAACGCAACCTTCTCGCCAGACGGACGCGCCATCGCCTTCGTCCGGGCCTATCACCCGCTGATGACGGCTGAACGCGGCAAGGGTCATTTCTGGTCCCTTCAAGTCTATGACACCGCCTCCGGCGCAGAGCATACGCTTTGGACCGCACCGGAAGGCACCGGAAACCGCTTCTGGGCGCCCGAAGGCATGGACCTGACATGGAGCCGCAACGGACAACTCCTGTTCCCGTGGGAAGGCAGCGGCTGGCTGCGCCTCTGCGCCCTCAGCGTCACTGCACCGGCCTCAACACCACACTGCCTGACGCCGGATCAAGCCGAAATCACGTCTTACCGTCTGTCAGCGGATGAAACACGCCTGCTCTACACCGCCAATATCGGCGATCCGGATCACTGGCGCGCCTGGTCCCAGCCCCTCGATAACACCCAGCCCGTAGCCCTCAGCGCACCGGGCGAACAGGTCATGGATCTCACACTGGCGGGACCGGCCATCGCCATGATGGCCACCAGCGCAGACCAGACCGCCCACCCGGTTGTGCTTAAGGGCAACGTCCGACACGTTCCCGTGACGCCCGCCTTCCCAGACGGCTTCACATTCACAACGCCCCAAATCGTCCATTTCCGCAGCGAGGACGGCCGCGACATTCACGGACAACTGTTCCTGCCGCCCGCCGGAACACCCGGCCCGCATACGGCGCTGGTCTTCGTGCATGGCGGCCCCCACCGCCAGATGCTCCCGGCCTTCAATCCGATGGGCTATTATTCCAATGCCTACGCCATGAACCAGTTTCTGGCATCGCGCGGGTATGTCGTGCTGGCCGTTAATTACCGCAGCGGCACTGGCTACGGCGTAGACTTCCGGACCGCCCCCGGAATCGGCCGTGCCGGTGCGAGCGAATACAAAGACGTTCGCGCAGCCGGACTGTTCCTGCGCAGCCGCTCAGATGTGGCCCCGGGCAAAATCGGCATCTGGGGCGGAAGCTGGGGTGGTTATCTGACCGCTCTGGCTCTGGCCCGCAACAGCGACCTGTTCGTAGCCGGAGCAGATTTTCACGGCGTCCATGACATGACGGAGCCAGATCATTCTGGTCTCTCCCCCGAAGAAAAACAGCGGGAAAAGGGCAGCGAATGGCGCTCCTCCCCAATCGCCGACATCGATCACTGGCACTCGCCCGTTCTGCTGATCCATGGCGATGACGACTTCAACGTCGAATTCGAACAATCCGTTCTTCTGGCCCGTATGCTCGTGGAGCGGAACATTCCGTTCGAAGATCACGTCTTCCCCGGCGAACGCCATGCTTTCCTGCGGACACAGGACTGGCTACAGGCCTATCTGTGGACGCTGCATTTCTTTGATACAAAGCTTCCGGCCATACAGTCTCATTGATCTTCTATCGGATCTGCCAACGGAAAAAATATCCTGAAATGGCAGATCCTCCCGGAAAACGGGCCATCATTTCCCCTGTCGCCCTCCAAATATTGCCTTCATGAAACGTCAGGGGATGGCGCGTACATAACTTCGGGTTATATGGCGCGCGCAGTTTCGACATCGACGCCTGCGTGACCGGCAGGCATATTAATTCGAAACCGAAACATCACCGCCCACTGGCGCTTATCGAAGGAACGAGGGTATGACCGCCAGACTGTCCCTGAAGTCTTATTTCCTGTCTTTTGCGGCCCTGTCATCGGGCGCAACATTCCTCATGCAGCAGCAGGCTTACGCTGCCGCAACAGTCTCCAAGCCTGCGGATACCAAGCACGCATCTTTGCAGCCTTCGAAACCCACCGCAAATCACAAAAAGACACAAAAACAGACTGACTCCAACCGGGAAGTCATTACTGTTACGGGCAGTCACATCGCGAACTCGCACATCAAATCCCCGACCCCCATCAGCTCCCTCAACCAGCAGGAAATCCTGAACCAGGCGCCGAGCAACAACCTCGCCGATCTGATCAACCAGATGCCACAGTTCGCGGGCAGCCAGACGCCCCAGAACTCTGCCTACTCCCTCAGTGACGGCACAGCCGGCATCAATGCGCTCAATCTGCGCAACCTCGGCCCCGTCCGCTCCCTCGTGCTGATGGACGGCCGACGGATCACGCCTTCCGCCATCACCGGCATCGTCGACATCAACACAATCCCCCAGCAGCTGGTCAAACGCGTGGACGTCGTGACGGGGGGTGCGTCCGCGCAGTACGGCTCCGATGCCGTTGCAGGTGTCACAAACTTCGTACTCGACAAAACCTATACGGGCCTGAAAGTCAGCGCGGATTCCGGCATTTCAGATTATGGCGACGGTGAGAACGAACACGCTGCCATTGCCGGAGGCTTCGGCTTCGCGCATGGTAAGGGCCACGTCCTGCTCAGCGGCGACATCGCCCATCAGGACGGCATTTTCCACGTCTCCCGCAGTTGGAACGTGAACGGCAGCCGCATCGTCGCCAATCCCGACTATGTCGCAGGAAACGGCCAGCCCTATTACCTCCGCGTCGGTGATGCAGGCACCAACAACGTCATGCCCGGCGGCATCATCAACGCCTCCACGGGCGGCGTGGCCAACTCCCTGCGCGGGATCTATTTCGGCCCCGGCGGCAGCGTCAATCACTACAACTACGGCTCGTTCTCAACGTCCAGCGTCTCGGTCGGCGGCGACCAGAACCTTGCCAACAACAACAAGAACATCGGTCTGGAGCCCCAGAGCGACCGCAAAAACCTCTTCGGACGCCTGAGCTATGACGTCGCGCCCTGGATGACCCTGTATGCGGAAGGCGCCTATAATGAGAGCGAATACGTCTACAATTCCGGCCCCCAGTATATCAGTTCGGTGTCCCTGAAAGGGACCAACCCCTATCTTGTCGATGCGCTCGGCGCGGCAGCCCTTCAGAACGTCTCGAATGTCACCGTCGGCACGACCGCGCTCGACATGCCCTATCGCCGGACTGACAACACGCGCAACGTCCAGCGCTACACCTTCGGCGGCGAAGGCAATTTCGAGATGTTCGGCAAACGCGCGTCGTGGAGCGCTTACGGACAGTATGGCGTCACCCATACGCACGAGCAGATCTATAACGTCATGAACACGGCAAAAATCGCCAATGCGACCGATGCCGTGCGCAACTCCGCCGGACAGATTGTCTGCCGCTCGTCCCTGACCAATCCGGGCAATGGCTGCTCCCCCATCGACTGGCTGGGAACGGGCGTCATGTCTTCCTCATCCATCGGATACGTCCTCGACGCCCCGTGGCGCGACCAGCGGTTTCAGGAAATCGTCTCGGGCGTGAACCTCTCCACGATCCCGTTCGCAACATGGGCGGGCGACGTGAACGTAGCCGTCGGCGGCGAATATCGTGACGAACGCTCTTCAGGATATGTGCCGACCGAATACCAATCAGGCTGGTCCGTCGGGAATTACCGCCCGACCTTCGGCCATTACAGCGTCAAGGAAGCCTATCTCGAAACCGCCGTCCCGCTGGCTAAAGGCCTGTCCTTTAACGGCGCCGTCCGCGGTACGGACTATTCGACCTCCGGCTATGTCACGACATGGAAGATCGGCGGCACCTGGCAGCCCATCAGAGACGTCCTGTTCCGCGCCACGCAGTCCCACGACATCCGCGCGCCCAACATCAACGAACTCTACAATGCCGGAACATCTCAGACGACGACCGTGCTCAATCCGGAAACGGGCCTGACGAACACCGTTCTCGCCACCACGACGGGCAACACCAGACTGCGCCCCGAGACGGCCAATACGACCGTCGTTGGCGCTGTCATCACGCCGCGATACGTGCCCGGTATGGCCATCTCGGTCGACTGGTTCCACACCAAGATCAAGAACGCGATCCAGCAGTTCTATCCGCAGTCCATCATTAACGAATGTTATTCGGGCTACACCACGTTCTGTTCGGCCATCCGTCCCGACCCGACAGGCACGCGCGATCTCCTGATCAACGCCTCACCGTTTAACTTCGCCAAGCTCGAAACCAGCGGCATCGACATCGACGCGTCCTACACCTTCCCGCTCCGCCGCCTGCTGCGCGACGCTGGCGGCAAGATCACCATCCATGGTCAGGCCACGAACTACCTGAAATATGTCTCGGACTCCGGCGTGGGCTATACGGTCGACACATCGGGCGACATCTCTTCCGGCCCGCCGCGCTGGATCTACCGTTTTTCTGCCACCTACAGCACAGACCGGTACAGCCTCACGGCCATCGCCCACGGCATCAGCGCAGGCAACTATTCCAACAGCTACATCCAGTGCTCTGGCACATGCCCGGCGTATAACGCCAACTATCCCACGATCAACAACAACCGCGTCACGGGCATTTTCTACTTCGACATGAACGCGACCTATAATCTGCCCGTCGAGAAAATCGGCAAGATGCAGATCTTCCTGACCGTCACCAACCTCGCCAACACGTCCCCGATCCTGCTGCCGGAAGGCGGGCTCGAAGCCGACGAAACCTACAGCAACCTGCTGGGCCGGGCCTATCGCGGCGGTATCCGCATGGAGTTCTGAGCCGGGCCTGCCAGACCTGACCTGCCTACGAGGCTGCCTGTCCGACCTGCGGGGGCAGCCTCTGTCTTTTCAGCCTTCAACCCATCTTCAGTCAGGGCCTTCATGCGTCAGATTTCCAACCACGCTCCGCACCGTTTGCCCCGGCTCTTTCACAAGCTGTTCTCCCGCGCCACTGCCGGACTGCCTGTCCTCCTGAGTGCCTGCGCCGTCCAGAGCACCCCGCCCCCTCTCGGACCGCACGCCCTTGCGAAGCAACTCGCTCCCATCCTGCAATCCTCGCAGGATCAGGGCGTCCGATGGGGCATCGTCATTGCCACCCAGGACGGAAAAATCCTGTTCTCCCGCAACCCCAGCGGACGCTTCATCCCGGCATCGAACACCAAACTGTTCACCACAGCCGCCGCCATGGCCGAGCTTGCAGAACTGGACCATGAAGCCACCGCACACCCCACGACGCTCCTGCTCGCCCTCCGCCAACACGGAGCACCGGACCTCATCCTGCGCGGCTCGGGTGATGCCGTCCTATCCGATGACGCTGCCTGCAAAACCGACTGCCTGAAAACACTGGCGGATGCCGTCTCCGCCAAGGGCCTCAGACATATCCACGCCATCATCGCTGACGATCGGCTTTTTACGGACGAACGCTGGGGCGACGGATGGAGCTGGAACAACCTCCCAACCCAGTGGGGCACCGCCGTGTCGGCCCTGACGCTGAACGACAATACCGCCGCACTGACTATCCAGCCCGGAGCCCATCCCGGCGACCGCCCAACCGCCCACTGGTCGGCACCCGACGAAGGCCTGTCCCTGCTCAATCAGGCTTTGACGGTCGCGGACGGAAAACCTGAACTGAGTTTTGAAAAGAAGCCCGGCGATAACCGCGTCGTCCTGAGCGGCACACTCCCGCTCACTGCTCCCGCCCAGACACTGAAAATCGGTCTGGACGATCCAGCCCTCTCAACTGCCCGTCACTTCAAATCCCTGCTGCGTGACGCAGGCATCCGGGTGCAGACGATGCAAGTCCGACACCGTCTGACGAAAATCACCCCTGATACGCCCACACCAGACGCAAGTATCCTCGCCACCCTGCCCGCTCCGGATCTGAAAGACGATATCCGTCACCTGCTCAAAGTCAGCCAGAACCTCCATGCCGAGCTTCTGCTGCGCCGTCTGGCGCTCGTGCATGGAAACGGTTCGGTCGCGGACGGCCTCGCAGAACGCAGCCGGGTGCTGGCCGCGCTGGGCCTGTCTGCCGCAGGCGTCGCGCTTTATGACGGCTCGGGAATGTCCCCCTACAATCGCGTCACGCCACAGAGTGTCATTCACCTCCTGCGTCTCGCGGAGCTTCAGCCTTGGGGCGCAGACTGGCGCGACGACCTTCCTCTCGCAGCGCAGGACGGAACACTGGCACACCGCTTCATCGGCACCCCCGTCGCGAACCACCTGTACGCAAAAACCGGCACACTCGCCGCCACGCATTCTCTGTCCGGCTATCTACACACCACGCACGGCCAGACCCTCCTGATCGCCATTTTCGCAAACGATATCCCGGACGACCTGCCGCATCCGACCAAAATCATGGATGATCTCGTCACCGCCGTCGCCAAAGCCGAATAGCGGAAGACCCGGAGCCCGTCTCACATGCCTCACCCTGCTTCCGCAACAGCCACACCAAAAACGCCCCTCAGCCGCCGCACCTTCATGGGCCTGTGCGCGGGAACTGCGGCCACATCATGGGCAACCGCTTCGGGGCTGGCCGCCGGATCCCTCTCCCCTGCCAAAGTCCGAACCGGCTACGACGTTCTCGAAGCCGACCACTATCAGGCCCTCAAAGGCCGAAAACTGGGCCTGATCGCCAACCCCACAAGCGTGGACCGCCATCTGCGCCATATCGCGGACCGTCTGCACGCCGCCCCGGGCGTCAACCTGAAAGCCATTTTCGGACCGGAACACGGATTCCGCGGATCGGCGCAGGCGGGTCATGCCGAAACAAAAAGCATCGACCCCCGCACGGGCATCCCCGTCTATGACATGTACACGCTCTCCGGCCCGAAGCTGGATGCGCTCCTGAAATCGGCAGATATCGACCTTCTCGTCTTCGACATTCAGGATATCGGCGCCCGGTTCTACACCTATATCTGGTCCATGTTCGACGCCCTCGCCGCCTGCGCCCGCTGCGGCATCGCGTTCATGGTACTGGACAGACCCAACCCCATCACGGGCCTGCACCCTAGCGGCCCCACTCTCGACCCGGCCTTTTCTTCATTCGTGGGCAGGGTTCCGCTTCTTCTGCGACACGGCATGACCGTAGGCGAACTCGCACGCCTGTTCAACAGCCAGTTCGTGCCCCAACAGGCAGGACGCGCCGCCCAACTCAACGTCATCCCCATGACCGGCTGGCGGCGGGATCTGTATCTGGACGAAACCGACCTCGTCTGGGTGCCTCCAAGCCCCAACATGCCCGACATCACCACAGCCCTCGCCTATCCGGGGACCTGCCTGTTCGAAGGCACAACCCTCTCTGTCGGCCGCGGGACGGCATCGCCCTTCCTCACACTCGGCGCGCCCGATCTGGACGCGACCCGTTGGGTGGACAGCCTCAACGACGCCGCCCTGCCGGGATGCCTGTTCCGCGAAGACTGGTTCACACCCACCGCAGACGTCGCGAAAGAGCAGCTATGCCACGGGCTTCAGCTCGCCATCACGGAGCGCAGATCCTTCGATCCATTGCTGACAGGCGTAACCCTGCTTCAGAGCGCCCTCAAAATATCCGACCGCCCGATCTGGAGAAAATCCGGCGCAACCTTTGACATTCTCGCCGGCAGCAGCACCCTCCGCCAGCAGCTTTCCCAAAACCTGTCAGTCACCGAAATCATGGCAGGCTGGAAACCTGAGGAAGCGGCCTTCACTCAGAAACGCCGCCCTTTCCTGCTCTACTAAAACTATAGGGTTTCTCATTTTTCAGATTCAGACAGTGTTGATCTGAGGTAAAAATCTGCTTCAGTCTTGGAAAAGACCTTAAACTGCTCATCACACGCGATCGATAGTCACCTATGTCCAATGATTTGTAAGAAATAAAATCCAACCGGCCGCCATGAGCATACAGGCCACAGAGATGGGTGCTCCGACACGCGAAAAAGTTGCGAAAGAAATTTTTACACCGCAACGAGCTGCCTGTTCGACAACGATAATACCAGCAAGACTACCGAAAATTATCAGGTTACTAAAGAACCCTGTTCCCAGCGCCAGGGCTGCCCCTATAGCATTGACATTTGTACCCGGACTTAAAAATGGGACCAGCAACATAACAGTCGGATTATTCCCGATAATGTTGCTCAAGGTCGCACTTGTTAAGAACAGGGACAAAGGATTGTTTAAATCAATTCCATACCTATGAAGATCATGCAAAATATTTTGAGGCAAACCTGTCTTCGACAGGGCCGCATTCACGATGAACAGGCCCGATATCAGCAATAAAAGATTTGCATCCACTCGCCGCAAAACATCGCTTGATGATATTTTTCGATTCAACAATAGAATTGCGGCGGCTGTCAGTGCCACCAGTTCTTTTGGCCAAGCATCCAGAACAAATGCAATAATGACAGCAATGGTGATAAAAATTGCCTTACAGGTTTCAGGGATATTCAAGGAATTTGGGGTTATTTTGTCCGTATCTTCCCCTTCCGAAACCCTTGCATGATCTAAAGTCCATTTGCCCCGATACATCCAGGCAACAATGCCCCATACAATTGGAAGGGATAACAAGGCCGGTATTCCAGCTACGGATAAGAAGCCTGTAAATGAAATCCCCAACTCCTGGGCCGCAATCATGTTCTGGGGGCTTCCAATTAAAGTCCCGGCCGATCCGGTGTTGGCTGCAAAGCAGAAAGCCAGCAGAAACGGAACCGGATTAAGACCACGCGCCAGGGTAACGGATACCAGAAGAGGCGTCATGGCGACGACCACGACATCATTTGTCAGCAGTGCAGAGAGGCCCCCAGACACAGCAACGAAAACGGCCAGAAGTGCTACGGGGCCAACAGAAAGCGTTGCAACTTTGCGTGCCGCCCATTCATAAAAACCTGATTCAGCAAATGCGCCCGAAACGACCATCAGGCCGAACAGCATTCCGATCGTTCGATAGTCGACTGCCACCCATGCAGCCTTGGCCCCGATGCTGCCAACGGCCATCATCGCCATGGCACCAATCATGGCCGCGCCCGTACGATCGACTTTGAAGCCGGGCAACTTGCCCAGCCCCATCGCCAGATAAACCATCAGAAAAATAAAAAGTGTTATATTCATAAACTATACCAGCCCAGACATCGGAAACATCAAAACTCAATTTTGAAGACCACTCCTGAGCAGCCGATTAAATGTTTTCTTTTTTTGCCTGATGATATTCTTTTCTGATTTCCTCAATATCAACGGTCGGTTCAGGAAAACGCAGGTCCATATCCTGAAGGGTTTTCCAGATGATATTGGATACAGCCAGGTTCCTGAACCATTTGTTATTCGACGGAATAATGTACCAAGGTGCATGTTTTGTAGAACATTTTTCCATCATGTCCTGATAGGCGGCAGTATACTTATCCCAGTATTCCCGTTCCTTATAATCAGCATCGCTGATTTTCCACTGCCGGACCGGATCGTCCAGGCGTTGACGAAAGCGTTCCAGCTGCTCTTCCGGCGTAATATATAGGAAGAACTTCAGGATGGTCACATTGTTCGCAACCAGCATTTTTTCAAAATCATTGATAAGATCGTATCGATTTGACCAGATTTTTTTGGGAACCAGATCATGTACTCTCGTCACAAGAACATCTTCGTAATGCGATCTGTTAAAGACACTGACCTGTCCGCGAGCAGGTGTATGGGGATGAACGCGCCATAGAAAGTCGTGAAGCTTTTCTTCTTCTGTTGGCTGTTTAAAACCATGCACGGATGTTCCCTGAGGGTTCATCGCTTTCATGACGTGCCAGCAGGTTCCGTCTTTTCCGGCAGCATCAATGCCCTGAAGAACAATCAAAAGAGCATGTTTCTTTTCAGCGTATAATTTTTGCTGATACGCACTGACAAGTGCCTGATGTTCTTCAATATCCTTATCGGCGTCATGCTCTGTTTTGTAATGCGCGTGATAAGATGCGTTGACATCCTTAAGTCGCACTGCAGTTTTCGGCTTAACAATTAATTTACGACGCAAATCCATAACAATAATCCTTTTTTGAAATCAAAAATTAGCTGTGAGCAATAGGCTGAACCAGTTTCAGACTATTCTTTTCACGACGCTTTATCTGAGAATTGGAAACAATCTTGATGGCGTCGATAATCACCATCCATATCAAGGCATAAGCCCAAACAACACCAATCATGATCCAGGGTAGTGCTGGAACGAGAATGCCGAAGACGCACAGCAGCACGGCCACAATCTGCGTTCCAACAACTGCAAGAAAGAGCGGACGGCTGGGATACGGTGGCCGAAAGATCGTATTGCGGGTGCGCACAACGAACAGAAGCAGGTGGCCGCCAGCAGCAAGTTGCAGGAAAATCATGGTCTGAAGATGAGCGGTTGTAAGCGGAACAATGTCCATCAGCCAAGGCGTATGCATCCAGCCGACGCCGAGAAGGAGAAGCCCAAAGCTTTCGGCCAGAGACGCAATACCCATGATGGAAGAGAACGAAATAATACGGTGCATGTTCCACCGCACCGGTTCGGGCGACGTCACGACGTTGTCGTAAGCGATTGTCATGATCGGAATATCGTCCAGCAGCGCCAGAACGACGATCATGATCGCGGTCAGAGGCTGGAAACCGAAAACGAGATATGCGGCGACGACAAGGAACATGATATCGGTCGTCATTGCGATACGATAATAAATATATGACGTGATACGCTCGAAGATCGCTCGCGCTTCCACGATCGCATTCACGATTGTTGATAGTCCCGGAGCCGTCAGGACCAAGGCCGCTGCAGAACGGGCTGCATCTGTTGCCCCGCTGACAGCGACCCCGCAATCAGCCTGTTTGAGAGCAGGAGCGTCGTTAACGCCGTCACCTGTCATGGCGACGATATGGCCCAGTTCCTGTAAGGCTTTGACAATTTCAAACTTATGCTCGGGAAAGACGCGCCCAAATCCATCAGCGACTTCAACGGCGCGTGCCGCATCAACCGGAATTTTGTTTGGATTCATATCTGCTGAGAAGATGTCGCTCGCCTTGAGCAGATGCTCGCCCAGTCCCAACTGATGGGCGATTTCAGAGCCGATCGCGACGTCGTCGCCTGTCACCATTTTTACGGACAACCCAAGCTTTTTCGCCTGTGCGATCGTTGCTGCCGCATCCGGGCGCGGCGGATCCAGCATGGGCAGAAGCCCCAGCAAGGTCCAGGTCGCCCCATCATCCTGAGAAACCGCCACACCCAGAGATCTGGTGCCATGACTGGCCAGTTCGGAAACTTTACCGAAATATTCGGCCGTCGGAGTGTTATCATTCGCGCCAGTCGGCTCTTCTTTCATTCCGCACAGTGTCGCGATAACCTGTGGGGCGCCCTTGGCATATCGGATTTTATGCCCGGCAGCGTCCTGCACAATGCCGACGGTCTTCTTATTGACAGGATCGAACGGAATAAAATCCACAGGCTTGTAAGAGCCCAGCGGATTATTGTCAGGAAGCGCCTTGAGAACAGCAAGATCAATGGCGTCCGTGCTTTCTTTCTGGGTCGCCAAAGCGGCGGCAATAACGAGATCGTCTGCTTTGGCGGTTCCAAATGGGATCGGAGCTTGCAGTGTCAGCTTGTTTTGAGTGAGTGTTCCGGTCTTGTCCGAGCACAGCACGTCAACACCTGCCAGTTCTTCAATGGCTGACAGACGTGACACGATGGCTTTCTGTCGCGAAAGTGCCAGTGCTCCGAGCGCCATCGTTACAGACATCACCGCCGGCATGGCCACTGGTACAGAGGCGACAAGAAGAACCAGCACAAACTGTGCGATCCCGCCGGCTTCGCTCCAATGCCAGACACCATGATAAGCCAGATCGTGCCAGAGTTGCGCTCCGACCAGCACGACGGCGAGCGCTGCCGCAAGAATGATCAGAAAGTCTCCAATCCGCAGAACAGCCTGCTCTGCATGTGACTTGCTTCCAGCGGACGCGACCAGCTTTGCGGTACGGCCAAAAAAAGTATTATTCCCTGTTGCAACAGCCACACCGATCATGGAGCCCTGGCGCGCAATCGACCCGGAATAGGCTCCATCACCAATTTTCTTTGAAACCGGCAAAGACTCGCCCGTCAAAGCGGCCTGATCAACAGACAGATATTTTCCATCAATGAGCAGCAGGTCGGCAGGAACGATTTCTCCCGCAGCAACCGTTACAACATCCCCCGGCACAAGCTCAGTTGCATCGATGGAGGCCCACACACCGTCGCGGCATACAGAGGCCTTGAGAGCCAGACCTTTTTTGAGGGCGGCCAGCGCATTGGCTGCTTTATTATCCTGCCAGAAGCCGATGGCTGCGTTATAAAGGAGCAAGCCCGCGATAACAAAAAAATCTGGCCAATCTGCACGCAGAAACGAAATAACTGCTGCAATCTCGATCATCCAGGGAATTGGTCCCCAGAAATAGCCCAATAGCTTTTTCCAGCGACTTTCTTCATGCGCCTGAATGGCATTTGGGCCATCTTTGGCGAGACGGTCTTTAGCTTCTAATGATGTCAGGCCTTTAGAAGATGTTTTCAGCTCTGAGAGTTTCGCTGCAATTGCTGCCGCATCCAGGGTCGTTGAACTGCCAGTCTGATTTTTAATTTGTGCCTGCGGGGGCTTTGTAGAGGGAGAAGAATCTGCAGTTTCCAAAGGAGGAGATGACATAACAAACTCCAAAAATATAAATGAATTTACTCTGAAATAATCAAAACATATTTTATATGAAGGAGAATCATTCGTTAAAATGCAGGAAAATTTATTGCAATGATAAAAATAAATTTTTATCGCTATGGAACTTTTATTTTATAAGTATTTCTAAAAATAATCATGTCGATATTTCTGGAGCAGATTGATTTGAATTATTTAAGAAATGATAAATTTTTAGAATTTCTCTGAACTGAGATGAGGACATTTCCGCACTTGGGCTTCCATAAGCCATTGACGTTCAATCTTCATAGAACTGACGCATCTCTCTGGACATCGATCCAGATACACGTTCTCCTGCCTGAACGACGCGCCCGCATAGGGCGTTCATGCGTTATGGCCGTCAACAGACGGCAATATCTCAACGTGGATGCAAGGAACTCTGAAGCAATGTCCCATCTCAGTCCCCTGGCCGGAAAAACACTTTCTTCTTCCCAACTCACCGACATTCCCGCCCTGATCGCAGCCTATTATGATCGCAAACCCGATCCTGCGGTCTCCACGCAGCGGGTGTCTTTCGGAACATCGGGCCATCGCGGTTCCTCGCTCCATACCAGTTTCAACGAAAACCACATCCTCGCCATCTGCGAGGCCATCTGCCGCCATCGCAAGGCCGAAGGAATTGATGGGCCGCTCTTTATTGGCATGGACAGCCACGCGCTCTCTGGTCCAGCACAGAAATCCGCTATCGAAGTGTTCGCGGCTCATGGCATTGACGTGCGGATCGACGAACATGGCGGCTATACGCCGACGCCTGTCATTTCCCATGCCATCCTGACCTACAACAAGGGCCGCACCACGGGCCTTGCCGATGGTGTGGTCATCACGCCGTCGCATAATCCTCCGGCAGATGGCGGGTTCAAGTATAACCCGACCAACGGCGGTCCGGCCGATACATCCATCACCAAAGCCATTCAGGACATGGCTAACGACTTCCTCGCCAACGACCTGAAAGACGTCAAACGCCTGCCCTATGAACAGGCGCGGCAGGAAGCCTGCATTAAAGGCTACGATTTCATCACGCCTTATGTGAACGATCTGGATTCCGTCATCGACATGAAGGCCATTCGGGACGCTGGCGTGAAAATCGGCATCGACCCACTGGGCGGCGCAGCCGTCGCGTACTGGAAGCCCATCATCGACCGCTATGGCCTGAACGCCACCGTCGTCAGCGACGTAGTGGACCCGACCTTCTCTTTCATGACTGCCGACTGGGACGGGCAGATCCGCATGGACTGCTCCTCCCCCTACGCCATGGCACGTCTGATCGAAATGGGAGACCGCTTCGACGTGGCCTTCGCTAATGATACGGATGCGGACCGCCACGGCATCGTCGCCATGCCCGATGGCCTGATGAACCCCAATCATTATCTTGCCGTGGCGATTTCCTATCTGTTCCAGAACCGCCCGGACTGGAGCCCGGAACTTGGCGTGGGCAAGACGCTCGTCAGCAGTGGCTTGATCGACCGCGTGGCAGCCGAAATGGGACGCAAACTGGTGGAAGTGCCGGTCGGCCTGAAGTGGTTTGTGCCCGGTCTGATGGATGGATCGCTGGGTTTTGGCGGTGAAGAAAGCGCAGGCGCCACGTTCCTGCGGCGCGACGGCTCCGTCTGGACCACGGACAAAGACGGTCTCATTCTGGGCCTTCTGGCGGCTGAAATTACAGCCAAGACCGGCAAGAACCCCAGCGCCCATTATCATGAAATCATCGCCCGTCTTGGCACACCCTATTACGAGCGCATTGACGCAGCGGCAAACCCGGAACAGAAAGCAAAGCTCAGCAAACTCACGCCAGAACAGTTCCCGCTGGAAACGCTCGCCGGTGACAAAATCATCAGCAAACTGACCCGCGCACCGGGTAATGACGCGCCGATTGGTGGCCTGAAAGTCGTCACCGAGAACGGCTGGTTCGCCGCACGTCCGTCCGGCACGGAGGATGTTTACAAGATCTACGCGGAAAGCTTTGTCAGCCCGGAACACCTGCGCGCCATTCAGCAGGAAGCACAGGACGCCATTTCAAAAGTCTTCGCTGCCTGAACCGTATTGCCCCCGGAGCGTACTCCGGGGGCAATCGGAAAACTAGAACGTCAGTTATAAACCAGTTCAAAATAAATACTGCGGCCGTAATCTTCTTTCGCTTCCAGCCGATTGAGGTGCTCTCCGTAATACATCCGCGTATGCGAACCCGCCAGATTATAGACTTCGTATTTCAGGCGAAGATTATCGGTAATATCGTTCCAGGCTCCAAGATCCAGACTGGGTTGGGAGCCGTAACCATACATCTGGGTCGGGTCGTCATTGAGACCTTCAAGATATTTCGCAGAATATGAAAAGGCTGCTTTGACTGCACCGCGGATCTGCGGGATGTGCCATGTCACGCTCCCGTTAAAGACATAGGAGGGCTGCTCGGTCAGCTGCTTCAGCTTGTATGAGACGTTGACACCTTGATAGGTCATCCGACCGCGCATCCAGGTTCCACTGGCATTGATGTCAAAGGACTGCCTCCATGGGCCTTGAATGCTGCGATCAACCACAGAAACCTCGACCCCCATCAGTGATGAATTATTGGCGTTGCGCGGCTGCGTGACATAAGTCAGTTCATCATTGATCAATTCGGTTGATCGGGTGGTATAGATGTCATGCGTGATCATCTTGTCGAAATAAGCGACGCTAAAGACGCCTTTTCCGCGATTGAAGAATTTATCAAGAGAAATATCGAAATTCTGAGCCTTACGCGGCATCAGATTAGGATTGCCTCGTGACAGCGAACAGTTAATGTCTCCGGGTTGCGTATTCTGGGAGTCACCACAGCTATATTGTGCAGCCTGCGCGAGGTCCGTCGGCTGAGGGCGACCTACCGACTGGCTGTAGACGGCATGCAGTATCAGATTTTTGGGAAATTCATGCACAAATGTCACGGAAGGAAGGGGGTTGATATAACCGCCCCGGTTTTTCTCGATTTTCCCTGTCGGATTCGATAAACTGTCGGTGTCTGGAATAAACGCATTGAAGTTCACCGAGTCAGCACGGACACCGGCGATAATCTGTGACTTCCGCCACTTATAATGCAGCGAAACATACCCATCAAAGAGTTGTTCCTGATAACGGAAATATGCCAGTTCCGTGTAATTTTTGGATTTGGCGGGATCAGGGGTCTGCTTGTCCCACGGGAAATTCGTCAGATCGAAGAATGGCCCGTTCGGGTTCTGCATATTCGGGATGAACATGCTGGATGCCGCATTTCCGCCCGGCTTGTACCAAAGCTGATCTGACGAATTGGTGGCGTTCAGACTGCGCCATTCAAAACCGCTTGCAAATCCAAACCCGTGAAAATCCGGATTCAAATTACGCGTGTAATCCAAGCGGACGTTCGTAACCCCTTCATGGTCACGGTCGTATTCCTGCTGAACTGTCTGGAAAGCATAACCGCTGTTGAGGAGTTTGTTCATATCGATAATATCGACAAGATTGGCGACATTATCTTTGTTTATAGTATAATCGGCGTAAACAGCGCCTTTTGCATTTTCTTTAGGGTAGACTCTCGCAGTCACATAGGGCTCGTGATTGTAATAGTCTTCCCATGTATAGCCAGCGCGCAATTTCAGCGTCGAAATATTGTCGTGCCAGCTCAAATTCCCCAGAACACCATTGGTATTCATCCGCCAGTTATCTTTCCGGCCGATCGTCCGGGCGCGATAGATGTATTCACGGCCGGACGTGGGGGTCTGGTTCCAGATCGCTGTATCGTCGAGCAGGTATTCGTTGTGCTCCATGAAGGAATTTTCCCATCTTTCGTAGGAATATCCCATAACGGATGCATTAAATCCGCTATTTTCAGGATGCCATTCAAGACGCGCGGCCCCACCCAGAGAGTTCAAATCGTTGGAATAGCTCCCGCCATCGACATAGCGAGGAGCGGTCATGCCATTCCACCCCGGCGTACTCGGATCATTCGGACTTAGAATTTTGCCCTTGGCATTATAATAATTGTAGCTGTCTTCCTGCCACTTCTTGGTCGTGTTCCGGGTCCGCCTCTGGTACCGGAACGAGGTCATGATGCCGAATTCCTTGTGTGCACCGAACCGGTCAGAGAAAACAGCCTTGGCACCCTGCCCCAGATGTGGCGACATGCCGGGGATCCTGTTGGCGCCTGCCGATCCTTTTTCGGTGCCGTAAATGCCGTAAGCATTGATATATTTATAAAGTCCATCATGGTCGAAGGCGCTGCGGGGGTTCATGTTAATGACCGCACCGATGGCACCCCCATCCTGTTCGGCTGTAAAAGTCTTGTAAATATCGTCCTCACCGGTCATTTCGGCCGGTATGTTCTGCATATTGACGCGCCGGCGGATGCTACCGCCGTCACTGATACTTGCGAGCGTCATACCGTCCAGTGTCGTCTGGTTAAGATCCGACGACACACCACGCACGCTGATATAACGGGGTTCGTCGCCATTACGGATCCCCGTGACCCCCGGAAGCTGCGTCAGCAGCTGGGCCATGGACGTCGCTCCACCCAGATTGGACGTGTCATCATAAGTGATCGAATCAACGACACCCGCAAAATTACGCTTGGTCCGCAATTCGTGACGGCTTCCCCTTACTGTCAGGTTGTCCACCATATCAGCTTCAGTGCCGGTGGATTTTCTGGCAGGTCTCGCATGCAGCGTGATGTTTTTGGGATTTGATGCGTCAATTTTGAAGGCATTCTTACCAAGAAGCCTGCGAAGTGCCTTCAGATTATCCATTTTCCCATAAAGGGGAGCAGAACGCAGACTGTTTGCCGCATTGGCATCAAACGCGACATGAACCCCGGTCTGTTGACTGAAAGCCGTCAAAGCAGATGTGAGAGACTGCGCAGGAAGAGAAAAAACGTTCTGGGAATCTTGGGCAAAAGCAAAAACAGGCACAAGACATGGAACGGACGCTGAAAGCGCCAACGCGAAAGACCGACTTGAGAAAGACATTCGTAAAACCCTGGACTGGAAAAGACAGAGATCTGCTCTCGCTGCGCGGGACATTTACTGGTTTCTGATTATTTCTCTTGTTAATGTTTTGTTTCATTTAACGTTTTATAATGACATTTTCTATCAATTTTAACTCAGATCACGATATTTTCTGGTTTTAGACTACTGAAAACACCTCTTTTCTTATCGGAGGGAAACAACATCTAAAAAAATATTTTCAGTATATTTTGTAAAAATTTATCACGCTTATTTGAGTTTTTACGAAACAGGAAAGAACTCACCGAACTTTATTACAGTCACCTGAATATGATTTTCGTCATATCCGGAACGCTCATAATAGTCTCTTCCGAACCTCACTGTTTACTGCCGTGGCGAGGCGTAAACAGCTTTCTCCCGTGTATCTTTTTCTGATGCCCGTCCCCTCAACGGAGTCCTGAAAACCGATGCTGTCTCGACCTGAAATCCTGATTGTCGGAGGTGGTGTCGCCGGCCTGTCTCTCGCAACGCGCCTCGGAAAATCGATGGGGAAGCCCGGAAAAGCGCGCATCACGCTGATCGACAAGAGCTTTTCCCATGTTTGGAAGCCAATGTTGCACTGCTTTGCCTCGGGCACGCTCAGCAACGAGAATGATAAAGTAAATTTCATCTCACAGGCCAGCGGTCATCATTTCGAATTCTGGCCGGGCGAAGTTGCGTCCATTGACCGCGAAAACCGGGAAGTGATCCTCAGCCCGCTTCTGGAAGCAGACGGCACCGTCGTTCTGGAAAGCCGCCGTATGAAATACGACACGATCGTCATTGCGATCGGCAGTTGCGCCAATGATTTCGGCACACCCGGCGTTAAAGAATATTGCATGTCCATCGACAACCTCGTGGAGGCTAATGCTTTCAACGAGAAATTCCGTATGGAACTGCTTCGCGCATTCGCCAACACGTCCGAACTGGACATCGCGATTGTCGGCGGCGGTGCGACGGGTGTTCAACTTGCCGCAGAGCTGCACAAGGCGCTGGAAATCGTAGGCCCGTATAATCTGCACGCTTTCGGTAAGGCACCGCCCAAGCTGCATGTCACGCTTCTTCAGTCAGGCCCGCGTATCCTCCCCGCCTTTCCGGAATCCGTTTCTGCGGCTGCCCAAAAGGAACTCGAACATATCGGCGTGACCGTTCAGACCAATGCCCGCGTTGCGGGAGCGGACGCCCATGGCTTCATTCTGAAAGATGGATCTTACGTTCCCGCCAAGCTGCGTGTCTGGGCGGCAGGTGTCAAAGCCCCCGAAGTTACTACTGCCTATGGCGGACTGACGATCAACCGGACAGGCCAGATTCTCGTCAATCCGAACCTCTCTTCCATTGACGATGAACGTATTTTCGCGCTGGGGGACTGCTCTTTCATTCAGGACGATCCCCTGCCCGCCACGGCTCAGGTCGCGGGGCAACAGGCCAAACATCTGGCCCGATATCTTCCCGCATGGATCGAACATGGCCGGAAAGTCCCGGGCTGCGTCTTCCATAACAAAGGCGCGATTGTGGCGCTCGGAAAATACAATGGCTGGGCCGCCCTCCCGGGGGGCACCGTCTGGGGCGGAGGAATCTCGCATGGTTTTTCGGCGCGGCTGGCGCATCTGATGCTGTATCGCCAGCATCAGATGGAACTCTTTGGCTATTATCGCGGTCTGATGTCCTGTTACTCGGACTGGGTGGAAACCTTTGTGCGTCCTTCCGTCCGACTGGACTGACAGGGCGTCGCAAGCCTCGTTACATCATGACGTATGCAAACGTTCCGTAGAGTTTTCCCTGAATTCAGGCGCTCTGACTTTCGCGGATCAGGCGATGAATGAAAGCGAGTTTGTGCATGACACCTGCCGTCAGCACAAACGGATAGAAATCCGCCAGCCCCATGGAGCGGTTCAGACTGTTCACGGCGTAGGTCAGGGGCAACCAAGCCTGCATGATGTCTTCGAAAGATGCCTGCGTATACGGATCTTCGAGTGTTCGCCCGGAAGCATGGCCGATCCCCTCAAGACGCGGATTGACGCTTACACCGAAAGCACAAGCGGTTTCGAGCGTTGAGACGATGTGCAGATAGTGCGCCCAGGTTTCTGCAAAATCCTCCCAAGGATGGGATGTCGCATAGACGCTGACATGATTGTCCTGCCATTTGGGTGGCGGGGGGCTGTCGTAATAGACCTGAAGTGCCTGTTGATAATCCGCACGATCATCACCGAAAACGGCTCGGCACTCCTCCAGGCGCCCGGCGTCGCGCACCAGCAGGTTCCAGTAATAATGCCCGATTTCGTGCCGAAAATGCCCGAGAAGCGTGCGGTAATATTCTCCCATCTCGACACGCATCCGCTCCCGCGTTGCATCGTCGGCTTCGCGCATGGCGATGGTAATGACGCCGTTGGAATGCCCCGTCATGACGGGGGCCGATCCGTCCAACGCATCGTCGAGGAAGTCGAACACCAGCCCGTTCTCCGGGTCCTGACGTCGATCCCGAATGGGCAGTCTGAGTCGCAGAAGCGTGTAGAAAAGCCGGTGCTTGGCCACCTCGATCTTGCGCCAGCGCTCCAGATTTCCGGGAATATCAAGGCTCGGAATCGTACGGTTGAAGCGACAGGCAAAGCAGAACGATCTGTCACTCTGCGGGTCAGGTTCGGTCAGCCAGTTGCAGACGTCATGATCATGATTGGAGCAGTAGCGCAGACTCTCGTGCCGGGCCGAGGGCTCAAGCGGGTGCCACAGCCGCTCCCCAGCCGGGTCCAGCGCAGTCAGCAGAGACTGTTCCGGCAGGTACCCGACGGGGTGGCGGCAGTGCTCGCAAACCGTGTTTTCAAAAAAGAGAATCTGTCCGCAGGACTGGCACTCAAAGAGCTTCATGGGAATGCATTACACCGCCTTCCCCGATCATGGCCAGTTCCGGAGCAATGTTCCCGACGGGAAGCGGTGTCGCACGCATCGTGACTTCAAACGTGGCCTTGCACCGGTCCAGCAGTCCTGAAATGGGCGCGGTTTCCTCGGGACGCCCGGCGACCGCCAGCGGAATGTGATGCTGCGCCACCATCAGACCGGACGTCGTATCAAAACCAACCCAACCACCTTCCGGAATCCACGCTTCAGCCCAGGCATGCAGGTCACAGCTCAGGCCAGTGACGTCATCCGGCTGGATCAGGTAGCCGGATACAAACCGTGCCGAAAACCCAAGATGCCGCAGGATCGTTACCAGAAGCCAGGCGCTGTCACGACATGAGCCGCTTTCTCGTTGCAACGTCTCTTCAGGCGTCCACACGCCCGGTTCAAATCTGCGCTGATAGGTCAGACGCTCCGCCACAGCCCGGTTGAGATCCGCCACCACGGACGGAACCTTCTGTTCCCCCGCAACCCGCCAGGCTTCGACAAAGCGGGACACCTGCGCCCCAGCCGTATCGACATCCCTGTAGGCGGCACAGACCGGTGTTTCTGCTTCTCCTGCCTCACCCGGCTGGCTACCCAGATCCACCTCCATACTGACCGAAACATCAAACGCCGTAACGCGCTCCTGAACCCGGACTTCCGCCACACGGTTGCCGTACGCATCGTGCCGCCAAAGCACATCCGCAGTATCCGGCGATATGTCGAGCGCATAATTCCGGATGACAGAGGCCACACGCGGCACCGGACACAGACGCACGGTCTGACGGCCCAGAAAGACAGGTCGGTCATACTGGTATCGGGTATGGTGACGCAGTACGACGCGGGAATTCATGCTCGGCAGGCCCTGAGGACAATCAGTTTCAGAAATGCATTCCAGACACAGGATTTTCGGGCCATCCCGCTCCAGCAACCACCGGGTCTGATGGCCGTTCAAACCATTACCCTATCAGTCTTGTCGGGAACCGCAACAATTTCCGCCAGACTTTCCCCGATCTGTCCAAACGCCAAATTTCACGCTTGGCAAAGCGTCGAAATCTTGCTCCGTTAATAAAATATCGTAACGAAGCGGCACGGCTGATCGGGCTTTCCTTCAGCAAACGGGGTCGGGGAAAACAGGGTGTGAGGCAGAGAATGAACAAGCCGGTTTTACAGTCTCCCGATCCCTCCGCGACCAGCCTTTCCGCACTGGCTCCGGCAAAGGCCGCGGCAGGTATTTTCGCCGCCTATGACACACCGGATTTTTTCTGCGAACTCATGCGCCGGACGGATGACATCCCCCCCGCACTCAGGACCGTGCGAGACCGTCTGGCCGGTTTTGATCTTTCGGAACTGCGTCATCGCACCAGCACGGCCGAGACGCAGCTCTATCGATTGGGCATCACATTCACCGTCTACTCCGACCGCGAAGCGATCGACCGCATTCTCCCCTTCGACATGATCCCGCGCGTTCTCACTGCCCCGGAATGGGATCATATCGACCGCGGCGTGCAGCAGCGCGTCAAAACGCTCAACCTGTTCCTGCGGGACATCTATCATGAGCGTCATGTTCTGCGGGACGGCATCATCCCCGCCAGTTTGGTCCTCGGCAACCCCAATTACTGCGAGGCCATGGTCGGCGTCCGCGTCCCCGGTGACGTCTATGTCCATATCAACGGGACCGACCTGATCCGCGACAGCAGCGGCCGCTTCATGGTGCTTGAAGACAATGCGCGCACGCCGTCGGGCGTCTCCTACGTCATCGAGAACCGGCACATGATGCTGCGCCTGATGCCTGACCTTGCTTCAGGAATGCCTCTGCGTTCGGTTGAGGAATACGGCCTCAAGCTGCATCAGACCCTGTGCGAGGTCGCGCCCGAGGGTGTGACCGATCCGCAGGTCGTGCTGTTCTCGCCCGGCATCTATAATTCCGCCTATTTCGAGCACGTTTTTCTGGCGCGCGAGATGGGCGTGCCTCTTGTCGAAGGCCAGGACCTGATCGTCGAGAACCATCGCGTTTACATGCGGACCGTTGCGGGGTTGCGACCCGTTCATGCCATCTATCGCCGCCTCAACGACGAATATCTGGACCCTCTGGCTTTCAATCCGGACAGCATGCTCGGCGTACCCGGCCTCGTGGAAGCCTATCGCCGGGGTAACGTCACGCTGGCGAACGCTCTGGGAACGGGCGTTGCGGACGACAAGGCCGTATACGCCTATATGCCCCGCCTCATCCGCTATTATCTTGGCGAAGACCCGATCCTCGACAGCGTCCAGACCCATATCTGCGCCGAGCCGGAGGGGCTGGCCTATACGCTGGCCAATATGGACAAGCTGGTCGTCAAACCCGTCGGCGAGTCCGGTGGCTACGGCCTGTTGATAGGCTCGCAGGCCACCCAGACTGAACTGGACGAATTCCGCGCAAAGCTGCTCGAAGATCCTTCCAATTATATCAGCCAGCCGGTCATCGACCTCTCGGTCTCTCCCACGCTTTGTCCCAGCGGTGTGGAAGCCCGGCATGTGGACCTGCGACCTTTCGCCCTGACCGGAAAAAATACATGGGTCCTCCCCGGTGGCCTGTCCCGCGTGGCCCTTCGCAAAGGCTCGCTGGTCGTCAATTCCTCACAGGGCGGCGGCTCGAAAGACACCTGGGTGATGGCCCGATGACACAGACCGGCACACGCTTTCCCGCCATGCTCGCCAATCTCAACACGCTGCTGTCGCGCTATGGCGAGAGCATGATGTGGCTCGCACGTTATATGGAGCGGATCGAAAATCTCGCCCGTATTCTGGAAGTAACGGAAGCCTTCGTCCGCAATCCCGATGGTAGTCCGGGATGGGATTCCATTCTTCAGATCAATTCTGATGAAGAGCGCTACGCCGCCCTTTATGCGTTGCCCGCGACGGAAGAAAATATCCTCGCCTTCTACATCACGGAAAGCACGAACCCGACATCCATCCGCGCCATGGCGCATATGGTTCGGGAAAATGCCCGTTCGGCCCGTCCGCTGATCTCCACCGAAATGTGGATGCAGCTCAATATTTTCACCCAAAGCATGATGGAACTGTCCACGCCCGACATTCGCCGCAATGGTCTGTCCGGGCTGTGCAACCGTATCAAACAGGACTGCCAGACGCATTTCGGCGTTACCGAAGGCACTCTGTACCGCGATCAGGCGTGGCTGTTCTATCTGCTAGGGAAATATCTGGAGCGTTCCGACCAGATCACCCGTCTGATCGATATCCGCTACCATACACTGCTTCCGGGTGGCGAAATCTCTGGGTCGCAGATGGACCTGACGCAATGGGGGTCCGTCCTGCGGTCGGCTGCGGCCTACCATGCCTTTCGCCGACTTCAACCCGTGACGACCACACCGGCCAATGTCGTGGGATTTCTGCTTAAAAACGAAGGATTTCCGCGCTCCCTGATGCTCAATCTGCGGCAGGTGGAGAACACGCTCAACGCCCTGTCCACACACTACAACCTCCGCCACCAGTGCGGGCCTTTACAGGAACGCATCATCAATCTGAGGGCCACGCTCGAAGACCAGACGGCAGAGGACATCATTTCCCGCGGACTGCACGAATACATGACTTATATTCAGGACGAACTTGGAGCCTTGCAGGCGAAAGTTTCCGTCACGTTCTGGCCAATCGCTCCGGTCATGACGCGACAGACGGCTGTCAGTTCGCAGTAAGTCCGGGAGCGGGGCGCGGGACATTGGCGATCCTCAGCGATATGCCCGCGTCCAGAAGCTGCCCGGCGCAGGCAGGATCGATCCCGTCATCCGTAATCACGACGTCGAATTCGGACAGGAGCGCCAGCCGGTTCATGGCCACAGTATCGAATTTCCGGCTGTCTGCCAGAAGAACGCGGCAATCCGCCACGCCCATCAGGGCCCGCTTGGCCTGAATGATGGCCTCAACCTGATGATAGGCCGTCACACCGGATATTGCGGCCGCCGACACGAATGCCATGTTGATCCGCATGGACATCACAGCCTGCTCGCAGATCCTTCCCACGAAGGCATCGAACGTCGGGCTATAACGTCCTCCCAGACCGATCAGCCCGACCGTTTCGCAAGACCCCAGACGGCTGACGACGCCCAGACTGTTCGTCACGACCGTCAACTGGGCGATTTCGCACAGTCTGTCGGCCATCGCCCCTGCGGTTGTGGAATCATCCAGCGCCACGGTGTCGCCTTGGCTCACCATGGAGGCAGCCAAGGTCGCAATCGCCCGTTTTTCAGCAACGGCCTGCACCCTGCGATACATCACACTTGCCGATGCGCCGATGTTCGGAAGCGTCGTGATGTCCGTTCCGATCCGCCGTACCAACCCCTGCGCACAGAGCACCAGAAGATCCCGGTTGATCGAAGCCCGACTAAGCGAGAAGCGTTTCAGCAGGTCAGCGACCGGCACCACGCCATGTTCGGTGACATAATCAAGGATCCCGCGTCGGCGGCCAGACAGTGCCTGCCCTTCCGTAAGCAGGGCATTCATCATGCAGGAACCTTCGGAGAGACCACATCACGCACGCTCTCGACCAGATCCATGAAATCCGCTGGATCCCAGCCTGCCCGGCCGATCAGCACGCCATCCACGTCCGGCAGGGCCACATAGTCGCGGATATTGCCGCGCGAAACGCTACCGCCATAAAGCAGCGGAATCCGCACGGAACTGCCCTGCCCCGCGATCTCCTGCACGACACCACGCAGCGTCGTATGGATCTGGGAGACGAAAGCCGGTTCAGCAGGACGGCCTGCCGATCCGATAGCCCAGACGGGCTCATAGACCACCAGAACCCGTTCAAGGTCTTCCTGTGAAACCCCATGCAGCGCAATTTTTGTCTGCCGCGCCAGTGTCTCCTGCGAAACACCGAACTCATATTCGTCGAGCGTATCACCAATGCAGATCAGAGGGCGCAGGCCATGCCGAAGCGCTGCACGGACCTTCAGGTTGACCGTCCAGTCCGTTTCCCCAAAATGCTGCCGACGCTCCGAATGCCCCAGCACGACAATGGACGCGCCGCATTCGGCGATCATGGGGGCGGAAATCTCACCCGTCCACGCCCCATTGTCCTCCCAGTACATATTCTGCGCGCCGACCATCAGGGGGCTGTCCTGAAGGACCGCTCCCACATCCCGCAGCGACGTGGCGGGTGGGGCCAGAAAACACCGGACGCCCTCCGGGGGACGAAAAAACGCCAGGGCGCGGGCATCCGCGATGGCTTCGGCCGACCCCTTGTTCATTTTCCAGTTCGTCCCGACCCAGATGCTTTTCTGATTCACGATACCTCTCCCGACAGCTTTCCGACTTGTTGGATCGTCACGACGATTCTCCCGACCTTGGACCGGACAGCATTTTCTTTAGCGTTAAACAGTAACAGAGAAAATGTCATGCGTCTCATGAATAACGATACATCACGCAACTCAGCGACAGTCCCGAATTAAAGTGATCAGTACCTTTCCGACGTCTCTTATGTTGCCAACCGGCCCCTGCACGCCCATACAGACAACACGATATTGCAGGTCCTGGACAGGGCGATCCCCGCTGATTTTCGCTGGATTTCAGCCATTCGGCGTATGACGGCCTGCTTCTGGAGACGGAGCACGCACATGACCCGAGAAACAGCCGCAACCGCCTTTCTGACGGCCCGGAACATTCCTTTCAGCGTTCATGATTATGAGTATGCCCCCAATGGCGGTCTGATCGGGATGCAGGCGGCAGAAGCAATCGGCGTGGCGCCGGAAGACGTGCTCAAAACGCTGGTTGTCGAAGTGGACAAGAAACAGGCCGTTTGTGTCGTCGCCCCCGCGCATCAGCGCATGAATCTGAAGAAGGTGGCAGCTTTGTTCGACGGGCGGAATGCCCGCATGATGAGCCCTGAAAAGGCGCATGATCTGACAGGCTTCGAGTCTGGCGGCACAAGCCCGTTCGGATCGAAAACCCCAATCCCGGTTGTCCTATCACAGGACGCGATGCCGCGCGCGCATGTTTATATCAATGCGGGTGGTCAGGGGCTGGTCGTGCGGATAACACCCGCCGATGCTCAGCGGGCCACGGATGCCAAAGTCGCCGATATCGCGACGGACTGAATGTCGTGAGCGTTTCCGGGAATGCCGCCACAGGCAAGCTCTCCCCAAAGCGCGCACTGTCCGGGCCGCAGATGGATCTGTTACAGCGCGTGCTTTCATTCTGCGAATGCCACCGACAGGACGACAGCGCCCTTTTCATTATTGAAGGCGCGGCGGGCACAGGAAAAAGCGTCGTCCTGAACGCAATCTTCAACACACTCCAGACCCGGGCGCGGAATGGTTCACCCGCCGACCCACTGAAAGGTCTGCGAAACATGCTGATCGTCAACCATCCGGAGATGCTCAAGCTCTATCGCAATATCGCGACCACCATGCCCAATCTGCGTAAGAGCGACTACGAACGCCCCACGACCTTCATCAATAAATCCGCAAAGACCGGACAACGCGCGGATATCGTGCTGGTGGACGAGGCGCATCTGCTGCTGACCCGTCCAGACCGGTACAATCATTTCTCCCAGCAGAACCATCTGGAAGAAATCCTCCGCTGGGCGCGGATCGTAGTGATCGTGTTTGATCCGTTGCAGGTTCTGAAGTTCAAGAGCCACTGGTCCAGTGATCTTCTCGAGAGCTTCCGCAAAGATCGCCCTTCAGAGACTTTCCATCTCAAAACCCAGTTCCGTGTCGCGGCCAGTACCGCCACATGTTCGTGGATCGACGCTTTGGGGCAGGGCAAGATCCTACCCCTGCCCAAAGATCCGCGCTTCGATCTGCGGGTCTATGACGACTGCGCAAAGCTCTATGCCGACCTGCGTGTTTGCAACGCGAAATACGGCCTTTGCCGTCTGCTTTCGACCTATGATTATCCCTATACGCTCAATGGTGAAGACCATTTCATCACCGAGGGCGACTTCCATTTACGATGGGACCGTTCCCTGCCAAGCGAAAAACTCCCCTGGGCCGAACGCCCGGATACGATCGACGAGGTCGGGTCAGTCTATACGATTCAGGGGTTCGACCTGAATTATGCGGGGGTCATTCTCGGGCCGTCCCTGTTTTACGATGCAGAACATGACCGGATCGGCGTCAGGCCGGAAAGATATGAAGACAGCGCAGCCTTTCAGGGGCGGGATGGAATCGCCGCGCCCGACGAGGCAAAAAAGCGCGTTATTCTTAATGCCCTGAACGTCATCCTTACGCGCGGGATTCATGGGCTGTTCCTGTATGCCCACGACCCTGCCCTGCGCGCGCGCCTGCTGGAACGCTGATCTTCTGCACTCACGTGGGCGTGGGTTGTCATGCCTGAGCCATTCTGTTCCTTTATCGGTAAAGGAGATCTCAGCTATGGCTCGTCAGACATTTCTAACCTTCGCTTTCAGCGTCGGTATTGCAGCACTTACTACTGCCTCCCCCCTTCTCGCCGCCGAAACCGTCGACAAAGGCACACTTCCGTCCGGCAATGTGCAGATCATCGGACGCTTTTCCAACGCTCAACCTTCCGGCATTGCCGTTCTGCCCGATGGACGCATGGTGCTCGGCTTCCCCCGGAGCGCCCACGACCATTCCGGCCCGAAACTGGGACTGTATGCGAAAGGTAAGCTGACCCCCTTCCCCGATGCCGCCTCACAGGAACAGTTCGTCTCGCCGCTAGGTATGACCGTTGATGCCAACGGGCAGCTCTGGGTTCTGGATGAAGGCATGGTCGCTGGCACAGGAACGGTAGCAGGCGCGCAAAAGCTCTTCCGGATTGACCCCGCGAACGGAAAAATCGCGCAGGTCATTCCCCTCAGCGCCCCAGCCCTTCTGCCGGACAGCCACGTCAATGACGTCCGCATCGACCTGACTCATGGCAAGGCGGGAACCGCTTTCATTACCGACACGTCCGTCGATGTGCATCCCGCACTGATCGTCGTTGATCTGGCCACGGGACATCAGCGTCGCATTCTGGCGGACACGGTCTCCGTCATGCCGGTTCAGGGCTTTGTTGCCGTAATGGACGGTGTGGCAGGACGCTACGATCCGGCGCATGCCACGATCCCTCAGGGTGGCGTAAACGGGATTGCTCTCAGCCCAGACCAACAGACGCTCTACTGGCAGCCGCAGAGCAGCCGCCGCCTCTATTCTGCGCCAACCGCTGTTCTGTCTGATCCGAACACCAGCGAAGCCAATCTGGAAAAGGCTGTGAAGGATGAAGGCGAAACCGGAGTGGGCGATGGTATGGCAACTGGCCCGGACGGTTCGCTCTACATCACGGATGATGAGCGCCATGCCATCCTGCGACACCGGCCGGATGGTCAGGTTTCCGTGGTGGCACATGACCCGCGCCTGACCGAACCCGATGGTCTGACTTACGCCAATGGCGCTCTGTACGGCACGGTCGGACAATGGGCACGCCTGCCGGTTTTTCATAACGGCAAAGACCTCGAAGTCATGCCGTATATTGTCGTGAAAATCGCACCGCTGGACTGAAGACAGTACCGCCGGAGATCACTCGTAAACTCTCCGGCGCATTTTCTGATCATATTAATACGGGAATCCCGGGACAGACACTTCTCGCTCCGGCATTTACCGTTTTCTGTGTTGAAACTATCTCGAAAACCTGGATAATATACTCTATCTTTTTTATGATATGCGATACATCTATAATAATAGAAATTATAGTAAATATTTATTATTACCTTCTGAAAAATCGCGTTATTTTATTTAAAACAAAGGCGAATTTATTTTTTTTCTTTTTTTTATTTATATCTATTGCAGAATAAATTTCAATTTTATCATCAAACTTGAAATTATTAAAATATATTTCAAAAAAATCTCTTGAAAAAGGAATTTTTCGATAAAATTTATCAATTTTATTTGTCTCTATACTAATTTTATTATAATCCATTTCAATAAGACTGGAATTATAGAAGCAAAAACATGTTTTTTTTTGGCTATCTACGATAATAGGAGAAAATCTATTATCTTCGAATGGAAACTCTGACCAAAAGGAGCCCGCTATCGACGAATAAAAACTCATTATATAACCGTGTTTGTTAATAATAATAAATAACTCCGAGCTTTCTTCATTTGGAAGATAATCATAAACGAAATAGTAGTATCCTCCATATTGATCTGGGTTATTAAAATATATTTGATTTTTAATGCAAATCTTTTCCTCTCGGGAAAGAGGAAATTCGAGATAAGAATTAAGAATATGTTCTAATATGTTTTTAGTCGGCAATGAATAGGATTCATTTAATTGATTTCTAATCACAGAACTAAGAATTTTTCTTTTTTCAAGGCAATATAATGATAAGTGCCCCAAACCCGGAAGAACAACAACATTAATTTTATTAAGAAATTTGTTAATTAAGTAAAATGTCTTATTATCATCTTTTATTGATAAATCAAGTATAACTATAAATTTATCCTGATCTTTTGGTGAAAGGGATGATACCTTAATATTATTAAGGCAGTAATTTTCTATGTAGCTTTTATTTATTTTGTCAAATAAAATAAACTCTTCACTATCATTTAAATTCATTTCCTTTTCTGAAAGAGATAAATATGGACTACAAACAATGCATAAATCTACCTTTATGTAGCTAGATATATAAAATGCAAAAAATCCTCCCATAGAATGGCTTATTATTACTACTTTAGAAAAATCTTTTAGAAAATTTCTTAGAAAATCAAGAGAATTTTCAGTAGAATCATTTATGAAGAAATCTCTTTTTTTATTTGTTATTCCTAAAACGTTAAAATCTAAAAAACTATCTTCTAGCAAGATATATTTTTCTGATTCATCTTCATGCCCAATACCACTTATAGTTACAATAATGGTGTTTTTTATATTTTTTTTTGTTGGAACTTCCTGCGCCTTTGAGAAATTCATCGAAATAAATTCATTACAGAAGACCATAGCATTCTCCAAAAAATATAATTACTTATATTTTTTTATTTTGTTTTTTTTGTATAATACTATACCGTTGTGAACGACGCTGAGGGATTTGAGTTCCTCAAAAATTAATCTCACAATCGATTTCGTAAATTCCAAATTAAAAAAATACTACTATGAAAATATAGAATAAATATTAGTATTATATTATATATTAATCGCTATAACGTCGAATATAATGAAAATGTTTACCTGAATATCATAAATATATGCTATATAATTTCTACAATTTCTGCGCCTGTTCTAGCTGGATCTACCTTATATACAATGCGGATTCTTGGGGAAATCTTCCTATTCTAGGTATAGTATATGATTCCTTTGCCTCCGGTTCGGATTGAAAAAATAGTGATCTGAAGCAGTCCAGCCCAGTCAGACCCGGCGCTGACGCTAAAACGATCCGTCCGTTTGATGAAAGTCCAGGAGCAATATCCTTGCTACTGGTTCATACGCTGAGCGAAATACCTCTCGAAACCAAGATACTATGCTCCCAAGCAACGGTTTGTCGCCTCTTGCAACTCCCGCTCGACATTTCTGGGAAGAGGAAATCTTTGCCGCTCAAATCACTTCTCTTGTGCGCGCCACACGATGCACATCGTTATGATGGGAGAACCGCTGACAAGAGAACAACGAACTGGCAGCTGGCTGCTACCGGCACGAAGTTATGATTATTTGATTTATTAGATTTTGGTGACCTGGTGGAGAGAGTTGGATTCGAACCAACGTAGGCGTACGCCAGCGGATTTACAGTCCGCCCCCTTTAGCCACTCGGGCACCTCTCCGGGTCGGCGGTTGAGATATGGCGGATTGGCGGCTATGTCAATCGCCTGTTGTCGATTATATGATTTTTATGGCCAGAAGATCTCCCTCCCGCTCCGCTCCCGACCGTTCTACGGATCGCGCCTCCCCTCCCTCCGCGCACGCTAACCAGCCGTCCCGCTCCTCCGATGAGCGCTCTGGCAGGCGTAATGGCCGTTCCGGTCGCGGTCATGCTGGCAACTCCGGTTCCGGCTACTGGATTTATGGGCACCATGCCGTGCAGGCGGCGCTCGCCAATCCTGAGCGTGTGATCCATGATTTTCTGGCGACGCGCGAAGCTGCGGCGTCTTTCGAAGGCGCATCGCACAAGCCGCAGATTGTGGACCGTGAGCGCCTCGACAAACTCTGTGAGCGCGATGCCGTGCATCAGGGTGTTTGCCTGCGTGTTGAGCCTCTGGAAACACTCGCCATTCTCGATATCGTCGAGCGTACCGGCCCGGTTCTGGTGCTTGATCAGGTGACGGACCCGCGCAATATCGGCGCCATTCTCAGATCGGCTGCGGCGTTCGGAGCGGCAGCGCTTCTGGTGCAGGATCGCAATGCCCCGCAGGAAAGCGGCGCCATGGCGAAGGCAGCTTCAGGCGCGCTCGACCTCGTTCCCATTCTGCGTGAGGTCAATCTCTCCCGCGCCCTTCAGGCGCTTCAGGCCGAGAATTTCTGGGTTGTCGGTCTGGATGCCGGTGGCACACGACTGGATGGAAAAGGGTTTGTCGGGCGTCGTGTGGCGCTGGTTCTGGGGGCCGAAGGGGCTGGATTGCGCCGCCTGACGCGTGAGACCTGCGACGAAATCGCCAGTGTTTACATGCCCGGCGACATGGAGAGCCTGAACGTTTCCAATGCTGCGGCGGTCGCGCTGTACGAACTCGTCCGGCCCGTCTGACTGAAAATCCGGGAGCGACCAAGAGCTCCCGGACTGCCTCAAAGCTCAGTTAGGGCCTGAGGTCGCGGACGGGTAGTCGATATATCCTTCCGGCCCCTGACTGTACCAAGTCTTCATATTGTCAGGTTCAAGAGCGATGCCGCGCTCGAAACGCTCCGGCAGATCGGGGTTCGAGATGAACTTCCGGCCAAAGGCAATCGCATCGGCGTGTCCTTCTGCCAGTGCTTCCTGTGCCATCTTGAACGTATAGTCCTGATTCAGAACCAGCGGCCGGGTAAAGACCTTGCGGATCTGAGGGGACAGTTTGGGCTGGTCCGTCTTGCCGAAAGTTCCGTTCGGACCGGGTTCGCGCAGTTCGAGCCAGGCCACGCCCAGATCCTGAAGCAGTTTGGCAGCCGGGACAAAGACCGTTTCCGGCGCACTGTCGATGCAACCCTGTGTATCACCATTTGGGGACAGGCGGACGCCTGTGCGTTCCGCACCGATCGCGCCAATCACGCGCTCGGTCACTTCACGCAGGAAGCGGATACGGTTTTCCGGCGAACCGCCATATTCGTCAGTGCGGAGATTCGTCCCATCCCGCAGAAATTCATCGATAAGATATCCATTGGCCGCGTGGATCTGCACACCGTCAAAACCCGCACGGATGACGTTACGCGCCGCGTTCTCGTAATCGTTCAGAATACGGCTGATGTCAGCGGCGTCGATTGCACGCGCCTGTTCGTAAGGCTTTTTGCCTTCATAGGTATGAACTTCGTTTGGAGCTGTGGTCGCGGACGACGAAACAGGCTGAGTGCCCGTGACGGAAGAATGGACCATCCGTCCCATGTGCCAAAGCTGGCAGACAATCTTGCCGCCCTTGGCGTGAACCGCGGCCACAACCGGCTTCCAGGCTTCCACCTGCTCATCCGACCAGATGCCGGGAGCAAACGGCCACCCCAGACCTTCGCGGGAAATGCCTGTGGCTTCACTGATAATCAATCCGGCGCTGCTGCGCTGGGCGTAATATTCCGCCATGATCGGAGTCGGAACGGCATTCCTGTCGGCGCGCGCGCGCGTCAGAGGGGACATCAGAATCCTGTTCTTCGCGTGAATGGGACCGAAATCAATCGAATCGAACAGCGTTGGCATCCTGCTTCTCCTTCAATGGACTGATCACCATATTGTTCGATAAAACTCGAACAAAGCAAGTGTTGCGATAAAACTTCAGGAAAGGGATAAGACCTTTATGGCTGCCTACGACCATCCTGACTCCGCGACATTCGAACTGATTCCGGTGCTGCGTGCGCTGGCTGATCCCGCGCGTCTGGAGATCGTGCGACATCTGGGGCGCGTTGGGGAAGCCAACTGCGCCACTCTGATTGGAACGCGGCCCAAATCCAGCATGTCGCACCATTTTCAGGTCCTGCGTGAGAGCGGCGTCCTGAGAACCCGGATCGAGGGCGTTCAGCACCGTAATTCCCTACGGCTCGAGGAACTCGACGCCCGGTTTCCCGGGCTTATGGCGGCCATTCTGAACGCCGCCTGAGGCGTCTTTAGTTCGTACGCCAGATTTCTTCGTGAATGCAGGTGGCGAAGATCAGCCATGCAAAAAACGGAGCCTGCATTGAAGCTGCTTTGCAGTCCACCTTGTGCGCTGCACAGATCGAGGCTCCGGACGTCATGATCAGGCCGACACAAATGGCCAGACCCGTTCCAAGCTGCCGTTTGCGGAACACGAAGAACGGAAAGCCTGCCACCCCTGCAACGCACAGGGCCCAGAGGATCAGCGCCGCCGTCCGGCAACAGGATTTTTCAGCACGCAGAAGCCGATACCCCGACCAAGCCAGAAGCCCGTCCAGAATCGTCCACACGATGCCGTAAACCGGACCGGGCGGATTGAAATGCGGCTTGTTCAGCCGGTCGTACCACCGGCGCGTGGACGGATCATCCGCCGGGCTGATTTCACGCGAGGCGTACTGCACTCCAAAAACCGTACCGACGGCCAAGGCCGCATCAATCAGACGTCCCATTATCCGAGATCCTTCACAAAACCTGCCGCCTTAACGCGGAAACACGGCGGCAGGTTCAGACCGATCAGGGTGCAGATGGTGCGGGGGTTCCAAAATCCAGTTCGGCAGCGATTTTTCCGGCCTCCGGGTTCCACAACAGCACCCGGTCACTTCCGGCACCGCTGAGTGTCACCGCCATCAGACCGTCAGGACGCGCCGTAACGGCCGTAATATGCTCGCCCGCACCAAGCGGAAGAGCCAGGCGCGAGAAGCCTCCCTCAGCCAGCGGCACAGTTGCCGTAACGCTCGGACGCGGATGCAGGAAGCGGTAGGCAATCACGCCGATCAATCCGAAAACGGCCGCGATAATCAGCACGCCCATCAAAATTACAGCGGCCAGAAGCGCTTTTGGTGTCTGCGACTCGCTGTTCGCCATTTCCTCGGCTACACCCTGTGTCATGTCTGATCCTGCTTCCCCATTCCGTCTTGTTGTCGATGCGTCCACGGCTGGCCAGAGGGCCGACCGCGCGCTGGCGGACGCCATCGGCACGGTTTCACGCTCCCGGGTCAAGGCCCTGATTGAAGGCGGCAGCTTTTCCGTCAACGGAAAGACGGTCTGCGAACCGGCGGAAACGCTGCGTGACGGCATGGAACTGCTGCTAACATTCCCCGAGCCCCTCCCTGCCCGTCCGATCGCTGAGCAGATCCCGCTGAACATCCTGTATGAGGACGACGACCTGATCGTGCTCGACAAACAGGCCGGGCTTGTCACCCATCCCGCTCCCGGAAACGAGACGGGCACACTGGTCAACGCCCTGCTCGGCCATTGTGGAGAAGGTTTCGAAGGAATCGGAGGGGAGAAGCGCCCCGGTATCGTGCATCGTCTGGACAAGGACACGTCCGGCCTGATGGTCGTGGCCAAGACGGCCATGGTTCATAATGCCCTGTCCGAAGCCTTCGCCGCCCGCGACATCGACCGGGCCTATCTGGCCCTCGCTTGGGGGCTCCTGCCGCTGGAAGGCGAATTCGACGGTAATATCGGCCGGGACAAGCGGGATCGTAAACGCATGGCTGTTGTCGGAAGCGGCGGCAAGGTTGCCCTGACACGATTCAAGCTGATCGAACCCTATCAGGCCGCCGTCTCCCTGATCGAATGTCGTCTTGCCACTGGACGCACCCATCAGATCCGTGTTCACCTTTCAAATGCAGGCCACCCCCTGCTCGGCGATCCGGTCTACCTGCGGCGGATTCCCGCAGCGGCGCGTGGTCTGCCGCAGGATGCGAAGGAAGCGGCCCTCGATTTTCCCCGTCAGGCGCTTCACGCAACCCGACTCGGATTTATCCATCCGCGGACGAAAAAGCAGCTTTCGTTCGAAACCACCCCTCCAGAAGATTTCCAGACCTTGAAAAAGAGACTGATCGGCTAAACCTTAAAAGGCCATTGACTTTTTTGGCTGAGCCTGTCATAAAAAGCTCATCCGACGAGCTGACGCGCCGCCGGAACGGATCGTACCACCAGAGGTCGCCCAGTCCGGGGGCTGACGGTCGGGGACGTGAAAGTCCTTCCCAATGCGTCACCTGGGTCAGACGGAACTATCCCGTCGCCGGTCCGTATGAGTCTCCATCTCATCCGGATGCGGGTTAAGCCCCGGGCGAAAGGAGTCGAAGACCATGGCATCCCCAGCCGTCATTTCAGTGGGTCCAGAGAACAACCTCACCCGCTATCTTCAGGAAATCCGCAAGTTCCCTCTGCTGACCCCGCAGGAAGAGCTCGATCTCTCCCGCCAGTGGCGCAAGAACGAGGATACAAGCGCGGCACACCGTCTCGTCACGTCCCATCTGCGCCTCGTGGCCAAAATCGCCATGGGTTATCGTGGCTATGGTCTGCCGGTGAACGAACTCATCAGTGAGGGCAATATCGGCATGATGCAGGCCGTGCGCCGGTTCGACCCGGAGCGTGGTTTCCGCCTTGCCACCTACGCCATGTGGTGGATCCGCGCCGCCATGCAGGAATACATCCTGCATAGCTGGTCTCTGGTGAAAATCGGTACAACAGCCTCGCAGAAAAAGCTGTTCTTCAACCTGCGTCGTCTGAAAGGACAGATGCAGGCGATTGACGACGGCGATCTGAAGCCAGAGCAGGTCAACTCCATCGCGACCACTCTGGGTGTGCCGGAACAGGACGTCATGTCCATGAACCAGCGTCTGGCCGCGCCGGATCACAGTCTGAACGCACCGCTCCGCATTGATGGCGAAGGCGAATGGCAGGACTGGCTCGTGGACGACCACGACAATCAGGAGCAGACCTATGCTGCTTCTGAAGAGTTCACGGGCCGCAAGGCGCTTCTGGATCAGGCCATGATGACGCTGAACGAGCGTGAGCGTCACATCCTGAGTGAGCGGCGCCTGAAGGAAGAGCCCTCCACTCTGGAAGATCTCTCCCATCATTATAACGTCTCACGCGAGCGTATCCGTCAGATCGAAGCGCGTGCCATGGAGAAGCTCCAGAAAGCCATGGCCGCGGAAGTGGAACTGCGCCGCCGCGAAAACGGCCTTCAGGCCTGAAGAGACACATCACGAAAAAAGCCCGTTGGGATATTCCGACGGGCTTTTTTTATGACAGGCTGACTTCTGAATAAAAAAGCCAGGAAGGTTGCCCTCCCCGGCTTTTGTTCAGGTGAGCCCCAGATCGTGGCCCGCGGAACGAAGAACCTCGATCCCCGGCAAAATTTTACCTTCCAGCCATTCGAGGAAAGCCCCGCCAGCCGTGGAAACATAGGTCATCTTGTCCACGACACCGGCATGACGAAGAGCCGAGACCGTATCGCCGCCGCCAGCGATTGTCTTGAGCTTGCCCTCTTCCGTCAGCTGCGCGGCATATTGCGCGACATCGACGGTCGCCTTGTCGAAAGGCGCGATCTCGAAAGCCCCCAGCGGACCGTTCCAGACCAGCGTTTTAAGCGTGTCCAGACGCTCGCGGATCAGTTCAACCGTACGCGGACCAGCATCGAGAATCATGGCATCGTCCGGGACTTCGCCAATCAGGCAGGTCTCGGTCGGGACATTGGCCTTGAACTCGCGCGCCACGACCGCATCGACGGGCAGGATGATCTCGCAGCCCTTTTCCTGCGCGAGATGGGCGATTTTCCGCGCCGTCTCGTGCATGTCGGCTTCCTGCAGGGACTTGCCCACATTCATGCCTTCAGCCGCGAGGAACGTGTTGGCCATCGCCCCTGTGATGAACAGCGTGTCCACCTTCTCGATGACATTCCCGATCAGATCGAGCTTCGTCGAGATCTTGGAACCACCGATGATCGCACCGACCGGGCGCTCCGGGTTCTCCAGAGCCGCCGACAGCGCGCTCAGTTCCGCCTGCATCAGACGTCCAGCAAAAGACGGCAGATCCCGCGCCACGCCTTCGGTCGAGGCATGGGCACGATGCGCGGCAGAGAACGCGTCATTGACGAAGATGTCGCCATTCTGTGCCAGAGCCTTGGCGAAGGCCGGGTCATTGGCCTCTTCACCCGCATGAAAGCGCGTGTTTTCGAGAACGATGATGTCCCCGTCCGCCATCCCGCCGACTGCGGCTTCCACGGTCGGACCGACGCATTCGGCGACAAAGCCGACCGGCTGGCCGAGGATCTGGCCGAGCTTCAGCGCGATCGGGCGCAGCGACAGAGCCGGGACGACCTGTCCCTTCGGACGGTCGAAATGGCTGAACACCACGACGCGCGCGCCTTTGTCGGCCAGTTCGCGGATCGTGGGCGCAACCCGTTGCAGACGGGTGTCATCGGTAATGACGCCATCATGCATCGGGACGTTGAGGTCGGCGCGGACCAGCACGCGCTTGCCGCGTGCGTCCACACCATCAAGGGTGCGGAAGGCCATCACTCAGAGACTCCCGAACAGGGCTGCCGTATCGGCCATGCGGTTGGAGAAGCCCCACTCGTTGTCGTACCAGGAGCAGACGCGCACCAGCTTGCCACCATCGACCAGGACCGTCTGCGTCGCATCGAAGATCGACGATGCCTTGTCATGGTTGAAGTCCGAGCTGACGAGCGGCGCTGTGTTGTATTCGAGGATACCCTTCAGGGAGCCTTCGAGCGAAGCGGCACGAATGGCTTCGTTGACGGCTTCGGCGGACGCCGGAGCGCGCGTCGGGACGAAATCCAGCGAGACGACCGAGACATTCGGCGTCGGAACGCGGATGGAAGTTCCGTCCAGCTTGCCCTTCAGATGCGGCAGAACCAGACCAACGGCCTTGGCAGCACCCGTGGAGGTCGGGATCATGTTCAGGGCTGCGGCGCGGGCGCGGCGCGGGTCCTTGTGCAGGGTATCCACCGTGCGCTGGTCGCCCGTGTAGGAATGGATCGTGACCATGTAGCCACATTCAATTCCAAAGGCCTTGTCCAGAACCGATGCCACGGGGGCGAGGCAGTTCGTGGTGCAGGACGCGTTGGAGATGATCTTCATGTCGGGCGTCAGAACGTCGTTGTTCACGCCGAACACGATCGTCGCATCGACGTCCGTAGCCGGAGCGGAAATGACGACGCGCTTTGCACCGGCTTCAAGCAGGGCAGCGGCCTTTTCGCGGGACGTGAACAGACCCGTACATTCCATCGCCACGTCAACGCCTTGGAACGGAACCTGTGCAGGGTTACGCTCAGCCGAGACCGTGATCGGACCGTAGGTGCGGCCATTCGCTTCGATGATCAGGCTGTTGCCCTCGGCGCGGACCGTACCTGGAAGGCGGCCATGCGTGCTGTCATACGCCAGCAGATGCGCGTTGGCCTCGACGGAACCCAGATCGTTGATGGCGACAACCTCGACATCCGTACGACCGCTCTCGATGATGCCACGCAGCACCAGCCGTCCGATCCGTCCGAAACCGTTGATCGCGATTTTTACAGCCATGACCTGCCCTACTCCGTTTTTTAAAAACTCGGGCATCCTCCATAGCACCGCCACAGCAGAGCGACAGGGGGCATCAACAGTTTTTCATGAAGTTGACTCTATAATCTTGCTCAAACCCTCCGTTCCTGCGACGGTTCCGCGCGATATGGCACCATTCGTCCGACATTTCCGTTCGCAGCGGGGCTTTGTTCCGCACTCCGCCCTCCTGATGGGAGGGCTGCTTCTGGCCGCGCCCCTGCTGTCAGGGTGTAAGCTGCTGGACCAGCGCACGTTCAATCCGAACGCGGGCAAACCTCCACACCCCTATATTCCGCCCGCACCTCCGGCTCCCCCACCGCATGCTCCGTTCCTGTCGATTCCAGACGGCACGCCGGAATCCGAATACGGCCCCATTGTCGAACGGGCCGCGAAAACTGCCCTGTCACGCAAGGCAAATGTCCTGTTCATCGTACAGGCTTTCGCTCCACCCCAACCCAATCCGGACGCACAGGCACAGGCTCTGACGGACGTGACCGATCATCTGGCAGCGGGTGTGGCAGCTCATATTGAAAAAGCCGGTGCCCAGTCCATCCAGATCGAAATGCACGCCATGACTGATCCGTCGGCCACAAAACCGTTCGTCCGTGTGGATGTTCGCTGAAGGCCATAAACGACAGAACACACCACGAATTGCCGAAATGCAGTGTCTCAGCGCCGTACTTTTTCAGGTTCGGCGCCAAGGATAATTATTTCGCGGACACATCGCGTGTGGTCTGATTGATCACAACGAAACGCACGACAGCCTGACAGGTCAGAGTAGCCGCGTCAGCAGCAGCCCCAGCATCAGGCCGATCGCAAGCAGGATCAACCCATTCCGCAGACGAGTTCCGATCGGTGCTCGTTCCGGCGCAATATTCAGCGCCACGCTGTCTCGAAGTGCGGCCATTTCTTCCTGTTGCGCGCGGGCTTCTTCCTGCTCCTGCCAGATCCGGCCACTCATACGCCGGATATAGTGCCCAGCATCGGCAGGTGTCGTGGCAGCATGATCCACAACACGCTCGGCGAGCGTCCGGTTGGCCGTATGTCCCACACCCAGAACGCGATGCGCCGGACAGACCGCCAGTGCTTCCATCACCTGTGGGCTTTCAAACACCACGAAATCCGAAGCATCTCCGCCGCCGCGGATCAGAACAACGATCTCTTCACGACAGGTGCCAATCGCTTCCGCCAGACGGCCGGGATCGTTCATGGCCGTGGGCAGGCTTCTGACACGTTCCGGACGCCACGCGCCGCCAAGCGCCTGAAGAAAGTCTTCCGCTACCAGTGCACTTGAGGCCGCTGAATGGATCAGCAGGAGACGCGCCTCGGGCCGTGTTGGATAAGGATGCGAGATGCAGGGCAGTCCGCGCAGAACGTCGAGTACGGAGCGTTCGGCACGCTCGACCTTTTGCCGCGCAGGATCGTGAAGTTCAACGGCCACCGCCTCGAAACGCAGCACAATCTGCCCCCGATATTGGCGCGCCCGCAGCATGCCCGTCACATGGACATAATCACCGGGCCCGATACCCGCTCGCGCCAGAACGGATTTCTGCACCTCCAGCGACAGGGCAGTCCCGAACTGCGGATCGGTCAGCGGAAGCTGGTAATATTTAGGATAGGAATTGGGCGCGGCATCGCCAAGTTGCCCCGCCACAATCAGCGGAAAGCCCCAGTCGTCGAAAGCCGCACAGATTTCTTCCAGCCGCGCAGAGAACAGGTCCTGCACCTGTAGCGGCGAGAGAACCGTCAATGTTGTGATGTCTCCTGCCCCGGAAGATGAGCGGGAGCGTCTCGGAAAAGCGTCCATTCATCACCATATGGAGAAAGAACAAATGTTCTTACAGGGGGCTTGCGTCCTCTCACGCGATTTTTTGCCTGTTTTTCAGAAGGTTGTGGATCAGTGAGCCGTTTTGACCCCGAAGATCTCTTCGAACGCCTCGCCCGATCCCGTTTCCGCTCACGCTTTCATCTGGACGATCAGGCCCGACTCTATCTGGAAAGCCGGGGCCTTGATGCGGTCATGGAGCATGGGGCAACGTTCATCGCCGAACGCCTCGCTCCGGCACATCCACCGCGCGACGGAAAACAAACCCCCATGCGCGGTCATCCGGTCTTCATCGCCCAGCATGCGACGGGGGCCTGTTGCCGCAGTTGTCTGTCGAAATGGCACGGCATGGGGCCGGGCAAGCCCCTGACATCAGAACAGCAGAAGCAGATCCTGCGCGTGCTCCGATGCTGGATCGAGCGGGATTTTGGGGCGAGCATCCCCGGAAGCCCGGCACAGGGAGCGTTATTCTAGAAGTCCCAGCCCATGGCTCATAATGTGACTTTACTCCAAGTTAAGAAACTTCCCGATAAATATTTCGTCTTTAGTGAAGATGGAAAATTCTGAATTATCCACACAAAAATTATCAATACGATTTTCAGGACCAGCCCAATGAAAATAACGTCTCTTTCCAGTATGATGCTGTCCTCTGTCCTTTTATTTCCGGCAATCGGACAGGCCTGCTCAAGCCTGGCGATTACGGATAACAAAGGCCATGTTTTTCATGGACGCACATTGGAGCTTCCTGAAGATCTGCCGTCATGGGTGACTTTCTATCCAGCACAAACGGCCTTCCAGAAAAAAGCGCCGAACGGCAGTGCCGGAGCGCATTACAAGTCTCTCTATCCCATTCTGGCGATTACCACGCCCGTCTATGATGATGGTGACGACCACAACATGCTTGAGGGTATGAATGGGGCGGGCCTGTCTTTCAGCGCCAATATGGTGCCGGACGCCACCCTCACTCCACTTGCGGAATCAGACTATCTAGAGTCCGTCCCCGTAACATCGCTTGGGGAATGGGCACTGGCTAATTTCGCCACCGTGGATGAAGTCCGGAAAGCCGTTGACAATGGGCATTTCTGGTCTCCTGTTCTAGCCAGACTGGGCGGTGTGAAATCGCCTTTTCATTTTGCGTTTTACGATAAAAACGGCGGAAGCATCGTCGTTGAGACACTCAATGGAAAATTTCATGTCTATGACAACCCGACAAAGGTCATGACAAACGGGCCGGATTTTCCGTGGCATCTTCAGAACCTGAATAATTATACGCAGTTGACCAATCAGGACAGATCTGCGGCCACTTTGGGAGGCATCAAGGTCGTCCAGCCGGATAGCGGGATTGCGGCCTCGGATCTGCCATCCTCAGACACGTCTGTCGGGCGTTTCATTCGCGGCGTTTACTACACCAGCTATGCACCCGTGGCCCAGTCATCGGGGGATGCGGTCAATATTCTGGCGCATATCATGAACCGGTTCGATCGCATGAAAAACATTACCACTGATACGCTTGGCGGCGAGACACAGAAGGAATCCGGCAAAACGGTCTCTGAATACACCGTCTGGACAGCCCTCTCCGACCTGAGCGACGGGGTGATGTTCGTCCGGGGATATAAGGATATCAGTTACCGGAAATTCTCATTCCAGACGTTTCACGACACCCCAAAACCGGTCTTTGAAAAAATCAACAACCGGGATCTGGCTGTGCCTTATTGAGGCATCAGTCCGGCTGGCGCCGTGGAACGAACCGTTCTGCGGCGAAGATCAGCAGGAGCGCGCCTGCCCCGAGAATAATCTGTGAGCGCGTTTCGGGCTGAATCAGCATGGCAACCAGCGTGCAGGCAATCAGTACCAGCGCTGCATAGGCCCTCCACGCAGACTCCCGCACCAGTTTCAGACGTCCAGCCACGATCATGGTGTTGTTGAACACCATGAACCCGCCCGTCAGACTGACGAGCAGCCCGAAGATCAGCGTTGGCGACAACACGGCCACGGCCGCGACGAAAATGGAGGCCAGCGCACTCACCAGAATGGCCCGACGGGGGAGTTTCGTGGAGGTATCCACCGTCAGGAACAGCTTGGGCGCAGACCCGGATTCTGCCAGTTCGTACAAAATACGCGATGTCACGTAGATCCCGGAATTGAGGCTGGACAGCGCCGCCGTCATCACCACAAGCGCAAGGGCCACGTCCGCGAATGGCACGTGCAGGCGGTGCAGCACCAGCAGGAACGGCGAATAACCTGACACCACATCGCTCCACGGCACCAGACAGAGGACCAGCGCGATCGAGACGATATAGAACCCGCCGATCCGCAGCGCGATGGAGCGCGTGGCGCGGACGATATTCTGCTCCGTATTGTCGGATTCAACGGCTGCGACGGTGGAAATCTCGCTGCCGCCCATGGAGAACAGGATGGTCGGAATGACTGCCAGCAGTGCCAGCCAGCCATGCGGCAAAAGACCGCCATGCGCGAACAGGTTTTCATGCACCGGAATAGGGCGACTCAGCAGCGCCCAAACACCGATCCCGATGAAACAGACAATCGCCAGAACCTTGATGGCCGAGAACCAGTATTCGAATTCCCCGTACCCTTTGACGGACATGAGGTTCACGCCTGTCATCAGGGCCATGATAAGCACCTCGATAACGGCATAAGGCAGCGGAATATAGGGAGCGAGCATTGTCGCGACCGCGATGACTTCCACGGCAATCGCAATGATCCATGTCAGCCAGTACGCCCAGCCCGCGACAAAGGCTGCACGCTCCCCAAGCGCATACTGGATCTGCCCCAAAAATGAGGCCCGTCCAGGTACTTTCAGCGCCAGATCGCGCATCATCAGATTGACCAGAAACACCAGCGTTCCGGCCAGCGCATAAGAGAGCAGGACCGCAGGTCCACCCAGCGAGAGTGCCGCGGACGCCCCGATGAAATATCCTGCACCGATCACCCCCCCGAGGGCGATCATGACGACATGGCGCGTACGCAGACTGTGGGCAAGCTGGTCGGGCTGGCTCATGGACAAAAGACTTCCTGCTGTGGACGGGATGGGCGTTTCAGACCGGAAGGTCCCTGTTGTCCGCCAGGGTTTCCATGGTCATGTATGACGTGATGGCATCGAGTTCCACCTTGCTGATGATCTGCTGATACACACGGTCGAAATCGTTCATGTCGCAGGCCACCACCTTCAAAAGGTAATCGTATTCGCCCGCGATCCGATAAAAATCAACTATGTTCGGGATCGAACCGACAACCTTGCGGAATGTCTCGAACCATTCGCGTGAGTGGTGGCGCGTTCGCATCAACACGAACACCGTCAGCGTCAAGCCCAGCGCAGTCGCATTGAGACGGACCGTATCATGAGCGATCACCCCATCCTCGCGCAGGGCGTTCAGCCGCCGCCAGCAGGCATTCTGCGACAGCCCGACCTTCTCAGCGAGTTCACGTTGCGAGGGCGTACCCTGTTTCTGGAGGATTCTCAGGATCGCCCTGTCTGTTTGATCGATTCTTCTGGCCATAACGCATCATATGACCACAAAAAGGATTTTTTATCCTCAAAAAAGAAGCGGTTTTCGCGCGTTCGGTCGGTCTATCGTTCGTTTATCACGCAGGGGAAAACATCGCGCTATGGAAACGATCGGCAATCTCGACAACAGCACCGCCATTCTTGAACAGTTCGAGCAGACATTGCGCAGCAACGGGCTGGCAGCGCTCGCCAAGGGCGTGATCGGCGATGGTGCGAAGTTCTCGACGCCGTTCGGCACGCAATCACTGCTCTACGCCGATTATGTTGCCTCCGGACGTGCGCTGAAGCAGATCGAGACGTTCATCATGGACGAGATCCTGCCCTTCTATGCCAACAGCCACACCGAAGCCTCCTTCTGCGGCGCCTACATGACGCGGCTGCGCAACAGCGCCCGCGCGACCATCTCGCAGCTCTGCCACGCTCCCTCCTCCGATTTTACAACCATTTTTATGGGGAATGGCGCGACGGCAGGGCTAAACCGTCTGGTGCATCTGCTGGAGATTCCGGCTCTGTGTGATGCAGGAAAGCGGCCGATCGTCTTTATCGGCCCTTACGAGCACCATTCCAATATCCTGCCCTGGCGCGAGAGCGGGGCGGAGATCGTCGAAATTCCTGAGGCAGCCGAAGGCGGGCCCGACCTGTCTATTCTGGAAGAGGCCTTGAAATCCTGCCCGGCGGACCGCCTGAAAATCGGCTCGTTCTCGGCCGCCTCCAACGTCACGGGCATTCTGACGGATGTGAACGCCGTCACCGCCCTGCTCAAGAAAAATGGTGCCCTGTCGATCTGGGATTATGCCGGAGCCGGACCGTACTGCCCGATCGACATGCAGCCCGGAACGCCATTCGAGAAAGATGCAGTTGTCGTTTCCTGCCACAAATTTATCGGTGGCCCTGCGGCTTCGGGCATTCTGATTGTGCGCAACGCCGCAGTCTCGCGCACATTGCCCGTTCTTCCGGGCGGAGGCACCGTGCGGTTCGTCTCGCCGTGGAACCACGACTATTCCGCCAATCTTGCGTCCCGCGAGGAAAGCGGCACGCCGAACGTGATCGGGGACATCCGTGCCGCGCTGGCCTTCATCGTCAAGGATGTCATCGGAGACGCCTATATGGCGCAGCGTAATGCGGAACTACGCGCCCGGGCCGTAAAAGCCTGGAGCAGCAATTCCGCCATTGAAATTCTGGGCCACCCGACCGCTGCTGCGCTTCCGATCTTTTCATTCCGGATCCGCGATGTGAAGAACAATGTGTTCATCCATCAACAGCTTTTCACGCGCATGCTGTCGGACCGTTACGGCATTCAGGTGCGTGGCGGCTGTGCGTGCGCGGGGCCGTACGCGCATCGTCTGCTGGGGATCGACGAGACTGAGTCCGGTCAGATCCGTGGCGCCATCCTGTCCGGTCAGGAAATCGAAAAGCCGGGCTGGACACGTCTGAATTTCAGCGTGCTGATGGATGACGCCAAGGTTGAACGTATTCTGGAGGCCGTCAACGAACTCGCCAGCAATCCCTGCGAAACCGCCGCACAGTATGACTGTGACATCACCACGGCACGTTTCCGGCCGAAGGCGGCGGCCTGACGGTCAGAAAAGATAGGCGATCTTCATGTAATAGGCGTTCGTTTCCGGCACGTTCCGTCCTTCGACCGAATGGGAATAACGAGGCGTGAACGACAGGCGTTTGGTGATGTAAAACATTGCACCGACGCCCAGCGCCGTTTCGCGGCTGCTTGAATTGGCGACCCAGAGATTGGATGTGTTGTCGTGCATGCCGCCGCTGTTCTGCCAGTCGAGCGAAAAGAACGGCTCAAAACGTGATGTGGCTTTCCAGCTGAAACGCAGGTTCGTGTAGAACACGTTGCCGGGCGAATAGCTATGCTCGCCGTTACGGTGTTTGGTCGAACTCACGACGCTGCCCAGATCGCCATCGAAGCTGAAATGCTTCCATTCGTAGTCGAAAATGATGCTCGACAGGTTCGCCCAGTAATGCATCGCCATGGAATCCCGCGTCCCTGACGGGGTTTCCATAAAGGTCTGGATGCCGAGCGTACTGTGTTTATTGGGCTTGAACCATGCTGCGGGGCCAACGATCGTCGTCCCCAGACCGCCCCAGTTCTGCCCGTTGGCCAGCGTATAGGCCTCGGACTGGATGAGCTCGAACGCAAAGCTGACATGCGGGATCGCGTCGAAGCTACGGAAATGTACGTATTTCGTCATGCCGCTCCAGGTATGGCTGCCGCCATGCGCCCGGCGCTGGCCGCCGCTGTCATAGACTGAACCGGCAGCATTCCCGTCGCCATACTGTACGACGACGTTGAATGGCTTGAAATCCACCGGCAGGTCGTATTCGTGCGGGCCGATGATGGCCAGGGGAATATCCGCGCCATGAGCGGCAAAACCCGGAACAAGAGCAACAGCAGGCAACCAGGCGGTCAGGGCACCAAGACGCACTCCGAGCGTGAATTTGCGACGCATGACGTGAATTTCCATAGAGATTGAGCGGGAGTGTGGAGCGTGTCCTCAGGGGGACACGCTCCGTCCGTAAGCGGAGGCTCAGTGCGCGGCGGCGCTCTGGTCTCCATTCAGGCTATAGGCGATGATATAATCACCGCTGCGGGTGCCAAGGCCCCCATGACCACCTGCGGCGATCACAACATACTGCTTCCCATCAATTTGATAGGACATCGGTGTTGCCTGTCCACCAGCAGGCAGACGGTCCTGCCAGATGACCTTGCCGTTCGACATGTCGAAACCTCGCAGGTAATCGTCGGCCGTCGCTCCCATGAAGGACACGCCGCCCTTGGTCAGGACGCTGCCGCCGATGTTGTACATGCCGGTCGGAAGCGGAAGGTTGTTATGCGTCCGGAAAGGACCCGTGTCGCGCGTGGTGCCGACGGGATGCTGCCAGACGATTTTCTTCGTCACCAGATCGATGGCGGTGATCGTACCCCAGACCGGTCCCTTGCAGGGGATCTGAAGCGGGTTCAGCCACGGGCTGGTATAAGCGATGTAGGGCGTGCCGTAGTCGGGAGAAACGCTCAGCGCATCGCCCTTGGCTTCCGGTTTGTCGCCCTGACCATTCCACTTCGGCAGAATACCAGCGTTTTCGGCCTTCTGACGCTTTTCCAGACGGATCCGGAACGGCAGGTAGCTCGCATTGGCGATCAGCAGTTTACGCTGCGGATCGATTGAGGCGCCCTGCCAGTCCACCACACCATAGAATGCCGGATAGACGATCGTCGTCTTGCCGACATGCGGCGGCGTGAACTGACCTTCGTAAGCGGACTGACGGAACTGGATGCGGCAGATCATCTGATCCAGCAGCGTCGCGCCCCACATGTCGCTTTCCTTCAGATCAGGCGGCGTCAGGGACGGCAGACCGACAGCGAAAGGCTGCGTCGGCGTCACGTGATCGTCCGGTGCGACACCTGCGGTCGGAACCGGACGTTCCTCGACCGGATAGCCCGGAACCGGCTTGCCGGTGCGGCGGTCCAGAACGAAGAACTCACCGCGCTTCGTGCTCTGGATCAGAGCCGGAATATTTTCACCATTCGGACCGGGCAGATCGACCATGGACGGTCCGATGGCCAGATCCATGTCCCACAGATCGTGATGCACGGTCTGGAAGGTCCAGCGGCGTTCACCCGTCTCGATATCGAGGGCGATCGTGGCACTGGACGTCGCATCGTCGAACGGACGGCGCGAGCCACCCCAGTTGTCCGGCGGCGAGTTGCCCATCGGCAGATACAGAAGGCCCAGTTCCGGATCGGCTGTGTAAACGCCCCATGCGTTCGGGGTGTCCCGGGTCAGCTCGTCGTTCGGGCCGGGCTTCCAGTTTTCCGGATTATGGCCGGCATCCCAGGCCCATTCGATCTCACCGTTGATCGGGTTGAACGCACGGATTGCACCGGAGGGCTCGAAATTCGCCTGATTGTCGAAAATCCAACCACCCAGAACAACGCGATCTTTCACCACCAGCGGCGGAGACGTCACGAAGTGGAAGCCATGCGGAACATGACCGAGATACTGGCGCAGGGAAATGAAGCCGTGCTCGCCGAAATCTTCGCAGGGCTTGCCGGTTTCAGCATCAACCGCCAGTAGGCGGACGTCACCGACCGGGGAGAAAATGCGCTTCTGGCAGGCCTTGGAGCCGTCAGGAGCCGTATAGTCGTCCGGCGCCTTGTAGTAAGACACGCCACGGCAGGCCAGATAGACGTTCGCAGCCAGATCCTCGGCAGCAGGCTTGGGATCGAACTTCCACTTCACCTTGCCGGTCTTGGCATCGAGCGCCATGACCCAGTTATGCGGCGTGCAGAGATAGAGCGTGTCATCGACCTTGATCGGGGTGACTTCAAGGTTGAACTCGTGGCCCTGATCGGGGCCTGCAACAACGCCTTCATCGGCCTTCTGAACGTCACCCGTACGGGTCACCCAGGCGCGCTTGAGGTTGCTGACATTCGCAGGCGTGATCTGGGCCAGCGGGCTGTAGCGGTCTCCACCCACCGTACGGCCATAGGCCGGCCAGTCGGCGTCGGGCGTGTCCTTGGCCGTCAGGTCGGACTGGTTGGTCGCGGCCATACGGTCAGCGGGGAGCGTGCCGTTGATGGAGTAGGACGTGAAGCAGCTTGCGATAATCGCAATCATCGCGATCACGGCAGAACCGAGAAGCTCGCGCTTGTCCGAAACCCAGGTCTGACCGGTCCGCCACACCCATGGCAGCAGCATCCAGGCCGCGATCCCCACGAGCGTGAAGAGACGGACTTCCAGACCCCAGATGTCGAACCCGACTTCGAAGACAGACCAGATGGTCGCCACCAGCAGCAGTGCAGCGTACAGACGCGCGCCCAGCAGCGGATTGCGGAAGCTGACACCCGCGGCGGCAAGCATCACAAGACCCATCAGGGCATAGAACCACGAACCACCGAGAACGAGGAGATATCCTCCCCCTCCCAGCAGGAAAAGCCCGACAACTGCGAGCAGGATAGAGGTTAATGGAGACATTACCCTCTGGAGTGAAGCAGACATGACACCTCGTTCTTGCGAAAAACGAAAACCATTCTCTCTGAAATGATTTGTCTTTCCTGATCATCGGCGGAACGCGTTACCGTTAGCGCTCCGTCATGGCTGTGACGGACGGGACAGCTCTGTTCGTACGTCAGGAGCGGCAATGACCGGCGCTTGCAAAAGCTCCGGCTTTCATGCCTGTGTCCCTTCCGACCCACAGCACTGAACCGGAAAAGAAAGGAGTATTGCGTTACCGATGGCCTGCGAAGAAACACACCCGATACGCAACGCTTCGCCTTTTCCAGAACCCGTCATTCCTGAATGTCTTCGCCGCAGGCTATCCCGTATGGTTCCACCCTCACCCGATTGTGACTGTCTGCGCCGCACCTGTCGCAGAACTGCGACAGGTTTTCGACACCGGGTGCCTTATCCCGCCGCACGGGGGGCACAATGACCGCTGCCGCTGCCCGGACATGCCTGTCGGATTCCTGGGCGAGATGCTCCACGAACTACAATCTGGATCCGTCCGAACGCTGGGAAACGCAGGTGCTCAGCCAGCCCGAACTGCGCTTTGTCAGCGGCCGTACGCAGCGCCTGATCCAGAGCGCCCTGCCGGAAATGCAGCGCCTGCATACGCTCGTGGATCCACTGGATTTTACGGTCATGCTGGCCGACCCCACCGGCGTCGTCCTCTCCCGGCACACGCAGCGCAGCAATCTGAGCGGCTGCCGACGGTGGCGTTTTCAGGCGGGTGCGGTCTGGGATGAAGCCAATGCCGGGACCAACGCGATCGGCACCTGTCTGCGCGAGGAACGCCCGGTCATGGTCGTTCACGACCAGCACTGGCGTCTGTGTTTCCGTAAGCTGACCGGCATGGCCGTGCCGGTTTATAACTCCATCGGGGATCTCGCCGGGGCCATCGACATCAGTTCTTTCGTGGCCGAGAACGTGCTGCCTGCCGCGCCGCTTCTGATGGATGCGCTCCAGACAACGGCCCGGCGCGTCGAAGAGAAACTGTTTCACGACCGTTTCCGGGAGGACATGATCCTGACGCTTGGGCCGTCGACATCGTCTTCGGCCATGCTGGTTGCGCTGGATCGGGACGGGCATATCCGTGGCGCCACCCATGCCAGCCGCCAGCATATGAACTGGCCGAAAGGCGAATTATCGGGCCTTCCGGCGCTCCTGCCTCTGCTCGACAGTCAGGAAGAGCCAAATTTCCGGCGGGCAGAGGCGCAGGTGATCCGCTCCGCCCTTGGGACAGTCCGTGGAAATGTGAGCGCGGCCGCACGTCTTTTAGGCGTGAGCCGCGCCACACTGCACCGCAAAATCAAGGCGCTTGGTCTGGATCACTAGGACCGGACAAAGCCTTTGCGTAGTCGTCGGGTCGGAACCCGACCAGCAGCACATCCGGCCCCTCCAGCACAGGACGCCGGATCATGGCGCGATGTTCCAGCATGAGCGCCAGCGCCCGGTCCGTATCCAGAGCCTCCCGAAGCTCGGGCGGCAGTTTGCGAAACGTCGTTCCCGAGCGGTTCAGGAGCTTTTCCCAACCCAGTTTCGCAACCCAGCCTTCCAGCCGCGCCTGCGGAACTCCGTCTTTGCGATAGTCATGGAAAGTGAACGCAACACCGTGCTCGGCCAGCCATGAGCGGGCCTTGCGCATCGTATCGCAGTTGGGGATTCCGTAGATCGTGACGGACATGAAATCTGTCTCCGGTCTCAGGCGACGAGGCCGCCATCCACCAGAATGGATGCGCCCGTAATGTAGGACGCATCGGGACTGGCGAGGAAGGACACCGTGCGGGCAATGTCGTTAACCTTGCCGTAGGATTCCGTGGCCGTGAAGCTGCGGATGACAGCGGCACCCTGACCGTCTTCGGGGTTGAGATCGGTTGCGATCGGGCCGGGCTCGACGACATTCGCCGTAATGCCCTGCGGCCCGAGATCCCGCGCCACGCCTTTTGCAAACCCGATCAGACCGGCCTTCGTCGCGGCATAGAGTGAAATACCCTGAAAAGGTGCGCGCTCGCCAAAAGCCGAGCCGATATAGATCAGGCGACCACCCGTCGTCATGTATTTGAGGGCTTCAACCGTCTCGATCATCGCCGCACGCAGGTTGAGGTTCAGAACATCTTCGATCTGCGTCACGCTCATCTGGGCGATCGGGCCATAGGGATAGATGCCTGCATTGCACACCAGCGTGTCCAGACGCCCGAACGCCTCATGCGTCTTCGTAATCGCTGCGATGTTGCCGTCCGCGCTGCCACCATCAGCCTGTACCGCAACGGCACGACGCCCGAGTGCTTCGACTTCGCCAACGACTTTCTGCGCGGCCTTTTCATTGCGGGCGTAAGTAATGGCGATATCAAAACCATCCTGCGCCAGCTTCAGCGCAATGGCCGCACCGATGCCGCGTGATCCACCTGTCACGAGCGCTACTCTCTGGGTCATGATCCTGTTCCTTCTGGCTGCATGGACGAAAGATCCGTCCTTGATCTGGCAGATCATGAGCCATTTTCGAGCCGGACCCAACCTCCTCCGGAACATTGTGAAGACAGATCCCGACCACAGGCCTAAAACACAGCTCATGTCAGCACAGCCCCAACCCACAGCGCCTCGCCGGAAATGGACCGATATTATCGCGGGGCTCTCGCTGGCGTCGGTGAATATTCCGCAGGTGCTGGGCTATACGCGCATTGCGGCCATGCCCGCGGTTACAGGACTTTATACGGTTCTGCTGCCGCTTGTGGCATTTGCAGCCTTTGGGTCCTCCCGACATCTGGTTGTCGCAGCCGATTCCGCAACGGCGGCCATTTTCTCAAGCGCGATTGGCAAGATGGCGCCGCAGGGCAGCCCGCATTACATGGCGCTCGTCAGCATGACAGCGCTGCTCTGTGCAGCCCTCCTGCTTGTGGCGCGGGTCTTCCGTCTGGGATTTCTGGCAGATTTCCTATCCCGTACCGTTCTCACCGGGTTTCTGGCCGGTGTGGGCGTGCAGGTCTGCATCGCGATGCTACACGACATGCTCGGCGTGTCCGTCAGCGCGCATAACCCGCTGCTTCAGGCGTATGGCACGCTTCGGCAGATCCCGCAGGCCAGCCTTGTTGTCGCCGGACTTTCCGCTTTTACGGTCGGGGTTCTCATGACCGGACAGCGCCTCGCCTCGCATCTGCCAACCGGGCTCTGTGTCGTTATCGGCAGCATCGCGCTGAGCATGGGGCTAAACCTTCCGCATCACGGCGTTCCCACACTCGGCCATGTTACGGGCGGGTTGCCGCATTTCGACCTGCCGGATGTCTCATGGAACGAACTCCTCGGCCTCCTGCCCGTGGCGGCGTCCTGCGTGTTCGTCATCATCGCGCAGAGTGCCGCCACGTCCCGGGTCTTCGGAGAGCGGTTTCATGAAACCGTCGATGAAAACCGCGACCTTCTGGGGCTGTCCGCCGCAAATATCGCTGCCGGTCTGAGCGGTACCTTCACCGTCAATGGCAGCCCCACCCAGACCGCGATGGCGGTGCGTTCCGGCGCACGCAGTCAGGTCGCGCAGGTAACGTTCGCCTGTATGACGCTCATGGTGCTGCTGTTTCTGACACGCCCGCTGGAGGCCCTGCCCCGCTGCGTTCTGGCCGGGATTGTTTTTACCGTCGCCATCGAGATGATCGACCTGAAAAGCCTGCGCGCAATCCGGCAGGAAAGCCCGGGGGAATTCTGGCTGGCCATGACGACCGCCGCCGTTGTCGTGGGGGTTGGTGTTGAGGAAGGCATTTTCCTCGCCATCGCGCTCTCGCTGTTTCGCCATGTCCGGCACAGCTACGAGCCGCATACGGTAGTCCTGCAACAGGCCGCAGGCACAGGCATTCTGGAAGCCCTGCCTGCGAAGAACGGGTTGGAAACGCTTCCGGGCCTCATCGTCTTCCGATTCTGCGCGGATCTGTTCTACGCCAATTCGACGCGCTTTCGGCAGGACCTTTTGGCTCTGGTGGACCACGCGCCACACCCGGTCCGCTGTGTTGTCCTCGATGCCAGCCCCGTCACGGACATCGACTATTCCGCCGCCGCCGACCTGCGGGATCTGATCGCGCAACTCCAGGAGCGCGGAATTACACTGATTTTCGGACGAGTGAGCGTCTATCTGCGCTCAGACATGGACCGGCATCACATCACATCCGCCCTCGGAGCAGGGAATATCTACCCTGAACTACATACGGCGCTGAAAGCCGCCCACGATATTCTGGACGGCCCGGCGCCGTCCGTCAGGCCTTCCTGACGAACTCGGATTTCAGGTTCATCGCCCCGATCCCGGCAATCTTGCACGCGATATCATGCCCGTCTCCGCCGTCCGACAGGCGGATGTTCTTCACCTTGGTCCCGCCTTTGACGACCATGGACGAGCCCTTGATCTTCAGATCCTTGATGACCGTAACCGTATCGCCATCCGCCAGAACATTGCCGTTGGCGTCCCGGATCTCGCCGGACGCCGCGTCATTTTCCGCTCCCGTCTCGGCCGGGTTCCACTCATGCGCACATTCCGGGCACATCCACAGCGCGCCGTCCGGATAAACATGTTCGCACCCGCAGACCGGGCATTTCAGATTGCTGTCCATGATGACCTTTTTTCGTTTGTGGCCGGACACTACTGCACGCAGTCCGTATTTCAAAACGGGGATCGGCCGTTTTCATAACCTGTTCGTTTGACAGGACGCGCGCTATCAACAACCAGACATATATTGCCACGCTGATGGAAAGACTGTTCCGATGTCCGACGCCACGCCCCAGCCCGTTGCCGCCCCTCTGACGCGCGCCGCCATTTTCCTTGTCCTGAACATCAATCCCGGCACGGATGCGGAAAAGACCATCCGCAGCCTCTGCGCGGATCTTTCCGGCCTGCGCCGCACGGTCGGCTTCCGGGATCTGAACGGGCAGCTTTCCTGCGTTCTCGGGTTCGGATCAACGGCGTGGGACCGGCTCTTTCCCGGCCCGCGTCCACAGGAACTGCATTCGTTTCAGGAAATCAAAGGCGTCCATCACGCTGTTTCCACACCCGGCGACATGCTGTTCCATATCCGCGCCACCCGCATGGACATGTGCTTCGAAATGGCCAAGCTGGTCATGGAGCGCCTGCGCGCCGTCTGCACGGTTGTGGATGAAGTCCACGGTTTCAAATATTTCGACGACCGGGACCTGATCGGTTTCGTGGACGGCACGGAAAACCCTGAAAATGCCGCAGCCTGCGAGGCCGCCATCATCGGCGACGAAGACGCGGCTTTCAAAGGCGGAAGCTACGTCATCACGCAGAAATATTTCCACGATCTCGACGCCTGGAACACCCTACCCGTCGAGATGCAGGAAAAGATCATCGGCCGCAAAAAGCTGTCCAATGTCGAACTCGATGACAAAACAAAACCCGCTTACGCCCATAACGCCCTTAACGTTGTGACGCGCAACGGCAAACAGGTCGATATCCTGCGCGACAACATGCCGTTCGGCGAGGCGGGCAAGGGCGAGTTCGGCACCTATTTCATCGGCTATGCCCGCTCACCGTCCGTCACGGAGGAAATGCTGCACAACATGTTCGTCGGCAAACCGGCAGGAAATTATGACCGTCTGCTGGATTACAGCCGTCCCGTCACAGGCTCGCTGTTCTTTGTTCCCTCTGCCGATTATCTGGACGATATCGATGCCTGATCATGCGAAGAGGCATGGTCACACGCTCGTCCGTAATGATAGACAAACCGGGCCATAAAGCGGAGCGTGGTTGAGCATGTATCACTGGGGCAAGCGGATCGCGCGCTGCGTGATGGGCGTTCTTGGGGTCCTTTTCTGCGCGACGGCCTATTCCGCTGACCTCACCGGCGGCGGATCCAGCTTTGCCGCCCCGCTTTACCGGGGATGGGGCGAAGGTTTTCATCGCCAGACCGGCCTGTCCCTCACCTATCAAAGCGTTGGCTCCGGTGCGGGACAAAAGCTTGTCATGACTTCTGGCGCGGATTTCGGAGCCTCGGATCTTCCTCTCGCGGCCGCCTTGCTAGACTCAAACAGCCTCTATCAGTTCCCGACCGCACTGGGCGCGATTGTGGTGATTATCAATGTCCCCGGCATTGCTTCGAACCAGATGAAACTGGACGGACCAACACTCGCTGCGCTGTTTGACGGCACGATCACAACATGGGCCGATCCACGTCTCCGGGCCCTGAACCCCGGCCTGCGCCTGCCGGATCTGGATGTGCTTCCTATCCACCGCGAGGAAGCCTCGGGCACCAACCATGTTTTCGCGGATTATCTGCATGACATCGCGCCCGACTGGAAAGCCGGAATGTGGGGGGATGGACCGGAAGCGCGGGGCAATGACGGGGTCGCAGCCAGCGTGCGTCAATCCATCGGGGGCATCGGCTTTGTGGAATATGCGTTCGCGCGTCAGAACAGGCTCAATACCGTCCGGCTGAAAAACCATGCAGGGCAGTTCGTTGCGCCGGAAAAAGCGTCTTTCACCAGTGCCGCCACCAGCGCGGACTGGGCGCACGCGGACCATTACGCCGTGAATCTTCTTCAGGCCCCGGCGCCGCAGGCCTGGCCGATCATGAGCGCAACCTTCGTTCTCGTGCCTGCCCATCCGACAGACAGGACGGCAGCCGCCGCCACAAAAACATTTTTCAGATATGGCCTGAAACAGGGCGATGACGTAACGCGGGATCTGGATTACGTACCGCTGCCCACGAGCGTGAAAGACAGGGTCCTGTCCGGCTGGCCCTGAACTCTGCCACGTCATAATAACTTCACTTCACTTCCCTCTCCCCGTCCTGTGAATGGTCCGGACAGTCCATGCCCTCAGGGAAGGGGAGCCGTCTTGCCAGACCGTGTTCCGGGTCATTGCCGATCTCCACACGTCTCCAGCCCTGCGGGAGCACTAGATCCGGTTTTCCCACCGCTGTTCCTGTCCGCCTCCATCTGACGGGATACCGGCATGTCCGAAGGACATTCTCCTTCGCTTCTGCGGCTGACAGGCCGATATTTTGCTCTGGTTTTCCTGATCGGAACCGCACAGGCGGCAACAGCGCCGCTCGTCACCGATGTGCTGCCATCAGGCGTTCCCCTGCCCTCCCCGGCACCGGGTTTTGTTTTGCCCCCTGAAGATACGGGAACCGAACTTCTCGGGGATGTCGGCGGCGCACGATCATGGCTGGGACGAAAAGGGATCCGGTTCAATCTTCAGGATGTCGAGGAAGTCTGGGGTCTCGCCTCCGGCGGCCTGCACCCCGGTCCGACCTATGACGGCATGACGGCCGTAACGCTTCTGCTGGAAACACGTCGGGCCTTCGGATGGCATGACGGGCTGTTCAATATCAGCGCCATTCAGGTCCGGGGACGGTCTCTGGCCGGAGAACGCCTTGGCTCCCTCAATCCGGTCAGTGGTTACGATGCCGGTCGGACGACCCGCCTGTTTGAACTCTGGTACGGGCAGGGATTTTTTGGAAACCGGCTGGATATTCGCGTCGGAACGATCGATCTGGACACCGAGTTTCTGGTCAGCCAGAACGCGTCCCTGTTCCTGAATGCCAGTTTCGGCTGGCCACTCTCGACATCCAGCAATCTCTATTCGGGCGGCCCTTCATGGCCGTTTTCCGCCGTCGGAACACGGATCAAATGGTCTCCCGCCTACCCGCTCGTCCTCATGCTCGCCATCACGGACGACAATCCGACCCGAGGCCCTTTCTACAGCACCCTCAGTCCGACACGGATCGACCCGTCAGGGACGACCTTTTCCACAAAGGGCGGCACTCTTTTTATGGGAGAGGCCCAGTTCTGGGTCGATGCAGCACAAAGCCTTTCGGGAAAGGATGCCCCTGCCCTTCCGGGAACATGGAAAATTGGCGGACTGTACGATACAGGCCGCTTTCCAGACCCGCGTTTCGACAATCAGGGTGGCCTTCTGGGAAGTCCGGACAGCACCGGTACGCCCTTTTACCATTCCGGAACCTGGCTGGGTTATGTCGTGTTTGATCAGGCGCTCTGGCGAACGATGGGCGATCCGGTCAAGGCCATCAACACTTTCGTACGCGCCACCATGGCCAGTGGCACCCGAAACCGTCTTACCGCCGAGGTGGAGGCCGGACTGACCTTTCAGGGCTTTGTCCCTTCCCGCCCCAATGACGTGATCGGAATCGGCTGGGGAACAGGATTTTTCAGCCATCGCGCCAAGGAAAACGCACGGGATGTTATTCGTCTTTCAGACAGTTCGGCCAGACTTCTGGTGCCGGAAAACCATATCGAACTGACCTGGCAGGTTCCGATCCGCGATTACGTCACCCTCCAACCGGATTTTCAGTATTTCTGGAATCTGGGCGGTCAGGAACCGGTAAAAGGCGCCTCATCCGCATCACGAGGAGCCGTTCTGGGTCTGAACATGACCACGTCCTTCTAAAACCGGTTTTATGATTTCAATTAAGTTTCAAACTTCGGTTCCGCTTTGCCCGGTAAGGTTCTGTTCACGGCCTGTAAAGCCGGTGACAAAGGAAACTATTCATGACGCAGGACAACGATTTCGGCGGTCTCTCGCCAGACGAACAGGCTCGGGCGCGCATGCGCTACGAAATCATCGATGACCTGGATGAAGAATTCGAGCTTTCTCTGGAAGAAAATGAAGGCGAAGGTCTCGATCCTGCGGACCGTGAATTCCGCCGCACTTATTTCCGCGAACTGATCCGCCTTCAGGGCGAGCTCATCAAGCTGCAGGACTGGGTCAAGGCCAGTGGCGAGCGGATTGTCGTCCTCTTTGAAGGCCGGGACGCTGCGGGCAAAGGGGGCGCAATCAAGCGCATCACCCAGCGTCTGAATCCCCGGATCTGCCGCGTCGCCGCCCTTCCGGCGCCAAATGACCGCGAACGCACGCAGTGGTATTTCCAGCGCTATGTGGCCCATCTTCCGGCCGCAGGTGAAATCGTTCTCTTTGATCGCAGTTGGTACAACCGTGCCGGCGTTGAGCGTGTCATGGGGTTCTGCACGGACGAAGACTATGAAGAATTCTTCCGCTCCGTTCCCGAATTTGAACGCATGCTGGTCCGCAGCGGAATCCGGGTCATCAAGTTCTGGTTTTCGATCACGGATGAAGAGCAGGAATCCCGCTTCCGCGCCCGGATCGAAGACCCGCTGAAGCAGTGGAAACTCAGCCCGATGGATCTTGAAAGCCGTCGGCGTTGGGAAAATTACACGCTAGCCAAGGAAGTCATGCTGGAACGCTCCAGCATCCCCGAAGCACCCTGGTGGGTCGTTCCCGCCGTGGACAAGAAACGCGCGCGCCTGAACTGCATCGCCCATTTCCTGTCACTTGTGCCCTACGAACCCGTCAGCCGCACAGAAGTTGTGCTGCCGGAGCGGGTCTTCCATCCGGATTATGAGCGCGAACCCACACCCGAGACCATGCTCGTTCCCGAACGCTACTGAAAACCACGTCTTCTCCTCCCTCTGACGGGAGGAGAAGACGCCTGATTTCAATCAGTCATCCCCGGGGAAGAGCGGTCCTGACGCGACGTTGAAGGCTTTTTCCAAAGTCATTGAATGGGATTTCAATGAAACGAAAGGAAAAATACGACGCTACCAAGGATATTGCGAGAACCGGAACAAGCATCAGGAAAGCCTGTACAGGAAGCGAGTACGGAAGCAGGAAAGACGTCATCAACCGCGCAACAATGACGATAACCAGAAAATGGACGAGATATATTCCAAAGGAAATATCTCCAAGCCAAACCAGCCAGCGCACCGAAAGAAGCCGGGACATATGGCTCTTTGTCGCAAGGCCATAAATGATGACAGCAGCAAAAATGGCTTCGACAAGACTGCGGAACGGATCGTTGAATGGCGGATCAACCTGGCCTGTCACCACCTCCACTATCTTCCAGGCCCCAACAAGTCCGATCACCGCCGCATAGAAAAACAGGTCGGAATATCGTTTCTCATGAGCCTGTAAAATCCTGAAGGTCAGAATTCCGACAACAAAATCGACCGCGTAAACTACAGGAAGACTTTTCCCGCCACCATCGGCAGCAATAAACGATAATACCGCCGCAATGACGAATGTCAGTGCAGCAAGCCAGAAACGTCCTGTGCAGGCTTTGACCAAGAATGGCAATATCAATGCCACCAGTAATTCGCAGGCGATCGTCCAGTTCTGGGGAACGAGAGCACTATTCATGCCAACAAAACATCTGGCCAGGATCGAGGCCGATAACGGCACGCCATGCGGAAGCAACCCGGCAAACCAAGAATTGGTAAATGGCACGTCCCAGGTCGAAAAAGACGACTTTACATAAATAAGCGATAAAGCCGTTACGACTGCAAGCAACGGAACAATGCGGAAAAAGCGCCGGACGTAAAATCCGGCAAGCCCACTCACGCTTATGGACTTTCTGAAAAGAGACGGAGACAGGACGAAGCCGCTCAGAACAAAAAATACAACAACGGCCGCCTGCGAATTCAGAAAGATATTCTGGTATGCCAGCCAGAAAGTTTCGCCTCCAGGAAAGCAACGCACATAATGACGCAACAATACGGTTATGGACGCAATTCCCCGCAGTGATTGCAGAGACGGGATATGATCCGCCGAAGAGCTACTCAAACCGGTGGGCTCGTGCGTCCTGTCAGACATTCTGTTTGTTGTTCCTGAAACGGTTTATTTTCCAACATTCATACTGGAAACAAAAAAAGAAGCACCCGTTTCCAGGTGCTTCTTCTTCAATCCCGGAACAGACTAATCGCCAGAGCGATTAGCAGCCCCAGTGAGACGTGTTGTGGATCACAGATGCCTGGGAATGCGACGAAGACTGTCCCGATGACGAGAAGCAGCCGTGTGAACCGCTCTGCTGGCCCCAGTTGAAAGAAGAGCTCCAGCCGCTACCGGACTGGGCGGAGTTGCCACCAAACCAGTTGCTGCTGCCACAGCTGCTCGACTGCCAACCCTTGCAGGACGAGAAAGCATTGCTCCAGGACGCAATGATCTGCTTGATGGAAGAGGAGTAGTCACAGCCACCCGATCCCCAACCCCAGCCCCAGCTCGCGCCATGGCCGCCACAACCCGTGCTGGAGCCATTATGACCGTTCGATCCCGAGTGACCGTCGTGGCCGTTCCAACCGGAATGACCGCTCGAGTTTCCATCATGATGACCCCAGTGGCCACCGTGCCCACCACAATGGTTGCCCGAGTTGCCACTGTTCGCGGACGTATCAGAAATAAGATAATTACCGCTCTTATCCTGAGTAATCGCGAGGGTGCCCGGAGTATATCCGGAAGCCATCGTGACACTGTTCAGGGTCAGCGTGTGGTTATCGCTTTCCTGCACAACGAGGCTGTAGCTACCGTCCGTGTTCTTGACGTACGATGCTGAGAGCGGGGTCTCGCCCGTATTGGCTGTGATGCCGAACTGGGTTTTGGAAGAAACACCCGAGAACTTGGTGTCGACCGTTCCGTCCGAACCATTGAGGAAAAACTGCTCGCTCGACTTTGAGTCGAATGCAACAGAGACACCCGTCGTCAGAAAACCCGTGTACATCGTGCTGTTGCCAGAGAGCGTGATGTGCATCGAATTTTCGACGTTGATGCTGGCTGTCTGGCTACCAAACGTGGAATCAACCAGATTCAGCGTACCGCCGCCATTCAGACGAGAACCCGCGCCCATGAAAACGTTGCTACGGTTGTTTTCGATGGTGAGAGTGCCGTTCATGACGTTGATGTCGCCAAGCTGAACTGCAGACGGCGTATCGATCACGATCGTGCCGTACTGGAACACCTGGAAAGCACTGGTCGAGAAGACAGGAGAGCTTTCGCTGGACTGGCAGGACGTTGCCGTGATGTCGAGTGTGCCGTATCCACCGATTGTCAGGCTGGGAACCGGCGTTGCACTGACCGTGCTCGCGACAGCTTCTGCCGTGACAGTAGCGCTCGTACCGAAAATGGAAACGTCATGATACGTGGTCGGAGACTCACCCGTCGACCAGTTCGTGACATTATAAAAATCGCCGCTAGTGCCGCCGGTCCAATAAGTCGAAGCCATGTCGCAGTTATCCTGTACTATCGGGAGCAGTCCCGAAAATATTACAATCAATCCCAAGGCGCTCAATTATTGAGTTAGCGCACTTTTGGATCGAATAATGTGCACTTACTCGCACATCCGAAAAATCTTTTCTCATTAATAAGACGTTAATGAGTTTTTTTGTTATCAACATCGCCCTCAAGGCCGAAATATGCGCAACTAAGAGGGCCTTTCCAGCGGAAAGGGCCCAACAAAAAAAATCCAATCCAGACTTTTCGTCAAAAAAGCCAAATATCTTCGGCAGATATTCCCAATAGTTAAAGTGTGATTAATTTTGCCCTATTAGAACAAATGCTTAATTTTTGAGCATCGATGAAAAATATACGGAAAATCAACGGAGCATTGTCATTCTCTCAACGAGACGCCCATGCCGCCGATGGCCTTGGCTCCGAACAAACCATTAATATGGACCGGGAATCGGGTTGGTAGGCAAATATGCTAGCGCTATGCCCTGCACTGGAAAGAATGAGCAGATCGGAACCTTGATCTTCCACAATCCAATCTGACTGCATTGGGTAACCTGCATCCGCGCGCAGGTCTTTCCACCCTCGTCAGCAATTTTGAGGTCATGGCGCTGCCCTCCCGAAATAACATCAAAACATTTTAGGAGAGGGTTTTTGTAGGCAACAGCATGAAAGGCGGGTGACAAACCAAAATAATTCGGCAAAACGCAAAGACGAATGATGATAATTTTATTTTCACGGCATGGAACAAACGTCTCAAAAGAAATAATCTTAGAACTTGAACATCTCCTGGACTGGAGGCATCCATAACCAGAATGATAGCGCTGAAGGGTTGACGCACTCTCGTGACTAATAGCCTCGAACCGGAAAATGCCCCGATCCCGGAGCAGGAAACATTTACGAACGTCGGCGCAAAAGCCGCACGCGGTGCGGCACTTCTGCTCGGGGCCAAGCTGTCAGGTCGTCTCCTGGATTTTGTGTCGCTTGTTGTTCTGACCCACCTTCTGCTGCCGGCAGATTTTGGCGTCGTGTCTCTGGCCATGTCCGTCATTTATCTTACGGAAGCCATTTTCGAACTTCCCTTATCTCAGGCGCTCGTTGTTCTGGAGACCATAGACAAAGATCATCTCGACACATCATTCACGCTCAGCTTCCTGCGCGGCACCATTATTTGTATTATTATCTTCGTCATTTCCCTCCCATTTTCCATTATATACCACGACTCCCGGCTGTTTCCGCTGCTCATGGCGCTTAGTCTGGCTCCTGCCCTGCGCGGAATGTGGAGTCCGACCCTGACGCTTTACACAAAGCGTCTCGATTTTACGCGCGAATGTATCATCGATTTTCTCGGAAAATTTGGTTCTATGACCGTTGCGGTTATTGTGGCCGTGACAACGCGCTCCTACTGGGCTGTTGCAGCCGCAACGATTACAAATACTGCTTTTGGGATGATCGTTTCTTATGTGATCTCTCCATACAGACCACGCTTTACGCTATCGCGATGGAGCGATTTCAGAAATTTTCTTGGCTGGAGCAGTGGAGGCCAGATCATCAGCGCCATCAACTGGCAATATGACCGCCTTATTCTGGGACGCATGGTTCCTCCGCAAACCTTGGGAGCCTTTTCGATCGCGAGCGATCTGGTGGGGATTCCGTCACAGGCCATTATCGCGCCTCTCAGTCGCCCCCTGCTTTCTGCCCTTGTGGCGCGGCGGGACAACATGGATCACTTCAGAAATCTCTACCAGTTGTCGAACGCCAGTGTGTTCATGATCATTCTTCCTATTTTTATTGAAATGTCTGCGCTTTCAGGGGAGATCGTCCACACGATTCTGGGGGCAAAGTGGGAAAAATCCATCACCTATATTTCCCTGCTCGCCATTCCACCGATCCTTGCAGGATTGGCAGAAGGCATTTCAGCACTGGTCATGGCTTTCAAGAAAAACCACCTTTACATGCGCCTTAATTCTCTGGAATTTGCCTTCAAGATCCCTATCGTCACAGGAGCGTCCTATTTATTCGGAGCGCTGGGAGCATGCTGGGGACGCATCTGCGTCGCATTCATCATGATGCTTATCTATCTCTCGACCACAAAAACCCTGATCAAAGTCTCTTATGGCGAAGTCTTCTTTCAGAACTGGCGGACCTGCCTGGCCGGCATTGTGTCATGGCTCAGTATAGAAAGCATTAAATGGTATCTCCTGCCGGCTTCATGGCCCGGCATTATAAAACTCTTCATTCTCGGCAGCGCTGGCCTCATGGCTTATGTTCTTGCACTGCTCGCACTCTGGTCTATGACCGGAAAAAAACCTGGATCGGTAGAAGCCAGGGTCGTTGGACTATGCATGTCAAAGCTGAGGAAAAACCGCGTCGCGCTTTGACAGGCACGCTGTCTGCCAGACAGGCATTCATCCCTGTCAGTTTTTCCTACCCGAAACGTTGCAGCAATTCTTTCGCAGCAGCGTTTCCTCGCGATGCTGCTAAATGCAGAAGCCTTTTCGCCTCTGCGGGATCAGCAGCACATCCCATTCCATTATAGACCAGTTGGGCCAGTGTTACCGCAGCCCCCGCGTGTCCGGATTCTGCGGCGCTGCGATACCAGGAATGGGCCTCAGGAAAATTGGGACTAACACCATCGCCCTGAAGATTGATATCTCCGACCAACGCAATCGCTTCAACTTCTCCACCCTGTGCGGCTTTGCGCAACCACGTCTCGGCTTTGGAAACATCCCGCTCCACGCCACGCCCCTGATAATAGGCGATTCCAACCTTCATCTGTGCCGCAGGCCGATCATCTTCAGCAGCTTTCATGAAATGCTCGAAGGCCTGCGCGTCTTTTCCGCCCTCATATTCCAAAACGGTTCCGAGAGTCAGTTCAGCATCCGCAAGACCAGCCTGCGCGGCCCTGCGGATATAGGATAGACCTTGCTCGCGCTCCGCGGCATTTTGCGCGGCTCCAAGCAGATCAAGACCATAGCCATAAAGACCCTGCACATTGCCAGCCTCAGCAGCCCTGCGATAAAGTTCCCGCCCTCTTTCAGGATCGCGCAGAGTGTCAGGCCCTTGCATCAGGAGATGAGCCATCATCGCCATACCGTCGGGATCTCCGCCGTCAACGGCTTTCTCCGCCCAGTGCAAGGCGCCTTCATAGTCAGGCGCTCCCTGTTCGGGAATTCTTTCAAAAACTGTCGCGCGATCTACGGATGCTGGGCCCAATCCCATGTAACACAACTGTGCCAGTTTATGGCACGCTTGGGCGTGACCATGTTCTGCGGCTTTCTGAAACCAGCGCAGGGCTTCTCCGGGGTTTATAGGGACGTCTTTATCCGCCAGATAAAGCTCTCCCAGAACAAACTGAGCCTCCTCATTTCCTGACGTCGCCAAAGTATGAAGCTGTCTGAGTCCCTGCCTGGCCTTTCCATGCTCCAGCAGTCTCTTCGCATTTTGCAGCTTTGCCTCGGGCCGGAGAAATAACGGGAATCCGAGTTTACTCATGGGACTTTTCCAGACTTGAAGAAATATAAGGTCAGGTTGTGGAGAGTGTTACAGGACAGTGCCTGAATGGCGCAACAAACCGGTGAGAAAAATATTCAAGCCATACTTCCGCTGGAGACCTCAGACCATGCAGTGACAAAGCCACAACCAGAACGCCCACAAGAAGCACTACAACAGACCAATCAGGCTTTTTTTGTTTCGAGGATGTCTGTATTTCCCGATAGCGTGCAAACGTCAGCAACAGAACGCCCAGCATTCCCAAAGCGCCCCCCACACACACCTCGGCAACGGAATGGACATGCAACCAGACACGTGCAGCGCCAGCGAGCAGTGCAATCGCCAGAGCCCCCACAAAACCCGCGATCGGCAGCCTGCCAAACAACACAATCATGCTGCCATAGACAAACGTCGTACCTGCTGTATGCCCGCTCGGGCTGTAAAGATTCTGGCCCGGAATCCGGCCGCATGCTTCAAACTCCAGTTTAAGCACCAGCATTCCGCCAAACACCACGATCACCAGAGCCAGCCATTGGAAAAATATTTTCCGCCGCGCCTGCACAATCAACAGAAGACCAGTCAGGGCCATCACCGGCCACAGGATATTTTCGTCTCCGAAGTCGCTAAAAAACCCGATAAAACTTATGAGGCCGTCAGGCACGCACCCGCTTTCCCGCTTTGGTCTGAAGGCGAATCAACGATGATACCAGCATGGCCAGCATCACATAAAAATCCATCGTTCCCAGAACTGGCCCTGAAATCAGGGTCGCCACCGTTCGCCCGAGCAGGGCAGTAAATGTTGCCTCGATCATCCATGCATCAAGCGATCGTTCACCCGCTGCCGCCTTGATCGTGCGATAGATTTTCAGAAACAGGCTTCCATTCCAGATCACCAGAATCAGAACACCTACAACGCCTATCGTAGCCAGAAAGCCCGGAAGAAGACTGGAGGAACGGTCACTGCCCCAACCGGTCCCAAGGCCATAGGTGTCAAATGCAAGTTGGTACGAATCAGCGTCCTTCTGGGTCCGCTCCTCATAAGAAGCCGACTGTTTCTTGTCCTGAGTTTCCAGCATGACTACCGACGCCGCTTTTACAACATCAGGCGCAAAAGCCGTCAGAGCCAATGTCGTCACCCCCATGCACACTATTCCGCCTGCAATGAACATCATCAGACGTCGGAACAATCGCCTCTCACGACTTAATACGGCGTAAACGATCAACAGGACCAATCCAGCCAGCATGGCGACATATCCCGTCGTCGACGTCGTCATCAGCAGACACAGGGTACTCATGAAAATCATTAACCGTGTCGCCCAGTTTCCATACCCTCTCAGAGTGGACCATACGGTTGAATAAAGCGTCCCTGTGAGAAATGTCGCACAGGATGAAGGTTCGGTGAAGGTTGCATTGATGCGCGGCACCGGGCCGCTCATCTGCCCATCGAGCACGGCCCAGCCTGGATTGGAGTAGAAAAGTTCTTTCGGAAACGGAATACTTCCAACCAGACGGTGCGCCATCTCCCAGAAACCGATCCCACACGCCAGAGCGGCTCCCAGGAGATAGGCATTGTAAAGCCGACGTGGATCAGCCTCACGCCGGGTCAGAAAAAAAACAGTCATGACAAACATGACAAGATCTAAAACCAGATAACAATCCTGGGTCATGTTCCCGCGCGTGGGCGCAAGCGGAACACGGGCGGCTACGTCGTCCATTTTCTGGGGCCAAACTAGCACAACCCCTTCAAACAGACGGGGCAGCAGAATGGAACCAAGGAGCGCCCAGAAAAACGAGATAAAAAGCGGCACGCAAAATTTGAGGGTCGGTCCAACCGCGGGGAACTTGACCCCCAGCATGAACTGAAGACCCATGAACGCAATGAAGAGCATGCCCGGAGCCATTGTCGGCTGCAGGCCAAGCCCTCCCATGACCAGAACCGCTGCCGCCTGAAAGATTCCTCCTATGAGGGTCAATTCCAAGAGACGCTGCGGATCTTTCCTAAAGAAGAAAATGAAGCTGAGGGGCCAGAAAATCAGCCCCATCGCGGTCAGAGGCATATCAGACCCTGTCGTTCGGCCGGGATGGCATGAAGTCTCGCCATTGCTGTTCGACAAAGGATGTGAAGCGTGAGCGGAACAGCTCTTCCGAAAAACGGAGAGCGTTCTGATGACACAGTTCCGGGGTCATATCCTGTTCATGCTCTTCGAACTCCTGAACAGCTGCGACGATGCTTTCCGCGCTCTGGGTGTCAAAAAGAAGACCTGTCACGCCTGACTGGACGATATCGCAGGCTCCCCCGCGGCCATAAGCAATCACCGGCGTTCCTGCTGCCTGTGCCTCAACCAACGAAATACCGAAATCTTCTTCGCCCGCATAGACGAAAGCCTTGGCGCCACCCAGCGTCGACTGGAGTTCGGCATCGGACACATGCCCCTTGATCGAGATATTCGGAGCGTCTCCGGCCTTTTCCCGAACAAGTTCCAGATCTGTACCACCGCCAATAACGATCAGTGTCTTATCAGGCATGTTCCTGAAGGCTTCGACCACCAGATCAATCCGCTTGTAAGGCACCAGCCGCGACACCACGACGTAGTAGTCCTTTTTCACCTGTGCGACCGAAAAACGCTCCAGATTAACGGGAGGCGGAATAACCGCAGCCTCACGCCGCCATGTCTTTCGTATCCGCCGGGCGATATAATTGGAATTGGCGATAAACGCATCCACTCCGGCCGCGGCACGGACGTCCCAGTTCCTCAGGCGATGGAAAAGCCAGCGGATATAGAAGCCCCGCAAGCCACGATTCAATCCACTCTGGCGAAGATAGGTGTTCTGGAAATCCCACGCATACCGCATCGGCGAGTGCACATAAGACACATGCAACTGATCAGGGCCTGTAATGACGCCCTTTGCCACTGCGTGATGACTGGAGATGACGATATCGAATTCACTGAGATCCCACTGCTCCACGGCAAGCGGCATCAGACCAAGATAATGCCTGAAAAGGCGACGTGCGAAGGGCAGTTTCTGAATGAATGACGTCTGGATTTTACGGCCACCGAGCCGCGCCCGGTCTTTTGGAGACAAAAAATCCACCACGGCAAAGATTTTTGCATCCGGGTAACACTTAATTAATTGCTCAATGACAAGCTCGGAGCCGGCCCAGTTTTCAAGCCATTCATGTACGATCGCAACTCGGATGGATTCCATGTCTCTTTTTTCTCATTCTGCTGCCATCGAACGCCAGTCAATGACAGGTGCCTGCACTCATTCAACGAAACCCGCTTCGGTGGAAGATACATCGCCCATCGCTGGCAGCGGAATTGGACTTGCGGCGTTTCTGGGAACATTCATCTGGATCGCTGGCGGTTACTGGCTCTTTTCCTGAGCTGTTGCCACTTGAGAGTAACAACCCAGTAAGAGCCTGCGACGCCCGGCATCAGAAATGCCGTTCATAGACCTTGATGACATCCCCCGGCTTTACGAAATTCTGAGGATAAAGCAGTCCGGCGACCGTATAATTTCCCTCTTGGCGGATTGTGTAGGCATATCGCTCCCACGACCGGTAAGTGAACCCACCAGCCGCAGCGACAGCGGAAAGCATCGTCATGCCCGGCTGATACGCATATTGCCCCGGATGTTCGACTTCGCCGATTATTGAAATCAAACGGTAGGCCGTAACCTGAACCGCAATCTTCGCATCCCGGAGAATGGCTTTCTGTCGCAGAGCCGCTGTAACCTGTTGGCCAAGCTGTTCTGTCGTCAGACCCGACGCGTGAACGTTCCCGAGCAACGGGATATCAATATTGCCTGCACTGTCGATTCGAAAATCAGAGGTCAGCTGATCCTGCCCGTAGGTTATCAGACGCACCTCGTCATCGGTTCCAAGACGATACTGCACTGGGTCGTAGACAGGAACCGGCGACAGACCGGCACCCGGGCTACAGGCCGCCAGAGCAATGCCCGATATGGGAAAAAGGATATATTTCCGCACACTCTGTAACAGCGACATTCGGGAGATTTCTGTCATGATGAGAACTTTATCATAATTGATATTTCACACTTATCATAGCCATATCGATGCTGTATCGGCTGCTCCCCGAAGCATTCGTATTTCGATAGACGTTAGAAGCCTCAAGAGAAAAATGCTGGTCCAATGCCCAGTCCACGCCAACGCTGAAGTTGGCATTCAACTGGGACGTCATCGTCTGATACAACGGGGTATTGTTGAAGATAGCCGGGCTCTGTCCAGCTCCGCCCTGTTGAATCTGGAAGCCGGCGTGCAGGACGACATTACGGGAATAGACCTGACGGATATCAAGAGCAGCGGTCGTATAAACAAAACCGATCACGCTTTCAAAAGCACTATCAGAAATCCCACGTGATACGGTCAGAGACACTCGCGTCATGCGTGTAGGGGTCCATGTCCCACGCAGCTCTGCATAAAACGTATTAAGGGTTTTATAGGCTGAGACATTATAGAATCGATTCTGATACCCCCCCAAAACACGAATACTGAAAGGACCCGGTATTTCATAATCATAGCCGAGCAGAGCCGAAAAGCCGTTGGAATCTCGTGAAGGAAGATGAAACCGGTTATTGGAGTACCGGATCTCAACACCCTGCCCGATCAGCAACAGATCGCTGCCTTCCGCAAGGCTGTAGCGCACCCCAACGCCTTCAGAGAAAAGGAGCCGGTCACGATAGGACTGATGCAGATAGATGTTATCGCCTGGAAGGTCTGTGAAAAGGAAACGCTTCAGATCGAAGTTCGGAATGATCGACAATCTTCCGCGCGTCTCGATCCTATCATCCAGACTGAGATCTTCCGTAAAATAAGGAATGGGCTGATTGACCTCAGCAGCCCCCAGATCAGATGGCATCTGGGTCATCTTCTCATGATCAAACCGATAAGAGAGGCGATGGCGGCCGATCTTTTCATATCCGCGCAGAAAGGCCGTCCAGTTCGTCTGGTTCTGTAATTTTCGCTCCGGATAATACTGCTGGCTAACGGTAGCCCCGATATCAAGCAGTCTTCGATTTTGGGTCAGAAGTCCTTCAAGATTGGCGTTGGTTACACTGGCCACACTTGGAACCCCGCCCATCATCTGGTCGGCATTATTGGTATAGCCCCATCCTTCGGACGCCCCTCCACTGATCGCCCAAGGCCCATATTGCAGACCCTGTGATCCATAGCGACGATCCGTATCAGACTGAAACGCATCGACAGAAAGGCCGTCTTCGGCGCTTCCCAGCGCAGAGAGATTCTGTGTCACGACCTGCGCATGCGCCGCCCCACTCAGAAACAGGGAGAGCTGCGAGGCGATCCCGATCTCAAGCGCAAAAAACAGACGCAAACCAGTTTTTTCACGACACACGAACATAGGACCTCTTCTAACAGAAAAAGATCCACCCAGAAATGCTTCGATTGCAGCAATAGCGACAGATATGAGACATATACGCTATGACGATTTATTAATTGTCAATATTGTAGACGTACATATATTTTTGTGTCTATAAAAAGTCTTAATTACCGAGAGATCGTTATTTTTGTACCCGTTCGCCCGGAGACTAATTGGGGAACAACGCTGCTATCGCATCCGGTAGCATCTTTGAAATGCAGAGAGCCGATGAGCCTATTTCCTTCTTCTTTCCCCCAAGACGCTCTCGAAATTTTTCCAGACAGGGAAGCCTTAACTGCGCCCGACGGCGTGCGCTCCCGATTAACATCTGATCGCTCATCAAGGATTTTTTTCGTCTTTCTTGTAAGTGACGTGATCGCTTTATGCTTTTCGGTATTGTTTGGCAGCTGGGTCGCCTCAGTCCTGCACAACATGTCCTCTGGAGACCCAGCTTTTCTGGATGCCCGTATCAACGCGGTGCACACGATGGGCTCTCTTATGCCCATCTGCCTCGGCGTTCTCCTTTATATGTTTGCGAGCGGAGAATACCGCATCCGGTTTCCGTTCTGGAGTGAGTTCGGGCGCCTGATCACAGCCGCTTTCTGTGCCTTGCTGGCGACAGGTTTCTGGGCTTTCGCCTTTCAGATTTCCGGACCACGCTCTGCGCTTCTGCTGCCCTGGATTATCTTTCCCTTCTTTGGCGAATTCATGCGGCAGTGCGCCAGGCGCATTCTCCACGCGCTGCGGTTATGGCAAATTCCTACGGTCCTGATCGGAAACGAGACCGAAACTGCTCAGGTACGTCATGTTCTGGCCAGCGAAACGCTCTCCAGCTACGAAATCATCGGATCCCTGAGCCCCGAAGCCGCAATAGGGTCTCTGCTGGCTTCTGAAAATGCGAATGCATCTTCGAGGTTTCAGTTTCTCCTCTGCCTCGACCCGACCGACACGTATTCACGCGATATCATCGAGTGGCTGACGCGTCGGCGTGTTCCTTTTGCGCTGATCCCGCAGATTTCCGGGATGCCCACGCATGGCCTGACACAATCGTCCTATTTCAGCCACGACACCATTATTCTGTCCTACAAGAGCAATCTGGAAAATCCGCTTCAGCGCAGGCTCAAATTCACCTTTGATTTTCTCGCCGCCCTGCTTCTCTTCATTCTGGTCCTGCCCGTTTATGTGATCCTCTATGTCCTGATTGCTCTGGAGGGTGGTCAGCCAATCTATGGTCATCGACGGATTGGCCAGAACGGGCGTGAGTTCAAGTGCTTGAAATTCCGCTCAATGGCGAAGAATTCCGATGAACTGCTGAAGCAGCTTCTGGAAACCGATCCTCTTGCCGCGGCCGAATGGCAGGAAACCCAGAAACTTCGCAATGATCCCAGAATCACCCCTGTTGGTCACTTCATCAGGAAAACGAGCCTTGATGAACTGCCGCAGCTCCTCAACGTATTACGCGGCGATATGAGCCTGGTCGGGCCACGACCCATCGTTCAGGCAGAAGTCCGTCATTACGGCGAGAATTTCGATTATTACCAAGCCATCCGTCCTGGAATTACCGGGCTGTGGCAGGTCAGTGGCAGAAGCGATACCGGCTATGCGGAACGCGTCCAGCTGGATCGATGGTATGTGCGTAACTGGACTTTGTGGCACGATATCGCAATTCTTGCGAAAACCCTACCCGCCGTTTTCCTGAGACGCGGCGCACGGTGAGCAGGACACATCACTCATGAGCCAGATTTCCGGTGCAATGCCCCCACAACAGTATTCCCCGATGGACATTGGTCCTGCCCCCGAGCAGGAATTCGCCGGTTTCGGTAGAATTTTCTCCATCCTTCGCCAACACAAACTTCTAATGTGTTCCGTTGCGGGTGGCACTTTCCTTCTGGGAGCAGCCGCCATTGCGACACTGAAGCCCTATTACGAATCTATCGCCGAAATTGCGATCGGTGCACGGGGCATGATTTCCCCATCGGAACTCAGTCCTTATGCAGACCGTGCGCTGGATCTGGTCGCTCTTAATACCCAGATTGATATCCTCAAAAGCCCAACCATTGCCCTAATGGTGACGCAGCGTTTGCACCTCGCGGACACTCCTGAATACGTCAAGGCTTTGAATCCTTCTTTTGTGTCACAACTCAAGAAAAAACTTGGCCTTCAAAAAGCCTCCCCTCCTCTGACGCCGCAGCAACGTAACGAGGTGGTTTCCGGTCTGCTCATGGGGAAAGTTCACATCAGCAATGATGGGCGCTCCGCGATCATAGGAATTACTGCACGATCTGCAGGTCCTGATCTGGCGCCCGCCATCGCCAATGGCTACGTCAAAGCCTATCTCGATTTCGAGCAACAGGCCAAGATTCAGGCCGCACGGAACGCGAGCCTCCTTTTGGAGGAACAGATCGCTCCCCTCCGCCAAAGATCAATCCAAGCCGAACAGGAACTCTCGCGGTACAGGCAGGAGCATAATCTCTACCTGTTGGGCGATGATTCGGGCGGCGATTCTGGTCGGACGGCCCGTATTGCACTGCCTGCCACACCCAATGACCTTCATCTGACACAGATGAATCATGAACTCGGCGAAGCAGAAGCAGATCTGGCGAGCAAACAGGCTATTTATCACGAGGCTGCTTCTAGCGGTAACGTTGGAACCATTACTGCCATCACCGCCTCCCCCCTGATTCAAGGCCTCAGACTTCAGCAGACCCAGATCAACGCCCGTATTTCGACACTCGCATCCACGGCACTGGAACAGAACCCGGAGCTGGTCGCAGCCCGCGCCCAGGCCGCACGCATCGATGCCCAGATTGCGGCAGAGAGCCAGAAACTTCTTCAGAATTTGCGTTACGAAGCGGACGCTGCCCAGCAGCGGGTCAATGCTTTAAAAGAGCGCACTAACGCCCTGCAGGCGAATGTCACGGAGGAAGAACACGCAGACATCCGGCTTCGCCAGCTTGTGGGGGAAGCAACTGCGGCACAAACCCTGTATCGTGACTACCTCTCACGCCTTGGTCAGGTCTCCGCAGAAACCACCATTCAGCAAGCAGAGGCGCGCCTGATTACACCGGCAAACCAGCCTCTGGGGCCGGCGGGACCGCCCAAAAAGCAGTATGGGATATTGTTGTTCCTGGTTTCTCTGGGGCTGGGCGCTGGTGCGGCCCTTCTGCGTGACCGCTCCCGCAGTAGTCTGCGGACGCTCGCCGAACTGGAGCAGCAGACACGGCTGTTCGGGCTCGGCGCACTCCCGCGTTTCAGAGGCTCGCTTCGTGAACAACTGACATCCGGGGACTCCCTGTATGGCCGGATGCTCAACTCCATGCGGGCCATCCTGACCTTCGGCAATCCCTCGATCCGTACGAAGATCACGGTCATCACCTCTGCGGAGAGCGGCGAAGGAAAGACCACGCTCGCCATTTCGCTGGCTGCCAGCATCGGGGCACTCGGCAAACGCGCTCTTCTGATCGACTGTGATGCCCATCGGCCCAGCGTCCTGCGGGCGCTCGACCTCAGAGCACACGAAGAAGGTTTCATCCATGATGCCCTCCCGGGGCTGGATATTTTCGTCGCCAGCCAGACAGGCGAACCCGGCGTCCTGAATTTCGGCGCCCTCGGAGAATTTCTGGAGAAGCATCGCGGCGAATACGATCAGATCATTATCGATACGCCACCCATTCTGAGCTTTCCCGAAGCGGGCGTTCTGGCGTCCTTTGCCGAAGGTGTCATCATCGCCGTCAAATGGCATCAGACATCCGCAAGTGCCGTGATCGAAACGCAGAGAATTTTGCGGACACATCACGCAAACTGTCTGGGCGCGGTCCTGACCTTTGTCGATATCGAAAACCTGCGACCGGAAGAAAGCCTTCGTATGGGTGATTATTCACACTATCGCAAACTTGTTTCTTCTTCGTAATGGCTGTTTCTCCAATGAGCAAATTTTTCCTTAACGGACGCTTTTCCGTCCAGTCGCTCAGTGGCGTTCAGCGTTTTGCGACGGAAATTACGCGTGCCCTTTCGGAAATCTGGCCTGCGGATCTGCCACCCCCAGAACTCCTGACACCCCGGACAAATCCCGGGACTTCAGTGTCTGTCGATCTTGGTTTTTCTGCACGTTCCTTTGGCCGGTTCCAGGGGCAGATCTGGGAACAGATTGATCTGCCAAAAGCCGCGGCATCAGGATTACTCGTGAATCTGGGCAATACGGCCCCTCTTCGCCTGTCATCGCGGCATAGTCGACAACTGGTTGTCATTCATGATGCCGGTGTCTTTTCAACGCCACAGTCTTACTCGCGTCAGTTTCGCGCCTATTACAAGATTTTGCATCGCCTTCTGGCATTGGGCAAAACGCGCATCGTTACGGTCTCAGAGTTTTCCAGAAATGACATCGCACGTCATTTAAAGATCGATCCTGCACGTATCAGCGTCATCACCGAGGGTGCGGATCATGCCACCCGCATTGCCGCGGACAGATCCGTTTTAGAGACCCATGGTCTGGAAAGCGGAAAATACGTTCTGGCAGTTGGCAACAAAGCACCTCACAAAGATTTTGCAGCCCTTGATCACCTCGCCGCAACGCTGGGTCAGCGCGGGATCAAACTCGTCATCAGCGGTGGAATGAACGGACGGGTTTTCAGCGCAGGCGCTCCTGATCTGCAACACGCAACCTATGTCGGCAGGGTCACGGATGCGGAGCTGCACGCGCTCTATAGTGAAGCCGCCTGTTTTGTCTTTCCGTCCATCTATGAAGGTTTCGGCCTCCCACCCGTAGAAGCTATGGCAGCCGGTTGCCCTGTTGTTGCCCGCGATATTCCCGTCCTGCGCGAAGTGTGCAGTCAAGCCGCCCTGTTCGGTCGAACCCCCGCCGATCTGACGGCGCGTGTCATTGAATTGCTCGACAATCACGAACGCGCCAATGACCTTCGCCGCGCGGGATACGAACAGGTTCAGAAATACCGCTGGACGATCGCCGCAAGACAGCTTCTAGACATCATGCGCGAGGAATCTGCCAAATGCTGACAGCTTCCCGCCTATTGGCGATAATGATTGGCATCGCTGCCATCGTACCTGCCTGTGGACAGGACGAGAGCGCAGGTCTTTCCCCAAGAAAGATGGTCTTATGGTGCACAGTCATGGATGGAGCCTCGAAACGCCTTTTCGCGTCTGATCCGGTTCCTACATCCGCACTTAGCCATATGGCTCTATGGAATGCCAACAGTCGTTTCATAACAATCGTCAATAGTCGCTACAATCTGACAATCCGTAACAACGATCATTCATGTTCCGTTTACCTCGATATGACACACGCTACAAAAGCCCGCGACGTGCTCGTCTCCCTAGCGCAACAGCGTGGCAACCGTATTGTAAACGTCGGATCGAATTAATTCATGACCCCCGATACAACCCAGATGCCCTCGGCAGACCTCCTCTGCCCTCACGGTTCTCATGAGGACAACCGACAGATGCAGCCGACACCCACGAACACTGAAGAGACTGTGCTTTTTACAGAAAAAATGCAGGTCGTTGTGGGTATCGCCACCAGTAGCCGTCCAACAATTCTGGCCGAACTCGTGCGTCAACTGGCTCATCAAACGGTCAAACCACACAGAATCATCATCAGTTACGCCAAACCGGACGATATTTCCGCTATTCCCCAGACACTTCGGGACATGGCTTCAGTCGAATTCGTTACCGGGCACCAGGGAGCTGCCGTTCAGCGCAATGTCATCCTTGACCGCCTTAAAGACGAAGATATCGTCCTGTTTTTCGATGACGACTTTTTTCCCCACCCCACATATATCGCCCGTATCATCGAAGCATTTCGTGACAATCCCAATATTCTGGGCGCAACAGGACACGTTCTGGCGGATGGCGCACAAGGGCCCGGTCTGCTGATTGAAGATGCAAACCGTCTGAATGCCCAGGCCGACACAGCGGCAGTTTCTAAAATCGAAGATGCTTTCAACACTTACGGCTGCAACATGGCGTTCCGTTGCGCCGCCATAAAACGTCTTGGCGCGCGCTTCGATGAAAGACTCCCTCTCTATTCCTGGTATGAAGACATAGATTTTTCCCGCTCTCTTCTGCCCCACGGCCGGGTCGTCAAGGTCAACAGCGCGCAAGGTGTGCACCTTGGAAACAAGACCGGGAAAGGCTCCGAACTGCGGCTAGGTTACTCCCAGATCATCAATTGCATTTATCTGGCCCAGAAAGGAACGTATCCTTGGTCCAACGCCCTGAAAAGCGCGGGGAGGCATCTCGTTATTAACACCCTGAAATCATTCAGACCCGAATATTACATCGACCGCAAAGGCCGTTTGCTAGGCAATCTGATCGGACTTGGCGACCTGCTGAGGAACCGCATTACGCCAGAACGCGCTGCAACACTTCATTCAAATAAAAAGGCTTCCTGAGATGCGATTCTCCTTGGTTGTCTCGACTCTGGCCCGCCCTGCCGAAGTCGAGGCCTTCATGCAGGGGCTAGAGAAGCAGACGTTCAAAGATTTCGAAGTCATTCTGGTCGATCAGAGTCAATCGGACATCTACGAAGATCTTGTCGCTCGATACAGCGCCAAATGGCCTTTGAAACACCTTCGCCCCGAGATCAACGGACTGCGTTATGCTCGCAATTTTGGCGCGAACCTCGCAGTGGGCGACCTCATAGCCTTTCCGGACGACGACTGCATTTACGAGCCCGACACGCTGGAACGGGTGAACGCCTATTTCCGCAAAACAGATGATACAGGCTTCATTACTGGTGCCGTGCTCAATCTGGATGGCGCCCCCACAGCCATGGGGCGCTGGCTGAGAAAAAGCCAGAACCTGAACCAGCATAACATCTGGACCGGACTGATCGAGTTCAATTTTTTCATGCCGCGCAACACGTTTGAAAAAATCAATGGGTTCGATGAAGATCTGGGGATTGGAGCCCCATTTGGGTCTGCAGAGGGCCCTGACCTTGCCCTCCGCCTGATGGCGGTAGGATCGAAAGGGTATCACGATCGCGCCCTTCTGGTCCGCCATATGGACAAACCGCCCACTCTCAACCGTGAACGCGCCTATGACTATGGCATTGGGATGGGGTATGTCCTTCGCAAGAACCGTGCAGCCCTGAAAACAGTCATGACATTCTTTATCCGCCCCTTCGGAGGGATCTGTCTCAGCATCATTCGCAGACGATCTGAAATGACAGCCTATTATTTCAAGATGCTTCAGGGGCGATTGTCTGGATATTTCTGCCAAGCGGCCAGTGAGGCAGCCCGGCATAGTGCAGGAAAAATTCTTTCCTGACAGACGTTTTTTACAAGTGGGAAAGACATACCGCCATGCAAGTTCACTCACTGAAGATCCTCGCGGTCGCCAGCCTGGTGGCAGTGTCGATTTCCACTTCACCTGTCATTGCCCGTCCGAATGATCCTGCCGCGATGATCGCAGCCTGTCCCGCATGGCCAGCCCATTGTCGGGTCGATCTGAATGGGCGGGTTTACAGACTTCAGAACACCCTGCACCTCAATCCGCTCACGACAACTCTGACCAATGGCGTATTGGACGCTTCCAGCCTTCCCGATGGGCAGCCTGCAATCCTTGTCTCATCAGATGGGAAAGGGCAGCCGGAAAGTTACGATACTGCCTCTAACAGCATTGATCATCTTGTTCTGACCGGTCAGTCCAAAGCAGACGGAATCGTTCTGGACAACAAAGATGATGATAACATACGTGCCGCTGCAATTACGCTGGAAAACGTCTCCATTTCAGGCTTTCGGCGGGGACTGACTTTCGGGAACCATGCCTATGTTTTCGGTCTCTCGCATGTTCAGATCCATAATAACGCGACGGGGATCTATACCATTCCCAACCCCTCGGATGCCGGTGAACGGATTGCATTGGAAGACGTCAATGTTTTCAACAACACACTCGGCGTCGATGATGAAGGCGGCATGGAGTTGGACTGGCTCGCATCACGTCTCGATTATAACGCGACAACCGCTTTCATTTCCGGCCCGTGGACGTTTGACGGGCATATAGAACTTGCTCCTCCGCAGACGCCTCCGATCCGGTTGCACGCCTTGGTCGGAAAACCGGCAGGTTCTCTTTACATGACCACCGGATCGATCATTCTTGTCAACCAGTCTGGCGGCAAGGCCAGCAGTGATTACTGGGTCCAAAGCGACAGTCCCTACAGCACCATCCAGTTTCCAGCCCAGACTTACGGTGTCCGCGGAAAGATCGGCATCATGAATGGCCCCGCCGCCGTTTATGGTCCCGCCTTTCCGGCTTTCAACCCTCACTGATCAGACAAAGCCCCTGATAAGGTGCAAAGCCTGATCAGGGGGCTGTCGCCTACGCCATCCAGCGTCTGACAGATTCAAGACCTAGTGTCAGGAGTTCTTCGGCCCGTTCGGCGGTCGCCGACTCAACATATACCCGCAATTCCGGCGCATTCCCGGATGGCCGCAGATGAATGATGTCGCCAAGTTCGAACGTCATCCTGATACCGTCCGTCTCATCGACGGTCGCGACAGGCCCACAGGCCTCCACGAAGCCCAAAGCGCCGCTCACAGCAGGAACATCCTGACGCAGGAGAGCCAGACGGGCCTTGCTCTGCTCTGTGGGGACATCTTTCAGACGGTCGCTCACCGTGAAGCGGGGCGGAAGTGTTTCAAGCAGTTCCGCAAGCCCGCTCTGCCTGCTTCGGGCCGAAACCAGCGCACAGAGCATCGGCAGGACGGCATCGCGCGTCGGCAAAGCCACGAGACGTCGGCCGTCATGCTCGATATCGCTGGCGAGCAGAAAGCCCCCATTGGCTTCATAACCAACGGACGGAACATTTCCCTTCTCCACAGCATCCGTCATGCCTGACACGACAAACGGCGAGCCAATGCGCGTTCTTTGAACGAAGGGCGCAACGCCTGACGCTTCCAGCGCCGTATTGCTGCTGACAGGCGTTGTGACGGAAACGGCGCCAAGCTTGCGGGCCGCGAGAATACCCAGCACATCACCCCGGAGCCAGCGACCGTTCTGATCCGCCAGCAGCGGACGATCAGAATCACCATCCGTCGTCAGGATCGCATCGAACTGTCCGGTCTGAGCCCAGTCCCGCGCGAGAACGACATCTTCCGGACGCACGGCTTCCGTATCGACCGAAACGAACACGTCCGAGCGACCCAAAGGATGCGCTTCCCCCCCGAGGGCTTCGACGACGGACACCAGAACGTCACGCCCCACGGCAGAATGCTGATAGACTCCGAGTTTCAGACCCGACAACGCTGTCGGACCAAAGAAGTCGACATATCTGGCGACATATTCCGGCAACACATCAGTCAGAGACGGAACTGTGACGTCAATTTTTAGCGCGCCGTGCTCATCGAACCAGCCATCCGGCAGTGTGACGTCCTCATGCCGCATGGCCGCTTCGTCGCTTTTGAGAAATTCGCCGCGCGCACGGTTGAACTTGATGCCGTTCCGGTCGTCCGGAATATGGCTTCCCGTCACCATGAGTGACGGAATGCCCCTGCCAAACGCATAGAGGCTCAGAGCAGGCGTCGGCACAAAACCGCAGTTTACCGGCTGGCCTTCCATCCAGAGAATGGCCGTCGCACAGGCGCGCAAAATGCGCGGCGTACTCGGTCGCAGGTCTCCGGCGATAGCGACGGGCGTTCCGGGAGCAAACTCACCCAGCGTCTGTAAATGTTTGAGATAGCCGACGGTATACGCAAAACAGACAGCATCCGTCATGGACGTCACAAGTCCACGTGCGCCGCTCGTTCCAAACGCAACGCCTGATTCCACCATCCAGTCAGCTATTTTCATATGTAATCAGTCCCAAACAGTTAGAAAAACAGGCGATGGATGGACATATCAGTGCCTGATTGCGGGCAGTAAGACGCGCTTCTTTTTGCATCCACTCAAGAAGAAGCATTCCCTGTTTTTATGGCTCACGGTTGCTGTGATGACAACCGCGCAGGTTATCCGCAGCAGATCAGATTTCTGGCCCGTCATCGGGGCATCAGCGTGATAAGTCACACTAAATCTTAAAATATCACAGATATATGTGTTCTATATCTCGCAATCGGTGATATGGCTGTCCTTCGAATTTGCGTGTCCCTGACACTGAAGCCGTCTGGAGGGCCAGAAATGCGCCGGGATTTCATCATCGGAATCGATAGCGGTTCCACCACGACCAAAGCCGTTGTGTTTTCGTCCACAGGGGCCATCGTCGGAACAGGGCGACGCCGTGTCGCACAGCACATGGAGCGCCCGCACCATGTCGAGCGCGATATGCACGAAGCGTGGCAGGCCGTTATCGGATCCATTCGCGATGCGCTAAGCGCCGCAGGACTGGAGGGGAGCGCCATTGCTTCTGTCGGGGTCACGGCGCACGGGGATGGTGTTTTTCTACTTGACCGCTCAAGAAATCCACTGGGCCGGGGCATCATGTCGCTCGACAGCCGGGCGACGGCCATTCACGAGCGATGGAAGCGTGACGGCATTTCCGATCTGACGCTCCCGATCGCGGGGCAGCGTCCGTACGTCTATTCGGCCAACACACTTCTTGCCTGGATCCGGGACAACGAACCGGAACGGTATCAGGCAATCGGGTCCGTGATTTTTGCCAAGGACTGGATCCGTTACTGCCTGACGGGTGAAATCGCGACGGATCTGACCGAGGCCAGCACGTCTTTTACCGATCTGTACACGCAGGATTACAGCGACGATCTGCTGAATGTTCTGGGCCTTGCGGACATCCGGGCTGCGCTGCCGGAAATGCGCTTCTCCTGTGAGCAGGGTGGCGTCGTGACGGCGGAAGCCGCAGCCCTGACGGGACTTGTGGTCGGAACGCCGGTTTCGGTCGGGTTGCATGATGTGACGGCCGCAGCCGTCGGTCTGGGCCATACCAGAGCGGGCGATCTGTCGATCACGGCTGGAACCTTTTCGATCAACGAGGTTTTCCGCGACCGGCCTGTCGTCGGGGAAGGCTGGGCCTGTCGGGCAGGATATCGTCGCGGGTTGTGGAACTGCATGGCGATTTCTCCGGCGTCCTCGAGCAATCTCGAATGGCTGGCGAAAATCCTCATGCCCGGCGATCAGGACGCTGCCCGTGTTCTTTCTGCGGAAATAGAAGCGCGCCTGTCCCAGCCGGGAACCCGTCCTGCGGTTCCGCTGTATCACCCGTTCCTGTTCGGCTCGCCCTATGACGCCCCCGCCAGCGCGTCCCTGTTCGGCGTGCAATCCTGGCATGACCGGGCGGATCTGTTTCAGGCAATGGTGGAAGGAACGGTCTTCAATCATCGTGAACATGTCGATGCCCTCAAACAGACCGGACCCGTCCGCAGGATCGGAATTTCGGGAGGTGGAAGCGGACAGCCTGCCATCGCCCAGATGTTCGCGGATATTCTGGGAATGCCTGTCCGCATCCCCGAAGTCCGCGAAGCCGGAGCTCTGGGCGCGGCCCTGACGGCGAGCGTTTCCGTAGGATTGTACGCGAACCTTGAAGATGCCGTGGCCGCGCAGGACGTGCCGATGCACACCTACAGACCGCAGCCGGACCGCGAGCGCGTTTATGAGGGAATTTATCGCCGCTATGTCGCACTGACACAGGCCATGAGGCCGTTCTGGTCAGATCTTTATGATGGCGGAACGTCCTCGCTGAAGCCTGCCACGACAGAACGATCTCGCGAAAACGATCTCGTGGAGGCCGGACCGGTTCTGAACTACGCCATGGCCAGCACCATGACACAGGGAGCACGGCCATGAGCGGACTGAAAGATATCCGCGAGACTGCGGAGTTCGATGTCGTCATTATCGGGGCCGGCATCAACGGAGCCGGACTGTTTCGCGAACTGGCCCTACAGGATCTGCGCGTCCTGCTCGTTGATAGGAGCGACATCTGTTCCGGCGCCTCCTGCGCGCCCTCGCGGCTGATCCATGGCGGAATCAAATATCTCGAAACGGGTGAATTCCGCTTGGTCGCGCAGTCCACTTTGGAGCGCAATCTTCTGCTGCGGAATGCGCCGCATGTGGTCAAACCCTTGCCAACGGTTCTGCCAATCCGCTCCTGGTTCGGAGGCATCGTCCCGTCTTTAAGGAAATTCCTGCGTCTGGGCGGAAAAATGACGGACCGGGGGGCTCTGGTGCTGGAAGCCGGGCTTCAGATCTATGATTTTCTGGGACGGCGCGCGCGTGTCATGCCCCGACACAGCCTCTTCCTCAATCGCAGGACACGGGAAGAATGGCCGCATATGGCGACGGACGTTCTCGCCACCGCACAATATTATGACGCGGCCATCACCCAGCCCGAGCGGCTTGGTTATGAATGTGTGCAGGACGGGCTGAATGTCGGGACCGGCTGCGGGGTTGCGACCTATAGTGTTCCGGTTTCATTTGCCGATGGCATTCTGCGTCTCAGGGACAGCATGACCGGAGAGACACGCAATGTCCGCACACGGGCGCTTGTGAATGCGGGAGGCGCGTGGATCGATCGCATCAATGCCGTCCTCGGCGAGAAGACGCGGTATATCGGCGGCACGAAAGGCTCGCACCTGCTGTTGCGGCATGACGGACTTCTGCGCGAACTCAAAGGACGCATGATGTATTTCGGAACGCCGGACGGACGGATCTGTCTGGCCTATCCGTTTTACGGTCACGTTCTGGTCGGCTCAACGGATCTCCGGATCGAAGATCCCGATACCGCCACCTGCACCGACGACGAACAGGAATACATGCTGCGAATGGTCGCGGATCTGTTCCCCGGCTTCAGCTTTAGTTCTGATGACGTAGTTTACCGCTACAGTGGCGTCCGCCCCCTCCCCGCGACCGATGCATCCGATCCCGGAGCCATCAGCCGCGATCATATCGTGCATGAAAACCGGCTTGGAGACACGCCCCTCCTGTCACTGGTTGGCGGGAAGTGGACGACATTCCGTGGGCTGGCCGAAGAGGTTGCAGACCAGCTTCTCGACACTCTGGGCGCTGCACGGCACCTCTCCACGAAGACTTTCCCGATTGGCGGCGGCCGCGATTATCCGGCGCCAGAGCGCTATTCCGCGTATCTAGACGAGTTTTTCGTAACCTATGGCATGCCGCGCCAGAGGGCCGGAATTCTGCTGGAACGGTACGGATCGCGCGCCCGCGCTTTTGCGGTGTTCTGCCAGAAAGAAGCCGACGCGCCATTGCGGACGCTCCCGACCTACACACGTCGCGAACTGGCCTTCATCGCTTCGGAAGAACTGGTCCGCACCCTTTCCGATGTTCTCTTTCGCCGGACGCCGGTTGCCCTGAGCGGCCTCCTCACACCCGACGTCGTTCTCGAGGTGGGCGGTGTCGTGGGTGCAGCTCTCGGATGGAGCGCACAGGAAACGGACCGGCAGTGCCGCGCCGCCTGGAAAGAAGCGCAGGAGCGCCACAACCTGAAGGGCGACCTCCCCGACACCTCCCCCTCACAGACAGCCCTGAGAGCCTGAACCATGAACCGTTATGAAGAAAAAATCGCGCGCATGCTGGCCGGTCAGGACGACCGTACGGATTTCATTCTCGCAGATGCCAAGGATTCCGACATGGCCGCGGGCGTCAGCGCCACAGGCCTGCGTCGCGACCCCAGACAGGGTCATTCCCGTTTCCGGACGCGCCGCGAATATGTCGACGTGATCCACGGCATCCTCCAGCAGGACATCGTGGACATCATGCTGACGTCGGCCTCCATTCTGGAGACCCTGATCGCGGAAGACGGCTTTGCCGGAACCCGGATCCAGTCCGCGATCCGGGCCAATGACACGACGGATCTGTGGCGCGGACGGGGTGGCTCCTACCAGTCCCAGAAATCCGTTCCTTTCCGCTCGGCATCGCTGAAAAAAGCGCAGACCAGCCTTGGCCTGTATTCCATGACCTTCAACGGCGACGCCGAACAGGACAGCTTTGCGCTGGAAGAATTCGCCCGCTTTCGGGAAGAAGCCGAAGAAAGCCGCTTTTCGTATTTCCTTGAGGTCTTCAATCCCAATGAAGGCCGGATCGCACAGGCGGATCGCGGCTTTTATCTGAACGACATGATTGTCCGCTGTCTGGCAGGTTTGCGGCGTGAAGAACGCCCCGTTTTCCTCAAGGTGCCCTTCAATGGCGCGGACGCCCTGAGCGAACTCTGTGCGTTCGACCCTTCCGTGATCGTGGGCATCATGGGGGGCAGCAGCGGAACAACGCGCGACTGTCTGGAACTGATCCATCAGGCGCAGTGCTGTGGTGCGCGCGCAGCGCTTTTCGGCCGCAAGATCGTGGATGCAGATGACCCGCTTCTGCTGATCGAGGCCATGCGCAGCGTGACCGACGGCGCGCTGTCGGCAAAAGAAGCAACACATCTCTATCATGAAAAACTGGGCGCTCAGGGCGTACCGCCCCTCAGAGAGGCGGATCTGGATAGCGTAGTGACCGAAGCGGTCCTGCTGGAGCGCGCAGCGTAACATTTTTATGTGATTATAAAGCAGAGCGGGTTTCCCAAGAATTCAGAAGAAAATCGCCCTCAAAGAGGATTTTTCTTCTGAACTTCCTAAATTTTGTATCGTTACTTTTGGTATTGGTAACTCTTTTATGTTATGCTTTAACGCTCAAGCTAACATATACCGGTCTGCAACACGGAGAATCGGGATGAACATTCAGCCTCTCGGAAGGTCGGAAATGGATCAGGTCTGGATCGGAACGAGCTGGAAGATGAACAAGGGACCGGCCGAAGCCATCGCTTCAGCGCAGGCCCTTGAAGGATTTGTTCCGCCGCAGGGGATCCAGCCTTTCGTCATCCCGCCGTTCACGTCCCTGAAGGATGTCTGCACCGTGCTGGAAGACAGCGCCCTGATGGTGGGCGCGCAGAACATGCACTGGGAAGACAGCGGGTCCTGGACGGGCGAAGTCTCGCCGGAGATGATCCGGGACTGCGGCGCCTCGATGGTGGAAATCGGCCACTCCGAACGTCGCCAGCATTTCGGCGAGACGGACTGGACCGTTAACCTGAAGGTTCACGCAGCCCTCCGTCACGGATTACGCCCGCTCATCTGCATCGGCGATACGCTGAACGAGTACGAGTTTGGCGTCTCGCACGAAACGCTGGCCCGGCAGACCAAAATCGCACTGCATGGCGTGGCGCGAAACGATCTGGCGCATGTCCTGATTGCCTATGAGCCGGTCTGGGCCATCGGAGCTTCCGGCCGCCCGGCGGACGCGGACTTCGTCTCGGATGTTCATACCCGCCTTCGAGGTGTCGTGCAGGACCTCGCAGGTGCAGAGGGTGCGCGCATCCCGCTGCTTTATGGCGGCAGCGTCTCGCGGGACAACATCCGCAGCTATGTCGGACTTGCGGATGTGGATGGTGTGTTCATCGGGCGGGCGGCCTGGAAGGCGACGGACTTCATGGCCCTCATCGACAGTGTGCGTGATCTGGTTTCGGACAAAATAGCGGCCTGAACGGTCGCCTGAACGCAAGAACAGGAAAAATGACCATGCGTATTGCCATTGGTGGAGACAGCGCCGGAGAAGGCCTGGCGAGACTTCTGACCCAGCATCTCTCGACGCTTGGACGCCATGTCGTCGTCGACATGTCCCATCCCGAAGATGAACGGGCCGAACTGTATTCCGAACTGAGCGAGCGCGTGTCGCTGGCGGTTCTGAGCGGTGAATTCGACCGCGGCATTCTGTGCTGTGGAACCGGAATTGGCGTGTGCATTTCCGCCAACAAAATTCCCGGCATCCGAGCGGCGCTGACCCATGACACCTATTCCGCCGAACGCGCGGCCCTGTCGAACAACGCGCATATCATCACCATGGGCGCGCGGGTGATCGGGCCGGAAGTGGCGAAGTCGATCGTGGAAGCCTGGCTGGCTTGCACCTTCGATCCCACAAGTGCATCGGCGCGCAATATTGCCGGAATTGATGCACTCGGCAGGAAATACCGGCAGCCCGTCTCCGCGAATATGAGCTGCTGAAATAAAAACTTTTAGCCCGAACAGGTTCTGGCTGATTTTCGAAAGAACAGAGTTATGAAAACGGCATTCGCTTTTGCCGCAATGCTGGCGGCTGCGCCAGTTCTGTCCTCCGGCGTCGCCTGTGCGGCGGAGAGTGGCGCGCCCCTGCATTTCGTTCTGATCCCCAAGACGGTCCATCCGTGGTTTGACAAAGCCATGACAGGGGCGAAGGCCGCTGGTGACATGATCACCAAAGCAACGGGCCGCCCGGTTGAAATCGAATATCGCGCGCCGCAGACGGCCGATGTGTCTTCGCAGAACGACATTATCGAACGCGCTGTCGCGACCCATCCTGATGGCCTGATCCTCGATCTGCTGGATGAGAAGGGCAATCGCGCCGCCATGGACGAAGCAGCGGATCAGAAAATCCCGATGACGGTGTTCGACTCCCTGCCGCCCGAAGGCATGGACATCACGGCCGTCGGCGCGGATTTCTGCGAACAGGGCACTATGGCGGCCGAGCGGCTGGCGAACCTCGTTGGCAAGAAGGGTGAGGTTGCCATCATGATGGGTGTGCCCACAGCGCCAAATCATACGCTTCGGGCCGAGTGTGAAAAGAAGGTCTTTGCAAAATACCCCGACATGAAAGTCGTCGCGACGGGGATCGACAATGACAGCATCGAAACCGCACAGAAACAGGCCTCCGCCATCATGCAGGCCCATCCGGATCTGGTGGGCTGGGTCGCCTGCGATGCCTCCGGGCCGGTGGGCATCGGACAGGCCATCCGCGAGGGCGGCAAGACCGGGAAAGTCAAAGAAGTCGGCCTCGACAACCTCAATGACATGATCCAGCTCATCAAGGACGGCGTAGCGGAATCTTCCGCCTCCAGCCGCCCCGAAATGCAGGGTTACTGGGCTGTCATCTCTGCCTGGCAAAAAGCCATGGGACAGAAGACACCCAAATATATCGATACCGGAATTGATCTTCTGACCAGCAAAACCCTCTGACATCTTGCCGTACGATCAGGACAAGGGAAACACGACCATGACAATTCTTCAGATCGAAGCCGTACGGAAGACCTATCCCGGCGTGGTCGCACTCGATCATGTGGATCTGACGCTGGAGCCAGGGAAAATCCATATTCTCGCTGGCGAAAACGGTGCCGGAAAATCCACCCTGATCAAGGTCCTGACCGGCCTCGTCGCCCCTGATGAGGGCCGCGTCCTGATCGAAGGCGGAGACGCGCTGGCGGACCGCACTCTGTTTACGAAAGTCGCCTATGTCCCGCAGGAGCTGAGCCTTTTTGGTTCCATGACGGTGGCCGAGAACATGTTCATGCCGTTCGACCGCTCCGGGTTCGGCCATCTGACGGTCTCACGCCGTGCCATGGAAAAGGCTGCGGCAGACCTCATCCAGCGCTTCGGAATTCATGCAAAACCCGGCCATCTGGTGAACCGCATCAGCGTGCCGGACCAGCAGCTTCTTCAGATCGCGCGCGCGGCCTGCCGTGAGGAATTCAGGGTTCTCATCCTTGATGAACCGACCTCCTCGCTGACGGCGAACGAAACCGAGCATCTGTTCCGGATCATCCGCAGATTACGCGATGACGGCTGCGCGATCGTGTTTGTCTCCCACAAGATGGAAGAAATCTTTGAGCTGGGCGACACGGTAACGGTTCTGCGCAATGGCCGCAGCGTCGGCACCTACCCCATGCAGGGCATGACGGAAGGGCACCTGATCCAGCTCATGTCCGGCAGCTCCGTCTCGTTGGAAGAGAAGTTCCAGCCGCGTTTCGCCGTCAGTGAAAACGACACCATCTTGAGCGCTAAACAGATTTCAGGACCGGGGTTTTCGGATGCCTCCTTCACCCTGCGCCGGGGCGAGATCCTTGGATTTGCGGGGCTTGTCGGCGCGGGCCGCTCCGAACTGATGCAGACGATTTTCGGCTATCATCGGGCGACATCCGGCCAGTGCTTCCTCGACGGAGAAGAAATCCCCCGTGGCCGCACGGACCGTGCCGTAGCGATGGGGATGGTTTACCTCTCCGAAGAGCGCAAACATCACGGCATTTTCCCGCTGCTCAGCGTGCGGGAAAATATCAGCCTCTCAGTTCTGGATCGCATGCAGCGCGGCGGCATCATTTCCTCCCGGCGTGAAAATGACGTCGTGGCGGAGACGATCCAGCAGTTCGACGTCCGGACGTCCTCCGCGTCCAAAAAAATCGTTCATCTGTCAGGCGGCAACCAGCAGAAGGCAATCATTGGACGCGCAATGGCCCGCAGGCCGCGCGTCCTGATTTTCGATGAACCCACCAAAGGGATCGATATCGGAACCAAGTTCCAGATTTACCGCATCATGCAGCAGCTTGCCGAAGAAGGCGTGGGGATCATCCTCGTTTCGTCCGAAATGACCGAGCTTCAGCGCTGCGCCTCGCGGATCATCACCATGTATTCCGGCCGGATCACGGGTTCGTTCGATCAGGCCACCACCGACGTCAACACGCTTGTCGGCGCGATCATCGGCGCCCCGGAGACCCGTCATGTCGCTTGAAACCACCCTCCCCGCCGCGCCGTCCAAGCCACCGAAACTGCCGCCCATGAAGGCTCTGGTGTCGCGTCTGGTGGGCAATCCGCTGGGCGGCGTCATCGCCGCGCTCGTCATCATTTTCGGGGCGTCCTGTGCGCTGTCGCCGCACTTCCTGACGTCCTTCAACATGATGATCATCGCGCGTGCGCTGGCCTTTGTCGGGCTGGTCACGATCGGACAGTCCGTTCTCATGATCCTGGGCGAGCTTGACCTGTCCGTTGGTGCCATTGGTGGCCTGGCGGGTGTGGTCGGCGGCATTTTAATGGTGCAGCTTGGGCTGAACCCCTGGCTTTCGCTCGGGCTGTGCCTGCTGATGGGAGCCGGGTGCGGATTGCTGAACGGAGCGCTCATTACGCAACTCCGCCTGCACTCGCTGGTGCTGACGATCGGTATGGCTGGCGTTTATGGCGGCGCCAACCTCGTTGCGACCAAAGGCGTGGCCATTACGGGCATTCCCCGTGACATCTCCTTTCTCGGGCGTGGGCTCGTCATGGGTGTTCCCGTGCCGTTCGTCGTGCTTCTGGTGTGTCTGGCGGTTGTGGCGTTCGTCATGTTCCGCACGCCCGTCGGCCGCTACATCTACGCCATCGGCAGCAACCCGGACGCCGCCCGGATGCTGGGCATCCGCGTCAACGCCATCCGCATGGGCGCTTTTGCCCTCGCCGGGTTCCTGTCCGCCCTTGCCGGAATCCTGATGGTGGCCCGTCTGGGAACGGCCCAGCCTTCCATCGGTGACACATGGGTTCTCGCACCCATCGCCGCAGCCGTCATTGGCGGTGTCGCAACCACCGGCGGCATCGGCAGTCCGGTCGGAGCGGTTCTGGGTGCAGTCATCATCGGCATGATCGAAGACATCATCGTCCTGTTCGGAATTTCGCCCTACTGGCAGTCGGTCGTCAGCGGCGGGATCGTTGTCCTCGCCATCTCCTTCGACGCACTGGCCCGTCGTTACCTCAACCGTGATGCAGCCTGACGGTCCCGCTGCGGGACACGACTGGAGGAAAAACACATGACCAAGATCTGCGGCGACGCATCCAATTTCGCAATGTCAGCCCTTCGTGGGTTCAGCCTGATCCATCATGACCTTGTGCGCCTCGTCCGTGGCGGCGTTCTGCGGGCAAAACCCGGCCCCAAAGGCAAGGTCGCCGTCGTGCTGGGAGGCGGTTCGGGCCACTATCCCGCCTTTGCGGGCTATGTCGGCAAGGGCTTCGGCGATGCTGCCGTGGCAGGCGACATTTTCGCATCCCCCTCTACGCAGGCCATCAAGAGCATCGCCCGACAGGCCGATCTCGGCGGAGGGATCATCCTCGGCTACGGCAACTACGCGGGCGATGTGCTCAATTTCGGGATTGCCGCCGACCGTCTGCGCGAAGAGGGCTATGACGTCCGCGTTCTGGCAACCGCCGATGACGTGGCCAGTTCGGACGCCTCCACCCGCGAACGCCGCCGGGGCATTGCGGGAGACCTACCGATTTTCAAGATCGTCGGGGCCGCTGCCGAAGCCGGACTGACGCTTGATGAGGTCGAGGAAGTCGCGCATCGCGTGAACCGTCAGACCTGCACCTTCGGCGTGGCTTTCGACGGCTGCACCCTGCCCGGCGAGACTGAAAAACTGTTTGAAGTTCCCAAGAACCGCATGGCCCTAGGTTTGGGTGTTCACGGTGAGCCGGGAATTGATGAACAGGACGTCCCCAGCCCGGAAGCGCTGGCAAAAATCCTGTTCGACCGTCTGCTGGCCGAAATTCCCCACGAAGCGCCGCGACGTGTCGCTGTGCTACTGAACGGTCTGGGCAGCACCAAGCAGGAAGAGCTTTTCGTGCTGTGGAACGCGCTGGCGCCAATGTTCGAAAACGCCGGGCTAACCCTCGTGGCCCCACTGGTGGGCGAATATGTCACCAGTCTGGACATGGCGGGCTGTTCCCTGACTCTGACATGGCTCGACGAGGATCTTGAGGAGTACTGGCGCGCGCCAGTGGATTCCGCGGCCCTGCGCCATGACAAGTTAGTCGGGGACGGCGTGGCTGACCTTGCCGTCGAAGATGAGGCGACGATCGTCTATATGCGCTCCGCTACCGCAGCGGGCCGTCAGGGCGGGGCGTGTGTTGCGGATGTCATGGAAAATCTGGCGAAGATGCTGGCCGCCGAGGAATCCAGCTTGGGGCATATCGACGCCCTTGCTGGCGATGGCGACCATGGACAGGGCATGGCGCGCGGGTCCGCAGCATCAGCCCGCGCCGCCCGTAACGCAGCCAATGCCGGTGCCGGCCCGGCTACGGTTCTGGCCACGGCAGCCGATGCCTGGGCCGACCGTGCCGGGGGCACATCGGGTGCGCTCTGGGGAGAAGGTCTGCGGGCCTTCAGCACGGCGCTAGATGATGGCCGTCTGCCGAGTGCCGAACAGCTTTCGCAGGGCGCCCGCAACAGTATGGAGCGCATCATGCTGCTCGGCAGGGCCAGGCCCGGCGACAAGACTCTCGTGGATGCCTTGGTCCCGTTTGTGGAAACGCTGGAGCGGGAACTGGCCGCGGGCCATGAGCTTGTCAAAGCCTGGATGGAAGGCGCAGAGGCCGCCTATCAGGCCGCGCAGGACACACGCAACCTGTTGCCCCGGATGGGACGGGCGAAAATGCACGGCGAACGGAGCAAGGGCCATCCCGATGCCGGTGCCCTGTCCCTCGCCCTCTGCGTACGTAGCGTTGGTAGGGACCTGAAAGCCGGAATGGCTGCCCAGCACGCACACGATCTGCTGCACGACCTCAGGGCCTGACAGCAAAGTCACCGATCATCGTCTCTTTTGCTTGGGCGGACGATGATCGGTGTCCCCTTTCGTTGGTTAAAGGGCGATCGGATATTCACGCGACGGCCTGTGTTCCGACACAAGTCGTCCTGAGAGCTCGCGGACAATCTCGGGATATCTGGTGGCCACATCACGCTTTTCGCCCGGATCTGCCGTCAGATCATAAAGTTCCAGCCGGGACGACCCGACAGGCCGCACGATTTTCCATCGCCCCAGACGCGCCGCCTGCCAGAAAGACGGCTCATACGTCTCCCAGTAGAGCAGTCGCTCCGGCAGCTCCCCCTGCCCCAGCAGAACGGGTGTCAGATCGCGACCATCCGTCACCACAGGAACACTGCGCCCTGCCAGCCCGAGAACCGTCGGCAGCAAATCTGGATGATAAACGGGTGTCCCGTTCGTCGTGCCCGCGGCGATCCGTGAAGGCCAGCGCGCAATCAGCGGAACACGGATTCCGCCCTCGTAAAGCTCGCGTTTATAGCCTCGCAACGGACCATGAGAGTTGAAGAAGGTCACAACCTCCGTCTGCTCCGCCGTGGGTTCGGATCTCGGCCCATGATCGGACGACACAAACACGATCGTATCGTTGTCCAGCCCCGACGCTTCAAGCGTTTGCAGAATACTGCCGACGCCAGCGTCCAGAAATTCGATCATAGCCGCATAGGCCTTTTCCCGGGCGCCCCAGGGCTCTCCTGCATAATCCCCCTCGGCTGGCGTAATATGCGGGCTATGCGGCGCGTTATAGGCGACCGTCAGGAAAAAAGGCTTCTGGCGATGACGCCTGATGAAGTCGCAGCTCTGATCCGTCACGATGTCGGTTTCGTAGACAGCCCGCCCCCCGCCGGCATTTCCCGCGACATCCTGCAACGTCGTGCCGTCGTACCATTTCTCCGGAAAATAGCCCTGCGTCTTTTCCGTCTGCGTCAACCATCCGTGGAATTCATCAAACCCGTGCCGCGTCGGGATGGCATCAGGATCGTAACCATCGAGATGCCACTTCCCCACCAGCCCCGTCACATATCCCTGCTCTTTCAGAACGGACGCGACCGTCGGTTCCTTATCGAACAGATTGGCCCTGCGGATCTGCTCCTTCCCCTTGTATCCGACCACGCCTCCGGCGAGCGCAAAATTGTCTCGGATGGACGCATGTCCCATATGACGCCCCGTCATGAGCGCACAGCGGGAAGGCGAGCAGATGGGCGCGCCACCATAAGCCTGCGTGAACTTCATGCCCTGAGCCGCCATCCGGTCGATATGCGGTGTGCGGATTCTGGTCTGGCCGTAACAGCCCAGATCATACACACCCAAGTCATCCGCGATGATGTAAATGATGTTGGGCGCCCGCGAGACTGCCCTGGAAGCCGCCTGCGCAGCCCCCTCCGACAGCCCCAAAGTCACCGTGCCGAGCGCTGCGCTTCCGGCGAGGAGTGTCCGCCGGTTCATACGGATTGAACGGATCAAGGCCTGCGCCTCCTGTGATGGAACGGGATTCATTGGCCGGAGGACTGCGCAGTCGTGAGGGTGACCGTGTCGATACGGCCCGTAAATGCTGCGGGCACCGTATAGGCCGGGCTCACGGCAGATCCCAGATCACGACCGATATCGAGGGTCTCCCGCGATGACAGGGCGATGTTGCTGAAACGCGCCTGCCGGGCCGGGGCTCCGTCCACGGAAAGCCCTACCGTCGCGGGAACCGGCTTCCCGCCCACCCAGCGCCGGATCATCTCCGCTGCCGCATCGCTTGTCCCCGCTGTCCGCTCCTGCTCCGGTGTGACCGTCACGACAATATGCCGCCGTCCTGCCGCCAAAGGAGCAGACGTTACGATCTGTCCTGTCCGCACACCATTTGCATTGGCTTCATAAACAAGGCGCCCCTTCGAAACATAAAGGGTGACACCCCCATATCGCCCGCCCTCGGCGAAAATCACCCCCTGCGCCCCGCCCGCAGGAACATCGACATCAGCACTCAGCGTATACGGATCATGCCCCAGATCCGGTGCAAAACGCGGCCCTACGCGATCCACGCCAGAGCGGTATGTAAAGACCGTCTGGCCTGTCGCCGTACCAAGCGGATATGCGTCAACTCCGGGCCGGAGCGGATCTGCATGATTACGGCTGGCCTCGTGCTGGAAAAGCGCCTGAAGCTCTTTGAGTTTTTCGGGATATTTCGCAGCCAGATCATGGGCCTGACTGTAGTCATCGCTCAACCTGTAGAGCTCCCACGGATGCGTCTGCGGCTGTGTCCCACGGGTCAGATACACGCGGTTGTCACCCACCTCCCATGTTTCCTGAGCAAGCTGTCCGGCCCACCATCCATCGGAATAAATGCCCAGATTTCCGCTCGTAGTGAAATACTGCACTTTGTGCCGCGACGGAGCGTCGGGATGATCGAACGTATAAAGCAGGCTCCGGCCTTCAATCGGGAGTTGCTCAACGCCCGCCGTGTGGGACGGCGGTGTAATCCCGGCGGCTTCATAAAGCGTTGGCGCAATATCGTTCAGATGCCCGAATTGACCCCGTATTCCATGAGTGTCGTGGATGCGTGCGGGCCAAGAGATGACCAGCGGGTCCGTCGTCCCACCCAGATGGGCGGCATCCTGTTTCGTGCCCTGAAACGGAGACGTCAGCGCCCATGCCCATGCGGCGGCATAATGGTTGAGATACAACTCGCTTCCCAGCGCATCACTGTCGGCCAGACGCGTCCTGACATCCGGCGTTCCGCCCTCCGCAGTCTTCGCATCCCTCCCCAGAAACCCGCCTTCGGCACTCCCGCCATTATCCCCGAACACTTCCAGGACAAGCGTGTTGTCCGCAATGCCTTCCTCCCGCAGAGTCGCCAGAAGCCGTCCGACTTCATGATCGGTTTCTTCGGCAAAAGCGGCATAGACCTCGGCCTGATGCGCGAGCAGCTTCTTTTCATCCGCAGACAGACTGTCCCATGCAGGCAGGGTGGAGGGGCGCGGTGTCAGTTCCGCATTCGCCGGGATAACGCCAAGCGCCTTCTGACGCTCAAAGCTCTGCTGCCGGATAACATCCCAGCCCTGATCGAACTTCCCTTTATATTTCGCAATCCATGCCTTGGGCACATGATGCGGCTCGTGCGTCGCACCCGTCGCATAATAAAGGAAGAACGGTTTATCGTGCGCCACGGCGTCATGCTGATGCAGCCAGCGGACGGCTTCGTTGGTGATGTCGGTCGTGAAATAATAGCCCTGTTCCGGCGTGGAAGACGGCTCAACAGGGGTCTGGTCACGGTAAAGACGCGGATAATACTGATTGTCCGCTGCGGCGAGAAACCCATAAAAATGTTCGAACCCCCACCGCCCTGTCGGCCACAGATCAAACGGCCCCGCCGCGCTAATCTGCCAGTAAGGCGTATTGTGCCATTTTCCGAACGCCGCCGTATTATATCCGTGTTCCTTGAGAACTTCGGCAACCGGCGTCACGTTCGCAGGCAGAACGGTATTATACCCCGGATGTCTGGAAGCAGCTTCTTCGATATTTCCGAACCCCACCTGCCGGTCATTATATCCCGTCAGCAAGGATGCCCGCGACGGGGAGCACAAAGCATTGACGTGAAAATTGTTATACCGCAGCCCGGCATCCGCCAGACGCGTGAAATCCGGTGTCGAAATCGGGCCACCAAAAACATTCGTCGCACCAAATCCGACATCATCAATCAGAATCACGACAATATTCGGCGCCCCCTTGGGCGCCTGTGGCGATTGCGGCCAGCCCTGCGTCGCCTCGGACGGTTCTGCGGCACGGGCATGCTGCACAACACTACCCCATAAAAGCGTACTGCCCAGAAGAAGGCCCAGAGACATCTGTCTTTTCATGACCATTCCTCGCCGGTTCAGTAGTTCACGCGGGCAATAAAGCCGAAATTGCGGGGCTGCGTGACATAGGCGTACCAGCTGCCATTTCCCGAAGCGGCGCTTCCCTGGGAAATCTGCGTGACACGCCGCTCGTCCGTTGCATTATTGATGAAGCCCGCGAGTTCCCAACGCCCCTGATGGTCGCGAAACCCGAAATTCAGGTTCAGCGTGCCATAAGCCGGCACCCAGCCATAAACGGAGTTGTTGCTGGAGGTGTTCATGCGGGTGTTGTAATTGTAGCTCCCACCTGCATAGGCATCGAGAGGGCGGGAAAAAATCTTTCCGATCCCGTGCGAATACTGCACCGCAGCCGACAGCGCCCATCTCGGCACGAACGGAATCTGCGTATGGGCGAGACTGTAAGCGCCTTTCCATGCCAGTTCCGGTGGTGCACTTGTGGAATACTGGAGGAACTGGGCGTCATTATAAGACGCAGACAGAGACGTTACGAGATTGGCAAGCGGGCTGTAATGAATGTCCATCTCCGCACCACGGACCCGCACTTTTGGAGCACTGCTCAGATAGGAAACCAGCGCGCCCTGATATTCATGAACTGCCGTGACCTGATAGTTGTGGTCGTTCGTCTGATACAGCGCACCGCTGACCAGAAGACGGTTCTGAAGAAACTGCGCCTTCGCCCCGACCTCAAAAGAGTCGTCCGTCTCCTTGCCCACATTCGGCGAAACTGCGCCCTGAGAAAGCTGGCTCGCAGAAAAAGAGACCAGATTGAGGCCACCGGATTTTCCACCGCGGCCATAGCGGCCGTAAACAATGGCATTATCCGCCACATGGTATTTCGCAACGAACTGTCCGGTTACGAAACCATTATCGACATGCGCGCCATACCCCGTATTGCTACCATACAGGCCCCAGATTTTCTGTGCCGTAGCCAGTGGTGTGATGGCTGAATTATAGCTTTCGGGTGTAACCTGCCATTGGGAAAAACTTCCCGTCTTGGTGCTGTAATTATATCGTACGCCCGTCACGAAATCCAGTTTGCGGGTGATGTGCCAGGTCCCGTTCGCGTAAAGCCCATAATAATTGGTGGTGGGCTGTCCATAGCTGCGCACGTCATAATTGTTCAGGACATTCGAGGCCTGTTCGGCAGAAATACCGCTGACGGGTGAGCTTCCGGTTCCATATCCATACCACGCTCCGGCATCCGGCCCGTAGCGGGTATCGCCGTAAACACGGTTTTCCTGCCACATGTAAAACGCTCCAACCCGATAATCGAGCAGACGCCCCAGAGAACTGGAAAAACGGAGTTCCTGCGTGAACTGCCTTTGATCGACCTTGGCATTGCTGTTGAGAATGGCATTGGCCGGCCCCAGATCACCGTCATTATGCGGTGCCCAGTCCCACCACCGGAAAGCCGTGATGGAGGACAGCGTGAAATTGGCATGGTGCCAGTCCACATGGCCCGAAAGCCCCATGTCTTCCTGCTCTGCGTCAGAAAGAGAGCTTCGGTTGATGGTATAAGGCGCATTGGAGGGGGCCGTGCCACCATATCCCGCCCAACCCAAACGCTGCGGCAGCGTTCCCGCTACGGCGCTGCCATCCGTCTTGGTTGCAACGATCTTGTAGAGCCCCCCAGAGCAGCAGTTTTCACGAAGATGGGCATAATCTCCCGTCAGCCGGACACTCAGCTCATCCGTGGGGTGATACAGAACCTGTGCGCGGAAAGAGCGGCTTGTCTGGCCATTAATATCGCCCCCGCCCGCAAGGTTTTTGACCCAGCCGCTGTTGCCATATCCCAACGCACTCAGCCGGACCGCAAGCTTGTCCTTGACGAGCGGCGTCGTCACCCCAAGGCTCCAGCGGTTATAATCATAATTTCCAACCCCCGCTTCACCATAGACATGTCGGGTATGCAGATCCGGCGCGGCCGTTGTGAGTTCGATGGCGCCTGCCGTGGCCGTCATGCCCCCTTCCGTTCCCGCCGGACCACGCAGGACGGTGATCCCGTTCAGATCGACCAGATCGCTCAGCGCAGTCGCAGGGCGTGAACGATAAACACCATCGACATACACCGCCACGCCCCCTTCGATCCCATCCGTCGCTGCCGTTCCGGCGGCTCCGAGACCACGGATATTGATTGTGGTGTTGCGCGGATTGGAAATATTGAGTTGAACGGTCGGCAGGAGACGCGCGGCCTGAGGCAGGGCCGTGATATGTTCGGCCTTCAGTTCCTGTGCACCGATCCGTGTCGCAGCCTGCGGAACGTTCTGAAGCGCATGCGTTTCCTGGTCAATCGTATGCGCTGCTGCCTGCACCGGAGATGCGACCACATGGATCCGTTCCGGATCGGAGACCGGCGCCCTGACCGCTTTGAGAGTGGGCCGAGCTGCCGGAACCGATTTTGCCGTATGGTGCCTGTGCGCGGTATGCGTGGCCGCGATTCCTTCTTTGGGGACGGCGCTCTGTGCCTGCGCACTGTCCCACCCCGTCACATCAACCACGGCAGCGATGGCGGTAAGCAGGACGTATTTTTTCTTCATGACCAGAATATTCCCGAACCGCATTAACATTTATATATCGTTGTTTTTACATAAGAACGATATATCGTCGTTTTGATTCGGTCCATACGAACGAATCGGATTCGGGATGTATTTATTTACACTATTTTATAATGTTATATGTCCTATGTTCTGGTCTGCTTTGGTGAACCCCACATCAGTCAGACCGGGACGCATCATAATGATCCGCAAAATCCTGGGCATCCGCTCCCCAACTGTAACTGCCCTGCGGGAAAGGCAGCATCGTTGCATTCCAGACTGCCCATTCCTTTTTCAGACGGGCAAAAAGCTCCGGTTTGCGATCTTTCAGATTGGCTCTCTCACGCGGATCGCTGACAACGTCGAAGAGAAATTCGTTCTCCCCGATTTTCAAATATTTGTAATCGCCATCGAGATGAGCGTGCTGGTCATGGATCTTGTAACGCCAGAACAGTGAGCGCGACTGGCGTTTCTCCGGATTACTCAGGAACGGCAGAAGATTTGTGCCGTCGGACGGGAAAGTTGCGTCCGGCGTCACGCCCGCAGCAGCCAGGAAACTGGGAAGCCAGTCCATCGTGATGAGGGTCTGGTCGCTCTCGGACCCTGCCCTCACCCGTGCGGGCCACCTCAGAACCGCCGGCACCCTGAGCCCACCCTCCAGAAGCTCCCCCTTCATGCCCGTAAAAGGCCAGATCTCGGAGAAACGCTCGCCGCCGTTGTCGCTGGTAAACACGACGATCGTATTTTCCGTCAGTTGATGGCGGTCAAGTGTCGCAAGAACCCGGCCGATCTGGTCATCCATGGCTCTGACCATCCGGCCATAGGTCTTCTGCGTTCCGCCATCATAGTCGAAGATCCTGCCTTTCAGGCGCTTTGATTCGGCCTCATCCTCCGGCCCTTCCCAAGGCCAGTGCGGCGCATTGAAATGCAGACTGAGGAAAAATGGCGACGGGTCCTGTGCAAACGTCTCGACCAGCCGAACGGCTTCGTCCCCCAGAAGCCCCGTCAGATAACCATGATCGTGGATCAGATGGTCGTCCCGATAAAACTGGTCCTCACCGGGTTTTCCCTGATGGGTGAAATAGTCGGCAGCGCCACCAGAAATACCGTAAAAATGGTCATAGCCGCTCTTGAGCGGCCCGAACTCCGGAGGGCTCCCAAGGTGCCACTTCCCCACCAGAGCCGTCCTGTACCCGGCCCTGTGAAGCTGCTCCGGGAGGGTCGGCAATCCCGGCGGAAGCCCGATTTTCCCGCTGGATGAGGCAATCGGTTCTTCCAGACCACAGGTAATCCGGTCCTGATAACGCCCGGTAATCAGGGCCGTCCGCGTCGCGGAACAGACGGCGGAATTCGCATAGGCGCGCGTCAGCTTGATGCCTTCATGCGCGATACGGTCAATGGAAGGCGTCGTAAAACCCGGCGTGCCGAAGCAGCTCACATCCGCGTATCCAAGATCATCCGCAAGAATGAAAATGATGTTCGGTGCCTTTGCTCTTTCGCCGGAACGGCCCGAAATCCCCGGCTGGGCGATCGCCCGCGCTCCCGGCCCCGTCATTGCGCCAAGGCCGATCCCTGCGACAGTGGAAAGGAAGGCGCGACGCCTCTGGACAAATCGGGTCATCTGCGGGCTTTCAGTCTGGATTATTAAACTATCAATTATGGTTAAAAATATTAACAACCAAAAAATAGGATGTAAATTCATAAAAACCAATATTGATGGTTGAAAGAACCTCGAAAAGCGGTTTCAGTTGGCAAACTCCTCCGGGAGACCATGATTCCAGATAACAGGGTAAGTGATATGGCTTCGTTCCCACTCAGGCTCTCCACCGGCGCTATGGGCACGATGGCCTTGTGCACTGCCCTCATGGCCATCCCCGACGCAGCAAAAGCCGTCCCCAGCGTGGTGCCGACCGGCGTCACCCGTTACAACCCCGAAAAGGCTTACAACAGCTTCATCCTGTTTTCCGGAAGCGACAATCACACCCATCTCATCGACATGAACGGTCACGAGGTCCGGCAATGGGCACAAGCCGGATTCCCCGCCAAATACATTGATCCCGCTCTGGTCCAGGGGCAGAAAGGCATTATCGGGCTACAGCTTTCGGAAATCCGCGGGGACGGCACCCACAAGATCCCCGGAGCCACAGCCGGTTTCCGTAACCGAACGTTCGGCTATGTGGACTGGTCTGACAAAACGCTCTGGGAATGGGGTCTTCAGTCGCCTGAAGGCAATGCCCGTCAGCATCATGACTGGGCCCGCCTGCCCGATGGCGGCACGCTTCTTCTGGCCAACCAGAACCGCTCCATCCCCGGCGGGGCCAAGCCGGTACTGGATGACGTGATTTATGAGATCGCCCCGGACGGCAAAATCCGCTGGACCTGGAAGGCCGGAGACCATCTTCGGGAATTCGGCTTTACCGACAGCCAGCTTCAACTGGTAACGCATGCTGAAAATCCGGATTACCTTCATATCAACAACATGCAGCTTGTAGGCGATAACCACTGGTATCGCGCGGGAGACAAACGTTTCGCACCGGACAACATCCTGATCGATTCACGGGAGGCCAACTTCATCGCAATCCTGGACCGCCATTCCGGCAAGGTCGTCTGGCGTCTGGGCCCTAACCTCCCGCAGCGGCGCCGCAGCGAACCTGCTGTTCCTTTCGCCGTCGACCAGTTCGTCGGACAGCATGACGCGCATCTTATTCCCGAAGGCCTACCGGGGGCAGGCAACCTGATCGTTTTCGACAATCAGGGAGAAGCAGGCTATCCCGCCCGTCCGTTGCAGGTCGCCAACGGTTCGCGAATTCTGGAAATCAATCCCGTAACGGCGCAGGTCGTCTGGCAGTACACAGGCGAGAATTCCGGCGGCCCGCCATGGTCCTTCTACAGCAGCTTCATCAGCTCCGTGGACCGGCTGCCCAATGGCAATACCCTGATCGACGAAGGCATGAACGGACGCTTCTTCCAGGTCACGCCCACGGGTGAAATCGTGTGGGAATATGTTTCGCCCTATTCAGGTGAAACGCCCGGCAGCTCTTCAGGAAAAACAACGCGCTCCAACTGGGTCTATCGTATCCAGCCCGTGCCATATGGATGGGTGCCCTCGACCGTCTCCCATACCGAAACAGTCGTGGTTCCGGCTTCAGATCCGGAAAAATAATACAATCGCAGGGCTGGCGGCCAAAGTCATGACGCCAGCCCTCCCTTCTCAGGCAGGCACCGTCGGTTCCGAAGGGGACTGACCATCGGGCGGATTGACAACCGCCCCCACCGGAGCCGCCACAGGCCCTTTGAGAAGCGGGTCCTGCGTCTCCTGCATCCAGCGCCGCAGGCGCTTTCTCATTTCCCGCAGAACGTCTCCATACTGCGGATCGTGACACAGGTTACCGGTTTCCGCAGGATCGAACGTCAGATCATAAAGAGCCTCTTCAGGCAGACGATGATCCGGCCATCCGGCCCCGACCCAGACGGACTTGCTGGGACTGTCATCGCAGTTCGGCAGCACGGGCTGCCTGCGACTTCCAAATCTGCGAATATATTTCCATCGCTGCGTCCGGACGGCCCGCATCGGTTCATATGACGCGTGATACGTCATCTCAGCATAGACGGCATCCCGGATTTCCGCCTGACTGCCCCGCAAGACCGGAAGAAAAGATTGCCCCGCAAGCCAGGAAGGACGCGGGATGCCCAGGTAATCATAAACTGTCGGAAAAACATCAATCTGCGAGACCATCACGTCCGACTGATGCCCCACGGCCAGACCCGGCCCTCGCATGATCAGTGCCGTTCCGATCCCGTCATCCGTCAGGTTGCATTTCATGCCCGGAAAAGCGATGCCATGATCCGTGACGAAAATAACCAGCGTATTGCGGTCATAACCATTTCTGGACAAAGCCTGCAAAACCCGCCCGACACCCGCATCCAACTGACGCGCGCTTGCCCCGAAAGCCGCGAAATCGTGGCGGATTTCCGGCGTATCGGGTAATGGACGCGGAACGCTCCGCACACGCTCCAGATCCGCGGGGGTCGGGTCCGGATACTCCCGATGCGTCTCGAAAAATCCGACATCCAGAAAAAACGGCTGTCTGGGCCGGCTGTCCAGAAACCGCTCGGCTATCGGTGCCACCACAGAAGCTTCCGCACGCCATTTCCCGCTCTCGTCGCGATAGGCAAGATTCCTGTCATACCCCAGCGTGTCCGGATCAGCGGCAACATGCTGCATCCCTGTCAGCACGGCCTGATATCCGAATTTCTGCAGGTCCCGGAAAAGGAGCTGCCGCGGATCGTTCAGCCTGAAACCCCGATGCGCCAGCCCAATCATTCCGGAACGATGGGGAGACTGACCGGTCAGCAGAGCCGCACGACTAGGAGAGCAGACCGGTGCCGCACTGAACGCCTGCCGGAACGTCACGCCCTCACGCGCCAGAGAGGCTATTTCCGGAGTAGAGACCGCGCTGTCATAAGGCTCGAGCGACCGTCCACTGTCGTGGGAATGAAGATAGAGAATATTCGTCCACCTGCCTTTCGGAAGGGACTGCCCATATCCTTTTGCCATGAAGGCGCCTCCGCCTGAGGCAAGAAGGGTGCGACGTCTGACCTGTACCATGATGTTCCTGCGGATATTCTGCCCCCGCGCAGAGCCAAAAGCTTTGCGGAGAGTATGAGAGAATTGAGAGTTTCTTCCCGCAGCCTCTAGATCTGCGGATCGCTGATCCTGCCTCCCATGGCCGCCACCAGCTTCTTTCCTGCCGGACTCTGCATGGCGGCTGCATCAAAATCGGACGGCTGTTTCAGACGCGGCGTATAGGTTCCGGCGCGTTTTTCGCTGAGATACCGTGCGGCGGCCCGTACCGCGAAAAGTCCCAGAACACCCTGCACGTCAGGCGGCGAAACACGCGCCGTCAGGGCCGTCTGAACAGCCGGCGTTACAGCGGGAGAGCGCACATTCCGCCCATAAGTCGCCGCCAGAACCGCAGCCAGGGCCCCCTCCGGATCACCCGTTTGCGCGATCTTTCCCGCAACCCAGTCGATGGCCTGAGCAGCATCGGGGCCATTCAGCAGAATTTCACCCAGCACAGCCCTGATCACCACAGACGGCTCTTTTCCAAATGCCAATGCCACATCATGAGTGGTCCGGGCATCCAGCGGCGTCTGCACCGCAAGAATACCCGTAGCCGCCCAGTACCGCACGGCTTCGCTATCATTTCCAAGAGAGGCCCTGAACGCCGGAAGATGTTCCGCACTCCGCTGGGTCACCTTCGCCCCCAGCGCCATCAGCGCAGGCAACGGATAAGCGCCAGGCTCGCGGCTTGCCTGATACCCCTGATGTCGCAGCCCTTCCGCAAGGAACGCATTATCGTTGATCGCAATCATCTGCGCATCAAGCACACCCCGCAGATGTTGCAGTTCAGCCTGATGCGCCGGATCGTCGATCAGGTTGCTGATCTGATGCGGATCACTCGCAAGATCATAAAGCTCTTCACCCGGCTTGTCCTGCCAGAAGGCTGCCTGAACAGCGTTCAGACGCCCCGCCAGCCACTCCTCTTCCCAGGACTGGTAACCGCGACCTTTCCACTCATACGCATTATGCTGTCCGTAAATGCGATGTGGCATGTAGTTACGGATATAGCGGTAACGCCCACTCCGGACCGTCCGCATCAGATCCAGCCGTTCATCCATCCGGTTACGACCACTGAACACATGATCGCGTGGCGCGGGAACGTGCTGCCCGAGAAATGGCTGTCCCTGCATATGCCGGGGAATTGCCGCCCCTGCCAGCGACAGTGTCGTCGGCGCCATATCCACCAGACTCACGAGATCCGGACTGACCTGCCCGGCCGCACGTTGCGCAAAATGCTGAAATTTCTTTGGAAACCGCACGATCAGGGGCACGTGCAGCCCCCCTTCATAACAGTATCGCTTCGTTCTGGGCTGCACCCCGCCATGATCGGCGAAAAACATGACGATCGTGTCCTGAGCCAGACCGTCCTGTTCAAGCTCGCCCAGAATATGGGCCACCGCTTTATCCTGCCGGTTCACCATGTCGATGTTGCGCGCAATCGAATCCCGGATATCGGGCGTGTCCGGCAGATAGGGCGGAATATGGACCCGCGCAGGATCAGTCACGGTCGCACCCGTCTCAAACAGATGGGATTCATGCGTGATGAGATAATTGTAGACCGCGAAAAAGGGTTTCCCCGCCGGGCGGTTCCGCCAGTGTGCCGTCACTGAACACGCATCCCAGATCGTCGCAGGATCAAGGTCACAGTTGTAGTCGGTAAAGACGTTATTGGTGCAGTAATACCCCGCCCCACGCATCAGTTCCGGAAGGCTTTCGAACTGTCCTGCAATGCGGGCCACAGCGCGCATGTTTTCCGCCGGTCCACAGCTTTGCGGATACAGCCCCGTGACCAGCGAGAAACGCGACGGAGAGCAGACCGGGGTAGTGGCATAGGCGCTTTTAAAGCGGTTTCCCTCGCGGGCCAGTGCGTCAATCGTCGGCGTCACCGCCAGAGGATTGCCGTAACATCCCAGAAGAGGCGCATGGATATCATGGCAGACGATCCAGATAATGTTCGGCTTCCGGCCTGCCGGGGTCTCTGACGCGGCAGAGATGGTCTTCGCCCTGGCATTAACACCAGCACCGGCCGAAAACGCCACACCGGCCGCGCCCGTCGTCGCCAAAAGATGACGGCGGCTCACCGCTCTGGAGGGTCGATCCATGCTCACAGATCCACCACAGCCGACGACGCACATCTGAAACCGATATGGCCGAGAGAGCTGTCAGGCGTCGTATGGGTCCGTGCCGAATTGCGATACCGGTTGCAATAGGAGTGATGGCACATATGCGATCCCCCCCGGATCACCCTGTCCGTCCCCTCGGGTGGTCCTGAAGGATTGCATCGCGTCAGGGCATTTTCAGCCTGATGCCAGACCGGGCTCCAGAAATCGGAGCACCATTCCCACGTATTGCCCACCATGTTGTAAAGGCCGTATCCATTCGGCGGAAATGCGGTAACGGGCACGGTCGTCACATACCCGTCCTGGCGGGTGTTCTCATCGGGGAAACGTCCCTGCCAGATGTTGCACTGCGCCTCCCCATCAGGACGCAGTTCATTTCCCCAGGGGTAACGGAAATTCTGCATCCGGCCCCGCGCGGCAATTTCCCATTCCGCTTCCGTCGGCAAACGCTTGCCCGCCCAGACCGCATAAGCGGTCGCATCATTCCACGACACATGCACGACCGGATGATCCTGACGGGCCGAAATATGCGACCCCGGCCCTTCAGGATGACGCCACTGCGCGCCACGGACCGGCAGCCACCACGGCGTCTGCGGAACAGAACCGCGCAGACGGCGCTTCTTCGCTGTCGCCGTCGCCACTCCTTCGAAAACGAACGACCACCCCTCCGCTTCGGCTTCCGTCACATACCCCGTAGCTGCGACAAATGCCGCAAACTGCCGGTTGCTGACAGCATATCTATCGATCCAGAAAGCATCGACCTCCACGAGCCGAACCGGCCCCTCGCCATCCGCGACATGGATTTCGGAATCATCAGCGCCAATCTGGTGCGTTCCCTCCCCGATCAGCACCATGTCCTCATAGCCCGAGGTACGGCAGGGCTGACGATCCTGAAACACCGGAACAGACGGCGCGCGCGAAGACGCCCGCGCCGCCTGCGGAACGCAGCACGCTTTTTTCGGGTGAGCAGAAGCGGAGATGAGGGTCATTAAACTGATCCTGATAGTTTTATTATTTAAAACCTCTATTTCATCGTTATTGAAAACACAAACCCTTCGGTATTTTCAATCCCGCGTTGCAGAATCGTTCTGTTTTCTTCTGAAATCTTTGTTTTTCAGCCGATTTTCAAGAATCGCTCCGGGACACGCTTGACGGCAATAGGCAGATCTATAATCAAAATGATATCGTTGTTTTAATTAATTACGTTTTGTTTTTGTTATATAGATCGACCCGACATTCCCCTGCTCCCGAAGGCCATGGCCATGAAAAACCTGTCGTCCCGCCGTTACACCCTCAAAGGAACACTGGCTCTCGCTGCAACCCTCATCGCAGGTCCGTGCCTGTCCGCCGCACATGCTGCGGATTACCACCTTCTGAATGTGTCCTATGACCCGACGCGCGAGCTTTACAGCGACATCAACCATGCCTTCCCAGCCTTCTGGTCCAAGACCCATAGCGGAGACAGCGTTGTCGTAACGTCATCGCATGGCGGCTCCGGCGCGCAGGCGCGCTCGGTTCTGGAGGGCGCACCCGCGGATGTCGTCACGCTGGGTCTCGCCTACGATATTGATATTCTCGCCCAGAACGGCCTTCTGGCTACAGACTGGCAGAAACGCCTGCCGCACAATTCAACGCCCTATACCAGCACGATCGTGTTCCTCGTGCGTAAAGGCAACCCGAAGAACATCCACGATTGGCCCGATCTGATCCGCGATGGCATTCAGGTTGTCACCCCAAATCCCAAGACATCCGGGGGCGCACGATGGAACTATCTGGCCGCGTGGGGCTGGGCGCTTCATCAGCCCGGTGGGACGGAACAGTCCGCAACAGCATACCTCAAGGCGCTCTTTGCGCATGTCCCCGTTCTTGATACGGGCGCGCGTGGCGCTACCAACAGCTTCGTCCAGCGCGGCCTGGGCGATGTTCTGATCGCATGGGAAGACGAAGCCCTGCTGGCCTCGCGCGATCTGGGGCCGGACAAATTCGATATTGTCGTGCCCCCCCTCACCATTCTTGCCGAACCTCCCGTCGCCACCGTGGACCGCAACGTGCAGGAACACGGAACCGAAGCCGTCTCCCGCGCCTATCTGGACTTCCTGTTCTCCCCAGAAGGCCAGCGGATCGGCGCCAGACACTATTTCCGCCCCGTGGACCCTGCGATTCAGGCCGAAACAGCCGCAGTCTTCCCACACACCACAACCTTCGACGTCGCCAGCCTGGGCGGCTGGACCCGCCTGCAGAAAACCCATTTCTCGGACGGCGGCGTGTTCGACCAGATCTACAGCCACTGAGTGTGAAACCCCTGACCGTGACGGGCCTGGGTTCTTTCCCGCGCCGACGCCAGACATTACCCGGCTTTTCACTGTCGCTGGGCCTGAGCCTGCTCTGGACCGGGCTGCTCGTCGTTCTCCCCCTGACGGCGCTGCTGCTCCGGCCCTGGCAGCACGGCCTCGGCCCGATGATCCATGCGCTGCATGACGCACGCATGTATGCCGCCCTGCGGGTCAGTTTTATCTGCGCCTTCCTGGCGGTCCTCATTGACCTGCCGATCGGCCTGCTGCTGGCCTGGACCCTCGTCCGCTACCGACCGCCCGGCCATCGCGCCGTAGACGCCCTGATCGACCTCCCCTTCGCCATTCCCACAGCCGTGACCGGCATCGCTCTGGCCACCCTTTACGGCCCCGGCGGATGGATCGGCGCCCCTGCAGAAAAACTGGGACTGAAACTCACCTTTTCTCCCGCCGGAATTGTCATCGCGCTGACCTTCATCGGACTGCCTTTCATCGTCCGTTCCGTCGAACCCGTGCTTCGCAGCTTTCCCAAAGATGTCGAGGAAGCCGTTTTCCTTCTGGGCGCATCGGGATGGCAGCGTTTCTGCCGTATTCTCCTGCCCGCTCTCGCGCCCCCGCTTCTGAGCGGTGCAGGGCTCGCCTTTGCACGGGGCATCGGAGAATACGGCTCCGTCATCTTCATTGCGGGCAACCAGCCTTTCCACAGCGAGGTCGCACCGCTGCTGATCGTCATGCGGCTTCAGGAATTCAACTATGATGGCGCAACCTCCATCGCCCTGATCCTGCTTGTCACGGCCCTGCTCTGCCTCGTTGCCGTCAGCCATCTGCGCCGTTCGGTTTCTTCCGGACTGCTCCGTGAGGACGGCGCATGACCCGTCAGTCTTCCCGGATAACCCCCGTTGTCCTGACCCTGCTCAGCTACACCATCATCGGCCTTCTCATCGTCCTGCCTGTGGTCCTGATCCTGCACGAAGCCCTGCGTCAGGGCCTGCATACGGCTCTTGAAACCCTCAAAGACCCGGAAGCCCGATCCTCCATCCGCCTGACAGCCTGCGTCACCGCCATCGTGACGGTCATCAACACGGCAGGCGGCGTCGCTGCGGCCTGGACATTGACAAAATACGACTTCCGAGGTGCCCGCCTTCTGGTGAGCCTGATCGAACTCCCCATCAGCGTTTCTCCCGTGATTGCGGGGCTGGTCTGGCTGCTGCTTTTCGGCCGGCAGGGATGGTGGGGAAACTGGCTCGGCCATCACGGCCTACACATCGCCTTCGCCGTCCCCGGCATCATTCTTGCAACGCTCTTCGTGACCTTCCCCTACGTCGCACGCACCCTCATGCCCTATATGGAACAGCAGGGCCGTGCCGCCGAAGAAACCGCCTTCCTGCTGGGCGCGGGCTTCTGGAAAACTCTGATCCACGTCACGCTCCCCGACGCAGGCTGGGCGCTTCTTTCGGGAGTTCTTCTCACGACAGCCCGCGCCATGGGAGAATTCGGCGCAGTCGCCGTCATCTCAGGCCACATCCCCGGCGTCACCGAAACCATGCCGCTCCATATCGAGACCCTCTATAACGGCTACCAGTCCGTAGCAGCCTTCGCGATGGCGGCCCTTCTCGTCCTTGTCGCAATGACAACGGTCCTGATCCGCATGTTTCTCGAGCGTTCTTTCAGAAAACAGCATCCATGAGCATCACTCTCGAAGCCTTCACGCAATACGCTCCCCGCTCTTCGCGCAAACTGCTCGATAACATCGCGCTAACCGTCGAAGACCGCGCGTTCGTCGCGCTTGTCGGGCCATCCGGAGCCGGAAAAACCACCCTGCTCAGAGCCATTGCAGGCCTTTCCTCCCATTCCGAAGGCACACTGCTGATCGACGGCCTTCCCATCCACGACCGCCCCGTACAGGACCGGGGCATCGGGTTCGTCTTCCAGAACTATGCCCTGTTCCGACACATGACCGTGGCCCGGAACATCGCCTTCGGCCTCGACGTCCTGCCCCGCGCGCGGCGCCCCGATCGCGCCGCCATCCAGCGCCGCGTCACTGAACTTCTGGACCTCATCCAGCTTCCCCATCTCGCAAAAGCCTACCCGGACCAGCTTTCCGGCGGCCAGAGACAGCGCGTGGCCCTTGCCCGCGCACTGGCAACCGGCCCCAGACTTCTCCTGCTCGATGAACCTTTCGGCGCCTTGGACCCTCTGGTCCGCCGTGACATCCGCCGCTGGCTCCGGGACCTGCACGACCGGATGAACCTGACGACCATTCTCGTCACCCATGACCACGAAGAAGCCATGGACGTCGCAGACACGCTCGTCGTCATGCAGGAGGGCCGCATCGTTCAGGCCGCCGACGCCTCCACCCTGAATGCTGCCCCCCAAACGCCCTTTGTCATGGAGTTTCTGGGCGAAACCCTCAAATTTCCGGGTACCGTCCGGTCTGGTCAGTTCGTTCCGGACAATACCGACATCGCCCCTTTCCCGTTCGAGGGGCCAGACGGAGACGCGACCGCTTTTATCCGCCCACATGACGTCTTCCTCCTGCCCGGGGCTGGACAGGCTTCCGTGGAAAAACGCCCCCATTTTTCCAACGGGCTTTTCCGCTATCAGATCGTTACCGCCGAGGCCGCATTTGAAATGATTACACCCACAGACCTCTCCCCACAGGAGATGCAGAATGTCCGCGTCGACATCAGCCGCGGAAAAATTTTCTATCCCGCTGCTGCGTCAGAAGACCCTCCGAAGCCAGCCTGAGCGGGCCATTCATATCTGCACGTCAAAGGTCGTCGTCCATTCCGATCGCTCACCAGCCTGGCTCAGGACCAGCGTCCCGCCATGTCCCCTGACAATCTGGCGCGCCAGAGGCAGTCCGATCCCGTTGCCGCCCGCCTTGAACGAGACAAACGGCTCGAAAACCTGTTCCCGCAGCGCTGCATCAATCCCTGAACCATTATCGCGGATTCTGATCAGAACGGCCCGATCGGCCATTTCAACAGCCAGTTGCACTCGGGGCGCAGACTGTCCCAGAGCAGCCTCGGCCCCGTTGTTCAGAAGATTCATAAGCGCCTGTTCCATCTGCGCGGCATCAAGTCGGACCATGAGCCGCCCCGCAGGCACCACCACGTCCAGCACCACGCGCGTACCCCAGCGCGCCATAAAAAGCGTGACGATTTCACGCACCAGCGCGCCAAGGTCTGCGGGCTTCAGATCCGGTCTGGGCAGACGCGCCAGATCGCGATAGCCGCGCACGAACCGATCCAGCCCCTCTGCACGACGCCGGATCGTTCCAAGCGCCTCCGCAATCAATGGCCCTGTCTCATGGCGGCTGTCTGCCGGTCCCCGACATTCGGAAAACAGCTCTTCGGCGGTGGCGGACAGGGAAACGATTGGTGTGAGGGAATTCATGATCTCGTGGCTGAGAACCTGAAGAAGACCACGCAGCGCCTGAGCTTCCGCAGCGTTCAACCCGGCCTCGATGTCCGTCAGCGCCAGATACGCAACGATCCCTCCTGCCCCGGCACCTTTTCCGACCGACAGCGCATAGACCCGCGGCGCACTCCCGACGGATGGCAGACGGATCAGGCGTTTTTCCGGCCCCGACGCCTCCTTCTCCAAAGCCGCAATGAGAGCTTCGGGTGGCTCACGCAGGACCCCTTCCGTCATGAACAGACGCCGCGCCGCACGATTGGCGGCATGCAGGGTCCCATCCACATACTGGACCAGAAGCGGCACAGGCGCATGATCGAGCAGCGCCCGGTTCCGCAGCTTTTCCCGATCCACGGGACGCACGACGGAAGGCTCGTGCCGTTTCAGACGCCGCGTCACCCGGATCTGCGCCGCAACGACAGACCCTGCACAGATCAGCCCGACGCATATGCACAGCAGGGCCGTCGCATAAAACCCCCGCTGCCAGGCCGGAATGGTCAGCAGACAGGCCGCCACGATGCCGCAAAGCCGCAGGAACGTCTCAGCTACGACCCGCATCTAAAGCCCGTACCGTGCCATACGACGATACAGCGCCGGTCTGGTCAGACCCAGTTCCCGCGCAGCCTGCGTCACATTGAATCCATGCTTGCGCAATGCCGTCTCGATCAGGGATCGCTCGGTATCGCGCAGCGTCAGCGCTGCGTTCGGAACCGCTTCGGCCTCTTCGGAAGCCGTTTCCCATGTCCCGGTGAGTACAGCCCGCTCAATCACCGCACGCAGACCGCGCACATTCTGAGGCCACTCTTCCTCACACAGCAACCGAAGCCGGCCCTCGTCCATTGCGGGTTCCGCAAGTCCATGCCGGGCTGCGAAATACCGCAGGAAATGCGCGCTCAGAGCAACGATATCGTCCGCTCGCCCCTGCAAAGGAGAGAGGGTCAATCCGACCATTCCCAGATGCAGCATCAGCCGCGGATCCAGCATACCCTCCAGAGCCGCATGATCCCGCGAGGACAGAGCAATCACCCGTGGAGCCACGCGTGCGTCCAGCCTGTCCGCCAGACGGCGCTGCATGGGCGCAGACAGCGCCTCGATATTGCGAAAGATCCACGTTCCCCGCCCTTCCGGCAAAGCCTCGCAATCCTCCGCACGGAGCATCACCGCAGGATCGTCTTCATAAGAAAGAGCATGAATGCGCCGCGCCAGCAGCATCTTCCCGACACCCGGCGCACCCGTGATGATCAGTGACGCGCGGGTCACAGCCAGACGGTCCGCTTCGGCAATGGTCCGCCTCAGATCATCGGACGCTATAATCAGAGCGGGTTCTGCCTCAGTCGCGTGACGGGCCCGGCATTTCTTCAGCGTCCCCTCGACCAGCGCCAGAAGACGCTCGTTATTCCAGGGCTTCATGACGAAATCGACAGCCCCGGCGCGCATCGCCGCAACAGCAATCGTCACGCCACTATGGCCGGTCACGACAATCACCGGCAGGTCCGGACGCAGGACCAGCATGTCCCTGAGCAGGGCCAGCCCTTCGGCACCAGCAGTCATTCCTTTCGTATAATTGAGATCGAGCAGCACGAGATCGACAGGAAACGACGCCAGCTGCGTCAACGCCTCATCCGCCCCATGCGCGGAAAGAATGTCCAGCCCGCTGCGACGGAACAGCAGACGGGCCGCAACCTGCACATCGCGATCGTCATCAACGAAGAGAAGACGCGGTGCCGGAAGAGCGGATTCCCCCGATTCGTTTCGGATTGCATTCATTGTGATCTTGACAGACCTCTCAGGGGTGTCCGGTTCCGGACACCCTGTTCGAAACCGGACATACCCGTAAAATCAGAATAAATTTTATCGTTATTTATCAATGAGTTAAATTCCATTTCCGCCATGATACACTGTTTGCCAACAGGAGAAACAGTGCATGGATCAACCCGTTTCCAAAGCCCCGCCGAACGCCGCACTCCGCCCTGCATCCGGTGCCGTCATGGACCGGGCAGTCGTCCCGTCGCGGAGCAGGATCCTGACCCGGCGGGCTCTGCGTTATGGTACCCCCGTCGCGGTTGCGGGCCTGATCTGGGCCGGATGGCGCCTCGTCCCGGCATCGGGAACGCTTTCTGTCTCCCAGGAGCAGTTGACAGTGGCGACCGTCCAATCCGCGCCCTTTCTCGACTACCTTCCCGTCCGCGCCACCGTGGCCCCGCTCAACGTGACCTTCATTGATGCCATTCAGGGCGGCGAAGTGTCCGAAGTCGTGGCGAAGGACGGCGCGCTCGTGAAAAAGGGAGACGTTCTGGCGCATCTGACCAACCCCCAACTCCAGCTCGACGTCACCTCCCGCGAAGCCCAGATCGCAAGCCAGCTTGGGGCCGTCAGCGCCCAGCGCCTGACCCTGCAACAGACGCGCACGACCGAAGAAACGCAGCGCGCAGAGGCACGCTACAATCTGCTCAAGGCCCAGCGCGAACTCTCCATCCGCCAGCAGTTGCACGATCAGGGTTTTGAATCCGACGCCAACGTCCAGTCCTACCGCGACGAAGCGGACTATTACGCCCAGCGCCTGAAACGCCTTGAAAGCGCCCTGACGCAGGATCTGAAGGTCGCGGACCGGCAGGGTGGCGAAATCGACGAGGAGGCCCAGCGCCTGCGCTCCAATCTGGACGTGGTGGAGGCCAGTCTTGGAGCGCTCGACCTCCGTGCGCCGCTGGATGGACGCCTGACCAATTTCGATCTCCAGCCGGGACAGTCTCTCAAGGCCGGAGACAAGATCGGCCAGATCGACAGCGAAGGCCAGTACAGGCTCGATGCGGATATCGATGAATTCTATCTCGGCCGCGTCGCGGTCGGCGAGCGGGCCGAAGCCGATCTGGGCGACACGAAACTTCCCATGACCGTCTCAAGGGTTCACCCGCAGGTCACGAACGGTCAGTTCCGCGCGGAACTCACATTCGACAGACCGCCGCCAGCCGGATTGCGGCGCGGAGAAAGCATCGATCTGCGCATCACGCTGGGCGAAACCCATCGCGCGCTCGTCCTGCCCAACGGAGCATGGCTGGAGGCCAGCGGCGGCTCTTCGGCCTTCGTCCTAGCCTCGGGCGAGCAGAGTGCGGACCGCGTGTCGATCACATCCGGCCGCCGCAATCCCGAACAGGTCGAGATCACCGGCGGCCTGCATGACGGCGATCGGGTGATCGTCTCTTCCTACAATTCCTACAAGAATTTCAGCCATCTCGCGATTCACTGACGCAACGCATTGCAGGACCGGACACCATGCTGATCGAACTCTCGCACATCCAGCGCCTCTACCGCTCCGACGAAGTGGAGACGACCGCTCTGCACGACATCGAACTCCAGATCGAAAAAGGCGAATTCGTCGCGATCATGGGGCCGTCGGGCTGCGGCAAGTCCACGCTGCTGAACATCCTCGGCACGATCGACCGCCCGACCGGGGGCTCATACCGCTTCGGTGAGCATGAACTGACGGCGATGAACGAGGCAGAACTGGCGAAATTCCGCCGCGAGCATCTGGGCTACGTGTTCCAGAGCTTCAACCTGATCGACGAACTGACGATCGAGGAGAATATCGAACTCGCCCTGATCTATCGCAACATGCCCAAAGCCGAACGGCAGAGCCGTGTGTCCCATGCCATGGACCATGTCGGCATCGCCCATCGTGCACGGCATTACCCGTCCCAGCTTTCCGGCGGTCAGCAGCAGCGCGCGGCCATCGCGCGCGCCATCGTGGGCGAACCGAGCCTGATCCTCGCCGACGAACCGACCGGCAATCTCGACACCGAAAACGGCGCACAGGTGATGGACATCCTCCAGCGCCTGAACGACGAGGGCGCCACCATCATCATGGTCACGCACTCTCCAAGCCACGCCGACCTCGCCCGCCGCCGCATCGACATGCTCGACGGACAGGTCGTCGTCTCCGTCCGCAACGCGATCTGAAGCGACAGCAAGGGAGGAACGAGGGCCATGAGAACGATGATGTCGGATTTCTGGCGACTGGCCGTGCGCTACAGGCTCTACACCGCCCTGAATGTGATCGGTCTTGGGTTGGGCGTGGCCACGTTTCTCACCCTGGCGCTGGTGGCGCGTTACGAACTGGGCTGGGACGGCTTTTACCGGCAATCGGCGTCGATCTACGAACTGCAGGCTGATTTCATGATCGGCAGCGGCACATTTCATATGGCCGCGCTTCATGATCCGATGCTTCCGGCCGTCCAAACCCGTATTCCCGGCCTGCAAGGCACGCGCCTTGAACAGATCTCCGCAGACCTGGTGGCGCCTTCGGACATTAGCAAAACGGTGCATTACGACCAGACGGTCAGCTTCGTCGATCCGAATTTCTTCGACCTTTTCGACCTGAAATTCACAGCCGGTTCGCCAGCCGTTCTCTCCTCGCCCGAAAACATCATCCTGTCGGCGACCATGGCGCGGCAGCTGTTTGGGGAAAAACCCGCGCTCGGCCAGACACTGGAGGTTACGCGTCATGGCAAGACTTCCGTCTATCGTGTCGCGGGAGTGCTTCGCGACCATCCGTCCAACACCACGATCCCGACCGATCTGATTGCCGCTATCCCGAAAACTGCTGCGGACCGCCCGTGCGACGGCTGGGACACGATGTGCGCGCAAACCTACGCGGTGCTGCCCACACCCGCCTTGCGCCAGTCTTTTCTGCAAAACGCCCATGACGTCCTGATGACCTCCCCGATGTCCCGCGCCATTGAGCAGAAAGATCCGGGGGGTGAAAAAATGACCCTCAAGATTGTTCCTCTCCCGCTCGTTCATTTCGGCTCCGATGGCGTGGCGGAGGACGGGGCATCACGCAGCGTGCTGTTCGCACTCGCCGCAATCGGCACCCTCTCCCTGCTCGCGGGAGCGATGAATTACGTCAATCTCGCCACCGCGCAGTCTCTGGGTCGGGCGCGGGAAGTGGCCATCCGCAAAGTTCTCGGCGCCTCCCACACCCGGCTGATGATCCGCTTTCTGGGGGAAACCCTCGTGCTGACGACGCTGGCGGCCATGCTGGGACTGATCCTGACGGAAATCGCGCTCCCGATGGTCGCCAGCCTCTCGGGCTGGGCCGTGGCGCTGGATTACGGCTGGACACTCCCCCTCCTCTGCGGCGTCATCGTCGTCCTCACGCTGGGAGCCGGCTTTTATCCCGCTTTCATGCTGTCCTCCTTTTCACCCGCACCGGTCCTCGCTTCCGCCCGCCTTCCGGCACAGGGGCGCTTCGGTGCACGGATCCGGCTCTTTCTGGTGGGGCTCCAGTTCGCATTCGCCGTGACGCTCGGGATCTGCACCCTCGTCGTCAACGCGCAGGCGCTGCATCTGCGTCATCTGGACCGGGGCATGACGATCCCCGGCCTCGCCATTATCGCCACGGAAAACCTCACCGCGCTGGACAGGCAGCAGACCGCCATCGTGAACCTCCTGCGCGCCATGCCCGAAGTCACCGACCTGTCCGTCTCGGCGGGAGGGACACTCGGGCGCTACGACGTCGGGAGCGTCCACCGCGCACCCGGCCAGAAAGCCTTCATGGCGCAGACCGTCGCCCATGACGAAGCATTCTTCAGGACGTTCCGGCTGCACCTGCTCGCGGGACGCCTGACAACATCCGCCCACGCGACAGATGTCACACATACGAAAAACGGCAATCCGGACGTGCTGGCGCAGAACTTTGTCCTCAGCCGGGAAGCAACGCGCAAGCTCGGTTTTTCCTCGCCGCAGGCCGCTCTGGGACAGACCTTCATGTTTGGTGACAGCCATATCGCCGAGAAACGCACGATTGTCGGTGTCGTCGAGGACGTCATTCTCAATTCCGGGCAGGACACCTTGCCTCCCCCGATCTACGAACTTGAAACAGGCCCGATCGAGCAGGGGATCATCGCGTTCCGGACCGCACCTGGTGCAATGCCCCGTGTTCTGGATGCACTGCGCAGGGCATGGCCGACACTGGCACCCGGCGTTCCGTTCGAGCCGCAGACCATGACCGAAATCATCGCGGACTCAACCCGGGGCGATTTCGCACGCGGCCGTCTGTTCAGCATTGGCGCGGCCGTCGCCATCGCCATCGCCTGCCTCGGTCTGTACGGACTGGCGGCTTTCAATGCCGAACGCCGGATGCATGAAGTCGGCATCCGCAAGACACTGGGCGCCACGACCGCGCAGATCATGCGCCTGCTGCTGGGGCAGTTCCTGCGCCCTGTCCTGTACGCGAGCCTGATCGCCTGGCCTGTGGCCTGGCTGTTCATGCGGAACTGGCTCACGGGCTTCGACAACCCGGTCGCACTCACGCCTCTGTATTTCGTGCTCACCACGCTGCTCGCCGCTTTGCTGTGTGCGCTGACAATCTTCGGCCGGACCTTCGGCCTCGCCCGGGCCGAACCCGCCCGTGCCCTTCGCGCGGAGTGACCGTCATGCTCTCCCGATACGTCTCTCCTGTTTTCACGGCGTTCTTTCGCCAGATGCGCCATCATCGGCTCTATACGGCCATCAACATCGCAGGACTGGCCCTTGGGCTTGCGACCTGCCTCACCTTTGGGCTGATCGTCCGCTACGAATTCACGTTCGACCGGTGGCTCACCGATTCAGGCGACATCTATCGACTGGATGCGGTGAATGCGTCCGGCGGGAAACCGGCGGAAATCGCGGATGCCCCGTTCCGGGTTTACGACGCGCTCCGGACAGCTTTCCCTGAAATCACACATGCCACGCGCATCCGCCCCGACAATATTTCCATTATCACACCGGACGATATCCACGCGTCCAACGCGCTCTATGTGGATCCCGATTTCTTCGCGACGCTGCCCTACCCGCTTCTGCGCGGCAATACGGCTTCCGCGCTGTCGGCACCAAACAGCATCGTTCTTTCGCAGGAACGCGCACTGGCCTATTTCCATACGATCGACGTGATCGGGCGCAGACTGACGGTCGATCACGACGGGCGCAAGGCGGACCTCACTGTAACCGGCGTTCTCGGCCCGGTCCCGGGCAATACGACACTCAGACCCGACATGCTGATCCCGATCGACAGTGCAATGCTGGCCTCCCCGGCCTTCATGCAGTGGGGGATCGAGGGCGGATATCTCTTCTTTCGTCTCCGCAGCCCCTCCGACGCCAGACACATGCAGAATGCGATGGCGCAGTTTTCCAACGACCATGTGCCCGCACGGGTGCGGGAGAACGGGGAATTACGCGACTGGCGGGTCCGCGAACTGCCGTCCCTGCATTTCCTTGACGGAACGCTGGGGGCCTCGGACGCCAGCCGGACCGGCGTCATCATGCTGGGGCTCATCGGCGTTCTGGCGCTCCTCTCCGCCCTTATCAACAAGATCAACCTGTCTGCCGCCCGTGGTCTGCTCCGTGCCCGCGAAGTGGCGATGCGCAAGACGCTGGGTGCCACACGACGCGATCTGATCGTCCAGTTCATGGGCGAGGCGATGCTGCTTGTCCTGTGCGCAGCCATCCCGGCCCTGGCCCTGATTGAAATCGCCATCCCGACAGTCAACGCGCTGGGCGGATGGGATATCGTCATTCCCTATGGCCTTGTGCTGCCGACACTCCTGGCGCTGACGATCGTCGTGGGCCTGATGGCGGGCGCCTATCCGGCTCTGTGGCTTTCGTCCTACCAGCCCGCAAGAGTGCTTGCGGCCTCGCGCATGGCGACGATGGGCCGCCTTGGCGCCATCGTCCGTCTCGGACTTGTGGTCGTTCAGTTCGGCTTTGCGATCGGGCTGAGTGCCTCAAGCGTGGTAATCCTGCGCCAGTCCGTTTTCGTGCGGGACATGAACCGCGGGTTCGAAAGCAGCGGGCTGGCCTTCATTCCGTTCATCGACAATGTCGGCCCCTCGGCCACACAACTGTCGCTCATGGATGCTTTCCGCAGCATTCCGGGTGTGACGACGGTGTCCTATTTCTACACGATGCCGGGTAATTACGGCTTCTTCGCAGGTGATTATTTTTCGCCCGCAACCATGCCGGATCACCGCCCGCGGCTCGAATGGCAGGATATCGGACGCGACTACTTTCAGCTCTTCGGAATGCACCTGATAGCGGGGCGTCTGTTCGACGACGCCCATGGCGAAGACGACCAGCAGAAAGGAAGCGGCATCCATTCAGCCATCATCGACGTCAGTTCCGCACGCGCACTGGGCTACACAACGCCAGAAGCCGCGTTGGGCCAGACGATCCGCAAGAATACTGATCGTGCGTCATGGCGCATCATCGGCGTGGTAAATGATATCCGCCTGAAATCGGCACGCGAACAGAGCGTTCCCCATGTTTATTTCTACACGTCCTCCCCGTACCGTTTCACAAGCGCCGGCATCCGCTTTGAAAACCGTTCGAAACAGGACGTCAAAACCGCTCTTCAGGCGATCTGGCGGCAAAGAGCACCCGGTCTCGCATTTAACGCCGTTCTGGCCACCGATCTGCTGTCCGGTGACTATCGTGACGACGAACGGCGCGGCGAGCTTCTGGCCATCGGCGCGGGCATTGCCATCTTCATCGCGGTGATGGGCATGTACGCTCTCGCCTCCTTCACCGTCGCCCGCCGGATGCTTGAGGTCGGCATCCGCAAGACACTGGGCGCAACGACCGGCCGCGTTCTGGGCCTGCTGATGGGACAGTTTCTCAAGCCGGTTGTGGGAGCCGGGCTGATCGGCTGTGCCCTGGCCTGGATGATGATGCGGAACTGGCTGTCGGGCTTCGACGCACGGATTGCGCTCTCTCCGATTTATTTCGCCTCGGTTTTCGTGGCGGCGCTGTTTGTGGCCGCCCTGACCGTCCTGTTCCAGACCTTGCGCGTCGCCCGGGCCGAGCCTGCACGCGCCCTGCGCGCGGAGTAACCGTCATGCTCTTCACCATCCTGCGCAGCATCCTCCGTCAGGCCCGGCGTCAGCCGCTCTATCTGGCGCTCAACGTCCTCGGGCTGGGGCTCGGCATGGCGGTCTGCCTCGTGCTGACCCTTCAGGTCCGTTACGAATACAGCTTCAACGCGACCATTCCCGACGCGGCGCATGTCCTTCGGCTGGACTCCCATCTCATGTTCCCGGGCAGCGCACCGCAGGAATATGCCGATGTCCCGTTCATCGCCTTTCCGTTCCTGCGCACCGATTTCCCGCAGATCGTCGATACGACGCGCTACGAAACGGAAGACTACCAGCTCCATAACGGCGACAGAAGCATCTCCGCCGATGCCGCCATGGTGGACCCGTCCTTTTTCAACGTCATCGCCCTCCCGCTTGAACACGGCGACCCGCGTTCAGCCCTGAGCAGGCCCGACGCCATCGTCCTGTCCGCCGATACGGCACAGGCGCTGTTTGGCACGACCGACGTGCTGGGACGCACGCTCACAACCGATCATGAAGGGCACCGCAGCAGTCAGACGGTCACAGGCGTACTGGCGCGCGCGTCCGGTCCGGTCACGATCGCCCCGGACGCCCTCACGCCTTTCCCGTCCGATGAAATGCAGAAACCACAGTTCACACGCTGGGGTTCAAGCTCGGGCAATATCTTCCTTCATCTGCGGAGCGAAGCCGACCGTACCGCCATCGCAAGAAACCTGACCCGCTTCGTGATCGACCATGCGTCCGGTACGGCGAATGATGACAGCAGCGAGGGCGTCCACCCCGAACGGCGCTTCGCCCTGTCCCTCGTCAGTCTGCGCGAGACGCATTTCAATGACCTGCATGTCGTCGGCGGCGATGACGCGACCGATCGCTCGGTGGTGAATATTCTCGCACTGATCGGCGCCCTCGCGCTTCTTCTTGCCGTGCTCAACGCCATCAATCTCGCCACGGCCCGCTCCGGTCTGCGCGCGCGGGAAGTCGCCATCCGCAAGACGCTCGGCGCCACGCGAAAGGCACTGTTCGTCCAGTTCGTCGGCGAAGCGATCGCCAGTACCGCCATTGGCGGCGCACTCGCGCTCGCCCTGTGCGAGATCGCCCTGCCCTTCCTCCTCTGTGTCGTGCTGCTGACGGGGCTTGCCTGCGGGATCTACCCCGCGCTCGTCCTGTCTTCCTACCAGCCCGCGCATGTTCTGGCGGCCACGCGCATGCCGTCTGGCGGACGCGGGGCAACGCGTCTGCGGAACGGTCTCGTCATCGTGCAGTTCGCCTTCGCAGTGGCCTTCGCCATCTGCACACTGGTGGTGAACCGGCAGGCCCATTTCATGCAGTCACAGGATCTGGGGTTCGCCCGTGACGGCATCCTGATCAGCTCCGACATCATGACGAGCGATATCGCAAAGCAACGGGCAATCCTTGAGGCCCTGCGCCATACGCCGGGTGTCGTCTCCGCATCGCTGTCAGAGCTGACCCCGAACATCGACAACCGCCACCGCTTCAACGTGACGCCTGTCGGCCCCCATCGCGAAGACATTCATGTCCTCGGCGATACGGTCGTCGGAGACTACGCCACGACCTATCGCCCCCGCATGCTTGCAGGCCGGTGGTTCGACAACAGCCATGGCGAAGACGACAGCCCCGGTGATGACGCATTCCACAAATCGCCCGGAAAGACATGGAACGTCGTCCTCAACCGCACGGCCGTGTCCCGGCTGGGCTTTGCCTCACCGGAAAGCGCCATAGGCACGCCCCTCAAAAGCGGTCCCGTCACGCTGCGGGTCATCGGCGTCATGGAAGACATGCGCTTCGTCTCCGCCCGCGATGATGTCTCCCCGCAGATTACGTTCAATTCAACCGCCGCCCTCGATTATCCCCATGCGTCGGTCCGTTTCTCGGGCGTGCCCGAAAACATCATGAAAACGCGCCTCAAATCGGCCTGGGACCCGGTTTTCCCTGATGATCCGACCAGTTTCCGCACGGTGCAGGACCGTATGTCCACGTTCTACATCACGGAGCAGCGCCGGGGATGGCTGTTCTCCATCGCGTCCGGCATCGCGATTTTCATCGCCTGTCTGGGCCTGTACGGTCTGGCGTCCTTCACGGCCCTGCGACGCACCCATGAAGTCGGAATCCGCAAGGCGCTCGGGGCCACGACGCACAACGTGCTGACCCTCATGCTCGGCGATTTCCTGCGTCCCGTGCTGCTGGCCTGCATCATGGCGGCCTTTCCGGCGCTGTTCGTGATGCGCTCCTGGCTGTCCGGCTTCCACCAGCGCATCGCGCTCTCCTGGCTCGATTTCGCAGTCGTGGTCCTCGTGACCCTGCTTATCGCCGCCCTCACCGTCCTCGGACAGACCCTGCGCCTCGCCCGTGCCGAACCGGCCCGCGCGCTCAGAGCGGAGTAAACGCCATGCTTTCCCATATCGCCCTCGTTTTCTGGCGCGGCATTCTCCAGCGCCGCCTGTTCACGACCCTGAACGTGCTGGGCATGGCGCTCGGCATGGCGGCGTTCCTGACGCTTGCGCTGATCGTGCGTTACGAATTCACCTTCGATCGCTGGATCCCCGATGCAGGGCATATCTACCGGCTGGATGCCTTCTCCGACGAGGAAGCCTCGGTCTCCAGCATCCGGCTGATCGATGCGCTCCGCGCAGAGCATCCGGACTGGAACGCGACCGCGATCCTGCGTGGCTTCTCCGGAGCGACCGTCCGCGTCAACGACAACGCCTGGGACGTCTTCATTGCCCGGACCGATACCCACCTGTTCGATGTCTTCGCGCTCCCGCTGGCGGAGGGCGATCCGCGCACGGCCCTTGTTCCTGAAGGCGTGGTGCTGACACGAACGCAGGCGCGGCGTTTCTTCGGCCGGGATCACGATGTTCTGGGGAAGACGCTGGACATCACGCAGAAGGGCCGGACCGAACGGCTCCATGTCACCGGCGTCCTGAAGGACCTGCCGCCGAACACCACGCCACAATTCGATCTTCTCGTCCCAACCTCCGCCTCCGAAATGCAGGTCGGGTCCTCGTGGGAAATGAGCGCAGCCGAGACCTGGGTGCGGGTTTCACCAGCCGTCGCATCCCGACTGCCCGATCTTCTCAGTGGTATCGTACAGCGTCATGCCGCCGGACTGTCATCGGAAGACGCCAAGGCGTTCAAAATTCGCGCACGGCCCCTCACGACACTCCATTTCTTCGACGCGACCATTGGCTGGGGCGGGGCGGATGAACGCCTGCCGATCATTCTCGGTGTCGTCGGGCTGCTCGCACTCGGGGCGGGTCTGGTCAATTTCGTCACGCTCTCCACGGCCCTTGCCGCAACCCGCGCGCGGGAAGTCGCAATGCGCAAGGTGCTGGGCGCCACAGTCCTGACACTCGGACTGTCTTTCACGGCGGAGGCCATCGGTCTGGCCCTGATCGCGGCCGTCATCGCGCTCGTCCTGACCGAACTGAGCCTCCCCTGGATCAGCACATTAAGCGGCTGGCCGGTCGGCCTCGATTTCGGTTTCGCCCTGCCCCTGCTGTTGGCTTCCGCAATCATCGGCGGGGCCTGCGCGGGGGCCTATCCGTCCTGGATGCTCTCGCGCTTCCGCCCGGCGGCTGTTCTCGCCTCGGCCCGGATGCCGGGAAGTGGGCGTCTTGGCAGCCGTCTGCGGGAGGGGCTGACCGTCGCTCAATTCGCCTTCGCCGTGACGCTGACGATCTGCACACTGGTCATCTGGCGTCAGACCCATCTGCTCCAGACGATGGATCGCGGTTTTCAGCAGTCCGGCCTTCTGATGGCCTATCTGCCGAACGAACAGGCCGAGCGCCTGCGCCAGCAACGCCTGAGCGATCTCGTCCGTGGCCTGCCCGGCGTCACCGGCGTCACGGTTGCGGACGACGCACCCGGCGGCGGAAGAGCGGGCATAACATTCGATACGACCCGTCCGGGACGTTCAGACCCACCGCCTCTGCTGGCCATAGTCGCGATGCAGCCCTCCACGCTGCCTGTCTGGGGCGCGCATCTCCTCGCCGGTCGCCTGTTCGACACGAGCCACGATTATGACAGCCGCGCCATGCCGGTCGCACCCTTCGACAGCTTTCTGGCCGGACAGAGCTGGACATTCGGCACCCACAGCGTCGTCCTCAACGAGTCCGCCATCCGCGCGCTCGGCTTTGCAGACGCTGCCAGCGCCATCGGAACGCCCATCACGCTGCACGGCAAGGACATCCAGACGATCATTGGCGTCGTCGCCGACATGCGGTTCAAAAACAGCCGCGCCAGTGTCACGCCCGCACTGTATTACGCCGTATCCGGCCCGATCGGTTACGGCGTGCTCTCCGTCCGCTTCGACCACGCTCCCGAAAACGCCATCCGGACTGCGATCGCCACGGTGTGGAAGCAGGTCTATCCCGAAAGCGCACTGAACCTGCGCAGTGTCGGCGACATCATCGACGACGACACCCGGCCGGAAAAACAGCGTGGGACGCTGATGATCGTCGCGTCCTTCGTGACGCTGTCGATTTCCTGCATCGGTCTGTACGGCATCGCCGTGTTCAACGTGCGCCGCCGCCTGTTCGAAATCGGCGTCCGCAAAGTGCTCGGCGCAACGGCGCAACAGGTCACGCGGCTTTTAGTGCTGCAATTCCTGCGCCCCGTCCTGATCGCAAACCTCATCGCCTGGCCGGTCGCCTGGTGGGTGATGCGGGGCTGGCTGTCCGGGTTCGACCGGCGCATCAGCCTCTCCCCGCTCTATTTCGCCCTGACCGCGCTGATCGTGCTGACGCTCGCCACACTCACCACCCTGCTCCAGATCCGCCGCGGCGCCCGCAGCGCGCCCGCCATCGCTCTCAGCTCCCAGTAAGCCCCGCGCTTCTTCCGGACCCGATACGCCCATGACTTACCGTAAAGCCCTCATCCTCACCCTGCTGGCCTCGGTCCCCGCTCTTCTGCCCGCTCCGGCGGACGCCCTGACACTTCAGGAGGCGCTGGCACTTGCCTATCGCAGCAATCCAACGTTGCGGGGGGAACAGGCCAACCAGCGCGCCGTCACCGAAAACTCCGCACAAGCCCGGTCCGGCTGGCGACCGACCGTTCAGGTTAACATGGACGCCTCCTATCAGCAGGGACCCTATACCAGCGCCTTCGCCCTGGGGTCCTATACGTCCAACTCCGCTGAAGGGTATGTCTCGGCCAAACAGACGCTCTATTCGTTCGGTCACGTCGCCAATCAGGTGCGCGCGGCGGATGCGCGCTCGCGAGCGGAGCTGCACCAGTTGCGACTGACCGAGGCGCAGGTCTTCACCGGTGTGGTAACGGCCTATATGAACGTGTTGCGAGACCGGAACATTCTCGACGTGCGGCGGGCCGATCTGGACATGCTCACCCGTCAGGTACAGCTCACAACCTCCCGCTACACCCTCGGCGGGCAGCCCTCCGAGCAGGTGACGCGCACAGATGTCGAACAGGCGGAAACGCGACGTCGTTCAGCGGAAGTCGCCGTCACACAGGCTCAGGCCACGCTCGCGGCCTCGGTTGCGCAGTTCCGCGCGGTCATCGGGACGGAGCCGGACACACTGACGATGCCGAACGGCCTGCCCGGCCTACCCGCGACACTGGATCAGGCGCTGAGAACCGCACTGGCGCTCAATCCGCAGCTGATCCAGATGCAGGAAACCAAGAAAGCCACCGCCGCCGATATCGACACCGCACGCTCGCAATGGGGCCCTCAGATTCAGGTGCAAGGCACGTTCGGAACGATCGGCCCGGCCTCCCCGTTCCACGGCGACCAGTATGGCGAGCAGGTAACGGGCCTCGTCCAGCTCGTGCAGCCGATCTATAATGGCGATCTGTATAATTCGCAGATCCGTCAGGCCCGCAACAAGGACGAACAGGCCCGCGAGAGCGTCGAACTCGCCCGGCGCACCGCCTTGCAGGACGTGGCGACCAATTGGCACGCGGTCGAAAACGGGCTGCAAGCCATCCGCGCCGGGACGACGGAAGTCCGCTCCGGCGAGACTTCCCTCAAAGGCTATCAGATCGAATATGGCTACGGCCTACGCAGCACGACCGACGTGCTCTATGCCGATCAGAATCTGCGTTCGGCACAGGTGGAACTCGCCGGAAGCCGCCATGACACCATCGTCGCCGAAGCCACCCTCCTCGCCTCGATGGGCCGTCTGCAGGCCGAAGACCTGTTGCCCAACCTTCCGCATTATGACGCCGCAGCGAAGCTCCAGCGCGCCCGCACGCGCGGCTGGGAGCCCCTTCAGGCGCCGATCTCCGCCATCGACAAAGCCGGCTGGTAAGGAAAAAACGATGTTCGCAGAGACCTTCAGAGCAACCTGGCGCACCCTTACCGCCCAGAAACGCTATACGCTTCTCAATCTGGCGGGTCTGGCGCTCGGCATCGCCGTTTTCCTCACGATGGCGCTGATCGTGCGGTACGAAACCAGTTATGATTCCAGCGTTCCCAACGTCTCGCATCTCTATGCCGTGGACGAAGCCTTCCGCCCGGCCGGACACGCACCGGCCGACAGCGATTTCATCAGCTTCGTGCCTTTCCCGTTCCTGAAGCAGGACTTCCCGGAAATCAGCGCCGTCATCCGGATCATGCAGGAAACGCTCGTGGTGCGGGGCGGGGCACTCCTCGCGCAGGAAAAGGTGACGATGACGGACCCGGAGTTCTTTTCCGTCTTCGCACTGCCCCTTCTCGCCGGAGACCGCGCCACCGCACTGGATGGCCCTGGGAAGGTCGTGATTTCAGCCGATATGGCGCGAAAATACTTTGGAACCGAACAGGCGCTGGGCAAGCGGCTGCGCATCGATAATGGCCAGACGGACGCGATCGTAACCGGTATTCTCGCCCCCCAGCCACCGAACCAGACGATGAAATTCGATCTGATCGAAGTTATTCCGACGAACTGGCTCTCCCGCTACGCCTTCACGAACTGGGGTTCGCTCTGGGGCACGATCTGGCTCCGTATCGATGACCCGCGCGCCCTCCTGCGCATCCGCGCCGGTCTCGCGCACTATCCCTACACCCATCCCGGAAACTGGACGAAGGCTCTACTTGAGGAAATGTTCGGGACCGGCGGACTGAACCTGCTGCCGCTGAAAGATTTTCATTTTCATGCGGCGGCCATCGGGGAAGGCGGCAACAGCCAGGCTCTCATCCGCATTCTGGGTCTGATTGGACTGGCTGGTCTGGCCACAGCCATTATCAACTATGTCAATCTGGCCACGGCACGCTCGGCCTTGCGTGCGCGTGAAGTGGCGGTGCGCAAGGTTCTAGGCGCGACACGTCCGCGCCTGATCGCGCAGTTCATGAGCGAAGCCTATCTAATGGTCATGATCGCTGCCGCTCTGGGCACGGCTCTGACGGAGCTCGCCCTGCACTGGGTCAATCTGTGGGGCGGCTGGAGCTTGTCGATGGACTGGGGATTTGTCCTGTCGGTTGATGGGCTGGTCGTGCTGGGTGCCGGAACACTGGCAGGCTTCTATCCCGCTCTGGTCATTTCTGGCTTTCGTCCGGCTGCGGTTCTCGCCGCCAGCAAAACCCCCGCGGGCGGGCGGATCGAGAGCGGACTGCGCTCCCTTCTGGTCGTGCTGCAGTTCAGCTTCGCCATGACACTCGCAATCTGCAGCCTCGTCATGAGTCTTCAGGCGCGTCATGTCCGGACACTGGATCGTGGCATGACGCAGGACGGGCTGATCGTCATCCCTGCGCTCGATGATTCCTCCCTCCTCAATCGCCAGCGCGACATCATGGCGCGTCTGGCCCAGGTGCCGGGTGTGCGGATCGCAACGCGGTCAGACATTTATCCCTATAACGCCGTCAACAACGAAGACTGGCTACGCGTTGGCCATCCCGAAAAGCACTCGATGAACTGGGGACGCGCAACCGAAGGGTATTTCGACGCGATCGGCGCGCATCTTCTCGCGGGGCGGTTTTTCGATCCCCATCATGGGCAGGATTATCCCGCCAACCCGTTCACCGCCGGCAACGGCACCAGCGTCATCCTGACGCGCCTCGCCGCCGAACGCTTCGGGTTTGCGTCTCCGCAGACTGCCATCGGAAAAGATATTCAGGAATCAGGCGCGCCTCAGACCTATCATGTCATCGGCGTCATCGACGATATCCGGATCCATTCGGCAAATGCCCCCATGAAACCGCTGCTGTTCACAGGGGCCTCTGGCTCGTTCCCCTATATCGGCGGCCTGATCCGCTATAACGGCGCGTCCGCGCAGATCGAAATGGAGCGCCTTGCAAAAGCCTGGGCCGAAATCGCACCGGACGTGGCTTTCTCTGCCCGGACAGCGTCAGACATTTTCGCCGAGGACTATCGTGCAGATGAAAGCCACGGCGCACTCTTCGGTATCGGCTCGACGATCGCTATCGCAATTGCCTGTCTGGGCCTTTACGGCCTCTCGGCGTTCAATGTCTCAAGACGACGTCAGGAAATCGGCATCCGCAAGGTCCTCGGTGCAGGAACGCGGGACGTGTTGTGGCTTCTCCTCACACAGTTTCTCCGTCCGGTCGCTTTCGCCAGCCTGATCGCATGGCCCGTCGCCTGGGGCCTCATGCGGATCTGGCTGTCCACATTCGATGACCGGATCAGTCTGACGCCCCTGCCCTTCCTCGCCGTTACGGCCGCGGCCATCTTCATCGCCGTCCTGACGATCATCACCCAGACCCGGCGCATCGCAACCCTGCCCCCCGCCACTGCCCTGCGCCAAAACGGATAACAGGCCGCACAGACAGCTCCCTCACGAAACCCAACCATGAATTAAATTCATAGAACAATGAAATAAAATCATTTTTGCTCACTGAACCTCTCGGGCATAACAGCATCCAACGCGTCTCAACATAACCGGCCTGAAAACTGCCGATTGGAAGCTGCACACACGTAAAATTCTCTACAGATCCCATCATGATCTGGAGAATTTCTGCCCGAGCAAGGTGAAACAGGAATGTCTGCCGAATTTACGTTCTCTATCAAAAAAACCCGGTTTGACGAAGACTATACGCCTTCGGACGACACACGCCTGACAACCAATTTCGCCAATCTGGCCAGAGGTGAACACCGGCGGGAAAACCTGCAGAGAGTTCTGCAGATGATCGATAACCGCTTCAATTCCCTCGCGCATTGGGACAACCCCAAGGCAGATCGCTATTCCATTGAGCTTGAAATCATTTCCATCGAAATGAACATCAATGCTGATGCAAAGCGTGACGTCTTTCCGCTCATTGAAATTCTCAACACGACCATTGTCGACAAGGTTAAAAACGAGCGGATCCCGGGCCTCTCGGGAAACAGTTTTTCGTCCTATGTTCGCGATTATGATTTCAGCGTCCTGCTTCTGAAACACAATCAGGGCCGTTCAGAGTTTCAGGTTCCCGATCAGTACGGCGATCTGCATGGCAATCTGTTCAAGGCGGCGATCCATTCGGCTGACTACAAAGCCCTGTTTGGCAAGGCACCCGTCATCTGCCTGAGCGTTTCCAGCAACAGAACCTATCACCGAACCGAAAACCAGCACCCGGTTCTGGGGACCGAATACGAACAGCGCGAATTTTCCCTGACCGATCAGTATTTCGGGAAAATGGGCATGAAAGTCCGGTATTTCATGCCCGCTTTTGCCACCGCGCCGCTGGCATTCTATTTCATCGGCGATCTTCTGTCAGACTATTCCGATCTGGAACTGATCAGCACGATCAGCACGATGGAATCCTTCCAGAAAATCTACCGGCCGGAAATCTACAATGCCAATTCCCCGGCATCCGACTGCTATCAGCCCACCCTGAAGCATCAGGATTATTCGCTGACCCGCATCGTTTACGATCGTGAGGAGCGCAGCAGGCTGGCCGTTGAACAGGGCGTGTTCACGGAAGAACGTTTCATCAAGCCGTATCAGGACATTCTGGGACAGTGGTCTGCCCAGTTTCCCGCCTGATCCATCAAAGACACCAAGGCCGCAATCATCATGAAAACACTTCTCCCGACCTCGACCGCTGGCAGCCTGCCGAAACCTTCATGGCTCGCAAAGCCGGAAACCCTCTGGTCCCCCTGGAAACTTCAGGGTGAAGAACTGGTCGAAGGCAAGCAGGATGCCCTGCGCCTGACGCTGGATAACCAGAACCGTGCCGGCATTGATATCGTCAGTGACGGCGAACAGACACGCCAGCATTTCGTCACGACGTTCATCGAACATCTGAGCGGCGTCGATTTCGAGAACCGCCAGACGGTCAAGATCCGCAACCGTTACGACGCAAGCGTGCCGTCCGTCGTGGGCGCCGTGTCGCGCGAAAAGCCCGTCTTCGTCGAAGACGCCAAGTTCCTGCGCAAGCTCACGGACAAGCCGATCAAGTGGGCTCTCCCCGGCCCCATGACCATGATCGATACGCTGCATGACGCCCATTACAAGAGCCGTGAAAAGCTGGCTTGGGAGTTCGCCCGCATCCTGAACCAGGAAGCCCGTGAACTTGAAGCGGCTGGCGTGGACATCATCCAGTTCGATGAACCTGCCTTCAACGTTTTCTTCGACGAAGTGAATGACTGGGGCATCGCCACGCTGGAAAAGGCCATTGAAGGCCTGAAATGCGAAACCGCCGTCCATATCTGCTACGGATACGGCATCAAGGCGAATATCGACTGGAAGAACACTCTGGGCTCGGAGTGGAGACAGTACGAGGAGATTTTCCCCAAGCTGCAGCGGTCGAACATCGATCTGATCTCGCTGGAATGCCAGAATTCGCGTGTTCCGATGGATCTCATCGAACTTATCCGCGGCAAGAAGGTGATGGTCGGCGCCATCGACGTAGCCACCAGCACCGTTGAAACACCAGAAGACGTCGCCAACACGCTGCGAAAGGCCCTTCAGTTCGTCGATGCGGACAAGCTGTATCCGTCGACCAACTGCGGAATGACCCCGCTGTCCCGCCAGGTCGCAACGGGAAAGCTAAACGCCCTGAGCGCAGGTGCTGCAATCGTTCGGAAAGAACTTCTGGGCTGACCTGTCTGACGGAGTGGAGGTCGGCATAGCGGCCTCCACTCCACGTCCTGTTTTACGGGATCAGAACGTCCTGATCCCCGGGACTGGCCGCAAATTTTATGAAATTGGTGAGATACTGGACGTCCTCGTCCGTTTCGCGCCGTCCCAGAAAAATCTGCTTTGCAATGCCATGTTTGCCAATCCTGATGGCATGCAGATCAAAGCGTGTGGCGTATTCCTCCACCAGCCATCGGGGAAGAACGGCCACGCCCCGGCCATGCGCCACCATCACCAGCATGATATCCGTCGTTTCGATCTGCTTCTGCTGACGCGGCGCAATCCCGGCGGGCTGTAGAAACTGCGTGTAAATATCCAGTCGTTCCGTCGGCACCGGGTAAGTGATGAGGATCTCATCCGCCAGTTGCTCAGGTGTGACGGATTGAACATCGCGCAATCTGTGGCCGCTTCCGACAACAAGAACGAGTTCATAGTCAAAGACGGGGGTGAACTTCAGTTCCGGCTTGTAGAGCGGATCCGGCGTTACGAGAATATCAATCTCGTTGCCCAACAGCGCCCCAATCCCCCCGAACTGGAATTTCTGTCTGACGTCCACATCGACTTGCGGCCAGCGTTCCAGATACGGCGAGACAACGTTGAGCAGCCATTGATAACACGGATGGCATTCCATCCCGATCCTCAGCGTACCGCGCTCTCCATTGGCAAACTGCTCCAGCCGCTCTTCAGCCAGAGAAAACTGTGGCAGGAGCCGGTTCGCAAGCGAAAGCAGCCACTGCCCGGCCTGCGTCAGAACCAGCGACCGCCCCTCGCGGCGCCAGATCTTCACGCCAAGCTGGATTTCGATCTTGCGGACCGCATGGCTCAGAGCAGGCTGCGTCAGGTTCAGTCGCGCCGCAGCCGCCGTCAGCGATCCCTCCCGGGCGACTTCCTGAATAATGGTCAGATGATTGCGTTCGAGAATGGCCATACCCTGTCAGTCATATGCACAAAATTCATATGCCGACAGGGAAATGTTCTTCCTGAAGCCCTGCGCCTAGTAGAATTTAAGCGTGTCGGCCTGAAGCCACGCGGTCGTTCCCGGAGCACAGGATAGACCGATCTCCAGATCGGTGATGTCCCGGCCTGTCCAGGGCCTGTGATGCGGATTGTCCACGCTTGCCAGACTGGTGAACGGAACCCGGATCGTCTGCCAGTGCCCAGACATCGGCAGGGATGCGCTCCAGGACGCTCCGACCGTTCCATTGGCCGTCATGCGCGCATCGCAGGACGATCCCCGCACCTCAACGGAAATCCCATGATAGGCCGAGACATCCACGGGCAGGATCGCGCCGGTCGAAAGCGGCACGGAAACACCCGCATAAGGCGTCTTCTGCTGCGCCATGGTCGCCGTCATGAACAGCACATGCCCTTTGCCCGCCTCGCGCGGCATGACTCCGGAGACCTCGACCGTGCGGTCCGGTCCGCGATCCATCGTGTCGGTCCGCAGCGTATCCAACGAGGACCGCCCATCCGTTCGCTCGAAATCATCCACAAGTTTCGCAGCAGGCATCGGCGCAGGCCATCCGGGCCGTCCATCGGCAGGCGGAGCTTCGAGCCCGTAGAGCGGCTTTCCATCCACCATGGTCATTGCCACATGATGAATGTCGGAAATCGTCTTCCAGGGCCGTCCATCAAAAACCGTCATATCCGCCCGCAGACCCGGTGCGATAACACCGCGGTCCTTGTCCTGTCCGATCAGGACCGCACTGGAATGCGTCGCAGCCGTCAGGGCCTGCGCCGGCGTCAGACCGGCACGGACCAGAAGTTCAAGCTCATGAAGCGTTGAAAGACCATGCGGCGTCGCAGGCATTCCCGCATCCGTTCCCACGCCGATAACGACGCCCGCGCGGAAAAGCTTGCGGACATTGCGCAGTGCATTGTCGAACAGGACACTGTTCGCAACGACCTTATGGTCGGAAGAATGAACCCATTTGTCCGGATCGAAAACCGAAAGTGTCGGGATCTCACCCATCCCGCTCTCTCGGATAACGCCGACTTCGCCGTCGGTCAGCACCCGGTCCTGAAGACCGTGCGCCAGCGAATCAACCTTTGCCCGCGCCGCAATCAGGCCCCGTTCGACGGTCAGGGTATGGGTCATGACTTTGAGACCCTTGACGTGAGCCTCCGCCACGGCCGCCGCCAGCGTGGCTTCGTTCATGCTGGTGTTGTCGGGCATGCGGTTATAGCGCCAGCCATCCGAGAAAATCTTGATCAGGTCCGGATGATAAGCAACCACCGCGTCAATCGCGGCTTTCGCGCTGTCCGGAGAACTGATCCAGCGCGTCGTGTTCTGGTCCGCCCAGTCCGCACCATGGCCACCCGGCGTGCTGATCCGGGCCGCAAAATTGACATGCGGCGCATCAAGCTTCACCAGCCATGCCCGCAAGGGCGCATAGGCTTCCGGCGCTTCGTTGAAATCGCTGACCGTCGTCACACCCGAACGCAGATAGGCGGCGGCGATGGATGGAAAATCAGTGGGGTCCCCCGCCACGGTCCAGTGCGTATGAAGATCGAAAAGCCCCGGCGTGACAGCCATGCCGTGCACATCAATGACATGCGCATTGGAAGGAACGGCGATATCCTTTCCGACCTCCGCAATCCTGCCATCACGGATCACAATGGTCTTCCGCGCCGCCGGAGCGCCCGTGCCGTCAAAAACGACGCCTCCCACGATTGCAGTCGTCTCCGCCATCGCCGCCGGAACAGCAGCGCACAGAAACGCCGCTCCAAGGCTCGCGGTCATCAGGGTTCGTTTCATCGTCTGCGTCTCTCAGTCCTTGGCGTTCAGTCTGGCTCGGAAATGGCCGGTTTCAAATCGGGGCGTCTTCCGAAAGCCACCCTCCTTCGCCCCCGCCGATGGGTGTTCCGGGCGGAATATTGGCGGCTGGCCGCGTTGTTTTTAACGCCTCACGCCCCAGACGTGCCTGATCATGCAGCAGGACACTCATTTCCTGACACCAGACCGCTTCATCCCCCTGCCCTTTAAACGCCGCGAAATTCCCGGCCGCCTGCCGGATAGCCCCGGAAAGAGCCAGCGCAACATCCGGCGAGGTATGCGGATCGTCGCGCGTCTGGGCCATGCTGAGAATGGTCCGATAGGCAATCCGCCGCTCCAGAGCCGTCTGGTGCCGGGACGCGACATCAGCCGTTAGCCTGTTCAGCAGATCGCCAAGGCCGGGCAGCGCAGGATCGCGAGCATTTTGCAGAACCATCCGCTCCAGACGGCCCGGCCCGAGCAGGGAATGTAGCGTGATCTCGGCCGCCGTCTCCGCCGCATTGAGTGGATCGAAAGTGGAAGACCCAGCCATCCGAAAGACTTCGGTATCGTATTGCGGATCAGAATTGCCATTCACGCCAGACGACAGCATGAGCGTCAGCGCGGGCGAAACGCTCAACACCTTCGGAGACAGCGTCTCCAGCAGGACATCCATCGCCGCATGCTGCCGCTTCGCATCCACCGACACCGGCAGCGGACTCTGTCCGTCAACAACGGCATAGCGGTAATCCAGCCCGCCGATCAGCTTGCCGACAGCTTCGACGTCATAACGATGCACCAGCCAGAGCGGAACGAATTTGCGACGCAGGTCAGATAGCCGCTCTCCCGGATGCAGGACATGAGGCCCAAAATGCGACAGCGCGATCTCACGCACCTTCAGCATCTGCCGCAGATCGTCCGGCGTATCGCCGCCATCCGTCCACATATTGTTGCCCGCGAGTGCGGAATCGCTGTCCCGGCCGTCGATATCGGTGCCGAAACGCATGCCCTGCGCCTCGATCGCTTTGGCCTTGAGCGCCGCGGCCTTCTCCGGATCCTCGCCAGGCTTCGGCTGACCGTACAACCAGTCGATGGCATAGCGGTCCCAGGAGCCGACACCCTTCGCATACGCATCGGAAAAATCGAGCTTATCTCCCGTTATCCCAATCCGGGGGCCGGGATAATCCATGACGGAGGCCCGGTCTTGCGTGCTGGCATAAAAATTATGCACAAGGCCAAGCGTATGGCCGACCTCATGAACGCCAAGCTGCCGCAGCCGGTCCAGCGAAATCCGGACAGGATCATCGGGTCGGCCGGTATTCTCGTCCTCAGTCCCCGCCAGCGCCTCGAAGATAATCAGATCCTGCCGAAGCCGAAGTCCTTCCAGCACCACATTTCCGCGCAGCACTTCGCCCGTCCGCGGATCAATCACACTGATCCCGTAAGAATAACTTCGGGTCTGACGTTCATTCCAGTTGACGATGTTATAGCGGATATCCTGCGGATCGACGCCCGGCGGCAGGATCTTCACCTGAAACGCATCAATATACCCGGCAGCGTCAAACGCGTTGTTCCACCAGGCGACCCCCTCGGCCAGAGCGGTCCGCACAGGCTCGGGCGCGGCGTTGTCGATATAATAAACAATCGGTTTTACAACCCGCGAGCGTGCTGCGGACGGATCGGTTTTGACCAGACGGAAACGGTTGGCATACTCGATCAGAACATTCTGCCCCAACGGTGCCCCGAAATCATAAACCGCCGTCCCATGACTGCCCGAGCGGATATCCAGCCTGCGCGGCACATATCCCGGCCCCGGAAGACGCACGAGCGAATGATGGACAATGAAGCTGATCTGATGCGGATCTGGGGAAAGCTGGCTGACTTCCTTTCCCGGACTGTCGGACGCAAAGGTCAGAACGGATTCCGCCTCGATATTATCCGGAAAAGCCTTGACGCTGGCTGAGTCCACCTGACTGAGGGCGGCAAGCTGATGAAATCCCTTCCCCCCGGCCTCAACCGTATCCGGCAGCTTCATCCCTCCGCCATTAAGCGTTTCGGCAATGGCCATCGTGTCATGGGTATAAAAAGGGGTAAGATCGACCACCGTATGCCCGGCCTGATCGACCGAAACGATATCCAGCATCGCAATCACACTGAACGGAAAACTCCGCCTGACCCCTTCCCGAACCTCCGCATCCCCCTGAGACATGAATTTCGGATTTTCAAAAATTACCGCAACCCGCGAGCCGATCCGGCGAAAAGCCAGAATATGCGTCGGTCCGAGCATCCCGTGATCCAGCCGGATATTAGCCGACCCGATCCCTGTCCGCAGCGCACTGGCATAAAGATAGCGTCCATACAGCCCGTCGCTGTCCGGTGCAGGAAGCGAAACCAGCGTTTTTCCGTTATGGGCATCGACACGGACCGTCAGCAGTGGCACCTCTTTCGCATCCTGAGCATATGCCCACGATCCAATGCCAGAACTTGCGGTTGCAATGGTACTGACGAGAAGCAGGAAACGGAGATTTCGTGACTGTCGAAGACATTTCAAAGAAAACATGAAGGCTTCCTGCATTCTCCAGAGAGGGGATTATTTTCAGAAATTCGCAGTAACGGCGACGCGGAAAACCCTTCCCAGATAATTGTAGAGGGACTCATTGGTCTGGGCATAGGCAGGCACGTTGTTTCCGTCAGGCCCGCTCCCGATCAGAACCGGTTTCGAATTGAGCATGTTGTTCATGACGAACGTTGCTCTGACAGGGTGGTTATAGGCCGTGAAATCATAGGCGATGGACGTATCGAAATAGACAGCACCCTTGATGTGGTTGTTGTTGATCGTCCGATGCTGCGGCGTCGAAACCGGGCAGTTCGTGGTGCACTGGACATAGTCGTTGCCATAAACACCTGAGCTGAAACCACGCGCCACAAGATTGAACGTATAGTTGTCTACCTTGTAGAAAGAGCTGATCCGGTAATTCCATTTCGGCGCGCTGTAATCGCCCGACAGACTACCGCCATTCACGCCAGCATAGTTGATCGGATAGACGTTGTTATCAACCGTATTGGAGATGTAGTGCGTGATTTCGCCATGGACCGAGAATGTCCCCGGCAGCTTCTTCCAGATTTTCGCAAGGCGAAACCTGTAGCTCGCCTCGATATCAAGCCCTCGCTCCTTCTGGCTGGCAAAGTTGAACGGTTGCAACAGAATGCTCTGCAACACGCCATTCGAATAATGGATGTTGTTGCACCAGGCCGTTCCGCCGGAATAGCAGAAATCAACAGCGTTCTGCCCGGTGACGGTCCCGATCGCATTGCTGATATTGATGCTGTAATAATCAACCGACGCCATAAAACCGGGCAGGAAACGCGGACTGAGAACCGTTCCTACCGTCCAGGTGTTAGAGGTTTCCGGTGAAAGACTGGTGTTGCCAGTCCGGATCTGCGTGAACGGCTGTGAACCCGGATCGGGCGAATTCGCCGGCAGAACCACGGTATTGTTCAGCGATGTTCCCGCAGCATAAAGCTCGTTCAGATTGGGCGCGCGGATATCATGGCTGTACGTCCCACGAAACTTGATGTCCTGAATAGGCGCATAAGTCGCACCCGTCTTCCAGGTCTCGACGCTTCCGGATGTGGAATAATCCGTATAACGCCCGGCACCATTGATATCGACGCCCTTCAGAACCGGCAGATCAAGCTCCACATAGCCTTCCTTGACGTTATAGGAGCCTTTGTTGGCCAGGAAGTTCCCGTACTGCCAGCCTGACTGATAGGCGGAGTTCACATAGCCCGACACCGACTCACGCCGCCAGTCGCCCCCCATGGCAATGGCTGCATTTCCGCCCGGCAGATGGAACATGTCCCCCCCGATATCGAAGGAGGCGACATGCTGCTGAAGCACCTGCTCACGCGCTGGCTGTCCCGTCTGGCCACCATAAATATAATTCAGCGCGGCGGCAGACGGCCCGCTCGTGTCAAGACGGTCAATCGGCACACAACCATTGCCGGGATTGCTGATCGTCGAACGGCACATGATCTGGCCGTTATGCATCACGGCATCCTGTGCCAGAGCCATCCGCGACACATTCCAAGTATTCTTCAGCCGGATATCATCAAGAGTCCGGCCATACTGGTAATACCAGTCCCAGTGCCAGTTATTTCCCGCAAACTTGAACTTCCCGTTCATCCCGCCGACATAACGAAACACCTGACGGCTTACATCGCTTCCCGGCACCGGAAAGCCCGCATTGCTCGTTCCCATATTGAACGAATTCAGACCGGCAGCAGCCATCTGGCTGGCGACCTGTGAATAATCGCGGTTCAGATAGGCATTGTCGCGATTAATCGTAACCCCAGTACTGGGAGTCTGCTGGTAATAGCTGCTCCCGATATACTTGTTCCAGGAAAACTGGCCGAAGATTTCGGTATGCTCGCTGATGTCGTAGGACGTGCGGTTAAAGACGCTGATGCGCTCCTCGCTCGGGGTCAGCGAGTTGGTCCCCACATGCCCTTTCAGCGTCTCCTCCGTATCCCCACCAATCATGTAAGGGCTCGAAGCCGCACTTCTCACACCATATTTGAGCTGCCCGGTCTGCCCCGGTGCTCCAAAATATGTTCCTGCAAGCGGCCCCGAACTGATCAGACCACCCGACGTATAGGTCGAGGGACCAAATCCTGACCCCACAAGCCGCTGTGGCTGACCATTGGTTGCGGTATAGGCCGGGTTGTTGATCTGGAAATATCCGCTGTCGTTCCAAGAACGATCAATCGTATCCACACCGAACTGCTGGTAATACTGCGCATCCAGCAGCACATGGAGCTTCCCGTTCAGGAAAGTCTTTCCCATGGTTGCGTTGAGCGTGTAATTCGGATCATCCGCATAAGTCGTAAAACCGGTATTGGCCGAGAGCTTCACGCCCGAGAACTTCTTGTTCAGAACAAAATTGACGACACCGCCCACCGCATCGGAACCATACTGCGCGGAAGCGCCCCCTGTCACAACTTCCACACGTTCGACAAGGTTCTGCGGAATGGTGTTGACGTCCACCAGCCCCGTGATGGACGACGGCACCGACCGCTGACCATCAATAAGGATCAGCGTCCGGTTGGCCCCCAGACCGCGAAGATTGACGGAGTTGATCCCGGCCAGCCCCGAAGACAGAAAGCCCGAACTGGTCGCAGACGTACTTCCCTGCGTCACCGCAGGAAGCTGGTTCACCAGATCAGAGATATTTGCCGGAACCTGGGCAGCGATATCCTCATGTCCCAATACTGTCACCGGCGTTGGAGAACTGAAGCCGTTACGGACAATATGGCTCCCCGTAACCGTCACCTGTTCCGCCGCACTGCTTTTGACAGACGTGACTTTCTGCAATTCCTTCTTTTTTGCAGAAGCCTTTACGCTGGTTCCAGAAGATAATCTATGTTCGACACCGGAACGTTCTGAGGAATTTTTTTTGACTTCTGCTGAAGGCGTTGCAGCATCTTTCACATCAGCCGCACACACAGCCGTCATCGGAAAAACACACAGGATCGACGTCGACAGAAGAGAGCGGGAAAAGCGGCCCAGCGGAAACTCTGTTTGTGCCATTCTAAGACATCCTGTGTGGTATTATGAAAAAAACTTTTACGAAAGTTACCCGATTGAAACAAGAAATTTGTCAGATATTTGCGCTTTGTATTATTTAGAACACTACCAGAACGTCTTTTCCCACAGACTGCAGGTTTCCCAGACATTCTGGCAGGTGCCTGAAAAACCTTAAAGCTGTAGGAGCAACTCGGTCAGCAGGTTCCATCTCACAGGGATACTGGAGATTTCTATATATTCCTGAAGGGTGTGTGCCCCGTCTCCCACGATGCCGAGCGCATCAAGGGTCGGAACTCCCATTGCGGCCGAAAAATTTCCGTCCGAGCCGCCACCCGTGGACAGGTCAAAGAGTGTCTGACCGTCCGCAATGGAAATGGCTTGCGCTTTTTCAACCAGCGCGGCGATTCCAGCGCTTTTCACATATCCAGGGCGGTTGATCTCACCTTCGACAACGAAACCGACATCCGGATCAACCGCTTTGAGGCCCAGAATACGCTCATTCATTTCTGTGCCGGTCGCGGCATCCGGAACACGCAGATCAACGACCGCAGACGCATGCTCCGCCACAACATTGGCGCCTGTGCCTCCGGAAATGAGACCAACATTGACAGTGATGCCCCGGCTTTCATCCGTCATGGCTTCAAGCGCCAGAATCTGATGAGCCAGTTCACGGATTGCACTGCGGCCTTCAGCATGCGCCCGCCCGGAATGAGCGGGACGGCCATGACATGACAGGAAGTACCGCCCAACGCCTTTTCGGCCGCTCACGATGCCATTTCCAGGACGTCCCGGTTCCGTTACCAGCACATATCTGGCTTTGGAGGCTTCCTCTTCGATCAATTGACGCGATGACGGGCTGCCGATTTCCTCATCTGACACAACCAACATTCGTATGGGCAAAGGCGATTGCCGGGACAGTCTGACCAGCGCCCGGAACCCCAGAAGAACGCCCGCTTTCATGTCAGCAATACCCGGCCCGTACAGCCTGTCTTCTTCCTGTTTCCAAGGCAGATTATGGGCAAGAGTACCGATGGGATGGACGGTATCGATATGACTGAGCAGCAGAATACCTTTTTCATTCGACATCCGTTCGGGATCGAAAAGAACGAAATGATCCCCTAGCGGAACACCACGGGTGTCCATATTGCCGCTGTGAATTTCAGCCGCCAACCCGACATCGCGGGCGCTGGACATGATCAGTCGCCCCAGTTCGTTTACCTTGTCAGGATTAGTGGTCGGCGTCTCAATACTGACCCATTCTTTAAGTTCCGCAAGAAACGACGACAGGTCTTCAGATGACATCTTCATAAAGAAAACTTTCAGAGAACTGGAAAATCAGGGCGTATTGAGGCCAGTCGCCAAAGAGACAGGCCTATCGCGCAGGCGCTTCCTCATCCACAGGAACGGAACCGTGGACAGCAGGGCCATGACCACCACATAAAAACACCATGAGACAGAGCTGCCTGTCCGGTTGATAATCACGGTGAAAATGGGCTGAGCCGAACCGCCAAACACAGTCACGGCCAGAGAATAGGCACAGCCCACACCCACGGTTCTGACAGGCATTGGAAACAGCCGCGTGAGAATACCGGTACCCGTTCCCGAGGCCGCGCCATGGAAAATGGCCAGAAATCCCAGAAGCGAAAAAACGACCGGAAACCCTGCGCCATGAGAAAACAGCATGAAAACCGGAACAATCGTACAGGCCAGAATGACACGACAGGTCACGACAATCGCGGTCTGGCCAAATGTTGACACCAGATACCCACTGGCAATTGCTCCGAATGCCGTACCGGCACCGATCGCAATATTCACTGATAGGGCCGGAAGCGCATGGAAATGCAGGTTTTTCTCAGCAAACAGCGCACAGTAGAGAAAGAAATACTGAAGCACGGTTCCGCCCGCCGTGATCAGCATGCCCGACAGAACCTCAACAGGCATTCCGGTGAAAACGGACAGAATATGAGGCGTCTTCTGCTGCCCTGGTTCGGGAACAAGAGTTTCCTCCAGCGCACCACGCAACCAGAGTCCGATCGGCCCAATCATGGCCCCGATCGCAAACGGAATGCGCCACCCCCAACTGGCAAGCTCATGATGGGTCAGTACAAGGCTGAGCAGGGCTCCCAGAAGTCCGGAAGCGATGGTCGCAAAGGACTGGCTCGCAAGCTGCCAGGACGCCGCCCGCCGCGAAGTTTTCGTATCGGGTGCGGACTCCACCAGAAACGCCGTGGCAGGCCCCATCTCCCCGCCGACCGAAAACCCCTGAAGCAGCCGCGCCACAAGAAGCAGGACCGGTGCGGCAATCCCGATCGCTTTGTAGCCCGGCAGAATGGCAATCAGCAGAGACCCGACGCACATCGAAAGCAGCGTCAGGGTCATGGCGGCTTTCCGCCCGCGCGTATCGGCATAATAACCGATCAGCAGAGCCCCCAGAGGCCGCGCGACGAAACCAAGACCGAACACGGAAACCGCCTGCAAAACGCGGACGTAATCATCCGTACTGCCGAAGAAATAATCCCCGATATAGGCCGCATACGCCGTAAAGACCGTAAAGTCGAAGAACTCCAGCGCATTGCCGACAGTCGCGGCAGCGATCGTTCGGGCGGTTTTTCTGCCTGTCATACATGCTGTCCCTTCTGGGCTGTAACGACGTTCGGCATCATCAGAAATTATAATTCAAACGGCCACCGACAAAACGGGGCGGCCCTGAAATCGCTGTCTGCACATTCGTGGCCTGAGAGCGCGTCAGATCATATTTCCGGTCGGCCAGATTGGTCGCATAAACCGTAGCGGACCATTTTCTCGAATTGGGCTCAAACGTCAGGAACGAGTTCAGAAGGAAATAGGCAGGGACAGTTCGGTAAGGCGGGTTGCCGGGAATCAGACCTTCTGCCCCACGATAGGAATAATCAACATCGAAGAGAACATGATAATGCGGAAGCACATGAATGGTATATACAGCAGAACCGTTCATTGAAATCTTGGGAATGCCGCTGTCAACACCATGATAGTTGCTGTAAAATGCCTGCCAGATACCGGTCTTGGCATAATAGGCGTTCACCTGTGCCGCATTGATCGAATGGAACTGGTCATAAACGCCCCGCTGATATCCCACGACCTGCGTCAGGGTCAGATCCCGCGTGGGATGCGCCTCCATGGAACCTTCAACGCCCCAGATGGTCGAGCGCGGCACGCTGACATAAGACCCCACAGACCCATAACTGGGAACAACAATGTTCCCGAGTACCTGCTGATCACGATAATCATAATAGAAGGCCGCGGCATTCAACCGTAGACGATGGGCGAAGAAATCGTTCTTCGTCCCGATCTCATAGGCCAGAATTGTTTCCGGCTTGATAGGCTGTGCCTGCTGCGCCACGACCGTATTATTGGCCGTAAACCCTCCGGGCTTCATGCCTTTGCGAATATCCGCGTAAAACAGACTGGTCGGCGTTGCCTGATATTCAATCCCGACCTTCCCGGTAAACTGGTTGGCGAGCGCACCATGCGTTCCGAAATTGAGGTCGTTATGCCCAAAGTGAATTGTCGTGAGATCGACAAGCTGCCGGGAGTCCGATTCATGTGAGATACTGCCAACAAAACGCAGGTTTTTCAGAACCTTGTACCCCAGCGTAACATACTGGTTGAACGTCTCCTGCGGCGAACTGAAACTCGTTTCAGACATGTACCCACGCAGGGCATAATCCGAGAAATCATAATAGTTGTTCTGTTTTTGCATGATCCGGTTGTAATAAAGACCGGCATCCCAACTGAATCGGCTCGTACTATCTTTCAGGTTGTGAAAACTGACTTCCTGCGTGAAGGAATTCGCAACCTGAGTGCGATAATCATCTGCCGTGGCATACGGCATACCGTCCTGATCCTGATATTCATGAAGCTGAACGGCATCGTAGGCGCTTGAAATGTCGAGTTGCCCGAACCGGAACCGATGCGCCATCGCCAGATGGAAACCCCAGTTGAGATCATTGAACTGGGGCTTGGTATCATGATAGCCGATCAGCTTCGCAAACGCCGGCTTGATGTCCCAGCCCGTCTGGTAATAGCCAAGATCGCGCCCATACTGTCCCGCAAAAGCCGAGAGGTTGTTATTGATCCTGAAACCCGGAGCTTCCGAGCGGTTCAAAGACCAATATCCGGTTAGATTGACGTCCGTGTGTTCATCCGGCTGCCAGGCCAGCTTGCCGCGGATCGCCCCGGTATGCTGGTCCCCGAGAGACTGCCCTGTATCACGGTTGGTATAGTACCCGCCCCCCTCAAGAAGCTCGGCCGCCAGACGATACTGAAGATTATGCGTGATGGAGCCGGTGACGAACGCATCGGTCTTGCTCCTGTTGTAAGACGCGAAGTCTTCGGCGATCCTGGCATGGAATTGTTTTTCCGGCGCCTTGGTCGTAATACGAACTTCGCCTCCCGTCGTGGTTTGACCATGCGTAAAGCCGGATGGTCCGGGATCAACCCCAATACTTTCGATATCGAACAGAGGCCCTGATGTCATGGACGAAATTGGATACGCCACGCCATCAATATAGGGCATGACCGAAGGCGTATTGTTCATGGTCAGATCGTTGAAACCAACACCCCGAAGATGAAAATTCAGCGCGCTTGAACCGTACTGAGTTTCAATTTGAAGGTTTGGCGCCAGTTTCTGAATATCCGTTGTGGTGATGACCGCGCGTTGCTGAAGCGTTTCCGAACTGATCATTGTGGTCGAGGAACCCACATGCTGTTCTGTATTGAAGCGCGTCGGCAGCTTACGCGTTGTCACTTTGATAGTTTCGGCATCCGTAGCTGTCCGGGATGTTGCATGGCCTGCATTCCTGTGACGCACCGAAGCGCTCCCCAAGGGTGCCGCGTGTTTGACGGCATGCGCCGGATGCATTGGCGCGGCTTCGGCGGAATAAAGAGTTGCGCCAACCGTACCGAAGACCAGCGCTGTTGTGAGTTTACAGCTTCGGGAAAGAACGCGCAGCACCATGAAAAGCTTCCTTGTAGGGGCCTGTCTATAACGTAAGAGCGAATTGCTGGACGCCCCAGATGACAGCCGGAAAACCCCTCTCGTTTCTTAAATGAAATATTAAAAAAACGATTGAATCCATGCCGTAACATCGACAAGAATGTTGCGTTCAATGCAACGGAGTAACGAAATGTTTGGGGGGCATGAATTAAGCGAGCGAACCCTGCAATATCTGGACGCAGTCGCCCGTTTTGGCAGCATCCGCTCCGCAGCTACGGCCATCGGTGTCAATGCGTCCACGATCAGTCGTCAGATTGCGGCCCTTGAAGACCAACTGGCCCTCAGCCTGCTCATGAAACGCGGTCGCGTAACGGCCCTGACGGAAATGGGGGAAGTCGTCTGCAATTATGGACGCGAACGGGCCCGCCTGACGCGGCGCTTCCAGAACAGTCTTCAGGAATACCGCACGCTGGAGCGGGGGCATGTCACGATCGGAAGCGGCGAAGGAATTGTCAGCGTTCTGATAAAGGCCGTTCTGCATCAGTTCGTTGCCAGTCATCCCGGCATCACCATTGAAATCCGCACCGCCCCCCTGCCCCAGCTTGTTCAGATGGTGCGTGATGATGAAGTCGATGTTTGTATTTACGCTGGCACAGCGCGCGACCCCATCCTGAACGCCCGCCCGTTCCAGACCGAACCATTATGCGCGATCCTGCCAGCCGCACACCCGCTGGCTACGAGAGACACCGTGACCATGGAGGATATCGTGGATAGTCCGCTGATCTTCTTTCAGTCCCACTTTGCCGCACAGACCTATGTCGATGCCATTCTGGAAGATCGGCAGCTTAACTGTTTCCCGGCTTACCGGTGCGATCTGTTCGGAACGGCTTTGTCCCTTGTCGCGCATAATCTGGGTATCGCTTTCATGACCAAAGGTGCCGCACAGGATTATATTGATCTCAATCGCGTCTGCGCCGTTCCTCTGGACCATCCTATTGCGAAATCCTTTGAACGTTATGCCGCCGTGCGCGCTGGCCGACGTCTGATGCCAGCGGCATTCGACCTGTGGCGGGATATTCTGACTGCCAATTCAGGAGTGTTCCAGACTCCTGCCTGACTCGTAGTCGTTGCCTCTTAAAAACATTTGGCATCACCATTTTGTCAGAGCGAACAAGAAATAGTCATTTCCATTATTGGCGAAAACTCAGGAAGAAAGCGCATCACACATCACGCTATTCCTTGAGGAGAGCGCCATTGGACACATTCTCTGATCCCAATCCGGTTTCGGCCACGCTCTCTCGCAGGCAGCTTCTGGCCCTTTCCGGTGCCTGTCTGACAGCGGTAGCCATAGGATCGGCCAAAAAAAGTTCCGCTCAAGAAATAGTGTCCTCAAATCGTGATGGCATTTCCGACTTCATGCTGCTTTCCGCCTTTGCAACCGGCCATAAAAACCTGGATCTCGGTATGGGATCGGCACTTTTCCTGGCTTTTGAGGCTCAGAAAGCGGATTTTCCAACGCAGGTCGCAGCCCTTCGTGAGCGTATCGCCAAAAACGGATATCCGGATGTCGAAGCGCTGGAGGTGGCTCTCGCCGGTGATCCTCTGCACGCCACGCTCCTCCAGATTATTCGCGGCTGGTACTCGGGCGTCATTGAAAGCGGAACGAATGCCAAGGTTTACGCCTTCGAAAAAGCGCTGATGTACCAGACATCCCGCGATGTCGTCGTCATCCCGACCTATGCTCATAACGGGCCGAATTACTGGGTTGCAGAGCCCGCTTCCGTTGCTGTCATGCCGGAATTCTAAGGGAATTATCTCAGTGATCATGCGATATTTTCGTCCCCTGTCCGGCACGGCCCTGACGACAGTCCTGCTCCTCTCCGGGACATCCGCTCTGGCGCAACCGACAGAGCCGACACCCGCCTCAGCCCATCGTCCCTCCATCAGTCGCGGTCACTATCTCGCGATCGCAGCGGACTGCGCAGCCTGTCATACCAATGGACGGGATGGTCAGTTTCTGGCTGGCGGATATGCCATTTCCTCCCCAATGGGGAATATTTATTCCACAAACATTACGCCATCGAAAAAATATGGCATCGGAAATTACACGCTCGAGCAGTTTTCACAGGCGTTGCGGCACGGTATCCGCGCCGATGGAGCACAGCTTTACCCGGCCATGCCATATGACGCCTATAACCGTCTGACGGATGAAGACGTCAAATCGCTCTACGCCTACATCATGAATGAGGTGAAGCCTGTAGACGCCCCCTCACCCAAGACGCAGCTTCCCTTCCCGTTTTCCATCCGCGCCTCTCTGGGCATCTGGAAAATTGCTGCACGGATCGAAGGCAAGCCTTATGTTTTCGACCATACCCATAACGACGATTGGAACCGTGGCCGTTATCTGGTCGATGAACTGGCCCATTGCGGCGAATGCCATACACCTCGTAATTTTCTCCTCGCTCCGGACCAGTCCGCCTATCTCGCCGGTGCGGACATAGGCTCCTGGCGCGCACCCAATATCACCAATGATCCCCAGAGCGGCATCGGCGGCTGGTCGGATCAGGATCTCTCTCAGTATCTGAAAACCGGCCAGACAGCGCATGCCCGTGCGGCTGGTCCAATGGCTGAGGCGGTCGAGCACAGCCTTCAATATCTGCCAGATTCGGACATTTCGGCAATCGTGACCTATCTCCGTTCCGTTCCGCCCAAAGCCGAAGCCGGAGAGACCGTCGCCAATTTCGCACATTCCGGCCGTCCGTCCAGCTACAGCGTGGCGGACGCCAATGCGCGCCGAAATAACAGCACTCTGGCCCAGACCACAGACGGCGCTGCACTGTATGAAGCCGTTTGTGCGAGTTGCCATCAATCCAACGGCAAAGGATCGCCTGACGGATATTATCCCTCCCTCGTGGGAAACACGACGACGGGTCAGCGCAATCCGAACGACCTGATTGCCAGCATTCTGTATGGCGTGGATCGTACGACGGAAAATCACGAAATCCTGATGCCCGCTTTCGGCCCAGGCTCTCTGGTTCAGCCGCTGACGGATGAACAGATCGCAACGATCGCAGATTACGTTCTCAGCCATTTTGGCAATGCACAGGCCACCGTTTCCGCAGAGGCTGTCAAACAGGTCCGCATGGGCGGCAAGCAGGTTCCGCTCGCTCAGCTCGCAAATCCGGGCGTGATGCTCCTGCTCGGGGCCGGTGGTGTCCTTGGGGTCATCATCGTGGTGGGTGGCATCTGGTGGCTGGTCAGCCGTCGCAAACAGCGTGTCGCTCAATAGAATTCAAGGATCATATCATGTCTGGTGAAACGCTTTCGGCTGATGTCGTCATCATTGGTGCAGGAATCTGCGGCTCCCTGCTTGCCCATAAACTCGTCCGCAACGGGCTTTCCGTTCTGCTGCTGGATGCCGGTCCGCGCCGCGACCGCTCGCAGATCGTAGAGAACTGGCGGAACATGCCGCCCGACAATAAATCCCAGTACGATTACGCAACGCCTTATCCCAGCGTTCCGTGGGCTCCGCATACCAACTATTTTCCGGACAACAATTACCTGATCGTCAAAGGACCGGACCAGACGGCCTACAAGCAGGGCATCATCAAGGGCGTTGGCGGCACAACATGGCACTGGGCCGCGTCGAGCTGGCGCTACCTGCCCAACGATTTCAAACTGCATTCCACCTATGGCGTCGGACGCGACTACGCCATGAGCTATGACGAACTCGAACCCTATTACTATGAGGCCGAGTGCGAAATGGGCGTCATGGGGCCGAATGATGAAGAAATCATACCATCAGCACCTCGCAAAAGCCCCTGGCCCATGACGTCCATGCCCTACGGCTATGGAGACCGCACCTTTACCGAGGTGGTCAGCAAGCTCGGCTTTTCAAACACGCCCGTTCCACAGGCCCGTAACAGCCGGCCCTATGACGGACGCCCCCAGTGCTGCGGCAACAACAACTGCATGCCAATCTGCCCCATCGGTGCCATGTATAATGGCGTCTATGCCGCGCTGAAGGCTGAAAAGCTCGGCGCGAAGATCATTCCGAACGCCGTCGTCTATGCGATGGAAACGGACGCGAAAAACAAGATCACCGCCATCCGCTTTTACGACCCCGAAAAACAGTCTCATCGTGTCGTTGCCAAAACATTCGTCATAGCGGCCAACGGTATCGAAACCCCGAAATTGCTGCTTCTCGCCGCAAACGACCGCAATCCCAACGGCATTGCCAACTCGTCCGATCTCGTCGGGCGGAACATGATGGACCATCCAGGCATCGGCATGAGCTTCCAGTCCGCAGAGCCTATCTGGGCGGGTGGCGGATCGGTCCAGATGAGTTCCATCACCAATTTCCGGGACGGCGACTTCCGTTCGGAGTATGCCGCAACACAGATTGGTTACAACAATACGGCCCAGAACTCGCGCGCGGGCATGAAAGCCCTGTCCATGGGGCTGGTCGGCAAGAAACTGGATGAGGAAATCCGCCGTCGTACGGCGCATGGCGTGGACATCTATGCCAACCATGAAGTCCTGCCCGACCCGAACAACCGCCTCGTTCTTTCGAAGGACCATAAGGACGCTCTGGGCATTCCACACCCCGAAGTGACTTATGATGTGGGCGAATATGTGCGTAAATCGGCTGTTATTTCCCGGCAGCGTCTCATGGACATTGCCAAGGCCCTTGGCGGAACGGAAATTGAGATGAGCCCGTATTTCACGCCTAACAACCACATTACCGGTGGCACCATCATGGGCCACGACCCGCGCGATTCCGTCGTGGACAAGTGGCTCAGAACCCACGATCACGCCAATCTATTTCTTGCAACAGGTGCCACGATGGCGGCCTCGGGAACGGTGAATTCGACTTTGACAATGGCTGCGCTCTCGTTGCGCGCCGCAGACGCCATTCTCAATGATCTGAAACAGGGATAGGTCTTTTGAAAACAATGTTCCAACGCAGGACCACGGGCGTCGTCCTCAGTTTTCTCATCGCAACAACAGGCTTTGCATCAGCGAAGGATCTGACAGTGAATCTGACAACTTCCAATACTCTGATCGAGCAGGCCAAGAAGCTGGCAACGGCCAGTCATAACCGCGTGGCCATAGCGATTGTCGATGCAGGCGGAAATCTGGTGGCCTTCCAGAAAATGGACGGCACACAACTCGGCAGCATCGAACTGGCTATCCGTAAAGCCAAGACAGCCGTGTCTTTCGCTCGCCCCACCGCCGACATGGAACATGCCCTCAACAGCGGCAACTACATGATCAGCACACTGCCCAACGCGCTTCCCGCAGGTGGCGGTTATCCGATCGTGGTGAACAACGAACTCGTAGGCGCCCTTGGTCTGAGCGGTGGCGAAGGCGAAACCGACGCCCATCTCGCCCAGTCCACAGTCACCACGTTCCTGCAGGCTTCAAAGGCAAAGAGCACTGAATGAAAACCCGACGTCTCCTGCACAGGAAAAAACTCGCCGGGTTTTTCCTGTGCGCGGTTCTGGGGATCATTGGCCCCGGCCGTCAGGCACTCGCACAGAGCGAGACCTCCCAGAACCTTGCAACACCTGACTCTTACAAGTCCCGCGCTTTTGCCATGGAAGGCGTGGGCACCTTCGCGGTTGGCCCGCTCGTGCCATCGCTGTACGGCAACCCTCATCTGTTCGGAGACTGGGGCGGCGCCCAGACATGGCTGACAAAGCACGGCATGTATCTCAATGTCGCGCTCAATGAAGAATACATGGGCAATGTTACCGGCGGCCGGACGCGAGATAACGTGCTGGCCGGTCAGGTAGCGGCCGAACTGGATGTGGACTGGCAACAGCTTGCAGGCGTCAAAGGGCTCTGGACGCATCTTCTCGTGATTAACGGACATGGACGCAGCTTCAGCCACACTCTGGGCGATTCTGTTACAAATCCAGAACAGATTTATGGCGCACGCGGTAACGTCATCGCGCATCTTGTCTCCATGTATGCGGATAAATCCTTCCTGAACGACCGTATCATCCTGTCTCTTGGCGACATTCCGACAGGAAGTTTCTTCGCTTTTGATTACGTCGCCTGTTCCTTCATGAACGTTTCGGTGTGCAGTAACTTTGCTCCCGGTAAATATGTTCCCGGCGGACGTGACTGGCCGTCAGGGAATCTGGGTGGCGTGTTGCGCCTGCGACCGACAGAGCAGACCTACATCATGGCAGGCGTTTTCGCGGTGTCTCCACACAGCTATAACGGCGGTATTTCGGGCTGGGCCCTGGCCCAGAGCGGCCTGGGGAAAGTTTCGTCACAGATCGAAATCGGCTGGATGCCCTCTTTTGGCAAAGACAAATTACGGGGCAATTACAAGCTGGGAGCGTGGTACGACAACTCGCGCTATCCGAACCTCTACGAAGACATCCACGGCAACTCCTTTCAGGCCACGGGTCTGGAACGCCGCTATGAAGCCGGGATGACATCAGCCTGGTTCATGTTCGACCAGATGCTGGTCCGCAACGGACCAGGCGTGACAGACGGACTGATCGTGATTGGGGGCGTCGGATATGCGCAGGGCAATCTTGTTGCCATGCGCGACCACGAATGGATTGGTTTCGTCGAGAGCGGAACTCCATGGCATCGAAGCGGCGATCAGGCCGGCATCATGTTCCAGCACATGGACATGAGCCATACCGTGACCCTTCAGCAGGAATCGTCACTGGCGCTCGGACTGCCGTATCTGGCCAATCAGTGGGGCCCTGTTTACGGGGTGCAGCACTGGGAAAATGTCTATGAGGCCTTTTACAGCACCCACATCATGCGGGGCACAACCCTGCAGGCTGATTTTCAGTACCTTCAGCGCCCGGGAGCAACAACGACGTTCAAGGACGCCGCCGTCATCGGCGGACAGTTAACGTCGAATTTCTGAGATCCTCCTGCAAAAGAGGATCTACAGAATTCCCTCAGCGGTCCGTCAAGGTTTTGAGAAACGCAATAATGGCCTCGCGATCATGCGGGGTCATGGCGGGCTGCTCGCCGGGTTTACGGTCGAACGGAGCGTCAGTCGTGTCCAGATTGGCGCGATACTGGGCCGGGAGATCGTTATAGGCCTCGACATGTCCGGTCTTTGAAACCGGATAGAAGCGTTTGGGTTCAAGGTCGCGCAGGGCGTAGAAATCAAGTACGTCCTCCAGCGAACGAAAAACTCCGTTATGGAAAAAGACCTTGCGGGTAGCCACATTCCGCAGCGTCGGCGTGGTGAACATCCCGCAGTAAAGACTCAGAGCCGTTCGTCCGTCAGGCTGACGATCACAGACCCCGAGATCATAGGAAGACGGGTTGTGATTGGCCTTGAGCGCCATGTTGCGCGGCGCTCCCAGAGCTTCGTACTGGTGATCCGTGAACAGTGGCGGCAGGCGCGTGCTGGCGACCGTATCGACATGACATGCCGCACAATTGCCTTTTGCGGGGTCGTTGAACGCCAGATATCCCTCCCGTTCCAGAGGGGAGAATTTTTCGTGTCCTTCGAGCCATCCATCGAATTTACTGTTGTAGCGATGAAAGGCCGGGTCTTCGATCTGATACCGGGCCATGGCGAAAATTGCTTCGGCCAGCAGGAGCGAAGAGGACGCGTTAGCACTGGCACCAGCAAGCTGTTTCAGTGTGTCCGAATAAGGCGCATGAATGACGCGCTCCGTCACCTTTTCAGGCGTCGATGCCATTTCTGCGGGATCATAAAGCGGGCCGAGCGCCTGCTCTTGCAAGGTGTCGGCACGGCCATCCCAGAACAGGCCACCCTGTGGCACCATGTTCGCTGATGCGGCGCCCGGATTGGCCGCATTTTTTCCGCCACGCTGCGTAGCCGCCGCATTGGCCACGATGGCTGGCGCGGCTTCACTGGTCGGATTGTCAGGACCGATGCTGAAATTGGGGCTCCGCTCGGCATAGGTCAGTGTCGGAATGGAGCGCCGCCCCTGAAGATCCAGATGCGCACCACCCAGAAAAACAGGTGTTGCAGCCGAGGATGCGTAATGATTTCCGGGTTCATGACACGACGCGCAGGACAGTCGGCCAGACCCGGAAATCAGAGGATCGTGAAAGATCTGTTTCCCGATTTCCGCCATCTGGGAGAGCGGATGAACATCCGGCCTCCGCAACGACACAGGACAGGGATTGCTGCCATCCTCTGCGGGAAGGCAGGAGCCAGTCTGCTGCGCCAGAGCGCTTCCCGTCCAGAGAAGCGCCAGAAGAGTGATGCGACCCAGAACAGGCCGCATCCGATGGTGAAAATCAGGCATAAAGATCAGAGGTAGCGTGAGAACATGGAGAAGATCGAGGACAGCAGGGAGGAGAAATAACCCTGCGCGTTATCGTTGGAAGCCGTGTCATCCGAGTGATGGCCGAACGGTGAGTCATCATGCCCGAAAGAATGATGGCCGCCGCCATGATGCGGGTGACGGGTGGCAACGATATCGCCCGTGTTATCGTCGAGTTCAAGCGTTTCCGTGTTGGGATCGTGACGGAAATCAAACAGATCGTCGATCTTGCCAGCCGTGGCATCAAAGGACCCCTGCCCCAGACGCTTGCCGCCGAGCCAGTTGTCTTCAATGAAGCGCGCGATGGACGCCTGGGTCGTCAGGGTATGGCTGACGAAGTTCTGCTTGGCCCAGGGCGAAATCACGATCAGCGGGATACGCGTGCCGGGTCCGCAACGACCATTGACCGGCTTTCCGCCAACACCTGTCGGAGCCGTACCGGTCCCGCAGATGCCCGCGCCACCCAGTTGGTCCGCAGCAGCATCGAAAGAGCCATGTGTCGGCGCGACATAAGCATGGTCATACCAGCCGTCGGAGTCATCATAAGCGATCAGGATCGCCGTATCCTGCCATTCCGGCAGCTTCTGAACGGCATTGACCACATCAACCACACCAACCTGCTCGTCCAGCGGGTCGGAATAGCCGGCATGACCGTCCTGATAGGCCGGGAGCTTCACGAAAGACACGGCAGGAAGGTTGCCGGCTTTCACGGCAGCGTAGAAATCCTTCAGATCATATTCATGATTTGCTGGTTCCTTTTTCGCCGTCCCCGGAACGTAGCTGTATCCGATGGAGCTGACCGAGGCCGGGCGTGCATGGGTCGGATTGGACGTGCTGAGGTAATACTGGAACCAGTTGTGATGCGGGATATAGTCCGCAACGTTTTCGGACACGATGCTGGAATATGTCGTGCGCGAGCAGCCCGTGGACCCGTCCGTATTGGAAGCGGTGAGGTCAAAGCCTCCCATGAAGCCGCCCCAGGTAATGCCACGCTCGTTCAGCAGATCGCCGATATTACGACCCGTCATCATGCCCTGATTGGTCGTGGAGGAGCAGGCGTCGTAGCCGGGGTCGATGTCGTTGACCATCGTCCAGCCACCCTGTCCGTCAGCCACATACGCGGACGACTTGGCAACGGTGGACGGCTTCTGCGTGGTCGCCAACAACTTCAGACCATTCGTCTGACCGGAAACGACTTCAAGCGCACCCGGCGTCGAAGGACCATAGGTGTCGGTGTAGGAATTGTCGCTCATGGCAAAGCGCTGTGCATAGCGCCAGTACGCCGTGACCGTGTTGCCATCGTAATAGCCGAGAACCTGCCCCTTGGTGCCGAAAGCGCCAACGCCGCCGGATGTGCCCTTACCCGTGTAAAGCGGGAAAAGGTCCGCCTTGCCGTTGTCATAGGCCATCTGTTCGGCCGTATAGGCGTGATTCTGGTCAGCCGTGCTGGCCTGCGTGCGATCCAGACGGAACGGAAGCGCTGCGTCAGATCCGTTGGCCGTGTTGGTGTTGGGGTTCTGCTCCAGCAGTCCCTGCGAAAGCAGGTTGTTGACTGTCGGCGTACCGGGGCGCGCTCTGAAGCCCGGCTCTCCCGTGGGGTTCGCAGCCTTCGGATAGGTGGCGAAGTAATGATCGAAGGAGACGTTCTCCTGATAGATCACCACGAGATGGCGAATGGGCGTCCGCGTCTCGGACCCATGCTGGAATGAACCCTGATTCTGGTTCTGTCCCTGATCGTTCCAGGGATTCCAGCCACGGGCCTGGCTGAGGGCAGGAGCGGCAACGGACAGGGAGAGAAGTACGGACAGTGCAATTTTGGTGCGCTTCGCAGACACGTCGCGGAATCTTTCATGATGCACGGCATGACCGGAACAAGGTGCCAGAGGTTCGGGCGAACACCATCTTTACCGGCCCACGCCAACACAGTGGATGAGACAGTGCGTTAACTAAATGAAAGCCTTTGAAAGAAGTGTTATGGTTTCGTGAAAAGCGATATCGTTTGACACATCACTGTCACGGAGCCTCTCCCGACGCCGGATCGAAATGAAACGTCGGCTTTGGCTGCCCCGAAATGGGGGGAGCCGACGGAGCGGCCGGTGGCGTAACCGGCGCCGTGGCCCCTTGCGGCTGGGGCGTAGTCTGAACAGGATGTTTCGTAAAAACCGGGGCAAGACGCCGCACACTTTGCCCGCGCCTGAGAATCACCCCGGTCCCACTGATCTCTGCGATGCTCCAGTCGCCCACTTTGTCTCCGACAGCCACGATCTTGCCGCGACTGCCAGAAGCGCCGGTCCGGACGATCGCCCGCCATCCTCCCGGATGGCCGGAAATACCCACAACCTGCGGCTCACCCGCCTGCACAGCGCCCCTGCCCTTTGGCTGGCGGTCAGGCTCGAACAGGGGGCGCGCCAGAATGGAATCGACATCAACCTTCTGCGGCTCCTTTGACGGTTGGGCACAGGCCGGCCCCATCAGCAGGAAGCTCCCGAACAGACCAACCTGAAACCGTCGTACCAACATCATCATGGAACGCCTCTTCCCTGAACGGAGCACATTTTCTGCCCTCATGTCTTCACTCTCCCGCTGGAGCGGCGAGCAGCGGGCGCACCAGAATGGCGGGCCAGAGTTCCCGCCCGTCGATGCGCTCCATCCGGATGCGGACCAGCAGGGGAAGCACCCGGCTTTCCCATGTTTTCTGCCAGACATAATGTCCCTCAACGACGCCGTAATAAGAAAATTCAACGCGCCCCACGTCGCGGACCAGCGTTTCTTCATGCGGAACTTCAGGTTGCAGGGCGCAGTCCGCCCGGCGGAACCGCCGCCAGCGCAGAACCAGCCGTTTGCCCGCATCCACGCCAAACGCCACCTGAACCTGCTTGCCGTAACCGCCCTGCTCCGGAAGCCACGACACGAAACCGAGCCGCTCCGAATCTCCTGAAAAAACGGAGCCTCCCCGGACATCGGGAGTCTCCGCGCGCTCGATCAGACGGCGCAGAGAATCCTCCCCCCCCTGAAACGTCGCTTCGTCTGCATAACGTCGCTCCGCCTGCGACCAGCCCCGCGTTCCCACTCCCACACCCTGCCAGAGGGCGACGGACAACAGCCCGAACACGACCGTCACGACCAGAATTTCCAGCAGCGTGAAGCCGTCTTCTCCCGAATCTGGATTCACTCCTGCGCCGCAGCCCCGACTGCCCTCCCCGACAGGGACACAGACCGCGCCGCGCCGTCTTCCCATACCCGCACCTCGACCGAAAACAGCCCCAGTGACGCCCTCTCCCCTCGTGCCGGAGACGCCGCAATCTGGCGGATGTCCACGCTGGAATGATAATGCGGCGGGACGTCATAGGTCTGCGACCCCGGTCGGAAAGACGGCATGGCCAATGCACCATCCAGCTGCGACCGGGCCACAGAGAGCAGACGCAGACCATGATCGGCCCGTCCTCCACCCGCCAGCCCCGCTTCGATCGAGCCCAGCATGGCGGCCAGCGCAAAACCCGCAATCATCAGGGCCACGATGACTTCCAGCAGCGTAAAGCCCTGATCCGGGCGCAAAGTGCGGACCGGTCGTTCATCGCTCATCGGTCTGAATCCGTCCCGTCACGTCACTGAAGCTGACAAGGGCGGCATGATGCCCCAGAACAACCATCAGCGGCGCCCCCGTCACGCGCCCATCCGCCATGAACCGGTAAGACGCCCGCGCCATCATCCCGCCCGAGACCGTCGGAACAAACACCCGCGCAGGCTTGTGAATGCGCGTCGTCCGGAGTGTGTGCCCCTCAACCGTCAGGAACGTCCCTTCCGCGCTGTCCAGCAGAACCGTCACCGTTTCACCGCGGGTTTCGGACAGATCCTGCGCCTGATGCAGAAGATCCACGACCTGTCGCCGCGCCACGGAAAAGGACAGGGCCTCACTCCGCAGCGGTCCCCGCTCCAGCGCAACACCGAGCAGGATTCCGGCAATGGCCAGCACCACCATGATTTCCAGAAGGGTAAAACCGGCATCCCCCCGGCCCTGCGCGTCAATGGGCAAGATCATTGAGGCTCAGCATCGCCAGTAGCAGCGCGGAAACAATTCCGGCCACCAGAACGCCCATGATGATGGTGATTGCCGGGACGAGAATGGCCAGAAGACGCTGGATGATGACGCGGCTTGCATCCTCGTGAATATCCGCAGACCGCAGGGCGATGGCCGAAAGCTGTGCCGTTTCTTCACCCACACGCAGAAAATGGATCATGGCTTCGGGAAAAACCTTCGTCCGCTCCAGAGAATAGGCCAGGCCCCGCCCCTCGCGCATGTCCCGCGTGGCCTCACTCACACACGCCGCGCCCGCCATATTGCCAATCACCCCTTCCGTGATTCTCAGAGCCCCCACAATAGGCACGCCGTTCTGCATCAGCGTGCCGAGCGTGCGGGTAAACTGGGCGGCCATGATCTCCAGCAGCAGCGATCCAAGGATTGGAACCCGCAGCAGAAAACGGTCAAAGACAAGCCGCCGCTCAGGCTTCCGAAGTATTGCGTGAATACTGACGCCAGCGATTCCGAAAGCGACCAGCAGCACCAGCCCCCAATGCGTCAGGAAACTGCCCGTCGCAATCACGATCCGCGTTGCCAGCGGCAGAGTGGCGCCATTTTCTTCAAACAGAGGCACGAACTGCGGCAGCACCTGCGTCAGCAGAAGCACGATCGAGAACACGGACGCCACGACCAGAACCGCCGGATAGATCATCGCGGACTGAATGGTCGCCCGCAGCTTTCTCTCCCGTTCGAGCAGCTCCGAAAGATGCAGCAAAGCCTCTCCCAGCGCGCCCCCCGCTTCCCCGGCCCGGACCATGCCGACATAGAGTTTTGGAAAGACGGAGGGCATGGTCTCAAGGGCCTCGGCAAAGGCCTCACCATCCCTGACCCGGTCCCGCAACGCCCCGATGACCCGACCATTGCGCGGTCCCACGGCCGTTTCCCCCAGAAACCTGAGGGCACGGTCCAGATCGAGCCCGGCGGTCAACATGGTTGCCAGTTTGCGGGTAAAATCCGCAACCTCCACAGGCCGCAGCCGAAGCGTATGACGTCGCCCCAGCAACACCCGTACACCACCCTGCACTGCGCCCCGCCGCGTTGCGGGCGCAACCTGCACAACCATCAGTTTCTGCCGTTGCAGCCGCTGCATCACCTGCTGCTCGGTGCTGGCAAGCATGTCGCCATGCACCAGCCGCCCGTCCGGACCAACCGCGCTGTAGTGCCACGTCTCGGAAGGACCCGACGCCGTATTCATCCGTCATGCCCGATGATGCGCGAAACCTCTTCAAGGGACGTCTCTCCCTGAAGCGCCAGCCTCAGACCCGCCTGAAACAGCGTTTCCATCCCTGCCGCAACGGCGGCCTGTTCGATCTCGGAATGGTCCCCCCCTGCCATGATGAGACGGGAAATCTCCCGCGATGTCGGAAGAAATTCCGCCACGGCGCTGCGGCCGCTATAGCCGGTCTGACGACACTCCGCACAGCCCACCGGATGCCACAGCGTGTGCGACGCCCCCGGATCAAGACCCAGACGCTGCGCCAGTGCCGGATCGACAGCTTCGGGACGGCGACAGTGTCCACACAGCCGCCGCACAAGCCTCTGCGCCAGAATACCGCGCAGAACGGCCGTCATAAGATAGTCTTCCAGCCCCATGTCCCGCAGTCGCGTCACCGCCGCCGCAGCCGAATTCGTATGCAGCGTGGACAGCACGAGATGCCCGGTCAAAGCCGCTTGGACGGCAATCTGGACGGTCTCGATATCGCGGATTTCACCGACCATGATGACATCCGGATCCTGACGCAGAATGGCCCGGAGCAAACTGGCAAATGTCAGACCGATGGCCGGTCTGATCTGAAGCTGGTTGATCCCCGAGAGCTGATACTCCACCGGGTCCTCGACCGTCATGACATTACGCTCGGTCGCATTGAGCCCGGCCAGCCCCGTATAAAGGGTGGTGGTCTTCCCCGAACCCGTCGGCCCCGTTACCAGAACAATCCCGTTGGGCATCTCCAGCGCAGAGCGGAACGCCGCGATAATGGAGGGCGCAAGGCCCAGACGGCTGTAGTCGAAACTCACGGTCGTGCGGTCCAGAACACGCAGGACAACCGTCTCCCCATGCAGCGACGGAACGGTCGAGACACGGAAATCCACCTCATGCCCACGCACGGCCAGCTTAATGCGCCCGTCCTGCGGCAACCGGCGCTCCGCAATGTCCAGCTTGGCCATGATCTTGATGCGCGACACGATCGCAGCCGCCAGACGCGGACTCTGGCTGTCCACTTCATGCAGCACGCCGTCATAACGATACCGAACCACAAGCCGGTCCTCGAAGGGTTCGATATGAATATCCGACGCCCGCGTTTCCACGGCCTGAAAAATCAGCTGGTTCACCAGCCGGATAATCGGCGCCTCGCTGGCGAGGTCCTTCAGTCGGTCCGTATCGTCCTCCGCAGCAGACCCTTCCGCATCGAAAACACCCTGCCCTTCGGAGCCGTCCGCGCCGTCCTCAGGATAAAGCCGGTTCAGGGCCGCCGTAATATCCGACGGCCGTCCCACCTCACGCCGGACGTCACAGCCCGTGGCGAGTTGAACAGCAGCCGCAGTGTAATCATCCAGCGGATCCGCCATGGCCAGACGCAGCGTACTCTGCACACAGTCCAGCGGAACGGCGCGCGCCTGACGCAGGAACCGTGCCCCCAGATCGTCGGGCAGGACCGGTTCCAGCACGGCGGCCAGATCCTCCGGTGTCAGAACGGTTCCGTCCAGCATGGCGGCGTAGGTCGCAGCCAGATCGCCCTCGCTGACCAGACCGAGTTGGAGCAGAACAAGCGCCAGAGACTGCCCGGTCTCGGTCGCGACATTGCGGGCCCGCTCCAGCGCGCGACCTTCGCAGACACCGCGCTCGCTCAGAGCAGCCTCAAGGCGCGCATCAGCCGAAACCATGCAAAACTCCCGCGGTCTTGCGAGACAGACGGACGCTTCTCATGAGCTTGTCGTGCGATTGCAAATCCGCCAGTGTCCCACCGCCATGACCGTTTCCCTGCTTGTTGCCATCTTCCTTCTGGCCCCGGTTGCGGGGAGTTTTCTGGGCGTGCTTATACGCCGGATTCCGAGGGGGGAAACCGTGGTCTCCGGCCGCTCGCATTGTGAAAGCTGCCGTGTTCCGCTGTCTGCCCGCGACCTGATCCCGATCCTGTCCTATGCGATGCAGAAGGGGCGGTGCCGTCACTGCAAGAGCCGGATTACCCCAGACCATCTGTGGATCGAACTTGCAGCGCTCACCGTGCCCGCCATGGCCCTTCTGGCCCGCATAATAGCCGGTCATTCTCAGGGTCTTCCTTTCCAGCTGGCCGACTGGGACGCGTTGTCCTTTGTGGGAGACTGCATCCTTGGCTGGGGGTTGCTGGCCCTGTCCGTGATTGACCTGACCTGCCTGCGGCTTCCGGACATGCTGACGCTGCCGCTTCTTCTGGTGGGACTTGTGGAAGGATATGTCACAACCGGAACGGACGGCGCACTGGATCGTGCGCTCGGCAGTGCGGCGGGGTGGCTGATCTTCGCGCTCATTGCCGCCGGATACCGGATGATCCGTCACAGGCAGGGCCTCGGAGGTGGAGACGTCAAGCTGCTGGCTATGGGCGGAGCCTGGGTCGGGCTGGGCGCTCTGCCTGTCGTCATCGGTGCGGGTTCGGCCTTCGGTATCGTGCTGGCTCTGGCAACGGCCATGCGCTCAGGGCGCTTCAACATGACGATCCTTGTTCCCTTTGGCCCGTGCCTTGCCGTGGCGATCTGGCTGGCGCGTCTCATGCTGTGTCGTTCGTGATCCTGCGATGACTTACCCGATGCGCTTGTGCAGGGGCCAGAGAGGTTTTCGAACTGTCATGAATTTATAATATTCCAGCCCTGTCATCGTGCAGGGGTGGAATGATATTGCCTCGCGAAGCTTTTCATTGCCTTTCATGTGGACCGTTTCATCAGGTGGCCCCTCCCCGCTTTTTCCATGTTCTGTCTTAACGCATGATCCTGTCGATACCGGGGCCTGAGGCTGTTTTCCGGTGGTGGGTGAGCCGTATGGCGGAGCTCCTGCCTGCCGCCCTGAGGCGGGACCAGCGGCAGGATGTGCGCCTCCCGGTCCGGCGTGACGGCACCCTCGCGCCCAACAGCCTGTCCCGCCTTCCGCTCCCGGCCTCCCGCAAGAAGAGCCTTCTTTCAGCCCGTCCCGCGCCGGTCTGCCTTGTCCTGCCTGCCGGTGCCATGCTTGCGCGTGAACTCACTTTGCCCCGCGCAGCCGCCCCCCATGCAGTGCAGACCATCGGCTACGATCTGGACAGACTGACCCCGTTCCGCCCCGAAGACGTCGTCTGGACTGTCACGCCAACGGGGAAAGCCTTTCCCCTGCGCAACGGTCAGGTGAGCTTCCGCCTTCTCGTGGCACCCCGTCGTGCCTTTGAAGCGGCGATGCAGGAACTGGCAGAGCATGCCGTCATCCCGACGCATCTGCGGTGCGAAGGTCTGGAGGGCGCCCTGCCACTCGGCACGCCCTCGAAAGTCAAGAAAATCCGGCCTTCCCTGCTCGTCTTGCTGGGTCTTGCCCTGATCGCGGCCCCCTTCATCGGTCAGGAAATCTCGCGACTGCGGCTCGACCACGCCCTCTCCGCGCTATCCGCAGAAAAACAGCAGGCCGAGGCGCTGCGACGGGACATTGCCGGTTTCACACAGGGGCCGGCCGCCATCCGCCGGGAAGAACACCGACTGGGATCGTCCCTCCTCGTGTTGCAGACGCTCACGCAGGCCTTGCCGGAAGAGACGTCCCTGACGGAACTGCATCTCCATGAACGTCATGTCTCACTGGAAGGGCAGTCCGCACAGGCCACGCAACTGATCGGTATTCTGGAGCATCGCGCCGCGTTTTCGAACGCAGCTTTCTCGGGGCCGATCACACGCTCCGAAGACCGTCGGCAGGATCTCTTCACCCTTCATGCTGACGCTCCGGGCTGATCCTGATGTCCGCTTCCGCCTCACCCACAATTTCTTGCCTTCCCGACGGACGAAAAGGACGCGCCCTCGCCCTCGGCATGACGGTCGTTCTGCTCGTACTGGTCGCCTCTGCCGCCTCCCTTCTGCTGAACCAGTATGCCGAAGGACAAGCCGATCTGGCCGAACAGCAGGACATCCTCGCCCATACGCAGATCCTCGTGGACACCCTGCCCGATCTTGAAAAACGGGCCCAGACGGCATCGCTTCAGGCCCGTGGCAGCACGCTCCTGATCAGTGAAACCTCGCAGGAAACGGCCCTTGCCCGCCTCCAGCAAATCGTGCACGACGCCGCCCTTGAAGGTCACGCCTTGCCGACGAGCATGGAACCGCTCCCCGTCTCCCGCACCGGAGCGTTCGAGCGGCTCGGCGTGAGGATTTCCCTCACCACATCTTATGCCGTGCTGGTCCGTCTTCTGGACGCCCTGGACCACAGTACTGCTCCGCGCCTGCTGGTCGATGATCTTCGGATCGACGTATCCGGCAACCCGCAGGCGATTGACGAAACGGCTGAAGGGCGCGCCCTGGATGCTTCCTTCACCATCCTCGCATTGCGGGACCCTCGCTCCATCGCGGCGTCCACCGCTCCCCGGCCATGATCCCTTTCCGCCGACAGAACAGACTGAGAGACAACGTGCCTGCTTCCCTGTTCCCTGCCATCTCCGGGATGTCCCGCCGTTTCCTCCTCATGACGGCACTTCCGCCGTTGGCGCTGCTGGCGGGCTGTTCGTCCACGCCACCACACCTGACACCCCTGCCGATCTCGAAACATCTCTACGGTCAGACGGCCACGCCCCGCGTTGACGGTCCGGTCGGGAGCATGGAATCCGCTCGGGGCGGCATGCTGAGTTATGGCCGGGCCTCCGGCACTCGCCAGACGGGCGGTGGCGCCTCCGAAAATGGAATCCTGACCCTCAATTTCGTGGATGCCGATATCCAGTCGGTCACGGACGAAATTCTCGGGCGACTGCTTCAGGCCAACTATCTCGTTGATTCAAACGTCCATGGCACCATCACCCTGCGTACACCGCATCCGCTGCGTCAGGACCAGCTTCTGCCCGTTTTCCGGACCGCACTCGCGGGCGCCGGTGCGGCGCTGGTCGAAGAAAACGGCATTTACCGCGTAACCACCCTTGCGGGCACGGCAGGAACCGGCGGCGGAACGGCAGGCAACACGATCGTTCCGCTGCGCTACACTTCGGCTGAAAGTCTGGTGAAGGCGCTTCAGCCCATCCTCAAGGGTGGGGACCACATCGTTGCGGCCCCGGCGGGAAATGCCGTCGTAATTTCGGGCGATCCCGCCACGCGAGCCTCTCTGGAAGAACTGGTCCGGACGTTCGATTCCGATGTGCTGGCCGGACAGTCCTATGCCCTGTTCCCCGCGACCAGCGGAAATGCCAGCGAAGTCTCGCAGGCCCTTCAGGCTGCTTTGGGCAGCAAAAAGGAACAGGCGCTGGCAGGCCGGATGCAGGTCGTGCCCATGCCGCATATCGAAGCGGTGATGGTCATTGCCGCAACCCCCGCCCTTCTGGATCAGGCCCGTCGTGCCTTTTCCGTCATCGAGGCGCAGCGTCGCAGAACCGTTCGGAAATGGAATGTGTTCTACATCCAGAACAGCCGGGCGAACGACGTAGCCTACGTTCTGCAACAGGCCTTCACCCCCGGCCATGTCACGGCCGTTCCCACGGCAAAAGCCCAGACCTCCTCTTCGGGTTTCCAGAATTCCTCGTCCGGTTCCGGGAGTTCGGGAAGTTTCGGCAACGGGATGGGCTTCGGGTCTTCCAGTGGCGGAACGTCCCAGCAGGGCAACCAGCTCTCGGGCTCCGGTCAGAACGGCTCCTCTTCGGACGGCCAGTCCGGCCAGACGCAGACCGCACAGGACGGAATTTCAAATAATCCCCTGCTCGGGGGTCTAGGTCTGGGCAGTTCGGGCAACAATTCCGAAACGTCGGAAATCCGCATCATTCCCGACACCCAGAACAATGCCGTTCTGGTCTATGGCACAGCCAACGAGATGGAAACCGTGGCCTCCATGCTCCGCAAGGTGGACATCATGCCCCTTCAGGTCCGGGTGGATGCCACGGTCGCCGAAGTGACGCTCAATGACTCGCTCAATTACGGCACGCAGTTCTTTTTCAAATCGGGCGGAATAAACGGCATTCTCAGCAATGCGTCCCAGTCCCTTGGAAGCGCCAATCTGGTGTCGTCACAGCTCTCCAGTTCGTTCCCCGGCTTCGTTCTCGGCGGGTCGGGACAGGGGGGCGCACCCTTCGTCATCAACGCACTACAGGCCGTTACGAAAGTGCGCGTCCTGTCCTCGCCTGAACTGATGGTCGTAGACAACCAGCCCGCCTCCCTCATGGTGGGCGACATGGTGCCATATCTGACTGGCTCAACCACGGGGGTTCTGACGTCGAATTCCACCATCACGAATTCGATCAACTATCAGCCCACGGGCGTGATCCTTCAGGTCACCCCCCATGTCAGCAACGGCGGGACAGTCACGCTCGACATTTCCCAGCAGGTCAGTTCCGTGGCTTCCAACACGACGACAACCGGCAGCGGGTCCATCAACAGCCCAACCTTCTCTCAGCGTCAGGTCACGTCGCGCGTGGTCATTGCGGACGGTCAGACGGTCGGACTGGCCGGGCTGATCTCGGACACGTCCAACCGCAATAACAGCGGAATGCCTTGGCTGAAAGACATTCCGCTCCTTGGGATGCTGGGGGCAAACCAGACCAACACGCGAAACCGCACGGAGCTCCTGATCCTCATCACGCCCCATATCATCCACAGCCAGAGCGAAGCCTACGCCCTGACGGAGGATCTGCGCGAACAGCTTCTTCACGCAGCGCTCCTGCCCAGCGAAATGAACGGAATGTCCCCGACCGGCTCGGCAGATCCGCAGCACCGCATTCTCAAAGCGGTCGGACTACACGACTGACATGCCGGCCGGCACTCCATCGCTCCCCTTGCGTCTACGCGGCCCGCTGCGCGGACCGGAGGCAGGGTTTGCGCTGCTGCTGGTGCTCTGGACGCTCGCATTTCTGGCCCTGATCGGCACGCAGGCCCTGATGCTGGGCCGGGCATCCCTGAACCTCGAAAGCACGGCACTCTGGAAAGCGCGGCTCCAGACAACGGCAGACGCCGCCATCACGACGGAACTCTACGCCGTCGCCACGGGACGCACGCGCCCAGCGGGTCAATGGTCTTCCAGCCCTGAGACCACGGAGTTTCAGGTCAGGACGCGCAGTCAGATCCGACGGGACAGGATCAATCCCAACATTGCCAGTCAGCCGCTGATGGCGGCGCTCCTGATGACGCAGGGTTTTCCGTCCGATCAGGCCGCCTCTCTGGCAGCCACGCTTCTGGCGTGGCGCAGTGAGGGATTTCATGTGGCGGACAAGGCGTCGGCCTGTGTGTCACAGGGCCTGCCGTTTCATGATCTGGATGATCTTTCGGCCGTTCCCGGCATGACACCTTTGCTGCTTGAGGGGCTGGAGCCGCATCTGTCTTTTGCCCAGCAGGAACTGCCCGATCTCCACACCGGCGATCCATCCGTCCGGCAGGCTCTGCTGAAATCCGGAATTTCAAGTGGCGCGGATCAGACGGATCCGAACAGCGAAGGAAACGGTGGCGTTCTTGTTTCCGTGGACGCCTTCGTCTTCCATGGCGCTTTCAGGATGTGGCGTCATGCCGAGGCCATCATGCTTCCTGATGAACGCCCCATTCCCTGGCGTCTGGTCCGTCTGGAAACCATGACGCCAGACAGCAGTTCCTCAGGGATTGCAGATCATTCCTGACCCGGCCTCGCCCCGGCCGTTCGGTCCATGAGAACAGAGATCATAGTCATGCCCCTCCCGCTCCGAAGGGGCGTGGTAGACATAGGCATGGTTCCACGGATCGGCAGGAACAGCGCCGCCCTTCAGATAGGGGCCGTTCCAGTTCTCCACCGATGACGGGCGATGGACCAGCGCGTCCAGACCTTCCTCCGTGGAGGGATAATCGCCCGTATCGAGCTTATACATGTCCAGAACCGTACCGATCCGCGCGATCGACTGCTTGACGACGGACTGGCGGGCGCCCCCCAGCTGGCGCAATGCAGCCGGCGCCACAAGCCCGACCAGCAGGCCCAGAATGGCCAGAACCACAAGAATTTCCAGAAGGGTAAAACCGGCATCGCCGCGATGCTCGGCACGGGAGACCTGTCTGGGACATGACATTTTGATGACGTACCTTTTTTAACCGTTCGTCAAACGGTACTAAAGCCTCGAACCTTCTCTGCCCAGCGCATGACGGGGCTCACAATGCTGTCTTCATAATTTCTTCATTCGGGACAAAGCATCCCGACAGGTCTGCCATGCCCGCTCCCCTTCTGGCCTGCATGCTCGCAGCCGCCATCCGGTACGATCTCCCTCCACGGGTCCTGCCCGCCATCTGGGAAGTCGAACGCGGTGCCATCGGCCTCGTGCATCACAATACGAACGGCTCCGACGATCTGGGGCTGATGCAGATCAACACACAGTGGATCGGCCTCCTTTCCCAGATCACCCGCATGCCCGCTACACAGACGGCTGCGCGTCTTGTCTCGGACGGATGCTTCAATATCGCCGCTTCGGCTCTTATTCTTCGAAGTTACCTCAACGAGACGCATGGAGACCTTCTTCAGGCCGTGGGAGACTATCATTCCCATACGCCCCAGCTGAATTCCGCTTATCAGAAGCGGGTGCTCCAGCAGGCCAGACGTCTGTTTGCGGCTGGAAACAGCCCTCAGGAATGATCTCTGCCCGAACATTCAGGGGTGGAAACCGCGACACCCCGGTCCTGTCCCTTTGATTGCAATTCAGTGAATATTGACGCGTTTTAACCGGAAATGAGTGTTGGCGGATTTTACGTCAGGTTCCGGTCAGACTGCTCAAATATCTCTTTCTTCAGGCCGAAACGACCATGAGATCTGCAACCGCAGCCGATGGGAAGTTCGGGCAAGAGGGTAAGTAATACCTTTCTCTCTGATCGCAGATTTCCTGATGTGGAGAGCAGTATGTCCACGGTTGACAGTTACAACACAACATTTAGCCCGACGAGCACGGGCGACCTCAACACTTCAGCAACCGGCCAGAACCTGAGCACGGAAACGGCACAGGAAATGGAGCAGGCCTTGATCCAGCTCCTGCAGGAAATGGAAGCCAGCGGCAACGCCTCGGGCACGGGTTCGTCCGACACAGGGTCTTCGACGCCCACACCCGTCGGAAACACGGGCCTGTCCCTGACCGGCAATCTCAGCGACGACATGAAAACGCTGAAGACGCTCGTCGACATGAATGGCACGAACGGCAACACCCTGCAGCAGTACGCCCAGGCTGTTTCGTCGGAAGCCAGCCAGCAGGGTAACGGCCTCGACTCTTCCGTTGCGGGCAATATCGGTCGCAGCCTGTCGGATGGTACCTACGACCAGGGCGGCAGCAGCAATGCCATCAAGCAGGCTCTTCAGGGCAACAGCGTCGATGCGCTGAGCAACAACGTCGACACGATTGCGGACGCCCTGCAGTCCGGCAAGTCCGGCTCGGATGAGTTCAACAACCTTAATGCTCTGGCTCGCGAAGCCTCGAACGCCGGCAACAACAACCTTGCCGATGTTGCGAAGATGCTCGCCAGCGAAATTCAGTCCGGCACGTTCAACAGCAACTCTGCTGCATCCGAACTGAAGTCTGCACTGGGGTGACGCCCGGCATTCTGCCCGACGCTTCTTCGGGGCGGCGGGAGAATGCAGAGCGTGTTCAGACGTTCGTTACGAACGTCACGGTTTTCGGGAGTTCATGTGAGCTTCCGAATGGCGCTGAGAGAAAACGGCGCTGTTTTTAGTCACTAACAATGTCATGGAGAACAAAATGAGCGGTTCCATCTCTGCCAGCAGCGACTCAACCATGCAGCAGATCATGCAGGAGTCCGAAGCCATGGAAGACCAGAACCTGCAGAAGCAGGAACAGATGTCTGAAATCTCCAACGCCCAGACATTTGCAAACGACTTTGCCCAGACGATGGAAAGCAACGCGAAGTCCGCCTTTACGAAGGACTGATTTCCGCATCGTCGGACATGGCCTGCATGCCGGGGACAGACCCCGGCATGCAGGCCATTTTCCGTTTTTACCATCTGGAGGATCCGTCCTCCCAAGCCGGGATGCATCATGCTGGTTGTTCAGAACGGATTGCACAGCGATGCCGTCATGACGTTCGGCACAGAGCCTGTCATTATCGGCTCAGGCCCGGATGCGAGCATGGCGCTGCTCGATGACGGCATCGCGGCACAACATCTTTCGATCAGGCAACAGTCTGGTGATACCTATCTTTTACAGGCTCTTGCACCGGATGTCGTAGTGAATACGGTGGCGCTTCCGCCTGATGAGAGCACGACCGTCACAGGTCCTGCAACACTCCGGCTTGGTCCCGTCTCGCTTCATCTGGATTCTGATGGCACCATCGCGGCTTCGCTAGGAACGTTTGTCCCCGAAGCCGAAGATATTCCCAATGCAAAACGGAAAACCAATCCCACACTCATGATTGTCGGGGGAATGGCAACGGTTCTAATGCTCGTCGTGATACAGGCATTGTCACACTCCGCGACACCCGCGCACAAAACAGCCAGCGCCTCCCCTTCCCGCGCGCCCGATCTGGAAACAGCTTCACTTCAGCAGCCGGTCAGCGATGCCGAACTTGGCCGTCTCGTCGTGCAACAACTGACGAAAAACAATCTTCCTGAACTGAAGGTCAGTGTATCTTCCGGCGTCATCATCATCGATGGAAGCCTCTCGGCTCAGGAGATGAAAACATTCCGGGACGTCGAAAAATGGTTCGATGCATCCTTTGGAACGCAGGCAGTCTGGGTTTCGAACGTCTCAGTTGCGCCAGAGGCTGCGCCGGTTGATGTGCCCATTCAGGCCGTCTGGAGCGGGAAAAATCCCAATATTGTCGTGCATTCGCAGCGCTATCGGGTTGGCACTGAAATTGTCACAGGATTGTCTCTTTCAGAGATACGGAAACATACCGTAATAATGCACAAGGGTTTACGGCCTATTAACTTTAAGTACTGATTTGCCTCACCGGTAGATCAGCCGGAGACAGTACAGATGGTTCAGAGAGTCTGGTCTGAAGGCACTGTTCGTCTCGACCGCGCTCTGCAGGATCTGTCGCTTCAGCATGACGACAGTCTGTTGAACGCTGAAGTTGCTGCCCTTCGCCAGACGCTTGCGCCTGAAAACGCACTGTCTGAAACCATCGACCCACCCACCGTCATCGGCGCGGTCTATGCCCATATCATGCCGCATCTCCGCAACCCGGCGGTTCTTCTGCCGTCCCGCAGACAGGAACTGCTGCGACGTCTGGAAGAACAGGCCTCCTCACGCTCAAGCTCGGCTCCTGTCGTTCCCGGGGGCCTGGAAACGCTCAGGCATGAGCTTGCGGCTCTGGAGCAGTTGCTCAAGGTGTCCAACAGTCTGATCGGCGGCTAGGCATGGAGAGCGATCAACGCGATCTCTTGCTGTCTCTGGCCTATCTCTATATCTGCTGCGGACGGCCCTGGCGGGCTCTGCCCATGCTGCTGCTGGTGCTCGCCCAGCGCACGGGAGACCATGAATGTCTGCGGATGCTGGCGCATGTCTATACCGTCATCCGCCGCAGTGAACTCGCCCTCGTCGTGCTTGACTGTCTCGACAGGCTTGAGACCACTCCCGATGCGGGCAATGCCCTTCTGAGAGCGCGGGCGCTGCATCAGCTTGGTCGGCTCGACGAAGCGCGGACCTGTTTTGCGCACTATACGCGGCACGCTGCGGCATGAAGCATCTCACGCCCTTTTTCCGGGTCATGAGCCAGCGGCAGGATCTGGCCCTCGTTCTGGTGCTGGTCCTGACGATTGGCATGCTCATCATGCCGCTGCCTGCAGCCTTTGCGGACGTGCTGATCGGATGCAATCTCAGCCTGTCGGTCCTGCTTCTGATGGTGGCCGTCTATCTGCGGTCGCCGCTGGATCTGACAGCGCTTCCCGGCATGATCCTCGTCTCGACCGTGTTCCGGCTGGCGCTTGAAGTCACGGTCACGCGGCTGATCCTCACGACAGCCGATGCCGGGGCGATTGTTGAAACGTTCGGCGAATTCGTCATTGGCGGAAACATCGTCGTCGGTCTGGTGGTCTTCGCCATCGTCACTACGGTCCAGTTCATTGTCGTCACAAAAGGCACCGAACGCGTTGCCGAAGTCGGTGCGCGGTTTACGCTCGATGCCATGCCCGGCAAGCAGATGAGCATCGACAGCGATCTGCGGTCGGGCGATATCGACGCGATCGAGGCTAGACGCCGTCGCACGGAACTGGCCAGCGAAAGCGCCCTGCATGGTGCCATGGATGGCGCCCTGAAATTCGTGAAGGGCGATGCGATCGCCGGGCTGATCATCATCGTGGTCAATCTGGTGGGCGGGATCGGCATTGGTGTGGCGCAGCATGGCATGGCGATCGGTCAGGCCATGCAGACCTACACGCTGCTGACGGTTGGCGATGCTCTGATCTCGCAGATTCCGGCCCTTCTGCTGTCCATCACAGCGGCCGTCGTGGTCACGCGCGTGGGTGGTCATGGGATGGATCTGGGTCGCGATATGGCGACCCAGCTGACGGCCAACAGCAGCGCCCTCCGCGTGGCGTCAGTCGTTCTTCTGGCGATGGGACTTATTCCCGGCTTTCCCAAGCCCGTCTTCCTCATTCTGGCGGCAATCTTCTTCTGCGGTAGCCGCCCGGACTGGAAGAGCCTGACGAACCGCGTGTTCCGACGCTCCGCCGAGACCAATACCGGCGCGCAGGACGATGTCTTCTCCGCCGCCTCACCGGCGGGGCAGACCAGCACGACACTTCAGGAAAATTTCACCCCCCTGATGGCGATCACCCTCAGCCAGAAGCTGAACGCCACTCTGGATCAGGGACATCTGACCCGTCTTCTGGCGCGTGTCAGCATGGAAATCGGTAACGATCTGGGCTTCCAGTTCCCCCCGCCCACGCTCCGGCAACGCGACGACAGCGGGGATCTGCGGTTTTCAATTGATTTGGAAGACGTTCCCATTGAGGAGCATGAACTGCGCAGGGATTTCCTGCTGCTGCACGACGATCCGGTTCATCTGGACCTTGCCGGAATAGATGGCGAGGAAGGCGTTGCTCTGCTGACCAATGATCCGTCCCTCTGGGTTCCCTCCGTCAGTGAAGGGCGGCTCCGGGCGGCGGGGATCGGGTTCTACGATCACGCCGGGATCATTGCTTTCCGCTTCCGTGCTGCGTTGCGTCGCCATGCCGGGCGTTTCCTCGGGCTTCAGGAAACGCGGCAGATCGTCCAGCGCGTGGAAGCACAATATGCCGATCTGACGCGCGAGGCCACGAAACTGGTGCCCGTCCAGCGTCTCGCCGAAGTTCTCAGGCGTCTCGTGGAAGAGGATGTGTCGCTACGCAACATGCGCCTCATTCTGGAAACGCTCGTGGAATGGGGCGAGACCGAAAACAAGGTGCCGATGCTGGCCGAACACGTCCGCAACGCCCTGTCCCGTCAGATCTGCCACCGTTATGCGACGAACCACAGGGCGATCCCCGCGATCGTTCTGTCGCAGGCAACGGACCAGCTTCTGCGGCAGTCCGTTCGCGAGACGCCTGCCGGCTCGTTTCTGGCGCTGGAAGTGGATGCGTCCCAAAAACTTCTGGAGGCCGTCCGCGAGCGTCTGGCCAACGCGCCCGGAAAATCCGGCGCGGAAGCGGAAACCACCAAACCCATCATCGTGTGTTCGGTCGACACGCGACGGTTCGTCAGGGGATTCCTGATCCGGAACGGCTTCGACAACCCCGTTCTTTCGTATCAGGACCTTGCCGACGAATTCCCGGTCCATCCCATCGCGTCCATTGGAACGGACGTGTTCGGGGCCGATGCAGTCATTGCCAGACAGCAATGACGGATCAACGGATTTTGCAGGAGAAACGCACATGAGACTGATGATCATGTCCCCCGATAGCGGGTATGCCGACGGCCTTGCCAAAACCCTTCAGAGCGCCGGTTTCGGTGCAGATGTTTTCACGACGCTCGACGATGCAAACGAGGCCCTGACGGCTTCGAATTACAGTCTTGTCCTGCTGGATTCCACAAGTGGCGATGGCGTCTACAGCGTCTGGTGGCAGGCGCGCTGTCGCTGCCGGCGACATGACGGCGACGAATTCCTCGTGCTCATCGCCAATTGTCAGGACGAGCGGATCGCGGCCCTTGAAGCGGGCGCGGATGACAGCGTGACGCGCGATGTGAGCCCCCGCGAACTGGTCGCACGTGTTCGCACTATCATGCGTCGCCCGCGCATCCGGTCGGCAGAGCAGCATCAGTTCAGTGACCTCACCCTCTGCACCGCTACACGTGAAGTGCGGGTCGGTAATCTCGAACTCACGCTCCAGCGCCGCGAGACTCTCATTCTGGAATCTTTAATGCGCCGCCGTGGTCACGTCGTGCCCCGCGCCGGGCTTGAGCACGACGTCTATGGCGCGCAGGCCGAGTATTGCCCGAACTCCCTTGAAGTCCGTGTCAGTCGGATCAGACGGCAACTCGCAAAGGCACGCTCTCTCGTGACGATCGAATCCGTACGCGGCGTGGGTTATCGCCTTGCGGCACGGCTCGATAAGGACATGGGACTTACGGCATGATGGACAGTTTTTCAGTATGATTTCAGGCCGTTCAACACACCGCACACGCTTCTGGCAGACCGCCCGCACAGGCGCATTGCAGGGATCTTTTCTGCTCATGGGCGCCGTATGCGTCGGAGTCATCCCGCAAGACGCAGTCGCCCAGGTGCAGCCCGCCCGGCATGGTGGGTCCATGACGCTGTCTGTCGGAGGAGCGCAGCTGATCCAACTTCCCCGCGCGGCTGGTAATGTCATGATTGCCGATCCGACGGTTATGGACGTGCAGTACACCGATAATGACGGCCTGTTCATCTTCGGCAAAAAGCCCGGCCATACGACACTTATCGTGCTGGACCAGAGCGGCCAGAAAATGATTTCCGGCGATGTGACGGTCACGTTCAACATGGACGCGATGCGCGCCATGATCGCCAAGGAAGGGGGCCGGAATGTTCAGGTGCAAATGTCGCCTGAAGGCGTCGTCCTGTCCGGCTCCGTTCCGGATGCTAAAGCCGCCGCACATCTGGAGGCTCTTGCCCGGCAATACGGCGGAAACGGCGCGAAACTGATCAACCGCCTGACCATCGGCGAGCCGGTTCAGGTCAATCTTGTGGTGCGCGTCGCGGAAGTGCAACGGCAGCTTTCGCAGGATCTAGGCTTTAACTGGACAACGGTTTTCAATGGTGTGGGCTCTTTCGCCATCGGTGCCGCAACGGGCGGACTGAGTGGTGTCCCCAGTGCGATCAAGGCCCTGTCGAGCGCAACAAATGCCCTTTCAGGGAGTTATACGAGCGGGAGTTCGTCGGTCACGGGCACACTGGACGCCATGGCGACGGAGGGGCTTGCGACCATGCTGGCAGAACCCAACCTCACCACCATGTCGGGCGAGACAGCCAAGTTCCTGTCCGGCGGGCAGTTCCCCGTTCCGATCCCGCAGGGTCTGGGCACTGTCGGGATTACCTACAAAAATTATGGCGTCAGCGTCGATTTCACGCCAACGGTCCTGTCTGACGGCACCATCAGCATGCATGTCGCACCGGAAGTCAGTTCCGTTTCCACGGAAGCGTCGGAAGGGGCGTATTCCATTTCCGGCAGCAGCGTCGTTCCCGCCATCCGCACCAACCGGGCTGATACGACCATTCAGCTTGCATCGGGTCAGAGTTTTGCCATTGGTGGGCTGATTTCAAACGATGCCAGCAATACCATCTCCAAGGTGCCGGGGCTGGCGGATATTCCGGTACTTGGATCGCTGTTTCGCTCCACGTCGTTCCAGCGCAACGAGAGCGAACTGCTGATCGTCGTCACGGCCTATATCGTTCACCCGTCCGATCGTGTCCCGGCGCTGCCGACCGACTATATCCGTCCGACATCCGCCATCGAGGCGCTGCTGCTCCGACGCTCGGCGGCCGCCGCAATAGATGCGCCCGATCCCACACGCATGCCCCATCTTCAGGGTGCGGCCGGGTTTCTTTACGAATGAGACACGCGCTCCTCGCCCTTCTCGCACTGTCGCTGACCGGATGCACCTTCAGCGGCACCCGTTCGTCCGGCCCTCCACCGCCGCTTCTTCTGGGCGTCAACCAGCATCGCATTCCTCTTGATTCCGCCAACGCAGACCGTGCGCTCGATGCCGCGCTCACCAAACTGGGCGATCCGCGCGCCGTCCACGCCACGATCAACGGTGCAAATCCGCAGATTACGGCTCTCGTGACGCACGCACTCGTCCGTGCCGGTGTGGAACCGGCGCGGATCCGCGTGGTCCACGATGCGTCCGACACACTCGTCCTCAGGGCGTATGTCGTAGCCCAACCCGATTGTCGTCAGGCCATCCGACCGACCTGGACGGGAGACACATCCGACAGCCTTTATCCCCTTGGACAGTGTCTTCAGGCGGCAGCACTCGCCGCGGAAATCGCCAATCCGGGAGATCTGCTGGAGCCCGCCCATCTGCAACCGGCGAATGGCGCGCGGTTTGGGCGCGTTGTGGAATTGTGGGAAGCGGGGATGGATCGCACTTCGCAGAACAGAACGCCTGCGACGTCGAATTTCCCGTCCGCCGTCGGTGGTGGAAGCACGGGGGGAGCCAGTTCGTCTGCGACGACTGGAAGCGACACCCCGGCAACATCCACAAACACCACGACGCAGACTGATGCGTCTCAGTCTCCCGCAGCGGACGAGGCGGCGTCCACGCCCTGAGCGGCGTGCAGGAGCGTATAGAACCGCATATTCTGCTGGATCTGTTCGCTGCTGAGGGCCGCTGAGCGTGCGGATTGCCGCGCATCCGATAATTTGCCCTCAAGAGCATACACAATCGCCAGATTTCCATCGATCGTGGAAAGCGAGGCCGCCGAAGCCCCGCGCTCCACGGCCTGCGTCCGCAGGGCCAGAAGCTCGGTCAGCGCCTGATGAGGCTGCCCTCCAAGGGCTTCCGAAAGGGCAAGATCATTGGCGGCGGCGATATTGTTCGGGTCGATCCGCAGCGCATCGCGATAACTCTGGCGCGCGCCCTGTGCATCTCCGGAAATTTCATAGGAAATTCCCAGCGCCACACGCAAAGGAGCGGAATTGGGGTTCTGCTGGATCACGGGGAGGAGAACCCCGATCGCTTCCTGTGACCGCTGTGCGGTATTGAGCAACTGGGCAAGCAGCAACGCAAGACGCACACGCTCGGCAGACGTTGCGTTGGCTTCGGCACCCTGAATGGCTTCGATCGCCTCGTTCGTGCGCCCCTGATGCATGAGCGCTTCGGCATAAGGCCCGACATAATTCGGCTGTCCGGGGCGCAGTGCAACGGCTCGGCCATAAAAAGCGGCCGCGGTGGTCCAGTCTCCGCGTGCGCGCGCACTGTCGCCGACTTTCATCATGGTTTCGGGGTTGCGAGCCGCCTGCCGCTCCCGCGCGACATCCTGTGCGTTATGTGAAGCGTTTGAGACACAGCCGGCAAGAGGCACCGCCAGCGTGAAAGCAAGGACCACAGCACGTGACGGAAAAGAAATCCGCATGAAAAAACTTTCGTAACGAAGCGCAGAACAGATCTGAGGGGCGCAACCTATCAATCTTATCCGGCGCTGACGATTTCAGACGGCCTTCTGAAATATGGATTTTTTTGACAGAGCCCAAAAGCCTGATTTTCATCAGATTATTATGGTTCCGTGAAACCGGAACAGGGCTTTGTAAATATCAAAACCAGATCAGGATAAAGACAGACTGCTCTCTTACAGAATGAAAGCACGCCGATTTGCCCCGCTTTCCCGGTCTTTCAGCATTTCGGTGATGAGCGCAATATTAAGTTATGGAGAGAGCCAGAGATGCCCGGTAGAATCGGATCCAGTGAAATTGAGCCGCATACGCCTGTAACCCACGCGGGCGGCAGCACCTCCACCCCGCAGAGCGAAATTACGGGTTTCAACGAGACCCTTCACAACACGGCGCCGAGACCCACCAGCTCCGTTTATTCGCAGGATTCGGGAATGCATCCCGCGTCGATAGCGTCTGAACATGCGCCGACTACGCACACCCCTCATACTGAAACCGAGACTGTCACCGCAGAACCGAAAGCAAAGCCTGCCAAGTCCAAAAGCGACCAGGCAAAAGATTTCGGTGATAAATTTGACAAGATCCTGAAGCCTCTCACCGTCACGCTGGGCTCTACTGCACAGATTGCCAGCCTGATTTCTTTCGGCCAGGCTCAGGAAGCCAAGAACAAGGACTCTTCCAGCAGTTCCAGCGCAAAGGACACGGCAACGAGCGGCGACGCTTCGGGCACCGATGCTTCCGGCACGACCGGACAGCTGCCGGATCTGGCCCCCATTCCCTCGCAGCAGACGTCCTGAAACCTGCGCGCACTTCTCTTCCCGGTCATAATTTCTGACCGGGAAGAGTTTTTATATCCGTTCGTCAAAAAACGTCCCGATCTATTTCGAGACTTCCTGAACGGCACTTCCCCGGAAAATTCTGACAGTCCGATGGCCTGCACTTGGTCCGCTGAGCGACTGGATCATCTGGCTGATGCGATCTCGTAGATCGGGCGGCCCGAAGACACTGACGGAACGCCCGCGATCATCGGTGTGGACCGAATAATGGGGCTCGAGCATTTTCTTCGCATCCACAGCGCGCATCAATGCCGCATAAGACACACCACCCAGCGGAAAAGACTGTGTGGTCGTCGCGGATGATGGCGTGACGTGCAGCGTATTGCCGTCATAGTACCAGTCCAGCCTGTATTCGGTAGACAGCGCATTCAGGAATGCCAGCGGCGTCTCGGCGGTAAAACCGGAGCGTACATTCCCCTGAATGGATGGGTCCACGACGACACGCAGATTCACGTCTTCACAGAACTGGGTCAGGACGTCGGGCAAAGTCTGATGGATGACCGTATAGCGTCCCTGATCGGGTAGCGGGAGCGGCTCGGCCCGGACGCTATGCGGCAGTGCCAGCACAACAGAGCCCAACACCACAGAGCCCCGCAGAACGCCGGAGAGAAATCGCCGGTGTAGCGTCGCCGTCTTTTCTGAACTGCAATTGGAGTTCTGCTTCATCTGTTCTTCTATAGACCGCGCGCAGAGGCCCGACAATTCTTGCCGAACGCCTGAAGACACTTTCGAACAGCCCGTTTGAAGGTCAGGTTCAGATCAGCTTTCGTCCCTAGGCTTGATCCCGATAGGTCCGGGCCTGTTGCAGGAAATTGTTCGGGGTCGCAGGTATGACAGGCATTACGGGATTGGATGCGACAGCGCTGGCCCAGCGCTCCCTCACCGACCAGACAAGCGGCATGGCCGCAGGGGTGCCTGCGCCCGGCGACGATCAGATTGCCTTCCTGCAAAGCACACCTGCCCGCCAGACATACGAGACACAGCCCCTCTCCACGACAGACACACTGGGTGATCAGATCCTGTCCGGACTGGGGCGGATCAGCAGCGCTTTTTCGACGCTCAATACGCTGGCCCCGACTGTTATTCCGACGACAGGGACGGAACATCTGGCTCTCCCGCAGGGCAGCGTCGGAACAGCGGAACTTTCAGGCGCGTCCAATGTCGCTTCCGCAAGCAAGGCGGATGGAAAGACCGCCCCTCTGAACAGTCTGTTCGAGAAAGTCGAGCAGGAGGGGATTGCGATGTATAACGAGGCCCTGACGCGACAGATGGCATTCACCAACTCCGAATTCGAAACCCATATCATCACCGTGTCGTCACAGAACATGACCTCCACGCTGAAGAGCCTCCTCACACAGGGAGGCTGAGACCATGTTCCGTATCCGACGTCTGTTTCTCACCTTTCCCGCCCTGCTCCTTCTCCTCTCCCTCACTGCGTGTCAGACGGTGCTCTACACTGAGCTTTCGGAACGTGATGCGATGGAGATGATCGCCATCCTTCTGCAGCACGGGATTTCCGCCACCCGTCTGATCGCCAAGGACGGCAGTTCCACTGTGGAAGTGTCGGAACGGCATGTGGCGGATGCCGTCTCCATCCTGCGCAGCAGTCATTATCCCCGCAACGGATATGACAGCATGGACAAGATCTTCCAGCAGCAGGGCATGATCAGCACTCCCACGGCCGAGCGCGCCAAGCTGTATTACGGCATCAGTCAGGAGCTTGGGCACACGCTCAATGACATTGATGGCGTGATTGATGCGCGTGTTCATATCGCGCCTGCCGCGAGCGATCCGGTGACGGGTGTGGACAAACCGGCCACAGCATCGGTCGTCATCCGGTACGATTCCGGAACGGCTGTGTCGGGACTGCTCCCCAAGATCAAGCTGATGGTTGCCAATGCCGTTCAGGATCTGGCCTATGACCGGGTGTCCGTCATTCTTCTGCCGGTCGCGGTTCCCCATCTTCCGTCGGTTCAGACGGAATGGATGAGTCCGCTCGGCTGGACCGGGTGGTTTTTCGCTTTCGCCTTCCCTGCCGGATATGGCGCCAGTCTCCTGTGGCGGCGCTTTCGCAGGAAACCGGTGCCGACCACGACGGAACTGGCCATCGTGCCGCGTGAGGCTGCGTGACCGTAGCCCACAGCATGAGCGCATCTTCCGGGTCAGACTACAGTCAGATGCTGGCGAGTATCCATCCGTCCCATCTGCAACTGCGCCTGCCGATGCTGCACCGTGACACGGTTCAGAAACTCCAGATCTGTTCGAGACTGTCTGACCGTCTGATTGAATTGCTGGATTGTGAGGGACTGCCACCGACCCAAGCTCCACAAGGCCCGCTAGAAGCACTGGCGCTTCAGCCAGAGGATCGTCTGCAGAGCGCAGGACGTCGTATGGGCGCCGTCGTTCACTGGCGCAGTCTGGCCAAACAGGTGGACCGTCAGGCGATTACGGCCCTTGATGCCACATTGGGCGAAGACGTCAGGCTGTTTGGCATCCGCAACGGGGCTCACTGGGCGCAGGCCGGTCTGTCAATCCCGTCCGCAGGAACACCGACCGAACCCGACACGGACCTTCCCGGCCTTGCCAGAGCCGTCACCGACTGCGGCTGGTCCTGTCTGATCCGTTGGCGCGACAGTCTGGCTGGAGATTACGGGCGTCTCGCTACGCTAAAACTGCCCGCAAGGACTCTTCTGCCCGCAGCCTCCAGCGCGTACGACCCGATCATCCTGAAGGTCGCGGAAGGGATTGCCGCGCATGTCTGAACGGATGTTTTCGCGAATGCGACCTTCCACGACGGTCTTGCGCCCTGAAGACATGAGCGCCTGGTGCGACGCGTCTCTGGTCTATGACACCGCTATCCGAAACGCCACGATGCTGCTTTCCGCCACACGGAACGCCTATGATGCGGAATGTCGGCGTGGTTATCAGACCGGCCATGACAAAGCCTCAGCAGAAATGGCGCGTCGTCTTCTCGTGACCGATGAAGCGGTCGCAAAAGTGCTTCGGGATCTGGAAACGAGCCTTCCGGCCATTGTGACGGACGTCGTGACGGATCTGTTCGGGCGGCTTGATATCGGGAGCGCTCTTCCGGCTGCTATCAGACATACGCTGGGGAAAATCCGGCATGGCACGCTCGCGACGCTGCGGGTGGCGTCCGACTGTGCTGACATCCTGCGCCCGGTCGTGGAAGACCTGACGGTCCATAATCCCGCCCTGCGTCTTGAGATCGACCCGATGCTGTCGCCCGGACGGTGTGTGCTGGAGAGCGAACTGGGCGTGGCGGAACTGGGCGTGGACGCCCAGCTTGCCGTGCTACGGGAGCATCTCAGCGCACAATGGATGCAGCATGACTGACATCCCGCTCACGCCGTCTTCTCAGGCTCCGGATGACACGGTTTCCGCGGACGGGATCATGGAGGCCGCGCATCCGGCTGTGTCTCTCGCCAGTGCGCTGGAAGCGGATTTCGTCCGCCTGCACATGTTTCAGCAGACGGATAGAACGCTGCCGGAGCAGGACCTGCCCCCGGAAGACGCGGAGCAGCCCGTTTCTCGTCCCGATCCCGAAGCACAAAACGCCCGGGCCGATCAGTCCGGAGCGTCTCTCATCAAACGCGATCCGGCTTCTGAAAACCCGGAACCGGAAGACATGTCTCGTCTTTCCGGCGCGCCCGTGACGGAGGACCGGCAGGCTGATCCTCTGCCCCGGATGCAGATGAGCCGCGATCCGTCGCAGACGGCGGATCATGTTATCGCGCGGATGAAAACCCTCCTGCCCATGTTGCGCTCACGGGCGGCGGGAATCGACACACATCCGATGCAGGGGCGCGTCGTGAGCGCCACTGGAACCATTATCCGCGCCATTCTGCCAAATGTGGCCGTGGGCGATCTGTGCCGGTTGCAGAACCGCGACCGCGACTGGTCTCTGGATGCCGAGGTGGTGGGGCTGGACGGAAACGAAGTCCTCATGACGCCAATGGGCGGCCTCGAAGGCGTCTCAGTGGACACGGAAGTTGTCACGACCGGAGGGCGACGCAGCTTCCCGGTCGGCGAACGGTTGCTGGGCCGGGTGCTTGATGCGCTTGGTACGCCGATTGATGGTCTGGGATCACTGCCAGCCGGACCATCACGCTCTGTCTATGCTGCACCGCCTCCCGCGATGGAACGTCAGCCTATCGACCGACCGCTACCCGTCGGGCTGCGGGCTCTGGACGGCTTGCTAACCTGTGGCGAAGGGCAGCGGCTCGGGGTGTATGGCGAGGCCGGGGCGGGTAAATCCACGTTGATATCCGCCATCGTCAAGGGCAGTTCCGCCGATGTCGCGGTCGTGGCGCTGGTGGGCGAACGTGGCCGCGAAGTGCGCGAGTTTGTTGAACATAATCTGGGGGCGGACGGGCTGAAAAATGCTGTCCTGATCGTCGCGACCTCCGACCGGCCCGCCGCCGAGCGTGTCGTCTGCGCGCAGGCCGCCACGACTGTCGCTGAATATTTCCGCGATCAGGGGCTGAAGGTCCTGCTGTTCGTGGACAATGTCACCCGTTACGCCCGCGCCCTGCGCGAGATCGGACTGGCTGCCGGGGAGCCGCCCACGCGGCGCGGTTTTCCCCCTTCGGTTTTCGCGGCCCTGCCCCAACTCATGGAACGCGCGGGCATGGGCGTGAGGGGGTCGATCACGGCATTTTATACCGTGCTGGTCGAGGACGGGATGGATGATCCGATTGCTGAAGAAACACGCGGCATTCTGGACGGCCACGTCATTCTGTCGCGCGCACTGGCAGCGGCGGGGCATTATCCGGCCATTGACGTCCTGACCAGCCGGTCGCGTGTGATGTCTCTCGTGACCGATCCTCGGCATCAGGCTGCGGCCACGAAAATCCGGAGCCTGTGGGCGAAATATCAGGAGATCGAATTTCTGTTGCAGGTCGGCGAATACAAGCCCGGCGGTGATGCACTGGCGGATGAAGCGATTGCCAAAATCGGCGCGCTGCGGGGTTTCCTGCGTCAGGGCAACGACGAGCGGACATCCTTTGCGGAGATGCTGGAATGGCTGAACCGTCTTTGCGCCTGAGCCCGCAGGCGGCGGGACAACTCGTGACGCTGCGCCAGTGCCGTGCCGCAGAGGCGCGCCAGCTTCTGTCGGCGGCAACGTCGCAGGCCGATCAACGTCTGGCTCGTCTCAACCACGCCAGCCAGATCCTGTCCGACCATCAAGCACACCAGCTTGGGGTTCAGGCGGAGATCGCCGCACGCGCGCAGAATGCGCCGGTCAGCGCCGTGCTCCTGCGTCGGGATCATGAGCATATCGAAGAGCTCGCCCGTCACGAAGAACGCCTGAAAGACGGGATCGCCCAAGCGGAACGGGACGTCGAAAAAGCCCGGCAGCTCGCTGCCGCGACCCGTCGTCTGCTGATGCAGTACGAACAGCGCGAGAAACAGGCGCGCGACCTGCTGGAGCGCGTTCTGACAGAACGCCGCACGGCGCAGGAACGGCGTGAGGAGCAGGACATCGCAGAGCTCGCCATGATGCGTCAGAACAGCGGACGGCTTACTCGCCAACGCGATACGGCATCGCGGTTCAGCGTTCCATGACGCTGTCTCTGCCGCGCGCGATACATCGCCTCACGCCGAGGCCGCTAGGCTATGACGCTTTGGCGGCAGGTCTGCTCGGGCGGCAAGATTTTGCGCTGTCTGTAGGCGAAGAGCGACTTTCGGTACGCTTTACGCCGCCGATCCTCTTACCAGCACAGTGGAGTGCGATCTGTTTTCGGATCGATGATAGGGAGGGGCAATGTGTTCTCCCTCACGAGATCCTTCAGAGGCTGGTTTCGCTGGCGGAGCCCAAGCCTCGCGGCCCGATGGAAGCGCCGGCAGCCCTGCTGCTTCTGGAACTTTTGCTGGATCAGGGCCTGACGACGCTGGAGGCAGCGATAAATGCGCCGATCCGGTTCACGCAGATCGAACCGGCGCAGCAGGACACGTCCCACAGGCCCAAGTTTGTCGAGATCGGGTTTGAGGCCCGTTTTGATACAACGGGCAGCTTTTGCGGACTGCTTCGTCTGCCTCCGGCATTAATGCCTGTGCTGCACCGTCTCGCACCGTCTCTTGTGCGCCGGTTTCCCGATCCGCCGGTGATGCTGTCGCTGAGAGTTGGCAGCGTTCTGATTTCGCCCGAAGACCTCATGGCGCTCGGCCCCGGTTTCGGGCTGGTCCTCGGGACGGCAGCGCAAGTCCGACATGTGATTGTTGCGGGCGAGATGCTGGGCGCAGCGGTCCGGCATGACGGCAGCAGGATTGTCTTTGAGGGCGCGTTTGTGCCTCTCGCCCGGATTTGGCCAGCAGATTGGAACAGCATGACTGAAACACCCCCGTCCTCCGTGAGCGAACCGCACCAGCCCACAACAGTCGAAGCCTCCGCCATCGAACAGCTTCAGATCCCCCTGACCTTCGAACTGGCGCGGATGCCGGTCTCGTTGGCCGAACTGAGGACGATCGGAGAAGGACATGTGATTGATATCGGCGCGCTCACGGAGCGTTCCGTGTCGATCATGGCCAATGGCCGCCGCATTGGCGAAGGCGAACTCGTGGATCTCGGGTCCTCCGTTGCCATCCGGGTAACGCGGATCATCACCGCATGATCGGCTCGACCAATCTCGTCACGGCCCTTGTCCTGACCCTTGGGTTCGGCGTCCTGATCCTCGCGGTCATCACCACCACGTCGTTCGTGAAAATCTCGGTCGTCCTGTTCCTGCTGCGCACCGCGCTCGGCATCCAGCAGTCTCCGCCGAATATCGTGCTCTATGCGATTTCGCTGATCCTCACGCTCTTCATTTCCGCGCCTCTCGGCCACGACATCTACAAAGCGGCCATGGAGAGCGACCAGAAATACGAGACGCTGACGGATTATGTGGATGCCTATGAACGCGTGCAGGCCCCCGTTGCCCAGCATCTGCTCCGCTTCACACAGGCGCCCGAGCGCAATTTCTTCATGAACGCCACCCAGCGCCTGTGGCCCGAGGACATGCGCGACAGCCTGACGCCGGAATCGCTCCCGATCCTTCTCCCGTCCTTCCTGACGGGAGAACTCAAACGCGCGTTTGAAATCGGCTTCCTGATCTATCTGCCGTTCATCACCATTGACCTCGTCGTCACCACGATCCTGATCGCGATGGGCCTGTCCCAGGTGCAGCCCAACACGATTTCGGTTCCGCTCAAGTTGCTGCTGTTCGTTCTGGCCAGCGGCTGGACACGCCTGCTGCACGGGCTGGTAATGAGCTATGCGTAGGCCCTCGCGGCGCGCACATCTGCGGGAGAACACCGCCTGTGGATGATGCGGCCCTCACACAGGAACTCTCTTCCGCGCTTTTCCTGTTCGCCTCGATCGCGGGGCCACCGCTGGCCATTGCGCTGGTGGTCGGGCTTCTGATCGGGCTTCTGCAGGCCGTAACGCAGCTTCAGGACCAGACAATGCCGCTGACCTTCAAGGTCGTCGCAGTCTGCGCGACGCTGGTGCTTATGGCCTCGACGCTCTTCCCGCCTCTGCTGGCCTTTACCGAACACGTCCTGACCGATTTTCCGGCCATGACGCGCTTCTGAGCCGTGCCTGCCACTGACGCCCTTGTTGTTCTGCAACAGATGATGCCCTGGTTGAGCGCCATCGCGCTGGCGATGAGCCGCCCGGCGGGGGCGGCCATCGTGTTGCCGGTCTTTACACGCATGCAGCTTGGCGGCCCCATCACGGGGGCTATTGCCTTCGCGCTCGCTATTCCCGCAACCCCCATGATCCATGCCGGACTGCTCACCAATCCCCGCTCCCTGATGGCGCTCGGTATGCTCGGGGCCAAGGAAATGGTGATCGGCGTCATCATCGGTTTGCTCATCGGTCTGCCGATCTGGGGCGTGCAGTGCGCGGGCGAACTGCTCGACACCCAGCGTAGCGCAACGCAGGGTCAGGCTGAAGATCCGGGAAGTGGCAATCAGGAGTCCACAACCGCCGGGTTTTTTGCCCTTGCCGTCACGACGCTGTTTGTCCTGTCAGGGGGGCTCAATCTTCTGGCCGCTACGCTGTTGTCGTCCGAAACGCTCTGGCCTCCGCTCGCTCTGGCGCTAGCGCCGCAGCCGGGGTTCGGCCTGCTCCTGCTGGGTCTGCTTGACCGGCTGGAAACCGTGAGCCTTTCAATCGGCGCTCCCGTCATGCTGGCGATGCTGCTGTGTGAGGCGAGCGTTATTCTCCTGATGCGCGCCATCCCGAAACTGCATCTCTATGATCTCGCCCCGAACCTGCGCAATCTGGTCTTCATCCTGATGATGTTCGGCTACTGCGCGTGGCTCGTGTCATACATGAGGCATGATCTTGTCGCCTCGCGGGATGTTCTTGGCACTATGCACCAACTGCTGAAGCCATGAGCGGTAGCAGCAGCGAGGAAAAATCGCTCCCGGCTTCTGCCAAGAAGCTCGCGGATGAACGTCGCAAAGGCCATATCGCCAAGGCTCCGGATCTTCAGTCCGGAGTGGTGACCATCATCCTGATCGGCTGGCTTCTGCTGCGGCGAAACGCGATTGCCATCCATCTGCAAGCGATGATGGATGCGGTCGGGAACGCGCTTACGATGGATTTCAGATCCGGGATCGCAAGCGTGGGTCAGGCCCTCAGGACCATCTGCCTCGAAGATGCTCTGACCCCTCTCGCTCTGGCCGTCGTCACGGGCATTCTCGTCAGGCTGCTGACCAATGGCGGGTTTGTTTTCGCACTCGATCCTGTGATGCCGAAATTCGAGAAGATCAATCCGGTTTCAGGCTTCGCAAACCTCTTCAAGGCTCGGACTTTCGTGGATCTGGGCATGTCTCTGGTCAAGGTTCTGTTTTTCGGCGGAACACTGGCGCTGATTATTCATGGTGCGATTGGCGGCCTCGTCCGTGTGCCCGAAGCCGGGATTACCGAACTGCCCCGCATTCTCTTCACGCTGCTGATGCCGATCTTCGGTGCAGCCTGTGTCTTTTACATGGTTGCCGGCGTGATCGACCTGCTGATCCAGCGGCAGATGTTCCTCAAGGAGATGCGCATGACGCCCACCGAGGCGAAGAACGAACGCAAGGACAGCCAAGGCAATCCGCTCATCAAGCGCCAACAGCGTCGCCTCCAAAGTCAGGCCCGTCGCAACACCGCGCCGCTTGGTCCGAAGCAGGCCAGCGTCATGATTTGTGGAAACGCTGTTGCCATCGGCCTGCGCTATCAACCGCCGCAGACGCCTCTTCCGCGCATTGTCTGCAGGGCGCATGGAGAACAGGCGGAGATCTATCGCACGATCGCTCAGGAGAGCCGCATTCCTGTCGTCTGGGACTATGAACTTGCGCGAAACCTTGCGGAAAAATTCAAACCCGGAACAACAATCACGCCTGAATTTTTCCAGCCGGTTGCGCGTATTCTTCAGAACCTTCCCTCGTAATGTCGTCAGGGCTCAAATCAGGCTGACGTCAGCTTCGCATCGTAAACAGACTGTGCAGAAAAACGCGGCCATGAATCCGTTTGCCATGCCCGCTTTCAGCCGCACGATGAGGACGACATGAGCACTTCAATCACGCCCGACACCCAGAGCCTGATTCAGGAACTGATGGCCGCAATACAGTCTGGAAGCCTGTCTTCCGGGACCGGAAGCACGACCGGCGCAGGCCAGAGCAGCGGGACCCAGAATTCGCAGGAAGAGGCCAAACTTGCGGAAGTCTTTCAGGAACTTATGGCTCTGTTGAAGCAGGGGAACCAGGAAGGCTCCACAAACCCCGGCTCCGATACGACAAGCCCGGCTATCTCTCCGGCTGCTGGCTCTTCCACCTCCGCAACACCGGCCGCAGGATCTACGTCGCCCACAACCCCGGCTTCGAGTGACGCGTCCAGCTCCGCTGCCGCAACGTCTGGCACGTCCAGCACCAATGCAGGAGACGGCCCCAACACGACCACCATCACAAATACCAGCAATCACGACGAAAAGATCGGTCAGTTTCTCAATGGCGGCTCCACGACCCAGCCCACAGCCGAGATCGACCTCAAACCCGGCCAGACCGGCACGCTGAAATACGAGAATGGCCAAGGCGGCTATGACGCCGAAGCAGACTCGTCCGGCAATTTCCAGTCCACCGCCAGCCGCCTCGAATTCTATGCGGATGCCAAGGGCGTCAATAACGACGATGTCAGCTATATCGACGGACGAAACGCCTCCATCAAGGTTTCTGACGGCAACGGCAAAACCGCAGGCGATAGCCAGAGCATTGCCAGCGACGCCCCTTCCAATGCCGTCACGAAAGACGCAGGCGGCCGCTCTACCGTAACCGGATGGTATGACGGCTCAACGCAGGGCATGAAAGACGGCGGAGCCTATATGGAGTCAAAGCTGGGCACCGGGAACGCCTATATCCATCCGGATGACGATCGTAACGCGACCAGTTCCAATCCGATGACTATGGCACAAGATACAAGCCAGCATTACACGGCGGACTTCGGAGACGCCTGATCCGGCATCAGACGAAACAGCCATGAACCGGGGCAATATTGCCCCGGTTCATGGCTTCTGCTTTCAGAACATCAAACCGGAACGCAACCAGAGTGGCGTAACACGGTCTCTCTACTCAGGCTTCGCCTGTATTTTTGTGCTGCTGCACAATTGGGTCGCCCTGGCCCATGCTGTAAAGATTATAGCCATAATCGGCTGTATCCAGACCAGTCATAAGTCCGTTGCCGACTTTTCCAGCAGCACTTTTGAGAATGTCGCCAATCGAAGATGCTCCCTTCTCCGCACTCTGCGTAACGCCTTCGGCCGTGCGGGCCGCTGCTTCCGCGCCATCCACTTCGGGCGCGATTTCGGGGACAAAGAGCAACGCCGCATCGCTGGCAACCCCTTCGAACATTCCACCAAGATCTTTCAGACCCTGACTTTTGTTTCCCTTGGCAAACTGGTCGATCATGCCGACACCATCCGTCAGCGGAGAGACCATAGAAGACAGGAAGTTGCCCATTCCCGTCTCAAATTTATCCCACCCTTTTGCGGCCTTCGTGCTGCCACGATCAATCGTACCTTCACCAAACTCCGCCTCGAAATTTGCAGCGTCTTTCTTGGAGACCTTGCCAGCTCCCATCTGCCCGATCTGGCTTCCCAGTGCCGCAGCATCCGCATCGGAGAATGCCCCGTCAGAACTGGCCGCCTCTTCGCCAGCAACTTCGAGATCCTGAGCCATGGCATTGCCATTCTTCTTGCTGGCATCCGTCGAAAACTGCTGGGCCAGAGAAGGATCTGTCTGCTCCAGATCAGACATGGCCTGCTGTGTCGCGGTCGACAAAGCACCACTTCCTGCCTGAAGGACCGTTTCTTTACCCGGACCGTCAGACGTCTTGGATTTGATACCCTTCACGATCTGGGCAATCGGGGATGTATCTTCAAGAAATTTGAGAATCGCATGACCGGCGCGGGTCTGGCCGCCCTTGATGTAGCTTCCCCCCAGAACCTCTTTCGCCTCGGCCCGCTCCTTCTTGCTGATCCGTCCGCCACCATTATTGTTTGCCAGTGACTGCGCACCGGAAATCGCCGCAATCGCCTGACTCTTGGTCAGATCGCCATCCTTGTAAGCCTGAAGCTCGTCCTCGACGAGACTGTTGCCGTTTCCGGACTCTCCGGCTGTCATGATCTTTGAAAACAGGGCCGGATCGCTCTGCTGAAGCGTATCCATTCCCTGTTCGAGATTTTCATTATAGGCAGCGTTTTTGTCGGCTTTCTTTCCCGTCTTGGTACTGTCCGCACCAGCCTGTTCCAGTTCAGTGCCAGCAACCTGCCCCCCGGATGCCGTGCCCCCTGCCGCAATCGACCCAATCAGCATATCCACACCCCATCAAGACAGAGAAAAATCATTCTGTCCCTGACGCTAAAAGCCGATGCTGACGTCAACCTGTCTGTACAGAGCCATACCAAATTTTGAGCTTGTTATTTCGCCATCCTACGGCCTTTTCCAGACAAGAAAAACCCCGCTAAGCCGTTGACTTAGCGGGGTTTCAGAAACTGTAAGTGGTTGCGGGGGCAGGATTTGAACCTGCGGCCTTCAGGTTATGAGCCTGACGAGCTACCGGGCTGCTCCACCCCGCGTGGGTATTGTGTGATGTTGGGGGATTGAGAGTTG
>NZ_JABCQI010000008.1 GCF_015244745.1 Gluconobacter cadivus
GGTCGCGGCCCCTGAATTGAGCCAGTAGGCCACACTGCGTGTATCGGCGAGTTTGGGGAAATTCGAGGTTTTGAGAAGGCCCTGAATATTGGTCGTGGTGGTCATCAGCCCAGCCACAGGTGACGGGCTGCAAAGCCTGGTCCCCAACACATAATTCGTGTCGATATCGGACATCTGCAGTGGTCCGGTCGTCAGGACGCGCTGATTGATGACCGGGTTTTGCAGTCGGCCATTCTGGGTGTCTGCTTTCTCACCCAACCAGAACGCAACCGAGTTATCATTCCCAGCGGAAAGCACGATATCCCTGATATTTCCTGTCTGGGTGTAGGATTTCCATAACGGCATGCTCTGGGCAAAGGCTGAGCAAGGGGCCAGCATCGCCCCGGCCAGAAGCAGCGGAAACAGTCGTGTTTTCGCGGCCACGGTCATCCCGATCCGTAAGGCTGATGTAAAATTCAAGGTCATCAGACGTCCGCGCCTTTCAGTTTCATGGGTGTTCTCAGGCCAAGGAAGACAGCGCGCTCCAGGCCGCGCCGGGTTTTCAGTCCATCCAGTTCGACCAGATGACCCCGCACGGTCGCCTTGTCCCAGCGCAGCAGTTCGTCGGCCGCGCCGGCATAATCTCCGGCATTCAGCTTGCGCAGCAGAGTCGAGCTTTCGACGGCTGCCGTGCCGACATTGTATTGCCAGGACAGCAAGGCCGCGCGCTGGACGTCCGACAGCGGCACCTGGACCAGGCGGGACAGTGCGGCATCGAGCGTCGTCACGGTCTGGAGCAGGAGGCTGCTGGCATCTGTCAGAGTGATGGGTGCAGTCCGGGCCGTGACGGGTTGTCCGTTGGCCAGCCAGCGGCTGCCATACCCGATCGTCCAGTATCCGGCCGGACAGACATAGGGTGCCGCGCAAAAGCCCTCGAACCCCGGCCGCAGCAGCAGCGCCGTGGCCAGAGTGATGGCAGTGTCATGCATGGGGGATTTTCCATAAAAAAAGCCGCCCGGTTGGGGCGGCTTTGGTAGGGGAGTTTGAGACCGAAGGGCGGCTCACGCTTCATTCCAGACAGTTCATATTTTGTGAAACATTCCGAGAGCGGACCTTACCCACGGAAGCATTTGATTATCGAAGCATATTATAAATATAGAAACCCCATAAATATTTCACATCATTGCATTGATATTGTTATTTGCGCGCGTGGGATCGTTTGACCATGCTAGAGTCATATTATTATGACGCAAATGATCTGTAAATATTTCAATAATGTTTGGCGGCGCGTTGACGTACAAATATAGCTTACGAAGAGTTTTTTCCTTCGGGGTATGTGTCGGCGGTAGCCTTCTAGTGCCGATTAAATATATTCTGTCGTTATCATCTATTATGCCGTCGATTTTCGATACTACATTGGCATTATTCCGTACTTCACCAATAGAGTCCGCGAAAGGAAGATTTTGCGGAATATTTTGATTCAAATTTTCAAATAATACTCTTTGATCATATGGTATGTTTCCTTCCCGAATATTCAATTCTTCTAATATTTTGCTATCATCATAGGATTTTGTATAAATAGTAAATGTTCCCGCTTGATGATTGCCATACATTTTCAGGCGAAGGAGAACCTGCGTTCGTCCTAAAAGGATAAAAAGAGTGTCTTTTGATTCATCTTCCTCAGAAAAAAACATCATAAATACGAAGATGCCCTGTCCATTCACTAGGCGAAATGCAATCGTTGGATGGTGATTTTGAATAGCTTGATTATAAATATTTCTCAAATTTGAAAAATCAAACTGCATAGTTTTTACTATCCTAATATATTAATAAATTATCAGTGTCCGGTGTAAAATTAGTGGATTTTCCATTGATTGCAATATGATTCCTTGAAAATATGCCGTCATGTAGAGTGGGATAGCAAGACCAGTGGTGTTCCAGAAACTTTCTTGCTCAAGAGCAAGCTTGTAACGTTACGCTCTGGAATGTTCTGCGTAACAGGAAGCCTAAGCGTAGCTTTGACAATTCTATATTAAGATACTATTTAATTATCTTACTTAAATGACTACCTATTATCTATAATTAGGGTGTATAGTTTATTTGTAATATTACCCTATTAAAATTTTCTATAATTACTGTATTGCGTGATTGTTGGAGGCCTTGACGACATGGATGACTGCTATTCTTTCATCCCCGCCAGACAGAAAACCTTCTGCTTAGCCCCCCACTATTGACCTTACCTCCCGATGGACACGACCAGATGAACGACCCCCGATCCGAGGATTGAGGTCAGCAGTGTAATGGCGGCCGTGACCACGGCCCGCGCCCCGAACAGACGGTCGAGCTTGCCGTTGATCTGGCGGTTGCTGCTCTCCATTGATTTCGCCAGAGCCTCAATCTCACTGCGCAGCGACGCGATTTCCTGACGCATTTCGGCCCGCAGATCGGACTGGCTGTTGCCAACGCTGGAAAGCTGGGTCTCTAACGTCAGGCATCGATCTTCGAGAACGCGGATCCGCTCTTCGGCAGACAGAGCAGCAGGCAGGCTTGCGACCATGGTGGCCGTCTGAGAATCAGGCATCGTTTTTCCATGAAAAAAGCCACCCTGAAGGCGGCGGACAGAAGAATGCAGAAGGGCAGGGGGCCGCTTATTTCGGACCCTTGGCGATGTAGGTGATGTCCGTCGTCCCGCCGTTGTTGATGTGCAGCGAGAAGCCGGTCTTGTCCGGCGCATAGGCGTGGCAGTTCACGTCACCATTCCCGAAATTCTGGGCCATGACCTTCGGCGTATCTGAGAACGGCACCGCGAAGGTCACGCGACCACCAGATGCGATGCCTGTCGCAACGTCCATGACGATTTTCTCCCCCGGATCCGTCGGCAGGTTGTCGATGAACGCGAAGTTGTGGCCGTTCCAGCTGATGGAGCTGCTACTGACACTGAGCACCGGCGTCGTCCCGGAGTAGAGAACGAAATTCCCATCACCCTGGAACTTTCTGCGAGCTGTTGTCCCTCCCGCTCAGGGGCGCGCATAATGAATAACACCAGAAAACTCGCACCTAATCGCGGCGGAAGGCCTTATCCTTTCTTCACCGTCTGTGTCACCGGGACGCATCCGAGCAGCAAAGACCGCGTGGATTGCACGGCCTATTCAGATGCTGAAAAGGTCGCCAGGACACGATCGCGGGACACGCTCTGTCCGCAGGACATCTTCTTTTCCGGTCGGCTGGTCGCATCTGTCGGCAGCCCGAACATGGCAGGCGAAATCCTGGTCGACATGACCGTGTTCGGCAGCGCTCTTCTGGAGCGCGTCAGGCAGAACGCAGCCCGAAAGAGCGCATCATGAGCAAGATCCTGATCACAAAGGCCGGCCAGGATGTTCTGGCCCGGAAGATGAAGCACGCCCTTGATACAGCATTGCTGGAGGGGCCTCGGACGACTGAAGAGATTATGATCTCTCTGGTGGTACTGCTGATCGGCGGAAAATATGACTATAAAGTCATACTGGATCGCATCACGGGCCGGGATGGTGACGGCGGATTTCGTCGCATGGAGCAGGTCGACGTCGAGGACATCGCGATCGAGACGATCCAGCGCCTCACGCAGATCATTCCTCCCTATAAGCGTACAAGCGCTGGCCGACTGGCTGAATCCTATCAGGTCGGCGAGCTGATCGGCGCGATCGTCAATGCTGACACCTATCTGCCGAAGATGGCGACTGAGGACGTCCTGGCACACGTGCCCAAGCACACACTTCTGGAACTCATGCCCCCAGATGTTGGGCCAGAGAAGCATGTCAGACGCGCAAAACTTGAAGATCTGCGCGCCAGGATCGTGGAGGCGAACGCCGAGTGGCACCCCACGTCCTTCAGCTCATTCACGGAGGACCTATCGTAATGCAGTCTTATTGCTGGAGGACCGGACTAATTGAGTTCGGCAGATCGACGCCAAGAGGCGCACTTCCGATCGCGAAAGGCCCCGGCAGAAAACTTCGGGCGGCAGTAAGCGCAGTGGCTCGCCATTCTTATGATGCCGGTCAGCTGCTAGTTCCAGGCATTCCAGAGGCTGTCAATGACACCATGGCTTTAACTGCCGCAAAGAACTTCCAAGGAATCATCCGTAAGAGGATGTCCGAGGAATGAAGAACTGCCTCAAGAAGCTCTAGTGCTTCTTTACCGAGCCATACGCCACCCGCGACGAAACCCCCGAAGACGTAGCCCACAGGAACACATGGTGATGACCAAACTCTTCCGCCCGATCCAGTTCGCGGCCCGCTCAATTCGTGACCTGTGGCGCTGGCTTACGAACGATCATGACGACTTCAATCCCGACCGCGATGATATGGGGCACTACCGATGAGCCAGACCGCTGAACCCGCAGGAGACCCGACATGAGCGGGCGGGCGGAAACAGTCCGAGTGCGCAAGGCATGGCTGGTCCTCATACGCGGATATGAATTCGGACAGATCGTGTATGCCCCTACGGCAGGAAAGGCGCGATATCAGCGCCTGCTGAATATTGACAGTGACCGCGCCACTTTCGCCGACCTCAGCGCCCAAAGAGCAAAGCACAAAGATATTGTCCTTCCGGTGGCGGACCAAGCTGTTGCTGCGCTGGATAGCGAGCAGAAATCAGCACTGACCCACACATTGGAAAATGGCAGGTTTTATACCTCGACCGATGACACGACGATGTGCAGTCTCGCCCTGGCGAGACTGGTCAGAAATGGCGAGGCATACTTTGTCCTCACGGACTCCGGCCGAACGGCTGCCATGTCCCTGATGCCGCTCTATCCAGAATACCCGGAGTATCGAGCATGAGTGGGCGGACGGATAAAGACTACGATTGCCGAGAAATGGGTCCGGCGTGTCGGGGATGCCCGGATTGTAAGGGCATAGTCTTCTGTGAAGAAACGGACGCTTGGGCCAGTGAATGTCTTGAAACCATGGACGCGGAGGAACGGGTATGAGCGACGTCACAGATCTACGAGTGGAAGCCGCAGCACGGGCGGTTAAAGATGCGATGCTGCGTCAAGGAAAGTCTCCTGACGCGCATGATCTGGCGCAAGCTGCCATCAAAGCCGCAGACGCCGCAGCCTGGCAGCCAATCGAGAGCGCGCCGAAGGACAGAACGCCAGTCTTGGCCAAGATCCACGATGATCTGTTCCAGCGCCTCAAACCCAATCGGGAGGATTTAAGGCGCTGGAACGGATGTTGGCTAGTGGTTGCTCACAGTGGAGTTCATGAGGACGGCTTTGACATGGGCTGGTATGTCGCTGCTCCGGTCGGCAACGGAGGCCTGCCTGACGACTGGTTTGTTGGATGGCAGTCCCTGCCGGCGACCCCTGCGATAAGAGGGCGCGATGAGTGAGGCGTCACAGCTACTGACCGTCAAAGAGGTGCAGTCGCGCCTTGGCTGGAGCCGGGCGACGATTTACCGGCACATGAGTGCAGGCCAGTTTCCGAAGCCGCGTCGTTTGTCATCCGGCTCGGTCCGGTGGGATCACTACGATATTGAGGAACTGATCCGCATCGGAACGGATGCCTGGCGCAAACAACACGAAGGTGCCCTATAAGGAGCGGGCCTTGCGGTTCGTGCTCACCAATTCTTTGAGGCTGGCCTGTTTCTTCAAGATCAGGCCGGCCCAGATCTGCGCCAACTCACGGCGGCGCGAAAGAAACAGGGCGCGGTTATAGGCACCCTCCACTTTGTCCTTCATGACATGGGCAAGCATCAGATCGATGGCCTGCCGGTCCTCCGGGAACCGTTCGTTCATCGAACTTGAGAAGGTGGCCCGGAAGCCGTGCGGGACATGCCGCTGATGGTATCCCGCCCGGTTTAGCAGGTAGCCGATCGCATTCTCGCTCATAACCTGCTTTGGGCGACGTGCATTTGGAAACAGGTGAGGCCAGCGCCCGGACAGAGGGCGCAATACTTCGAGCAACTCGACAGCCTGGCGTGAGAGCGGAACTAGATGCTCCCGTTTCTTCTTCATTCGAATTGCCGGGATACGCCACAGCGGCTCGGGGCCGTTCAGATCCTCGAACTCGTCCCACATAGCATAGCGCAGTTCACCCGGCCTGACGGCGGTCAGATATAGTAGCCGCAGCGCAAGAAGTGTAACCGGGTGCGCGTCTTCATTTTCGGTCTTGCGGATCATGGCGCAAGCCTCATCCAGATCTGTTATGGCCGGCTGGCGTCCCCGAACCACAGGGCGCAGGGCAGGGGCGACAATGGCGGCCGGGTCTGCTGTTCCGTAGCCGCAGGCAATGGCATGGACGAAAATGTCTGACATGCGCTGGCGGGTGCGATGAGCAGATTCTACCGCGCCGCGCGCTTCGATCTCTCTCAGGACAGTAAGCGCGATCGGAGGCGTGAGGTCATTAATTGGCATATGGCCCACAGAAGGCAACACGTCGCGCTCAAGGCTGCGCCAAACATCCGCAGCATGACGCTCAGTCCAGAGATCCTTCCTCTGAGCGAACCAGTTCCGTGCGGTCGCAATAAAGGTCTGGGCGGGATCGACGCTACCGATCGCCCTGAGCAACTTCTTCTCTTTTGCTGGGTCTCGACCGGCCTGCAGAACCTTGCGCGCCTCATCCCGCTCCGACCGGGCATCAGGCAGACGCACATTCGGGTATGATCCGATCGTGTAAGTCTTTTCCTTGCCCTCAATCTCATAGCGCCAACGCCAGTGTTTGCCTCCCGAGGGTGTCACTTGGAGATACAGCCCCCCACCATCTGTGAGCTTGAAGGCTTTGTCTTTTGGCTTGGCCGCACGGACCTGCGAGTCTGTCAGCATTTGGCTCTACCCGGTCTCTTCCCAAATTATACCCGCCGTCTACCTGGTCCAGAGCGAGACAGGATGAGATAAAACGAGAACGAATAAGGCTAGAGAATGGCGCAAAACGCTGGATACACCAAGGCTTTGAGACAACTTTGGACTGATTGAGAAGGGGATCTGGCGGAGAGAGTGGGACTTTCCGCCAAGAAGATCAAAAACCGCAGAATATCAACAAAAACCAGTTAAAAACCACTACCGATAGAGCCTCTTCCGTGTTGGTAGTACCGACAACTGAAGCCCGAAATCTCTCAACACGGTAGCGAAAAACTCAAAACAGTCAAAGGCTTTGTCTTCCGATCCACGCTTCTTGCAAAGCGCCTGAGGGGAGGAGGGCGATCTTTGAGACGATAGGCGCTTGTGCGGTCCATGGGACTCCCAACGGGCCACCGTGAACCCTTTCCGGTCCTGATCGGCCTTCAAAAGAGGGCCTAAAGCCCAAGCTGTTTTTGATGTTCGATGGAGCCTCGTGTGGTGGTCGATTTCAAAACGGAGCGGACCCGTCAAGGAACCCTCAGGATGTTTCACGGGAATGTTTCACGGGGTTTAAGGGTCCCATATAGGATAGTTTGCTTTCTGCCCAAGAATGGCGGGAAACTGACATAAACTAGCAGAACTTGGCTCTATACCCGAAGCTAAAGGAGAGTGTGCCCAAGAGCCTCCTTAAAGGTCCCTTAAAGACAGCCCTATGAGAGGAGGAGCAGTGCGAGAGCACCTCCTGCCAAGGGAAGCCTTAGGACACCCTTAGAGGCTCCCTTCTCAATCCTTTGGTGTGTGTGGCTCCGCCAGCACCTCCTGCTCATAGGAGTTCTAGTGACCGTCGAGCTCAACCCAACCACCATTACGGATCTTAACCCGAAGATCCCTCTGATCACTGATCCACGCTTCGAGGGCGCAGCTCACATCCGCAACATTAAGACCGTCCTTCAGGATACCTTTCCGAACTTCAAGGGTCCCATTGCGGTGTCTGACAGAGCGCCTCACGGGTCCCATATGGTATAGGTTGGGTTTGGCTCAGGAATGGCGGAAAACTGCCCCGAACTAGACGAAAAGGCACCTATACCCGCCCCTTAAGGAGAGTGCGCCCTGAGAGCCTCCTTAAAGGTCCCTTTAGAGATAGCCCTATGAGAGGAGGAGCAGTGCGAGAGCACCTCCTGCTAAGGGAAGCCTTAGGACACCTTTAGAGTTCCCTAATGACTCCTCTCTCAATCCTTTGGTGTATGGCTCCGCATCTAGGCGCTCCGTTTAGAGCTTGCTCAATTTCTTTGTTTCAACACTCGCAGATCCAAACACAATAGCCGTCTATTGGGCCGAAACGGTCCTAAATGATCTTCACCACCGGAACCTAGCAAGAAGCTGAGGACGGCTCATCCCAAGCGCTAAAAGCGCCCCGAGCACTCTCCTCGGCTTCTTGGTGCGTTCTGTCGCCCATGGCTCATGCCCCTCCCTCAAAATGAATGACTGCCTGAGAAGACCTGATCTTCGATCTAGGTCTCTTTTCCTCCGTCCATAGACAGGGCGCTGGGGTGGTCGTGTCTTTTGAGGTTCAGGCAGTCGGACAGCACCATCCCACAATCCCAAAACTTAGAAAGACCCGATGCACTCAGGCACTCATTCCTCAAACACGCCCATTCAAGGGCCCGGCGCTAGCACAGCGTCCACCAAGAAACCCACTTCTCTAATCGAGCGGCTGATGGCCAGCCTCGACAAGAGCGGTCCTGTACATTCTACCCAGCCCGATAAAGGGCATTGCTGGGTCAGTTCCTATCGAAAAGTGGGAAACGGCTATCCTCAGATATGGGGACCGAAAGCCGATGGAACCAAGGCGCGGCAATACACACACCGAGTCATGTGGGCACACCTCAACGGTCCAATCCCCTCTGACATGGTGGTGATGCACACCTGTGATAACCGAGCGTGCTGCAATCCCGATCACCTAGAGCTAGGCACTCAGGCCGATAATATCCGCGACATGATGAAGAAAGGCAGAGCCCGCACTGGGAAGAGAATGTCTTTGTCAGAGATCGGCCATATCAAAGCGCTAAAGGCCATAGGAACCCCTGTCGCGCAGATTGCCCAACAGATGGGCAGAGGCCTCAACACGATACGCAAAGCCGTCCGACAAGCGGCTAATCTCGGCCAGCCCGATCTGTTCGGCTTTCCAGCGTGACCTTCTCACCAGATGAAGTTCGCATCCGTTTCTCCATCAGGGACGGAAAGGCTTCACTCACAGATGCTCAGGACGCCCTTTACCGGGATGATCCTGAGCTGGTCTCAAGGCTCCACAAAGCCGTCATAGAGAGTCACTGGGGCCACTCAAGACTCTCTATGGGCGACTATGGCTCACTCAACGAACTGCCACTCCTGAGCGAACCTCAGGGCCTCAGAAGCAGGCGTCCTTGTCATCATGACGCCCAACCACCCACTCGGCCCCAAGCCCGGCGCAAGCGGGGCCTAACCATTCAGGAGATTGCAGGCAGAGGCGACCTATGGGGCGAGGGGCCATCACCCGACAAGGCGGCCCTCTACCGGCTGCTGGAAGAAAACTGCTGGCTTGAACGGGCTCCTTTCGGGCGTGAGCAGTGCCGATGGTTTGTCACGGACAAGGCGATAGAAGGCGGATATGGTCAGACGGTTGATCCTTCCAACCTGCACAGCCTAAAGCTCAGCGGTGGCAAGAAATCCTTCCCGTTCCCTGTGTTCTATGAGGACAGGATGCGAGATGTGATCTGGACGCTGGGCTGGGACATTATCCTGAAGACTGTCAGTGCCTTGAAGGACAAGAAGGCCCGTCTAGCGTGGCTGCTCACTCATCACTCCTACCTCCCGAACAAAACGCTGGCTGAGCTCTCAGGAATGGGAATTGCCACAGTCGAGAGACGGAGACGGGAAAATGATGGTTAGCAGTTATATAGACCCCAGAGGGTTCCAGAGCGGATACCTTCACATCCTTTAGGGTAGCTGAAGAAGAGGGAGCGTGCGGAAGCACCGATAGAAAGGAAGTCTTTCAAGACCCTGAAAGGCAGCCCTGAGCAGGAGGTGCTCTCGCACTGCTCCTCCTTCTTTCAAGGCACATTGAGCGATTGCATCGCCCTGCATGAGAAAGGAACTGGTTAGGTATGACAAAGCCAAGTGGTGGAAGCACCCCTAAAGTGAAATGGAGACTTGAAGATGCCGAGAGCCGCCTCTGGGAAGTGGGGATAGAAGTCTCCACCATTGAGAAGATGCCCAGCGGCTATGGTTCAATCATCAGGACCCATGATGGCCGGATAGTGTGCGTCTATGACACTGGCTCTCTGACCTGTCAGGGCAAGCTGATGGCGGATACGAAGCTCCTGTTTGAAGATCCTCCTTCAAGTCTCCCAAGCGCTGGAAGCGCCCCGAACGCCTCCATAGGAGTCCCCTCAGAGTCTGTGGAGAGCTTTTCTCTGCCTGTCTTCACTAACCCACCTGAGGGGCCTCAATCGCCTTCCAGACCGCTGGGTGAAGCGTATTCCAAGAGCCGTGTGATCGTGACAGCAGAAGGCGACTCTGGGGATGTGATGCCGTGGGACTGAATGATAGAGCCTCTCAAGCGCTCAAAGCTCTCCTCACCGCCTCAGGTATGCCCTTCTCCGCCATACCTATGATGGCCCGGCTATAAAGCTCCCATCCGAGATCCTTTGCAGCATAGGTGTTCCCTGCAAGTGATTTGGACTCATGCCCGATCAGGCGATCCCGCACCATCTCCGTGCAAGCTGATGCGCCATTGGCATTGGCCTGCTCAAAGAAGGTGATGAAGCTCCGTCTGAAGCTGTGGAAGTCCACAATCTTGTCAGATTCTCTTCCGAGCACCCAGCGGCGAAAGTCAGGAAACCGTTTGGCGAAATAGTAGCCACGCCTCATCCCCGGGCCGCCGGGCATACAATCTGGGAAGAGCGGAGCATCTAGGTTCTCCTCTCCGGCCTCTATGAGGCGTCTTGCAATAATGGGCTGCACAAGGGGATGGAGCGGGATGCGTCTGACAGAGTTCATTGTCTTGGCTTCCTCAGCGGTCACTTGGATGCCCCACAGAGGCCCTTCAGCCCCATCGCGGTTTAGGATGCGTTCCACAGTGAGAGTGGCGAGTTCGTTCTGTCTTGCGCCTGTGAAGAGAGCGAGGCGCATCATATCGCTAATAGCTGGACCCCATGCCCATCTCTTGCACTTGGAAGGATCGGCTTGCAGGAGCTTCAGCAGCTCTTCTTCAGTGAAGGGGCGAACGTCAGGCTTCTGCTTCCCGGCCTTCCTCTTCAGCCCGGCGGTAGCACCTACCCACGGGTTCGGACCTTTGAGGATATGCTTCTGGATGGCGAAGTCCCACATGACCTTCAGGGGCGTGATCCGGTTCCCTGCGGTCTTGGCACTCAACCCTCTGTCATCCATGAGCCATTCAGAGAAACCACCCAAGACCATTTCAGGCACTTCCTCGACTGTCTGGGCACGCAGAAAACCCATGAGATCCTCCGGCTCTCCAAGGCCCTGAGAATCAGCTAGGTAGCGGGAGAAGTGGTTTAGAGTGGCACGGTCTAACGAAATGACAGAGTGAGACGCATAGCTTTCTCTATCCTTCATCCAACGATCCAGAAGCAAAGAAAAAGGGGTCTGGTTTCCGAGAGCAATCTCCTTGAAGCGAACGCGGTATTGGTCTCCGTCCTTCCCAGCACGTTCGAGCTCCTGAGCCCGGTCTTCAAGAAAGCTGTCCATGCCTTCGATAACTCGGTCTCTAGGGCTCTCAGAAACGCCGGTTTCCTTGTCGTAGGAGTCAACACTATCGGAAACAGAGCCAATCTGCCTCCGGGCTTCTAACGCCTCAGACAGCATCCGGTCTTCAGCCATCCAGTCGGGTTTCCAATGGCCGTGGATGGGCAAGAAACCAGCCGCTACCAGTTTGGCATCCAAGTCCTCTCGCATCGCTGCAAGGGCCTTGTCGCGCCTTCTGATGGCTTCCTGTTTTTCACGGGTTCCGAGAGAGCGGACCACTTCCTGCTTAATGCCTGTCTTGGTTCCAAACGCCTTTCCGGCATCGGCCCAGCGATCACGCGGGATAGACAGACGGACAGAGTATGCTTGGCCACCTGTCCGTCTCAAGCCGTGCATATCATCATCTTCTAGCGCCTTCTTGGTCATGGAAGGACTACCGACGAGATGCTACCAACATGGTAGTGGACTACTACCGACATGTGGTCATAACTGCTTGTTTTCATTGGATATTTTGAAGACTGGCGGAGAGAGTGGGATTCGAACCCACGGTACGCTATTAACGTACACACGCTTTCCAAGCGTGCGCCTTAAGCCGCTCGGCCATCTCTCCTGTCGAGCGAGGCGGTGTTTACGAAAGGTTTGACGTCAGATCAAGCCCCTTTCGGGCATTTGCGACAAATTTCTCAATCAGATCAGCAGATTTATAGCCCGGGGAGGCTTCAACCCCCGAAGAAACGTCCACTGCCGGGGCCTGACTTTCTCGAATTGCGTTCTGGACATTCTGGAGGGTCAGACCGCCTGCAAGCATCCAGAATGAGGGAGAGGTCCAGTTTTGCGTCAGAGACCAGTCAAATGTTCGGCCGAGCCCTCCCGGACGGTTATCTTGTGCCTGTTTTGGGGCTTCGATAACATATCCTGACATTTGTGGATCTGACGGCAGATCCGCCCTTGAGGCGATGCCACAGGCCCGCCAGACAGGACGTCCAAAGCGGGACTGGATTTCGAGCGCACGGTCAGCGGTATCGTAAATCTGCAGGATATCCAGCGGAACTGCCTTCAGAACCTGTTCTATCGATCTGTCATCTGCTCTGACAAAGAGGCCGACCCGAAGGGGGCCGTTTTCCTTCGCGGATGGTGTGCTATCGTGCAGCCGTGATGCCTGATCGGCCGTCACAACTCTGGGAGAGGTTTCACAGAACACGAACCCGACCCAGTCCACTTTCAGGCGGGCACAGAGCGCCATCGTCTGAACGTCCCGAACGCCGCAGATCTTGACTCTCGTCATACGCTGGCGAGGTCTTCCATGATGGCTCTGGCAGCCAGAACAGGGTCGCCGGCTTTCGTGATGGGTCTGCCGACAACGATCCAGTCCGCTCCTGCCTCGGCAGCCTGAACAGGGGTCATGATCCGTTTCTGATCGTCAGCCGCACTCCCCGCAGGACGAATACCGGGAACGACCAGAATGGGATCGTCACCCAGAGCATCGCGCAGAGGGGCTATTTCATGTGCAGAGCAGATCAGACCATCTGCGCCGGCCTGAACAGCCAGTTTCCCAAGCCTGAGCACCTGTTCCTGAGGCGTTGCATTCACACCGGTCTCAAGCAGACCTTCCGCATTCATACTGGTCAGAACGGTAACCGCCAGCAGTTTCGGGCGCTGTGTCTGTTCGGGAAAGGCCGCTTCGAGAGCTTCTCTGGAGCGCGAAATCATTTCCGTGCCGCCGCTGGCATGGATGGTCGTCAGCGTCGGCTTCAGCGGGGCAAGGGCGGCAAGACCCGATGCGACCGTATGGGGGATGTCGTGCAGTTTCAGATCCAGAAACAGCCGATGCCCCTCAGAGACCGTTTTCACGGCCTCCAACCCGCAGGCATAAGTAAATTCAAGCCCGAGTTTGATGGCGTCGACGTCGTTTTTCAGACTGTCTGCCCAATGCTGGGCCTGAGTACGCGAAGCAGTATCAAGAGCTACGATCAGTCGTGTGCGGCGCGACATGCTGGAAGTCAGACCTTTGTTTCTGGAGAAGCAACGTAAGAGGAGAGGGGAGATGTCGGGTTTTGCAGGCGGTCGAGACGCTGGTGAAGTTCCACAAGCTGGCTCTCCAGCGTGCGGACATGCTGCTCGGCCCGGCGCGCGCGTGAACGCTGTTGCATGTCACCGATCAGGCCGATCAGGAACCCGAGCAAGAGCGCAATCACGCCGACACCCAGAACAAGCGTGCCAATCGAAAGATGCCAGCCGAATGAGACCAGCCAGATAGGTTCCAGATCCGTATTGCTCAGGGCAAAAACGATCAGGACCGCAAGAAGAATAACAAGAATGAGCAATCTGAGCATGAATAAGGTCCTATCGTGCTGTCTGCAGCGCAACAAGGCGTGCGGGCAGGAAGAATGTTTCCCTGTCAGCAGTCATGATGTTCGCAGAGGGACACATCATGCGCCCGTGCTGACCGTTTGCAGGAGGGCGATATCGTTGCCAGCATATCTCAGAAGATCCATGACTGCACGAGTGAGGGAATAAAGCACTCCACTTTTCCCTGAAAACTGAGGAGCTTTTCCAGAAACAGGTCTGTTGGACGAAAGATGCATTGAAATCGCCCCGCTGGTCAAAACTGCGACATCGTGACAGAGTGCATGGCACCACATTTCATTGCATTTCAGTGCAATACGGAATGAAAAAGGTCATGACCGCATGAGGATGCTAGCCAATGGATCAGACATACACCGATACCGTGACAGGCAGTTCGGCCAGCCTTGATGTATCGGATTCCCTGCCTTCCTCCTCATCCCTGATTGTAGGGTCGCAGTATCTCCGTGCCTTGAACATTGACGTCCAGAATACTCCGGATGTCTATCGCGACCTTCCCTCGCAGCCTCATATTGGCATGACGGTGGATGTCACAGGGCGTCAGCTTGGAGATCAGCCGACATTCGAAGTCAATCTGGTCATCCGGGCACAGGGCTTCGAGAGCGCACCGACACAGGATGCGCCCACACCCCGGGTGCTATACGAAATCAGTCTCGCTTATGCGGGTCTATTCGGTCTGACGGGACGCATTCCGCAGGAGGCAGTAGAGCCTCTGCTTCTGGTCGAAGCACCGCGTTTTCTGTTCCCACCCGCACGAAGTGCTTTGCTGAATACAATCCGCGAGGCTGGATTTCCGTCCCCAAACATCCAGCCCATCGATTTTCATGCGCTCTGGCAGAGCCGACGCGCTCAGCAGCGGTAAAGACGGAATAACGGCTCGGCCGTTCAGCAAAAGGCTCCAGAGGGTTCAGCGTCAATGAAAGATCATATCCTTGAATCCCCGGCTTTTGCTGGAGACCGACCGCCTCTCTGGGCGGCATTTGACGCCGAATGGTATCGGACGCGTTACGGGCAGCGGCTTCGGCAGGACGCCAAAGACGGAGCCGAGGCTTCCGAACTCGATCTGAGCGACGACGGGCTGGAGCGTCACTGGAAACAGCATGGAGCCAGAGCCGGGTTTTCTCCCAATCGGTTCTTCGATGAAGAATGGTATCTTCGCCAGAACCCTGACGTCAGGGAAGGGATCCGGCTTGGAATTTTTGACAGTGGCTTTCTGCATTATTGCGAAAGTGGCTTTCGGAGCCGCTCTCCGCACTGGCTGTTTTCCGAAGAGAACTATTTCAGCTGCAATCCCGACCTGAGCCCGCATGTTCTCAAGTCCCAGGGTTTCTGTAATGGTTACGATCATTATCTTGCGATAGGCGATCAGGAACACCGCAAATCCCACGCGTTTTTTGATCCCGAAGTTTTCCGTGCTGCCAGCATGACCGAACGGCAGCATTATGATTTCGGCATGGGAGACTTCTTCCAGTTCATCAGATTTTCATCTGCCGGACGTCGACGCAGTTCGTGGTATTTCGATCCGCAATGGTATCTGGACCGTTATCCTGACGTGATCGAAGATCTGAAGAACAACCGTTACCAGAGCCCGCTCCATCATTATCTGACCAATGGAAACCCGACAGCCTACGACCCCAATCCATGGTTCAGTGAAGCTTTTTATGCCGAGCAGTATCCTGATGTCCGCGAAGTCGTGGCTCAGGGAAGCTTCCGCAATGGTTATGAACACTTTATCCGGTTTGGGATTTCAGAAAAACGTCAGCCTCAGGCAGATGTCGATCTCGCAGGCTTTCTAAGGCAGAGCGGAATACAGCGCCTGCTGCGCCAGCCTCATATCCCCGACGTTTTTGCTCTGTGGGTTCAGTCTCAGGGCAGCCCTACGCAGGACGAAGCTCTGGAGGCCTCGGAAGAGCAATACCAGTTGCTTGATCTTCAGCGAGCGCAGACTCTCATTCCTTCTCTGGTTCGTGCACCGCTGGATTTTCAACCGCTCACAGCGCCGGACATGACGGTTATCCTGCCTGTTTCAAACCAGTTTCAGGAAACGCTCTCCACCCTTGCGGCACTCCACGCAAATAATGATCGCAACCTTCAGGTTATTATGGTCGATGCGGGCTCCACCGATGAGACTGCCCAGATCGAAAGGTTCGTCCGCGGGGTACACATCGTCCGTCCTCCTTATCGCACGACCCATGCCGAACAGATGGGGCTCGGGCTTGAACTTGCACGGGCGGAGATCATCCTGCTGCTTTCCGCCGGTGTCCAACCGTTCCCCGGTGCTCTGAAGATCGGGCTTGAAGCCTTCGCAGATCCACAGGTCTGGGCAGTGGGCGGCCAGTCTCTGGGGCTGGACAGTAAAGTTCGGGAAGCTGGTAGCGTCGTCTGGAGGAATGCGAGTTTTACGCCTTTCGGGTTCGGAATGCGGGCCAACGAACCCGAAATTGCTTTCCGACGTTGGGTGGACGCTTTTACCGGGGGGCTTCTGTTCTGTCGCCGCTCCCCGCTGCGGGAGCATAATCGCGTCACTCTGGGGTGCATTGGCCTCGAAGCTGAGTTGCTGGCGATCTGCCTCTCCCTGCGTCAGGCGGGCGGGAAAATCCTTTACGATCCGGATGTGATCGACAGATCACCCTCCGAACCTGCAATCGCGGCGGATCTGCGAGCGCGCAATGAATCCTGGCTGAAACGCCGTTTTGCAGGACTGCTCTCCAGACAGCCATTGCCCGGAACCAGCCTCATGCGGGCACGCGCCACGTTTGGGACGTCAGCGATATTGTTCCTGTGCCAGCGATTGCCTCATCCTGTGCTGGGAACGACCTGTCTGCGTCATCGGGACATGATTGTCGGACTGAGCCAGCTTGGATATCGGGTGACGGTCTTCCCGCTGGAGGGCACGTTGCACGATTGCGTGGCAACAGCTCTGGATTTCCCACCTGACATTGAGCTGATGGATGACTGTGATCTGTCCGAGCTTCCGGGCTTTCTGCGGGACCGCGCGGACTGTTTCGATGGCGTCTGGATTGGCGGATTACAGACACTCCAGCAGGCCGGCCCGATCCTGCAACAGCATTCCGGCTTTTTGCCCAAGCTTGGAATAGTCGCGGATATTCATGCAAGCCCGGCCAGAGAAACCCATCTGCGCAGGCGTGTCGGTGCTGTTAATGACCGGGAGCTGTTTCTGGACGATCTGGAACTTGATACCGATCAGGTCTGGCTGGCCCAGGCTGTCGCTGTCGGAAACGAGGACGAAAAAGCGGATCTGGAAGCGCTCGGCCTGACCAATGTGCGCGTCATCGGACATCCTCCAATTCCGTCAACGCCTTCTCCATCCTTTGAAAAACGTTCAGGCATCCTTCTGGCTCTTCCGGTCCATACCAGCGGCGATGCCGTGCATGATGGTCTGCATTTCTTCATTCATGATGTCCTTTCAAAACTGGACCGCGACCTTCCGCCTGACGCCACCGTCCTTCTGGCAGGCTACCGCTCGGAGCAGATTGACCTGTCGGCCTTCACAAGATACCGCCGACTGGAAGCTTTTCCGGAAGACGTCGATCTGGATACGCTCTACAGATCCCGTCGTATTCTCGTAGAACCTGCACGTGTCCTGGCCGTCGCTCCACGCGAAGTTCTGGATGCCGCAGCAGCCGGATTGCCCGCAGTGCTCTCGGAGACCGTCTGTCACACATTAGGCTGGGAGGATGGCCAAAACTGCCTGTCGGGCGGCTTCTGTGACCCGGAGAGGTTCGCCAAAGCTGTCATACGCCTGTATACTGACGCCGATCTGTGGAACGCGATAAGCCGACAGGCGCAGGCCAGAATGGACGAAGACGCCACCCATTCGAGTTTCTACAAGGACCTGAAGGACGTTCTTGCCGTCGCGGGGGGTATTACACCTCTCACACCGTCGACCGTCACCTTGCGTCCACAGAAAAATCCCGAAACCCAGATCGCTTTCGCTCCGGCTCCGATCCGGCTGCAACCGCGTCGATTGACGACGGATGACGCCTAAACGAACGACGCTCCCGCCTGACTTTGTGGATCTTAACCAGCCTGAATTATGGACAATACAATGACTGCCTATTCCGAGAAACTTGATGCCGTTCTCCAGAATGTCGACACCCATCTGGAGGCGTCGGTATCACGTCTTTTCGAGATCCTGCGGATTCCGAGCATTTCAACCCAGCCCACACATGCCACCGATTGCCGCAAGGCCGCCAACTGGATGCAGAACGAACTCGAAAAGCTGGGCATGACGGCGGATGTTCGCGACGTTCATTGGGCAGCCCCCGGTCATCCGATGGTTGTCGGGCATGATCAAGGCTCAGCCGAAGGCGACAGTCGCCCGCATGTTCTGTTCTATGGACACTATGATGTTCAGCCGACAGATCCGGAATCGCTCTGGACGGCACCTCCCTTCGAGCCACGCCTGATCGAAGAACCATCGGGCCGCAAGGTGATCGTTGCCCGTGGCGCCAGCGACGACAAAGGACAGGTCATGACCTTCCTTGAAGCGTGCCGGGCATGGAAGCAGGTTACGGGATCACTGCCAGTCCGGGTCAGCGTTCTGCTGGAAGGCGAAGAGGAGTGTGGGGGTGCCAACCTATTCCCGTTCCTCAAGGAAAACGCTACAGAACTGAAAGCAGATGTCGCGCTCGTCTGTGATACGTCCATGGCCGACCGGCAAACACCGGGGATCACCACGTCCCTGCGCGGCATGATGGCGGATGAAGTGGTCATCCAGTGCGCCAGCCATGATCTGCATTCCGGTCTGTACGGCAACGCTGCGGCCAACCCGATTGCCGTTCTGTGTCAGGCTCTGGCCACATTGCGGAACGCGGATGGCGGTGTGACGCTTGCAGGGTTCTATGACGGCATTCAGGATCCGGCGCCCGCAACCCGCGCGCAGTGGAGCAAGCTCTTTCCCGACGATAGCTCCCTGCTCGACGAAGCAGGTCTGTCGGTTGCCGCTGGTGAGAAGAACTATAGCGCGATCGAACAAACATGGTGCCGTCCGAGCTGCGAGATCAACGGAATTTCGGGGGGCTATGAAGGCGAGGGCTTCAAGACCGTCCTGCCCGCCAAAGCCATGGCAAAAGTCTCGTTCCGTCTGGTTCCGGGACAGAACCCAGACCGCATCCGCGAGGCCTTTCGCGCGCATATCCGCGCGGCCCTGCCAGCAGACGCCCGCGTAACCTTTACGGCGCATGGCGGCTCTCCGGGTTTTGAAGTTTCCCGTGATAGCCGCTTCCTGACGCCGGCGCTTCAGGCTCTGACGGACGAGTGGGGTGTTCCGGCCGCCATGGTCGGATCGGGTGGCTCCATCCCCGTGGCCGGAGAAGTCCGGGATGCCTTGGGGCTGGATGCGCTCATGATCGGCTTTGCCCAGAACGACGACCGGATCCATTCTCCGAACGAACAATACGGGCTGGACTCCTTCCACAAGGGAATTCGCTCCTGGGTTCGGGTGCTCGCAGCTCTCGCTGAAGCAGGCTGATGGTGCCCCCCTCCAGACCATTGGCACTGACGCTGGGAGATCCTGCGGGTATCGGCCCGCAGCTTACGGCGGAAGCATGGCACAAGCTGCGGCATTCGGAGGAGGGCGCGTTCTTCTGGCTGGGCGATCCGCGTCTGGTCGAGGCCGCAGTGCCCATCACTCTGATCAAAACACCGGAAGAAGCAGGTGCGGTATTCGCCGACAGCCTGCCCATCCTGCCAGTTCTCTGTGAAGCAGCCGTGATTCCGGGTCAGCCCGATCCGCGTAATGCCGCAGCCACGATCAGCAGCATCCGTCTGGCCGTTGAATACGCACTTGCAGACCGGGCTGGCGGCGTCGTGACCAACCCGATCGCCAAACATGTTCTGGCGGCGGCAGGCTTTCCGTATCCGGGGCATACGGAGTTTCTGGCAGCACTCTGTGGAATGGCAGGGGAGGAGATCATGATGCTCGTCTCACCCCAACTCAGGGTCGTGCCGGTAACGGTGCATGTTTCGTTGCGAAAGGCTCTGGAAACGCTGACGACTGATCTCATCGTGAGCGTGGCGGAAACGGCAAATGCAGCCCTGAAACGCGATTTCGGAATTGAAACTCCGCGTCTTGCGATTGCGGGGCTCAACCCTCATGCCGGTGAACAGGGATTGATGGGCGAGGAGGAAATCACGATCATCCGCCCTGCGATCGAGCGCCTGCGCGCACGAGGGATCGACTGTCAGGGGCCGTTCCCCCCGGATACGATGTTCAGCGCCACGGCCCGACCAAATTATGATGCTGCCATCTGCATGTACCACGATCAGGCTCTCATCCCGCTCAAGACGCTCGATATGGCTGAGGGCGTGAATGTGACGCTGGGGCTGCCCATTATCCGCACATCACCCGATCACGGCACCGCCTTCGATATCGCAGGCCCTGTGACGGAGACATGCCGCGCCGACGTCTCAAGTCTTCTGGCCGCCATCCGTCTGGCAGACGGGATGAGCGCTTATCGGGAAGGAAAAAGATCATGATCCGTCTTGGTGTAAACATTGATCACGTCGCCACGTTGCGGAATGCCAGAGGCGGCACGTTTCCCGATCCGGTCGCCGCAGCGGAACTGGCGATTGCCTCAGGAGCGGACGGAATAACGGCGCATCTGCGGGAAGACCGTCGCCATATCCGCGACGCTGACATGCCGCGTCTGAAAGCACTGTCCGCGCCACTGAACTTCGAAATGGCCGCGACGGACGAAATGGTCCGGCTCGCCTGTGAGCTTCGTCCGCATGCCTGTTGTCTGGTCCCGGAAAAACGGCAGGAAGTCACAACCGAAGGCGGCCTTGATGTCGTCGGGCAGCGTGAAGCCCTGAGTTCCAAAATCAACCGCCTGAAAGCCGCAGGAATACGGGTTTCCTTGTTCATCGATCCCGATACGCGACAGATCGAGACGGCTGCAGCTTTGGGGGCACCCGTCGTGGAGCTTCATACGGGCGCCTATGCGCTGGGGAGTGAGCATGAGCTGGAGCGTCTGCAAAAAGCCGCACACACGGCTTTAACCTGTGGGCTGGAGCTCCATGCGGGGCACGGGCTGACCTACGACAACGTCGAAGCTATTGCCGCCCTGAAAGGTCTTGCCGAACTCAATATCGGCCATTTCCTGATCGGACACGCCATTTTCGACGGCCTGGGACCAACTGTTCAGAAAATGAAGCGTCTCATAAACTCCTGAACAAAAAAAAGACCGGGACAAACTCTGTCCCGGCCCTTTTTTCAAACTCACTTGACCGGCTGGATAACCGGCTGGGTGTCGTCCTTGCTGAATTTGGGAACGTATTTGCCGGACTGATCGGAATAGGTGGCCGTAGCGCTCTGGGGCGGTGTACGCGGCGGATGGAAAGCCGATACAGGACCGAACGGACCTGCATTTACGCGGCGCATCGTCGATTCACGCTGACGGGCACAGCCTCGCGTGATGATGGAGCAGATACCATCCGTTCCGATATATTCATCGTCATTGCCGGTATAATGGACTTCCGAAACCCGGTCATGATCCACGCGGACCAGCATCCGGCAGGTCGTGCCACCGCCACCCAGAGCGGACTGGTAAATGCTGATTGCGGACTGGACAGGAATGAAGCCTGAATCAGCCGGCATGGTCGGCAGCGCCATGCTTCCGTCATACTGCCAGAGCTCGGTCGTATCGTTCAGCTTCTTCGTGCTGGCCGGAATACCTGCGCAGGACTGAAGATCGTAGCTGGTCATCCCGATCATTTCGTACTGCGCCTTATGCGCATTCCGGGAATCAAAATATCCACATCCCGAGAGGGCGGCGGTGGAGGTCAGGGCAACGATCATTCTAAGGAAAACCGGGCGCATCATGTCTCCTTTGCGCGGAAGGGGAAGCAGACTGCGGACCCTGAACGATTCATGGCGAACAGGACACAATCACATGTGAAGTGCCCGGTTTCTACAACAGCATCCCTGACGGGGATAGAGGAGGCGGGTTCCTTTGTACGTGTCGATGGGTTACAGGGCAGTTCCCTTGCAGCACAGGAATGCCACCAATGGCCGATATGACCCTATCCGAGGTGACACGCCTCCAGACCACGCTCCAGCGCCTGCTGGGCTCTCCGAAACTGACCGTCAACAAGCCCAGCCGCAAGGGCATGAGCGTTGAACTGGCCGTGTCGGGAGAAGTGATCGGAACGGTTCACCGTGACGAAGACGAAGGTGAAGTTTCCTACGCCATTCACATCACCGTTCTGGAAGAAGACCTTCCCGCAGCCTGAGTTTTCAGGCTGCGTGCGCCGGAGCAGGCATCTCGAATCGCGTGATCTTCCAGCCCCAGTGCTCGAATTTCATATGCAGGACGAACGGTGTCTGTCCCGGCTGATCCAGACTGGCCTCGAACTTTCCAGCGCTTACGAAATGGGCATGCACGCCATGCCATACCCCGAGCCAGCCGGGTGTTGATACACCATGCGGCATGACCTGATGGGCTGTGCTCATCAGCGTCGCAGGCGTCAGATGGGTGTCGATCGCGTTGGACACGACCTGTCCGGCGAAAGAACTGCCAAAGCCCGGTAGATCATCATCGGCCGGAACGGCAGGCGTGAACTGTTCCTTCAGGCAATGGCTCAGCGACGACCAATCCACATGCGGTGCCAGACGCGACGCATTATTGCCATGCAAGGCCCGGTCGATATCCCACAGGGCAAGGTAAGGGGAGACGGCATAGGCGGCCAGAACGGCACCGGCCGTAACGCCCAGACCCTGCCATGCACGAGGCATGGCTCTGCGAAATCCTTTTCTCATGACATTTCCCTGCCTCGGGTCCCGCTAATGCAACCCCACGGTGACTGACGATTATCACGCTAACGTCTTTCAAGAGCGAAAGTCAGCAATTATCATCGTTCCATGGACATGAATTTTTCCGACCAGGAACTGGAACGGTATTCCCGCCACATCCTGCTGCCTCAGGTGGGCGCGACTGGACAGGCGCAGCTTCGACAGGCTTCCGTGCTCGTCGTCGGCGCAGGCGGTCTCGGAGCGCCGCTGCTCCAGCAGCTTGCGGCTTCGGGCATTGGGCATATCGGGATTATGGATCATGACCATCTGGAACTCAGCAACCTTCAGCGGCAGGTTCTTTATGGGATAGACGATCTTGGGCTGCTCAAGGTCGAAGCCGCAGCCCGACGCCTGAAAGCGCTTAACCCACTGGTCAAAATCAGTCCCTACGCGGTTCGCGCAACGGAGACGACGCTGGACGATCTTGTACCGCAATACGATCTCGTCTGTGACGGCACCGATAATTTTCCGGCCCGGCTTGCAGTTTCCGATGCCTGCGTCCGGCACGGTCGCTCTCTGGTTTCTGGCGCTGTACAAGGATTTTCGGGGCAACTCGCCGTCTTTCGGACTCAGAAGGGCGGTCCCTGTTATCGCTGTCTGTTCCCCGAAGCCGAACAGACAGCGGCACCGAACTGCGGAATGTCGGGTGTGCTGGGCGCCGCCACAGGCGTTATGGGAAGTCTGATGGCCGTCGAAGTCATGCGTGAAATCATCGGCCTCGAAGGGCGCGACGAAACGCGGGTGAGTATGTGGGACGCGCTGTCGGGAACGATGACCAGTTTTACGCTCAGACGCGATCCCCGCTGTCCGGCACATCATGAGGACACCGTCAAACCATGAGCCGTCCCCTGTTTCTGACGCTGGCAGATGATTCGTGGCAACGCGCCCATTATGCGATGGTGGTCGCGGCAGGGGCGCTCTCGCTCGGGCGTGACGTCTCAATTTTCGCAGGCGGACGCAGCGTTCTGGCCCTGACGCCGGATTGGTCAGGGCTTCAGGGCACTATTGCTGATAACGTGCTTGAGGCCCGGGGGATCGCAGGGTTCGGCGAATTGCGGGCGGCGGTGCTCGATTTTGGCGCTACCGTCATGGCCTGCGAAACCGGTCTGACGATGGCAGGACTAGTCCCGGAAGACCTTCTGGAAGGTGTGATGGTGAAAGGAATTGTCAGCTTTCTCGAACTGGCGGGAGACAATCCGCTCCTTGCGCTGTAAGTTTTCCTTAAAGATTACGGGTTCAGGATGTCTTTCCCCGTTTTGATGACTTGCCCAAACCGTCGGCCCTTGGCAGGGATGCGCTCATGAGAATGTCAGTCTTCCTTCCGCGTTCCGCCACAGGCCCATCCGCTTTTCTGCGTGCGCTTCTGGCAGGCACGATCCTGCTTGCCGCTCACGGCGCGCAGGCGGCCCACCATCATAAGAAGCATACAGAAAGCGCCGCAAAACCCGCGGAAAAACACGCTTCTGCGAAAAAACACCATAAGGCCGACGCGGCAAAGCCGACATCTCCGGCGCCGCATCACAAAGTAGCCCATCATGCCGCGCTGAAACATGCAGCTCCCGTAGTCGCCGGGGCGGCTGTAGCAGGAGCCGCGGCTTCAACGGCAGCCACTCCGGATCAGGCTGCGCCTCCAGCAGTTCCTCCCGCCCCTGAAAATGAGGACAAGGGCAGCAATACCGGTCTGCCCCTGCCTCGTTACGCCGCGCTCCGCGCTGACAAAGTCTATATGCGTCGCGGGCCCGGAGACCGTTATCCGATCGACTGGGTCTATCATCGTCGCGGGCTTCCGGTGCAGATCGAGCGTGAGTTCGATGTCTGGCGTCTTGTGGAGGACTCCGATGGCCAGAAGGGCTGGGTCCATCAGGCAACGCTGTATGGAAGCCGCACATTCGTAATTCCGGGCCTTCCTCCCGAAGGTGTGAAAGCCCAGACGGGCGAGGCGAGCGCGCAGGAAGGCGACCATATCGGCAAGGCCGACGCCCGCATCCTTGCCCGCGTCGCAACGCAGGATGAGGCGAGGGCACATAAAAATGATGTGCTTCTCATGAGCCATCCGGAAGAAGATAGCACCGTGGTTGCGGTTCTGGAGCAGGGAACGGTGGGCAACATCAAGCTGTGCCCGCAGAACTCCCAATGGTGCCATGTTAGCGTGAAGGGCTACGACGGCTGGCTGCCACGCCGTCTTTTCTGGGGCCTGCTCCCGGGCGAGACGATTCAACCAAACTGATTTTTTCCGATCGAGGACGCCGTATATGACATCGAGTTCCCATCACCGCCGCACGCGGATCGTCGCCACACTGGGGCCGGCTTCATCGTCCCCCGAGATGATCCTTTCTCTGGCGCAGGCCGGTGTGAATGTCTTCCGGCTCAATTTCTCTCACGGTGCGCATGCAGATCATGGCGAGCGTCATGCCGCCATCCGTGCAGCCGAAGAGAAGGTCGGCCATCCGCTGGCGATCCTTGCAGATCTGCAGGGCCCCAAACTGCGCGTTGGCGTGTTTGAAAACGGCCCCGTGATTCTGGAGGAAGGCAAACCGTTCCGTCTGGATCTGGACCGTACGCCGGGCACAATTTCGCGGGTCTGTCTGCCGCATCCGGAAATTATTTCCGCTGCGAAGCCGGGAAGCCACCTTCTGCTGGATGACGGCAAGCTCAAGCTGCGTGTGGTGACAGTCGGGGAAGGCTTTCTAGAGACGGTCGTGGTGGTCGGCGGCAAGCTGTCCGAGCGCAAGGGCGTCAACGTTCCCGACGTGACGCTTCCCATTCCAGCACTGACCGAAAAAGACCGCCGCGACTTCGACTTCGCCCTGTCGCTTGGTGTCGATTTCGTGGCTCTGTCCTTTGTGCAGCGCCCGGAAGACGTCCAGGAAGCGCGCGATATTGCGAACGGCCGTGCAGCGATCGTGACCAAGCTCGAAAAGCCTCAGGCGATGGATAACCTTGAAGCCATCGTACATCTTTCGGATGCGCTCATGGTGGCGCGCGGTGATCTCGGCGTCGAATTGCCCCCCGAGGAAGTCCCGGTTGCCCAGAAGCGCGCAATTACCGAAGCCCGCAGACAGTGCCGTCCGGTGATTGTGGCGACGCAGATGCTCGAGAGCATGATTGAAAGCCCGACCCCGACACGAGCCGAAGTCTCTGACGTCTCCAATGCCGTTTATGACGGTGCGGATGCAGTCATGCTGTCTGCGGAAAGTGCTGCCGGCAAATATCCGCTCGAGGCCGTATCAATGATGGTACGGATCGCCGAGCGGGTCGAGCAGGACCATGAATGGCGGGTCCGCATGGACCGTCTGCGCCCCACGCCGGACGAGAGCGTTCAGTGTGCGATTGTTCAGGCAGCTTGGCAGGTCAGCCGTACGCTGCATGCCGGTGTGATTGCGTCCCATACCCGTGGTGGCGGCGGCGCAATGCGCATGGCACGTGAGCGGCCGCATTGCCCAATCATTGCCCTGACACCGGAACTGGACGTTGCGCGTCGCCTCTGCATCGTGTGGGGGACATTCCCGCATGTCGTGGATCGCGAACAGACGGCTCATGGCATTGAGGATCTGGCTGGCCCTGCCGCAGAACTCGCCCGCAGCATGAACTTCTGCAAGGCCGGAGACCGGGTTCTGGTTCTGGCTGGACTGCCTTACGGCCATTCCGGCAGCACGAATACCCTGCGTGTTGTCACGGCCTGAAGAAACGATCTGCTGCCGGGGCATAGCCCGGCAGCAGATTCATGCATCTTAAAAAATCTCAGGCCTGACGGTTTTCGATCAGGGTTCGGCGGATCGCGCGTCCACGTTCGATCTTGCTGGTTATAGTTGCTTCGTCACCATGACGGATCGCATCCGCCATGGCCTGTGTATCAGCTACGAACCTGTCGAGTGTGCCCAGCAGGGCCTCACGATTGGCTAGGAAAATATCCCGCCACATAACCGGATCTGAGGCTGCAATCCGGGTGAAATCCCGAAATCCCGAAGCCGCGTAGTCCAGTACCGCTGCGCGAATTTCGTCCGACAGATTATCGGCGGTATCGCAGATCGTGAAGGCCAGAAGGTGAGGCAGGTGACTCACCATGGCACAAATCTGGTCGTGCTGTTCGTCAGACAGGATTTTCGTTCGGGCGCCACACAGATTCCAGAGTGCTTGGATTTTGGCGATCGCTTCCGGAGCAGATCCTTCAGGTGGCACGAGAAGCGCCCATCGATCTTCAAACAGAGTTGAAAAACCGGCGTCCGGCCCGGAATGCTCGGTTCCCGCCATGGGATGGCCCGGAACATAGGATATGCCTTCGGGCAGGATCGCCTGAATCGTCGGCCCAAGCTGGCCCCGCACCGACGCCACGTCCGTGAGAATGCTGTCGGGCTTCATGTATGGAAGCACCTGTCGTGCGACTTCTTCCACTGCACCAACAGGAACACAGATCATGACACAGTCCGCCTGCGCCGCGACGGCTAAATCAGACGTCGTAACATCCGCAATCCCCAGTTCCTGAACCCGTTCGAGAACATGCGGCTTCGAGTCCGCTGCGATCAGGGTTCCAGCAATCGTGCCCGCTTCTCTGGCACGCCGTAAAATGGACGAGCCAATCAGTCCCGGACCGATGACACAAAGGGAACTGAAAAGCGGCGTCATAACACGCGTCTTGCTGTCGCGAAGGAGCTGTCTTCGGGCGTTTTTCCGTCTCGGGACACTGCTTCTTTCTTGATATTCCCGGTAAGGGCCGTCACAGCTGGCGCAATGACCTTTTTGCGAAGAGAGGCAGCGGCTGGTTCGTTTTCCAGCTTTGCCGCAGAACGTTCATGACGAAGACGCCGCATCTCAACGAACTGCCAGATCAACAGAACCGGAATACCAATCAGGATATCCCGACCGCGACGCAGAAGCGAAAGGCTAAGGGACACTTCCGCATCCACGCCGAAGATCATCCCAAGCGCGACATAAGAGGCTTCCTGAACCCCAAGCGCGCCCGGAACCAGAAAACCTGCCGACATAATGCCGCAGACTACGCCTTCAATGGCAACGGACGAGAAAAATCCGACATGCGCGCCAAGAAGATGAAGTCCCAGCCACGTCATGGCAGCACTGCCCGTCCAGCATACCAGATGACAGAGCGCCCCCAGAGAAATCCGGTCCGGGCGGCTCCAGAGCTCCTCCAGTCGGGACTGGAAAGCGGCGGTATTTCCGATCAGCGACTCACGCCACTCCGCAGCGATATGCCGTCCAAGGAATGTCGCAACCTTGCTGACCGTCGCGCCACCGCGCTGCTGGGTCCAGATGAAACCGGCAATTCCGAGGCTGAGCAGCGCCATTCCGCCAATGAGTGGCCAGACAAATCTGGCAGCGTCATGATGACCGATAAGGCAAAGCAGGGCGATCAGCACGAAGGCAATCTGCCCCAGAACTTCTGTGGTGATGTCCACAAGATTGGCGGCGACAGCTTCTGGCCAGTGCAGTTCTTCGCCCTGTTCAGTTCTTGGGTCCACACCTGCCATTGTTGCACGAACACCAATAACCATTCCGCCAAGCTGGGAGAAGGGCAGGCAGGCTCCCGCACTGTCCCGAACAAGACGTGCGGCCATCAGGCGTTTGACGCTGAGAATAGGAACGGCTGCATACCAGGCAATCCCGAGGCCCACATCCACCACAAGCTGACAGGCCGCAAGGAGCAGGAAGCCGCCAAGCCCGACTTTGGAGAGCGCTTCCATGACAGGATGGATACCGGCTCTGGCCGCAATGAAGGTGAACAGGGCCACCCCGAGAAGGGAAAGGAGAACAGGGAGAGTTTTTTTCAACGTCTTCGTCACATGCCGTTTGCACACGATCTATCGCAGGTATCGTTAATATTCCACCCTCACAGACGCTTTCCCCGAAAAGCCGGGAGGATTATGCTGTCATAAATTGCAACCATCTGCTGATGACCCAAGGAGACACTGCCACCATGAACGATGTCACACTCGTGACGGGGGCTACCGGGTTTGTCGGCTCTGCCGTCGCCCGCGTCCTTGAAGAACGCGGACACCGCCTGAGACTTTTCGTCCGCCCGACATCCGACCGTTCAAATATAGCGGAGCTTGACGCGGAAATCGTTGTCGGAGATCTCGCCGATCCGGACACGCTCGCTCCGGCACTAAAAAACGTTAAAACCCTTTTCCACGTCGCTGCCGATTACCGACTCTGGGTTCCGGATCCGGAAATCATGATGAAGGCCAATGTGGAGGGCACGCGCAACCTGATGCTGGCCGCTCTGGAGGCCGGGGTAGAAAAAATCATCTACTGCTCGTCGGTTGCGGCGCTTGGCCTGTGCAAAAATGGCGAATCAGCTGACGAAAACACTCCGGTGACGGAAAATCAGGTCATCGGGATCTACAAGCTCTCGAAATATCGTGCGGAACAGGAAGTCCTGCGGCTGATCCGCGAGAAGAACCTGCCTGCGATTATCGTTAATCCGTCGACCCCCGTTGGCCCCCGGGACATCAAGCCGACACCGACGGGCCAGATGGTTCTCGACTGTGCCAGCGGAAACATGCCGGCCTATGTCGAGACGGGTCTAAACATCGTGCATGTCGATGATGTCGCGGAAGGACATGCTCTGGCTCTGGAACGGGGCAAGATCGGCGAGAAATACATCCTTGGCGGCGAGAACATCATGCTGGGAGATCTTTTCCGCATGGTCAGTCAGATTGCCGGGGTGAAGCCGCCGGGAATCAAACTCAAGCAGTCCTGGCTCTATCCCGTGGCCCTTGTCTCCGAATGGCTGGCACGCGGGTTCGGCATTGAACCGCGGGTGACGCGCGAAACACTGGCCATGTCCAAGAAACTGATGTTCTTCTCATCCGACAAGGCCAAGAGAGAACTCGGATACACCCCGCGCCCGGCCCGCGATGCCGTGACAGATGCGATCGTCTGGTTCCGTCAGCATGGGCGGATGAAATAATGCTGTTCGGAAGCGCACTGACCAGCTTGGGAGCCTGGATCTATCTTTCGCTGTTTCATGGGAATTTCTGGCAGAAAGGCCCCATTCTGGACCAGAAGCCCGCTCCAGCTTCGGCGCCTGATGTTGCGGTTGTCATCCCAGCGCGTGATGAAGCCGAGTCCATCGGAGCCTGTCTGACGTCTCTTCTGGAACAGGATTATGATGGCAAATTGTCCATTATCCTGATCGATGACGAGAGCACGGATGGAACGGCCGATATTGCCCGTACCCTGCCTGATCCGCATGAGCGCCTGACGGTCATCACAGGCGCTAAACGTCCGGCAGGATGGAGCGGCAAACTCTGGGCCGTCCATCAGGGAGAACAGGAAGCGCTGACGCGGATTGGTCCTTATGGATACCTCCTCCTGACCGATGCCGATATCATGCACGCACCGGAGCATCTGGCCTCTTTGGTCGCCAAGGCACGGGAAGACGATCTGGATCTTGTCTCGGAAATGGTGGCGTTGAACTGCGAGAGTCATGCGGAGCGCTTTCTGGTTCCAGCATTCGTCTATTTCTTTGCCATGCTCTACCCGTTTTCGCGGATCGCTAGCGAACACTCCCGCATTGCCGGGGCTGCGGGGGGAACAATTCTCCTGCGTCGTCGAGCCTTGGACCGGATCGGCGGGATCAAAGCACTGCGCGGCGCACTGATCGACGACTGCACTTTGGCGGCTCATGTCAAACGGTCCGGTGGGCGGCTCTATCTGGGACACAGTGCTCTGGCATGGTCGATCAGGCCGTATCGCGGCATGAAAGATGTCTGGCACATGATTGCCCGCACGGCCTATGTGCAACTCCGCTACTCGCCACTCCTCCTGTTGGCGACAATTCTGGGAATGGCCATGATCTGGCTGCTTCCAATCGGACTGACGCTCTTCGGCAAGGGACGGGAACGGCGGATCGGACTTCTGACCTATCTCCTGTCGTGCCTGACCTTTGTCCCCACACTCCGCCGTTTCGGCCTGCCGCTGTGGCGCGCCATTCCTCTTCCACTTGTTGCGGCTTTTTACATGGCCGCAACCATCGGCTCTGCCATAGACCACCATCGTGGTGTTGGTGTGCGGTGGAAAAATCGTTCCTACACGGATGAAACATCGTGACAGACACCATCTGGGGGACGAAAGACGTCACCTCCGCCAAAGGCAAATCCGACGAAAATTTTCCCGTTGGATCATTTCTGATCGCACCGCGGCTGCGGCCTTACGTTCACACCTATTATAATTTCGCGCGTGTCGCGGATGATATGGTGGACACGACTGAGCTGACGCCTCCCGAAAAGATTGCACGCCTCAAGGGCATGGCAGCCGTTATCCGGGGTGAGATCACAGCTCCTCAGCGCGCGGACGCACAAACAGCGGTCAAACTTCGCGACGTCCTGCTCCAGACAGGCGTCCCGCTTGAAACGGCAACGGATCTTCTCGAAGCGTTCTGCATGGATGCCGAAAAGAACCGCTACGAAAGCTGGGACGAACTGCTGCATTACTGCAAATATTCTGCCAACCCCGTGGGGCGGTTTCTGCTCCTGCTACACGGCGAGGCCGAAGAAACACTCGCTCCATCCGATGCGCTCTGTTCCGCACTTCAGGTCATCAATCATCTTCAGGATGTCGCGGGCGATCTGAAGGATCTGGACCGCTGCTATGTCCCGCTACCTTGGCTGGAAGAAGAAGACGTCTGTCTGGATGACCTGCGTCTGGTCCGAAGCAAGCCGGGCGTGCGTCGCGTGTTCGATCGGATGCTGGATGGTGTGGATGTTCTTAACAGGAACGCAAGAACCCTGCCGCTGCTCGTCCGGGATCGTCGGATGCGACTGGAAGCTGCCGTCATTGTGGAACTATGCCACATCCTCACCACTCGCCTACGCCGTCAGGACCCGCTTCTGGAACGCGTGGCCCTGACAAAAGCAGATGCGGCAAAAGCTCTGCTCCGGGCCATGCGCTATTTCCCTGCCGTCGGCTGAACTGCAACGGCAGGGGTATCTGGACCAGATCAGGTATAAATCTGGTCCAGTGCGGTACAGAAGGTCTTCATTTCATCCATGGAGCCGACCGTAATCCGCGAGGCATTTGGCCAGATAGGCCATGAGCGACCAATCAGAACATTCTGCTTCAGGAAGGCATCCTGAATGGGCTTTGCCGGCTTCTTCCAGTCGATGATGAACATGTTTGCATCAGACGGAATGAAATGAATGCCCCGCTTGCGAAGATGCTGGAACGTCATGTTGCGGGCCGCAATCATCTCCTCCTTACGGGCCGCGATCGCGGACTTCATGGTGAGGCTCATCGTACCACAGGCCATGGCCGGAACCGGAAGCATTGAAGTGGCGCTTTTCCCATCATAGCGCATCATGCTCTCGTGCAGGTCAGGTCTGGCGAATGAAAGGCCAAGACGCATCCCAGCCATGGCAAACATCTTCGAGAACGTCCTGAGAACAACGACGTCCTTGTTCTTCGCCACCAATTCCACAGCACTCGGCGCATTCGAGAAATGGATGTAAGCCTCATCCACCAGCACGACCGAACCCTTGGGCTTGTTCTCGACCAGCCATGCGATATCGCGCAGCGGCGTCAGCGTTCCCGTCGGATTGTTGGGGGAGCAGATATAATAAACACCTGCATTGGGATCAGCGGCCAGCATGGCCCGGACATCTGTCTTATAGCCGTTTTTCGCTGTCAGCGGCACACGGGCCAGAGGAATTTTCAGCCAGTCTGCAGCGACCCATCCGGCCTCATAGCTGGGGTCAGCCGTCACAAGGCCGCGGGTGGGTGAGCAGAACGTCACGATGGCACGGGCGAGGGGATCGGACGAGCCACACCACGTCATGACATGGGTCTGGGGAAGTCCTTCGACATTGGAAACCGTCTTGATAAGGTCATCACGCATGTGACCGGTCGGATCGTAGCGATTACTCTGAAAAACCGAGGATGCGCCAGCCTGTGCAGCTTCCGGGAAGGGACCAGTCCAGCATTCATTGCTACCAAGACGGGTAACACCCTCGAAATTGATCCCCGACGGAAGAATATCCGCGCGGGCTGAGTTTGTCAGGGCCTTTACGGTCGCACCTGCGGCCAGAAGTGTAGCAATGCGCCCGAAGCTGCGCCGGGAATATCCCCGGGCAAGAAGGTCGCTACGGGCGGCGGAAGAGAGGGGACTGGTCATTGTGGGCCATACTCCAGACTAGGGCCAGAACATGTTAGTTCCGAAACGTTTTCCCTGTCAAAGCACACCCAAAGATATTTTCAGTATTCTTTCTGCTGGCCGGGCAGGGGGATGGACGTCGGCTTTCCGGGCGAACCGGCATAAGTCAACAAAAGAACCGTCTGGCCGTCGCCCGTGACGCCACGATGAACATCATTGACCGATTCCGCAAAGGCTTCGCCTTGATGAAACGTCCGCTTTTTGCCGCTCTGCCGATCCTCGATCGTGAGCGTTCCTTCCAGGACATAACCCGCATTCGGATACGGATGAACATGCCAGGGAAGGGCGGAATGCGCAGGAATGGTCAGCTTAATCATACTGAGCATCGGTCGCGTGGTCGGGTAGTGGTCGTAGGGCGTGCCATTCCAGGAATGATCGTCGGCAAGAAGATGTTCCGCATGCCCGCTGGCCGTCGTGGGAGGCGCTGTCTGGGCAGAGGCGAGGGGAGCGACCAGCACTGCGGCAAGAACGGTGGCGTTTTTCAAAGAGAGAACACGCATGACGAAAGACTCCTTTTCAGGTGTTGCCTTTTGGCATCATATTAACACAGGGCAGCCCTTTCGGTTCAGGTCATCTTTGTCTCGCCGGGATTTGGGTCTAGAACCCTGATCTTCTGAAACGAGACAGGGGACAGACATGGTTTTCAGCAGGATGCGCGCTTCTTCAGGTCTTCCCTGCGCGCAGGCCGATCTGGATCATGTCGAAAGGATCGTCACCGCCTCGGGAACGTCCTTTGCCCGTGGAATGCGTATCCTCCCGGCGGACCGCCGTCAGGCGATGTTCGCGGTCTATGCTTTCTGTCGTCAGGTGGACGATATCGCCGATGGCGATGCAGGCGTTGCAGACCCTATGGCCGCCCTTCAGGACTGGCATCGTCGCATCGACGGCCTCTATGAAGGGATCGCGACGGATGCGCTCGACCGTGTTCTGATCGTGGCAATCCATCGTTACCAGCTTCAGCCTCAGGACTTCCACGACGTCATTGACGGCATGGCCATGGATTGCGGAGCGCCAATCGTCGCACCGGATGAGGCGACGCTGGATCTGTACTGCGATCGTGTGGCGTCGGCTGTCGGGCGCCTGTCGGTCTGCGTGTTCGGAGATTCTTCCGACAATGCCCGGCGCGTTGCCTATCATCTGGGGCGCGCGCTTCAGCTGACGAATATTCTGCGCGATATCGCCGAAGATTCGGGCCGCGACCGGCTGTATCTTCCATCCGAACTCCTGACCCGGTTCGATGTCCCGAAAAATCCTCACGAAGCGCTTTACGCTCACGGTCTGGATCAGGTGGGGCGCATCCTCGCCCAGCGTGCACGAGACCATTTCCGGGAAGCGCGGAGGGCCATGCAACTGTGTGACAGCACCGCAATGCGCCCGGCACGCATGATGGCCGCGTCCTACGCGCCCATCCTGTCGGCCCTGCAAAAGCGCGGCTGGAAAACACCTGACATTGCCCCGAAAGTCTCGAAACCTTTGAGGCAGCTTCGTACCCTTGCAGCGTATGTGAAGTAACCCATGAGCCACGTCCACATCATCGGCGGTGGTCTGGCAGGCCTCTCCGCCGCAATCGAGCTTGCGGCACAGGCCCGCGTCACCGTTTACGAAGCAGGCCCGGCCTGCGGCGGCCGGGCGCGTTCCTTTCACGACCGCTCCCTCGACGCCCGGATCGATAACGGCAACCATCTGATCCTGTCATCGAACGACCTGACGTTCCGCTATCTGGACATCATCGGCGCGCGTCACACGCTGACCGGACCGGGATTACCGATCTTCCCCTATTACGATCTGGAAGACAGCCTCGCCTGGACGCTGCGCCTGTCGAAGGGAAAGCTCCCTTTCTGGGCGCTTCCGGGCGGACGGCGCGTTCCGGGCATGAAACTGTCCGAACTGGCCTCTCTCGGACGTTTCCTGCGCGCAGGAGACAGAACGACCGTAGAGAGCTGCCTCAGTTCCGGCCAACTGAGTCGCAGACTGCTGATCCCGTTCGCCATCTCGGTTCTCAATACAGACATCCATACAGGGAGCGCCAAACTCCTTGGCAACGTGATCCGCAAGTCTCTTGCCAAGGGAGGCATGGCCTGCTGTCCGTGGTTTCCGGCCGTCGGTCTGTCCGAAACCCTGATCGACCCAGCAATAGCCTATCTCAAACGCTTTCATGGCGACGTGCGCACAGGCGTCCGCGTGAGCGCCATCGAACAGCAGAACGGTCGCGCCACGGCACTGGAAACCGGGGAAGGGCGGATTGAACTCGGCCCTGAAGATCAGGTCATTCTGGCCGTTCCGGGACCGGTGGCGCAGTCCCTGCTGCCGGGACTGACAGCGCCTGACGCCTTTGAAAGCATTGCCAACGCGCATTTCCGTCTTCCTGAGAAAGTTCAGGCCCGGGGCGTTGTGGCTCAGGCCGGTTTCGTAGGACTGGTCGGGGGCATTTCGGAATGGATTTTCCTGAAAGGGGATATCCTTTCCGTAACCGTCAGCGCAGCCAACCGCTACGCGGATCGCAGCAACAGCGAACTTCTGGCCACGATCTGGTCAGAAATTCGACGCGCGCTCGATCCCGTTCTGTCGCAGCCACTGCCAGTCGCCATCCCACCGTCACGTCTGGTTTGGGAAAAACGGGCGACGTTTGCGGCAACGCCGGAACAGAACCTCCTGCGTCCGGGAGCCAGAACCGACCTCGTCAATCTGGCACTGGCCGGAGACTGGACGGAGACCGGACTGCCCTCCACGATCGAAGGCTCCATCCAGTCCGGACTTCAGGCCGTCGCTGCTCTGGGCTTCCGGTCCGCCGTAGAGAACACAGGATCGTGATGAGCAGTCGTCCTGTCATGATTGTAACACAGCTCCCGCCTTTGAGGACTGCCTGCGTCGGAAGAGCCGAACAATGCTGATCTATTCTGATATTCTGGAAAAGGAGGGTCGCGTGAGCGAAACCTTGTCCCGTCAATCGGTCGAACCCGATGAGATCAACCATGCCATCGAAGGCGCACAGGACGCGCTGGGCGGGAAACAGAAATCAGACGGTCACTGGGTTTACGAACTCGAAGCCGACGCGACCATCCCAGCAGAATATGTCCTGCTCGAACACTATCTCGACCGGATCGACCCGCAGAAACAGGCCAAGATCGGCGTCTATCTGCGTCGGATTCAGGGCGATCATGGGGGGTGGCCGCTTTATCATGATGGCGGCTTTGATCTGTCGGCGAGCGTAAAGGCTTACTTCGCCCTCAAGGCGATCGGGGATGACATCAATGCGCCCCACATGCGTATTGCCCGGGAGGCCATTCTCGATCACGGCGGGGCCGCACGCACCAACGTGTTCACGCGGATCCAGCTTGCCCTGTTCGGGGAAGTTCCCTGGAATGCAACGCCCGTGATGCCGGTTGAGCTGATGCTCCTGCCGCGCAAGGCGTTCTTCTCGGTCTGGAACATGTCTTACTGGTCGCGGGCTGTCATCGCACCCTTGCTGGTCCTAAATGCACTCCGCCCCAAAGCCATCAATCCGCATGGCATCCATGTGCAGGAACTGTTCGTCAAGCCGCCTTCCGAAGTCACGGACTGGATCCGCGGCCCATACCGCTCGGTCTGGGGGCGCTTTTTCAAGCATCTTGATTCCGCCCTGCGCCCCGTCCTGCCGCTCATTCCACAGAGCGTGCACAAAAAAGCCCTGAAAGCCGCCAGCGATTTCATCGAGCCGCGTCTGAGCCGGGGAGGGCTGGGTGCCATTTATCCCGCGATGGCGAATGTCGTGATGATGTATCGCGCGCAGGGCGTCCCCGATAGCGACCCACGCGCCCAGACTGCATGGGAGGCCGTTCAGGACCTGCTGGTTGATCATGGCGATGAAATCTATTGCCAGCCCTGCGTCTCGCCGGTTTGGGATACTGGCCTGTCCGGTCTTGCGATGATCGAAGCCGCTTCCGGCCCCGCTGGCACCAAGCATGAAGAAACGCTCGCTTCCCTGAAAAAGAGCGCCGAATGGCTTCGGGAGCGCCAGATCCTGAACGTCAAGGGCGACTGGGCCATTAACACACCGGACCTGCGCCCCGGTGGCTGGGCGTTCCAGTACGAGAACGACTACTACCCGGACGTCGATGATACCGCCGTCGTCGGCATGCTGCTGCATCGTGTTGATCCCGAAGGCAGCCGTGAGGCGATCGCGCGTGCTCGGGAATGGATCATCGGCATGCAGAGCACCAATGGTGGCTGGGGTGCCTTCGATATCGACAACGATCTCGAACTGCTCAACCACATCCCGTTCTCTGATCATGGCGCGCTTCTGGACCCGCCGACGGCCGACGTTTCGGCCCGCTGCATTTCCTTTCTGGCCCAGCTTGGCGATCCAGACGACCGTCCTGTCATTCTCAAGGCACTGGAGTATCTGCGCTCCGAGCAGGAGCCGGAAGGCTGCTGGTTTGGTCGTTGGGGCACCAACTACATCTATGGCACCTGGTCTGTCCTGTGCGCGCTGAACATCGCTGGTGTGCCGCATGACGATCCGATGGTTCTGCGCGCTGTAAACTGGCTCGAAAGCGTCCAGCGTCCTGACGGCGGCTGGGGTGAAGACTGTGCGACCTATGAAGGCGGCACGGCGGGCGAATACAACAAGAGTCTGCCCTCCCAGACGGCCTGGGCTGTTCTGGCCCTCATGGCCGTCGGGCGCCGCGAGAGCGACGCCGTCAAGCGCGGCGTTGCGTATCTGGTCACTCAACAGAACGACAAGGGGGAGTGGCAGGAAGACGCCTATAATGCCGTTGGTTTCCCGAAAGTCTTTTACCTGCGCTACCACGGCTATAAGCAGTTCTTCCCGCTGACCGCACTGGCCCGCTATCGCAACCTTGGCGCAAGCAACAGTGGCAAGGTGGAGTACGGGTTCTGATGCTGGGCATTCTCGCAGGGCTGAAACAGGAAGCCCGTCTGATCCGGCGCTTTCTGCCGGATGCCCCCCTTGCCCTGAGTCATGCGACGCCTGAGGGCGCACGACAGGGCGTGGAGCGCCTGTTTCGCGCGGGCGTTACAGAACTCCTGTCTTTCGGCTGTGCGGGAAGTCTTTCGCCAGAAGCGCCTCCCGGTACGGTCATCGTGGCCGATCATGTGCATCATGAGAACCGGAATATTCCCTGCGATCCCGCTCTGAGTCAAAGGTTTGGCTCTGCCTTCGCACGCCGGGGCGGCATTCTGCATAGCGATGCGTTAGTTGAATTCGCCTCTGAAAAGGCACGCTATTTTACCGAAACGCACTGTCTTGCAGTGGATATGGAAAGTGGCGTCGTGGCGCAGAGTGGCGTCCCGTTTGCTGTCCTCAGGGTTGTTTGCGACGATGCCACACAGGACCTGCCTCATGCTGTGAAGACCAGCGTGAAGGACGGTGCGGTATATATCCCCGGACTGATCGGCTCGCTTGTCCGGCACCCGTTGCAGATCGGCGGTTTGATCCGCCTCGGCAAAGAAGCTGCCCTCGCGCAGCGCGCGATGGCGTCATTTCTTCAGGCCAATCCACCGCAGACCTGAGAAGACCTTCGCTCCAGCGAAAGTGGCCGTCACTCCCGCAGGAACAAGCCAGGGAAAAGCAATGGCATGTCCTTCGACCCTGACGAATGACATGAGACCCAGCGCGCCAACAGCCGAAACAAAGCCGAAAATTGCCGCCTTCTCATCCCGCGAACGGCCGATCATCGCCAGCAGGAATACCCCAAGCGTCGCACCATAACTGTAGGATGCGATGGAAAGTCCAAAAACGACAGCCGATCCATTGGGCCGTGAAAACAGCAGCGCGGTCAGTACAAGAAGGCCGGCCCAGATAACCGTCAGACCCCGCAGGGAAAATTTCGCGCGCGACAAAAAGTCGGCCTTGGTCGCCGCCGCCATGGCATTCATCGCGCTCGACAAAGATCCCATGGTCGCAGCCAGAATACCCGCAACCAGCAGACCGCTCAGAACAGGAGGCAGCGTCAGGATGAACTGCGGAAACAGAGCATCCGGCTTCGCACCCTGACCCGGCATGAGATCCCGCAGCGCAACCCCGATGCATGACAGCAGAGCGAACAGCAGCCCCACGATAAAGACACTGCCGATCATCGCCGCCCGCGCGCCGTTGAGTGTTTTTGCTGCAAGACAGCGTTGCAGCATCAACTGATCCGTTCCATGCGATGCCAGAGCCAGAATAGCGCCCCCGATCACAGCGCCAGCTATGGAAAACGGATCCGTAAAAGGCGGCATCCCATGGCTGAAAACAGGCGCCCAGTGAAAATGGGCCACGCCTGCACGAGACCAGATCACAGCCAGACAGGCGATGCTTCCGCCCAGATAAAGTCCCAGTTGCAGGCTGTCAGACCAGACAACCGCCTTCAACCCACCTGCCACGGTATAAGCCAGCGTCAACAAAACGATCAAAACCAGCAGAAGCAGATCCGGGACGGCGTAGCCCATGCTGACAAACAGCATCGATACGGGAATCATCCCGGCGTAAAGTCGAACACCTTCGGCGACGAGACGGGTTGCAAGGAATGTTCCGGAAAGAATTTTCTGAAGTTTCGTGCCAAATCTCTGACCGATATAGCGATAGATCGACGTTGCACCGCGTTCGTGCAACGGCAGGAACCAGAGCGCAACCGCGATACGCCCAACGAGATAACCCGCGGCCAGACCAACGAAAACATACCCTTTAAGGTAAGCAACCCCCGGAACACTGACGATAGTCAGGGTGGATGTTTCGGTCGCGACAAGGGATAGACAGATTGCCCAGGGAGGAAGATCCTTACGCGGCTGACGGGCCAGCGTAATCGAAATGACAGGTAGCAGGCAGAGATACAGGAGAATAACGAGCAAACTTACAGTCATTGAAAATTATTACTTTTCCGGAATGGTGTTCCTGTAAGAAAAGGGAGGCAAATACCTCCCCTTTTCTTCTTCTCATATTCAGCCCGTCAGGAAGGATTAGTCAGGCGTTCAGGCCGAAACCCTGTTGCCACGACGTAAAGCTCACTTGATTCCTTGCGTGATGCAGGCGGTTTAACGTGCCTGACGCTGGCAAATGCGGTTTTCATCGTCGCCAGCATGTCTTTTTCCGAACCGCCCTGAAAAACCTTGGCGATAAAGCTGCCACCCTCGGCCAGAACCTGAAACGCAAAATCCAGCGCGCCCTCAGCAAGACCCATGATCCGCATATGATCGGTTGCGGCGTGCCCTGTCGTGTTGGGCGCCATGTCGGACATGACCAGATCAGCAGGACCGCCCAGCATCTCTTTCAACCGATCAGGCATCTCGGGATCGGTAAAGTCTCCCTCAATAATCTCTGCTCCGGCAACAGGATCAACCGGAAGCAGATCAAGCCCGACAACATGCTTTGCCCCCCGCTTGACCGCAACCTGCGTCCAGCCGCCCGGAGCAGCACCCAGATCGATGATGCGGGTCCCTTCTTCAATCAGCTTAAAGCGATCGTCGATCTCAATCAGTTTAAAAGCCGCACGAGACCGCCAACCCTGCTTGCGGGCCGCCGCGACATACGGATCGTTGAGCTGACGGTTGAGCCAGCGTTGCTGGGCCGTCGTGCGTCCACGCGCTGTTTTGAGCGAAACGGTCTTGTTGCGGGCCGTTTTTGACGTTGCGGAATCACGTGTTGCGTCGTTTTCACCGGGATTGGAAGCACTTTTCAGAGCCTTTCCCGGAATACGCTTCGGTCCCGTATCCTTACTGGAACCGGAACGGGATCTTGGCGACTTCATAGTGTGGCATATGTCCCGAATGGGCCCCTTGAACGGGGCGTGGCATGACGACTGGTCGTGTGGCGCCCCTTGCCGGAACGCTGACCATGATCGCGGGCCATACGCAGCAACATCCCATCGCGCAACCCCCGGTCTGCAATCGTGACGTCTTCGACCGGCCATAAACGATGGATGGCTTCGAAGATTGCGCAGCCCGGCAAGACGAACTTCATACGCTCAGATCCCACGCAGGGATGATCCGCCAGTTCTTGATTATTGAGACGCCGCAGACTTCCAATGGCATCCACCATGCTCGACCCCGGAAGCGTCAGTCCATCAATCGCCGCACGATTATAGCGGGGCAGGGAGAGGGCCACTCCGGCCAGCGTCGTTACGGTTCCAGACGTCCCGATCAGACGTGTCTTTCCGTGTGTAACCTCACGCCGGATGCGATGTACGTTCTCAAAGCCATTCAGATACTCCTGAACATGGCTGACCATCGTCTCATAAGAAGGGCCATGACCTTCACCAAACATTTCCTGCAGCGTGATCACGCCCACAGGAACGCTCGTCGTGCCAATGAGTGTCTGCGTCTCCCGTTCGGGGTCAATCCGCACCCATGCGACTTCGGTAGACCCACCACCGATATCGAAAAGAACGCCCCGATCGGCGCGAACAGGTCGATGTTCCGGCTGACGGAAAAGGGGAGAACAACTCTCAAGAGCCAGCTCCGCTTCTTCACGGGCCGTGATGATATCGATCGTCAGACCCGTCTCATGCTGCACACGCGCCAGAAACTCGCGGCCATTGGCAGCCTGACGACAGGCCTCCGTCGCAACCGCACGAACATGGACCAGAGGCCACTGTCTCATGCGCTCCGCACAGACCCGCAGGGCATCGAGCGCGCGCTTCATGGAATCTTCGGCAAGCCGCCCGCTGGCACGCAGGCCTTCCCCAAGCCGGACAGAGCGGTTGAAACTGTCCACGACGCGAAAACCGGTCGGCGTTCCCGCAGCAATCATGAGGCGACAGTTGTTGGTGCCAAGATCAATGGCGCCAAAGAACGGACCCGTACGCCTTGCAGACGCATGAACAGGCATCGGGCCTGACAGGTTGTGATCCGTTCCGTACCTCATCATGTGTTTCGGCTCCCGCTTGCCCGTGATCTGGGACCTTGGAAATGCAGCATGGGGCGCGGGGGACCCTGCTCGCAAGAAAAATATGTGTTTTTTCAAAAAAATGTCCTGATCGCTCTTGCGCCCCACGGGGCCGGTTGATAAACACCCTCTCACCGCTTGGGAGATAGTTTAGCGGTAGAACTACCGGCTCTGACCCGGTCAGCCCTGGTTCGAATCCAGGTCTCCCAGCCAAGAAAATCCTCAGAAAATACCGCAAAAAAGAGACTTCCCCTCGGGGGGCAAAGTGCTCTATGAGGACCCGCCAACGGCCGGTCGGCCTTCTGGCCTCCGGTTCACACACATCGCGTCTTTCACGACGCATGACGTAACGGGGGCACGCGGCTCATGACTTCATCTTCCAACATAACAAATCTGAATGAGCGCATCCGCGAAGCGCTGGCTTTCGACGACGTTCTCGTCGAACCGGCAGAATCGTCGGTCCTTCCAGCCCAGACTTCGACGCGCACGCGCCTGACACGCTCCATCGAGCTGAACATCCCCCTGATGTCTTCCGCAATGGACACCGTGACTGAAGACGGCATGGCCATCGCCATGGCGCAGCAGGGCGGCATGGGCGTTATTCACAAGAACCTCTCAATTGAAGAGCAGGCCGAGCAGGTCCGTCGCGTCAAGCGCTTCGAATCAGGTATGGTCGTCAATCCCGTCACGGTCGGTCCGAACCAGACGCTGGCAGAAGTTCAGGCCATCATGGCACGTCATGGCGTCTCCGGCCTCCCGGTCATTGAAGAGGGCAGCGGCGTTCTGGTCGGTATCCTGACCAACCGCGACATGCGCTTCACGACCGATCCAAACACCCGCGTCCGTGACCTGATGACACACGAGAACCTCGTAACCGTCCTCAACGGCGCAGCACCGGACGAAGCCCGCACGCTTCTGCACCGCCACCGCATCGAAAAACTGCTGGTGGTTGACGAAGCACAGCGCTGCATCGGTCTGATCACCGTCAAGGATATGGACAAGGCCATCGCACACCCACTGGCCATCAAGGACTCGCAGGGACGCTTGCGCTGCGCCGCTGCTGTCGGTGTGGGCGAAGACGGCTTCCGCCGCGCCGCCGCACTCGCTGAAGCCGGTGTGGATGTCATCGTCGTGGATACGGCCCATGGTCATTCACACGGCGTTCTGAGTGCCGTCGAAACCCTCAAGAGCCGTCACGGTGGACTTCAGGTCATCGCCGGCAACGTCGCCACCCCGCAGGCCGCACGCGCCTTGATCGGTGCTGGCGCCGACTGCGTGAAGATCGGTATTGGACCTGGCTCCATCTGCACCACACGCGTCGTCGCTGGTGTGGGTGTGCCGCAGTTCTCGGCCGTTATGGAAACAGCCGCAGCGTGTCATGAACTGGACATCCCCGCTATCGCGGATGGCGGCGTCCGAACGTCCGGCGATATCGTGAAGGCTCTGGGTGCAGGCGCGGACGTGGTCATGGTCGGCTCTCTTCTGGCGGGCACCGATGAAAGCCCGGGCGAAACGTTCCTGTATCAAGGCCGTTCCTACAAAGCGTATCGCGGCATGGGATCGCTGGGTGCCATGGCCCGCGGGTCTGCAGATCGGTATTTTCAAGCAGAAGTCCGCGATACGCTCAAGCTGGTCCCGGAAGGCATTGAAGGTCAGGTTCCCTACAAGGGGGGCATGTCCGCAGTCATTCACCAGCTCGTCGGTGGCCTGAAAGCAGGTATGGGTTACACGGGATCGGCCACCATCGCCGATCTTCAGGTCCGCACCATGTTCCGTCGCATCACGAATGCAGGCCTGCGTGAGAGCCATGTCCATGACGTGACGATCACCCGCGAAGCCCCGAACTACCGCCGGGACTGACCGTCCCTGCATCAAAGCCTCTCGCATTGAGAGGCTAAACGGGCTACGGGGGCGCTATGACCCCCGCAGCCCGTCTTTCAGGCGCCATCGATCTGCTCTGTGCGATCCAGAATGCGCCCCGCCGTCCCGCCGACGCCACAGCCAACGCCTTTTTCCGCGAACGCCGTTATATTGGTGCCGGCGACCGTCGGGCCATTTCCACGATCGTCTGGGATGTCCTGCGTGGCTGGAGACGGCTGCAATGGAATCTCAGGGATATTTCCGGCGACATTTCTCCACGGCTAATCTGTGCGGCATCGCTCCTGCTTGGCGGAGAGACGATGGAGAATGTCCGTCGGCTTTTCTCCGGGGAGCGTTACGCGCAGAACCCTCTGACGTCTCGTGAAGATGTGGCACTCAAGGGTTTGGAAGGAAAAGAACTTTCCACCCAGAAGCAGCCGCTGGCCGTGCGGCTTGAATACCCGGACTGGCTGGACAGCGCGCTCCGGGAAACGTTCGGCAACCGGCTGCCAGACGAAATGGAAGCAATGCTGGGCACGCCGACGCTAGATCTTCGGGTCAACCTGCTCAAGGGAAGCCGGGAGCAGGCCGCGCGGGAACTTCGTCGCGAATCGCTTCCGGCGGAAATGACGAAGCTGTCTCCGTGGGGTCTGCGTCTCGATGGGCGCCAGCCCGTCACCGCGACGCAGGCTTTTAAAGACGGTCTGGTTGAGATTCAGGACGAAGGCAGCCAGCTTGTGGTCGCGGCCGCCGATGCGCGTGGTGAGCACCGGGTTCTGGATTATTGCGCCGGAGCAGGCGGCAAGACGCTGGCATTGGCGATGACCATGGAAAACCGTGGACATATCGTTGCCTGTGACGTGCATGAGAAACGCCTTGACGGAGCGGTGAAGCGGCTGCGTCGTGCAGGCGTTCACAACGTGGAACGGCATCTGTTGGTGTCCGGAGACAAATGGGCGAAGCGTCGGGCTGGAAGCTTTGATCGTGTGCTTGTCGATGCGCCGTGTTCGGGAACCGGGACATGGCGGCGCAACCCGGATGCACGACTGCGCCTGACACCAGAAGACATTCAGGAACTCGTCATCAAACAGGCGCAGATCCTTGATCGTGCGGCATCTTTGGTGAAGCCAGGTGGACGTATGATCTATGCGACGTGCTCGCTTCTGGCCTGTGAGAACGGCCAGCAGATCGACGCCTTCCTCAAGCGTCGCGATGACTTCAGACGCCTGCCGAAGGAGCAGATGTCCGAACTTCTGCCCGCCGAGCTGCGGAGCAAGGCTCAGTTCTCGCTGACGCCGTTGCGGGATGGCACGGACGGATTCTTCGCCTGCGTTCTCGAGCGCGTCGTAACGGAAGCGAAAACGCAAGAGGAAGACGTGGCAGTTACGCTCCCGGTGACAGAAGATCCTTCCACATAACAAGCGCGTCCACATATCCTTCCGAAGGGTGATCGAAGGCGCCTGGCAGCGTTCCGATCACCCGAAACCCCAGTGATTTCCACAGCTCTACGGCGCGCAGATTGGTGCTGAGAACGAAATTGAACTGCATGGCGCGAAAGCCGAGTTTCGTCGCTTCAGCAAGTGCTTCCTCGGCCATTGCCCGCCCAGCACCAAAACCGGGACGTGCAACGAATCCCGCATTGGCGATGTGACTTCCACCGCCTTTTTGGTTGGCCTGAAGATAGAATGTGCCCACGATCTCATGATCGTGGGTCTGGGCGACATAAACACGGTGCTCGACAGCCATCCAGTATGCCAGAGCCTGCTGCCGCCCCCAGTGGCGGGGCAGTGCGTAAGTTTCGCCTTTACGCAATACAGGAGACAGCAGACGCCAGATTCCTTCCCGATCCAGAGACTGGGCGGGACGAATCAGGAGACCGCTTCCGGTTTGAGCTGAAGACGATGGCATAACAGGGCTTTCTTCCATGTTTTAGGTGCGCGACGGCATTTGAGGTATGATACCGCTTCGTATCCATCATGCGGAGCCCGTGCCGAACATCCATGCAGTATGACATTCTTATCGGCATTGCCTCGACTTTTGGCGCAGGAATGCTGGCCCAGTGGGTCGCCTGGCGCTTTCGGCTTCCGGCCATTGTCCTTCTCTTCTCGCTGGGTCTGATTTTCGGACCGGGACTGGGTATTCTTCATCCTTCCGAAACGATGGGATGGATGTTCCGACCACTGGTGTCACTACTGGTGGCGCTTGTCGTGTTCGAAGGCGGCATGGCGCTCGATTTCCGCCAGTTGCGCGAAGCCGGGGAGGGTGTCGCACGCCTGACGATGCTCGCCCTACCCATCAACTGGGTTCTGGGGTCTCTGGCCGCGCATTATGTCGCGCATCTGGAATGGGGCACGTCCATGCTGTTCGGAGCGATCGTCGTCGTGACGGGCCCAACGGTGGTGCTGCCACTCCTGCGAAGTGCCAAACTGCAACCGCGTGTGGCGGCGTTCCTGCGATGGGAAGCCATCGTCAACGATCCATTGGGCGCCATTCTGGCCGCAGTCGTGCTTCAGCTCATGCTCCTGCGGGCGGACGTTCATGCGGGTGTCTTTTTCACCCACACACTGCCTGATCTGCTGGGCGCGATTGCCGTCGCGCTCTCTGCGGGCATCCTGCCAGCCTATCTGATCCGGTATCTGTTCACGCGCGATCTGATGCCGGAAATCCTCAAGACACCCATGCTGATTTCGATGGCATTGGTGATCTTCTCGCTGTGCAATCTGGAAATGGGCGGCGCAGGGCTGATGGCGGTCACGATCTTCGGCATGGCTCTGGCCAATCTTCATATTCCGGGCGTGACAGAGCTCCGACGTATGAAGGAGTCGCTGGTGGTTCTGGTTGTATCAGTGCTGTTCATCATGCTGACAGCCGATCTGCAGCGAAATGTTCTGGCGCAGCTCTCGATTCCGATTTTCGCACTGACGGTAGTGGTTTTATTTGTCGTGCGTCCGTTGGGTATTTTCCTTTCAACTCTGGGGACAAGCATGCCCTGGAAGGAAAAGCTGTTTGTCGGCTGGATTGCGCCACGCGGTATTGTCGCAGCTGCTGTGGCGGGTGAGGCGGGTGTCAGCCTGAAGGAAGCGGGCTATCATTCTGCCGATCTGATCATGCCCGCTGTATTCGCCGTGATTGCCGTTACGATGATCCTGCATGGCTTTTCACTTGGCCCGATTGCGCGGCGCCTCAAACTCACACTCTCCAATGATCCGGCCATCGCAATTCTGGGATCAAGCGGATGGTCCATCAACTTTGCGTCCTGTCTGCGCAAAGCAGGGGTGCCAGTTTTGCTGGTCGATAACCGCTCCAGCGCACTTCTGCCCGCCACCCGGCAGGACATTCCAGTACTGCGCGCAGAACTCCTGTCACAGCACGGACAGGAGTCTCTTGAAGAGCGACCTGCCGACTATCTGATCGCAACAACAGCTGACGGCATTTATAACGGTATGGTCTGCGGGCATCTGGCCCCGACCATGGGACGGCAGCGCGTCTACCAGATCAGCCCAGGTGTGGCGCGGCTCGACTTCTATCACGGTCTGTCACGCGATGCGCGCGGCAAGGTTCTGGGCGAGCCGGCGTGGAATTATACGCTGTTCGATACGCTATTCGATCAAGGCTGGCGTTTCAGCGCCACGGAAGCCACCGAAGAGAGCGCCTCAATGTTCGGAAATGACGAAAATAGACTTGATATTCTCGTCGTGCGCCGTGACGGAGGCATCCTGATCCGTTCAGCTGAAGACAATGACAAAGCCGTACCCCAACCAGGAGATTACATGATCTCCATGGTCCCGCCGGATGTCGAATAAATATGAAGATACATCTCAAAAATGACGTCTGATTTTTTACAATAGAATTTCCTCTTTTCCTTCTTCCCTTGCCCGCATGGCACCGCCATCATACAGAAAACGGAGAACTCGCATGGACGTACAGACTTGCGTTTGTTACTGCACTGATCGATCATATCTTTTTCCGACTCTCGTCAGTGCACTTCAGGCGCGCGCCCATGCGGCATCACACATTGCAGACATTATTATTGTCTGTTTTGACGTCGATGCAGAGACAATTTCCGTTGCTCAATCAATATGCAATAAAAATAATATCACTCTTTTCTCAAGATCCGGAAAAGACATAGATGGCGCGCCAGCTATGCTTGGAAGACTGTATCTAGATGAAATTTTACCTGAAAATTATAGAAATATCCTTTATATCGATGGCGACACGCAGATCAAATCGTCGCTGAACGAATTTCTGGCCTGCGTACCGCCTGAAGGACGCTTTTTCGCTTCAGCCGATCCTATGGTTTTCCTGCTTGAAGATCAGTCAAAAGAAGGAGAGTCAGTCCGGAAGCATTTTCAGGAAATCGGCCTCAATCCTGAGCGATCCAGGCAATATTTCAATACAGGAGTGCTCTACTTCAATCGCTCAGCCTGGGCTGTCATTGCGGAGAAGGCGCGGACAATCATTCGGTCTCAGAACACGATGTCCAGATTCCCGGATCAGGACATTCTTAATATTGTCGGCATTGAGCGTGCGCTGCCAATGTCGCTATCGTGGAATTTTCCCGTTTTCCTGTACAATGCCCGGCTTGAGAGCACGGTTCAGCCAAAAATTGTCCACTATATGTCCCAGCCAAAGCCATGGGACGGGATCTTTCAGCCATGGCAGGCAAGTGACTATGCTCCATACCCGGCATTCGTTGCAGCTTATCCCGAAATTTCCGGACTCTGGAAAAGAAGCTCGCTCCTTCGAAAGATACGATATTTCGCGCAGCAGCATTACAAACGCTTCTGCGAGACCCAGAAATGGGGGCATGGTGCTGTGCATGTCCTTGTTCTGGATTACGAAGCCAAATGCCGTAATGACGCGAAACAGGTTTAACGACTATAGTTCCAATGGTGCACTCAAGACGGCTCTTCGACTGTAATATGCGATAAACCGGCTTCAAGAAGCGCACGGAGGTCCTTTTCCTCAACGGCAATACAGCCCTCCGTGTATCCACTGGCAGGCGGTAGGTGCAGGAAAATCGCCGATCCGCATCCCGACTTGGCTGGCGCATCATTCCACCCCAGAACGATGCAAAGATCGTAAACATGATCGTCACGCCACAGGTTTTCGCATGAGGCCGGGTGAGGAAGCGTTACGGCGCGATTGTAATCAGAATGAGCGGGATCGTCGCACCAGCCATCATTAGGGGCGATAGGCTCGATGGGGAGTCCTGCTGCGCAGACCGGATGCGATAGGCGGTCCGCACGGTAGAAGACGCGCCGGAATGGGAGTTCCCCGACGGGAGTACGAAGGTCTCCTTCTCTTTTGTCAAGAGACAGGCCGCGTTGTCCGATCAAAGCCGGAATGATTTTCCCCTGAAAGTGAAGAAAAGCGCGGTCTCCGGCGGTTTTCAAAATAGCTTTAGCCATAATGCTGTTTCCTTTTCCGGCTGTACTTGCCATAGTCTGATGCGAAAGCATGCTGCTTTCTTCCCGTTTACCGGGAATGGTAAGTCCGGATGTGCAAGTTACGAACACCGAATTTTTGCGGATGTGTCGTTTCTTCCGTCACGAGAGAACGAGACAGGTTATTATGGCAGGTCCACGCCCCATCCTGGTTGTTGACGATGATGATACGCTCCGTCGTCTTCTGGCGGAGCAGCTTCAGCACGGCGGCGAACTGGAAGCGGTTGAGGCGACGTCCGTTGCCGCAGCACGCGAACTCCTCGCCAAGCCTGGTGCCCGATATGACGCCATGTTGCTGGACATTACCCTTCCCGATGGCGATGGGCGCGATTTCTGCGCCGAACTGCGGCGCGCGGGCGTCCGCATGCCGATCATCATCCTGACCGGCTCCGACGACGAACATGACGTGGTACGCGGCCTTGATGCAGGGGCCAACGACTACGTTGCCAAGCCTTTCCGGATTGGTGAGCTTCTGGCCCGTCTGCGTGCCCAGTTGCGGATTTTCGAGAATAGCGAAGACGCCGTATTTGAAATCGGCCCTTATGCGTTCCGCCCGTCCGCAAAACTGCTGGTCGAAACAGCTCGCAACCGCCGGATCCGTCTGACGGAGAAGGAAGCAGCGATCCTGAAATATCTCTACCGTGCAGGTCAGCGTCCGGTGGCGCGTCAGGTTCTTCTGAACGAAGTCTGGGGCTATAACGCAGCCGTCACCACCCATACGCTTGAGACGCATATCTATCGCCTGCGTCAGAAAATCGAGCCCGATCCGACACGCACGTCACTTCTGATTACGGAAGGCGGCGGATATCGTCTTGATCCTGAAGGACGTGGCGTTATTGGCTCCGACAGCCTGTCAGCCTGAAGGCTGACAGGAGCAGGTGAGGGGTCAGGCTGGATCGAAGTCCAGCACAACCGGGACGTGATCGGAGGGGCTTTCCCAGTCCCGTACGTCCTGTAAGACCCTGATATCCCGCAGGCCCGGCATAAGATCGGGCGTCATCCAGACATGATCCAGTCGCCGTCCGCGGTTGGATTTTTTCCAGTCCTTGTTGCGGTATGACCACCATGTGTAGAGCTTTTCCGGCTCCGGTGTGATCTTCCGCATGGCATCCTGAAATCCTGTCGCCATCCACGCCTTCAGACGTTCGATTTCGGGCGGTGTGTGGCTAACAATTTTCAGGAGTTGTTTGTGGCTCCAGACGTCATGCTCCAGCGGCGCGATATTGAGGTCTCCGACCAGAATGCTGCGGGCAGGGGGCGTATTGCTGAACCAACTCGTGGCTTCATCCACAAAAGCGAGTTTGTGGGCGAATTTTTCGTTTTCCACCGGGTCGGGAATATCGCCTCCTGCCGGCACGTAAAAATCATGCAGTAGGATCGGACCGGCCGGGGTCGCAATGCTGGCTGCCACATGTCGGCAATCGGAGCGGGTACACCAGTCGGGCGTACCCGCCACACTCTGCAGCGGATGTCGCGACAGGATCGCCACACCATTATAGCTCTTCATGCCCTTATAGACCTGATGGGGCAGCCCCATTTCAGCCAGAGCCTGAGCGGGAAAGAGCGGATCCGGGACTTTCGTTTCCTGTAGACAGACGATGTCCGGGGCTTCCTGTTCGACGATCTGGTTCAGCAGAGGCAGTCTGAGTCGAAGGGAATTGATGTTCCAGGTGATGAGACGCATGACGACTGGATCGACCGGATCAGGCGTTTTGACAAGCACCCTCTTGCACACAAAGCTTTCCCGTCCGATCTAGAACGAACCATGACTGATCTGCACAACACGCTCCTGACGCTTGATTCCCATATCGATATTCCCTGGCCGGACCGGCAGGATGCCTGGGCGGAAGATACGCCGAGGCAGGTAAATGTCCCCAAGACACGCAAAGGTGGCCTGAAAGCCGTATGCCTTGCAGCCTATATTCCGCAGGGTTCGCGTGATGAGGCGGGACATGCCGAAGCCTGGGAGCGGGTTCAGGGCATGCTGGATGTCATTTCCGGGATCGAAGGACGTCAGGGCGATCACAGCGCACGCGTCTGTCGGACGGCGGCGGATGTCCGTGCGGCCCATACAGCAGGCGACCTTGCCGTCATTCCGGCGATCGAAAACGGCCATGGGCTGGGCGGTCAGCCAGAGCGTATCGCGGAACTCGCTCGTCGCTATGGTGTGCGCTACATGACGCTGACTCATAACGGGCATAATGCGCTCGCGGATGCGGCCATTCCGCGCAAGGATCTGGCGGACAGCGAAACACTTCACGGCGGGCTGTCAGATCTCGGGCGTGAGGCAATCGCGCATATGAACCGCTCCGGCGTTCTGGTGGACATCTCCCATGCCGCAAAATCGACCATGATGCAGGCCAGTGAAGTCTCCGCCACACCGGTTTTCGCAAGCCATTCCTGTGCCCGCGCCTTGTGCGATCACCCACGCAATCTGGACGATGAACAGCTTGATCGCCTGAAAGAAACGGGCGGCCTGATTCAGGTAACGGCCATGGGGTCCTTCCTGAAGAAAGGTGGCGGCGGAACAGTCGAAGATCTGGTGCGCCACGTCTCGTATATTGCGAACCGGATCGGTGTGGAGCACGTGGGCATTTCCTCGGACTTCGATGGCGGCGGCGGCATTCCGGGATGGAAAGATGCAACCGAAACCGCGAATGTGACGCATGCCCTTCAGGCGGCCGGGTTCAGTGATGCGGACATTTCTGCCATCTGGGGTGGCAACATGCTGCGCCTTCTGGAAACGGCTGAAAACGCCGCGACAGCACTCTGAAACCAGCATTGAAAACCCGCTTCGACAGACCGAAAAAGAACAGAACATGATCATGGTGAACAAAACAGACGCCGCTTCGTCCACCATGATTTGTTGAGGCACCTAAAAGCCTCCGTTCGATCCTTTCCTCCCTTCCAAAAATACTTATTGGAATGAAGGAGGAAAGTAAGAAGCGATTGTTTTCAACAACTTACAAAATATGATTAAAAATTAGGCAATCTGAAGGCAGGTCTGGCAAACCGTGGCTTTCATGATTCTGTCACAGACCAGCCCACAGACTTTTCCACAGGTTCAGTGGATGACTGAAGAAGCCCGATGACCGACCTTCCTCCCCAGAACTCCGACCGGCCCGATGACCATGACGAACCCACTGTTTCTTCGGAAAAAAGACAAGGTGTGGAGGCGATCCGCGAAGCACTGAAGACCATACCATACAGCCCTGGCGTGTATCGCATGCTGAGTGCGAAAGGGGAGGTGCTGTATGTCGGCAAGGCGCTGAGCCTGAAAAAACGCGTCTCATCCTATACCCGCATCAATCAGCTTCCGGAGCGGCTGAGGCGCATGGTGTCGATGACGGTTTCGATGGAAATTGTCATCACGAAAACAGAAGCAGACGCCCTGCTTCTGGAAGCGAATTACATCAAGCGCATGAAGCCGCGCTTCAACATCCTGCTGCGTGACGACAAGAGCTATCCGTGGCTGATGCTGACTGAAAGCCACGAGTTTCCACAAATCACCAAACAGCGCGGCAAACCCGTAAAGGGCGCGACCTACTGGGGGCCGTTTGCCAATGCCTGGGCCGTCAACCAGACGCTCAATCTGGTGCAGCGCAGCTTTCTGCTCCGCTCCTGTTCGGATGCCGTGCTGAACAGCAGGACGCGGCCCTGCCTGCTGTACCAGATCAAACGCTGTTCGGCGCCCTGTGTGGATCGTATTTCCGGGCCTGACTACGCAAAACTGGTTGACGAGGCCCGGCAGTTCCTTTCGGGACACAGCACGGACCTGCAACAGCGCCTGGCTGCCGAGATGGAGCAGGCCTCGCAGGATATGGATTACGAGCGGGCCGCGTCAATCCGGGACAGGATCCGAGGCTTCGCCAGCATTCAGGGCTCCAGCACCGTCAATCCGGCATCGATCAATGATGCCGATATCATGACGATCTGGCAGGAAGCCGGTCAGAGCTGCATTCAGGTGTTCTTCATCCGGGGCAGCCGCAATAACGGCAACCGGGCCTTCTATCCGGCTCATGCAGAGGAAGAGACCGCAGCAGACGTGCTGTCGGCATTCATGATCCAGTTCTACGACAACAAACCGCCCCCACCCACAATTCTGGTGAACTGCGAGATTCCTGAATTGAATCTGGTCGAAGAAGCACTCAGCATCCGGCGCGGACAGAAGGTCGAAATTCTCAGGCCACAACGCGGGGAGAAAAAGGACGTCGTCGAGCATGCCGCGCTGAACGCCCGGGAGGCGCTGGAGCGCAAGCTGGCCGAGAATACCGGACAGCGCAAACTTCTCGAAGGGGTAGCGGAGGTCTTCGGTCTTCCGGAAACGCCACAGCGCATCGAAACCTATGACAACTCCCACATCATGGGACAGGCGCCTTATGGCGTGATGGTTGTCGGTGGCCCTGAAGGCTTCAACAAACGCGCTTACCGCAAATACGGGATCAAGGGTCCGGTCGCGCCGGGAGATGATTTCGGCATGATGCGTGAAGTCATGGAACGCCGGTTCGGGAAACGACCGGAAAACGGAGAGCGGCCGGAGGACTGGCCGGATCTGCTTCTCATCGACGGCGGCCTTGGACAGTTCAATGCCGTGCGGAAGGTATTGGCCGATATTGGCGTTACCGGAATTCCGATCGTGGCCATCGCCAAAGGGCCGGATCGGGATGCCGGACGGGAGTGGTTCTTCACTGAGACGAAAGCGCCCTTCCAGCTCCCTCCAAGAGACCCGGTTCTCTATTATCTGCAAAGACTGCGTGACGAGGCGCATAGATTCGCGATCACCACCCACCGGGCCGGACGCTCGAAAGGCTTACGCAGCTCCGAACTGGATAATGTGCCAGGAATCGGCGCCGCGCGGAAAAAGGCTCTTCTCAATCATTTCGGCTCGGCGAAATCGGTCAGACAGGCGAGTCTTGAGGAGCTGGAAAGCGCGCCCGGCATCAGTTCGAGCACGGCAACTGCCATATATGGGCATTTCCATCCTGAATGGGTCCAGAAAGCCTCAACCGATCATCGCAGCCCCTGAGACCCGTTCGACGATTTACACGAAAAATACATCTTTCGCGGACACATTGGCGCATACCGGTATGAGGGAAACTGTTCTAGACTGAGCGTGATGCTGACAGATCTGCCAAACATTCTGACACTGCTGCGTATCGCGTCCATTCCCGTACTGGTCGTGCTGCTCTCCGTGCATTCACCGACCGCGAATGTGATCGCCTGCGTGGTCTATACGGCTGCCTGCATCACAGACTATCTGGATGGAGCACTCGCCCGGCGCTGGCAGCAGCTGTCCGAGCTCGGCCGGATGATGGACCCAATCGCTGACAAACTGCTGGTCGGATCGCTTTTGCTGGCGCTGGCAGGGCTGACGCAACTACCTGTCTACTCGCTCTATGCGGCGATCATCATCATGATCCGGGAAATTCTGGTCAGTGGCCTACGGGAATACATGGCGTCCCAGCGGGAAACCCTGCCATCGACGCGGTTGGCAAAATGGAAAACCGGCATCCAGATGGTGGCGATCGGTTTTCTGATCGGTGGCGATGGAGCCGCAGGAATGCTGGGGCTTTCCTTTCTGCCGGCAACACTGATTGGCGGAATCCTCCTCTGGTTCTCGGTCATTCCGACCGTCATCAGCGGCTGGGGATATCTGACCGCAGGGTTAGCCCGCATCATGGCGGGACAATCCCGTAAATCATCCAAAATCGGCTTCTGAGGTCATAAGGCGAAAGAATTGTAGCGTTCTTCGACTGTCTTCATCTGGCGCTCCGTTACAAGGACCGCTAAAGGTCATGGATTGACCTCGTGGGAGTAAGAAATGCGGAAGACCGCTCTGCTGGCACTACCTCTCGCTCTGAGCGGCTGTTCAGGCATGGGCAAGTATATCCGCGACACGATGGTCTGGACGGCGCTCGATAATCCGAACGGCCCTCATGGTGACAGCGAGAATATTCATCGCGCCCGCGGTGAGAAATACTCCGAAACTCCAATTCTTCCTGAAAGCGGAAATATCTGGCCCGGGGCCCCACAACCGCTCCCGACGCTCAAGGATGTCGAGAACCCCAACAGTACGTTCAGCCACGCTCTCGGCGATCCGGCGACCTACTTTGGCGGCGCTGCACTTGACGAAAACTTCATGGGCGGAATCGCTGGCAAGGGCGCTCTTGGAGCCTCCGGCCCGCAACTCATGCAGGGCCAGAGCCTGTCAGTCGGGGAAGGTACGGATACGCATCAGGGTGTATCCCGGGACCATACCCACCTTATTCCGACACTTCCTTCGTCAGTCCCCGATAGTGCGGCCCGCTTTTTAAACAAGAGCCCCAGCAAGGCCATCATCATTCCTAACGGAGATGGCACCAGCACAGTTATCGGCCCGGATGGAAGTGTGAAGGTCATTCACGGAACGACCTTACCTCCTCAATAAGGGTTTGCTGACGGACCAGAGCCGTCAGCATTTTACCGTTCAGGAGCCCGTCTTTAATACTGACGGAAAAGGGCGATCAACCGTCCCTGAATGTTCACACGTTCTGCTGGGAAGATACGCGTTTCGTAATCCCGGTTCGCAGCTTCCAGTGCGATCATTGATCCACGACGGCGCAGCTTCTTGAGCGTCACTTCCTGTCCGTCAATGAGGGCAACGATAATTTGTCCATTTTCGGCCGTCTCACGTCGCCGGATAATGGCGATGTCTCCATCCAGAATTCCAGCCTCGATCATCGAATCGCCAGCCACCGTGAGGGCGTAATGTTCTCCGGTGCCCAGAAGCGAAATGGGGACTTCGATCCTGTCGCTGTCGTCCTGCATAGCTTCAATCGGCAGACCCGCTGCGATACGTCCATAAAGAGGAATGCTGACGGTCTGACGATCATTGGCGACACTGGCTTCGGAGAAGGCTCCATCAAGGCCCGTCTCGCCTTGGCTCAGAACAGCCGGGACGAAACCGGCGGCTTCCGAGGCCAGAGGGGCGACAGGAGCTTCCGTACCCATATGAGGCAGACGCAGTACTTCGAGCGCCCGTGCGCGATGATGGTGACGACGAAGAAAGCCACGCTCTTCCAAAGCGGAAATCAGGCGATGAATGCCCGATTTGGAACGCAGTTCGAGGGCATCTTTCATCTCATCGAAAGAGGGCGAATATCCCGTGCGGCGGAGATGGTCGTCGATATACAGCAAAAGCTGGTGCTGCTTACGGGTCAGCATACAGGCGCTCCCATGCGCCTCGGCGGAGGCAGGTCAGAACAGGACACAGAATGACGGACATCCTGCATTTGTTCCTTATAGGTTCCCACCTGTTGCCCTTCAAGCAAAGAGACGCATCGACAAAGATATCCAGCAAGAATTTTTAAGCTTCAAACTCCTTGAAACTACAGGAAAACCGCTAAATCGTGCGCAAAGGTCTTGACCTACGGGCCACAAATCAGCATGGTGCGCCAAATCTAGAGATCAACATGCTGCATCGACACCTTCGAGCGGCATAAGTTATGGCGAAAGCCCGAGGGTATCATGGGAAAGAGCAACGTTATTCAGATCCGGCTCGTTTCGTCAGCTGAAACCGGCTACTTCTACGTCACGAAGAAGAATGCCCGTTCTGCTACGGGAAAGATGGAAGTGCGCAAGTACGATCCGGTTGCACGCAAGCACGTCGTGTTCCGCGAAGCCAAGATCAAGTAAGCCTGCTCCAGCAGTCTTCATAAAAAAAAGCGGCCTTCGGGCCGCTTTTTTTTATGCTCTGAGAGCTGTTCGTTTTAACTACTGCTTAGAACAGCTTGTCATGCGGTCCGTAAGGAACAACCAGATCGCCACTGCGTGTCAGGTTCATCGTGGCACGGGCACGCTCATCCAGCATGTCAGCGTCCAGCGCTTTTTCCTTGAGAGCAACGACACGGCGGCGCCAGACATTCTGCTCGTCATCAGCGTCCTGCCGGGCCTGAATCGCATCTTTCCGAAGCTGGGTTTGCTCTTGATAGGCGTGAATCCCGTGCGCCCCATGCAGAGCGTTCCAGCCGAAATAGGCGGTAAGCGACAGGAAAAAAGCCGGAGGAGCTACGGCGCGGACACCACGCTTGATAAGTCGGATCAGTGTCACGTCGTGCAAACTCCGTTCTGAGAGACTGTATCAGTCTATATCAGTCATTTGTGACCAGACAATGAATGATACGGACATCAATCATATTCAGGCACAAAAAAGGCCTCATTCCGGGGAGGAATGAGGCCTGGCTCAGTCTCAGGAGTTTCTGAGAATGTTGCGACCAGCATAACGGGCTGCACTGCCGAGCTGCTGCTCGATACGAATAAGCTGGTTGTACTTGGCCGTACGGTCAGAGCGGGAGAGGGAGCCTGTCTTGATCTGGCCGCAGTTCGTAGCAACCGCGAGATCGGCGATGACGGAGTCTTCCGTCTCGCCCGAACGATGGCTCATGACGCAGGCATAGCCAGCCTTATGAGCGGTTTCCACAGCTTCCAGAGTCTCCGTCAACGTGCCGATCTGGTTGACCTTCACCAGCAGGGCGTTACCGGTTCCGGCCTTGATGCCACGACGCAGACGCTCGGGATTGGTGACGAACAGATCGTCTCCGACCAGCTGGAGCTTCTTGCCCAGACGGGTCGTCAGTTCTGCCCAGCCTTCCCAGTCATCTTCCGCCAGACCGTCTTCGATGGACACGATCGGATAGCGATTGGCCAGATCTTCAAGGTAAGAAATCATGCCCGAGGCATCAAATTCCTTACCTTCGCCCTTCAGATTGTAGCGTCCGTCGGCATAGAATTCGGTTGCGGCGCAGTCGAGAGCGAAGGTTACGTCTTCACCCAGTCGATAGCCGGCGGCTTCAACAGATTTTGCAATGAAACCAAGAGCTTCATCCGCAGACTTCAGGTTCGGCGCGAAACCGCCTTCATCGCCGACATTGGTATTATGGCCGGCTTCGGACAGACCTTTTTTCAGGCGGGCGAAAATTTCGGAGCCCATACGGATGGCATCCGCAATCGTCGGCGCGCCGACCGGCTGGATCATGAATTCCTGAATGTCGATCGGATTGTCGGCATGCTCGCCACCATTGACGATGTTCATCATCGGCACGGGAAGAAGGTGCGAATAAGCGCCACCAACATAGCGGTACAGCGGCAGTTCCAGTTCCTCGGCGGTCGCCTTGGCAACAGCAAGCGAGACGCCGAGAATGGCGTTGGCACCGAGACGGGACTTGTTGGACGTTCCGTCCAGATCGATCATCGCATTGTCGATAGCGATCTGATCTTCGGATTCGGCCCCCTGAAGCACTTCAAGAATGTCATTCTCGACGTGACTACAAGCCTTCAGGACGCCTTTGCCGCCATAGCGGGACTTGTCACCATCACGCAGTTCCACGGCTTCATGTGCGCCTGTGGAAGCACCGGACGGGACGGCTGCACGGCCGCGGGCACCGGAGGACAGCTCGACTTCGACCTCGACAGTGGGATTGCCGCGGCTGTCCAGGATTTCGCGGGCGATGATATCAACGATGGCGCTCAATGGAAGCTCTCCTGGGATGCGTGAACCGGGTTGGCTCGTGACCGTTCTGAATGGAACAGCTATTTCAAGTCTCAAAATCACGCCGTGAGGTCAACGACGACATGCGCCTTCCTTTTCCCATTTTCGTGCTCGGCATTGCCGGACTGATCCCTTTCATGACGCTTGGAGGGTGGATCTTCCTTGCTGGACTGTTTACGCCGCTGCCGCATCTGAAGATCATTCTGCTGGCGTATGGTGCCTGCATCCTGTCATTTCTGGGGGCCGTACACTGGGGGCTGGCCATGGAGCGACCGGACATCATTACGGTCGGTGGCACCTCACAGCAGGACCGGCAGCGCCTCGTGCTGGGTGTCTGCCCTGCGCTCTGGGCATGGCTAGCCCTCTGCATCGGCGTTCTCGGTCATGTCCGGGCCGGGTTCGGGCTGGAAATCATCGGTTTTGTCGGGACGTTCCTAGTGGAACGGGAAGCCTGGAGGAAAGGTGCACTTCCCCCAGGCTATCTGCCGCTGAGAGCCGGACTGACGGCTATTGCGGTACTGAGCCTGTTTCTGGCTGCTCTGGCTCCGTCCGGGAGTTAGGCCGGAAAGGATTTCGCCAGAGCGTCAAAGGCTTTCAGGCGCGTCAGAAGGCTACGCATTTCATGAAGCGGCACCATGGTCGGACCATCGCTTGGAGCATGGTCCGGGTCCTGATGTGTTTCTATGAAAACAGCCGCCACACCGATTGAGAGCGCCGCACGGGCGAGGGGTTCCACGAATTCACGCTGCCCCCCCGTTGATGCCCCAAGGCCACCCGGCTGCTGCACGGAATGCGTCGCATCGAACACGACAGGATAGCCCGTCTGCGCCATGATCGGCAGACCGCGCATATCGCTGACAAGCGTGTTGTAGCCGAAGCTCGTTCCACGATCGCATAGCATGATGCGCTTATTGCCGGTCGAGGCAATCTTGGCAGCGACGTTGGCCATGTCCCACGGTGCGAGGAACTGGCCCTTCTTGATGTTGATGGCACGACCGGTTTCGCCCGCCGCCAACAACAGGTCCGTCTGGCGGCACAGGAATGCCGGGATCTGCAGAACATCAACGGCTTGAGCGGCAGGTGCGCACTGCTCGGCAGTATGCACATCCGTCAGGACGGGAACGCCGAATCGCTCGCGGATGCTGGCAAGGATCTCCAGACCGGCATCCATACCCACACCACGCGCAGCATTGACCGAACTCCGATTGGCCTTGTCGAAGCTGCTTTTATAGATCAGCCCGATTCCGAGTTCGCGGCAGATGGCGGAGATGGCATCGGCCATCTCCGTTGCATGCTCGCGGGATTCGATCTGGCAAGGGCCAGCGATCAGCGTGAAGGGCTGATCCTGACCGACCGTGAGGTCTCCAATCCGGAAGCTCACTTGCTGTGAGCCTCCTTAACGGCGGCACCAATAAAGCCCGCGAACAAGGGATGCGGATCGAAGGGCTTGGAGAGCAGTTCCGGATGGTACTGCACGGCCACGAACCACGCGTGATCCGGGTATTCGACCACTTCCGGCAGCACGCCGTCGGGGGAAAGGCCAGAGAACCGCAGACCTGTCTTCTCCAGACGATCCTTGTAATGGGCGTTGACTTCCCAGCGATGACGATGGCGCTCGCGGATTTCCGTACGGCCATAAATCTCGGCCACACGGGAGCCCGGAACCAGCTTTGCCGGATAGGCGCCAAGACGCATCGTGCCGCCCAGATCACCGCCTTCACGACGACGGAGCAGTTCGCCCCCACGCGCCCATTCCGTCATCAAACCGACCACAGGCTCGTCCGTCGGGCCGAATTCGGTGGAGGACGCCTTGGGAAGACCGGCAAGCGAACGCGCGCACTCGACTACGGCCATCTGCATGCCAAAGCAGATCCCGAGGAACGGAATATTGTTCTCGCGGGCATAACGGACAGCCTGGATTTTGCCTTCGGCACCGCGTTCACCAAAGCCGCCGGGAACGAGGATCGCATCTGCATCCTTCAGGCGCTCGGCGATATTGCCGTTCTTTTCAAACTCTTCCGATTCGATCCAGTCCAGATTGACCTTCACATGATTGGCGATGCCACCATGCAGCAAGGCTTCAGCGAGCGATTTATAGCTATCAAGCAGAGCTGTGTACTTACCGACAACAGCCACGCGGACTTCGGCTTCGGGTTCGCGAATCGCATGGACGATCTTTTCCCAACGCGAGAGGTCCGGCTTGCTGCCATAGGGCAGGCCGAAATAGCGCAGGACTTCCTGATCCATTCCCTCATTGTGGTAAGAAATGGGGCAGGCATAGATCGTGTCCACATCCAGCGCCGCAATGACTGCTTCCGGGCGGACGTTGCAGAAATTGGCGATCTTGCGACGCTCATTGTCCGGAATGGGACGGTCCGAGCGGCACAGGAGCATCTGCGGCTGGATACCGACATTCTGCAGTTCCTTGACGGAATGCTGCGTCGGCTTGGTCTTGAGTTCGCCGGCTGCCGGAATGTAGGGCAGAAGCGTCAGATGCACGCACATGGTCTGGGCATGGCCCAGATCATTGCGGAGCTGACGGATGGCTTCAAGGAAGGGCAGACTCTCGATATCGCCGACCGTGCCGCCAATCTCCACCAGCACGAAATCGTAATCGTCCGTGCCCGTGACGACCACGTCCTTGATGGCATCCGTGATATGCGGAATGACCTGCACGGTCCCGCCCAGATAGTCGCCGCGGCGTTCGCGCGCGATGACATCCGAATAGATCCGGCCCGTCGTGGTATTATCAGCCCGGGAGGCATGAACGCCCGTGAAGCGCTCATAATGACCGAGATCGAGGTCAGTTTCCGCCCCGTCATCGGTAATGAACACCTCGCCGTGCTGATACGGGCTCATGGTGCCCGGATCCACGTTGAGATAGGGGTCCAGTTTGCGCATGCGGACCTTGTATCCGCGCGCCTGGAGGAGAGCAGCGAGGGCCGCGGAAGCGATGCCCTTGCCGAGAGAAGATACCACACCGCCGGTGATGAATACGAAACGCGTCATGGGCGGTCTTCATACACTGCCGACATAGGGCAGGGGAAGCGAAGAGACGCGTCTGTGTGAAAGATCCCCGTTAAAAAATCTGAACGGGGATTTTCAGGCCCGATTAGTGAGCAGGCGTGGACGCCGGAGCGGCGGGAGCTGCCGGGGTTGTGGTCGCGGGTGTCGTCTGAGCAGCAGGTGGCTGGGCCAGAATGTCGCGGGAGCCAACGCCGGAGGAGGCACCACGGTTCATGACGGCCAGCACCAGGCACAACAGCATGAAAATTCCGGCCAGAATCGACGTGGCCCGTGTGAGAAGCGTTGCCGTTCCACGGCCGCTCATGAACGAACCCATCCCCTGGCCGCTGCCGATGCCGAGGCCGCCGCCTTCGCTGCGCTGAATGAGGATCACCCCGATCAGCGCCAGTGTGACCAGCAGGTTGAGAGCAAGCAGAAGAGTGGTCATGAACGATAGGGTCCGGACAGTGGTTGGGCAGACAGGCGGAGAGAGGCTGATTCGGCAATGCGCAGAAAGCTCTTCGCTTCCAGACTGGCACTGCCCACCAGCACCCCTCCGAGCGACCCGATGGAAAAAATGGTCGGCGCCTGAGCCGGTGTTACGGAGCCGCCATACAGGATCGGGACACGAATGTCATCCATCTTGAGACGCGACTGCAACAGTCCGTGAAGCAAAGAGAGGGTCCGTTCAAGCTCCTCAATCGGCGGAACGGAGCCGCTTCCGATGGCCCAAACCGGCTCATAGGCCAGCACGCCATTGAAATTGTCCGTCAGCGACCCTTCGACCTGCGTTGCCAGAACGGTGGTCGTCCGCCCTTCGAGGCGTTCCTCCATCGTCTCGCCGATACAGACGATGGGAATAAGCCCGGCAGCCTCGGCCGCCTCGACCTTCCGGCGGATCAGCGCATCGGTTTCGCCATGGGCCTGACGACGCTCGGAATGACCGAGGATGACATACTGTACCCCCAGATCGGACAGCATATCCGCCGAGATATCGCCGGTATGTGGACCGGACGAAGTCGTATGACAGTCCTGCGCGCCAAGGTGCAGTAGCGTATCCGGGCCTGCGGCATTGATGATGCCGTGAACACTCGCAAGCTGGGTGAAGGGCGGGCAAAGGACGAGCCGCACATCATCAGGAAGGGCCTCTGCGCCCTCGGCGACGGCACGGGCCAGACGGGTGGACTGCTCACGCAGCCCGTGCATCTTCCAGTTACCAACGACAAGTCTTGGGGATGGGATCACTCTTCCTCCTTCGTGGCGATAGCAGCGGGATAACCGCTCAATCGGGGCTTAAGGACCGGACGGGGGCTAAAAGGATGCTTTCCGTTCCGGTCTGCTTCTGGTCAAGCCGTTCTCACGACATTATGGTGCGGCAAGTTTAGCGGTCCTACCGTGTCCGCACCATCCCGTCATCCGGATCTGCCCTGACCCCATGATTATCTCGCTCCGCCACCTGTTTGTTGACTCCTGGATTGGCCGTGCCGCCGCTCTTCTGATCTTTCTGGCCTTTATCGGCTGGGGCGTGGGAGATGTTTACTCCAATCTGGGTGCGACAGGGTCCAACGAAATCGTGCGCATCTATGATCGCAGCATCACTCCGGACGATTTCAGCCGAGCACTTTCAGCCCAGCTTCCCGCCGTCGCCAAGCAGATCGGACTTGCTGATCCCTCCAAACTGCCCAAGAGCGAGGTGGAGCAGATCGCCCGACAGACGCTTCAAAATCTCGTGATGCAGAACGAGATCCAGCTTGCCGCCGAGCGCGCAGGCATGATGGTGCCCGACGATCTGGTGCGGCAGGACATCTTCGCGATCCCCGCTTTCCATGACGCGGCCGGAAAGTTTGACCGAAGCATCTTTAACGACCGTCTGACCCGGATGGGTCTGACTGAAGGCAAACTGATTCAGGTCGTTCGCGAGGATATTGCATCCCGTGGTCTGTTGCAGGGGATCGGTCAGGCCGTAGTCGCGCCCCCATCACTGACGGAGCGCATGCTGTCTTTCGATGCGAACCAGCGCGTTTTTGATATGGTGGAAATCCCGTTTGCGAGCGGCGCCGTGACTGCGCCTCCCACAGACGAACAGCTTCACCGCTTTTATGACAACCACCCGCAGATGTTCCGCACGACAGAATATCGTCATGCCAAGATGGTCGTCATGACGGCGGACAGCGTTGCCAAGACAATCGAGGTTCCGGACGATGTTCTTCATCGTCTCTACGATTTTCAGGCGCGCACCTATGACATGCCCGAGACCCGGACGCTTCAGGTTCTGACTTTTACGGATCAGGCGAAAGCCGCTGCGGCAGCGACGGCATGGAAAGGCGGACTTTCCTGGGACGATATCCAGAAGAAGTTTCCCGAAGCCGCTGCCGTGGCCCTGCCATCGGTTCGGCAGAGCGATATTCCCAACCCCGAACTCGCTAAGGCCGCTTTCGCTGCACAGCCTGACCGCATTTCCGGCCCGGAAAAGACCGGAATGGGATGGGTCGTTTTCAACATCACGGCCATCGTGGCGCCTCACAAAACAACATTCGAGCAGGCAAAAGGCGATCTGAAAAAGCAGGTCCAGACGCAGGAATCTGCCGAGGCTCTTCAGGCACGCCAGAAGCAGTTTCAGGACGCGGTTGCCGGTTCTTCGACGCTGGAACAGATCCCGGGCGATCTCGGCGCTGTTCCGGCTGCGGGAACGCTGGACTCCAATGGCATGACACAGGACGGTCTGCCCGCACCCATCCCGGGTGATGAAACTCTGCGTCAGGCCATCGTTCATCAGGTCTTCACGCAATCCAAAGGTGCTCAGCCGACAGTGGTCAACGGCCCGAATGGCACCTTCTTTTCGGTACTGGTTGACGAGGTCCGCCCCGGAACCCTCAAGCCTTTCGACAGCGTACGCGATCAGGTCGTTCAGGCGTGGACGGCAGAACAGAAGCGCCGCGCCGCCAATCTACGCGCAACAGCTCTGTTCGGTACCGCAAAGTCCGGCACGCTTCGCAAGGCCATGGACGGACAGCCGGAAGCTTCGGCCCTGCGTCAGGACGTGAGCGTCTCGCGCGTTCATCCCGATCAAAGCCTGCCCCAGAACATCCTGCGCGGGATCTTTGATCTCAAGCCGGGTACGACCGGGATGTTTGAAACGCCGGATGCGTTCTGGCTCGTTAACGTGACGGCCGATCGCCCTGCTTCGGCAGAAGACCTGAAGTCCCTCGGCACCCGTCTTGTGGACGATTATCGTCAGTCCATGCAGTCCGATATTCCGATGGTCCTGAGTGCTGCGATGGAAAAGGCTTTCCCGCCTTCGCATATCAATATGGCGCTCTACAATCAGGTCGTAGCGGCCGCGGCTCCGGCCAGCGCACCCGCAGCAGAAAACGGGGCACACTGATGGGCATTGTCTACAGCATCGAGGCCGCCGATCTCCTGACGCCCGTTTCGGCATTTCTCAGACTTTCGAACCTGTCGGATGATCCGTATCGGCTTCTGTTTGAAAGCGTCGAAGGTGGTGCTGCACGCGGGCGTTATTCCGTCATAGCTCTACTGCCGGATCTGGTCTGGAAGTCCCGGGACGGGAAGGTCACGCTCGACGGCAAACCCATCGACGGAATACCGCTCGAGACACTCAAGGCCATCGTGGACGAAAGCCAGATGGATCTTCCGAGCGGAATGCCTCCCATGATCGGTGGCGTGTTCGGCGTGCTGGGCTACGACATGGTGCGTCAGATGGAGCGTCTGCCGAATGCTCCGGTCAACGATCTGGGGCTGCCGGAAGGGATTATGATCCGTCCGCGCCTGTTCGCGGTCTTTGATTCCGTGCGGGACGAACTGACACTGGCCGTGCCGGTCCGTGGAGACACGACGGACACGGAAGCTCACGCACTTCTGGACAGGGCGCGGTCTGCTCTGTCCGCTCCGTTAGGAGACGCGCGCGAGACACTGCCTGCCGGTACGGAACTGGAAGCTCCGGTCTCCAACATGACGCAGCAGCAGTTTGAAGACCATGTCCGCAAGGCGCAGGACTATATTGCGGCGGGCGATGCTTTCCAGATCGTGCCGAGCCAGCGCTTTACGACACCATTCCCCCTCTCGCCGCTCTCGCTCTATCGCAGCCTCCGGCGCGTCAATCCGGCACCGTTCCTGTTTGTGATGGAGCTTGAGGACTACGCTCTCGTGGGTTCCTCGCCGGAAATTCTAGTACGACTGCGGGACGGCGAAGTCACGGTGCGGCCGCTGGCGGGCACCCGTCCGCGCGGTGCAGACCGCGATGAGGATCTGGCTCTGGAAAAAGAGCTTCTGGCAGACCGCAAGGAACTGGCCGAGCATCTGATGCTGATTGATCTGGGACGCAATGACGTAGGCCGCGTCTCGAAGCTTGGTACCGTCGCAGTGCCGGAGCAGTTCGTCGTCGAGCGCTACAGCCATGTGATGCATATTTCCTCGACCGTCACGGGCCAGATCAAGGATGGCAGCACGGCGATGGACGCGCTCGTGGCCGCATTCCCCGCAGGAACCCTGACAGGTGCGCCCAAGATCCGCGCCATGGAGATCATCGACGAACTGGAGCCGACACGACGCGGGCCGTATTCCGGCTGCGTCGGATATTTCGGCGCGGACGGCGAGATGGATACCTGCATCGGGCTGCGCATGGCCGTTCTCAAGGACGGCAACATGTATGTGCAGGCCGGATGCGGCGTCGTGGCGGACAGCGATCCGAATGCTGAGTTCCGCGAGACACAGGCCAAGGCCCGCGCACTCTTCAGGGCGGCAGAAATCGCGGTCGCAACCGCGGCCAAAGCCTGACGGAGGATAGCTCACGATGTGTTGTTTGACGAAAAGAGACGTGAAGGTCATTCTGTTGCCATGATCCTTCTCATCGACAATTACGACAGCTTCACGTTCAACATCGTCCATCATCTGGGCGCGCTTGGAGCAGCATGTGACGTGCGTCGCAACGATGCGCTGAGCGTTGAAGAGGCTCTGGCGCTCAATCCGGCTGCCATCGTAATCTCACCCGGTCCCGGTGCCCCTGCGGAAGCGGGGATCTGCTGTGATCTGATCCGCGCAGCCGCGGGGCGAGTGCCGGTTTTCGGTGTCTGCCTTGGTCATCAGGCCATCGGGCAGGTCTTCGGTGCAGAAGTCGTGCGGGCGCCGGTGCCGATGCACGGCAAGATCAGCGCCGTTCACCATGACGGAACGGGGGTTTTTGCCGGATTACCCGATCCGGTCGATGTCGTGCGTTATCACAGCCTGACGCTTCGGCCCGACAGCATTCCCGAGACTCTGGTCGTCAATGCGCGGACGGAAGATGGGGTCATCATGGGTGTGCGCCATCGCGACTATCCCATACATGGCGTTCAGTTCCATCCAGAGAGCATCGCTTCCGTCGCTGGACGCGAACTGCTGGCCAACTTCCTAACGATTGCCGGGATTCCGGTCGTAACCTCGCAGGCCGCCTGACGGTGGGAATTGAGTTTACAACGCTTTTGCAAAAAGCTGTTTCGGGGCAGGTTCTCAGCAATCAGGAAGCAGAAACTGCTTTTCACGCCATCATGGCAGGAACAGTTGATCCAGTTCATCTTTCGGCTTTTCTGACGGCTCTGAAACTCCGTGGAGAGACTCTGGCCGAGCTGACGGGTGCCGTGAAAGCTGTCCGGCATCACATGACGCTCCTGCCGGATGTTCCGTCTGGAGCGATTGATGTTTGCGGAACGGGCGGGGATGGTCTGAAGACGCTGAACGTCTCGACGGCCGTGGCCTTCGTGCTGGCCGGTCTGGGCGTTCCAGTCGCCAAACACGGCAACCGCGCGCTCTCGTCAGCCACGGGCGCAACGGATGTTCTGGAAGTTCTGGGCATTCCACCAACCGATGATCTGGCCCTGCAAGGCAGGCGTCTGCGCGAAGACGGTCTGGTCTTTCTGGCAGCCCCCCAGCATCATCCTGCCATGCGCCATGCGGCGCCGGTGCGTAAGGCGCTGGGTTTTCGGACATTGTTCAATCTGCTCGGACCACTGTGCAATCCCGCTCAGGTGCGCCATCAGCTGATCGGCGTATTTGATGGACGCTGGTGCGAGCCGGTGGCGAAAGCCCTTGGCGCATTGGGGAGCCTGTCTGTCTGGGTCGTGCATGGCGCGACCCCTGAAGGTGGCAGTGACGAACTGACCCTCGCTGGCCTCTCTCAGGTCTCGGCCTGGGAGAAAGACGCTCTTTTTTCGTTTGAGATCGAACCGGATATGGCAGGCCTGAAGGCAGCTCCGATCTCCGCCATCCGGGGCGGTGATGCCCAGACCAACGCGACCGCACTGCTTTCCCTGCTGGAAGGCACTATTGGTGCTTACCGTGATACGGTTCTTCTCAACGCAGCCGCGGCCCTGCATGTGGCAGGACGCGGCGATATCGTGAAGGGCGGGACGATTGACGTTCCGGCTTTCCGTCGCAATGTAGGTCTGGCGGCAGAGTCCATCGACCGTGGGCTCGCCCGCGCCGCGCTTGAGCGGGCGCGTCTGTCAGCTCATTCCCCGACTCATTCCATTGCTTCCACAGACGCAGGACGATCATGACATTCATGCACCATCGACCGGCGATGACATATTCGCCCGAGGGAACAGAACAGTTTCCGGACCCGGAAGTTCCGGAAACGACGACCCCTCCCATCAAAAATCCGGAAGCGGAAACCGCTGCCGACCGGAGTGATGTTCTGGCACGCATCTGCGCGCGTACGCGGGTGGACATCGAACAGCGCTCGCAGATCATGTCTCTCAAGGACGTCACGGCGCGGGCGCGGGAAGTCACCACTCCCACACGGGGGTTCGGGCAAGCGCTTCAGCATCTGACGGCAGACCGTCAGGTCGGACTGATTGCCGAAATCAAGAAAGCATCTCCCTCCGCAGGAATCCTGCGTCCGGACTATGATCCGGTGAAAATTGCGCAGGACTATCAGGCCGCTGGCGCCACCTGCTTGTCCGTTCTGACGGAAGGCTCGTGCTTTCATGGCAGCACGGAAGATATCCGCGTTGTTCGCGAAGCCTGCAGTCTGCCGATTTTGCGCAAGGACTTTATCCTTGACCCTTGGCAGGTCCATGAAAGCCGTCTGATCGGGGCCGACTGCATTCTGCTGATCATGGCGGTGCTAACGGAAACGCAGGCCGCCGAACTGATCGCGATTGCACGTGGACTAGATATGGATGTCCTGCTGGAAGTCCATGATGAAGCCGAACTGAACCGGGCGCTGGCACTCGATACATTCCTGATCGGGATCAACAACCGTAACCTGCGCACTCTGAAAACCGATATCCAGACGACGATCGATCTGGCGCCGATGGTGCCGCCGGATCGTCTGGTCGTCTCTGAAAGTGGCATCCGGACGCAGGATGACATGATGAAGGTTGGCGCAGTTGGCGCGAGCGCCGTGCTGGTCGGTGAGAGCCTGCTGCGTGAGCCCGATCCGGGCGTGGCGGCACGTCGACTGCTCGGTTTTATTTAAACTCCGGCCGCCTTTCGGGGCGGTCAGGGCCGTTTTTTCACGGCATATCCCCCAGATCGAGGCGTTTCGCGCAAGCGGAACGTGGTCTGGCTTTTGGTGGCTTCTGCCGCTAAGAGCATGCGGGATTTTATGCATTTCCATCAGGAGACCGTCATGGACGAGACACCGTCCGCTTCAGGCCGGAGCAACGGTCCGGCCCTTTCGCCGGAGACCATGAAGCGCGCTTACAGGGACATGCTTCTTGTCCGGCGTTTCGAGGAAAAAGCCGGACAGCTTTACGGCATGGGTCTGATCGGCGGCTTCTGCCATCTTTATATCGGGCAGGAAGCCGTTGTGGTCGGGATCGGCCTCAACATGAAGCAGGGCGACAAGTCCATCACGTCCTATCGTGACCACGGACAGATGCTCGTAGCAGGTATGACGCCGCGCGGTGTGATGGCGGAACTGACGGGCCGGTCCGGCGGGTATTCCCGCGGCAAGGGTGGCTCCATGCATATGTTCTCCCGTGAAAAGGAGTTCTACGGTGGTCATGGTATCGTCGGCGCGCAGGTCGCACTGGGTACGGGTCTAGCTTTCGCGAACAAGTATCGCGGTACGGATGAAGTCTCGATCGTGTATTTCGGCGAAGGCGCATCGGCACAGGGCCAGGTCTATGAGAGCTTCAATCTCGCGGCCCTGCACAAGCTGCCCTGCATCTATGTGATCGAGAACAACCGCTACGGCATGGGCACGTCCATTGAGCGCGCCTCGGCTTCCAAAGATCTGTCGCGCAATGGCGAACCCTGGGGCATTGCCAGCCGCAAGGTCGACGGCATGGACATTTTTGCCGTTCATGAAGCTGCGCAGGAAGCTGTGGAATACTGCCGTGCGGGTAAGGGGCCGTTCCTGCTGGAAATGGAAACCTATCGCTATCGTGGGCACTCCATGTCGGACCCGGCGAAGTATCGCCAGCGTTCGGAAGTCGAGGAAATGCGCCGGACGCGCGACCCGATCGACACGCTGAAGGCCGAGATGCTGCGCAGCGGGATCGAAGAGAGCGTGTTCAAGGACATTGAGACGGACGTGAAAGCCATTGTCGCTGACGCGGCCGAATTTGCGCAGACAAGCCCCGAGCCGGATCATTCCGAACTCTGGACTGACATTCTGGTGGAGGCCTGATCCATGGCATCTCTGATTCTGATGCCGGCTCTCTCGCCGACCATGACCGAAGGGACGCTTGCGCGCTGGGTCAAGACGGCGGGTGAAACCGTTTCCGCCGGAGACGTGATCGCCGAGATCGAGACCGACAAGGCGACCATGGAAGTGGAAGCCGTGGACGAAGGCGTGATTGGCAAGACGCTGGTTGCCGAAGGGACTCAGAACATTGCAGTCAACACGCCGATCGCCGTGCTTCTGGCGGAAGGCGAGGACGCTTCGGCAGCGGACACCGTAACCCGTTCTGCCGATCCAGCTGCGGGCGCTTCTGTCGCGATTGAAACACCGGCTGATCCGGGGATTGTGGAAGCACCGGAAGTCGCACAGGCCGAGAATGACCGGGACTGGGGCGAGACCAGCGAAATCACCGTCCGTCAGGCCCTGCGTGACGCCATGGCGGCCGAGCTTCGTCGTGATGAGGACGTGTTCCTGATCGGTGAGGAAGTGGCGCAGTATCAGGGTGCCTACAAGGTCAGTCAGGGCCTGCTGGACGAGTTCGGCGAGAAGCGCGTCATCGATACGCCGATCACGGAACATGGCTTCACGGGCATGGCCGTAGGTGCGGCGCTGACCGGGCTCAAGCCGATCGTCGAGTTCATGACCATGAACTTCTCGCTGCAAGCCGTTGATCATATTATCAACTCTGCCGCCAAGACGCTCTACATGTCCGGCGGTCAGATGGGCTGTCCCATCGTGTTCCGTGGCCCGAATGGTGCAGCGGCGCGTGTCGGCGCACAGCACTCGCAGTGTTTCGCAAGCTGGTTTGCACATATTCCGGGCCTGAAGGTGGTCGCCCCCTGGTCGTCTGCAGATGCGAAGGGATTGCTACGGGCCGCCATTCGCGATCCGAACCCGGTGATCGTGCTGGAAAACGAGATCCTTTACGGCCAGAAGTTTCCGTGCCCCGTAGATGAAGACTTCATCCTGCCGATCGGTCGCGCGAAGATCGAACGGGAAGGGACGGACGTAACGCTCGTGGCCTTTTCCATCATGGTCGGTGTGGCGCTGGAAGCCGCAGCTCTTCTGGCAGAAGAAGGCATTTCGGCCGAAGTCATCAACCTGCGCTCGATCCGTCCTCTGGATACCGAGACAATCGTACGCAGTGTGAAGAAGACGAACCGCATTGTCTCCGTCGAAGAAGGCTGGCCGGTTGCGGGCATTGGGGCGGAAATCTGCACGGTGGCCGTCGAGCAGGCTTTTGACTGGCTCGATGCTCCGCCAGCGCGTGTCTGCGGGCTTGACCTACCCATGCCCTATGCGGCCAATCTCGAAAAACTGGCGCTTCCGAAACCTGAATGGGTTGTGGATGCGGTTCGCAAGCAGCTGCGGGACTGACAACGATGGCTACCGATATTCTGATGCCGGCGCTGTCGCCGACCATGACCGAAGGCAAACTGGCCCGCTGGCTCAAAGCCGAGGGCGATACCGTCGCTGCGGGTGACGTGATTGCTGAAATCGAGACCGACAAAGCGACCATGGAAGTGGAAGCCGTGGACGAGGGCATCCTTGGCCGCATCCTGATTCAGGAAGGCGTTGAGGGGATTCCCGTCAACACGCCGATTGCGATTCTTGTGGAAAACGGCGAGGCCCTGCCTGACGTCTCTTCCGCGCAGGCCGCAGCGCCTCCCAAGGCTGAGACGGCAACCGCAAAAACAACGCCTGCTGCTCCGGCTGAGGACAAAGGAGAGCGGATTTTCGTCTCTCCGCTCGCCAAGCGTATGGCGCGTGAGCGAGGCATTGCCCTTGACGCCCTGACAGGAAGTGGTCCGAACGGACGCATTCTCAAGCGCGACGTTGAAAAAGGCCCAACTGCGCCCAAGACAGCTCCGAAAGCTGCTTCTACGCCCGTCATCACCGCATCGGAAGAGACGGTCCGTCGGGTGCCGAACTCGACGATGCGGAAAGTGATCGCGCGTCGCCTAACGGAATCCAAGACGCAGGTTCCGCATTTCTATGTTTCGGTGGATATCGAGCTGGATGCGCTGCTGGCCCTGCGTTCGAAACTGAATGCGACGGCGCAGGAAAACAGCTTCAAGATCTCGGTCAATGACATGATGATCAAAGCCGTGGCGCTGGCACTGAAGAAAGTTCCGGGCGTGAACGTTCAGTTCACGGATGCCGAGACATTGCATTTCGAGAATGTTGATATCTCGATGGCCGTCTCAATTCCGGACGGGCTGATTACTCCGATTATCCGCAATGCCGATCGCAAATCCCTGCGCGACATCAGCGTCGAAGCCAAGGATCTAGCCAAGCGCGCGCGTGCCGGAAAGCTCAAACCCGAGGAATTCCAGGGCGGGACGTTCTCCGTTTCCAATATGGGGATGTTCGGCGTGCGTGACTTCGCTGCGATCATCAATCCGCCCCAGGCCGGAATTCTGGCAATTGCGTCCGGCGAAAAGCGGGCCGTGGTCCGTAGCTCGGAGATTGCGATTGCAACCGTGATGACGGCGACGCTGTCGGTCGATCATCGTGCGGTGGATGGGGCCCTTGGGGCCGAGTGGCTGAATGCGCTGCGCGATATCGTGCAGAATCCTTACTTTCTGGTGGTCTGAACCATGTCCGAGACTTTCGATCTGATTGTTGTTGGTGGCGGCCCCGGCGGCTATGTGGCGGCGCTGCGAGCCAGCCAGCTCGGCATGAGCGTGGCGCTCGTGGAAAGCACGCATTTTGGTGGCGTCTGCCTGAACTGGGGTTGTATTCCGACCAAGGCGCTTCTGCGCTCTTCGGAAATCCATCATCTTCTACATGAACTAGGTACGTTCGGCCTGTCCGCAGACAATATCTCGTTCGACCTGTCCAAGATCGTGGGCCGCTCACGCAGCATTGCGCGCCGGATGGGGGGAGGGATTGCCCATCTTCTGAAGAAAGCCAAGGTCACGACCTTTGACGGCCGCGCCAAACTGGCCGGTCGTTCGGGCGAGGCGCATCAAGTTGCCATCACGAAGGATGGCGCGGCGGTTGCGACCATCAAAGCCCCGCATGTCATTCTGGCAACGGGTGCGCGGGGGCGTCAGCTTCCGGGACTGGAAACGGATGGCACCCTGATCTGGGGGGCACGCGAGGCCATGACGCCGAAGGAGTTGCCGAAGCGTCTTCTAGTCATCGGATCGGGTGCGATCGGTATCGAATTTGCGTCGTTCTACCGGAACATGGGCAGTGAGGTCACGATCGCCGAAGTGGCGGATCGGATCCTGATCGCCGAAGATCCGGAAATCAGTGCAGCAGCCCGCAAAGCTTTTGAAAAGCAGGGGATGACGATCATCACCAGCGCGAAGGTCGGCCCGCTGAACAAGGGTGAGAACGAGGTTTCCACGACGATCGAGAGCCCAACAGGCAAAATCGATCTGACGGTGGACCGCGTGATCTGTGCGGTTGGCATCGTGGGCAATGTCGAGGATCTGGGGCTTGAAGGCACCAAGGTTCAGGTGGACCGGACCCATATCGTCACGGACGGCTTCTGCCGGACAGGCGAGCCGGGTGTCTATGCGATCGGTGATGTGGCCGGAGCACCGTGGCTGGCCCATAAGGCGAGCCACGAAGCCATCCTGTGCGTTGAAAAAATTGCCGGACGTTCGCCGCAGCCCTTGCATCCGCTGAACATTCCGGGCTGCACCTATTCGCGTCCACAGATCGCGTCTGTCGGGCTCAGTGAAGAGAAGGCCATTGCCGCAGGACACAAGGTCAAGGTTGGCCGTTTCCCGTTCATCGCCAACGGCAAGGCTGTTGCGATGGGTGAGACGGACGGCATGGTCAAGACCGTTTTCGACGCGACGAGTGGCGAACTTCTGGGTGCGCACATGATCGGCGCGGAAGTAACGGAAATGATTCAGGGTTATGTCATTGCCCGGACCGGGGAACTGACAGAGGCGGAACTGATCGAAACGGTCTTCCCGCATCCGACCATTTCCGAGACCATGCACGAGGCAACACTGGCGGCCTTCGACGGCCCGCTGCATATCTGAGCACCATGTCCCAGCGCATCACCATCGACCACCGCGCAGCACCCGCGCTCCGTCACCCGGAAAAGGCGCATCGGCCTGACAATCCGATCCAGCGCAAGCCGTCCTGGATCCGGGTCAAGGCGCCGAACCATCCCGTGTATCACGAGACGCGGGCGCTGATGCGCGATGCAGGCCTCGTGACGGTCTGCGAAGAAGCAGCATGCCCCAATATCGGGGAATGCTGGTCGCAACGTCATGCCACGATGATGATCATGGGCGAGATCTGCACCCGGGCCTGTGCGTTCTGCAACGTCACGACCGGGATGCCAAAGCATCTTGATGCGGACGAACCCCGGCGTGTTGGCGAGGCTGTGGCGAAGCTTGGACTACGACATGTCGTCATCACGTCCGTGGATCGCGACGATCTGGCAGATGGTGGCGCGGAGCATTTCGCACAGGTCATCCGTTCGATCCGGCAGACCTCTCCAGAGACTACGATTGAAATCCTCACTCCTGATTTCCTTCGCAAAGATGGAGCGCTGGAGGTCGTCGTGGCTGCACGTCCCGACGTGTTCAATCACAATATCGAGACCGTACCCCGACTTTATCCCACCATCCGGCCGGGTGCGCGTTACTATCAGTCCGTTCGATTGCTGGACGGAGTAAAGAAACTCGATCCTTCCATTTTTACCAAGTCCGGCCTGATGCTTGGGCTGGGCGAGGAGCGTATGGAAGTGGCTCAGGTCATGGATGATTTCAGGATCGCGGACGTCGATTTCCTGACACTTGGGCAATATCTTCAGCCCTCCGCAAAACATGCGGCCGTTGAAAAGTTTATTACCCCCGACGAGTTTGACGGCTATGCTGCGGCTGCCCGTTCAAAAGGATTTCTTCAGGTCAGTGCCAGTCCGCTGACCCGGTCCTCCTATCATGCGGACAGCGACTTCGCGAAGCTTCAGGCTGCGCGGAAAAGCCGTCTGAAAGAAAGTCTCTGATGCCGACACATGCCGAGCAAAGGTTGATCGCCTACACTCCGGACCAGCTCTTTGATCTTGTGGCGGATGTCGAGAAGTATCCGCAGTTTCTGCCCTGGTGCGTGAAGGCGAGCATCCGCACCCAGACGGAACAGGAGCTTGTGGCGGATCTGACGATCGGGTTTGGCCCCTTCCGCGAGACCTTCACGAGCCGTGTGACGCTGGAGAGGCCGTCGCGCATCCGGGTGCGTTATGAAAAAGGGCCTTTCCGTTATCTGAACAATGTGTGGACGTTCAGCCCGGACCCTCGTGGCTGTCTGGTCGATTTCTTTGTGGATTTCGAATTCAAGTCGCGCCTGTTACAAAACGCGATGGGCGTGGTGTTCAATGAGGGTGTGCGCCTTATGGTGTCCGCCTTCATCAAGCGCGCACGAGATATTTACGGTGCGCAGGGGGCAAAGGCTGCTCCTTCTACGCCCGGTCTTTCCCAAAGGACATAAAATTTCATAGTGTTGCCAGAACCATTTGCGGGTTGAGTCGTTACACAGTCAAACACCGCGATGGTGACAGGAAAGGATTACGTTATGAAAAAGATTTCTTTTGGCGCATTCGCTCTGACTGCACTGGTCGCTGCGGCCTCTCCGGCCATGGCCGCGCATCATCACGGCAAGCATCATGACAAGGGCGAGCATGCTGCAAAAGCCAGCGGCTCCCCCACGACGGAAGATCTGAACGCACGTTCGCTGCAGCAGGCCCAGACGCCGGTTTCTCCGACCGCTCCGACAGCAGCAGTTCCGCCCGCTGCTCCGACCGCGATCCCGACCGCTCCCAGCCTTCAGGCAGCTCCGGCAGCTTCAACGATGCCAGCTCCGACGCAGGGCAACTGAGGCTGTAAACAGATCGGTGGTCTGTTGCAGGTTTGCAGAAAAGGGCGGCCCCGTTCATTCGGAGCCGCCTTTTTTACGTCAGGCGTTCAGAACCATCTGAAGGGCTTGCTGCACAGCCTGAGAGCGAATGCTGGTGCGATCTCCGACGAAGTGACACTGAACGACCGAAGGCAAGCCGGTGCGAACAGCCAGCCCGAAACAGACGGTGCCGACCGGTTTGGCAACGCTACCACCGCCTGGGCCTGCGATGCCTGTCACAGAGACGGCAATATCAGCATCCACGACATTCAGAAGGCCACCTTCCGCCATGGCCTGAGCCGTCTGGAGGCTGACGGCTCCGTATTGTGCGAGAACCGTTTCTGGCACGCTCACGGCGCTTATTTTCAGAGCATTGGAATAGGTGATGAAGCCGCCTTCCAAAACGTCTGACGAACCGGGAATATCACTGAGAGCAGCGCCGATCAGGCCGCCTGTGCAGCTTTCCACTGTCACCAGCCTGCGACCGGATCGGCGCAGATGCTCCAGAACCTCTCCAGCAAGGATTGCAATGTCATTATCCGGCATGAAGATTCCTGACACGATAGACCATCATTCCTGCTTCGATGTTCTCGATATAAAGGCGGGTTTCCCGGTAGGGCAGGCGCTCGATCCAGTCCAGAACGCCGTCTTCTGACAACGGGTCGGAAGGTGGGTTTGCTTTGAGCCAGAGGTCCACTCGATGCGGGCCCGCGTTATAAGCAGCCAATGCGTAGGGGATTACATTCCCGAAGCGTTCGAGAAGCTGCGAGACATAGGCGTTGCCGATTTTCAGGTTTGTCTGAGGATCGGTCAGGGACGCAGGAGAGACATTGATCGGCCCCAGATGCCCCTTGCGCACCACGTCTCTGGCTGCGGCAGGTAGGAGTTGCAGCAGGCCCACGGCCTTGGCGCCGCTTAGTGCGTTCGGATCGAAACCACTTTCCTGTCGGATGATGGCGGGAAGCAGGCCGTCCGGAACAGTTGATGCGGCTGGGTAGGGATCGGGGAAGCCCTGCGGGTAAAGGGCGATGCCCTTGCGGGCCAAGGCATAGGAGGCAAAGACTTCCGGCGCGGGTAACCCAAGGCGGGATGCAGCATCGGCAACGGCTTTCTGACCTTCCGGAGACGGATTGACGGCTTCCAGCATCATGAGGAAATCCCGTGCATGATCGGGATCACCTGCCTGCACGAGATCCGTGGCGGCTTCGAGCAGATCAGGTCGGCTGAGCGTTCCGGCGGGTGGAGTGGGCAGAGACTGAAGGGCCTGTAACAGGGCGTCGTCAAAGGCCGATGACGACCGACCTGAGACCAGAATGGCGTTGTTCTGCGTCAGGGATGCCAGAGCGAGCTGACCCGGAAACGTCGTGGGGAAGGTCGCGGCTTTTTGAAAAGCAGCTTCGGCATCCTGATGTTTTTCAGCGGCCTGAAGGGCGCGGCCTGTCCAGTAATAGCCGCGCGCCTGCATCTGAAGCGAGGTTGCGCTCTGAAGAAGGGCAAAGAACTGTTCCGCGCGCACAGGGTCATGAAGCTCTCTGAGCGCAATGAAGCCGCTGAGAAGAGCCGCTTCCTGACGGTCTGTGGTGTCCGGAGGCAGGGTGGTGTCATCTGCGAGATCGGCCGCCTCTTTCGGACGACCGGCCAGAAGCAGGGCGCGGGCGAGGCTGATCCGTTCGGAAGACCAGTCATGGGATGGGTGCGCCTGCTGCAGAGCTACGCCCTGCGTGGTCCAGAGAAACAGCGCTTCATCCAGCCGATCCCCGCGACGCAGCGCACGCAGGCGATAGCGGATCAGGGTCGGATCGGATTGCAGGTCTGATGGCAGGGAGGTGAACAGGGAATCGGCATCGGGAGACGCCAGACGTTCGGCCAGTCTGGCGCGGGCAAGAAGCTGCTGATCGGCGGAAAGGCGCTCGATCTGTCTGGAGGCCGCCGAAAACTGCCCCCGTAGTTCGAGCGCTTCATAGCGGGTCCATTGATCGGCGGGCGTGAATGTCTGACCAAACCGCGTGAGCAGGGTCTGCTCTTCGGCAGTGGTCAGGGCACTGCCGGACAGCCAGAGACGGCGCGCTGTGGAAGCCGGGTCCGGGAGATGGTCTGCACAGGCTGTAATAAACGCCGCTGGCAATGTGAGCGGATAAAGCGGGCAGAGAGCGTTCAGGGTCTGCGGATCGGATGTCTGGGACAGGGCGTTCTGAAAACGCCACAGAATACGCACTCTCTGCGGCCATTGCGGCGTCTGTGCGAGGAAACTGGAGTAACGCTGTGCCGGGAAACTGCTTCCCTCCGGCCCGACGAGGATCAGCCACTCCGCCAGCCGCTCCTGAACAGGCGAGGGGGTAATCTCCATCGGGGGCGCAGCGAGGACTGATGACGTAACAAGCAGCGTCATCAGTCCAGCAAAAAGAGTTTTGTCAGCTCGGAAGAACATGCGTCCAGACCTCCCCGCCGCCGCGGATGATGAGTTCGATTGCAACACCCAGAACCACCAGCAGACCGATCCATGCAATCCAGCGATATCTGGCCAGAAGATTGGCGACGACCGATGCAGCAAGCCCCATCAGCAGCACCGACAGCACGAGCCCCGCAACCAGAATCCACGGATGACCGACAGCCGCTCCGGCAACCGCCAGCACGTTGTCCAGACTCATGGACAGATCAGCCACAACAATTTTAAGCACGGCAGGGCCGAGCCGGGGCGGAGCAGCCTCGACGTCCTCATGATGCTCGCCTCCTCGAAGCTCACGATACATCTTCCAGCAGACCCACAGAAGCAGAAATCCACCCGCCAGAGTCAGACCGACCACGGCGAGCAGCGTGGTCGCCAGCAGGGCCAGCCCCACACGCAGAATGGCGGCGAACCCCGTTCCAAACAGAATGGCGAGACGGCGCTGCCGACCTTCCAGATTGCGCACGGCCATCCCGATAACGACCGCATTGTCACCGGCAAGGGTGATGTCGATCAGAGTGATCTGGCCGAGGGCTATAAGTGCGTGAAGCAGAGAGTCAGGGGCCAAGGTGTCATTCTTCCGAAAAGGGGTCCGTGCAATGTCTTCGTATTTGGTCTAAGGAGCCTCCGTAAAGCCCCACCTCGCATCCGGAGTTCCCATGGTACCCCGTTACAGCCGTCCGCAGATGACTGCCATCTGGTCTCCCGCCAACCGTTTTCGCATCTGGTTCGAGATCGAAGCCCTTGCCTGCGAAGCCATGGCACAACGGGGTGACATTCCCGCCGAATCAGCAAAGACCATCCGCGAAAAGGGTGACGTCGCCATGGCGGCGTTCTCCGATGCGGATCTGGCCCGCATCGACGAGATCGAAGCCGAAACGCGCCATGACGTCATCGCGTTCCTGACCTGGCTTGCGGAAAAAGTCGGTCCGGACAGCCGTTTCGTCCATCTGGGCATGACGTCTTCGGATGTGCTGGACACCTGCCTGTCCGTTCAGATGACGCAGGCCGCTGATCTGCTGCTGGAGGATCTGGACCGGGTTCTCGCCGCACTCAAAGAGCGCGCCTACGAGCATCGCAACACGGTGACGATCGGCCGCAGCCATGCAATTCATGCCGAGCCGACCAGCTTTGGCCTGAAGATTGCGGGGCACTATGCCGAGTTCGCTCGTAACCGCGAGCGTCTGATGCAGGCCCGCAAGGAAATTGCGGTCTGCGCGATTTCCGGCGCTGTTGGCACCTATGCCCATATCGACCCGGAAATCGAGGAATACGTCGCCGACAAGCTGGGTCTGGCTGTCGAGAGCGTGTCAACGCAGGTCATTCCGCGCGACCGCCATGCAGCGTTCTTCTGCACGCTCGGCGTGATCGCCAGCGGCATCGAGCGTCTGGCGATCGAGGTCCGTCATCTTCAGCGTTCTGAAGTCCGGGAAGCGGAAGAGTTCTTCCACAAGGGACAGAAGGGCAGTTCGGCCATGCCGCACAAGCGCAACCCTGTCCTGTCGGAGAACCTGACGGGTCTGGCGCGCCTGATCCGCTCGCATGTCGTCCCCGCTCTGGAAAACGTCGCATTGTGGCACGAGCGGGACATCAGCCACTCCGCCGTCGAACGCAACATCTGCCCCGACGCCACGATCGGGCTGGATTTTGCGCTGATGCGTCTGGCCGGGATGATGGAAAAGCTGGTCGTTTATCCCGAGCAGATGATCGCCAACATGGAAAGCCTCGGTGGCGTCGTCCATTCCGGCGAAGTCCTGCTCACGCTGGCTCGTGCTGGGATTTCCCGCGAGGACGCCTATCGGATCGTGCAGCGTAACGCCATGGAAACATGGACCAAGCTGAACAAGCCGGGCTTCAAGACGTTCCGTGAAAACCTTGAAGCCGACCCGGAAGTGGCCGGTCGTGTCAGCAAGGACATTCTCGATCAGGCGTTCGACCCGGCACAGCATCTGCGCGCCGTGGACCGCATCTTCGCCCGTATCTTTAACTGAGAAGGGTGCGGGACGCAGACCTCCTGCGATTTCCTGCGTTCCGCACACTCGCAGTTCCGGTTCCGCAATGCTATGGAACCACAATTCGTCGCTGCTCCAGCCGTCCGCATTTCCTGTCAGGACGGCGCAACGCTAAGGATTGCTCATGGCTCGCCGCCGCCAGCTCTATGAGGGCAAAGCCAAGGTTCTTTTTGAAGGCCCAGAACCCGGCACACTCGTTCAGTACTTCAAGGATGACGCCACCGCCGGAAACGGCGCGAAGAGCGGCATCATCACCGGGAAGGGCGTCCTGAACAACCGCATCAGCGAATACCTGATGCTCAAGCTTCACGAGATCAACATCCCGACCCACTTCATCCGTCGGCTGAACATGCGCGAGCAGCTCATCCGCGAAGTGGAGATCATCCCGCTTGAAGTTGTGATACGCAATGTGGCGGCGGGCTCGCTGGCTAAGCGGCTTGGCATCCCCGAGGGGACGCGCCTGCCGCGCACGATCATCGAATATTACTACAAGAACGACGCGCTCAACGACCCGATGGTGTCGGAAGAGCATATCGCAGCGTTCAACTGGGCCGCGCCGCAGGACATGGATGACATGAACCAGCTTGCACTCAGAACAAATGATTTCCTGATGGGCATGTTCACGGCTGTCGGCATCACGCTTGTCGATTTCAAGCTGGAATTCGGCCGGATCTGGGAAGGCGAGGAGATGCGTATTCTTCTGGCCGACGAAATCTCGCCGGATAACTGCCGTCTGTGGGATTCCAAGACGAACGAGAAGTTGGACAAGGATCGTTTCCGCCGCGACATGGGTCGCGTCGAAGAAGCGTATCAGGAAGTAGCAAAGCGTCTCGGGATTCTGCCCGAGTCCGGGAATGGTGACCTCAAGGGTCCGGAGGCAGTTCAGTGAAAATCCGTGTTTTTGTTTCCCTGAAAGACGGCGTTCTCGATCCGCAGGGCAAGGCCGTGGGTCATGCTCTCGAAACCCTAGGCTTCAAGGGTCTGGGCGAAGTCCGCATCAATCGCGTCGTTGAACTTGATGTTCCGGCCGACAATGCCGCCGACGCACTGGCGCAGGGCGAGGCCATGGCGCGCGCGCTTCTGGCCAATGAGGTCATTGAGGATTTCAGCGTCGAGGTGGCCGGATGACCCGTCTTTCCACGATCTTCCTGCTGGCCGGTCTCGCAGTTGCTCCGGCTCTCGTGGCAGCCCCGGCTCACGCACAGCGCGTGTCCAAGGTTTCAGGCAAGGCTCTAGGCCAGATGTGCTCCAGCAAGTCCTCCATCGGCATGTGCGATGCCTATCTGTCGGGTCTGATGGATGGTGAAGCCTGGGCGAAGAAGTACGACAGCTTTGCCCATGACGAGTCCGCCCCGGTGGCATTCTGCGTTCCGGCCCAGCAGACAGCCCCGCAAATCCGCGGGCTGGTCGTCGCCTGGCTGCATGCCCACAACGACGCGCTGACAGAGCCTGCGGGCAAGGCTGTCTATCGCGCCCTGCATGACACTTATCCGTGCCATGCGTCCGCTCCGGCGGAGGGCCAGAAATGAAGGCAGGTATCGTCGTATTTCCCGGCACGAACCGGGAGCGCGACATGGTCCATGCCCTGAAGCTGGTGACGGGGCAGACGCCGCGTCTGATCTGGCACGGGGAAACCTCTCTGGGGGATCTGGACCTCGTGGTGCTGCCGGGCGGTTTCAGTTTCGGGGACTATCTGCGCAGCGGGGCCATGGCCGCGCATTCGCCGATCATGCGTGACGTCAAGGCGTTCGCAGGCAAGGGCGGTCATGTTCTGGGTGTCTGCAATGGCTTCCAGATCCTGACGGAATCCCATCTGCTGCCGGGCGCACTGCTTCGCAATGCAGGGTTGCGTTTCCTGTCGCAGGATTGCCATCTGAAGGTTGAGAATGCGTCGTCGCCCTATACGCGGGGCTGGGCGCGCGGTGATGTGTTCCGCGCGCCGCTGGCACATGGTGACGGGAACTACACGGCCTCTCCCGAGACGCTGAAGCGTCTTGAAGGCGAAGGCCGCGTGGCGTTCCGTTATTGTGGGGCGGATAGTGTGGTTTCGGACGATGATCGTGCGACCAACCCCAACGGGAGCACACGTTCCATCGCCGGGATTCTGAGCGAGAATGGCCGTGTCTGTGGCCTGATGCCGCACCCGGAGAACCTGACTGACCCCGAAATCGGCGCAACCGACGGCGTGCCGCTTTTCAAAGGCCTTGTGGAGGCTCTTGTCGGATGAGTGTGACGATTGATGCCCAGCTTGCCCAGTCTTTCGGACTGACCGGCGAGGAATACGACAAGCTTGTCACGATCATGGGACGGACGCCGAGCTTTACGGAGCTTGGAATTTTCTCCGTCATGTGGTCCGAGCACTGCTCTTACAAATCGTCCCGCATTCATCTCAAGACGCTGCCGACCAAGGCGCCTTGGGTCATCCATGGGCCGGGCGAGAACGCAGGCGTCGTGGATATTGGCGAGGGTCTGGCTGCCGTCTTCAAGATGGAAAGCCACAACCATCCGTCCTTCATCGAGCCCTATCAGGGCGCGGCGACGGGCGTGGGCGGCATTCTGCGTGACGTATTCACGATGGGCGCACGTCCAGTTGCGAACCTCAACGCCCTGCGTTTCGGTGATCCGAAACATGCAGGAACGCGTCGTATCGTCGATGGCGTCGTGCGTGGTGTTGGCGGTTATGGCAACTGCGTCGGTGTTCCGACCGTGGGTGGTGAGGTCAACTTCCACAAGGCGTATGACGGCAATCCGCTCGTCAATGCCATGACGGTCGGTGTGGCCAAGCAGGACAAGATCTTCCTGTCGGCTGCGGCTGGCGTGGGCAATCCGGTCGTGTATGTCGGCTCCAAGACGGGACGTGACGGCATTCACGGTGCGACCATGTCTTCGTCGGAATTCGACGAGGAAGCGGCGTCCAAGCGTCCGACCGTTCAGGTTGGTGATCCGTTTATCGAGAAGCTGCTGATCGAGGCCTGCCTCGAACTGATGGCCACCGATGCGATCGTCGCCATTCAGGACATGGGTGCAGCAGGCCTGACCTCTTCCGCCGTTGAAATGGCGGGTAAGGGCGGCGTTGGCATTGAACTGAATCTTGATGCCGTTCCGCAGCGCGAGCCGAACATGTCGGCTTACGAGATGATGCTGTCCGAGAGCCAGGAGCGCATGCTCATGGTCCTCAAGCCCGAACGAACCGAAGTTGCCCGTGCGATTTTCGCAAAGTGGGAACTGGATTTCGCCATCATCGGTGTGCTGACCGATACGGGCCGCATCACGATCCGTCATCATGGCGAAATCGAAGCCGATATTCCGCTGGCTCCGCTGGCGGATGAAGCTCCGCTCTATAACCGTCCGACCGTGCCGCTGACGGCACCTGCACGGATTGAAACGCCTGCTGACCCGGAAGGGATCGAAAAGGCGCTGCTGACGCTGATCGGCTGCCCGGATCTGGCGTCCCGCGCCTGGGTCTGGAACCAGTATGACGGCTCGGTCGGTGGCAACACGGCGCGTCGTCCGGGTGCAGCCGATGCGGCAGTCGTCCGCGTTGACGATACGCGTCTGGGTCTCGCCCTGACGACGGACTGTACGCCGCGTTACTGTCAGGCCGATCCGAAGACTGGCGGTGCGCAGGCCGTGGCCGAAGCCTGGCGGAATCTGACAGCAACGGGTGCCACACCGCTGGCCGTGACGGACAACCTGAACTTCGGCAATCCGGAACGGCCGGAAATCATGGCGCAGTTCGCCGATGCCATCAAAGGCATGGGCGATGCCTGCCGTGCGCTCGACTTCCCGGTCGTGAGCGGCAACGTCTCGCTGTATAACGAGACGCGCTCACCGTCCGGCGAGGCTCAGGCAATTCTGCCGACGCCCGCGATCGGTGCGCTTGGCGTGCTCGCGGATGCGTCCAAGTCCATCGGGCTTGCGATGCCGGATGCCCATGATCTGGTGCTGGTCGGCTCTATCCGGGGCGAACTCGGACAGTCTCTGTGGCTGCGCGAAATCTGCCAACGTGAAGACGGAGCACCGCCGGTCGTTGATCTCGCGGTCGAACGTCGTAACGGGGACTTTGTGCGCAGCCAGATTACGGCAGGCGAGGTTGCGGCCTGTCATGACATCGCCGATGGCGGTCTGCTGGTGACAGTTGCGGAAATGGTCATGGCGAGCGGCGTCGGCTGCACGCTTGAAGCCGCTCCGACAAACATTCCCGCGCACGCCTTCTGGTTCGGTGAGGATCAGGGCTGCTACGTGGTTGCAACTCCCGATGGCGCAGCCCTTGTCGAAGCAGCAGGGAAGGCCAATGTACCGGCAATCCGTCTGGGACGTTCGGGCGGCAGTGATCTGGTCGTGCCGGGAACCGTCAGTGTCAGCGCGGAGCGTCTCAGCGAGATCAATGCCGCGTTCTTCCCGCAGTTCATGGGTGAGGGAGCCTGATTTTTATGCCGATGGCAGCTTCTGAAATCGAACGCACGATCCTCGCCGCCATCCCTGACGCCCGGATCGAGATCGAAGATCTCGCCGGGGACGGGGATCATTACGCCTGCCAGGTTACAAGCGAAGCCTTCCGCGGGCTTTCGCGTGTACGCCAGCACAAACTGGTTTATGATGCGTTCGGAACCCGCATGGGCACCGAACTGCATGCGATGGCCCTCAAGACGCTCACCCCTTAAGAGCCGGGGCTGACGTCTTTTTTTCCAGACGAGCACTGACAGCAGGAGCGGACGTTCTGTCCGCCCTGCCGAACCAAGGAAAATCCAATGTCCGAAACCGTGTTCCAGCATATCCAGACCCTGATCGACGCCAATCCGGTCATGCTGTTCATGAAGGGTGACAAGCTCTTCCCGCAGTGCGGCTTTTCCGCGCGCGTGGTCCAGATTCTCAACCATCTTGGCGTCCCGTTTGCGACCTGCAACATCCTTGAGAGCGCTGAACTGCGTCAGGGCATCAAGGACTTCTCGCAGTGGCCGACCGTGCCGCAGCTTTATATCAAGGGCGAGTTCGTGGGCGGCTGCGATATCGTGACCGACATGTACCAGAGCGGCGAGCTTGAGACTCTGCTGACCGAAAAAGGCATCACGACTGCCAACGCCTGACCGACACGCGCCTGATTCGGGCGCGATTGTGACGAAAAGTGCTGAATTCAGCACTTTTTAAGCATTGCTCCTGCCACAATTCAGCCATGAAACGACGAAAAGTGGCAGGACCTTGATTTTTTCGGAAACTTTCCCATCAGGGGTTGCCGGACCCCGAGTTCAGCGCATAGGCTGTTTCCATCAGAACGGGATGGGACACAACGTCAATGGCGCGCAACTGGGTCGGCAGAATTGCTCTGGGTATCATGGGTGTCGGTATCTGCATGGGGGCAGGCAAGGCCTATGCCCGTCCGGCCATCACCGATTACGAAGCCAGCAAGCTGACCTTTGACGCATTGACTGCAACGCCGGTTTATCACCGCGCCGTTTTCCATCATGCGCTTGCGCGCCGCGCAACGTCGCATAACACAGCCGTTGCCTGGAGCAGTTCACACGCTGTTATCCGCAACGTTGCTTATCGCCCACATGCAACCGCTCATGCCCATATCGCAGTGGCGTCCGCTCATCACCACGCCCGCGTCCGTCGCACCTGATTTTTCAGAATTGGCGCAGCGCATCCTGAATGCGTCGCGCCTGACCTGACGGGTCCACGATGATCAGATCAAACCGTGTGTTGGGTCGCTGCCACTCCGGTTTCGTCAGCAGGATATACTCGAAGGCTTCCATCAGCCTTTGAGACTGCCTGACAGTCAGGCATGACGCACTTTCCCGCAGGCTGCGTCTCTGCTTGACTTCAACAGCAATCAGCCATTCCGAATCTGCTGCCAAAAGATCGATTTCGCCATAAGGCGTTCGTAATCTGCGCGCCATAATTGTCAGCCCGCGCTCTTCAAGGAGGCGGGCTGCAATATTTTCAGCGTTCAGCCCCGTATAATAGGATTGAACGCCTCGGGTCTGTGGGCTTTTCAGTGTTCGTCCCGCAGAAGACGGGCGGCGTCCAGAGCGAAATAGGTAAGGATGCCGTTACAGCCGGCACGCTTGAAAGCGATCAGGCTTTCCATGATCGTGCGATCGCGGTCGAGCCAGCCGTTCTGGATGGCCCCCACCAGCATCGCGTATTCCCCCGACACCTGATAGGCGAAAGTCGGAACTTCGAAGCGTTCGCGCACGCGGCGGATGATATCGAGATACGGCATGCCCGGCTTGACCATGATCATGTCCGCACCTTCGCGCAGATCCTGCTCAACTTCGCGCATGGCTTCGTCGGAATTGGCCGGGTCCATCTGGTAAGTTTTCTTGTCTCCGTGCAGCAGGCTGCCGGACCCCAAGGCATCGCGGAACGGACCGTAGAAGGCGGACGCATATTTTGCCGTGTAGGCCATGATGCGCGTCGTGTCGTAGCCATTGCCGTCGAGCGTTTCGCGAATGGCTTTCACGCGGCCATCCATCATGTCGGAGGGAGCGATGATGTCATTGCCCGCACGGGCCTGATTGAGGGCCTGCTGGCGGAGGATTTCCACGGAGGCGTCGTTAAGGATCCGACCATTCTCGATCACGCCGTCATGGCCGTGATCGGTGTACGGATCCAGCGCCACGTCTCCGATAATGCCCAGATCGGGGAAGGCGTCCTTGATGGTGCGCGAAGCGCGACACATCAGGTTATCCGGATTCAGGGCCTCTGTGCCCGTGGCGTCGCGGACGCTCATGGGCGTTACGGGGAAAATGGCGACGGCCGGGATGCCGAGGTCCACGGCCTGTCGGACGTGTTCGACGACATTGTCCACGCTGACACGTTCGGCGCCCGGCATGGAGTCGACCTTCTGGCGCTGGTTTTCACCTTCGCAGACGAAAATCGGCCAGATCAGGTTGTCAACATGCAGGCGATGTTCCTGCACCAGACGACGGGTGAAAGCATCGTGGCGATTACGCCGCGGACGGGAAAGGGGATATGCTGCATTGCTCATACCCCCGATCATGCGCCTAACTTCAGTCCCTGCAAAGTCGACTGTTGCGGATGCCGTAGACGAAATAAATGACAAGCCCAATGATGAGCCAGACGATGAGCCGGATCCATGTCAGGCGATCAAGCGATACCATCACGGCCCCGCAGGACAGAACGCCGAGGACCGGAATGATAGCGCCACCCGGCACGCGGAACTGACGGGGTGCATCCGGCTGGGTTCGGCGCAGGACGGGGACGCTCGCACAGACAATAATGAAGGCAAGAAGCGTTCCGATCGAGGTCATGTTCCCAAGCACGCCAATCGGCACGAGAGCCGCGAGAAGGCTTGTCAGAACCGCGAACAGAAGATGAGATGTCCAGGGCGTGCGGGTACGGGTGTTCAGCCGTGCAAACAGCGGGGGGAGCAGCCCGTCATGGGACATCACGAGAAAGATCCGTGCCTGTCCCAGAAGCATTCCGAACAGAACCGAGACATAGCCCGACGTAATGCCAAGCTTCACAAGACTTGCGACCCAAGGGAGATGCGCGGTGTCGATGGCGGTCGCCACTGGGCTCGGGTCATTGGCCATGAGGCGATAATTGACCACCCCGGTCAGAACCAGCGAGAAAATGACGTAGACCACGGAACAGATCAACAGGCTTCCGATGATCCCGATCGGGATGTTTCGTGCCGGGTTCCGACTGTCCTGCGCGGCGGTCGAGACGATATCGAAGCCGAGATAGGCGAAGAAGGCCATCCCGGCCGCGCGCATGACACCGGAAAACCCGAACGTGCCGAACGTGCCGGTATTTTCAGGGATGAACGGGTGATAGTTCGCCATATGGACATGCGGCGCACAGACCACGATCACGATAGCGACGACCGCCAGCTTGATGACGACAACGGCTGTATTCACTTTCGCGGATTCGCTGACACCGCGCATCAGGAGCGCCGTCACGATCCACAGGGCACAGGCTGCTGGCAGATTGAACCATGCAGTCGTGATGGTGCCGTCTGACAGCGTCACAGGCGTGAGTGGCGGAGCAAGAAGCCTCGGGTCGATGGGAAGCCCCCATCCGCCCAGAAGCGACGCCAGATAGCCGGACCAGCTTGAGGCAACGGTCGCCGCTCCCACCGTATATTCGAGCACGAGATCCCAGCCGATCATCCATGCGATCAGCTCCCCCATGGACGCATAGGCGTAAGAATAGGCCGAACCACCGGAGGGAATCATCCCGGCCAGTTCGCCATAACACAAACCTGCAAACCCGCAGGCCACGGCTGCGATAACAAAAGATAGCGTCACGGCTGGACCGGCATTCTGGCCAGCGGCGACACCTGTAAGAGAGAAAAGACCAGCACCGATCGTCACGCCGATACCGAGGGCGACGAGCTGCCAGGGACCGAGAACACGCCTGAGGCCAGTCTGGCTGTCGGCTGCGGATGATACGGGTTTGGTCCGCCAGAGCGGAGTGGTCATGAAGGATCCTCGTTTGTTAGGCGGATTGTTTTTGCCGAGGCAGGCAATCTGGGCTAGTCACATGCCGAACTCACCCTGGAGAATGGACCACGATGTCGGAACACGCCAGCCAGTCCACGCTGAATCGTTTCTTTCATGCCCCCCTCAAGGAGGTTGATGCCGAAGTTGCCACCATTCTGAACGAGGAGCTGACGCGCCAGCAGGACGGCATCGAGCTCATCGCTTCGGAGAACATGGCCTCTTTCGCCGTCATGGAAGCACAGGGTTCGGTGCTGACGAACAAGTATGCGGAAGGCCTTCCGGGCAAGCGCTATTACGGCGGCTGCGTGGATGTGGACCGTGTTGAGAACCTCGCCATCGAGCGTTTGAAGAAGATGTTTGGCGCAGATTTCGCAAACGTGCAGCCGCATTCCGGCGCCAATGCCAATCAGGCGGCGTTCATGGCGCTGGCCAAGCCGGGCGATACGATTCTCGGTCTGAGCCTCGCGGCTGGTGGACATCTGACGCATGGCGCGGCTCCGAACTATTCGGGCAAGTGGTTCAACTCCGTACAGTATGGCGTTCGCGCAGAAGATGGTCTGATCGATTACGACCAGATGGAAGCGCTGGCCCGCGAGCATAAGCCGAAGATCATCGTGGCGGGTAGCTCCGCCTATCCGCGCGTCATCGACTTTGCCCGGTTCCGCAAGATCGCTGATGAAGTCGGCGCATATCTGATGGTGGATATGGCCCATTTCGCCGGTCTGGTTGCGGCTGGTCTGTATCCGAATCCGGTTCCGGTTGCGGACATTACGACATCCACGACGCACAAGACGCTGCGTGGTCCGCGTGGCGGCATTATCCTGACGAACGATCCGGAACTTGCGAAGAAGGTAAACTCCGCCGTGTTCCCCGGTCTGCAGGGTGGTCCGCTCATGCATGTCATCGCGGGCAAAGCCGTTGCGTTCGGTGAAGCGCTTTCGGACGAGTTCAAGGACTATCAGAAGCGTGTTCTCGCCAATGCCCGCGCGCTGGCGGACGAACTCCAGAACCGCGGCTTCGATATTGTTACGGGTGGGACGGACAGCCATCTGATCCTCGTGGATCTGCGTCCGAAGAAGGTGACGGGCAAGCTGGCCGAAGCCATTCTGGAACGTGCCGGCATTACGGCGAACAAGAACGCCATTCCGTTCGATCCGGAAAAGCCGTTTGTGACATCCGGCATCCGTCTGGGCAGCCCGGCGGCAACGGCGCGCGGTTTCGGAGAAGCCGAGTTCCGCGAAGTTGGCCGCATGATCGACGAAGTGCTGACAGCGGCTCTTGAGGAAGAAAACTCTGAAGCCGTCACGGCCCGCGTCCATGAAGAAGTGAAGGCCCTGTGCCGTCGCTTCCCGATCTATGACCGCGCTTCGGCCTAAGATCTGAACGGTGATGCGGTCCGTCTGGCCAGACGGACCGCAAGTTGTCCCCGACGGGGACGCAGATTGGGCATGATCAGCAGGCACTCGTCATACGGGGTGTAGATCAGATCATGCCCGTCATGGGCGAGGGGCGTTCCCGCTTTAGGAATCGTGACCCCGCCCTCCCATGGCCTGACGAAACTGAAATCCGAATGCCGGGCAATGATGTTGTCGGTCACGACGGCCAATTCGGGCTCGCAGGCTTCCTGCGTGGCATGTCCTCGCAGATGAATGGCCTCAGCCTGCGCCAGAAGACGCTCGATGGCGCTTTCCATGACCGTGACGGTCCCAGGCTCCCAGTGAGATCCGGCTTCCAGAAGACAGCTTCGTCCGGTCCCACCCGGCGACATGAAATGCGCGTGCTCGATCAGGCGTGAACCGCCCTGATGCCCCAGATCCGTCAGAACCGTTTGAGGCAGATTTCGCCCTGCCGCCAGAGCGCAGGCCAGTTCTGCCGATCGATGACGGGGAGAGGCGATGAACAGGGGCTCGGACGGCCAGAGCGTGGAATGCAGATCCAGCAACAGATCCGCCCGAGCGATATAAGGCTGAAGCTGTCTGGCCCGTTCAAGCTCGCTGGAATGGTCGCGACCACTTAGTCGTGTGCTGTGCCACAGGCGGTTCAGATCTTCGTCGACATGGCGGGCCATGACGGGGTTTCTGATATCAAACCGGTCGAAGGCTTCCAGATTGGCCACAATGAAGGTCAGACGCCCCGATGTCAGGGACACGCCTCGTCGGCGAAAGTTCTCAAGCGCCCATCCCCCGGCATATTCGTTGCCATGGACCATAGCGGTGATAACGATTTCAGGGCCGGAGCGCCCCGAATCGAAGATCCATACGCCCGGTACGCCTGAAGGCGGCAGACGCCACATGGCAAGATCGGGCGGGGGCAGGGTCACTTTAAAGACGGGCGGGGTCTGTCCGAAACCGGGCAGCGTTTCCGACAGACGGGGCTGACGGATCCGCACGGGGTGATGCCGCTGTCCCGCCTTGCAACTCATGCCATCCCCCACCGTCGCGGACTGACGCGACAACAGGCACCCTCCGTCCGGCAGCCCGGCGAAGCCATACCTGCACCACAGAGCGTAGGACATGGATCGGTCATGGATTGTAGTGTAAGCACGTTGGGCGCAGGTCGCCAGAGAGGGAACATCGCCTTTCTTTCCTTCCATATCGGAAAGAAATCACATTTTTCCGAGGCCGGTCTGATAGCATCGTTTTCTGTTTTCCGCCCGGTTTTCCAGAGATTTCGGCTCCTTGCCCATGTTTGCGACCAAGGACAGACGCCCCATGAACGGACGATGAAACAGTCTCTCTCCATTTTTCACAAAGTATGGCAGTGCTTCCCTGCTGACGCCCGACGACGCTTTTTCGTTCGGGCCACCGCTCTGGCTGTGCCTCCGGTCAGACCGCAGAAACCTGTTGCGGCACTGGGGATGATCGTTGCTGGCGAATTCAGCCGTAGTTCCGGGCTGGGCGAAGGCGCGCGGCTGATGGTCCGGGCGCTGCGGGAGATGGGGATTCCCTGCGCGACATGGGATATTGACCGTCGCGTCCTCGAAGGAGACAGGACCGGACCGGGAGCGCCGCTGGTCATGCATGTGAATGCTCCCATGCTGCCTTATGCCCAGTTCTTCATGCCACGCCCACTGCGGACAGGGCGCCGGATTGTCGGATACTGGGCGTGGGAACTCCCGGTCGTCCCGGACATATGGCGCATCGCCCGGCGGCATGTACATGAAATCTGGGCACCTTCGCGGTTTACGGCGGATGCGCTGCGCTCTCTTGGACGTCCGGTGCGGGTTGTGGAACATCCGGTTGGTCTTGCGGAGGAAAAATCTTCCGGACGGGATCGGGCGTCGTTCGGGTTGCCGGAGAACTGCGTGATTGTTCTCGTTTCGTTCAGCCTATCGTCCAGCATGGTTCGCAAAAGCCCGATCGAGACAATCCATGCCTTCAGGAAAGCCTTTGGAGACCGCAAGGACCGGCTTCTGCTCCTGAAAATTGGTCATACCGCGCATTACCCCGAGGATCTGGCGACGATCCGGGCGGCCATCGGAGGAGCCCCCAATATCCGTATCGAAACCGGACAGCTTGATGGTGCCGACAGACTTGCTCTGACGGAATGTGCAGATATCGTGCTGTCCCTGCATCGAAGCGAAGGCTTCGGACTTGTCGTGGCGGAAGCCATGGCGCTCGGGCGGTGCGTGATTGCAACGGACTGGTCCGCAACAGCCGAGTTTATGGACGAAATTTGTGGCCTGCCGGTTTCCTATACGCTCGTTTCTGCCCGTGATCCTCGCGGGATCTGGGACATGCCCGATACGCAGTGGGCACTGCCTGACATGGAGGCTGCCGTGCAGGCCCTTCGGACAGCGGCTGATGATCCGGATCTGCGAGCCCGTCTGGGCGCGCATGCTAGACACAGAATTGCGACACGCCTGAATGGTGCGACATTGCGCGAAGCCGCGCAGGCCGTTGGAGCGCGACCGTGAGCAGACGTTCCGAAGGCAGTCCGGCCAGACGCATTCTCGTCTGGCAGTGGGGACGGCGGGGCGCAGGGCCACGCATTGCGGTGGATCTGGCGGATGGCCTGAAAAGACTGCCAGAGACGGAGGTTCTGCTCTGCCTGTCAGAACGGGCCGAAATCCTGCGAAGCAAAAATGCCCCGGAAGCCGTGGTCAAGGTCGCGACATACAGCTCGGTGCGCGGATTGCTAAAACGACTTCTGACGGCTCCCTGGCTTCGTAGGCAGCTTGCACGGATCGTGCGGGATTTCCGCCCGGATGTCGCCATCTGTGCCATGCCGGGGCCACTGGACATGCTGATGACGCAGGTACTCCACAGAGCAGGCGTCTGGACCGTTGTTATCGTGCATGATGCACAGCCGCATCCGGGAGATGGATATCCGTTGCAGGCCCTGTTGCAGCGCCGGTTGATCCGGCACGCCGATCAGATCGTCACGTTCAGCCGTCATGTTGCCGACGGGCTGACGTCAGGGCCGCATGCCGTGTCGTGTCCCATAACTGCGCTTGCACACCCACCCTTTATCGGCGGGACAGGCACAGTGCCATTTGCTCATGGAGGCGCGCCCCGCATTCTCATGTTCGGGCGCCTTCTGCCTTACAAGGGGCTGGACCTTCTGGCGGAGGCTCTGCCCCACGTCCGTCATACCTTTGAATGCCGAGTTGTCGGACATGGCCCGCAAAGCCCCGAACTCAGCAGGCTTGGGACGCTCGAAACTGTCCGTGTCGAGAACCGCTGGGTTGAGGAAGACGCTCTGCCCGCGCTTGTCGAATGGGCCGATATCGTGGTTCTGCCCTATCGTGAGGCGTCCCAGAGTGGCGTGGGCGCGATGGCGATTGCCAGCGGGCGCTACGTGGTCGCAACGCGTGTAGGCGGGCTGGTCGAGCAGTTTGCCGACGATCCGCAGGCTGTACTGTGCGATCCGGACCCCGCAGCGATTGCACGGGCGCTGAAGACACTCCTTGAAGCCCCTCCGCCCATACGGCCCCGCGTTGATAATGCTCAGGAATGGGAAAATCTGGCGAGGGACATTCTCGCCAGCCGCAACGCTTAACGGTCCAGCGAGTCTTCCGTCGCGATCCGGACGCGGTAGCCGATATGTTTCTCGACATCACGCAGAAAAGTCCGCTCATCGATATTGATGAGTGAAAACGCCACGCCCTTGCGTCCGGCACGGGCTGTCCGGCCGATACGATGGACATAAGCCTCCGGCGTTTCAGGCATATCCATGTTGATGACAAGATCCACGTCCGGGATATCGAGACCGCGCGAGGCGATGTCGGTCGTCACCAGAATGGGAACGCGCCCCTGACGGAACAGATCAAGCGCCTTGTTGCGAGCGCCCTGCGTACGATCCCCATGCAGGGTTTCGATCCGCAAATTGTGTCGCCGCAGGATTTTGGCGAGCGCGTCCACCGTGTTCTTCGTCCGCGCGAACACGATGCTTCGGCCTTCGAAATGCTTCAGTAGACGGGCCACGGTTTCGGGCTTGTCGTCTTTTTCCACGAAGATCGCCCGCTGGCGAATATTTTTAGGCGTGAAAGACTCCGCCGCGATTTCCACACGAACGGGATCGCGCGTCACCCGCTTGGCCAGATCCATCACAGGCTCAGGCAATGTCGCCGAGCAGAAAACGGTCTGAGGAGGATGATCGGGGAAATAGGGCGTGAGAGCAGTCATACTAGCCGAAAAATCTTCGTCCAGCAGGCGGTCAGCTTCGTCCAGAACGAGATAGGTCAGATGTTCCAGAACAAGATCGGCCTGCATAACCAGATCCAGAAGACGGCCATGCGTGGCAACGATGATATCCACGCCATCGCTGACAGACTGGACCTGCTGCTCACGGGAAGTTCCACCACATACGACGCGCGTTTTCAGGGGAAGCCTGCGCCCGAGCTGACGGCATACGGCGGCGGTCTGGGCGGCGAGTTCGCGTGTCGGCTCAAGAATAAGCGCGCGAGGGCCGGGCGCCGGGCCCGCTTCTTCGAGCTTCTGAAGCATGGGCAGTACGAACGCCGCCGTCTTGCCGCTACCGGTCTGGGAGCCGACCAGAACATCCTTGCCTTCAAGCAGGGGAGGAATGGCCTGTGCCTGGATCAGGCTCGGGCGTTTGTGGCCGGCCTGAGCGAGAGTTGCCAGCAGGGGCGCAATCAGCCCAAGCTCCTCAAATCCGGGAGCAGGAGCGGCTGGGGTTGTATTCGAGGAGGCAGGGGGCGTCTGGGACGTTGTCATATGCGCTTCTTGCCAAATTTCTCGCAGTTCGGGAAACACCTTCTTTTTTGCGGAGTTCCGTTATGAAAGCCATCATCATCGCGGAGGACTTCGCCGGCATGCGCGCGCAGGGTGCGGGACTGGCCGAAAAGGCAGGTCTGGAATGGGATTTTCGACCAGTTCGCATCCAGCCATTCTGGTCGCGCTTTCCTGCACGGTACTGGCCGTTTCCCTTAAAGCGGGTCGATCCGATCAGGATTCCCGAAGACACACGTCTCATCATCTGCATCGGAGGAACCGGAGGCGTTGTTGGAAGGGCTGTCGCACGGCGCGAAGGGCTGCCCGTTGTGCAGATCCAGAACCCGCGTATGCCGGTCCGAAAGTTCGATCTGGTGATTGCCAATACGCATGATGGCATCAATGGGCCGAACGTCTTGATCTCGCGCAATGCGCTTCATCCCGTAACGCAGCAGAAGCTCGATCTGGCGCGTGCCCAGTGGGAAGAGCGGCTGAAACGGGATGACCGCCCGCTTCTGTCTGTTCTGATAGGGGGCGCCAACGGCCGTTTCACACTGGGTGCGGCCGAAGCGGAGCGGATAGCGGAAGGGATCATCGCTTTTACCATGCGCAACACCATGCAGGCCGTTCTTACGCCATCGCGCCGAACCGATCCGGCTGCCGTGGATATTTTTCGCAAACGGCTGGAGCCGCACGGCATCGCGGTTCTAACGGGGAGCAGCGACGACAATCCCTATATGGGGATGCTGGCCTGTGCTGACGTCATTGCCGTGACGACCGATAGCGTTTCCATGATGTCCGAAGCCGTGGCGACATCCGCGCCCGTTCTGGTTTTTCCGCTGCCGGGGCGTTCGAGCCGGATTTCACGCTTTGTCAAAACTCTCGAAGACGCCGGGCGTGTGAAAATGTTCGATCCCAAACAGATCCCGTGGGACGTGACCCCGCTTGACGATACCCCCCTCGTGGCGAGAGAAATGCGCCGACGTCTGAAGCTCTGAAAGGGCCCCCTGTATGCTCGATATCCGCACCTTTGGTCCGCAGGGTGGCAATATTCTGTATAAGGCACTGGCGCATCCGCTGGCCGCTGAAGCTCTCGTTCGCATGGAAGCCGAATTCTCGGGCCGGACACTGGCGGTCTACGACCCGGATGATGCCGCCCGTACACTGGCTGCTCTCTACCCGGGCCTGAAACCGGCGCATGTCTATGTTCATGACACCGAACAGGTCGGAAAGCCGGATGGTTTTGGCGGTACGCTGCGGGCACTGGTGGATCTTCCCGCGACGGAAGCGGATGTCATTCTCGCGCTGTCATTTGAAGATGCAAAAATGCGGACGCGCCTGAAGGGGCTTCTCAACGGACGTGAACTCCAGACCCTCGCACCCGCTCGCCTGCCAGATGATATGCTGGTCAAGGGGCGACCCTATCTGGACAAGCTGAACTTCGCGACCAATTTTGCCTTTTTCCGCGAAACAGAACGCTTTTCCTGCCGGATCGTGACGGCCAACTACTGGTCCAGCTACGCCGCCGAAAACCTGCGCTACTGGATGCGGCTTTATGACGAAACCGGCAAAATTCTGGCGCAATGGGAGCAGCCGGTGACGGAAGCCGGTGCGGGAATTACGGTCGATAGCGCCGCAGTACGGCGGCGGTTTGATCTGCCTGAGTTTACGGGACAGCTTTTCATTCACGTTCTCGGTGCACGCGGTCATGACGTCGTGAAATATGCGCTCGATAGCTGGGGCAAGAACGGCGATCCGAGCCTGTCCGTCACGCACGACGCCAATGCATGGCCTTCGGTGCGTTACGCAACCCTGCCGGCGCCGGAGCCTGACGAGACGCTGATCGTGTGGGTCCAGAACAGTCACGCGACGACAATCCCGGCTGGCGCGATTACCTTCAACCGTATGGGAGAAGACGCCCCACGCGCGCTCGATCGCTCCGTAAAGCCGTTTGAAACGGTCGCTGTAAATGTCGGTGCACTTTTTCCTGACCTGCACTGGCCCGCACAGCTTGAACTACGTTCCGGCCGACATCTGGTCCGTCCGCGCTATGAAATCACCCAACGTGGTCGAACCCGCATTGCGCATCTGAACGTGGAGCGGGACAACCTGCGCCCAGATCCCGCCATCCGTCAGTTCCCACCGTCGCTGGGCCGTGGCTTCCTGCTGCCGTTCCCGATCCTCGATCCAAAACGCTTCGAGACTTTTCTTCAACCCAATCCGATGTCCGAAGCACTGGAAACGCTGCCTGTCAGACTGGACGTGTTTGATGAATCCGGCGAAAAAACCGGATCGCATTTTCTGGGAAACCTTCCTCGCAATCATGACACGGCCGTTGCTCTGCACGATCTGACGGACCGGACCGGCCATGCGGATCTGGTCTATGATTTCCGCGATGGCGGCGAGGCGGATGGATGGCTGCACGCCATGATGCGATACCGCCACCGTGAGAGCGACCATGCCGCCGAAACCAGCTTCGGGGCCCATATCTTCAATACGCTCATGACATGGCGTTCGGAGCCACAATCCTATTCCGGGCCGCCGCCGGGCCTGACAACACGGCTGTTCCTGAAACTGGGTCAGAAAACTGCTCAGGACACATTCCGCAGCTTCTGTTGCCTGATCCATCCGGCTTCCGTTGAAGGAACTGACGCCTCCGAAACAGTCCTGCTGCTTCATGCAGCAAATGGTGCGTTGCTGGCCCAGACGACGATCAGGATCGCGCCCAATGGCTCTTTCATGGTGCGTCCACACGAACTTTTCGAAGCATCGAATCTCGATCACGCAGGGGTGGGCGGCTACGTCCTCATCCGTGATCTGACATGCCGTCTCTTCGGCTATCACGGACTGGAAAACGGGGGCGGAGCTTTCTCCCTCGACCATATGTTCGGTTTCTGAGCGCCCGATAAGGGAAGCCGGAGCGGACAAACCGGCTTCCTGCGAAAAAGATCTTGTCAGAAAAACAACATCTTGTTAGAAGCCCGTCCAACGGATGGGCGCGTAGCTCAGCGGTAGAGCACTGCCTTCACACGGCAGGGGTCACAGGTTCAATCCCTGTCGCGCCCACCATCCTAAATCCCTGAAAATTAAAAATATTTTCTCTGTTTTCTTGTCCCTCTCGGGAATGGCATATGCGGCACGATGCAAGTCTAACCCTTTGCGAATCGGTTTGAGTTTGCAAGAACTGCAACAGATTTTTTACGGCCCGTGGGTTCAAAATAGCGAATCCTGCTCTGTTTCATTGAGCCTAATTATCCCAATCAATAACCACGTATCAGACCAACGGCTGTGCGTACCCATCGCAAACACCACCCCTCTTTTAGGGTATTCCTCTTCAAATCTCAGACGAATGGTTTTCAATACCTCTTTTTCTCCATACTTTGGACATAAGTTATGGAACATTGCAGGGATTTCCCAATCCTCGGAAATGTTCTGATGCGATTTTCCTTCTGCATCCGTCCAAGAAAATATGAATTTATATGGGCATGGCGTAATTGATTTCAGCTCTTGCCCATCTCTACTATCAAATAATCCTCTCTGCCTTCCAACCTCTTTATAATGATCCGATTCTTCTTTTAATTCTTCGGGTTTTTTCTTTATTATTTTAAGCTTGATATTACGCGGCCGGACCAACGCCAGACTCATTCCAAGTTCGGATGCGTGTCGTGTAGAAGGAACAATCACCTTCTCCAGAAAGCGAGACTTTTCGCTTTCTTTAATTTTTCCTTTTGGAAAAATCGTGTTTTCCTGAACTCGTCTACTTTCTGTTCTCTTGTCTTGGCTGGGGTCTGGAAGTTTGTACTTATATTCAATCCATTCCCATCGATCGAATTTTTCTTTTAAGCGCCGGAAGGGAATTGGATATTGCCTTCTCCATTGCCCCTCTCTAGTCACTCCGGCACAACAAACAGTCTCTCCATGTTTTGCGCCAGGCAACGGATAAGCCTTTGCGAGTATCAAAACTTCTTCAGAGAAAATTTCCGTCAGACTTAATTTTTTGTCCAATTCCCGATCTCACGCTTACATGCCTCAGATGTATTGAAACACTATCAGAGATCATTCTTGCCACAATGCTTCTATGACAGGACTTGTGATCATACTCGTAACACATCAGGCACACTACCTCTTGCCCGACGATAGCCTCTAATTGCCGAAGACCGTCTTGAGCAATTTCCGTTTGCATGTGGCTGGTAAAGATGTTCACAAATAAGCGGTAATTTCCCGCCTTTGCAGCATCTCTTCCTTCTTTTGGATCACCTAAAGACCGAAAATGTGCATAACGAATCCCTTCGCTCTCTAGGGCTTGAGAAAGTGCGGTCTTTGCAAAACCTTTTCGCCTTGAAATAGGCAACTGGCGAATATCAGCCAAGCACGTAACACCTAGATTCTTCAAGGTAAGCACAAAGTCCTTTAGATCGGCTCCTTCATAGCCTATCGTAAATAAATTCTGCTTTTTGTTTTCTACTGTTTCTTTCAATGCGCTATGGCCTATCATCGCTCAACTATTTAGATTCTCAATCAGATTTTGATCAGACGACCAATCTTCGATTTCTTTCCGGTAAGACGCCGGCATCTGCTTTGCATACCGTGTCACCATGCCAATTGTCTCCCATCCCCCTTCATCTTTCAGCCGAAGAATGTCGTGATGAAGGCAGTAGTGCCAAGTGGCCCATGTATGTCTGAGATCGTGGGGGGTAAAATCAGGAACGAATGTCCGGCGCTCTGACAAGTGCCCTTTAGGTACCCACACTCGGTAGTGTCCTGGTAACCCCGCCTTTCTGCATGCTGCAGCCCAGCCAGATTTAATCTGCCCACCACTGGTCCGACCATTGTTATGATATCGCTCTCCAATCATTCGCTGGGGATCGGCGCCGAGGGTAGGGCGACGAATCTGAACCGGCCGGAACACATGACCAAGTCGGTGAGGTAGCGCGGACAGCGCTTTGATGACAATTGGCGGCAGATCAAGGCGGCGTTCAGTACCCTGCTTTTGCCAAACCACGGCCTGCATATGAGGCAGATCAACATCCTTCCATTCCAGATCCAAAGCTTCGGACATCCGAACCCCTGTTCCCACAAGAAAAGTCAGCAATGGCTTCAGGTGAGGGGCTGCGCACTCGATTAAGCGCTTAACCTGAGCAGGCTTGAGATAAGTAGTCCTCGCCCTCGGAATGCGCGGCGTGTCAAAAGCCGGTCGATCACACCAGCGCCGAATCGCGGCAAATTCCAAAATAGCTCTCAGCGGCGTTAGGACGCCTCGCATCTTCGTGGCCGGACTTGCATCCATGCCTTCCCTCAAGATTTTCCGATACGCCTCATCGAGCTCGTTTTGCGCGATGTCGATAAGTCTCCTGGTCCCAAAATGATTCAGTAGCCGGCGGAGATGAAATTTCGTGGTCTCTGATCGCTCTTCCGCCTCAAGGTAGGCCGCTACGGCATGAGCGAATGTGACGACTGCTTTTTTGCCGTAGACGCTCTCCTGCCAGAGCTCTGCTTCGCGTTTCGCCCGGATCTCTTCTGCCCGTTGGGGGTCAGCAGTGCCTGTGCTTTCGCTAACGCGTTGTCCGCCGACGGTGCCGCTGAGGTAGAGGCGTTTCGTACCGTGACGTTTGACGATTTTAAGGGACATTCGAGACTCAGCAGTAAGCGGTTGTAATCATCTGGATGGAACATAATCCGATTGGACCAACGTCGATGGGTTGGCCCATCGGCATAGGCAGGTACCGCTTTCAGGTGATCCAGAAGCTTCCTGCGGCCGATCCGACCCTTCAAATGGGTTAGGATTTCTTTGAAGGTGAAAATTTGAGGTAGAGGAATACTGTCGCTCATTACTCACCTCGAGCGCCACTGTGAGAACTGGCATAAGAGAACCGGGCCTTGTATCCGCAGTCGCCATTCAAAACGATGAGAATGCTCTGTTCGGTCTGGCTCATCGGTAGTGCCCCATGTCATCGCGGTCGGGATTGAAGTCGTCATGATCGTTCGTGAGCCAGCGCCACAGGTCACGAATTGAACGCGCCGCGAACTGGATCGGGCGGAAGAGTTTGGTCATCACCATGTGTTCCTCTGGGCTACGTCTTCGGGAGTTTCGTCGCGGGTGGCGTATGGCTCTGTGAAGAACCGCCAGATTTTCTTGAGGAAGCTCATCACGACAGATCCTCCGTGAATGAGCTGAAGGACGTGGGGTGCCATTCGGCGTTCGCCTCCACGATCATGGCGCGCAAATCTTCAAGTTTTGCACGTCTGACATGCTTCTCTGGCCCAACATCTGCGGGCGTGAGCTCCAGAAGCGTGTGCCTGGGAACGTGTGCCAGGACGTCCTCAGTCGCCATGTTCGGCAGATAGGTGTCAGCATTGACGATCGCGCCGATCAGCTCGCCGACCTGATAGGATTCAGCCGGTCGGCCAGCGCTTGTGCGCTTGTACGGAGGAATGATCTGTGTGAGCCGCTGGATCGTCTCGATCGCGATGTCCTCGACGTCGACCTGCTCCATGCGACGAAATCCGCCGTCACCGTCCCGGCCCGTGATGCGGTCCAGTATGACCTTGTAGTCATATTTTCCGCCGATCAGCAGGACCACCAGAGAGATCATGATCTCTTCAGTCGTCCGAGGCCCCTCCAGCAATGCTGTATCAAGGGCGTGCTTCATCTTCCGGGCCAGAACGTCCTGGCCGGCCTTTGTGATCAGGATCTTGCTCATGATGCCTGTGCTTTCAGCGCGGGAGTCGAGCGCTTTAATTGTGCCAGAGTGTTTTTGCGTGAACGGCAATCACTTGGGGTGGACGGGGCGAATACAATTGCGCCGCACGCATGACGCCAGCGGATATGGCCGCCATTGGTCTTTGATGGCTTCCAGCCCATGCAGGCCGCCTGGGCGCGCAGGCTTCGGAAATCAGAAGACGTCCTCATGCTACGTCCTCCACGACTGGGTCTTTGGCTGCTTCTCCGTTCTCCGGCTCCAACATTGTCCAGTCGGGGAAAATGATCTCCATGCCTTGCTCACATGAAACGGGGACGATCAGGCCGCCGACTCCTGGCGTGGCGGGCAGAACGGCAACAATCGGTTGTCCCGGACCTGGGGAGGCCAGACGCAGGGTGCAGGCAACGTCGCCTTGGTAATTGTCGACGGCGCGGCAGAGCCAGCGTATCGGCTTGTGCCAGACATCAATCGGTATTGGTGAGACAGGAACCGGACTGCGGGGCAGAAGGGCCCGCCATTCGGGAAAGGGATCTTCAGCGTCCAGCAACTCAACAAATCCGCGTTCGATCACGGTGCCGTTCATGCGCTCGATTGCCCAGACCGCCTCTCCATCCGGACCGATAGTGATTGAGACCATGGGGCCCATCTTGCGCGCGCAGACGAACAGGCGCCCGCTCTTGCGAAAATTCAGGGTGAATGGCTCGAACGGATCCGTCTGGAAGGAAGACCGCGCAAACAGAAGCATGAGGCCATCAGTGGCTATACAGACGGCGTGACCGGCATGATGCTCGATCCGCACTCCACGCAGATGGTAGCGATTGCTGTCGGGGTTAACGGCGAATGAAGCAAACGCAAGTGCGCGAGCCTCAATGAGAATTCGAGACATGTCAGGGTTTCCTGAATTTTGAGACCGGGAGAAGGCTGGCGTCCTCGAATTTCCGGCGGCGCTGCGAAACCGTGGCAGTTGTCACGTTCAGCATTCGGGAGACTTCGGCGGTACCGCGCCCTTCCTTGAGGAGGCGGAGCATTTCCTGGTGAAGAGGACTCATCTTCGAAGGGTCGGAACTGTGGCTGGGCACCGGCCGTCCGCCTTTTGGGCGTCCAGTAGGGGGCGGATCGCCTTTTCGCCGCGGCTTGGCGGCCGCCAGTTCAGTGATGCCTTCTGGCGCGCTCGTTTTGACGGCGGCGGGTTCGGTAACCTCGGTCGGATACACCGTCGCGGCAGCAATCCCGCACTCGAACAGATTATCCCACACCTCGTGGACAGCTGTTTCTGGGATTTCAAAGAAAGCCGCTACAGCAACAGGCTCTTTCCGGCGCCGGAGTGCCTGAAGGATATCGACGATCGTGACGGTCATAGCGCCAGCTCCTGGGCATCGCCCCAGTCGAGCGTGACGCGACCGCCTTCGATGGGGCGCGCGATGGCGACGATCTTGCATCCCTTGCGGACAGGGACGGAGACGCGCTTCTGCCGACACCATGCGGAGGCAGCCATATGGGCATGCCAAAGCGTGCTGTACCGGGCAGCAATCTGTCCTCGGCCATCACAGATCGAGAATGGCTTGTTGCTGCGACGCTTGCCGGCCATCACAAGCCCTCCCGCGGCGCGGCGTAAGCCAGCACTCTCAGATTGCGGACAGCCTTGTCGCACCACGTCCGCAGACGCGCTCTTTCGTGAGAGGACTGACGTGCCACGGGAGGCGTGCTCTGAACGGCATGGGCGGGGACGGGTGGAATGCCCGGGACAGGATCCGGAAGCCGGTTCGCATAAAGAAGCAGTATGAGCTGCTCTTCCAGACTGTCGGCTGACTCGCTCCATGTTTTCGCCATGACAGTGAACCGTTCAGTTCGCGGCTCAATGGAGCCGTAGTCATTGGCCAACATGTGGCACCAGTCCATGCGCGTCCGAAGGTCGCGGGCCTGCTCACGGATGTCCGGATGATATCCGCGCAGGAAGCCGTCGAAGCTTTCCTGCGTGTGTCCACCAACGGCGGGATGAGGCTTGCGGATCATGCCGCACCTCGATCATGCGCGATCTGGCGTGACGGGGCGCGGCAGCGCCATCTGTCGGCGAGATCGCGGAACAGGACGGCGAGGGGATTACCTGCGGGCTGCACGTCGCAGAACCGCGCCGCTTCGTCATATCTGTCCGCCTGGGCGAGGAACGCCTCGGTCGGCAGCGCCGCTATACGGGCAAGGCTGCGACTGCGGTGATAGCTACGGAAGATCTTCGGGAAAAAGCACTGGACCGTGTCCAGGGCGGACCGCAAGTGATGTCCGCGGGTCGACTGAAACGACATGAAACCTCTCCATCGCGGGTGGCGATGGGAAGAATGTGCATTTCGTGCACATTATCTGTCAACCTAAATTGTGCACATCATGCACATATAAATTTATGAACTGAGCTTCTTCCCGATTTCGAGCCAGTGTCTAAGCGTCTCAGGACTCATGTTCCGGACTATTTCATATGTTTCATGCAGGACTCGGACGGAGGCTGCGTCAGGTGGCGCGACAAGGAGTTCAGCTGGAGAAACCTCGAAAATCCGGGCCAAATGCTCGAATTGGTCGGACGTAAGTGGCACTTCTCCACGCTCCCATCGGCCTACAGTTGTATGCGCGACATCCATTTTGTTCCCTAATTGTTCTTGTGACAACCCTACTTGTTTGCGCCATGCGCGTAGGTGGGACTGAAGGGAGAGGTTCATCTTAGGCATATCACAGTCTCACGCTCCTTTCAGGGAGATGCCACGCCGCCCCACGCACAATGTGCTTGACATGCACAGTGCATGGGGTGCACATAACTTGCATGAAGCTCGAAGCATGGATGATGGCGAACGGAGAAAACCAAATGTCGCTGGCGCGGCGTTTGGGGGTGTCCCATACGACTGTGTCGCGGTGGATTTCAAAACAAACTATCCCGTCTCCGCGTATGCTGAGCGCAATACACACGGCAACGTCTGGACAGGTCACGGCGAGTGATCTCATCCATGGTGCCGCTGGCGTAGAGCAGGGGCGTGCAGCGTGAAGCGGCCAATGAGCTCAATCAGTAGGCTGTCCCTTATCACGATCAATAAAATGAACGATCCTATTGTCGTCTTCGATCTCATCGGGCGGAAAGCGTTCCACGCGCCACGCATGATAATCAGCCAAGGTGAAACCAGTAATACCATAGTGACGCTTTCGGCTTCTCATTTCCTTCTCAGCATTCTTGATTTTAGAAGAAGTGAGAAATTCATGCGGAAGACTGGTTACGACTTCTCCGGTGTCCAAATTCCAAATCTCGATAATGAGATCAGTATCAAGGCCAAGCCGTACCGGGGCATCGAGATGTTTGATGCGAAGTCTCGTTACCGTAGCCGGGGCATCATCCGGGACTATGAAGCTTCCTCCTTCGACCTCAGCTTGCAGGTCGAGAGGATCGCCCGTGAAGCGTCGGACGCGAAGAGCGTAGCGCTTCAGAGTAGAGAAAATCTCAAAGCCAAACTGTGGATAAAATTCCCGATTTTCTGGGGAAAGGGAAATGATGATGCGCGGCTCGTTCATGCGTAAATTCCTGAAATTCTCTCCGGGTAGAGGGGCTAACGGCAAACGTTCGGAGCAAAAGAAAACGGCGGAAGGCGGCTCCGAATGCTGGTTCGAAGCAATGGCTAAGCGCCGCGAGGAAATGAAGCGGTTCATGGCGCTTGGTGTAGTCGGGGCGGCTGATGAACGGGCGGAACTGCTTCGCGCGCTGAACCATGCACGTCGTGCGATCGATGCCTGTGCGCCGTATGCCGAGACCGTTGAGGCGATGAGTGCTCCTGAGTTTCGGGAGCAGATCAATCGCCTCATGCAGCATCTCAGCGGCGTCACGATGAGGCGCCCGGATGATCGCGCGAGTGAATGGACTATCGAGCGTGGGTATCCGCGTTTGGTCCAGTCTCCTAGTGAGTCTTGTTAAGGCGCACACAGGCCATGTTAACGTCGCCAGCCAATCGCTTTAGTTCGGCAGCAATGCTTTCACGGGTGGGTTCGCCTATTCCGCTTCCCTCGACGGGTAGAAAGAAGGTGAGTTCGTGCCCATCGCGTCCTTCTTTGGTCGTAGGAAGGTACAGTCGAACTTTCAGTCTCCCATCTTCCTGTAGCTTTACGCTGCGGATAACGGGCAGGCCTGCATATTGGTCGGACATCAGAGTCTCCATAGGTTTGGTTGATATCTTCCATGGTGATCCGAAATGGCCGGGGTGTCGAATCCCCGGCCATTACTGGAAAATTCGCAATCCTGAACCGGGCTTCACTATATCCCGCGTAAAGGCTGCTCTTCGTCATTTGGTCTCCTTCTTCCTGTCAACTGTTCCGGCTCTCAACACCCGGAACAATGACAGGAAGGACGCCCAAGATGTTGGGTATTTCACCCAAGCGCGCGGGTATTTCACCCAAGGCCCGGTTCATCGCCATGTCTGATGCACTGACCGAACGCTTCCAGGACATGGTGAATGAGGAGGTTCGCGATCGGCGCGGCCTCGGGCTGAAGGGCGCATTCCGTGAGGTTGCGCGTCTGTTCGGCCTGACGGAGCGCCGCGTTCGCGCCTGCTGGCACCATGAGATCCGTTCGGTCACGGCTGGCGAATGGGAAGCCGTTCGCGAGGCCCGCATCCAGACACTTCAGGCGCGGCAGCTCCGGCTCCAGCAGCAGTTGGACAGCCTCAATGACAGGGGCGCCGCATGACAGTTCTCGTTTTTCTGTTCGGTCCCATTGCTGAAAACTGGCTGATTTATGCGCGCTTCAGGGCGCGCGGTGTCGTCATTTTCATTGTGCAGTGGTGGATCGGACGGGAGATCCAATCAATCCAGCGTCGAGACAGGCGCATCCGCAAAGTGATGCGTCTCCTCGAAGGCTGGATCCAGACCCTCTGAGGAAATGATGGCCCGACCCTCCCATGATTACACTCGTCTCGAACCTATGGTGCGTCGCCTTCATGCGGACGGCCATGGTGTGCAGCGCATCGCGCGCCAGGCGGGGATCTCCGTTGGCAGCGCTCACGGCCTGATTGGCCGTCTGGGGCTGACGCGACCGGTCGTCGCGACCTCGGCGCGGCGGCGTCCAGTTCGTCGGCCGATGCCTGTTGGAATGGGTCTCGTGCTGGGAGGCGTCAATGCTTGATCGCGTAGGCATGACCGAGGCTGTGGCAGAAGGCTTAATCCAAGGCGAGTGCGCGCCGCCTGTTGAGGGTTCGCGCCATGAGAAATGGCCGGTCGGAGGGAAGGGAGCTTACGTTCGGTTCCCCGAACCTCTCGATGCCAAAGCGATCCGCGAGAGTGCGCGCATCAGGCCCGATCTGCACAATCAGGTGCGGCGCTTCTCGTCCGGCATGACGCTCGTCGAGGGTGGGCGCATGAAGATGCCGGCGCAGTGGGGTTCAGGGCGTGGCTGACATTCTGGATTTCATTGGATTTTGTGCGGAACTGGAAACAGACGTCAGCGCGGCTGGAAATCAGGTTCGATATGCCGAGCAGATCGGCATGTCGCATACGACGGTTTCGCAGATCCTGAACGGCAGACGGCTCCCGTCGGCTGCTTTCTTGGATGCAGCTGGTTTTGATTGCTTTCCGCGCTATCGCGCGGTCGGCGGCGGGAAAGATGCTTCGCTGATCAATAACTTCCAGTTTTTTACAAAAGTGGAAACACGCATTCGCACTGTGGGCTCGTTGCGCGGCTTTTGTCGGGTGAACGGCCTCAACGCTTCGAGCGTCTCCAAATTCCTCAATGATGAAGCCAAGGCGACGGACGATCTGCTCCGCGTCATGGGCTATGTGCGGCTGACCTGCTACCGGCGTCGCCCCACGAAACCGGCCGGGGAGGCCGTCGCGGCATGAGTATTCATAAACCCGTTGATCCCGGCCTGTTCGGTGGCGCTTTGCGGTCGGTGCCGCAGAACCTTGGGTGTGAGCATGGTTTGCTGGGTTCGGTTCTGGTCGACTCAAAGAAGACACTGGAAGCCGTGGAAGAGATCCTGCGGCCTGAACATTTCTCGGATCCGGTGAACGCCCAGATCTATGAGAAGGCTCTCCTCATGTACAATGAGGCGCGCAAGGTCGATATCCTGACGATTATCCGGCATTTCGAGCATCCGGATGAACTGATCTGGGGCAAACTGAACCCCCGGGAATATCTCGCCAAGCTGATGAATGCCTATGTCAGCCCGCTGGTCGCACTGGATTATGCCCGTGAGATCCGCGACGCTGCGATGCGTCGTGAGTTAATGACGCTGTGTCAGCAGACATCAGATCTGTGCAGTCGGCCGGAAGATCAGCGCGCTGAAGATATTGTCGAAGGGCATGAATCAGCACTGCTGCACATTGCCATGGGCATGTCTGACAGTCAGCCGAACGTCACGTTCCATGAGGCTCTGTGCAATGCCCTGATCTCGGCCCGTGAGGCGGTCGAGCGCGGCTCGGCGCTGGCCGGTCTGTCCTGGGGATATCGGTCGCTGGATCGGCTGACCAATGGTCTGGTCGGCGGGAATATGTATGTGATCGGGGCACGTCCAGCGATGGGCAAGACGTCGATCGGCCTCGGGATCGCATTGCGCGTCGCATCAGCTGGTCTGCGGTGCCTGTTCTGGTCAGGTGAAATGACGGCCGAACAGGTCGGCGCGCGTGGTGGCGCCGCCAAATCCAGCCTGAACCTACGTTCTGTTTTTTCGGGTCGCCGTTGGGACGTGCCGGAAGAAGCCGCAACCGGTCAGCAGCCAGAGCTGGAAGGCTGGCAATGGAATGCGCTTCAGGGTGCCTGTGACGAAGCGCAGAAGCTGCCACTGGAAATCGATACCCGTGGTGGACTGACGGTCGCGCAGCTCCGCTCCCGCGCGCGTCGTATGAAGCGCTCGAAGCGTGGGTTGAACGCAATCGTTCTGGATTACGTCCAGCTGATGCGCGGCTCGCCGCGCGTCCGTGGTCGCATGCGCTATGAGGAAATGACGGAAATCAGCAATGAGCTGAAGATCCTGGCCAAGGAGCTGGATGTTCCCATCATCGTCCTCGCCCAGCTGAACCGTGAATCGGAAAAGCGGGAGAACAAGCGTCCGGCCATGTCCGATCTGCGAGACACCGGCGCACTGGAACAGGATGCAGACGTCATCGCCCTGATCCATCGCGAACATTACTACATCCAAAAAGAGGCATCGTCGGGTGGTCTCGTCAAACGCGACAAGGAAACCCACGACGCCTTCAATGTGCGCTGTCAAGAGTTTCAGGAGCGCCTCGATGCCGCGCGCGGAAAAGGGGATGTGTTCGTCGTGAAGAACCGGCACGGACCTGAAGGCCGCTGCCGGATGCTGTTCGACAATGAGACGACATGGTTCCGCGATGCGGGCGAGGACATGCGCAGCCCGGCATGGGGTGCGGGTCTGGAGTTCGCCTGATGTCGCGCCGCGAGCGTCCGGGAAAGCACGCGCGGGCCGTCATGTCCGATCGACGCTGGCAGCCCCTGTCGCTCGCGGCGCGCGCCATCTGGCTGGGCCTGACGGATGTCGGGGACGTCGTGCCAAGCATCCGCGCGCCTGGTCGCACCGGTGCCACGTCAGACGACATCGCCCGCTATCTGGCGGCGGATGCCGGTGCGGTTCGCGATGCTCTGCCCTCACTCGTCCAGTGTGGCGTGCTTGAGCCGGTCGGATCCGGATACCGGCTCGCATCCTATTAGGTTTTCTAGGTTTTCAATCCCGCCACGCTGGCGGGTGCAGGAGTTTCTGACGTGAAGGTCAGTGCAACACATCGCGACCAACTGTCCCGGATAGCCCTGATGCAGGTCGAAAATCTGGCGCTCAATGCTCTGGAGGCCGTTCAGGTGCTGTCCTGGGTGCGTCTGGTCACATATCTGATCCTCAACACGGCAGACGGCGTGCTGGACGTGTCGTTTCCGGGCGCGCTGGCGGCGTTGGCGCGGACAAAGGTTTTCTGTGACGTAAACCTGATGGAAACCTACCTCGAAACCTACGCCAAAACCCAGCTGATAACCTGGAACCGCGATGCGCAGACCATTGGCCTCCCGGCTGGCCTCGGGATGACAGCACGGCAGATTGCGTCCCGTGCGAATGGCGCAAAGGGCGGAAGACCGCGAAAAACACCGAAAACAGGCGTCGTGGCGGATCAGCGCCAGGGCAACATTGTTCTACCCATTTCCGGAGGCAAAGACGTGGCACGCGAAAACCCAGCGAAAACCCACCTCACGGGTGCGCGCGATAAGCTTAGCTTAGCTTCTAAATCTTCTTCAGAAGATAAGCTTAGGCTGGACGCGATGTTCAAACGCATTGGACCCAAGGCGTTCGCTGCGGCTGGTTTCGATGACGCGAAGGATATGCCGAACTGGGGCATCACGCGGACCTGGTGCGCTACGGCTGTCGCGAAAGGCCTGACGGATGATCAGACTGAACTGCTGGTGACATCCGTCGTGGCAGCGGTGGCAGAGAGGCAGCGTGAACGCGGTTCTCCGGTCTCGCATCTGGGCTACTTCACGAAGGCGGTCGAACAGGCGATTGCTCAAGGCGATATCCCTGAAGCGCCGAAAACTGCAGAACAGCGCAAGGCGGAGCGTGCATGGGAGCAAGCCATGCAGGACTATTCCAGCGCCATCGCGAGTGGTGAAACCGGCCTGCGTCGTCCGGAACTGGCTGACTTCATTGTTCAGGCAGCAGCATGAAGGGCGTCAAGCGCATTGATCTCGGGCGCGATGTGCCGGAACAGGTGGCAGAATGGCTGACTGATGCGGCTTTCACGCTGGCAGCCATGCCGTCGAACGGATGCTGGCCGGGTGGAATGCGATCCTACTGGCCTGACATTGTCGCCGACCGTGATGATCTCGACTGGCCAATGGAGAGCGACATCCGGCCACCCATGCCGACATCGGATGAAGTGAGCCGCATGGATCTGGCCCTATCATGGGTGCCGATGGTGACTGACCGGGGGCAAAAGGCCGTGGTCAACATGAGGCTGATCGTCCATCCGATCTCGGGGCAATATCGGTGGACATGGCGGAAAATCGGCGGAAAATTGGGGATTAACCATGAGACCGCAAAGGACTGGCATGCAGAGGCATGTGCCGAGGTAGGAAAAAAAATCAGCCGCAGCGCATTTTTCTCTCGCCACATCCGCCATTTTGAACATATGTAATTGGCATAATGAGGGGACGTATGCTCGCGAGGGCTGCGTCCCCTTTCTCGTTGGGTCGCTCTGATGCGCGACCAAGAGGTCGGGGCGGGGTCGTGTGGCCTGAAAGCCACAGAATTCGTGGGTCCCTCCTGAAGGGGTAGCCGTCCGGGGGTAATTCGCACCCCGGTAAGAGGCAGTTTTCGAGCAAATCTGAAAATGGGTTGGTGTTGTTGTTGTTGTCGTCTCATGAGGAACCGGCAATGGAAGCGCATGACACCGTCACGCTGAACAAGGCCCAGATGGCCAAGCGGTTGAAGGTCTCGCTTCCGACCCTCACCAACTGGATCGATCGGTGGCCAGACTTCCCTGCTGATCACCGGGGCACCAACGGCAAGAGCTGGCGCTTCAACCCTCACGCCGTCTTCGATTTCCTCGCCGCAAGGCGGGAAGAGGAAGAAAAGGCGACCATCGGCCGCGACGAAAAACTCATGGAGCTGCAGCTGCAGTTCGATGATCTGTTCGCGGAAGAGGAGCAGCCTGCACGGTCCAGCTTCGTCTCCACCAAAGAACAGATTGATATCTGGCGCCTTCGCGACCTGAAGCGGAAAGAGGCCGAGCGTTGCGGCAAACTGGTCATCGCAGATCAGATGCAGGACATGATGGCCACGGCCTTCGCGATGCTGGCTCGGGACACCGGAGCGTTTCTGCGTCAGCTGGCCCGGGACCAGAATTGGCCTGACGCAGTCCTGCGACAGGCTGAGAGCCGCCTAAAGGACGTTCAGGTAAAGTCTGTCAACAGCGTTCTGACCATGCTCAAACAGGATACAGACACTGAACATGAGCGACAGCTTCATCTCACCTGAGGAAGTCCTGTTCGCAGATCCACGCTCCATCATCGCCCAAGCGATCGAATCATACCGTCCTGCCGAAGAGATCAATGTTGCCGACTATGCTGCGAAGCATCGGATTCTGGACAACAGGGGCGGCGGCTTCGTTGGTCGTTGGAGCCATGATGAGGCCCCCTACCTCGTAGGGCCCATGGAAGCCCTGACAGAGCAGCAATACCTCACGACGGCCGTGGTCGGGCCTGCGCGGTCGGGCAAGACGACGATTGGGCAGAACTGGCTTCTTCAATCAGTGGACGTCGACCCTGCAGACTTCTTGGTCTATGCCCAGACCGACGACGTCATCGAAAGTTACGTCAAGCGCGAAATCGCGCCCATGATCGATGCCCATCTTTCAATGAAGGAAAAGCTGGGTACGCGGCCGGTCGACAATTCACTCAAGTTCAAGCGCTTCCGCTCCATGTGGATCGAGTTTCTGGCGGCCGCCTACAACAACCTGATCAACAAGTCCGCACCGCGGATCATCATGACCGAAATCGACGCCTATCCGGCCAATCTCGGTGATGCTTACGCTCTGGCGTCGATCAGGCGTGAGACCTTCGGGCAAGAGAGCATGGTGCTTGCCGAGAGTCATCCTGACGCCGCTCTGGGCAGCGACCCGTCTAGGTGGACGAACGGGATCATGAAGCTCTATCGGGACAGCGATCGCCGCGTCTGGTGGTGGCCATGCCCGCATTGCAACGGCTTCTCCAGTCCAAACCCGACATCATCTGTGCCGATGACACTGCACTGGAATGCAGACGCGCCGCTCGATGAGATCCGCGACAGCGCGGCGCTCCTGTGCCCGCATTGTGGAACGCTGATCGAGGACAAGTGGCGTCGCGCCATGAACCGGGACGGGGTCTGGGTCGGCAAAGGTCAGGACATCAGCCATGATGGTGAGGTGTCTGGCGAACTGGTGGCGAGCACCACGGCCGGTTTCTGGATCACAGGCCTTATGTCGCCCTTCATCATCGGCGGCATGGGATCGCTCGCCTATGACATGGTCAAAGCGCAGCGTGACTTCGAGACAACAGGTGATGACAAAGACCTCCGGGCCGTCACGGTCAAGCGCTGGGGCCTTCCATACCAGCCGCCTCGGGCGGCTGGATCATTAGACTCACAGGCAATTGCCAACCGGGCCGAACCAGGGCTTCGTCTCGGCTTTATCCCTGAGGGTGTCCGGTTCCTTACGGCCGCCGTGGACGTTCAGTCCAATCGCTTCGAGTATATGGTGCGTGGTTGGGGGGTCGATGGCGAAAGCTGGATCATCGATTACCAGAAGGTCGCTGCAGATCCTGCGACAAGCCAGAAGGACTGGGATGATCTGCTGACCTTTCTCGATGAGGCCAGATACCCTCTTGTCGATGGCTCAAGTCGCGCCATGAAGATCCTCGCGGTCGGATACGACAGCGGCGGTCAGGACGGCGTGACACTGCAGGCCTATGGCGCATGGAGGCGGGCCCGCAGGCGGCGTAGCGCAAAGCGGATGGGGCGGTTTGACGGGCGGGACGGCTGGTCCCTCCTTCCACTCAAGGGCGCGAGCACAATCAACGCTCCGGCGCTGGTGGTCACCTATCCGGACACTCAAAGAAAAGACCGATCTGCGGCTGCTCGTGGCGAGATCCCGGTCGGGTTCTTCAACCCGAACCGCTTCAAGGATGATGCCTCGACCCAGTTGCAGGTCGCTGACATCGGCGCTTGGCGCGTTCATTTTCCGGCAGGATTGCTAGCGAATGAACCACCGCATCCCTTTTTCGAGCAGTTGGTGGCGGAACAGAGGCGTCCAGACGGACGGTGGGCGAAAGTCACGCCATCGGCCCGGAATGAGGCGCTGGATCTGATGGTTATGACGAACGTTCTGGCTTTCCTGTTCGGAATTGCCCGGATGCCATGGAACTCTCCGCCCGTCTGGGCAGCTCCATGGGACGAGAACAGTAATGTGGTCTCATCGACAGAAACCCTTGTGGAAAATCTGTCGAAAGTTACGCGGGCCGTAAGTAGCTGGAATGGCGAGAAAAGGGCTGAAGCACCGACGCCTGTAGAAACAGCTCGCCAGTCTCGACAGGAACGATTGCGCCGCTTGATCAAACGTCTCCCGGGATAGGAAATTCAAGATGCCGATGGATCTCAAAGTCGGCCTCGATGCTAAGGCGCTCCAGCGAGATCTGAGCGCCTTGGCGGAAAACGAAATTCCTAGGGCAGCAGCCTCTGCCCTGAACCGCTTGGCTACTGGAGCTCGCCTGAAGGTCGTTGACCGGATGAAAGAGGTCTTCGACCGGCCTAATGCTTTCACGTTGAACGGGTTCTTTACGAGGCCTGCGACGGGGAAAAATCTGGAAGCCTGGGTGGCGACCCGGGATTTTGCGCGCCGTGGGACGCCTGCGATTACCTATCTCGGACCACAGATCCGTGGCGGCGAACGCGACATGAAGCGGTTTGAAAAGGCGCTTCGAACTGTATCAGGCGGTCAATATGTCGTTCCTGGGAAAGACTGTCCGCTTGACGAAAATGGAAACATCAAGCGCGGCATCATCATCCAGATCCTGAGCCGCTTGAGCCTCATGCAGGATCCTACGTCAAACATGGGCGATCGGACGGCACGACGGATTGCCAAACAGCTTAAAAATGCCCGTGGATCTCGCAGCGAATATTTTGTGGGGTATGAGCGCGGAAATCGACGCCCTCGGGGGATTTTCAAGCTGATTGGGCCGGGGAAGGTCGGAGAGATCCTCAGATTTGTATCACAGCCTCACTACAAAGCGCGGCTGCCTGTCGAGCAGATCGTCAATGAGACAATCGCACGCCGTCAGGACCGGATCGTCAATGAAGAGATCATCAAAGTTTTCCGTAGAAGAGGTTTGCGATGATATCCCTTACCGGGCGCGGACAGTATGTCCGCAGGCCTCCCCAAACCAGCATGTCTGGGCTCACAACAGCGCAGCTTCAGGCCAATCTTGCTTCAGCACAACAGGCCTATAATGACCTGATGATCGGCGGAAAGCCAGTTGCAGTCTCATACTCGCAGGTGAACGGATCCCGATCTGTCACCTATACCGCAGCCAACAAGACGGACCTTCTTCAGTACATCCAGCTTCTCCAGAAGCAGCTGGGGATCTCTCGCAGGCGTCCAGTAAGGTTTGTATTCCGATGACAGAACGCAGCGCAGTCATCCTTGGGCCTGATGGAAAAGGAATGCCCCGGACGCCTGCGTTGCCACGTCGTCGTCGGGCGATGGGACTGGCGGGCGGCTGGGGGCAAACCCCGTACGATGCCGCGGACATCACCGGGCCTCACATGGAGGCCTGGAATCCGCTGCTGTGGTCGCCGGACGTTGAGCTGAATGTCTATCGTGACCGGATCGTCTCCCGCATCAGGGACCTGGTTCGAAACGATGGCTGGGCCTCGGGCACAATCACCCGTGTCCTGGACAACGCGATCGGCGGTTCCTTTCGCGCGATCAGCAAGCCCGACTATCGAGCATTGCGCGTAAAGACCGGTCTGTCGTTCGATGCAGTATGGGCAGATGAATGGGGTAGGGCGGTCGACAGCCACTGGCGGGGGTTTGCAGAAGACGAAAACCGGTATTGTGATGTCGGGCGCAGGCTTAGTTTTACGCAAATGTGCTGGACAGGTCTGCGGCACGACCTGGTGGATGGTGACAGCCTTGCTCAGGTCTGCTGGCTTCCAGAGCGGATCGGGGAAGGGCGGGCCGAATATGCGACCTGTTTCAACCTGATCGATCCGGATCGGCTGTCTGTCCCTCAGAACAACTGGGATCTGAAATACTGCCGCGGTGGTGTTCAGATCGATGAATGGGGGGCGCCTCTCGGCTACCATATCCGTCGGGCGCATCAGGGAGACTGGTTCTCGGCAGCTGAGACGCAGGAATGGGACTATATCGAGCGCGAGACCGAATGGGGCCGTGCGAATATGGTGCATCATTTCCAGACTGAGCGTGCGGGTCAGCATCGCGGCGGAGCGGGAATTCTCGCGCCAGTCGTTCAGCGGCTGAAGATGCTCATCAAGTATGATGGGACTGAACTAGACGCCGCGATCGTCAATTCCATTTTCGGGGCGTACGTCGAATCCCCTTACGATCAGGAGATGGTGGCGGACGCCCTAGGAGCAGGTGGAGGCGACGGCGTCATGGCCTATCAAGACGTCCGGACGGCCTTCCATGAAGAAAACCGGGTCATGCTGGGTGGGGTTCGCATGCCGATGCTGGCCCCGGGCGAGAAGATCAACACCGTTGATGCGGCGCGTCCGAATTCCAACTTCGCAGCCTTCGAGAGCGCCGTTCTTAGAAATGTTGCCTCCGGCGCTGGAGTGTCATCCATGCAGGTCAGTAACAACTGGTCAGACGTAAACTACTCGTCTGCTCGAGCCGCCATGCTCGAGGCCTGGAAGACCATGGATCGCCGACGGAAGAACTTCGCCCAGGGCTATGCGTCTCCCATGCGGACGGCATGGCTTGAAGAATGCGTAGCTCTTTATGACGAACTGCCATTGCCGGCAGGCGCGCCGCGCGGGTTTCTCGCCAAGTATTTCCCGCGCCTGCGAACGCCGCTTTCGCGGTGCAACTGGCTCGGCCCCGGGCGTGGCTGGATTGATCCTGTGGCCGAGCGGAAGGGCTCAATCATGGGCATTGATGCCGGTCTCACGACGCTCGAAGACGAGATCGCAGAGAACAGCGGCGCTGACTGGGAAGAAAAGGTCGATCAGCGCGCTGTCGAGGTCAATCGCTTCAGAGAACTGGGGCTCACACCCCCGGAATGGGCGCTGAGCGGCGTTGCGGCAGAGGATGCTGCTCAACCAAAGGAAGAGGACGCGAAATGACACAGGCCTCATCTCTTTTCCTGAACAGGCCACTGATGCTTTCAAGCGCGCGATCGGCCTTGCTGAAGCGCTCGTTCGAGGCTGGCGCAGGAGCAGAGGCCTTCTTCGGCGAGCGGGATACTGACTCCCAGTCGTATGAAGTGGTGCAGGGTGTCGCTCTGATCCCGGTTTCAGGGATTCTTCTTCCGGGGCGTGGGTGGAGCTGGTCGGGAGCCACATACTATCAGGACATCCGCAAGGCCCTCAATTCGGCTCTCGACGATGCAGCCGTCAGCCGTATCGCGCTGATGGTGAATTCTCCTGGTGGTACGGTTAGCGAATGCTTTGATACTGCCGAGATGATCTACCAGGCGCGGGGCGAGAAGCCGATCTGGGCAATCCTGAACGATGCAGCCTATTCGGCCGCTTACGCGATCGCCTCGGCTGCGGATTTCATCACGGTCCCTCAGATGGGCGGTACAGGCTCGATCGGTTGTGTGGGTATGCACGTCGACATCACGGATGCGCTAGACAAGGCTGGTATCAAGGTGACGACGTTCCAGTACGGTGCCCGCAAAACTGATGGGTATCCAACCACGCCACTGACGGATCCTGCTCGTGAGCGGGCGCAGGCAGAAATCGACGAAATGGGCGATTTCTTTGTCCAGACAGTCGCACGTAATCGCGGGATAGCAGCGGACGTGGTGAGAAATACCCAGGCCGGAACCTATCTGGGGCGGCATGGGGTGGAGATCGGCCTGGCAGACGAGATCGCCACGCCGGAAGAGGCCATAGCCGCCTTTCTCAAGCTCTGAACTTCAAAATCCGGCCCCTCTGGGGCCTTTTTCATGTCTGGGAGACAGTCTATGGCCAAGCCTTCCCGGTTTGCTCACCTTTTTCGCGTGCCTGTTCGGGCCTCGGAAGACGATGAGAACAACACCGACGATCATAACGCCAACTCGGCTGAGAGCGAGGGCGGTGAGGACGAGGGTGAAGACGACAAGCCTAAGAACCGTAAGGCGCGTCGCGCTGACAAGTCCAAGAAAGCCAAAAAGGCCAAGAAAGCGGGTCGCGCCGATGATGACGGCGACGAGGATTCGGACGGACAGGACGATGAAGTCGCTGAAGAAGAGGGCGATGACGCTTCCGACGAAGAGGATGAGGACGACGGAGATAAAGCCTCAGCCCGCGCCCGTGAGCGTGGCCGTGGGGCGGCAATCTTCTCCGCGCCCGGTGCTGCCGCGAACCCCGCGCTCGCGGCGCAGCTGGCCTTCACGACGAACCTGCCGCGCAGCAAGGCCATCAGCATTCTGAATGGATCGATGGCGTCTGGCGGCCGTGTGCCGGCAAAGGCGTCTCCGGCCGAGGCTGAATTTGAGGAAGAGAACCAGCCTTCCGCAATCAGCGCCCTTGATCAGCGCATGTCTCGCTCCCGCCGCCCCCCGGTCCCTGCGCAGGAAGAGCGGCAGGGGAGCCCTGATCCGTCATCACCGAGATCCGTCGCGGCCCGCATGGTTGAGCGCGCTCGCGCCTTCAGGAAGTAAGCATCATGAGTGATACCAACTCCGTAAACGGCATCTATCCCCAGACGCCAGCCATGTTCGATGCCACGTATCAGCCCGATCAGCTGATCGCCGGCGTCTACCCTCGGGTCACCGACAACGTCACACTTGCGGGCGCAAATGGCATTGTGACGCGAGGAACAGCCCTTGGGCTCGTGACGGCCTCCGGCAAGTATATTCCGTCTGCATCAGCAGCCACCGATGGCAGTCAGACGCCGGTAGCGATCCTGGCCGACACCTATGACACGACCAGCGGAGACGTTGTCGGAGCAGGTGTTTATCTGACAGGCGAGTTCAATGAAAACGCCGTCACCATGGGCGCGGGTTGGACAGCTGCAACCCTGAAATCCGCCTTCCGCCCGAATAACATCTACCTGAAGTCTGCCGTAAGCGCGGCTGACCCGACCTGAGGAATAGCGTTGTGAATCCAACGATCTCCATCTTTGACACAAACGTCCTCATTCAGGTCGTCGCCAACCTCAAGGTGGCTCAGACCTTCCTGCTGGACGGCTTCTTTCCGAACATCGTGGAAAGCGACACGCAGTACGTCTCGATCGATGTCGACGTCGGCAAGCGCCGGATGTCGCCGTTCGTCAGTCCGCTCGTTGAAGGCAGGCTTGTCGAAGCACGTCGTATCCAGACGAACGTCTTCGAGCCGCCCTACATTAAGGACAAGCGCGCTCCGGATCTGATGCGACCCGTCCGCCGTATGCTTGGCGAGCGCATCGCGGGCGGTGAGTTGATCAACGGCGGCGCTCCACTCACGGCTGGCGAGCGTATGGAGGCCAACCTGGTCTTCGAACTGGCTGACCAGGTCGACATGCTCAAGCGTCGTCAGGAATGGATGGCTGCCCAGGCGCTCGTTACGGGCAAGCTGACGGTCTCGGGAGATGGTTTCCCGACCTCGACCATTGATTTCCAGCGCGACCCGAGCCTGACGATCGTCGAAACCGGGACAAGCCTGTGGGACGCCGCGGGCACCGTAGCCAACCCGACGAACAGCGTCCGGGAGTGGTCGGTTCAGATGCTGAAGGCCAGTGGAGCCCAGATCACCGACCTGATCTTCACCAATTCGCCTTATAACGCCCTCATCAAGGATGATGAGGTCAAGAACGCCATCCTGAACTCTGCGGTACGGGCCAACGACGACACCCGTCTCATGCAGGGCCCCGTGGCTGCTCCCGGTGCAGTTCTGATGGGATACTGGGGTACCTATCGCGTCTGGTTGTATAACGACTGGTACGTCGACGACGACAACAAGGAACTGCCGATGATCCCGGATGGGACTGTTCTGGCTGTTTCTGACCAGCTGAATGGCAGTCGTGCTTATGGCGCCATCAAGGATCCTGCTCTAGGTTATGTGGCTACGGCCTATGCGCCGAAGTCCTGGATGCAGGAAGACCCGGCTCAGCGCTTCCTGATGATGCAGTCGGCGCCGCTCGTCATTCCCAGCCGGGTTAATGCCTGTCTGGCGGCCACTGTCACCAGCTCGGCGGCCTGATCATGACCCGGAAAGATCGTAAACTCGCAGTTGAGGTCGCGCCTGGACGCCGTTTCAGGCACGACGGTGAGCTCCTCGAGGAGGGGGACATTGTCGTGCTTGCCGCGAAGGAAGCACGACAGATGGTGGCTTGTGGGCACTGTTTTCCGGCACGCATGCCGACGACGGAAGAAGACATGACAGGCCCTGATCTCGATCCTGATGATCAGGATGAGGAAAACGAGGGCGGCAAGGATCTGGGCGATCCTGTTTCGGGGGGTAAGGCCATGCCGCCTCCTATTGATCCTCCCCCACCAAAGCCGCCTGTCGCGGCCTAATTCATCTCGAAAGCAGGGCCATCAATGATTGATTTCGACAAGCTGGCGCTTGGGCCCTGTATGGAGACCTTCGCGGAGCCTGCAAGGTGGCAGTCCGGGCGCTTGGGCGACTGGGTAGCGATTACGGGCGTATACGATGACGCTTATTATCCTCTGGATCCGCTTGGTGGGGATGATGGGATGGGCGGTGTTCACGTCACGACCTCCCGTCCGGTTCTCGGGGTTCAGTTGAGCGCGCTGGCAGTTGAGCCTGATCAGGGGGACCTGATCGAGATGCGCGGCAAAATGTATCGCATTCATGAGGTGCAGCCTGACGGGCGGGGCGGAGCTCTACTCATTCTGAATGATGCGACCGGAGAAAACGATGCTCTACCGGGTGATTATCCGTGACCTCGCAGTCGCGGCGCTCAAGTGTGCCGACACAATGGCTGGCGAGAATGTCTTCGTAGGCCGATCTTTGCCAATCGGGGAGCGAAACCTCCCTGCATTATACCTGCAGATCTATGAGGATCGCGGGGAAAGCCCGGGTCCAGCCCAAGTCCAGTTCGAACGCACGTCCACGATGGGAATCAGGGGATACGTTTCAGCGGGGACGCCTTCGAAAGTTGAAGCTTTACTCGACAGGTTCGCCGAAGAAATCGAACTCGCTCTGATGCGGGATGTGACCCTGCAGGCCGCAATCTGTCAGGTTTCCGAATTTTCCACCGCGACGGAAGTCACCAGCGAGGGAAGCGCGCACATCGGCGAGTTCAAGATGATCCTTGGCTTCCAGTATATCGAGACCTACCCGCCTGACGGCGTACCGCTCACCGAAATTGATGCAACTCTCAGGACGGCAGACCAGCCCGTATTCGCGGGTATGACGGTTGAGTTCCCGTCCGAATAGGGAAATCCATGATTGTAAAACCAGCTGACGGGCGAGCGGTGCGCTGGCCCGGATCCATGCGGCTGCTCAAGTCAGCCGGTGAAAGCGTGCCCGAAACCTCTTTCTGGCTTCTCGCCCTGAAGCACGGCGATATCGAAGAGGTTAAAGAGCAGGCCTCCCCAGCCGCGCCGGAAGTGGCTGCGTCTCCTGAAACCTCTGAGCCCGAAAAGGAACCCGCGGCATGAGCGGATCCATCACGGTACCGAATTACTCGGACACAAACCGGGTTCCGGGTCTTTATTTCGCCTTGGACAACTCCAAGGCGAACACTGCAGCCGCCACGCGGCGGGTGCTGATTATCGGTCAGATGGCCGCAGGTAGCGCTGTTGCTGGCGTTGCCACGCTCTCGGGTGGATATTCCGACGCGGTCAGCAAATATGGTGCGGCTTCTCAGTGCGCGCGTCTGGTCAAGGCCTACCGGGCTATCGACACGCAAGGTGAGATCTGGGTTCTTCCGCTGGCTGACGATTCATCAGCTACTGCTGCGAGCGGCACATTCACGATTTCCGGGACCGCGACAGAAGCGGGAACGCTTCCGCTATACGTCGGCGATCAGCTGATCAGTGTCGCGGTCAATGCGGGCGATACTGCCGCGACGGTTGCTTCTGATGTCGCTACCGCTGCGGCGGCCGTCTTGGGCCTGCCGGTATCTGTGACATCGTCAACGGGGACGGTTACGCTGACCGCGATCAACAAGGGGATGTCCGGCAACGATATTCTTCTGGGCGTTGCTGTGCTCGGAACGGCTGGTGGCCAGTCGGTTCCGTCCGGTCTGGCTGTTGCTCTGGGCCAGATGTCCGGAGGCGCGACAAATCCGACGGCGTTACCGACGGCCCTCGCGACACAGGGTGAGCGCGTCTATGACCTTATCATCCATCCCTATACGGACAGCGGTTCTCTGACGGCGCTCAAGACCTGGCTGAATGATACCGCAGGCCGGTGGTCGCCGATGCTTCAGCTCTACGGGCATGTCATCACGGCATATCGCGGAACATATGGCCAAGCGACAGCTTTCGGGCTGACACAGAACGATCAGCACGCGACGGTCATGCCGATCGGGGACAGCCCGTCTGATCCTCTTTCCTGGGCGGCTCAGGTGGCGGCACGAACCGCTATGAGCATGCGGAACAATCCTGCTCTACCGATCACGGCACTGTCCCTGACTGTCATGCCGCCGACCGATGCTGGTCGCTACTCGACAGAGCAGCGCAATAGCCTCCTGTATGATGGCCTCTCGACCTTCACGGTCGATGACAGCGGCACGGTTAATATCGAGCGACTGGTTACAACCTACCAGACGAACGCAGCAGGCCTGCCTGACAACAGCTACCTCGATATCGAGACCATGCTGACGGCAGAGATCTGCATGCAGGACATGCGGATTTTTCTCGGTAGCCAGTATGGCGGGTGCATCCTTGTCGCTGATGGGACAAAGATCGCGGCCGGGGCCAAGGCAACCACGGCCAAGCTGATCGGTAAGGCCTGTGCCTCGCGATATCGCTGGCAGACGACTCAGCTCTGGGTTCAGAATGCCGACACGTTCGCCGCCAACATCGTTGCGGAGAATGCGGGCAACGGCGTCGTCAAGTTGCTGATGCCGTACGACTTTGCCAATCAGCTCCGGATCATCGCCGGCAGCGTCCAGTTCGTAAAATCCTAAGGAGGGCCCATGTCGGGATCCGTATATCGTGGCCCCCTTGCGGGTACCGCGACCGCAACCATCAACGGCGTTGTCTATAACGTCGTCGGTGAGTGTCAGTATCAGGCGGCAGGGATGCAGAACGAAACCCTCAAGGGGCAGTCCGCTGTCGAGGGTTTCTCGCAGATGCCGACGCAGGGTTTCGCTCAGATGACCCTGCGTGACCGTCGCGACACGAACCCGCTGGATTTTCAGGGGGCAAGCGGACTGACCGTGATTATCGAGCAGGCAAACGGCAAGGTCGTGACTGTCGATAACGGCTGGCAGACCGAAAATATCAACATCAACACTCAGGAAGGCACGTTCGAGCTGCACGTCGAAAGTGATAGTGTGACCGTGGATGTGGTGTCGTCATGAAGCATGAAGCGTCTGATGCTGAGCTGCTTGAGATCTGCTCTCTTGGCGGCTTAGAGGATATCGGGGGCCACGAAGAAGACAACGGCGTCGTCATACTCGATGCTTCGATTTTGCATCAGGGGAAGGAGTATGATCGGCTCAATCTCTGCGAGCCTTCATTGTATGACGTCCTTGGTGCTGCCCAGGTGATTGGCAAACGTCCGTCGCTCCAGTCCATTTATGACAGTCAGATTGCCCTTGTCGCCAAAGCGGCTGGAGTGCCGCAGATGGTTATCCAGAAGCTGCCGTCGCGGGCGCTGGATCGTGCTGTTGAATACGTGACCGCGTTTGAGCGTGGCGCACGTCGGGAAATACATGATCCCGATCTGCAGGATGGCCTCGATCTCCGTCCTGAAAAGGTCCTGATCTTTAGGGAATCTATTCCAGGCGGCGGCAAAGAATTTAGCGAAATGAGGCTGCGTGAGCCTTCTGTTGCTGAACGCCGGCGCTTCAAATCTGGGGAAGGTGCCGGCACCATTGAGGCTGCGCTCCGGGCTGAAATGGCCCTGGTCGAAGAAATCAGCGAATGGCACCGCGCTGCGTTGCTGCGGCTGCCGATCAGTAAGTTTGCGGAGGCAGCAGATTACGTGACGGGTTTTTTTATACCTGGCCCGCCAATTGGGACAGCCTACCGGGAGATCTGAGCCAGTTCTTCGCGGGCTGGAATAGGTCGGAAACTGAAGGGCTGACTGGGTCAGATCTCTGGCGATACGTCGAAGAAGCGAACCGGATCTCGGAGCAGCGGCAAAAGGAAACCAGGCGCAATGGCCAACAAAGGCGTTAAGGTAACGATCTCGGCTGTCGATCGGGCTTCTCAGACGCTCGAGCGCATCAATGCCAGAATCGCGGCCATTCAGGCTCCTGTTCGGCGGACAATGGCCGCCGTCAATCGCTTTTCGAGCGTTACGGGCCTGACGCGCCTCCAAAGCGGTGTCGGCAAGGTTGCCCGCGCTGGTCTTGGCATGTTTCGCTCGCTTTCGCAGATCGTTCCTGTTCTCGGGACAATTACGGGGGCAGCGTCCGTAGCGGGCATCTATAAGCTGGCAAGTGCCTGGGGCCAGTTCGGAACGAACTTGAGAACCGCGGCAAATTCCATGGGGATGGCACCTAATCGTCTTATGGCGATGCAAAACGCGACGCGTCTGTCAGGTGGCTCTGGAGAGGCGATGTCCAGCGCTTTGCAGGGACTTTCGCAGACCCGTTGGGAAGCTACGCATGGCTTTGCTCCGGAAGCTATTGTCCAGTTCAAGGCTCTTGGAATCAGCCTGCAGGAACTGCAGAGGATGAAGCCCGATGAAATGTTCGAACGGGTCGCCAAGCGTATCCGTTCGATCCGTGACCCGGCCGCCAAGGTTATCGCGGCAACGCAGATCTTTGGTGGTGCGGCGCAAGGGTTGATGCCAATCCTGCAACAAACCGAAGAGCAGTATCAGGCCAACGTAAAGGAAGCTGAACGGCTGGGCGTCATGAACCGGGCCGGAGCTGACGCCGCTGATCGGCTTCGTCAGGCTCAGACGGGACTTACGGAAGCAGTTGAAGGGTTTGGGTATTCGCTGGCTCAGGCTGTTGAGCCAGTGATCACGCCTGTCGTCAATGAGATGCGAGACTGGATTGCGGCAAACCGGGAATGGATTGCCCAGGATATCGCAGGATATGTTCACCGCTTCATCACTTGGCTTCGGACAGGCGGATGGAGCCAAATCAAGAGTGATATCAGGAGCGTGTATGACGAAGTTCTGCACGTCGTGGATGGTTTGGGTGGTTGGAAAACTGCTGGAAAAATCGCGTTAGGTGGAATCGCCGCGTTGTATGCCGCGCCAGTTATCGCGGGTATAGCTACTCTTTCGACCGCCCTATTGGGAATCTCGGGAGCATTTAATGGCATAGCTTTTGCGGCGGCTGGGGCAGTAGTGGCCTACAAGACTTGGCAGGATGTTCATCATCCAGAGCGAGCTCCGCAAAATCATCTTGTAACTGGTTTGCGCCGGCTATTTGGTTACGATCGAGATCCTGCCCAGCACGCATATGATTATTTCCGTTCACAAAATTGGACGCGACCGCAGGCGCTAGGAATAGTCGCGAGCTTGGATAGAGAGAGCCAAGGATTCACTCCGAATATTGAAGGCGACAAGGTAAACGGGAAATATACGGCGTACGGCTATGCCCAATGGCATAAGGCGCGACAGGATCAGTTTAAATCAGTATTCGGCCACGACATTCGTACATCGACACCTGATGAGCAGCTCCAGTTTGTTCAATGGGAACTGACCCATGGAAAGTATGCAGCGGCCGGAAACGCTCTTCGAGGTGTCAATACAATTCGAGGTGCAGCTGACGTAATTACGCGGCAGTATGAAATACCTCAACATCCGGACGCAGAGTCGTCAATCAGAGGCGATATTGCTGAAAAATGGGCCAGCAAGCTGGGGGATGCCACGCTTGCTCCATCACCCGCGGCGGCGCAGGGTCTTGATCAGAAGATTGCTCAGCTGCGTGTAGAGATTGATCACCGCAATGCTCCTCCTGGCTCGTCGGTGCAGGTGAAAAGCACCACACCGGGGCTGCAGGTCCACGCCATCAGCCAGCATCGGGCGATGGACCCGGCGCTGACGACCGTTGGGAATTAACCCTCAAATCAGGGATGAAAAATTAACATGAGCGGCACTCTCGCCAGAACGGCGGCTGAATATCTTCAGTGCTCGTTCCGTGGGGTGCCGTTTGCCGTGATCGGCAGCGGCGGCTCCAGTGGGCGCAAACAGGCTGAGCACGGTTATCCTGGACGCGCCGGTGTCTGGGTTGAAGACCTTGGCAAGAAGGCGCGGCGATATCGGATCCTTGGCTTTGTGGTCGGTGATTTGGCCTACGTGCAACGAGACGCTCTGGTGGCGGTCGTGGAAAGACCGGGGAATGGCCTGCTTGTGCATCCGTCCATCGGGGCAATTCAGGCAGCATGTACCCGCTTTGAATGGCGCGAGCGGGACGGTCGTCTGAATGTCGTGGATCTCGAGTTCGAATTCGTCGAACAAAAGAACCTACTCTCTACACTGATCGTCACGTCACTTCATGCTGCTGTGGCCGTCGCGCGCATTGCGCTCTCTTCCGCATCCTCATCCAGTTATTCCAGCCGCACATCATCAGCATTTGCGACCGGAGGATCTGCCATTGCTGCAGCCCGGTCAGTTGCGACTGGGTGGGGTGAGGGTGCGGTTTCGGCGATTGGCTCTTCGGAAGCGATGCAGTCTGCCGCCTCGGTCCTCCCCGGCAATAACGGCCGATATGCTTCTGGGGCAGGGGCTGAAACGGATGCAACGGCGACAGAGGATAGTGTTCTGGCCGCCCTCAGCGCCTCGCGAGGTGCGATTGAGGAGGATGCCGAGGCGATCATAGGTTTCACCACGGCCGCCGGGATTTCGTTGGCTGTGCAGGCCCTGACAGAAGCGCTTCGGGAGGCAATCGCAGATCCGGGCGTGCAAATCTCGCTTCTGTGGCCGCTGGCCTCATGCTCGGTCGATGTCATCAGCTCAAGTGCCCCTATCGGTGCCGCGCTGGCTACAGCCCAGACCGAAACCGCTGCCCTGTGTCGTCGTGCTGCTTTGGCCTCGATTGCCCAGGCCTGCTCGGACTGGAGCCCTGCATCGTCAGAGGATGCCGAGGCAATGTGCAGCCGCGTGGTCGCCCTGTTCGAGGCTGAGGAATTGATCGCGGCCGATGCACAGGATGACGCCAGTTGGGCGGCTCTAAAGGCTTTGCGGGTTCAGGTGTCGCAGGATCTGATGAAGCGGGCGGCAAAACTGCCTGACATCGTCACGATCCAGCGAAACGCGCCGCTGCCGGCACTGACACTGGCCCAACAGCTTTATGCGGACGGTACCCGATCCGATGATCTGGTGAATCGAGCTGATCCCGTTCACCCGGCATTCATGCCAACTGAGTTTGAGGCGTTGTCTTCATGAGCGGCATCATTGATCAGATTGAGCAGATCCTCGGCTATGGCGAGGATGCTCAGAAGACGGCTTCTGTTCTGATCAATGGTAGGCTCCTTACCGGCTGGACTGACGTCACGGTAAGATGTGGTGTCGATTTGATGCCGTGGGTTGCCGATCTGGGAATGACAGAGTACCAGCCCGCAAAAAGTGCATCAGAGAGTAATGAGAACTGGCTGGGCGATCTCAATAATCCAGCTGGCGTTCCTTTGGTGAATGAGGGGGACGTTGCTGAAGTCCGGATTGGAACGGATCTTCTGATCACCGGCTATGTCGTCACAGTCGTCGAGGCTGTCAGCCCGGAAAGGCATGAATTCCGCCTGCAGATCGCCAGCAAGAGCATGGATCTGGTGGACTGTTCGGCCGAGTTCTCCACGTATCAGATGAACTCGACCAATGCCTTGGCCCTTGCAAAAAGGGTAGCAAAATTCGCAAAGATCGACGTCGTCCAGATCAACGGGGCAGGGAATATTGATCTCCAGCAGTTCAGCGTCATCCTGACCGAAACGGCCTATGAGATCATCGAACGAGTGGCGCGCCTGGCAGGTGTGCTGTTCTATGACCTGCCCGATGGGAACGTGGCTTTCGCAGCTGTCGGAAGTCAGCGCATGGCCAGCGGTCTGATCTATGGCGAAAATGTCGAGCAGATGACCACCGTTCGAAGCACGGCGGGGCGGTTCTCGAGTATCACCGCCGTTCTGATGACAACGGCTCTCCTGTTCAGTGAGCCCGGGGATGCTGACTACGTTGGTCAGATGGATGCCGTCACGTCCGGAGCGGTGGCAGAAGATCCGGGTATTGTCCGGACCCGGCCGCTTCTGATCCCGGCCGAGCTTGGTGATCAGGACTATGCCGTCACAACCAAGCGGGTCCAATGGGAGGTTGCGCGCCGATATGGGCGGGCGAACACAGTAACTGTGACGTGCGACAGTTGGCGCGATACCTCAGGCAACTTGTGGGCCGTCAATCACACGGCTCCTGTCCGCCTCAAGAGCGGACAGGAAATGGATCTCGTGATTGCCGAGATTGTCTTTCGGCAAGGCGAGGACGGGACGCGTGCGGATCTCGTGCTGATGCCGCCTGAAGGTCTGATGCCTGAGCCACTGCTCCTGCCGGCTCTCTCCAATGAGGGAATCCAGGCGATCAACAGCTAGGAAACGGATATGTCCTCACTCGCCCGTCTGGCGCGTCGTGTCGCAATGGCCTTTGGCTTGGGGCGGCAGACGGCGGACACCGATGAGTCACGTTCGACATCAACGGTTCAGGTTGCGCTGGCGAGCGGTGAGCTGAGATCAGACGTGCCGGTAATGCAGCTCTACGGCTTTGCAAGCCGCTCGGTACCAGGTAGCGATCTGGCGCTGATGTTTATCTCCGGTGATCGTACCCGGGCGGTAGCCGTAGCGTCCGGGGATCAGCGAGGACGTCCGTCCGATCTCGAGCCTGGCGAAGTCTGCCTCTATCATCCCCGCACCGGATCGAGAATTCTTCTAAATGAGCGCGGTGGAATAGAAATAACTGCAGCCGACGGCAACATATCGCTGAATGGAAATGTGATCCTAGACGGAAGTCTTGATGTGTCTGGGAATGCCAGCGTCGGGACTGGAGCAACGGGATCAGTACCGACTGGTACCGGCAAAACCCTGACGATCAGGAACGGGTTGATCACAAATATTTATTAAGAGGAAGCAATGAACGCTCAAGGCTCAAGTGTTTTTGACACGACGTACATTGATACCCTCACGGATCGTATCAACAAGATTGACGCATGTTCCGACTTGAAAAAACTAGCAGATGAGGCGCTGGCGTCATTTCAGGCCCAAATTAATGCCATTGAAGACGAAATAACGGCTTTGAAACCGATTGCCCAGTTGTTGGAAAATCCGGCAGCCGATCTGGCTAAGATTGCTTCATGGATCTCGGACTTTATCGAGGGCGTTCTGAAGCCGATGTATCAGCCATATATTACTATGGAGCAGCAGATTGCTGCAGCTATTGCGGCATATGCAAAGCTGGTGGCCGCAATCGAGCAGGCGGCAGAGCGCATTGGAGCATGTGTCATTGAGGCGCCCGCATTGGTGATCTCAGAAATCACCGACTGAGGTAATCCGTGGATATTGCGATCATCTGGAACGCCCGGGAATGCCGGGGCGACTGGACCATTGTGTCCGGTGATTTGGCTCTCGATAACCCGCTGCGCTCAGCCGTGATGGTCAGCATCTTCACGGACCGCGTCGCTCCGGAGCAGCCTTCATCTGAGGATTCTGCGGTCGCAATTCAGGCGCCTGGGAATGCTGCCATGAGCGGTCTGAACGATCGGCGCGGCTGGTGGGGGGATGCCTATGAGCAGGACAGACTTCCGATTGGCTCAAGGCTCTGGCAATTGCGCCGCGCCATCAAAGCAGGTGAGCAGGCCGTTCTGCTCGAGCTCAAGGACATTCTCAAGGAATGCCTGCAGTGGCTCATCGATGACGGCGTCGCGACCAGTCTTTCCATCCGGACTGCCTGGAGCGCGGTTAGTCCAAATACGGCTGAATTTGCGATCAGCGTGTACGAACCCGGGGCGGCAACGCCTCAGACATTTCTGTTTTCGTGGGCCTGGGAGGGGCTGTAATGGCTTTCAGTCGTCCAACACTCACTGATCTGCGTCAGCAGGCTCTTCAGGATATCCAAAATGGAGGAATCAACGGGGTCACCGCCGTTCTGAGATTTTCTGTCCTCTACGTTCTCGCGATGGTTCTCGCTGGCCTTGCGCATCTACACTATGGCTATCTGGATTGGATCGCCAAACAAGCAGTCCCTTGGACGGCAACGGGCATATTTCTGGAGGCTTGGGGCGGCCTCAAAAAGATTACCCGTAAGTCAGCCACATTTGCAGCGGGGCAAGTTTCATTTGTAGCTACCGGAATAAAGATTGTTCCGGCTGGCACGACCATCCAGATCACCGGTGGCCTGCCGGCTGTCTCTACCTCCGATAGTGTGACAGCAAACGGTGTCACGGTTGTTCCATGTACGGTCCAGGCGGCGGGGGCGGCAGGCAACGTTGCTGCGGGAACCACGGCTATCTTGGGAAGTCCTGTAGACGGCATCCAGACTACTGGCTCCGTTACACTTGCTTTTACGGGCGGCGCCGATATCGAGAATGATAGCGATCTTCGGGGGCGGATCTTGGACGCCTTTGCAGAAGGCGGGGAAAACGGAGCCTCCAAAGACTATGTCAAATGGGCCAAGGGCGTTAGCGGCGTAACTCGCGCTTGGGTTAATCCGAATGGATATGGGGCAGGGACGGTCGTCGTCTATATCGCGATGGATAATGTGCGGTCTGCTCAAGGTGGCCTTCCTCAAGGAACTGACGGATCCGCCACGGGCGAGAAAAGATATGTAACAGCCACAGGCGACCAGCTGATTGTAGCGAACGCCTTGAGTGAAGAACGGCCCGTCACTGCTCTTGTCATTGTTTGCGCTCCCGCCGCACAGCCTGTCGACTTCACGATATCTGATCTGGGTGACTCTAATACGCCCAGCAATCAGGCTCTGATAAAAAGCGCCCTGCAAGACATGTTCACCCGACTCTCCAGCCCAGGAGCCACATTGTATCAGAACACCTGGATGGAAGCTTTGGGGGCCCTCGATCTCGAGCAGTTCTCGGTTCCATTTCCTGCGGAATCGGTCGTTGCTGCGAATGTCGGGTCAATGCCGACACTCGGTGCAATCAATTTTGAGTCCTGACGATGGGGGTTCCAGCCTTTTCTGCTGATGATTTTCGGCAGGCTCTTCTTCGGCTATTGCCCCAGGGTGCAATATGGTCCCGATCTCCTGATGCTCTGCCATCCAAACTTGCCTCCATTTGGGGCCAGACTTTTAAGCGCAACAGTCAACGTGGATCCGACCTCCTTTTAGAGACCTTTCCGCTGACAACTGCGGAACTTCTAGACGAATGGGAAAAGACTACAGGCCTGCCGGATCCATGTGCGGGTTCTAGTCCGACTGTGGCGCAAAGGCGATCACAGGTCATTGCGCGCCTAACAGATAATGGCGGCTCATCCATCGCCTATTACGTGGCTTTTGCAGAAGCTCTTGGTTTCGATATTTCCATCACAGAATATGCGCCAGCTCGAGCAGGATTGCTGCGGGCTGGTGAGCCTGTTGCTGCAGCCGACTGGGCATTTGTTTGGGTGGTAAACGCCCCCGGATTTACTGTTCGCTATTTTGTTGCGGACGCTGGGTCGGCTGGTGAGCCGCTAACGTCATGGGGCGATGCGGTGCTGAATTGCGAGATTAAAAGCCGCTGCCCAGCTCACACCGTCGTTCTGTTTGCCCAGAATGGCATGAATCTAATTTCAGATTTTGGGCCTGATATCCGTTGAAAGGATAAGGTTTTATGTACGGAATAGATAATACGACGTCGGTCGCTTCAATGCCCGCTATCTCAGCGGCGGGAACGGCAGGCTTCTTTACCGGGGGGAGCCCCGCTGCAGGACTTCCTGCGACCATTTTAGAGGCTGACTGGCTCAATATGGTCCAAACCGAACTGCTCAATGTTGTAGGCGGTGCAAACCTGAAGCCAGATAAAGGCAACCTGTCTCAGATTCTTCAGGCCATTAAGGCATTGATCGGGGCCGGATCGGGCTTAGATATATCTCTTTCAAATCCGGGGTATGTCACGTTACCCGGAGGATTCATTATTCAGTTTGGGACCGCGTCAACTGGCGAGAGCGGATTTCAGAAAATCGATTTCCCAGTTAAATTTCCGACCACCGGCGTGCTCGGTTTCGCGGGAGAACTGGCTGGTGCCGGAACGTGGGCGTCCAATCAGCCCAGCCTGTATTCCATTTATAGTGGCCTTACGACGGAAGCGATGACTGTGTACGGGGTCCGTTGGGATCCGGCTTCGGGCGCCCCTTCAACAGGAACCTGGGTCGGTGCTCAGGGAATGGGTTTTGGCTGGGTAGCCATAGGCTGGTAAAATGACCCTAAATGACTGCCGGAGGCAGGCTCCATGAAATGGACCCCATGCCAACGTATTGTACAAGCAGAGGTGCCAGTTTCGTTTCGTGTCCAAGGCGTTATTGCTCCTCTCTTGTTATATTGGCCAAGCGCATATCTGGGCTCAGGCGCAGATTACAGTGTGGATTTTTCATTTTTATTAGGTCCTTCTGACCGAATCTCGGTTGTCGAAGCGATTGCAACTGGTGGACAGCTTGCCTGGAGCAGCGCATTCGGATCGCGGGCCACGCTTTGGATCCAATGGCTCGCGGCCGGTCTGCAGACCGTCACGCTGTCTGTGCGCACGGCCCTCGGTGCTGTCCTCTCGGTAACCGTTTCCATCAGCATTATTTGCGCGCCAGCGTTGATATTCCCTGCCGGACCTGACTACGCCCCCAACGCTTTCCTGCTCGGCTCAGCGATTGTGCCTGATAGCTCTGGAAACCCCCTGATCTTCGGATAAATCCCATGTCACAACTTGCGTCTGACCCAGCACTCACGCAGACCAGCGTGCAGGCAACGGATCTGCTCGTCTTTCTGCGGCCGGTTCTAAATGCCCAGAACACTCTCACCGGCTATGAGCCCTGCAACATTGCCGCGGGTAATTTCGCCGTATCTGTCGTGGCCCTCGGCCTTCTCCAGCTTGGTCAGACGCTACCGACGACAGCCCCTGAGGGTGGTGGCCTCTGGATGGATAACGGGACGTTCGCATACTCGGCCGTAACCGGCACAACGTCCGGTCTGCCTTTGTCTCCTCAGGCTACCGCCGCCTCCCTTGCCGCGCTTCTGGCAGCGATCCCGGCCATGGGCGCTGGCACCAATTTCAGTGGCTTCCAGAACAATGCTGGCGTCGTAACGCAGGTGGATGACGGGAAATGATGAAGCGGATTATCCCTGCCTTCCTGGTGCTCGCACCCTGTCTGGCGCTCGCGGCACCGATTACGATACCATGGCGCGCGCCCGGAGGCGGAATTTCAGGGGCGTCCAGGATCCTTGGCGCCGGAACAACGCTCGACGGCAAGACAATGCTCGACCTGTTGACCCAGGTGGATGCCAACACGGCCCTGGCAGCCGCGGCCATTCCCAAATCCGGGAACATCAATGCGACCGGAAGCCTGATCGCGCCGATCCTGTCGCCCTCTCTTCAGGGTGTTTTTGCAAACCTGGCTTCGATCGGTTCTGCGCCTGTTCTCAGTATCGGCGGGACCCAGTCGTCCTATCTGGTCCCGGGCCAGAATTCCGATCCTTACATCTCGCCTCACGCGCTATGGCTGGGGGCGCAGCGCGCCGGAGCCAGTACGGGAACGCCTCTTGACCAGTATGGCACCGGCTCCTCAATCGTTCTGCGAGGGCATCCCGACGGGTATATGGATCAGGGCTGCCTTTACTGCGCAGTGATGACGAACGCGCCTGTCTTCGCAAGCCGCGCGGGTCTGACGAGCGATATCAATCTCATCGAGAATATCGGCAAGGATACCTCGTTTGACACGGTGGTTCACTACGATCAGAGCGGCGACGTTGAGCCTGTTCTGACGCTGGAGAACGTGACCTACGACGCCACGCATATCTATCTGCCCTCTGGTTCACCCCTTACGGCACAGCAGATCGCCCGCATCCATCCGAACCAGTACGTCACGACGAACTCGATCACCGGCGACGTGGCCCAGACCGAGATCCGCACGACGGATAGCGGCATCCAGAACCCGACGGTTGGCACGAGCCTGAACCCGAAGAATTACTATGTGACCACGGTTGCCAGCGTCGCCGCTGATGGAAGTTCGATTACGGTCAACGGCTGGGGAATTCTGAACGGGAACAGCACAGGGCATCCGTGGAAGACGGGCGACGTCCCTACGGCCACCTACGACACGGTGCGGAGCAATTTCGGGCACGCCGTCGCCATGATCGGTTCACCGACACAGACGGGCGGGACCAACACCTATCTGACGTTTGACCCTACGCAGAACCCGCATAGCGCGATCGACTATATCAACGCCTACGAATTCGACATGCATTACAACGGCGACAAGTCGAACGAGGCGACCATGCGCGGGATTGTTATCAGCATGGATTGCGAGGGCGCAGCGGCTCCTGCGGCCGGGGTTTGCTATCACCCGACCTATGACAGCACCGGACTGATCATCAACGGGGCCAACCTGCCAAACGGCATTCAGAACACGGTGTCCGGCTGGGCCAACGAATACAAGGGATACAATTTCTACATCCCTGGTTCACAGGCTCCAGCCGTCGGACAGGGCAAGTCTCACACCAATTTCGAGAGTTTCACCCCGTCGCAGGATGGCCACCAGATGGTCATGAGGACTTCGACGCAGCAATATTCCACAAGCACCTCTCCGACATGGACCGATTACCGTGTCAATCTCGGTCTCGTCATCGACGGAACACGTTGGGACAGCTCGGGCAGCACCGGGTCACCTATGGGGTATCTGTCGTTTGATTACTCCGGCGCGAACCTGGGCGGTGTCTGTTTGATTGGCAACAGCACCACAGCCACCGATCCCGACGTGCCGGGTCTCTGTGTTCGCGGCAGCGGTGACGTTTACATGCCGTGGTCTGTGCATCTTTCTGGAAATGGCTCCATCGTGGGGAGCAGCGCAAACGGCAACCAGACTATCGGAGCCACGCTCCAGCCGGATGCAAACGGTGACTGGAATGTCGGCACACAGGTTTCAGGCGGCGCAAACATCCGGGGCGTCAATCTGTATTACGGAACCGGCGCAAACCTGACCGGTACGATGCACGCTGGCGTCGTGAATGCTCCATGGTTTGAGGTCGGGGACGGAAGCAACGGTGCAATCACCTACAAGCATGGGTCCTTCATGCAGGCGACGAATGCTGCTGGCGGGATCACTGCCACCTTGACGCCTGATGATTCCGGAAACTGGACATTTGGGACGCAGGTTGCGGGAGGCGCAAATGTTAGCGGGATCAATACGCTGACGGCGACTACGATCAAGGGAACGGTCTCGAATACGCCGTATCTGGAGGGCGTCGCCCTGGTCCGGGCAGCAGCCACGAACCAGACCCTCTCGGATATCGAAAACTCCTCCCACCAGCCGTCAGACCGGGTGTTCTGCGGGGACTGTCGAAACTCGGGACAGGGTGCCGGAGAAGGCTCGGGCCGCTGGATTTTCCTCGATACCAAGTCTCAATGGCGCTCCGAAGACGGCGTGATTGCCGCGGACTGATCCTCTTCATCACTGACAAACCGCCTCCGGGCGGTTTTTTATGGATAAACCATGCCTGACACCGTCATGACCGCCCCGATCGACAAAGCACTCTCTGACAAGGACATCATCATCCGTGCCCTGGAAGATCGGGTTCTCAAGCTGGAAACGCTGGTCTCGGCCCTGGGAGACAATCAGTCTGATCTGCGAGCCGAGATGCGCTCGGAAATCGCGTCCCTGCGCACCCAGATCAAAGACCTGAAGGAAGAACTGGAGGCAGGGATCAAAGCCCTCGGATCCAAGTTTGATCGCGTCATGGGTGGCAAGGCCGTGGTTACAGCACTTGTTACTCTGGCGACGTCAATCCTTGGGTCCGGGGTGGTTCATTTGGTGGTGTCGATTGGGAAGTGAGATCAGGAAGAGAGAGAGGGATCGGAATACCTATCCGGCAATACTTCAGTAAATACACATATTTTGTGAGAAATATGTGAACCTTCAATTTCCCAAAAAATGTGCTGGATGTCCTTGATTCGGACAGTATATTTTAAGTCGCTGTCATTCATTGAAATCCCATTTATGGAGTCGCCTATCTGCAATGACATAAATGGTGAATTACTTACGTAAGAAGCTGCGACACATGAGCTATCATTCGGTTCGTAGATTTCAAGATGATAATCGGTTCTCATTGGAACGAGCCTTTAATTGCGAACAATGATCGATTAATAACCTTATCTTATTTTCTTGTAAAAAAATATGTAAAAATTTTCCTGAGGAAACGTTCTATATCCGCTTTTCGTCTCAATTTGTTGAGCTGCTTGTGATTGTTAAGTAGTCACAAAGCACCTATCTAAACCTCCTCCCAAAGCCGCCCATCCGGGCGGCTTTTTTTATGGAAAACCCCTAATGCATAACATCGCCATCGTTCTAGCCACGGCGCTACTGCGGCGCCCAGGGTTCGAGGGCTTTTGCGCAACGCCCTACGTCTGTCCGGCGGGATACTGGACGATCGGGTATGGCAGCCGCTGGCTGGCCAACGGACAGCCCGTCACGGCCCGGACCCCTCCTATCGATCGGACTGCTGCTGACAGTCTCCTGCTCCAGACCGTGACGACGCTCGATGCCGCGCTGTCCCGCCTTGTCCATGTGCCGCTGTCGGACGTCCAGCGTGCGGCCCTGCTGTCCTGGCAGTACAATGTCGGGACAGCCGCCGTCGAAAGCTCGAGCCTACTGCGCAAGCTGAATACCGCAGATTATGCCGGCGCAGCCGACGAACTGCTGCGCTGGGATAAGGCCACGGTGCGCGGCCATCTGGTTGAGCTGCCCGGTCTCGCTAAACGTCGCGCTTATGAGCGGGATGTCTTTCTCGGAAGGCGATCCGTACCAACGGACACTCTCCTCTCTGCCTAAAAATCCTGATGCCGCCCCCGAGGCGGTTTTTTCATATCTGGAGAACTGAAAATGGACTGGACAACCCTGTTCCAGACGGTCCTGCCGTACCTGCCTGCGCGCTATGCGGGCGACATCGTCTCGATCCTCACTTTCCTGATCGCGGCCGCCGCTCTGGTCATGCGCTTCTGGAAGCCGCCCGCCTCGGGCAGCAAGCTGGCGCTGCTCTACAAGGTCGTTTCCAGCCTGGCGCAGTCGAAGGGCTGGAACACGAATGCTTATCAGCCCGATGCCAAGGCGCTGATGATCCCGGCCGAGGCCAGCCGCACGATCGAGGCGGCAAAGCTGGGCCTCGATCCGGCGTCCACCCATCCCCAGGCTGGCGCGCCTCCCAAACCGACCGCCTGACCCGAAGGAGGCAGGCTCACGCCTGTCAGACCGCTTTTTCTTCCGCCGCCCTCTGAGGCGGTTTTTTTATGTCTGGAGACTTCATGCGCAATCGCTTTCTCGCCCTCAGCCTCGGTGCCCTTCTTCTCGGCTCCACGGCTGCCTGCACCACCACGCCGACCACGGCGACCTTCAACACAGCCGCGCTCAACAACGACGCCACGGCCATCGCCTATGCCGTCCAGGCGATCGAGGGCATTCCCGAACTGGAAAGCCATCTGTCTGCTGCGGACAAGGCCAAGTTCGACAATTTGGTCGCACAGATCCGCAGCGTGACGGCACAGGTCGCGGCCAACTCCAATGGCTCGATTACCGTCGCGACCGGCAAGGACTGGGCCAAGTCACTCGGCACGGATCTCGAAACCCTGCTGGCGATCGCAACGCCGATCGTGAAGGTCTATTCGCCCTCGGCTGCCACCTACATGCAGACCGTCCAGGCGATGATTCCGCTGGTCGAGTCTTTGGCCGGTGTCACGGCTGCGCCCTATGCCGCACCTCTCCAGTCGCCGGAGTTGATCCGCGCCCGGATCTATCAGGGCGTCTGACCATATTCCCGACGTCGGGAAAAAGGGGAGCGGCTTCGGCTGCTCCCCTCTTTTTTTGTTTCCGGAGATCCCATGCAGGACAGAAAACTGGGCAAGCGCGCCCCGAGACATGACCCGCGCACCTATCGCCTCGGCCGGGTGCTGGCCGTGCGTCTGCCGGCCGTGCCCGAAGCGCGGGACTGGTCGCAGAACGTGCCTTATCAGATGTGGGGTAATGACCGCTTCGGCTGCTGCGCGTTTGCTGCTCACGCGGCCCTGGTGGCGACCTGGACGAAGGCCGCGCAGAGCCTTGTGATGCTCTCGACCGAAACGGTGCTGGCCAACTACGCAGCGCTGACGGGCTTCGATCCTGATACGGGCCAGAATGACAACGGCACCATCCTGCTGGACGAACTCAACGCCTGGCGTCGTAACGGCCTGCTCCGGCCGGGACAGACACGCGATTACCTGACCGCCTATGGCTCCATCGCGCCGACCGATGTCGTGGGCATCCGCCGTGCCATCGCCTATCTGGGCGGTGTGCTGGCGGGTGTGCAGGTGCCGCAAGGCTTCCTCGATCTGGGTCTGGGCGAGACCTGGGACTGGGATGCCATCTCCAACCACACGCCTGCGGGCGGGCATGCGATCGCGCTTGTCGGCTACAACCCGGACGGCGTGTTCTTCAACACCTGGGGCACGCGCACCTTTATGCCGTGGGGCACGTTCGTGCGGATCGCGGATGAAGCTTATGGCCTGCTGTCGCGGGAGAATTGGCTGGGCATTCCCGGCACGGCTCCGACCGGTGAGGACTTCGACGCGCTGCTGGCAGAAGTGAGGGCCGCGTGAATAACGAAAGAAATCCGCGCCTCTTTCCCACTATGCGAAAGGCCAAGAGAGGCTTTCGCGTCGCAATGCCGCCAGAAGCGAGGGCTGCATGACCACGGTTCACAATCTCACGCCGTCCCCGCTGCGGACGGTGACGCTCCAGTCCTGCACCGGCCTGTTTGCCCAGGTGATGTGGACGCCGAAATCCTCGGCCGACTGTCTGGACTATGTGCTGGACTTCTCCACCCTGCTGGCTGGCACAGGCGACACGCTGACCGCGATCCGCTCCGCCGTCGTCACGACGGCCCCGGGTGGGCAATATGACCTCAAGGTCATGTGGTCGGCCGTGGCCGGGACACTGGTCGTGGCGTTCCTCGCCAGCGGGCAGCCGAACACGGCACAGAAGGTCCTCTTTGAAATCACGACCCAGCAGGGCCGCGTCTATTCCGTGATGGCTGTTCTTCAGATCACGGCGCTGACCGTGGCGACCGCCCCGCCATCTGACTTCCCGGCCGACACGCTGACGAACGGCAAGGTGCTGATTGCCGGCATCGAGGCACTGCCCTCCGGGTATTCCTCAAACGGCCGCGTTGTGATGGCGACAGAAGACGCCGCTCCCGTGGGCACGCCGTCGTTCGAGAGCGTGACAGCCGGGACGTATTCCGGAGACGGTTCGGGGCTGAATGTCACGTCAGGTGGCAAAGCCCAGACCATCGGTCAGTGGATTGCGGCACTGTCTTCGGGCGGGACACAGGGCGTCGGCGTCAAGTCGATTAACGTCATGCAGGGGGCGGTCACGGCAGGCCAGCCGTCGACGGTAACTCTGACCGCCACGCTCACGGATGGCACGACCACGGCTCCGGCCATATTCGAAGCACCTGCGGGGGCTGTCGGCGCTACAGGTCCTCAAGGCGCGCCCGGGGCGAAGGGGGACACTGGAGCGACAGGCGCCACGGGAGCGGACGGCAAAGACGGAGCTAACGGAACGACCGGCGCGGATGGCGTCGGGATTGCGTCCGTCGCAGTAACTCAAGGCGCGGTGACGGCAGGGCAACCCTCTACCGTGACACTGACCGCTACGATGACCAACGGGGCAACGGCTCCAGGAGTCTCGTTCAGTGCTCCAGCCGGGGCGGCTGGTTCAGACGCTGACGTGACGGCGACGAATATCGAAACCGCGCTTGGGTATACGCCTGCGAATGGGGCAAATTACTTTCCACTCGCAATCGACAACACCAAAGATTCTTCGGGCAATTACAACCTCCCGGCTGTAGTGGCTACGAACTCTGGTTTCGATAACTCTGGTGGGTTGTTCACTCTGGGTTATGCTGACGACCCGGTCATTCAGATCGGGATGTATAAAGGATACTTCGGAGAAAATTCCGTCATTATCCGGTCCATGACCAGTCAGCCCGTTGGCATCATCATCAGTAATCAGGATGGATCGGGTACAAGCGTCAGCGCACACAGGCTTCCCACAGGTGACGGCGCAACGCAGTCGAGCTGTATAACAGTGGATGGTCGTCTTGGTGGCGCCACAGGTGCTTATTACTTCACCAATCAGGACAACAGTGGCGGAAACTACTGGAAGATCCAAGCCAACACACAGGATACTTCTGATGGTTGGCCGGATGATTTGCAGATCTTTGCGGCTGTGAACGGGAATGCGAGTTGGCAGACTACGCCTGCCGTCTCCTTTTCCGCTAAAACCAATCAAGCCACTCTGGCGGCAGAGCCTCTCGTTCTGGCTTACAACGCCTACACCTTTGCTACATTACCGACGTCACCCGTTGCATGGCAGCGCGTTGTCGTAACGGACAAGGCCATCGGCTCTGGCGCTCAGGGTGTCATGGCGATGTGGAACCCGAACACGAAGGCCTGGACAGGTCTGGGCGGGGAGACGCTGGTATGAGGGGGCTGCTGCTCTGCGGGCTTCTGGCCCTCTCGGCCTGCTCGGCCGGATCCGTGTCGCCCGTCACGATCAGTCAGGCCATTGCCGGTGTCCAGGCGGATCTGACGAAGGCCGGTGTTGTGAGCGTCTCGGGCGTGCAGCACTGGACGCCCGATCAGGCTGCCCGGTTCGATGCCAACGTCCGGGCGCTCCAGTGCGCGCAGCAGACGTCTGATCCGGTCGTGGCCATGATTGCCGGGCCAGTGACGATGGATCTGTCCGGCAGCTTCAGCCAGTCGGGATCGTTCTCTGTTTCAGCGTCGTCAGCTCTGCCGGTCTTCGGGCTCCAAGCCGATGCCAGCCGAACGAAAGGCCAGACCCTGAACGTGCCCGTCCAGTTCGTACCGCTGTCGGCTCTGGCGGATGCCGAGGCTGGGCGGGAGGTCGGTTATGCTGGAGCGCTGCTCGGGCAGAATGATGTCGTGCGGGAGGGGGTGGCTGCTCGGATTGAGACAGACCGGACGGCACTGGCAGCGCATGTCGAGGTGCTGATCTCGAATGTCGCGCGCTGCCTTGAAACGAGAGTCCGGCCATTCGTAGGCGTTAAGAAGGGATAGGAATGGACGCTAGGGAGCGGGCATATTCGGGCAGGGCCGGAAAGCTTATCCACCAGCATACCGTATCAAAACAATCTAATTATAAATATATTTTTATAATAATATTTATTTTATTTTCCGATATTTTCTTTTTCTCCTTTTAAATTCTTTCATCATTATTTTTTCTGAATTAACAGCAGTTATAAATATTAATGGTATGATTGCAGAAATCCTCAAAAATCTTATTATATTATTGCCTGGCCCTCCGCCCCTCACTACCATTCCACACAGTTTTGTTACGCCATCGTAAGCGGAAAATACAGGTGACCCGCTGAACCCATTAATGGGAAATAGTACCGGTTTGGGGTTTGTTACCCTAACCTCTGTTAATGCACCATTATCATTTATGTTTGCGCGTTCGCATATCAAACTCCTTTGATCTAAAACAATGCCTTCTTTTTCGTAATCTATTGTGTTGAAAGCTTCTGGATATCCTGTAATTAAAAAAAGAAAACATTTTCTTATATTAATCTCTTTTTCTACATGGATGTCATCCAAACCTATTTTTCTTACATCTATCTTAAATACATCTGTATCCCCATCAAATGCGTTTGAGTCTGCTTCAAATATAGCTACATCCGAAACATCCTCATCATCATATATCGCAATATAATCCTCAACATTCTGAATCGGATGATAAGCGATCACAGAAACCCAATCTTGGTCGGTGAGTTTTTCTCTATTTCTTGTAATTCTGCGCTTTAATATTCTGATTTTATCCAATGAGTCTGCATCAATTGTCTTGGTGAGCCTATTCGATATGACATGCAATGCAGTTATGATGAAGTATCTCTTCCTTAGTCCGTATGACCATTTTATTATAAAGCAAGTACCCCCACGCCATGTATCAATAAGATCTCCGGTGCCGTTATTATATATAATTGGCCGGCAACATCTTTCAGCCCTATTTATGTGCCTTTTATTTAATTTATCTTTTCTTGATATATTGTTCATTTGTTAAACCTTTACTTTATATTACTTTATCATATTGGTTAATATGTAAGTTATTTCTTAAATCCATCTAATAATCTAGACTTTAAAATTTATACACTGCGTGTCAATTCCTGAGATGGGCCGATGTAAGAGAAAGTTACCAACTCCTGGCCTTCACGATCTCCTCCAACCGGGTCGTGTAACGAGCTGACAACAGGGACTGTCGCGGCGACCATGTCCGCTTCAGTCCCGTTGATCCCGGCCGGAGTGTCCCGCTTCCAAAACGGGCGTTCACCGCATCCAGTGCGGCCATGACCGTGGCGGACTGGACCGGATCCCGGAATGCGAACATCTGGCCCTGACTGCCAGCAGGGCGGAGATCAGACAGAATTACCCCTGCCTTGAAATACCGATAGCCCGGAAGCCAGATAGCGCAGCCGAGCGCTGTAGCGTGTCGGATCAGATCCCGGGCGTCAGACGTCGGCTCGATCGTGACGGCCGCGTGCTTTGCGTACCAGGGATCGCCATTATGCGGATTGGTCTGCATCAGAACGGAGAGATGCGCCGCTTCCAGTCCATCTTCTCTCAATTTCTCCGCAGCCCTGTTTGCATAGTGTGCAATGGCCTCGCGGATCTCCTCCCATTTCAGCAGTAGGCGCCCGAACGTTCGGGTTGAGGCAATGCTTTTGCGGGTGGCAGCGATATCTGACAGGGGCAGGCACGACTGGCCGCGCAGTTCGGCCTGAACCCGGCCGCCTACGACTGTCAGCATCTGACGCACAGTCTTTGCATCGAGGGCTACGAAATCGGCAATCGTCTCGATGCCTGCTCCCAACAGCTTGTGCTTCGTCTGTCGGCCGATACCCCAGACTTCATCGATACTTGTCCGGCAATACCAGTCCTGACGCACGACCGGGTCTGTCAGGTCACACAGGCCGTCCAGTTCTGCGTGATCCTTGGCGAGACCATTCGCCAGCTTGGCGATCGTCTTGGTCGGCCCCCAGCCGATACAGGTGGGAATCTTCGCGTGATTGGCCACGTCCTGGCGGATCTGCCGGCAGCGCTCATGCAGATCTCCGGGCAGGTCACTTAGATCGAGAAACATCTCGTCGATCGAATATGGCTCTACGGCTGGCAGGCGCTCTGCCAGGACCTGATACATCCGCCGCGACATGTCGGCATACAACGCATAGTTTGAGGAGTACCAGACGACCGGCCGGCTTTCGGGACGTTTGCGGGCAATGTGCCAGGCGTCTCCCATTTTGACGCCAAGCGCCTTGGCCTCCCGGGTCCGCGCAATGGCGCAGCCGTCATTGTTGCTGAGGACCACAACCGGTTTGTGCTTCAGGCGAGGCTCAAACGCGCGCTGGCAGGAACAGTAAAACGAATTGCCGTCGATCAGGCCGTAGACGCGCATCACACGTCCGTTCGGACCAGGCCGGTGGCCACAGCCCAGATTGCTACATCCGTGTCATCATCGACCTGGACTGGGGAAGCTCGGGGAGAAGACGATCGCAGCCACCATTCTCCAGCTCGCTGGGTCAGTTCACAGACCCGCAGCTCGTCGCCGACGCTGGCCACCACTACAACACCTGCCCGGGGTGCCACGGCCGAATCCACGACCAGGATGTCGCCATGCCGGATGGCGCGACCAAGAAGGGCATCGCCTTCCACACGGACCGGATATCGGCTGGGCTGTCGCAGATCGAGAGCGGTCGACATCAGGTCGATCGTGCCTTCGATATTGTCCCCTACGGGGGATGCGAAGCCGGTCGTACGGTCGCCTTGGTAGTTCATATTTCTGGCCTCCATAACGAGAACAGAAAGAGAACAAGACAGAGCGCGTCAATGATTCTCTGATGACACGGGATAAATTTGGGCGAGGGCAGGGGACGTTGGCTTGGCGAGGAGTCCTATGACGTCGAAAGAAAGACCTTAATGCAAAAAGTAGGCAATCCCATCTGATGGGGCCAAAAAAATAGACTTCTATCAATTACTTAGAGGAAAATTTAACCTGCCTTCACACGGCAGGGGTCACAGGTTCAATCCCTGTCGCGCCCACCATCCGAAATTCTTGGAAATCCTATCTCATATATTGCGATATAAACTCAGGTTGCGTTGGCAAGAAACAGTATAGTTTGTTCTGCATCCGTTCAGCAGATTTACTTTTCCCTGTTAAATCGATTTCCAGCCTCATCATCCTGAAATATTCACTGTATTCGCAGACAATTTTAGAGATCTTGTACCAGCAAAAGGGTTGCGAGAAAAAGCACTACGCACCCAATAACAAGATCCTGAACCTTCCATGATTTCGGCGTAGCGAATATTGGCTGTAAAAAACGTGCACCATAGCCTAATGCACCAAACCATAGAAAACTGGCAGATGCCGCCCCGGCTGCAAAAAAGGGCCTAAGGGGAAGTGGCTGCGCTGTCGACGCTGTGCCCATCAAGAGAACTGTATCGAGATAGACGTGCGGATTAAGCCAGGTAAACGCTGCGACTGAGGTCAATGCTTTCGACAAAGCAACAGAATCGCTTTGAGTGACTGTCATGCTCTCCGAGAGAGTAACCAGACGCAGCGTTCTTAGGCCATACCAGAACAGAAACCCAGCACCGGCGAGTGTAAATCCTTTCGCGATTTGTGGGAAAGTTTCCAGCAGAGCCCCCATTCCACTCACCCCCGCGATAATCAGGATAGCATCTGAAAAGCCGCAGAAAAGGACAATGGGACCGACATGCTCTTTCTTCAGACCCTGTCGAAGAACGAACAGATTCTGAGCGCCGATCGCGACAATCAGTGAGGCAGAAAGCGCAAAACCGGAAAAAAAGCTTGTAATGAAAGACATCATTCAGCCTCCTTACGGAGCGACTTCGAAAAAGGAAAACTTGTTTTTCTTATCCTAATGAAGCAATCCTTTATTGGTGTTGGATTATAATGCTCTTGCGGCCGTAAGCGCTGTCATCCGGGAAGGCTCCTTCGACAGTGCGGCCAGAAAATTAAACATTACGGCTTCTGCTGTTTCTCAGCGCGTCAGAGGATACGAAGACCGGCTGGGTGCTCTGCTGATTATTCGCGGCCAACCGTGCAGACCGACAGAACTGGGCCAAGCCCTGGTGACACATCTCGACAGGGTTCATCTGCTCGAAGCGGAAATCCCTCATCTTTCCTTCGCGTCAGGGCCTTTGTCTCCACCTGAGGTTACTCTGAGAATCGCCGTAAATGCTGATAGTCTTGCAACGTGGTTTCCAGGTGCAATCTCGCGCTTTGCTATGAAAGAAGGAATTTGTTTGGACCTTCTTGTCGAGGATGAAACCTGTACAGCTGACCGCTTAAGATCAGGCGAGGTTATCGCTGCAATCACCGCCCAAACAGAGCCAGTCCCGGGATGCAGCTCCATCCAGCTCGGGGGCATGCAGTATGTTGCCTGCGCTACGCCTGATTTTGCAGCGCAATACTTCAGAACCGGAGGTACCGCAGCTGAGTTTCAGGAAGCACCGTGCATATGCTTTGACCGCGACGATGGTCTGGAGGCGCGATGGTTGCATGCTCTGCACAAGACAGATCTACCGCGGCGGATACATTACGTCCCCTCTACGCACGGTTTTCTGGATTTTACACTCAATAGTTTTGGATGGGGGTTACAGCCGCACGCCTTGGTGGACAGGTATCTATCTCAGGGAAATCTGATTGAAATCGTTCCTGGCCACCGTCTTACCGTAGATCTCCACTGGGTCATACCGAGATTCAAGAATAAACTGTTGAACGATCTTACTCTTCACTTGAAAAATGAATGCGCCATATATTCTTTAATACCTGGAATATAGTTTTCAAAAATAATATATTCACCTTGATAGTTCATCTTTCTGATCTTTAGGATTAGGGATGATCTGAAAGATCCCGAAAATCACTTTCCGCGAACACCAACAAATGGATGATCTGATCCGGGCGGGCAGGGGGAACCATATCCACCGATCAACAGCTGGACATGCGTAGCCAACGCGGATCGATCTGCTTCGATCCGCGTTGCGGCTTCAACACGGACAGCGTCGTTTTGCCCCAGAAGGACTCCAACATATCCGACCTCACGTCCAGCCTCGGCATCAGGCAACGCCGACAGAGGCACGAACTGGACCGGAAGACTTAGAGTTTGGCCCTTCGTTCGGCTGGCATCGGCCTGCAAACCAAAAACAGGGGTAAAGCTTGACGTCGAGACGGAGAACGACCCCGACTGACTAAACGTGCCGGACAGATCCATCGTCACCGGCCCGGCAATCATGGCCACGACCGGATCGGACGTGTTCTGCGCGCACTGAAGCGCCCGTACATTGGCGTCGAACCGGGCGGCCTGATTGGCCGTCCAATGCTGTACACCCGACACACTGACCACACCGGCTTTCGTCAGATCCGCCTGCACCCCGGCAATGGCCTGACTGATTGTGACGGGCGCGAAGGACCCGGCAGAACAGCCAGAAAGAGCAAGCATTCCACAGAGCGCCAGCCTCCTCATACCAGCGCCTCTCCACCCAGACCTGTCCACGCCTTCGTATTCGGGTTCCACATCGCCATGACACCCTGAGCGCCAGAGCCGATGGCTTTGTCCGTCACGACAGCACGCTGCCACGCAACAGGGGATGTCGGCAGTGTGGCGAAGGTGTAGGCGTTATAAGCCAGAACAAGAGGTTCTACTGCCAGAGTGGCCTGGTTCGTGGCGCGGGTAATGGATACAGCGGGCGCGGCCAGATAAGCAGAACTGTCGGAAGATGCGGCTGTAATATTGAAGGTAGCAGCGCCATTTTGCGTAGATGGGCACGATATCTTCCAATAAACGCCTTCCCAATCCTTTTCGATCCACGCAATACCGCTCTCGCCCCAAGTGCCATCTATACCAAACCACGGCGAGGCAAGCGCAGTGTTTCCACTGGAATTATGCGTAAATAGATATCCTTGATAGCCGTCCTTGTCCTGTAACGTCAGGCAGGGCGGGTTATTGTCTTTTGATACTATTGTAAATCTATTGTAGTTGTTATTGGAGTTAAATCCAACATTAATACTGTGGTTATTCCCGATATCCCACATTGAAAACAAAGAACCGTCCGAGCCTGCATCGGAGGGATGCGTTAAAGCCGGAATATTTGAAATCGATGCCATTTGTAACGGCAGATAATTCGCGCCGTTCGCCGCAGTGTATCCTAAGGCGGTATTAATCGCCGCCGCTGTCAGATCCGTCGTACTTCCGCCTGAACCCGGCGCACCTGCCGGTGCTTGAAAAGAAACTGCTGGAGCGGTTGCACCATTGCTCATTGTCGCTGTGAGCGTAACCGTGGATGCCTGACCCGCTACGACCGTCCCCTGACTTACGGCGACGGACGCTATTCCTATGCCGGACGCGCCGACAGGACCAGCCGCACCTGTTGCGCCCGTATCGCCTTTCGGTCCAGCTGCACCTGTAGCACCTGTAGCACCTGTAGCACCTGTAGCACCTGTAGCACCTGTAGCACCTGTAGCACCGGCTGGAGCCACGAATGTTGTCGGTGCCGTCGTCGTGCCATCAGTGAGAGTAGCCGTCAGCGTTACGGTCGAAGGCTGGCCGGTTGTGACAGGGTCCTGCGTCACATCAATCGATTTGACACCGACACTCTGCCCCCCCCCCGAGGACAGCGATGCAACCCATTGGTCGATGGTCTGGGCTTTGCCGCCGGACGTGACATTCAGTCCGGAACCATCACCGGCATATGTCCCGGCCGTCACGCTCTTGAAAGATGGCGTGCCAACAGGGGCGGCATCCTCAGTCGCCATGACGACCTGACCGTTCGACGAATAACCCGAGGGCAGCGCCTCCACGCCCGCAATCAGCACGTTGCCGTTCGTCAGGGTGTCGGCAGGGAAATCCGAGGGGGGAGCGGTCGCAGCGGTGAGATCCGTGATCTGCAAGACGGCCATTACGGAGTAGACCCGGCCCTGCTGCGTCGTGATCTCGAAGAGGATTTTCTGCGTTGTGTCCGGCTGGCCGCTGGCGAGAAATGCCACCACCATCGTCCCGGCGACGGCACTCCACATGACCGTGAGAGCATAATCTCCACTTGCCGTAATAACCGTGGCCGATCTGATGGCGACAAGCGTATCACCTGTCCCGGCCAGAAGCGCCGAGAAATCCAGCGAATAATCCAGACAGTCAGCAGACGACTTCGGACAAAAAGTGACTTGAGAGACGACTCCGTTGCATCCCTGCAAAGTAATCGTCCGCAGCGGAGATGGGGTAAGATTATGAATTGTGGTCATGCAGTCCTCATGTCGTTCAGAAACACGTCGAAATTTTCAGCGTTCCGGCGTCCTACCCGGAAGACCCAGCCAGCTCTGCTGCCGCGGCAGACCATAGGCTTCATCGCCCCTCAACTGATCTGTGGTCGGAGTTTGCATTCCACCGAAACGGCCGACAGACGCATGGGCGGCACCGAATACGAAGAAGCGGTTGCGCATGTATCTCCAGACATAAAAAAACCGCCCAAAAGGCGGTTAGGAGAGTTAGGTTGATGGGGCAGCACGGAAAGCATCTTCATAGAGAAGCAAAGTCGCGCGCACCGAGGAAAATCATGTGTCAATCCGGCACTTTGCGCAAACTGCCTGTCTTATTAGAATAAGCGGTTGAACCGTTATCATTGGCTATAGCCACGCAATTCCCCCCTATAACGCACAACATTCCTTCTCCTGCCTTCATATGTAAGAAAACCATAGGATGCATGCGGCTATCGCGTTATGAAGATTTAACAGTTTTTCCAGAAAGCCGATCATGAACGCACTGACACCCTCAATTCCGACTGGTTCATACAATACATGAAGCTTTTTTCCTTCAAAAAGGGAGTGTCAGTACCATCTTGCGCCGTCATGACGGGTGGAACAGGCGGAATTGGATGTGAAATTGCAGGGCTTCTTCTGGAAAAAGGATGGGATGTTCTTCTACTGACGCGCCAACCACGCAAAGCTGAAGAACAGATTTCCAGCAGAAACGGTCGGTTTGAGGCTGTTTATTGTGACCTTACCAAACCTGAAGATCTGGAGGCCATCAGTGCCACCATTCTGGAAAGAAAAAAAAGTATCGGACTATTGATTCATTGCGCGGGAAAAATACAGCCCGAGCTGACCAAAGATCTCACTCGGCACAGCCTTGAAGAACAGATGGCGATCAATCTGACATCACCAATACTCATGACCAGTCAGTTGCTGCCAAACCTGTCCCCGGCTTCACATATCGTCTTCGTCAATTCCATTGCTGGCGTCATGCCCCTTCAGGGAAGTGCCGTGTATAGCGCAACAAAGTTCGGCCTCAGGGGTTTTGCACGGTCATTGGCGTTGGAGTTCAAAGCCGGAACAATCCGAGTTTCGTCTATCTTTCTTGGCGCCGTCGACACTCCAATGCTTGAACAGGAAACACGGGATGGTGGATCCGTACTCAACTTTGTCAACAAGCCTCTTCCGGCGCGGCATGTGGCCAGCCTGATCATCCGGACCAGCGAAGGAAGGGGACGTGAAATCTTTCTACCTGCGCTGGATGGGATTTTCGCTCATGCATGCCTGATCATGCCTTGGCTCCTACGAATGACCTCCCCGATTCTAGAAAAAATCGGCCATATTGGACTGCGCCGCTTTCAAAAAAACAAACAACACTTCCATAAATCTAGAAATTATTCCTGAATTCCCGATATTGTTTTGTATAAATTTTTTTACTCAATGAATAACATATTGAAACAAAGAGACACTACTCAGCCAAAATATCATCCATAGGAAATTTTAACGATTTATTGACGAAAAATATGAAGGGATATACGCTCTCTGTCATCTTACACTTTCGGAAGGCTGTAACGTGCCACGTGTAACGTTGACTGATTTTCTGCAAGTGACTCAATGGTCGAATGACCAGCTTGCGCACCGGATTGGCCGTACAACAGATGATATTCTGCGATGGTCTCATCATGACGCTGAATTGCCGAAGCCGCTTCAGCAATGGATAACGCGCGTCGTAACAGCCTTCCAAACAGAACCTCCGCCGCGCGGATATGCCATGGAGCGTTCTGCAAGCTGCTCCTTCAATGATGATGCATCAATGACTGTCGTATGTAGCGTCTGCAGTCTAGCCCCCCGCTGTAGACAGGGGATCTACGCCAAAAACTGAGGCTGAGTTTATATTTCTGCGTAAAGCCGTTTCGAAAGACACGCAGCAGCCTGCCGAAACGCTTGAAAAAAATCGCCATCAATGGCGACGCTGCCGCCCGTCATCTCAATAAAGCCCTCGACCATTCCATTCTGAAGCAGCCCTTCAGAATGGACCAGCATACCATCGGGATCTTCCATGCACCCTGAGGAGGGGGCATCACCCTCAGGCCTTGCGGAAAGGCTCTCATTCCACACATCCCGCCAGTAAGTCTCGACCTTCTCGGAATAGAGGCGTCCGTCTACGGTATAAGCCTGCATCGGCTTTCCAAGACCCATCATGTAACCGATTTCAACCGCCGTTCCTGGATCCATCTCGGGAGAACGACGGAACGGATCAATACAGAACAGACCTGCGGCACAACGGTCCATCAGATCACGATCCGCGCGGACAAAGGCAAGAATAGTCTCCCGCCCTGGAGGCAGCAGACGTGCTTCGGCCTGCCCATCAAAGGGCGCAATACCCTCAAGACCATATTCTGCGCAGATCGATTTCAAACGCGCAAACAAATCAAGAGCCTGCGGCCTGAACACCAGATCACCGGCCAGATAGACTGGAATAAAATTCTCTGACATAGGCCACAGCCTCTACAGATTTCCGAAACGAAAATAAAGTCCCGCAGGATACACCCTGGGGCAACAAATATTCGGGCCATTATGTTTTGGAAAATACTGGCGGAGGGGATGGGATTCGAACCCACGATACGACTTACATCGTATAACGGATTAGCAATCCGCCGCCTTCAGCCTCTCGGCCACCCCTCCGCACTTTACGCGGTTTGCACTGCGTAAGCAGGAGTGTTCTTAGGGGGTAACCGCGTCGTGGTCAAACCCCCTAAGAACATTTTTTTCGCCTTACTCTGAAAGAAGTTTCTTCAGAGTTTCATTAACGAGAGCAGGGTTACCTTTACCCTTCATGGCCTTCATCGTCTGACCGACAAAAAAGCCGAAAAGCTTGTCCTTACCGCTTTTATATTCGTCAACTTTATCGGTGTTCGCCGCAAGAATATCGCGAATGGCGCTTTCAATGGCCCCTGTGTCCGTAACCTGACGGAGACCCTTACGCTCAACGATGGCAGAGGCAGAATCGCCCGTCTCGACCATGTCTTCCAAGACTTCCTTAGCGATCTTGCCATTGATCGTAGAGTTGGAAATCAGGCCCAGAAGCTCTCGCAGACCTTCCGCACTCACCGGGCTGTCTTCAATGGAACGGCCAGTGCGGTTCAGCGCTGCGAAAAAATCACCCAGCATCCAGTTTGCCGCCAGACGGGCATCGGCGCCACGCGCCACGGTTTCGTAGAAATCCGCAGTCGCCTGTTCAACACACAGAACGGAAGACTCATAGCGGCTGACACCGTATTCCGCTTCCAGACGAGCGCGCTTGGCTTCAGGCAACTCAGGCAGGGCCGTCTTGAGTTCGTCAACCCACGACTGTTCGATGACCAACGGCAGAAGGTCAGGGTCAGGGAAGTAGCGATAATCGTGCGCATCTTCCTTGCTACGCAGAGAACGTGTTTCGCTCCGGACGTGATCGAACAGACGTGTCTCCTGATCGACGGTTCCACCAGCTTCCCAGACTTCGATCTGACGCTGCGCCTCGACTTCGATGGCCATCATGACAAAGCGGATCGAATTGACGTTCTTGATCTCGCAGCGCGTGCGATAGTCCGTCTCGCCCGGCTTACGGACCGACACGTTCACATCGGCACGCATGGACCCTTCTTCCATGTTCCCGTCACAGGTGCCGATATAGCGCAGGATTTGCCGCAACTTGCGCAGATAGGCACCAGCTTCTTCAGGCGACCGAATATCCGGTTCACTGACGATTTCCATCAGCGCGACACCGGCACGGTTCAGGTCGATGAACGAGCGGGTCGGGTCCTGATCATGGATCGACTTGCCAGCGTCCTGCTCCAGATGCAGACGCGTGACACCGATTTCACGCGTGCTGCCATCGGCCAGATCAACGAGAACCTTACCCTTGCCGATGATCGGATGGGCAAACTGGCTGATCTGATAGCCGGTGGGCAGATCCGCATAGAAGTAGTTCTTACGATCGAAGCGGCTGAACAGATTGATCTCGGCTTCAAGCCCCAGACCTGTACGAACGGCCTGCGCAACGCATTCCTGATTCAGAACCGGAAGCATGCCCGGAAAACCGGCATCGACGAGGCTGACATGCGTGTTCGGTTCCCCGCCATATTCCGCCGAAGCGCCGGAAAAGAGCTTGGCTTCGCTGACGACCTGAGCATGAACTTCAAGACCGACAACGATTTCCCATTCGCCGGTGCTGCCGGTAATACGATAGCTCATGCCGACACTCCTGCATGAAGGGTGGGTCTGTGATGGAATGCCGCCGCCTGCTCGATGGCATGACCGGCAGCAATCAGCGTCTCTTCATCGAAGAACTTACCGATAAGCTGTAACCCAAGCGGCACACCGCGCGCATCCAGACCAGCCGGAACGGACAGGGCAGGGACACCCGCCATGCTCGCAGGAACCGTAAAGACGTCATTCAGATACATCTGCACCGGATCGGTCGGCTTTTCGTCCTGTGCAAAAGCGCCCGATGGTGCGGTCGGCGTCAGAAGAACGTCGACATTCTCGAAAGCTTTCAAGAAGTCCTGCTGAATCAGCGTCCGGACCTTCTGCGCGCGCAGGTAATAAGCATCGTAATAACCCGAAGACAGCACATGCGTGCCGATCAGGATACGACGCTTGACCTCTTCACCAAAACCAGCAGCACGGCTGGCTTCATAGAGACCATCCAGCGAAGGCGCACTCACACGCTCACCGAACCGGACGCCGTCATAACGGGCCAGATTGGAAGACGCTTCCGCAAGAGCTGCAATATAATAGGACGGAAGCGCATATTCTGTATGTGGCAAACTCACATCAAAGATAGTCGCTCCTGCCTCTTGCAGCCATCTCATTCCCTTTTCCCATAACAATGCCACGTCATGGGACAGACCTGTTTTTGTATAATATTCTCTGGGAATACCAACGCGCAGACCTTTAACGCCACGCTTCAGGGAAGCTTCGTAGTTCGGAACAGGGGTATCGACGCTCGTGGAATCACGCGGATCGAAACCAGCCATCGATTCGAGCAGAATGGCGCAATCCTCAAGATTACGGGCCATCGGACCAGCCTGATCGAGCGAGCTTGCAAAAGCAATCGTCCCGAAACGCGAGCAGCGACCATAGGTCGGCTTGATCCCGGCAATCCCTGTAAAGGCCGCCGGCTGACGGATGGAACCACCCGTATCCGTGCCGGTCGCACCCAGCACGAGCCCCGCCGCGACTGCTGCGGCTGATCCACCGGAAGACCCACCCGGAACCAGCTTGGCGTCAGAATCCTTGCGCTTCCAAGGATTTTCAACCGGACCGAACGCGGAGGTCAGATTGGCCGACCCCATGGCAAACTCATCAAGATTCAGCTTGCCCAGAAAAACTGCACCGTCTTTAAGCAGATTGGCCGTAACCGTGCTTTCATAAGGCGGTACGAAATTGCCAAGGATTTTGCTGGCCGCCGTAGTGCGAACGCCATTCGTGCAGAACAGATCCTTGATGCCCAGCGGAATACCGCAAAGGTTCCCGCCTTCGCCCTTGGCCAGAGCCGCGTCCGCAGCCTTGGCGCCTTCGCGAGCCCGATCGGGCGTGCGGGTGATGAAGCTGTTGAGCTGACCGTCCAGACGCTCGATCGCGTCAATATGAGCGTTCGTCAGTTCGACCGCAGAGATCTTGCGCGCCTTGAGCGCGTCCCGGGCCGAAGCCAGCGTGAAATCGTGAATGCCGGACATTATTCAACCACCTTCGGTACCGTGAAGAACGGACCTTCCCGTTCGGGGGCATTGGCCAGAACCTTGTCACGGCAATCGCCATCCGTGACCCGATCTTCCCGCAGACGGGGCTTTGCCAGACCCGTACCAATCATGGGATCAACGCCCATGACATCCACTTCCTTGAGCTGTTCCACCCAGTCGATGATGGAGCCCATATCCTGTCCGAGAGTTTCAACCTCTCCGGGCTGGAGACCGATCCTCGCCAGTCTGGCGATGCGCGTAACCGTTTTCGCGTCGAGCGACATGAATATTCCTGAGCAAGAGGAAATTTTATGGTGGCTTTTCAGCCTTCGAGGGGATCATAACGCCGTGCTATGCCCCTGTTCAATCCACATGATCTCCGTAATCTCGTTCAATCCGGTCAGCGCATCCTCGGGCTGGACCCCGGATCGAAGACCATCGGCGTCGCGCTGACGGATGTTTCTCTCATGCTGGCCTCCCCATTGATCGGCCTCAAGCGCAGAAAACTGGGAGAAAACGCTCAGGAACTTGCCAAGATCGTCCACACACAGGACGTCGGTGCCCTTGTTGTCGGACTGCCGCTTTCACTGGATGGATCTTTTGGCCCTGCAGCCCGTGCGGCCTCCGACTGGACGCAGGCTTTGTCCGAACGTCTCGGGATTCCCGCAGGACTATGGGACGAACGACTGTCTTCCAGTGCCGTCAACCGTTTCCTGATTCAGGATGCCGACATGACACGAGGGCGCCGCGCCGAAGTCGTCGACAAGATGGCCGCCGCTTATATGCTTCAGGGGTGGCTTGATGCCTCACGCCCTGAAGCCCCGGAGCTTTTCTAAATTTGAGAATGTTTCCGCCTCAGTTGTTACTGCTTTTCGCCAACGCGGAACGCCATGATGTATTGGCCAGAACACGGAACCACATCCGGGCCGTAAGTGCGCCGATGAACAGGCAAAACAGGAACTTCATGATTTCTCTCCACTCATGAAGCTCTAAAACGAACTAAATTGGTCCAGGTTCTCTAACGAAGCGTTTCAAAGTGTTAAGGTGCGCTGAAAAATGATGTTTCGCACATCGATCTTGATAATTCTTCTGGGACTATCAGCCTGCGCTCATACGTCCGATGACGGCAGTGCCTCAATCACCCAACATCACTCATCCCGTCATGGAGCATATGCAGGAGCAGGGGGTGGCTGGTCCGGGTTCTGATCAGTGCTGACGCCACGCAAGCCGGACCGGCATGGCACGATAGGATGCAAGATCCCGTCCGCCATGCACAGGCAGAGCGCTCCCGGCCTGACCGACGGCGTGATGGATAATCCGGGGCGGTGGCGCGTAAGACACCATATGAACAGACGGCATGGCTTCCATGCGCGGCGTCGGACGTTCGGAAAATCCGGATTGTCGGTTCAGCGCAAAATAGGGCGCAGGTCTGGCGGCTGGAAGCATGGCCTGAAGACCTGACGCTGTCATGACAACCTGCGGCAGAAAATCAGGCGGCCGGTAGCTGTCGGGCTGTCCGTTCCAGATGGCCAGAACATGTCGGGCGTAATCCGCACCAAGGGCCGGGGTGAGGGAGTGGTAGGCTGCCGTCGCCGCGGGCCAGCCCTGAAGCTGGTTATGCAGTCCAGACAGGAAACGGGCACCGTAGCGGGCATTGCTGAACGGATCAAAAGCATCTTCAAGCGAAAAAAAAGCGTCCGGATGATGATGCAGGTTGATCTGCATGCAGCCCACATCAATCGAAAAGATGCCGTGCGCCTGAAAATCCCGCACCGCCGCAATGGCTTCGTCCTTGCTCTCGTAGAAATACCCTTTGCCAGCCGCATTGACGGTCCAAGGCCAGGCGACAGTCGCCGAACCATTCGGGTCCCGCCGCCCGCTCTCCACACGACTGATGGCATCCAGAAGACGAGGGGGGATTCCTGCCTGCTGTTCGGCAGCCTGCACCGCCGTTTTACAGACAGATGAAACATCAAAAGCCTTCGCAACCGGCACACCGGAGAGCGTCATGGCAGCAGCAAGACAACGAACTTTCCCGATCATTTTTCTGCTTATGACCGGGAAAGGTAAAAAAACGGTTATGCCTGCAACTTTACCGAACGAGCGGTTTGCAGGACTCCGCCAGCCACTCTGCGACTTCTGGTTCAACATGCGGCGAAACCCGCGCCTGAACCTCGGCGTGGTATGCATTCAGCCAGTTCAGCTCGGCATCATTCAGCAGCGCCACATCAATCAGCTTACGATCAATCGGCGTGTAGCTGAGGATCTCGAACTCCAGAAATGCGCCCTTGCTGCCCTTGAACGAAGACGGGCGCACCAGCATCAGGTTCTCGATCCGGATTCCATATTGTCCCGGTTCGTAATATCCCGGCTCGTTGGAAACGATCATGCCTACTTCAAGCGCAACAGGACGCGGCGCAGGGGAGATGTTCTGCGGGCCTTCATGAACGGACAGATAGCTTCCGATGCCATGTCCGGTCCCATGATCGTAGTCCATCCCAACCTGCCACAGGGCCGCGCGTGCCAGAACATCCAGCCTGTGTCCGGTTGTGCCGGGCGGAAAACGAATGCGGGAGAGAGCGATATTGCCCTTCAGGACACGTGTGAACGCTTCCCGCACATTGGCTGGCGGCTCCTGATCGCCGACCCAGAGCGTGCGGGTAATATCCGTCGTGCCGAACGGATACTGACCACCACTGTCGATCAGATAGACGCTGCCTGCTTCCAGAACCCGATCATGACCGACCTGCGCCCGATAATGAGGGAAAGCACCATTCGGTCCGACTGCGGAAATGGCGTCAAAGCTCTGCTCCCGATAATCATTGGAGCGGGCACGCAGGCTGTCCAGACGGGTAACTAGATCCGTCTCGTGCTGGCCGATTCCTGACACCGTCAGGGAATACAGAAAGCGGGCCATTGCAACGCCGTCATGGGCATGGGCCTGACGCGCGCCCTCCTGCTCAACACTGTTCTTGATCGCTTTTGGAAGCGTGCAAGGGTCCGTTCCGTCCACAACCGTCGCACCGCCAGCCTGAAGCGTGGTGTCGAACCACACGGCCGTCGAAACCGGGTCCACGCGCACCGTTCTACCCTTGAGAGCCGCAAGACGCGTTGCCAGTTCCGCAGGGGCATGAACTGTCACACCCGAACCACAGACATCTATCACGCCGGCCGCCAGACGCTCCGATGAAACGAACCATTCGGCCGTTCCGTCAGCGTGCAGGATGGCATAGCCATGCGCGACAGGGGTCAGAGGAACATCGCTGCCACGAATATTCAACAGCCATGCCAGCGAGGTGCAGTCTGCGATGATGGCAGCATCGTGCCCGGCCTGGCTCAGAGCCTGCCCCAAACGCAGGCGCTTGTCGGCACTGCTTTCGCCAGAAAACTCCAAAGGCTGCGGCATGACCTGACTGGCAGGAGCCTCTGGACGGTCTGCCCATGCCTGATCGATGGGATTATGCGACAGCGCGACAAGTTCAACACCCGGCGTCTGCCATGACGCCAGCATGGACTGGCTGACCAGACGCGGATCATACCCGATTCTCAGCCCGTTCGCCTGCTCCGCCAGCCAGTCGGAGAGGGGTTCCAGAGAAATATGCCGCCGCTCCCACAGATCATGCGGAACCTGTTCTTCCAACTGCACCGTATAACGCCCGTCGGAAAACACAGCGGCCACGTCCGGCAGAATGGCGGCAAGACCGGCACTCCCTGTAAAGCCCGTCAACCACGCCAGACGCTCGGCACAGGGGGCGACATACTCGCCCAGATATTCATCACCCCTCGGAATGATGAAACCGTCAACGCCCAGTGCTTTGCAGGCTGCGCGAACGAGGGCAGGGCGCTCGTTGAGCGGGATGGAGGACAGGGTCATGAAAAGTCCTTTTCCACAGAAGACATATCGTCGAGGCAGAGTGTCATGAACAGCAGATCAAGCCAGCGGTCACGCTTGCGCCCCACTTGTGGGAGTATGCCGCAGGTCTGGAAGCCAAAATCGCGATGCATCGCAACGGACGCAACATTATCTGCCGTGATCCCAGCCACCATGACGTGAAATCCAGCATGTTTTGCATGCTCAATCAGGGCAAGCAGAAGAGTACGGCCAACGCCCCGACGCTGATACAGAGGCGAAACGTAAACCGAGTGTTCGATTGTACGAGCATAGCCTTCATAAGATCTGAAAGACCCGTAAGAGCCATATCCCATCACTTCGCCAGCCGTATCGACAGCAATAAGCACGGGATATCCGTGCGCCAGCCTGTCCTCGAACCACTGACGCCTCTGCTCCAGCGTAAAGGGTGTCGTGATCCAGAGCGCATCGGTGTGCTCGATGGCATCATTGGTAATCCGCAGGATTGCCGGAAGGTCGTCCTGACCGGCGCTTCGGATCACCGGTAATGCACGCGGTGGATTCATCAGGCGCGGCGGCGCAGGATCAGCGTGGCCCAGTCGCCCTCACGCAGAATACGCTCCAGCACAAGACCCTGACGCTGATGCGCCACCAGAACCATCCGCGCCTGACTATAAAGCAGCCCGGCCAGAATGGCCGTTCCGTTCGGCGCAAGATTCAGCGCCAGAGACTGCGCCATCCGGCACAGCGGGCGCGCAAGGATGTTGGCGAAAACCAGATCATACGGCGCTTTGGCGCGTACGGCCTCGGTCTGCCAGCCATTACCAAAACGGCAGTCCAGCAGATTCCCCTGACCGTTCAGCCGCGCGTTGAGCTTGGCCGTCCGGACGGACCAGGGCTCGATATCGACCGCCAGAACCGGACGGTGCAGCAGCTTTGCCGCAGCCATGGCCAGAATGCCAGACCCACAGCCCATATCCAGAATACGCTGCGGCTTGCGATACGCCACCATCTCCAGAGCCCGCAGACAGCCGCGCGTCGACCCATGCTCGCCCGAACCAAAGGCAATCCCGGCATCCAGTGTAATCGTCAGACGGGACTGATCGGGCGCGCCATGAAGATGAGTGCCACGAATGGCGAAGCGCTTACCGACATTCTGTTGAGGAAAAGACTCATAAGTCCGGGCCAGCCAGCCTTCAGATTCGGTCGGGGTGCGTTCAAGCTCCGCCTCACAGCCGGTCAGCAGCCGCGCGACCGCCAGAGCGTTCTCCAATTCGTCTTCCTTGAACCCCGTATCCTTCACGCCTTCCACGCGCCAGTATTTCTGCGCGTCATCGGCTTCGAAAATACCGACCGTTTCGCAGGCACACATCAGCGCCTGTTCAAACAGGGGAACAAAAGGCTCTTCAACCGTGATGGACAGGGTTTCGAGCGCACTGGCATGGCGACGGCCAATGCTGCGGGGTGCCATCACGATCTGATCTCCACAAAGTTTGACATGACGCGCTTAACGCCACCGTTTTCAAAATTGATGTGCAACTGCTGTCCGTCAGCACCGATAACCGTGCCTTCACCGAACTTGTGATGAAAAACCGTCGCCCCGATCGCAACAGTCGGCTCCGACTTCACGTCATGAAGTTTCGGGCGCGGGGCACGGAACCCTGAAGGGCGCGTGCTGGTGAGTGGCCCCGACGCGAACATGGACGGTGCCGCCGCAGCCTGACGCCGGGTCTCAAAGGCCTGCCCATTCATCTGAACATGTTCGGACGGGATTTCCTCAATAAAGCGGCTCGGCATTGAAGACTGCCAGTTCGCATAAATGCGTCGGCTGGCCGCATGCAGCACGATCGCCCGACGACGCGCCCGCGTCAGCCCGACATAAGCCAGTCGCCGCTCTTCCTCCAGCGCCCGGTTTCCACCTTCGTCCAGCGACCGCTGGGACGGGAACACGCCTTCCTCCCAGCCCGGCAGGAACACCGTGTCAAACTCCAGCCCCTTGGCGCCGTGCAACGTCATGAGACTGACCTTGTCGTCGGACGTCTCACTCTCCGTGTCCATGACAAGCGCGACGTGCTCCAGAAAGCCCTGAAGCGTTCCGAATTCGCCAATCGCGCGTAGAAGCTCGCGGATATTGTCCAAACGACCCGGAGCCTCAACGGAGCGGTCGTCCCGCCACATCTGAAGATAGCCGCTGTCTTCAAGAAGCTGTTCAGCCGCAACGACGTGACCTTCGGTCTCCAGCGTGGCCTTGGCTCGCTGGAACGCGCCCATCAGCCCGTCTAACGCCTCTTTCGACTTGCCTTTGAGCAGCCCTTCCTGAAGCTGCCAGCTCACCGCTGCCGTCAGCGGGCCGGGGAGCGCCCGTGCCTGACCATGCAGCTTCTGCACGGCCACTGCACCAACGCCACGCTTGGGAACATTGATAATCCGCTCGAACGCCAGATCATCCGCAGGCTGCGACAGAACGCGCAGATAGGCCAGACAGTCCCGGATCTCCGCGCGTTCGTAAAATCGCAGCCCGCCCACAACGCGATACGGAATCCCGATCAGCATCAACCGCTCTTCAAACGGCCGCGTCTGGAACCCGGCCCGCATCAGGATGGCGATTTCCGAAAGCGGGTGCCCGTCAGCGCGCAGACGCTCAATCGCCCCACTTACGATTCGCGCTTCCTCATCAGAATCACGAACGCCGATGATCTGAACCTTCTCGCCGTCCGCATCCTCACGGCCCGGCCGCAGCGTCTTGCCCAGCCGTCCCTCATTATGGGCGATCAGACCAGCCGCGGCCGCGAGGATCTGCGCCGTAGAGCGGTAATTGCGCTCCAGACGCACCACTTCCGCGCCGGGAAAGTCCTTCTCGAATCGCAGAATATTCTCAACTTCCGCCCCACGCCAGGAATAGATGGACTGATCGTCATCCCCCACGCAGGCAATGTTGGATGGTCCATGCTCGCGCTTGGCCAGCAGACGCAGCCACAGATACTGAACGGTATTGGTGTCCTGATATTCATCCACGAGGATGTAGCGAAAACTTCGATGATACTGCGCCAGAACATTCGGCTGGTTCCGCAGAATCTCCGTCATATGCAGCATCAGATCGCCGAAATCGCACGTATTCAGTGCAATCAGACGCTCCTGATACGCCCGGTAGATCGCCAGCGCATGACCATTCGCAAAATCTGAATCCTCAGCCGGTGTCACCCGGTCAGGCGTCAGTCCGCGATCTTTCCAGCGCTGGATGATGCCCATGAGCTGGTTCGGCGGCCAGCGTTTGGTATCGATCTTCCACGGCTCCATGATCTGCTTGAGCAGGCGGATCTGATCGTCTGTATCGAGAATATTGAAGCTGCTGGTCAGACCGACATATTCCGCATGACGCCGCAGCATCCGCGCGCAGATCGCATGAAACGTCCCCAGCCACAGCCCTTCCGCAGGCTCACCCAGAATCGCGCTAACACGCTCGCGCATTTCGCGTGCGGCTTTGTTCGTGAAGGTCACGGCCAGAATCTGGCTCGGATAGGCGCGTCCAGTCAGAAGAATATGAGCGAACCGCGTCGTCAGGACGCGCGTCTTGCCCGTTCCCGCACCCGCCAGAATGAGGAGCGGGCCTTCGGTCGTCTCGATGGCGCGTCTCTGCTCCGGGTTGAGGCGGGAGAGATACTCGGGCGCGGAGGCAGGCGTGGGGGAAGAGAGGTCTTGCGGCACCCTCCCGATATAGAGTGAGATAACGCCATGGCCAACACCTATCCCCGCATCGACCTGACACGCGGCACCGGTCCACAGGGGCACCGGGCCAGAATGCGCGCACGCGTACTGAACACTGGTGCGGGCACGCTGGCGGACTATGAAATTCTGGAAATGCTTCTTTTCGCCGGCGTACCGCGCAAGGACACGAAGCCGCTCGCCAAAGGACTGATCGGACATTTCGGCAGTCTGGTCGAGGTCTTTCGTGCTCCAACGCAGGTCTTACGGGCAGCGGGCCTGAAAGACGACGCCATCCGTGTCCTGCGCCTCCCCGGCGTTGCGGCAGAACGGCTGGCGTCTTCGGAACAGCGCGAACGTCCGACACTGAGCAACTGGGAGCAGTTGGTAACATATCTCGATCAGGCGCTTGAAGGCGGCATCCCGGGACAGTTCCGGCTGCTATATCTCGACAATCGCAACCGTCTTCTAGCGGACGAAACAGCGCCCGACGCCGATACGCCAAGCGAACGCAACCGCGCCATTGCCATCCGGGCGCTCGCATTGCACGCAACGGCCCTAATCGGGTTCTACGTCCGCCCGACAGAGCGTCCCGCAGATCTGTCACAGGCGGCCAGACAGCTGGATTTTGCAATGCGCCCCCTGTCCATCACGCTGCATGACGTGCTCGTCACAGGAAACGGACCACCATCCAGCCTGCGTCAGGAAGGATTGCTGTAGGATGGACAGTGAAACGAGCGGCTTCTCGGATGGCATGACGGGCCTGTCATCGGCCGATCTGAGACAGATCACAGCCCTGACCGAGCCTCCTTCAAAACTGGAACCGCCACGCGCCCTTCTGACGGGCCGGGGGCGCCATCTCGACGATGCGACCCTGCTGCATCTGATGACCGCCCTGTTCACAGGACGGGAGGAGGGCAGCGCCGAACTTTCACATACGCTTTTTGCCCGTTTTGGATCGCTAGCCGCCGTTCTTTCTGCCAGCAACCGTGAACTTGAAAGCATCACAAATATGGGCACGCATATGGTGCCCATGATCCGCCTCCTTCAGGAAGCGGCGCTTCGCTACAACCGGGCGCGCCTTCCACCCGAAGACGTTCTCGATAGCGAACAGAAACTGCTCGATTACCTCACGGCCCGTCTGGCCCGGGAAAATATCGAGCAGTTCCGGATCCTGTTTCTGAACGAGAAAAACAGCCTGATCGCTGACGAAGCTCAGGCCAGAGGTACCGTAAACCACACGCCCGTCTATCCGCGCGAGGTTGCCAGACGCGCCGTAGAAGTCGGGGCGAGTGCTCTGGTTCTGGTCCATAACCATCCAAGCGGCGACCCCACACCCTCAGAAGCCGATCTTCAGATGACGATGCAGGTTCAGGCCGCGCTGGATGTGGTCGGCGTCACGATCGCGGACCATTTCATCATCGGCAACGGCCGCCACACCAGTTTCCGACGCAGCAACCTGCTCTGAACCTTCACCCCCGAGGCGGCAGAAGCCCCTTGAGGGCCAGTTCTCCGGGAAGAGCGCCACGCGGAAAAATGGTGTTTACATGACCCATTTTCCGGCCTTCACGCGCCTCCGACTTTCCATAAAGATGGAGCGACGCTCCATCCGTCGCCAGAATGGCCGGAACCCGCGCCATGTCCTCCGGGCCGATCAGATTGTGCATAACCGCATCGGAATGGCGGCGCGCAGGCGGGAGCGGCAGCCCCGTAACTGCACGAACATGCATCTCAAACTGATCCACCAGACACGCATCCATGGTCCAGTGACCGGAATTGTGCGGGCGGGGGGCAATCTCGTTCACCATGAGGCTTCCATCCGCCGCATGGAACATTTCCACGCCCATAATCCCGACCAGCCCCAGCGCTTCCGCGATCTGTGCCGCCATATCCTGCGCCTGTCGGGCAATATCAGGCATAACGCGGGCAGGCGCGAGCGTCACATCCAGAATGCCGTTCCGATGGCGATTTTCCACCGCATCGAAACAGCGCACAGTCCCGTCCAGACCACGCACAACCATCACACTCAGCTCACGCTCGAAGTCGATCATCTTCTCCGCAACAAGCGGGTAGGGCAGATCGTCCAAGGCGGTCAAAGCTTCGGCATCCGGCACGCGGAACTGACCCTTGCCATCGTAACCAAAGCGCGTCGTCTTGAGAATCAGCGGGAAACCCAGCGTTTCCAGCTCATGCAGATCCTCGGGACCATTAACTGCACGCCAAGGCGCAAGGCTGACACCGATTTCGGAAAGACGCGTCTTCTCCGCAATCCGCTCCTGACTGATCCGAAGAATGTCGCCTCCCGGACGCACCGGACGACGTTTTTCCAGAAATGCCAGACCTTCGGCGCTGATATTCTCGAATTCGAACGTCACCACATCGCAACGGGAGGCAAAATCCTCAAGCACGGCAGGGTCGTCATACGCCCCCACAGTAACAGAAGACGCGACTTCCGTGGCAGGGCTTGGGAAATCCGGGCTCAGAACATGCACATGATAGCCGAGCTTCGATGCAGCAACAGCAGACATGCGACCAAGCTGGCCACCGCCAATAATCCCGATCGTACTACCGGGCGCAAAAACGTCCTGTGTGTTCATTCGACAGGAACGTCCGCCACCGCAGCCGTCTGCGTCGCCCGCCAGGCATCCAGACGCGCCATGACCTGCCCATCGGAAACCGAGAGGATCGACGCTGCCAGAAGGCCCGCATTGATGGCACCAGCCTTGCCAATCGCCAGCGTCCCCACCGGAACACCACCGGGCATCTGGACGATGGACAGCAGACTGTCCTGGCCATTCAGCGCCCGGCTCTGGACGGGAACGCCCAGCACAGGAACGCTCGTCCATGCCGCGCACATTCCCGGAAGATGTGCGGCCCCGCCAGCGCCCGCAATAATGACATGCAACCCACGCCGACGCGCCGTCTTGGCGTATTCCACCAGACGGTCAGGGGTGCGGTGTGCAGACACAATCCGTCGCTCATGGGCAATGCCCAGATCGTCAAGAATGTTGCAGGCATGGCGCATGGTGTCCCAGTCGGACTGGCTTCCCATGATAACGCCAACGCGGATCGGCATGTCACCCTGAAGGGTTTCGTCGGCGGAGAGGATCTGGCTCATTCAGGCAATATTATCCGGGATGAGACGGGTCTCGATCCACGAAATCTCATCTTTAAGCTGAAGCTTGCGCTTTTTAAGGCGCTGAAGCTGAAGCTGGTTGAGGGGATGATGGACGAGACGCTCGATGACAGTATCCAGATCGCGATGCTCGCTGCGCAGTTCGTGCAGACGTTTCAGCATGGCATTGTCGTCAGTCATCATGGCATCCGGTCCCGGAGAACAGTCAGGCATTGTGGAGAGACTGATTCTTTCCACTCTCTCCAATGCAGTATCATGCCTGAAGGGCACCGGACCAGTACCCGTCAGGCATTCATCCCGGATCAGGCGTGACTGTCGCTGTCCGGCACATAGGCTTCCACGACCGGCAGGGCATGACCTTCGCGCGCCAGACGGTCATTCGCAGCCGTGACGGCAGCATGAAGATCGGTCTGGGTGCACAGACCAAGGATCACCGGGTCGCGCGGCTTAATGTTGGCACTGTTCCAGTGCTGGCGATCACGGACTTTGATGATGGTATCCTTGGTCGTGCCAAGCAGCTTGACGATCTGGGCCTCGGAAAGCTGCGGGAACTGGCGCAGAACGAACGCAATGGCATCCGGACGGTCATTGCGCTTGGCAACCGGCGTATAGCGCGCACCCTTGGCGCGACGCTTCACAGGGCTGGCCGTCGGCATGATCTTCAGGCGTGCGTTGGTATCTTTTTCGCAGCGCTTGATTTCGGCTTCGGCAAGCTGGTGGTTCTTGACCGGATCGTAGCCGTTGATTCCGGCCGCAACTTCGCCGTCTGCAATCGCCTGAACTTCAAGCGGGTGCATGCCACAAAATTCTGCGATCTGAGTGAAGGTTAGGCCGGTTTTCTCGATCAGCCAGACGGCCGTCGCCTTGGGCATCAAAGGCAGGGTCATGTCGATGCGTTCCTTGCTGGGACACGGAGGGAGCCAGCTTCCGCAGGCACCGATCAGGCGTATCCGGCGAGGAAACAATCCCGCCCGGGATATGATCGCGGCACCTGCTGGATGCTCTGCGATAATGCAAACGGGTATGGGCCACCAAAGCCGCGATGGTCAAGCACCAAAACGGAAAGGCGAGCTTTTAAGGCACGCCTTTCCTGTAGCTTATGCCGTATAAACAGTTCCAGACGGAGCAGTCTGCCCCGTTCCGTTCCGAACCGGAATACGGCGCGGCCTGGCAGCCTCCGGCACAACCTGCCGGACCATGATGGATAGCAGGCCATTCACCAGATCCGCCTGATCGATTTCCGTGTGATCGGCGAGCACAAAACGGCGCTCAAAGGCCCGGGTGGCGATACCGCGATGCAACCACTCCCGGTCACGACTATTCTCCGGAACGCTCCCGCGCACGACAAGCGTGTTGTCTTCCTGAACAACATCCACGTCTTCAGGCCGAAAGCCCGCAAGAGCCATCGTCAGAACGTAATTCGTCTCGCCGGTTTTTTCGATATTATAGGGGGGATAGCTTGGAAGGGCCTGAGCATTGGCAACATTGCCAGCCATTGTGGCCAGACGGTCGAAACCGATCGCGCTGCGAAACAGCGGTGTAAAGTCGTAAGTCACTGAAACCTCCTTCTGGCAGGAATCATCTGGCGCATTTCCCGATATGGCAAAATGCTGTGGTCAAACCAGCCACGACCCGAACGGCATCGCGGCTGATCCTCCAGATAGGTTCCGACCTGTCCGCCTTCAAGAGGAGGCGGGAGGAGGGGCGCCGAATTACTTCGTGCGCGTACCGATGCCTGCAAAGCGCTTGTTGAACTTTGCAACCTGGCCTCCGGTATCCATCATACGCTGGACACCCGTCCAAGCCGGATGGGACTTCGGATCAACGTCGAGACGCAGCGTCGCGCCCGGCTCACCGTAGCAGGAATGCGTCTTGTATTCGGTCCCGTCGGTCATGATGACGGTGATTTCGTGGTAGTCAGGATGGATGCCGGATTTCATGAATATCTACTCCATAAAGAAAGCTCCGATGCCGACCGGAGCGAATCATCAGGCGCGTATAACGGAAACCGCTTCCAGATGAAAGTAGCCTTTACTGGATCATGTGAGTCCGTTTATCCCTTGCAATGAAAGCGGGCTCGAATGTCAGGCCTGCAACCGTGGCTTCACGGATCTCAAGAAAGGTTTGATATGAGCGAGACGAAACACACCCTGCACACTCCGGGCTGGGTCAGCGATTTCCAGAAATTCATCATGCGCGGCAACGTGCTCGATCTGGCCGTCGGTGTCGTGATCGGTGCCTCGTTCAGCGCGATTGTCGGCAGTGCAGTCAAAGATGTCCTGACGCCATTCATCGGCCTTCTCACCGGCGGTGTTGATTTCTCAAACCTGTTCATCACCCTCAAAGGACCGGTGAAAGACACGCTCGCCGAAGCCCAGAAGGCAGGCGCAGTGACCGTGAATATCGGCCTGTTCCTCAATGCCGTGATCCAGTTCCTGATCGTGGCCTTCTTCATTTTCTGGCTGACCCGCATCCTCAGCAAACTCAGCCGCAAACACGACGAAGCTCCTGCCGCTCCGCCGGCTCCGAGCAAGGAAGAGGTTCTCCTCACGGAAATCCGCGACCTGCTGGCGCAGAAAAACTCCTGATGACACCCCAGAAAGCCTCACGTTCCGCAGTCTGGCGCTCTGCGACAGCCCTGCTTGTAGCGGGGGGCTTTCTGGCCGGATGCGTGGCACGCCCTGAAATGACGGGACTGCCGCCATCCCCCAATTCCCGGCTTTATGCGTATCTAATCGCGCATGGCATGGCACGGGGAGCTGTCATGACAAGACAGATCGGACCCGATGGACTGACCCGACTGGTCACTCTGGACAAAGCAGCACAGCAGGCAACCCTGAACGCACTGAAGCTGCAAAGCTCATCCGCAAACAGGCAAGCCGATCAGGCGCTCTCCAACCTTCTCGCTGATCTGCCGCAAAAGCCGCCTCCCATGACGAGCCATCCATCAGAGCAGACACAAAAAAACCGGCTCCCCTAAGGAATGCCGGTTTTTTTGTGAGAACTGACCGTATCAGCCTGCGTCCGTCTCTTTGCGCAACCGCTTCTCGCCCATCAGAAGCAGAAGCGGCGCTGCGATGAAGATGGACGAGGACGTTCCTACGACGATCCCGAACAGCATGACCGTCGCAAACCCGGTCAGGGTGCTTCCCCCAAACAGTGCCAGGGGCAGGGCTGCCAGAAAGACCGTCATGGACGTACCAAGTGTCCGGTTCAGGGTTTCGTTGATGGACAGGTCCAGCAACTCCCGCAGCGGCATCGTCCGATACTTGCGCAGGTTTTCCCGAATACGATCGTAAACGACAACCTTGTCGTTTGTGGAATAGCCCAGGATCGTCAGAAGAGCCGCAACCATCACCAGATCGAATTCAAAACGCGTGATGGCCAGAAAACCGATCGTTTTGGTCAGATCCAGAATAAGCGTCACCACAGCACTGATGGCGAACTCACGCTCGAAACGAACCCAGATATAAACCAGAATCATCGCAAGGCTGAAGCCAAGCGCCAGCAGGCCGTCACGGAACAGTTCGGAGGATACCGAAGCCCCCACGGCGTCAGCACGCAGAACCTGCGTGCCCGGTTCAGCAGCCGATATGGCGTTCTTGACACCATCGACCAGTTTCTGGGTCTGCGCCTCGCGATCCGCACCTTCGGGAGCGTTGATCGAAATCCGAACATCGCGCGGCGACCCGAACGCCTGAACTGCGTCCGGATGAATACCGGCATGATCCAGAGCCGCCCGCAACTTGCCGAAATCGGCAGGACCGGGGGTCTGGGCTTCCACAATGATACCACCGCGGAAATCCAGCCCAAGTTTCAGACCGGGTTGGAAGAACAGAATGACGGAAGCAATGGAAAGGACCGCCGAAACGATCAGCCCCATGTGACGGCCGCGCATAAAATTGATGCGCTGATCGTCACGGACAAAACGGAAAAGAGGACGTGACAGCATGACGATCAGACCGGAAGTTCTTTGGGACGGGCGAGGGCGTACCACCGCACGACCAGAAGGCGTGACAGCAGGAGGGTCGTAAAGAGGGTCGTAACGATACCGATGGTGATCGTCAGGGCAAAGTTGCGCACCGGCCCTGTTCCGAACACGAACAGCATGACATGCGCCAGAAATGCCGTGGCGTTACTGTCGATGATCGTGCCGGTCGCGCGGTCGAAACCTGCCTGCAGAGCCTGAAGCGGACCCCGACCGCGCTTCACTTCCTCGCGGATACGCTCATTGATCAGGATATTGGCATCAACGGCCATACCCAAAGTCAGCAGCATACCGGCCATACCCGGCAGGGTGAGCGTCGCCTGAAACAGCGACAGGATCCCAACCATCAGGATGAGGTTCGCAAACAGCGCGATATCGGCATACAGACCAAAGCGCCCGTAAAACAGCACCATGAACACGATGACCAGAAGCAGACCGGTCAGCAGGCTGATGATACCGGCACGAATGGACGCAGCACCAAGGCTCGGGCCGATCGTCCGCTGTTCGACCACCGATAGCGGAGCAGGCAGCGCACCGGCGCGCAGCAGCAATGCCAGATCCGACGCACTGCGCGCATTGAAGCCACCCGTGATCTGACCGTTTCCAGCCGTGATCGGGCTGATGATGTTCGGGGCCTCAATCACCTTGTTATCAAGCACGATCGCAAAGCGCTTGCCAACATTGGCCCGTGTGACGTTCGCAAACGCCGTTGCACCCGCGCTGTTGAGCTGGAACGTCACAGCCCAGCCACCGCTCTGCTGATCGATCACTGCACCGGCATTCGTCAGATCCGTGCCGTCAACGTCAACGTGATCCTGAACCGCGACCTGTGTATGCATGCTCTCGTCTTCAAGCATCGTCGAGCCGGGGCTGGCAACGCTCGGGTTCGGAGCCAGCAGACGGAACGTCAGGCGTGCCGTTGTGCCCAGCAGGCTCTTGATCCGCTCGGGATCGCTGACGCCCGGAAGCTCGACGACAATCCGATCGTCGCCTTCACGCGCAATGCTCGGATCAATCGCACCCGTCGCATCGATACGACGGCGAACGATCTCAATGGACTGCGCCACGGCTTCGCGCGCACGGGCCAGCATCGCCTCATGCTGAAGTGTCAGAACAATCCGCCCGTCTTTTTCGGACGTTGTAAATTCGTTCGGCACCACAGGCGGCAGGGACTGCATGGCCTTGAACGCTGCGTCACGCTCGGCATCCGAACGCGGCATAAAGCTCAGGCTTGCGGTCGCATCGTCACGGACGAAATCCCGGTATCCGAGAGAGTGATCCAGAAGGGTCTGGCGCACCTGATCCTGAAGGGATTGCAGACGATCATGCTCAAGGGATTTCAGATCGAGCTGAAGGAGAAGGTAGGACCCACCCCGCAGATCGAGCCCCAGATGGATCTGCCGCCAGGGCAGGGACGGTGCGGGAGAACGCAGGAAATTGGGCAGACACAGGAGCACGCCAATCAGGCAGATGCCTGCGACGCCCAGCAGTCTGAGCCGGCTATAATACATCATATCAGGTCGAGACGTCCTCGGCGGATTTGGACAGATCGTTTTTCAGATCATTTTCTGGCCGGGACCATGCCGTTTCCGCCATGCCGATGCAACCTTTTGCCTGTTTGGACGAGCACGACCTTCCCGGAAAACAGCGCGCCTGATAAGCGTATCTGCATGAATACAGCGCAGCACCTTCGTGTCGGTATCGTCGGAGCCGGTCATTTCGGACGGTTTCACGCCCTTAAATCCGCAGCAAACCCGGCCGAACAGCTTGTCGCTCTTTATGACCCCGATCCAGCCCGCGCAGCCGTTGTGGCAGCAGAAGTTCGTTGCGGAATTGCCACAAGCTACGAAAATCTTCTTGAACAGGTCGATGCCGTCATTATCGCCGCCCCGGCGGAATATCATTTTCCCCTGACCAGTCAGGCTCTCAGAACCGGGCGACATGTTCTGGTCGAAAAACCCATCGCCGCGACGCTGGACGAGGCATATGCCCTCGCTGAACTGGCCGAACAGACCGGAAAAATCCTTCAGGTCGGACACCTGCTGCGCTACTCCGCCGAACATCACGCCATCACCGAACGGATCAAGGCGCCCCTCTACATTGAGGCAACCCGCATTGCTCCATACAAACCCCGCGGGACGGATGTTTCGGTCATTCTCGATCTGATGATCCATGACCTTGATCTCGTTCTGGCGATCGTGGACAGCCCCATCGCGGAAATCGACGCACTGGGCGCGGCTGTTTCGAGCGCGCATGAAGATATTGCCAACGCCCGCGTCAGATTTGAAAACGGATGCGTAGCTACCATCACCGCAAGCCGGATTTCCCTGAAAACAGAACGCCGTATGCGACTGTTCTCACAGGACGGATATCTTTCTGCCGACTTCATGGAGCGCAAGCTGAGCTTCATCGGCCGTGAACGGGGCCTTCCCCTTCCGGGCACAGGCGGGTTCCGCCGTGAGGCCATAAGCTGGAAAGACCATGACAATCTAGCAGCCGAACATGAGGCCTTCGCCGCCTCATGCCTTTACGGCGCGCCCGTTCTGGTCGATGCGCAGGCTGGAATTAGAGCTCTGGATGCTGCCATCCGTGTCACGGACAGCATTAAGCGATCCAGAGAGATCATGGAGCTTTCCGGCCTGATTCCATCCCCACCAAAAAGCTGAAGAATTTCTTTCAAATCACTGATTTTCAAGAAGTTCTTTTTTCATTTCCAGTTCAAGCCATTCTTCTTCCGACAGGGTGAGTTCTCTCTCAGAAATTTCCAGAAGCTGCGTGGTCTTCTCGAATTTTGCATAATCCCGGCTATAGAGTTCCGGGTCTGCGAGAATGTCGCGGTAGGCCTGAATCTTCTTCTCCAGATCAGCCATTTTCTTAGGCAGCAGGTCCAGAGCCCGCTTGTCGTTATAGCTAAGTTTTTTCGTCTTTTTGTCTGTTTTCAAAGCAGATTTTGGTGCGATTTCTTCTGCGCCAGAAGAGGGAATTTCACGACCTGCCGGGGCCTCTCCACGCTGAATCAGCATGTCCGAGTAGCCGCCCGCATATTCGATCCACTCACCACCGCCATCTGACACCAGAACCGAACTCGCAACCCGATCCAGAAAATCACGATCATGACTTACCAGCAGAACCGTACCCGCATAATCGGCCAGCATATCCTGAAGAAGATCCAGCGTTTCCAGATCGAGATCGTTCGTCGGCTCATCAAGCACCATGAGGCTTGACGGCTTGGCCAGAGCACACGCCAGCGCCAGCCGACCGCGCTCTCCCCCTGAGAGTTTTCCAACCGGGGTGCGAGCCTGTTCAGGACGGAACAGGAAGTCTTTCATATACCCAATGACATGGCGCTTTTCGTCGCCGACCTGCACCATATCTCCACTGCCACCAGCAAGGGTCTCAGCAAGCGTTTTGCTAGGATCAAGGCTTTCCCGCTGCTGATCCAGCGTCACCATAGCAACAGAAGGCCCCATCTTGATGGTGCCTGATTGTGGTTCCATTTTTCCGGTTAAAAGGCGCAGAAGCGTTGTTTTACCCGCACCATTTGCTCCCACCAGACCCAGCCGATCACCACGCAGAATTCTCAGATCGAGATCCCTGACGATGGCCCGATCATCATAAGCCCAGTTGACGCCTTCTGCTGCAATCGTGATTTTGCCCGCGCTTTCAGCATCAGTCGCAGCCATCCGCAGCGTACCCTTGTTGCGGGAGGCAAGCTCACGACGCTGCGCCCGAAGCGCCGCCAGTTCTCCGACACGGCGGACATTCCGTTTACGGCGCGCCGTGACGCCATAAATCATCCAGTCTTCTTCCCGCGCGATCTGGCGGTCCAGCTTGTGCGCATCGCGCTCCTGCTGTTCCAGAACCTCATCGCGCCAGGTTTCATAGCGGGCAAACCCCTGATCGAGCCGCCGCGTCACCCCATTTTCCAGCCAGACGACACTGCGAGACAAAGTCTCCAGCAAGCGGCGGTCATGGCTGATAACGATCATCGCACAACGGGAGGCAGACAGTTCCTTTTCCAGCCATGTGATGGACGGAAGGTCCAGATGGTTGGTCGGCTCGTCCAGCAGCAGCAGATCAGGCTCGGCCGCAAGAGCGCGGGCGAGGGCGCAGCGCCGCACTTCACCGCCCGAAAGACTTTGGCAACTTTCCTCGCCCGTCATCCCGAGTTCCGCCAGCATGGAGCGTGCACGGTAAGATTCGGTCTCATCAAGACCTTCAGATGCATAATCGAAAGTCGTGGCGTAGCGCGAAAGATCCGGCTCCTGCGCGAGATAATGGACCTTTGTGCCGGGCTGCACGAAACGCTTGCCCGAATCCGTCACGATATCGCCCGAAGCAATCTTCAGCAGCGTGGATTTTCCGGAGCCATTGCGTCCGACAAGACAGATACGCTCACCGGGCAGAACAGCAAGCTCTGCGCCATCAAGAAGCGGTCGTCCGCCAAGAGTAAAAGTAATATTCTGAAGGGAGAGGATGGGTGCCGACATGGCTTCTTATGTGTCGCAGCGGAGCACCCGCCGCAAGCCACCCCACTCCAAATTATGCCATCAGACGAACGTGACCCCACCAGTGACAGCCTGATAGGTCGCGACAGCCAGCGTCATCGGCTCGAACGGCTTGGTGATGACAAAAGACGGCTCCTGCGTTTCGCCCGTCAGCAGACGCTCGGGATAGGCCGTAACGAAAATGACCGGCGCCTCATGGGTCCGCAGGATGCGCCCGACGGCCTGCATACCGTCTCCGCCGCCACCAAGATTAATGTCCGCAAGAATGAGGCCGGGTTTCGTTTTTGCAGCCAATTCAACGGCATCCGCTTCGGTATGCGCCACGCCTGCAATTTTGTGACCACAGCGCTCGACCAGATCCTGAATATCCATGGCGATGATCGGCTCGTCCTCAATAATCAGAACGCTGGTCTGGGCAATTCCCTGAAGGCCAGCCCGGGCCTTGTTGAGTTCAGCCGCAGCCTCTTCTTCAGTTAGGCCAAGAGCCTGCGCGCTGGAGGAGAGAGACTGTTCCTCAAGCGACGTTAGCAGAAGAAGAGCGCGCTGACGTAGCGGCATACCCACCGCAGCATCCCCTGCATGCTGCTCCGTGAACTTACTGACAAGTAGGCCGTAGAGCGCCTGTCGTGCGGACAGATTGCTATTGCGATGTGTCTCCATCAGCGTTTTCAGTGCCGCGGCGACAAGCTGATCGCCCGTCTTCTGATCACCGACAAGAGCGCGGGCAAAACGGCGGGCATAGGGAAGTGCCTTGACGAGTTCCTGACGCGCCAGATCAGTCATGAGTTCATGGCCTCCTGAAAAAGATATCTGCCGACCCACCCCTAAACGGAATGCATCCTGCTATGAAGGTCGAATAACCATGACACGATGCCCAATCTCCGTATAGTGTCTGTGGCTGCGCGGTCGTCTGCAATGTCGCGTGAAGGATATTCTTCTGAGCACATCAGCGTCCGAAGGGCACCAATCGGGCCCATCTTCCCAGAAAGTCAGCTTTCACAGCAGCCTTTTGCAGACCCTTCCGGATCTGCGAGGCTTTGCGCGCTTTCTGACACGGGACGCGACTGCGGCGGACGATCTGGTGCAGGATACGATCGTGCGCGCTCTGGCGTCGCAGGATCAGTTCCAGCAGGGAACAGCTCTAAAAGCATGGCTGTTCACAATACAGCGAAACGCTTTTTACGAGCAGACCCGTCGACGCAGCCGCGAGCAGGAAATCATGCTCGATATCGAACTCGATATGCAGCCATCTACAGCTGTTCCGTCCCGCCAGAATGCCCGTGATGCTGTTCAGGATCTGGGAGAGCTGCTCTGGAAACTCCCGGATCTGTTGCGTGAAGCCCTGATCCTCGTAGGAGGACAGGAACTCTCCTACGAAGATGCCGCACAGGTCTGCAACGTTCCTGCTGGCACCATGAGGGCGCGAGTTTCCCGTGCCAGAACCCGGCTTGCGGAGCTAGCGGCAGAAAATACTGACATCCCAGAGACGGATCCTGAAAAAAAAATCATCTGATTTATGGCTGAATTCCGGGGGATATGGACACGACACCCTCTGTTTTTAAAAATTATTCTCTTCCCGCTGCAACATTCTCATTCGACCATTCATTGATCTCCTGAAAACAGACAGAACGAAATCAGGAGTCAGTTCCATGACGTTCCACGATCAGGTTATTGCCATTCTTCCGAAGCTGCGCGTTCAGGCCCTCTCACTGACCCGCAATCGCGCTGCTGCAGAAGACCTCGTACAGGACGCCGTGTGCAACGCTCTGGCAGCACAAAACAGCTTCATCCCGGGTACGAATTTCTCGGCATGGATGCATCGTATCCTGCGTAACCGTTTCATCTCAGACCTGCGCAAACGTCGTGAAACAACCGATATCGATGATGTGCCCGCAGCATCTTTTGCCAGCCCGGCGACGCATGAAGACAATCTTGCCCTGAAGGATCTGTCGATGGCGCTTTCCCGCCTTCCATCCGATCAGCGCGAGGCCTTGGTCATGGTCGTGATTCAAGGCATGAGTTATGAAGAGCTGGCCGAGGCTACGGATTGCGCTGTCGGGACTGCAAAAAGCCGCGTTTTCCGGGCACGTCGTCAACTGGAAGCCTGGATGAGCGGAGACCTTCCGACCAACGACAAACTTCGCGTCAAGGTCAAAGCCCTGCGTGATGCGATGGACGCCCGTCGGCGCGCTGGTCACGCATCTGAGGATCTCATGCTCTCCTGATGCGTTGCCTGTAAGAGAGCAGATCCCAGTCCATTGCGGATTGGAAGCGATTGCAGAAAACGCGACGTTTTCGTAAGACTGTTTCTGGCAGTTCATCCTGTAACGGCTTCTCAAAAGGAATCCGGAGTTCGCGCCATAATCAGTATCAGAGGTGCATAATCTGCACTTCTGACGTCACAGGAAGGTTCGGGACCAGCCAATGACCGCAGGAGACAAGCGGAAGTCTTCAGTCGACGATATAAAGGGGGAGGAACAGGACTCACCTTTCGGTATCTGGCTGAGCCGGGGTCTGCACCAGCTTTTCGACGATGTTGCAAATGAGCCAATTCCCGATGAGCTTCTCCGACTGATCGAGGAAGACCGAAACAAGTGACTGTTCTCCGGTCTGGTTCTCCAGACCTGAATCCGCGGCGCTGGCACCGCCTGCTTCGCGGACGCAAGGCGCTGCGCCATATCCGAATGCTCGATACTGTAGGCGCTCGGGTTATGGCGCTGATTGTTGCGACCACCCTTCCTCTCGCAATCATCGCGTCCATGCTTGCCTGGCACAGCTATCAGCAGAATGTCGGCAATAGCGCTTTGCGTACGGAACGCGATACGCAGCTTGCGATTTCAGAAATCACGACAGATCTGGACCAGACCCATACCCTTCTGGATATGCTGGCCGATGGAGACATTTCATCCGGAAATGCTCTTCGGGAATTCGCGCTCGTCCAGATGGTCTCCCAGCATCACTACTGTCTGTTGATGCTGACGGATGCCGAGGGGCGACCCTCGGTCGTACTGCCGTCGCCTTCAACTCAGGACCCGGCGATCTGTCACTCACCGGAAAATGCGTCGCCTTCGATGATGTCTGCTTCCGCAAGACTGCCCGTCGCCGGAATTGATGTGCTCAAGGGCGCGCGAGGCCCACTTCTGAAATTTGTTGTTCCCATTCTCAGCAACAATTCCGTTTCGGGCTATATCGTAGCTATACGGACCTTGGGGTGGCAGCAGAACCATCTTCGAAAAGGGGACAGTCGGCTTCTTCTTGGTACGGAAACTAATTCCCGGCATTTTCTCGCAATGCCTGATGGTTCTCTCTACTCGCTTTTTCCGGATCGTCCCGTATCGGTCAACCTGCCCCCAAAAGCGATGGCCCGTCTTCAGCGGGATATTACCGCCCAGAGCCAACATGACGTTTTCACAAATCAGGGCATTACATATGCCTTTCAGAACGCTTACGGGCCGGTCAGCCTGATTGTCGCTACCGAGCGCACAGCGGAAGAAAGCCATGCCCTGAATATCTTTCTGATCCGGGTCAGCCTGATTGTTGGACTTCTGGTTCTTGAACTGCTGGGCGTGGCACTAGGCGCCAGTATCTTCCTGGTTGATCCCCTTGAAAAACTTGCGCTTGCCGTTGCGGACTGGAGGCGGGGCGCCCTGTTCGCGCCCAGAAACAACCATTCTATTCCACTTGAAATCCGGCATCTGGAAAAAGCCTTCCTGCGTGCTACACGCCGCCTGACCCAGCATGAAAAGGCTCTGGAACAGTCAGCCCGCAATCAGGACATGCTGATCCGCGAGATCCATCATCGCGTGAAGAACAACTTGCAGGTCGTGGCATCACTGCTCAATCTTCAGGCAAGTCGGATCCGCTCACACGAAGCCCGTGAGGAATTCCGCCTCGTACGGGACCGTGTAAGAGCACTCGCGACCCTGCATCGTTATCTCTACTCGGAAAACGGCCTTTCCGCTCTGGACGTCCAAAGCTTTCTTGAAGAACTCTGTAGCATTCTGCTGTCAGCCAACAGCATGAATGCTCAGACCCGTATCCGACTCCGGCTTGATATCGAACATGTCCTGATCTCACCCGATCAGGCCGTACCGATTGCGCTCATCGTGACGGAAGTTCTCAGCAATGCCCTGCGATATGCGTTTCCAGGCGAGCGGGCAGGACGTATCGTCATTGCCCTTCACAAAGTTGTACCGCCAGATCCGGACAAAGAAGGACTGGTAGAACTGAAGCTGGGTGATGACGGCATTGGCATTGATGCCGGTCAGGCCAGCGAGTCCCGGACGCGTAGGGAAGGGATCGGTATGCAGCTCATTCGTGGATTTGCCCGACAAATCAATGCGGACATGACGGTCAGCAATGAAAACGGAACCTGGTACACTCTGCGTTTCATTCCAGAACGCCCGTCCCTTACGGCACTCGCCATGGCGCGCGAGGCCATTAATCACGACGAAGACTCGGTGCGGTAATCACGTAGCAGCCCCAGGTTTTCCCTTTAAAACCACAAAAAACTCTAAATAAGCTGCAAGAATTGCTCGAGGCACTGTCTTGTCGCGCTTTTGCGACCTATATGCAGGGGTCATGAAGGCCGACAAGACAATCGCAAAAGCGTGGGTAAAGGCACAGGGACGCGCCAGCCGCTCCCGAACCTCTGTCGTAGTATGTTTAGGATTGCTCTCAACCCTGCTGGGACTCCTGCAGGCCTGGGCGCTGGCACGAACGCTCGCCTCAGTGCTGACACACGACACGGACAGTATCGGTCCGGCGATTGTCGCCTTCCTTCTGGCCTGCCTCCTCAGGGTCATTCTCTCGACCGTGCAGGAAATGACCGCCATATCCGCCGGAATTCAGGGTCGCCGCCGTCTGCGAAAAGAAGTGCTGGATCGTATCCTCAATGAAGGACCAGCTCTTCTGCGTCGCCACCACAGCGCAGCCATCGCCGCAACGCTGGTTGACCGGATCGAAGCGCTCGACGGCTACTTTGCGCGCTGGCTGCCTGCCGCGTCGCTCTGGCTGGTCTCTCAATGGCTGGTCGTGATCGCAGTTTACCTCGAGAATCATCAGGCTGGCCTGATCCTCGCTGCCTGTTGCGCCGTCCTCCCCATCTTTCAAGCCGTCTTCGGAATCGCCACAGCTGTGGCGTCCCGCAAACAGTTTCTGGCCATGGCACGCCTTCAGACGCGTTTTTTGGACCGCGTGAAAGGGATCGCGACCATCGTTCTCTCAGGCGGAACTGAACGCGAGACACAGGCTCTGGCGAAAAGTGCCGACGATCTGCGCCAACGGACCATGAAAGTCCTGAGGATCGCCTTTCTTGCTTCCGCAACCACGGATGTGGCGATGGTCGTGGCACTCGTGCTGATCGTCGTAACGCAGGCCCACACCCTCATGGGGCATCCGTCCAACGCCGTCCTGACCCGCGCGCTCTACGCCGTTCTTCTGGTTCCTGAAGCGTTTGCCTCGTTCCGGGCACTTTCAGCAGCTTATCAGGATCGTGCGCACGCCACCGCCGCCGCAGAAGCCATGCATGAACTGGCCCCGCTAACCGAACGGATAGTCACCACTCCCGATATCCTCCATGCCGACAGCGGCATCTCCGTCACGGCAGAGAATGTCTCTTTTGCATGGGACGAGCAGCGCGGCACGGTCATTCACGATATCAGCTTCGTTCTTGCCGCAGGTGAGACACTGATTCTGGAAGGTGCCTCCGGAGCAGGGAAATCCACGCTTCTGGAACTGCTGCTCGGCTTCGTCTCCCCCTCACAGGGGCGCATCCTGTTTGATGGTCAGGACATGCAGGGTTTTTCTCCGCGACAGATTTCCTCCCTGATCAGCTGGATCGGTCAGAAGCCGGTCCTGTTTGCCGGGACCATCCGTGAGAACATCCTGTTCGCCAAGCCCGATGCAACGACCGACGAACTGAACCATGCCATTTCCGCGGCTGCCGTCGATCAGTACCTCTCATCCCTGCCGGACGGTCTGGAAACGCGGATCGGGGAGGGCGGCTTCGGTCTCTCCGGCGGTCAGGCGCAACGCATTGCCATTGCCCGCACCTATCTCAAAAACTCGCCGCTTCTGCTGCTGGATGAGCCAACCTCCCATCTTGACCCGAAAACCGAGGCCAGCATCCTCGCAAGCCTGAAAGAACTGGCAAAAGGCCGGACTGTCATTCTTTGCAGCCATTCCGCACAGGCCCGACAGTTTCAGGGACGCCACCTTGTCCTTGATGGTGGCCGCGCCATCGCCTTTACGGGAGAAGCCGCATGAGTGCCTCACTGCCCACGCGCCCGGAAACACGCAGCGAAACAGCGCTTTCCCGAATCCTTCAGGTCTGGCGTCCGCAATATACGCGTCTCATCACAGGCATCATCATTGCCGAATTGGCCGTCTGTGCGGGACTGGCCCTAATGGGGCAGGCAGGTGGTCGTCTTGCGGGCGCTGCGATCGGCGTTGGAGCCGCCTATCTTCTTCTGCGCCTGTCCGGTGCCGCCCAGATCGTCCTGCGCTATGTGGAACGTCTGTATACTCATGACGCCATGTTCCGCGCTCTGGCGGATCTGCGGGTTTGGTTTTATCGCAAACTCGCTGATGGCGCTGCGGCAGGGCTGGGTTTCCAGCGTTCGGGGGATCTGTTGTCCCGCCTCGTGTCCGACGTCCAGACGCTCGACAGCCTCTATCTGCGAATTTTTGTCCCGCTGGTTTCAGCGCTGCTGACGCTTCCAATCTCCACGATCGTCTGGATGAAAGCAGGAACACAGGCCGGGCTGCTGACAGGCGCACTCTTTGCCGTTCTCGCTTTCGTTCTTCCATTGATGGGCGCGCACCTGTCCAAACGTTTCGGGCCGGACATCCTGCATGCAGAATCCGAGCTTCGGGTTGCTGCACTCGATCTGACCTCGGGCCTTCGCGAGGCACGTGCGTTCGGTGCGGAAGACGTCCTCACCGCGGTCGTTACGGAGCGGCAGGAAACCCTCTTCAAGGCCCAGCGCCGCCAGCAGACCCGTATGGCGCTCATGCAGGGTTTTGCAGGCCTGATCGCTAAAGGGGGCATCGCCATCATCCTGTGCGCGGTTGCTGGACTCCTGTTCCCGCAGGCACCCGCAGTCGCTGGCCTTACAGCGCTTTTCGTTGCCATCACGGCCCTCGAAGGCGTGACAGGTCTGGCACGGGCCGGTCTGCTGAGCGGACAGGTCAACCACGCCGCCCAGCGGATCGTTGAGATTGCCGATAAGGCTCCCCCCGCTCCAGAAGGCAACGGACCGCTACCGGCCGGACGGGATCTGCGTCTCGAAAACGTGACGTTCAGCTGGACACCGGATCGGGCGCCGATCTTCCACAATCTGAGCCTGACCCTGCGTCAGGGAGAGCGCGCGGCGCTGATCGGGCCTTCCGGAGCTGGAAAATCCAGTCTGGCCGCGCTGATCCTCAAGGCCGCATCTCCTGTTCAGGGCCAGATCCTGCTGGGCGGGACTGACATCAACACCCTGCGCGACAGCGATCTCCGCTCCCAGATCGCATGGCTGTCACAGGCCAGCCACCTGTTTGATGATACGGTCCGCGGCAACCTGCTTCTTGGCCGAGAAAATATTTCCGAAGAAGCTCTCTGGACGGCTCTAGAACAGGCCCGGATCGCGGATGTCGTTCGCAGCCTGCCTGACGGACTTGAGACATGGATCGGCGAAGGCGGCTCGAAACTTTCGGGCGGGCAGGGGCGCCGTATTGCTCTGGCGCGTGTCCTGTTGTCCGATGCGCCCATTCTCGTTCTTGACGAGCCGGCAACAGGGCTGGACGCCGATACCGAGCGCTCATTTCTCGAAACGCTCAATAACGCGACCGCAGGGCGAAGCGTTCTGCTGATCGCGCATCGTCTGACAGGCGTGGAAAAACTTGACCGCATCTGGCGTCTGGAAGACGGACAGGTTATTTCCAGTGCATGCTGAACGGCTGTGCGCCGCCCCAGCTTCACGCCTTTCCACCCTGACAGGACGCTACGCCATGGCACGTTTCCTCTCCCTCATCCGCATCGCGGCCCCGGTTTTCGTTCTGTCAGCTGCGCTGGCAGGATGCGCCGAACAGCCCACGCGCGACAGCTACGTCGTTTTCTTCGACCGTGAATCCGTCACACTCAGCCCTGTCGCACAGGCTGTCGTCACCAAGGCCGCAGCAGCAGCCCGCGCTGAACATGCCACGGTCGTCCGCGTTTCTGGCTCTGCCGGGGTGAATGGTGATGCTGCAGTTCTGAAGGAACTGGCCACGAGCCGCGCGCAGGTTGTTGCCACACAGCTCAGCAGTGACGGGATCAACGGCGCCAAGATCGAAATGACGCCCTACACACCAAGCCAGCTTGAAGATTCGCACGTCGCCCTGCGCCGCGTTTCCATCACCATCGTTCCGGGTCTCTGATCCGGAAGCAGAAATGACGGAATCGCAGGCCACGCCTCCCGATCAGGCGGGTGCCGGTACAGCGCTGTCTCCTGAGGACGTTCTGGCGGAAATCTTCGGATTTTCGGGGTTTCGCGGCCTCCAGCAGGAGGCCGTCGAAACGGTCATGCGGGGCGAAGACGTTCTCGTCCTCATGCCGACTGGCGGCGGCAAGAGCCTGTGCTATCAGGTTCCTGCGCTCTGCCGGGATGGGATGGGTCTCGTCATTTCACCCCTGATCGCCCTGATGGACGATCAGGTGGCCGGTCTGCGGCAACTTGGAGTTCGGGCAGCCGCCCTGCATTCCGGGCTTGAACCGGATGAACGCGAACAGCTCCAGAGCGATCTGCGCAACAACCGGATCGACATTCTTTATATTTCCCCCGAACGCCTGCTTCAGCCGTCCACAGCGAATTTCCTGTCTAAGCGCCGGATTTCCCTGATCGCCATTGACGAAGCACACTGTATCTCGGCCTGGGGGCATGAATTCCGTCCGGAATACCGCGCACTTGCCAGCCTGCCTGAGATGTTCCCCGGCGTTCCGCGCATTGCCCTGACGGCCACAGCCGATCCGAGAACACGCGACGATATCCTGAACGCCTTGGGCATGCCCGACGCACAGGTTCTGATGGCGAGCTTCCATCGCCCCAACCTGATCGTGGAAGCCCGCGCCAAAGCCAGCGAGAGCCGTCAGCTTCTCGAAACGCTTCAAAGCCATCGCGAAGGCGCCTCCATCGTTTATTGCGGCAGCCGCAACAAGACCGAGCGCGTCGCCACAATGCTGCGTGACAAAGGACTGACGGCTCTGCCGTTTCATGCAGGCCTGTCTGCCATCGAAAAACGCGCCACCCTGATGCGCTTCCGCTCCGGCGAAGAAATGGTGATCGTCGCGACCATCGCCTTTGGCATGGGCATCGACCGGCCCGACGTGCGCTGCGTCGTTCATCTGGACATGCCCTCATCGCCGGAAGCATATTACCAGCAGATTGGACGGGCAGGGCGCGACGGCGAGCCTTCCGACACTCTCCTGCTTTATGGCGGAGAGGACATGGCCCGGGCGCGATACTGGCTCGAACAATCCGCCGCCCCCGACCACGAAAAACGCGTGATGCAGGCCCGGCTGGAAAGCATGATCGCGCTCACCGAAACCACTGGCTGCCGCACACAGGCGCTTCTTGCGTGTTTCGGTGAGAACCTTGCCCAGCCCTGCGGGCATTGTGACAACTGCATCAACCCGGTCTCGACCTTCGACGGCACACAGGCGGCCCAGAAGGTCCTCTCCGCGATTTATCGCACCGGCCAGCGCCTTGGTGCGGTCCAGCTCTCCAATATCCTGCGCGGCAAGACGAACGAGACGATCGAGCGCAATGCCTACCAACATCTTTCCGTATTCGGCATCGGCAAAGAGCATAGCGAACAGTGGTGGCGTGCCGTCATCCGACAACTGATCGCACGGGGCGCCATCCGGATGCATGGTGAATATGGCAGTCTGGCGCTCCAGAGCGAGATTGCCCGCCCGATCCTGCGCGGTGAGGAACGTGTCGCGCTCAGGCTCGAAGCTAAAGCTGCATTGACGGCAAGCGCGGGCTCTGACGGCAATACGGAAAACGACCGCCTCTCAGCGGATGAAAAGCCGTATTTCGATGCCCTGCGACAGTGGCGCCTGTCTGAAGCGCGGGAACAGGAAATCCCGCCTTATGTCATTTTCCACGATTCCGTCCTGCGGGATATCGCCCGCGAACAACCGGACAGCCGGGACGGGCTGGGCTGCATTAAAGGCGTCGGCGCCTCGAAACTGGATCGCTACGGAACCGCCGTCCTGACTGTCCTGCGGGAAATCCGCGAGCCTGCCTCAGCCCACTGAAACTTCAGTCATGGGTCAGTTCGTCAGGCCCCGTCACCGTGAAGCTGACAGTGATGCTGCCGCCGTTGAGAATATCGAAAGTGAAGGGCACTTTGCTCCCTACGGCAGGCATCTGCCGGATACCCATGCACATCATGTGATAGCCCGAGCGCGGGAAAATCATCGTGGAGTCGTGAGGCAGAGCCAGATGCGTGAAGAGGTCATTCGCCCCTTCGGTCTGCTGTTGGTTCGTATGATGTGCAACCACGTTTTGACAGAGCGGAGATGAAATCCCCTTCAGGAGGTGATCCACGCTATCGTCGTTGCGAATCGTGAAGTAACCCGCCCCACGGTCTGGAAAATATGCCGAAGGGCGGAACGTCCCGTCCAGAACGACAACGCGCTCCGCATCATGAGCGGCATCCGGCGGTGGCGCAGTTCCTGAAAGGGACTGCTGGGCGAAGGCCTGCGACGCAGAGAAAACAAAGAGGGCGGTCAGGACAGATACCCGTTTCAACGACAGTCTCCCGTGAATGTAGGCAGTCTCGTGTAAGGCCCCGTTTGGGCCAGAACGCATCATCCGGTAAAGTGCGCCCACTTACCCGGCCCCGACAAGGCCCGAACTCTCAGGATCGCGAATGCGTTGCCCTTTTTGCGGACATGACGATACCCAGGTCAAGGACAGCCGCTCCACGGAAGATGGCGTTGCCATCCGTCGCCGGCGCGTCTGTTCAGCATGCACGCAGCGTTTTACGACCGTCGAGCGCGTTCAGCTCCGCGAACTTTCCGTCAACAAGGCGGACGGAAGGCGCGTTCCTTTTGATCGGGACAAGCTGGCACGCTCCATTCGTGTCGCCCTGCGCAAGCGTCCGGTTCCCGAGGAACGTCAGGAACAGCTGGTCAACGGACTGGTCCGGCAGCTCGAAGCCTCGGGGGAGCATGAAATTTCTTCCCATCGCATCGGTCAGCTTGCGATGGACGCATTGCGCGAAGTGGATGGTGTGGCCTATGTCCGCTTCACCAGCGTCTACCGCGACTTCCGCGAGGTCGAGGCCTTCTCGAAAATCCTCGCCGACATGAAACCTATTCCCGGGGGAGCAGACATGCCGCACCCCGACGACTCCCAGGAGACACCATGACCGTTACCGACGCCCCCGCCACAAACCCGACGCGCCGCAGCCGGACCATCGCCCGTGTCGCGGCCGTTCAGGCGCTGTTCCAGTGCGAACAGTCCGGCGACACGGCGGAAACCGTCATCAGCCAGTTCATTCGTCATCGCCGCGTCAGTTCCACGGCCCTGTTCGAAGACGGCCATATCCCAGATGCCGACCTGAAGCTGTTTCAGGAAATCGTCCTTGGCGTCACCCGTCGACAGGATGATATCGATACAAAACTGAGCGCCGTTCTGCCCGAACAGTGGCCACTGCCGCGGCTGGACCCTGTTCTGCGTGCATTGCTGCGTGGTGCCGTTTTTGAGCTGATCGGCACGGACACACCGGACCGGATCATCATCAACGAATATCTGGACGTCGCTCACGGCTTCTTCTCCGGCGACGAACCCAAGATGGTCAATGGCATCCTCGATACTCTCAGCCGCAGCGGTAATGACGGCAACGCCTGATTCATGACGGGCAGATCGGATTCCGAAGACGCCGGATCAAGCGAGTTCAGCTTCATTGCCCGTCATTTCCGGCCACTCGCCGGACCGGAAGCGCTCGACCTGCGGGATGACTGCGCACTGATGCGCTGTCCCGTAGGCGAGGAGTTCGCCATCTCGACCGACACCATGGTCGAGAACGTCCATTTTCTTCCGGATGACCCACCAGAAACTCTCGGTCGCAAGCTGTTGCGGTGCAACCTCTCCGATCTGGCGGCCATGGGCGCACGGCCTCATGCCTATACGCTGAACGTAACCGTCCCACGCGGAGGGCGACACGACGAAAGCTGGTTTGCTGCATTCTCGCACGGCCTTGCAGAAGACCAGCACCACTACGGTGTGCATCTGATCGGCGGCGATACCACCTCCATCTCTGGGCCACTGGTTCTGTCCGCAACTGTATTCGGACTTCTCAAACAGAACACAGCGCTTCGCCGCAACACCGCCAGAGCAGGCGACGATATCTGGGTGACCGGCACGATCGGAGACGCCGCTCTGGGCTTGCTCGTGCTTCAGGGCAGGCTCAAGGATCCGTCGGGCTTTCTGGCCACACGATACCGCCTGCCTCAGCCCAGAACCGGCTTAAATCTTCACGGCATTGTCAACGCAGCCATGGATATCTCAGACGGCCTCGTGCAGGACTGCGGCCATATCGCAGCAGAATCCGGCGTCCAGCTCGTTATCGAATCGGAAGCCGTTCCTGCTTCGGAGGCTGCCGCATCGCTCGGGCAGGACTGGCTCATGCAACGGCTGTGTGGTGGCGACGATTACGAACTGCTCCTCACATGCCCGCCCGAACGATCACGTGTACTTCAGTCTGTATGCAAAGGTGCTCGAATCCCGGTCCATCGTATTGGTCGAGTGCAAACGGGACGAGGCGTCAGACTTCTGGACGCAACAGGGCAAGATATTGCGCGCGAACAGGGTGGCTGGCAGCATTTCTGAAGCCACCCTGTAACAAACCTAGCCTTCAGGCCGGATCGTCGATCGGCCGTTCATAAAGCCGATAGCGCTTGTAAGGCTCGGGCACGATGCTTTCTGCCAGATTGCGCATGTTGGAGTCAGAAGCCTGAATCCAGCCCAGCTCCACCCAGGAATAGGGCAGGGACTTCCGGCGACGCATCAGTTCGGCAATCGCCAGAGACGGCAGAAGTGCCCCCAGAACGGTGCCACGTAGACGCTGCGTTACACCGAGCAGAATAACTCGCGCCGAATGAAAGCGATGCGTCGTCAGACGGGCCGCAAGCTTCACCCAACCCAGAGGCGAGGGCGCACCACCCAGATCACCGGCAATATCGTAAAGATTGGGAACCACCAGCGCCATGGCGACGGGTTCACCATCCTGATCGATCTGGACGTAATGTTCAGGACGAAGAACCGGACCAAGCTGCTTGATCATGGCCTTCATCTCGTAATCCTGAAGGGGTACGAAATTGAACTTGTCGCTCCAGGCATCATTGTAAAGCTGACGCAGGATTTCGCCCTGCTCGGCAATCTGCTTCTTCGACAGACGCCTGATGGCAATGGAGCCGAGTCGGCCTTCACCAATTTTCAGATCGCCCGGAACCTTGAAACGCGATTCCGTCTGATCATCAAGATCGAGCTTATAGCTCAAAAGGTCTTCAACGGGCGTATAGCCCGCGTCTTCAACCAGTTTCCCCATCAGGCGCGGATGCCAGGGCATGGCGACCATCAGGGGTTGGTCCTGCCCTTCGATCATCAGGCCGGATTCGCCATTGCCGCTCAGCGTCACCGGCCCGCGCATTGTCTGCATGCCCTGAAGACGCAGCCAGCTCCGGGCCGTCTCCAGCAGTGCGCTGACGACGCTGCCTTCAGGAACAGCATCCAGCGCGCCGAAACAGCCGATTTTCATGCCCCAGTGCTCAATGGCACGATGGTCCACGATTGCTGCAATGCGCCCCACAGCCGTGTTTCCACGCCATGCCAGAAAGTAGCGGATGCTCGCATGGCGGAAAATCGGCGCTTTTTTCGGGTTCAGCAGATCATCCTGTTCCATGTCGAAAGCAGGGACAAAGCCCGTCATTCCGGCGTAGATACGACGCGGAAGCGTCGTAAACAGTTTGAGATCAGCCCGCGTCGTCACTGGCCGAACCACAAGATCATCATGCGGCGCAGGGATGTCAGTCCTGTCGGGCAGTGTCATAATGGCAGGTGTACCTCTGATCGAAAAAAACATCCCGTCCAGCGGGCTGATGTGCCAGTACGGCACGGGGTCGCATCTTGTTGCATGGGAGGGCTATACCCTTCCAGCCCCGATCCGACCACGAATAAAGCGGTTTTCCATGCCAGAGACTTCTGTTTCTTCTTCCAGCGACCCGTTTCACGTCCTCATCACCGGAGGATCCAGCGGGATCGGCGCCGCTCTGGCGCTTCACTACGCCCGTCCGGGAACTCATCTGACACTCTGGGGCCGCAATCCCGAACGGCTGGCAGACATTGCCGCACAGGTCGTCCGTAAAGGCGCCTCGGCAGACATTCTGTCCCTCGATCTGTGCCGCACGGACGATGCTCTGGATGCTCTGCGAAAAACAGACGACGCGCAGAAAATCGATATTCTGATTCTGGGAGCCGGGCTGGGCGATATCCGCCCCGAAGGCGCCCTGACGGAAACAGCCGAACAGGTCCGCGACATCTCTCTTGTCAACTTCACAACCCCTGCGACCCTTGCCACCGAAATGGCCTCACGTATGGCTGTTCGAAAAGAAGGCCGGATCGCACTGGTAGGCTCCGTCGCGGCATTCCATGATCTTCCGGTCGCAACGGCCTATAGCGGCTCAAAAGCCGGTCTGGCACGCTTCAGCACGGCCCTGCATGCCGCCATGACCCCTCATCATGTCTCTGTCACCCTGATTTCTCCCGGTTATGTCGACACGCCGATGAGTCAGCGGCTCGAAGGAGCGCGACCCTTTCTCGTCTCCTCAAAACGCGCTGCCCGCATGATCGCACGCGCCATCGGACAAGGAAGGGCGCACCTGCTTTTCCCTTGGCCTTTCGCCATAGCCCGGTTTCTTGAAATGATCGTGCCGCGTGCCATCGTTCACCGACTGCTACGAACCGCAGAAGTCCGACAGCGGCCCGCTCGCTGAATTACGAATTCCATCACATCCGGAACTTGACGCGGAGGAACCGGTAGGCAACTGCTGCACATGGAAAAAGCGCAGGCCGTCGGCCAGCATCGCCAGAGGACTTGAGGTGCCATGAGGGAAATCGTCGCCGTCGATATCGGTGGAACGCACGCACGTTTTGCAATCGCGACCATCGAGGATGGCAAGGTCATCACGTTAGGTGAGGCCACGACACTGAAATGTGCGGAACATGGAAGTCTGGCGCTGGCCTGGGAAACATTCGGCCGCTCCCTGAATCGTGACTTGCCGCGCGAAGCCGGTATTGCGGTCGCCTGTCCGGTCAGCGGAGAAATCCTCAAACTGACCAACAATCCGTGGATCATCCAGCCCAGCCAGCTCGCCGCGCGCCTGCATCTCGATAATTTCGTGCTGGTCAATGACTTCGGGGCTGTGGCCCATGCCGTGGCACAGGTCGATTCATCCTGTATGAAACATCTGTGTGGACCGGATATCGACCTTCCAACCGAAGGTGCCATCACTATTGTAGGGCCGGGAACCGGACTGGGTGCTGCGTGCCTCCTCCGTCGCAACGACCGGTATTTCGTGATGGAAACCGAGGGTGGTCATCTGGATTATCCTCCCCTCGACGAACTGGAAGACAAAATTCTCAAAGCCCTGCGTCTGCGCTTTCGCCGCGTTTCCGCAGAGCGGATTGTCTCAGGTCCGGGCCTGACCAATCTGTATGAAGTCATTGCGGAAATACAGGGCTGGCCCATTACCCTGCGTGACAATCGCACCCTGTGGCAGAACGCCCTCGACGGCTCGGACACCCTGGCCGTTGCCGCACTGGAACGCTTCTGCCTGAGCCTGGGCGCAGTCTCCGGCGATCTGGCGCTCGCGCACGGAGCACGAGGCGTCGTCATCGGCGGCGGATTGGGTCTCCGCCTCGCAGACAGCCTCGGCCATTCCGGATTTGCCGAACGCTTCGTCGCAAAAGGGCGTTTCGAGACAATGATGACCGAAATGCCGGTCAAAATAATCACCCACCCACAACCGGGACTGTTCGGCGCCGCCGCCGCATATGCGGAAGCTCACCCATAAAAAACCAACATCCCGGATTTCTGGAGAAAGTCTCTGAAAATACGGGCCTGGAAGAGCATCTTAGCCAGAGATCAGGGGGCGCTTATTGCAAAGCGGCCCCAAGCTGGATCGGATACCATTTCCCGTTTTCGTAAATGACAGGCACATGGTCATCGCTGTCGTTGATAATCATTCCTTCCTCTGAACCTGTAAGGCCCAGAATTGTTGCTTTAGGGAACCCGATCAACTCCACCGGGACAGTGAATTTCGCACTGTCGAGCGTCAGGTCGAGCGCGGCCTGATAGACGTTTTTGCTGGCAAAGGCGAAGGTGAAATGACCGCCGGCATAGTCCACCCACACTTCGGAGTTGCCTTGCGTGGCATCGATCCTGGGCGTGCCGTCCGGATTGAAGCCGTTGATCCCGGCATTCCAGGTCCTGAAATGATACCCGTCGCCCATTTCTTCAAAATTGCGATTTGCCCACATCAGCCCCCGGTTGCCTGAACTGTCATCGATGCCGTTTACCTTCATCGGAGCCGCCGTCGAAGACGCCTTATAGACATTGTCGATGAACTGGAGCCCCTGGTCGGGATCGATCCGCAAACCGTCGACGACATCCCCATAGCCATAGCGACCTGACGATGCCGGGGCCGTCGCATGACCCTGTGTTGCGGCCAGGGTCGGCGTGCTGGTCTGTCCGTTGGCGAACGCCGTGATACGAGGGCAGATCCCTTTCTGCGCCGACATAACTCCAGCAGCACGCGCTGTCAGATTCGTCGCGTCAACCATACCCGCAGACAGCAGATCCAGCGTCACGCGCGAAATGCTTTCAGGGTCTGTCTCGTTTCCGATGGAGTTTGTTACGGCCGAATTGGAATACTGGCCGACCATCCAGTAGTTCGGAAGCGCATCCACGCCGCCGATGGAATGGGCTGCCAGATAGTGCGCCAGCGCCATGGTGTTTTGACGCATGATCGTATCGTAACCGTACTGCGGAGAGCTGCCATCCTGCTGGAACGGGGTA
>NZ_JABCQI010000009.1 GCF_015244745.1 Gluconobacter cadivus
CAACTCTCAATCCCCCAACATCACACAATACCCACGCGGGGTGGAGCAGCCCGGTAGCTCGTCAGGCTCATAACCTGAAGGCCGCAGGTTCAAATCCTGCCCCCGCAACCAACTGAACTGGCGATGCGAACGCATCACAAACCCCACTCCGGAAACGGGCTGGGGCTTTCGTGCGTCTGCCCGGAATACGGAGTATTTATCGGGATTATCCAGCAATTAACGCGGATAATCATGATATGGTTAGAGGCGTGTTTGTCTCTAATGGCTGGAACCACTTTGTATGGCTGTGCGTAGTGTCTGAATATTCAGTCAGATGTCATCTTTTAGACGACGTTTGACGAGCTGCGTCGGTGTTTTGCGGTTCATATTCAGAAAGTGTTCGAAGGAGATGGTTATGACGGATGAGACGAAAACAATTCATACGACTGAATCGGGTATCCCTGTCTCCAGTGACGAACATTCTCTGACAGTTGGTGCGGATGGTCCGATCCTGTTGCACGACCACTATTTGATTGAACAGATGGCGGCGTTCAATCGCGAGATGATCCCGGATCGCCAGCCGCATGCTAAGGGAAGTGGCGCGTTTGGCCGGTTTGAAGTTACCCAAGACGTCAGCCGATATACCTCGGCGAAATTTCTTCAGCTTGGTGTGGTGACTGAAGTTGTAGCGCGATTTTCAACAGTTGCCGGCGAAGCTGGAAGTCCGGACACATGGCGCGATCCCCGCGGTTTTGCTCTGAAATTTTATACTGAAGATGGCAATTTCGATATGGTCGGCAATAACACGCCGGTCTTCTTCGTGCGCGATCCCCTCAAGTTTCAGCACTTTATTCACTCGCAGAAACGCCGCGTCGATAATGGTTTGCGCGATAACGACATGCAGTGGGATTTCTGGACACTGAGCCCAGAGACCGCGCATCAGGTAACGTGGCTGATGGGTGACCGCGGCATTCCGGCTAGCTGGCGTCATATGGACGGGTTTTCCAGTCATACCTATTTGTGGGTGAATGCGACGGGAGAGCGCTTCTGGGTCAAATATCACTTCAAAACCGATCAGGGCATCAAGTGTCTGACGCAGGAGCAGGCAGGTCAGCTTGCAGGCACTGACGCCGATTATCACCGGCGCGATCTTCATACGGCGATCAAACGTGGTGAGCATCCGAGCTGGACGCTCAAGATGCAAATCATGCCGTATGAAGAGGCCAAGACCTATCACATTAATCCGTTCGATCTGACTAAGGTCTGGCCGCAGGGCGAATATCCCCTGATTGAGGTCGGCAAACTGACATTAGACCGCAATCCGACGGATTTTCACTCCCAGATCGAACAACTCGCGTTCGAGCCGAATAATTTCGTGCCAGGAACCGGACTGTCCCCTGACAAGATGCTGCTGGGGCGTTCGTTCGCTTATGCGGATGCACATCGGGCACGGCTGGGCGTGAACTACAAACAGATCCCGGTTAACGCGCCGAAATGCCCTGTTCACGGCTATATCAAGGGTGGTGCGATGCGGATGCGCGAGGCGCGCGATCCGGTATATGTTCCGAACTCAAAGGGTGGTCCCGTTGCCGACGCGCAGCGCTTTCCGGAAAGTGCAGTCTGGGCGGCAGATGGCGACTTCGTGCGTGCGGCTTATACATTGCGTCCGGACGATAATGATTTCAGTCAGGCCAATGCCCTGATTAACCACGTTATGGACGATGCGGCGCGCGACCGACTTGTGAATAATATTGTCGGCCATGTGTTGCAGGGCGTTGAAGAACCCGTCCTGTCGCGAGTGTTCGAATACTGGTCGAAAATCGATGCGACCATCGGATCACGGGTGAAAGACGGTGTGCTTTCCAAACGGACTGCACATTAAAACTGTTTGAAGTTGGGGTCTCGACGCATGGCCTGAGGCGGTGGAAGCTGTAGCCGTTTTTCCACAAGTTTTTGGAACCGGAGATTTATTATGTCTCGTCCGCCACTACCGCCTTTCAATGCCGAGACCGCCGCGCTTAAGACACGGTTGGCCGAAGATGCGTGGAACAGTCGTAACCCGCAAAAAGTCGCGCTTGCGTATAGTCCTGACAGCCGGTGGCGCAATCGGGAAATATTCGTACAAGGGAGAGAAGAGATCGTCTCTTTCCTGACTCACAAATGGGCATGTGAGCATGAGTATCGACTTATCAAAGAAGTCTGGGCGTTTTGGGGGAACAGGATCGCAGTACGCTTTGCCTATGAGTGGCATAATGGCGAGGGACAGTGGTTCCGGTCTTACGGCAACGAAAACTGGGAGTTCGATGAAAACGGTCTGATGAAACGGCGTTTTGCCGCGATCAATGATTTGCCGATTGAAGCCGGTGCTCGGCTGTTTCATTGGCCACAAGGAAGACGGCCGGATGATCATCCGGGTCTTTCGGATCTGGGGCTTTGAAAGGGCACATTGCAGTCGACTAAAAAGCCTGCGATTATTTCCAAGGTGGGTTTTGTGAGATTTCCTCCGTGACATGCTCAGAAACCGGCAGCGTGTGGCGAACTGCTGGTGTCGGGGATTGTTGATATGAGGTTACCGGATTTCGAAGCCTGGGCCATTTTCGCCAAAGTGGCTGAACGCGGTTCTTTCGTACGGGCAGCCGAAGAGCTTCAGCTTTCCAAACCGACGATTTCGAAAGCCGTCAGTCGTCTGGAGCAGTCTCTAGGTGTGGCGTTGTTCAGCCGGAATTCGCGACAGATGTCCGTGACGGAGACAGGTCGTATGCTGCTGGGGCATGCGAACCGGATTCTTGCTGAAGCAGAAGCTGCTGAAAGCGAAGCCCGTGGAGGCACTCATCGTCCTTCAGGCCTGATTCGGGTTGCTGCTCCCATGACGTTTGGAATCAGACATCTTTCCCCCGCTCTTCCGGCCTTTTTGGAGAAATATCCGGATATCGACATCACCGTGGACTTTAGTGATTCCCTCGTTGATCTCGTGGCTGAAGGTTACGATCTGGCTTTGAGGATTGCATCTCTGGCCGATTCTTCTCTGCGCGCCCGGCATCTTTGTGGAGTCCGCCTCCTTCTGGTCGCAACGCCGGAGTATTTGGATCGTATTGGACGTCCGACGCATCCGCGTGATCTCGAAGGGCAGAAAAGCTTCGTTTATACAAATACGTCCGCTCCCGGTACATTGCGCCTGACCTCCACAAAAACCGGTGAGGACTATGTGCTGTCTCAGGCTTCGCGCTTTCGGGCAGATAATGCAGAGGCTTTTCTGCCGGCCCTGAAAGCGCATCTGGGGTTTGGTTTGTTTCCCGAATTCATGGTCTGGGATGGTATGCAGGATGGTCGGTTTGAACAGATCCTGCCGGACTGGGATGCCGCAAGCATTGCGCTTTATCTCGTGACATCCAGCAGTACGCTCCGGCCTTTCCGGGTCAACGCCTTGATGGATCATCTGGTCTCGGCGTTTGAACATCCCCCCTGGGCCAACACGACCACATGAGGTTGGGCCAGAAAGATTGCGGACTTATCGACGCAGGGCGTCCACAGAGAAACGACCGGCCCCTGAAGCAGCAAGAGCGAGAAGGCCGCCTGCAATACTGAAATTCTTGTAAAAATGGATCCACATATCGTAACGGATCATACCATCGAACGTCCAGTAATGATGCCCGATGAACGCGGTGATGATCGTATAGACAGCCAGAAGAATGGAAAGCGGCGTCGTCAGGAAACCGGCGACAAGAGCCAGTCCGATACCGAGTTCGATCATGATGGCGATAATAGCGGACACTGTCGGAACCGGGGCACCTGTGCTGGCCATATATCCTACGGTTCCCTCAAAGCCCGTCAGTTTGCTCCATCCCATCAGAACGAACAGAAGGGCCAGAAGGATGCGTGAGGCGAGAAGAACCTGATCGCGTGGAAAGGCCATGTTCATCGGTTTGTCTTTCGTGTTTGAAAGTATCTGACATTCAGCCGGAAGCTTGCAGGACTGCTCTTCGGGGCTGTTGATGTCTGTTTTACCGACGCTTCATGTGCTAATAAATGGAAATGATAGAAATATTATGTTTCCATTTTTTTATTTAAAAGGCCGCGTCCATTCCGTCAGCCGAAGGACGCAGCAATGAATTCTGTTACTGATGCGGCGATGACCCAAACGTCTGGGTTGCGGTAACATCAATGCTTACACCCACCTGAAGCGCAACCCACTGCCCAGTAGCCCACGGCCCCTGACCAACGCCGAAGGCGGAGCGGATCAGATCAAGATGGCCTTTGGCGTGAGCTGTCTGGCCACTGATATCGAGTGTGAAAGGCAGGGTTTCGGGCCTGCTGACACCACGGATCGTCAGCGTCCCAACAGCTTCGTACGCATTACCGCCTTTGGCCCGAAAGCTGCGGGCTTCAAACGTCGCAGTCGGAAAACTGGCCACATTGAACCAGTCACCGCCCGGCATGGCCCCATCACGCTGTTTGTCCGCTGTCGTGGCGCTTGCGATATCGATTGTAATTTTCGCATGCCCATCTTCGGGATAAGCCGGATCGAAAGAGATGGTTCCGCCGAATTTTCCGAAATGTCCCGTAAAGGCATTTCCGGTCTGTGTTCCCGAAAAACTGATCGCGCTGTGAACAGGATCAATCGTCCAGTCTGCGGCGAAAACAGGTGTCGCCGCCAGAACGCTCATGGCAAACGCTGAAAAGACTGCTTTTTTAAGGAAAGCCATGATGTCAGTTTCCGTGTCTGGGAACGGGCTTTCTACCAATGGCAGGAAGCATCTGTCGCAGAGTATTATCGTTCAGAACGAAATGATGACGAAGGGCGGCCGCGATATGCAGACCAATCAGCGCCAGCAGAAACCAGCCGCCCCAATGATGAACCGCTTTCAGTGCGGCTTCGACGGGTGCCTTGTTCTGCAACGTTGAAAGCACCGGCAGATCGGGCCAGAGGATGGTACCATACAGAAGGGTTGGAATGCCCAGAGCGGACACCGACACCATGGCCCATCCGCTCAGCGGCATGAATATTTGCATGCCGTACAGAGCACCATGCGTCAGATGGGCCGCCACGCGCTCGAGCCCTTTCGTGTCACCAGGAAGCTCTGGAGGCCTGTGCGTCAGGCGCCAGACAATCCGCAGCGCAATGAGGACCATGACCGTAATACCGATCGACTTGTGAAGCTGGTACAGCTGAAAAACACGCATTGGATCGAGGGACAGATGATCCATGACCAGCCCCATGACAATCAGGGTCAGGATTCCCGCAGCGATCAACCAGTGAAGGAGGATCGCCACGCCCGTATATCGCGTGATCCCGCGGCTCTGCTTTGCGGGCGCTGTCATGAACTCAGCCCTGCTTTTCGAAAGCGCCAGCAATCCGCAGCTGCACGGCATCGCTGACATACGGGACATACATCTTCACGCCGAAATCGCTGCGCTTGATGGTGCCTGTGGCTTCAAAACCGGCTGTGTATTTCTTGTCGAGCGCGTTCACACCTGCGCCGATGAAATGAACCTTCAGCGTCTCAGGCTTCGTAACACCATGGAGCGTCAGATTGCCGGTGACGATGGCATCGGCTTTGCCCGTGCGGCGGACGGAGGTGGATTCAAACGTGGCGTTCGGATACTGCGCCGCATTGAACCACTGATCGCCCTTGAGTTCTTCGGTCAGCTTGGCGCTGGTCGTCTGAATCGATCCAACCGGAATGCTCACGGAAAGATGGGATGCGGCCGGGTTTTTATCATTGAGGTCCAGTGTGCCGGAAACGTCCGAAAAGACGCCCTGATAGTTCGTGAAACCAAAATGCAGAACGGAAAAGCCAACCTGAGTATGGCTGGGCTCAACGTCATAGGTGCCGGACTGCACCTGTTCCGGGGCCGTGACGACCTGAGCTCCTGCCGGATGCGGAATGACGGATGCAAATGTCAGGGCGGTGAGGGAAAGCAGAAAGAAAGAGGATTTCATGTCGGGTTCTCTGGTCAGAATGAAGAGGCAGGGACGGAGAGACAGGGCCTGAAAGAACCTGTCGTGCATCCTTGTTGACCAGAAAAATAAGTGAGAATTACCGGGCAATAAACAAAAACAACAGAAACTCATTGTTTCCTTTTTTACACTATCTTTTCCTCCGAAGCCCCCAGATGACCAGCCGCCTCGATTTCCTGCATATCCATGGCCTGTTCCATTTCCCGCAGAACCCGGTCATGGATCTGCCCTGCATGATGCAGGCGCAGAATTTCCTCCCGGCCCGCTCCGATGGCCTTCAGAACGGCTTCATAATGGGCAATTTCCTCAGGGCGATGCGTCGCGGTATCCTCTGCATACTGACGTGTCACATGCAGGCGATAGCGATATTGTTCCAGAAGACGTGGATGCCGCTCACTCCCGTCCGGAAGCCGGGACGCCTCTTCAATGGCACGAAGCTGCGCCTCGGCAACAGCAATCCAGGCCCGGTTTTCATCCGACTGGATAACACGCAGTTCTGACGCTCCATTGATCCTGAGCAACCCGATCAGAGGCGCCAGCGTCGTCCCGTGAACCAGAACGGTGACCAGAATTGAGACAAAGGCGCAGGCCAGCGCCAGATCACGTCCGGGAAATCCTTCCGGAAGTGACAGGGCCGCCGTCAGGGTCACGACCCCTCGCATGGCCGCCCATCCCATAATCGTTGAAATGGCCACAGAGGGACGCGCGAACCGTTCCGGCCAGCGCCGACGCAACAGACCGACAATTCCGTCCGACGCGAAAAGCCACACAAACCGGGACAGGACCATCGCCACCAGTACGATCCCGACGGGATAGACGAGATGGTGCAGAATATCAGGTGTGCCTCGAAGACGGCCCAGAACACCCCGAAGGGATAGCCCGATCAGAATGAACAGAACGGATTCCAGCAGAAAGACGAGCACTTTCCAGAACGCATGAGACTGCAGGCGTGTTTCCGCATCAAAATCCCTGTGCTGATGCCAGCCCAGAACCAGTCCCGTGGCGACGGTGGCCAGAACACCCGAAACATGGAGATGGTCCGCACCGATATAGGACACTTCCGCCAGAAGGACCGTCGTAATGATAACCATGTCACTGTCGCGCAACCGACGGATGACAAACAACCCAAGAAACCCGGCGACAAGACCAATCAGCACCCCGCCAACAGAGACGACACAGAATGTTGTCAGGGCCTGAAGCGGACGGAAAATTCCTGTCAGAGCAGCGACAACCCCAAAGCGGAACAGAACCAGCCCAGTCGCATCATTCAGCAGGCTCTCCCCCTGAAGCAGTGACGTGACCCGACCGGGTAACGACAGGCGCTCCAGAGCCGCTTCGGCTGCAACGGCATCGGGCGGAGAAACGATCGCGCCTAGCGTGAAGCACGCGGCCCATGGAAGGGCGGGAACGACGAGATGCGCCGCCACACCTACGGCTGCGGTCGTGAACGTCGTGGTGCCAACAGCCAGAAGTAGAATGCCGGACAGATTTTTCCGGAACTCCCGCCAGGCCGTAAACCATGCACTGCTCATCAGCAGGGGCGGAAGAAAGACAACCATGACCAGTTCGGGGTCGATCGTGACTTCAGGTGACCAGGGCGAAAGAGCAAGCCCCGTACCACCCAGAATGAATGCCGCCGCAGGAGGGAGCTTCAGTTTCCGCGATAACAGCTCAAGAATCAGGATGACAGTCAGAAGAAACAGAAAATACTCGTAACGCGCCGTATCAGACATGTTGCGTCCAGTGCTGGAGCCTGCTCGGGAAGAGAGGGATGTGATTTCGGATCTAGCACATCGAACGCGACACTGTTTCCAGTTCTCCGACCACTCCAGCAACGAAATCCGAAAAAGCCCGCGCCTTGGCACTCGTCAGCCTACCGGAAGGATAGACGAGCCACAGATCAACAGGCGGCAAAGACCAGTCCGTCAGGCAGCGGACCACCGTTCCGCATTCCAGTTCCGGCAGGAACATCCAGTCCGCCGCAATGGTCAGACCCAGATCCGCAAGCACGGCGGCCCGGATTCCTTCGGCCGCACTCAGGTTCAGACGCGGGCTCAGTGTTGCACTTACGTCTTTTCCCTGCTGGTGGAAGACATATCTCCCCCCATCATCCCGCGCATAGGTGACAGCCTGATGCAGAGCAAGGTCTTCCGGCGTCTCCAGAACCAAGGACTGTTCCAGATACCGGGGCGTTGCAAGAACAGAGCGCCGCCCTCTCGCGAGGCGTTTTGCAATCATCGTGCTGTCGTTCAGAGGCCCCACACGAATGGCAATATCAATTCCTTCCGCCACCAGATCCACACGCCGGTCATCAAGTTCGATATCCATTTTCAGCCGGGGATGCTTCTTCAGAAAATCTCCAAGTCGGGGCACAATCTGAATCCGCCCAAAGGTTGTCGGAACCGCAACTCGGAGCCTTCCCTGCAAACTGAGCGTACTGTCACGCGCCGCGGCATCGGCGTCCTCCGCATCGGATACGATCCGGGCCACGCGCTCGAAATAGCGCTGTCCCGCATCTGTCGGTGTCAGACCATGCGCAGAGCGAAGCAGAAGCTGTACGCCCAACTGACGCTCAAGCTGCGCAACAGCCTTCGAGACTGCCGGCTGTCCGAGATGCATCAGCCGCGCCGCCGCAGAAAAAGAGCCACTTTCAACGACCCGTACGAAAACGGTCATGGCCTGAAGACGATCCATTTTATTATTCCGCTATGGAATTCTCTCTATACTGAAATGACGACTGCCAATCCAATACGGAAATCTCCATCCTCTGAAGCACGCCGCGGATGGCGCGTTTCACACAGGATTGTTTCCCATGGCCGATCTTCTCTTTTCCCCGAAATTCGTAGGCCCCATGCGGCTCGAACACCGCGTCGTCATGGCCCCCCTGACCAGAATGCGTTCTAGCATCGGCAATCTGCCCAACGACCTGATGCTTGAATACTATACCCAGCGCGCCACGCCGGGTGGTCTGCTCATTTCTGAGGCCTCTCCAGTTGCCCTGACGGGATATGGCTTTGAACGGGCCGCCGGAATTTACGATGACGCACAGATCCCCAGCTGGAAACGCATCACGGATGCCGTTCACGCCAAAGGGGGACGCATGTTCCTGCAACTCTGGCATGTCGGTCGTCAGTCCGCGCGCAGTCTTCAACCCGGCGGCGTAGCGCCTCTTGCTCCATCCGCCATCAGAGCGGACGGCACGGCATGGACGCTCAACGGCACAGTCCCCTATGACATGCCCCGAGCCCTGGAACTCAATGAAATTCCATCCCTGATCGACGCCTACCGTCAAGCCGCAACACGCGCCCTTCAGGCAGGATTCGACGGCGTGGAAATCCACGGCGCCAACGGCTACCTGCCCGACCAGTTTCTGCAGGACGGTACAAACAAGCGCACCGACGCCTATGGCGGCCCGATCGAAAACCGCGCGCGCTTTCTTCGGGAAATTACTCAGGCGGCCATAGACGTATGGGGTGCTGATCGCGTCGGCGTCCGACTCACACCAAGCGGATCTTACGGATCGATGTCCGACAGCAACAGACACGCCACGTTCAGTTATGTCGCCACGATGCTGGAAAACATGGACGTCGCCTACTTGCACATCGTTCAACCACGGATCGGCGCGGATGCAGAACCCGATCCGGTCGACGTGTCTGTCCTGCGTCCTCTGTTTTCTCGAACCATCATCGCAGCAGGCGGTTTCACAACCGAAAGCGCGGAAAGGCTTCTGGAATTCAAGGACGCAGACCTGATCGCATTCGGACGCGCTTTCATCGCCAATCCGGATCTGGTCTTGCGGCTGCGAAATCACTGGCCATTAAATCGATATGACCGTTCAACTTTTTATGGTGGGGACTGTCATGGCTATACGGACTATCCGGCGTTTAGAGAAAAATTGTAATTAAAGGACGTCATTTTTAATGTTTTGCCTTGGCAGACTTCAATGTTCATGACCTCCATTGTGAAACAATTTTTTAGAGGAGAATCGAAAACCCCTTTGATTTTGGATACGGCCCTATAATCCTTTAGCTACGATCGGCACACAAACACGCTTCATTTAACACTAAGGCAGATCATCGAAATATTTGTAAGAGCACGATCATGGAGATCCGGAGGTAAATTGACTGACGATATCCAAAAGTAGTCTTTATCCTGAAAATTATAACAAACCCACGCTGTGTTATGATAAAAATACATTACTATAAATTATTTCCGATTATTTTTTGGTTCGATTTTCCCAATAATTAAAATATATTATAAAGTTACTTAGTTACCGGTATGGTCACGATGGCTCCTGGTGGTTGTGTGGTTTTTGATAATTCTAAAAGCATTTGCGTAATTGTAAATGCTAATTTGCTTTTAAAATCTTTCCGGTCTATCCAGTAGTAATATTTATCATAGTATATAGAAACAAATGAATTTTCTATTTTTTTTCTGCCATATTTTATTTTTATGAGGGGTTTTTCTTCATAATCTAAATCCATAGATGTTCCGCCTGCTGAAAATTCATCTTCTGGAATATTTATTTGGTAGGCAACTTGACCCAGTATTGATAACATACTACGAGATAAAATATTGATTTCGCCTGGATTTGGGGTTCCAGAGCCATAAACGACTTCCATGCGTTTATAGTTAGGAGAGAAATTCAATAATTTTTTGGTGGTTTGTGTAATTTTTTCTAAATTTGGATTCGATGTCGGATATATATTCAAAAAAACATGACTCGCTCCAGAGGGTTTCCCTTTAAATTTAGGAAATTGTTGAAGCTGAATCTCTAATAATCCTGATGCTTGAAGTAACCTTAAATCATGTATTAATTCGAAGAATTCATCGGTATTATAAATTGTATTATTGTCTACATCTCCGTTTCTTCTTGAGAAGGGTCTATTATTGCTCATTGAATTAATTGATTGAGCTGAAAGTTGCAATAAAATATCAATTGGTAACCCTCCCATCGCAAGAGGCAGCAAACTGGCTGGAGAAAGAGGACTCAAAAAACTGTGTGCGTAAGCATCGCCTGTCACGGGTTGAAAAGTAAACGTTGGGTTCTGTTGTAATTGCGTCGATACGCCACCGTTGGGGCGAATAGGAAAAGTGTCTGAGGCGACGCCGAGAAAGGCATTTTGTTGGAATTGATAGCCTGAAATTAATTGTGTTGTGTCTAGAAGACCTGGAGTATCGGCATATCTAAGTCTAATAAGATTTTGAAGAGTTTGTCTTTTATTTGATTCTATAATTGACACAGAATATTCGTCTTGATCTTTTCCTAGTCTTTGTGATCCTATACTGTAGCAACCACCAAGGCTAAAACAAAAAAACACAATAACTATTTTATCTAATTTTAACATAATCAATCCTAAAATATAGTAAATTTGATTTATGAATATATTTTGAGATGCTCATGAAATATAACCATAAATTATTGTCAAGGTATTTTTACATTTATTTGTAAATTTATTGAGAAAAATCTTATACTAACTTGTTGTTTTTCTATTGAAAATTAGATATCAAAATTATTACGAGATGAGATGGATATTCATCATTCCTATGTATTGCAATATAATAAACTATGATAATTAACAATATTATTATATGTTGGGTATTTATATTTTAGCGCAATAAGTTTTTATAAAAATAATGGCTTATTGCGCTAAAATTTTTAGATGATTTTTACCAGCCCCAGCCTGGGCCAAAACCGTAATCTGGGCCAAAGCTCTCCCCCCAGGGCCCCCAGTCTCCCCAGTTCCATTGGGCATCTTGGTAGTCTTCAGCAGTCATTTGTTGTTCGTTGGCGATATTCTGTTGTTGTTGATACGCTAAATAGCGACCGTAAGCGGCTTGGTTTCCAACATATAGACAACCACAAACTGTCGGATCGGCGTAGACATAGGTTACTGTGCTCCCGTGTATCCGGCGTATAAAATGATGTGACGGGAGTTTTTTGAGCATAGCAATCTGCTGAGGCGTTGATGCGGGTTTCATCAGAAACCCTGCTGCAGCAAGATGGTCGTCTTTTTGAGTGGTAATTTGCTGCGGCGATTCACAGGCAGACAACGCGACCATGCAAAAGAGTGAAGTTAAAATGGTTTTTCTCATTATTAAACCTCCGTAAATAAATGCTCATATTGGTTGCCATGCAGATCGTTAGATTGCGGCATTGATATCTATGTAAAAAACGTCCTAAAGTTCCCTCGGGGCCTAATTTTTTCAAAAAATTTGGAAAATATAGAAAGAATTTTTATTCTTTGCCATGTGTTTTATGGTTTTGGTCGATTTTCTCGAAAAGAGATTCCATTATGGGAAGTTTCTTATTACCGTAACCTACACCTAAAGAAACATGCATTAAAATTCTTTCTGGATTAGATAGAAAATGCTCTACATTCCCACTATTTAATGATTTGTTATCAAGTACCGATATATTGACATTTTCATTCTGTGTGGTCACATAATTCATAACGGGCTGATCGCCGAAGCGATCAATTTCGTGTTGACGTGTGAGTCTTCCTACAGAACATATCATATCAAAAATTTTCTTTGTTTCGCCATGGTCGCTAAAGATCATAATCCCAGAGGTGGCTTTCCAGAATGGGAGGGTACCTATTTCACTGTTCCTTGCAAACATCCAACCACCGAACCAGTTAGTCCCAATATCCCATTCGCTTTCATCTATTTTTTTTACGGAACAATTTGCTTCTCTGTAAAGACAGAAATCTTCAGAACATAGGGCATCTTTAATAATTTTATTAACATCACCTCCAACAATAATATCAGTATCTAAGTAAAAAATAGGATTATATTTCTCTACATCATAAAGATATATTTTATATCTTTCGAAGATAGGGTTTTTATTTGAGCATTCCTTTACTTCGATATTAAACTGAAAATCAAGTGGGAGAAATTTTAAAGTATCTTCTTGAGATCGGTCTGATATTAAAAATATTTTACCAGAATATAATCCAAATTTTCGTAGAGAAATTATCGATAGTGCCGCGCATTTATAATATTCATCTGATCCAAATACACAAAAATATACTAATGGATTTAGTTTTAATAGTGATCTCTTCCTTTTGAATGAGTCTAGAATGTATATTTTATTTTTTCGTAAATCCCTTAATAATAATGGCCCTGGTCTTCCGCTAATATTGTATGTTTCAAAATTACAATCTACAAATGTTTCTGAATTAATTTTATTGAAGTTTTTAAAAAAAACCTCTTTTCCGCTGCTTTGTTCAATCCACGTTTCGTTCTTGGCCTCTTGAAGCCAACTAAAGGTATCCCAAGAAAGAAGAGCAAAATTTTCCCAAGAAAGAAGATTTGTTGTGTTAAATTTAATTTTTCCTTCCAGTTCAGCTGTTAAATTAAATCCGGATAAGTTAAAAGATATTCCATCCTCTAAACTTCCACCTATATTAACTAATATTGGTTTTTCTTTTGAGGAAAATTTAAAATTTTCTTTTATTCCATCAGTTATGAGAGCATCCAATTCTGATAAATTGTTCTTTCTTAAAAACCAAACTCCGTCCGTTACCTGATATATAAGAAGAGGATTTATATTTTTGTTGGGATCATCATGGTAAATATTTCCATCCTGAGAAACACATAAGATGGTTTTATGAGAAGAAACGACTATCGAACAATCTGATTCAGTAATATCGTGCAGCCAGCTAAAATTTATTTTCTTTGATTCAAGAGAATTAAAATTATCTTCTTTTGTCTGGTGTTTTTTATTTTTCTTTGTGAAATTAAAAAACTTCATTTCATCGTCTTTCTTCTAATAATTTTTCTTGAATCTAAAACTTTTTTAAATTCTGAGCAATAGCTTCATAGTTTTCTAAAAAATATAAATGACTAACCTGTATTAGTTAACAAACGGGCGAGCTTTGTGCACGAGGTGTTCAATTGCCTGCGGATTCGAAGCGCCGTAATACGCTATAAAGTCTACACCTGATCTTTCACACCTTCTTCAATTTTGCGGCCGCGAAGCTTTGGATTGCGCCTTTTGCCAATGTGTTTTGGGTTTCTCTAATTTTTGCAAAAATCATATAAACTTTGAAGCGTGGCTAGGGAGATATAATTTTCTTTTATGAGTTTTCTTCGATAAAATTGCATTTTTATGGAAGGTTTGAAAAGTGGCTATTAAAGATCCTGTTGTGATTGAGCATCTTAATACGCAGCTCACGAATGAATTGACGGCAATAAATCAGTATTTTCTTCATGCCCGCACACTGAGGCATTGGGGTGTGACCCATTTGGGAAAAAAAGAGTATGACGAATCCATTGAGGAGATGCGTCATGCGGATTGGCTGATCGAGCGTATTCTGTTTCTCGGAGGGCTGCCGAATGTGCAGCGTCTGAACTCTATCCTGATTGGGCAGACGGTTCAGGAAATTCTTGAATGTGATCAGAGGCTGGAAGAAAAAGCGATTCAGGATCTGCGCGAAGGTATCGCTTATTGCGAGAGTGTCCGTGATTATGTGTCACGAGATCTGCTTCTGAAAATCCTTGTCAATGAAGAAGAGCATGAGGATTTCATTGATCGCCAGTTCGACCTGATCAAGCAGATCGGGATTGAGCGTTATATTCAGAAAAACTCTGCTGCGGCTCCCGATCAGGACTAATAGAAGCCGTTTTCAAAACAACCCGGCTTGTCCGGGTTGTTTCTTATGCGGCGTTTAGATGTGTCTGTTCGGAATGGGCTTTCTGCATTGCCGATCTGAGTAGACAGACAATGCCGGGGACGCAGTTGCCGCATTTTGCCGTGCATTTTCGGGCTGAATAGATTTCCGCTGGTCGAGACGCTCCGTTGTGGATTGCGATTTCGATATCCTGATGGGACAGCGCGTTGCATGAGCAGACGATCATGAAAAAGCAAGCCTTCGTTCGCTGGAACCGATTTCAGAAACCTACCTTAAATGCAAATGGTTCGCAAATGCATTTTTGTGCATGCAATTACGCTGAGTCCTGACTGATCCACCGTTGAACGACAGGACGGATTGCGAAATTGCTCTGGATGCGGACGACGCCCGGAAGGCGTGAGAGTTCTTCTTTATGGATGCGCTCGTAGTCAGCAAGATCTCGGGCTGCGACATGGAGCAGGTAATCGGCTTCACCTGTCATCAGGTAACACTCCCGAACATCAGGACATTCCCGGATGCGGGTTTCAAAACGACGGAGCGTTTCGTCTGTCAGGCGTTCAAGCGTGATCTGTACGATAACGGTGGTCAGCTTGTGAGCTGAGCGTTCGTCAATGACCGCGCGATAGCCACGGATGATGCCGCGTTCCTCCAGTAGGCGAACGCGCCGCAGACAGGCGGACGGAGAAAGCCCGACACGTTGTGCCAGATCAGCGTTGCTGAGGCGCCCGTCATGTTGAAGGATTCTCAGGATGGATTCGGTGATGCGGTCGACGATCATGGTGGCATTATCGGTCTATTTTCGCAGAATCGATCATATATTTTTCGCTTATTGGAATATTATATGATTATCGGGCAGGATATTCTAGCGCACAACGCGATAGTCTCATTTCTCATGATGAGTGCATGTTCTGATCCTTTGTGGCCTTCTTCTCGTGCTGGAGCCCGTCTGACGGTGGATCTGGGCGCGATCGCCTCGAATTATCGGTATCTTCAGAAACTTGCAGCGGATGCTGCCTGTGCGGCTGTCGTGAAGGCCGATGCTTACGGACTGGGTATCGAGCGTGTAGCGCCGGTTCTTGAGCAGGCGGGGGCTCGAGAGTTTTTCGTCGCGCATGTTGATGAGGGGATCAGGCTGCGTTCCGTGGTTTCGCGAAAGGCCCGGATTACGGTGCTTCACGGCCCGAGACCGGACGCAACGGCAGAGTGTGTGCAATATGGATTGAGGCCGGTTCTGAACAGCCTTGATCAGATTGCTGTGTGGCGCTCTGAAGCGGTCAAGGCGGGGCGGCCGTTGGAGGCTGCTCTTCAGGTGGATAGTGGCATGTCCCGGTTTGGGCTTTCTGGCGCCGATCTTGACGTGTTACATGAGGACGGGGCGCTTATGGAGGGGCTGAGTGTCAGTCTGGTCATGAGTCATCTGGCTTGTGCGGATACGCCCGATCATTCGGCCAATGGCGTCCAGAAACAGCAGTTGCTGGAGATGTCGGCACGGTTGCCGTCTGCACCGTTGAGCCTGTCGGCATCGTCGGGAATTTTTCTGGGGCCGGACTATCATCTGGATGTCGTTCGTCCTGGAGCGGCACTTTATGGAATTGCGCCGAATCTGGCTGGTCCGAATCCGTTGGATCAGGTTGTCAGGCTTCAGGCCCATGTCTTGCAGATTCGTGAAATTCTCCCAGGCGATGGTGTTGGTTACGGGATGACATATCGCCCTGAGCGGCCACGGAAAATTGCCACTGTGGCTATAGGGTATGCCGATGGATTTTCACGGCGTGGCGCCGGGCAGGGGTGTGCGTGGTTTGAAGACATCTGTCTGCCAATTCTGGGGCGTGTTTCGATGGATTCCCTGATCGTGGACATTTCGGATGTGCCAGAGGGCATGCTGCGAGCCGATATGATGGTGGATCTGATTGGATCCCGGCGCAGTGTGGACGACGTGGCGGCGGCAGCGGGGACAATCGGATATGAGGTCCTGACGTCTTTGGGGCACCGCTTTTATCGGGAATATGTTGGAAATGGGGAAACGTTCCAAAAGGGCGATTGACATTCCAGCATGGAAAACAAGATAGACGAACTGAAATCGGATTATGTCATGATGGCATGGTCTGGCGTAACAAATCGGAATTCTCATGTATCTCCGTCGTGACAGAGCTTTGACCGCTGTATCCATTATGTTGGACGTCGCTTTCCATGCGGGTCGATCCGGGGTGGTGAGTGGCGCGGATATTGCCCGCCGTGGCGATATGCTGCGTCGGGGGATCGAGCCTGTGTTGCAGGGCCTCTCTCGGGCCGGTCTGTTAGCAAGTGTACGCGGGCCGAAAGGGGGGTATCGTCTTGGCAGGCCTCCGCGGACCATCACGCTGAATGAAATTGTCCGGACTGTTACGGAAGATCCGGAAATGCCCGAAGAGGGCATCAACCTTCTGCGGGCCAAGGTACTCGAGCCGTTCTGGCAGCAGATGGATCAGGAGGTGTCGGAGAAGATGGCGTCCGTCACGCTGGAGCACCTGCTTCAGAATGCGGAGGAAGCGGGCATGCAGCGGCCCAGCAGAGCACCAATTTCCTTTTCAATATAACATTATAAAAAAGTATTTTGAAAAAACTACGAAATGGGTTTTAGAGGACGGAATATCTTACCATAAGGGATCAATCTTTGATCTGGTATGGTGAGTTCCATGTCCTTGGTGTTTCCTTTGCTTGCCGTTTGCAAGCGGGGAGGAGGACGCATTCATGACGGGGCCAGCCGCAGGGTAGGGTCCGTATTCGTCAGGAAGGTGAGCGCTGATGAAACGTCCTGTAAGACTCGAACTTGGTCAGAAGCTGGTTCTGACGGCCAACCGGCTGCTGGACGGTCGTACCGTATGGTGGCGGGAAGACGGGACATGGGACCTTCGGATCGGGCAGGCGGTTCTTTTGGACGCGGATGTGGCTGAGACGGCGCTTTCCCGGGCGGTGGAAGAGGCCCAGCGTGAGGGGGTTGTCGGGGTGTATGATACGGCGGTTTTGCCTGTTGTGCCTCCTGAACCCGTGACTGTTCGTGAAAAAATCCGGGCTCATGGCCCGACCGTGCATCCGGAATTTGCAGTGGAGACCGCACAGTGAGCGTTCCTGTCGGCCATTATCAGTATGACCGGATTGACCGGGATTTTCTTCGGGCGCGGATTGCCGAGTTTGAGGGGCAGGTGAAGCGTCGTCTGGACGGGACGCTGAGCGAGGACGAATTTAAGCCTCTGCGGCTGATGAATGGGCTGTATCTGCAGCTTCACGCCTATATGCTGCGGGTGGCCATTCCTTATGGCATTCTGGACAGTCGGCAGTTGCGCAAGCTGGGTGAGATCGCCCAGCGCTATGACCGCGACTATGGGCATTTCACCACGCGGCAGAACATCCAGTTTAACTGGATCCGGCTCGAAGATACGCCGGATATCCTGCGCGAACTGGCTGAAGTAGACATGCATGCCATCCAGACCAGCGGGAATTGCATCCGCAATGTGACGTCGGACGAGTATGCTGGGGCTGCGGCGGATGAGCTGGTGGATCCGCGGGTTCATGCGGAAGTGCTGCGGCAGTGGTCTACGCTGCATCCTGAGTTCACGTTCCTGCCGCGCAAGTTCAAGATTGCGATTTCGGGTAGTCCGAATGACCGGGTGGCGGCGCGTTTCCATGATATCGGGATTCTGGCCCGTCCGGGTGAGGATGGGGCTCCGGTGTTCCGGATTTTCGTGGGCGGGGGACTGGGGCGGACGCCGGTAATCGGCGAAGAGCTGTTTGACGGTGTGCGGGAAGAGCATCTTCTGGCGACGCTTGAGGCGATCCTGCGCGTCTATAATGCGCATGGACGGCGGGACAATATCTACAAGGCGCGGATCAAGATTCTGGTTCAGGCAATCGGGGTTGAGGCCTATCGGGAGGCTGTGGAAGCCGAGCTGGGCCAGATGGAGCTGGACCGGTATCGGCTGACGCCCGAAGCAGTTGCGGCGATCCGGGCGCGTTTTGCCGTGCCATTGCTTGAGGCGCCGGACGATGCAGATGCCGTACTGACGCAGCAGCGGAGGGACGATCCGCTGTTTGAGCGCTGGGTGCGGAGCAATACGCATGTTCACCGCGATCCGGGGCATATTATTGCGACTATTTCGCTGAAGCCGGCGGGCGGGATTCCGGGGGATGCGACATCGGCGCAGATCGGGCGTCTGGCGGATCTGGCGGATGCATATTCGTTTGGAGAAATCCGGATCACGCATTTGCAGAATGTGGTTCTGGGGCATGTCCGCAAGGACCGGTTACGGGATCTGTGGCTTGGACTGTCTGAAGTCGGGCTTGCGGAAGCGAATATCGGGCTGATTGGCGATATCGTGGCGTGCCCGGGGCTGGATTATTGTGCGCTGGCGAATGCGCGGTCTATTCCGATTGCGCAGAAGCTGGGTGCGCGTTTTGCGGATACGGCGCTTCAGGCGGAAATCGGGGCGTTGCGGATCAATATTTCGGGCTGCATCAATGCCTGTGGGCATCATCACGCCGGGAATATCGGACTTCTGGGCGTGGACAAGCGCGGAGAAGAGTTCTTCCAGCTGACGGTTGGTGGCCGGGCCGAGAATGGTGCGGCGCTTGGGACGATCCTGGGGGCAGCGCTTCCGGAAGACGAGACCGTTGATGCGATCGCGCGGCTTGTGGACTGCTATCTCGGGCTTCGGGAGAGTGGAGAGACGTTCCTTGAGACTCTGACGCGTCTGGGGCATGAGCCTTTCAGGGAGGCGGCGTATGAAGCTGTTTGAACTCGGTGAGCGGACCGCGCAGGTTCATGATGTGCTGGTGACGGTTGCGGAACTGGCGGAACGGGATGATGCGCGGGCTGTCCTGCTGGAGAGTGCGGACGATCCGGCGCTTTTGCGGCCTTATCTGAACCGGCTGGATCTTGTGGTGCTGCGGTTTCCGATCTTCAGGGATGGGCGTGGGTTCACGCAGGCCCGGGAATTGCGGGAATATCTGCGGTTTTCTGGAGAAATCCGTGCGGAGGGGCATATTCTGCCGGATCAGGCGGCGTTTCTGCGTCGGTGTGGGGTGGACAGTGTCGTTCTGCCGAAGAATGGCAATGGCGATCCCGAGCTGTGGGAGAAGCAGCTTCGGCAGTTTCCGGTGGCGTATCAGCGGTCGGTTCTGCCGGAGCGCCCGGTCGGGCCGGGGCTGCGGGTTGAGGAAGCGTCTTAACGGGCGCCAAACCAGCCGCGCCTCCAGAACCAGAACAGCGGCAGGAGAACCGACAGGATCATCAGGATCAGGCTGTAGGGATAGCCGTATTTCCATGACAGCTCAGGCATGTCGTGGAAGTTCATGCCGTAGATACCTGCGATGAGGGTTGGCAGGATGCCGATGGCGCTGACGACGGTCAGGACCTTCATGCCGTCATTTTGTTCGATGCTGATGAAGCCGAGCGTGGCGTCCAGCAGAAACTGGACCTTGTTGACGGTCTGGGCGTCGAAGTCGTTGAGGGATGCGATGTCTCGCCCGGCGACCTTGATGCGGGTTTTGAGGGCTTGTGGCTCTTTCTCGGTTCGGTCGCCGATATAGATCAGGACGCGGTCGAGGCCGAGCAGGCTGTCGCGGATCATGGAGGCGAGGTCGCCGCTGTGGCCGAGGCGGCGGAGGGTTTCGCGCAGCATTTCGGCGGCTCTGGCGGGATCGCGGGGGCTGCCGGTACTGAAAACGCGTTTGGAGATGGCGTCGAGGTCCCGGCCGAGGCCTTCCAGTATGTCGGCGAGGCGATTGATGATTTCCTCGATGATTTCGACGAGGATTTCGTTGGCGGAAGGGCTCCCTTTGGCCGGATCGCGTTCGGCCTGACGGCGACCAACGATATCGAAACCGTAATAGTCAGTATAGCGGACCGTGATGAGGTGGTTGTCTGTCAGGACGAAGCCGATGGGCAGGGAAAAGGCTGTGTTTTCCTCGCGTCTGACGAGGGGAGTCGAAAGATAGAGGGTGCCATCCTGTTCGTGATGGCGGGAGGAGCTTTCGATTTCCTCAAGCTCGTTGCGGCGGGGAATATGGGTGTTGAGGGCCTTTTCTGCGCGGGCGACCTCGTCGAGAGTCGGGTTGATGAGGTCGAGCCAGACCGCTTTGGAGATATCGACGTCCGGTCCGGTTTCCCGGGCCGGAGCGCCTGCGGGGCGCACGAGGAACATCAGGCGGATCCTTGAGGGCAATGGAAAGGCTGTGAGGCTCCCTCATGTCCTGCCTGAGGCGGGTTCGCAAGGTGCAGGGGGTGGGAATTGTTGCGGGAGAGGCCTGAAAACGGCGAGACGGATGGACGGCGGGGGCTGCTCTTGGTATCGCATTGGAGCCCTGAAGCGGAACCGAGTGCGGTATGACGAACACATCTTCCCCCCTATCTTCCTCTCTGGCCAATTCGCTTCGTTCCGGCCCTGACCAACGGGGACGGTTCGGGATTTTTGGTGGCCGCTTTGTTGCGGAAACGCTGATTCCGCTACTGTTCGAGCTGGACGAGGCCTATCGCGCTGCGCAGGCTGACCCCGCGTTCCGCGAAGAGCTGGACTATTATCTGAAGGATTATGTCGGTCGTCCGAGCCCGTTGTGGTTTGCCCGGCATCTGACGGAAGAGCTGGGGGGGGCGAAGGTCTACTTCAAGCGCGAAGAACTGAACCATACAGGGTCGCACAAGCTTAACAATGTTATGGGGCAGATCCTCGTAGCCCGACGGATGGGCAAGACCCGGATCGTTGCAGAGACGGGTGCGGGGCAGCATGGTGTAGCGACGGCGACGGTCTGTGCGCTGTTCGGTCTGAAATGCACCATTTACATGGGTGCGACGGACGTTGAGCGGCAGAAGCCCAATGTGTTCCGGATGCATCTGCTGGGTGCGGAAGTGAAGCCCGTGACGGCCGGGGCGGGGACGCTCAAGGATGCGATGAACGAGGCGATGCGCGACTGGGTGGCCAATGTCGCGGATACGTATTTCCTTGTGGGCACGGTGGCCGGCCCGCATCCGTATCCGGAGATGGTGCGGGACTTCCAGTCCGTGATCGGGGTTGAGACCAAGGAGCAGATCACGCAGGCCGAAGGGCGTCTGCCGGATGTGATTGTGGCGGCTATTGGTGGCGGTTCGAATGCGATGGGGATTTTCCATCCGTTTCTGGACGATGCGGATGTGAAGCTGATTGGTGTCGAGGCGGCGGGGCACGGGCTGGATTCCGGAAAGACGGCGGCGTCCATTTCCCGTGGGCGGCCGGGTGTGCTGCATGGCAATCGGACCTATCTGCTTCAGGACAAGCACGGCCAGATTGAGGAAGCGCATTCGATCAGCGCGGGGCTGGATTATCCGGGGATAGGGCCGGAGCATTCCTGGCTGAATGATATCGGTCGGGCCGAGTATGTCGGCGTGACGGATGAGGAGGCGCTTGAGGCGTTTCAGGTCTGTACGCGGACGGAGGGCATTATCCCGGCGCTCGAATGTGCGCATGGACTGGCGCATGTCATGAAGATCGCGCCTACGATGGCGAAGGATCAGATCATTGTTCTGAATGTTTCCGGTCGTGGGGACAAGGATATCTTTACTGTGGCGCATCATCTGGGAGTGAAGCTGTGAGCCGGATCCAGACACGTTTTGCAGTTCTGAAACAGGAAGGACGCGGGGCACTGATTCCGTATCTTCAGGCCTGTGATCCGGATTATGACACCTCGCTGGAGCTGCTGCGGGCGATGCCCGCAGCGGGGGCGGATCTGATCGAGATCGGTGTGCCGTTTTCTGATCCGTCTGCGGATGGACCGACCATTCAGGCAGCGGCCCTGCGTGGACTAAAGGCCGGGGCGACGCTGGGGCTGGTGCTTCAGATGGTCCGGGCGTTCCGTGAGACGGACAGTGAGACGCCGATCGTGCTGATGGGGTATCTGAACCCGATCGACAGTTATGGCCCGGCGGAGTTCTGTTTCGATGCGGCGCAGGCGGGTGTGGACGGGATCATTGTCGTCGACATGCCGACCGAGGAGGCGGACCTGCTGGATGCTCATGCGCGGGAAGCCGGGTTGGACATCATTTCTCTGGTGGCGCCGACGACGTCGAATTCCCGTCTGTTCCATGTGCTGCGGGATGCCACCGGGTTTGTCTATTATGTGAGCATTACCGGGATTACCGGGACGAGCAGCGCGAGTGCTGCGGATCTGGAGAAGGCGCTGCCGCGTATCCGGGAAGCGACCAATCTGCCTGTGGCGGTCGGGTTCGGGATTTCCACGCCGGAGCAGGCGCGGACGGCGTCTCGGATCGGAGATGCGGCTGTGGTGGCTTCTGCTCTGATCAAGACCATGGCGGGTACGCTTGAAGACGGGCGGGCGACGGAGCGGACCGTTCCGGCTGTTCTGGCGCAGCTTGAGGCATTGGCTGCGGCTGTTCGGGCTTGATGTTTGGCATTCCGACAGGCTGAGCCTGTCGGAACGTGTTTGATCAGGTGTTGTTGCGCAGAGAAAATCCGAACATCATCGTTGCGAAGCCTGCCATCAGCAGTTCTACGGCGATGAACATGCCGATCAGCCAGAGGCCGGACCAAGGCAGTGTCATATAAAGCAGGATTCCCACGACGAGCGTGATGAGGCCACTGAGGGCCAGCATGATCCAACTCTTGTTGGTGCGGTGTCCGCCAGCCCAGAAGGTTCGGGCGAGGCCTGCGAAGATCAGGCAGCCTGCGAGAATGGCCGTGATGAAGATCGAGCCGGTTGCAGGTTCCTCAATCAAGAGGATGCCGCCAAGGATGTAGAGGCCGCCGATCAGTCCGGACAGCCACTGGTTCGGGACAGGAAGGCCGCGATGGGCGAAACTCTGCATGACCTGTGCGACGCCGCCCACGATCATCAGGACGCCGAGGACCACCATGCTGGCGAGGGTGGTGGCGATGGTGTCGAGGGCGGCCAGAATCCCGAGAACGATCAGCATAGCGCCGAAGCCGATGAACCAGCCGGGTTTAAGGCCTTGGGGGTTGGGAAAGCGAAGGGTGTTGAAGCTGTCGGACATGGTTTTCTCCGGTTGGGAGCTGGGTTTGTTTTGGCTGATCTCTATCGGGAGGCCTGCCGGTTTCGTGACACAACGCATGATATCGCGGTTCGTATCAGGCAGGATGACATGTTTTGTAAGGTGGGTAGGAGAGATAAGGCAGGGTAGTTGATGGTTGGGCTGGCATAATCAATGTCCTGACGCTAAAACGCGCCCAGAGAATGTGGCCCTTCGCCGGGCTTTACCCCTACTCCGTCCTTTGTTCTGAAGGCGGCCAGAAAGTAATGAGACGACATGAGCTGGATGACCGACTACGTCCGACCCAAGCTGCGTGGCCTGCTTCAGCGGGATGTGCCGGACAATCTGTGGACTAACTGTGAATCCTGCGGGCAGATGATGCTCACCAAGGAACTGGAGCGGTCCGAGAAGGTCTGTCCGCATTGCGGCCATCATATGCGTGCGACGGCGAAGGAGCGTCTGGGCTGGACGTTTGATGGTGGGGAATACACCACTATCGAGTTGCCGAAGATGCCGGTCGATCCGCTGGGGTTCAAGGATTCCAAGCGTTATACGGATCGTCTGAAGGATGCGCGGAACAAGTCCCATCTTGATGAGGCACTTGTGGTTGCGCATGGTCTGATCAAGGGACAGAAGGCTGTGGTTGCGGTCATGGCGCCTGAGTTCCTGCTTGGGACTATGGGAGCTGCGCTGGGTGAGGCATTCGTGGCGGCCTGTCGTCTGGCCGTTCTGCAGAAAGCGCCGCTGGTGGTCTATACGGCTTCGGGTGGGGCGCGGATGCAGGAAGGCGCTGTCAGCCTGATGCAGATGCCACGGACGACGATCGGTGTGCAGATGCTGCAAGAAGCGGGTCTGCCCTATGTTGTTGTCTTTACGAATCCGACGACGGGTGGTGTCTCGGCCTCCTTCGCGATGCTGGGGGATGTGCATATTGCCGAGCCTAATGCGCTGATCGCGTTTGCGGGGCCGCGCGTCATTCAGGATACTGTTCGTGAGAAGCTGCCGGAAGGCTTCCAGCGGTCGGAGTATCTGCGTGAGCATGGGATGGTCGATATCGTAGCCAAACGCTCGGAGCTGCCGGAACTGCTGGGGCGGATTCTGGGCATTATGACGCGTCAGAAAACCGTTTCTGACTCGGCGATCTGATGACTGCGGAGCGTGGGGCGCCTGTTCGGCTGTCCGGCGAATATCAGGGGCGGCCGGGGGCTGTACTTGCGCGGCTTCAGGAGCTTTATCCGGCGCTAATCGATCTTTCGCTGGGGCGACTTGAGGTGCTGCTGGCAAAGCTGGGCCATCCTGAGCGTCATCTGCCGCCTGTGATTCATGTGGCGGGGACGAACGGTAAGGGCAGCACATGCGCCAATCTGCGGGCGATTGCTGAAGCGGCCGGGCTGCGGGTGCATGTCATGAGCAGCCCGCATCTGGTGAGCGTGACCGAGCGGTTCCGGCTGGCGGGGCGGTTGGTGGATGAGGATGTGCTGGTTGCTGCGCTTGAGACGGTCGAACGCGTTAATGCCGGTGCTCCGATCACGGTTTTCGAGGTTCTGACCGCTGCGGGGTTCTTGCTGTTTTCGCAGATTCCAGCAGATTTGGTAGTGCTGGAAGTCGGGCTTGGGGGACGGCTGGATGCGACCAATGTGGTGCCGAAGCCTGCTGTTTGTGTGATTACGCCGGTCAGTCTGGATCACGAAGCGTTTCTGGGGGGCACTGTTGCGGCGATTGCCGGGGAAAAGGCTGGGATCATTAAGGCTGGAGTTCCAGTTGTTTCGGCGGTCCAGGCACCGGACGCTTTGAATGTCATTCGGTGCCGGGCTGCGGAACTGGGTGCGCCACTTCGGGTGGTTGGACAGGATATCTTCGTCACTGAACAGGTGAATGGTCTGAATTACCGGGATGCGGACGGTGTTCTTCCCCTGCCGTTGCCTGCATTGAAAGGCCAGCATCAGGCCGGCAATGCAGGGCTGGCCGTGGCGGCTTTGCGTGTGTCAGGGCTAAAGTTGCCTCTTGCGGCCTATCAGGGGATTGCCCGGACATTCTGGCCTGCACGTTTGCAGAGGCTGAACGGCACGTTGGCTGGGATGCTGCCTGAGGGGTGGGAACTGTATCTTGATGGCGGACACAATCCCGATGCCGGACAGGTTCTTGGGGCGGTGCTGGAAGGCTGGAAAGACCGGCCTGTCCACGTGATTGCGGGTGTGAAGCAGACCAAGGATGCCTCCGGGTTCCTGAAGCCGATTATCGAACGTGCCGCTTCCGTTCAGGCGGTGTCTGAGCCTGGGCAGCATCTGGCGATGCCGGTTGAGGAAATCATTGCCGCTTCTGGTGGGTGGGCGATCGCCGGTCCGACGGTCAGAGCGGCGTTGGAGCGTCTGGTTTCCGAAGGGGGCGCCCCGGCCCGGGTATTAATTTGTGGCAGTCTTTATCTGGCGGGTGTGGTTCTGGCAGAGGATGGCTGGATCGCCAGTTAATCCGTTTCTGGGGACGGAGTGGGATGTTAGAAGGGCGCGTGAACATGATCGAATCGCATTCCTCTCCGTCCGCTTCTGATGCTTCCTCAAACGATGGAGATCTGGGTCTCCTGCTGAGGCGCAGTCCTCCGTCCAGTGTTGCTGCCGAACAGGCACTGCTGGGCGCCATCCTCACGAACAATAAAGCGTATGAGCGGGTTTCGGATTTTCTGGAGCCTGCTCATTTTTCCGATCCGCTGAATGGTCGGATCTATGAAGCGATTGCCCGGCGGATTGAGCGGGGGCAGTTGGCTGATCCTGTGACTATGCGGGCCGAGTTCGAGCATACCGGTGTTCTGGATGCGGCGGGTGGGCCTGCCTATCTGGCCAAGCTGCTGACGGCGATGGTCGGAATCGTCAATGCGGGTGATTACGGGCGGGTGATCCATGATGCCTGGGTGCGGCGCCAGCTGATCGATATTGGTGAGACGGTCGTTAATAACGCTTTTGGAGCGCGGCCTGATCTGGACGGATCGGATCAGATCGCGGCGTCCGAAGAGGCGCTGTTCAAGCTGGCGACGGAGCGAGGTCAGGAAGGCGGTTTCGTTTCTTTCACCAATGCTCTGACGGAAGCAGTTAAGGTTGCGACCAAAGCCTATCAGCGGACAGGCGACGTAGTGGGGCTCACGTCAGGTCTGCGGGACTTCGACAAGCGGACCGGCGGTCTGCATCCTTCCGATCTGATTATCCTTGCCGGTCGCCCTGCAATGGGCAAGACGGCGCTTGCGACCAAAATTGCGTTTTCGGCGGCGCGCTCGATTCTGCGGGATGCTGAGGATAGTGGGGAAAAGCCCAAGGGGTCGGTCGCTATTTTCTCGTTGGAAATGTCATCTGAGCAGTTAGCGACCCGTATTCTGTCGGGTGAAGCTGAGGTTTCGGGCGAAAAGATCCGACGTGGTGATATCGGGCAGAAGGAATTCGACCGGTTTGTCCGTGTGGCACGGGAGCTTCAAAGGCTGCCGCTCTATATTGACGATACGCCAGCGATTTCTCTCTCCGCCATGCGAACGCGCTGCCGGCGGTTGGCTCGGACGCAGGGCTTGAGCCTTGTTGTTGTGGATTATCTCCAGTTGATGCGGCCTGCGATCGGGACCAAGCCTGACAGTCGTGTTCTGGAAATTTCAATGATTACGCAGGGACTTAAGGCGATTGCGAAAGAGCTTTCTGTGCCGGTAATTGCGCTGTCCCAGTTGTCGCGTCAGGTCGAATCGCGCGAAGACAAACGACCCATGTTGTCGGATCTGCGCGAATCGGGCTCGATCGAGCAGGATGCGGATGCGGTCATGTTCGTATATCGCGACGAGTATTACCTGCAACAGCGTCAGCCTAAAGACAGCGCTTATGACAGCAATGACAAATTCCAGGTTGCGACAGAAGAGTGGCAGCGCAAGATGGCGTTGGTGCACAATAAGGCCGAACTGATTCTTGAGAAGCAGCGGCATGGCCCTACCGGAATGATCCAGTTGTATTTCGAAGGGGAATATACCCGTTTTGGGGATCTGGATGTTATTCATGAGTAACTCTCCGGAGGAGGGGAGTACTTTGAATGGCGTTGTATCTTGATAAGGGGCAGCGTTAAAAGTACGCGATATTTGCTCGAAAAAATCGTTATGCTTTTTTCGGGAATGTCTTGGCTAGAGAGCGGACATAGAACGTCGTAATTGGTTAATTAATACAAAACCAGTACGAATTTCATCAGGATTCTACGCCTAAAAAAAGCTGAAATATGAAACTCTTCCCGGCGGTTTCGCAAAAGGGAGGAGTGCATCTTTTTTCTGGATTATGGCTGCAATGCAGAAAAAGAGCGGCAGCTAAAACCTGTCATAATGGCTCAAAGCCACATTTGTTTCTTGACCCAGTGGCACAGTGCCATTAATTTATCGTTAATCGGTGGTTGCCATGGGGGCGATTGACGGGGAAGGAAAGGAGCCGGTCATGAGTTCAGACTGTCTGATGGCCGGGGATATTTCCGATTTGTTCATTCCATCGATGAAGCGAATTTATCGTGTTGTATCGAATGGGGGGCACCTGAATGCGTATGGAAACCAGTGAAACGGTCACTAATGGATCTCCTCATCTGGTCTCTTGGGCGGATCAGGTGTGTCGGAAGGCGTGTTTCTGTCCGTGTTCTGAGCCATGTCTTGTCGCTGGAGCACCAGTTCTGGGTGCAGAGCAGCCAGTCGCAGGGCCAGTTCTTCGTCGGTACGACCGTTCAGGACGCCTTTTAGAAGAAAATCGGTCGATACGCGCAGCCGGTTCGAGAGCGCCGCAATGAGAAAGACGCTAGGCGCGCGGTCGCCGCGTTCAATCTTGTTCAACGTGGAAGCGTCCACGCCGAGCAGGCGGGCGCATTCGCTCTGGTTGGGCATGACGAGCTCACGGGCCCAGGAAATGCGAGTTCCTATGGCTCGTTGGAGTGTGGTCAGAGAGTCTGGGCGCTTGTGTTTGGCCATGAGGCCTTTTTAGCAATGGCTTTATGCCAAATCCAGAAGAAGTTTTTTTTATCATACTCTATGGCATTTTGCCAAAAATTAGTGGCAGTTCCATACTGAGGAAGGATGTTGAGATGAGGCAGGTCAAATCAGGTTCCGTACCGCGTCGTGTATCCGCAAGCGCCCTTGCTGCCATGCTTGCGTCTGATGGTTGGCTACCGGAGCGTGGGAGCGTGCGCAAGGGGCGTCGTCGTTCCGCACAGAAAACATCCGGGAAGTCTACGCCGCGGGCTCGCGTGGTAATAGATCGGGAGACGGCCGAGGCTCTTCCTGCAGGGCATCCTGTCAGTTGGAATGCGTTGTGGGGCGCGGATCTGGTCCCGGTTTTTCCGGGATTACAGCCAATGGGCAGTCGTGATGCCGGTATGGAGATCAACTGATGTTTGGAATGGTGCAGGAGGTGTCTTTGTCAGGCGCGCATGCGGGATCTGACGTCATGGTGAAGCCGACTGCGGAGCGGTATCAGCATTCCGAGATCCGTGAAGAGAATAAGGCGTTCCGGGTCGTGAATGCGGTGCAGTCCATGTATGACGCAGGCGATATCGGAGACGACGAACTGGTTGCTGCGGATCGGTGGTATCGCGAATATGTTTTCGCGTCTCTTGGAGTGATGGAAAATCCGCAGTCTGATGGTCGTGTGAGGGAGCGTGGTGACATCCATACATGGATGATTGGACGGGGACAGTGTTCTGCGCGGATGAGCCAGATTCGTGAGATGCTTGGTCTTTGTGCGCATGTGCGTCTTGAGATGCTTCTGGCACGTGAGATGTCGTTTTCGGCGATGGCGCGACATCTCTATCCAGCGCTGTCGGAAGGGCGTGCGCGAATGAAGGTTTCGGCGCAGTGTGCGTTGCTTCTGGAGCAACTGGCGCATGTTTATGAGGTGATTTCTAGAAAGAAACATAAGAAAAAATCTGTTAACGATAAATTATCTATTGATATGTGAGCGCGGTTTTGATATAAGAAATGCATACTGAAGAATTATACATAAATATCCAAAGCCGATCTTCTGAAAAGGGGGTCGGCTTTTATTTTGGAAGTTTCCTGACAAATGGAAAAGTGTGAAATTTCTTCTGGTAGTGTTGTGTTGTCTGGTCGTCAGTCGTTTATTGTCCTTCAAAATAAATCCGATTCACTTGTGGGATGCCCATTTGTGTATGAGGGGGAGCCAGTTCATCGGGCAGATGTCGCTTTGGAATGGCACGAACTGGTGGATGCAGGTCTTTCACGCCTGGATGTGAGATGCAGGTCCATTCCCTGTCAGCGTTCGGTTTTGTCGGTGCGAGTGATCGGGCGGGTTGCGCCGGAAACTTTGGCACGTGTGGCTGTGCGGGCTGAGCGTGAGCAGATGCAGCGTAATGTGGAGGTTCAGGCGCGGAAAAGAACGTGTCAGAGCAGCGTGCATCTGCGGCCGAAACCGGTTCGGGCTGTCTGGCTGGAGGGGGGCATGATGATGAGCCGCAGGGAGGCTGCGCTGAGATCTGGCTGAGGGTCGGTTCTCAGGTCGATCTGGGGAAGAAGGTTAAAGCAGATGGGTGAAGAAATATCCGGCAAATGTTCCTTGCGGCGGGAGCAGTCAGAAGAACGGAAAAAAAGGTTTCTCGAGCATCTGTCTGTGAGTGGAAATATTTCGGAAGCCGGACGTGTTGCAGAGGTTCGGCGGAGTACGCTGTATCTCTGGAAAGAGGCAGATCAGGATTTTTCATCCCGCTGGGAAGATGCTCTGGAGGAGGCTGCGGATGCTCTAGAAGCGGAAGCGCGGCGGAGGGCTGTAGAGGGATATGATGAACCCATTACATATGCGGGGCGTGTTGTCTGCGATCCGGATACGGGAAATCCTGTTGTCCGCAAGCGGTACAGTGATAGTTTGATGGCATTTCTGCTTCGGGCGCATCGTCCATCCCGTTTCAGGGCTGGTATGGAGGCTGATGGACGCTCGGGAGTAATCTCGATCAATATCAGCAGTGATGACAGCGCCCTTTAGGCTGAATGACTCGCAGCGTGAGGCGGTGCGACTGCTCGGTGGGCCGGCAAGGCATATTCTTCTGAGAGGTGGGTCGCGGTCGGGGAAGACCTTTGTTCTGGTTCGGGCCGTTGTGATACGGGCGTTGAAGGCTCCGGAAAGTCGCCATGGTATTTTTCGTCATCGGTTGACGGCCCTGAAGGCGTCGGTTCTGCGGGATACGTTTCCGAAGGTTATGCGGATGTGTTTTCCGCAGGTTGGATGGAAGTTGGACCGGCAGGACTGTGTTGTAACGTTTCCGAATGGATCGACGATCTTTTTCGGAGGGCTGGATGACGAGCAGCGGACCGAGAAGATTCTGGGTCTGGAATTTGCGACGGTTTATCTGAACGAGGCCAGTCAGATCAGTTATGGCGCGCGGAACATGCTTCTGACGCGTCTGGCACAGAAGACGGGCCTTGTGGTCAAGGAATATATCGATGCCAACCCGCCTACGATGGGGCATTGGCTTTATGCGCTTTTCGAAAGCGGGATCGAGCCTAAATCGGGGGAGCCGGTAGGGGATCGGTCGCTTTATGCGACGATGATCCTGAATCCGCAGGCGAACCGGGACAATCTGAGCGAGGGTTATCTTGCCAGCCTGGAAGCGCTTCCCGAGCGGGAAAAACGGCGGTTTCTGTATGGTGAATATCAATCGGTTGTCGAAGGTGCGTTGTGGCGGCTGGAGATGTTCCGTCGGGAGGCGGCGATTACGGCGCAGAGCCGGGCGGATGTTGCGGCTCGGATGCGGCGTATTCTGGTGTCTGTTGATCCTTCTGGGGCGGCGGGACCGGAAGACTACAGGTCCGACGAGATCGGGATTGTGGTCTGTGGCGTTGATGCGGCTGGTGTGGGGCATGTTCTGGAAGATCTGTCTGCCCGGGATAGTCCGGCGGGCTGGGCTGCCCGGGCCTTGCGGGCATTTGATGACTGGGGTGCTGAACGCATTGTTGCGGAGCGGAACTTCGGGGGGGCTCTGGTAGAGGGCACGATCCGGAGTGTGCGGGCGCATGCTTCCGTCAAGCTGGTGACGGCGGCGCGGGGCAAGGCGGCGCGTGCTGAGCCGGTTGCGGCGCTCTACGAGGTTGGCAGGGTTGTGCATCATGGCCGGTTTACGGCTCTGGAGGATCAGCTCTGTCACTTCTCGGTCAGTGGATATCGCGGGCCACGGTCTCCGGACCGGGCGGATGCGATGGTCTGGGGGCTGAGTGAACTGATGCTTGCCGGAAACGGTGGCATGACGGGCTGGAGCTCGTCTGGATTTTCGCTGGCGCGCTGAGCCGACCGTTTCAGGTCGGCGAGTGGCCTGAAACAATGGAGAACACATGGACTGGTTGTCCCTGCAACAGCGTTATGCTGTTCCTGCGGGTGCGTCCGCGCGGACGGCGCGGCTGCTGGCGCTCAAGCGTGTTCTGGATGGGACGCAGTATGATGCGCTGCCGCACCCGTTCTCGATGGAGAAGTCGGGAGCGGGCGAATATATCCCGTTATCCAGTCGCCGTCCTTCGGTCCGGACCAATCTGTGTCGGACGGTTGTGGATGAGGCGGTTTCGCTCCTTTTTGGGGACACGCACTGGCCGGGTCTGGTGACGGACGATGCGCGGGTGGCGCATGCCATGAGCACGTTTGCTTCGCAGACCAGACTGGCGTCGCTTCTGATGGAAGCGGCGCGATTGGGGTCTGTCGGGTCGGTTGCGATCCTGTTTGAAGTGTCCGCAGGGGTTCCGAAGCTGTCTGTTCTGGAAACGGCTTATCTGACGCCGTTCTGGGATGATGCGACGGGCGAACTGTTGCGGGTCGAAGAAAGGTTCCTGGTCCGGGGGCGAGATCTGGCGGCGCAGGGTTATCCGATTGCGGGTGAGCTTCTGGGCGCGCAGTTCTGGTGGCAGCGGGTCTGGACGCCGGTCGACTGTGCGGTGTCCGTGCCGTGGCTGGTGGGAATGGATGGTGGGGTTCGGGACGAGAGCCGTTCCGTTCGTCATGGGCTGGGGTTTGTGCCGATTGTGTGGACGCGCAATCTGGGTGGACCCTGTGGGCGCGATCCGGAAGGCGAGTGCACGTTCGAGCGGGCCATCGATACGGTGATCGAAGCGGATTATCTGCTGTCTCAAGCAGGGCGGGGGCTGAAATATGGCTCCGATCCGACGCTGGTCCTGAAAACGGGTGGCTTTTCGGACGGGGTGGCGCATCAGGGCGGTGCGGCTTCGGCGCTGACGCTTCCGCCTGAGGGAGATGCGAAGCTTCTGGAGATCAACGGCAATGCTGCGGGCGCGGTGCTCGATCATTATCGGGAACTGCGGTTGGTGGTGTTGGAGCAGCTTCATGGAAACCGCGCGCATGGTGACAGGGTTGGCGGCGCGCAGTCCGGCAAGGCCATGGAGATGATGTGTCAGCCGCTGATCTGGCTGGTGGATCGACTGCGGCATTCCTATGGGGAAGGGGCGCTGCTGTCGATTTACCGGATGGCGTGTCGCTTTTCCTGTGTTCTGGAAAACGGGCTGCGGCTTGGGGGCGAACTGGTCAAGGACCTGCCGTATTGCCGCATGAGTTTGCGGTGGCCGGCGTGGTTTCCGTCCACAGACCCGGAACTGCTGTCGCTGGTGCAGGGGCTGGTGGTGGCGGTTTCCAATGGAATTCTGAGCCGTGAGACCGCGGTTCGGATGTTTGCAATGGCATCGGGAAATTCTGATCCGAATACGGAATGGAAAATGCTGGAGCAGTGGTGTGCTTCTGAACAAGCATGAGTGTTGACGGGGGAATGATGTCCGGAACTGATGACACCATTGAGGATGTGGATGCTCTGCGTCAGGCGCTGAATGAAGCGCGGAGCGAGGTTGAGGCGGTCCGTCAGGAAATGACGGATGTTGTGACGCGGCAGGAGACGCTTCAGCGCAGTCATGAAGAAGCGCTGACCCGGATGCGGGAGGAGAGTAACCGCGAGGTTATTGTGTCGGCGCTCAGGGCGGAAGCGATCCGCAATGGTGCCCATAATCCTGATGATGTTGTGCGGCTGATTGATCTCAAAGGGATCGAGCGGGGCGAAGACGGCTCGGTGGTTGGTGTGTCCGAGGCTTTGCAGCAGGCCCGTCAGGAGCGGGCCTATCTGTTTGGTGAGGTGCTGCGGCCTGGATATTCGAGCGGAACGACGGTCGGGCAGGCAGCGCCTCGTCCGGGCGGGGTTGAACCGTTCAATGCGCGGGCCGTCAGCGAGGCGGATTACGAAACGCGCAAATGGCAGTTTCTGGCTCAGAAGTGAGCTTCGGAGCGATATTTGACCGGGTCTGATGGCAGGCCGGGTTCAGACAACACATTTATGGAAAAAATACATGAGCATTGATAATTTTCCGGTTCAGCTTCAGGCCGCCATTCAGCAGGGTTTTCTGGCCCGCGAGTTCGAAAATGGTCTGAAATCCCGTCTGGGCTTCCGCCAGGTTGCCGATCGCGAAGTGTTTCCGAACGCCATTGGTGAGACGCTGACGAAAACACGCAAGAGCCTTAAGGCGCCTGTGACGACGCCGCTCAATCCGACGGGGAATACCAATTTCGATAATGGTCTGAGCCCTTCTGGTTGGGCCGTTGAGCAGTATACGCTGTCGATCAACCAGTATGGCGATACGATCGACCTGAACATGGTGACCAGTGGCGTGGGGATCGCGTCGCAGTTTCTGGCCAACGCCAACACCAACGGTGTGCAGGCGATGCAGTCTCTCGACCGGCTGGCGCGCAATACGCTGTTCGGTGGTGCGCAGAATGGTGTGGGCGGCTATCTGGGCGGTAATACGCGCGTGACGGCGACACTGGGAAGCGCTGGGAATACCATTTCGGTTGATGACATCCGGGGTTTCCAGTCTGTGATCGTTCATGGTCAGGTGACGGCGCTCAGTGCGACCAATGGTATGACGGTGACGGTGGGCAGTGATGTTTATACACTTGTCAGCGTGGCGGCTGATGGGACGAATGTGTCTACAGCGCCGGGTGGTGTTTCTGGGCAGATGACGTTCTCGGCTTCAGTTTCTGTTGCGGATGGGACGGAAGGTCAGGCCGTTGTAGCCTCCACGGCGCCGATGGTGATCCGTCCGAATGGTCGTCTGACGACGGCTGCGTTGCAGACGGCCAGTGCGAGTGGTTTGGCTGATACGCTGGGCATTCAGCAGGTTCTGGCGGGTGTGGCGACGTTGCGGCGCAACAACGTGCCGATGATTAATGGGGCGTATCACTGTTATCTGGATGATCTGCAGCTTCTGTCGCTCTTCCGGGATCCGGATTTCAAACATCTGTATCGTGGCGCTTATGGTTCGGAAGAGTATCGTTCCGGGCAGGTGATTGAGCTTCTGGGCGTGCGGTTTATTCCGACGACGGAAGCGCCGCAGCAGGCGTCGCTTGGAGCGGGTTCCATTCATCGTGCGCTTCTACTGGGGCAGGGTGCTCTGATCGAAGGTGACTGTGCGCTGACGGGGCATTCCGACATTCCGGATGCCGAGCGGGCGCTGATCGAGATGGTGGACAGCGTGGCGATGGTGACGCGTGAGCCGCTGGATCGACTGCGTCAGATCATCGCGCAGTCCTGGTACTGGATTGGCGGTTTTGCTCTGCCGACCGATGTGACGGCGGATATGACGGTCATTCCGACGGCGACGAACAGCTATCTCAAGCGGGGTGTTGTGATCGAGAGCCTTGGTACGGATGCTCTTGGTCTGACGTTCTGACCTATTTCCGGCCCCTGTCTTTGAGGCCGGGGCCTTTCTTGCGAGGGGAATGACATGTCCGGAACGGTTGGTTTATCGACGGATATTCTCTCGGAAGGAGAGAAAATGGATATCCGACGGTTCTGTGGGTATCCCGCGATCGGATCGCGGGAAGGAAACCAGGAATCATGGCGTTTCTTCCAGGTGGAAGGCGCGCTGGAATGGCGGATGAATTATCTGTCTGCGGCGGAGTTGCAGCAGATCCGGCTTTATCTGTCGCAGCTTTATCCGCTCGAAACCGCAATCACGGCGTCGTCGGACAATCTGGATACGGCGCGGGCGGCGAGTTGGTATCACAATGGTCGCGAAGTGCAGGACCGGATGATGTTGTTTACGTTGTGGCGTCGTCGTTTGTGTGCGTTTCTGGGTGTGACGGGTGGACTGGAACTGCAGGACGGCCGGGCAATCGTGGTTTGAGGAGGGCATTGTGCAGCAGGCAATGATCGCAGCCCGACTTTCCAGAGGATATGCCAAAGCGGCGCAGGTTCTGGGAGCTTTGGGCGAGCAGTATCGTCCTTCGAGCGGTCTGTCGCCGATGAGTGTGCTTTATGCGCAGCCGATGCTGGCTTTCGACGTAGATGCCGGGTTTTCGTTTGAGCGTCCGATTGGATGGGGGATTCCGACGGAATATGTGCTGACGGATCGCCGGGATGATACGCAGGTGGGCGATATTCTTGCTGCGAGTGGTCGGACGTATTTCGTAGCATCCGTAGAGCCTCTGCGGCCGCCGCTATGTGTGGTGTGTAGCCGGACCGTGTCGGTGAGCGGTGTTACAGGAGTGGTGCAGACGCTCGTATCGGACTGTCCGGCGGCTATTATCATGCGGGCGAAGGGGGAATCTTCGGGAAGTGGTGTTCCGGGGGCGACACGGCCGGGCCAGTCCGTAATGTATCTTCCGCTTCTGCCGGGAGTTGTTCTGACGCCTTATATGACGGTTACGACCGATTTGGGGACGACCTATACGGTCAATGCGGTGGAAACATCCGGGTTCGGTATTCGGTGCACCATGTCGTTTCAGCAGGTCTGAGGAGGGAGAAGAATGACGGATGCCTCCAAAGTCGGGCTGGCGCTCGCCTATAACTGCGCGCAGGTTCTTTATCCGCAGGGGCTGTCGGGTGTTTCTGTGACAGGGCGGCAGGTGGTGTTGCGGCGGGGATGGCTTTTGCCGAGCGATCTTTTTACAGCTCAGAATATTCGCAACAATATCGATTTCGTAACCGTTACAATGGCGTCGCGGAAAATGCCGGAATGGGCGGAACCACTGGGGCGCCCTTGGCGGGTGCAGCAAAAGGTTGAGCCTACGGTCGGAGTTGTTGTGACGGATGGGACGGTTGAGATCGTTTTTTCCGGTACTGCGACGCCGGCGGGAGTGGTGGCGGTCTGGCTGGATGATATGCCACAGGGAGGGGAACCTTCTGCGGCTTATGCGGTGACGGCTCAGGATACGCCCGAGACGGTTGCTGCGGCTTTGGCGGCGGCTTTGACTGGCGGTGTGACGAATGGTGCGGTTGTCAGTGTGTCGGGGCGGGTTCTGAATGGTTATGCCGGTGGCTATGGCCAGTCGGTGCGGGTGACGCGACGGCAGGCGCAGCTCTATCGGGTTTCGATCTGGACAGCGGATGCGACGGCGCGCGAGACGCTCGCATCTGTTCTGGATACCGCGCTGGCGGAGCAGAGCTGGATCAGCACTCTGGACGGGAGGGAAGCTCAGCTTCGCTTTCAGAGTGTGGAAGATGTCGACACGATGCAGAATGAGGCGTTGTATCGGCGGGATTATTTCTATGAGCTGGTATTCGATACCCTGCAGGTGCAGTGGGCGTCCGAAATGCTGTGCGGGATTGGAAACCTGTCCGCAGGGGAGGGGCTTTCGGCATCTTTCGGCGTTCTGGCACCCGGGGTGGCTAATCAGACGGTGACGGCGGCTCTGGAGGCCATGCAGGCTGTGGTTGCGGCGCAGGCGGTGGCTTCGGCTTATCCGGGCCTGAGCGTCGACCGTTTCGGGACGGTGGTTGCGCTCGGCAGCTGACGCAGAAGCTGGGTCATAAAAGCTGAAATTTCATCAGGAAAGCGGGTGGCCTTCATGGAGGTGCCCGCTTTCTGCATTTTGGAGAGCGATCCGGGGATGTCTCTGGTCTATCAGGCGGGAACGCTGAACACCACGGCACTGACCGTGCCAAATCTTTATGTGCAGATTGCCCAGCCGCAGACGCTGGCCCTTTCGGGCGTATCGTCTTCGGTGTTGGGGATTGTGGGAACCGCTGGCTGGGGGCCGGTGGGGATGCCGCTGCCGATCGGAGGCATGAGCGATTATGTCGCGGCGTTTGGGGGTAAGCAGAACAAGACGACCGATGCGGGTCTGGCGGTCAATATTGCTGTCATGCAGGGAGCGTCGACGTTCGTGGTTGTTCGGGTGACGGACGGAACGGATGTGGCGGCTTCCGGTACGCTTGACGGGGTGACGATTCAGGCTGTCTGCACTGGAAGTGCGGGTAATGGCATTGTTGCCGCAGTGACGGCTACGGGGTCCGGCTATGCGCTGGCGGTGACGCATGCCGAGCTGGGTTCAAGGACTTATGCCGGTGCGGACTGGTCCGGGATTGCCGCTGCTGTGGCGCAGGATCTGAGTGCGCTCGTGAAGGTTGTGTTGCCGGAAACGGTTCCGGCTGTGGCTGCTGCGAGTGTGACGCTTTCAGGCGGCACGGATGGTGGTGTTCCGACCACGGCGCAGTTCCTAGGGCAGGATAGCACAGTCCGGACGGGCATGTATGCGCTGCGTGGGCAGGGATGTGCCGTCGGGCTGCTACATGGTGTGTCGGACAGTACGTCCTATACGGCGCAGGCAGCTTTTGGGACGTCCGAGGGGGTCTATATGATCGCCGTGGGTCCCGCCGCGGATACGGTGACGAACGCGATTGCGGTCAAGGCATCAAGTGGTCTGGATGCGACGTCGGTCAAGCTCATGTTTGGGGACTGGCTGTGGTGGGATGATGACAGCAATGGTGTGATCCTTGTGAGTCCGCAGGCATTTGCGGGTGGCAGGCTGGCCGCGCTTTCACCTGAACAGTCCAGTCTGAACAAAGCGCTGTCGGGGGTTGTGGGAAGCCAGAAGGCCGGTCTGACGGGAAGCAGTGCGACGTATTCCACGGCGGAACTGTCCGTGCTGTTTACGGCTGGAATTGACGTGATCTGCAATCCGGCGCCGGGCGGAAGTTACTGGGCGGTACGGTGTGGGCATAATTCGTCCAGCAAGAGTACCATGAATGGCGACAACTACACGCGTCTGACGAACTATATTGCGTCTTCGCTTGCGGGGGGCATGGGTGGTTATGTCGGCGAGGTCATTAACGACACGCTGTTCAGTGATATTCGCTCGACGCTACTGGGCTTTTTGTCGTCTCTGCTGTCTCAGGGTATTCTGGGCGTCCAGAATGGTGAATTACCCTACAGTGTGGTTTGTGATTCGAGCAATAATCCGCAATCCCGCACGGCGCTCGGGTATGTGCAGGCGGATGTGGCTGTTCGATATCAGGGCATCAACGAGAAATTCATTGTCAATCTGCAGGGTGGCGCGTCTGTCACTGTATCGTCTGCTTCGGGGAGTGTCGGCTAAATGGCAAATCCATATAGCATTGGCCGGGATTGCCGGATTACGGTTCTGTGGAATGGCCAGCGGGTTGATCTGAGGGATGTGACGTCTTTCAGTGCGGCTCAGGAAACGCATGCTCTGCGTGCCAACCCGCTGAATGGTGTTCCTCTGGAATTCAATGTTCCGAATGGCTGGCGGGGAGCGTTCCAGATTGCCCGCGCCAATGCGGCGCTGGACAATCTGGTCGCGGCTGTGGAAGCAGCCTACTGGAATGCGGGGACGGTCGGAAGCGGGACGATCTACCAGTACGTTACGGAGCCGGATGGTTCGACGAGCACATGGGAGTTCAGTAATGTGTCCATGCAGTTGAAAAGTGATCCCTGGCAGGCGGATCACATGATCCATCAGACGGTCCAGTTCTTTGCTTCTACGAGGACCAAGATTTCGTGAGTAATTTTCCGCAGGAAATTGTTCTGTCAGATAAGCGCCGTCTGACGTTGCGCGAGATTGATCCGGCGGACATGCTGGATCTGATTGAAGCGGCGGGAAGTGCGATCAATGGGGCTTCAGCGTCTGCGTGGCTGGGCTACGCGGAAATGATCTGTTCCGTGACGGCGATTGATGGTGTGCCGGTTCAGATGCCGCAGAGCAAGGATGAGATCCGGGATCTTGCGCGGCGTGTCGGAAAATCTGGGATTGCTGCGCTGACGCCGCTTTTTGAACGTGATGCGGATGAGGATATCCGGGACGTCGCAAAAAACTGAGTCGGCACTCCGGGTTTCAGGAGATGCTTTATCTTCTGGATCACGGGGTGCCGTGGGATGTTTTGCGGGGGTGGTCAGGGGCGCGGCGTCTGGCCGCGTGTGTCATTACCGGTGAACGGGAAGGACACTGTTTTGACTGGGAAATGATGCGGTATCAGGGAGAGATATGATGCGGGAGAATATCTGGCGGAATATTCTCTTGGTCAGGACATTTTTCGGTCAGTCTGCCAGAGGGATGCTGCGAAGGGAGACGCCGATTTCGGCCGTGCCGCGTTTGCGGAAATCGGGTTGGGCGAAGACGGCTCATGCCAGAAATCATCCGGGGATTGCGGTCAGGATGGCGTATTCCGGAACGCGGGAAACATCCAGTACTCGGAGCGTACCCGGCGCAGGGAAGCCGACTGGGTTGCGAAATGAGGCGCACTTTTCAAGGCAAAAAGGGGATGAGGTATCGATGCTGCCCTCTTTTTCTGTCAGATCTGTTGTTGCTCTTGCCGGGAACAAGGGGCGGATTAAAAGGGTATCTACCTTTCCGAATTCTCCGCGGCAGATGTCTCAGCTGCGTGTCAAACAAGATAAAATAGTTTCTAATAAAAAACGTATTAACTTTGTTTTCCGAAGAACTGTCTCTCCGGAAAGACAATTGGGGTTGCTCGAAAGAATATTCCCTTCAAAGTCTGCGAGGCGTGTTGGGAGTGCTGCATCGTCCGTTGTTCTTGAGACGATGCGGCGGTCTGGAAACTCCTTGTTTGTGCCGCAAGCTCGGCCTCTCCTTGCGGGGGAGGGGATGTACGGAACGACCGGGCGGGAAGAGAAGTCGCAGCATGTTTTTTCAGAGGCTCGACCATCCCACAATACTGAAATTGTGAATGATCGTCTGGAGCATGAGGTGAGGAGCGGGGATTTTATATTGGGTCATCGTGATGCCCGTCTGGCGGCGCGTCGTTCTGGCGGAGGTGTGGATGAGATCATGCAGCCTCAGTATCCCGGTCGCAGTATCGGATTTTTCTGACAGAGGAGATGTTCCCTGATGGGTATTGGCCTTTCTGACATAGAAAATGCCATTGGCGCTGTGGGGCGTTTGGGGGCGTCGTCGCCTGTCATACTGGGAAGTCTGGTTCTGACGGGAATTGAGGTTCCGGACACGCTGCAGGTTGGCGGTCGTCAGATGCTGGTTGTGCATCGTTTGCCAGGTGGTGGGCGTGTTGTGGACGCGCTGGGCAATGATCCGGGGCGGCTGGAACTGCGGGGGCGTTTTCTCGGTCCTGACGCGCAGATGCGCGCGCAGGCAGTCGAGCGCATGCGCATGGCGGGACAGCAGGTTGCGTTCTCGGCGGCGGGTCTATCCGTACAGGTATGGATTGCGCAGTTTACTTACGTCTATCAGGCGAAGGGGGCTGTCTGTTCCTATAAGCTGGTGCTTGAGAGACCTCAGGAAACGACGTCCGTTCAGAGTCTGTCGACCCTGTCCGGTTTGTTGGGAGATGACGTCGGGAGTGCTCTCGACAGTTTTTCCGGGGTTGTTTCGGATGTCGCCGAAGGCGTCTTTACGGCAGCGGGGCAGGTGTCTTCGGTTGTCGGACAGGTGATGCCGCTGGCCAGTCTGGTTGGTGCAGGTGGTTTTGCTTCGAAAGTTACGGATGCACTGGGGACGGTCAATGGCATGGCGCAGAGTGGGATGAATCTCGCAACCGTTCCCTCCGCGCTGGCGTCTGTTGCGGGAGGGTTGCAAAATGCGGGAAGTGGTTTGCAGTCCATTATCGTCGGGACGGGACAGAATGTTGAGGCCATCCAGCCGGTCAACAGTGTTTCGCTGAATACTCTGGGTCAGAATGCAGCGCTTCTGAGTGCGGCGGCTGATGCGGGAGGGTTGGTCAACCGGTCTGCGGCGAATATTGCGGTGGCTAAGGGGCAGGAGACGGCTTTGCCGTCCGTTTTCGCATGAGGGAATGATGCAGGATATTATTGTCAGTGCTGCGGATATTTCCTTGTTTCATGTGGCGGCGCGTGAACTCGGAGATGCGTCCCAATGGTGGAGAATTGCGCAGGTTAATGGAATGGTTGACCCGGATCTGGGCAGGATTTCTGAGACGGTTGTTCTGAAGGTTCCATCGGTTGAGCCTGATCTGGTGTCCGGTCTGCCTGATGGAGCATTGGAATGAGTGTCAGAAACCTGGAGGTTCAGGTTCTTTTTGACGGGCAGGTCGATCCTGTTCTGGCGCTTGTGCAGTTTGAAATCGACGCCAGCCGTTATGAGGCGTGCGATATTGCTACGCTTCGACTGGCTGTCAGAAAGCAAGGAGTGGCAACGCCATGGTTTGAGGCGGAGCAGCCTGCGCGGAAGTGGGTGACACTTCAGATGCGGGATACCCAGAATATTGCGGCGGCCTGGACGACGCTGTTTCAGGGGCGTCTTGATCACATCGATTATGTGGCTGAGCATGCCATTCTGGAAATGGAATGTCGTGATGCGCTGGCAGCGTTGATGGATCTGCGTGTTCAGGATGCGTGGCTCAACCATACCCAGCAGGAACTTCTGGAAATTATGGCGCAGGCGGCGGGGCTTGAGGCACGGATTACGTTGCCTTCGGATCAGGCGGCGTTGATGGCGGGTCAGTTCTGGCAGATCGAGCATAAACGGGGTGCTCTTATGGGACAGCACCGTTTTCAGACTGCGGCGGATCTGGCGTTTACGATCGCAAGGGATGCGTTCTGTGACCTCTATGCCGACGGAACCTCTCTTGTCTGTCAGCCGCTGGGGTCTGCTTCGGATGCTGATGCGCAGGTGACGGATATGCGTCAGGCGGTTCTTGAGACCGGAATTGCGCGCGATTTGCAGTTGTTGGCGGGTGTGGTCGTTCATATGGCGTCGTGGGATTCCCGGCAGAGAAGTACGACTCACGTCTATTACGATGGTGTTTCTTTTTCTCAGGACGCACCTTCGGAAAATTCTACCATCCATACATTCCGTGTCCCCGGGCGTCGGCTGGAAGACTTGCAGAGGCTGGCGCGGGGAAAACACGCTCGCATTGTTGCTCATGCATTGTCTGTCCGAATTAAAATTCCTGGAATTATCGGAGTTTCGCCACGGAATTTCATGACCGTGGCGGTGGGAAATGGTGAGAAAACCCTGGGGATCGATCAGGTTCTCTCACGCTTTTCCGTGGAGCAGGGATTTGTGCAGCATGTCGTTCTAAGAGATCGGGGAGGTGAGGCATGAATGACGCCCGTTTTGATGCGGCCGCTCTGCAAGGTCGGACGGCGCATACCATGTTTGGGATCGTGTCTGCCGTTGATCCGGTCAATCATGCCGTCAAAGTTCGCATTCAGCCTGAAAACATAGAAACAGGCTGGATCCCGGATGCGTGCGGTGTGCATGCGGGGGATCTTCGGATTGCACGTCCGTCTTCTCCGGGAACGCATGTTGTGTTGCAACCGGTTGAGGGAGACGGAGAGCATCTGGTCGTGACGGGAAGTGTGTATGACACGGTGGTCATGGCGCCCGTGTCTCCGCTGACCGGTAAGGTTGCACAACCCGGCGAATTTCTTGTCAAAGGCGGGTGCGGTCTTCCGCCATTGTCTGCTTCCGGAAGTGTTGGGGCATCGTCTTCCGGTGCGGGGTGGTTACATATTGGTCCGGATGGTGTGGCGGCGGGGGCGGGAAATGCGTCTCTCCTTATCAAGAACGGGACGATAAGTCTTTCTGTTGGTGGAACGGATATGACGCTGACATCTGCCGGACTGACTCTCTCCGGAGGGGATATTCGCACCGACCAGCATTCTCTGAATGAACATATTCATCTGGCAGGAAGCCAGAAAACGGGAGGGCCGCTTGGATGATCGCTCTTTCGCATATTTTCGGGAATGATCTGGTTTTGTCCGCCGGAGGGCTTCAGACAGTTTCGGGATCGGAGCTTACGAGGCAGGGATTGCTGAGGCGTCTGCTGACGGTTGCGGGAAATTATGTCTGGCAGTCCGATTATGGGGTGGGGCTTCCGCTTATGGTGGGGCAGGTTATTGCTCCGGAAGCCATGGAATCCGTCATCCGGGCGCAGGTTCAGGAAGATGCCAATGTGGACTCTTCAGAGGCCGTGACTGTCACCGTGACGGATGAGGGGCTAGGCATTTGCAGATGTGATGTTTCCTATGTGGATGCCGGGTCCGGCCAGCAGCAGAGCCTGTCTTTTTCCTACTGAAATAATGAGAGCGGCACAGTATTGAACCGCTCCAAGAGGATGCGATGTCTCTCTCTTTACGTTCCTTTTCCACGACCGTTTCCACTGCGGTGACAACGGCGCAGGCATCCTGTTCGCAGTTGCTGGACGTTTCTATCGGTTCTCCCGTTCGGGCCCTGATGGAAAGTGTTGGCGGTGTTGGTTTATGGTTGCAGTATCTGGTGTTGCAATCACTGTTACGCACACGCCTGTCGACGTCAACGGGATCAGACTGTGACAGTTTTGTCTATGATTTTGGCATGAGTCGATTGCCCGGCACGGCAGCGACAGGTGTTGTGACGTTTACTTCTTTTCTGGCCAGCGAGCAGTCGGCAGTTATTCCTCCAGGAGTGATCGTGCGGACAGTCGGGGGGATCTCCTTTGCGGTGACGCAGGATCAGACTTTGCCGACATGGTCTGCCTCTGCGGGAGGGTATGTGCGGGCAGCGGGCGTTGCGACGTTGTCGGTTCCTGTGTCTTGTCAGGTGGTCGGATCGGTCGGAAATGTTTCGGTTGGTGCGATCTGTCTGATGGGAACGGCCGTAGCGGGGCTGGATACGGTGACGAATGGTGCACCCTTCCTTAATGGTTCCGATCAAGAAACGGATAGCCAGTTAAGGGCACGCTTTCCGCTCTGGCTGGCCGCAAAAGCCTCGGCCAGCAGGGCTGCGGTGGGTAATGCCATTGCCAATGTCCAGACGGATTTGAGTTATTCGCTGCGGGATGGTCTGGATACGGCAGGGAATGCGCGAAGCGGCTATTTTACGGCTGTAGTGAACGATGGAAGTGGTGTTCCGTCGGACCAGCTTTTATCAAATGTCTATGATGCCATTGATTCTGTGCGGGCTCTTGGGGTCGGTTTTGCTGTGCAGGCGCCTCAGGATCTGACGGTGAATGTATCCATGGATGTCATTGTGCCTTCGTCTGTTCCGATTCAGCAGGCCGTGAGCGCCATCCAGTCGGCCGTGTCCAAGGATATTGCGTCCACGACAGTGGGTGATGGTTATCCGTACAGCCGCCTGTCCTATCTGGCTTATGCTGGTGCGGGCGTTACCGTGACGTCAGTTCTGAATGTCCGACTGAATGGCGGGCAGATCGATATTCCTGCAAATGGCAACCAGGCACTCATGGTTGGGAATATTCAGATCAATGTCACTCAGGGTTGAGGGGGTGAATTCTGAATTCTTGGGACGGATGAGGACTTTTTATGGCTGTATTTAATACATATCCCAAACTCGACTCCCTGACGGGAGAAGAGGTTGTCGTACTGGCAGATTCCAGCGGTACACGAACCGTTACGGCGACGGTCTCCCAGATTATCGAGGCACCCGTCAGTGTTGCGGCAAGTGGGCAGTTCTACTCGGATAAGGGCGCTCAGATAAAACGGTTTGCGGACCGGCTTCTGGTGGGTGTTGCAGCCGATAATCCTACTTTGAGTGACAGGGCAAGTTCGTCGCAGGATGACTGGCTTTCGGAAACCATGGGGGCAACATCCATCGGTCCCTGGGCATTGCAGGATGCTCAGTGTGCGTCGCTTGCACAGTTTGGCAACAGTGCGTTTGTTGCGGGGTCGCGCACATCCGATGCCGTGACCGGTAAGGCGTTGCTGGGTTTTCAGCCGAGTTCCATCGGGGTGGCGTCCTGGGGAATTTCCGATGATACGTCCAGTCCGACAACCACAACCGCTTATGCCTATTATGGCGAAGCGTGGCGTCTGGCCGGAGTGAATTATCAGCCAACTTTCGGAATGGAGCTTGAGGCTGTCAATTTTGGGGGCCTTGCAGTGGGACAGTCGACGCCTTATGCGCCAAATGTTGGCGGGGGCGTCTATGGGATCCAGCTTGGCGCAGGTGGCGGCCAGACATCGGGGACTTCCGATGCTGCGGCAGGTATGGTGTTCGTTTCCAATCCGAATTCATGGCAAACGGGCATTGTGTTTGGGGCCCAGTCCCTGACTGGGACGGATGGCAAGGATTCCGGATATGCCTCCGCTGTTTCCCTTGCGCGCAACCAGGCTGTGGAGTGGCACACTCCTGAGACCGTTTCGGGTGTAGCCGGGTCCAATGTTGGTGCATTTGTCCGTTCTACCGTGACGGAACGCACCAACGGCATGCGTCAGGAATTTACGGATAACGGGATCCTCTTTGGTAATATCGAAGGTGAGACGCTGTTTTCTGTCGCTAGCATGCCAAGCCCGACCAACGCGCTTCAGGTTCAGGCGGGCGCCGGGACACAGGCAGCCGGTCTGTATGTGCAGGAAGGGAGCGGTGGATCAGGAAATCTGGGGCTTTTTCCAGCAAGCGGCGGGGAGTTGCAGATTACGTCTCCGGTGACGGGGCCAGGGGGGACGATGCCCACTGTTGCCAATGGGGGTTTTCTGCATATCAACGTCAACGGTGCAGATTATCGTATTCCGCTGATGGCTCCAGACCAGGTCGGAGGGTGAGGGGATGGCGGTTCTTTACGATGAAGGCAAAGACATCCTCCGAGCTTCTGATGGTAGCGTTCTGCTGGATACGGGGCCTGCGCCTGGCTCTATAGAGGATTTTGCAGGGCGGTTCCGGCGTCTTTTGCCGACGGGGTGGTTTCCGCCTGCTCCTCAAGGGCTGGAAGCAGAATCCGCACCGGTACTGGCCGCAATTCTGCGTGGTTTTGGTGCGGTTTTGGCCGGAATCTGGCAATTAATGCAGGAATGTTCCTTGCAGATGCGTCTTGCAACAATGAGCGGCGCTTTTCTGGATATGGCTGCCGAAGATTATTTCGGGGATGGGGGACTGGTTCGTCAGGCATCCGAGCCGGATGTCGTGTATCGCAAACGCATCCGTGCTGCACTGTTTGCCGAACGCAACACCCGTCAAGCTGTAACGAATGCGCTTGTTGCGGTGACGGGTGTGCAGCCGGTGATTATCGAAACCCTCAATGCGTCCGACTGTCATGCGCTTGCCTGTGAATCGGTTCCTGCCATGGGCGGGGGGTACGGTTATGGTGCGCAGGCCCTGCGTTACGGCAGCCTTCAAGGTGGTCAGTTTTTTGTGGAAACACAGTTGGGAAAAGCCGCAGATCTGGCGACAGTCTGCCGTGTTGTCGATCAGACAGCAGCCATGGGCGTTACCGGCTGGATCAAGGTGAAAAATTAATGGATCGGGCCATCGTTTATGCGGGATCAATCCCGCTCGATACGGATCTGCTGCGGGCAGGGCGCTATACCAAGGCGGCATTCGGTAATCTGGCGTCCATGCTTTACGGACCTAATGTCATGGCGGCCTCGGGACTGGGATGTTCGGCGGCTTATAACAGCCTGAATCTGACGATTGAGGCAGGGTCGATTGTTGCTCCCGGCGTTATGGATGCTTCCACCATTGGTGGCAATGGTGGAGGTCTGGCAGCGGATACGACCGCTCTCACATGCCAGTATATCAGCACGGCCTCGCAGACCATTACTCTGCCAGGCTCCGGCAACACCTATACGATTTATGCTCTCTGTTCCGAACAGGATGCTGACCTGACGGTGCTTCCGTTCTTCAATGCCAGCAATCCCTTCCAGACACAGGCTGGTATTGAGAACAACGGCAGCGCGCTTCCTGTGCGTCGGACGGGCACTATGACCTTTGTCGCGGCAACTAACCCTCCTGTTGCTCCGACGGGTGGGTGTGTTGTAGCGCTTTATACGATTACGGTGCCGCAGGGAGCGTCTACTCTGGCGGGAGTAACGGCTCAACCAGGACAGGTGTTCTGGCCGACCATTCCTGAGCTGGCGACGCAGGCTCTGCTGAAGGCGTCGACCGAACCCATGACACTCGTGACCGGAAATGGCTCGGTTTCCATCCCGGCCTGGGCATCCAGAGTGGAATTGCGCGTTATCGGTGCCGGTGGGGGTGGCGCGGCCTCGCAGGCCACGACGACTGCCAGTTCGTTTTCTGGTGCCGGCGGCGGCGGCGGCGGGGATGCCTGGGGCATTTATACCGTCAGTCCAACGCAGGGCAGCGGACTGGCGATTACGGTCGGGAATGGCGGCGGGTCCGAACAGACGGGTGGTACGTCTCTTGTCAGCTATCTCGGGCAGACACTCCTGCAGGCCGAAGGCGGACAGGGTGGCACGTTCTATTCCACGACGGGGTCTGCAGGCGGTGTCGGTGGAAATGCTTCTGGCGGTACCGTCTGGAACCAGAGCGGAACGTCCGGTGGTGATGGACAGTGTAACGCCTACACGTTCTCAGGCTATGGAGGCGATGGCCCGTGGGGTGGTGCAGGGCGTTGCGGCAATCAGGGCGGCCGGAACGCCACACGATATGGCGCGGGCGGTGGTGGCTCCTATTCAGCGACGACCGACGGCGCATCGTCCAGTGGGGGCACAGGATATCAGGGCTGTGTCCTGTACCGTTTCCTGCCCTGACAGGCTCAGTTCAGCGCAGGTGTGTCATCCGCCATATCGGAAGGTGGCATGCTTTTGCTGAACTGTTCCACCTCTTCTGCCGAAACAGGGGAGGCGTTGTTTCCCCATGCATGCCGGATGAATGTCACGACATCGGCAATCTGCTGATCGGTCAGCTTGTGGTTAAACGCAGGCATCGTGAAGGAGGAGGGAGCGGCAGTCATGGCAGGAAGGGTCGCGCCAGCCTGAATGATATGAACGAGCGACACCGGGTCGGTCTGCATCACGACGGGATTGCCTGCCAGCGGCGGAAAGACGGCAGGATATCCCTTGCCGTCAGTACGATGGCAGGCGGCGCAACGATCAATATAGACGCGCGCCCCTCGCGATGAGAGATCCGCTTTGTGAAGCTGATCCGTAATGGTGGGGTCGTATGTCCAGGCTGTCTGGGACTGGTCGGCCGCTTGAAGGCTTTTGAGGTAATGCGCGATCGCCCGCAAATCCTCATTCGTCAGTTTCTGTGTGCCATGCAGAACGGCAGACGTCATGGACCCGAAGACGCTTCCGGTCTCGGCGCGACCAGTCTTGAGGAACGCCACGATATCCTCTTCGCGCCAGCGGCCCAACCCGGTCCGGTTTTCCTGACGCAGGGACGGAGGCGTCCAGCCATCCACCACGGCTCCACCAGACAGATAAAGACTGCCGCCATCGGCCGTCAGGGCTTTTTCCTGCATGGTGATGGCGCGTGGAGAATGACAGGCTCCGCAATGGGCGGGCCCTTCCACGAGATAGGCGCCCCGTGCCAGTTGGGGATCGGTAAATTCTCCGGCGGTGCGGGTGATGGCCTTATGAGGCGTGGGCGCAAAAATCCAGCGCCAGAACGTCAGTGGCCACCGCATAGACAGCGGCCACTTAATCTCGTTGTCAGGCGTTGCAACGGAAGCCGCTGGAACGCCTTTCCTGAAATAGACAAACAATGCGTGAATATCGCTGTCTGTCATCCGGGCATATGAGGGAAATGGCATGGCGGGATAAAGGGTTGAGCCATCCCGGCGAACGCCTTCCCGTACGGCACGGCTGAACTGTGCTTCCGTATAGCGTCCAATCCCGTGTTCGGGGTCGGGGGTGATATTGGTGGAGTAGATTTTCCCCATAGGAAGAGAAAATGATACTCCTCCAGAATATTCCGGTTTCCCGTGAACGGAATGGCAGGCCGCGCAGTCGGAGGCAGCCGCCAAATAGCGTCCTTTTTCCAGAGTAGCTGTGTCAGCCTCCTGCGCGGCCGCAGATCTCGTCAGTCCGGCTCCGAGAATGACGGCGATGAAGAGAGTTTTCTTCATGCTTTTACCAGCGGGCCAGGGGATTTGAGATATGTCGCCCGAATATGGTGTGCAGCCCAGTAGGCGAGCGCGGCCACCATTCCCGTCGGATTATATCCCATACCCTGTGGAAACGCATTCGATCCGATGACGAAAACGTTGGACACATCCCAGCTCTGAAGATAGCGGTTGATCGCGCTGGTCTGGGGATTTTCTCCCATGATGGCACCGCCTCCCAGATGGGTGGTCTGATAGGTGCGTGTGTCGAAGGGTTGACCCGCATTGAGATGAACCAGATTCATTTTCGTTGCCCCCATGGCGCGGGCAATGGGTTCGATCTTGCTCACCACATACTGGTTCATGCGGATGTCGTTGTCTTTCCATGTGAAGGTCATGCGGAGCAGTGGTTGTCCGTAAGCATCCTTCCATGTGGGATCGAGATCCAGATAGACATCCCGATACGCCATGTTGCTGCCATGCGCGTCGATGCCGAGCGAATGCTTGTAGGTATTGACGAGGGAGTCCTTGTAGGCGGAGCCCCATCGCGGCGTGCCTCCCCCTCCGGCGCCGAGTGCGGCGGCAATCGGCTTTACACCCGCCTGATTGACCCAGACAGGCGATCCCCCCACAAAACCAAGCGGTCCGTGATCGAAATTCATGCTGTTGAAATCGTCAATGGCAACTCCGGCTCCGCCCGCTCCGACAAACTGGTTCGTATAGGTTGAAGGCGGTAGCCAGACGCGTGAGGACGTGATCGTTTGATAAACGAAATTGCGTCCGACTGTTCCGGTGTTGCTGACGGGATCGTAGGGTTTTCCGATCCCGGACATGAGCATCAAATGAACGTTGTGGAACTGGAACGCCCCCAGAATAATCAGATCCGCCGAGAGCGAGGTTTCTTTCCGGGTTTTCGTGTCCAGATATGTGACGCCGGTCGCTTTTGTTTTCGTGCTGTCGAGATCGACGCGCAGAACATGGGCGTTCGGGATAAGGGAAAATCTCGGATCCTGCCGCAGGACAGGCAGAATGTTCACGTTGGGTGAGGCTTTTGAATACAGGTAGCAGTCATACCCGCTGCAATAACCGCAGAAATTACATGGCCCCATCTGGCAGCCGTAAGTGTTGGTATATTGCCGCGAAGCGTTGGCCGCGGGAAGGGAATAGGGGTGGTACCCGGCATTTTTTGCGGCATCCCGGAAAACTGATGCCGAAAAAGTATCCTTCATCGCTGGAAGGGGAAAATTATCAGAACGATCCGGAGAAAAAACATTTCCGTCTCCAACGATTTTTCCCTGAACTTTGTAAGCTTCGCCTGCTGTCCCGAAAACCTTTTCTGCTTTGTCGAAAAAAGGTTCGAGCTCGTCGTAGCTGACGCCATAATCCTGAAGGTTCATACCTTCGGGAATGAATTTCTCGCCATATCGTTCGATTATGGCGCTGCGGAGCCTAAGGTCTTCAGGGGCAACGCGGAAATGAACGCCAGACCAGTGCAGACCCGCACCGCCGACGCCTTCGCCGGGCAAAAATGCTGCGAGTTGCCGGTACGGCAGGGCCGTCTGGTCCATGGTATTGCGGATCGTCAGGGTCGACTGGGACAGGTTCTGGAAAAGCCGCTTGCGGATGGCTCCGCGCAGTTCATCAATGGATTCTGGATAGGCTCCTTCAACGGGCGTCGTTCTTTCCGCCCCCCGCTCGAGCATGACGACCGACAGACCGGCTTCGGTCAGTTCCTTGGCCATAATTGAGCCGGCCCAGCCGGCGCCTACAATGATCGCATCGACATGTTTGACCATCAGGCAGTCTCCCCGGAAATGGAAACCGGACCGATGGGGTAGGACGCACCTTCCTGATTCACCCAGTCCATGAAGTCTGCTCGGGCTCCGGGAAAGCCCAGCATGACCCATCCCCCAAGGCCCCGGTTGCCACCGTAAAGCGGATCGGCAAAAGCTCCTTCTAGTGTGTTGGTCCGAAGCTGTTCGAAAAAGACACGCCCCGGAATGTCCCCAAGCTGTACCGATCCGCCTTCCAGGGCTGTCAGGATTTCGTCCTGCTGCAGAGCGGACAGAGCCGCAAATCCCTTCCCGTATTGCTGACGGGCGTAGTGCTCCACGCCTGCAATCCCTTTGCGGTACAGGTCCTTGGGGACGAACGGCAGTTGGTAGCCCAGATTGGCTGGTCCCTGCTCGAACGGGCCGGACATGTACCAGTTCTCCCCCAAAGCGTATGGGGTCTGCATCTGCCGGTCCAGGAATTCCGCAACACCGAGCGCCCTTGCGCCCGGACCGTTATGGTCAGCGGGAAACAGGCGTTCGCAGGCGGATTCGAGAAACTGGTATTCCGCAGCATTGAAAAAAGCCGGTTGATAGGGCTGGGCCGCTTCAGCAGCCAGAGCTTCGGCCCAGTGGGCATTTCCTGACGCCACCCAGAATGACGTGGTTCCCAGAAGGCCTTTCATGACACTGCGGCGCAGTGGATTGTTTAATGTCGGTTCCATGGGCGCACAGCTTTCTTCGGGGATAGAACCAAAGGGTATAGAAAATATGGGAATGGGTAATTTACAAAGCCTGTTTTCTAACGAAGACAGATGAAGCCCGCCAGACGACCGCTCATCACAACCTGCCGAGAGGCCTTAACCCGAACTGAAATTCAGTGGGTTGCGGAACTGCCCGTTGAAGGAAGTTGCAGGGTTCCGGGCTGGGGTGAGCGCTGGACGGTGGCGGGCGTGGTTGTGGTGTCGGTCTCTGCACCCGTCGGGAAAATAGCATCCGGAGCATTGGGGGCCGCAACAACGGGCGTTACGGTTTTTGCAGACGTAGGAGGTGCCGTATCCGGTGTGCTCAGTGTGGGCGTTGTGGGTGCTGTGACCGGCTTAGCTCCCGGAACGCCCAGTGTCTGCTGCTCTACGCCGCCATTGACGATTGGCGTTCCCGCAGCATCTGTCATCCAGGACAGGAGCTTCTTGCGGATCTGAAATTCCAGCTCCACATTCATATCCTGCATCATCTGGTTGGTAAGGGTATAGAGTTCCTTGCGGGATGTCGGATCGCGGTCTCCGGCGTCCAGCTTGCGCGTGATGCGGGCATGAACGAATCCGGTATGCTGGTTGTTGGCATCCGCGACATTCAACTGCACATCCATGGCGCCTTCCACCGCATTGTTGCCCGCACGGTTCAGATAGGCCTGCTTGATGATGAAGTCTGCCTTGCCCGAAGTCCCGCTGGCGACCAGACGCTGTGCGGCCATGTTTTTAAGCGCCTGATCCGGTGCAATGGGTGCTTTGGCCGACAGGGAATCCAGTGCAGCAGGCGCTTCGTCCTGAACGTCGATCGAAGCCACATTCAGATGGATCTGAGGAAGATAGCTGTAATCGGTCGGGGGGAATGTCTCGTCCGCAGTTTCGTCCGAGCAGGCCGTCAGACCCAGAGACAGCATCAGGGCTCCCAGACCGGTCCAGTAACGTATGCGCATATCCTGTCTCCTGAAGGCTTTACCGACGACTGAAAAGGGACTTGATCCGGCTTTTCAGCCTCTGTCCAGAGGCTGGAAGGTGGGAAGTGGGCGCTGGCGGCTGGGACAGCGTATAAGACGGCGTCTCTTTGGGAGGCGAAGGAGGCGGCGTTTCTTCCGGGGGCGTTGAACGAAAACCGGAAGCCTGCCCGACCCCAAAATCTTCGGCTCTGAACGGGCGTGCGTCCCGGATCAGGGACACATATTCGGGATGACGTGCATACCAGCCCAGAATCAGCCCTGGAATCATTGCGGCTGCTGGATCATCGCTGATCAGCATCGGAGCATCGGGATAGTAAAAAGACGGACGCAGCGCCGGAAATGCCTCATTCCAGATCAGGTAAAATACTGTATCGGCGTCCTGAAAGCGGCTTACACTGAGCGACTGCACCTGAAAGGTGATCTGGGCCAGCAGCGGCAGCGCCGTGAAGGGCGACGAGACGATCAGCGGACCCTGCCCGCGCTGGGCTGCCAGCAGGGCTGTGAGCCGGTTTTCAGCAATCTGCCGCCCGTTCGGACAGGACAGGGCTTCGCCGCTATCGGCATGACCAGACGGCAGCAGCAGCGTATGGGGCGCAAACCCTCCAATCCATGAGCCGGAGAGTTCATTGACGGCGATTTCAGGCAAAGTTTCGCAGGACGGACTGGCCTGCGGGGGGAGGGGAGCACCTAAAACTCCAGTCGCCAGCGGCCAAAACACTCTGTCCATCGCCACCAGAAGACGCTTCCGGGCGGCCTCATCGAGCGTCAGAACATGACTTGCGCAGTAGTCATCCCCTTCAAGCCACCAGCAGGCCTGCTTGCCGGTCGCATCTTCTTTGAAAACCACAACGCTGAAATCATCTGCCACAACATCCCGACTGCTCGGACTCCAGCCGGGATAAAGCTGCTCGACCGGAAAGCCATCGAGCTTCACGCCATCAAGCAGGGGCAGAGTCATGCAGTCCGTTCTCCCAGTTCCCCGCGCGTAAAGCGGAAACCGACATTGCAGAATTCACAGTTCATCGTGATGGCGCCATTTTCGACCATATGGTCGAGGTCGTCCTCGGGGAATGTCTCCAGAACGGAGGCCAGTCTCGCCCGGTTGCATCGGCAGCCATAAGCCAGCGCGCGTGGCGTCCCGACACGGACGTCCAGCGTGCCGAAAAGCCTCTGGATCAGGCGCTCGTTGGACAGGTCCGGGTCAAGGATCTCCTGCTCCGTCACTGTCGCGGCCAGCGTACAGGCAGTTTCCCAGGCGTCCTCATCCTGTTCGGACGCTTCGATCCCGCCTTCTGCCGCGATCCGCTCCAGAACAAGTGCCCCGGCCTTCCATCCATCCGCCGATTTCGCACAGAACAGCCGGATCCAGCAGTCATGCTGCTCGCTGGTCTGGAAATAGTTCACGGCCATGTCCGCCAGCGTCGTACCGGTCAGATCCACGATGCCCTGATGCCGGTCCATGTCCGGCCCCTGATCAATGGTGAACGCCATATAGCCGTCCCCCAGAAGGCCCTTGGCCGTCTCAGGGAGGGCATCCCGATCCGCATCCTCGCGCAGACGCGCGAAGAACCGCAGATCCCCGCTGTCTGTGGCATCCGTCACGAGCATCGAAACCGGACCGTCGCCCTTGATCTGGAGGGAAAAGGCCCCCTTGAACTTCAGAGCCGACACCATGGCCGCCACGAGGGCCAACGCCTCTCCCCCAAGCTGCGAGACGGCATCCGGATTGTCATGTCGCGACAGGATGGCATCTGCCAGAGGCCCAAGTCGCACCAGACGTCCCCGCACCGGGGAGCGTTCCAGATAAAAGGGCGTAACGCCGCCCGAGACGACCATGTTCGGAACATCAGGCCGGTTCGTGTCGAGGAAGGGGGGTGTATCCATCAACTGTTTTCTTTCCCAAGAGCCCAGAGCAGCAGGCCCTTCTGCGTGTGCAGGCGGTTTTCCGCCTCATCGAAGACAACGGACGCCGGGCCCTCAAAGACCTCCGGCGTCACTTCTTCCCCGATATGGGCAGGCAGGCAGTGCAGGAACAGGGCATCGGGCGCAGCTTTTGCCATCAGCGCTGTATCGACCTGATAGGGCTGGAACACCTTGAGGCGGGTTTCACGGTCCTTGTCGCCCATGCTGACCCATGTATCCGTCAGCACGGCATCCGCGCCCGCGACGGCTTCCGCCGGATCGCGGAAGACCTCGATCGTCGCACCATGGGCGCGGGCCCACGCCACGGCGTCCGGATTGGGCGCGAATTCTTCCGGCGTTGCCAGACGGACATTGAAGCCCAGCAGGGCCGCGCCTTCCATCAGGGATGTCGCGACATTGTTGCCGTCCCCGATCCAGGCCAGCGTTTTGCCGCGGATCGGCCCGCGATGTTCTTCGAACGTCAGGACATCCGCCAAAATCTGGATCGGATGGGAGACGGGCGTCAGGCCGTTGATGACCGGAACCGAGCTCCACTTCGCGAGTTCTCGCAGATTGGCGTCATTCCCGGTCCGCAGCACGATCACGTCCAGAAAACGTGACAGGACGCGGGCGGTGTCGGCCACAGTCTCGCCCCGGCCAAGCTGCATGTCGCCCGGCGAAAGGACTGAAACGGACCCGCCAAGCTGCCCCATCCCGACCTCAAACGACACGCGGGTGCGCGTCGAAGGCTGGGCGAGGATCAGGCCGAGGGTACGGCCTTCCAGCGGGCGATCCGGATGCAGGGGCTGACGGCGCCCGTTCTGCATAGCCTTGACCTTTGCGGAAAGGTCAATGATCTGCCGGATGATTTCGGGGCTGAAATCGCGCAGATCCAGAAAGTGCCGGGGGGCTGTTGTCGCACTCACGATGCTTTCTCCTGCGTGGCAGAGGCTTTCAGGGACAGGGCGGCTTTCACCAGCCGCTCGCAGGCCTCACGACATTCAGCTTCCGTGACGATCAGCGGCGGGACGAGACGCAGCACATTGTCTCCAGCGCCTACGGTCAGAAGGCCCTGATCCAGAACGGCCTGCATGACGTCGCCCACAGGCGGCACACAGTGCAGGCCGCGCATCAGTCCAAGACCGCGGACATTGTCGAAAACGCCTTCCGAGCGGCTGATAACGTCTTCCAGCATCTTGCCGAACGCGTCTCCGACCGTGCGGACATGCTCCAGAAAGCCGGGGCTCAGGATTTCTTCCAGAACGGCTGTACCAGCCGCACAGGCCAGCGGATTGCCGCCAAAGGTCGTCCCGTGGGAGCCCGGTGTCAGGTGCCGCGCCAGTTCTTCCGTCGCAAGCACGGCACCAAGCGGGAAACCACCGCCAATGCCCTTGGCCACCGAAATCACGTCCGGACGGATGCCATACCATTCATGCGCGAATAGCTTGCCCGTCCGGCCAACACCGGTCTGGACTTCATCAAAACCCAGATACAGCCCGTATTCATCACAGACGGCGCGCAGCCCTTCCATGAACTCGCGGGTCGCAGGCTTGATGCCGCTCTCGCCCTGAACGGGCTCGACGATAATGCCCGCCGTGTGCGGCGTAATGACCTCACGCAGCGTGTTGGTGTTGTTGAACGGCGCATGGTCGAACCCCTCCACCACAGGGCCGAAGCCTTTCTGATAAGCGGGATTGCCCGTCGCCGAGATCATGGCGAGCGTCCGGCCGTGGAAGGCTCCGTCGAAACACAGGATGCTGGTCCGTTCCGGGTGCCCGTTCTCGAACTGGGCGCGGCGGATCATCTTGACCATGCCTTCATTGGCTTCGGCGCCCGAATTGCAGAACAGCACGGAGTCCGCGAACGTGTTCTGCACCAGCAGTTCTGCCAGTTTTTCGGCCTGCGGAACCCGGTATAGGTTCGAGACATGCATGACCTTTGCGGCCTGTTCCGCAATGGTTTTAACCAGTTTCGGATGGGCATGTCCCAGCGAGGTCACGGCAATTCCGGCCCCGAAATCCAGATATCGTCGCCCGTTCGTCGCCGTCAGCCAGACGCCTTCGCCCTGCTCGAAAGCGAGGTCGGCACGTTTGTAGTTCGGCATCAGCGCGGGGATCATGATGGATCTCTGAATATCTGGTTGAAAACGAAACGGTTTATGCGGAATCGCAAAACCCTGCTCCGGTTGCCCGGAGCAGGGCTTCAAATTCCGCCAGCGCATAGTGAAGCGCAGAACGGGGTTCCGTCAAACCCCGGCGTGCTGGAATGTGGCGGTCAACCCGGCAGATCAGACCCGCTGATACAGCAGATCCCGCGCCAGCCAGCACCCGACCCGTACCGCCGTCACGCTGCCGCCCTGCCGCTCGAACGCTAGGCTCCAGTCTCCGGGAGCCGTATGATCCAGCGCGCGCGGGCAGGGCAGAACCCACACATCCTTTGCCAGACGCTGGAGCATTTCCATCCGTCCATCGCCCAGAATTCCCGAAAAACCGCCATAAACCACGCCACCCGCCAGTGTGATGGTGACTTCGGCCTCGTCCAGCTCCTCGCAGCGATAGACGCCCGCCAGTTCGGCAATATCCTCGCCGGGCGTTTCGTTGCAGCACGTGAGGATGCTCGTCCGGTTTTCGCCCGGACGCTCCACTACGACTTCCGGACCTTCCGCAGTCTCCTGCGCTTTTACGACGACCGATCCTGCTTCGGCCCGGGTTGCCGAAATCCCTTCCAGAGCCTCCGGCACCATCAGATAGCGCAGCGTTGCTCCACCGAATGCGGGTTCGATTCGGGCCGACAGACCCGTCTCCCGCTCCAGATAGGTCCCATACAGCGCGGTCGGAGGCTGCGTGCTGCGGTCAGGCTCGTAAGGCACGCCCAGAGCCGCGGCTAGAATCTGCGCCGCCGCAACCTGTGCCGCGCTCATGTGATTGAACATCACCACGACCGACAGGCGGTCGGACGCGACATGCAGCCGATGGGAGCGCCAGCCCCGCAGCGCGCCGCCATGCATCGTGACGTCCCGCCCGAACATCGTGCTCCGTTGCAGGCCGAATCCATAAGGCGCGGCCTGACCGTCGCTGAACGTCACCGGCGCGGTCAGACGCCGGTACAGACTGTCCGGCGCGTCGCGTGTGGCATCAATGAACCGCTCCCAGGCGATCATGTCGTCCAGAGACGCCCCAAGCCCGGCATCCCCCGTCCAGATGACATTGTTGACCGCCGGGCGGAAGCCACTCTCCACGTTTCCTTCATAGCCGACTGTTCCATCCGGCATGGCGCGCGTATCGGCGGCCAGAACGGCCCGTTCCATGCCAACCGGATTGAAAATGTATGTCTGAAGCAGTTCGGCGAAACTGCGCTCCGTTCGATCCTGAAGAATATCGGACATCAGCCGGAAATTCTGGTTCACATAGGAATAGGACGTGCCGGGCTGAAACTGGAGCGTCCGCGTTCCCTCAATAACGCGCCGGGCCTCGCGGTCTCCGAAGTCGCCTTCGATGGGCGCGCCATGCAGCATCGCCACGGCCCAGTAATCCCTAAGCCCCGACTGGTTATGTGCCAGATGCAGCATTCCCGGCGAAGGCTCGTCGAGCTGTGGCAGGCGCGCATCCACATCCGCGTCCAGCTCCGACGGATCGTCATACAGATCGAGCAGCGTCCCGCAGGTGAACTGCTTGGTGATGGAGCACATGCGGAACAGTGTGGAGGGCGTGAACGGAATGCGGCGCTCCACATTCGCATAGCCCCAGCCATGCCGGATCAGAACCTCGCCGTCCTTCAGAACGGCCACAGCCCCGCCGGGGCCGGGAAAGCGGGCAGGGAGGGCGGAGACGGCCGCTTCAAGACGGGTCAAAAGTGAATCGCTCATGGATGGAATGATGGCTCCAGACCGTCTTGCCGTAAATGCCTTTCACCCGGCATAATTGTCCGATCATGGAGGACAATCCCGCCCCGCCCCCCGTTCCGGATGCCGCGTCCCTGCGTGAGGCCGCGCTGGCGCATCTCGCCCGTTTCGCCACGACCGAACAGGGGCTGCGTCAGGTGCTGGACCGTCGCCTGCGCCGCTGGGGCGTGCGTGCGTCGCATGCAGGTCTGCCGAACGAAGATATCGAATCCGCCATCGCCGCCCTGCGCCCCGCCATCGATGGAATCGTCGCGTCCATGACCGATCTGGGCGCCGTGGACGATGCTGGGTTTGCCCGCAGCCGTGCCACCAGCCTGACCCGCACCGGCCGCTCCCGGCGCGCAGTGGAAGCGCATCTCGCCAACAAAGGCGTCGATCAGGAGACTGTCCGCGACGCCCTCAACGACTCGCTGGGCGAACGCTCGGACAGCAGCGCACGAGAGGCGGAACTCGCCGCCGCCCTCGTTCTGGCCCGCAAACGCCGGCTCGGCCCGTTCCTGCGGCCTGATCGCGAAGACGACGATCCTCTCAAGACCCTTGGAATCTTTGCCCGGAACGGCTTCTCCCGCGATGTCGCGCAGAGCGTGCTCGACATGGACCCCGAAGAGGCGGAAGACCGCATCATCGCCTTTCGGAGTCTGTGAGCATGACATCTCGCTTTCTGCCGCTCGGTCTTCTCGTGATGCTCGCGGCCTGTGGCAACCGCTACGAATACAGCCGTGCCAGCTTCAACGGCCCGCTGCAATGCGCGCCCTATGCCCGTGAACGCACCGGCCTGAAACTGAGCGGAAGTGCGGCTTCATGGTGGGGGCAGTCCAGTGGACGCTATGCCCACACCCATACGCCCCGTCCCGGAGAAGTGCTGGTTTTCCGCGCCACGTCCCGGGTTCCCAGCGGCCATGTCTCCATCGTGCGCAGACAGGTTTCAGACCGCACGATCCTCGTCGATCACGCCAACTGGGAGCCGGGACGCATCGACCGTGCGGTGCCCGTCACGGACGTCTCCGCCCGCAATGACTGGACGCTGGTGCGGGTCTGGTGGGCGCCGGTTCACGGTCTGGGAAGGCGCGCTTATCCGACCTATGGCTTCATTTCATCGCATGACAGTGACGATGCTTCCTGAGAGGAATGCTTGCACAATCGTCCAAGCCTTGCCACATGATGAGGCCTCGGGTGGATCCCCTCGCTTTTCGGAGTAACACACTATGGGTAGCATGAGCCCCGTTCACTGGCTGATTCTGGCGGTTGTCCTGCTCGTCGTGTTTGGCGGCGGCGGCAAGATCAGCGGCCTGATGGGAGACTTTGCGAAGGGCATCAAGTCCTTCAAGAAGAACATGGCCGACGATGAATCCATGACCGCGACGGACGCTCAGCAGGCTCCGGGTCATATTTCGCCGCCGAACCAGAACCCCGGCTACAGCCAGACGACCAACAGCGACACACACCGCAATCAGGTCTGATGCAGAACCTCAAGGTTGATGAAAGCTGGGGCAATGCCAGCCGCCAGATCGTACGCGCTGGCCAGCGGATGGACCAGCGCGGCTGGGTTCCGGCAACGGCGGGCAACCTGTCATGTCGCCTGCCGGATGGCCGGATCGCCATTACCCGCTCCGGCGGCCACAAAGGCTTTCTGACGGACAGCGACGTCATCGAGATCACGCCGGACGGCGTGCCGGTCGATCCCGCCAATCGCGCGAGTGCGGAAACGCTGCTGCACACGCAGCTTTACGCCCATGATCCCGCGATCGGCGCCGTTCTGCATGGCCATTCCGTCGCCGCGACCATCCTCTCCATGGATGAACCCTCCGACGCGATCACGCTGGCAGGCTATGAAGTCCTCAAGGTTTTCGAGGGCCAGACAACCCATGACACAAGCCTTGAACTACCCTTGTTCCACAACGATCAGGATATCGCCCGGCTGGCCACGGTCGTCGCACCAAAGCTCGGGGACATGCGCCTTGGCTATCTGATCCGTGGCCACGGCGTCTATGTCTGGGGCAAGGACATGTTCACGGCCTTGGCCCGTCTCGAAGGGCTTGAGTTCCTGCTGGCCTGCGAACTCGCCCGTCTGCAGAGAAAGGCCTGACCATGAGCCGCCTGACCGTCTATCGCGACGATGCACCCGATACGATCCTGCTGGACGTCACCACGCCCGGCGAGATCGCGGAGACCCTGCGACCGCACAACATCCGCTTCGACCGCTGGTCGGCGCCCGTCACACCGGCTCCCGACGCTCCGGCGGAAGAGGTTCTGGAGGCTTATCGCCCCTATCTCGACACGCTGATGGGCGAGACGGGCGCAGGCAGTGCGGACGTGGTGCGGATCAACGCGTCCACGCCAAACCTTCCGGAACTCCGGAAAAAATTTCTCTCCGAACACACCCACAGCGAAGACGAAGTCCGCTTCTTCGTGCATGGGCAAGGCGCTTTCGTCCTACATATCCGTGGGCGCGTCTATTCCGTTTTATGCACCCAAGGGGACCTGATCTCCGTTCCCGCAGGCATCCCGCACTGGTTTGACGCCGGGCCGAATCCGGACGTGGTGGCCCTGCGCGTCTTCACCGACACGACCGGCTGGATCGCGCAATATACCGGCGATGACATCGCCAACCGCTTCCCCGCTGAAGTTCCCTGAAAGTCTCCCATGATCCGTCTCGTCCTGCTTGATATCGAGGGCACAACCCTGCCGATCTCTTTCGTGCGGGACGTCATGTTCCCCTATGCCGCGAAAGCCCTTCCGGCCCTGATACAGGACCACACGAACCCGACGGTCGTGGCGGCGCGGGCGGATATCGTCATGGAATATCCGGGGCAGGACCCTTTGAAGGTCTGCGAGGACTGGATGAAGACGGATGTGAAGGCAGCCCCTCTCAAGACGCTTCAGGGCCTGACCTGGCGTCAGGGTTTCGAGGACGGCACCCTTCAGGCCGATCTGTACCCGGACGTCCCGCCTGCCTTGAAAGCATGGTCGAAAGGCGGCCTGCGTCTGGCTGTCTATTCGTCCGGCTCCATCCCGTCGCAGAAACTGCTCTACAGCCATACAGCACAAGGCGATCTGACGCCTCTGTTCGAAGACTTCTTCGATCTTTCGACCGGCGGAAAAAAAGACGCGGCCTCCTACGAAAAGATCACGGCCGCTGTCGGTCTGCCCGCAGACGACATTCTGTTCCTGTCCGATATCGGCGCCGAACTGGATGCCGCCCGGATGGCGGGTATGAGCGTCTGCCAGCTCGTTCGCGAACAGGACGGCACTGTCCCGCATCCGGGTGTTGCACAGGCGCCGGACCTGACCTCGGTCTCTAGCCAGTTCGGCCTGCCCGTCGCATGATCCTGCACACGGACTGGCGCCATATCCCTGCCTCCGCCCGCAATACGGTGGCAGCGCTTGGCAATTTCGACGGCGTGCATCGCGGTCATGTCCACCTGCTCGATACATTGCGGATGGCTCGTCCCGATCATCCGCTGTCAGTCGTTACGTTCGACCCGCATCCCCGCACGCTGTTCCGCCCGCAGGACCCGCCGTTCCGCCTGATGCTGCCGGATGTCCGCGCCGCAGCCCTCGGGGGGCAGGGCGTTGAACATGTCTTTCAGATCCCGTTCGATGCGGAATTCTCCCGTCTGAGTGCCGACCGGTTCGTGAACGATGTTCTCGTGAAAAGCCTAGGGGTGGCGCATGTCGCCTGTGGTGCAGATTTCGCCTTCGGCCATCGCCGACACGGCAACATCGACCGTCTTGAGGCTCTTCTCGTGCCTCATGGAATCGGCCTGACCATCGTGCCCCAGCTTGTCGATGACGGCGGTCCGATCTCCTCCAGCCGCATCCGTCGCCTGTTGCAGGAAGGTTATCCAGAGCGCGCCGCCGAGGAACTCGGTCGTCCGTGGAGCATCACCGGTCCCGTCATGCACGGAGACCAGCGCGGGCGGCTCCTCGGCTTCCCGACGGCCAATATTCCTCTGACCCAGCATCTCGAACCCGCGCGCGGTGTTTATGCCGCCCGCGTTACGCTGCCGGATGGCCGGGTGATCCCCGGCGTTGCCAATATCGGCCGTCGTCCCACGATCAATGATGGTCGGGAAAGCCGCCTCGAAGTCCATCTCTTCGATTTCAACGAAGACCTGTACGGCCAGATCCTCAGCGTCGCCCTGATCGCACTGCTGCGTGAGGAAAAGCGTTTCTCTGGTCTGGACGAACTCAAAGCCCAGATTGCCGCCGATGCCGCGCAGGCTCGCGCCATTCTGGCCAACTGAGCCTTTTTCTCAATCCCCTGAACCTCGATGGACCGCGGCCCTTCTCCGTTTTCGGGGAAGGGCTTTTTCTGTATGACATTGTGTGTCATTTCGGTCACTTCTTTAAAGAGAGAATGAGAATCCTTCGCATTTTTGCGAAATCTGTATTGAGAATAGTTCTCAATAAATCTTTAAGGACAGCATCAGTTTTCGTTTGCAGGATCGTGATCCGATGTCGTCCAGAATACCTCGCCCTCCTCTGGGCCCGCTCTCTCTGGCCGCTGGTCTGACGCTTGTCTGTACCGCAGCCCATGCCCAGCAGACTGATGCCCGGCATCATCACAAGGGTCGCCGTCAGCCCGTTCCCAAAAATACCGTACTCCCGCCGCAGGCCGCCAAATCCGCAGCCCCGAAGAGTGCAACACCCACTCCGAAAACGGCGGATAACAGCGTCAGCGCCGCCCCCGGTGAGGACGAGCATCTTCAGGTTCTGGGCTCGCCCATGAACATCCTGCACGAGACCATGGGTCTGAGCCGGATGCCGGAAGATGCCCTGCACACCCCGCAGACGATCAACATCGTCCCTCAGTTGCTGATGCAGCAGCAGAACGTCAAATCCCTCGACGAAGCCCTGCGCAACGTGCCGGGCATCACAGCCTCCGTCGGTGAGGGCGAGGGCGGCATGGCGGGCGACCAGTTCCTCATCCGTGGCTTTCAGGCCCAGAACGACATTTACGAGAACGGCCTACGCGATTTCGGCGTCTATACCCGCGACAGCTTCGATTACGATCATGTCTCGGTCATCAAGGGGCCGTCTTCCGAGGTCTTCGGTAATGGCACCACGGGCGGAGCCATCAACATCACCACCAAGGTCGCCCATCTCGGCGACAGTTATGGCGGCAGCTTCTCAGGAGGCTCCGCTGATTATTACCGCGGCACACTAGATTTCAATAAACAGATCGGGGACTCCACGGCCGTCCGCATCACCGGCATGGGCAACGAGAACAACACGGTTGGCCGCGACAACGTCTATTCGCATCGCTGGGGCATCGCGCCGTCGATCGCATTCGGTCTGGGCAAGCGCACGACGTTTACGCTCGAATATTTCCACCAGACGGACAACCGCGTGCCGGACTATGGCGTGCCGGTCGTGACCAAGCCGGGTACGCGGATTGCAAAGCCCCTGACGGAATACGGCCTGAACCGCAACAACTGGTACGGCACGACCTACGATCAGGATGCCTCGAACGTGGACATGCTGACAGGCCGCCTGAAATTCGATCTGAACAAGCATATTACGCTGTATGACGACCTGCGCGGCGGCATGTACAGCCGGTATTTCTCCGCTTCACAGCCTGGCTGCGATACGACCTGCGTGGCCAATTACTTCAATAATCCCGAGGCGGCGACCATCAACCGGCGCGGCCATCTGGGCGGCCCGGAGCCCTATCAGCAGGACGACTGGTCCGTGCAGAACGTCTTTTCGGGCGTTGCAAAGTTCTCTACAGGCAGCATCCGCCATCAGATCATCGCAGGCGTCGACGTCGCGCATATCTATGACCGGCGCACCAACTACGCCTATAATTTTAATGGCCAGAACGGCACGCGGACCGATACGACAAGCCTGACCAATCCTTCCGCCACGCAGCCCGGCCTGCTGCTCGGAACGCTTGGTCAGTATAGCGGGAACCTCGTGAACATTTCCGGTGTTGGTCATGCCATGTACAAGACGGGCGATGCCACGGATGTCGGTGCGTTCTTCTCCGAACAGATGTGGCTTCTGCCGGAATTTTCGATCCGTGGTGGCTTCCGCTGGGACCATTGGGACAGCCATTACTCTGCCAACGGTGGAACCACAGGCGCCGGGGTATCGTACGGACAGCAGCAGGACACGTTCAACCCGACCGTCAGCCTGATGTACACACCGACCAGCGATCTCATGGTCTATTTCAACTGGGCGCAGTCCACCACGCCGCTCGGTCTGTATGTGACGAACAGCTCCGAACCTTTGAAGTCCTCGACGCAGGGGTTCAGTCCCGAACGCAGCAGCCTGTACGAACTGGGCGCGAAGTATAACGCCTTCCACGGCCGCATGGGCTTTACGGCCTCCGTGTTCCGTCTGGAGAAGGGCAACGCCCTCATGACCGATCCTTCGACCGGGGATGTGTCGTCCTCCAGCGATCGCCAACGAAATCAGGGTGTCGAACTCAGCGTCTCGGGCGAGATTCTGAAGAACTGGACGATGATCGGCACCTACGCCTATTACGACGCTACGACCGTCTGGTCCCAGACGGCGGCCGATCTCGGCAAGCGTATCCAGTACGCCCCGAAAAACTCGGCCACGATCTGGTCCACCTACACGATCGCGCCCAACCGCCCGTGGAATGTCACGTTCGGTGGTGGCCTGACATGGCGTGATGGCGTGTATCTGAATGCCGCCAATACGGGCTGGGTGCCTGCGACCATGGAGTGGGATGCCGTCGTCTCGCATAATTTCGGCAAGCACTGGCGCGTGGCCATGAACGGCTACAACCTGGACAACCGCCTGAACTACAGCAACCTGTTCAGCGACCGCGCCACCCCTTCCGTCGGCCGCTCTTTCCTCTTCAATCTTTCGGCGAATTACTGAGCCGAAACAGTCTTGCCTGAAGGAGAAATTCCCATCTCCCTCAGGCGCTCGCGGACCCGCTCCAGCAGGTCCGCATCGCCTTGCGGCTCCAGCGCCGTGAGCTTCTGGTCCATCGCCAGCAGGATGTCGGACGTCGCATCCACAACAGCCTGACGCCACCAGCCCAGCGCCTCTTCGACCTTCCCGGCATCCACGAGCGCCGTCGCGTAATTATGCTGCCCCCGGTAATCGCCGCCCTCGGCTGACTTGCGGTACCAGTCCAGCGCCGCTGCCCGGTCCTGCGGCACGACCCAGCCTTCTTCCAGAAACCGCGCATAGAGGTTCATGGATTTCGCATGACCATGACCGGCGGCCGTGCGGAACAGATCCAGAGCCCGCGGCAGATCCGCTTCCATGCCGATCCCGCGCATGGTGAGGATGCCCAGATTATACCGGCCCCATTCGTCGCCCGCAGCAGCAGCGGCGGCGTAACATTGCGCCGCCTGTTGCAGATCCTTCTCGCAGCCCCAGCCGAACTGGAAACACCGACCGCGCATGTTGTGCCCCGGCCCGAACCCGGCACTGGCTGCGATTGTAAACCACTCCAGCGCACCAGTCGGATCGCGCGGAACATGCACGCTGTTCAGCAGCACCTGCCCCCACTGCACGATCTGAAGGTGCTGACCTTTCAGCGCTCCCTGCCGGATTTCCTCGATCTGCGGCGGCAGCACAGGAGCCTCGGGACGACGGGGACGGGATTTGCGCCCCAGAAATTTCCGAACGATTCGCTTCATCAGAGTGCCGGCACGATCTGCTGGACCGTGAACCCGTCCTTCCGCAGAAGAGCGGGCAGTCCTTTCGGCCCCGCCATATGAAGGGAGCCCACCGCCACGAACAGCGAGGTTCCGCTTTCATGGATTTTCGCAATTTTCGTGGCCATGCCGACATTCCGATCGTCCAGAAGCCGCGACATGAAGCGCCGTTCCTGCGCGGTGTTCAGACAGTCACACCAATCCCGGTACGCATCCAGCCGCTTCACGTCACTGGACGCCCACATTTCCGCAAGCCGCCGGTTTTCGGCCTGTGTCTTGCCCGATGATACGCCCTTGACGATGTCGTCGATGAACGCATCTTCATCCGCCTGATCCGGTCCGATCAGCAGGTCACGCTGCATCTGCACCGTCTCCAGCCCGATCAGCGGTTTTTTCAGACTGCCCGCCATGCCTTGAAGCACCGCATCCACAGCATAATCCGGATAATATCCATCCCCGCGCGCCGAAAGCGCTTCGACGCCCGCCGCTTCTACGCCCACAGCCACATGCGCAAACGCCGCACTCGGCACGCATTGCTGATCCATGAGGGCATCCACCTTCGCCTTGCGTCCGGACTGCACGAGATGCGCCCAGCGCGCCGCATCTTCGGGTTGGCGCAGGCTGGTCGCGGTCTCGGGGGCGTTCAGATCAAGCTCCAGCGCGACCTCGCTGCTCTGCAAGATCGCAGCCCGCGTCAGCGGACCGGGCATCAGCCAGTCCTGCTTCGCGACATGCAGCGTTCCGTACAGCCAGGATGAATGCCCGTCCTTCGTCACTTTCCACAAAAAGCCCCGGTCCGGAGCTGTCCTGAACATCTGCCCCATCCGGGCCCTGTCCGGCATGCTCGCGGCGGCCGGGCAACGGGGGGCCTGTGCCTGCGCGGCGATGCCGAACCCTGTCCAGACAGCCAGAACGGCTCCTGCAACGGACCGGAAGAAACGAAATGCGTTCACGGACCTGCCTTCTGAAAAAAGCGTCATATCCTGCATCATCCGCCAGTCCCGCTGTCCCGGCAACCCGCTTTGAGGCGGCCCCGCATTGCTGCCGCCCTCAACCCCGGACTTGACCGGATTGGCTCCCGATCTCCATATGGTCCCCCTTAGTGTGAATGACCGAAACTGGCCCGTCCCCCATGTCCGATAAGACTCCCGATCCTTCCGTCGCCGCATTCAAGGAACAGCAGGACCGCTACCGCGACACTGTGTTCCTCCCCCGTACCGGCTTTCCGATGCGCGGCGGTCTGCCCAAGCGCGAGCCCGAGACGCTCGCCCGCTGGGCCGAGACGGGACTGGACGACCGGATCCGCGAAGCCGGGAAGGGACGTCCCGTCTTCACGCTGCATGACGGCCCTCCCTACGCCAACGGTCATATTCACATCGGACACGCCCTGAACAAGGTGATGAAGGACGTGGTCAACCGCGCCCATCGCATGTCGGGCTACGAGGTCCGTTATCTTCCGGGCTGGGACTGTCACGGCCTGCCGATCGAATGGCGGATCGAGGAACAGTACCGCAAGGCGGGCAAGGACAAGGACCAGGTCCCCCTGCTCCAGTTCCGCGCCGAGTGCCGCCAGTACGCTGCCGAATGGGTCCAGAAACAGGCCGAAGACTTCAAGCGCATCGGCGTACAGGCCGAATGGGCCAACCGCTACGTGACGATGGACTTCAGCTCCGAAGCCAAGATCGTCGACGAAATCGGCAAGTTTCTGCTCAATGGCAGCCTTTATCGCGGCCTGCGCCCCGTCATGTGGAGCCCGGTCGAGAAGACCGCCCTGGCCGAAGCCGAGATTGAATATCACGACATCGACTCCACCACGATTTTCGTGGCCTTCCCGGTCATCAAGGACCCGACACCCGCCCATGCCCTGAGCGGCGTCTCTGCGGTCATCTGGACGACCACCCCTTGGACCATCCCGGCCAACCGCGCGCTCGCTTATGGCCCGGACATCACCTATGTCGTCCTGCGCATTGACGAGACCAACGAAAACAGCATCGTCCCGCAGGGCGCAAAGCTGCTGGTGGCCGAAGACCGTGTGGAAGCCTTCTGCACGGAAGCGGGCATCATCGCCCATCACACGCTCTACACCCTTCCGGGCACGGCCCTCGAAGGCGCGGTCTGCGCCCATCCGCTGCGTGGCCGTGGGTATGAATATGACGTGCCGATGCTACCGGGCGAGTTCGTCACGACCGATGCCGGTACGGGCCTCGTCCACATGGCGCCGTCGCACGGTCAGGACGACTTTGCACTCTGCCGCCAGTACGGCATCGAAGTCCCCGAACTGGTGGAAGACGACGGGCGTTACGCGCCGTGGGTTCCGCATCTGGCCGGCATCCATGTTTTCAAGGCTGCCGATCCGGTTTGCGACCTGCTGACGGAAGCCCGCCAGTCCGCCGAACATGACGACGCACCCGCCACCGGCCTCATGGCCCGCGGCTCGGTCCGCCATTCCTACCCGCATTCCTGGCGCTCCAGAGCCCCGATCATTTTCCGCGCCACGCCGCAATGGTTCATCGCGATGGATGGTGAGACGAAGCTGCGCGAAAAATCCCTGAGCGCGCTGGATAACGTTACTTTCGTCCCCGAAGCGGCCCGTCGTCGCCTCACGTCGATGATCGAACAGCGTCCGGACTGGTGCATCTCCCGCCAGCGCGCCTGGGGCGTGCCGATCGCGGTGTTCGTCGAGAAGCGCACCGGCGAGGTCCTGCGCGATGCCGCCGTCATGCAGCGCATCGTCGACGCCTTCCGCGAGAAGGGGGCTGATGTCTGGTATGAAGCCGACCCGGCCGTGTTCCTTGGCGCCGACCGTAATCCGGCCGATTACGAACAGGTCTTCGACATCGTGGACGTCTGGTTCGAGAGCGGCTCGTCCCATCGCTTCGATCTGGGGCAGGAGGGGCTGAACTTCCCAGCCGATGTCTATCTTGAAGGCTCGGACCAGCATCGCGGCTGGTTCCAGTCCTCCCTGCTGGAAAGCGTCGGCACGATGGGCGTCGCGCCCTACAAGGCCCTCGTGACCAACGGCTTCGTCATGGACGAGCAGGGCCGCAAGATGTCCAAGTCTCTGGGCAATGTCGTGGCCCCGTCTGACGTGACCGACAGCCTCGGCGCGGACATCCTGCGTCTGTGGGTCCTGAACTCCGACACGAACGAAGACCTTCGCATCGGGCAGGAAATCCTCAAGCAGCAGGGCGAGCTCTACCGCCGCCTGCGCAACACGCTGCGCTGGCTCCTCGGCGCGCTCGATGGCTTTACGCCCGAAGAGGCCGTGCCCTATGCCGATCTGCCGCCGCTGGAGCAGTATATCCTGCACCGCCTGTCCGAACTGCGCGGCCTGATTTCCAGCGCGGTTGAGACGCATCAGTGGGTTGGCGTCTATCCGGCTCTGCACGGCTTCTGCACCACCGATCTCTCGGCGTTCTATTTCGACATCCGTAAGGACGCGATCTACTGTGACGCCAAATCCGATCCGACGCGCCGCGCGGCCCGCACGGTTCTGGACGTCCTGCACCGTGCGCTCTGCACCTGGCTGGCACCGGTCCTTGTCTTCACGGCGGAAGAAGCCTGGCAGGCCCGTTTCGGCGAGGACGACAGCGTGCATCTCGCACAGTTCTTCGAGCCGGACGTTGAATGGAACGATCCCGAACTCGGCAATCGCTGGGAAGACATCCGCGCCTATCGCCGCCTTGTCACGACCGAGTTGGAAACGGCCCGCCGTGACGGCACGATCGGCTCCTCGCTCGAAGCCAGCGTCACGCTGCCGCTGTCGCAGGAAGAAGCCGGAATTCTGGGGGGTCTCGACTGGGCCGAACTTCTCATCACGTCCCATGCCGAAACCGAACTGCTGCCGGGCGACACGGCCCATGGTGGCCCGCAGGTCGAGCGTGCACCGGGCCATAAATGCGCCCGCTGCTGGAAGGTCCTGCCGGAAGTTGGGGAAGACGCCGAACATCCTGCCCTGTGCCGCCGCTGCATCGATGCGGTGAGCGCCTGATGTCCCTGTGGCATGACGGCATGAGCCGTACAGGGCGTATGGTTCTGGGCTTCGCCCTGTTGGTTCTGGTTCTCGTTCTGGATCAGGCCAGCAAGGACTGGATTCTGTACACCTATCACCTGCCGGATCGTGGTTCGGTCGAGATCCTGCCGTTCCTGAACTTCACGATGGTCTGGAACCATGCCGTGACCTTCGGCATGTTCGGCGGCCTCGGCAGCCGGGGGCCGTGGATTTTCTGCGCGGTCTCGCTGATTGCGGTGGGGCTTCTGGTCTGGACCCTGACGCGGACGAAGCGCACGCTGGTTGCGGCGTCCTGTGGGGCGATCGCCGGAGGCGCCATCGGCAATGTCATCGACCGCCTGCGCTATGGCGCGGTCGTGGATTTCCTGCACGCCCATGCGTTCGGCTGGTCATGGTATGTCTTCAACGTCGCGGATTCCGGGATCGTCTGTGGCGTCATTGTCTGGCTGATCGACTCCCTTCTTGCCGAACGTCAGGCCGCCAGAGCGTCGAACGCGAAGTGATACGCTGGCGGAACTTGTTTCCACGCTCCGCTCCGGCCTTGCTCCCGCGCCGCGCGGACTGTAGGAGTGTTCCAATCATGATCGCGTCCCAGGGGCCCTCCATGCGTCGTAACCGTCTTTTCGTTGCCCGTCTCAGTGTCCAGATGGGTGCCATGGCTTCCGTCGGCCTGCTGCTTTCGGGCTGCTCGGGCGCCGATGTCTCCCGCGCGATCGGTCTCGAACGGGCCATGCCCGACGAGTACACCGTCACAACCCGCGCCCCGCTCTCCATGCCGCCTTCCGAGCAGATGCAGCTCCCCGGCGCGGCGGATGCCCATCGCCCGGACGAAAGCCCGCGGATGCAGGCGCTCGAAACGCTTTCGCCGGACACGGCCCTGCATCCGGATTCCGGCAAGGGCAGCACCGGGCAGACCGCGCTGGTCGGACAGGTGGATAAGTCCGCCAATGCGCCGAACAACGCCGAACTCGGTGCGGCCGATGCCGGTTTTGTGGACAACCTGATGTTTTGGAAAGGCGGCAATGCCGGGTCCGTCGTCGATGGTGACGGCGAAAACCGTCGCATCCGCGAGAACTCGGCTCTGGGCCGCAACCCCGCAACGGGCGCCACCCCGACGGTCCGCAAGAAGAAAGCCTTCCTCGGCGTTCTCTGAGTATGCTTGTTCCTTCCGCTCCCTGATGGGGCGCAAGGAACGGCCCTGTCTGCCGTCCGGCTCCAGTCCGGACGATGAGGAGGCATCGTGACCGAGGCCCCGTCCATGTCCCGCCCCACAATCCGTCGCCTGTCCGGTCATGTCATCGACCTGATCGCGGCGGGCGAGGTCATCGAACGTCCCGCCGCCGCGCTCAAGGAACTGGTCGAAAACGCCATTGATGCCGGTGCAACCCGCATTGTGGTCGCGCTGCGTGCAGGCGGGACGGACCGGATCGACGTTACGGATAATGGCTGTGGCATGAGCCCGGTCGAACTGGAACTGGCTGTCGAGCGGCACTGCACGTCCAAACTTCTGGACGATCATCTCGTCCAGATCCGCACGCTCGGGTTCCGGGGCGAGGCGCTGCCCTCCATCGGCGCCAGCGCGCGGCTCTCCATCACGTCCCGTACGCCAGAGTCTGACACCGCCTGGTGCATCCGCGTGGACGGCGGTGTCATCACCCCGCCGCAGCCCGCCTCCGGCCCGGTCGGCACGCGCATTGTCGTAACGGACCTGTTCTTCGCCACTCCGGCGCGGCGCAAGTTTCTCAAGAGCGCGCGCGTCGAGAGCGGCCATGCCGAATCCGTCATGCGGCGGCTGGCTTTGTCCGCGCCCCATTGCGCCATGCGTGTGCTGCTGGACGACAAGGTTCTGTTCGACCTCCCCGAACAGAGTCCGATCAGTCGTGCGGCGTCCATCCTTGAGACCACGCCCGATACGCTGATCCCGCTGGACGAACAGCGCGGGGCCGTGCGTCTGTCGGGGTTCGCCTGTGGTCCGGCCCGAACCCGCGCCACCGGATCGGGTCAGTTCATTCTGGTCAACAACCGCCCGGTGACGGACCCGATGCTCCGGACCGCCATTCGCGTAGCCTATCGTCCCGTCATCGAGCGCGGCCGCTTCCCGGTCATGGCGCTGCATCTGAAAGTGCCGCTGGAACGGTTGGACGTGAACGTCCATCCCGCCAAGACGGAACTGCGTTTCGCCGATGAAGCCGAAATCCGCTCTCTCGTCATCGGCGGTCTGGGCCGGGCGCTGGGGCATGGCTCGAAGGGCGGAGGCGGCATCCATGCGAGTTTCGCCCCGCGGTCTTCCATCGTCTATCCGCCCCGCCCGCCGGAACCCGGGGAGACGATGACGTCGCTCCCGTTACAGACCACTCTGCCCACGGCCTCAGCGCCCCAAACCCCGCAAACCGTCCCTCGTCAGGGCTTCGCAGAAACGGACCCGGCTTTCGCTCCCGCCGCCCGCGCCCCTCAGCAGCCCGAGGCGCTCGATCCGGCATTTCCACTCGGCGCGTCCATCGCGCAGGTTTTCGACACCTACATTCTCGCGCTCGCACCCGATGGCGACCTGATCCTCGTGGACCAGCATGCGGCCCATGAACGCCTGACCCATGAGCGCCTGCGCGAACAATATGCGAGCGGCGGCACCCTGCGCGCGCAGGCCCTGCTCCTGCCCGAAGTGGTGGACCTGCCTCGCCGTGAGGCCGAGGCCCTCATGGCGCGGGCGGAGGATCTCGCCAAACTCGGGATCGACCTCGAATCCTTCGGCCCCGGCAGTGTTCTGCTGCGCTCGGTTCCAGCCCTTTTGGGCGCGAAGGACATTCAGGGTCTCCTGAAAGACGTTGCCGACGAACTGGCTGGCGATCCGGATCTGGATGCCGCCAGTACGGGAAGTTTTGCCCATCATCTGGACGCCATTCTCGCTCGGATGGCCTGTCATGGCAGTATTCGTGCAGGTCGTCGGCTCAAGCCTGAAGAAATGGATGCCCTGCTGCGGGAGATGGAACGCACACCGCGGGCCAATACCTGTTCGCATGGACGGCCGACATGGCTTCGATTGACACGACGGGAACTTGAACGTCTCTTTGGGCGCGTAAAATAACACGCAGGGTTGAAGAGTGGTTTCTTGCAGCCCCATGTTAGGACCAGCGGCGATCACGTTGCCGGCAGGAAAGACAAGAGAATGTCAGCGTCACTACAAGGCAGTTCCGAGGCCAGCTCAGAAGTCAGCGATGCCTCGCTCATCCACTCCCTCCGCGCCATTCTCGGAGCGCGACATGTCCTGACGACCCCTTCGGCGACCTATCGCTTCCGCAAGGGGTTCCGTTTCGGCATGGGAGACGTGGTGGCGGTGCTTCAGCCGGGCAGCCTTGTCGAATTGTGGCGTGCCGCAAAGCTCTGCGCCGAGTCCGGTCGGATCATCATCATGCAGGCCGCCAATACGGGCCTGACGGGCGGCTCCACTCCTGACGGCAACGACTATGACCGTGGCGTGGTCATCATCAGCACAAACCGTCTGGACGGCATCCACCTGATCGGCGAAGGGCGGCAGGTAGTCTGCCTGCCCGGCTCCACCCTGCATGATCTGGAAGACAAACTCGCTGCCATCGACCGCGAACCGCATTCCGTGATCGGCTCGTCCTGTATCGGCGCGTCGGTTCTGGGCGGTGTCAGCAACAATTCCGGCGGCGCGCTGGTTCAGCGCGGCCCCGCCTTCACCGAAATGGCGCTGTTCGGCCAGATGGGCGCGGACGGCAAACTGCATCTCGTCAACCATCTGGGCATCCGTCTGGAGGGTAATCCCGAGGAAATCCTCGCTGCCGTGCAGGCCGGACAGCTTCCCGAAGCCGCCATCGACTGGAACGCCGGACGCGGTCACGACGAAAATTACGCCACCCATGTCCGGGACGTAGACGCCGACACGCCCGCCCGCTTCAATGCCGATCCCAACCGCTGGTACGAAGCCGCGGGATGTGCGGGCAAGCTGGTCGTGTTTGCGGTGCGTCTGGATACGTTCGAGGCGAACAAAAATCCGGCTGTGTTCTATATCGGGACGAACAGCACGTCCGATCTTGAAGACCTCCGCCGTCACGCCCTGACCCATTTTGATGAACTGCCGATCGCCGGTGAGTATCTGCATCGCGATGCGTTCGATATTGCCGAGAAATACGGCAAGGACACGTTTGCGGTCATCCGTTATTTCGGCACGAAATACCTGCCGAAATTCTTCTCCATGAAGTCCCGCTTCGACGTTTTCGCGCAGAAACTACCGTTCCTGTCCGATCATTTCAGCGATCTGGCGATGCAGGTCCTCAGCCGCTTCCTGCCGAAGCAGCTTCCCAAGCGCATGTGCGAGTACCGCGATCGTTTCGAGCACCACCTTATGCTCAAGGTCTCGGCTCCCATGACCGCACCGGTTCGGGCCTATCTGGAACAGTGGGCCTCAGGCACGGGCGGGGCTTTCTTCGAATGTACGCCCGAAGAAGGCAAGCTTGCCTTCCTGCATCGCTTTGCCGCGGCCGGTGCTGCCGTGCGGTACCGCGCAATCCATACGAAAACCGCCGAAGACATCGTGGCGCTTGATGTCGCGCTGCGCCGCAATGATCGTGAGTGGTTTGAGGTCCTGCCGAAGGAGATCGAGGACAAGATCATCGTCAAACTCTATTACGGCCATTTCTTCTGCCACGTGATGCACCAGGATTACGTGATCAAAAAGGGCTACAACGCCATGCAGGTGGAGCACGACATGCTCCCCGGACTGGACGCCCGTGGCGCGCGCTATCCGGCGGAACACAATGTCGGGCATCTCTACAAGGCACCGGACGAGATGGTCGCCCATTACCGCAGCCTCGATCCGTGCAACTGCTTCAATCCGGGCATTGGTCTTGCGACCAAGACCCGGAACTGGGTTGCCGAGAGCGTCTGACGCTCTCGGTTCTGTTGCGGCCCGACCCCTGTTAGAATGCGGCGGTCAGGTTCATGTTGAAAGACCGCCCCATTCCCGGCAACGGCCCCAGAACACCCGTAGCGTCGTAATCCCCCAGTGAGAGGCCGCCTAGCGGCAGATAATATCGCTGATTCAGCACATTCGCGAGTTCGGCATTGAGCGTGAAATACCGCCAGCGATAGCTCCCCCCAAGCCCCAGCAGCGCATAGCCGGGCGTGCGGGGTTCGTTGCGCAGCCAGTCCACGGTGTCCTTGGATTTCACGAGCGTCACCTCGACGCGACCTGTCCAGTTCTCATAGGTCTCGTGTAGCCCGATCAGGCCGTTCGCCGGCATCTGGTGATACAGCCCCGAATGCGTGACCAGATCCACACCGCGCACCCAGTTGATGTTCCCGACCAGCTCGCCCCGTCCATAAGCTGTCCTGTCCCACAGGCGCACGGAGCCTGAGGCGTTGAGGCCGTAGCTCTGGGCGTTGTGATTGACGAAACCCAGCATCGACAACCCGTTCGAGAAGCTGCTCAGACGCCGGACGTTAATGTAGTTGTGCGTGTAGGTATAAAACGGCTGGATCTTCAGGTCCCAGCGCTGGGTCGGGTTCGGATCATGCCAGTCCACCGTCACGCTGGCCGTATTGGCGACCTCGGGAGACAGGTTCAGGTTCCCCACATAACCGTTGCCATCGCCAAACCAGCCGATCATCCGCGTCGCCATGCTCCCCATGCCCCAGGCATAACGTTCATAGAGGTTTGGCGAGCGCGTCTTGCGGGCATAGCCCCCTTCGATGGACAGGCTGTCCAGCGGCTTCCAGCGGCCCGTCGCGGTCACGTCGAAATTGACGTCCGTGCGCCCGCGTGACGCCTGATTGAACCGCTCCGCCGCCATCGCATCGGCCATGGACATCATCCCGGTCCAGGAATACGGCGCGACCTTGCCCGTATTCATCATCACCAGATCGTTGCGAAATCCAAGCTGCGTGGAAAAGCGGGGCAGCCACTGCGCGTCCCATTCCGCGAAATGCCCCAGCCGGTCCCGATGGCCGTTATTGATGTTGTGATAGGTGCCTGGCCCCATCATCATGCTGCCCTGAAGCGGCGGCCACCAGTCGTTCAGTCCGTTATGGTCGAAGGAACTGCCCAGTTTGAGTGTGTGCTTCAGTCCGAGCGGAATGGTCGCCTTGATCGCATAGGTCGCCGTGCGCGCATCCGTGTTCATCGGCATGCCCGTGGTCGCGCTGTGGCCGCCCTTGTCCGAAAGCATGTCCATGACATGCGTCACCCGCTGCCAGGAGCCGCGCACATCGAGTGTGCCCCAGTTGAAGTCGCCCTTGTACTTGCCGTTCACGAAGGTGGAGCGGTTATTGGTCATGTCCATGTACTGGTTGGGAAAGCCCTCATAGGGGATGTCCTGCTGACCGAAAGTCAGGGCCAGAAGATGATTGGCCTTCTTCACGCCCAGCGTCACGGCATGGTTGAAGCTCAGATACTCGGTGGACCGCACGTGCTGCCCGTTCCCACCGGCCTGATAGTCGCTGGCATGGGAATAGGACGCGGTATAGCGCAGGCTAAACATGTCATTGGCGACCGTCAAAGACCCCGAAGCCCCCGAACCGCCCCCATTGCTGCGATAATCCCCCCGCACATGCCCCGTCACGAGGATATTGCCCGTTTTGGCGAACAGCGGGTCTTTGCGCTCGATCTCGACGGTCCCGCCGATGCTGTCTCCGCCCAGACTTACGGGCGTGATCCCCGCAATGGCCACCGCACGCGAAACGCTGTCGGGATCGACATAGGACATGGCGGGATTCATGTGGTTCGGACAGGCGGCATCAATCCGCATGCCGTCCACGAGCGTCGCCACCCGATCGTCGGCCATGCCGTTCAGAACGGGCAGGGCGGAGACGCCGCCTGCGGAATAGGTGCTGTAACCGAGCGCATGGTCCAGAAGATGCGCTGTATCCGCGCTGGTCGTCTGGGGTTGGCGTATGCCGATGACGTTCAACTGTTCGGCCTTGGCAGACTCAACGGAGTCTGGCTGGGAGAGAACATCCTGTGCGGATGCTCCTGAAAAGGCGGTCAGGGTAAAGAAAAGCGCCGTCAGGCACGGGCGCGCATAACCTGCGTCCGTGCGGGTCCTGTAATGGGGAAGCATGATCCACATCCTCGACTGATCTGAAATCCAGTCACGGCGGATCACGCCTCCGCAGGCTGTCCCGAAAAAGACAGACCGCAAGGCAGTTTCGTCCTCCGCCATGACCACAATGGGGGTCAGACGAGGCGAGGTGGTCCTCGGGAAGGGGGAAGCAGTCGCCAGATTGCGGGCGGCGCACGCGGCGTACCGGGCGTCTGGCGGATCTGGCGTCCCAGGGTCCCACAGGCCGGCAGCACAGGCAGACTGGCCAGAATGACCGCCAGAAGCTGTAACAGGGGGCAGAGCGGGCAGGTGCCGTCATGCGAATGATGATGATGTCCAGCCGTCATTCCCGGCATCGGACCGGGCATCACCATGGGGGACGGTGCAATGTCGATGCCCGTCAGGCGCTCGATCGTCGCCCGGGGACTTTCTTCGGGATAGGAACATCCCTGAAGAACGAGTTGCCCCAGAAACCCCAGAAGAACCACGGCGATGACTGCGAGCGCAGGCAAACCGGACCGTCGGTTCGAAGGGGAAAAGAGGCAGGACATGACGCCCGCATCTGGCGCCGACATCCCCTGTCGGTCAAGAGAGCGAAATACGTCCCGACCCTATATTTCTGTCTGTTTTCAGCCGATTATAGGGCCCGCGTTGCGTCAGTGCAGGGACTTCTGCCGTCCGGTCAGCACATTCCCTGCCGAGGCGGCGGCAATACACAACACCCCCATCCAGCGCATTGCGGACAGGGCCTCATGCAGGAACACAAACCCTGACAGAGCGCCCAGCATCGGCTCCATGCTCAGAAGGATACCCAGATCGCGCGGGCTCAGGGTCCGCATCGCCATCATGTCCAGAATATACGGCACCGCCGAAGACAGGACCGCCACGCTCAACGCGGCCCCGCCCTGCCAAGGATGGGTCAGGACCGTCGGAATCGTCGGGATCAGACAAGGCAGCAGCAGGATGGCCGCCGTGCTCATGCCCAGTGTCGTGGCAACGGGCGCCGGGAACATTTTCCCCATCCGCGTGCCGGTCAGGATATAGACCACCCATCCACACCCGCTCAGAAGGGCCGCCGCCACGCCGAACAGATTGAGTGACGCCAGACCCACTGTCGGTCCTTCGGGCCGCAGCAACAGGAACAGCCCCGCAACCACCAGTCCCGCCCAGCACAGATCCAGCCAGCGGCGGGAGCCGACCAGCGCCAGCGTCAGGGGACCGGTGAACTCAAGAGCGACGACCACGCCCAGTGGCAGCCGGACCAGCGCCACGTAAAAGCAGAAATTCATGATCGCGACAGACGCGCCATAGGGCAGCAGCAGCTTCAGCCGCTCGACCGTCAGCGTGCCCGGCGTCGGCCGCCAGATGCACAACAGAATGACCGCAGCCAGACAGACGCGCAGCCCCACCATGCCGGTCGGGCCAAACAGTGGGAACAGTCCTTTCGCCAGCGTCGCGCCGATCTGGAAGGAGGAAATTCCCCCGATCAGACATCCGACCGCCTTGAGCTGGCTATTCGTTTCCGTGGAGCTGACCTGTGACGACACGCTCAGACGTCGAGTTCGTCAACGGAACGGGCATGTTCCTGAATGAAACGGAACCGCAGTTCCGGCTTGCGGCCCATCAGGCTTTCCACACGCTCGCTGGTTGTCAGACGGTCCTCGGGCGGGGTGATGACGCGCAGAAGCGTCCGTCGGGCCGGGTCCATGGTCGTTTCCTTGAGATCCTTCACCGGCATTTCGCCCAAGCCCTTGAACCGGGAGACCTCGACCTTCGCATTGGCCTTGAAATCGGTTTTGATCCGTCGGACGCGGTCCTGATCGTTCATGGCATAGACCGTCTTGGGTCCATGCGTGATGCGATAGAGCGGCGGTTGCGCCAGATGCAGATGGCCCTGACGGATCAGTTCCGGCATTTCGCGATAGAAGAACGTCATCAGAAGCGAGGCGATATGCGCCCCGTCCACGTCGGCATCCGTCATGATGATGACGCGCCCATAGCGCAGACGGCTGATATCGAACGACGCCCCGATGCCGCAGCCCAGAGCCTCGGTCAGATCCCGAAGTTCCTGATTGGCCCGTAGTTTGTCGGTCGTGGCGGAGGCCACGTTAAGGATCTTGCCCCGCAACGGCAGCACGGCCTGCGTCTCGCGGTCGCGCGCCTGACGGGCGGAGCCGCCAGCCGATTCGCCCTCCACGAGGAACAGTTCTGTCTCGGCAGCATTTTCGCGTGTGCAGTCCGTCAGCTTGCCGGGAAGGCGCAGCTTGCGTGTGGCGCTTTTGCGGGCCGTGTCCTTGACTTCACGGCGGCGCAGACGCTCTTCCGCGCGTTCCACCATAAAGGCCAGCAGGCTGTCCGCCTGTTGCGGATTCCCGCCCAGCCAGTGATCCACGCGGTCGCGCAGCGCCCCTTCGACCAGTCGCGATGCCTCCTGAGAAGTCAGTTTGTCCTTGGTCTGGCCCTGAAACTGCGGATCGCGAATGAAGACCGAGAGCTTGGCGGCCACGGAGCCGAGAACGTCTTCCGCCGAAATGGCGGCGGCCCGCTTGACCTTGCGCTGATCGCCCCAGGCACGCAGGCCCTTGACCAGCGCGGCCCGGAATCCGGCCTCATGCGTGCCGCCCTGAGGCGTGGGAATCGTGTTGCAGAACGAGGACAGGGTCGCCGTTCCGCTCTCAAGGAACGCCACGGCCCATTCCACGCGTCCGCCCGTCCGCCCATCGGATGCGATCGGCAGATCCACATCTCCCGCCCAGAGCGGTGTCAGCAGATCCGGATCAGGCCCGAGTTCCGCCGAAAGCGCATCTTCCAACCCGTTGGGGAACTGGATGGTGGCTTCAACCGGCGTCTCGTCGCCCGCTTTGATGAGGGATGCTTCGCATTTCCACTGGATCGTTACCCCCCGGAACAGCGCCGCCTTGGAGCAGCACATCCGGTAGAGCCGGGCAGGGGAGAAATGATGGTTGCCGAAGATTTCCGGATCGGGCGTAAAGCGTACCGTCGTGCCGCGCCGGTTGGGCGCGTTGCCGACTTCCGCCAACGGCGCCAGCGAGACACCGCGCACAAAGTCCTGCCGGTACAGCGTCCTGTCTCGCGCGACTTCGACTTCCAGCTTCTCGGAGAGCGCATTGACGACCGAACTGCCCACGCCGTGCAGGCCGCCGGACGTGTCATAGGCCTTGCCCGAGAATTTTCCGCCCGCATGAAGCGTGGTAAAAATCACTTCAAGCGCGGATTTGTCGGGAAATTTCGGGTGAGGGTCGGTCGGGATGCCACGGCCGTTGTCGCGCACCATGAGCGTGCGCGGGCCTTCCAGCCGCACGTCGATGGTGGTGGCATGACCCGCTACCGCTTCGTCCATCGCGTTGTCGAGGATTTCGGAGGCGAGATGATGATACGCGGTATCATCCGTGCCGCCGATATACATGCCCGGACGGCGCCGGACGGGCTCAAGCCCTTCCAGCACCTCGATGTCGTGGGCACCATATTCCGTATCGACCGGCCCCTTGCGGGATGTTCCGGCCTTGGGTTTGCCTGTCTTGCCTGACTCGAACAGATCGCTCATGTCTGCGTTGTCGCCGCCCCGCTAAGGAACGTCAAGCAAACGCTTCGAGGCAGGGGCGACCGGCGGCTTCAGAACAGGGCCTCAGGCGCGGTTCGTGCGGCGTGTTGCGGCCTTTTTCGTCACGCCCTTGCGGGAATGGCGGTCCACGGTCGCTGGGGCTTCGCAGCTCTCATAGGAAGCAGGCTGGGCCACGTCCTTGGCTTCGGCGTAATGGGCCAGATCGGCAGAGCTTTCGAGAGCGTTGATCTCGTCGAACATTGCTTCGCGCTGCTGGCAGAACACCGTGCCGGATTTCAGTCCACCGAGCGACTGGATGTCGGCAAGCTGCGTGATGTAGTCGTCATGTTCGACCTGTGCGCGACGGCCATAGGTCGTGCGGAAATAGCTGTTCAGACGCTCGTCCGCATTCAGCAGGGCAGGGCGGAACTTGTTGACGAAGGCATTGTAGCGGTCCTGCGCCTTGCACGACAGCGCCGTCACCATCAGTTCGGACTTCAGTCCGGCCACATCGAAAGCCTCATGGGCGGGCGAATTGCCGCAGTCCGCAGCGCGGGCGGAAAGAGGATGAACAGCAGCAAGCGTAGCGCAGGAAAGCCCCACAGCAAGCAGGCCCTTGACGGAACGACGGAAGATCGACGGCATTGACAGACTCCACAAGACCGGATCGACCGGCCACAACCACTGGAACAGACTACCCGCGGTCGACCCCCGGCGAAAGCTGATTCTGCGTCTGAGGAACGTGCGGCAAGCCCTTCATCCGAAACATGATTTCATGGCAGAAAAGGGGCGTGACGGCCTTCAGGGGCAATTTATCGGCCCTGTGGCACAAAATACCGTCAAAATGGTCAGAGCATTCGGATGCAGCCTTTCGCCCCGTGCCGTCCTGCTCTACATGCGAACGTCTGTCTGCTGCGGAAACGCGGCCTGTCCTGTCACGATGCGTTGGAGTTGACCGTGCGTCTGCGAGGTTCTGCCATTACCCTGGGTTCGGCATTGGCCGTGTCCCTGCTTCTCTCCGGCTGTGCCCAGCAGCCGATCGTCCAGCGTTCCGTGGCTCCGAATCCTTTCGGCTACCAGCGGACATCCGCCGTCTGCCACGTCTCGTCCGTCAAGAAGGCTGCCGATGGCACGATGAGTGTGGACATGACGGTCCGCAGCGATGACGGCCTGTGCTCCATCGCCATCCAGCAGCCGCTGGGAGGCAATTATGCCTCTTTCGGTGTCAATCCTCCGCCGTCACACGGCAAGGCCTTCCTCTACAATTATGACGGCAAGACCTATGTGGATTACACGCCCGCTACGGCTTATGCCGGAACGGATTCGTTCACGGCCGAACTGATCCCAGGGAATGGCCAGAAGCGCGAGCATCTGACGATTCACGCCACGGTCGATGCAACGGGTGTGGTCGTCGCAAAGCCGCCCGCAGTCGTTGCCCCCACACCGGTCAAGGCTACGGCCAAGAAGGCGCCTGTCCGTCACACGACGCACCGCAAGAAATAAGACCCATTCCAGTCATGGACAGGGCGGAGAGGCTTCTCTCCGCCCTTTTTTGTGCCTAACAGACACAAAAAAAACCGGCGGCTCCAAAGGAAACCGCCGGTAGACCGGAAAGGCTGGGCTTGTCCGTAGCTCTTACTTGAAATCGATTTCCACGCGCCGGTTCTGCGGCTCGCGTGTATTGGCTGCCGTGACCACCAGCGGATGGCTCTCGCCGAAACCCTGTGTCGCGATCATTCCCGCCGCTACGCCATCCCGCACCAGCTCTTCCTTGACGGCACTTGCACGACGCTGGGACAGCGCCATGTTGTAGGCTTCGCCACGCTGGCCCGGATGCGCTGCCGAACTGTCGGTATAACCGCTGACCTCGATATGCGTGACCTGAACGGACGTGGAGTTGCGCGCTGCTGCCGCGACCACGGCTTTTGCCCGTGCGCTCAGCGTGGCCGAATCCCAGTCGAAGAATACCAGATAGGTCCGGGTCGGTGCAGGGCCCGGGATCGGCATTGGCGCTTCAACCGGCTTCGGCGGTGGGGGCGCCGGATTAAACTCGTAGCGCAGACCCAGCATCAGCGAGTGGTTGAAGTCCGTACGGGTGTCGCGGTTGCCGCTGGACACGCCGAATTCCTTCGTCTTGTCCCAGCCGCCATAGATTCCGGTGGCCGTGGCATGGTGCCCGTTCGGCCCCATCAGCGTGTAGAATCGGTATTCCGCGGTAGCCGACAGACCCACGACCCACGGAACAGGGAAGGAGAGACCGAAAATACCCTGATAGGCAAAGTTTCCGGCCGTGCCGCCGACATGCTGATCAAAGGCGCCGTTCGGAGCATGAACATAAGTGTTCATCGCCTGCCAGCCATAGCCGATACCCGCGCCGAAATACGGGAAGACCCAGGACTTGCCGATATCCATGTCGAACAGAGCATTGGCCATGACGCCATAGCCCTGCTGACGCCCGCCGACAGAGGACGGGAACGTGCTGGAGCGGAACTGCTGCAAGCGGTTGTTGCGGTAGTTGCCTTCGACCTCGACGCGGAAGCCGTTTCCGAGGCCATAGCCCAAGCTGCCGATTCCGGTCACGCCCGCCTGATAGTGGTCACGCCCGCTCGGAAAGACAGGCGACAGGCGTGCCGTCTGGTCCTGATTGAAGCTCGCGCCGCCTTCACCTGCAACATACAGTCCTTTGACGGGCTGTGCGGTTGCGGCACCCATGACGAGCATCGAAACGCCTGCAGTGAACCCGGCACGGGTTAGCCAGGTCCTGACAACGGATCGGTGCGTCATGTCCATTTTTCTCCAACCAGCCAAATCTGCCAACCTTACCGTGTGTGTTCTTGCCGAAAGCTCGGACGATGGCAACGCATCACACAGCATAATGCCGCATCATGCAGTTTTCTTTATGGCAGGTTCGCCATGTGCTGTGTCTTCACTCCCACAGTTTACGCCTCTTCGTCCAGATCGAGCCTGCGTGACCCGAGGGTCCGCTCGATGGGCAGGGAGACGTCGCGCATCTCAAGCTCAACGATCCACAGATCGGGATCATACTGTTTCTGCCGTTCCAGATAGGCGTCCACACTGGCGGCATCGCTCGCATCCACGCGGGTCCAGCCCGATCCGTCCTCCCGCAGAACACCAGTCCCGCCCGAGCGGTCTGTCAGGACGATCAGGACCGCACCGGCATCCTCATCGCCCTTTTTCAGAACCATGGCCGAGGTTCCGTCCGAAGAAATACGGCGCAGGACAGCCCGTACCCAAAGTCCCGTTTTCAATCGTGCGCCCATAACCGTTTCCGTTCGTCCTGCAAGGTTAGTGGAGAGGCGCGCTGTTCTCGTCGGGAACAGACTCCAGAGCCGCCTTATAAGCGGCAGGGGAAGACAGCAGCGCCTTTGCTGCGTCCATGTCGGCATCCGAGCCGATGGCGGCCGGACAGTGCTTGCGGATCTCGAGAATTTTCGCGACCGGGACCGGATAGCGGGCGGCCCGGGCGGTCTGCACGGCCTCGCCCTGAAGGCTGTTTCCTGCTTTCAGGGCGGAAAGCTGTGCCTGAAGCGCGTCCGCTCCAAGCGACGTGCAGATCTGCGGCATCACGCCCAGTCCCTGAATTGGCCAGCCCAGCGGAGCCTGATTGCGACTCCATGTCACGAACAGTTCGCCGCCATTGGGCATCTGCCCGATCACCTGAACCAGCCCCTTGCCCAGAGTTTCGCTGCCGATCACGACGGCGCGCCGGTGATCGGCCAGCGCGGACGCCAGAATTTCGGCAGCACTCGCTGTCCGTCCGTCCACGAGAACTACCACGGGCGTTCCGTTGGTCATGTCGCCGCCCTGAACGGCCCAGATATGGTTGGCCAGAGGATTCCGGCCCTGCGTGGTTACGGCGACGCCATGATCGAGCAGGAGAGCCGCCGTTGTCACGGCCTGTTGCAGGACGCCACCGCGATCTCCACGCAGATCGAGAATGATGCCCGCAGCCTTGCCTTTTCCCGGAGGCGGAGTGGGGGCGTCCGGGGTCGGTTCGTCCACGACCTGATCGATATACTGGCTGATTTCCTCGGCTGTCTGGGTCGAGAAGGACGTGACGCGCAGGACGGTGAAGGGACCATCGGTGGACGCAAACACGGTTTCAGGCGGAACCTGAACCCGTTGCAGTTTGAAGGTCGTGGGTCGGTGTCCCTTCGCGGCGATTCCCAGCGTAACGGCGCTGTGTTCGTCGCCTTCCAGCCACTCTTGAACGGTTGCGGCATCCTGACCGTGCGTGGAGCGTCCATTGACGGACACCAGATGCTCGCCCGTATCGATGCCTGCCTCCCATGCGGGACCATTGGCGTTGACGGCTGTAATTACGATGTTCCGTCCGCTCTGCCCGAGGCTCAGCCCCACTGTGCCGGTGCTGCCCGTGCGCCGCGTCCGGTCCGACGTGGCGGGAGAGGGGCCGAGATAGCGGGAATACGGGTCGAGATGATTGAACAGTTCGTCAAAAAATCCCTGCAACAGCGCGTCTGATCCGGCATCCCGCAAGGTGGAGGAATGCTGCCAGGCCGCCTGCATGGCCGCCGTGACCAGATCCGCCCATGCGGTATGGCTGTTCGTCGAGGGCAGAGTGCGGCTGAACAGAACGGTCTGGCCCTGAAGGACGCTCAGTGTCGTGGTGGACGGCGCATCGGCAGGTTTTTCAGCCGCGACGGCCGTTCCGGACGTATGGACGACGCCAGGGGCTGCGGCCGAGGGCGTGATCGTGACGGATAGGGTCGGGTCGATGGCCGTCAGACCGTCCAGCCCCCAGACGCAGAAATCCCGTGCGGAATGGGCCTCCAGCGTTCGCGGCTCCAGAAAGCCGAGCGCCGCGACCAGAACGTCCCGTGTGATGGGGGACGAAAAAACGGGAGGTGCGGGCGGGGGCGGAGCGGCTGTAGGCGTTGCGGGAGCCGGGGCATTGCCGGTCGGTGTCTGGGCTTTTGCGGTGCCGCTCTGAACTGCGAGAACCATGATGCAGACCGTCAGACACAGCGCCACACGACATGCCGCCTTGCGGCTGCGCGGCATGAAAAAGGTCACAGGGCGGGCGGCATGACGCAAGACGGGGTCCTTGGAGACGGGACGGCAAAAAACGGCTGCTCCCGTAACGCGACCACGCCACAAACTTCAGCCACGGTAAAGACTTGCCAGATCAAATCTGGGGTCGGCAGTGCCATCTGGCAACACTGCCGAGCCGATCTGTTTTCAGTCTTCCGACGACGTGTCGGAGACAGTCTTACGCTTCCGCGGCGTTGTGGTTTTCGTTTTTGTGGCGGATTTGGCCGGGATACGCTTCGTTACCGTCTTCGGAGCGGCCTCATCCCCTTCCGCAGAAGCAACGGTTTTCTTGGCCTTTGTGGTCTTTGGAGCTGCTTTTTTCGCGGAAGTTTTTTTTGCGCCACCTTTCAGGGGCTTGCCCTTTTCCGCCAGAAGCGCCACCGCCTCATCGAGCGTGACCTCGTTCATGTCCTGCCCCTTGGGCAGGTTGGCGATCAGCTGACCATGCTGGGCATAGGGTCCGAACCGTCCCTTGCGGATCATGACCGGCTCACCGTCTTTCGGATGTGCGCCCAGATTGCGGATGGAGGCGAGCTTTTTCGCCAGCGCATCCACGGCCCGGTTCAGCCCGACCGTCAGAACATCGTCATCCTTGTCGAGCGTGCCATAGATCGCGCCCATCTTCACATACGGTCCGAACCGTCCCAGACCGGCTTCGATCTTCTCACCCGTTTCAGGGTGAAGCCCCACCAGACGCGGCAGGGACAGCAGGCCTAGCGCCTGTTCCATGGTCATGGTGTTGCCGTCGATTCCCTTGGGAATCGTCGTCCGCTTGGGTTTGGCTTTCTTGTCCTCAGGATTGGGTTCGCCGCGCTGGATATACAGCCCGTACGGCCCGCGACGGATCGAGATGTCCTCGCCGGTATCCGGGTCCTGACCCAGAATTTTCGGACCGTCATTCAGCCCTTCGGTGTCGCCTTCTTCGGCCACCAGACGGCGTGTGAACTGGCAGGTCGGATAGTTCGAACAGCCGATGAAGGCGCCGAACTTGCCAAGCCGCAGGCCCAGCCGCCCGGTTCCGCAGGATGTGCAGACGCGCGGATCGCCGCCATCAGGGCGGGGCGGGAAGAAATGCGGCGCGAGGTCTTCGTCCAGAGCGTCGATGACGTCCGAGATTTTCAGATCTTTGGTCTGCGCCACTGCCGCCGAGAAATCATGCCAGAACGCGGCCATGACATCATGCCAGTCCGCGCGGCCGCCTGAAATGTCGTCAAGCTGCTCTTCAAGCGAGGCCGTGAAGCCCGAATCCACATAGCGCTCGAAGAAAGACGTCAGGAACGCCGTAACCAGCCGTCCACGATCCTCGGGGATGAAGCGCCGTGCATCCAGCCGCACGTAATTGCGGTCCCGCAGCACGCCCAGAATGGAGGCATAGGTCGAGGGGCGGCCAATGCCGATCTCTTCCATTTTCTTGACGAGCGAGGCTTCCGAATAGCGCGGGGGCGGCTGGGTGAAATGCTGTTCGGCATCCACGGCGCCGGTCGTCAGGCGGTCGCCTTCCTTCATCGGCGGCAGGAGCTTGCCGTCTTCATCCTCGACTTTGGTGTCGTCCCGGCCTTCGATATAGAGCTTGAGGAAGCCGTCGAATGCGATGGTCGAGCCTGTGGCGCGCAGAAGCGTCTGACCGCTGGCATCGGCGAGCGTCACCGCGACCTGATCCAGTTCCGCCGACTGCATCTGCGAGGCGACGGAGCGCTTCCAGATCAGTTCGTACAGCTTCTTCTGGTCGGGTGTCAGCGCATGGCCGACCTGCTGGGGCGTCAGGAAGACGTCCGTCGGACGGATGGCCTCATGGGCCTCCTGCGCGTTCTTGGCCTTGGTGGAATAGGCGCGCGGGAAATCCGGCACATAGTCGTCGCCGAACGTCTCGCCGATATGCCCGCGGATGGAGCCAATGGCTTCTTTCGCCATCGTCACGCCGTCGGTTCGCATATAGGTGATCAGGCCTGTAGTTTCGCCGCGCAGATCCACGCCTTCATAAAGTTGCTGCGCCGTACGCATCGTTGTCTGCGCGCTCATGCCGAGCTTGCGGGATGCTTCCTGCTGGAGGGTCGATGTCGTGAACGGCGGCGGCGGATTACGCTTGGTGCGCTTGCGCTCGACGGAGCGGACCGTGAACTGGCCGCCGAGGACCGTATCGCGCGCTCCGAACGCCAGCTGTTCGTTGTTCAGGTCGAACTGGTCGAGCTTTTCGCCCTTGAGATGCGTCAGGCGGGCCTGGAACGCGGCCTTGCCGGGTGTCGTGAAGCCGCCGGTGACGGTCCAGTATTCTTTCGGGCGAAAAACCTCGATTTCGGCTTCGCGCTCACAGATCAGACGCAGTGCGACGGACTGCACGCGCCCGGCACTCCGGCTGCCCGGCAGCTTGCGCCACAGGACGGGGGAGAGCGTAAAGCCCACCAGATAGTCCAGCGCGCGGCGGGCCAAGTAAGCGTCGATCAGCGGGCGGTCCAGCTCGCGTGGAGCCGCCATCGCCGCCGTGACGGCCGATTTGGTGATTTCGTTGAAGGTGACGCGATGGACGTCCACGTTCTTCAGAAGCTTTTTTTCTTCCAGAACGCTGCGGACATGCCACGAAATCGCTTCGCCTTCGCGATCCGGGTCAGTGGCGAGATAGAGGTTTTTCGCCCCCTTCAGCGCCTTGGTGATGGCCGAGATCTGCTTTGCGCCGCGTTCGTCCGTCTGCCAGCTCATGGCAAAGTTCTCGTCCGGGCGCACGCTCCCGTCTTTGGGCGGCAGATCTCGCACATGTCCGAATGAAGCGAGCACGGTATATCCGCTTCCCAGATACTTGTTGATCGTCTTGGCCTTTGCCGGGCTCTCGACCACCACAACGTCCGTCATCGCCACTCCGGTATTCCGCGTCACTTCAGTTCGGCAGCAACGCCACGCGTCCGCCGGGCACAAACTCCACGACCCCGCCAAGCTCAAGCTCGGCCAGCGTCGCAAGCACTGCCGACACGGAGAACTGGCAGCGGCGCACCACATCGTCAACTGCTACAGGCGTCACGGAGAGAAGAGACCGCACGCTTTGCTGCACCAGATCGGGGTCGATCCAGTCGGCATCGGAGATGTCGCCCCATACAGACGTTGGTTCGGAAAAGCCGGTCAAAGGCGGGGTGTGGCGTGCTGGATGCTGCCATGGTGCAGGCTCACGCTCGGGAAGCTCAAGCGGTAGAGCCTGAAGAATATCGGCAATATTTTCTGTCAGGGTTGCCTGACCCGTTTTCAGCAGATGGTTGCCGCCCCGTGACCGGGGATCGAGCGGTGAACCCGGCACGACCAGAAGTTCACGATTGTAGGACTGGGCAAGATCGGCCGTGATCATCGTGCCTGATTCTAGCGCTGCTTCGATAATCAGGCATCCCGACGAAATCCCGGCGATCAGGCGGTTGCGCCTTGGAAAATGGCGGGCCTGCGGGGCGGTTCCGAGCAGCGCTTCCGTTACCAGACAGCCATTTTCGGCAATCTGCTGCTGAAGGGATGCATTTTCCGGCGGATAGGCATGATCCAGCCCTCCGGCGATCGCACCGACCGTCAGGCCGGGATGCAGTGCGGCGGCGTGTGCTGCCGAGTCGATACCCCGCGCCAGCCCGGAAACCACGCAGATTCCGGCATGAGCCATTTGGGCCGAAAGGCTCTCTGCAATCCGGATTCCCGCAGCCGAGGCATTGCGCGCACCTACCACCCCTACAGACCGCATCGACAGCTTCCGGACATCCCCGAGCGCGAACAGTACCGGTGGCGCATCCGGCACATGGGACAGGAGTAGCGGATAGTCTGCATCCCCCCGGACCAGCATTTTCCCGCCCAGTTTTTCAAGGCGTTCCAGTTCGTCCGTCATGCGAGAAACGGACGGAATGGCAGGGTCGTCCCGCCGCCCTGCTTTACGCATGCGTCCGGGCAGTGCTGCCAGAGCGGCTCCTGCGCTGCCATACTGCGTCATCAGTCGCGCAAAGTTGATCGGACCAACGCCCGTTGTTTGCGACAGGCGCAGCGTGTCGATTCGGTCTGCGGCAGAAACGACGGGAGAGGCGGCTGCGGAATCTGTCATAAGGTCTTTCTCCTTAAGGTAGATTCCTTAATAGGCACTTAAAAACATCAGGAACGGGGCGCTTGGTCCACGTTCACGCGCGGCTCTTGGCCCGTTAGAAGGCGTGCAATATTGCTCCAGTGTCGTGCCCAGATCAGCATCGAGACGAGCAGCGTCGCCACCGGGATCGGGGAGTGCAGCGCGCGTCCGGACAGCAGCACCATCAGCATCGGCGCGAGCAGAAATGCCGCCAGAGCCCCGGCTGAGGAAATCCGGCTCAGGCGCGCCACCAGCAGCCACACCACGCAGCAGGCCAGCCCGACCGGCCAGGACAGAACCCAGATCGTCCCGAGACCCGTCGCAACGCCCTTGCCCCCCTTGAAGCCGAGCCAGATCGGAAAACAGTGCCCGATAACGACAGCGACGGTTGCGACGGCCATGGTCATGTCGCTCGCGCCCGGAAAGAAAAACCGTGCGATTAGGACAGCGGCTGCCCCCTTGAGCGCATCCAGCAGCAGCGTGGCCGCTGCCAGACCGCGTCGTCCCGTGCGCAGGACATTGGTTGCGCCGATATTGCCCGAACCGATTTTGCGAATATCCCCGCCGCCAGAAAGCGCCGTCAGCAGCAGCCCGAACGGAATACTTCCGATGACGTAGGACACGAGGAACAGCAGGATGAGCTGTGCCTGAAAGCCGCTCACGAGCGGGCCTCCGCCAGCCCGTCAGCCGTGAAGACTTCCACGCCGCGCTTGAAGGTCCGCAGGACACGGCCTTTCAGATTCCGGCCGTCAAAGGGTGTGTTTTGCGCGCGTCCCGGCAGGTCTCCGGCGAGCACAGTCCACGAGCCTTCCGGATCGAACAGGCACAGATCGGCATCGCTCCCGACTGCCAGCGTTCCGGCCTCAAGCCCCAGCAGGGCGGCTGGAGCGGAGGTCAGGAGACGCAACGCATCTACGAGTGGCAGTCCCGCGCCGAGCGTGACGCCCAGCAGCGTGACCAGTCCGGTGCCGCCAGCACGGGCCTGCGCGAAAGGCAGCCGCTTGTCATCCGCGTCCGCCGGAGCATGGTCGGAGGCTACAGCGTCAATCGTTCCGTCCGCCAGTGCGGCACAGACGGCCTGTCGGTCCGTATTGTTGCGCAAGGGAGGCGAGAGTTTCGCGTAGGTGCGGAAGTCGCCGATATCGTCTTCGGTCATGGCGAAATAGGGCGGCGCCGTATCGCAGGTCACGCGTACGCCCCGCCTTTTGGCTGCACGGATCAGGTCCAGCCCTTCTGCCGTCGAGACATGCGCGAAATGCAGCCGCGCGCCTGTCATGGCCGCCAGACGCAGATCGCGGGCGATCATGATGGCCTCGGCTTCGGCCGGAACCTGCGGCAGGCCCATCCGCACTGCGCGTGCTCCGGCGGTGGCACAGGCCCCTTTAGCCAGAGACGGATCTTCCGGATGCTGCACCACGATGGCGTCCAGAAAGCGCGAATAGGACAGCAGGTTGCGCATCTGCTTGGCGTCCGAAATCGCGCGGGTTCCGTCCGTGAACGCCACGGCTCCAGCGTTGCGCAGAAGCCCGAGTTCGGCCATCTCACCGCCCTCGCAGCCGCGCGTCAGCGCGCCGTAGGGATGGATCGAGACCATACCCGTCTCTTCGCCCCGGACCCGCAGCAGATGCACGAGCGCCGGGTTGTCGATCGGGGGCGAGGTGTTGGGCAGGACCGCCATGGTCGTGATGCCGCCTGCCACGGCTGCCCGCGCCCCGGAAGACACGCTCTCGCGGTATTCCGATCCCGGCTCTCCGAGGGCCACGCGCATGTCCACCAGACCGGGACACAGGACGGCTCCCGCGCCATCAATGATCCGCGCGCCTTCGGGGACCGGTCCGTCTTCGCAGGCGACGATCTTGCCCTGACGCACAACTAGTCGCCCGATTTCGTCCCGGCTCGAAGCCGGGTCGATCAGGCGGACATTTTCAAAAACGATATCAGTCATACCGGCATCCGTGCCCGGGACAGACGGTCCAGAACCGCCATCCGCACAGCCACGCCCATTTCAACCTGTTCGGAAATCACGCTCTGATCCGAATCCGCCACGTCCGAGGCGATTTCGACGCCACGGTTCATTGGGCCCGGATGCATAACCAGCGCGCCGGGATTGGCCAGTGCCAGACGGCGGCGGTCCAGCCCAAAGAAATGGAAATATTCCCGCGCACTCGGCACCAGACCCGCCCCCATGCGCTCCTTCTGAAGCCGCAGGGACATGACGACATCCGCGCCGTCCAGCGCCTTGTCCATGTCCGAATATAGCTCGACATTGCCGAGCTCAGCCATGGCCCCCGGCAGCAGCGTCGGCGGGCCGACCAGCCGCACCCGGTTTCCGAATGCCGTCAGCAGATGGATGTTGGAACGTGCCACCCGGCTGTGTCCGACATCGCCGCAGATCGCGACCGTAAGGCCCTCAAGACGGCCGAAATGCCGGCGGATGGTCAGCGCATCCAGCAGCGCCTGTGTCGGATGTTCATGCGTGCCGTCGCCCGCATTGACGACGCTGGCTTCGACTTTCTGCGACAGCAGGGCGGGCGCGCCGGACTGCGCGTGGCGGATGACCAGCAGGTCACAACGCATGGCGTTGAGCGTCGCCGCCGTATCCAGCAGCGTCTCGCCCTTGTTCACCGAACTTGTGGCGACGGACATGTTGATGACGTCCGCGCCAAGCCGCTTGCCCGCGAGTTCGAAACTCGTGCGGGTGCGGGTGCTGTCTTCGTAGAACAGATTGATGACCGTCCGCCCCCGCAGCGCATCACGCGGCGCGGAGCGCGAACGGCTCAGCAGCGCATAGCTCTCCGCCAGATCGAGGAACGGCACGAGCTGTTCAGCCGACAGCCCCTCGATTCCCAGAAGATGCCGGGGGACGGAGGGCCGCTCAGCCATCGTTGGATACGGAAGCGAGAACGGCGGCGATGCGGGCCAGAACCTCGTCCTGTCCCAGCGCTGCGAGCGTCAGATCAATGCCCGGAGACGTCGTGGAACCGGTCATGGCCGCGCGCAGCGGCTGGGCCACGGAGCCGAGCTTGATCTCGTGTTTTTCAGCATAGGCGCGCAGCGTCGCATCGACGGTTTCCGGCGTGAAGTCCGAAAGCGCGGCCAGATCCTTGCCGACGCCCTGCAGAACCGTGCGCCCGTCCTCGCCCAGCAGCTTCTCGGCTTTAGGGGTGAAGGTCAGGGGCAGGGTGAAGCCTGCGAAAGCGGCATTGTCCGCCAGTTCCACGAGCGTCTTTGCGCGCTCCTTGAGGCCCGGCATCATCGCAAGGATGCGCGCGCGGGTCTTGTCATCCGTCACAACGCCGTCGCGACCTGCAAGGCGCTGCATGACGTCATCCGTCAGGCGCGCATCATCGGCAACGCGCATCCAGATCCCGTTCAGATGCGCCAGCTTGACGTAATCCATGCGGGACGGGGAGCGGCCTACGCCATCCAGATCGAAGAGCTTGATCTGTTCCTCGCGGGACAGGACTTCGGCATCGCCATGACCCCAGCCCAGACGCAGCAGGTAGTTGCACAGGGCTTCCGGCAGATAGCCTTCCTCGCGGAAATCCACGACCGACTGTGCGCCATGGCGCTTGGACAGCTTGGCGCCATCGGGGCCGTGGATCAGCGGCAGATGTGCGAAATGCGGCAGGTTCCAGCCCATGGCGCGATAGATCATGGCCTGACGGAACGTGTTCGTCAGATGATCGTCACCGCGCATGACATGGGTGATGTCCATATCGTGATCGTCCACGACCACGGCATGCAGATAGGTCGGCGTGCCGTCCGAACGCAGCAGGATCAGGTCGTCCATTTCGGAATTCGCGACCCGGACTTCGCCCTGCACCAGATCCTTGATGATCGTCTCACCGTCACGCGGGGCCTTCAGACGCACGACATACGGCGCACCGGCGGGCGCTTCGGACGGATCGCGGTCCCGCCATGTGCCATCGTAACGGGGCGGGCGCTTCTCGGCCATGGCCTTCTCACGCATGGCGGTCAGCTCTTCGGGGGTGCAGAAGCACTTGTAGGCCTGACCCTTTTCCAGAAGCTCAAGTGCCACTTCCGTATGGCGGTCCTGCCGGGCGGACTGGAAAACCGGTTCCGCATCCGCCTCGATTCCCATCCAGGCCAGACCGTCAAAGATCACGTCCACGGCTTTTTGAGTGGAGCGTTCCTTGTCGGTGTCCTCGATCCTCAGAAGGAATTCGCCGCCGTGATGACGGGCAAAGAGGAAATTGAACAGGGCGGCGCGGGCGTTGCCGACATGCAGCAGACCCGTCGGGGAGGGGGCAAATCGCGTACGGATGGTCATGCCGCCATCATATCATGCTCTGACCTGCGCTTCCATCCGCCTGCGCCAGCGGGGCTGCGACGCTCCGTCACGAGCCCGCGCTTTACAAAAAGCTAAGGTTCTTCAAGCGCGTGTGATTTCCAGCGGCCTCCCGAAGCGGCCTATTGTGACGTTCAATAGTCCGGGTGGTGCCTTTCCAATGAACAGACGCGATTTTAATGCCCTGCTGGCAGGGCTGGGTCTGACCTTCGGAGAGGGGAAGATCCATCACGCCAGCGCCACGACCTCCCGTGTGGATGTCTTTACGCTGCGCGCCAATGACTGGGTTCCGAACAATCCGGAACTCCCTGTCATCGTCTATCGCAATGCGCTCGAAGCCGGGCCGGATCGCGAAGCGGTGTATGAAGACCTGTTCAGCCGGAACGGCTGGCCGCCGCAGTGGCGCAACGGTGTCTATCCGTTTCATCACTATCACAGCCTTGGTCATGAAGTTCTGGGCTTTTCCAACGGTTCCGCACGCCTGATGCTGGGAGGGCCGAACGCCCGGACGGTCGAGGTGCGCGGTGGCGACATCGCCGTGCTTCCGGCCGGAACGGGGCACTGCAATCTCGGATCGGACACGGAGTTCACCGTCATCGGCGCCTATCCACCCAACCAGTCTTTCGACATCCTCCGCGCCGCGCCTACGGCGGAGCAGAGTGCCCGTATTCACGGCCTGCCATTCCCGAAAACCGATCCGGTTCAGGGTGCAGCAGGCGTCCTCGCACGGGAGTGGCACCCATCATGACGGGTTTTCCTCTCAGGCGGCGTCCGTTCCTCGCAGCGCTTGCTGGTCTGGCCACGGTCAGCAGCGCCAGTGCGGTCGAGGCGACGAGCCAGAAAATGCGGATCGGCATTATCGGCACAGGTCATGTCGGTACGACGCTGGCGGAGCTCTGGGTTCATGCGGGTTATCCCGTCATGGTGTCATCGCGCTCCCTGAGCGAGGCGCAGTCTCTGGCCACATCGCTGGGCCCGCTCGCCACGGCCGGAACCCCGGCGCAGGCGGCGGCCTATGGCGATGTGGTGGTGCTGGCCGTCCCCTATGGTGCTATTCCGCAGCTCGGCCCGCAGCTCAGCCGGACGTTGTTGGACAAGGTTCTGCTTGATCCGTCCAATCCCTATCCCTGGCGGGATGGGGCGATTGCGGACACGGCGCAGCGGGACGGGGCGGGGGTGACGACACAGCGTTATTTCCCTTCGGCGCATGTGGTGCGGGCGTTCAACTCCATCGATATGACCACGCTACGTTCCGAGGCGCATCGCGCTTCGCCGCTTCTGGCGGTTCCGGTGGCGGGGGATGATGCGCAGGCTGTCTCGCAGGTGACGACGCTGGTGAGGGCAGCCGGATTCGACCCTGTCGTGACCGGCAATCTTGCGACCGCAAGGCTGTTTCAGCCGGGGAGCACCGGGTTTGAACTGGAGCGGGATGCTACCGGTCTGAAACAGGCGCTGCACCTTCCGCAGTAGATTGAGCCGCAGGAGGCGCTGACCTTAATCGGGGAGGCGCGTCCTGCGGAAAAATCCGTTACGGTTCTGTTTGTGAAGACAGAACCCCTTTCCGTCCCGGACCTTGATCCGCGCGAACTACTGGAGCGCGAAGAAGGCCTCGACCTTGTGCCGAAGCTGCCTTCGCCCCTGATCCGGTCTATGCTGGATCAGGGGCGGCAGATGATCTGCTGGCTTCCGGTGGCAGTCGGGCTGGGGGCCGTGTTCTATCTCGTCCTGCCGTTTGAGCCTTCCATCCTGTCTGTTGTGTTTGGCACTCTTTCGATGGGGCTGTCAGGGGCAGCGTGTCTCCGGTGGGGCTGGCAGCGGCTGTTTCCGCGCCTGCTGGGGTTTGCGCTGCTTGCTTTTGCGGCTGGTTTTGGTGATCTGGCTTTTCAAGCCTGGATTCAGCCGCCCATGCCGGTGTTGCCGACCCATGCCACCGTTCTGACGGGCCGCGTACAGTCGCTGGAAATCCTACCGCCCCGGAATGATGACGAAGATGACGGCCATCGCATCACTTTGGCCGATGCCGTGTTCGACACGCCCGTTGATGCCGGAATGGCCCCATTGCGCCGGACGCTGCATATTCGCCTGCGGGACGATGACGATCTGTTGCCCGAGCCGGGAAGCACGATCAGTCTGCGCGCGATGCTGCGGCCGCCGCCACCGCCGTCATGGCCCGGCGGACGCGATCTTCAGCGCGAGGCATGGTTTTCGGGACTGGCGGGAAGCGGTTATGCGCTGGGGCCAGTCAGTCTTTCAGGCGCAGCGGTCCGGGCTTCATGGATCGAGACCCTGCGCGAGGCTGTCGCGTTCCGCACGGCAGCTGTGCTGCCCGACCAGACCGCCGCCATTGCCGCCACGCTTCTGGCCGGTGAAGCCGGAGGGATTGACCAGCAGACGCGGGAGGCATTTTCCGCATCTGGGCTGGCGCATCTTCTTGCTGTGGCGGGGTTGCATCTGGGGCTCGTAATGGCGGCTGTGATCGTGACGCTGCGGTGTGGTCTGGCGTCGATTGAATATGTCGCCCTGCGCTGGCCCTGTCGGCAGATCGCCGCCGTTTCGGGGTTGTTGGCCGGGGCGGGCTATGTGCTGTTGACGGGGGCGCATCTGCCCAGCCTGCGGGCACTGGGCATGGCGAGCCTCGTGACGCTGGCCATTGTGACCGGGCGGCGTGTCCTGTCCATGCGGTCTTTGTCCATTGTGGCGTTGCTGATCCTGCTGGTTTCGCCGGTGTCGGTCGTGGATGTGTCGTTCCAGATGTCTTTCGCCGCCGTGATGGGGCTGATTGCGGGCTATGGTGTGCTGCGTGAGCCGCTTATGCGGCTGCGCGGGGAGGGGAAGTGGTACAGGGTTGTGGCGTCCTATGGCGCGGCCCTGACGCTGACGAGTCTTCTCGCCGGCTTGGCGACGCTGCCGGTCAGTATGGCGCATTTCGGGGCGTTTCAGCCGTGGTTTGTGCTGGCCAATCTTGTGGCCGTGCCGCTTGCAGCTGTCTGGATCATGCCGGTTGGGCTTCTGGCGCTTGTTGCCATGCCGTTTCATGCCGAAGCGCCGTTTCTGAAACTCATGGGCGTGGGCATCCGCATCGTGCAGGCGCTGGCGGAGCGGGTGGCGGCGTTTCCGATGGCGCATCAGCCTGTTCCGGCCATGCCGGGCTGGGGGCTGCTGTTCGTGATGCTTGGGCTGTGTTTTCTGTGCCTGTGGAAAGGCCGGGTTTCTCTGGTCGGTCTGCTGCCGGTGGCGATCGGGGTGGCGTCGATCTGGCTGGTCCCGAAACCGGATATTTTCGTGTCGGCGGATGCGGGGCTGATGGCGGTGCGCCGTCCGGACGTTCTGCTGGTCGGTCCGCATTCCGGTCTGGAACGCCGCACGCTGGAAGACTGGCAGCAGGCTCTGGCGCTTCCGGTGGCGCCTCTGCCGCCGGACTGTCTGGCTGGTTTATGCCGGATCAGCGTCGAGGCGCAGACTGTTCTGCTGCGTCCCCGGGACTCATCGGATGGCGCCATTCTCCCGGATGCGCGGCAATGCGACGGGGTGAGCCTGTTCATCAGCGCATCTCCCGCCCGTAAAGGCTGCGCGGATGTGCCGTCCATCGACCGGTTTTCGGTCTGGCGCGACGGGGCTTATGCCGTGTTCGCCGGGCGTGCCCTTACGATTGTTTCGGATCGGAGCTGGCGTGGAAACCGGCTCTGGGTGCCGCCCGTGGGTTGGCACGGCATGCCGAACCTGCCTCTGGCTCAGTCCGAGTAAGGCCTGAATTTTCAGGCCGTGGCTGTTTTGCGTGTGGACGGGGCTACCATGCGTTTGTCTGGATACAGGCACCATGTCGTGGCCGGGCAGCGCCAGCATTCGGGCGCGCGGGCCTTGCAGACATAGCGTCCGTGCAGGATCAGCCAGTGATGCGCCGGGCGGAGCATGTCTTTCGGGATGCGGGCGACCAGCCCGTCCTCGACCTGTCGCACGGTTTTGCCGGGGGCCAGACCGGTGCGGTTACCAATGCGGAAGATGTGGGTATCGACCGCCATCGTATCCGCGCCGAATGCGACATTCAGCACGACATTTGCCGTCTTGCGCCCCACACCAGCCAGCGCTTCGAGCGAGGCCCGGTCGGAGGGGACCTGTCCGCCGTGACGCTCCAGCAACTGGTGGCAGAGCAGGTCCACATTATGCGCTTTCGCCCGCCACAGGCCGATGGTGCGGATATGTCGCGCAATGCCCTCTTCGCCGATCGCTGCCATGGAGGTCGGGTCGGGGGCTTCCTCGAACAGGCCTTTCGTCGCCTTGTTGACGGATTTGTCCGTCGCCTGTGCCGACAGCACGACGCTGACCAGAAGTTCGAACGGATTGCGGAACACCAGTTCGCTTTCCGCATCGGGATTGGCTTCGGCCAGTGCCGTGATGAAGGCTTTGGCGGCCGCCTTGCTCATGGCCCGCTTTGCGGTTGCGGGGGCATCGGTCATGACGGGCACTCCAAGAGGGTGTGTTGCCGGGGGTGTGTTGCGTCTGGTCCGGACACACAGCAAGATACGGCAAAGTTCTGAAAACTCCATGCCATCACACCCCATGCCATTACACCGTGGCCTGTTCTGCATGACATCGCAGACCGGCAGACGGCGGAGCGCCCTGTGCCTGATACCGTGTCCGATACCCCTCTTCCCATGAGTCGCCAGCAGCAGGAGGGCCGCAAGCAGGAGGTGTCCTTCACGGACGTCCTGTCTTTCGTCTGCAGCCGCTGGTGTGACCATCCTCTTCTGCTGGCCAAGACGCTTGGGGGCGTTGCCCTCGCCACGCTGGCCGATGTTTGCACACCGGTTCTCGCGGGCCGTCTGGTGGAGGATATTTCCCGCCATGCCGCAGGCCCGGCTGTGGAGAAAACCTCGGAACTGCTGCATCTGCGCGATGATGCGGGGTTGATGGTCGCGGGGCTGATCGTCCTCGGGCTGGTGGGGCTATTTGGGCGGCGTTCGTCTTTCATCGGGATTTCGCATCTCACGCTTGCCATCATGCACCGCGTTGCCAATCAGGCGTTTGATCGGGTGCAGCGCTTCTCGACGGACTGGCATGCCAATAATTTTGCCGGTTCGACCGTCCGTAAGTTGACGCGTGGGATCTGGGCGATTGATACGCTGGACGATACGCTCCTGCTCCTGATCGCGCCGGAAGTGCTGGTTCTGGGCGGGACGACGGCGGTTCTGATGTTTCGCTCACCGTTGATGGGTTCGGTTCTGGCGGTTTCGGTCGTGCTGTTCGCCACGCTCTCCATCCTGCTGACCCTGCGCTATGTGGCGCCGACGGCCCGCGCGTCCAATGAATGGGACACGAAAATGGGTGCGGCCATGGCGGATGCCGTGACCTGCAATCCGGTCGTTAAGGCATTCGGTGCGGAAAACCGCGAGGACGACCGGCTCGACAGCATCATCCGGGGTTGGCGTCAGCGCACACTGACGACATGGGTCCGGGGCACGAATAGCGCCAATCTTCAGGCTCTGGCTTCGCTCGCCATGCGGATGCTGCTGATCGGGCTGGCTGTCTGGCTGTGGTGGGGAGGGAACGCTGGTCCGGGGGATGTGGCGTATGTTCTGACCATGATGTTTCTCGTGCAGGGGTATCTGCGCGATCTGGGGCAGCAGGTCAGTCAGGTGCAGCGTTCGGTCAATGAGATGGAGGAACTCGTGGCGATTTTCCGTCGCGATCCCGCCATTCAGGACGCAGACGATGCCCAGACGGCGCGTTTCACGACAGGCGCGATCCATTTCGAGCATGTGGACTTCCAGTATCCGGGGCAGGTCAAACCGCTTTACCACGACCTGAGCATCGACATCGCGCCGGGCTCCCGCGTGGCGCTTGTCGGGCCGAGCGGCTCGGGCAAGACGACCCTGACAAAGCTGCTTCAGCGTCTTTATGACGTGAATGGCGGGCGGATCGTGGTGGACGGGCAGGATATCGCGCATGTGACGCAAGACTCCCTGCGCGCGCATATCGCCATTGTTCCGCAGGAACCGGTGCTGTTTCATCGCACGCTTGCGGAAAACATCGCCTATGCGCGCCCCGATGCGAGCCGTGCCGAGATCGAAGACGCTGCCCGTCTGGCCAACGCGGCACCGTTCATCGAGCGGCTGCCCGAGGGTTACGAAACCATGGTCGGCGAGCGTGGCGTGAAGCTCTCGGGCGGCGAGCGCCAGCGTATTGCCATCGCCCGCGCCTTTCTGGCCGATGCACCCATCCTGATTTTCGACGAAGCGACGTCCAGCCTTGATTCCGAGTCCGAATCCCTTGTGCAGGACGCGATGCGTCGCCTGATGCAGAATCGGACCGTCATCGTGGTGGCGCATCGTCTCTCGACGGTCATGGAACTGGACCGCATCCTCGTGTTCAGTCAGGGCGCTTTGAAAGAAGACGGAACGCACGCCGAACTGATTACGCGCGAAGGCGGGATCTATCGCCGCCTGTTCGAGCTTCAGTCTCTGGAGGGCTGAGGCCGGAAGGAAATTGGCATCTTTCCCGGTTTGGGGGCGTTTCGTCCTTCAAGGACGTTTCCGCCCGGAGCACAGGATGCCCGATAAAGAAGCTCGGCGGGAGCCAGACAGGAGACCGCCGCATGACCATTCGTTCCGCTTTCACCGCCCTGCTGCTCGCAACGCCTGCCGCTTTCAGTATCGGAAATGCGCTGGCAGAGCCGGTCGCGTTCGAGCACGCGCGGCTGATTGACGGGACCGGGGCCTCGGCGCAGCCGGACGCCACGGTGGTCATCGACAACGGCGTGATTCTTTCGGTCGGCATCCCGGCTCCCGCCGATGCCCGGCATGTGGATCTGACGGGCAAGACGCTGATGCCCGCTCTCATCAGCGATCACAGTCATGTCGGCCTCGTGAAAGGCACTGGAGCCAGCCGCGACAACTATACCCGCGCCAATATTCTCGCCGCCATGAAGCAGTATGCGGATTATGGCGTCCTGACCGTCACGGCGCTGGGTCTGAACCGTTCTCCGCTGTTCGATACGCTGCGTCAGGAACAGCATGAGGGCCGTAATCCGGGGGCGGATCTGTATGGCGTGGATCAGGGGATCGGTGCGCCGGATGGTGTGCCCCCGGCCGCCATGGTCAAAGGCGTTGGTCCCGATCAGGTCTTCCGTCCGACCACGCCGGAAGAAGCGCGCAAGGACGTGGACCAGATGATTGCGGAACACACGGATCTGGTGAAGCTCTGGGTGGACGACTTCCGCAATGATGTCCCGGATGGCAAGACCTATCCCATGCTGCCGCCCGCTATCTATCAGGCCGTCATCGACGAGGCGCATCAGCATGACACGCGGGTTGCGGTGCATATCCACGATCTTGCTGTCGCCAAGGCCATCGTGGCGGCAAAAGCCGATATTCTCGCGCATGGCGTGCGGGACCAGCCAGTGGATCATGATCTGATCGCGGCGATGCTTCGTCAGGGCACATGGTATATTGCGACGCTGGATCTGGACGAGGCGAACTATCTCTATGCCGAGCAGCCGGAGCTGCTCTCCAATCCGTTCGTTCTGGCGAGTATGGACCCGGCCCTGCGTCGTCAGTTCACAGACCCGAAATGGCGCGCGGAGACACTGGCCAAGCCTCTGACCAAGGCCTCGCACTACGCGCTGTCGGTGAATCAGAAGAACCTCGCCGTTCTGTATCGGGCGGGGGTGAAGGTTGGTTTCGGTACGGATTCCGGGGCCGCACCGACCCGTATTCCCGGCTTTGCCGAGCATCGTGAGCTGTATCTGACGGTGCAGGCCGGGCTGTCCCCCGTGCAGGCCATCAGTCTGGCCACGGGCAATGCCGCGGCCCTGCTGCATCTGTCAGACCGTGGTGTGATTGCGCCCGGCCGCCGGGCGGATCTGCTGATCGTGGATGGCAATGCGGATGAGAACATCGGCGCTGTGGATCAGATTGATCAGGTCTGGCAGCGGGGCACGTTGGTCAGCCACGGCCCCGTCCGTTCGAAGGACTGATTATGCGGTAGCCTCGGGGCGCGAACGTCCCGAGACGAGTCGGAACATCGGCCCGGTCAGCGTCGTGGAGATCACGGCCAGAACCATCAGCGAGGCAAAGGCGAATTCCGAAATCATGCCGTGCGCGTGCAGGATGGTCGCCGCCACGATTTCCATCAGCCCCTTGCACTGCAACAGGGAGCCGATGCCCAGCGCCTGACGGTTCGTCAGGCCCGGAGCAGGCGGGAAAATCCAGACGGCAAGGATTTTCGTGACGATCGCAATGACGACCAGCAGCAGGGAGGCCAGAACGGATGGCCATGTCAGCGCATCGCCGTCGATCCGCAATCCGCTATGGCCAAAGAACATCGGGGCCAGCCAGATCAGCGAGAACGTCCCCACAGCTTCGACCGGCAGGCGACGGACCCAGCGTGGCGGCATGAGCGCGCCTGCGAAATAGGCGCCGATCAGTTCGTGCAGCCCCAGTTCGTGGCTCGCCCAGGACCCGGCGGCCAGATAGGCCGGAACAGCGGCCCAGATGATCCAGATCGGCGGGTTTTTCAGGTTCCGCGTGGCCCAGCTGCTGAGGAGCGCCATGCCGACCAGAAGCAGGACGGCCAGTCCTTCAAATCCGGTCCAGCCATGCAGCGCATCCGATCCGCGTGCCGCGAACTGGAGGATGGCCAGCCCGATCCAGAGGGCCGCATCGTCCACGACTGCGAGTTTGAGAGCAAGCTGTCCGACGGGGCGGTACACAGGCTCCAGTTCACGCACGATCCCGATCAGAACCGGCAGCGCACTGACGGAAATGCACAGTCCGATCGACATGGCACCGATCCAGCTATTGCCATGTGGGGCCTGCCAGCCATGCAGTGGCAGGAAGAACAGTTTGACCAGAATGGTGCCGATGACGAACGGAACGCCCAGCGCCACGAGCGCTCCGCCCAGCAGGCGACCCAGCGTCGGGGAGGGGAGGTTTTCGGCTTCGGGGGAATGGGTGGGGTTCTGCCACATTTCCAGCCCGGCGGTGAACGCCAGAACCAGAACGGCCAGCCAGCCGATATAATCGCCGTAAAGCGAGGGAATACCGACCTTTGACGCTGGAAAATGCAGGACCGCCAGAACAATGCCCACCAGAATGGGCAGGATGGCAATGGGAATGGAACGCCTGAGCAGTTGCCACAGTCCCCACGGAACGAGGACAAATATAAATGCATCCGCAAACAGTGCTGTCACATTCCCCATGACGATCCCTTTTTTGTTTTAGGTCCGGTCAGGGTAACATGGATCAAAAAAATTGGGGTAATTTTTTATTTCCATGTAATAAATAATTCTATGTTTCTGTTTTCAAAGAACTGTTTTTAAAAGGAATGAAAACCCGGAATTTTCTTTTGGAAAGTCCGGGTTTTTTCCAGTCATCAGGCGATGAAATTCTTCAGGAATTGCTCCAGCGCCCGGCCGCGATGACTGATGGCATTTTTCTCGGCTTCGGTCATTTCCGCAAAGGTCCGGTTTCCGCCTTCCGGCACGAACATCGGATCATAACCGTGTCCATGATCGCCCTGTGGGGGCCAGACGACCGTGCCGTGACATTCGCCCTGTACGGTCCGGGTCTCGCCATCCGGCCAAGCCAGACACAGGGCTGCGACGAAAAAGGCCCGATGATCGGCACTGTCGCCCATTTCCTGATGCACACGGTTCATTGCGATCTGCATGTCTTTGGTCGGGCCGCCCCAGCGCGCGGAATAGACGCCGGGCCGGTTGTCCAGCGCCGCGACGCAGAAGCCGGAATCATCGGCCAGCGCGGGCAGCCCTGATGCTCGGGCCGCGGCCAGAGCTTTGATGGCGGCGTTGCCGGTGAATGTCTCTTCCGTCTCTTCAGGTTCTGGGAGGTTCAGTTCGGCGGCTGAGATGACGGTGATCCCGCTCTCGGCCAGCAGGGTGGAGAATTCGCGCAGCTTGCCGGCATTATGGCTGGCCAGAACGATTTTTGAGCCTCGGGACAGTGTCCGCATCATGCAGTCTCCAGGACGTGATTTTGGGCGTCGAACAGTCGGGCTGTGCCGAGCTTTGCCAGTCGGAGGAGTTCGAAAAATTCGCTCTCCTGAAACGGCTTGTCTTCGGCGGTTCCCTGAATTTCGATGATGCCACCATCCGCGGTCAGCACGAAATTCGTATCGGCCTGCGCGCTGCTGTCTTCGATATAGTCCAGGTCCAGAACGGCTCCCGCCTCTGTCAGCCCGCATGAGACCGCTGCGACCTGAGCCGTGAGGGCCTGTGAGCGTTTGATTGTCTTCAGCGCGATCGCCAGTGCCACCCAGGCGCCCGTGATGGAGGCGCAGCGCGTGCCGCCATCCGCGTTCAGGACGTCGCAGTCGAGCGTGATGGTGCGCTCTCCCAGCTTTTTCAGATCCACACAGGCCCGGAGCGACCGGGCAATCAGTCGCTGGATTTCCTGCGTCCGGCCGGATTGCTTGCCTTTGGCCGCTTCGCGCTGGCCGCGCTGATGCGTCGCCCGGGGGAGCATTCCGTATTCGGCCGTGATCCAGCCCTGTCCCCTGTTGCGCAGGAACGCCGGAACACGCTCCTCGACCGTGGCCGTGCACAGGACTTCCGTGCCGCCTACGCGGATGAGCGCGGAGCCTTCGGCATGGCGGGCAAAGCCCGTTTCGATTGAAACAATACGGTTTTCGTCCGGCGCACGCCCGGAGGGACGCTTGCGTGCGGTGTCAGTCATGTCAAAAAAGATCCCGTGGAAGAATATGTCCCGCCTCTAGCGCGTTTGACGCAGACCCATCCAGCCCCGACAGTGGGTTTACCATGATGCGACCACAGCCTCCCCTGTTCCGCCCTTCCATCCCGATGCCGCACGGTCTGGGAGATCGTGAAGCCGCGATTTTGCGTGAAATCGTCGAGGAATATGTCGAAACGGGTGAGCCCATCGGCAGCCAGACGCTGGCCCAGCGCCTCCAACCGGCCCTGTCTTCGGCCACGATCCGCAATGTCATGGCAGATCTGGCGCGGGCCGGGCTGCTGTTCAGCCCGCATGTTTCGGCCGGGCGTCTGCCGACCGAAAAGGGCGTGCGTCTGTTTGTGGATGGCCTGCTCCAGTTTGGCGCGCTGACGGAGGAAGACCGCGCCAGCATCGACAGCCGCCTCGATATTCACGGGCGGTCCTATCAGGACATTCTTTCCGAAGCATCGTCCCTGCTGTCGGGTCTGTCTTCCGCTGCCGGACTCGTGCTCGCGCCGAAATCGGATGCCGCGCTCAAGCATATCGAGTTCGTAGCACTTGGTCCGGGGCGGGTTCTGGTCATTCTGGTGGGTTCGGACGGGCAGGTTGAGAACCGCATCATCGAGACCCCGCCCGGTGTGCCGCCTTCCGCTCTCGTCGAGGCCGGGAACTATCTGAACGCTCGCCTTGGAGACCTGACGCTCGGCACATTGCGTGAGCGGGTTCGCAGCGAAATGGATGCCAGCCGCCATGAACTCGACGCCCTGACAGCCAGTGTGATCGAAAGCGGTCTTGCGACATGGGACGCCGACGGGGGGACGCTGTTCGTGAAAGGGCAGGGGAAGCTGCTGGCCGACATCACGGAAATCGAGCGTCTGACGACGATCCGCATGCTGTTCGACCATCTGGAGACGCAGGAGACCATGCTCCAGCTTCTGCAACTGGCCGATGCGTCCGAAGGGGTGCGGATCTATATCGGGCGTGAAAGCGGCATGTTCGGCATGTCGGGCGTGTCCATGATCGTGGCGCCTGCCCGTAACGAGGCCCAGAAAATCGTGGGGGCGATTGGCGTGATCGGCCCGACCCGTCTGAATTACGGGCGGATCGTGCCTGTTGTGGACTACACGGCGCGGATGGTTGGTCGTCTGCTTGGCTGAAGGCTGCTGAACGTGTCGGGATGATGGTCCCGGGGTTACGCCTCTTTCATGAAATGACCTTGTTTAGACGGGGCGACGGAAGGGGCGGAATAATGCTATGCAGGGGGCATGACGCGACGCTCTCTCCGCTCCCGTAACCCTCAAGGTCCGGGCGCCACGCCACCACGCCCTCCCCGTTTTCGCCGCTACCGGCAGTCCCTGGCGATCATCGCCGGTGTGGGGCTTGTGGGCGTGGCCGGGGCGGGCATTCTGGGCTGGACGACCTATGCCAAGCTGGTGGCGGATCTGCCCAGCGTGGACAGCCTGCGCGCCTATCAGCCGCCGACCGTCAGCCGCATCTATGCTGCCGATGACCGTCTGATGGCCGAACTGGCGAACGAACGCCGGATCTTTGTGCCGATCAACGCCATCCCCGAGCGTGTGAAGAATGCCTTCATCGCCACGGAAGACCATAATTTCTACACGCATGGCGGTGTGGATTTTATGGCGATCGGCCGTGCGGGCCTGACGGACATTTTCGCGCGTCATGGCCGCCGTCCGCTGGGAGCTTCGACCATCACCCAGCAGGTGGCGAAGGTCATGCTGCTTAACAGCAACGTCGTGAGCCTCGATCGCAAGATCAAGGAAGCTCTGCTCGCCATGAAGATGGAGCAGGTGCTGTCCAAGGACAAGATTCTCGAAATCTACCTGAACGGCATCTATCTCGGGAACGGCGCTTATGGTGTCGCCGCGGCCGCGCAGAGCTATTTCAACAAGCCGCTCGACCAGCTTGATGATGCCGAAGCCGCGTCCCTCGCAGCGCTTCCCAAGTCGCCCACGAACTACAATCCGTTCCTGCATCCGCAGGCCGCGATGGGACGCCGCAACCTTGTGCTGGACCTGATGGTTGAGGCTGGCGTTCTGACGCGTGAGCAGGCCGATCAGGAAAAGCAGGAGCCGCTGGTCCCGCAGCAGAAGCAGCGTTTTGGACCTCTGCCGGATTCCGAATGGTTCGGCGAGGAAGTCCGCCGTCAGTTGATCGCCCAGTATGGTCAGGACCGTGCGGCACAGGGTGGTCTGGAGGTCCATACCAGTCTGGACCAGAACCTTCAGACCACCGAAACGCGTCTGCTGCATGAAGGGCTGATGAATTACGACCGCGCCCATAGTGGCTGGCGGGGGCCGTTGCGCAACCTGCCGGATATTCAGGATGACGGCTGGGAGAGTGCGCTCGATCATGTCACGCCGCCCGGCGGGATGCTGCGCGAGTGGCGTCTGGCGGTTGTGCTGCCGGGTGGCACGCATATTGGCTGGATCGAGGACGGCAGCCCCCGCAAAGGCGCGCTCCTTGCGACCGATATCGGCTGGGCGCGGCGGGCGCATCCGCTGCGTGCCGGGGACGTCATCATGATCGAACCGCAGGAAGGCGGTTCGGCGGCATTACGTCAGATCCCACAGGTCGAAGGGGCGGCGGTGACGCTGGATGTGCGTACGGGCCGCGTTCTGGCGATGGTCGGCGGCTGGTCGTTCCATGAAAGCCAGTTCAACCGGGCCACGCAGGCGCTGCGTCAGCCGGGATCGTCCTTCAAGCCTTTCGTCTATCTTGCCGCGATGGAACAGGGGATTTCCCCGTCCGAGCGTTTCGACGATTCGCCCATTTCCTATGGCGACTGGCATCCGCAGAACTACGAACATGACAACTGGGGCCCGACGACGCTGCATGACGCGCTGCGCGAAAGCCGCAACCTCGTCACGATCCGTGTCGCCGCCCATCTCGGCATGAAAGCGGTCGCGGATACGGCTATCCGCGCCGGACTCGTGGCGCAGATGCCGCATGTCCTGCCCGCAGCACTCGGCGCCGTCGAAACCACCGTCATGCGTGAGGCCGCGGCCTACGCCACGATTGCCAATGGCGGACATATCGTCACGCCGACCCTCGTGGATGACATTCAGGACCGCTCCGGGAGCGTGCTGTGGCAGGCGGGGGGGCTGAAGCTCGGCACTGCCATGCAGGCTCCGCCCAGCGAACAGCCTGCTCCCACGGACAGAACACCGGCCGATGGTACGACACCGCCCGCCGCGCCCACTCCCGTCTCGGCCACGCCCGTACCCGGCAGCGTGTCTGTCCCGTCCCTGACCGACGCGCGTCCGACGCTGGCCAGCGAGCAGAGCACGTTCCAGATCGTGAAGATGATGCAGGACGTGATCGCCCGGGGCACTGGCCGTATGGCGGGTGTTGGTATCGATCGTCCTATCGCGGGCAAGACCGGGACCAGTCAGGACTTCCATGACGCCTGGTTTGCCGGGTTCTCCCCCGATATCGTCACGGTGGTCTGGGTTGGTTTCGACACACCCCAGACGCTGGGCCGCAATTCGGATGGTGGCCGCATTGCCGGGCCGATCTGGAACAAGATCATGAAGGTCGCTCTGGCCAGCCGTCCGAAGCTCGACTTCCGTGTGCCGGACGGTATTACGCTGGCCAGCTACGACACGGGGCGCATTTCGGCCGTCGATGGCTTCAAGACCGATCAGGTTCCGGGTGCGTCCGTTGAGCTGCATGGCTTCGGCGCTGGTACGGAAGCCCTGACTGCCGCCGATACGGGCGCGGACAGCGTGATTTCGGATTCCGAAAGCGGCATGGCCCAGATGCCGGACCAGCCGGGAGGCGGCACGTCCGGAACCGGGTCGTCCGCAGCGCCGGGACAGGCCCAGAAACCTGCTCCGTCCGATGGTGACATCGGCGTGGGCGGCCTATACTAAGGCCACCAGAACAGACCCCCCTTATGAGTGGAGGACACTATGTCGGCCGAAACCGAGGCCCTTTCCGTCCAGATCAAGCAGTCGGTGGCACTGCTGAGGAGGCATCTTTGACTGGGATGTCGCAACAACACGCCTCGCGGAACTGAACCACCGCGTTGAAGACCCCGACCTTTGGAACGACGCAGACGCTGCCCAGAAGCTGATGCGCGAGCGCACGACGCTTGCCAACCAGATCGAAGGCGTCCAGCAGATCGAAGCCGAGGTCGAAGGCACGCTCGAACTGGTCGAACTGGCGGAGATGGAAGGGGATGACAGCCTCGTTCAGGATGCCGTTCAGACCCTGCGCGCCATTGCCGAAGACGTCCGCAAGCGCGAAATCGAAAGCCTGCTCTCGGGCGAGGCGGACAGCAATGACTGTTACGTCGAGGTGAATGCGGGCGCCGGTGGCACGGAAGCTCAGGACTGGGCCGAGATGCTCCTGCGCATGTACACGCGCTGGGCCGAGCAGCATGGCTACAAGGTCACGTTCATCGAAGGCAGTGAAGGCGAGCAGGCTGGTATCAAGTCCGCGACCATTCAGGTGAGCGGCCCGAACGCCTATGGCTGGCTCAAGACCGAGGCCGGTGTGCATCGTCTGGTTCGGATCTCGCCGTTCGATGCGGCGGCCCGTCGCCAGACGTCGTTCGCGTCTGTGTGGGTCTATCCGGTCGTTGATGATTCGATCGAGATCGAGATCAACGATTCGGATCTGCGCGTCGATACGTTCCGGGCCTCGGGCGCGGGTGGACAGCACGTTAACAAAACGGATTCGGCCATCCGGATCACCCATATCCCGACCGGGATCGTGGTGGCCTGTCAAACCGACCGTTCGCAGCACCGCAACCGCGCCAAGGCGATGGAAATGCTGCGGGCCCGAATGTACGAAGCCGAGTTGCAGAAGCGCGAAGCCGCTGCCGCCCAGACGGAAGCCTCCAAAACCGATATCGGCTGGGGACACCAGATCCGGTCCTACGTTCTGGCGCCCTATCAGCTCGTCAAGGACTTGCGGACGGGTGTGGAGAAGGGAAATCCGGGCGCGGTGCTCGATGGTGCCCTGGACGACTTCATGTCGGCCTCGCTGGCGCAGAGCGTGGGGGCGACCCGATCGGAAGCCAGTGCCTCGGCCCAGTAAGTCCTGTTACGTTTAAGCCCTGTCGGCTTTCAGACGGATTCGCTCAGGCGCCGGAACAGAAAAACTGTTCCGGCGCCTTTTTTCTTGAATCTGTCATAACGCGGTGAAGTGACGTTACGTTCTCAGGATTTCGGGGAATATTTTTATTTGCCCGGACAGGGCGCAAAGCGCAGAATATGTCCACAATATGAAAAAATCGTTTCGATAAGAGCAATCACCGGCTTGACAGCATGGGGGTTAGACTGCCCAATCAGCATATCGGGTATGTTCTCACGGCATATGACGCATTCCTATGCGTCTGCAGCGGGAAAGCCTGATGGCAACACAGAAATCGGGGCACCGCACCCGGCAGATGTGGACCAACGCCGGTGTCAGTGAGGGGTAAGAAGGTTTCGACATGAAGAGCTACGCCGCACAGCAGCGCAAGCCGACAGACTACATTGTCGCGATCGTCGTGGCCGTGCTGGCTATGGGCGCTGTGATCTATGCGCTTATGAGTGGTGCTGTGAGCAAACTGGTCCAGGAAAAGCCGCCTATCAAGACGGAAGTGATCAAGGAACAGCCCAAGCCACCGCCGCCACCGCCGCCGCCGCCGCCGCCGCAGATGGAGCAGCCGCCGCCGCCGTATATTCCGCCGCCGAAGATTTCCGTGCCGCCGCCGCCCAAGGCGATCCAGCGTGTCACTCACGCCAAGCCGCCGCATCCGGTACCGCCCAGCCCGACCCCCTCGCCGGAGCCCGTTCCGTCTCCGCCGCAGGGACCGCCAGCTGACGCAGTGCCAGATCATCAGGCAGGCGCGCGGCCGATCAACGGTGCACAGGCTGTCTATCCGGACGAGGCCATGGAAGAAAACCGCGAAGGTCATGTGACCGCATCGTGTGACATTCTTCCGACAGGCAAGACGGCGAACTGTACCATTACCAGTTCGAGCGGTGGCCATGAGTTCGTGGAAAGTGCGCTCGACTTCCTTCGTCGGGCCCGTTACCAGCCCGCCGTTGTCAATGGCGTTCCGGTAACAGAGCATCACCACGTCCTGCACATCGACTTTACGATGGGCGACGACTGATCTTTCGACTGCCGTCAAACAGAATTGCCCTGTCAGGATTTCCAGTCCCTGACAGGGCTCAGAAAAGGGCCGGTCTCCATATGGCCGACACCCCATTAAAAGCTCCGGAAACGGGCATCGATAACGAGGATATGGAGTTCATGACCAGACTGTTCCGCCTTCCTGCCCTTGCCGTTCCGACGAAGGCGCGTGCCGTCCGGGCCAGCGCGCTGGCTCTGACGCTGGCCCTGGCTTCCGGTGCAGTTGCACCGGCCGTCGCTTTCGCCCAGCCGGCTCCTGCCGACCAGAGCGCTCCTGCAGCCGCTCCGGTTGACCCCTCTACCAACCCGGCACCCCCGGCAACGTCCGCCGATCCGGCTGGCGCTCCTGGGGCAGCTGCTCCGAATGATGCGGGTGCACCTGCTGCGCCTGCTGACAGTGCCGCTCCGGCAACGGCTCCGGCCGACCAGTCTCCCGCAGCGGCTGCAACGCCGGGCGAGAGCGCAACTGCGACGCCGGAAGCTCCTGCTCCGCAGGGTAACCCGTATGGCCTCGGCGCTCTGTGGGCCAATGGCGATGCGATTGCCCGTGGCGTTCTGATCATCATGGTGATCATGTCCGCTGGTACCTGGATCATCATGGTCATGAAATTCCTGGAGCAGGGCCGTCTGTTTGCTGCCTCCAAGGAAGCTGCCCGCGAGTTCTGGACCAAGCCGTCCGTTCAGCAGGGTGCTGCTGCTTTGAAGGCGTCTTCTCCGTTCCGCTACATCGCAGAAACGGGTATCGTTGCCGCAGAGCACCACGAAGGCTCCATGCGTGACTCGATCGACCTGCCGTCCTGGACCGAAATGTCCATCTCGCGCTCGGTCGACACCATCAACACTCGTATGCAGGGCGGCCTCGCCTTCCTCGGTACGGTGGGTTCCACGTCGCCGTTCGTCGGTCTGTTCGGTACGGTCTGGGGTATCTATCACGCCCTGACGGCCATCGGCATCTCCGGTCAGGCGTCCATCGACAAGGTTGCAGGCCCGGTTGGTGAGTCCCTCATCATGACGGCTATCGGTCTTGCCACTGCTGTTCCGGCCGTGTTGGGTTACAACCTGCTCGTTCGTCGCAACAAGGGTGCCATGGATCGCGTTCGCAACTTCGCGGCCGACATCCAGTCCGTCCTGATCGGCGGCTTCCGTCACGGCGTCAGCCCGGAACAGGGCAGCATGGCTGTTCCGACCACCATCACCACCAGCGAGCGGATCTGATCCTATGGGAATGAACGTCGGAGGAGGCGGCGGTGACGACGAGGTGGTGTCGGCAATCAACACCACCCCCCTCGTCGACGTCATGCTGGTGCTGCTGATCATCTTTCTGATCACCATCCCGGTCGCCACACACTCGGTGAAGGTCAAGCTGCCGGTCGATGCGAATACGCCTACCCAGACCAGGAAGGGCAACATCGTTCTGGCAGTGAATTCAAACGGCCAGGTGTTCTGGGACACGACGCCGGTTGCGAACCACACTGACCTGCTGAACCGTCTCGTTGAGGTGGCAAAGCAGAAGCCCCAGCCGCAGATCCAGATCCGCGGTGATCAGGCTGCCAAGTATCTGGCAGTCGGCCAGGTGGTCGCGACCTGCCAGGAAGCTGGTATCGCCCACGTGGACTTCATTACCGAGCAGCCTCACTCGAACTGAGGTCGTGTCGGGTCGTTCCGGACAGGGCGGCCCGACAAAGCTTTCACGTCACCTTTTTGGAGAACCGCCGTCATGGGCATGAGCGTCGGATCTGACAGCACGCACGAAGACGAAGGCATTGTCGATATCAACACCACGCCGTTGATCGACGTGATGCTGGTGCTGCTGATCATGCTGATCATCACCATTCCGCTTCAGACACACTCGGTGGCGATCGATCTGCCTCAGGGCAATCCTCCCCCATCGACCGAACAACCCAAACTCGTGACCGTCAGCATCGGCTACGACAACAGCATTTCCTGGAACAACGAGCCGATTACGTCCGAGGCGTCTCTTCAGGCTCATTTTCAGGCCGCGGCCGCAATGCCGGACCAGCCTGAAATGCATATCCACCCGGATCGTCTTGCGGACTACAAGACCGTGGCCCATGTTATGGCAGACGCACAGCGTCTTGGTATGACCAAGCTTGGAATTGTTGGTCTGGATCAGTTCATGGAAGGACAGTAATTCGTGTCTTTGTCCCTTTACCGCCGTCTGAGCGCCCGTAATCTTCTGCTGGCCGGTGTCTTTGGTATCGCCGCGTTTGCTGGCTCCGCCCATGCCGATGACGTTCTCGGTCAGGCTGTTGGCAAGGATCTGCAGCAGGCCCAGAGTGCTCTGGCATCCAAAAATTATGCCAAGGCCATGGAAGCCGTCGATGCCGCAGACGCGGTCAAGGGCAAGACCGATTACGAAACCTACACCACGGCTCAGATGCGCGCCGCGATTGCCGCACAGTCCGGCAACACGGACGCCGCGATCAAGGCCTATGACGTTCTGATCAACAGTTCGCGTACGCCGAAGGCCGCGAAGGGCCAGATGCTGATGGCACAGGCCACCATGGCCTACAGTGCCAAGCAGTACGCCCGCGCCATTCCGGCGACCGAGCGCTATCTGAAGGAATACGGCGCCGACCCTCGCATGCAGACCATGTTGATCCAGTGCTACTATCTGCAGCAGGACTGGAAAGGCACGGCCAAGGCCGCGCAGGAGCAGGTGGACGCCACGATCAAGGCTGGCAAGGTTCCGGCCGAAAATCAGCTTCAGATGCTGGCCACGGCCTATACGAACCTGAAGGATGCGGACGCCAAGACGCATGCCTATGTTCTTCTAGCCAAGTATTATTCGAAGCCTGATTACTGGTCGATGCTGATCCATGATCTGGTCGCGAATCCGAACCTCTCGCCGCCGCTCATTTTCTATGTCGAGCGCCTGCGTCTGGCGACGGGTGTGCTGAAGGATCCGTCCGATTATCAGGACATGGCCGAGCGTGCAGTGCAGATGGGCCTGCCCCAGCTTGCGCTGAACCTGCTCAATCAGGGTTATGCGAATCACTCGCTTGGTAACGGCCCCACCGCCGCTGCTGATGCGAAGTTCCATGCGTTCGTTGCCCAGCAGGCTGCCACGAACCGGAGCCAGCTTGCTGCTGCTGTGACGCAGGCGGCCTCTGCGCCGAATGCAGGACCGGCTCTGACTGCTGGCTACAATCAGGTTCTGAATGGGCAGGTTGATGCCGGTCTGGCCCTGATGAAGACGGGTCTGGGGAAGAATCCGCGTTATCCCGATCTGGCTCAGGTTGAATACGGTATGGCGCAGATGGACGGTGGTCAGAAGGCCGAAGCTATCAAGACGTTTGAGGCTGTTTCCGGAAACGGACCGGCCCGTGATGTGGCGGAACTGTGGTCTCTGCTGCTCTCGCGTCCTGCGAAGTAAGACAGTCTTTCGACTCAGGAAAAAGCCGGGGTTTTCCCCGGCTTTTTTTGTGTTCAGAACGGCAGGACCGTGTCCATGAACTGCTGCCCGTATCGTGGTGTCTGAAGCTGCGTGAGAGTTCCGCGTCCCCCGTAGGAGATCCGTGCTTCGGCCATCCGGTCATGCGTGACTGTATTATCCGCCGTGATGTCCTGAGGGCGGACAATGCCGCTCACGCCCAGCTCGCGTAGCTCGCTGTTGACCCGGACCTCCTGTTTTCCCATCACGACAAAATTGCCGTTGGGCAGGACCTGAGTGATGGTTCCGGCCAGACGCAGGGTAACAGTTTCGTTGCGGGTGATTTTCCCAGTCGCGCTGGAATCGCTGCTACTGGCCGTATTCAGGCTGTTTGCACCGGTGATCGAGCTGATGATCTTGCCCTTGATGCCGAAAAGGTTGGGAATGCCGAACTTTTCGTCAGCGGCCCTGTCAGCCGTCGTTCCGTTGTTGAAAGCGGCGTTGTCGGTGATGTCCACAATGATCGTGACGAGATCCCCGACCTGAGAGGCCCGTTGATCCTTGAAGAAGGCTTTGCTTCCGGATCGCCACAGGCTGGCCGCTTCGTCAGGAGGCGGCTGAAGGGGGGGCATCGGCATGCTGACGGGACGATAGGAGGCCGCCAGCGTCGGGTTGGTGATGGAGGTCATGCGGGGTGGCCGTCCGATTTCGGACATCTGGGCGAGGGAATTGCAGGCTGACAGGACAGGCAAGAGGCCAAGCAGCCCCAGAGTACGCACAGAATGTCGAAAAGGATGCCGCATGGGGAAGTTGAGATCCGTCAGTTCCGTATGGTCTCAAGCAAACACGGTATCGGTAAAAAACCTGTTAAGACGCACGGATTGTCGTGCATTGAAAAGAGCTGATGGACGTCGGATCGTCAGCCGTAGCGGACCTGCTTCCGATGCGGCCTTGCCCTGTTCGCGGATGTGGCCGAAAAGAGTCCGGTCTGGGATGACATTCGGCCAGTCTGGGCCATTCTGCCAGGAGAACGCCCCATGTCGACTGTTTCTGTCTTTGCTGTTGCGGGTCGTTCGTTCGCTCATGGCTCCTGACATGGGGTTGCGGATTCTTCTGACGGGTGGGCAGGGATTTGTTGGGCAGCACCTCGAAGCCCGGCTTCTGGACCGACTGCCCGGGCATGTGCTGCTAGAAGATCCGATGGATATTCGGGATCGGGCTGCCGTCGAGCGTTTTGTCCGCAGCGAAAAGCCCGATGCCTGTCTGCATCTGGCTGCCGTCTCGTCTGCTGCCCGTGCCGAGGCTGATGACGCATGGACTGTCAACCTGGACGGAACGCTCATTCTCGCCGAGACTTTTGAGGCTTATGCCCCCCATGCCAGTTTTGTGTTCGTCTCAACGGCCGAGATCTATGGCGCGAGTTTCTCGTCAGGGCAGCCGCTCGATGAAACGGCCGTTATTGCGCCGGTCAATGCCTATGCGTCCAGCAAGGCGGCGGCAGATCTGGCGATTGGTAATCTGAGTCAGGAGGGGTTGCACGGCGTACGTCTGCGCTCTTTCACGCAGGCTGGAACGGCGCAGGATGAGGCGGCGATTCTGCCATTTCTTGCGGCACAGGTTGCGCGGATCGAGGCTGGCCAGCAGGCGCCGGTCATTACCGTTGGCCAACTGGATGCCGGATTTGACGTTACCGATGTGCGTGATGCCTGCGACGCCTATATCAGTGCGCTCGTTCCGCCTCGTCCGCTGCCTAATGGCAGCGTTCTGAACATCTGCTCCGGCGTGACGCGGACCGTCCGTTCGATGGCGGAGGATCTTCTGGACGTTGCGGGTGTTTCGGCCACGCTCAGGGTAGATCCGGCCCTTGCCTCGCCGTCTGGTCTTGCGGTCATGCAGGGTAATCCGGCGGCGGCGCGTGAGGCACTGGACTGGTCCGCGCGCATTCCGTGGAGCGAGACGCTGGTAACGGTTCTCAATGACTGGCGTTATCGCATCACACTCTGAAAGCCCGTAATACAATCGACAAAGACCATTTTCTTCGCAAAACCGGAGTTCGTATGATGACAGACCCTCATGACACTGAAATCACGGTGCTCGCCACTGCGAACGGACTGGTCATTCCGGTCGAGTTTCATGCAGGCGTGCGGAGCAATCTGGATCTTCTGCGCAATTATGGTGCGCTGATCGAAGGGCTGGAACTGCCTGATCGCCTCGAACCTGCATTCCGGTACGAGCCATGAGCGGCCTTCAACTGCGCACCGTTGCGCTCGCCGCCAGCGTTCGCAAGGGCGAAATTTCTGCTCGTGAACTCGCGGTGAAGGTTCTGGCCGATATCGAAAGCCGGGACGGAGCCTATGGCTGCGTCACGCGCCTTCTGATGCAGCGTGCGCTGGAAGCGGCTGAACGGGTGGACCGTCTGGTGCTTCAGGGGCAGGACCCCGGACCGCTCGCGGGTGTGCCTTTCGGCATCAAGGATCTGTTCGATGTCCGCGGAGAGATCACGACGGCGGGGTCCAAGGTTCTCGCCAATGATCCGCCCGCCACGCAGGATGCGGTTCTGGTCGCGCATATGATCGCAGCCGGGGCCATCCCCGTTGCCCTGACGAACATGGACGAATTCGCCTACGGATTCGCCACGATCAATGCGCATTACGGCAATACCCGCAATCCGCATGCGCCGGACCGCCTGGCGGGAGGCTCCTCAGGCGGGTCGGCGGCGGGTGTGGCGGCGCGGCTGTTTTCCATCGGGCTGGGGTCCGATACGAATGGCTCGATCCGCGTTCCGTCCTCGCTCTGCGGTATCTGGGGGCTGCGCGCGACGCAGGGGCTCCTGTCGACCGAGGGCAGTTACCCGTTCGTGCCGAGTCTCGATACGGTCGGACCGTTTGCGGATAGTGCAGGCGGACTGAAGGCCTGTTTTGAGGCTCTCAGCGCCAAGGCGCTTCCGGCTGTGGAAGCGGGAAGCCTGCGGATTGCCCGGTTGGGTGGCTGGTTCGGTGAAAACATGTCTCCCCCGATGCAGACGGCCATCGACAAACTCTCGATGGCGCTAGGGGTGACGGATGTGGTCGAACTGCCGGAGGTGGCGCGGGCGCGGGCGGCTGCTTTTGTTATCAGTGCGTCCGAAGGGGCCGGGCAGCATCTTACCCGGTTGCGGACACGTGCTGCGGAATACGATCCTGCCGTGCGTGACCGCCTGCTGGCCGGTGCGCTTCTGCCATCCACGCTCGTCTTTCAGGCCCATCGTCTGCGGCACTGGTTCCGGGACCGGATGCACGAAGCGTTTGCAAAGACCGACATCCTGCTGGCTCCGGCGCTTGTCGGAGAAGCGCCGCGCTTCGATCAGCCTGAAATCGAGATCGGGGGCAGGATGGTCTCCGCCCGCGCCAATCTGGGGCTGTATACGCAGCCGCTGACGCTGGCTGGTTTCCCGGTTCTGACGGTTCCGATGACGGTTCCGGGTCTGCCGCTCGGCGCGCAGCTCATCGCGCGTCCGGGGCGGGAAGACCAGCTTTTCGCGCTGGCGGAAAAGCTGGAAGCGGACGGGCTGGCCGAAGCCCGTCTGATCTGACTTAGGGCTGTTTCAGCGCCTCGGCCATTCTTGCGTGGTCGAGGCGCTTTTCCCACGCAGCGATCAGGACCGGGGCCACGCAGTTACCGGCGAAATTGCCGACAGCCCGGGCGATTCCCACGAACCAGTCCACGGCCAGAAGCATCACCAGACTTCCGGGCGGAATGGAGGGAACGCTGGCCAGCGTCGCCGCCAGAACGACGATCGCAAAACCCGGAATGCCGTGCGCGCCTTTGGACGTGATCAGGGCGGTTACCAGCAAGGTTGCGATCTGCCAGAATGTCAGATGCGTCCCGGTGGCATTGGCCAGAAAAATGACCGCCAGCCCCAGATAGATCGACAGTGCATCCAGATTGAGCGAATAGCCCGCAGGCACCACGATTCCGACGACCTGCCGCTCGACGCCCAGTTTTTCGAGCTTGGTCATGAGGCTGGGCAGAACCGCATCGGAGGCCGTGGTGGTGGCGACGATCAGCAGTTCTTCACGGAAATACCGTGCAAATCGCAGCGGGTTTACGCCTGCGAGCCGAAGGCCCCCGCCTAATGCGCAGACGACAAATGCGCCGACCAGCAGGAAGTACAGGACTGTAAATCCGGCCAGATGGCCGATTGTTCCGAGGCCATATCGTGCCGTCGTCGTCACCATCGCTCCGAAGACGCCGAGTGGTGCCACGCGGATGATGAGGCCCATCATGCGTGAAAACAGGTCGGATACGCTTTCGATCAGTCGGACCAGCGGCAGGCCCCGCTCTCCCATGCCGCTCAGGCAGCATCCGACAAGAATCGCGAAAACCAGAATCTGAAGGACATTGCCCTGCGCAAACGCATCGGCCGGGGTGTGGGGGATGAGTGAGAGCAGGAAGCCGCTAAAGCCTTCCGCACGCAGATTTTGGGCATGACCGCCATAGGAGGCGATCATCCGGGCGTCGCTCGCTGTGGGAACGAAGCCCACGCCCTGTCCGATTCCCAGCCCCATCGCCACCATGACTGCCACGACAAGCGCCACTGTGGTCATGAGTTCGAAATAGAGCATCGCGCATCCGCCAAGACGCCCCACTGTCTTCAGGGAGCCCGCACCCAGAATGCCGAGTGTTACGATGCAGAACAGTAGCGGCCCGACCGCCATGATGATGAGGCGCATGAACAGCGCTGTCATCCAGCCCACGTCATCTGCCAGAAAAGGGCAGAACAGCCCCGCACCAAGCCCCAGAACGGTCGCCAGAACGACCTGCGCGAACAGGCTTTCTGCAAAAGACTTCACCATGCTGCGACGGCTCCGTCGCTCCGGGGGTCAGTTGCGCCTTCGAGCCGTCCGTTCTCGTGACGGACTAATGCACCAGCATGGCCCATGATAATGGACTGTTCTTCAAGCGCCTCGACGACGTGGCCGGCCGTTTCAAGCTGCGACATCACATCCGGGCTGAAACCCGGCTCCACCTTGAGCGACAGGCTCTCTTCCCCCCATGTTCGTCCCAGCAGCCAGCGCGGACGACGGATGGCCTCCTGAAGCGGAACGCCGTGGCGGACGTGGCGGCTGAAGACTGCGGCCTGTGTCTGGGGCTGTCCTTCGCCGCCCATGGTGCCGTAAACCATGGTCCGTCCGTCGCGGAGTCGGGCTGCGGCCGGGTTGAGCGTATGAAAGGGCTTTGCGCCGGGGCGCAGGATGTTCCAGCCCGAATGGGCCAGACGGAAGGACGAGCCTCGGTTCTGCCAGAACAGTCCGCTCTGCGGCAGCATCACGCCGGAGCCGAACTCGAAATACAGGCTCTGGATCATGCTGACGGCCATGCCATTGCGGTCGATCGCGCCCATCCAGGTCGTGTCGCCCCATTGCGTTTGTTCCGTCCAGGGCATGGCATGGGTCATGGACATCCGGGCTGTCATCGCCTCCAGCCGTGCCGGATCGGCGAGCAGGCTCCGCGCCAGTGCTTCGGAATGCTCGCTGCCATCCGTGTAATGGTTGCGATAGAGAAACGCCTGTTTGGTCGCCTCGACCAGCCCGTGGATGTGCGAAAAGCTCTCCGGCCCGTCGTCGCGGCTCAGATGATCCGAGAGCGCAAGGATCAGAAGGGATGCCACGCCCTGTGTGGGAGGCGCGGTGTTGTAGAGGGTGCCATCGCTCGTCTGGGCCTGAAGCGGTTCCTTGACCTCCGCGCGATGCGCCAGCAGGTCCAGCGACCGAACCGGGCTGCCTGCCGCCGCCAGATCCGCTGCCAGACTGCGGGCGAGCGGGCCGTTATAGAAGCTCCGCAAGCCGTCCCGGTTGAGCATCCGCAGCGTCTGGGCCAGTTCCGGCGATTTGCGGATGCTTCCCGCTGTCCAGGGTTTGCCTTCGGGAAAGCAGATCCGCGCCAGTGTCGGGTCCGACATCAGTTCGTGCTGTTTCTGCGCGAGAAGGGCGCCTTCGCTTTCGGAAACCACCCGGCCATGTTCGGCGTAATGGATGGCGTCACGCAGCAGCCGGTCCAGCGGCAGGGGATCGCGCAGTTCGGCGCTCAGTTCCAGCGCGGTTTCCCAGCCCGAGACCGTGCCCGCCACCGTATTGGCCGCAAGGCCGCCGCGCCAGGGAATGACGGTGTGCCCGGTTTCGGTATAGATCGTATGTTCGGCGCCCATCGCCAGCGCTCCGCAGGCGTCAATCGCCACGGTGCGGCCGTCCGGATGGCAGATCAGCCAGAATGCATCGCCGCCCAGCCCCGTCATGTGCGGATACACCACGGCCAGCGTGGATGCCGTGGCGACGACGGCCTCAATGGCCGTACCGCCTTCGCGCAGGACATCCAGCCCCGCCTGACTGGCCAGATGGTGGGGCGACGTCACCATTCCGCCAAGAGCGTTGGGTGTGAGCATGGTCTTGTCCTTAAAGAGGAAGGAGTTCGGGTTGAAGGCGCGGGACATGCGCGCATAGCGTCCGGATCAGCAGGTCTTCGGGGCCCTGCGCGGTCTGATGGCGGGTGGAGGCGATGAATTCCACTTGAGGCATGTCCGGCAGAAGGCCCGGCGCGCAATGCGGCAGATGCTCCACATTTCGCAGAAACGCGGGCTGCGGCGTCACGCCATATCCCGCCCGGACGGCGGCTAGAAGCGCTCCGAGACTCCCGCTGGTAAAGGCCAGATGCCACGCTCTTCCGCTCTTGTTGAGCGTCTCGATCGCCAGTCTGCGCGTTACGCTGCCATCGGGAAACGTGACGAGCGGAATGGATTGTTCTGCCGGAAATTCGGTGCCAGCGGGCGCGTACCAGCGCATGTCCTCGGTCCAGAGTTTCTGGCCGCGCGTCTCGCTTGTGCGTCGCATCCCGCACCAGACATCCAGTTCTCCCTGTTCCAGAAGATGCGCCAGATGCGCCGACAGCCCCACGGTCAGCGTGATCTGAAGGGAGGGGTGGGAGGCGCGGAAGGTGCCGAGAATTTCGGGAAAGCGTGTCAGGAGCAGGTCTTCCGTCACACCCAGCCGGATTGTCCCGCGCGGCGCGTCCTGCCGGAAGTGGGACAGGATGCTGTCCTCGCATTGCAGAAGCTGTCGGGCCAGACCGATCAGCGCCATGCCGTCTGCGGTCAGACGCACGCTTTTGGTGCTGCGGGCCAGCAGGCGCGTGCCAAGCTGCTCCTCCAGCCTGCTGACATGCTGGCTGATGGTGGACTGGCTCACCCCCTGGCTCTGCGCGGCTGACGTGAAATGCAGTGTCTCCGCGACGGCGAGAAAGGATTGCAGATGGAACGGATCGAGATGGATCTGATCTTTCATGCCAATATGTGGGACCATATTTATTGGCAGGTCAACTTGATCTGATTCCGTTATGAGCGCAAAGTTCCCCCGCTTGACCCATCACCCCGGACAGGAGCGCCCATGACAGCCCACGGAGCCCGCGCCGTCGAGCGGTGCCGTCTTCTCGCGGATGGTCCGTTCAGCGAGACGCCGGGCAGTCTGTTCCGATTCTGGCTCGGTCCTGCCTATCAGCGCACGCTTGCGCAGGTCGCAGAATGGATGGAAGAGGCCGGTCTCAGCACCCGTCTGGATGCTGCCGGCAGCCTTGTCGGGCGCTACGAGGGGCTTGTGCCGGGTGCTCCGGCCCTGATGATCGGTTCGCATCTCGATACTGTCCGTAATGGCGGTGCGTTTGATGGCAATCTGGGTGTCATGCTGGGGATCGAACTTGTTTCCGCCCTGAAGGAAGAGGGCACTCGCCTACCATTCGCCATTGAGGTCATGGGGTTCGGAGACGAGGAGGGGTCCCGTTTTGCAGCTCCCATGATCTGTTCCCGCGCCATGGCCGGGCTGATTGAATCCATTCCCGAAGGCATGACGGATGCGTCCGGCGTGACCATGGCCGAAGCCATGATCCGTTATGGTCTTGACCCGGCGCGCCTGAGTGAAGCCGCCCGTCGGCCGGATGAGCTGATCGCTTATATTGAGCCTCATATCGAACAGGGCCCGGCGATCGAAAGCGTGGACGGAGAAATCGGCGTCGTCACAGCCATAGCCGCCCAGACCCGCCACCGGGTGACCGTCACCGGTCAGTCCGATCATGCGGGTACGACGCCCATGACCATGCGTCGGGACGCCCTGACGGCGGTGGCTGAAATGATTCTCGCTGTTGAACGTCATGGCCGGTCCGGAGGCGCCACGCAGGTTGCCACGGTCGGGCAGGTTGAGGTCGTGCCCAATACCTCGAACGTCATCCCCGGCGAAGTCCGCTTCTCGCTCGACATGCGGGCTGAAACCGAGGCGGCTCGGGATGCGATGGTGGGCGCCATTCGCGCAGATCTGCACGCCATCGCCGCCAGCCGGGGCGTCGGCATCACGTTCGACACGCCGCAAATCCTGCCTGCCGCTGCCTGTGCGCCCGAACTGGTGGAGCGCCTGTCCCGGGCCGTGACAACCGTGACCGGCCGTCCGGCCCAGCGCGTTCTCAGCGGTGCTGGGCATGATGCCATGGCCATGGTCGATCTGTGCCCGATGGGCATGCTGTTCATTCGCAGCCCCGGCGGCCTCAGCCATCACCCCGATGAAACCGTTCGTGTGGGAGACGTCGCGCTCGCCCACCGCGCCCTGCTTGCCTTCGTCAAGGAGTTCCAGTCATGAGCCAGCCCTCAACTTACGCACAGCTCGACCCGCCGTCCCGTCTGCTGATGGGGGCGGGGCCGACCAACGTCCATCCGCGCATTCTGCGCGCCATGTCCTATGACGTGATCGGCCAGATGGACCCGGAAATGACCGCCTATATGGACGAGGTCATGGCTCTGTACCGCGAAGTCTTCCGCACGAAGAACCATTGGACGCTGCTCGTGAACGGCTCGGCCCGGTCGGCTATTGAAGCCGCTCTGGTATCGCTGGTCTCGCCGGGCATGAAGGTCGTCATTCCGCGTTTTGGCCGCTTCGGCCTGCTGCTGACGGAAATCGTCCATCGCTGTGGTGGCATTCCGTGTACGGTGGATGTGGAATGGGGGGAGGTCGTTGACCCGGACCGCATCGAAGCCGCCATCATCGAACACAAGCCCGGTTTGGTCGCCTGTGTGCATGGCGACACGTCCACCACGACTGCCCAGCCGCTCGAAGAGATCGGCCGGATCTGCCGCAAGCATGACGTGCTGTTCTATGTGGACGCTACGGCAACCCTCGGCGGCATGACGTTCGAGACCGATGCTTGGAATATCGACGTTGCCACGGCAGGGCTTCAGAAATGCCTGAACGGTCCTCCGGGTTCCGCGCCGATCACGCTGTCGGACCGTGCGGTTGCTGCCATTCTCAAGCGCCGTCACGATGAAGCCGGTATTGCCACCGGTCAGGAACAGGGAAGTGGTCCGGTCATCCAGTCGAATTATTTCGATCTGGCGATGCTGATGAACTACTGGTCTCCGGCCCGGATGAACCATCATACCGAAGCGACCTCCATGCTTTATGCCGCGCGTGAGACGGCGCGTCTGGTTGTGGAAGAGGGTGTGGAGGCCCGTGTTGCGCGTCATGTCAGGGCAGGGCGCGCCATGGTTGCCGGGCTGCGGGCCATGGGGCTAAAGGTCTATGGCGACGATACCACCCGCATGAGCAATGTTACCGGCGTCTGGGTGCCGGACGGTGTGGACAATGCCCGCATCCGCGAACTGATGCGCGACGATTTCGGGATCGAGATCGTCTCGTCCTTTGGACCGCTGACCGGGAAGATCTGGCGCATCGGGGCCATGGGTCTCAACGCCCGCAAGGACAAGGTGCTCCTTACGCTGGCCGCGCTCGATTCTGTTCTGGCCGGCGAGGGCGTAACGCTCAACCGTGGCGCCGGCGTGGATGCTGCCCGTGCTGCCTGGGATGCGGCCTGAGCAGTTTTCGGGCCGGGGACTCTATCCGGAAGCTCTATTTCGGATGGTTCTTCCGGCCTGAACCACTTTTCTTCCCGCCACCGTCTTCCTTATTGACCGTGGCCCAGGCGCGGCGCTCCGCTTCCTTTTCGGAGATGCCGCGCTTTTCATAGCTTTCCTCGATATGCTCCGCTTTGCGTTTCTGTTTGTCGGTATAGGCTGACTTGTCCCCACGAGGCATGATCCTGCCCTCCTGCATGAGATCCAGCCTCCTCTACGTCCGAACCCGACATGCGTTCCCCGGCGCTTTGTCCCTACACAAACAGGTGTAAGGGCAGGAGTGCGGGCTTGATCCGAAGCCCTCATGGCGCGAGCATCTCCGGACTTCATTGCCGCCCGGAGAACATGCAGAATGTCGCTCGTCTTTCATCATACGCCCGAACGTGCCGCAGTCTGGCGAGAGAAATTCGCTCGTGCCCGGCCGGATATCCCGTTTCATGTCTGGCCTGAAACCGGCCCGAAAGAAGATGTCCGCTATCTTGCAGCCTGGCAGACGCCGGACGATCTCGGCGCGCTTTTTCCCAATCTGGAAGTTCTGTTCTCGCTGGGCGCAGGGATCGATCAGCTCAATCTGGCCAATATTCCCCCCGGCGTGCAGATCATCCGCATGGTGGAGAACAGTCTGGTTGAGGGCATGATCGAATATGTTCTGTGGGCGGTATTTTCCTTCCATCGGGACATGTTCCGCTACGCGCGCCAGCAGCGCGAGCATGTCTGGAACGGTTCGCATAACCGTCCTGCACGGCTCTACCGCGTTGGCGTCATGGGGATGGGAGAACTGGGGAGCCCGGTTCTGGAGAAGCTCGTCTCTTTCGGATATGAATGCCGGGGCTGGAGCCGCAGCCGCCGGGAGGTCGCGGGCGTGACATCCTTTGCCGGAGAAGCGGAGCTGGGCGATTTTCTGGCGCAGACCGACATTCTGGTCTGCCTTGTCCCGCTCACGGAAGCGACACGCGGCATCCTCAACCGCGACCTTTTTGAAAAACTGCCGAAAGGCGCGTGCGTCATCAACTGCGGACGCGGTGGTCATCTGGTACAGGACGATCTGATCCCGGCGCTCGATAGCGGACAGCTGTCACAGGCGGTTCTCGATGTCGCCACGCCCGAACCGCTGCCGCCCGAACATCCGTTCTGGGATCATCCGCGTATTTTCCTGACCCCCCATATCGCCAGTGCCGCGCAGTCGGACAGCGCGGCCGAGGTCGTTCTGGCCAATTTGCGACGCTACGAAGCGGGCGAGTCCATGACCGGCGTCATCGACACAGGACGGGGTTACTGAAGATGCGGGCCGGTTTTTGCATTTTCCGGCTTGCCAACCCTCAAGGGCTCGGTTAGAACGCGCCCACCTTGATGGGTGCGCCGGTGTAGCTCAGCTGGTAGAGCACGTCATTCGTAATGATGGGGTCGGGAGTTCGAATCTCTTCACCGGCACCATCAAGGTCTTCTTAAAATCCGACTATGATGTTCCGTGTCCTGTCTGTCGGACACGGTGCGGCCTCATGGTGCGGATCTTCACATTTTTTCAAAACATTGCCGATAAAATCTGCGTCCTCTGGGCAATATGCCTGTAATGGGACTACGGTGAGTGTCGATATCCCGATGCAGAGGACTGCCCGGAGGAGGGCAGACTGTCAAAAGACGGCTCCCTGCGCTAGGTTAGGAGCCCGATGTCTGACCGTTTCCATAAACGGCTGTGGCGTAACGCCGTCAGCTTCTCCCGCAGTCAGGAGCCTCACGCCTCCATCCACGCGGTGGAGGGGCTGCGCGAATGCCCGACCTGCGGCCTTTTTCAGCATGTCCCGCGTCTCAAGCCCGGCCATCTGGCGGAGTGCCTGCGCTGTGGCTGTCAGCTTGCCCGCCGCCGCAAGACGTCCCTGATCGGCGCTCCGGCGGCTTTCTGCCTCACCTCCGCCGCACTCTATGCCGCTCTTCTCATCAGCCCTCTCATGACGCTGAATGTTTATGGGCGGGAAAATACCGTTTCCCTCATGAGTGGGCCGATCGAACTCGGACATCAGGGCTATGGTATGATCGGCGTGCTCGTCGCCCTTGTGACGGTGATCATGCCCGGGGTCATTATCGCCCTGATGGCGGCCATCCTGTATGGAGCCTCCCGCCCGCAGATGCCGGACTGGACCCCGCGTCTGCTCACCTGGTACGACCGCCTGCGCGGCTGGTCGATGGTGGAAGTCTATGTGCTTGGCGTGCTCGTGGCCTACACGAAGCTCGTTGACCTCGCGCTCGTCATTCTTCAGCCCGGCGTCTATCTTCTGGGGGGGCTGATGCTGAGTATGGCCGCCGTGGATTCGACGTTCGATGCCGAACGGATCTGGCGCAGCCGGGACATCCGTCCCACCGTTGAAGGCCATCACGGGCATCGTCTGGACGTCGCGCATCTGGATGCCCGCAACGGCGTTATTCCGCCCGTGGAAAACATGCTCTCCTGCCATGCCTGCGATCTGGTTCTGGCGTTCGATCACGCTGTGCCGCAGGAGCAGGACATGGGCGACTGCCCGCGTTGCGGACAGATCCTGCGTCGCCGCAAACCGCAGAGCCTCATCTCTGGCACATGCCTGCTGGTGGCGGGGATCGTGTTCTACCTGCCCGCCAATATCCTGCCGGTCATGACTTATACAAAGGTAGGGCAGGGCGCGCCCAGCACCATCATCAGCGGTGTGATCGAGCTGTGGCAGGCGGGAATGATCCCGTTGTCACTATTGGTGCTCTTTGCCAGTATCACTGTGCCGGTTCTCAAGATCGTCGCCCTGACCATCATGATCATCGGCACCCGGTTCCGCTCCCGTTGGCATCTGCGCAACCTCTCGAAGCTATATCGGCTTGTCGTCATCATCGGTCGCTGGTCGATGATCGATGTTTTCATGATTTCTATCCTCGTCGCTGTTGTGCATTTCGGCTTTCTGGCGAATGTCACAGCCGATCCGGGGATGGTATGCTTTGCTCTGGTCGTGATTCTGACCATTTTCGCAGCAGAGCTTTTCGATCCCCGCAGTATGTGGGATGCAGCCGGTCTCAACGGCGTGGTTGCCCCTCCTCTGGCGGATGGGACGCCTCCTGAGACAGAGTCTCCGACCGAGTCCGTTCCGCAACTGCCTTCTTCTGACCCAAACGACATGGAGCCTGAACGCGCGTGAGCGATTCCCGAAACAACCGGGGGGAGCAGCCGGTCTCGCCCAAGGAAGCCCCGGTGCGCCGCACCCGCTTCTCTCTCATTCTCCTGATTCCCGTGGTGGCCATTCTCATCGCCGGATGGCTGGCGTGGGAGCATTTTGCCACGCGCGGCCCCGAAATCACCATCACGTTTGAAACGGCGGATGGCCTGACACCCGGCCAGACGCAGGTAAAGAACAAGGCCGTAACACTCGGCACGGTGCAGGACATCACCTTGAGCGACGACATGAAGCATGTCGACGTGACGGTGCAGATGAATGCCAACAGCGCCCATATCCTCACCGATCACACCCGTTTCTGGGTCGTGCGTCCGCGGATCAACGGTGCCAGCATCACCGGCCTCGATACGCTGTTCTCCGGTGCCTATATTGCTCTGGACCCTGGAACGGATGATGGCCACTACCAGAAGTTCTTCAAAGGACTGGAATCACCGCCCGGCGTCCGCTCGGACCAGCCGGGTGAGACGTTCTGGCTGGTGTCGCCTTCACTGGGCTCGCTTGGTCCGGGGTCGCCGGTCTTCTTCCGCGATCTGCAGGTGGGCGAAGTGCTGGGCTACACGATGCCGCCGGGTGGCAGAGGGCCAATCGTCATTCAGGCCTTCGTCAAAGCGCCCTACGACCACTATCTGCGGACGGACAGCCGTTTCTGGAACGTCTCGGGCGTTCAGGTGGGACTTGGTGCGGGCGGGTTGAAGGTCCAGCTCAAATCGCTTCAGGCTCTGTTCTCTGGCGGCATTGCCTTTGGTCTGCCGGAACAACGCCTTGCCATTGACCTGCCCACTGCCCCCGCCAATTCCGTCTTCAAGCTCTATGCCAGCGAAGCCGATGCCGATAACGCCCGTTATCACAAGCGTCTGCGGGTCGTGACGTATATCAACTCTTCCGTCAAAGGCCTGACGAACGGCAGTCAGGTAACGATGTTTGGCCTCCAGATCGGCACGGTTACGGATGTCCGACTCCTCCTGCAGGGACCGACAAAGCTGCCCCGTGTCCGCGTGGATATGGAGCTTGAGCCCGAGCGCATGCTGTCGAACTGGGATGAGCGGCTTGAGAACAGCAGGGATGCGCCTGTTGAAAAATATCTTCAGGCTTTCGTAGCCGAAGGGATGCGCGCCTCGGTCCAGAGCGCCAGCTTCCTGACTGGCGAGTCGATGATCGCCCTGCAATTCGTCAAGAGTGCGCCGGTCACCACCCTGACCTATGAAGGGGATGTTGCCGTTCTCCCCAGTCAGGCGGGCGGTATGGACGGGATCATGGAATCCGTCTCCACCATTACCGATAAGATCGCAGCAATGCCGCTGACCGAAATCGGTGGGCACGTGAACGATCTTCTGGCGCATGCGGATGGTCGTCTGAACAGTCCTGAAGTGACGCAGTCTCTCGCGGCCCTTCGCGATTCGCTTCAGAACCTGAACAAGCTGACGAAAACCGCCAACCAGAACCTGCCGGAACTGATGAAGAGCCTTCAGACCACAATGAACAGTGCGCAATCGGTTCTGGGGTCTTACGGCGGCGACACGGATTTCCACCGTAGCCTTCAGGGCATGATCGTCCAGCTGACCCAGATGTCACGGTCCCTGCGCTTCCTTACGGATTATCTGGATCACCACCCCTCTGCTCTCATTACCGGCCGCAGGAACTGAGCCATGACACAGTCTTCGACGCCCCGCCTTCGTTTCCTGTCCCTGATGGGTGCTCTGGGGATGAGCGGCCTTCTTACAGCATGCAGCAGCGACCCGACGCTCTATACGCTCGCACCCGTGCCGGGAGTGGCACAGGCGGGCGGCCCTGTCGTGGTCGAGGTCCGGACGCCTGTTGTGAGCACACGGCTGGATCGTGACACGATCGTCAGAGCCAATGAGGATTACCAGACGCGTCTCGCAACCGGTACAAGCTGGAGCGAGCCGCTTTCGGATATGGTCGGTCAGACGCTGACAAGTGATCTGGCCCAGCGTCTGCCCGGCACGACTGTTTTTGCCGAGAATGATGCGGTGAGCACGACTCCGTCAGCCTATGTCGAACTGACCGTTCGTAATTTCGAAGCCGATTCGGCAGGACATGCGCTCGTGACGGGCACGCTGTCAGTTCACCCGGCAGGGAAGATGATTGGTCCTGTGCTGACATCGCCTGTCGTCTGGCAATCGCAGGATGCGGTGGCGTCCAGTACGACAAAGCTGACCGCAGCCCTGAGTCAGGGAGTCGCCGCGATTGCCGATCAGGCCGCCGAAAAGCTGCGTCTCCTTCCGTCCCCGGTCACGAACTGATGGGGTTTAGCAGAAGGTACAAACAAAAAAGGCTCCCGGAATGGGAGCCTTTTTTGTTGGAAGAACCGACAGACTGAAAAGCGTTAGAGCTTTTCAACCTGCGTGAAGTCGAGGTCCACAGGGGTCGAGCGACCGAAGATGGACACGCTGACCTTGAGGCGCTGACGCTCGTCGTCGACGTCTTCGATCATGCCGGTGAAGGACGTAAACGGACCATCGGCCACGCGGATCTGCTCGCCAATCTCGAAAGACAGGCTGGAACGGGGGCGCTCGACGCCTTCCTGAGCCTGCTTCATGATCCGGTCGGCTTCGGCTGCCGTGATGGGGGTCGGACGGTTGCGGGTTCCGAGGAAGCCCGTGACCTTGGGGGTGTCCTTGACGAGATGCCAGGCTTCGTCCGTCAGTTCCATCTTGACGAGGACATAGCCCGGAAAGAACTTGCGCTCCGCATTGACCTTACGGCCACGGCGCATTTCCGTCACGTCTTCGGAAGGGACGAGGATCTGTTCGAAATGGTCCGAAAGGCCCTTTTGTGCCGCCTGTTCCTGAATGTGACTCGCGATCTTTTTCTCGAATCCGGAATAGACGTGAACAACATACCAACGCTTCGCCATGGTGCGAACCTAGCCTCCGACGCCAAAAAGTCCGCGGACGCCAAGGCCGATCAGCTGGTCCACGATGAAGAAGAAGATGCAGGTCACGGTGACCATGACCAGCACGGCACCTGACGTGATCAGGGTGTTGCGACGGGTCGGCCACGTGACGCGCTTCGCTTCGGCGCGGACGTCACGGACGTAAGCGACCAGATTGAAGCCGGATCCGTTCTTTTGAGGCGCTGTTTTCCGCGACTCGTCTTTCGGGGTACTGACCGACACCATCGTCCTCGAATCAAGTGAAAGTCCCGCTCCCGGTGTCGGGGGGGACATCCGGCGAGAAGGAGTGGCAGGGGCGGAGGGTCTCGAACTCTCAACCTCCGGTTTTGGAGACCGGCGCTCTAGCCAATTGAGCTACACCCCTATCGTCGTGCAAGGCGTCTTGTGAACGTCATGCCAGCGACAGTGGTCGCAAAAGAGAATGTTCAGGACTGAAAGTCAAGTGCCCTGAAGATCTTTGTTGTGGAATTTCCATTTTGGATTTTCCCCTCTTGCGGGCTCGACAGGAGATGGAGTAAGGACACTCCCAATCCGAGCGGGCGTAGCATAGTGGTAATGCAGTAGCCTTCCAAGCTTCTTAGGAGGGTTCGATTCCCTTCGCCCGCTCCAGATTTCCAGAAAATTCAGTTCCTGCCCTCACTGCCACTGGCAGGGAGTATGCGACGGTGTTGCGTCTCCGAACTGGAGAACCTGAAGCGCCACGGCGGCATCACCGACATTTCCGGATAGATGGCCTTTGGGGTCCGAGCCGTGAGCAATCGGCGCCACGTCCTCATTGAGCAGGATGTCTCCCGGATTCAGTTCGACGCTGGTCCCGTCCATGGCTTTGACGAAATAGATTCCTGAAAGCGGCACGATCCACTGCACCCGATGACTTTCGCTCCATCCTCCCTTCCAGTGCGGAGGCTGAACGCGCAGGGTCACGGTTGCCGGTCCGTCATGGGGGCTGCTGAGCATGATCTTGTCGCCATCAGGCGTGAGAGAATCTTCATGGAAGGTCGACATCTTGCATTTGGTCAGATGCGTGGTTCCCTGCGGATCGGTCCAGTTGTCCCAATAGGAGATGGTGGGGAAGGAGGGTTTGTCCTCAATGGGGGTCGCATAAGCCACTGGACCCAGGACGGGAACGGACAGGGCGCCGAGCAGGAGAAAAAGGCGCTTCTGGATAGACATCGAATCTCCATATGTTTTTTGTTGGGGAGGGCGTGACGGGGCAGAAGAAAATCTGCCGGAAAGCCGCTGTGAAACGCCCGTCATGCCAGTTCGGCAGCATAAAACGCAAACCCGCGTCACGATCCTTCAGTCTGAGGAGGCTATTTGCGATCCTCTTGGTTGCGCAGGGCTGGGACAGCGTGCTAGAGGCGGCGCCAAGTGGAGGACCGGGTTTCAGACGAATCCTGCGCAGGGACGTCTATGCCCGGTCCGGACAGTTTTGATGCAAGGGACCGGATAAGCCGGTTCCGGCCGCACTCTGCGGCGGATTTAGTGAGACGGAACACGCGTGTGACGGTGACACAGGTGCCGCAGGTTGGACAGACAGGGGGCTTGGCCCAGCGCTACGCCCGTGCGCTTTATGATCTCGCTTCGGAGCAGGGAAATCTTCCCGATGTTCTGGGTGAAGTGAAGGCGCTGCGTACCGCCATTTCCGAAAGCGACGACCTGCGGAAATTCCTGGCTGACGCCCGGATGGACATCCGCCAGAGTCAGACGGTTTCGAATGTCCTGATGTCGAAGCTCGGCTTTGGAGACGTCCTGCGTCGGTTCGTCGGCGTCATCGCCGAAAACCGCCGTCTGCCTGATCTCGCATCCATTCTGGACGGTGTTCTGGCGCTCGATGCCGCCCTGCGTGGCGAAGTCGTGGCCGAAGTCCGCTCCGCACAGCCTCTTAACGACACGCAGCGCAGCCAGCTTCAGGCCCGACTGGCCGAAGCCGGTTACAGCCGCGTGTCCATGACCGAACATACGGACGCTGCCCTCCTTGGTGGCATGACCGTACGGATCGGTTCCACACTCTTTGACACTTCGATCGCCGGGCGCCTGACCCGCCTGCAGAACGCCATGAAGGGAGCCGCGTGATGGATATCCGTCCCGCCGAGATTTCGGACATCCTCAAGCAGCAGATCGCGTCTTTCGACCAGGTCGAGACCGTTTCCGAAACGGGAACGGTCCTGTCCATCGGCGACGGTATCGCCCGCGTCTACGGCCTGAACAATGTCATGGCCGGTGAAATGGTCGAGTTCGAAGGAACTGGCCTCAAGGGCATGGCCCTGAACCTCGAAGCCGACAATGTCGGTGTGGTTCTGTTCGGCGATGGCGACGGTATCCGCGAGGGCGACACCGTCCTGCGTACGAAGTCCGTGGTTGAAGTTCCGGTCGGCAAGGGCCTGCTTGGACGCGTGGTTGACGGTCTGGGCAACCCGATCGACGGCCGTGGCCCGCTGACGGACGTTGAGTACCGCCGCGCCGAAGTGAAAGCTCCGGGCATCATGCCGCGCCAGTCGGTCAGCGAGCCGATGCAGACCGGCATCAAGGCGATCGATGCGCTCGTCCCCATCGGACGTGGCCAGCGTGAGCTGATCATCGGTGACCGCCAGACGGGCAAGACCGCGATCCTGATCGACACCATCGTCGCCCAGAAGCCGGTCAATGCCGAAGGTGATCCGAAGAAATCCCTGTACTGCATCTATGTCGCCATCGGCCAGAAGCGCTCCACGGTGGCCAACCTAGTCCGCACGCTGACCGAGCATGGCGCGATGGAATACTCCATCGTTGTTGCCGCTACTGCTTCCGATGCGGCTCCGATGCAGTATCTTGCTCCGTACACGGCTTGCGCCATGGGTGAGTATTTCCGCGACAACGGCATGCACGCTCTCGTCTGCTACGACGATCTGTCCAAGCAGGCTGTGGCTTACCGTCAGATGTCCCTGCTGCTGCGTCGTCCGCCGGCACGTGAAGCCTTCCCGGGTGACGTATTCTACCTGCACTCCCGTCTGCTGGAACGTGCGGCCAAGATGTCCGACGCCAATGGCGGCGGCTCCCTGACGGCCCTGCCGGTCATCGAGACGCAGGCTGGTGATACGGCTGCCTACATCCCGACCAACGTGATCTCCATCACCGACGGTCAGATCTTCCTTGAGACGGATCTGTTCTACAAGGGCATCCGCCCGGCCGTGAACGTCGGTGGCTCTGTGTCCCGTGTGGGTTCCGCCGCTCAGATCAAGGCGATGAAGCAGGTTGCCGGCAAGATCAAGCTGGAGCTGGCGCAGTATCGTGAAATGGCTGCGTTCTCGCAGTTTGCTTCCGACCTGGACGCCGCAACCCGCAAGCAGCTTGATCGTGGTGCCCGTCTGGTCGAGCTGCTGAAGCAGCCCGAGACGTCCCCGCTGCCCGTCGAAGAACAGGTTGTTGTTCTGTACGCCGGTACGCGTGGCTACGTTGATCCGATCGCCGTGGACAAGGTTGTGGCCTACGAAGCTGCTCTCCTGTCCGAGCTGCGCGGTGCGGGCTCTGACATCCTGACGGCCATTCGCAATGACCGCCAGATCAAGCCGGAGACGGAAGGCAAGCTCAAGGAGCTGCTCGAAGCATTCGGCAAGCGCTTTTCGGCCTGAGGATAGCCCATGGCTTCGCTGAAGGAACTGCGTGGACGGATCACGGGCGTCAAATCGACGCGCAAGATCACGAACGCGATGAAAATGGTTGCAGCCTCCAAGCTGCGACGCGCTCAGATGCAGGCCGAAGCGGCTCGCCCCTATGCCGACGCCATGCGTCGCATGATGGCAGAGCTGGCGACGGCGACCCGGGGTGAGGACGCGACAAGCCTGCCGCGCCTTCTCGCGGGAACGGGCAAGGACCAGACCCATCTCGTGGTGGTGCTGACCTCTGACCGTGGCCTTGCTGGCGGCTTCAACGCCAATATCGTCCGCAGTGCCCGTCAGCTGGTCGATACGCTGGTATCGGAAGGCAAGACGGTTCGTATCCTGCCGGTCGGGCGCAAGGGAGCCGATATCCTCGTGCGTCACTATCCGGACATGATAGTTGATCGTCTGGCCGGAACCGAAGGCAAGGATGTCGGGTTCGACAAGGCTACCGACATCGGAAGCCGGATCGTGACCCTTCTGGAAGCTGGCGACATCGACCGCTGCACGCTGGTCTATAACCGCTTCCTCAATGCCATGACGCAGGTTCCGGTCCAGGCACCTCTGGTTCCGCTCGCGGTTCCCGAGAACGACAATGCCGCTCCGGATGCCGACACGGCCCAGTACGAATTCGAGCCGGACGAGACGACGCTTCTGACGCAGCTTCTGCCGCGCAACCTTCAGGTCCAGATCTTCTCGGCCCTGCTGGAAAGTGCTGCTGGCGAGCAGGGTGCGCGCATGACCGCGATGGACAATGCCAGCCGCAATGCCAGCAAGGCCATCGACCGTCTGTCGCAGAAGTACAATCGTACGCGTCAGGCCAACATCACCAACGATCTGATCGAAATCATCTCCGGCGCAGAAGCCGTTTGAGATCACGCAGGAGACGAATCCGATGTCCGAAACCCTTACCCCTTCTGCCGGAGCTGCCAACAACGTGGTCGGCCGCGTCACTCAGGTGCGTGGCCCCGTCGTGGACGTGCAGTTCGAAGGCGATCTTCCCTTCATTCTGAACGCCCTGCACGTCCAGAACGGCGATCATACGCTGGTTCTGGAAGTTGCACAGGAAATCGGCGAGCGTCAGGTCCGCTGCATCGCCATGGACACGACCGACGGCCTGGTCCGTGGCGCCGAAGTCCGTGACACGGGCACGCAGATCATGGTGCCGGTTGGCCCGGCAACGCTCGGCCGTATCCTGAACGTCGTTGGTGAGCCCATCGACGAGCGCGGCCCGATCAGCAGCGAACTGCGCTTCCCGATCCACCGCCCGGCTCCGGCTTTTGAAGATCAGGCCGCTGCGTCCGAGATCCTCGTGACCGGCATCAAGGTCGTCGATCTGCTCTGCCCGTACCTCAAGGGTGGCAAGATCGGTCTGTTCGGTGGCGCCGGCGTCGGCAAGACGGTCATCATTCAGGAACTCATCAACAACATCGCGAAAGCCCATGGCGGCGTGTCCGTCTTCGCCGGTGTCGGCGAGCGTACGCGTGAAGGTAACGACCTGTATTTCGAAATGCAGGACGCAGGTGTCATCAAGATCGCCGAAGATGGCTCGACCGAGGGTTCCAAGGTTGCGCTGGTCTATGGCCAGATGAACGAGCCGCCGGGAGCGCGTTCGCGCGTCGCCCTGACGGGTCTGTCGCTTGCCGAATATTTCCGTGACGAAGAAGGCCAGGACGTCCTGTTCTTCGTGGACAACATTTTTCGCTTCACGCAGGCTGGTTCTGAAGTTTCCGCACTTCTGGGCCGTATCCCCTCCGCAGTGGGTTACCAGCCGACGCTGGCCACCGAGATGGGCGCCCTGCAGGAGCGTATTACCTCCACGAAGAAGGGCTCGATTACGTCCGTTCAGGCCGTGTATGTCCCGGCTGACGATCTGACCGATCCGGCTCCGGCTGCGACCTTCGCTCATCTTGATGCAACGACGGTTCTGAACCGTTCGATCGCTGAAATGGGCATCTATCCGGCTGTTGACCCGCTGGATTCGACATCCCGTTCGCTCGATCCGAAGATCGTTGGTGAAGAGCACTATCAGGTCGCCCGTCAGGTCCAGCAGACCCTCCAGACCTACAAGGGTCTGCAGGATATTATTGCGATCCTTGGCATGGACGAACTGTCCGAAGACGACAAGAAGATCGTTGGTCGCGCCCGTCGCATCCAGCGCTTCCTGTCCCAGCCGTTCCATGTGGCCGAAGTCTTCACGGGCGCCCCGGGCAAGCTGGTCTCTCTTGAAGATACGATCCGTTCCTTCAAGGCTGTCGTGGCTGGCGAGTACGATCACCTGCCGGAAGGTGCTTTCTACATGGTCGGTGATATCGACGAGGCCATCGCGAAGGCCGAGAAGATGAAGCAGGAGGCCTGATCCGATGCCGCTTCGCATCGAGATCGTCAGCCCGGAAAAGCGCCTTGTCGAACGTGATGTCGACATGGCCGTGGTCCCGGGCATGGAAGGCGATATTGCAGCCATGCCGGACCGCGCACCGCTGATGCTTCAGCTGCGGGGCGGCGTTGTGGCCCTTTATCAGGGCGACAAGATCGTGGACCGTTACTTCGTGACGGGTGGATTCGCCGATATGGGCGCAGATCACTGCACCATTCTGGCCGACTCCGCGCAGCTCATGAGCGAGCTGTCCGTAGACGAGGCCAAGGCCCGTCTGCGGGATCTGGAAAGCCGTTGGGCCGAAATCGGTCCGAATGACGTCGACATGCACGACCAGATCAGTCGCGAGCTTCAGTCGGTTCGCGCCGAACTGGAAGCTGTTCAGGATCGCAGCCAAGCCTGAGCCTTCCGTTTAGATCAAATTTGAAAAACCCGCTTCATCGCAAGGTGAAGCGGGTTTTTCTTTGCCATTTCTCCAAGATTTTTCTTTCGTAGAAATGCATGCTCCCGTGCCTGAAAGACACCGTACTCAAACACCAAGCGTATTGTCTGGGCGTGGAGAGGAGCTCTTGGAAGGTGCGGACCTGATTGGCTTATTCTCAGAAGCCTAATGCTTAAGGGTTTATCCCGCAGGCAGGGGAGGGCTTTCTCTGCAAGAACGCTGTGTGAGGCGTAAGACGCGATAGGACGCCTCTCGGGGAACCCGAGAGACGTTGAACAAGCGCTAAACTGGGTAATTCAAAGAAAACGACCGAAAAAAGTGCCGTAAAGGCGCTTTTTTCATGTTTTCTTCATTTCGGATTCTCAATGGATTATGGGGATAAGTGGTTTTTGTGAGGGAATTCAGGGTATTGGCTGTGTGAGTAAGTGCGAGTCTGAATGTGTTTGACAGTATGCTGAGGTGGTCCTATAAGCCCGTTCACCGACGCAGCGGGGCCCACTTCGAGGGGCTCTGGAGCGGCGGGGATGACGGTCTTTGAAAATTGAATATGGAATTGGAAGGGATATGTTGGCGGCGT
>NZ_JABCQI010000010.1 GCF_015244745.1 Gluconobacter cadivus
TTGCCGCTCGCACGGCGTGCGTGGTCGTGGCGCTCCCATGACGTATCTGGCCCATAAGGCTTCCTTCCACTCTCGTGAAAATAATACCCCATCAAATCCCGGGACTAAACAACTAGGACCTCTGATGAAACTCAATGGGGTCCGATCAGTGCACATCCGTCGTCACAAAGTCACAAGCGCCAGCCGTCATTCCCTTGGTGTTGCAGCCAATATTGCTCACATGATTTCCAGAAGAAACAGACGGAATACAGGATGATTCCATCCATGTCCGACAAGGGAAACTGCTTCGACAATGCAGCTGTGGAGACCTTCTTCAAGAGCCTGAAGGCCGAAATGCTCTGGCGGCAGGCAACTGACGCCATCTTCCAGTACGTCAACGGCTTCTATAACCCGCGACGACGCTATTCATATCTCGGCAGCATCAGCCCACTCGTTTCGAGGCTAAAGCCGCCTAACAAGATCACATACCGGCACAAAACCGTCACAAGTCCAAGAATACGCAGGTTACCAGACATTCACCCGTTTCTGCGCCATTATCCCACTAACTGTCTTGCTAAAGATTTCGAGTGAAATAATTGAATAACCTAGAATTTCCTCTGATTCGTCCCTGACCTGGGTCAGCATAACAAGGTCGATGTCACCACTCTCCCGCGTAAATCTGTAGGGAGGATAAGGTAGACCGCGTTCTCTAAAAGATTTCAACCATTCAAGCATCGTACGCGTATCAGGCAGAAGCACATGGATATCGGCACCAATAACCTCTTTTTTGTCAAAACCAATTCGACGACAGAATGTCATACTGGCATCCCGGATGATATAGTCTCGATCTATAAAACAAATCGAAACTTCTTTCGAGTTATAGAGAGATGAGATTTGAAATGCCCTCTCTTCAATAGATAATCTTTGATATTCTTTTTCCGTATGTACCGCCGGATTGGAATTCGGGTTTTCAATTATTTTTAATGGCCGAGGAGGACTGAACAGATACCCCTGCCCTTTCGTACACCCGATTTTCCGTAGCAGATCTGCCTGCTCGACCGTCTCTATTCCTTCTGCGATCACGTCAATATCGAGGCTGTTTGCCAGACCAACAATCGCAGATATTATTTTTCTATCCTCCTTACGACTGACACAGGAATGCACGAATTTCTGGTCAATTTTTACACCTGAAAATGGCAAAGAACTCAGGATCGTGAGACTTGAATAGCCGGTGCCGAAATCGTCCATGACGAAGGAAATTCCGGTTGTATTCAGTTTTGTCATAAATTCAGTACAAAGCGCGAGATCAGAAATAATCACGCTTTCAGTAATTTCGATTTTGATGCGCTCGTGCGGGAACTCATAGAGGCTGATGAGGGACAGGATGTCATCAAGAATACAGGCGTCCGATATCTGCGATGGTGAAAGATTAAACGAGAAAAACAGGTTTGGATTGAATTTAATTCGGTGACGGAAAGTATATTCCAAAAGAAAAATAAGGAGTCCATCAAGGAGTTTTTTATTTTCGAACTGCTCGATACTTTTCTTGGTATCGAGCAGTTTTCCACAATCAAAAAATCTACTCAAAACTTCATAACCAATGATTTTATCAGATTTCATTGATACAATTGGTTGGAAATAAGGCAACACGGAAATCGTCGTTTCACCAATTTTGAAATGCCGGTTCATTGTCTATCCCTTTTCAGGGTTAATACGGTATAAAACGTTCCGATATCGTTAACGTCTTGTACTTTCTGGGTCACGGTAACAAAAGACCTATTGGTCTGGCGCAAGATCTGAATCATTTTCTGGCTGTGGGATAACGGGTAGAGAAAACAGTCATGAAAGTGACAATGTCCGCTTCAATCCCGTTGATCCCGGCCTGAGTTTCCCGCTTCCTAAACGAGCGTTCACCGTGTCACAATGTGCAAATTTGGTGCATATGACCCGCTTTAGTAGCTGAATACCGGAAAAATCCGGGCACTCTTCACCGCATCTTTCGTGCCTATGGGAATTGGCAAGTGATAGCTTAGTCGCTCGCCCCGAGTTATTCAACAATCTCAGCGCGATAAGCATCCGACATTACCTTGACATAGCACGTGAACCTCACTGCTTTATGCATGATTCACTGCCTCGTCGGTCGCCTGAGACGGACGAGTTCGCGCCGGATGACTTGGAGAACCGTGTCGCGCAGCCAGCGATGAACGCCATCTGAGTCTACGCGCGGATGCCAAGCCTGAAAAGACGTGACGGGAGGAAGATCGAACGGGAAGTCGAAAGCCTCAAGCTGGATCTGCGAAAGTGGAAGACGGTCGATCACGATATCGGGCAACGGAAGGATCATGTCCGTCTCCCGCATGGTCTCGATCATGGAATGGTAAGTCGGCACGACCATGGCGATGGGTCGGGTCAGGCCGTAATGTTCTTGAAGAACAGTATCTATCGGGCCGTAAAGGCGACCTTTTCGCGATACGCTGATGTGATCATATTCCACCAGCGTTTGTGGTGTAATGCCTTGCGCGAAAATGGGGTGCCCTTCGCGCACCATGGCACGAAACGACGTCAGGAAAAGGGTCTGACGCATGATTTCAGGGCGCAGATCGTCCGTAGCACCAACATAAAGATCAATCTGGCTGTTGCGCAGAGCCTCACTGGCGGGCTCCTCCGTTTCGGGAGCGAACACGACGCTGCAATTTGGGCATTCCTGCTTGAGAGCCATCAGAATGACATGCCCGAACGCACTGACGACAAGGTCATTGGCGCGGATCGTAAAGCGCGGCGAGAGATGGCGCAGATTGAGCGTTTCGCTGTCATTCACCAGTGCATCGGCCTCGCGCACGATGTTCTGGACCCGGTCACGAATGCGGCTGGCGAAGGCTGTGGCCATCATCCGGCGCCCGGAAAGAACTAGAATAGGATCTCCAAATACGGTGCGTAGCGTTGCGAGATGGCGGCTCATGGCGGCATCGCTCACCTTCAGCCGGCGCGCTGCCTGCGAGACGCTTTCTTCCTCCACAAGAACCTGAAGATAGCGCAGCAGGTCGAGATCATAGCGTCTGTGACTGTCAGTTCGTTTGGCCATCGCTCTCTTCGTTTCCTAAGGCTTTCCAGTATATTTTCGTGTTTTTAGCCTGAAATGGAAGGGTTTTTGATAACCCTTCCGAAAAATGGAAACGTCACCTGCTGCAAACGTGGGTTTTCGGGCCTGTCCGCTCTGGATAATGGCTGAGGGGCAACGAAAGAGACCCCATAATGCAACCAGCAGCCTCGCCCTTGGCGGGTGCGCCGCCCGCGCAGCCGTCTTACATTCCACCTTTCGGCACGCGGACCATTGTCGGCTGTCTCGGGATGCTGCTGGCCGTGCATGTCGCCGGATTCAACGAACACATCACGGAAATCGGCCTCGCAGATATCCGGGGCGCGATGCATATCGGGCATGATGAGGGGACGTGGTTCACCTCGATCTACGAGGCGTTCAACATCGCGGCCATGGCGTTCACGCCCTGGTTCTACATGACATTCTCGATCTACCGGTTTTCGATCTTCATGACGGCTGTGCTCGCAATGCTGTCGATCCCCCTGCCCTTCATGCCGGACATGATCTCGCTGTGTTTCCTTCGCGCAGCGCAGGGGCTGAGTGCGGGCTGTCTGCCGCCCGTTCTGATGACGGTCATGTTGAAATACCTGCCGCCGCCCATAAAGGTGTTCGGCATTGGCGGCTATGCGATGAGCGCCACCTTCGGGCCCAATCTCGGTGGGCCGCTTGAGGCAATGTGGTTCGAGCATATGGGCTGGCGCTGGCTGTACTGGGAGGTCATTCCCTTTAGCATCATCGCCATTGCCATGATGGCCTACGGACTGCCGCGCGATCCGGTGCATCTCGAACGGTTCCGGAACTTCAACTGGCGTGGCTTCTTCATTGGTGTGCCATCCATCCTGTGTGTGGTGACAGTGCTCTATCAGGGGGACCGGCTGGACTGGTTCCGCTCGCCGATCATCTCCCATCTGACATTCTGGGGCGGTGCGCTATTCGTGGGGTTTCTGTTCCATGAATGGCACCATCACAGCCCGTTCTTCCGGCTTCAGTACTGGAAGAACCGCAATATCACGATGTCTCTGCTGACCCTTGTGGGTGTGCTCATCATCTGCGGGCTGATGATGGAAGTCCCGATGACATATCTGGAAGCCATGCGGGGATACCGGCCCATTCAGGCGGCTCCGGTCGCGCTGACAGTTGCCCTGCCCCAACTCATCATGCTGCCGCTGACGGCTGCGCTCTGCAATTCCGCGCGGGTGGACTGCCGATATGTGCTGGCGTTCGGCATGTCGTGTCTGGCGCTGGCAGCGTTCCTCGGAACCTGGCTGACGCCGGACTGGGTACGGGACAATTTCTATCTCCTGCAGGCGCTTCAGATCCTCGGTCAGCCAATGGTCGTGATCCCGGTGCTGATGCTAGCCACCATGTCTCTGGGGCCAGCGGACGGACCGTTCATCTCGGGCATGGTCAACATGCTCAAGGGCATGGCCAATGCGTTTGCTGCCGCCATTTTTGAAATCCTGCTCCGCCGTCGGGAACAGTATCATTCCACGATGCTGCTGGACCGGGCGGGCAATAACGCCACGTCCCTGTCGGGCATGGGCGATCCGATCCATGCGGCGATCAGCAACAGCTCGCCTGACGGCGCTCATGTGGCGCGCAATACGCTTCAGATCTTCCATACCTATCTGCACGAGCAGTCGATCACGCTGGCACTGGTGGACATTTACTTCGTCGTGATGTGCCTGTGCATTGTTTACGTCGCGCTGACCGCCGTGCTGCCGAAACGGGTCTATCCGCCTGGCAAAGGGCCTGCTCCGGCCATGCCTGCTGCTGCCCGCGAACCCGCTCCTTCCTCCCTTCCCGCCACCGCGCACTGACGGACCTGCCTTGATATGATTTACGGAAAACCTCTTCTTCTGGCCGGATGTGCGGTCATACTGCTGACCGGCCTCGCCTGGACGGCAGATCGTTTCTTCGTGGGCGACGGTATCCGTCAGGAGACCAACGATGCCTATGTCACGGCCGATTTCACGACCGTAGCGCCGAAAGTCTCGGGCCGCATCGACCGCGTGCTGGCCGAGGACAATGAATACGTCCATGCCGGGGAAGAACTTGCCCATATCGAGGACGACGATTACCGCGCGGCTTTGGATGCCGCGCGTGGCGATACGGCTGCGGCTCAGGGCGATGTAAACAATCTTCAGGCCCTGCTGGACCGTCAGGGTTCTATCGTCAATGCGGCGAAATATACCGTGCAGTCCGACGAGGCGGCGCTGGTTTTTGCACGGCAGAATGCGGCCCGGTATCGCAATCTGTCCGCAGGTGGGGCCAGTACGATCGAACAGCAGCAGGGCGCGGAAGCCCGACAGCTTGAAGCGGTTGCAGCCCTTGCCCGCGACAAGGCCGGAACCAGTACGGCTGAACAACAGATCGCGGTGCTGAAAGCGCAGCTTGAAAAGGCTCAGGGTGCGTTGCTGAAGGCGAAAAGTGCCGAGCATCAGGCCGAACTGAACCTGTCCTACTGCACCATTCCCGCGCCGGTGGACGGCGTGGTGGGAGAGCGCGGCGTGCGTGTCGGTGCCTATGTCCATCCGGGCACGGGGCTGCTGGCGGTCGTGCCGGTCCGCAAGGCCTATGTGCTGGCGAATTTTCAGGAAACCCAGCTGACGAACGTCCAGACCGGGCAGAGTGCGACGGTCTGGGTTGATACCTTCCCCGGCCATCCCCTTAAAGCGCATGTGGACAGTCTGGCCCCAGCCACAGGTGTGGCTTTCGCTGCTATCCAGCCTGATAACGCGACCGGAAACTTCACGAAAGTGGTCCAGCGCGTCCCGGTCAAGCTGACCTTCGATCCCGGCCAGCCTCTGGCGGAGAAGGTTCGTGTCGGCATGTCGGTCGAAGCACGGATCGACACGTCTTCGACGCCTGAGGGCACCCATTCCCATGACGCACGGTATCTCTGGAAATGAGAGCTTCCATGTCCACCCTCTCACGCTGCTTTCTTCTGGGGCTCACCGCGCTGTCTGCCTGTACGGTCGGACCAGACTATCATCGGCCTGACCCGCAGGCACCCGCGCACTGGCATCAGAGTCTAGCCCCCGCTGCCAGCCATCCGCAGGAAACATCCATTGTCGATGCACAATGGTGGCGGATCTATCATGACCCCACGCTGACGGCGCTGGAAGAAGATGTGGCGCGTAACAATCTCGATCTGCGTGAAGCCGCCCTGCATTTCACGGAAAGTCAGGCAGAACGCCGGATCGCCAGTGCGGCGCAGATGCCGCATATGGAAGGTGCTGCGTCCTATGCCCGTGAACGCGCCAGCACGAACGGTATTCTCGGCCTTCTGGGAACCATGCAACAGGCCGGGCCCGGCGAAATTGCCAGCGGCCAGCAGGGTTTTGGACCGGCGGCTATGGATGGCGCGAAGGGCAACCCGTCTTTCAATCTGCCACAATACGGACTGAGTGCGTCATGGGAGGTCGATTTCTGGGGGCATGTGCGCCGTCAGGTTGAGGCAGCTACCGCGGCTATGCATGAGACGGACGAATTGCGTCGCGACGTGCTGATCTCCCTCATGGCGGAAACCGCGCAGGATTATCTGAGCCTGCGCAATATCCAGACACAGATCGGCATCACGCAGCAGAGCATCGCCATTGCAGCGCACAGTGTGAAACTCACGGAGCTCCGCTTTGCACAGGGCACGGCAACGAAGCTCGATGTCGCTTATTCCCGCGGTCAGATGCATGGTTTTGAGGCGCGCCTTCCTGTGCTGAAAAGTCAGGAAGTGCACCTCGTGAATGCCCTGAGCTTCCTGACGGCACAGCAACCGGGCGCTTTGAAAAACACGCTCGGGTCTGTTCAAGCTATCCCGTCCGTCCCTGCTGACATTCCGGTCGGTTTGCCCTCCGAACTGGCCGAGCGCCGTCCTGATGTACAGGCGGCAGAAGACCATCTCCATGCCGCGACAGCGAGTATCGGTGTTGCCGTGGCAGATTTTTTCCCGCGCGTAACACTGTCTGGCAGTCTGGATATTCAGGCGTTGCAGTTCAGCGGATTGGGTTCATGGGCGTCGCGTCAGTACGGGTTCGGTCCGACCATGACCCTTCCTCTGTTCGAAGGGGGCCGTTTGACGGGACAGCTTCATCTGCGCCGCGCCCAGCAGAAGGAAGCGGCGATTGCGTTGCAGCGTACGCTTCTGAAAGCATGGGAAGACGTCGATGATTCCATGGCGGATCTGAGTGCCGCGCAGGAGCGTCGAAACCGACTGGAAGAAACTGTCTCGGAAGATGAGACCGCCGTCCATATCGCGCAGCTTCAGTATAGTCAGGGAGCAGGAGACTTCCTCAATGTCCTGACCACGCAGAATGCCCTTCTGGCCAGCCGGAGCGCTCTGGCTGAATCAAGCGCAAATGTCTCGATCTCCGTCGCCCATCTGTACCGCTCTCTTGGAGGAGGCTGGGAGAATGGAGACCCTTCACATAAACGTGGCGCGCCATGACGCGCGAACAGGTCCAGACTTACAACCCATTGAAATGGCAGGTGACGTGGGATGTATATCGGGATTGATCTGGGAACGTCAGGAGTCAAGGTGGTTCTGGTGGACGGAGCGCAGCATGTGCTGGCTTCGGAAACGGTGGCACTGAAGGTCTCGCGTCCCCATGAAGGATGGAGCGAGCAAAACCCGGATGACTGGCTCGCGGCCACGCTCGCAGCCATCGACGCGCTGGCAAAAGCCTATCCATCCGAAGTCTCGCAGGTCACGGGCATCGGGCTCTCGGGGCAGCAGCATGGCGCGGTCCTGCTCGATGGCGACGGTAAGGTGCTTCGTCCCTGCATATTGTGGAACGATACGCGGGCCGAGGCCGAGTGCGCAATATTTGAGCGTCGTTTCCCTGAGAGCCGCGCGGTGACCGGCAACATCGCCATGCCGGGCTTCACTGCGCCGAAGCTGATCTGGGTCGCAGAACATGAAAAGGACATTTTCGCGAAGACGCGTCTCGTGCTTCTACCCAAAGCATGGCTTCGCTTTGCCATGACGGGCGAGGCGATCGAAGACATGTCCGACGCATCGGGCACTTTATGGCTTGATGTCGGACAGCGCCGCTGGTCGGAGGAAGCGCTGTCTGCAACAGGGCTTTCACTCTCCCACATGCCGGAGTTAAGAGAGGGAAGCGAGGCCGCTGGCGTTCTCAAACCCGATCTCGTGCAGCGTTGGGGCATGCGCAAAGCGCCAGTCTTTGCGGGAAGTGCGGGAGACAATGCAGCCGGTGCAGTCGGGTTGGGTGCGACAAAGCCGGGGGACGCCTTTCTTTCGCTTGGCACTTCCGGAGTAGTCTGGGTGACGACAGATTCCTATCGCGGCGGTGCCCGGGACGCCATTCATACATTCTGTCATGCGGTGCCGGGTGTATGGCACCAGATGGGCGTGACGCTCTCGGCTGCGGCATCACTGGCATGGTGGTCGCGCGTGACGGGAATGAAAGAAGCAGAGCTTCTGGCTGAATTGCCTGAGTCGCCCGAGGCCCCCTCTCCTGTGCTGTTTGCACCTTATCTTTCAGGTGAACGCACACCGCACAATGACGGAGCGGTACGGGGTGGCTTTGCTCTCCTTTCACAGGATACGACACGCGCGCAGATGACTCAGGCTGTGCTTGAAGGAGTTGCATTTTCGTTTCGCGATGCATTGGAGGGGTTAAGGGCGTCCGGATCTGAAGTTAAGGAGGCGGCGGTCATCGGTGGCGGGTCGCGCAGTGCACTGTGGGTAGCGATCTTGGCCTCAGTGCTGGGAATTCCGCTGCATCGTTTGGCCAATGGCGAAACAGGCGGAGCATTTGGAGCCGCGCGACTGGCACGTCTGGCAGTCACAGGCGAGGACGTGGAAACCGTATGTCTGTCGCCTGAGCGCGCGGAGACGATTACCCCCAATGAAGCGCTGCGTCATGCGTATGAGGCTGCCTATGCGGGCTATCGCACGCTCTATCCGGGCCTTGCGGCCGTGAAAACAGTGCTCGCGAAAAAAGAGAATGCATGAAGAATCGTTGTCTTCTTGTCTAGTGACCAAGAATAACGACGAAGGCAGTTAGAAAAACCGCCTGATTACCAATGTTTCTGAACGAGTAGAAATCGTAGGGACCAGATTTTGGTTCCTGCGACCTCGAACCAATTCCAAACGCGCTCAAGAAACACCTGCATACTGTGCAAAGATACCTCTCGTAATCAAAAAATCGCCTGTCTCGGCGCCAGGGACTGACGACCTGTTGGTCGCAGGCGCTTGGTTCCGTCCCGATTTGAAAAGATATATTTTGGTATAATTTGTAATAAATTCGTTTCTTTTCATTTCAAAATCACGCTGCTATCGATGTGCAAATGATAATTATTATCATGTGAATTTCCGATTGGGACCTGCTGACGTGAATCTGCGCCCTGTAACGCGTTACGCCATAACCAGCCTTCTGGCCTCCACATTCCTGGCTACCGTGGCTCCTGCCGCGGTACAGGCCGAAGACATGCAAGAGAAACCCGCTGCTCTCGAAAAACCCGAAAAACGTGTCGATTCCAAAAAGAAAAAAGCGTCATTGAAGACGCATTCAGGAAAAGATCAGGATGCGGGGCCACCGGCGTCGCGTGACAAAACTGCTCCCACAGCTGAAAATATCATCGTCCGTTCCCAGAGATGGGATCGTGGAAGCTATACCGCCCCTTCCACCAGCGCATCCACGGGACTTCCTCTCAGTCTTCGCGAAACGCCCCAGACCGTAACGGTCATGACACGACAGGTCATGGACGATCAGCAGATCAACAGTCTGGATGACGTCCTGAACACCACACCTGGTGTCACATCCTACGCCAACGATAATGCCGGTCGTACGACTTATCGTGCGCGTGGTTTCAACATCACCAACTACAAGATCGATGGCATGCAGATTGATGCCACTACAAGCTTCGGTGGTGTTGGGTCCTCCATGAACATGGACCTGTATGAGAATGTCCAGATCGTCCGTGGCGCCAACGGTCTTCTGGGCGGGACAGGTGATCCGTCCGCAACCATTTATCTGCAGCGCAAAACGCCAACCAAAGAATTCTCAGCCAATGGCCTGCTTCGACTGGGAAACTGGAATGAGCATCGTGTCATGGCGGATATTAACACTCCGCTGAATCATTCCGGCACGATCCGCAGCCGATATGTCTTCACATGGGATGACACGGATACATTCCGCGTCCGGGAGCACGTCAATCGTTTGGGCGCGCTTGCCAATTTCGCTGCGGACCTCTCCGTGCGGGATACACTGAGTTTTGGTTTCCAGTATGAACGAACCCGTAATGACGGCGCCTCATGGGGAACCAACGTTCCGATTTGGTATGCTGACGGTACACGTACGCACCTGCCCCGCAGCACCAACCCGGCAGCGGACTGGAGCCAGGCTACCCGCGACCAGTATACGGCTTTCATCAATTACGATCATGATTTTTCAGCAGGCTGGCACCTCAAGGTCGGCTATATGCGGACGCAGGGCAGTTCCTACAGCAATCTGGGCGTTGCCAAAATCAACAATGCCGCCAAAAATGTCGGAGGCTATGCCGGTTTCTGGAATCAGGATGGCACAGGTGGTTACCTCAACGCGCTTCACGCAGAATATGCCGATGCGCGTGATAATGCGGATGTTCATATCTCGGGCCCGATCCATTTTCTTGGACACGAGCATCAGATCGTTTTCGGTTTCAACGGGTACAATGACGAGCTGACACAATACACATTCAGCAAAGCGCTCGGGAATTGCAGCATTGCAGGTATTACGCCCTATTCGGGCTGTCAGTATCGTGCGGCAGGACTGCCCATTGCCAACTGGCAGACTTGGGATGGTTCATATCCGGATTTTATGACGCATCGAACAAAAGCACGCGAAGTCGATGTGACGCGCAATTACGGGGCCTATACGTCAGGTCGCTTCATTCTTGCCAAAGGTCTTTCGCTGATCCTTGGTGGTCGGGTAAGTACCTACGAAGCTTATAGTGGTACATATAATGTGCAGAACCAGTATTCGGGCGCGACAGGAACAGGACGCCAGAATGCCGTTCTGACGCCTTATGCAGGCATGGTGTATGATTTTACAAAGACGATGTCCGTTTATGGCAGTTACACCAATATCTTCACTCCCCAATCCAATCTGAGAGATGCCAACAATCAGCCTCTCAGCCCTGTGATGGGGAAAAGTTATGAAACGGGTTTGAAGGGGTCCTTCTTCAAACAACGCCTGAATACCTCTCTTGCCTTTTATCTAAACAGACAGAGCAATGTGGCGGAAGCAACAGGTGCCACCAACACAACGACGGGTGAGTCCATTTACCGATCCGTCAATGGCGTCAAAACCGAAGGCATTGATCTTGACGCTTCAGGCGAGCTTCTGCCGGGCTGGAATGTTTTCTTCGGCTATAGCTATCTTTACGAAAAAGGTCTGAGCTATCGGCAGGACCCACATCATCTCGTGCGTCTGACCACAAGCTATACATTTCCTGGTGTGCTGCATCGTCTGACCATAGGCGGCGGCATTTCCAGCCAGACGAGCACAGAATGGACCACCAATCCTGGCCGTCCGCTCGGCAACGGGAAATATGACAGTTCCAACCTGCGTGTGGGTGGTTACACGCTCATCAATCTTATGGCGCGCTACCGTTTGGCCAAGTGGATCGACGTTGCTGGCAACATCACCAATCTGACGGACAAGACCTATGTCAGACAGGCCGGATTTTATGACGGGATGATCTTCGGAGAGCCCAGAACCTTCAGTTTCACAATCCGCGGTCATTATTAAAAATAGAACAGGATCTGTTTGTAAAACCGCAAATCTACATTTTTGCTGATGGGACTGGCCTTCAAGGAGAGAAGGCCCAGCCTACCTTCTCACTCCAGATCAGAGGACGGGTAAAACCTGCGGGCAACCCGTTCCATGGTCAGTCCCTGCACGATAATGGTAAATACGACGACCCCGTAACAGACTGGCAGCAGCAGATCGCGCAAGTTTCCGGGCGGGAGCCCAAGCGCCAGCGAAACCGAAATGCCGCCACGCAGACCGCCCCAGGTCAGGATCCCAAGAACACGGCTCCGCTCCCATTGCCTGAGGTAAACCGGAAGCGTTGAAAGCAGCACACTCAAAGCCCGTACGGCAATGGACAGCGGGATTATGGCAAGTGTCGCCAGTATCGCAAAGACATTCGGCGTAATTTCGAGAATTTCGAAGCCGATGAGCATGAACAGAAGGACGTTCAGAACCTCGTCAATAAGTGTCCATGCGACGTCGAGTTCCTTTCGGGATGCCTCATCGAAAACGGAATGGCTATAGCTTGTTCCAAAGCACAGCCCCGCCACCACGACGGCAATCGCCCCCGACATGCCAAGCTGGTTAGCGATACTGAAGGTTCCAGTCGCCAGAGCCAATGACGTCAACAGGTCAATGTGCGGGTCGCGCTGTCCTTTAAGCACACGGAGTGCAACCCATCCGGTCAGCGCGCCCAGCAGGCCGCCACCAATCGCCTCGCGGCAAAAACTCAGAGCGATCTCGGAGGCAGTCACGCCTTGACTGTTCCCGGTCGCTAGTCCGATCGTGACGCCAAAAATCACCACGCCTACGCCGTCATTGAACAGGCTCTCCCCTGCGAAAACGGCCTGAATCGGCCCCGGCAATCCGAGACGTTTCAGCATGCCGACAACCGAAACCGGGTCGGTTGGCGCGAGAATGGCCCCAAGGACGATACACCACGTGAAAGGAATGGCATGACCCAACAGAGGGAAGACACACCACGCCGCGATCGCCAGAAAGGCAACCGCCAGAACGGTGCCGAGAACAGAGAGGGCAGCCACGGAGGCAAGCTTTGCGCGGAGATGCCCGACATTTACCTGCATGGCCCCGGCAAACAGAAGGAGAGACAATGCGCCATTCAGAAGAGCCGTCGGCAGATTGATGGCACCCAACACGGATCGTGGAAGAGCCTGAAGGTCATAAGCCGGAATCAACGGATTCAGGATCATGATCAGCAGAGACGCCAGCAATGAAAAGACCAGCACGCCAATCGTCACAGGAAAACGAAGCGTGTGATGATTGAGAATACTGAACGCTGCCGAGAGAGTCAGCAGCAGGGCGAGGAGGCTGGTGGTGTCCATATCCTCATCGCTGGCTTCTCCCGCTTCCTGCGTCAAGAAAAACCGGAAGGGTCTGCTTTGCGAAACCGGTCATGGCTATTTTTGACAATCAGGGAGAGCAGGGCAGCAGACGGGTGATAACGCTTTCACGCTGGCCACAATGCAGGCTTAGATAAAATGCCGCGAACCGTCGTTGGCATAAATACCTTATCTTCCTACTGAAACGGCACACCTGTCCAAATCGCATTCTTAGCCCCCATGCCCGAGGCGGTGGCCAGGTGGAAATCCGTGGAACCGGGCTTGCCAGGCGATCAGGAACCCAGCAACCGCAAGCCCCATTACAGCCCAAGGGAACGATACAACTCCCCAGGTCTCAAGCAACACACCGCCCAGAATTCCACCTCCCGCGATGGCGCTATTCCAGGCGACGACATTCATCGACAATGCGACGTCCGCCCCCTCACCGGCCGCATCTGCCAGTGCTGTCTGAAGTAACGTTGCAGCACCGCCGAATGTCAGGCCCCATATCGCGACCCCCATTATGATCACTAGTGGCGACGATGATCCGACTGCAAAAATAACCGCAACAGCAGCGAATATTGCCAGACTGACCAGAACGGAAAGCCGCAGGGCGTGATCGACCGTGCGACTGGTCAGCCAGATGCCAGCCAACGCAGCAATACCAAACAGCAGAAGAATACCATCTGCGTTGGGCGCCAACCCGGCAGGTGTGATGAACGGCACGATATAGGTGTAGAGCACATTATGCGCGAGCATCCAGGTTATCACAACGCCCAGCACAGACCGTACGCCCGGAGTTCGCAGAACATGCCCGAACGGCTGACGTTCGTGGTGCGCAAGCCCCGGAAAATCAGGAACGCTCGTCAGAACCCAGAGGATCAGCAGCAGAGTTGATCCTGACATGATCGCGAAGGCCAGTCTCCAGCCCACAGCAGCGCCCAGCCATGTTCCAGCCGGAACACCCAGAGAAAGTGCGATCGGTGTACCCACCATGGCAATGGCTAGAGCGCGCCCCTGCTGAGAGCGAGTCACCATCTTGCGCGCATAACCCGCCAGCAGGGCCCAGGCGAGTCCTGCCGCTGCACCCGCGCCATAGCGGGCAACAAGGGTCACTCCATAATGCCTTGAAAATGCCGTGACGGAATTAAAGACCACAAAACCAATGATCGCCAGCAGAAGAACCCGTCTCCGCCGCCATCGCTGGGTAGCAAGTGTCAGCGGGATCGCAGCGCTCAGGGAACCCAAAGCGTAGGCCGTCACCATCTGTCCTGCCAGCGCCGGGGAAATATGCAGGTCGGCTCCAATCTGAGGCAACAGGCCCGCCGGGAGAGTTTCGGTCATGATGCAGATAAAGCCAGTCATCGCCAGTGCGAGCAAACCGGCTACGGGCAGTCCGCCATTGAGCTCCTTGCGGGAAGCTGTCGTATCGAGGGTCATATGGCTCTCATATATGGATCGTTCGATCTATATATGAGAGGTGCAAAATCTTGGCAATTATTTCTGGATCACTTAATATAAAAGTCTTTCAGAAGGAGTGGCAGCATGGCGCGGACCGGGCGTCCTCGTGAGTTTGACAGGGACAAGGCAATTGATGCGGCCACCACACTTTTCTGGGCACAAGGATATGAGCCAACGTCCCTGACGCAGCTCAAGACCTGCATGGGCAACATTTCGCCAGCAAGCTTCTACGCTGCGTTCGGCTCAAAGGAAGCCCTCTTCCACGAAGTCGTGCAGCATTATCTGGCGACCTACGGACAGGTCATGGCGCCCTTATGGGACGAGAGTCTGTCACCACGCGATGCGATTGAGCGAACGTTACGCTGTTCAGCGGACATGCAGGCGGCTCGGACACATCCTTGCGGATGCCTGATCGTTTCAGGTGCCAGTAATTGTTCGCCCGAGAACCAGTCTGTTCAGGCTCTTCTTAGTGAACAGCGGCAGCAGACGCGGGCTGGCCTCCGGGCGTGCGTAAAGCGCGCCGTTGCCAACGGCGATCTTCGGGATTGCCCCGTAACTGAGGCCCTGCCCAATATTCTCGCGACATTTTTCCACGGCATGACATGCGAAGCCCGGGATGGAGCAACATCAGGAGATCTGGATGCAGCAATCACCTCTCTCCTAATGTTGTGGGACGCCAATGCCGTCTCATCCGAAACAGAAATACGTTGACTGCCGGCATTCACGCTGGTCAGGCAGGCTCTGCATCCTTGCCATGAAAAGCGGCCCGATCCGTTCGGGTCTGAGTATCCGAAAACCGGTCGGATGACAGGAATATCCGCGTCAAAAGTCTTTGAAGTTGCGACTATCCGGACGCCACCCCTCTCCCGGAAAAGAAAGGTCACAGCACTCCGTCGGTCAACATCTCACCATCGGCGCCAATACGAAAATCTGCGCTACCCTCCGTCACCAGCAGCCGGCTGTACTCACAGACACCTTCTCCGAGGCACGTCGTTACGCGCTTGATACGCATCAAAGCAGACTGCTCGGAAACACTGAGCCACTGAGCGACATCAGCCGAAGCCTTGGACAGGCCGATGGAAATATCTGCATGGGCAACCTGAAACTTGAAAATATCCCGAAGGATCGCTGTTGATGTCAGGGAAGCAGCAAGGTCAGGTGACACAAGAGGGGCAAGCCGGGCGGGATAAAAAACTTCTGTCACTCCCAAAGGTCCTTCTTCGGACCGATAACCACGACGAATGAACAATGTCTCGTCATCTGATGATAAAGCCAGAGCGACTTCTTCAGGAGGACGACGCATCTGGTAATCCAGCAACGCCATTTCTGGGCTCAAACCTTTTCCGGCCAGAATTTCAAAAAACGAATGAATCGTTTTCTGCCGCCCTGGCCGATGCAGGGCCCCTACGAATGTCCCACGTCCATGCTGCCGGACGACGACATCCCTTTCAGCGAGATAGGACAACGCCTGACGGATGGTAATGCGACTAACACCATACATCAGGCACAGTTCAGCCTCGGATGGGAGCCGCTCCATGAAACGGCTGTCCTTGCCAATCAACCCGGAAATATGATGCCCAACCTGAAGGTAAAGCGGCGTCGGGCCATTCGTATCGAGCGCTGACGAGAACATGGCGTTAGGCATAAAGAAAAAATTCCAGAAAACGTTTCACTTTTGGATTGAAGAGCACACCAAAACCCGGTACCAAGACGTCCTATAACAACCTAATACGTCTTTGCCGATTCAGTCACTGTTTTGTGCCAGCGTCGGGAGAGATTCGGGCCTTTCTGGCGTCTCCGCAGTGTTTGAGAGCTTCTTCCATGCGTGCTTCAACCTTCCTGAGTACCGCCGTTATCGGCAACATGTTCTGTATGGCAGCCTACGCTGCTCCTGTTGCGGATACAAAGCACGTCGGGGAGAAGCGCCACTCTTCCGCCACCGGCAAAAGCGTGAAGCCCTCCCCTTCCCGGCCAGAAGTCATCCGGGTGTCCGCGGAATCCGTGGCAGGCGGTCGCATGGCTCCCCAGAATGGCACGAAATCACGCAGCGAGATTACTCAGGCCTATATCGCCAAACAGGCACCGACACCTAACGTCTTCAAGCTGCTCGGCAATCTTCCCGGCGCCAATGTCGCCAGTGCTGACCCCTTCGGGATGGTGAGCGGCAACATGACGATCCGTGGCATGAACAGCGATCAGATCGGCTTCACCGTTGAGGGTGCGCCTCTGAACGATATCGGTTCCTACATGGCTTTTCCAACCGAATGGGTGGATTCCGAGAACCTGCGTGAAGTGACGATGCAGCAGGGGTCCGCTAATCTGGACTCTCCCGTCATTGGAGCATCAGGCGGAATTGTGTCGATGAACCTGCTTGATCCGTCTCACAAAATGGGCGCCACGATTGCAGGGTCTTTCGGGTCTTACAACACACATCGCGAATATGTTCGTCTTCAGAGCGGCGATATCGGTAACACCGGAATGCGGGCTTTCGTCGCATGGTCACATCTGGAAGAGCCGCATTTCCGTGGTGCTGGAGACGATCACAAGCAGCATATTGACGCCAAAATGGTCAAAGACTGGATGAACGGAAGCCGAAGCACCGTTGCACTGACCTTTGATGATTCCATGAAGGTGGCTTACCTGAACCCCTCCCTGTCTGCCTGGCAGGAATATGGTCGAGGCGCGAATTATAGCAGAGATTTTTCGCCGACAGACACCAAATACTGGAAACTGCACCAAAGCCCTTATCGCGTTCTGATCCTGAGCGCGCCGCAGAATATCGTCGTCAATGACAAACTCGGGTTTGATTTCACGCCGTATTTTTACTGGAATTCTGGCACGATCGCCTCGGCGTCCCTTCTGTCTGAGAACGCCATCTATTCCGGGACACAAAAATACAGCATCGACCTGAACGGTAATGGCACGACCACCGATAAGGTGATGATGTATACGCCGTTTGGTACACCTTACGTTTATCGCCCCGGTCTTGTCTCAAAAGTTCATTATACTATTGGCAAGCATACGCTGGTATTTGGATACTGGTTCGACTGGTCCAGGCAGCGCATGGTCAATCCGTACAGCGCGATTGGAGAAAATGGCGGACCGGCAAATGTGTGGGGATATCTGGGAAACGTAAAACTGGCTGATGGCACACGCCTTGCAAGTTATGACAACCTGACCATCACACGCGTCAATACTCTGTTCTTCGGTGACACATTCAACGCACTGCATAATCGTTTGCGAGTGGAAGCAGGAATCAAGGAGTCTATGGTAACCCGCATCGGGTACAACTACCTGCCTGGCGCACAATACCGCACCACCATGAATGCGGCCGTTGCGACGCCTAATCTGGGTGCACGTTATCGTATTGACAGTCATAGCCAGATCTTTGCAGACGTTGCGACCAATTTCCGCACACCAACGCTGAATGCGCTCTACAACACCTACAGCGCATCAACCGGAAAGGTGGCGACGCAGGCCAATACTGCCCAGAAAACTGAGTATTCGATCTCTGAAGAACTTGGTTACCGCTATCAGGGCGACATCCTGGACGGCTCCATCACATTCTTCAACTATAACTTCACGAACCGTCAGGTTTCTACACAGGTTACGATCAACAACGCGCAGATTACCCAGAACATCAATGCTGGCGGCCAGACGTCGCGCGGCGTAGACATCGAGATTGGTCTGCGTCCGTGGCATCATTTGCGCCCCTACATCTCGGCAGAATATCTGCACGCAACAATCGATAACAACTACAAGGTTGGGGCAGACTATCTTCCAACAGCTGGTAAAACTGCTGTGCGCAGCCCGAATGTGCAAGCGTCCGTCGGGCTCGACTATGATGATGGAACATATTTTGCAGGCTTTTCCGTCAAGTATGTCGGACGGCAGTTCTCAACTTTCATGAATGACCAGGCCATGCCAGGATATGTCAACGCGGATATGAACTTCGGTTATCGTGCACCGAAGATCTTCCACACACATCCCGAAATCAGGCTGAATCTTATGAATGTCGGCGATAACAAGTATCTCTCCGGTGTGGCTGGTGTCGCAGCGTCCTCACGCGCAGCACGAGGGATCTATGGCAGCACCATCGCGTCCCAAGGGTCGCCGACATACTATGTTGCCGGAAGTTTCGCGGCTCTTGTCACAGCCAAAATTGACCTTTGATCGGATGTTTTACGCCCGTCTTGATCGTTTTTTCAACCTCACGGCCAGCGGAACAACCGCTGGCCGTGAGGTTATTGCTGGCCTGACAACCTTCGCCGCAATGGTCTACTGCGTTGCAGTCAATCCCATGATCATGGCGGAAGCCGGCATGGACCGCGCAAGCGTCCTGAGCGCCACATGCCTGATTGCAATTTTCAGCACGACTCTGATGGGGCTTCTGGCAAACCTTCCCCTTGGCGTCGCTCCGGCCATGGGATCGAATGTGGTCTTTGCGATCATTCTGGTCAAACAGATGGGCGTTCCCTGGCAGGCAGCTCTTGCATTGGTCTGCCTGACAGGGCTGATTTTCATGGTCATGAGCCTGACACGCATTCGCGAGCGCATTGCCCAGGAGATCCCTGATACACTCCGGATCGGTATTCAGGTTGCGGTCGGTCTGGTCATCATGTTCATCGGAATGCGCAATTCCGGCTTTGTTGTCCCCAGTCCCTCTACCTTTGTGTCCATGGGGCCCATTACCAATCCCAAAGTGCTCATGACGCTGGCTGGTTTTATTCTCACACCAGTTCTTGTCGCCAGACGGGTCCCAGGTGCCCTGATCATTTCTATTATTGCTCTAACCTTTGTCGGGCTTTTTCTTCCCGACGGCAAAGGTGGAAGCATCACGCCCTGGCCCACACATATCTTTGCGCTTCCCCGCATGCCCCATGAGACGGCTTTCCAGCTCGAACCACTCTATCTCGTGCATCACATCTTCTACGTCCTGCCGATGTTGTTCTTTTTCCTCTGCACTGAACTGTTCGGCACGCTCGCAAACCTGCTGGGCGTTGTAACCGCGACAGGAATGGTGTCGGAAAGTGGTCGCATTCCTAGAGCCCGAGAAGCTTTCATAACAGATGCTGCCGGAAGTATTCTGGCTCCAGTATTAGGAACCTCGATTGTAACGGTCTATTCTGAATCCATCACGGGCGTTCATGCCGGCGGTCGAACCGGCCTGACGGCTCTGGTCATAGCGGGAGGGTTCGTTACAGCACTTTTCCTGTGGCCTTTGTTCATGATCATTCCACCTCAGGCAACAGCGCCTTCTCTCCTCATGGTGGGAATGATGATGTTTCAGGGAGTCCGCCATCTGGATCTGTCCGACCTCAAGGAAAGTGCTCCTGCCGCCCTGACATTCATTATCGCTCTTCTGACCGGCAATCTCATCAACGGCATGGCCATCGGAACATTCTCATACGCAACCATGGCTCTCGCAACAGGCCGTGGCCGAGCAGTATCGCCAGTCGTGTGGGGTCTATGCGTGATTTTTATTATGTTTTTTGCTGTTTCAGCCCAGATGCATGGCCATCACGGCTGAGGGGATTTTTCCATGTTTTTCAGACTTCGCCTTTCAGTTCTTCTGCTCGGCTTTTCTTCTCTGACTTTCGCTCAGGCCCAGACAACGCCGACACGCAATTATGTCATCATCGACAACGATTTCGCGGGTCCGGGCGGAACGAACATCCAATCCGTCATTCCCTTGCTGGGGCAACCAGACAAAGCAACCCTCCTTGGCTTTACAGTCGTGGTTGGAGATGGCTGGGAAAACGAAGCGGTTGCCCACCTGTCACGCTTTCTGGAAATAGCCTCTGCGCCGGCGAAATTGCCTGTCGTGCCAGGTGCAACGCAGCCATTGGTCAACTCACGCCCACGTCTTCTAGCCTGGGAAAAATCCAATGGTAAGATGCCATGGAAGGGCGCATGGCGTGGAGATGCTCCTGATCTTCAGCCTCAGATCAAAACACTTAAAGAAGGAATGCCAAGCCGCCCTGTCTCTCCGGAGAAGGCAGCATTGTTTCTTATCCGCCAGGTTCATGAACATCCTCATGAGGTCACTCTTCTCGCAGCCGGCCCCATGACGAACGTCGCTCTTGCCATCAAGCTGGATCCAGAATTCGCCTCACTCTGTCGCAGGCTCGTTTTCATGGGGGCCATCGTTGATGGCAACCTTTCCCAAGTGACGGATAGTGCGGATTATTATACCGATTTCAACTTCATGTTTGATCCGGAAGCCGCAGCCATTGCGTTGGAAGCGCCATTTCCAGAGGTGATTTCGATTGGGGCAGTCGCCAATCCCATTCGCATGACACCTGAAATCCGCGACCAGGCCACCCTCCATCCTGGGCCTGTTTCAGATTATCTGAAGCGCTATTTCCGCCCACAACCCATGTGGGATGAACTGGCCGCGGCTATCGCCTTGGATCCGACTTTGATGACACATAGCGTAACGGCATACATGACAGTCGATCTGACGCATGGTCCGAATTACGGATACGCTCATGTATGGCCTGATAGCACCCGCCCTCACATTGGCGAGCGCCCCGTCCGAATTGTCACAGCAGTCGATACGCCTCGTTTCATCCAGACGTTTGTAGACGCAGCCAATCGGATCAGTACGCATGATTGATGTCAGCTCTTCTCTGACCTCGCCTGAACTGCGCACACGCGCCGTGGATGCAGCAACCGGGCGGGCGCCGTTCGATATTCTGCTTGTGAATGGAAAGATTGCTGATGTTGCGACGGGAGAACTGCGTAACGCTGATGTCGGGTTGATTGGGCCGCTGATTGCCAGCACACACCCAACGGGTCAGCGTCAGGATGCCCTCAAGATTTTCGATCTCGCAGGTGCAGTGATCGCACCAGGACTTATTGACTCTCATATGCATATTGAGAGTTCCATGATTACCCCCCGGATCTACGCAAAAACCGTAGTACCGCAAGGAACGACGACCGTGTGCTGGGACCCACACGAAATCGGAAATGCCAGCGGTCTGGATGGCGTGAAATGGGCCATTGAAGCCACCAAAGGCCTTCCTCTCCGCATTCTGGTCGAAGCCCCGTCCTGTGTACCGTCCGCACCGGGGCTGGAACGCTCTGGTGCCGTCTTTGACGAAACGGCCATGGCAGATATGCTATCCTGGCCTGAAGTGATCGGTGTTGCTGAAGTGATGGATATGCGAGGCGTCATCACGGGCTCACCTCGCATGAAGAGTATTGTCAACGCCGGCCTTACAAGCGGAAAACTGGTATGTGGCCATGCACGAAACCTCAAAGGCAGAGACCTTCAGGCGTTTATGGCTGCTGGCATAGAGTCAGACCATGAACTGACGTCTAAAGCTGATATTCTGGAAAAACTCCGATCCGGTATGACCCTGGAGTTGCGAGTTTCCCATGAAAATATCCTGCCTGAAGCGATTGCCGCCTTTGAAGAATTGGGCTGCGTTCCACAAACCGTCACGCTCTGTACGGATGATGTTTTTCCAGATGATCTGTTGCGCCGTGGAGGAATGATTCATCATCTCAGATGCCTCGTTTCTTTGGGAATGCAGCCTCTGGATGCCCTGCGTTGCGCAACGTTGAATGCAGCGATGCGTCTTGAACGGCGAGATCTTGGCCTTGTTGCAGCTGGCCGCCGGGCGGATCTGGTAGTTTTCAACAACCTTTCAGATTTTACGCCTCTGGAGGTTTTCACATCCGGCATCCATGCTGCGTCACACGGAACGCTTCTGATCGGCCTCCCGACTGAGCTGCCAGGACTTCCGCTCAAAACCATAAACCACGCGCCTGTCACCCCTGAAGATTTTCAGATTGCGGTGGCCGATGCCACGAAAGTCCGTGTTCGAACTGTCCGTACACCCCGCACCACTCAGTGGGGAGAACGGGAAATGAGCGTTGAAGCGGGCCATCTCGTTCTGCCACCTGACGCTGCGCTCATGGCTGTTTTCAACCGCTATGGGAAAAACGGGCCACCTGGGCTCGGCATTCTTGAGGGATGGGGAGACTGGTCAGCCACAATCGGCACAACGATCCTTCATGATAGCCATAATCTTGCGATTTTCGGTCAAAATCCGGAAGATATGGCGCTTGTAGCCAACACTCTCATTGCGAGTGATGGGGGCATGGCAGTCGCACGGAACGGCAAAATTATCGCCCATGTTCCACTTCCTGTGTGCGGGCTGCTTTCTCCGGAAAATCTGGAGGTTGTCAGTCATCAGTTTACAGCCGTTCGGAATGCCGCAGCAGCGGCGACAACATGGGACGGTCCGACCGCCATGATCAAGCTGGTGACGGGCGCCTCTCTCGCCTGCAATCCCGGGCCACACGTCACAGATCTGGGGATTACGGATGGTATGACAGGTGAAATCATCACCAACATGGTCATGGAGACTGCCTGATGACGTTTCCCCACGACGTAACGGCCATGCGTCGCGATCTCCACAGCTTTCCCGAAACAGCCTTTCTTGAATACCGAACGGCATCACTTGTCGCTCAACGCCTGACAGAATTGGGTTATTCTGTCAGGGTTGGGCCGGAGATCATGTCCATGAACGATGTTCGTGGATTGCCTACAGAAGAAGACATTCAGGCTGCCCAAGAGGATGCCCTCGCAAATGGAGCAGACCCTTTTTGGCTAAAAAGAATGCCCGGTGGCCAGACGGCTGTTTGCGGAGAAATTCGGCGTGGTGAAGGCCCGGTTGTTGCTCTTCGCTTTGATATGGACGCCCTCCCCGTCCACGAAAGTTCATCATCACATCATTCTCCGGCTCTGGGCAATTTCAGGTCTCGACACGAAGGGCGGATGCATGCGTGCGGCCATGATGGTCATACGGCTATAGGGCTGGCTGTCGCAGAAAAACTGTCGCGTCCAGAAGCAGAATGGAAGGGAACACTCCGGTTTATTTTCCAGCCTGCGGAAGAAGGAGGGCGCGGAGCCCAGCCGATCGTTTCGAGTGGACTTCTGGATGATGTCGACCGTTTTCTGGCCAGTCATCTTGGCTGTCAGCTTCCAAGCGGGCAGATTGCCCTGACGGCTGATGGCTTTCTTTGGGCGGAAAAGTGGAATGTCACCTTCACAGGCAAAGCGGCTCACGCAGCAATGTGCCCTGAAGAAGGCCGGAACGCCCTGCTCGCTGCGGCTATCGCCGTTCCTGGTCTTTATGCGCTACCTCGCGATGGACAGTCTGACACGAGGATCAACGTGGGTTTGTTACAAGCGGGCCGTGCCCGAAACGTCATTGCAGATCAGGCCTATCTCGAACTTGAACTGCGTGCTTCAACCCGCGAAGGCCTCAGTCGCCTGACAGACGGCGCAACGCGCACCCTGCAAGGCGCGGCTCTGACTCAGGGCATTGAAGTCAAAATCGACATTTACGGAACAGCCATCAGCGCTCAGTCCGACCCGGAGATTATGGAGCGTTTGAGAGATGCGATTCTTGGCACAGAAAGTGCCGCCGTTATTCAGAGCTGGCCGATAGGTGGCGGTGATGACGCAACCTTCATGATGCAGCGCGTGCAGGAGCGCGGGGGCAAAGCTGGTTATTGCCTGTTTGGGGCAGATATTACCGCCCCTCATCATGCCAGTCTGTTTGATTTTGACGAGACTGTATTGCACAGAGCCGTATCGGTTCTTTCAAAATTTGTGGAACTGCCAGCATGAGCACTCTTCCTTTCTGGCAGGTTTTCGCACCGGATGTTGCATTGAGCAGCCCCTATACCGATCGTTACAGGGTTCGTGCAGGAAATCGGAATCTTGACCTCCCTCTGCGTACTCTACCGAATGGAAAGCAGGCGGTCTCATCCCTTCTGGTCAATCAGACATCCTTTGAAGTGATGGATGTGTTGTGTGAAGAATTGGTCAATCTGGCCCAATCACTGAAGCCGGATCTGGTTGTCGGTATGCCGACTTTGGGTCTAGGGCTGGCTGCGGCTGTCGCCCGTGGGTGTGGACTGCCACGATATGTGCCACTGAGCACATCGCGAAAATTCTGGTATGAAGACACGCTTTCTGCGCCCCTTTCGTCCATTACCAGTCCAGACAATGCTAAAAACCTCTACCTTGACCCCAACTTGCTTCCGTTGCTCCACGCAGCCAAGAAAATCATCATCGTTGATGACGTAGTCAGTACGGGGCAATCATTGGCTGCCGGTGTCAATATTCTTGCGGCAGCAGGCGTCTCACCAATCGGAGGCCTTTGTGTCATGACGCAAAGTGATCGTTGGAAGAACCGCTTTTCTTTTCCTGTTCTAAGCTGCTTCTCCTCCCCCCTTTTTGAGCACACGACAGAGGGCTGGATTGAACAGAAATGCCCTCCTCAAACAGGGAGCTCTGATTGATACGCTTCTGCCGTCTAAGCGCGGACGTTGGGCTGAACAGGACCTGTGAGGTGCCCTAATGACTCTGCCGCTATAGAACCCCAACGCCATGCTGGCCGACCAGAGCGATAACAAATAATCGTTTCCTCCAATATCTGCTGATGCACGAAATCCTGCCGGTCATTCCATCACGCAAAAGCTGCGGTGGTCCATAGAAAACAGACTGGCGGCTTTACCGACCACAGCCACATTTTGCGATCCGTTCCGACGAGACCGCCTTGTCCCGAGAAGTTTCATCACCTTTGCCGCCGTAAGGCTTTGGGTCAGGTCTTTTGTCAACGTAATCTGGACTGTCACTCGCACGACATGCGTGCCTATACCGGAACGTCCCGTAACAATCCTTTCAAGTTCTATAAAAATATCAATCCATAGTGGGATATTGCCAAAAGACGTTAATAACCATTATATAATGTTATTTTTTATAAAACATTACGTTCGCGTGTATTTTTTTATCTCTCGCTATGATAGTTGGATAAAGATATAAAATCTTAAATCCGAGATAGAATAGTGAAATACTCACATCGTTCTTTGCCTCTCCTCACTCTACGGCAAATTCCATATGCGAAATGCATCGTTCCCCTGATGGTTATCGCGGGCATGGGATTAACCACGGGTCAGGCAGATGCGTCAGAATTTGCATCTTCTCGGATAAAGAAAAAGCAGGAAAAACCACAAAATACAGGTCCTTCAACAACGCTTTCAGGTGGTGAAGAACAAATTACTGTCACTGTCCGTCGTCGGAGCGAGCCTCTGCAGAAAGTCCCGGTTGCCACGTCTGTTTTCACTGCAAAAGATGCTGCACGGAACAATGTTCATGATCTTCAGGGCATTTTCCAGTTCATCCCGTCAGCCAATTTCCGAACAAGCGCTTCCTCAAAAGATAGAACAGTTTTTGTGCGTGGAATAGGCACCATTTCCACCTCTCCAGGCGTAGAACCCTCTGTCTCCACCGTTCTGGACGGCGTTGTCTTGGCCCGCTCGGGTCAGGCCACTGCGGATCTTCTCGATCTTGAGCATATTGAAGTATTAAGGGGGCCCCAAGGCACTTTGTTTGGTAAAAATGCTTCGGCAGGCGCGGTGAATATCGTCACTGCAGCGCCCACAGAAGCCTTTCATGCCCATGCTGATGCGTCCTATTTTTCGGGCGACGAATATCGTCTGAGTGCTGGAGCCTCGGGCACACTTATTCCCTCAAAGCTAACTGCCAATGGATCTTTTCTGGTAGGCGGCTATACTGGGAATGTTCGTAATGTGTACAACAGCGAAACCGTTAATGGATATCAGCATCGAGGGGTGAGAACGAAACTGGCATGGACGCCAGACGACCAGACACGGGTTACCCTTGGACTGGATTATATGTATTCCAACGATGCCGTTCCCAATGGAGTCTTTTCATCGACCTCACATGTTGCCTACCCTACAGGAACAGTGACGAACAATGCCGCTCTGGCGCAGGCTCTAAGTGCCGAAGGCATTAGTCCTTCATCGAACAATACACGCGTCAGCAACAATACCCTCAGCAAATCCATTGATCACAATGGGGGAGCTTCAATCACGCTTGATCGGAAGTTTGGCGCTTATACTCTGACTTCCATTTCCGCCTACCGGCGCTGGCAGAACACACAGGATCAAGATTACGATCAACTGTCTCAGCCGTACCCTTCCCTGCCGCAACTCGCTGATCATGGGTGGCTGGACTTCTGGCAGGCGTCACAAGAGGTGCGTATTGCCTCCCCGAAAGGCCATTTTTTCGATTACGTCGGTGGTCTGTATTATCTTCATACCTCTGATTCAGAGACATATGATCGATCTTTACAGCCTTATGGAGGAACATCCACTTCCGGACATGCAAATTTCGGAACCACCGGAAACAATTACGCGGTCTTTGCAGAAGGCAATCTGAACTTCACAAAGAATTTTAGGGCCATTCTGGGGCTTCGACTTTTGAGAGACGATCTGAATTACCGCTTCAACCGCACATCGACATCCGCCGCGGCGGTAACGGGCATCCGTCCAGACTATTCTTCCAATGGCTCAACAGCTCACAACGGATATGTAGACCGGATCGGCCTGCAATACGACATCAGCCACGATATCCATACCTATTTCACTTACTCCCATGGCTATAAGGGACCAGCTTATAACGTGTTCTTCAATATGCAGAACACCGATGCAAAATCTCTACGGCCAGAACAAAATAACAGCTTTGAAATTGGCCTGAAATCACAGTTCCTGCATCGTAGGATTACAGCGAATTTCGCAGCTTTCATTGAAGATTTTTCAAACTATCAGGCCAATTTTCTGGATACCGTTGCGGGTGCGACCGTTACGCGCCTTATCAATGCAGGAACAGTTTCCAGCAAAGGCGTAGAGGGGGACATTACCGCACGCCCCTTCCGCTATCTGACCGTTGGAGGCAATTTTGCCTATACCTATGCCACGGTCGATCATTTCAATTGCCCTGCTGGTGCGCCTCTCTCCTGCAATGTAAACGGCCAGCCGCTACCTTTTGCACCGCGCTGGAAACTTGTCCTGAATGCAGACTACACGCGACCACTGAATGATCGTTTCACGCTCTCTCTCGACAGCGATTACACATGGCAAAGCCGTACCCAGTATTCGCTGACGGAAACGCCCGACACCATCCAGAAAGCTTATGGAATTTGGAACATGAGCACGACGATCGAGGACAGGAAGCATCGGTTGCGTCTTACGCTCATCATGCGTAACGCCATCAATACACATTACGCCTCTTATATGGGCTATGGGAGTTTGGGAGGTGTCGTAAACTGGCTTCCGCGCGATTACGGCCGTTATGGTGGCTTTACCCTGCACAAGGACTTCTGAGCCAATGATCAGACGGCTCTTCAGTCCATCACAGGAATCAGAAACAGCACAACCGGACACAACAGAAAGACTGTCCGTCCTAATGCCCTCTCTGCTGTTTCTGATTGGTATCATCGCCTACGCAGACCGACAGATTCTCGCTTTGCTCAAGCCTGAACTGGACCGTATTTTCGGCTGGACTGCTGCAGACTACGCGTCAATTTCCTCATGGTCACAAGCGACCATCGCTGTCAGTCTGCTGGTCAGCGGGTGGGTTGTTGATCGTCTGGGAATAAAAAAGACGTTGGGTTTTGGCCTGACAGGATGGAGCCTTGCAACCATCCTGCATGCTGCGGTGCGGAGTGTCAGCGGCTTTTTGGCCGTCCGGGTCGCTCTGGGACTGTTTGAGGGTGTGGGCACACCCGCCAGCATGAAGGCCATTAGAACGACATTCCCTCGTGATGCTCAGGGGCGCATGATCGGCCTGCTCAATGCAGCCCCAAATCTGGCCGCAATGAGCACACCTCTGATTGTGGCTCTTCTATTCCCCGTACTGGGATGGCGCGGCACAATTATCGCGGTTGGGGCTTCAGGACTGCTTTGCGCATTGCTCTGGTTCCGTTTCGCCCGCATGAACGACAGCGAAACACAGACCTCGGCAACAGGTCATGCGGAGCCCAGCGCCTTTCCCGCATGGCGCTGTGTCACAGGTTTTGCATTGGGAAAATTTCTTACAGACCCGGTCTGGTGGTTCCTACTATTCTGGCTACCCGACCTGCTCCATCGGCGCTTTGCACTTGAGCCCTCTTCCATGGGTTTTCCTCTCGCCGTAGCGTATGGCATGGCAGGGATTGGCTCCATCCTGGGAGGGTACGCGCCTTTTCTCCTGACGCGGGCCGGGTACAGACATGAAACAGCACGACGCGCCATTATGGCTTTCGCCGCCTTGTGCGCCCTGCCGCTCCCTCTTCTGCTCACAACGTCCAGCCTGACTCTTGGCATTGCAGTCTGCGGGCTGACTCTGGCTGCTCATCAGGCCTTTGCTACCAATCTGTTCGGGTTCATTACCGAGTGGGTTCCTACGCGAATGACTGGGCGTGCAACGGGTGTGGGCGCTTTTGCGGGAAATATCGGCGGCGCGCTCATGCTGCACCTTCTGGGGCAGTTTGCGGCTCCAGGTCAGTCAATGAAGCCTGTTTTCGCTTACTGTGCTGTCGCCTATATTCTGGGGTGGCTCGCACTGGCGCTTTTCGCGCCAGTTAGGAAACTTCTTTCCCAAACTGCCGATCCCGACCTTAACCGTCCAGTTCCGACAGTCTGACCATCCGTTTTTCGCGGGCACTGATCTCGGCTGCCGTCCCGATTTTTACGGCCAGAAGACCGTCTGCGGCCGTTACCTGAACAGGTGCGCGCCCAGCGCCAGCATCCAGAAACGCCAGTAGCTGGAAGTAAGTCGCCCCATGATGATGTCCGGCAGCAAGCACGTCATCGCAGACTTCGATCGTCTCCCGCACAACGGCTTTGGGCTCACCTACAGGAACGCGGGGGGAGAAAACCTTGATCCCGGACGGGATACCCACCTCAAGCTTTGCGCGATCCCCAATCGCCACAAGCTGCTCCTGTTCTTCCGCCCCTTCTGCGAACATGCACAGATCCAGCATGGCGCGTACGCCGTTGTCGAAATCGACAATGGTATAACTGTTATCGATGATATCAGGCGTCTGACCGTCATAACGCTCATCAAGATGATTGACGTCTGCCGCTCCCGAACAGAAAACGCTGACAGGATTGGCCCGTACGATACAGGTCATGAGATCGAAAAAGTGACAGCATTTTTCGACCATCGTACCGCCCGTATTGCGGTTGAAGCGATTCCAGTCTCCAACCTTGGCCAGAAACGGAAAGCGATGCTCATGGAGAGCCAGCCGCTTCAAAACACCGATCCTGCCCTCGTGCACATCAGCAATAAAGCGTGAGACAGGGGGCATAAACCGGTATTCCATCCCGACCCAGAAAATACCCTTCCGACCGTCTGTCCGCGCAACAATATCTGCGGCATCCGCCACCGTTGTGCAAAGCGGTTTTTCGCAAAGAATATGAAGATCCGTATCGAGCAGCGGCAAAAGCACATCGTGATGCGTGTAATTCGGCGACGCAACAATCACCGCATCAGCCTCAGTCACCGCAAGTGCGGACGAGACGTCGGCATAAGCCGGGATCTCTGGGGCATCCTCACCGAAACTGGTTCTCAGACTCTCTTTTGCCCATACGATGGAAGAGAGTTCGGGATCGACAAGTGCAACGACGCGTGTTCCGGGCACAAGCGCCAGATTACGGATATGTTCCTGAGCCATAAGGCCGGTACCAACGAGAATGAAACGCATTGTCCGCCACGTGTTGTTGTTAATATCGTGAAGCGCGCTATACATCAATTCATCAAAGTGGTAAATAAGTATTAAACATTATTATTTAGTGATTAGGTCTTCAGATGCCAGTTCCCTCCGCCTCAACTCCATCCTGTGAAGTCAGTTGGTTCTCTGCGCTGTGTGATGATGACTACGAATTTCTCGGTGTCCCGGACAAGGCACTCCAGTCGTCTTGGGAGCATTGCAGAAATATCGTTCTGGGTGCGGAAAAAGGAGGCTTTGACCGTATCCTTCTGCCTTCAGGATACAGTCTGGGACTGGATACAATCGCTTTTGCCGGTGGGATGGCTCCTCTGCTGCGTCGCCTGAAACTGCTGACAGCCATTCGTTGCGGCGAGGTCTGGGCTCCTCAGCAAGCAAGGCAGATTGCCACGCTCGACCAGATGACCGAAGGTCGGCTCGACATCAATATCATCTCGTCAGATCTTCCGGGTGAAACGCTGGAAAGTGCCCCGCGCTACAGGCGTACCCTCGAATATATGCATATCCTGCGAGCCCTCCTGAACGGTCAGCCTGTCGAAACTCAGGGAGAGTTTTACAAGCTGTCCATCGCCCCGCCTCGCTTGCAGGGTTACGGTGGCAAGTCTCCTCTGTTTTATTTTGGCGGTCTTTCCGAAGCCGCCCGTGAAACGGCAGCGGCAGCGGCCGATGTCTATCTGATGTGGCCCGATACCCTCGAAGGCGTTCGGGATGTCGTCACTGACATGCGGGCCCGTGCTGCCCGACACGGCCGCACCCTGAAATTCGGCTATCGCGTGCATGTCATCGTTCGGGATACCGAAATAGAAGCTCGCGCCGCCGCCTCCCGACTGCTTTCCAAATTGGACGCCTCCACCGGTGCCAGCATTCGCAACCGTTCACTTGATGCTGCGACTGCCGGAGTGCTGCGGCAAGGTGAACTCAGGGATCGCGCCGATAGCGAGGGTTATGTCGAAGACATTCTGTGGACCGGCATTGGCCGGGCAAGGTCTGGCTGTGGTGCTGCCCTGGTCGGCACTCCCGACCAGATTCTGGCCAAGCTGCGCGTGTATCAGGAACTCGGGATGGAAGCCTTCATTCTGTCAGGCTACCCTCATCAAAGCGAATGCGACCTGTTCGCCCGACACGTCTTGCCACATCTGAACCATGCTTCACTCTCCCGGTTTGACTGAAGCCAGCATCACGATACGTACAAAAAGGAAAGCCGCATGACCTGGACACCAAACCCCTCCCGTTATGAAACAGCGACCTTTCGTCGCTGTGGCCGCTCCGGCCTTGACCTGCCGCCCATTTCTCTTGGTTTGTGGCACAATTTCGGAGGCACTGACGTATTCGAGACAGGTCGTGCAGTCATCAGGCGCGCCTTTGATCGTGGCGTAACGCACTTCGATCTGGCCAATAACTATGGACCGCCCTACGGCTCTGCCGAAGAGAATTTCGGCACGATCCTCAAAAAGGATTTTGCGGCCCACCGCGACGAGATGATTATTTCTTCAAAAGCTGGATGGGATATGTGGCCCGGCCCTTATGGTAACGGCGGGTCCCGCAAATACCTTCTCGCCTCTCTCGACCAAAGCCTCCAGAGAATGGGGCTCGATTACGTCGATATTTTTTACTCGCATCGCCCAACGCCGGATGTCCCACTTGAAGAGACAATGAGCGCTCTGGTGCAGATGCACCGCCAGGGCAAAGCACTCTATGTCGGTATTTCGTCCTATGGCCCAGAGCGAACAAAACAGGCCGCTGCCATCCTGAAGGCTGAAGGCGTACCGCTCCTCATCCATCAGCCGTCCTATTCGATGCTCAATCGCTGGGTCGAGGTGGAACTGCTCGATACGCTCGAAAACCTTGGCGTTGGATGTATCGCTTTTTCTCCGCTGGCTCAGGGGCTTCTGACCAACAAATATCTCAATGGCGTTCCGGAAAACTCGCGCGCCGCCATCGGAGACTCATTTGTCCAGGCGATGCTCTCAGAGGACAATATCGCACATGTCCGGGCCCTGAATGACATTGCACAAAAACGCGGACAGTCCCTCGCACAGATGGCTATTGCCTGGATCCTGCGCGATCCCCGGGTCACCTCCGCCCTTATTGGCGCACGCAACGTTCAGCAGCTTGACGACTCACTGGATGCCCTGAAAAATCAGTCTTTCAACACGGATGAACTGAAGTTGATCGACCAGTATGCCCGCGAAGGACATATCGACCTCTGGCGCAACCTCTCCGAATAAAGAGATACTCACCATCTCAAACAGGTTCGTCGGATCATCCCGACGAACCAAATTATAGCTCATCAAGAAATACAATCAGATCTCAATTTCTATAATCTACCGATATATTATTGTTCCATAATATATATGATTATTTTCAAAATATACGCTGTGTACAATTATAATTTCCAACAATAACCAGCTCAGAATTTAGCGCTCTCAACAAAAACAGATCTGGTCTTACCAAAACCGCAAACTGCCTCCGTTCGCAGGAACAAGCCTTGAGGCCGAAAAATCACATCTTACAGGAGGAGAGAAAAATATCTCATACCCTTATGGACACCCATACCGTTATATGTAACATAATTGGAGATAGTTATTGCGGTCATAGTGTGACATTCAATCACAAAATAGATCGTATGAAACCTTGGGCATGACTAACCCGTCATGCACGCTTTCTGCTTCATAGGGTCTGGGTGTCGTTTATGGATCTGGTTCTTGGAATTGATGTCGGAACAGGGAGCGCCCGGGCAGGCCTCTTCACCCTCGAGGGGCAGAAGAAAGCGTCTTTCGTCCAGAAGATCCAGACATGGACACCACGCGCAGGCTACGCGCAGCAATCTTCCGCTGACATCTGGTGCGCCATTTGCCAAGCGACCCGTAACGCGCTGGCAATGCTTGAGGGGCCTTATCGCATTACCGGAATTGGTTTCGACGCAACCTGCTCTCTTGTCGTCCTTGATAAGGACGGCCATGCCCTGTCGATAGATCCGGACGGAGCACCCGATCAGAACATCATCCTCTGGGCGGATCACCGTGCCCTTGAGGAAGCGCAGGACATCAATCGTGGGGGTCATGATGTGCTTCGCTATGTCGGCGGTACGATTTCTCTTGAGATGGAAACGCCAAAGCTGCTCTGGCTGAAGCGGCACCTTCCCCATATCTACGATCAGGCAGCCCATTTCTTTGATCTGCCAGACTTTCTGACATGGCGCGCAACAGGGACCCTCTCCCGCTCTGCCTGTTCGACGGCCTGCAAATGGACCTATCTCGCTCACGAAAACCGCTGGGACGAAGGATATTTTCAATCTGTCGGCCTGGGAGATCTTGCCTCTGACAATTTCAGCCGGATTGGAAATGATGTGCGTCCGTTGGGCGGCACTCTGGATTCCGGCTTGAGCGCTCAAGCTGCTTCTGAAATGGGACTGACACCCGGCATCCCCGTGGGCGTCTCTGCCATTGATGCCCATGCTGGTGGCATCGGTCTGTTCGGACTCAATACGGAAGGGTCTTTATCAGATGAACAACTTGAGCGCTCAATCTCCCTGATCTGCGGGACTTCGAGCTGCCATATGGCGGTCTCTAAAGAAGCACGTTTCGTATCTGGTGTCTGGGGGCCTTACTGGAACGCCATGATCCCCGAAATGTGGCTCAATGAGGCGGGTCAGTCATCTACAGGCTCGTTGATCGACTTCATTATTTCCAGCCATCGCCTTGGCGCTTCCCTCAGGCAGGAAGCCGAAAAAGCCGGAACAAGCGTATATGCGCTGCTGAATGCACGGATCGAGGCGCTTGAAGCCGAGGCACTGCCCGGAACGATTACGTCCGACCTGCATGTTTTTCCGGATTTTCACGGAAACCGATCGCCCCATGCCGATCCGGCTCTAAAGGGCATGATCAGCGGTCTGACGCTCTCTGATACGCTCGATGATCTGGCGCGGCTCTATCTCGCCACAGTGCAGGGTCTCGCTTACGGCACGAAGGACATCATCGACGCTCTGAATGCCAAGGGCTACCGGATTGACACGATCCTTGCGACCGGCGGCAGCACCAAGAACCCCGTTTTCCTGCGTGAGCACGCCAATGCAACCGGGTGCCGTATTCTGCTCCCCGCAGAACCGGATTCCGTTCTTTTGGGAGCCGCTATTCTTGGAGCTGTCGCAAGCGGGGCCTACCCTGACCTGCGGCAGGCTATGGCACGGATGAGCCATGCAGGAGACGAGATCGTCCCGGACGACCGCACCGCCACATATCACGCCGCCAAACGCAGCATCGCGCACGACATGCTCACGAACCAGATCACCTGGCGTCAGCAGATGCGCGACGTTCTGGAAAAGGAGGCCGCCGCCTGAGAACAGGCCCCGCCGTTTTTCTTCAGTCCCTTGTTCGCAATCTGCCAGAACCCCTTTTCCAGAGGCCAACGTCCATGCTTCGTTTGAAATACACCCGTACAGCCCTTTGCGCCCTTGGCGCACTGCTCGCAGGCTCTGTTCTCTCCAGCGCACAAGCCGCTGGAACGCTCACGATTGCCACCGTGAACAACGGCGACATGATCGTTATGCGTCAGCTTTCGACGGAATTCGAAAAAGCCCATCCAGACATTCACCTGAACTGGGTCACGCTTGAAGAAAACGTCCTGCGTCAGCGCGTCACGACCGACATCGCCATGAAAACCGGCCAGTTCGATGTCGTGACCATCGGCAATTACGAGGTGCCGATCTGGGCCAAACAGGGTTGGCTCACAGAAATTAAGCCCGATGACGCCTACGACATGAACGACATCCTGCCGTCCGTGCGCGAAAGCCTCAGCGCGGAAGGCAAGCTCTACGCCCTGCCGTTCTATGCCGAGAGCGTCATAACCTATTACCGCAAGGATCTGTTCCAGAAAGCGGGCCTGACAATGCCTGAACAGCCCACTTACGACCAGATTCGCCAGTTTGCGGACAAGATCACGGACAAGCCCAATCAGGTCTATGGCATCTGTCTGCGTGGCAAGCCCGGCTGGGGCGAAAACATGGCGTATATCTCCTCGCTCGCCAACACGTTCGGGGCGCAGTGGTTCGATATGTCATGGAAGCCAACCCTGACATCCGACGCCTGGAAAGCAACTCTGAACTGGTACGTCTCCGCCCTCAAGGCGGATGGTCCTCCGGGTGCGACGTCCAATGGTTTCAACGAAAACCTCGCCCTGTTCGCCAGCGGTCATTGCGGAATCTGGATTGATTCCACGGTCGCGGGCGGTCTGCTGTTCGACCCCAAACAGTCACAGGTTGCAAACACGGTCGGCTTCGCTCCTGCCCCCAAAGGCCCTTACGGCAAAGGCCCGACATGGTTGTGGAGCTGGAGCCTAGCTGTGCCCGTCAGTTCCCATCAGAGCGCAGACGCACAAGCCTTCATCGCATGGGCCACATCCAAGGATTATGTGAAGCTGGTGGCTGAACGGAAAGGCTGGGTTGCAGCCCCTCCGGGAACACGCGCCTCAACCTATGCTGCCCCCGAATATCTCAAGGCCGCTCCCTTTGCGTCTTTCGTCCTGAACGCCATCAAGACTGCTGATCCCAACGGCCCGACCGCACAGCCCCGCCCCTATACGGGTGCCCAGTTCGTCGCGATCCCCGAGTTCCAGTCCATCGGCACTCAGGTCGGCCAGACGGTCGCAGCAACCCTGTCCGACCAGATGACGGTAGATCAGGCGCTGACATCTGCTCAGGCTTCGATCACCCGCGCACTCCGCCAGTCCGGCCGCGCGCGATAACACCGCCCGATCAAGGTCAAGATACCATGCAGGCCGTTCTCGAACACAGCCCGCCCGCAGGGGCGACCGTACAGACCGCGAAACGGACAGGCTTCCTGCTCCTTTCTCCGTCCGTCCTGATCCTTCTGGTCTGGTCGATCGTCCCACTTGTCATGACGCTGTGGTACTCGCTACAGAACTATAACCTCGTCGACCCCACGCTGCATGGCTTCGCGGGCATCGACAATTACTGGTACCTGCTGACCGACCCCGATTTCCTGCACGCTTTGCTGAACACACTCGTGCTCGTCGCGGGCGTTCTGGTGATCAGCATCGGCGGCGGAACGCTGTTGGCCGTTCTGTATGATCAGGAGTTCTTCGGCCGGGGCATTGCCCGCATCATGGTCATTTCGCCGTTCTTTATCATGCCCACGGTCTCCGCATTGTTGTGGAAGAACCTAATGCTGCACCCGATCTATGGCGTCTATTCCGCCATGATGCGGGCCGTCGGCCTCACGCCCATCGACTGGTTGGCGCGCTTTCCACTCATGACGGTCATGATGATCGTCGCCTGGGAATGGCTGCCATTCGCGGTTCTGATCCTGCTCACCGCCGTGCAGTCTCTGGACGGCGAGCAGCGTGAAGCCGCCCGAATGGACGCTGCAGGGCCGATCGCGCGTTTCCGCTACATCATTCTGCCGCATCTGGGCCGCGCCATCAGCGTCGTGGTCATGATCGAGACGATCTATCTGCTGACGATCTTCGCCGAAATCTCCGTCACTACGGCGGGCGGACCCGGCGTGGCCTCCACAAATCTCGCCTACCTGATCTATTCCCGCGCCCTGCTTCAGTTCGATGTGGGCGGTGCTTCAGCGGGCGGCGTGGTCGCAATCGTCATCGCCAATATCGTCGCAATTTTTCTGGTGCGCGCCGTAGCCCGCAATCTGGAGGCCTGACATGGCGCTCAAGACAAAAACCAGCACCCGGATCGGCGTGACCATTCTTGGATGGGGAATAGCGCTCTGGCTGTTCTTCCCGATTTTCTGGATGATCCTCACAAGCTTTAAAAGCGAGGTGCAGGCCATCTCCACGCCGCCGAAGCTGTTCTTTATGCCCACGCTCAGCAGCTATGCCGAGGTGTTCGAACGCGCCAATTACTGGCACTTCGCGCTGAATACCGTGATCGTCTCGGTCGGAGCGACAGCCATCGCCATCGCACTGGCTGTTCCTGCCGCCTATTCGATGGCGTTCATGCCTTCAAAGCGCACCCGCGGGACCCTGCTCTGGGTGCTCTCGACCCGGATGTTGCCCCCCGTGGGCGTTCTGGTGCCGATCTATATTCTGGCCCGCAACACGCATCTGCTCGACACCTGCACCGGCCTTGCGATCGTGGACATGCTCACAAACCTGCCGATCATCGTGTGGATGCTCTACACGTTCTTCCGCGAAGTCCCGGCTCCTATTCTGGAAGCAGGCCGGATGGACGGCGCCACACGCTGGCAGGAAATGACGATGGTGCTGCTGCCCCTCGCCCTGCCCGGCATTGCGTCCACAGCACTCCTGTCGCTCATCCTGTGCTGGAACGAGGCGTTCTGGTCCCTGAACCTGACATCCTCCCATGCCGCTCCGCTGACAGCCTTCATCGCGTCTTTTTCGTCGCCGGAAGGGCTGTTCTTCGGAAAACTGTCCGCAGCCTCCACTCTTGCCGTCGCCCCGATCCTCGTTTTCGGCTGGATCAGCCAGAAACAGCTCGTCCGCGGCCTGACCTTCGGAGCCGTCAAATGACTCTGATCCCGGCTCACTCCCTTCACTTTTTCTGCACGAACGGGGCCTGACCCATGGCGACTGTCGAACTCAAAAACCTCCGCAAGACGTATCTTACGGAAGAAATCATCAAGGGCATTTCCCTGTCGATCGAAGAACGCGAATTCGTGGTCTTCGTCGGCCCGTCAGGCTGCGGAAAATCCACGCTCCTGCGCATGATTGCAGGACTGGAAGACATCACCTCCGGCGATCTGCTGATTGACGGCCAGCGCGTCAACGACGTGGAGCCCGGCAAGCGCGGTCTGGCGATGGTCTTTCAGTCCTACGCGCTCTATCCGCATATGAACGTCTATAAAAACATGGAATTCGGTCTGAAGCTGTCCGGCATGCCGGAAGCGGAGCGCCGCGCAAAAATCGAGCATGTCGCCCGTACGCTTCAGCTTGAACCCTATCTGAACCACAAGCCGGGACAACTCTCCGGCGGTCAGCGCCAGCGCGTCGCCATCGGACGCGCCATTGTCCGTAACCCGAAAGTGTTCCTGTTCGACGAACCGCTCTCCAACCTCGACGCCGCCCTGCGCGGCCAGATGCGCGTAGAACTCTCAGCCCTGCATCGCAAGCTCGGCGCCACTACGATCTATGTGACGCATGATCAGGTCGAAGCCATGACCATGGCCGACAAGATCGTCGTCCTGCAGAAAGGCATTGTCGAACAGATCGGTTCCCCGCTCGAACTGTACCATCACCCCCGTAACCTGTTCGTGGCCCGCTTCATCGGCTCACCGCCCATGAACTTCTTCTCGGCCATTTTCCAGGGCGGAGATGCCGCAGGATCGAGCGTGCAACTCCGGGATGGATCGAGCCTCTACGTTCCCGTCACGTCTCCGGGCCTCCTGCCCGGAACAAAGGTGACGGTCGGCATCCGCCCAGAACATGTCGAACTAGCGTCTTCTGGCCCCAATAGCGGCGTCGTGGAGGTCATCGAACGCCTCGGCGCCATCACCCTCGTTCATGTCCGCATGCCAGACGGGGAAATCATCGTCGTCCAGACGGATGGTGCCGTCCTCACGGATGTGGACACCCGCGTCAGCCTGACGCTGCCGCCACGGAACTGTCACCTTTTTGCCCCCGACGGTCTGGCTTTCGAAGCCTGTCACCGTCACCCCCTCGCAGCCTGATTTTCTGGATCATCCACAATGTACATGGAAAAACTCCGCCTCGATAACCGCGTCGCCATCGTCACCGGCGGCGCGCAGAACATTGGTCTGGCCTGCGTCACGGCCCTTGCAGAAGCTGGCGCCCGCGTCGTCATCGCGGACCTCGACGAAACTCTCGCAGCGCAGGCCGTCAAGGACCTGCGTGATCAGGGCTATGATGTCAGTAGCGTCCCGATGGACGTCACAAAGACGGAAAGCGTGCAGAACGCCGTCAACAGTGTACATGAAAAAGAAGGCCGTCTGGACATTCTGGTCGCCTGCGCGGGGATCTGCATTTCCGAGGTCAAGGCCGAGGACATGACGGATGGGCAGTGGCTCAAACAGGTGGATATCAACCTCAACGGCATGTTCCGCTCCTGTCAGGCCGCTGGCCGCATCATGCTTGAACAGAAAAAAGGTGTGATCGTCGCCATCGGCTCCATGTCCGGCCTGATCGTCAACCGCCCGCAGCAGCAGGCTGCTTACAACGCATCCAAGGCGGGTGTTCACCAGTATATCCGCTCGCTGGCCGCCGAATGGGCGCCCCACGGCATCCGGGCCAATGCCGTTGCCCCCACCTATATTGAAACCACCCTCACGCGCTTCGGTATGGAAAAGCCAGAACTTTACGACGCCTGGATTGCCGGAACGCCGATGGGGCGCGTGGGCCAGCCCGACGAGGTCGCCTCGGTTGTACAATTCCTCGCCTCGGACGCCGCAAGCCTCATGACGGGCGCAATCGTGAACGTGGATGCAGGATTTACTGTCTGGTGAATCCTCTGGCCCGGGCAGCAAAAAACTGCCCGGATTTCCCCTCTGCACAAGGGCCGTAACACTTCGTTTCCATGATAAAATCTTTCAGGGTCTTATTTTATAAACCTCTACTTGCAACTAACTCGCAATAGCGATACCAGCCTCTGATCACGCACCAGCATGAACAGTCATTTGAGGTCGGGTATGCACCGCAACAGGATTTTTTACGCGATACCCCTCTCCCTCGTCATGAGTGGAGAAGTCTTCGCAGCCGACCAGAATGTCACGCCTGAACAGTCCCAGCGTTCCGGACCAAAAAAAACCGATACCGCCGGAACACAAGCCAAAACGGTTGAAACGCTCAAAGTCCGCGCCCGCCGCGCCTCGACGATCGCGTCTTCCGCGACCAAGTCGGACACACCGCTCGTCGAAACCGCCCAGTCGGTCACGGTTATCACCCGCAACGAAATGGATATCCGTAATGTCCTGAACCTCAATCAGGCCGTCCGTTACACCGCGGGCATTACGGCGGATCTCCGCGGCGGTGGTGTCGGAACGCGCTATGACCAGTTCGCCCTGCGCGGATTTTCGGCCCCGACATTCCTCGATGGCCTGAAACTTCAGAGCAGCCCGACCGGTTACGCCACCGCCCAGACCGACACGTCGCGTTTGGATCGTATCGAAATTCTCAAAGGCCCGGCCTCTGCCCTTTACGGCCAGTCCAGTCCCGGTGGTCTCGTCGCACTCTCCAGCAAACTGCCCACGGACCAACGCTCCTATGGCAGCGTCAATGCAACCGGCGGCATGTTTGATCTGTATCGCGTGGATGCTGATGTCGGCGGTTTCGTGACGAAAAACGGTTTCGTTCGCTACCGCCTCGACGGCACCATCAACGGCCAGCACAGCCAGCTTGCCCGAACCGGCAGCCGCCGCTTTTCCATCAGCCCGTCCTTTACATTCGGCGGCGATGGCCCGACCACGCTGACGATCCTCGGCAATTATCAGTACGACCCTGAAAACGGCACCTATGGCGGCGTTCCGCTGGTCGGCTCGCTTAAACGCGCGCCTTTCGGCTATCTGCCGCGCAATTTCTATGACGGCGATACATCGTTCGAAAAATACAACCGCCGCCACGGCGCCATCACCTATATCTTCAATCATCGTTTCAACGATGACTGGAGCTTCAGCACCCGCGGCCGCTACGACGATATCAAAACCCAGTATCGCAGCGTCTATGACAGCGGCTATTACGTTACGGGGCAGGACGACACGCTGGCTCGCTCAGCCATTGCCACAAACGAACACACGCATAATCTGACTTTTGACAGCGCGTTCAAAGGCAAAGTCCGGACCGGACCGTTGCGCCACACGATGATGTTCGGATTCGACTACATGCAACAGAGCGCTTCCGAAGTCGGCTTCTATGGCGACGCTCCGTCCATGAATGTTTTCCATCCGAACTATCAGGTGGCCATCGCTCCCCTGAACCCCTGGGTGAACTACAACACCGACTCTCATCAGGCCGGTATCTATGGTCAGGATGAAATCCACTGGAAACGCCTGATCCTGACGGGGAGCCTGCGTAACGACTGGTACCGTTCCCACCAGACCGACAACATGTCCCATACCACCACCAACCAGAGCCCAAGCCAGATCACATGGCGCGCTTCTGGCCTGTATCACTTCGATTTCGGCCTGTCGCCTTACATCAGCTACTCGACATCCTTTCAGCCCCAGTCCGGGAATGTATCAACGGATGGTGGAAAGACCGTACATCAGGCCAGTCCGTCTGTCGGTAAGCAGCTTGAAGGCGGTCTGAAATACCAGCTTCCGGGCACATCGCTGCTTCTTACCGCCGCAGGTTTCCATATTGAACAGACAAATGTTCTCGTTGGGATCGGCAGCACGGGCTACAGCGCCCAAAGTGGACTGGTCCATTCGGATGGTTTCGAGTTCGAAGCCCATGCCGAACCGTTCCACAACCTCGTGCTGACCGCAGCTGTCAGCATCCAGAAAGTCCACGATGACTCAACCGGAAAGCCCCTGATCCAGTCCGGAAAAGGCAATGCCTCGCTGTTCGCCTTCTATACGATGCCCTCTGGCCCCGCGAAGGGTCTCGGCTTTGGCGGCGGCATGCGCTATTCCAACAAATCCTATGGTGGTGAAGCGTCTTACGGGAGTGTCTGGGTGCCACAATATGCGGTATTCGATGCGTCAGTGCGCTATGACCTCTCCAACCTGTCGCACAGCCTTCATGGCTGGAATGTCGGCGCGAGCGTTCGCAACCTCTTTGACAAGAACTTCATCGCTAACTGCCTGAGCTATGCCTCTTACGGTCAGGAATTCTGCTACTACGGAGAGCGCCGCAACGCGCAGGCCAATATTGGTTTTAGCTGGTAAACCGCTGAGCGGGCACACCCAGCGCTACGAGACGATCCTGCGTTTTGTCGTAGCGCTTCCGGGCGGATACATCATATCCGCGCTGGGCGGCGTGTGCCTCGCATTCGGGCTGCCGCTTTCCAAGGCCGATAACGCCATGGCCGGGATCCTGCTTGGCCTGTTGTTATGGCCAGTCGTCTTCATCGCATCCTTCGGTGTCGCAAATATTAGACGGCTGGCAGCAGTGGCAGGTGTTCTGACTGTTGTCTTGGCCGCTTTCGTCTTCAGCCGCGGCTGGTATCCATGAAAAACACCTTCCGTGCCTCCATGGCCCTCGTCCATACCACACTGGGCCTTATTACCGGCTGGGTTCTGTTCGCCATTGCCCTGTCCGGTGCCCTGAGCGTGTTCCGACAGGATATCAATCTCTGGGCCAGACCGGAGTTACCGGTTACTGCCCCCGATCCGATGGTGGTGAACGCCCACTCGCTAGACTGGTTGAGCCATAATGCCCCCGCCGCCAGCGCATGGTATGTTGCCAGCGCGACCACGCTTCAGCCTTTTGCAACGGCCTTATGGCCGGATGCGAAAGGAGACTACATCCAGCGCGTCCTTGACCCTATTACTGGCAGCCCGGACGGTATCAGGGATACGCTCGGCGGAGAATTCTTCTACCGCTTCCATTTCGAGCTTCAACTTCCCTATCCTCTGGGCCGACTGATTGCCGCCCTCGCGGCACTTGCGCTGGTTGTCGGGCTGATGACCGGCGTCATCATCCACCGGCGCATTTTCGCGGATTTTTTCACTTTCCGGCCCTCACGTGGACAAAGAAGCTGGCTGGACATGCACAACCTGCTCGGTGTCGCAGCCCTACCCTTTCACCTGATGATTTCCTTCACCGGTGCCGTCACGCTCGGCACTCTGCTCCTCCCATGGAGCACACAGGCGCTCTACCGCAACGATCTGACCGCTTCTTATACAGAGTTGAATCCGGCTCTTTATTCCCGTCCCGCTACGGGCCATCCCGCCCATCTCGCGCCCTTTCTGCCAATGCTACGCGAGGCCGAAAGCAAATTTGGTGGTGCCGGGCTGGAACAGATCTATGTGTTCAATCCGTCCGATCAAGCCTCTCTCGTCACTATGATTGCTGGCAACGATCACACCGTCAGCACGTCCTCACAGATCATCACATTCGATGGGCCTTCGGGGCGCATTATCAAACAGCACATCGAACACCGCCCCGTTCTCAAAGCCTACACCTTCCTGTACGGGCTGCATGTCGCCCGCTTTGCCCCCGGCCTCACACGCTGGCTCTACTTCCTGTCCGGCCTTGCGCTTGCAGCCCTGATCGGCAGCGGCATGCACCTGTGGACGATCAAACGCCTGCGTCGTCCCCATCATCGCGGGCACCGGATCGTTGCCCGACTGAATGTGGGTGTCCTGGCCGGTACGCCTCTCGCTTTCGCATCCTTTTTCATCGCGAACCGCCTTATCGGCCCCACGATGCCGCATCGGTCCGGATATGAAGTGACAACTCTCTTCGTCGTCTGGGGCTTTACCCTGCTGTACGCACTGGCCCGCCGTCCGGAACGGACATGGCCAGAGCTTTTGGGTGGCAGCGCTGTTGCGTGCCTTCTGATCTCACTGCTTAGCCTGCCCTGGCACACATCTGTTCTGGCTGGCGTCAGTGTAACAGCCGCGCTCCTGTCTGCGTCATTCGCTTTCGCAGCCTTTCGCACGCTGCAAAAAACGGTCCTCCCGGCATGAACGGGATCATGTCGCTGCTCCTCGGACAAGCCGCGATGCTGGTGCTCGTTACGGCCTCAGTGCGCGGAAATCGCACCCTGTGTCGCAACAGCCTGACAGACCTGCAACGGAATATTCTGAAATCCTGCGCCGCTGCTGTTCTGAGCGCCAGCCTCGTTCTTCAGGCCACGTCCAGCGATTTTATCATCCTGAATATCATTGAATGGATCCTGTTCACAGGTCCGGAAATCATGGTCGCAATACTGTTCTGCTCTTGGCGAGAACAGCGTTCACGACCATGACGCCCGAACGCGCTTAGCCGGAAAACGCCGCAGCAGGGTCCGTGATCGTAGGTTGTCCCGTCTCCATCCGACCGCCCAGAACTTGCCTGAAATCGGCGTCATCCGGAGAGGTCAGCGTCACGTCATACCATTGATGCGTGGCTGATAGATCCAGCCTGATGTCCTTATGCCCCCCGGATTTCAGAATAACCTTTTGCAACGGCGCAGCATCTCCCGTCCGGTATTGGATCGTCACAGGAACCTTGCCGCCATTACTGAGCGAGAGAAGAAGTGCTGCCCCTTTCCCCTTTACGCCGCTTTCATAGCGACATGCCGAGCGCAGCAGAACACGATCCACATGCCCCCGATAGGCCCGATAGAATCCATTGGGCGCATGAACCGCCACATCATACAGCCCGTCTATGGCGCGAAGTGTCACGTCCATGTCGTCACCGGCCGCAACAGCATAGGTTCCCACCTGCATGTCCCGACCGTCATTGCGATAATCATAAACATTGAACGGCGCGCCCACAGACCGCTTTCCATGAACGCCTCGACCTGCCCGGAATTTCAGGCCGATACGCCCCTCTCCTGCCACCACACCGCCGTCGCAATAGAGTTCATACGGCAGCGCGCAGGCTGGACGTGTTCCTGCTTCCTGCCGAACGGTTTCCCGCAACAGATCCGGCTGTGTCCTCAGCGTTGCCGTCTCGGAAGCGGACAGAGAGCGAAAGCCACCCGGCAAAGGACGGTTTTTCGCATCTTCAATCGCTCGCAGATGCGTGTTCCGGTCCAGATAATTCAGGGACGGTGCAGCCTCTTCGGAGGACTGAAAGCAGGACGTCAGATCGCCGCAGATCGCACGACGCCAGAGAGAAATATTCGTTTCCCGAACAGGCTTTCCGAATTTCCGTTCAACAAAATGTTCGAGAAACTGCAATGTCGAACTGTGGTCAAACAACTGCGAATTGACGCGGCCACCACGGCTCCACGGAGAGGCAACAACCATCGGCACCCGGAACCCCAGTCCGATCGGGCCACTACGGGCCAGTCGCTCGGGAACGCCAAGACGCATTTCATCATCCGCCGTTGTATATTCCAGCCCGTCCGGTCCGATCCCCTCCGAAGAGCGTCCCGTTTCCGGGCGCTGGGGATCGGGAGCAGCGTAAGAGCAGCAGTGGTCGAAATACCCGTCATTTTCATCATAGGTCAGGATGAAAATGGTCTTTTTCCAGACATCGGGATTTTCGGTCAGAATGTTCATGACCTCCGACACATACCAGGCCCCGTACCAGGCCGATGTCGGATGGTCCGAGAAGTGCTCCGGTGCGGCAAGCCACGAAATGGCGGGAAGATTCCCTGTCCGCGTATCTGTGCGGAACTGATGCAGCACATCGCCCTTTGGCGCCTTCATCCCCTTTGAATCGGGATCATCTGCAAAAGCCAGAGTCTCCAAGGAATGATAGTCCGGATCAGCCTTGTTCGTCACAAACGCCTTGTTGAAAAGCGCGCGTTCCGCAGGTGTCAGAGCCTCATATCCCTTAGCGGATTGCTGACGCCGGCGCAGAACTTCCATCAGCGCCTTAGCTTCGATAAGCTGCTCGCCACGCTCACCCGAAACCAGCATCTCGAGTTTTTCAAGCCGATTGATATGGTCGGAACATTCCTGAATCCGCTCGTCAATCCAGTCTCCAAATCCCGCATTGGAGCTGACATTGAAGTTGTCGAAGCACTCCAGAACATTACATCCGAAATTTGACAGCCAGGAGCGCTCTGCCGCTGACATCCCTCCCGTCTGACTGAGCTCGTTCTGATAGAACTTCCAGGAAACCCCAATCTTTTCCAGACGCTCCGGAAAAGTCGTCCAGGTCATGCCGCCTTCAAGGATTTCCGGGTTCCGCATATACACGTTGGAGTTCGTAGTCTGCTGGTCACGCACGGTTCCTGTCCAGAAGATCAGGCGATTGGGGGTCGTGCTCGTCATTGCCCCACAATAATTCTGGTCACATACCGTAAAGGCATCGGCCAGCGCATAATAGAACGGCAGATCCTCGCGGGTATAATAACCCATCGTCAGAGGATATTGTTTATAGTCTTTTTTGTAGGGAAGTTTGGCATCAATCCAGTCATCATGATGTCCCTCATTCCAAGCATCGACCTGACTGTCCCGGGAATGCGGGATTGAGCCCATCCATGTAACTTTGGTGTCATGAATATTGAGACGCCAGGGCGCATAAGTCTCGCCACCCTTCCCCGACTGCACGAAAACGGAATTGCCGTTCTTCTGCCGAATGGCCCGCCTGTCATTGAACCCGCGAACCCCAGCGAGCGTGCCAAACATATGATCGAAAGAGCGGTTTTCCTGCATGAGGATCACCACATGTTCGGCATTCAGATATGTCGTTCCCGCATCAGGCGCGATGGCGTAAGCGCGACGGATGGCGGCCGGCAGCCCTTCGGTCGCTGCGGCCGCCCCACCGAACAGGGCATATTTGAGAAAGGTTCTGCGAGAGGACATATAGATCTTTGCCTGAAACCAGAAGGCGTTTGCGCGCCATAAATAAGGTATATCAGGCCAGTCCTAAACATTTCGCAGAATCAGTTCACCCCCTGCTTTTATAATTTAATAAAGGTTTCACCACCCGGCGGTGTTGTGAAGATCAGTTGCCCAGTGAGCGGTCAACAGAGCGCCCTGCCCGCTCGATCGGTCCCTTGGGCGGATCAACGGTATCACGCACCTTCTCGCCAAACGTCCGATGATGTTCGCAGGCCGTCAGCGTGACGCAGGAGACTGAAAGAGCCAGAAGAAGCAGGATTGATTTTCGCATGTGAGCGTCCCTTCGAAAATACGTTTCGGCATAGAAAACGTCGAAGCTCTCGCATGGTTTCTTTCGGATATCCGAAACGATTTCTTATTCAGCATTCAATTTTATTCAATATATTCCACCCTTAACTATGAAATAAAACCCAAATCCTTACAAAATAAAATTCAAAATCAATAACAGTCATGAAGAATTTTGATTTACCCAGACTGTCGCAAAACAGTCATGTTTCAATGGTCGCATCTTCATAGGGCGTGCAATAGATTGCAAAAAGGTAAACAACCCATGGATTGGTGATGTCTGAAACGACGATAGGTTCCCGCGCGGAAATCCAGTCTTCTTCGCGCCCCAACATGAGTGGAGGGAACAAGCCTCTGCATGTTGTCCTCTTTTTTGCGGTGCTGATCGGGGCGTTAGGCTTTGCCGCATTCAGTATTCTCAGAGATATGCATTCGGTCGGCGAAGGAGCCCTGGCAACCGGAACTTTCGTGATGCTCGGCATCGCGCTGATCATCGCTCTGGCGTTCGAGTTCGTTAACGGCTTTCATGACACAGCCAACGCCGTGGCAACCGTCATCTACACCCGAAGCCTGCCCCCTCTCGTGGCCGTCATCTGGTCCGGCTTCTGGAATTTTCTCGGTGTTGCACTCTCCACCGGCGCAGTCGCCTACAGCATCGTCACACTTCTTCCGGTGGAGTTGATCCTTCAGGCCGGAAGCGGTGCGGGCTATGCCATGATTTTCGCCCTTCTGATCGCTGCTATCGTCTGGAATCTCGTGACATGGGCATTCGGCATCCCCAATAGTTCGTCCCATGCCCTCGTAGGGTCAATCATGGGGGTCGGCCTGGCCAACCAACTGATGTCGCCGACCGGGGCGGCGACGCAGGGTGTCGACTGGGGCCAAGTCGAAAAAGTTTTCTCCGCCCTGCTGTTCAGCCCCATCTGCGGGTTCGTCATGGCCGGACTACTGCTGCTCGTCATGAAGCTGCTAATCCGCAACAAGGCCCTGTATCAGGCCCCTAAAGGCGATACTCCGCCACCTCTGTGGATCCGCGCGCTCCTGATCTTTACCTGCACAGGTGTCTCATTTTCGCATGGCGGCAATGACGGGCAGAAAGGCATGGGTCTGATCATGCTGATCCTGATTGGCGCAGCACCCACCGCCTATGCCCTGAACCGGGCTATGCCGGAAAGTGCCATGCCTGCGTTCTTTCAGTCTTCCGCAGAAGCCGAAAAAATCTTCCTGAGCCACTCCCCATCCCCGTCCACCACGCTCACAGCAGCAAATGCCCGTGAGATCGTAGGCGCTGGCCTGCGCGCCAAGTCCGTTGCCTCTCCACAGACCTATGACGCGCTGGCCGTTCTCAGCAACGACATCTCCACCTCGGTCAAAACTTATGGCTCCATGAAAGCCGTCCCTGCTGCAGCCGTGCCGAACGTCCGTACGGACATGTATCTGGTCGCAGACGCCATCCGCGTCATGGGAGAAGCAAAGGATTTTACGCCAACGGAAAAGAATGCGCTGAAATCCTTCCAGTCCGAACTCTATCACGGCACGCGCTTTATTCCGCTCTGGGTCAAGATCTCCGTCGCCATTGCGCTGGGTCTTGGAACGATGGTCGGATGGAAGCGGATTGTGGTGACTGTCGGCGAAAAGATTGGCAAAACCCATATGACCTATGCCGAGGGAGCTTCGGCTGAACTCGTGGCAATGACAACTATCGGTCTGGCTGAAAGATACGGCCTCCCCGTCTCGACGACGCATATCCTGTCGAGCGGCGTAGCAGGAACAATGGCCGCCAACGGCTCTGGCATTCAGGTCGCCACCCTGCGATCTATGGCTCTGGCATGGGTCACCACCCTACCGGCCGCAATGGCGATTGCAGGCATCCTCTATGTTCTGTTCCGTCAGATTTTCTGATCAAATCGTAGTGCCTTGTGCGGATTATATATCCGCACAAGGCAGCCGATCTCTTCCTTACCGTCGAGCCATGTCCAGAGGCTTCAAAAGCTGGCGCGAAGCAAGCACGCTTAAAAAATTCTGCCCGAAAGACAGGGCATTAAAAAGCCATTGTCTATTCATATTCTCCCATTTTACAGAAACGATGTTGAGCATCTTACGGTCGAAATTAAATTCTGATTTTTCATAAATTATTTTTCCCTATTCTGAAATCTTGCAGAGGAGTGATATTTTATTCCAAAACAAAAATCATAATTTCGTAGAAATAAATCTGCAAAAATGCTCCATTTAATATTTAACGACGTTACAAATTAAATTTCTTCAAAAAGTTTTTTCTCTTGCATTTTTGAAAAATATGGCGCCTATCTCAATACAGCAGGTGCTCTTGAGTGAGTTTTTCGGTGCGTGTTGCGCCATTCTTTCTCCTTAAGTGTTATGATTTCGTGTGTATCTTGTACACGACTGCTATTGTTAAAAAGGAGCCTCGTTATGGCAACAGGCACCGTAAAATGGTTTAACTCCACCAAGGGCTTTGGCTTCATCCAGCCTGACAACGGTGGACAGGACGCGTTCGTTCATATCTCTGAACTCGAGCGCGCCGGAATGCACACCCTTAACGAAGGTCAGCACGTCTCTTACGAACTCGAAGCTGGTCGTAACGGCAAGACCTCAGCAGTTAGCATCAAGGCAATCTGATTGCCCAGATGGACATTCTGATGTGCAGAAAGCCGCCTTTACGGGCGGCTTTTTTCATGTCTGCACACCCCGTGAAACTGCGATAAATTCGCTCATACCAAGCAGGGCCGTGGCAGCCGGGCTCTGATAACGCTCCTTGTGACGCAGACCATAGAAAAAACGACTTTCAGGGACCTGAAGTACGGCATGCAACGTGCCTGCGCGCAACGCCGGACCAACAACCAGAGACGACAAGGCGCCGATCCCGGCCTCCGCTTCTATGGCCGTCTGCACACCCTCATTTGAAGGCAGAACAAGACTGATATTCAGATCTTCGATGCCAATATCATATCTTCCTAGATAGTGCTCCAGCGCTGCACGTGTTCCGGAGCCCGCCTCTCGCATGACCCAATTTTGTTGACGTAACCAAGCGGCGTCGATCAGGGGGGGAAGCAGAGAACTTGCCTGCACGAGAATCATATGGTCCTCACCGACCGGCCATTGCGCCAATGCGGGATCATCGACAACGGCTTCCACAATTCCGACCTCGGCCTCACCCTCCCGAACCATTCGGGATGCTTCTTCCGAATTGCTGATCGCCAGTTCGATCTTGATGTCTGGATATCTCTTCTGGAAGGCGACAAGGATCGCGGGCAGCCAATACGCAGCAATGGTCTGGCTGGCGACAACCTTCAGCGTACCCCGTCTCAAACCGCTGATATCCTTCAGAATATTCTCAGCGACCGTTGCCTGCGCCACTACCGCCCGTGCCTCTGGCAGAAACAAACGTCCTGCATCCGTCAGAGCAATCCCCCGCCCAACCCGATGGAAAAGCTTGACCCCATACCGCACTTCCAGCGCCGCAATGGCAGCCGAAACGGCGGACTGGGTCACGTTCATCGCCTGACTTGCGGCCGTAACGTGCTCGCGTTCTGCGACAGCGATGAAAAGACGAAGCTGGTCGAGTGTCATGCCGTCTTTCTAACAGAAATCATCTGATTTTCCGATTGGAATCAGAAAAGTTATTCGTTGGAATGATATATCAGCCTCAGCCTAGATGTCTCCGGCAAGGGAGATCATCATGCACATATCCTGTTTCAGAAACCGGCCCGCTTTCAGGTTGCCCGAAATTTTGGTCACGAGATTTCCCGGCATTGCTCTTTGTGCGGTCACGGCCCTGCTGGCTTTTGAAGCAGAGAAAATCGAACGCGCATTCCTTCAGAAATCATGGCTTGAAATGCTCAATCTGGCCCTTGTCATCGGGGTCTGCCTCCGACTGGTCTCCAGTCGAAGCCGCGTTTTCGATCCAGGGATCAGGTTCTGTTCAAAATCCCTTCTGGATGTGGCAATCGTTCTTCTTGGAGCCGGATTCAGCCTGAGGGGAATTGTCTCGGCAGGCCCCAGGATTCTCGTCTGTGTTTTCGGAATGGTCGCTTTCAGCCTTGCCCTGACAATCCTGATCGGACGCCTCACCGGCCTGCCCCGTTCACAGACCCTCCTCGTGGCCTGCGGCAATTCGATCTGCGGAAACTCCGCCATCATGGCCGTCGCACCCGTCATTCATGCTCGTGACGAAGATATTGGTGCCACTCTGGCCTTCACTGCTGCGGGTGGCCTTGCCATTGTTCTGGGTCTGCCACTTCTTCTGCCATTCCTGCATCTGTCCGACATCGCGGAAGGCAGCGTTGCCGGACTGACCGTCTATGCCGTCCCACAGGTCATGGCGGCAGCGTCACCATTCGGGGCTGCTGCCCTGCATACCGGAACACTGGTCAAGCTCATGCGTGTCCTGACACTGGGACCCGTGTGCATTGTCCTGTCGCTTCTGTACACCCGCAAAAACCGTCAGACAGGAACGCATCAGACGTCACGTCAGCTTATCCCGTGGTACATCACGGGATTTCTGCTGATGATAACCTGCCGGTCTTTCAATATAATCCCTGAAGCGTTTCTTCCCGTCCTCAACACCCTCGCCACGACCCTGACCGTTATGGCGATGGCCGCATTGGGACTCAGCATTGATGTCCGCTCCGTCTTTAAGGCCAGCGGATCGTTGATGCTCACGGTCGCCTTGTCTCTGGCCAGCCTCGTCAGCGCCAGTCTGGCGCTGATGAAGATCCTAGCCTGACACAGTCTTACTGATAAATTTTCCCGTACCGGTTGGCCAAATAATCGGCCAGCGGAATGTCTTCCTGCCGCACAAAACCCTGCGTCGGAATTTTTCCTTCCGCCAGCAGATCCAGAACCGCACAGATGGACCCAGCCGTTGTGAGCTGGATCGCCGTGCGGAACCCTCCCATGAAATCCTGCGCCTCAATGGAACGCGCCACGGTTTCCTGCTGCAGCTTCCCGTTCTTCAGACCTGTCACGATGACGGAAAGCACAACCAGATCCTGTGCAGTCCCCGGAATGGCATGCGTGAAAATATCCTGAAGAATATGCCGCCGCTCCGACAGACGCAGATCCGACAGCAGAACCTTCATGATATCCCGATGGCCCGGATAGCGCATGGTGCGATAATTGAGTTCCCGGACCTTGCCTTCATAGGTCTCGCACAGAGACCCAAGCCCGCCTGACGTGTTGAAGGCTTCATAGGTCACGCCATCAACACCCAACGTCTCCACCCCGTCCAGAGCAGGCACCAAAACGCGCCGCCCGTCTACGATCGCTTCGCACGGCTCGATATATTCGTTGATCAGACCTTCGGTGCTCCAGGTCAGGTTATAACCCAGCGCGTTGGACGGAAAGCGCGGCAGCGCCCCGACCCGAAGCCGGATTGTCTCGACCTCATCGAAATGCTGCGCCAGATCATGTGCAGCAATGGAAACAAAGCCCGGCGCCAGACCACATTGCGGAATAAATGCGCTGGACGCCCCTTCTGCCAGCGCCCTCACATCTTTGGTGGAGGCAACGTCTTCCGTCAGGTCGAGATAATGCGTTCCTGCTGCAGCGGCTGCTTTCGCGATATTCCGCGTCAGATGAAAGGGGAGTGCCGAGAGCACCGCAAACTGCCCATTTAGCAGTTCAGCATCCAGCCCTTTCGCAATATCCACCGTCCTGCGTTTGATGCCTTCCGGCAGGACGAGCGCTTGAAGATGATCTGCATGGCAGTCCAGCAGCGTAACGCCATAGCCTCCATGATGGAGCAGCTCCGCAATGGCTGAACCGATCTTTCCCGCACCTGCAACCGTAACCTGCTTCATGATCATATCCTGTTCCGGAAGTGTTATGACAGCATCACGATCAGGGCAGACGGATCTCAAGCGGCATCCCGACGATGAAATACAGTTTCCATCGGCAGATTGCCGGTTATAACTGGCAGAATGACGGATTCACTAGATCAGGCTCTGCTCGACATCCTGCGTCGCAATGCGCGCACACCTACCGCCGCGCTAGCGCGCAGACTGGGGATTTCACGCACAACCCTTCAGGGACGTATGGAACGTCTGGAGCGACAGGGCCATATTCGCGGCTACACACTTGTGGAAAATACTGACGACGACCTGCTGCGTGCACATGTCTCAATCGTCATCACGCCGCGCCATAGCCAGAAAGTGGAGCGGGACCTGAAAACGCTTCCCGAACTCCGCGAATTACACGCAGTCAGCGGTGCCTCGGACCTGATCGCCCTGCTGGGCGCAGCAACCACCGAGGCCATCAACCGTGCCATTGACGACATCGGCCAGATGGAGGGCGTAGAAAGAACGGTGTCCGCCATCATCCTCTCCACACGCTTCCGTAGAGGGAGTTAATTCCTCAGAGGGCGGCGTTGAATACCAGCCCCAGAACCGCGGCATCCTTGTAGCGGGTCGTTCCGCCAAGGCGGTTGAAATACTGGAAGTCCGGCTGAAGCGTCAGACCCGTCATGATGTGATAGCTGTAGAAAAACTCGTAAATGTTCTCATGGGACTGAATGCCATGCGGGACCCCGAAATTGGTGGACTGGAACGGCAGACCATTATCGAACGATGCTTCTTGCTGTAGGGTCGCAGCTCGGCTGAAGTTCATCCACTGATACGCAATACCCCACGTATCCAGCGGACGCCCCCACAGCTTTCCGGTATCAAGCAGAGAGCCAACCAGATGGTGGTTCATCGCCGAGGTTTGGCCTGAGGCATAGGAATAATATCCCGCCAGCATGAGGCCGTTCATCGGGCCATCGCCATGCCGGATCAGCATCTGATCCATCAGCACCCAGACAGACGTCTGACCGCTCTGATAGCGCGGGCTACGTCCGCTCAGCACCCAGGCCTGTCCAGAACCGTCATCATACAGATCGTGATAGCGCGAATTGTCGTACATGGCGCCGACCTTGTAATGGCCGATCAGCTTGTCCTTACCAAACTCCGGAATCCAGCCCAGTTCAACCTCGGTGGAGAGCTTTCCAAGCCCGCTCTGCGCCCAGGACCAGCCGGAAATACCGCCATTATAGGAATGGGGAGACACGGCAAACAGACCGCCCATCAGATAGAGATGCGGGTTCGGCATCAGACGCAGAACCGTTCCCATATTGCCTGACGGCCAGTCACGGCCGCCATTGAGATACTTGGTGGGCGTCACGTTTCCGCACATGGAGACGTTCGTAAAGCTGCAAAGCCAGGGAGAGTTGTTGAAGAACGTGCCCGTCGGGATCCAGCCCGCTGCCAGATCCACCTTCCGGTTGAACCACGCTTTTTCTCCGTATGCCCAGACGAGATGCGCCACGACATTGCCACGCGCGCCATAGATCTGCTGAGCCTGCGTGACGTTATCGCCGATATCACCGCTCAGATTCCGGCCATGTCCGTTCACCATGAGCGTATGCAGCCACAGATCCTTCGACCAGTCGCCACCCAGAATCTTGTGCCAGTCCAGATCAACCGTCACGCCGACCTGCCCGGCATTGGTCTCGGTCTGGTGACGGCCGCCCGTCACATTGCCCATAAGACTTTCATACACATCCACCGCAACATAGATGCCATGCTTCTGAAGCCAGGGCTGCACCCCTCCCCAGGTCCCGAACATATGGGTCGTGCCGTAAGGCGCACCAAAGGACGGCGGTCCGTATGGAGACTGGAGGAAACCCGGAATGGTCGTGGACAGCGGAGGAACCGGCTGCGTCTCCGACCCCATGGGGGCAGGATTCGTCAGATCTTCCGAACTGGCCTTGCTCTTGCTGCTCTGCGCCTCAGCAGTACCGGTCCCCATCGTGAGCACCCCCAACCCGCAGGCGAAAGCGAACGACAGAGCGGAACCGGACCGACGATAAGCCGTACCAGCAGAAACCAACGTCAGGAATTTACTCACATGCCTCAAACCGACATCCCCTTACAGAGCCAAAAAATGCGAAAGACAGGGATGCCATGATCGGCACCCTTAAGTAAAATTCACTTTACAGAAAGAGCTTTGTTGCAGGAAGGCACAAAACAGTGAGACAATTGAAACAATAAGACTTTATTTTCTAAAATAAGATCACGTTTGTTTTCGTTACCCCTCCCATCCCGGAATCCTCATGCAGCCTCCCGTCCCCGCTCCAGATGCCATTACCGTCAAAAATCTGCGGAAAATCTATACAGTCCGCGAAGGTGGAAGCTGGCGCGGGAAGACGCGCGAGATCGTGGCGCTGGACGGAATTTCCTTTTCCGTCCCCAAGGGCCAGATCGCCGGTTTCATCGGCCCGAACGGCGCAGGAAAATCGACGGCCATCAAAATCCTGTCCGGAATCCTGCGTCCCACCTCCGGCGAAGTGCAGGTGAACGGGTTGGTGCCATGGACAAACCGTGTGGCCCATGTCGCGCGGATCGGGGTCGTCTTCGGCCAGCGGACCCAACTCTGGTGGGATCTGTCGGTCGGTGAAGGTCTGGCGCTCCTGCGGGATATTTACGGCGTCGAGCCCGAACGCTTCGCCCGCAACCACGCCCGGCTGGCCGAGGCGCTCGATCTGGGAGCGATCATGGACCAGTCCGTCCGCCAGCTTTCGCTTGGACAGAGAATGCGCGCTGAAATCGCCGCTTCCCTGATCCACGACCCCGAAATCCTGATCCTTGATGAACCCACCATCGGTCTGGACGCCCCGTCAAAACTCGCCGTCCGGGCATTTGTCCATGAACTCTGCCGGGACCGGGGCACGACCGTCCTGCTCACCACCCACGATATGCATGATATTGAAGCGCTGGCCGAACGCGTGATCGTCATCGGGCATGGGCGCATCCTCGCAGACAGCCCGTTCGAGGACCTACGCATGACAACCCTGTCCGAACGCATTCTCGAACTGGATTTCCACGGCACACCGCCCGAACTGGCGCTCCCGGCAGGCGCAGTCGAAACCGCCCGCGCGCCACACAGCCTCACCATCACGTTCGATCCGCGCCAGATCCCGGCCCCTGCCCTCGTCGCCCATGTCGGACATCTGTCCGGGCTGGACGATCTGAGGATCAGCCGCCCCTCAATCGACGAGATCATCACACGCTTTTATGCGGACCACGCCGCATGACGCTCCGCCCTTATTTCACGGCCTTCGGGCTGCAATGGAAGATCGGCCTGCGCTACCGTATCGCGGTCGTGGCCGGATTAGTGGCGCAGATGTGGTTCGGTGCCGTGACATTAATGGCCTATGCCTCCGTCTATCACGCAGCCCCGGACGTTCAGGCACCGCTCTCGCTGCGACAGGCCATGACCTACACCTGGATCCAGCAGTCCCTCTTCACGCTTCTGCCGCTGGGCTGCCTGCCCGCCATCGGAGACGCCGCCAAAACAGGCGCGATCGTCTATGATCTGCTGCGTCCGGTCGATATGTGGAACTGGTGGCTGTCGGCCAGTCTCGCGCGTCTGCTGGGCAATGCTGTTCCCCGTGCAGTCCTGCTGGCCTGCGTAGCGGGTCCGCTGGCCATACTGGTGGGCCTCGGCGCATGGAGCCTCGCACCACCCGCGGATCTGACGGCAGCAGTTCTGTCGCTGCTCTCCATCACGCTCGGCGCACTGCTCTCGGCCACCATCGTCATGTGGTGGAATATCCTGACGGCCCGCACGCTCTCACCACTCGGCAGTTACGCCGTTGGAACGCCACTGGCCGTACTGCTTTCTGGAATGCTCCTGCCGCTGCCGCTCTATCCTGACTGGATCCGTCCCTTCCTGCTCGCACAGCCCTTCGCCGGAATTACCGACATTCCCATCCGCATCTATCTGGGCACGCCCATTCCGGGCGGTGTCGCCACAGGGCTGGGCCTTCAGCTTTTCTGGCTGACAACACTCACCCTGCTCGGGCGTCTGTGGATGCGCCAGACGGTCAACCGACTGGAGGTGCAGGGTGCCTGACATGACACACTCCCGCACGCTCAGCGCCCTTGGTCTCTACCGCCGCATGGCGGGCGCTTCGATCGTCGCACAACTCCGCTACCCCGGCACGTTTGCCATTCAGGCCATCGGGAATTTCATCACGACCCTGCTCGGCTTCTTCGGCATCTGGAGCCTCTTCCGCCGTTTCGGCAGTATCGCAGGATGGGATATCGGCACCGTTGCTGTTCTTTATGGCCTTGTGAACGTGGCGTTTGCCGTGGCTGAAACGCTGGGACGCGGCTTCGAGGTTTTTGGCGGCGAGTACGTCCGCACCGGCAGCTTTGATCGCCTGCTCCTGCGGCCACGCTCAACCCTGATTCTGCTTCTGGGCCACGAACTGCGCCTGCGCCCCATAGGGCGTTTCCTTCAGGGCGCGTTCGTTCTCATCGCGGGATTATGGCTTGCCCCGCACGTCCAGTGGAGCGCCGTTCTAGTTTTGCCGCTCGCCATCGCAGGGGGAGCGGCCATGTTCCTCGGCGTCCTGATCGGACAGGCCGCACTGTGCTTCATCACGGTCGAGGGGCTGGAAGTCGTGAACGTCCTGACTTACGGCGGCGTCGAGGCCGGACAGTATCCGCTGACCATGTTCGGACGCTGGCTCCGGCGGTTTATCACCTTCGTCCTGCCGCTCGCTGCCGTCTGCTACTATCCCGCCCTGTTCAGCCTCAACCATCCCGACCCGCTGGGGGTGCCGACATGGATCGGCGCCTTGTCTCCGATTGCAGGCTTTGCCTTTCTGGGCGTCATGGTCCTGATCTGGCACCGGGCGGTTGCAGGATATGTTTCCAGCGGAAGCTGACGGCCGGGTTTAAGACCCAGTCCCCATCAGCGACACATGCGCGGCAATAATCTTCCATCCATCGGGCGTGCGGAACCAGGTCTGGCTCTGACGCCCGATCTTTTCGGCCCCGATGCGCCGGAACTCCAGATCCACCGTCGCGACATCCTGCCCCACAGCCGTAATGACACGTCGCAGCACCTCCCGCGGCGGTGACCCTCCCGTCCGTGCCCGACGAAAAGCCTGAATCTCCTCAAACCCGTAGAGGTTCTCGCCTACACCGTAACGAACCGTTTCCGCGCCATCGTAAAAAAGAGCATCCAGTTCATGCAGGATATTCTCGCCCAGCGCCTTTTCATAGCGGTCGGACATCGCAGTCACGTCCGCAAGAACATGAGGATCATTCAGCGCAGGAAAAGGATTCAGCGTCATCATTCGGTCTCCGACAGGACTTTCAGCAAGGTCTTCCATCACGAAAAAGACATAGCATTCCTTGAAAAAATCACCATCTCGTGAGTTTTCGAAACGTAACGAGATCTGTACCGTCTTTCGTAAATACTGATTCCTCTCTTCAAATCATAAAAAAATTTTAATGGATTTTGAAAAGTAAAAAAAACTCCATAAACCACGATTTAAAAGACGTTGTATTTCATCCCACCTATTGTCCCGGTTTCCCTTCCTTGCTCAAAATCTGTTGGGAACCGAGCTGAATGAATGCCATCGTCGTCACCGCGCTAAGGCGACCGCTCACCTTTGTCGTCCTGTCGATCATGATCGTGCTGCTTGGCGTGATGTCGATCTTCAAGACGCCGACCGATGTTTTTCCAAACATCAAGGTTCCGGTAGTCGCGGCAATCTGGACCTATCCGGGGCTTCTGCCTCAGGAATTTGCAGGCCGTATCACCTATAACTTCGAACTGGCCGTTACCACGACCGTTCAGAACATCGAGCACATGGAGTCCAGCTCCTATTACGGTCGCTCGATCGTCAATATCTATTTCCAGCCCGGAACATCGGTCGGCACTGCCGAAGCCGAAGTGTCGGCCATCGCGCAGACCGTGCTGCTCGGGCTCCCGCCCAAAGTGCCGGCACCGATGATCGTGGCCCTGAATCCCTCTCAGGTTCCGGTCATTGCGCTTCAGATGACGTCTGACAAACAGACGCCATCCGATCTCTTCAAGCTCGGTGTCATTCGCGTTCGTCCGCTTCTTGCTACGGTTCCCGGCGCCATCGTCGCCCATCCTTATGGCGGCATGGACAGCTTCGTCATGGTCTCCTTGGACCAGAAGCAGCTTCAGGCTCACCACCTCTCCGCCGCAGACGTTCAGGCTGCCCTGACCGCCCAGAACATCGTTCTGCCGGCAGGTGACCAGAAGATCGATGCAACGGACTGGATGGTCCAGACCAACGCCGCCCCGGAATCCATGGACGATATCGCCAATATTCCGGTCAAGCGCGTTGGAAATGCGGTCATCTATGTGCGCGATGTGGCGTCGGTCTATCGCGGCGGACATCCCCAGACGAACCTCGTGCTGGTCAAAGGCCGCCAGGGCGTCGAGATGATCACGCAGAAGGGTGGCACGGCCTCCACACTCGATGTGGTCGCGGCGACCAAGGCCCTGCTTCCGCGCCTGAAAGCAATCCTGCCGCCTGACGTCCATATCTCCATCTTGTCCGACGCCTCCATCATGGTGAAGGATCAGATCAAGGATGTGGTTCAGGAAATGATCACCGCGTCGTTCCTGACCGGGATCGTGGTTCTGCTCTTCCTCGGCTCCTGGCGCTCGACAGTCATTATTGCGACGTCAATTCCGCTAGCCATTCTATGCTCGATCATCGCCCTTGGATGGGCAGGTCAGTCGATCAACGTCATGACGCTCGGTGGTCTGGCCCTCGCCGTCGGTATTCTCGTCGACGATGCTACGGTGATGATCGAGAACATCGACGTTCACCTTGAAATGGGCAAGGATCTCGAAACCGCCATTATTGATGCGGCCAACCAGATCGTCATCGCGACCTTCGTCTCCACGACCTGCATCTGCATCGTCTGGCTGCCGCTGTTCGAACTCGATGGCGTCGCAGGCTATCTCTTCATGCCGATGGCCCTTGCCATCATGTTCGCGATGATCGCGTCCTTCATCCTGTCGCGAACCCTCGTTCCGACCATGGCGAAGTACCTTCTCGCCGGTCATGTGCATCACCCAGTCGGCGCACCCGGCCCGGATGAAGACCCGCACGGTATCCATGACTCTGCGATCGACATCCCCAACCCGCACGCAACCCAGCGTCCGCCATCGGGCTTCTTCAGCCGCTTCCAGAAGGGCTTCGAGGCGCGCTTCACCAGCTTTCGTGAAGGATACAACACAATCCTCACACGCTGCGTGGAACGCCGTGGCGCCTTTGTCAGCGTGTTCATGGTGCTCTCCATCGCATCCATGGGGCTGTATTTCGTCGCAGGACGGGACTTCTTCCCCGAAGTAAAATCCGATGCCCTTCAGATGCACATGCGCGCACCGCTCGGAACGCGTATTGAAGTCGCAGGCCGCATCGCCGCCCTCGTGGACGATCGCATCAACCAGCTTCTGCCGGGCAAGGTCGAGAACATCATCTCGAACTGCGGTCTTCCCGAAGGACCGCATAACCAGGCCTTCATCCCGACCCCGTCCATTGGGACACAGGATTGCGATCTGACGATCGCCCTGAAAAACGCTGAATCTCCGGTCTGGGATTACCGTGCCCTCCTGCGCAAGGATCTCTCCAAGCGCTTCCCGGGAACGGTCTTCACCTTCCAGCCTGCGGATCTGACGAACAAGATCCTGAACTTCGGCTCCGCCGCTCCCATCGACATCCAGCTTTCCGGCCCGGATGCCATGGAGAACTACAACTACGCCAAGCACCTGATCGGACTGATCCGCCAGATCCCGGGCACGGCAGACGTGAACATCCAGCAGACGATGTCCACGCCAACACTGATGGTGAATGGCAACCGAACCTTCAGTCAGGCAACTGGCGTGACGGAAGCCGATCTTGCAACCAACGAACTGCTGACGCTTGCCGGTTCCGGCGTCGTCGATCCGCAGTTCTGGCTTGATCCGGTCGACAATGTCACCTTCCCGCTCAACGTCTACACGTCGCAGGATCAGCTCACCCATCTCAATGACCTGCTGACCATCCCGGTCGACAAGGGAGACGGCGATCCCAACGACAAGACCCAGCTTCTGGGCGCCCTTGCCAATGTCGTGGCAGCCGGCACCCCGGGCGAAGTCTCGCACTACAACTCGATGTCCGAAATCGACATCTATGTGAACATCGAAGGCACCGATATGGGTTCCGTGCTGGACAAGGTGCGTCAGGTCGTCGCCCACGACGATCATAACAAACCGACCTCCGCCGAAGTCGATATCCACGGTCAGGCCACAACGATGGCAAGCGCCTACAAGCAGCTCATCATCGGTCTCGCGATCTCGATCGTCCTGATCTATCTGCTGATCGTGGTGAACTTCCAGTCCTGGCTGGACCCGTTCATCATCATTACGGCCCTTCCGGGCGCACTTGGCGGCATCGCCTGGGCGTTGTTCCTCACGCAGACACGCCTGTCCGTCCCGGCCCTGACGGGCGCCATCATGTGCATGGGAACCGCAACTGCGAACTCGATCCTCGTAGTGTCCTTTGCCCGTGAACGCCTCGAAATCCATGGCGATGCGCTTAAAGCCGCTATTGAAGCCGGTTATGGCCGTATCCGCCCGGTCATCATGACAGCGCTGGCCATGGTCGTGGGCATGATCCCGATGGCGACATCGAACTCGACCAATGCGCCCCTCGGCCGCGCCGTGATCGGCGGCCTGATCGTCGCAACAATCTCGACCCTTCTCTTTGTTCCCTGCGTCTACGCAATCCTCCACAACCGCACATCGCGTCAGAAGGAAATCGCCTGATGGCTACCTCCCCCAAACTCATCGCCGCTGCGGGAGGGTGCCTCCTCGCGCTCTATGTCGGCTATATCGTCGTTGACCGTATCCATGTCTCTGCGGCCCTCGCAGCGGAGACGAAGGAAAACGCTCTGCCCGACGTTGCCGTCGTCAAGCCGATCCGGTCCCCCAAGAAGGTCGCCCTGACGCTGCCCGGCAACATCGATGCCTGGTATCAGGCGCCGATCTATCCGCAGGTCTCGGGCTATGTGAAGATGTGGTACAAGGACTACGGCGCCCGCGTGAAGCAGGGTGACGTTCTGGCCGAGATCAACGCCCCGGCACTGGACGCACAATATGCACAGGCGAAGGCCGATCTCGCATCGATCATGGCAAAGTACAACCTGTCCAATGTCACGCTCCAGCGCTGGCAGGCCATGGGGCGCTCACAGTCCGTCTCGGGACAGTCCGTCTCCGTCGCGCAGGCCGACCAGCAGTCCGCCAAGGCGCAGGTCGAAGCTGCCGAACGCAATGTTGCACACTTCGAGGCGCTCGAACGCTTCAAAACGATCGTCGCACCATTTGATGGTATCGTGACCTCACGTGACATCAATGTCGGCGACTACGTCCATGACGGCGGCGGTAACCTCAACGCCGCAGGCGCGGCCTCCGAGCTTTTCACCGTGGCTGACGTCCACAAGCTGCGTCTGTTCGTCTCCGTGCCGGAAGTCTTTCAGTATGTCCTTCAGCCGGACATCACAGCCGAAGTTACCGTCCCGCAGTTCAAGGATCGCAAGTTCACAGCGAACTTCCTGACGACCGCGCGCGGCTATGATCCGAACACCCGCACTTCCACCACGGAGTTCGAGATGGACAATCCGAACGAAGTCCTGTGGCCGGGGACCTTCGCTTCGGTGGAGCTCAAGGCGAACAACGAAAACTCGCATCTCTACGAAGTTCCCACGAGTGCTCTGGTCTTTCAGGAAAAGGGCATGCAGCTCGCCGTGGTCCGCGACGACAACACCGTCCATTTCCAGAACGTGACAGTTGGACGCATGGCCGATACGGCAACGGAAATTCAGGCTGGCATCGGCCCGAACGACCGCGTAATCGCCAATCCGCCCGCAGATGTGCTCGAAGGCGACAAGGTCAACGTGACCGTGCCACAGCGCGGCTACAACCAGTCCGGCTTCGGAAAAGAGAACGAGTAAGATGATCCCATCCTTCTCCCGCCTCCGCCGCACCGGTCTGGTCTGCGGCACCGCCCTGTCGCTGCTCGGTTTGTCCGCGTGCGATCTGGCGCCCACCTACAAGGCTCCGAACCTTGTCGTCCCTGCCTCATGGCAGGGGCAGGCACCGTTTGCCGTGGCCACACCCGCGGATACAGCATTGCCCACCAACTGGTGGACCATGTTTCAGGACCCGCTGCTGAACGATCTTGAAGCCCGCGCCACTTCGGATAACGGCGACATTCAGGCCGCCGCCGAACGCTTCATTCAGGCCCGCGCCCTCGTCGTGGCCGCGCGTTCGGAACTGCTCCCGCATGTCAGTCTCGAAGCTGGTGCGTCGGACAACAAACAGTCCGCTGACCGCCTGTTCCGCAACGGTGCAACCCTGACCCAGACCGAAGAGGAATATGGCGGTCTGGCCTCATGGGAACCTGATTTCTGGTCATCCATCCGCAACCGCGTCCGCGAGCAGAAACAGTTCGCTCAGCAGCGTGCGGCCGATTTCGCCATGGCGCGCCTGAGCACGCAAGCCGAGCTTGCCCGCGATTACATCCAGCTTCGCGGCTATGATGCGCAGGATGCGATCTATGCGCAGTCCATCGGCTATTATGAGCGGGCCGTTCATATCACTGAAAATCAGGTCCAGAACCAGGCCGCTCCCCGCCTCGATCTGGCACGCGCACAGGCCCAGCTCTACACCACACAGGCAGCGCGTCTGGACATTCAGGCCGCAAGGCAGGTTACGGAACACGCCATCGCGGTGCTGACGAACAGTTCACCGTCGAGCTTCCACATCCCGGCCAGCCCGCAGTTCCATTTCGTCCAGCCGACGATCCCCACGGACGTTCCCTCCACCCTGCTCCAGCGTCGTCCGGATATCGCTTCCTCCGAGCGCGAAATGGCACAGGCCAATCGTGAAATCGGCATTGCACGCGCGGCTTTCTATCCGCATATCGCCCTGCGCCTGAATGGTGGTTTCTCCGCCAATGGCTTCGATCTGGCCAATCTTGCCAACTCGTTGTGGACCTATGGCGCGACGCTCGACATGCCGCTCTTCGATGGCGGCCTGCGCCGCGCGGAGCTTCAGAGAACATGGTCGGCCTATCGGGAAACGCGTGACGACTATCGTATGAAAGTTCTGTCGGCCTTCCGCGAAGTGGAAGACGGGCTGTCCCTGACCGAACGTCTGACCAAGGAAAACGCGGCGCTGGAACAGGCTGTCAAAGCCAATCTTGCCACGCAGAACATGACCATGACGCTCTATCAGGGCGGCGTCGGAACCTATCTTGAGGCCATTTTCAGCCAGGAAAACACGCTGGAAAGCCGCATCCATCAGGTCGAGATCGCAACCCGCCTGTACCACGCGGACGTGGACCTGATCCGCAGCCTCGGCGGCGGCTGGACTGTCCGTGACCTGCCCACAATGGACCAGACCCTGTCCATTACGCCATTGCAGTATGATAATCTGCATCACCCGAAACCTGTCGGGGACGTCACGACGTCCCAGCATCCGGAGCAGTTCGAGAACCTGACGACCGGTCTGCCAGCAACACGCTAAATAAATATTTGGTCCTGACCGATGTCATTACGGTCAGGACCAAACAGGGCATTGACCTTTTCGCAGGGAGCGATCCAATAAGCACTCAGGTTCTACCGGGCCTATGCTTTATCCCGTTCCCTGCCACGAGTAGGCTCTGCTTCATGCGTTACGTTCTTCTTTCCAGCGTTCTTCTGCTTGCGTCCTGTTCTTCTGCTCCGTGGGTCACAGGACATACTGATAGCAAGTGCATCCGGGAGCAGATGGTGAGCGGGGCCAACGGCAATGCCCGCCTCTTCGCCACTGCCGCAGAATTCTGTGCTGCTACCATCCGCAAAGAAAACAAGGGACATGCCCGCCCGCTGGACGTGCGTGACGACATGACACTTCAGGCTATGGCGGAGAACCCGGATTACAATACGACCGGGCTTTCATTCGTCCCGCGCGATTTCAAAACGCGCATTCCCGGCGGAATCCGTAACATCAATATCGACTGATCCTGCGGACAGGCAGTTTCGTCTTACCCCCTTTCACCAAGGAGAGTCTTTTCATGTTCAGCCACATCATGCTGGGTAGCAACGACATTGCTCGTTCCAAAGCATTCTATAATGCAACGCTTGGTGTCATCGGCTGTACGCCCGCCGAACCCGATGCAAAGGGTCGGCTTGTCTATGCCCATTCCGGTGGGCGTCTGATCATCACGAAGCCCCTGAACGGTGAACCGGCCACAGGCGCGAATGGCGGAACGGTTGGGTTTGCCATGAGCAGCCCCGAACAGGTGGACGCCTGGCACAAGGCTGGCGTCGAAAACGGTGGCAAGGCCATCGAAAACCCGCCCGGCATCCGCCACACTGGAATGGGCGACCTGTACTTGGCCTATCTGCGCGATCCGGATGGCAACAAGCTCTGCGCCGTGCATCGGGTCGGCTGAGAAACCAATGCCGGCAGCGAGGTTGTCTGCCGGGCTGCCCTGCGGCATGAAAGGGGCCAACATGTCCCTTTCTTCCTGTCGGCAGGTTCCCAAGATGTCTAACCATACCCCCATTGGTCTCGAAAACGGCTCGGCGCCTGTCACGGCACTGACCCATTCTGGCAATTTTCATGTCGACGAGACCATGGGTTATGTCATCCTGCATTATGCCCTTGCGCCGCAGGGGGATCTTCGTGCGCGTGTTTTGGAAGAAAAATCCGCCGATCGCCTGACCTTCATCCGGACGCGCAATCCGGACGTTATCAAATCAGCCGATATCGTTTTCGACGTCGGCGGCCTCTACGATCCGCCGCATGGCCGGTACGACCATCACATGAAGGACAAGCCCCTTCGTGAAGACGGCACGCCCTATAGCGCGGCTGGCCTCCTGTGGAAGGATTATGGTCGCCCGGCCATTCGCAATATCCTGAACACTCCGGCCGATGACGCCGCCGTGGACCTGATCTGGCAGAGCCTCGACAAATCCCTGATCCTGCCGATCGATCAGGATGACAATGGTGTGGTCAAGATGGGCAAGCTCTCGCTGGCAGACATCGTCTCGGCATGCAGCCCGCCTTGGGATACGGCTGAACTTTACGGAAAGCAGGAGGCCCGCGCACGGGAATCCCTCGGTTTCGCCAATGCCGCCACAGCTGTCGCCGCGCATCTGGTCAATGTCGTGGACCGCATCCGTGCCAGCCTCAAGGCGACGGACCGTGTCATCGCGGCTTACGAAAGCGCTGAAGACAAGCGCATTCTGGTCATGGAAACGGGAATGCCGACGGAGAAGGTCATTTTCGAGCGTGATCTGCCGGTGGTGTATGTCGTCTCTCCGGCAGGGCCGGAGCAGTGGAACGTCAAGGCCGTGCCGCCCGTGCGTGGCGATTTCGGACAGCGCGTTTCCCTGCCGGAAGCCTGGGGCGGTCTGGAGCGGGACAAGCTGGCCGTCGTTTCTGGTGTTTCTGACGCCGTGTTTGCCCATCCTGCCCGCTTCATCTGCGGCGCGACAAGCCGCGAGGGCGCCCTCCGCATGGCTCAACTGTCTCTGCAAATCGCTGGCGTCTGAGACGAAAACGTCTCAGATCATAGGATTGATCTTCAAATAAATTTCTTCATCGGAAGTCGGTGTTGCCGCTAGGAAAGCTCCGAATTCCGGATTTTTCAGCGGCGGACCACTATTTTGATGACGAACTTTCCTTTGCGTCTTCCTATTGCGGCGATTGGCCTGTGCCTGACCTGGCCGATCGCCGCTCACGCAGCCGACACGGCCCCTCCGACCAAGACGCCGATCAAACATCTGGTCGTGATCTATCAGGAAAACGTCTCGTTCGATCACTACTTCGGAACATACCCGAAGGCGGCCAACCTTGCTGGCGAGCCCGAATTCCATCCCTCAGCAGACACACCACGCGTCGATACGCTCGCTACGGCAGACCTGCTCAGGCATAATCCCAACACGATCCTGGCCAACGGTCGGGACGCCTCCCTGCCCTTCCGGCTGGATCGCACACAGGCCGCCACTGCTGACCAGAACCATGGCTACACGGCCGAACAGCGGGCCTACGATCACGGACGATCCGACCTGTTCCCACGCTATACCGGTCGCGGACTGCCCGGTGGGGTCGGTGCGTTTGGCACCAGAGGTGAGGTCATGGGGTATTTCGACGGCAATACCGTCACAGCAATGTGGCGCTACGCACAGCGTTTCGCCATGAGCGATGCGACCTATACCGACACATACGGCCCCTCCACGCCCGGCGCGTTGGAAGTCGTCTCCGGCCAGACCAATGGTCTGCAGATCAAAACCACGACCCAGAAGCCGTCAACACTGCATGCCGCATCGCCTTATGTCGGAGACGGACAAGGCGGCTGGACCATGATCAACGACATCGATCCCGCAGACGACGTGTGCTCCACGCCCAACAATCAGGTGCGGATGACCGGGCCGAATATCGGGGATCTGCTCAACAAACATGGAATCACCTGGGGTGGCTTCATGGGAGGCTTCAACCTTTCACTCCACAATCCCGATGGCTCGACAGGGTGCCAGCGCCAAACGCTTTCCCCAACCGTGAGCCAGATCGTGGCGGACTACATCCCGCACCATAACTGGTTCCAGTATTACGCCAGCACGGCCAATCCGACACATGCACGGCCATCTTCCACAGCCGCGATCGGACACAGCATGCGCCCGGACAACGGCCAGCCGGACCCCACCAACCACGAGTACGATCTTCAGGACTTCTTTGCTGCGACAAAAGCAGGAAACCTCCCCGCCGTTTCTTTTGTAAAAATGCCAGCTTGGCAGGACGCCCATGCGGGCTATTCGGACCCGCTGGATGAACAGAAGGGCGTGGTTGAACTCGTCAATTTTATCCAGACCCGTCCGGAATGGCGCGATACCGCTATTTTCATCGCTTACGACGATTCAGACGGGTGGTACGACCACGCCTTCGTCCCTCCCCGTCATGGATCCGCCGATTCCGAAGTCGATCAGCTGGACGGACCGGGACATTGCGGCACAGCATCGCGCCCTCAAGGTGTCGGCGGGGCTGAGGTGAATGGCCGGTGCGGACCGGGGACACGGATTCCCCTGCTGGTATTGTCGCCCTGGGCACGGACGAATTATGTCAGCCATACCTTCCTGACCCAGTCTTCCATTCCCCGTTTCATTGAAGATAACTGGCTTCAGGGCGAAAGACTGGGCAAAGGCTCTTTCGATGCGGACGCGAATTCTCTCGAGGACCTGTTCGATTTCAGTCGCAAGCCCAGACTGAATCCTCTGTTTCTTGATGCAGGAACGGGCACTGTGAAATCGCAACCCTGAAACGACAAAGGGACGCGATCAGACCGCGTCCATTTGTCGTCATGGCCGGAGCAGAAACGCTCCGGCCTCTGATGAAGAGGTCTCAGGCGAGAAGGTAGAACACCGTCGCCGCGACACAGACCGTCACAGGCAGTGTCAGCAACCAAGCCATCACGATCTTGCTCAGCATCTTTTTGTTGATGCCCGATCCCGCAGCCACCATCGTTCCGGCCACGCCGGATGTGATGATATGCGTCGTGGACACCGGAAGGCCGGTATAACCCGCCGTCATGATCAGGCCTGCACCCACGACCTCCGAAGCTGCGCCCTGTGCAGGCGTCAGATGCGTCGTTCCAATGCCTTCACCCAGCGTCCGGACGATGCGCTTGTAGCCGACCATCGTTCCGATCCCGAGGCAGAGCGCGCTCAGAAGACGGACCCAGCCCGGAGCGTATTCAACAGTCGGACGCAGTTCGGATGCGAGGCGGGAAGCCTGCTTCTTCTCGGCATCGGACGCAGCCGGATTGGCGGCAACGGACCGCAGACCCGACAGAACCTGATACACATCGCCACGCAGTTCAGCCGGCACCTCTGAAGGGCCATCCGTCTGGGACAGGCGATTGATCGACGCGATGGCATCTTCCTTGAAAGAATACCGGTCATACTGCGTCACAAGCGGCAGGGCCTGCTGTGCGTCCTGACGGATCTGCTGGATGCTGACAGGAGCAGCCGGGTTCAGGGCGAAAGTTGCGGGCATGATGCCAATGATCGTCAGCATGATCAGGCCGATGCTCTTCTGACCATCATTGCTGCCATGCGAAAAGCTGACGAGCGTGCATGTCAGAACCAGAACGCCGCGTACGATCGGGTTCGGCTTCTGCTCAGGCGTCGGCGCCTTGTACATTTCCGGCATCTTCACGAGCGAACGGATGAGGAAATACAGCAGAAGCGCGCCCACAAAACCCAGCAAAGGCGACACGGCCAAGGCACGAAGAACTTTCCAAATCTGGCTCCAATCCACGCTGTGCCCCAGTTCGCGGGCGTGAACGAAGGAGTCACCAATCGCAATGCCGACCAGCGAACCGATCACGCAATGGGAGGAGGAGTTCGGGATCCCGAACCACCATGTCATCAGGTTCCAGGCCAGAGCCGTGCCGAAAAGAGCCACCAGCATCGGAACAGCCGGATTGCCGCTTGGAGGCGAAAGCACATCCGGCGGGAGAAGCTCTACCAGCGCGTAAGCAACTGAAATGCCACCCAGAATCACGCCCAAGAGGTTCATCAACCCAGACCAGACCACTGCGACAGTCGGTTTGAGCGAATTGGTATAGATGACAGTTGCAACAGCATTGGCCGTGTCATGAAAGCCATTGGCAAATTCAAAGACGCAGACCAGAACAAAGCAGAGGCATAGCGCAACAAGCGATACTGCCGAGGAAGGGTCAAAGTGAAGCATAAATCCCGGATTCCGTTATTCTGCCTCCTGCCTTAATCCATTTAATAAATTTTTAGTTATGACGTTTCTGCTTTTCACAAAACCTTCACAGTCATAATCTGAAACACAACAATATACGGCCCTACTTTCAGCAGCAGAGTTCCAAGTCAGGGCACAAGGGCTTTCACCAGCGCCTTGAGGGCTTTCTGTGCGGCCTTCGACCCCCATTCCCGCAACAATTCACGCGCCTGTGGCTGCTTCGAGAGTGCTTCAGGCGTTTCCCGGATCGGCGGCATGGCGCTGACATGATCCTTGATGTCGGGCGGAAGTGCCGGGAAAGGATCAATATTCACTAACTGCGTCAGCAGCGCCACGCTCGTAATACGGCAGGTCGGACGATGGGTGTTCAGACACACATACGCCCCCGTGCCATTAACTGCGGGATCGTAAATCGCCTTCCACGTCACGGCAGGAACCGGAATACGGCCCTTTCCGATCGTCTGCATCTCATCCGGATCGTAACCCGGCCCTGTCACAACGAAGATTTCGCCTTCCTGTCGCGCCCAGCCCCTGACAGCACTTTCAACGCCTTCCCACGGGCCACGATTCAGCTCTGCTGTCTGCGGGACGATATTGGACAGCAGGAATGATTCCTGCTGCGCCGTCAGGCCTGCTTCATCGCCACTGGGAGTCATATGCCCCCGGTCATAGCCTGACGCCCGGTAATCGCTCAGAGTAGCGCGCATACTGAGGGGAAGACGCTCATCAGCAAAAAAATTGCCCTGCCGCCGCGTGCGATCCGCAATTTCCAGATTTTCTTCCGTCAAATCCTCGGCTGACCAGAGCGGCCCTTTGGTCGCTTCCGAAACAAGAACGGCATACCCGGAGTTACAGAGCTGAACGGTGCCGATCCGCGCCGTTTCCCGCAGGATGGCCGGAGGCTGCCCTTCTGCGAACAGGTCCGGACATGTCTCCGCTCTGGCCGACATGGAAAACATCAGGGAGAGAATGGGAAGAGACAGAAAATATTTCAAAAGCGGCCGGTCTCATGACGTCAGTTCCGGGAGCGGCCGGTGTTAATGAATCAGGACGCTCCGCGCAACTGACTGATTTTTCAATTTCTTTTCATGACACACTCAATCAGATGGATTGCTCCATCATCCTCCAGAACAACCGGCTCTTCACCTCCAAACAGTTTCCCGTTCTCTCGAATCTCCAACACGCCTCGGCTGATCCGATCCGGATTGCTCACCTCAATCCGATAGGTGGCTGTCTTCCAGCGCAGCATTACTTCAAAGCCCGGCCATTCCGGCGGAATGCAGGGCGAAAGAAACATTTTGCCGTCTTCGATCCGCACACCGAGCAGAACTTCCATTCCCACGCGCTGCATCCATCCTGCCGAGCCCGTATACCACGACCACCCGCCACGCCCGACATGCGGTGCTGCGGAATAAACATCAGCCGCCACGACATACGGCTCCAGCCTGTAACGCCCGGCTGCCGCCTCGTTCCGGGCGTGATGGACCGGATTGATGGTGGCAAACATCGCATGGGCCGTAGCGCCGTCTCCCAGCAGGGCCGTTGCCATGACGGTCCAGAGCGCCGCATGGGTATACTGACCGCCATTTTCCCGAACACCGGGCGGATAACCACGTATATAACCCGGGTCAGGTTCGGATTTATCGAAGGGCGGGGTCAGGACCATGATGATGCCGTCGTCCAGCCGCACAAGCTGCTCCCGCACCGCCTGCATGGCTACACGGGCGCGCTCAGGGTCTCCGATCCCGGAAATCACGGCCCAGGACTGTGCGATCGCATCAATCCGCCCTTCCCGGTTGAGATGACTGCCCAGCGGCGACCCGTCATCAAAATAGGCCCGGCAGTACCACTCCCCGTCCCAGGCGTTCTCCAGCCCGGTCTTGAGTTCCTCAAGCGCTCGGTTCCATTTCTCCAGACGGCTCTGATCGCCCCGCGCTTCCGCATGGGGGATAAACGCTTTCAGCGCCGAGGACAGGAACCAACCAAGCCACACGCTTTCTCCCCGACCGGCTTCGCCGACACGATTCATCCCGTCATTCCAGTCGCCGGTGCCCATGAGAGGCAGGCCATGAGCGCCCCATGTCAGACTGTGGTCGAGCGCTAAAGCACAATGTTCGTAAAGCGAAGCCCGCTGTTCCGTCATTGACGGCTGAAGGAAGCGTTCGTGCTCGTCATTGGCCAGAACAGGAGCGTCGAGGAAGGACAACTCCTCATCCAGAACGCTCCGATCGCCGCTAACCCGCACATACTGTGCCACCGTAAAAGCCAGCCATGCGCAGTCGTCGGAAATGCGCGTCCGCACGCCATTGCCTTTCTGGGGCAGCCACCAGTGCTGAACATCGCCCTCCAAAAACTGACGCGATGCCGCGCGCAGCAGATGCTCCCGGACCAGTTCAGGCGCGGAGGTTACAAGCGACATCCCGTCCTGAAGCTGATCACGGAACCCGTACGCACCGCTCGCCTGATAGAACCCGGCCCGCGACCAGATGCGGCTCGACAGGGACTGATACAGCAACCACCCGTTGAGCATGATGTCCATCGCCCGATCCGGAGTGCGGACCTGAATAGCGTCCGTAACAGAACGCCAACTCTGTTTCATGTCCTCCAGAACACTATCGAGATCCGCAGGCCGGTATTGCGCAATCAGTTTGCGGGCGTGCTCGATATTCTGTCCCTGCCCCAGAAGGAAGACGATGTCCGTCTCCTCCCCCGGCGCTAGAGTGATGACCGTCTGCAAGGCAACGCAAGGATCGACGCCCGCGCCAACAAGACCCGGAAGATCGGCTCCCCGGACAATCGCACGAGGGGCGGACAGACTTCCGTAACGTCCAAGAAATGCTGTCCGATCATCCATGAAGGAGGTCTGACGCCCACCGAAATCTGCAAATGCCACACGATCGCCGAACGTATCTCCCCATACATTCCTGGCGAATATGGCACCGGTTTCTGCATCGGTTTCCGAGAATACAAAGGGTGCCGCAGACATCCGTGAGCGCCCGAGAACCCATTCCACATAGGCCGTTGCGCGCAGAGTCCGCGTCCGGGAGGTCTGATTCACCAGACGCAACCTTGAAATCCTGATCGGGTCTTCCCGTGGCACATACTGCACCATCGTACTAGCAATGCCGTCCGCGACACGCTCGAACCGACTGTAACCGCGACCGTGATACGCAACATGAACCGCCGTTTCATCAGGGCAGACTGCCGCCACAGGCGACCAGAAAACCCGGCTCTCCTCATCGCACAGATAAAAAGCCTCTCCCGGCGGATTGCTGACCGGGTCGTTGCTCCAGGGCGTCAGCTGGTTCTCACGGCTATTTTCAGACCATGTATAGCTGCTGCCTTCCGCTGAGACCTGAAACCCGAAATGTGGATTTGAGATCACGTTGATCCACGGCGCCGGCGTGGTGCGACGTCCCTGCAGAATCACGGCATATTCCGTCCCCTCCGCCGTAAATCCTCCATATCCATTTGAAAGTTCAAGTTCCGGGAGGGCTGGAGCCTCGCCCGTAGCCCTGTAAGGCCGGAAGAACGTTTCCTTCCCCAAACCCGCCCTGTCCTGCCGGATCGTTTCCGCACGGGTGATCTGGTATTGTAGGCTCCCTCCCTTTCCGGGGAGGACCACACGCGCAGCGGAGAACAGAAGCTCCTTCACCACACCGGACATCAGGCTGCCCCGCAGCAGATGGACGCCCCCAGCCCCGCCGCCCACCGAGGACGATCTGACGAGCGTTTCGAGCGCCTGCTGAAGATCCTGTGCATAAGATGTCGGATGTTCGTTCAGGATGACCACATCCACGGCCAGCGCCTTGATCCGGAAATATTCCTGCGCCCTGAGCACCGTGCGGGCAAGCTCGAAGTCCTCGCTTTCACTCACGACAAGCAGCAGGATCGGCAGATCGCCCGACAGACCCTGACCCCACAGATCGGTTTGCCGCCCTGCTCCTCGTTTGATCCGCTCAGGAGAGGCCCGTAATGTCGGGCCTGCATAGAGCAGGAACCCTGCCAGCTTCTGGAACAGATCCGCTTGAGTGGGGCGAATGTCCAGATGCCGCAACTGAACCTGTGCATGTGTCCAGGCCAGCGTCAGAGCACGGTCGAGATCTGCTGCATCCTGATGCCGCTCAATGCTGTCCATCAGCGCCGCCCGCGTCGAGGCCACGATCGTCCAGAACGACACCCGACGGGTGGTCCGCGGCGGGAGCGCCAGCCTGCACCGCACAGCGAAGGCCGCATCCAGCACCGTACCGGTACTACCGGAAAGTTCCGAAGCTCCCTGCAACGCAAGAGGTGCCCGAAGATCGCGACCCCGGCCCACAAACCGTGCGCGGTCCGTCTCGATGGAGAGGGTTCCACCTCCGACCACCAGACAGGCAGCCCAGATTTCCTGCTCCCCCGGACTGCGACGACGGCGCGTGGCGATAATAGCGCGCTGCGAGGGAAGATATTCCGTCTGCACGAACATTCGAGCGAAAGCGGGATGGGCAAGGTCCGTCTCAGGCGGGCACAGCGCCAGTTCGACATAAGACGTCACTTCGATCTCAACAGTCGCCAGACCTGTATTTCGGACGGAAACCCGACGCAGTTCCGCATCATCTTCCGCAGAGACCAGCACATCCATCGTCGTCGTCAGTTCGCCATCTTGCCGCAGATAGGTGGCACGGTCCTCACGGAACTCGACGCTGCACTGGTCCGCCGGAACCCCACAGGGCTGGAAACCGGCGGACCACACACGGCCACGTCCGATGTCGCGGAGATAGACATACGATCCCCAGTTATCGAGCGTCCCATCTTCACGCCAGCGCGTCACCGCCTGCCCGTTCCAGCGACTGTAGCCGGAGCCTGCAGCGGTCAGCATGACGCTGTAGTGGCCATTGGAGAGAAGATGCGTGACGGGAGGCGCCTCCACATCCAGCGTGATCTGACGCCCACCGGGAGCCTGTCCCGTAGAGGCCGGTGGTGGGAGCAGTTTCTCTTCCTTCAGCGGACGCGTTATGGCCCCGCCGATCGGCGCGCGTTCCTGAAGCAGAAGTTCGGCGGCCCCCATCATAGGCTCCGCATGAAACCGCCTGCGCATGATTCCATCCAGAATCGTATCGGCAAACGCCAGAATGGACATGCCCTGATGATGCGCCATGTAAGAGCGGATGATCGCAGGATTTTCTCCGGGCCGCAGACGCTCTTTCGTATAGTCCAGAGCCTCGTAGAACCCGAACGCTCCTTGTGCTCCGAGGGCCTCCAGACGGGTGAAATTCGCCACGGCCTTGCGGGCATTCACCATAGTGGCCAGCGCCGTCGCATAAGGGGCGATCACGAGGTTCTGGGCAAGCCCCCGCTTCATCCCAAGACCCGGCACGCCGAAATTGGAATACTGGTAATTATAGTCCAGATCCCGTGCGTTATAAGCGGATTCCGAGATGCCCCAGGGCGTTTCGCGCGCCTGTCCATATTCGATCTGACGCCTGACGATCTGTCGGCTGGTCCCTTCCAGAAGACTGTCGAACGGTGCCGCCATAACCAGAGACGGCATAAGATATTCGAACATGGAGCCTGACCACGACACAAGCGCCTCGCCCCGCGCGACGGCGGCAACAGGCCGCCCGAGCCGGAACCAGTCCCGGGCAGGAACATCGCCTTTCGCAATCGCAAAGAACGAAGCGAGCCGCGCCTCAGACGCAAGCAGATCGTAGCAGTTGTCGTCGAGAACGCCGTCATTGACGACATACCCGATCGACAGCAACCCGCGCTCGCGGTTGCGAAGGAAGCCGAACTCCATATCAAGCGCCATGGTCCGGGCCTGCTCCGCCAGTTCCCGCAACAATCTAGCTGTCTGAAGTCCAGTAGTGCCGTCTCTCTGATCGCTGCGAATAGCGTTCTGGGCAGCCTGCAACCAAAACAGGACACTCTCGGCCCCTCCTGCCAGAATGATATCCCTGTCAGCCGTTTTCTGTCCCCTTGTTCCGTTCAGGGACTGCACTGCTTCTCCCGCACGCGCGACAAGAGCCATCAGTTTTTGTTCGACGAAAATCTGACCGGCAGCATTTTCCAGCAACTCATGCAGCAACGACCGGATATCCTGCGCGATGCCGCTCGTGCGCAAGGCATTGCCACTAGCCGCCAGTTCCTCCTGCGCCAGAGCCAGAGCGTCCTGAACACCCTGCCTCCAGCCGTCAGGCGAACGGCCCTTATGCTCCCATTCCATAAAGGTCCGGCCCAGCGTGATCAGATGGCCCGCCAGATTGCCGCTATCCACGGTCGAGACATACACTGGCGCAAGAACGGAAAGGTCTTCCGTGCTGTACCAGTTATAGAAATGGCCGCGATACTTTGGCAGGCGTGCCATCGTCGCAAGCGTTTCTTGCACCCGCTCCACGGCTTCCGCCATGCCGATCCAGCCAAAATCATGCGCGGCAACAACGCACAGGAGATACAGTCCCATATTCGTGGGCGACGTTCTGCGTGCGAGCAGGGCGGCGGGCTCTTCCTGAAAATTGTCAGGCGGGAGGAAATGATCCGATTCTGTGACGAAGGTTTCGAAATACTTCCATGTCCTCCGTCCTTGAAGGCGCAAAACAGCCGTCTCGTCCGCTGTTGCCTCAAGCCTGCGGGCAGAAACACTGTACTGGCTCGCCTTCCACGCGAAGACCGGCGACAGCATCCAGACACAGGCAAATGGCAGCATCACAAGCCACACAAGGGGCGCCATCAGAGGCATCAGAACAAAGGCAAAAGCGCCGAGAAGGATGGCTCCTCCCATCTGGCGCACATATCCCATCAGGCTTTCCCGCGGCGCCTCGGCAGCCTGCGCCGCCGTTACCCATTGCAGAAGATGCCTGCGCGTGACGAACACCCTTGCAAGCGTTCGGACGATCGCATCGCCCATCAGGCAGGCCTGATCGGCCAGAAACACCAGACAGAGCGCGGTGGTCAGGACAGTCCGCTTCAGGTCTGTGCCGAGCAAGGCCAGATAACTGTCAAGCGTCTCTCCCTGCCGGACGCGAAACGCGTCAATCACCAGCGGCAGAGTGGCTGGAATGGCAACGGTTGCGACAATGCACATCGTCCAGACGAAGGCATCATGTCCTCCCAGCATCCATCCTGCGAACAGGGCTGCGACGGCCATGGGTGCGGACAGACTACGCCTCAGGTTATCCAGCATTTTCCAGCGCGCGATACCCGTCATGGGCGTTGAGCGTCTACCGATCGTCGGAAGCCACCCCATCCATGAAAAAATCCATGGCAGTAGCTGCCAGTCCCCCCGTGCCCACCGGTGCAGACGGGATGCCGAAACCAGATAGTCCGTCGGAAATTCTTCAATGACCTCTATATCGGTCACAAGCCCGGCGCGGGCGAAGACGCCTTCAAACAGATCGTGACTCAGCAGCGTTCCCTCAGGCACCCGTCCGTCCAACGCAGCCTCGAAGGCATCGATGTCGTAGATTCCTTTCCCGGCAAACGACCCTTCTGAAAACATGTCCTGATACAGATCCGACACAGCGGCGGTGTAGGGCTCGATTCCGTTCGGGCTGGAAAAAACCCTCTGAAACAGTGTGCTGCTTCGCGCCTTAGGCAGCGAAGGTGTGACACGTGGTTGAAGGATGCCGTAGCCCTCCACGACAGCCCCGCGTTCCGGGTCGAAACTCGCCCTGTTCAGAGGATGCCCCAGTTTGCCGACCAGACGCCGGACCACCTCGTAAGGCAGGCGCGTGTCGCTATCGAGCGTTACGACATATCGCACGCCTTCTGGAATCCGCTGCCCCGAAAGCGGCATGAAACTCGTATCCTGCGCCCCACGCAGAAGACGGTTCAGTTCATGCAGCTTGCCACGCTTACGTTCCCAGCCAATCCATTTCCCTTCGCCTTCAGACCATTTTCTACGACGATGGAGCAGCAGGAAACGGTTCGGAGCACCATCAACGGCCCCGTCGGTCCGTCCATAGATCCGGTTCAGTCGCTCAATGCCCTGTACGGCCTGCTCCAGCAGGTCTTCATCCCCTGCGCGGTGTTCGGAAGACCAATCCGTCCAGTCCGTCAAAAGCGCAAAAAAGATATCTCCGTCACGGCTGGCGAGATAATGTTTTTCAAGCCGATCAACCATTTCCCCGACAGCCTGCCGGTGCGTCAGAAGGGTCGGCACCACGACCATCGTCCTCAGTTCCGCCGGGATACCCTGTTTGAGTTCAAGCGCCGGAAGTTCTGAAACCGTAATAGCCCACATCAGAAAACGGTTCATTCCGGAAACCACGGCATCGGATGCCGGGATGAATCCCAAAATGAGCAGAAGCAGGAATGCCCGTCCCGGTAGATAGTCGTTCATGAGCGACAGAAACGCAGCCAGCAGCAGAAGTGTCAGAAGCGTAACGGCAATACTGTAGCCGGTAATCCCAAGCTGACGGCTGATCTTCCCGACCTGAACCCGCAGCGGCGCGCGAAATCCCAGTTCCTGCTCAAGAGCGGAACGCCCCTCCGCAATCAGGTAATATCCGGGATCAGCACGCCGTGGCTCCGCAGATTGCTCGACACGGGCATTCTGCGCTTTTGCAACTGCCAGACTGGCAATATCGCACTCTGTAAACCGCGATCCTTTAGCGAGTTTTTCAACAGCCCGGCAGTAGAGGTGGCGCGTCGTCAGATCCATCCCGGCAAATTCGCCATGAGCCGCCAATATTCTACTGACAAGACTGACATCCTCGACCAGATCGTTCCAGTCGGTCGTCGTCATCAACCGGATACTGTTGATAATGTTACGAATTGTCGCGTTCAGGCCGCCCTGTTCCTGCATTTCCTCATGAACGAGCGTCTCCAGATCCGTTCCTTTTTCCTGGAGCACGCCATCAAGCCAAAGAAAAGCAGGGTCTTTCTGCGGATCATGCCCCCGTAGACGATGGGCGAACTGAACAAGAAAAGCGCGCGAGAGCGTGTGGATCTCAACCCCAGCGAGAAGCTGCATAATCTGCGGACCATTGACGCCCCTGTTTTCCGTCAGCGCATCGACAAGAGTATCGGCCCTCTCCCGCGCCTTCAGGTCAGCGCTGATTTTTTGTGAAATACGCCGCAGGTTTTCAATCAAAACGATACGAATATTGATCGGAACGGCCCAGAGTTCCCGGATCAGCAGAGGCTGGGTCTTCTGGTAGGTTTCCAGAAACTCGCGGATCGTTTCTGAGCTGATATGACTGTCCGTATGCGCCACCAGCGCCCATGCGATTTCGAAAACGCGGGGTAGTCCGGCAAACGCGCCATCCACAAGTTTGGGGAGGTCACGGTAATATCCGACAGGCAGCTCAATCTTGATGGTCTGGATCTGCATATCCATGAGATAATAGTTGTCGATCAGCCATTCAGCGGCAGGCGTCAGCTGCTTTCCCTGCTCCGATGCGTGGGACAGGACAATATTGGCGTCCTGCAACACCCGCGCATTGTCGTTCAGACGAGCAATGAGCGGGCTGCCATGAGTACCAGACCCGATCCGGGCATGGGAGACTGCCAGACTGTAAGCATGCGTGCGCATCCGTTCCAGACCGAACAGGTCTGCCCGAATGGGGTTTTCGTTCGCCCAGCAGCTACGCGAATGCGCGTTGGCTTTCAGCGCGCCGGGGAGATAAGAGGACACCGATGCGAGTGATGCCCGAAGTCTAAACATTTGTGTTCTGATCGACATCTTTACCATCCCCATCTCCGGAAAAGGAGACTCATCCAGACGCCTGAAACCGGATTGAGAAAGCTGTCTTCAGCAACAGGTTCTTGTTATTTCTTTTATGACTGATCACGTTTCCTTGCTGTTAAGGAAACGCCTGGTAAAAACTGCCAATGTTTGAGAGCGTTATTAGCGATACTTCAGAACTACCCGACTGCGGAGATGACAAAACATTGCATGATACGAAAAGAAAACGATCCGCGGTCACGACCTTCCGACTTCTCGCAAGCGCCTTGGTAAGTGCCGCGTTAACCGGAACTTTACCTTCCGCGAAAGCGGCGTCGCCAGAAATCCTCCCGCTCGCTCATGCCGAGTTGGAAAAGGGGTCTCATGTCACGCTTTCTGCACGGGGCGTTGTCGCGTCGCTGGACGTCAGACACACGACAAAATGCAATGTGCCGATCGTCTGGGGCGATATGGATTCCAGCCCGGCGTCCCCTTGCAGCATGGCTTTCCTGACACTCCGCACGCCCGGAGATACGCTGGCACAGGCGTCTTCTTTTCCCCTGACACCCTATGGGACGGAAGATGACGGCATGGCGCAGCTCAGAATGTCTTTTAGACAGCTGGACGCGTCGACCCCTTTCCCACAAGTCATGGTCTCGGCTTATACGGGGGGTGCGCATTGCTGCTCCCTTACGTCCATTTTCGATCTGCGTTCCAAAGGGCAATGGCAGCACCTCGAACTGGGAGCGATGGACGGTGATGGTGAGCCGCAGATCGTGGATATCGTCGGAAATGGACAGCAGGAAATCCTGACCTTCGATCAGTCCTTCCTCTATACTTTCGCCTCCCATGCCGGTTCTGAATCACCTGTTGTAATTTCGCGTTATCATGATGGTGTTCTGGAAAATGTGACACGCGATCCGGTCTATCGGGACTATCTTGCCAAAGATCTGGCTGACAGACGCCGCAGCTGGACACGATCCGGTCGTTTCGAGCCGAATGGTTTTCTGGCCTATGAGGTCGCGACTATGGCCAATCTGGGCAAATTCTCCGAAGGGTGGCGCGATATGCTGGCTCATGCGCAATCCACAAAAGAGGCCGGATCTGGCCTGTCTTTATGTGATCTCAAACCCGCCGCAGAAAAACAGAATGGTCATGGCTGTTCTGCCAAAGAAAAAGAACTGCTTCCATTTCCCGAGGCCCTCTCGGCCTTTCTTGTCCAAACCGGTTACATAACGCCGGAACAGGCTGCTTCGGTTCGAGGAGATCAGGGTTCGACGAACGTGCCTCCTTCACCAACGGAATCCGCCCCCCAGAAGCCGGTGTCTTCGTCATCCGCTGTTGCCCAGCCCACGACAACGGATTCCGATACCGCCGTTTCTGACAAATCAACCAAATCCGGCTCCCTATTTCCTATCCTCTTAGGTCTCGGGCTGGTTCTTTATCTTCTCCCGATCCTGATCGCGTACAAACGCGACACTGTCGATCAGCGAAAAATCGCGATGGTGGCGGTCCTGCTGGGCTGGACGATCATCGGTTGGGTCGCAGCTCTTTTCATGGCCCTCACGCTGCAGTCACGTAAGGCATAGACAAACGATCAGTTTCTGCTCCGAGCCTCTCGCAGCGTCATGGTTCCGACACGCTGTGAGAGGTAAATGCCGGTCTTTCCCGAAAAAGCGCAGGCCACGAAACATCCGATCGCGAAATAGGCGATATCCGCGGCACCAAACAGCTCCACCCCCATTAGGGTACAGGCCAGAGGCGTGTTCGCAGCCCCGGCAAAGACCGACACGAACCCCACAGCGGCGAGCAGGTCCACCGGCATGTGCAGCGCATGGGCCAGAGCATTGCCCGAGGCGGCACCCAGAAAAAACAGTGGCGTGACTTCCCCGCCCTTGAACCCACTCGCCAGAACGGTGACCGTAAAAACGAGTTTCCAGAACCAGGACCAGGGATAGAATGCAGGCCCGAAAAAGCTGACAATGGACGCTCCACCGGGTTCTGCGGGAAGAACGCCCAGCCCAAGATAATCCCTATTCCCAACGACCATCACCAGAAGAATGGTCGCAATCCCGCCAATGGCCGGACGCAGCCATGATCTCGGACAGACTGTTTTCATAACTGCCGCCAGACGATGCACGCTCTCCGCGAATATCCAACTCAGGAGACCAAAAACAACAGCCGCACCGGCAACCTTCGCAGCCAGCACAGGATTGACGTGCCAGAGCATACCGTCGGCACTCAGTGTTCCCTGAAACATCAGAGGGTAGAAAACGTGATGCACTCCCCAGGCGCGACAGGACCAGTCCGCAATGATGGAAGACATGGCTGCGGGCAAAAGAAACCGATAGTTGAGCCTGCCCAAAGTCAAAACTTCCAGAGCGAAAACCGCTCCTGCAACGGGGGTTCCGAAGACGGAACCAAATCCGGCGGCAATGCCACAAACCAGCAGGGCGCAGCGTTCTGAAGAGCGAAGTCTGAACAGCCGCGCTGTCGCACTCGCCAGACTGCCTCCAACCTGTATGGCGGTCCCTTCCCGCCCGACAGACGCGCCGAAAAGATGGCTCACAACTGTCGCGATCAGCACGAAGGGCGCCATACGGAGTTGAACTCCGGCCCCCGGCTCGTGGATTTCGTCCACGATCAGGTTCGCCCCGCCTTCCACATCCCGTCCGAACCAGAAATACCACAAGCCGACCGCCACCCCAGCCAGAGGAAGGCCGAACAGCAGAACCGGATGAGCGATCCTGCAAGCAGTTACGACGTCCAGAAGCCACAGAAATAGCGCGCAGACGCTGCCGATACACACCGACAGCATGATGAGGACAGCACCCATCCGGCAATAATCGAGAATACTGGAAAAACGGAATTGGTTCTGAACGTCGTTCATGACGGACGCATGTCTCCTGCCTTGTGCCCCAGAGGGCGCTGGACAGGAATCATCAGCTTCCGGACGAAGCGGTTCGACCATGAATGGTCAGGCAGAATCCATTGCCTTCAGGCAGGAAAATAGCCCTTCCGCCCCTAATCTGTCAAGAGCTCCGTTCGGCTGGCAGATGACAAGGTTTTAAGGGGACGCCACTTTCCAGCATGACAGGGGTATGCCACCGTAACTGTAACAAAAACGAACGGCCTGATCCGTTCTTCTGTCCGACTGATTTTAAGGAGCTGCATATCATGCGTCGCCTTCTGGTTCTTACCACCCTTCTCGCAGGGCTGCCCTTCACGGTTGCAGCGCATGCCGAAGGAACCTTCTCCTTCGCCACAACACCGGGGCAGCTTCCCAAAACCGTTGTGCCGACGGATTACGTCATTGATCTGACGACCGACATGGATCATCTGACCCTTCAGGGTGACGAAATCATCCGGATCGAAGTCCAGACCCCGACTGCGGATATCACGCTCAATCAGGCGGGTCTCAAACTGGCGAGCGCCCTGCTCGACAACTCCGAGAAAGCCGTCATACATCAGGATGACGCCGCAGAAACGGTCACATTGCACTTCCCGGCCCCCGTTCCGGCTGGCGTTCATACACTGGCCATCAAGTATTCCGGTCCGATCCTGAAGACGCCCAACGGCATTTACGTTGACGACTATACAGACCCCAAGGGCAAGCCTCAGCGGATGCTTGTCACACAGTTCGAAGTCGCTGATGCCCGCCGCATGTTCCCCGGATGGGACGAACCGGCCTTCAAGGCCACATATCAGCTGAACGTGACGCTCCCGTTTGAATATGCCGCCGTGAGCAACATGCCGATCATCGGCACGACACAGCAGGATGAAAAGACAAAGCGCGTCTCCTTCACCGCGACCCCGCGCATGTCGAGCTATCTGCTGGCACTGGTAGCGGGCGACATGGCCTCCGTCGATGGTAAGGCAGACGGCACACCTCTGCGCGTCTTTGCACCGACCGGCCTTGAAAATCAGGGCACCTACGCTCTGGGTGCTGCCGAAAAGATCCTGCCTTATTACAACGATTATTTCGGCATCAAATACCCACTGCCGAAAATGGATATGCTGGCCATCCCCGGCAACTATCAGGCCGGTGCGATGGAGAACTGGGGCGCGCTGACCTATATCGACAACGTCCTACTGTTCGACCCGAAGAACAGCACGCCCCGCACCCGCGAACTGATCTATGAAGTCGTCGCACACGAAATGGCGCATCAGTGGTCCGGCGATCTGGTGACTATGGGCTGGTGGGACAATATCTGGCTGAACGAAGGTTTTGCGTCGTGGATGGAAATCAAGGCGACGGACAAGATGAACCCGGAATGGGACATCTGGCCGCGCCAGCACGAAACCCGCGAAAGCACGATGGCAACGGACGCCCTGTCCACCACCCATCCGATCCAGCAGACCATCCACAATGTGAGCGAAGCCAATTCCGCCTTTGACGGCATCAGCTATGGCAAGGGCGAGCTTGTCATCCGCATGATGGAAGGCTGGCTTGGCGAAGACCATTTCCGCGACGGAATGCGCGCCTACATGAAGGCCCATGCTTACGGAAATGCCACCAGTCAGGACCTCTGGAACGCCCTGTCACAGGCCTCAGGTCAGGATGTCGGCAAGGTGGCCCGCAGCTTCACTGAACAGCCTGGCATCCCGCAGGTCAATGTCGCGGCGGTCTGCCAGAACGGCCAGACAACCTACACTCTGACGCAGAGCCGTTTCACGATCCACGATCCCAATGCGAAAGCCCTGACCTGGAACATTCCGGTTGTTGCAGGCGGTCCGGGACTTGAGACCAAAAAGCTGGTCCTCGGTGCTGAGCCCGTAACCTTCACCCTGCCCCACTGCAACGCCCCCCTCAAGCTCGATCTGGGCGAGAGCGGCTATTACCGCGTGCATTACGACGATGTTGCTTTCGCACCGATCGCCGCCTCGATTTCAAAATTTGCGCCGGTGGATCGCGCCAATATTCTTGGTGATCAATTCGCCCAGTTCCGGGCCGGTCATGGCAACCTGTCCTCCTATTTCGATCTCGTGGACCGACTGACGGCTGCGCATGAGAGCGACATCGCCACGCTTGAGGAGATCATCGGCAAGCTGGAAACGCTTGATACCTATGAAATCAACAGCCCGGACCGCGCGGCATTCCAGGCCTACGCTCGCAGCCGCCTCGCTCCCGTGCTGAAGCGTTTGGGCTGGGACCAGAAGCCACATGAAAGCGTGCTGGACACCATGCTCCGTCCGTCCGTGATTTCGGCTCTTGGGAACTTCAACGATCCCGCAGTCCTTGCAGAAGCCAAGCGCCGTTTCGCGGCATGGCTCAAAAACCCGGCCTCCCTGCGCCCCGATCTGGTCGGTACGGTCTCGGCTCTGGCGATGAAGCATGCCGATGCTGCAACCTATGACATCATGGCAAAGAAGGTCCGCGATACGCAGGCCACGGAAGTCAAACTGCGTCTGTTCCAAGCTCTTGCCAACGCCACGGACCCCGATCTGATCCGTCGCAACGTTGAACTGGCCTATAGCGGCGCTATCCCGAACGGTCGTATTTCAATGGCCCTGTCATCGATCGCCTCTGCCAGCGAAAACCCGGATCTCGTCTGGAAGCTCGTTCGCCAGCATGAAGCCGAAATCCGTACACATCTCGCCCCTTGGTCACAGGACGGGTTCCTGCCAGCCATCGCAGCCCATTCCAACAATCCGGATATTCTCGCCGAACTGCAGAAAGACCCGTCTTCCAGTATGACAACCGGTGCAAAAATCGCCACGGCCCATGCAGTCAATGCCGTTTCAGCCCGCAAGGAAGCCGTTCAGGCAGCCCAGAGCCAGATCCACGACTGGCTTGCCACTCACACTCACTAACACTCCAACGAGGCGGAAAAGATCCGCCTCGTCCCTGTCCGGGGCGGTAAAACTGCTATAGACGTGACTCTCTTGTTTTACCCGCCACCGGACCATCCTGCCCCATGCTTCAGATCGAAAGCCTTGTCTTCAACGCCTGGGGACGACAGTTCTTCAATCGTGCAAGCGCGAACCTTCCCAACCCATCCAAGGTTTCGCTGGTTGGCCGGAATGGCGTCGGAAAATCCACGCTTTTCAAACTCATCAAAGGCGAGCTTCAGCCGGATTCTGGCGAAATCGTCATCCCACGTGCTGCCCGTGTCGCAACAGTGGATCAGGAACATCCCGCCACCCCCATCAGCCTGATCGATACGATCCTCGCAGCCGATACGGAACGCGCGACCCTCATGGCAGAGCTGGAAACAGCCGATCCTGAGCGGATGGGCGATATCTGGATGCGCCTGATCGAAATCGATGCGGACAGTGCGCCCTCCCGCGCGGCAGAAATCCTGAATGGTCTGGGCTTCTCCACGGCAGACCTCGACCGTCCGATGGCCGAATTCTCGGGTGGCTGGCGAATGCGCGTGGCCCTCGCCGCTGCCCTCTTTGCCGAACCCGATCTGCTGCTGCTCGATGAGCCGACGAACTATCTCGATCTCGAAGGCGCCTTATGGCTGGAAGCGCGCCTCGCCCGCTATCCCCATTCCGCGCTCATCATCAGCCATGACCGCGAACTCCTGAACAATTCCGTAGACTTCACGCTGCACGTCACGGAAGGCAAGCTGGAACTCTATACCGGCGGCTACGACGATTTCGAGCGTCAGCGTGCCGAGAAGATCCGCCTGCAGAGTGCCACACGCGCCAAACAGGAAGCAGAACGCGCGCATCTTCAATCCTTCGTGGACCGCTTCAAAGCGTCGGCCGCAAAGGCCGCGCAGGCCCAGAGTCGCGTCAAGCGCCTCGCCAAACTGGCTCCTATCGAAACCACGATCGAAGCCTCCGTCTCACCATTTCTTCTCCCATCTCCTGCCCGCCCACTCGCACCGCCTTTGATCCGGCTAGAAAACGTCGAGGTCGGCTACGGAGACGACCCCGCCATCCTGCGTGACCTGAACCTCAGACTGGACGTGGATGATCGCATCGGTCTGTTAGGCGTTAACGGTGCCGGCAAATCCACTTTCGCGAAGATGATCGCAGGTGCCCTTGAAGTCCGCTCTGGTGAAGTCTCGCGCTCTCCCCGCATTGAGGTGGGCTGGTTCCATCAGCACCAGATCGAGGCGCTCGACCCCGAACAGACCCCACTCGACATCATGCGTGAGGCCCGCCCGACAGACAGCGATCAGTCTCACCGCTCCCGTCTGGCCCAATTCGGCATCCACTTCGAAAAACAGGGTACCAAGGTTGAAGCCCTGTCTGGCGGCGAGCGTGCCCGCCTGCTGCTGAACATGGTGGCCATGGCTGCTCCGCACCTGCTGATCCTTGATGAACCAACCAACCATCTGGACATCGACAGCCGACGCGCCCTCCTGGATGCACTGAACAGCTACGAGGGCGCAGTCATTCTCATCACCCATGACCGTTCTCTTATGGAGCTGGTCGCGGACCGTCTCTGGCTTGCGGCAGACAATCAGATCGTGCCTTTCGATGGTGATATGGACGACTACGCTAAATTCGTAATCGAGCGCGCAAAGGGGGGAACATCTGCTCCATCTCAGAACGCGGCCAAGGAAAAACGGTCAAAGAATAAGAAAAACAAGAATAAATAAATATTCTATTTATTTTATTTAAAAATTATATGGTATTTCCCAAGACATCCATAGTGGAGAGATAAATAATCTTTCCACTATAAAAACAATACCTCAAATCAAGAAATGGTAATAAATTAGCTTATAGTCGGATCGTCGAGCTTTTGAGCATTTCTGAACAGCATTATCAACGGAAAAGTCCTCATCGCGGAGGCAGCCATAAAATCAAAACATAATCAATCGCCCGAGATCATAATCTCAAATATGCTGATGGAAACTTATCAATATTGCAGGCGTTATTCACAAGATACAAAAGGAATATGCATGATATTTTTATTTATTAATACTTTCTTAATTTAAAAAATATCCATTGATATTTCCCTATATCCCTTGATTAAAAGAGGAGGTGAAATGGTAGAGTTAGCTGCAAAGAACTCCACTCAAACAAATGTTTTCCCTCTCATGGAAGAGAGGAGAGTAGGCTTTAGTCTCGCATTTTGTGCAGGACTGATGAACGCATGGACTTTCTTCCATGCACAAACCTTCGCCACAGTTCAATCAGGTAATGTCATACAGGTTGGTTACCGCTTGGTAGAAGGGGACTGGATTGCATTCTGGTTTGCATTCAGTTCCGTTATTGCTTTTGGTTTGGGATCTGCTGTGTGCGGTGTCTTGATGACAACCCTAATCAAAGAAGGTCGTAATTTTTCAAATATTGTTCTATGGTCTGAATGTATTTTACTGTCCATAATCACATTATTAGCATTCACAAACACAATCCCCTTAGCTTTTCTGGCTGTAGCCATCAGTTTTGTCGCAGGAATGCAGGGGAATGCATTTCATAAAGATCATGGAATGCTTTATGGAAACGTGGCCGTTACCTTTGTAGTGCAAATGGCTTTTAACTTTATGGCTCAGAGCTTTTTTAAGAAAGATGGAATTAATGGAGAGTCCAACCTGATGTGGGCAGGGATATTCTTCTTCGTTCTGTTTGGTTTTGCCATCGGCGGAGCTCTTGGATTTTTCTGCGATAAATACATTGGAAATAATACATCTTTAATAATTACGATCATTTCGCTTCTGTTGATTACTCTTTTTTCAAGAAAAGATAAATCAAGCCCAGACCCAAGAACTGGTGCCACATTCGTTTAAGCGAACATTGCGTTAAAGTTTTCTCAATTCTTCTTCAAACCAAGGTGCTTACAAATGGAAAATTTGAACCAGCCAATTATGGGCTCTAAGGGTGCCGATATCGTGGGCCCCCGTAATCCGGAAATTGAACAGCAAAACCCGGATATTTTTCTGCCTCCGGCAACAGATAAGGGCGGCATTCCCAATCTGAAATTTCCTTTCGCGATGGCGCATAACCGTCTTGAAGACGGTGGATGGGCACGAGAAGTCACCTGTCGCGAGATGGGAGCACTCAAGGAACTTGCCATCGTTAATATGCGCCTTCCCCCCGGTGTCGTGCGTGAAATGCATTGGCACAAAGAGGCAGAATGGGCTTACGTTCTTAAAGGGAAAGTTCGCTTCTACCTCATGGATGATCAGCGCCAGACACTGATTGAAGATCTGGAGCCGGGTGATTTGTGGTTTGCTCCCGCAGGCTTTCCACATGCCATTCAAGGCTTGGAGGAAGGCACTGAGTTTGTTCTCGTCTTCAACGATGGTAATTTTTCGGAAAATCAAACACTCTTGGTCACCGAATTATTTGCTCATATTCCTCGCGAAGTTCTGGCGAAAAATTTTGGCGTTCCCGAAGCTGCATTTGCCAATATTCCGGCGCATGAAAAATATATTTTCCGTCAGCCAGTTCCCCCTCCGCTTGAGCAGGTGCGTCATGATCTGGGAGCTGTAAACTTTACCGACAAATATGTTTTCCGCGCCTCCGCAACGCCGCCTACGGCTTATCCGGGCGGAGCTACACAGGTTATTGACTCGCGCAATTTTAGCGTCACGACATTGGCTGCCTTAATTATCGATCTGGAACCCGGCGGAATGCGGGAAATCCACTGGCATCCGGATGCTGATGAATTGCAATATTATATTTCCGGGAAAGCCCGGATGACAGTATTTGATGCCGTCGACAATGCCAGAACATTTGATTTTGTTCCTGGAGATGTCGGGTATGTCCCAAGAACCTTGGCACATTACATCGAAAACATCGGCGATGAGCCTGTCCGGGTCATTAATGTTTTTCATACTGGCCAGTATAAAGATATCTCGTTCAACAACTGGCTGGCCCTCACGCCTGCCCATCTGGTCAAGGGGCACCTTCAAGTTGATGATCAATTTATCAGTCATCTCAGGACTACACGGCAGCCCGTTGTCAAAAAATAAATTATTGTTTTGCGGGGCTTTTTAAAGTCCTTCCTGTGAGTGCTTCGACGGAGCATGAGGCCTGCCACACGATGTGGATTATGACCTTTGCACCGTCGATACACTTCTCGTGATCCTCCACCAATCCACGCGAACGCATCATTTGGCCGTATATCATCCCGATTTCAGGTTTCCGCGACCATCTTCTGCGTCGGTCATTAAAGACAAAATTGGGAAATAACTTTCATCTCTTAAAAAATATAAGTTTTTTGATGTGAATCAATATTTAAACTTCCGCGACCGCGTAAGTATCTTCTGTGAATGTCTTAGCTGATATCTTTACGAAAGACGGACATTTACGCGCGTTGGAATTTACAGAAAGGATAAAGTGTGTCTCCTTTTGGTGGCCTGAAGATCGTAGGGCAACATCTGCCCAGACGGTGCAGACTGCTATTGAGTGCCGCCATTTTCATCGGAGGTTCCCCGACAGCATTCGCGCAAAGCGCTGACGATCAGGAACTAGCCGCCATCAAAGCCGAAATGCGTATGCTAGAAGGCCGGTTGCAGGCTATCGAGGAACGTCGACACACCAAAACCTCTTCACAAACAACGCATTCCCGCGCCACGAAAGCAGCTTTTGCGTCCCATAAGACAATAGTGGGGCTTGAAACAAATCATATAGGGATGTCGCCTTCATCGCACTCAACCGGAGCTATGCCCGTTTCAACGACAGGCTTTGCCCCAACCAGTGCAACCAATACCCCTGCTCTTTATAATCCTGTTCCCCCAGCCACTCACCAGACACCGCCGCCGTTGTTCCAGTGGTTGGGAACCCAGCATAATGAAGCCCATAGGACATCCATCGACCTAACCTCCTCCAGCCCTCTCGCGATTACGCAGACCGAAGTGGATCATCTTCCGCCTGTTTTCCAGATCGGTAATCTGACCGTGCGCCTCGGTGGGTTCATTGATTTCTCCAATATCTGGAGAAGCTCAAATCTGACCAGTGGGCCTGCGACGGCATGGAACGGTTTCCCCTATGCCAACAGCCCCAATCACGGATTGAGCGAAGAGCGTTTCTCGGCCCAGCTCACACGTTTCTCCACCCTTCTGGAAGCAAATCCGACCAAAGCCGTACGTCTTCAGGCCTATGTCGAAGCTGACTTTGGTGGGTCTGGTGGCACGACCAACAGCGTGCAGATCAATGGTTACACACCTCGTCTGCGTCAGGGTTACTTCACCTTCACTGAGAAGGACTGGGGGCTGCATGTCCTCATGGGACAGGCATGGAGTCTGACGACCAATTACGCCAAGGGTGTCATTCCCCGCCAGGAACAGCTCCCTGCCGTGACGGATAATAACCAGATCCCTGGGATTACTTTCACTCGTGTCCCGCAGGTCCGGATCGCCAAAGACTGGGCTCAGAAATACTGGCTGGCACTGTCCGTTGAGGACCCTCAAGCAACGGTAGCTTTTTCAGACTCCCTTAGTTCAGGTGGCACGCTTCCCGCAAGCTATGGTCGTCTGGCCGGACCGCGTGTCTTTTACTCCAATGCAGGTGGCGTACTGCTGAATCCCAATACGCAGTACAGCTACAATCCTGCGCCTGACATCGTTCTCAAAGCAGCTGTTGATACGTCTTTCGGACATTACGAAGTTTTCGGCCTGGGCCGATGGTTCCGTGGACTAATCCAGCCCGCGGGCGAGAATCATACCCATAAAAGCACCCAGTTCGGCGGTGGTGTGGGAGCTGGCATGACTGTACCGCTCGGAACGGATAAACTACAGCTGACCGGCAACGTCTTGGCCGGTCAGGGCGTGGGACGTTACGGACCAACCCTTCTCCCCGACACGACATTCGATAAAAACGGAAATCCCAGTCCTGTTCCGGAAATCATGGGTTCGCTTGGCCTTGTAGGCCATCCGGCGCGTTCTGTTCTGCTCTACACCTATGGAGGTGTAGAAACCGCCGGACGCCGTACTTATCTGGGCGCAGACGGGCTTCAGCACGGCTATGGCGCAACGGATTTGAACCTGTCCGGGTGTGAATACGAATTCGGAACATGCTCCGCTCAGACAAAAACGCTTGCCGCTTTCACGACAGGCGGTTGGTGGCATTTTCTGGACGGCCATTATGGCAGCGTCATGGGAGGGCTCCAGTATACCTATATCCGGAAGTTCGCGTTCAAAGGCAATGATGGCGCAGGTCATGCTGTCGATCCCACGACCTATGGTCATACGGTGTATGTGACATTCCGCTACTACCCGTTCCAGCAATAATATCTGGCGAATATTCCTATCACGATCATGCTGTCCGGTCTGACTGACCATCCATGACATACTGGAGAATTTCATGTCTGGCACATCACCTCAGGCGGCCTCCAAGCCCCTCAACCCGTCACCGGCGCAACCACAGAAACTTCAGCCACTCTATGTGCTCTCATGGTTTCTATGCGCGCTGTTCTATTTCTATCAGTATGCCATCCGCTCCGCTCCCGGGATCATGCAGGATGAACTGACACAGGCTTGGGGCAACAGCCATCTCGGCCTCATGATCGCATCCTATTACATCGTCTATGCGCTGATGGCACTCGCCGTGGGCGTGCTTCTGGACCGGTACGGCGCACATGCGATCATGCCAATGTTCATTGCCGTAACCGGCGTCGGGTGCCTGATTTTCGGTCAGGGCAGTCTGGTCGCCGGGATTGGCGGTTACATCATTCAGGGCATTGGCGCGATCTGTGCTTTCGTGGGGGCTTCTTACGTTGCCGCGCGGTATCTTCCAGCGCGGACACTGGCATTGTTCGTCGGACTGACGCAGTGCATGGGCATGGCCGGCGCCGCTTTCGGTTCCAAGCCAACCCGTATCCTGATTGATCCGCACGGTTCTTTCCATATCCCCTGGCAGTCCGTCTGGCTGGGTTTCGGCGTTATCGGTCTACTGCTGGCTGTCGCCGTCTTTTTTGTCATGCCGCGTGATACCGGAGACAGCGACCACCATCACGGCGACATGTCCGTTGCGAACTTGCTGCATCCGTTCAAAATTATCTTCTCCAACCCGCAGAGCTGGATTGCAGGACTTGCTGGCGGTCTGCTGTTCGTACCCACGACGATCGGCGCACTGGGCTGGGGCGCTCTGATGCTCAGTAAGGGCGAACACACAACGATGGGTTTCGCAGCCACGGACGTCTCAATGGTTCCCATCGGATGGGTTATCGGCTGCCCGCTGCTGGGATGGATTTCGGACAAGATCGGTCGTCGCAAGCCCGTTCTGATCGGGGGCGCGATGGTCCTGCTGGCAGCGTCGCTTTGTGCGCTTTACGTCCCGGTCGGGATTCTGCCGCACTATTCTGTGGCGCTGATCATGGGGATCGCATCGGGCGCCGCCATGATCCCGTTCTCTTCGATGAAGGAAGTCAATCCGCCAGAGGTCAAGGGAACGGCCGCAGGCGTCATGAACTTCCTTGTTTTCGGGACGACCGGGATCATGTCCCCGCTCGTATCCGCCCTGATGGGCAAGACTGCACCGGAGACGATGGAGCAGTTCCATACGGCTTTCCTGCCGCTGGTCATCGGGATCGGAATTGCCATTGTTCTGGGGTTCTGTCTCAAGGAAACTGGCTGGAAAGTCCGCAAGGCTTCCTGAGAATTCCGAACAGACGAAACAAAAAACGGCCCATGGAAATGGACCGTTTTTTTTTGCGCGTTACTTCGCTGCCGTCTTTTCAAACGCTCCGGCAATGGTCAAGGTCACGTCATCACCAACATAGGGGACATATTTCTTCACCCCGAAATCGCTCCGATGAATCGTTGCCTGAGCCTGAAAACCAACCGTATAGGCCTTGTCCATCGGATTGACGCCTGCTCCCACGAAATGGACGTGCAGAACTTCCGGGTGCGTCACGCCATGCAGCGTCAGATTCCCGGTAACCAGCGCTTCATCCGCAGCTGTTTGGCGAACCTGCGTCGAGACGAACGTTGCCTCCGGATATTTTGCAACATCGAACCATTCGCTGTTTTTGAGTTCGTCCGTCAGAACCGTGCTGGTGGTCGAGACGCTTGAAACCGGAATGGTCACGCTCAGATGCGAGGCATCGGGATGGGTCGAATCAAGCTGGAGCGTTCCCGTAACGCCGGAGAACTGGCCGGAATAATAGGTGAAACCAAAATGCAGGACGGAAAACCCGATCTGCGTATGGCTGGTCTCGACCGAATAGACGCCCGACGGCACGCTTGCTGGTGTGGCGGCGAAAGCGCTGGAAGACAGAAGTGCCGCGGCGAATACTGCGCCGACGCTTTTGAGAAAATATGTGTTCATGAGTTTACAGTCTTTCATATGTGTGAAGGTGAAAGGCGTCAGCCGAAACGGAAACCGGACAGGGCTTTTCCCATGATGACGTCGCTATAATCACGATGCCCTGCATCAGTTCCCGCGGCCCCGGCGGCAAACATCAGCGGCAGGAGGTGCTCCGGCTGAGGATGGCAGTCCCGTGCGAAGGGGGCACGCTCCCAGTCCATAAGACGACTTCTGCGAAGGTCGGAAGACGCTTCAACCGCGCTCTGAAGCCAAGCATCAAACGCGACGGACCGGGCATCTGACACAGCATCCGGCCGCATCAGATAACGCATGTTGTGATACGTCATGCCCGTGCCCACCAGCAGGATGTTTTCGCCCCGCAAAGGCTCCAGACTCTGCCCAAGCTGCAAGACATCTGCCGCGTTCATCGTTCTGGGAAGAGAAATTTCTACAACCGGGATACTGGCATCCGGAAAGGCCAGCATGAACGGAATGAACACCCCATGATCCAATCCGCGCTCTGGATCGGCGGCGCAGGAAACACCCGCAGCGCTCAGAAGACCGAGCACCTTCGCTGCGACATCAGGCGCACCCGGCACGGGATACTTAAGCTGATAGGTGTGAGGAGGAAAACCGTAATAGTCGTAGATGAGTGACGAATGAGGTGCCGAGGCGACACGCATTTCATCCGTTTCCCAGTGCCCGGACATGACGACAATCGCATCTGGCCGACGGGGAAGCGTTCCACTGACAGAGCGAAGATAGGCTGCCATGCGGTCCCAGGTGTTTCCCCATTCCATGAAGAAGCATGGGCCGCCGCCATGCGGCAGAAAGAGAACGGGCTGTCGGTTCTCCTGATTTTCCTGCGGCATCTTCACGACCTTCCTCATCATTCGACAAAACGGATGTTGCCACCCTCTCCGGGAAAGAATAATTCCCTGTTTTGGAAAATGATCTGACACTAGGAGTGTGAGATAAATGCTCGATCGTTTCACCAGCATGCAGGTGTTTGCAAAGGTTGTGGCTCTGGGAAGCTTTTCTGGAGCTGCACGTGCGCTCGGTCTGTCCCAGACGATGGTCACGAAACACATCGCTGCTCTGGAAAGTCGGCTTGGCGTCTCGCTGTTTCATCGCAGCACCCGCAGACTTTCTCTGACAGAACCGGGACGTCTGCTGCTGATCCGCGCGCAGAAGATCCTCACGGATCTTGAAGAGATGGAGCAGGAAGTCTCGGCCGAAAATCAGGAGCCGCGGGGCATTCTACGTCTGAATGCCCCGGTCTCCTTCGCCATCCGGCATGTCGGCCCGATCATGCCGCAATTCAGCCAGCGTCACCCCCTCGTTACGGTTGAACTCGGACTTGATGACCGCAGGATTGATCCGATCACGGAAGGGTGGGACCTGACCCTCCGTATCGGGCGAATGCCGTTAAGCGCATTACGCTCGCGTCCGCTGGCTCAGATAGATTTCGTGGTCTGTGCCTCCCCATCTTATCTCGAACGGCATGGCACACCTCATACCGTCGCCGAACTTCAGGAGCATCAGTGTCTGGGCTACACACTCGGCCAGGAGATTGGCGCGACCCGCTGGAGCTTTGGCCCCGAAGGCGAACGGACTGTCATGGTCAGCGGGCCGATGAGCGCCAATAATGGCGATATCCTGCGAGAAGCCGCCGTTGCGGGACAGGGGATCATCTATCAGCCGCTCTTCATCGTTTCGGAAGAACTGAAATCCGGCAGGCTGGTGCCCCTGTCACTGGACGTGCCCACGATGACAGGGCCGGAACTACACGCAGTGTATGCCCCCACACCCCATGTCCCGCTCAAAATCCGGGCGATGATTGACTTTCTGGTGGAACAGTATGGGCCGGTTCCGCCCTGGACACTCTGACGGAACCGGCAAAGACGGGTTAGTGAACGGTCGAAGGCGCGGTTTTCTGACGGATCGCAGCGAATTCCGAACCGGCATTCCACTGCGGCCAGTCATGCGAAAACGCCACGTCATGTCCGACTTTCCAGACGGCCCAGACGTCCTGCGCAGCGCCCCTGACATCCCAGTCCGGGCTCCAGGCGTCGCAGGCCTGATGGTAGCAGGCCATATAAGCCGTCAGCCATTTGCCACCTGCTTCCGTCCCGCCTTTTAGAAGATCGAACTTTCCGGCCATGTCCATCACCGCGAGAACCGGCACCCCCGCGCGCGCGAACGGCAGATGATCGGCGCGATAGAACGCCCCACGCTCTGGCATCGCTTCCGGCTGTGTCGTGCGCCCCTGAAGAGCCGCAGCAGCCGCGAACTGATCCTGCAACGTGTTCTGCCCTGCCCCGATAATGAAGGCATTATGTGCAGGGCCGGCCATCTGCAGCACATCCATCGTCAGGTTGGCTGCCGTCTTGTCCAGAGGGGCCAGCGGATGCGCCACATACCAGCCTGATCCCAGAAGACCCCGCTCCTCGCCCGTCCAGGCTGCAAAACGGACCGTCCGATCGGGTTTCGGACCTGCCTTGAAAGCCCGGGCAATTTCAAAAAGCGCCGCAATGCCGGAGCCATCGTCAATCGCACCACGCCGAATGACCGTGTTGCCTTGGGCATCCGTGCTCTTGCCGTAAGCATCCCAGTGCGCGCCGAACATGACCGTCTCATCCGGATATTTCGCACCCGTGATCTTCGCGAGCACGTTCTGACTCTTGAGGCGGTCGACCGTAACCGGAAGATTGGCCGAGAATGTCGTGTGCTTCAGAGTGACCGGCCGGAAATCCTCCGAGCGTGCTTTGATGCGGAGCGCTGCAAGATCCAGCCCCGCCTGCCGGAAGAGTGCATCTGCGGCTTTCCCCTCAAGCCAGCCCTGAACGGGTACGGGGCGGCTTTCGCTCGCCGAATGCTCCACGTCATAGGCTTCACCGCCCGGCGCGACCACGGTGCTCCACGGATAGGAAGCCCCAGCCGTATCATGAACGATCAGGGCCGCAACGGCGCCACGACGGGCGGCTTCCTCGTATTTATAGGTCCAGCGCCCATAATACGTCATGGTTTTTCCGCCGAAACGTCCCGCAACGGGCTCGCCGGGAGCCGCATCGAAATCAGGGTCGTTCACGAGGAAAATCGCGACCTTGCCCTTAAGATCCACACCCTTGAAATCATCCCAGTGGCGCTCCGGTGCATGGACACCATAGCCGACGAAGACCACTGGAGCATTTTTAACCTTGAGCCGCTCTTCGGGCAGCAGCGTTGAGAGATAGATGTCCTTCAGCTGAACCAGCGGAAGCGTTTTGCCGCCAGTCCGGGCCACAACAGATCCCGTAGCACCGGTTCTGGTCCGAAGCATGGGAACATCCTGCGTCCATCCACCGTTTTCTCCCGCAGGCTCAAGCCCCAGAGCCTTGTATTGTTCGATCAGCCAGGGAACCGTAACCTTCTCCCCTTCCGTTCCCGGAGCACGGCCTTCAAACCGGTCCGAAGACAGAACCTTCATTGCTTCCGACATCCGCGACGGACTGATATCTGCTGAAGGATCAGCGTATCCCGCGACGGGGTTCAGCAGACCAGCCGTCAGCGCTGTGGCAAGAAAGAGAATGCGGCGGGAAAAGGTTTTCTGCTTCATGACAGGCATTACTTTCAGTGGGTATTTTGAGGCTCTAAGGCCGGATTTCCGGCCTTGGTGGTGTCGCGATCCAGCCGGTCACGACGGATATAGACGCTCTTTTCAACCGGGTCGCGCTGATAGTCGCGTGCGAGAATTTTCAGAACGCAGGGCATGTAATCCGCTGCGCTCCACCGTCCCCAGACGCGGTAATCATCGAAATATATAACGGGAGGAAGATTAGCAGGGAGATCCACACACAAATCACGCTCATATCCAAACCAGGGATGGCGGGCATAGTCTGCTTCCCACGGAAGATATTCATGATACTTCTTCATGGAAAGACGACCGGCGTAAATGTAAACGTCCGGATTATAAGGAATAACCAGAATACGTTCCTGCGGTTCAGAGTATTTCTGAATGACTTTAACAAATCCGACATCCGCATTCTCATGAATGGGGTGGAATCCAGCCTGTCTTTGCTGCGCACGACTCATATCATACGGCGAGGACGTCGCCTGTCGCAGACCGAGAACGGACAGGGTGCAGAACAACCCAGCAACCAGAATTGCCACGATCTCGCGCGGCTGCGTCATCCGCATCAGCATCAGCACACAAAGCGTAAGAGCCCCTATGGCGAATGTGCCATCCTGAAAGCCGAGCGCACCACGCACCTGCGTCATGAGTATGGCCCCCAGCAACAACAGAACGGCCAACCTCTGCCGGGAGGCTACAAGCAGAAGAACGCTACCGCCATAAAAGCAGATCGTAGCCAAAGACTGAACGAGGGCATCAGGCCGAAGCGAAGGTATGAGGCTTTGCGCCAACGCCCTCAGACCAACATCGATATAGGGCGCGTAATAGAACTGGTTTGCAACGAAATGATAGGCGATCATTCCTCCCAGATCGCCATAGAACACCATCCATACCAGACAGACTGCAAGCACTCCTCCAGCCCCGGCCAGAAGATTGGGAGTGGCACTTCCTGATCCGGGGCGACGACCGATCAACACAGACAGAGCCAGCAGAACAGCAGTTGGAGCAAAGGAATAGGCTGTCAGAGGCAGAAGCGCGAGACAGGCGCCTCCGCATCGCGCCTGCCACCGTCCGATATCTGCTCCCAGCAACAGCGGAAGGATCACCAGCGCTATCACGCCCCCAAGCAGATCTCCGCCAACAGTCCAGTAACTGTCCATGTTGAAGGCCTGAACTGACCACTGAGCGCCCATCGCGGCAAGCCACATGCCAATAGCAAGAAACCTCGTAGAATTTTTCTGAAGTGCCGGAGAGCAGAATACTGAAACGGAAGTTCCTATCGTGCATACGATAGGAACAAGACGCATCAGATAAGCATGATGGAAGTCGGAAAAGAGGCTGACACTCCAGGACAGAATGAAGATCAAAGGACCATGAGCGTCAATATAGTCCCGATACAGGACATCACCTTTCGCTATGGCCAGACCACCCAGAATATGCCCGGATTCATCTCCAAAAGAAGGGGTTCCAAAACCATAGAAAGCCTTCAGGCCAAAATACAGCACACCCAGCAGCGCGAGAAACGGGCCGCAAGACGACAGGGCGTTCATTCTGCGCATGTAAGATCGCCTGTTCCTACGTCATGGGTGGAAAATCGGGAAGAAAACCATGATTTTCTTCCCGACTACAATTACTTGCCCGGATCAGAAACAAGACCGCGATGGACAAGCATTGGCGTAATGTCAGGATCTTTACCATAGAACGCCTTGAACATCGGACCGTAATCCATCGTATGCCCCTTCGAAAGGATCATATCGCGGAAGCGCTGTCCGTTTTCACGCGTCAATCCTCCATGGTCCTGGAACCAGGCAAATGCGTCCTGATCCAGCATTTCCGTCCACAAATAGGCATAGTAACCTGCAGAATAGCCATTGGACCAGATATGCAGGAAATCACTGGAACGATACCGCGGCGGAACAACTGCAACATCCAGCCCCATACCGTCCAGCGCTGCGCCTTCAAATTTGTCCACGTCCTGACGCGGAGCTGAAGCAGGCAGGCTGTGCCACTTCATGTCCAGTTCAGCGGCCGCGACAATCTCGCCCAGTGCATAACCCTGATTGAAATGCGCGGCCTTGCGGATTTTCTCGACCAGCGCTGCCGGCATCGGAGCGCCAGTTTTGTAGTGACGGGCGTAATGGGAAAGCACTTTCGGGTCCAGCGCCCAGTTCTCGTTGAACTGGGACGGAAACTCCACGAAATCCCGTGCCACGCTGGTGCCGGAAAGCGAGGGATATGCCTGGTCCGCAAACAGTCCATGCAGGGCGTGGCCGAATTCGTGGAACATGGTCGTCACATCGTCGGACGTGATGAGTTGTGGCTGACCCGGAGCGGCCTTGGTGAAATTGGCAACGTTATAAATGACCGGCTTCGTTCCCAGCAGCTTCGACTGCCCAACAAAGTTCGACATCCATGCGCCGCCAGATTTGTTGTCGCGCTTGAAGTAATCGAAATACATCAGACCAAGCGGAGATCCATCCTTGTCATGGACTTCGAACACCATGACATCCGGCTGATAGACAGGAATGTCTGTCCGCTGCTTGAACGTAATGCCGTAGAGCTGATTGGCCGCGAAGAACACCCCATCCGTCAGGACCGTCTTGAGTTCGAAATACGGTTTGATTTCATCCTGATCGAGATTGTATTTCGCACGACGCACCTGACCGGAATAATATTCCCAGTCCCATGGCTTCAACTCGAACTTGCCACCGTCTTTGCGAATAGTCTCCTGAAGAACCGCAGCTTCACGCTTCTGTTCCGCAGCCGTGGCCGGGACAAGCTGCTGCATGAAGTTCTCAGCAGCCTCCGGCGTCTTGGCCATCTGGTCATACAGGGTATAGGCGGCGAAGTTCGGATAACCGAAAAGTGCGGCTTTCTGCGCGCGCAGTTGTGCCAGTTCAGCAATCGTGGCGCGGGTGTCGTTCTCATCTCCTTTTTCCGCGCGCGTCCAGCTCTGGTCGAACAGGGCCTTTCGGGTATCGCGGTCGGTCAGGGATGAGAGATCAGGCTGCTGTGTCGTGTTCTGGAGCGGGATCACCCACTTGCCAGTCAGTTTACGCTCCTGCGCAGCCTTGGCGGCGGAGGCGATCGCATTCGCGTCCATACCCGCCAGCGCTTTCTCGTTATCCACGACAAGCGCACCGGCCTTGGCGCTCGCAATCAGCTTCTGCTCATACTGAGTTTCGAGATTGGACAGCCGCGTGTTGATTGCCCGCAGCTTTGTTTTGTCTGCCGCAGAAAGCTGCGCTCCAGCATGGACGAACTGCTGATAATAAATATCGAGGAGCTGCGCCTGTTCAGGCGTCAGTGCCAGCTTCTCCCGACGATCATAAAGCGATTTCACGCGCGCAAAGAGCTTTGCGTTCAGATAGACTTCATCTTCATGAGCCGTCAGGCGCGGGGCTTCCGCGCTTTGCACCTTGTCCAGCGCGTCGTTCGTATTGGCCTGATAGACGCCATAGAACGTCATCTGCACGCGGTTGAGCGTCTGCCCGGCCCGCTCCATTGCAACAATCGTGTTGTCGAAAGTCGGGGCCGCGCGATTATTGGCAATCGCATTGATCTCACGCAGGTGCTCGGCCATGCCGCGCTCGAAAGCCGGGGCGTAGTCGCTGTCCTTGATCTGATCGAAACGGGGCGCCTGAAAAGGCAGCGTACTTGCCGAGAAAAACGGGTTTGTCGCAGCCGCATGGGCTTCAGCAGAAAGAGAGAAAGCCGAAACCGCAGCAACTGCGGCAAGCCTGAAATTGAAAGCCATGAAATCGCCTGTGACAGTCGTGATGATGGCGAACCGTATGGCCTTCACGATGGATCGTCAAACACAAGCTGCTGCTTCTGGAAAGGGCGCAAAACCAGTCAGTTGGCACTTGACGTCATTTTCTCCTTGGTGCGCGCGAACGCCCCTCCCTAGACCGGGAGGGTGTGTTGGCACAGCCGCCTTCGGGGCGGTATTTTTATAGCCGGAGACAACAATGGACTGGACATCGCTGTTCCAGACAATCCTGCCCTATCTGCCCGCTAAATATGCTGGCGATATCGTTTCAATCATAACTTTCCTGATCGCTTCGGCCGCTCTGGCTCTTCGCTTCTGGAAACCCCCTGCCAGCACGTCAAAACTGTTGCCGCTTTTTCAGATCGTCAGCGCCGTAGCGCAGGCAAAAGGCTGGAACACAAGCGCGTATCAGCCGGGCGCAAAAGCCATCATGGTGCCCGTGGGCTCCTCGCGGGTGGATGACGCTGCAAAACTGGGATTGGACATGGCCTCGACGCATCCGAAGGCCGGTGAAGTTCCCAGACGCGTCGAATAATAACCGAATTTTTCCGTCAGCTATTTTCATTGATCTCAGCCGCCTTTCGGGTGGCTTTTTTTTATGTGTGGAGCATTTAATGCGTAATCGTATTCTCGCCCTGAGCCTTGGCACCATTCTTCTCGTTTCCATGAGCGCCTGCACCACGACCGCCAACACGGCCTCGTTCAACACAACCGCCCTGAGCAATGATGCGGCGGCCATTGCCTACGCGGTTCAGGCGATCGAAAGCATTCCCGAACTCGAAAGCCATCTGTCCGAGAAAGACAAAGCGCAGTTCGACAACCTGATCGCCCAGATCAAGAGCGTCTCGGCTCAGGTCGCGGCCAATTCAAACGGCACGATCACGATTGCCACCGGCAAAGACTGGGCCAAAAGCCTTGGAACGGATCTTCAAACCCTGCTGGCCATCGCAACGCCGATCGTGAAGGCTTACTCGCCGTCGACCGCTGGCTACATGTCCACGGTCGCCGCCATGATCCCGCTGGTCGAAGCCCTTGCCGGCGTGACGGCTGCTCCCCTCGCGGCGCCTGTAGAAACGCCGGAACTAATCCGCGCCCGGATCTATCAGGGCGTCTGAGCCGCAATCCAACAACCTCAACATTGGAGCGGTTTGCCTGAACCGCTCCGATATTCCAGTTTCCCTTGCCGGAGTTTCCCCATGCCCCGATGCCTTGGCAAACGTGCGCCCAGACATGATCCCCGCACCTATCGTCTGGCCCCCATGCTGGCCTCACGCCTCCCGGACATTCCCGCGCAGAAGGACTGGTCCGCCGGGGTTCCCTACCAGATGTGGGGCAATGACCGGTATGGCTGCTGCGCCTTCGCAGCGCAGGCGGCGCTGACAGCGACATGGACCCATGCCGCACAGGCGTTGGTCTTACTGCCAACAAGCATGGTGCTGAACAATTACGCAGCCGTCACCGGTTTTGATCCGCAGACAGGCGCCCGGGACAACGGAACAGTACTGCTGGACGAGCTGAATTTCTGGCTCCGCGAGGGCCTCCACCGCCCTGGTCAGACACTGGACTATCTGACGGCCTATGGCACGATCAACCCGCAAGACTGTGACGGTATCCGTCGCGCCATCTGCTATCTGGGTGGTGTGCTGGCAGGGGTTCAGGTTCCTCAGGGCTTTATGGATCTGCCCTTGGGAGCAACATGGGACTGGAACGCCATTTCAGACAGAACGCCAGTGGGGGGGCATGCCATTGCGCTTGTTGGCTACGACCCTGAAGGGCTTTTCTTCAACACATGGGGGACACGGACCTTCATGCCGTGGGACACGTTCACAAAGATCGCCGACGAAGCCTACGGTCTGTTGTCGCGCCAGAACTGGCTCTCCATTCCCGGCACATCGCCAAACGGGGAAACGTTCGACGCGCTTCTGGCAGAAGCGCGAGGCGTATAAAGAGCAATTCGATCTTGCGGATATTTTCAAACGGGTGCGGAGAGGCCAAGCGCCTTTCCCGCAGCTGTGGCCACATCGTGCCGCAGTTTTACAACACTATGACCTCCTGAAGGATGAACCCGGTTCGTCAGGATCAGCACATAGCTGTCACTGTCGGGATCAATCCATAAGGATGTACCGGCAAAACCGGTATGACCAAAGGAACTCCGGGAAAACACATCTCCACGCGGAGATGAATAATGGGTGTCGATATCCCATCCCAGCCCCCGCAGATCCGTTTTCCCGGCTGGCTGCTGCGGCGTGGTCATGAGGACGAGCGTTTCCTGTTTCAGCGGGAAACTGCTCGGCCGTCCTTTCAGCCGATCCAGAAGCGCCTGCGCGTATAGCGACATATCCTGCGCATCTGAGAACAAGCCGGCATGGCCTGCCACACCGCCCATCCTGCGTGCTGTCGGATCATGAACCACCCCCCGCAACATGACACCCTGATCGTCATACTGGGTCGGAGCAATGATCGGCCTCAGACTGGAGGATGGAAGATAGCCGGATTCCTTCATCCCCAACGGATCAAGAATATTGACCTTTACATACTGATTGAGCGGCATCCCGCTCAGCTTTTCCACCAGCAGCCCCAGCATGATGTAGTTGATGTCACTGTAAACAAATTTTTCGCCGGGCGGATTGATCAACGGTGACGTCATGGCCCGCCTGACGCCTTCGGCCTTGCCAGTCCACGGATCATTCAGAGGGACATCAGGCGGCAGACCGGAATAATGGGTCAGCAGCAACCGGATCGTGATGTCGCGTTTGCCGTTAGATGCAAAGTCCGGAAAATACTGGCTGACCCGGTCATCGAGACCCACCCTGCCCTGCTCGACAAGCTGCATCACCGACAGTGCCGTCATGGTCGGTTTGGTCAGGGACGCCATATCGAAATGCGTGTCCCAGCTCAGCGGTTCAGAGGCTGGAACAATTGCCCGCTTCCCGTATGTGAAACGGTGTACGATTTTTCCGTCATGTCCGATGACAACAACAGCGCCCGGCGTTTCCCCTTGTCTGACGGTATTACGAACCAGAACATCCACCGCGTCGAAAGACGATGTCGGACGTGCACAGGCCACCATCTGACTGACACAGACAGCCGCACCACCCAGCAGAACGTGCCGTCGTTTCAGAGAAGCATATTTCATTTCGGCACGTCCGTCTGACATATCCCTGTTTCCCCCGTTCCTGATCCCGAGCCAAAAGACTAGCCGTTTTTTTCGAATGCGCAACAGAGTGGCCCGTTAGACACCATCAGGCGTGGTTTTGGCCACAATTCTCCTGTATGACGCCACTCAACCTTGAAATAACAGTTCAATACGAGTGTTGTCATTTGTCTGAAAAACGCCCAGTTCTGAAGCCATCCACAAACAGGTTTGCGGTTTACACGCTCTCGCTGGTATTCGGTCTCTTTCAGGCGCTGCAATGCTTTCCGCTTGCCTTGATCCGCGGAAAACTGCCCGGTCATGCTTCAGGTGATCTCGTCCAACACATCATTGGCCAGATTTATTTCCTGCGGCAGGGATGGCACTGGCCGCTTCTACTGGATCAGCGACTGGGAGCACCTGCTGGTACCAATATCGGTTTGACGGACAGTATTCCGCTGGAAGCTCTCCTTCTGAAAGTCATTCATCCGCTCTTTCCGGACATGCTTCAGGGGATCATTCTCTATCTTGCCCTGTGCTGGACACTGCAACCGGTCTGCGCAGTTTTCGCATTGCGGTCTCTAGGAGAAAAGCGCCTTCTTCCTGCGTTTGCAGCCGCGGTTTTTGCCTCCTGTTTTCCGACTTTCATCTTCAGAATTGGCCATGCGGCTCTGTGCGGGCAATGGATCCTGCTGCTGGCGATCGGTCTTTATTTCAGGGCCACACGAACTGGTGCAGGTTCCAGACCGGTTTGGCTGCTGGCTCTCATAACAGTTCTGACGCTTCTGATTCATCCCTATCTGATGGTCATGGCCGGTGCCATTCTTGGCGCCGTACCCCTGACTCTTCTGCTACGAAAGAGAAACTGGAAAGCCTGTGCACCCGCGGTAATGGCTACAGCCGCATCCGGACTGGGGATCATCGGCATCGGATCGGTTTTGGGATACTGGGGCAGCGCGAGTGGCGGTGGTTACGGGCTCTATTCCATGAACCTCGCCTCCCCTTTCTGGCCGGTTCATTCCAGTCTTTTTCCGTCTGTCTCCTCCAGCCTCGTAGAAGCAACCGGTGGTCAGTACGAAGGATATCAATATCTTGGCGCCGGTGTCTTGCTGACCCTTGGGCTTGCCCTTCTGAGTCGTCGAGGCATTAAGCTTCTTGCACAACTTCCAAAACAGCATGCCGGTCTGCTTCTGGCATGTCTGGCGCTAACGCTCATTGCTCTTTCAAATCGCATCTACTTTTTACATATTCCGGTTCTACTCACACATTTCAGGGTTCCGGGCGCAGAACAGATGCGATCGTCAGGACGGATGTTCTGGCCGGTTGGTTATCTGATCATGCTCGGAGCAATTTACGGCCTCCGCCGGGCCTGGCCGAGAGTGTGGCCTTTCGTCCTGCTGGCAGGAATTGCACTTCAATGGCAGGACACTCGCAATATCCGTTCTGATGTTCATCAGATTGAACTCTCATTCCTTGAGCCTCCCTCCGCCAAAGACAGTCAGCTTTCTTCGATAATGCAGCCTTTTGACAGGATCGAGATTCATCCTCGCCTGGAATGTGACGGCATTGATGCAATTTATGTCATGCAGTTTCTGTATGCCGCAGCGCTAAAAAATGCGTCGGTCAACACCATGTACACAGCCAGAACAACGCCGCAATCTGCCTGCCACCCTTCAGCCGAACAGCCTCATCCTCTGGATCCGCGGACACTGGTGATCCTGACCGGCGCCTCACAGCGTCTGCACGCGCTACGCTGGAGCAGCCTGCAACACGCAAAATGTGGCGTCTGGGACAAGGCCACGTTCTGCGTTGCAGCGGATGTGCCGCTTCCAGCAGGTCTGTCCCCTCCGCCGCTGCCCCCTGTTTTGCCAATCGATCAGGAGATCGTCACGGCAGGTCGGCAATTTAAGCATGAAGAAATTCTTGAGAATGGATGGTCCAATCCTGAAGACTGGGGCGTGTGGAGTGAGGCGCCTGAAGCCCGCCTTCATTTTAATCTGCCTGCAGATGTCCATACAGCAAATCTTGTATTACGAATGCACTCCTCGCCCGGTACACCGCAGCACGTCCGGGTACTCCTGAACGGGACGCAGATTGCTGAATGGGACGTACAACCTCACGATGCCGACTATACAGCCGACTTCGCGCTCCCTCCTGAAAAACATTCCGCAAGCCTGCAATTACAGATCAGTAATCCGGTGCAGATCGGACAGGACCCCCGTCATCTCGGGCTTGCTCTCCTCAGCCTCAAACTCAACAGACTGAATTGAACCTCTCAAAAACCGGGCATCATCATGCCCGGCCTGCCTGCTTAGTATTTCCGGCGCAGAACGTAAATCGGCCGCTGCTTCGTCTCCATATAGATGCGGCCGATATATTCTCCCAACATACCGATACTGATGATCTGAACGCTGCTGAAAAAAATGATGGCTACGAACAGGGACGCATAACCCGGCACGGAATTTCCCCAGAATATCGTGCGAAACACAATGAAAATTGCATAAAGAATGGCCAGAAAAGCACCGATTGTTCCCAGATACGTCCATAGTCGAATTGGAGCGGAAGAAAAGCTGGTGAAGCCTTCAAGGGCAAAATTCCAAAGCGAATAACCTGAAAATTTCGTCGTTCCCGCGGCTCGGGGTGCGCGGACATAATCAAGAGTGACTGTCCGAAAGCCAACCCACGCAAACAGTCCTTTCATGAACCGCTGGCGCTCGGGAAGCCGCCCCAAGGCTTCAACCACACACCGGTCCATCAGACGAAAATCACCCACATTTTCCGGAATCCGGATGTGAGCAAGCCGATTGTGCAACGAATAAAACCATGCGGCGGTTTTGCGTTTGAGCATGCTGTCGCTGGACCGATCAACCCGCTTGCCCAGCACGACTTCCGCCCCTTCCCGCCAGGCCTGCACCATCCGGGGAATGACGTCAGGCGGATCCTGAAGATCCGCATCGATGATAATGACAGCATCCCCTGTCGCCGCATCAAGGCCAGCCGTCAGCGCGGCTTCCTTGCCGAAATTACGGGAGAGTTCAAGCACCCGAAAACGCCGGTCGGTTTCCGAAAGACGAACCAGTTCCCGCAAGGTCGCGTCACTACTGCCGTCATCCACACAGACGATCTCCCAGTCCGTTTCGGCAATGCCGTCGATAACCGGCAGGATACTCTTAACAAAGTGACCGATCGCGGCCTCTTCATTGTAGAAAGGAACAATCAGGGAAAGCTGGCTGGCCATACAGGTCTTCAAATTCCAAGTCGCTAGCAGGTGATTCTATCAGAAATACCCTGACAACACGCAGGTTTCATTCCAGTCAAACCACAGAAATAACCAGAAAAAAACACTTACCCATTGTCGCTTAACAGGAGCATTGATCTTTCTCCTGCAATCGATAAGGTCTTACCCGAGATCGTTCTCTGCCACATCGCAAATTTTGATCCGTCCACATCGTTCAAGTTTATCTCTCACCAGATTTTCCATTCTTTATGCAAAGCTAGGGAATGTCAGGACCGGAAATGCAAAGTCCATGACAGACAACACCGATACAGGGCCGCGTTCCCACGCACAGGACAATGCCCCGCAATGGCGTCTTGAAAACGAACAGAACACCCTCCTCATGGTGCTGAGCGGAACGTGGCAGGCCAGAACCGGCGCGATTCCGGTCTTTCCAAAAGATGGCCTCCCCAAAACTCCCGATGGATATCTGTCTTTCCAGACCTCTGACATTCAGGCGTGGGACACGGGACTGATCGCGTTCCTATGGGATCTTAAACGCGTTGCCCATAATGCTGGCATCAGTCTGGACATGCAGACACTGCCGGGCCCGATGCGTCAGCTTCTGGAACTTCTGCCCGAAGCCCCGGACGAGCCTGTCCACCACAAGCAACCCCACACGCCCCTTCTGGAAGCCGTTGGTGGCCATGCCATCGCCTCGATGACGGAAGTGGGTGTTGTCTCCGAACTCGCGGCACTGACAGCCAAAGGTGCCGTTCAGACCATTCTCGGCCGAAGCCGGATGCGCCTGAGCGATCTTCTGGCCAACACCAGCGATGCCGGCCCCTATGCCCTGCTGATCGTCGGTATCGTCAATTTCCTGATTGGCGCAATTCTGGCATTTGTTGGAGCTGTCGAACTGCAGAAATTCGCGGCCGGAGTTTACGTAGCCAGTCTGGTCGGAATTGCGATGGTGCGTGAAATGGCCGCAGTCATGACCGCTATCATCATGGCCGGGCGCACGGGCGGCGCCTATGCCGCGCGCATTTCCACCATGCAGGGTAACGAAGAAATCGACGCGTTGAATGTCTTTGGCATTCAACCCTCGACCTACCTCATTCTGCCCGCTGTCCTGTCCCTCATCATCACGATGCCTTTCCTCTATCTATACGGATGTCTCATCGGAATGCTAGGGGGCTTCGTCGTCTCCATTTCGATGCTCGACATCACGGCAGCAGGCTACTTCCATCAAACAGTCACATCTTTCGGAATCGGCCAGTTCATTTTCGGTTTCGTCAAAAGCATCGTTTTCGGTGCCTTCATCGGCCTGACCAGCTGCCGCATCGGCCTCAAAGCCGGGCGTTCGGCTGCGGATGTCGGTATTGCTGCCACACGCGCGGTTGTCGTCGGCATTGTCGGCGTCATCGCCATTGATGCAATCTTCGCCGTCATTGCAGATGTTCTGGGGATCTGACCGACATGCCTGACCAGACCGTCCTGTCCCTGCGTGACGTCACACTCTCCTTTGGTCCGAAGATCATTCAGAAGAACATCTCACTTGATGTGCGCAAAGGCAGCATCTTCGCGGTCATGGGCGGTTCAGGTTGTGGCAAAAGCACGCTGCTCAAAAGCATGATCGGCCTTCTGCGCCCTTCTGTCGGCGAATACCATGTCGGCAACGAGAACTACTGGGCGGGCACCGACGCTCATCGCACCGATCTGAACCATCGTTTCGGCGTCCTGTTCCAAAGCGGCGCATTGTGGAGCTCCATGACCATCGGCGAGAACATCGCATTGCCTTTACAGATGTTCACGGACCTCAAGCCCCCCGTCATCCGTCGCCTCGTGGAACTCAAGCTGGGTTTTGTCGGCATGTTGCAGGCGATTGATCTTTATCCGTCGGAAATCAGCGGCGGCATGCGCAAGCGCGCCGGTCTGGCCCGTGCCCTCGCCCTCGATCCGGACATCCTGTTTTTCGACGAACCCTCCGCCGGTCTCGATCCGATCACATCTGCCCGCCTCGACGACCTGATCCTGAACCTGCGGGACGGCCTCGGTGCTACGATCGTCATCGTCAGTCATGAGCTGTCGAGCCTGTTCCATATCGCCGATGACGGCATCTTTCTCGATGCCAAAACCAAAATTCCCATCGCACACGGCTCCCCAAGAGATCTGCGCGACACCTGTACGGACCCACAGGTGCATGCCTTCATGCACCGCGAACGCGACGACGAAGAAGGAAATACGTGATGAACAGGCAGGCTCTTGTCGGTGCTTTCGTCCTTGGCGGGACAGGTCTGCTTGTTGCAGCGTTCGTCCTGTTCGGCAATTTCCATCCTTTCGCCCGAACGACGAAAGCCGTTCTGGTGTTCCACGGCGCCTCGTCGGGTCTGGCCGTAGGCTCTCCCGTCACGTTCCGTGGCGTTCAGGTGGGCGCAGTGGACCGCGTCGTCATTGAATACAACCCCGCCACGAAAGACGCCTACATCCCGGTCTATGTCACGATGCGACCAGACGACATCATCCTGACCAACAGCACCCGCCATCTTCCCAACCTGCAAGAGCTGATCAAGCAGGGGCTGCGCGGCGAGATGAACCTCAAGAGCTTCGTGACGGGCACATCCGAAATCGATCTGGATTTCTCTCCGTCAACGCCTGCGGTTTTTCATCCCGACATCGCCCGCATCACGGAAATCCCGACCAAACAGTCCACCATCGCTGCCATGACACAGAGCCTTCAGGACCTGCCCCTGAAACAGATCGGCGAGAATGCCGACGCCACTCTGGCCTCGGTCCGTCAGCTTTCGGACAAGCTCGACAAGGATCTGCCTGCCCTGATCCAGAGCATCCACGAAACCTCGGACCACAGCCGCGACATGGTCGATGCGACCCGCAAGGCCATAACAGAGTTCGAGCCTGCCATAACACGCACCCTTCTGAGCGTGGATCGTCTGGCCAATGAGGGAACGACGCAGCTTGATGCGCGCGGACGTGAACTGCGCGCGGTCCTCCAGAGCAGCAATGAAGCAGTGCAGCAGGCCACAAAAAGTCTCGCCAATCTGGAAAATATGACCTCCCCGCGCTCCGCAGACCGGACCAATCTCGAAGCCAGTCTGCGCGATATCGCAGCGGCCGCCTCGGCCCTGCGCGGGTTCGCGACAGACGTCGAACATAACCCGCAACTCCTGCTCACGGGACGTCGGCAGTGAGCCGCACCACCCGCCTTCCCCCGATTTTTCCGGAGAACACCCCCGTGATACGGCTCATGACACGATCTGCGGCACCGTTCGCCCTTTTGACGCTGGCTCTGTTGTCGGGCTGTGCCGCTCCGCCGGTGCAGTTCTATACGCTTGGCGCCCCAGCCATTGCTCAGACCGGCAACACGGCCCTTCCTGCCACAGCCCCGGTCCTGAACGTCGCGCGCGTTGCCCTGCCGGATTATCTGGACAATCAGGACATCATGACCCGCCATGGGGATCAGCTTGACCGCAGCCCTAACGGACGCTGGGGAAGCCGCCTGTCGCAAGGCGTGACGGACCTTCTGGCGGCCCGTCTGGGGCAGGACTGGCCCCATTATATCGTGACCACACAACCATTGACCGAAACCCCAGCACTCCGGCTTGCCGTTAACATCAACCGGCTTGATCTCGACAGCAGCGGCCAAGGAGCCCTACAGGCCGATTGGGCGCTGGTCCCCTCGGACACTCATCGCGCCATCCTGCGCAACCGGGGCTCTTTCACGGCACAGGGCTCCGTAACGACAGATGCAGGCAAAGTCGCCCTGACGCGTGAGCTCGTGGAGCAGCTTGCCTCCCGGATCGACAGCACAATTCCTCATCCCTGAAAGCCCCCCTTTCACTCAGACGGCGAACGCCCTATTTTCCGTGTCCCTGCGCCCTGAGGCTGCAAGTTCGCGGAGCGCCTGATTGAAAAAGACCCTGCTGACCATTCTGCCACTTCTGGCAATGAGCCTTACGGGAGGTGCCAAGGCTGCCGAGGAGCGGGATACGCTCTCAATCGGTCTGGCCATTGAACCACCGGGTCTCGACCCTACACGCGGTTCCAGCGAAGCCATCGGAATGGTGACCTACAACAATATCTATGAAGGACTAGTTCGTCTGGATGAACAGGGAACCATCAAACCCCTCCTCGCTCGGGACTGGAGCGTTTCGCCGGACGGCTTGACCTACGATTTCGCACTCCATGAAAATGTGCATTTTCATGACGGAACGCTTTTGACCTGTGAGGCTGTAAAATTTTCACTTCTCCGCGCCGGAGCCTCAGGCAGTACCAACCCGGACAGAAGCACTTTCAGCCAGATTGCCGATATTTCGTGCCCCGACAGCCTGCACGTCCAGGTTCGTCTTCAGCGCCCCTATGGCAGTTTCCTGTACCAGTTGGCATGGAACGACGCCGCCATCCTTTCGCCAGCCTCCGTAGCGCAGAACATCAGTCACCCCGTCGGCACCGGGCCTTTCATCTTTGGCGAATGGCAACGCGGTGATCACCTGACGCTGAACCGCAATCCGGAATATTGGGGTGTCAGACCCGCTCTGCGTTCCGTCACCTTCCGCTTCATGCCCGACCCGCTTTCGGCCAGCAACGCGCTTCTGGCCGGGGAACTGGATGCCTATCCGTCCTTCCCATCCCGTGAAATCCTGAGCCGTTTTGCCAGCAACCCGCAGCTTGAAGTCGTCCGGGGAAGTTTTCCCTTCAAGGCCATTCTCGCCCTCAACAATGCCCGCCGCCCGTTCAACGACCTGCGCGTCCGACAGGCCATCGCGCAGGCCATTGACCGCAGGGCGCTGATTCAGGCTGTGGCGGAGGGTGACGCGACGCTCCTGCAATCACACATGGCGCCGGATGATCCCGATTACGTCGCCCTGCCCGACCGTTATCCTTACGACCCCGACCACGCCCGCGCGCTTCTGAAGGACGCAGGCATTGCGCCCGGCCTGCATCTGACGCTGGCGTTTCCGCCCATCGGCTATGCACGCGACAGCAGCGAACTCATCGCCGCCTATCTGGAACAGATCGGACTGAACGTCACGCTGCAGCCTGTGGAATGGCCCGCATGGCTCAGCCAGATTTACGGACAGGGCGCCTTCGACATGACCGTCATCGCCCATACGGAGCCACACGACATCACAATCTATGACCGCACACCGGTCTATTTTCACTATCACAGCCCCGTCTTTCACGACCTTCTTCAACGGTACGAGGCCACGGCAGACTCTGCTTTGCGGCATGAGCTTTCCACCCGGATGCAGGCTCAGCTCGCGCTCGACGAGCCGAACGTCTTCCTGTTCTCGATCCCCCGTGAGACCGTCCTGAACCGCCACCTCAAGGGTCTGTGGACCAACCAACCCATCGCAGGCTGCCCGCTGGGTGGCGTCTTCTGGGAGCCATGACGGGAATGAACGTCCTGTCTCTGGCCTTTCAGCGGCTTCTGCTGCTGATCGTTGCAAGTCTTGTAATTTTCGCGGCCATGAACCTCCTTCCCGGCGACCCCGCCTCCGTCATGCTCGGACTGGACGCAAGTCCTGAAAGCCTCGCCGCCCTGCATCATCAGCTCGGGCTGGATACCGCCCTGCCCGCACGATACGCACACTGGGTCGGCAATTTGATGCGCGGCAATCTGGGCCGCAGCTATATTTACGATGTCCCCGTCGGCAACCTGATCGGTGAGCGCCTGCAAAGCACTCTGCCCCTGATCCTGCTGGCCATGATGCTCTCGCTCGGCGCAGGCATCCCGCTTGGCATGACCGCCGCTGCAAACCGGGGGAAAATGCCCGATATGGGCCTTATGGCGATGCTTCAGCTTTTGAAGTCCATTCCTGATTTCTGGCTGGCGATGATGATGACGTTCCTGTTTTCCCTGACCCTTCACTGGCTGCCAGCCAGCGGTTTTCCGGGTTGGGGTCATGGATTTTTCACCGGCCTGAGAGCGCTCATTCTTCCGGCCGTCGCACTCGCCGTCCCGCAGGCCGCCATCACCGCACGCTTCATGCGCTCTTCCCTGATCGAAACCCTGTCCCGGGATTTCATCCGCACGGCCCGCGCCCAAGGCTACAGCCGCTCTGGCGTCCTGTGGAGCGTTGCGTTGCCCAATGCCCTGCTTCCGGTTCTGACGCTGGCCGGGATTCAGCTTCCTGTTCTCATCACAGGGAGCATCATCGTCGAAAGCGTGTTCAGCCTGCCCGGCTGCGGAAAACTTCTGCTGGAGGCCGTCAACCAGCGCGACCTGCCCGTCGTGCAAAACCTCGTCATGCTGATCGTCACCGCCGTCATGATCCTCGGTTTTCTGCTCGCCACACTGGTGCGCTTTCTAGACCCGCGCCTTGGGGAAGAACGCCCATGAACACGCGCGCCAACCCGACACTCTGGACCGGCAGCGCGTTGCTCGGCATCGTTCTGCTTCCTGCATTCGTCACGGCCCTGCTCACGGGCGCCCGTGCTCCGGCAATCGACGTCATGCATCGCTACGCCCCTCTCTCCCTATCACACCCGCTTGGAACCGATCCTTTTGGCCGGGATCTTCTGACCTTCGTGCTTTCCGGAGCGTTCAACAGCGTCCTAATCGCGGCGATGGCCGTGTGCCTCTCGACAGTTGCGGGGACGGCGCTGGGGCTGATGGCAGCTGGGAGACCACCCAAAGTCATCATGGGGCTGGCCGATCTGGGGCTGGCGTTTCCGCCCGTTCTGACCGCCGCTCTTCTAGTCACGGCGCTCGGAGCTTCGGCCACGGGTGAAATCCTCGCCATCGCCCTGTTCGGCCTTCCCGCCCAGATCCGCATCACCCGGCAGGCTGCAAGCGCCATTCTGATTCAGGACTATATCGCGGCCTCCCGTCTAGCCGGACGCAGCACCGTTTCCATTTTACGACGGCACGTCCTTCCAAACATCCTCCCGCTTCTGACGGTTCAGGCAACATCCTCGCTCGCCCTCGCTGTCCTTTCTGATGCGGGACTGTCCTATCTGGAGCTGGGCGCGCCGCCACCCCGACCGGATCTGGGCCGGGCGCTAGCTGCTTACCAGATCCATATTTTCGATCATCCACTTCTGGTCGCCGTGCCGGGCCTGACAATCATGCTGCTCGTACTGGGGTTCAACATGGCCGGTGACGGCTTGCGCGATGCTCTGGATGCCCCGCTACAGGAGCGCGCGCCATGACTCCCCTTCTTCAGGTCCGGGATCTGAGTGTTCACAGCCTAGCCCGTCCCATCCTTCACTCTCTCTCTTTTACCCTTGAAGCAGGACAAATCCTTGCCGTCATCGGCGAGTCAGGTTCGGGGAAATCCACACTGGCCCTGAGCCTCATGGGGCTACTGCCAGCCGGATTCCAGCCTCACGGAGAAATCCGTCTGAACGATGAAAACCTTCTGACGCTTACGGAACCTCAATGGTGTCAGATCCGTGGAAAAACGCTCGGCATGGTCTTTCAGGAACCCATGTCAGCGCTCAACCCCACGCGAAGGATTGGCGCACAGATCGCCGACACGCTTCGGCTTCATACAACACTCACCCGTTCTGAGATCCGCGATCAAACCCTTGTTCTCATGAAGCAGGTCGGCCTTTTGAAAGCGGGCGTGAGCGAACGCGCCTATCCCCATCAGCTTTCGGGAGGACAGCGACAGCGCGCGCTTCTGGCCATGGCATTGGCCTGCAAACCCGCCCTTCTGATCGCTGATGAATTCACCACAGCTCTCGATGCTCGCACCCGTGCAGACATGATGGCACTCGTCCATCAACACACAAAAACGCACCGTATGGCCGTCCTGATGATTTCCCACGATCTCGGTCTGGTCCGCCATCATGCGGATCACGTTCTGGTCCTGAAAGATGGGATCTGCGTGGAACAGGGGCCGACTGCCTCCATATTCGACGCACCCGCCCATCCCTATACACAGGCCCTGCTCGCCATGTCCCTGCATGGCGCGGCCCATACGCCCCTGAGCCGCCTGCCCGTTTATACGGTACCGGCATGACCCCGATCCTTCAGGCCCGGAATGTGACGTTCAGAGTGTCCGGAAGGCAAATCCTGCATACTGTCAGCCTCGATGTCCTGCCGGGCCAGACGCTCGGAATCATCGGCGCGTCCGGCAGCGGAAAATCAACGCTCTGTCGCCTCCTCAGCGGCCTCACCCTCCCCCATGAAGGACAGATCCTGTATCAGGGACAGGATCTCGCAACAGCTTCCCGCGCCATACAAAAGAAGATCCGTCCTGCCATCCAGATGATCTTTCAGGACCCTTACGGCGCCCTCGACCCACGCCAGAGGGTCCGCGAGATCGTCGGGGAGGCCCTTGACCCTGCCCCAGACCGCGAAGCCCGCATTCTGACGACTCTCGCCGAAGTCGGCCTCTCCGCCGAAAGCGCGGACCGCTATCCTAAAGCCTTCTCCGGCGGCCAGAGACAACGCATTGCGATTGCCCGCGCCCTGATCACGCGTCCCTCCGTTATCATCGCAGATGAAGCCGTCTCGGCGCTGGACGTTTCGACACAGGCCATCGTCCTGAACCTTTTGCTGGATCTGCAACAAAAACACGGACTGGCCTATGTTTTTGTCAGCCATGATCTGGCTGTCATCCGCCATATGTCGCACCATATCGCCGTTCTGGAACAGGGGCGGATTGTGGAATCCGGACCGGCCTCCACCCTCCTGAATGCCCCAACGCAACCAAAGACGCGGGCACTGCTCGAAAACTCCTTCTGACCGACGAGGCCGCATGACCAGCCTGAACCTGCTCACCGACATCCCCGGAATCCGCGTCGGCCACAGTGAAGATCTGAACCTGCGCACGGGGGTGACGGTCATTCTGTTCGACGATCCGGTCACCGCCTCCGGCAGCTTTCCGGGCGGCGCTCCGGCGCTGCGGGAAACCGCGCTGCTGGAACCCGAAAATCTGGTCGAGCACATCCATGCAGTCGTTCTGTCAGGCGGTTCCACTTACGGTCTGGATGCCACGACGGGAGTTCAGGCATGGCTGCGGGAACAGTTTGGCAATGCGCCCCTTCCCCCAGGCACGATCCGCGTTCCCATCGTCGTACAGGCCAGTCTTTACGATCTGCCAGCAGGCGGTCAGACGTCCTGGGGCCGCTACTCCCCCTATACCGACATGGGGCATCAGGCTGCCGAAAACGCCCGCCATGGCTGTTTCAGACTGGGCACCGCGGGCGCAGGAACAGGCGCCACAACTGCCACACTTCGCGGAGGATTAGGTTCGGCAAGCACCATAACCCCGGCCGGACACCGCGTGGCCGCTCTGGTCGCGGTCAATGCCGTCGGGACAGCCACAATCGGCGATGGGCCCCATTTCTGGAGCGCGCCTTTCGAACAGGGACGCGAATTCGGCGGTCTGGGCATGCCCACGCATCTCACGTCAGAAGACCTGCGCCTGCGCTCCAAATGGGCCTCCGTCACCGGCACCACGATCGGTCTTATCGCGACGGACGCAACCCTCACCAAAACACAGGCCAAACGCCTTGCCATTCTCGCTCAGGATGGCGTGGCGAGAGGCGTTTTCCCAGCCCATCTACCTCTGGACGGCGACGCCATGATCGGGGTCTCCACACGCGAAAAACCGGCACCCACGTCTCAAGAATGGACGGAAATCCTCCACGCCGCCACACAGGTCACGGCGCGCGCCATCGCCCGTGGCGTTTACGAGGCGAGACCACTCCCCGGCGCCACATTCCTGCCCACATGGCACGAACGGTTCGGAGGAAAAGAAAGACAGGTTTCAGATACGATACAAAAATGACTCGAACCCTAATTTCATATATTTTCTTCATGATCGTATATGATTATAGAACTCAGACCGAGTGTTCTGCCCAAGGCTGAGTCCATGTCCTCTGTTGTGCCGTCCTATCCTGTCCGCTCCCCCCTCCGTCAGGCCATTGCAGCAGACATGCGCAGGCCAGAAGCGGACTGCATCCTCCCCCTGATCGAACAGGCCACACTGACCGAGACGGAACAGCAGAACACGTTCGACGTCGCCCGACACCTCACCCGCACCCTGCGCACGCAGCGTCGTCCGGGCGGGGTTGAAGCCCTTGTGCAGGAGTTCTCGCTTTCCTCCGCCGAGGGCGTGTCCCTGATGTGTCTGGCCGAAGCGCTCCTGCGCATTCCCGATGCTACCACACGCGACGCCCTGATCCGCGACCGGATCGGCACGGGAGACTGGCTGTCTCACATGGGCGGGAAAAAGACCGTTTTCGTAAATGCGGCCTCATGGGGCCTGATGCTAACCGGCAAGCTGACCAACGACACCGATGAAGGACTGGCCGCCACGCTGTTCCGTCTCGTCGGACGGGGCGGCCAGCCACTGGTCCGCCGTGCGCTCGACATCGCCATGCGGATGATGGGCGAACAGTTCGTCATTGGGGAAACCATCGAGGACGCGCGCAAGGTCAGCGCAGAACCCGAAGAACGCGGCTTCAAATACTCTTACGACATGCTCGGTGAAGCCGCGATGACGGAAGCCGACGCCCTACGCTACCGCCACGACTACGAACGCGCTATCGATGTCATCGGCCAGACTGCCCGTGGTGCGAATGTCTATGAAAAAGCGGGTATTTCCATCAAGCTCTCGGCTCTTCACCCCCGCTATGCCTTCGCCCAGCGTGAACGGGTTCTTGAAGAACTCGGCCAGACCCTCAAAGATCTCGTCATTCAGGCGCGCCGCTATGACATCGGCATCAATATCGACGCGGAAGAAAGCGAACGTCTCGACCTCTCGCTCGACCTGATCGAAAACCTGTGTCACTGCCCCGAACTGGACGGCTGGAACGGCATCGGGATCGTGGTTCAGGCTTATGGCCGGCGTGCCCCGAAGGTTCTGGACTATCTAATTGATCTGGGACGCCGCAGCGGGCACCGCCTCATGATCCGGCTGGTTAAAGGCGCGTACTGGGATAGCGAAATCAAGAAGGCGCAGGTCGAAGGCCAGACGGATTTCCCCGTCTACACGCGCAAATGCTACACCGATGTGAGCTATATCGCCTGCGCCAAAAAACTTCTCGCCGCCCGCGACGTGGTTTTTCCGCAGTTCGCCACGCACAACGCCCGTACGCTGGCCACCATCTATACGCTGGCAGGACTGAACTTCCAGATTGGCGACTACGAGTTCCAGTGCCTGCACGGCATGGGTGAGACGCTCTATAACGAAGTCGTCGGACCGCAAAAGCTCAACCGCCCGTGCCGCGTTTATGCCCCGGTCGGCTCGCATGAAACGCTTCTGGCCTATTTGGTGCGCCGTTTGCTGGAAAACGGCGCTAACTCCTCCTTCGTCAATCAGATCGGTGATGAGAGCCTGCCGATCGAAAACCTGATTGAAGACCCGGTCGCACTGGCCAAGGCCGTGGAGCCGCCGGGTGCCTCTCATCCGGCCATTGCCCTTCCGAAAGACCTGTTCGAACCCGAGCGGACTAATTCGCGCGGGCTGGACCTGACCGACGAACACACCATCGCTGCTCTGTCCGGAGCCGTCCGCGTGTCTGCCGAGCAGGCTTTGCAGGACACATCCTGTTCGGGCGAAGCGCAGGATATCCGAAACCCCGCCAGCCATTCCGACCGGATCGGCACTGTCCGTTTCGGAAACGAGGCCGATGTTCGCAAGGCCATCGACTTTGCAGAAAGCGAGATGCCGGCATGGGCTGCTCTTCCCGCTGACGAACGTAGCGCAAAGCTCGACCGTGCGGCTGATCTTCTGGAGCAGCACCAGAAAGACCTGATCGCCCTTCTGGTCCGTGAAGCTGGCAAATCCTACGCCAATGCGCTTTCCGAAGTCCGCGAGGCCGTGGATTTCCTGCGTTATTATGCCGCACAGGCTCAGGACATCGCCCGGACAGGCAGCAGTGCGCCGCTCGGTGTCGTCGCCTGTATCAGCCCTTGGAACTTCCCGCTTGCCATCTTCCTTGGACAGGTCGCCGCAGCCCTCGCAGCTGGCAACACAGTCGTCGCCAAACCGGCCGAGGAAACTCCCTTCATCGCCCTGCGGGCTGTCGCCCTCCTGCGGGAAGCCGGAGTTCCGGAAAACGCACTGCGCCTCGTTCCCGGCGCGGGCGAAACCGGTGCGGCCCTGGTGGCTGACGCCCGGATTTCCGGTGTGATGTTCACCGGCTCCACCGCCGTTGCGGGTCTGATCGCCAAAACCCTGGCCGACCGTACCGGAGTGGACGGGCAGCCCGTTCCGTTCATCGCTGAAACGGGCGGACAGAACGCCATGATCGTGGACAGTTCTGCCCTGACTGAACAGGTGGTGGCGGATGTGCTGGTCTCGGCATTCGACAGCGCAGGCCAGCGCTGCTCCGCCCTGCGCGTCCTGTGCGTGCAGGAGGACTGTGCCGATCGCGTCATGACAATGCTGCGCGGTGCGGTCGAAGAACTGAGGGTCGGCAACCCCGCAGAACTGCATACCGATATCGGCCCCGTCATCTCCGCAGACGCCCGCTCGGGCATTCAGACCTATATTGATGAAGCCCGCACGCAGGGTCGCTTCGTCTGGTCTCTTCCGCTGCCGGAAGACACAGAAAACGGCACCTTCATCGCCCCGACGATCATTGAGATCGACAGTCTGGCAGACCTGAAGGGTGAGGTTTTCGGGCCGGTGCTCCACGTCCTGCGCTTTGAATCCCACGGCTTCGAAGCCCTGCTCAACGCCATCAACCAGTCCGGCTATGGTCTGACATTCGGCCTCCACACCCGGATCGAAAGCCGTATGGCGCATGTCACGTCCCGCATCGAAGCCGGAAACCTTTATGTCAATCGCAACATGGTTGGCGCGGTTGTCGGCAGCCAGCCTTTTGGCGGCGAAAAACTGTCCGGCACAGGGCCGAAAGCCGGTGGTCCGCTAATCCTGCGCCGCCTGATGCGCACCACCCCGCCCCATACCGGTTGGGAAAAACAGGAGCTGCCTGAGCCTGCCCGGCAGTTCCTGTCCTGGCTGATGCAGAGCAGTTTTCCGCTTTATCAGAAGATCGTGGAAAGCATGCAGCACGGCCTGTGCGGCGCCACGCGCGAGCTTCCCGGCCCCGTCGGAGAGACCAATCTCTACCAACTTTTGCCGCGCGGTGCCGTCCTGTGCATCGCCAGTGACCGGGAGACCATGCTTCACGCCGTAGGTCTCGCCCTGAGTGGCGGAAATACGGCTTTCGTTCAGGGCCCCAACGTGGCCTCGGACTGGGTCTCCGACCTACCGCATGCCCTCGCTTTGCATATCCGTCGCACTCAGGGCGGCCGTGTTGCGGGATGCCGGACGATCCTCGCATCTTTCGAAGAACGGCAGATGGCCGAACAGGCCCGCACGGCCCTGTCGCGCTCGGGCATGGTCGTACATCTTTACATGCTTGACGCAAAAAGCCCGATCCGGCCCGAATGGGTGCTTCAGGAAAAGGTCGTCAGCACGAACACGACGGCCGCAGGCGGCAATGCCAGCCTGATGACCATCGGATAATATCCCGCCGATAATATCCCACAGGCATGATCGTTTGTTGCGATCATGCTATGAGGACCGCCCCACTGACGGATAACCGACCTCATGAGCGACGCCGCACCGATTTTCACACCTGTTGATACGAAAAGCGGCTCGGCCTCGCTCGAAATCGCGGACGCCCTGCGCCGTGCCATCACGGACGGCATCCTGACCGACGCGCAGCCCCTGCGTCAGTCCGAACTGGCCCGTAATTTCGGCGTCTCCACCATTCCGGTTCGCGAAGCGCTCAAGCAGCTAGAGGCGGAAGGGCTGATCGCCTTTCTGCCCCATCGCGGCGCCGTGGTAACGGGGATGAGCGAAGCGGACATTCTGGAATATTCGGACATCCGGGCCTCGTTGGAAAGCATGGCGGCTGGCCTGGCCATGACGACCCTCACCCGCGTTGATCTGGCCCATATCGAGGACGCCTATGAGGCATTCGTGAATGGGACAGGTGGCAGTCACGGCATGGCCCAGTCCGGTCGGCTGAACTGGGAGTTTCATGGCGCTATTTATGCCGCTGCCCGTCGCCCGCGACTATACGGCATGATCCACGACCTTCACTCGCGCCTCGACCGCTATATCCGCGCCCATCTGGAGCTGCCGGGACGAAAAACCGCAACGGACGCCGAACATTTCCAGATCCTTCAGGCCTGCCGCAAACGTGACAGCGACGAACTTGGACGACTGACAAAGCAGCATATTCTGGAATCGGCCCGCCTGTCTCTGGATGTCATCCGCGATCGGGCGGTCTCCTGACCGTCATCCTGCCGGATGGGCCGTTACCAGCTTCACAGTCCCGCGTTCATCGAACCAGCAATTCAACGGACCATCCGCGTGGAAAAATCCCGGAATGCTGTCGATGATATGTGCGCTCTGCTCCAGACAGGCTACAAGACGGACGCGAAACACATCCTCCATGCCCGGATCATTGTCTGAGCCGATTAGCCGCGCTGCTTCTCTTAGAGAGGCCGCCGTACCAGCCGGGTCCCGACGCAGCATTCTGAAAGACGCAAGAGCCGTGTTGAGGGCTTCCGTCTGGGCAGTCGTCAACACCGCCTTCTCCGCAGCCCGTCTGAGACGGATCAACAGACGCCCTAGGGACAGGGCGGCAAATGCCCCATCGACATAGCCCTGTCGGTCAATCGGAGTAGAGACCAGAGACAGGCGCATCAACAGACTCGAGACTTTCTGGATCTGCGCCCCTTCCCACACCATCCAGGACGGGACTTTCGCACCCGGCTGACTTGAAAGGCTCTGCAAACTACGCCCCAGAGACAGCACAAGGCGCGATGCATACAGCCTCTGATCGGCTGGCATAATCACCCGGAACACCAGAACAAGCAGCACACACCCCATCAGGATGGCCAGCCACGTATTGATGAGCGTGATGTCATCCACAACCATGCTGTTCGTCACCATCAACTGCATAGCCAGAAAGACCGTATAGCCAAAAGCGCCAATCCCGTAGCGTGGATGAAACTGGAGCCACACGCCGGGCAACATGCACGCACAGATCGACAGCCAGAGCATCGGATACCCATCCACGCGAGGCAGCGCCACGATATGACACAGCCAGCAGGCTGGAACCGAAAGCGCCGTCCCGATCGCCATCGGCACACTGGCCCGGGCAGCCGATGGTACGGTCGACAGCAGGCTCGATGCCGCCACCACATACATGATCATCATCGGACCGGTCGGGAAATACGTGATGTACCAGATCATGCAGGCCAGAAAGGCGATGAGCATTCCGCGCAATCCATTATAGATCGCGGACATCCATTCTACATGCAGCCCGCCTCGCACCCGGACATGCGCGCCACGCGGGCTGGACAGATCCAGCACGATTTCCCGAAGCTGAAACAGAATATCACGAGTATTATCGACCGACGCCTGCGCTTCTGGCGATATCGCAGAACGCTCCAGATTTGCCAGCCGTTCCAGCGCGTCTTCCAGACATGCGAGCACGCTCTGCGGTTGCTCGATCCATCGCGCACTCTCCGTCAAAGCAAGGATCCGGGTCAACGTATCGCGGATTTCACGATGCACATCTGCCGAGAGCGGGTTCGCGATCCCCAGATTACGCCAGTACGGATGATAGGACGCAACCAGCCCCGTCATGCGACTGACCGCCAACCTGTAACCCCGCACCCCGGCATGAATATCCGGATTATCGGTCGCCGCGTATTCGATGGCCGGTCCCAGACGCGCAAGCTGCCCCAGAAGGCGCTGCCTACCGTCATACAGGGTCTGCGGCAGCGTCCGGAATGCCCCATCGGCAACGGCTAGTTCCGCATTCTGAACGTCCTGTATGACGGCAGGACGAACCAGTCCTTCATGAAAAACCAGAGCATGACGCAGGGTCTCGCGGAACGCACCCGAAAGCGCGTCCATCGTCCCCTGACGCCGTCGGGGCGACGTCACCATGAAGACTGCCGCCGTCACCACAATTCCGAGCGCCACGTCCGACACCCGCATCATCGCAGACAGGAAAATATTCTCGGGATGGGCGAAAGCCGGCACGGCCACGATAACGATCGTATATCCGGCCAGAACCGCCGCATAAGCCCTGAAATACCGCAGGCATGTCGCCGTCATGCAGGCCAGTCCGACAAAGACCGAAAGCGCCATGAAATACAGAACCGCGGACTGTACAAATATCGCCATGACAGCCGTGCTCAGTGCTGCTCCGATCACCGTTCCGGTCATGCGCCACACACTTTTGGACACCAGCGCGCCCACGGTCGGGTTGGCAACGATCAGAACGGTCGTGACCGTACTCATCGGCGATTCAAGCTGGATCATGAACGCCAGAAAGAGCGCAATTCCGATGGACAGGAAAACACGCGCCGTGAAAGCGGCTGTCGCAAGGAAATTCCGCCAGCGGAGGCTGCTGCGGTCAAAAGAAAACATCTGACGGAAAAGGTTTTTCATAAGGAGCCGCAGTTTCAGCAGGAAGAGACATCAGACAGGGAAAATCTGCTCTCCATCATGCCAAGCTGATCCCGGAGCATCTCTGCCTCCTCCTCGGGAAGCCCTTTGGTCAGCCGGGCCTCAAGCTCCGCTGCAATCTGCTGGAACCTCCGACACCGTGCCATCCCGGTTTTCGTCAGCGCCACAAGGTTGGAGCGTCGGTCATGGGGATCGGGCTCTCGGGAGATCAACCCTTCCCGTCCCAACTGGTCCAGAACCCGGACGAGTGCCGAACTGTCCACCCCCATGACTGACGCCAGATCGCTCTGCTTCAGCCCGTTTCCCATCACCATCAGATAGGCCATGGGCCGCATGGTCGCGAGCGTCATGCCCTCAGGGCGCAGAAGACGGTCAAGCTGGGCCCGCCAGAGGCTCGACAGCCGCATGACATGAAAGGTCAGTTCCATGTCATGAAAACTGCTCTCCCGAAGAAGGGACGCACCATACCGGACAGCCATTTTCAATGACACCTCAACTGTTGACATATCAATAGATTATATGACAACATACGATTTGAAAACAGATCCTGTTGACATTTTCGTCAGGAGGTTCAGTTTTTGATCCATATCACTAACCGACTCTCCCTCGCCTAATGAAGGACTCGGTGTGTTTGATTGAGGAGCGTTGTGGGCGAGTTGTCTTACAGTCTGGCGTTTGGCAGTCTGGTGGTTGACGCTGGAGCTGGTTTCTGATGCTGGCTGAAGTTAACCTGTTTGGCGTTTTCGTTGCTCCGCTTTCCATTTATGCCGTAGCGGCGGTCTTTGTGACG
>NZ_JABCQI010000011.1 GCF_015244745.1 Gluconobacter cadivus
CTCAAGACCCTCAGTGGCCTTACCCCTTACGAATACGTCTGCAAAATCTGGACTTCAGAGCTAGAAAGATTCATCATCAATCCAACCCATCAAATCCCGGGACTAAACACCGTAGCGGTCCTGCAATTCGGTGGTCAGCGTGGACAGATCGCGCCCGGCCATGACGGAACGCTGAACCATCGCCGAGACGTCGCTTAAATGCTGCTCGGCGATGCTTTTGATCAGCTCGACGTTCTCATTGATTACGCCATCTAACACATCCGTCACAGCCTTAGATGGTCGGAACTTCACTGCAAATCCGGCCTGCTTCAGCTTGCTCATCAGCGATGTGTCAGCGCCCTTCTGCCACTTCCCCGCCTGCGTCTCCGCCATCTTCCGCGCCCGGTCATCGAACAGACTGCGCCAGCGCACCGTCAGACGGTTCATGACCTTCTGAAGTTCGTCCGCCACGCTGTCCTGCGCAATGGTGGCTTCATGCTTTCGGTAGCTGGCCTTCAGCCAGTAAGTCAGGCTTGCGTCCATTTCGTCGATCAGAGCCATTAGCGCCTTATAGTAGGCAATCTCAACTCCGGCATTGGGTCGGACAGGCTTGAGTGTCTTAGGATGCTTACGCTGCTGCGCAGACACGCAACGTAAAGCCATGGCGATCTCCGATCAAAAGTGCGCCGAAGGGCGGCTCAATGTTTATGTAGGTTCGCCTTGATTGATCGAGATGCCCCCTAAACCCCACTTGCCCCTACATTCCCCGCCGCCGGATCTGACAACAGCGAGATATGATCGTCTCCATCTTCTGGGGGCGGCGGAACATCATCAACATCAATGCCGTCAAACGGGCTATCCGGGTCGTCAGCCACGACCTTGCGCCCTTCCTCTGGCGATACGACCCCGGCTTCGATCAGTTCAACCACGGTATCAGCCTTGGTCTTGAGGATCGCAGCCTTTGCGGCGTCATCCATCTGCCAGAGCGGGATGAATGCAAAATCAATGCTTTAATCAATCTCCCCCCAGAGAGACAGCATGATGATGCGCATCACTCGCGTGAGGTGAGGCCGGAAGAACTGTTCCTGATAGGCGGCGACCCGGTCATACCAGACCCTGATTTCACCATCTGACGAAGCATTGAGCCCGGATGGAGAGATACCCGTAAACTTGACCAGCGGCATCTGGGCGACAACACAGATTTGTTCCAGTGCCTGAGCCTGAAGCTTGTCCAGCCCCGCCAGATTGGCCGAAAGGATCTGAAGCTCTTCCTTTTCCTTGTCCGTAAGCATAACGCCACGGTTGGAGCGAAACTTGATAAATGACTGCACGCGGTCAATTAGGCCGCCAACGCCTACTTTTTGCATGGTGGCCATGAGATCGGTTTTCAGATTAACGATGGAGCAGCCGTTAATAAGATCTGCCACGGACTGTCGTGTTCTGAGCCAGTTATCGACATAAGGCTTGGCCATCTGGGCCAGAGACATCCCGCCAAAATTGTATGATGGCTTCAGAATGTCTGGCACGTCGCGAGATACGAAACGCAAAAGACGACTTTCGTGCAGGTTCGCGCCCTGCACCCACCATGTGGATGGGCGATAGAAAGCGGATTTTAGGGGGTCTGCAGCGTTGTAGTCGTTCGGACTAATCCAGATCGGGTCAATTACCCGCAGCGACTTGAGAGCGCCAATGCCGATGGTTTCAGGTTCGACGAGAAGAGGTGTGGCAAGATCCGGAGAACGTGTCGGCAAGCCTGTATCCAGATAAAGCATCCCCAGACCATAGAAGCCGTCATATTCCGAGAGTTGACGAAACCGGTCCCGTACCTTCAGGCGCGTAAATTCTGATCGGAGATCCTTCAGGCGTTCTGATTTATCTTCTCCGTCCGCTGCACGAAACTCGATCCATTCGCGGGTAGATTCCTCGGCCAGTGTTCCGACGATGTGACGGTATTCGGCCCGCTGAGCCATGGCGGCCAGGCGCGGATAGCCCATGAAGGCCACCCCATCTGCCACAGCGTTATTCATGAAGTTCTGAACGGCAGGCGGTATGGCGCTGTCCTGCGCAATGGGAGATGCCTTCGGCCGGACGCCGTCAAGTGGACGGTAAAGGGCGTATGAAGGCCGGTCCGCCCCACGAGAGAGGCCACGCTCCACCTCGCGCCATACGTCCCCATTGAATGGAAAGGGGGTTGCCTCGGCAATGCGCGGTTCCACCCGAGCGCGCGTATTGTCCACTGCTCGCTTGCGGGTAAAAGGCCACATAGATAAATCCTAGATCATTGCCATTTCAGCGGGGGTTAGACGCCGGAAGCCGTTAGACGGCTGGTCCTCAAGCATGACTTCCGTCAGACCCCAGACCATCGCGTCCGCACGGTCGGGTGAGCGGGCGCCTTGGAAGCCGGAGGCCGAGAACTGGCACATCTGGTCCTCAAGATCCGGGAAGCGGCCGTGATGCATGACCTTGCCCTGTTCGTAGAGGGCGGCAATTGGCTCGGCTCGAGCATATTTCCCGCGGGAGGCCGTGACCAGTTTAACCGGAGCAGTTGCCCGGACAGACCGGATCGTCTGCTCAACCATCGCGCCGCCAAAGTTCCGTTCAGCGACAATCCGATCCGCTTTCCACAGATCCAGTGCATCCAGAGCGACTTTTGCCCACCCTGCTGGTCCCTGACGACAGGTGAGATCAGCAAGAACGTGACCAGTGCCATCACGGTCCACTCCCGTCACCGCAATGCCAATTTCGTCAGAACGATAGTCTTCGGGACCGGAGCATCCGGAGGGGTCGACTGAGACAACAATTCGACGCATCTGCAACAGCACCCCACCGCGGTTTGCATCCGCTATCGGTGCCGAGCGTTTGATAAGGTCCAGAGTCCAAAGCGCACCATCAATGGCTGTCTGGTAATTGCCAAATAGAAAGCGCTGACGTTCCTTCTCGGGCAGGGATTCAAGCTGTTTCAGATATTCGGGCGACAGGTTTGCTCGGTTCGCGTCCGGGTTGATCTGCATCGTCGCATAATCGGTAGGGTCGGGCAGGGGGTCTCCGCCCTTGGGCTCAACCTTCCGCTCAAACAGGCTATAGAGCCAGTGCGAAGTCGTTGGCGGGTTGGCGTCGATGTATTCCTTGACCGAGAGACAGGTTTTCTGCGCCAAGCGGGTCAGCAGCATATTCCGCGCCGCGTAGCTGATCTGGCTTGCTTCGTTCATGTAAACAGTCGCGAACTCAAGCCCGAGGATCTTCTCGGTCCGCTCCGAACTGTCCAAGCCGTGAAACAGGATCTCCGAGCCATTCGGAAGGGTGACGTACCAATCAGTCCGGTTGAGCGTGTATGGCAGATCCGGAAAGCAAAGTCGCATGACCTTCGGGAACGTGTCGCCGATAATCGTGTGCTTCAGGGCATTGAAGCGGTGACGGAAGATACCGTGTCGCGAGCCCGGAGCCTTCACCGCCCGGATGATAATGGCGCGGATCAACAGGAAAGTCTTACCCGACCGAGAGCCACCGCGAAGGAGGATATGCGTTGCTGGAGAGCCTAGAAGACGATTTGCGTCGGCCTGAGCGGGGTTCAGTGTGGCAACCATGGATTACAGCGCATTGTCATCCGAGGTGATGGTGACGGCGATGGCACCGCTCTGTTGAACGTCATGCCGTTCCCGGTACTTCTCAGGTCGATGCGCCTTTAGAAGCAAGGTAGTCAGACTGTCGCTGAACTTCCGCTGCATAAGGGGTTTGCCCGTCTCGGGATCGCGGACAATCTGCCCCATAGAGATGACGTACTCCTCGTGACCATCCAATGCCCTACGACGTGCCTCAGCTTCCAAAGCATCGGTTGCCTCGTCAATCGCATCTTCCCATGCCCGGGCAAATTCGGGATCGGCCTCACGCCATTTGTAGGCGGTCGCCCGGTCAATCAACGCTATTCTTGCAGACTCCGAAATGTTCGACGTTTTACGAAGATGCTGCAGGAATATCTCACGCGGATTACGCGTTGAGCGTGTTGTTTTCGTTGTCGTCCGACCTTTAGCCAGACCTTTTCGCCCAGCCATAGGCTTGATCCTTCTTGAATGGGAAAACGCTGCCTGTCTCACCGCCCATCATTTATGGGGGCGGAGCCTATCTATGCGTTGCGTCGATTACGTTTGCCTGTGGGAACGGCCTCAAGGGAGATCAGGCCTCTCAGTTTTGAAATGAGAACCGTAACGAGAGCACCTACAGAGCTACATGGCTTGCAACAGCGAGAAACCATGAGCTTCTTCAAGCTGTCGCGCCGAAACTTCTCGACCGATAGCCAACCTGACACGCGCCACCAATTCCCCGGTCGCCTGATATCCCGCAGGTTCCACAAAGCGAACAGGGACACCAAAGGGCACACACCTGATTGCAGCTTCGCAATCAACGCGAAGATTGATCGCGTCGAACCAGGAGGGCTTCACATCTGCCCGATGACTTGGAACTGGGCATAGAACAATCGGGCAAATCGCCACGCTGTAATGTGTCAGGGAGACAACTAGATAGCGGCCATTCTTCCACCACACCACATCACCGACTGTGAGGGCGGGTGAGGGCATGGCGAATTGTCCGAGATATTTTGCGCTACAGGCGCAATTCTTCAGTGTTGCCCAACCGTATCAGGGCACGCTGGCAGGTACAAGCCCTTTCTCGGCGGCATTGCGTTCGATCCGCTGCCTGATTTCTCGGCGAGTGTCTGTATAGGCCGCGGGGAGCTGCTCAAGAACGAGCGCGCATTGAGCGGAGACCTTCCCGCGTTGAAGAGCTTTTCCGAGAGCCGGGTAAAGCGCTGCTCCCATGGCTGAAAACGACAGTTCCCGAGCCAGCATCATCTCCAGGCGCACATGAGCGCAGAACCCGAGCCGATCGCGAACCATTCCGATCCGCTCAGCCGCATTCCCACGGGAAATTGCGAATGTGTGCACGTTCCCCTTCTCGTATCCAGACGGCAGGACATCACTCAAAATGTCCAAATATCCGTGGTTCGCAAAGACATAATCGCAGATCCACCATTTCGCGGCAGTGACTGCATCGCCGTTAATGTCGCCAGCCATGTGCAGAGCGTTGACGGTATTCAGCTTGATCCTCTTCTTGCCCTGCCACTCATAATCCCCCTTCGAAAGCCGTTCGGGTGTTGGAGAATTATCCTCCGCTTTGGCTGGAATGAATGCCGTTTTTCGTACCGTCTTCGGCGTTGAAAACTGGCGGATCGTATCGCCGAGTCCGGCACGGGATTTCTGGGCTGCTGGCATGGGGAGAGGTTAGTACAGGGGAGGGTGGCTGTACAAGGAGGAACCTGCCATAAATTCAGGTTATGAGTGATCCATCTTCGCAAATTATAGAATTCTTCCGACACGTTGACGCAGCAACCGGCGGGTACCCCTCCCATATGCTGGAGCGTTTGGTAGATAGTATCTGGGACAAAGGCCTGAGTTACGGCCGAAGACTTCTTTTTCAGAAAACTGCGGACAAAATGCACGCTGCCGGCAAGCCTGTTTCCGAGACGTCCTCCCCTCGCTTGATTGCAGATATTCTTCGCAATGCGGACGGGGTAACTGATGAAACAATCATGGATTTATGGGCTTCTTTACTCGCTAAAGCAGCAACCGGGGACGACAAAAATATTAGACCGATATATTTCGATTTGATATCTAAACTTTCTCCACGGGATGCTTTGGTATTTTCAATACTAGGCTCAGAAGAGATAGAGGATACGAAGGAATTATTAAAACACGTTTCTCCAGTAATGATTCCAAGTACAAAAAGATTACACAGAAGTAAATTTATACAAACTAATTCTTCGATGAATGATTATGAACTATCTTTTTGTTACGACGCATTGGAGAGGCTCGGGCTGGTGGAAATGAACCACCAAAATTACCGCCAGCTTTCTATACTCGGCCGCGGCTTCTACCAAACGGTTTGTTCGCGGAATCAAGAGGACACACCTTCGAACCCCGACACCGAAAACATATAACCGCGACACCAACAAAATCAGGCTGGGCCTACGACTGCTGCAAGTGCGGGAAGGGCGCACCGTTTGGTGTTGAGCGCCCGAACGGAGATCTGCACTATTGCTATGAGTGTTGGCCGCAGCGTAAGGATTGAGAAACCAAATGACTAAACAAGAAACAATTCAGAAAATTATAGAACGAACAACATCAAGGATTCAAAAGCCAAATCCCAAAGATTATCGATATGTTATTATGATCCGTTGGAACGGCACCGAATTATGTCATCGTATAGCCCATTATAATTTTTCTTGGTCTAATACCAAAATCATTAGAAATTAATTACGACCACAATAACATTTATAATATTTGTGGTGCACCCTCACTGGAAGAAGTGATTGATAAAAATTTATTCGATATAGAGAAATTCGAATATGGAGGCGACAAATTCCTCGGAAAATATTCAGATAAATCTGACAGAGTTGCCTACTCGAATTCGCTCACCACTGCCCTTCCGCCCAAGGATTCAGAAGAGTCATAACTTCATCTCGCGCGTGGATGTTCTTAAGCAGCAGGATGTATTGGCTTCTGCTCTCCTTGGCCAAGGACTGTACGATCAGGATCTCTTTCAACCATAATTGCGCGTCTTTCCTCACTCGTGGTTCGGCCTTTCGACACCCACATTTCGAGAGCCCGCATTGCAGCATCCACCGGGGTTTCAGCGCGAGCTATGGGATGTCCTAGATGTGAAAACGTAGTTAATTGAGGATCAACAATCTCAACAAACCACACGTCTTCTTGAGGCGAAGGAGTCAGAATCCAAGTAACATGAGTTGGCAATTCCGCCTTCAACAGCGTTACGGCTTGCTCTAAATCAGCGCTCATCATTACTCTCCGATATTTTCCCGTCCTCAAGCCCCTTCTGGATCAGGCGACGGATAACTTCGGTGTGGCAGAGATGAAGTCCAGTTAAGCTTGGAGAACCCTCTGCGCTCTAATCAGAAATAGGCGCGAACAGGGTCTTTCCCGGCTGCCTTGGCGCGACTTTCCATCCGCCGCAAAAGCTCCCTTTTGGCAGGCGTCCGTAAGGCGCCCTTATTCCTAAGGCTTTCGATACGCTCGGGCGTCTCCGTCAAGCCGAGCGCTTGCTTTCGGGCGCTGATGTCGTGAAGCATGTCATCAAGGCGCAGCATAATCACTCCTTGGCAGTAACAGACTAATGTCACCACCTTCTTCCTCAACTCGTTTCCTGAGGTATTCCATATCAATTTTCGCTGCCAAAAGAAACATAAGTCTTGCCTGTTCCAGGCGTGATGAATCGTTTGGGGGCGCGACGGAATGCTGTGCCAACCTATCTGCTATAATATCTTCCACCGCCGGGAGCGTGATGTGGCGTCCTTCACGAACACTTACAGCGACAAGCCTGCGGCGATCAGCGCGCCCATCAAACAATGCCCCCGAAACGGCCTGAAAGCCGTATTCCGGATGTTGGGGATGATAATAGCCAATGTGTAAGCGCCCAGAGCGGGTTTCTTTGATGAATCCACACTTGGCCATTACGTTGCCGAAGACCTGATCATCAATAACGACAAAATCGAAGTCTCCTGAACTGAATGCTCCAGCCGTGTAAAGAACAGTCGCAGCGCCGCCTACAAGAACAGCATCGTGCCCCACTGTCTCCCGATAAAGCCTGAACGCTCCGGCTAACTCCGCAAGGGCTTCCAGAAAACTGGCAGGAACATCATTCATGGGGACAGTTTTCGTCCGTGGGGGCACTATCGTGCGAAGCCAGTCCGCGTTGAATAAGACGTCGAATGGCTTCAGGTCTTGATGGAAGGTCTTCTTGGTTCCGTCTCCATCCGTCCAATGCAAGTAGCCCATCACGATCAATACGGACGTTTACCGCCTCACTATCGACAGGGGGTCTACCTTTTTTCGGTTTCTTAGCGCTATCTATTGACATTATGATTTTATAGCGCGATAAAAAGTGGGCCGCAAGCGAGTTCGCACCTCGCAAGCGGCCCTAACCACCAACCGGAGATTACCCGGCCATGGCTAAAGCCATTCATACCACAATTGCGACTTTTCGTCTTCTGTTCGACCGGAAGTTCTCCGTGACGATCACGCCGATCATGGTGAAGGGAGACGAGGCATGAGCGCGTCACTCGCCAATATCGCCGTTACCATGTCTTCCCGCGAAATCGCGGAACTGACGGGGAAAATCATCAACACGTTCGGCGCGATGTTGAGAAGATGCTTGCAGACCTGAAGCTAGACGAAAAAGGGTATGTCCAAACTTGGACACACCCCCAAAACGGGCAGGAATACGAGGAATACGCTCTCCCCAAAAACCTGACCATGAACCTGATCACCGGCTATCGGGCCGATCTGCGCCTCAAGGTGATTGACCGCTTAATGGAGCTTGAAGCCGCACCAACCTTCAAAGCCCCGACCAACATGCGCGAAGCCCTGATGTTGGCACTGGACCAGCAAGAGGAAATCGAACGCCAGAAAGCCCTAATTGACGCAGCTGCGCCAAAGGTAGCCGCCCTCGACCGGATCAGCACGGCAGACGGATCATACGGCCTGACGGAAGCGGCGAAGATCCTCCAGATCAAGCCCAAGGCGCTGATTGCGTTCATGGCCACGTCACAGTGGATTTATCGCCGGAACAACGCGAAGAACTGGCTGGCCTATCAAGCCAAGATCGACGCCGGGTATCTCTGGCACAAGATCGCCACCTACACAGACCCGAACGGCGAGGAAAAGACCCGCGACACGGTGAAGGTTCTGCCGAAGGGTCTTGCAAAACTGGCCCAGATCGTGCCGGGCGCGAAGATTGATCCGGACCTGATGCAGATGGAGGCGCGCCCTTTCGCCAAATCCCCGGAGCCGGCGTCATGAACGCGCTGACCACCCGGCAGGACGCACGGGTTACAGGCGCCGTCATGGTCGAGGGTAAGATGCTATGCTTTGACGCAACGGACTACGATCTCGAACCGGGAACGGAAGCCGTGGCCATTGGGACGAAAGGCGAGATCTATGTCGCGCCCATCGCGAAAAACCATCCAGAGGACCGGGCACGACTGGCCCGCATACGCAGCGCGCTCATTCCGTATGTGTCTGGCTTCTATTCCACCAAAGTGCCTGAATTTTTACAGGTGAAGGTTCTCAGGCGGTATGTCCCAGTGCCCGCCGCTACCTCGGTAAAAGCAGGGAAGGGCGCTGCCCGGTCGCTGGCAGCAGCCTGACTATGGAGCCGCCTTTCGGGGCGGTTTTTAGGTAGATATATTTTTTTGGTCGGCGGGTTGCTCTTTCTTTTTTGTGAAGCGAGCTAATTTTGCGACAATATTATGTAATTTTACGAAATTATGTAATTTTACGAACTTATAAATATAACACGCGCCTGTGATCACGGCCAAAATTGTGACTCCTATAGCTAACCAATGGTTCACGTTGGGATCATTTTTCTGGATGACCGAGACATTATAGGTCCAGTAGGGAATAAGAAATCCAGCAGCAGAAAATAGCGCCGCAAATTCAGCTAGCGATCTGTTTAGTCTTGCATTTTCCATTTCCCAGCATATTTTCTTAAAGTCATACCATTTCTTTTTGAGTTCAATTTTTTTGTCTATAGTGTCGGCATCACAGGCATCACCTAATTCAGTCTCTTTTTTCAGAAAGAGACCATCTAATTCACCTTCAAATCTCAAGATGTCTTCGAGTCTTTTTGCTTGTTCTTTTCCGTTAACAAAGCCATCTAGTAAAGACACAAAAATAATCCTCAATTCATAAATAAGTTTATGAATAATACTGCATTTGGTTCGATTAAGGAATAATGAAAAACACCGCCCTCGCTGTTTATTGTTCCATAATTATCGAACAAAGCCGTAGAGGCATCGCCATTGGCCGTAGACGTTTTCGCATCATCGTGGTATCGCCTTACATCCCACACCGCACTCAGGGGCCAAAGGCGGTACCTCTCCGTGCATAATATCCGGGATGTTTCGTTGCATCATGTCCGGTTCTCCATTTCTCCACCGGCTGCACGCAGCTCGCGGATAACCGCATCGGCCAAAGTACCAGCCCGAGCCAGTTCTGCCCGATCCGGCCGCTTGCGCTCCGGCTCATGCGGCTTTTCCGCCATGGCAAGGATCTCCCGTAGCCCAGCCACCTCGGACCGGATCTGCTCGGCAAAAGGCCGGAGATGCGCGTACAGCTCACCCGGCGCGGGCCAGCGCGATCCAACAGGATAGCCTTTCCGGTCCGCCTGCCGTGTCCATGCGATCCGGGTTTCCGGGGCCCATGCGCCATCGGGAATGTCAGCACAGACCTCGGCAAAGACCGCGCAGATTTCGCCGGACGGGACTGGAGCGTTCGAGACCAGCGTTGCGAGCTTGGCCAGCCAGGTCTTGATTCCCTCGAACGGCGGCGGCATCAGCGCGGCTTCAGCCATAGCGAGCTGGCGGCGAACTGCGGAAAGGCGATCGGGCGTCAGGTCGGAGCGCCAAAGGTACCCTTCGCGCTTGGCTGCGATCAGGGCCCTGAGGTCTCCGCTTGCCGGAGCGTAGGCCACAGACTTGGCGACGGTGCCACGGTGGATTTTTGCGATGTCTGCCATGGTCAGTACCCCTCCAGCATCACGCCGGATTTCCACGCTTCCGCGTTGTCGGCCCGTTGCTGCGCCTTGCTCGGGGCAGCCTGCGACCGCATCCCGTCCTCACGCCGAACCCAGTTCCGCCACGTCGCGTCCCAGTCGGCCTTACAGCCCTTGGTGCCCGGCACACCGAGCCAGTAGTCGCGGAACACCTCGGCAGTCCGGACCGGATCGACCTGGTTGGCCTCGGCGAACTGGATTTGCTCGGGGGTCGGCTGCCAGTCGGCAAGGAGGCGGGAGGCCCGTTTCGGCTTTTCCGATTTCGGTGCGGGAGCGGGTGGCGCGTCGGCAGGCGCGCTTTCTAACTCACGCAGTGAGTTCTTTCTTTCTGTATCTGCTTCTGCTTCTGTTTCTTGGTGTTTAAGGGGAGGGGTTGCGTTTGCCTTAAGGGAGGGGGTTAACCCCTCTGCGTCTTCACCCTTAACCTTGCGCTTTCCCTTTCCGATAATGTTGGGATTACCCCCTTTCTTACCGTTGGCAGCGGCTTCATCGCTGATGGCCTTATCCCTGACCATACGGCGGCTGAAGATGGTGCCATCTTCGGAACGGCTAAAAACTCCGTTTTCTTCGAGTTCAGCCACCAGCTTGGTTGCCTCGCGTTCAGAGCATCCGAGCACAGCGGAGAGCTGCCGCATGTTTGGCGAGCGCCCATTGACTAGCAGGTGTCCGACCGGATCAGCGTCTGCCATCAAGCACAGCATCTCGATCCAAGCGCCACGTGCTGCGAGCGAGCACATTCGCAGCGCCGGGTCGCGTTGCCAGTCCTGCCACCAAAACTTTGCCCATCTGCGTGCGCTCATGCCGCCACCTCTGCGCCCACAATTTCAGTGATCGTAACGACCGTCCTCTGTTCGCACAGGCGACACTTCACGGCCTTCACATCAAGTACGAGATGCTTCGGCCCATCGTCCACGATAAAGCCCAGCCCGCGCTTGTTCTTGATGCGCTGGCGAGCGCCTAGCGTCCGCACAACAAGCGGGCAAGGTGTCGTCAGGCAGTCGATTAGACGCTTGGCAGAGCCCGCCAGATTGTCCGTATCAGGCGTTCCGACAGAATGGCGCTCGATCAGGACATGCGCCCGCTCAAACGGCACAGACGGGCGCAGGTGATACGCCACAGCCATGACTTCGCGCTGCATCTGCTTCTTCTGCCTCGTTGCTGTGAAGTGGCTGTAGCCAGTCGTGCGGTTCACAAGCGGATATGGCGCGGGTAGGGTGAAGGTGATTTTCCGGGTCATTGCACGTGTCTCCACGCTTGACCTTGAGCAATACGGATGATTTGCGCGCGACAGAGGGAGAATTTCTTATCCAACTCAGCCACAGGCAATCTGAGAGTTTTTAATTCTCGATATCGACGACGAATATATCGCACATCGTCTTCGGTTATTGTTGCACGGCCGTTTCTGGTGCCACGCGGGTCTGTGCCGTGCCTGCGTCGATCGGCGTCATTCTGACGTCGAGTTGCCCACCGCAAGTTTTCAACAATATTGCATAAACGTGACCCATTATTGTGGGCCACCTCATGCGTGATGCTCGGCTTTGGTCCAAGAAAAGCCATTGCGACGAGAGCGTGCGCTGATTTGTTGAGGCTTTTCCCATCCGTATCAGTGAGTGAGTAACGGATATATCCGTCCACATCGACAAATCCGCGCAGGCGTCTCCCAACTCCTCGTCTGTCACTGTTCAGCGCAATGCGTAAATCTCCGCAGTTGGAGACTTCATAGTGCTCCAACCCCGGTACAGATTTCCAAATAATGGCTTTCACTTTCACGCCCCCATCCCGAGCGCGCGCCGATATATGTCTAAGAGCGTTTCAGCCTCTTCAACATCTGCCGGCTCCATCTTGCGGATCCTGATGATCTGTTTGATAGTTTTAGAGCAGAAGCCGGCCGACTTGGCTTCGGAGAAAATGTCTTTGATGTCGCCAGCGAGAGCTTTGCGCTCTTCTTCCAGGCGCTCGACCCGCTCGATGATGGAGCGTAGGCGATCCGCCGCGATGCCGCCCACAGCGGCGGAGTTATGGCCTGTCATATCGGTCATCGGTTCTGTCCCTTCATCGGGTGGATCGTTTCAACCACGGCGTAACCAAGGGCATTCAGAACCCGGTTGCGTGCGTCGGGTCGGCCATTATTCACGGCCTGGGAAATATCGGACTGGTTGATGCGCAACGCGCGAGCCAGCGCGTGCTGACCTCCGGCCAGCTCGACCGCATCGCTGACGATTGATTGCGCTTCTGAAATCGGACGCTCGGTCATTTCCGAAGCTCCTCCCGCGCAGCATCCAGCGCACGGCGGTACCGGGCCATCTCAGCCTCAGCCCAAGCGGACCAGGCATCCCAGTCGCGCCAGAGAATGCGCAGCCACGCAAACCGGTATGACGGAGGCGGCCCCGCGTGATGGCCGAACCCGCACCGGCCTAGTTTAAGGGTGAACCAGGGCATTGTGTGTCCTCACGCGCCTTGCGGCGCTCTGCGACGAGGCGTTCAACCTCGTCCGCAATGGAGTTGCAGGAGGCCATCAGCTCGATCAGCGCCTCGGCATCGGGCGTGCATCGACCATCCAGCCAGTTTCGTGCGGCTCTCGGCGTCTTTCCTGAAGCGCGGGCCAGCATTTCTTGCGCGAAGCGGAGCGGGCGAAATTCGCGGCCAATCACTTCGAGCAGGGCTTCTTTGACGGGACGTGAAAGCGCGTTCATGCGCCCATCCATGTAAAAATTGCGCCCATTTGGGCGGGTTTTTGACCAATCATTCCGCACTGGCTTCCTCCATTCTCTGCCGTGTCACCGAGCAGAGAAGGAGCAACCACGATGGAAGGAGAGCCGCCCCAGACGCCACAATTCGAGATCGACGCGGACACGCCGCACCTTGCCGCCGCACTGTGCCGGGACGCCCAACTCTGGGGCGCTCTGCACAGTCGGCAGCCGCAGGAGGTCAAAGACCACTTGGCGCTCAAACTGGCGATGTTGGTTGGAGCGGACATCTGGGGCTGAGGCTCAGTGCAGCCCGCGGTCCCGACCGAACGCACAGTCCGGAACAGGAGGCGCATGACCGCCGAACAACGCACGCCACGAGACGTCCGAAAACGGCTCAAGCGGCCCCCGTAGGACCGGCTCGGCACGCTCCTTCTTGGGATGCGTCGCTTCCTGACGGGCTTTCTTCCATCTGGCCCGGAGCGCTTTCGGAGCATGGCGTTCCATCGCGGCCGACAGGGAGGCAGGCGAAACACCCAGGGCCTTCGCAATGGTGCCAGCGCTTTCATTGCGCTCCATCATCTCAAGGAGCGTCGGCATCAGCGGGTCCCAGTCGATGCGATTATGCGTGTTCTGCGGAGACGAGCCACCCGTTGCGCTGCCGTTCGGCGACAGGCCCGCAAGGCCATGACGGCCAATCATCGAGGAGAGGGAGGTTTCCTTCAACCCGAGTTGAGTAGCGATCTCGCGGCGGGTCTTCCCGGCTCGGAGCATCGCCTCGACCTCGGGAAGGTGAGGTGTCCAGTCGTGGCGCACCGTCATTGTGCGACCCTCCCGGCGAAGTGAGCTCGGATGAACGCGGCAAAGGAGAGGGCGCAGAAGGCAATAGAAGCGAAATCAAGCATCGTCCCGGACTCCCTTCACGGAAGTATCAGGCGTAGCGTCATTGCGGGGATCGGCGGCAACCGAGTCCCCGCTTTCACCATCTGACAATACAGAGGATGAACCATGTCCGAAAATGCGCCCTTCATGCATGTCACGCCCAAGTACCCGAAATGCGGAGAGAACCTTTCCATCAAGATCTTGGGGACGGAGCCATCGAACGACGATCTCGTCTTTTGCGAGGCCTGCGGTTTCGAGGCTGGGACACGCCGTGAGGTCTTTGAGCACATTCGCGAGAACAACCGAGACGATATCGTCAATACGGCGCGCGATGAGATTGCAAAGCTCCTCAAGAAGTCCCTCGGGAAACTCTGATCTGATCTTGAAGGTGAGGAGGTCAGGCATTGGCTGGCTCCTTTGCGGGCAGGAAGTCATTGAACGTGACTTTCCCCGCCGTGAATTCTGAGATGCGCTGGATTACTGGGAGTGCTGGAGTGCGCTCATGCTTCAGATACCGATATACGGTCCTGATGCGATGGGGCCCGGTCACGCCAATAGCATCGGCGAGATCCGAGACGGTAACGCCTTCTTGGCGTCGGTATTCGTCAAGGGTCATGGCCATGAACGTATGGCCGCAATGGCCAGAACGTCAATCATTAACGGCCATCATGGCCATATATTTTTTATGCCAGATATGGCCAGACTGGACACATGACTAACGAGATACCTGAGAGCCGCGTTCAAGAGCTTCGTTTGATGCGCGGGATGCGTGCCGCTGAAGTCGCACGCATGGCGAGCATGGACCCTTCCACTTACAATAAAATTGATAAGGGGAAACGGGGAGTATCGCCGCAGTTTGCCAAGCCTCTAGCGTATGCGCTGAAGGTCGGGCGCCTCGATGTTCTGGCCGAAATCGGGTCTCCAATTAGAGACGATGCAGACGAAGATCTGGAACGCATAGCTCTCGGACTTGATGAGCCGCAGCAGAACGAAAACAGCCTCAACGTTCCTGAGATCGACGTCAGTCCACAAGCTGGCATGGGTGCTGTGGTTTCAGATATCGTAGAGCATCAGCAGCCCATAGATCACTGGAGCTTTCCGCGCACACTTGTGAGCGCGTTCATCTCTGATCCTTCAAAACTGACGATTATCCGTGTGGCCGGCGACAGCATGGAGCCGGATTACTGCGCCGGAGATCGCATCCTGGTCGACACTGGGCACACTACCCCGTCACCGGCTGGCGTCTATGTGCTCTGGGATGGTCTGGGCGTTGTCTTGAAGCGTGTGGAAGTCGTGATGGGATCAGAGCCTAAGCGCATCAGGATCATGAGCATCAACCCCGCATATCCGGCCTACGAATTGGCTCTCGATGATGTGCGGATCAACGGCCGCGTCGTTGGGAAGTGGACTTGGAAGTGAGGGTAGGATGAGCGAAGGACTCGGCAAAAAAAATAACGTTATCAAGGCGATGCCACGAAATATAGCCCGTCAGGAACTCGGGCAAAATCAACATGATTTAGACCTCGGCATTGAACTCCAAGCTGAAATTGATGGCATTGGAATGGGTGTCCTTCGTGACGGAACGCCTTTTCTAACTGGGAGGGGGCTTGCAAGGCTCGTTGATATTGAAAACCTGCATATCCGTACTATTAGCCATGAATGGAATGAAGATCCTCTCAAACCTCGTGTTGCCCGGATAAAAGAGATTTTGGATAAATCTGGGATTGATTATAAAAATGCGCATATCGAAATAGTCGATGGATCTCGCACTATACATGCATATCCAGCGCCAATATGTCTTGCTGTGTTAGAATACTATGCGTTTGATGCAGCTAAACCACGAGACAAAGCGCGGGATAATTTTCGGATCTTGGCTGGAAAAGCTCTTCAAGAACTCATTTACAGTAAAGTCGGATATGACCCGACCGGACAACAAAGATTTCGTAAGTGGCATGAGCGCATTGAACTGAACCACCAAAGCGCTCCAGCAGGCTTTTTCAGTATTTTTAATGAAGCACATCCGATAATTTATGAACTCATTATGGCCGGTGCTGAAATCGGTGAAAAAATGGTCGTTGATATTTCTATTGGGAAGGGCTGGGCATCCTATTGGGATGCGAATGGCTTAGCTAAACGATATGGGGATCGAGAAAAATTTCCTCATAGATATCCTGACGATCACCCGCAAGCTAAATCGAACCCTCAGATCGCAAATTGCTACCCGCTTGAATCTTTAGGTGAATATCGGAGATGGCTTCAAGAAGATTACTTGGGGCAGGGAAAGTTTGCAAAGTACCTGCGAGGAAGAATACCTCCATCAGTGGCTGAGTTAGCTATTGAAAGGCTGGCTCCTCAAGCGATTGAGAAAAAAAACTAACCCCACCCGGCTCCGGCCGGGTTTTTTGATGCGATCAGCTCAAAAGGGATGTCCGACATGGATCTTAGCCAGAGAATTGCAGAGTATGGCGCTGAGGCCGTGAATTATTACGTCAAAATGGCGAGGCTCAAATACGACAATGAGGTCAGAGAAGAATTTGTCAGCGCGCGGATAGCAATAGCTTTGTTCGAGCGAGACGGCCTCGCTGCTCATGTTGAACGAGACTACCTCAGAATAGTGCAAGAACTGGGGAATGAGGTTAGTTCAAAAGATATTTCCAGCATGGGAAGCAAGCGCGCCGATATCGCAATTTATAATTGCGATGGCAATCCCTTAGCAGTTATTGAGGTGAAAATTTGCGACGAGGGCGATCGAAACGGCGCAGCAGTATTAAGTGACTACGAGAAAATCCAGAATCTTCGCGAGAGGGTTACGATAGACACCTATCTTGCTATTCTTCTCACAGATATTAACGACACAAAAAGATGCGAGATACGGCGCGGCAATCTAGAAGAAAGCTTGCATAGTCCCTTCACCGGTGACAGTGGTCTCATCCGCTCTCAAGATGCCGCTTGGGAATGGCAATTCCTTGCAGGAAAATTCTGACGCTCAAGTCGTTGAAAGCATCTTCCCAGGAAACTCACATCCCAGAACGGCTTTGAATAATCGTCACCCGCCAATGGAGACGACAATGCCCGACATTCGAACAGCCTGCGGCCAGCCCCCAGTGCCGCCGCCAAGTCCTCCCGGACCTCCGCACCCAAATCCATACCCGCCACCGGGTGAGGGTCCGCCACCCATGCAGGAACCGTCCCAACCGGTGAGCTGACAGAGACCTAGTGAGAGCCGGGTTTCTTTTGGTGGAAATGGATGGCCATAAAAGATATGGCCAACATGGCCAAATAAACATTGACGAACTGGCCATAACGGCCATAAGGTTCTCCCACACCGCACGAAGCGGCGAGGGAGAACCACAATGGCGAACCTGCCTGACAATTTCTCACAGAGTGCGTTTGATGCCCGCTACGGCGCTGGCAACACGGCTCTGGACGACGAATACGATTATCTGCGCGGATTGCAGGCTGCGTATGACGCGATCGACGTTCTGGAAGATCCGAACGACGATCAGCTTTCCGAACTACTGACCCTTGAGGATCAGATCGCAGATCAGCGCATCACCATCTCGATGATGGAGGATGCGTGATGTCAGCAACACTCACACGCCCGGTCTCTTATGATCAGGCCTGCAAGGATCTGGCTCCGGTCTGGGAATATCTCAAAGAACAGCGTCAGCAGGCCAATTTCCTGCACGGGACGAGGGCAGAGCGGGCATTGCGGGATGAGCGAACCGCCGAAATCGACCGGGTGGAAAAGCGCCTGAATGACTTCGTGGCCCAAGTAACCACCGACTGACACCAGCAGTAAACGACAGGAATTTCTGAAATGCGTGAAACAGCAAACGCCCGAGGTGTGTCTGGTGAACTGGAGTTCTTTCCGCCTGCGGTACGGCGGGAGATCCTGAACCTTGAGAGCCTGATCACTTACCACAGCAATCAGGCGATTATCGCGCCGCTGGAGAATGACCGTCGTGTGGCTCGGGACGTGAAGACGTCGGCGCTGACCCGCCTGAACGGGATCTACGAACGCCCCGACGTGAAGCAGGTCATGCGGACGCTCGGCGCGGTGCATGCCGGTCTGGCCTTCATCATGATGGAAACGCGGGGGGTGGCATGACACTCCGCGTCTACACCGACCTTGAGCAGGGCACGGACGAATGGCTGCAGGCACGTTGCGGCGTTCTGACGGCAAGCGTGATCGGCAAGCTGCTGACCCCGACCGGGAAGGCCGCCAAGAACGAGACCGCGCGCCGACTAGTTCTGGATCTTCTGGCGCAACGCATCAGTGGCGTGGTTGAGGAAGTGCCTCAGACCTTCGCGATGCAGCGCGGTCATGAAGACGAGATCGAGGCCAAGCTACTCTACGCCCAGAACATCGCCCCGGTGTCTGAGGTTGGCTTTATGACCGAGGACCGGTTCGGCTTTACGCTCGGATACTCACCAGACGGCCTGGTTGGTGACGATGGCCTGCTCGAATGCAAGTCACGCGCTCACGGCCTGCAGTTCGGCGTGATCTGCGGTGGGGACGTCCCGGCCGAATACATGGCTCAGATCCAGACCGGCTTGCTGGTATCCGGCCGGAAGTGGCTCGACTTCATCAGCTTCCCGGCCATGGGCGGCGGCAAGATGATGATCCGCCGTGTCTATCCGGATCCAGTGATGCAGGACGCGCTGATTGATGCCGCGATGGCCTTTGAAGGCGAGATCGCAGCCAAGCGCGCTGAATACGAAACAGCCCTGAAAAGCCCTGATCTGCGGTTCCTGGATACGGAACGGCGCGTCTTCAATGAAATGGAGCTCGTGGTCTGATGATTGACCTTGCCCCCACTATTATCGCCAAAAGCGACCAGCTCAATGCGGATGATCTCGTGTCCGGCCCGATGACGATTACGATTAATCGCGTCACCAAAGGGTCCGCTGATCAGCCTGTCCTTTTTTTCTATGAGGGCAGTGGGAAGAAATCTTTCCGCCCCTGCAAATCCATGCGCCGGGTTATTGCGGAAATCTGGGGGCAGGATGCCACCAAAGCTGTCGGTAAATCCATGACCGTCTTCCGCGATGCGCAGGTGCAATACAGCGGGCAAGAAGTCGGCGGTGTTCGCATCAGCCACATGTCTCACATCGACCAACCGCGCTCGGTATCTCTGATCACCACGCGAGGGCGGCGTGGTCTCTACAATGTCCAGCCGCTTATTGTAGACGTGCAGACCCCACAAGACCGCGGAGAATATTCAGCTCCGCGCAATAACCCCGCCGAGGGCAAGGCCGCCGAATGGACCGACCGGCAGATCTCCATGATTGCCGCGGTAAACCGCATTGAGGATCTTGAGGCCGGAACATCTTCAGACGGGTTCATGAAGAACCTTCAGCGCCTTGAGAAATCGCGACCCGAACTTGCAGACAGACTGAAGGCTGCATTGGGCCAACGCGTCGAAGACCTGACCACGGCTACCAAAACTGCTGATCAGGGCGAATGGGCATGACCCATCCCCGCGAAATCAACGAGGACCTGAGCGACGTGATTGCGCGCTCCCTCCTCATGGAGTGGATCGAGCGTGCAGCGGCCCTGCCGTGCCTCTCAGACCTCCGACATGACGACAGCGAAATCCGCCGCGAGTGCGGCCTGCTGAATGCTGAGAAGTGGAGCGCGTGATGCCCAATCTATTCCGCCCGATCCTGTTCGCGGCGCGCTCAATTCGTGACCTGTGGCGCTGGCTCACGAACGATCATGACGACTTCAATCCCGACCGCGATGACATGGGGCACTACCGATGAGCCAGACCGAACAGAAGCGTGAATATGGCGAAGCAACGGCTCTAGAAATCATGCGCGCTCTTGGCTTGTCCTCGCACGACCTGCCGAAATTGGCGCGTTACGCCCGGAAATGCTTTGAAGATGGCGCGGCGGAACAGCGCCGGAAGGATGCGGAGGGGCAGGAGCCGGTTGCGTGGCATTATTACGACGAAGAGGATGATGACGACCGTGGAGGGTGGCGGTACTCCAGCTCGAAGCCGTCAAGTCGTTATGAAGACGTACACCCTCTCTACACGCACCCCGCTAACGTCGCCGCACAGGCAGTACGGATTGCGGAGTTGGAGGCAGAGAACGGACGTCTGCGCAGTCGATATCTTCCAGAAAATCTGACCGATCCACTTCGGGAGGTTCTGGGGCGCATGTGTTTCGAGTGCATCACGATTGCCAGAGCGTTGCGGACTGACGGGATGGAAATCCGACATCGGGCAGAAGACGAACAGGCGGAGGTCATCTTCTTCTTACTTCCGTTTGTTCTCGCTTACGGAAGTGACTGGAGAAAACATGCCGCCGAGGAACTTGGAGGAATGGCCGAACGTCACCGCGCCTCCCTCACACGCGAGGGAGGGGTGTGATGGTAGAAGAAGGGCAAACCATTGCAGTCTGGTTTTCATGCGGCGCGGCATCAGCAGTCGCTGCCAAGATGGCAATCCAGCAGTATGGAAACATAGCGACTATTCGTGTTCTGAACACGCCAGTATTGGAAGAAGGGGCGGATAACCAGCGGTTTCGGCAGGAAGTGGAAAACTGGATTGGCATCAAGATTGAGACCGTCACCAACCCCAAGTGGCCGGAAAATTCCGCTCAAGCGGTTTGGGATAAGACGCGGTTCATGTCTGGGCCACGCGGAGCGCGCTGCACTTTAGAACTCAAGAAGAATGCCCGGTACGGATGGGAAAAAAACAATCATGCAGACTGGCACATTCTCGGATTTACAGCCGATGAGAATGATCGTTTCCAGCGGTTTAAATTGACGGAACGCAGCAACGTCATTCCTATTCTGGCCATGTATGGCCTCAAGAAACGGGGCTGTTTTGAACTTCTTGAAAAAGAAGGCATCCGGCTGCCTGAAGCGTATGCTTTGGGATATCCAAATGCGAACTGTCGTGGATGCGTCAAGGCAACGAGCCCGGCTTATTGGGATTTGGTTCGGCGCATTGACCCCAAGGTATTTGTGGCCCGAGCGCAGACTTCCCGCGCTCTAGGGGCTCGACTTGTGGAGATCCACAAAGAGCGCATCTTTCTGGACGAGCTGCCCGCCCAGACGGAGCAGCAATCACTCATTTCTGCGCCGGATTGTGGTTTTTGGTGTGAAGAGCCCGCAGGAGACCCGGCATGAACGGGCGGGAGGATACGGAGCGCCTGGACTGGTTTGACCAGAACTGCGCCCGCGCCCGATCAAGATGGAATGATTCCACCAAAAGCGTGGAATGGGACGTCCGAGGCGGAAACTGGCGCGCCTCATTCCGCGCGGCGATTGATGCAGCCATGGACCCGGAGAAAATGGGATGAGTGACGTAATAAGAAACGCAGAAATAAAGTGCGATGTGCTCGAAGCCCTTCAGCGGCAGGGTATGGCTCGCAAAGAGAAGCATAGCGTTTCTCCAGGCGAGCGAGTTGACCGCGTTCTGTACGAACTGAACCGCATGGGCTGGACCATAGTCCGTCAGGGAGAGCGCGATGAGTGAGGCCCTGCAAAACACACTCACCCTGAAAGACGTTCTCGAGAGGCTCAAGGGCCGGATCGGCCGAACGCGCCTTATCTATCATCTGCGCGATGTCAAAGAATACGATGGCGGCCCAACCCACCGCAGGTGGGGCAAGCGTATCATCTTTCTTCATGCCGATTTTAACCGACTGGTACTGAGCCTAGAATGCAAATCAAGGTCGTCAAACGATCATCATCCAACACGCTCTATCTCCGCGGCTCCCTCAACGGAAAGCGCATTTTTGAAAGCACAGGAACTTCTGACCCCCAAAGGGCAGAAGAATACCGGGCGAAACGCGAAGCCCAGCTATGGACGGAAAGCGTCTATGGCAAAAAGGCCGTCGTCACTTTCTCCCATGCCGTAGCGGCGTATGTTGAGGCCGAGCCGAGGTCTGATGCGACAAAGGCATACCTCTTGCGACTGCTTAATTACTTCGGAATGACGCGTCTGGCGGACATCAATCAGACTGCGCTTGATGAAGCGTACAAAGTGGTTTTGCGAGATGGTGCCCAAGCTAGTCCGGCCACGAAGGTCCGTTCAGTTTTAACGCCCCTTCGGTCGGTGCTGGAGTTTGCAGCGATCCGCCAATGGTGCGACCGGCCTGCGTTCGATAAGCCTCGCATTCCGGTTGGTCGAACGGTCTATCTCCGCCCGGAGCAAGTGAGGCGCCTGATCGACAATGCTGCGCCTCACCTGAAGCCGCTTCTGGTATTCTTGTTCGGCACGGGCGCACGCATGTCAGAGGCTCTTGAGCTTGACTGGGCCTGCGTGGATCTGAGAGGAGGGCGGGCCGTCGTTTGGCAGAAGCAAGGAAACGAGCGGCATATCGATCTGCCGCCACGCGTCTGTGCGTCGCTGGCTTCTCTGCCGAAGCGGGATGGGCGCGTATTTCGTCCCGTTCGCGCGAGGAAATCAAGAAACGGGCAGGGCAGGGAGATCGGAGAGGCTTATTCTGGAAACGGCCGAACGAGTGGCGGCCAGATCAAGTCTGGATGGTCGGTGGCTTGCCGCAAAGCGGGTCTGCCAGGACACATGCGCGTCTGGACGCCCGTGGGGCAAGAGAAGCCGAAGAGCGTATTTGTGCCAGACGTCACTCCTCACGATGCCCGTCACACATGGGCAAGCTGGCAATACTGCCTGCACAAGGATCTGATGCGCCTTAAGGCTGACGGCGGATGGGGCAACATCACGACGGTCACGCGCTACGCCAAAGTGATGCCGGACGCCTATCGAGATGAAATTCTGGAATGGCTGGGGATCCAGTAGGATGCGATTCGCACGAGATCGCTGGCCCCGCAGCACCTGCACCAGTTTTGCACACATCATAATGTCGCTAAGCGCATTAATATGAACAAACTTGAACTGACGGGTTAAGATCGTTTGCCTGAAAATTCGGCACTAAGCGACTGATTTTGGGGAGTTTTTCACCGGACCGAGTGGTGGGCGCAACAGGGATTGAACCTGTGACCCCTACCATGTCAAGGTAGTGCTCTACCGCTGAGCTATGCGCCCCCGGTCCGGTGAGGTGGCTTTTAACGGTGTCCGCTAAGCCTTGCAACCCCCTTTGAGGCGGAATATGGAAAATTATGAAAATTCCTTCGCCTCTAACGTCGTTCAAGGTAGATTATCCGCGGAATAACGCCACTCCTGTCATTGTATCCTCTCCGCATTCAGGACGCTATTATCCTTCTGATTTTCTTGGCAGTGCATCCCTGTCTCTTTTTGAGCTCCAGCGGATTGAAGATCGCTTCATGGATCAGTTGCTGGAGGATGCCCCTGATTTCGGAGCGACTTTGTTGAGCGCAAACTTTTCCCGCGCCTGGTGCGATGTGAATAGAGACTGGCGCGAGGTTGATCCGGAGATGTTTGCTCCCACGCCTCCTGAAGACGAGGTTCTGTTAAGCGCCAAGGTACAGGCTGGATTTGGAGTGATTCCGCGGTGTATTTCGCAGGGACGCCAAATCTACGGGCATTCCTTGCAACTTTCCGAATTAAGAAAAAGAATTGCTACAGCGTGGCTTCCTTACCATGAAGCTCTTGGGGCGCTTTTGGAAGAGGCACGTCTGCGCTTTGGATACGCAATCCTTCTCGATATGCACTCGATGCCGAAATTACCTTATGCGCGTTCAGGCGATATTGTACTTGGAGACGTACACGGAAAAAGCTCCAGTAAAGAGATAATTGACAAAATAGAGACCGAAATAAAATATAGTAATTGTTCGGTTCGTAGAAATTTTCCATATTCGGGAGGCTATATTACGCAGCATTATGGAAGACCGGAAGAAAAAATACATGCTGTTCAGATAGAAATCTGCCGCTCTCTTTATCTGAACAGCGCGACCCTTGAGCCGGGAAGCGGCTTTATGGAAACAAAGAAAAATATGCGGCGTTTTCTCGCCGCCATATCGGGCTGGACCTTGTAAATTCATAGGGATCGCCCTGTTCATCCCGCCTTGACGGATCATTTTTCTTGGTGCGCGCAGTTTGGTTTGGTTATCGCCATATTGCCGCTTCCAGGCTGTTTCCGTCGATGAAGCAAAGTGCGTTTCTCCACTGGAAACACTAAGCGCTGTCTGTACCGATGAGGCGGGTCGGTATGGGTCATTGTGGATTATCACCGGATCAAACTGGAGAGAGGTCAAGAATAGTCACGTCTAGGACAGACGTCGTTTTTCTTGACCTCAAAACCCTCATAAAATTGAGTAATGGAGACTTGTGATGGTCCAGAATTTTACGCCACTCTGGGGATCCGCAACAGATACGCCAGATGTGATCGGCTTGGTCAAATCACCTCAGATTGCCAGCGCGTTTGGTAATAAGGTTGATGCAGATGGCGGACAGTCCATCAACCAATCAATTCAGTCCGGTGCGCTTGATGCACTCAGTACGCTCGATGGTGTGAGCGTTACGGATGTGCTGGCGGCCAGTAGTCGGGCGCAGGTGTCTTCGGTAATGCAGTTCAGGGCGCTTAAGACTGCCCCTGTTGCGGTTACACTGACATCGTGGGACGGGACGACCCAGACGCGAGGGGCTGCTGGAATTTTTCTTCTGGCATCTGATGGGCTTGTGGCGGATGGAGGTGTCGTCATTGCGACGGCGGGCGCCGGAACCTATCGCCGCGTTTTTCAGGGCGGGGTGGATCCGGCTTGGTACGGTGCAATCGGGGATGGCACCTCGCACCCGGCTTCAACGATGTTTGCCACACTGGCCGATCTGCAAACGGTTTTCCCCAAAGCTTATAGCCTATCACAGGAAATGGACTGGCTGGCGATTCAGGCTGCCTCGCTCTCGGGATATGGCGTTTCCGGCCCAAAGCGGGCCTATATGATGTGCAACAGTGCGGTTGCCTCCGATGACAAACCGCTTGTCTGGATTCCGGGCACTACATTCGGGTCGTTCGGTGGATCAACTTTCGATTTCACGGCGTTGGAAACCGCCGCTGACAGCCAGGATTTTGTGACAAACGGTACGTTCTCCGATACAAGCGGTGCAGGTTGGTCTAACGCCACGATCTACCCGGCAATGCAGATCACAGATGCAACCTTTACGACCGGTGCAGCTATATTTACCGATCCGGCTGCCCATGGAGCCTGGACCGGGACAGTCTCGGGCGGTGTTATGACCGTGAGCGGGTTTTCAGGAAGTCCTGGGCTGGCTGTGGGTTCTGTGGTTTATGACATTGACAACACGCTCGCTTCGGGGACGACGATCACGAAACTGCTGACGGGGACGGGGGGCGACGGCACGTACCAGATCTCTGATGGCGCGGCGTCTATTACAACTGCGGTCGCCATGTCAAACTCCACCGGCCATTATGGGCAGTTTGGCCAGAAGCTTACGTTGCCGGCCGGAAATTATACGCTGGACGTCAAGTACGAGGTTACGCTCGGGGCATCTTATGCGAATGGAAACGGACAGCCGGGGAATGTCGGGGTTTCGTTCAGTGCGAATGGTCCAGGGTCTGGAAATAATCCCTGGAATAATTATGTATTCAAAGACACCGGCTGGGCAGATCCAGCAGTTGAAGGCGAGATTTCGTTTGCATTCAATGTAGCAGAAGCTGGGAGCGCGTGGCTGACCATTTCGGTTTCGGGTTATATCAATGTTCGCGTTACGAGCGTCTCCGTCAAGGCATTGCGGTGGAACTGCGCAGTTCTTTCGACACGTGATGGTGCCTTGGAGCACTATTCGAATAATGTCCTGATCGAAGGTCTTACGATCCTTGGGCCGACGGGTAATGCTGGCCTGACGGGCTTATTTTATAATTCATTTCAGAACACGGACGGCACGATCCACAACTTCAAGGATCTTTCCATACAGGGGTTCGGTGTTGGGATTGACTGGCGTAACGGGGCTTATCTCGCTGAATACTGGAACTGCTCCGTAACGTCCTCTGCATTATATGCGGTCCAGTTCCTGGCGGGCAGCGTCAATGCGGGCGAGAATTTCCGCTGGTACGGCGGCAGTCTTGGAAATTCGACAGGAATTGTGTTCAATCCGGGCGGGGCTGAAATCACATTTTATGGAACGTCTCTGGATTATTCGGACCAGATCGTCATCCAGAACACCGGCCGCATCGAGATGCATGGTGTGCATTGCGAAATGTGGGGACCTCAGACTGAGAACAAACCGCTGTTTCACTGTACCGGAAGCGGATACTTGGGATGGTTTGGCGGGATGATCCTGCTGGCCGGAAATTCGGCGACCTATAAGACGCCACCGGTCTGGATGGAACAGAACCTTTCACAGATCTGTTTTTACGGGACCCAGCTTTACAATCTGACAAGTGCGGATGGTCGGGCAGCTTATGGCGCCGGGTCGATCAAGACGTTTAACATGCTGAATACCGGAAACCCTAATATCGGGACGTTTATCAACGGGACTTCCGATCGACTGGGACTGTCAGGAAAGTTTATTCCGCAGTCCAAGTCCGTATTGTGCCGGGATGGGATTGGACTGGCTGGCGGCCTGTACTCCGACAATGCCGATGCGGTCTCCCAATGGGTATCGGATGGCGCGTCAGTCGCCATGAGCACGGCCTATACCGTCAACGGCAATCCTGCCGCGCTGGCGGTCACGACCCAGGGTAACAGTCGGAACGACCGCGTCGTGCTCTGTATCCCGATTGATCGTTATCAGTCAGGTTTTTTTAATATCCAGTGCCTGTTTCCCTACGATCTGACACAGACTGGTAAGGTTCTTTCAACGAATTCGCAGTCAGCAGCCTACTCGGATGATGTCTTTCCTCTCTATGCGCGAGCGTTTTACGTGTCGATTGTGGGTTATGACAGCTTCGGGAGGCCGAACTTTGGTGCGCGCGATCTGTTCGCGGGTGAAGCGGATTTCAGAATTCCAAAACAGGGTTGCACCCAATGGATGGAAGCTGGTTTTGCGTGTGCTTATTTGGGGCTGCCATCGGCAGGCACAGGCGAAAATGATATCTCGCTTGCAGGTGCGGGGGGGGCTCCGTCCTTTGCAACACATATCGCCATTGTTCTGGACAGCGAAAGTCTGCCTGCGACGACATATTACATTGGGGAATTCGGTGGCTCCGTCTTCTGATTTTTTTTTGTTGCAAAACCGAGATACGCTTAAAGAAATGCTAGCTTTAGAGACTTCATATTTTCCGCCCTTCTGAAGTTCAGTCCGGGTCGGAGGCGGGGAGCGATCATTCGTATCGTCCTCCTTATCGACGACCCGGCATAGGGCGGCTCATAGGATCACGTTTCCACTGAAATAATATCATTCTACAAACAGCCAGCTCACCACACTGGTTTCGGATCGCTTTGTTCACCGGGAGACGCCGTTTTTCTCGCGGCTTGCTGTAATGCAGCCGCGATGCGTTCGAAATCGCCGGAGAGGTGAGAAATCGAGAAGCGGATATGAGAGGGTGCCAATAAGGAACATTGGTGGCCAGCCGAAACCCGGATGTTTTGCGAAGCAAGAGAAGCACAGGCGGCCTCATCATTCAGAACAGGAATCCAGAAACTGAAACCTTCTCCGGTAGGGATGTCGATGCCATTGTGGCGGAGAGCAGAGGTCATTTCATGGCGTTGTTCCTGATGATGGCGATAGTTTCCGTGGATGGTTTGGTGAGTTTTCTCATTCTCCAGAAGTCGGGCGGCGACAGTCTGCAACAGACGACTGGTCCAGACGGGACCAAAGCTGCGATAGGCTTGGATTTCACGAATAATCATGGATGACGCGGAGACGATGCCCAGCCGCAGGTCTGGTCCCAAAATCTTGGAGAGCGAGCGCACATGGATGACGCGTGGACCAAGCCATACTCCAATGCTTTCTGCCAGCACGTCCGAAAACCACGGAAAAGCGTCGTCTTCGATGATCCATGTCGAGGGAGATGTTCTGAGGATCTGGGCAAGTTCGTGCAGGCGCGCGCGCGACATACGCTGACCTGTAATAGCATTGATATTGGGCTGCAGATATAGTGCCGTCGGATTTCTAGCCAGAGCCTGTGCCAACGATGCGGGGAGAATGCCGTCGGTATCACTTTGCAGCGGGAGGATCGAGGTACTCAGGTAATCAAGAATATCGAGAATTCGCATGGGAGCAGGATCCTGAACCGCCACAGTGGATCCTGGAGGAATGAGCGCCTGCATGGTGTCGAACAAAGCGCTGTAGGCACCATTGGTCGCCATGAAATCCTCGGCCGGATAGGGCCAGTGCGCGGCACAGATCGCGCGAAGAGCCGGAGAAATCGTTTCGTCGTTATAAGTATTAAGGTTGGGAATAGAGGTCAGTGCCTCGAACGCATCGGAGAGATGGGGCAGGCGGCCAGGATCTGGCGTATAGGACGTCAGATTGAGGCTGACATTTTCAGAGCTGAGACTTGCCGTGCGCCTGACAGGGCGGGGCGAGAGAAACATATTGCACACATGCATTCCGCGTCGGCCACGCCCGGCAATAATTCCCCTTTTCCGCAGGTCGGTCCAGGCGATGGAGACGGTAGCGGGACTGATACCCAGACCGAAAGCCAGATCCCGGATTGAGGGCAGACGTGTCCCCACCGGCAGTGTTCCACTCTGTATCAGGGCGGAAATCTGCCGTGCGAGACCCCGCGCAGAGCGGTCATGCAGGCGGTTTACAAACCACTCCGGATTAAACTCTTCCATATCGTGATTCCAGCAAATAAATGTCCAATAACGTAATATCATTTGCGCCAGAGGAGTGAAGGCCTCTTAATCATTTCGTTGCCGACCCTTTTTAGAACACGGATCGAAAAGACATGATGAGCATGCCTTCTTCATTCAGGCAGAGACGCCCCCTTTCGGCCGGAGCAGTTCTTCTCTGCGGAACCGCATGTCTCATTTACATGCCGACTGCGTTGGCGGAGACGTCGATCCCACATACGAAGCGCTTCAAAGCCCATCTTGCGGGCAAAGCTACCCCACTGGTGGCGCCAAAGAAAAGAACTGCGGTGCAGGCATCCCAGGCCGAAAGCCTTCAAGTGGAGGGACGGCATTTTTTTGCATTTGCCCAGGCGCAGCGTCAGCCTGATTCCAATACACGGATTTCGGCTCAAACCCTGCTGGAACGGCGGGTTGTGTCCGTGACCGATCTTCAGAATTTAGCGCCAAATCTCACAGTACAATCCCTGAAGGGTACGCAGAGCATCAACTATCACCTGCGGGGCGTTGGGATGGATGATTATTATGAGAACAACGTCTCATCCGTCATGGTTTATCTTGATGGAATAGCTTATCCGTTTTCGTCCATGACGGATGGCATGATGTTCGATATCGCAAATGTGGATATTGCGCCGGGCCCGATGGGCTTTACTCATGGCATGCCAGATACGGGTGGTGAGGTTTCTCTACAGTCGAATGATCCTACGTCTGACTGGCACGGGAATATTACCCAGGATATCGCCAGTTATGCGCGTTCGCGGACAAGTGGCTTTATTTCCGGTCCACTCGCCAAGAATCTATCGTTCAGAGTTGCAGCACAGACAACACAAGGCGGGGGATGGCAGTATAACCCGTTGAATGGGGCGCATCTCGGCGACCAGAACCAGACCTCGCTTCGCGCCAAACTGAAATGGACACCTGACGATAAGACGGTCATTGCCTTGGGAGGACACTGGACGCGGGATCTGTCTGAACTGGTCAATGGCAATCCGGTCATCAACCTTGCGCCAGCGTGGCAGAAATATCCGAAATTCTCCGGCTACCGCCAGACGGCCTGGGGAATTCAGCCCGGTTTTGCAAAACTTGTTGGGCGTCCCGAAAGTCTGAAACCGTCTGAAGATAATATTTTCTGGGGTGCGGATTTCCGGATCAGCCGTGAATTGGGTTTTGCACGTCTGGAATCCATTTCGGCGTTCGAAACAGAGCGTCAGGGCGAATACTCGGATGAGGACGGTACAGAACTTGCGACTGGCGACGTTTATCGAAATGTGAATGGCGACGTCTTTTCGCAGGAACTGAAACTGGTTTCCACCTTACCAGGAAAACTGCACTGGACAGTAGGCGCCTATTACAATCGCTCCCGTATGCAACAGCAGTTTTATAACAATTTTAGCGATTATCAGGGGCGCGGATATATTTCAGAAAGCGCGTACGATCAGAACCAGCAGGCGTTTTCGCAGTATGTGAAGGTGAACTACGATCTTACGAAAATCATTACGGTGTTTGGTGGCCTGAACCACATGTCGGATGATCGCCAGCTTCTAAATTTCAAAACGATCAAATACGGTGTGAACACTTTAGACTTCGCCCCTGAAGGGGCGCTAACGAACCAACTGGGTGGGTTACTTGGGATCCAGGCACAGCTGACAGAACATCTGCAAACCTATTTCAAGGTCAGCAAGGGGTTCAAGCCCGGTGGGTTTGCTGCCAACAACACGGTTGCGCAGGCGCAGCTTAAGGCGTTCAAGCCAGAATCCCTCGTGGCGTATGAAGTGGGTTTCAAGAGTGAACCCCTGCCAGGAAAATTGCGCCTCAACGGTGCAGCATTCTATTATGACTACCATAATCAGCAGGTCGTTTCGAGTTTCCTGCTGAACAATTACGGTCCGCTTGGGACGTATGTGAATGTTCCCCATTCGGCAATCTGGGGTATTGAAATCAGTGCCGAGGCCCATCCGGTATCCCACATCTATATCAATGGTAACATGGGATATGAGCGCGGTTCCTACACATCCTTTTATGCGCTCAATACACCAGCCGTGAACGCCAACCGGGTCGCGACCGGAGTTTATAAGTCGTTTTATACGGATTATCGTGGGGCTGATCTCGGTATTCCGAAACTGACGCTGAGTGGCAGCATCGCCTATCGCGCCAATCTGCCCTACGGCCTGTCTACGGATCTGGGCGTAAATGGTAATTACCGGGATTCACAGGCGATGACGATCGGCGGGACGGGTGCCTACAGGCTTCCGCCATATTTCCTGATGGGGACATATGTCACCATCGGGAACAAGAAACAGGGCTGGAATGCCACGATCTACGTCACGAATCTTCTCGACCGGCACTACAGCATCACGTCCTCATCGCAGAGCACGACATATCAGCATGTACCCGGAGCACCGCGTTTTATTGGCGGCCGTCTGAGTTACGGTTTTTAAGAGGGGACTGTGATCATGAAAGTCGCATTGGGACAATTTGCAGTCGCTGCGGACTGGGAAACCAATCAGAAGCAGTGTCTGGAACTGATTGAACGTTCAAAAACGGAAGATGCCGACCTCCTGCTTCTGCCTGAGGGTATCTTGGCCCGCGATATCAACGATCCGGAAATCATGCCTCGGACCGCCCAGCCCCTTGATGGGCCCTTCATGGAAGGGTTGAAACAGGCAAGCTACGGGATCGCCGTGGCAGGATGCGTGAATGTTCCGGACGGGCAGGGGCGTTTTTTCAATACGCATTTCGTTATGAAGGATGGTGCCTTTATTGCGCTGTATCGCAAGCTACATCTTTACGATGCTTTCAATATGAAAGAGTCCCAAAGAACGTCTCCCGGCGTAGAACTGCCACCGGTTCTGGACATTGCTGGCATGCGGGTGGGTCTGATGACCTGCTACGATGTCCGCTTCCCCGAGTTGGCCCGCCATCTAGCGCTGGAAGGCGCAGAGGTTCTCCTCCTGCCGGCTGCCTGGGTGAGGGGGCCATCCAAGGAACGTCACTGGGAAGTTATGGCCGTAGCAAGGGCGCTTGAAAATACCTGTTATGTCGTGGCTGTTGGAGAATGTGGTCCGCGCAATATTGCTGCCAGTATGGTGGTAGATCCGCTTGGTGTCGTGACACTGGCTTTGGGTGAGGGACCAGCGCTTGGTTTTGCGACATTGCACCGGGAGCGCATTACTCATGCGCGTCGTATCCTGCCCGTTTTAGAGAACCTGCGGTTTACGGCGCCTGTACTGGCGCCCGTTTCGGCCGACGCATGACTTCAGAACTGACGTCCAAGCGAGATGGTCTGCGTCCATGGTTGGCGTTGGTTGGTCTTGTGGTTCCGGTCAACCTGATGATGGCACTCGACAAGAACAGCTTCGCGCTCGCTGCTCCGCGTATCGGACAGACGTTGGGGCTCGATTATGTGCATATTTCTCTAGTGATTTCCGCTCTGTCCTGGAGCTATGCGGTCATGCAGCTGCCTAGCGGATGGCTGGTACATCGGCTGGGGCCGCGCCGCGCGCTGGGAATGGCATGTCTGTTGTGGTCCTTAACAACGATGCTTATGCCGCTTTCAGCCGGTTTTGTATCTTTTCTGGTGCTACGCATGGCGATGGGGGCATTCCAGGCGCCGGACTGGAGCGCGAGTGTTGTGGCGGTGCATGACTGGTTTGCTCCTGAGCGGCGATCACGTGGCAATGCCGTATTACTTGGTGCCCTGTATCTGGGGTCCACTCTCGCCGGCCCCCTGACGACCGAAACGACGCTGATGTTCGGCTGGCAGCGGTGCCTGTTCGTTTTCGGATGCTTTGGCGCAGTCCTGAGCGTCGTGTGGCTGTTGCTGTTTCGCGATGGTCCGTACCGTCATCGGGAAGACACGCCAGCACTCCTTCCCGACAAACATGTTGTATATCAACTTGCCACATCAGGAGGCTTCTGGGCTATCGGCGGCTTTTATTTGTGCATGCTGGCAGTTCAGTCCTTTTATCATGTGACATTACCTCAATATCTTCTCTCGGCACGTCATCTGTCTTACCGGGAGATGGGCTGGGTATTTAGTTTGCCCTGGTTCTGTCTTTACGGTTCGGTTGTCACCAGTGGCTTTGTCAGCGATCGGATCTATGCGCGAACAGGATCGGTTTTTCAGGCCAGGGTGCTGTTTGGTGCTGCAGGAGCCGTAACAAGTGCGCTGTCTTTGGAAGCTGCGGCCCTCTGTCACGGGACTATCGCCTCGGTAGTGTTGCTTTGCGCCGCGTTGGCAGCTCTTGGTCCGTGTCAGGTGTCGATCTGGACTCTGGCACAGGAACTGACCCGTCATCATGCTGCCGTGGTCGTTGGGTGGGCTGGATTCTGCGGGAATCTCGCTGCGGGTGTTGTGCCAGTTCTGACGGCTCATCTTCTTAAAACTGGGCTGAGCTGGCCCAATGCATTGCTTTTACCGTGTCTACTCGGTGTGCTCGGAGCAGTGTGCTGTCTGCTGACAGGATATTTCGGGCAGATCGATGAATGCCAGAATACATCTTCAAGTAATACTTCACGGGAATCGTATGATGTCTGAAATTTTCAATGGTGTATGGATGATTGAAAATGCCTCTTCTTCATGGAGCGATGGAAAATTTCCTCCCGATATGAGCTTACGCCTTTGGCTCAATTTTCAAGACGGGCGGCTGATTTATCACTCGGAAAACAATACTGATAAAAGCCAGCCTGTCAAAATGCTCGACTATGATACGCCCCTGACCGGAGAAAGCAGCCCACTGCGGGGGAGTGCACGGTTTGACAGTGTACGTGTTCGCCAGATCTCGGAACGGGAATTCGAAATTTTGGAGATGCTTGGAGACGACGTTGTCGTAGCGGCATATTGGCGTTTTTCAGACGATGCAAAAAATCTCTGGCGCTGGGGAGTCGGAAAATCTCCGGAAGGGCGCTCTCGATCTTATGAAGAACTGTTTATCCGCCAGAATTAAGCTTTATCGATTGGAGGAAAGATCGCATTTCCCAAAACTATGAAAGCATGCCAGAAAAGCAGTTTCATAAGGGTTTGTGGCGCCCGGTAGGCGCGAAAGCGCAAGGACAGTATTAGACAGCATGAAAAAACAGCTCTTCTAACGGAGATTGCCATACAACGTCGCGGCAAACGCAGAGTAAAAAGTCATTACCTAGAACCATCAATCAATCCGGCATACCGTAAAACCAGGCGTCTAGGACACAATCAACGCTTCTTTAATCTCTTTGATTCAGAATATTGAAAATTCTGTTATGTTATGAAAATCAAGTGTTTCTCATAAAGGGAATGCAGTCACAATTTTAAAAAGAAGATTTTGAAAAATTATAAAATATTATAGACCAATCAGAAAATAGAATATTATAAATATGGAGACACTAAATTGATAAAACGCAAAAGAGGGGCGTTTTTAATAGCTTCATTAATAATTTTTTTATCAGGATGCGCGACGTCAGAATTGGATACAGCACCCTCCAGTCCTGATCATCCATGGACCCCTAATGTCACGTCTGGAGGTGTCATTATTCCTGGAAAAGAGAAAAGGATCTCCGCTTTATCTCTACCTGGAAAATATACCCTTCCTTCCAATCCAAACGCGGCTATTGAGGGGAGTGCGCCATTAATCAATAACCAGAAAAAAACTCCCTATAATTTAGCGGAGTTAATTGATATTTCGCAGTCTTCTAATCCTCAAACGAGGAAAGCATGGAATACCGCACGGGATGCTGCACTGGCCGTTGGCATCATTAAGAGTACCTATCTTCCAACGTTGACGGCGACTGTTGTAGGGGGTTGGTCTCGGGCAAGAAGTCAGACTACAGAAGCCTCTCTGAATGCGGATGACTATGGATCCATCGGCATTAACGGCACCCCGAGGCGGGGAAGCTCAGGTACAGCTGAGGTACAAACTGTAGGCTTGCGCTGGTTACTGTTTGACTTTGGACGAAGAGAGGCATTGATTCGCGCCGCACGCCAAGCCCAGCTGGCTACAAATGTTTTATTCACAGGTGTACATCAAAAAATAATCTATAGCGTTACCACTGCCTTCTATACGCATGCAGCGGCATCCACCCGGGCACAACTCTTGCAAACTGCTCTCGAAAACGCAGAGCATGTGCAGGCTGCAGCCGAAGCGAGGCTGAAGCAGGGGCAGGGAACAATTATGGATGTCACTCAAGCACGGCAGATTACGGCTCAAGTTAATCTCCGTCTTGTGCAAGCTGAAGGTGAAGAACAGAATACCTATCTGGCGTTACTTAATAATATGGGTGTTTCAACAAACTCACACCTCGATCTTGAAGACGTATCGGGTCGTCCTCTATCGTTAGAAGACGTTCGTTTGAGCGATGAAGTGGTTAAGGCCGCGGTTGGACGTCGTCCTGATGTATTGGCCGCTTATGCTGCAACACGTTCTGCCAAAAGCCGAATTTCTGCAGCGCGAGCGGCATTTCTTCCAAGTATTTTTATGACCGGCAATGTGGCATATTCAACGGGAAGAACGAGCCTGACCTCCATCCCGAGTGCCAGCGATAGTGTTTCTCCTACTCTTAATCTTTCAGGAAATCGCTTTAGCACTTTAATTCTTGGCGGTATTAGCGTGCCTATTTTTGACGGCGGTCTGCGCGCTGCCATTGTCAAACGTGCACAAGACCAAGAAGATAGTGCAGAGGCTACTCTTCAGCAGACAGTTAATGGCGCCGTCCAACAGATCGTTTTGGCGGAAAATGCTCTTCATACCAGCCTTCAGGCCTACGAAGCAGCCTCTAAACTCCGCGTGGCATCGCAAACGAATTTCGATGCAGCTTTATTGTCGTATCGCGCAGGGACAGGATCTGTGACGCAAGCGGAGTTAGCGCAAAATGGACTTCTTGATGCCAATATCAGTCGTTCAGACGCTTATTATGCGGCTCTGATTGCAGCTGCGGGGCTGGCTTTTGGAACAGGCTCGCTGGGCTAGCTCATGTTGACAAAACATCCGACCTAGAGCGCATTCCTGATTGTCTCCATCTACAGATATGTGTCCGTGCCTTCGAGCGCGCTCCGACGAAAGGACGCTGGAAGCCACCTGAAGGCATTTTAGGTTTATGACATCGGGAATGGTGGCTGGCCGTTTGATGCGGTCACGCCGCCATCCACGGGCATGATGAGACCTGTGATGTAGGACGCGTCGGCGCTCGCTAAAAATGTAATGGCGGCGGCCATATCTTCTGGTTCTCCCAAGCGCTGTAATGGCACCCGATCTTCCACACTTTTGACGAAGCCTTCGTCCTTAACCGCTTCTGCCGTCATGGCCGTACGTGTGACGGAAGGACAGATTGCGTTGACGCGCACACCCTTTTTGCCGTGGTCCATGGCCATGACGCGGGTCAGGTTCACCACGCCTCCTTTCGCGACATCATAATACGCCGTATTCCAATCTCCTCGCATGCCAGAAACCGAAGCGGTGTTGACGATGTTGCCTTTCGCTTTGATCAGCATGGGGAGAAATGTACGGCTAACGTTGAGAGTGCCGGTGAGGGTTGTCGCGCAGACGGTGCTCCAGGTTGCCAAATCGCAATCCAGAACGGTGCCCATAGCAGTCACTCCAGCGTTATTCACCAGAACGTCAAGTGTTCCAAACTGCTTCTCGACAAATTTATAGAGATCCTCAACCTGTTCCGGAGCAGAAATATCCGTCAGGGATGGCACGGCATATTTCGGGTCCAGCACCTTTGTAACGTCATCAAGCTTTGCCTTGTCCCGATCAACGAGGAGGACATGAGCGCCCTCGTCAAGAAACCGAAGCGCTGTAGCGTGCCCAATCCCTGAGGCCGCGCCCGTCACGAGAACCTTCTTATCCTTGAAACGCGATAATCCGTGAATAGACATGAATGCTTTCCCTACACAGTTCAGGAGATAAAGCGCTGTCGTCCCGGATGGTTGCCACAATAAGACACTCGGCCTGCCTGACGACAAACCGTCATCCATCGTGGAGATGGGGTGTTGGCCATTGTCATTCTGACATCGCGCATTACCGTCGCTGCGTGCGTAGGGCTAATGCATAGCGTGGTGGCTGTCATTCGCATGGCCTTAAGCGCTGCGCTGGGTCATAGCACACGCTTCCTTGTCGTTGGCTGGGCAGGAAGCGTATTGCTTTCCTACTCCGCAATCAGCTTCTTCAGCCGATCAATTCCACGTTTTCGGCAATCAATATACCTTCCAACAGCACCGTCGCGCTTTCAGAATGATGATAGCTCTGCGCGTCTTTATTCGCCATGCGAGGCCGCGCATTTTTGCTGCAGTCGCTGCATGGCATCGGGGGACATTGGTGCAACCATCATGGCCCTGTAACTCATGCAGGCAACCGTTTCATGCTCTGGAGGCTTACTAGAGCCGCCAGAACAGGCATTCAGAACGAAAGCCAGAGAAGCTATAGCAAACAGGCGCAAAACACTTCTCAAACCTGATAAAGTTCCAGAGGAAGACCGTCTGGGTCTGAGAAAAAAGTGAAAAGGCGGCCTGTATACGGATCTGTTCGAACAGGCTCCGATTCCACACCATGACGCTCAAGATGCTGCACCACTGCAGAGATGTCCTGAACACGAAAAGCCAAGTGCCGTAGGCCACAAGCTTCTGGCCGCGATATCCGAGGAGGAGCCGCCGGAAAGGAAAAGAGTTCGATTTGCGCGTCACCAACCTTGAGGTCGCACTTCCAGGAGTCGCGTTCGGCACGAAAATTTTCAGCGAGGACGGGGAAGCCCAGCACGTCAACGTAGAAATGTCGGGAACGCTGATAATCGGACGCTATGATCGCAACATGGTGGAAACCTAAGATGCCTCCTGAAGTCTGCTCCATTTGGTCTGTCCTCCACACAACATGATCAGATCAGTAGTAATGCCACGATCTTTCCATATCTACCATTTAGGCGGCAGTTTACCGGTCCGTGCTCTTCCGTCTAGATCGCGGAGGCCGATGTCACCCCTGTCCAGCAAGAAGTCTGGGGACGGGCCGTAATCTCGCCTGCTAAAGCGTATTGATTAGCGGCCGAGTACATCACAAGCTTGGGGCATAGCACATAGTGCAAGTGGTGAAGGCAAGAAGCTGATAAATTCTGCTCACGCCTTCACCTCGGACATACAGGAAACTCACAGTGTTTTCTGCAAGCGCTCACTCGTTGCCGGTCACTATATTATGGCTCACCCATAAATGCTCCGACTACGGGAATTCCTACAATGCAGCAACGACCACAATATCGAGAAGCATTTGCTCAGCCTCTTATCAGTTGATGACAGACGCCCTCAAGCTGGCTGTTCGCACTCAGATAGCCTGGCCGCCGGAAACCTCGATCCGCTGTGCATTGACCCAACGATTGTCTTCGGACAGCAGCGAGGCAATCATCGGGCCGATATCATCCGGAACTCCAGGACGTCCAAGCGCAGTTGCTTCCGCGATATGGCGGGCCACCTCCGGATTGTCCCGTACTACACCGCCTGAAAAATCCGTCTGGATAGCGCCCGGGGCAATTGTATTCACGGCAATGCGACGCGAGCCGAGTTCCTTGGCCATGTAACGTGTCATAACTTCCACCGCCCCTTTCATGGAGGCATAAGAGATACGGCCAGGGTAAGAAAAACGGGTCAACCCGGAAGAGATGTTCACGATCCGACCGCCATCTGCGATTAATGGCAGCAACGTTTGCGTCAGGAAGAGAGGACCTTTCACGTGAACACGATAAGCGGCGTCAAGATCCTCCTCCGTCACCTCGCCGAACAGGCCGCTATGCGACGTCCCTGCCATGTTGATGAGGTAGTCGAAACGCTCAACGCCCCAGTCGCCCAGCACGCGTTGAATCTCATTGGCAAAAGCCGGAAACGTGTGAATGTCGGCAGTGTCGAGTTGTAAGGCCACAGCGCGAACCCCGCTGCGTTCTACGCTGGCGACAACCGTGTCAGCAGCAGCCTTATTAGCGTGGTAAGTGAAGATCGACGAAATACCACGTCGGGCCAGCGCCTCGACAGTCGAACGCCCGAGGCCTCGGCTTCCGCCGGTGAGGAGGGCAATTGTTTTGACTTCAGGCATGGGACTCTCCGTTTGGTGGGAGCCCCATATTGCTCATCCTATCGACCGTTCGATAAGATCGTCCTTTCCGAAAGCATTGTTTTGCATCATGGAACAATCCCATGGACAGGCTTGCCACGCTCGATCTTTTTATCCGCATTGTTGATCGCGGCAGTTTCAGTGCTGCAGCCGCTGCCTGTGGCGTTTCGCGGCCGGTCGCGACCGCTGCGATCAAGGCGCTGGAGAGCAGGCTTGGCACCCGATTGCTACAACGTTCGACCCGGCACGTCCGGCCTACGGTGGAAGGAACCGCCTATTATCGGCGCTGCATCGCGATCCTGGCTGATCTCGAGGACGCGGATCGTGAAGCGGCTGGAACTGTTTCCGGCATTTTACGCGTGGACGTCGTCGGCTACCTCGCGCGCACCATCCTGCTGCCGGCGCTGCCCGATTTTCTCATGCGGCATCCCGCCCTGACCGTCCATCTCGGAGAGGGCGAACGGTTTGTCGATCTGGTCCGGGAGGGGGTGGATTGCGTCGTGCGGGCCGGCCCTCTTGCTGACAGCGACATGGTGGCCCGCCCCCTGGGGGTGATGGAAGAAATCACCGTGGCCAGCCCGGACTATCTGGCGCGGCATGGAATGCCCACGACACCGGAGGACCTTCAAGGCCATCAGATGATCGGTTTCGTATCGTCGCGCACCAGCCAGCCCCTGCCGCTGGAGTTCACGCGCGGAGACGAAGTGATCGAGATCATACTGCCGACGCAGTTGTTGGTTAGTGGCGCTGAAACCAGTGCCGCGGCCACGCGGCAAGGCTTTGGCCTTGTGCAGGCACCACGTTACCGCTTCATTGATGATCTCGCGAATGGCAGGTTGATTGAAGTTTTGCCCGATTTTCCCCCGACACCCACACCGCTCTCGGTGCTCTATCCGAGCAACAGACAGCTTTCTCCGCGTGTGCGTGTCTTCGTTGACTGGTTGGTGGAAATTATCGGCTCGGGGCTCCTTCCGAGCGGGTGAGGTGTGCCGCGAGAAGCCCGGCATTGACGGAAGCAAACCCGTTGTTTTCGAGTAATATTATGGCGGTTTGCTTCTCGGAAACATCCAGCACTGATCTCCAAAGAGATCAGCCGTCTGTCGATAGGGTTAACTCTTCCCAGTCCGCAATTTCCTTTTCCAGACGAGAGAGACGGTCACGAACCAGTTGCAGAGCATCACTCCCCAAAAGGAGTTGAGGTGGAGGCGTGTCCGACGCGATGAGTTGAAGCACTGCCGCGGCGAGTTTCGCTGGATCGCCCAGTTGTCTGCCGTTCTTCTCGTGTCGAGCGGCCCGGATAGGGTCGAACAAAGTATCATAGTCCCCGATCGAGCGCTCAGTCCGCACCATCGAACGCCCGGCCCAGTCTGTGCGGAACGATCCGGGGCACAATGCGGTGACATGAACGTCAAACGGCGTCATTTCCGCGCGCATGACCTCTGAAATCCCCTGTAAAGCGAATTTGCTACCACAGTAAGACGCCAAGCCCGGCATGGTGATGAGACCACCCATCGATGTCACGTTCACGATATAGCCGCCACGGCGTTTGCGAAAGCGCGGCAGGAAGGCTTTGGCGACTGCAATGGCTCCAAAAACATTCACGTCGAACTGGTGCCGCATTTCCTCTAAAGGGGATTCCTCCAGAATACCTTCATGGCCATATCCGGCATTGTTGATGAGCACGTCGATCGGACCGTGATCTTCTTCTGCCTGTGCGACAATGGCGGGAATACGATCGAACTCGGTGACGTCACACAGGACTACGCGGATATCCGGGAGTTGCTCCAGTAACGATGCTCTTGCGGTTGGCGAGCGGACTGTACCAATCACCCGATGACCGGCTTCAAGGGCAGCCCGGGCGATGGCCAACCCGAAGCCTGAATTGGCGCCTGTGATGAAAAAAGTATGCTTTGTCATGGCGTTGCTCTGTCTGGTTGTATTCACGCCTTGACCAATAATATTGAACCGGCGCCTTATCTATTGCAGTTCCTCTAATATTCTTGCCTGATCCTATGATCCCTCATTCCGCACCCTCTGCTCTCCTTGTACTAGCCGCCGCCCTTGCACCGCGCACTGGCTACAACGCCACGCTTTTGCCCGGTATTCGCATCCTGCGTTCCGAGACCGTCCTTGAAGATGTGCCGGTTCTTTATCGCCCTGGTGCGGTCTTTGTATTGCAAGGGGCCAAACAGGGGTTCCTCAATAGCGAGGTCTACCGCTATGACGCCGACCATTATCTTGCGGTTTCAGTCCCCGTACCTTTTCGGATGGCGTCGCAGGCCAGCGCCGACCAACCTCTGCTGGCTCTCTACTTTGATTTTGACCTGCATCTGGCCGCTGAAATTGTGACAGCACTGGAGGGACACATGGGTCATGACGAGGGAGTGCGAGCAAAAAGCATGGTTTCAAGCCGGATGACGCATTCCATTGTGGATGTGCTCCAGCGTCTGCTTCACGCTCTCCATCATCCGCAAGAACTTGCCATTCTTGGCCCGGGGCTACTCCGGGAATTGCATTATCGTGTCCTGATCGGTCCACAGGGGAACGCCCTGATGGCAGCGCTGCGTGGCCACGACACGTCAGACAGGATTGTACATAGCCTGAGGCTGATCCGCGAACGCTATAATGCTAGACTGTCGGTGCCAGAACTGGCTGCCGAGGCCGGTATGAGCGTTCCGTCCTATCACGCCGACTTTAAGGCCCTCACTGGAACGACCCCGATCCAATACATCAAGGTTTTGCGGCTACACGAAGCCCGGTTGATGGTTGCACGGCGCAAGGGTTCGATGGCCATGGTTTCTGCCGAAGTCGGCTATGCCAGTCCCGCCCAGTTTAGCCGGGATTTCAGGCGCCACTTCCATCGCACCCCAAGCGAAGAGGCTAAATGGATGCAAGAACATCTGGGAGAGTCGACCTTACAAGTCGAATTGCTTGTGCCGCCTTGAAAAAGGTCGGGAGCACCGGCAGGCTGCGTAGATCGTCTTCAGATCGAACTGGCCATGAGGACGCTGATGTCAGCCCGCCAGACCCATTTTGACGCTGGCGGTTTCCATACGGGCATGGCGCACAATCTGTGCCCCGCCATGCAGACCCAGTCCTCCCATGATGAAAGCCACGATGATATCCGGCCATCCCGTACCGGTGCCGAAAACGCCCAATGCCGCCAGTACAACCGCCAGATTGCCGATAGCGTCATTGCGCGAGCAGATCCAGACCGAGCGCATGTTCGCGTCCCCACTGCGGAAGCGGTACAGCATCAGAGCAACACCCCCATTGGCCAGCAGTGCCAGCGCGCCGATCAGGCCCATGGTTTCGGCATGCGGCAAAGTTCCTGACCAGGCGTGCCACAGCGTATTGCCCAGCACCCAGAGCGCGAAGACCAGCATGGTCACGCCCTTGAGCATTGCCGCTCGGCTACGCCACGCCAGCGCCATACCCGTGACGGTAAGGCTGATGGCGTAATTGGCGGTGTCTCCGAAGAAGTCGAGCGCATCCGCCTGCAGGGAGGCGGAACCCGCCATGACGCCGGCGATAATCTCGGTCAGGAAAAAACCGCCATTGACGATCAGGGCGATCCAGAGTGCTCGGTGCCAGTGGCGGTCATCGTGACCAGTCGAAGGAGAGACGGAACTTGGGCAGCAGGAGTCATGACAGCAGGGCATGGCGACACTCTCGCAAAAAACGAAGAGCACCCCATATCCACCCTGTAGTCACTACAGGGTCAAGAACTTCATGATGCAGACATATACGATCGGGCAGCTTGGCCGCCTGACGGACACGAAGGTTGAAACCGTCCGGTACTATGAACGCATCGGATTGCTGCCGCATCCACCACGGAGCGTTGGCAATTACCGCGTTTATGATGGCGCGCATCTGGCGCGTCTGGGCTTTATCCGCCGGGCGCGTGAACTCGGCTTTCCGCTGGATCAGGTGCGGGAGCTGCTGGAATTGTCCGGGCAGGAGGCTCGGTCCTGTGAACAGGTGGACGAACTTGTCCAAGCTCATGTCACGGATATCGAACGCAGGATTCACGATCTGCAGACACTCCGACAGGAACTGACACAACTTCTTGCACAATGTCAGCATGGCAAGATTGCCGAATGCCGGATCATTGAGGCGCTTCAGCCTCGTGTGACAGGGTAAACAACGGCCTAACGTTGGGCTCCCCGTTATCCACGCCAACGTGGTTGACCGAACCGCCCTGAGATCGGAGAAGATCGGCTTGCACGCATGACGCAGTATGGGGCGTAGTCCATAGTCGTACGGAACTATTTTTCTGTCCCTGTCATGTGCAAAGCCTGTGCGACAAGTCCAGACGGCCCTCTACAGGTCCTATTGATACAAAAATCACCTTGGTAGCCTGAAAGTGGTATGTAATACCCGGCTGAGACCGTCCCAAACAGATGATGGAGCACCGGACGTGGTCATCATGCCGGATATCTTTTGAAGAAAAACCACCTGGATCATGGTGGTATGAAGCGAACGGCGGACCTGCCAGTTTGTCCGCCCCCGGTCGTAGGTTTTGCAGATCGTTATGCAGACGGTTTTGTGGACACATATCATAGACATGACCGCGCCCAGCTTTCTCTGTTTCTTGGAGGAACGGTCACTGTCAGCGCTCTGGGCCAGAGTTTCGTACTGGGCACCGGGCAGGGACTGTGGCTTCCCGCCAACACGCTCCATCAGGCGGAGTGCCGCACGGACCTTACATTTCAGGTGGTTTATGTCGATCCGGGTCTGACCGAAGTCACTGATCTTCCCTGCAAGATGTTTGATGTTTCGTCTCTCATGCGCGGGCTCGTGGACGAGATCATTGCCATGCAATACGAATTTGTCATGGATGAGCGCATGACAGCCATCGCACGGCTTCTGGTCGATGAAATCAGACGCGCGGCTCCCATTATGAACCGGCTGATTTTTCCTGCCGATCAGCGTCTTTTGCGTGTGTGTATGGCCATTGTCGCCCAACCCGGAGACTGTCGGGACATCGACCACTGGGCACGCGAGGCTGGCATGGCTAGACGGACCTTTACACGACTGTTCCATCAGGAAATGGGGATGGGCTTTGCTGCCTGGCGCCGGCGTGTCCGGGTGATCGAGGCAGCATCCCGCATCGCTGCCGGGCAACCTGTCTCCGAAGTGGCATTTGAACTGGGGTACGAGAACGCTGGCAGTTTCAGCACCATGTTTCATCGGACGTTCGGAATGTCTCCCCGGTCCCTGCGGGCGACCACACTGACACCGGTTCCGTAACTTTCAACCGTCCTTCCGGCACCTTCCATTATCGTCGATCAGGCAGATTTTGTTTGCGTTCGGGCCAATGGCTTTCGCATCGGTTGATGACACCTGCAAATATGACTAGGAGCGCAATTAAGAGTTATTCTCAAAAAACAGACCACCGACCCTCTGGGTGCAGAAGCCGGTGACGACACATGGGTGGGGTATGCAGCGTAACAGGATCATCTACACGGGCCTTTTTTTGATCGTCCTGAATGATACGGCTTTCGCAGCCGATCAGGAAAAAAAACCTGATGCAGGTCGGCGTTCAGAAGCAGTCGTAGCTGCGCAGACTTCTCCAAAAACCGCGGAAACACGCGCAAAGGATGTCGAGCAGATCAAGGTTCGCGCTCATCTCGCATCGACCGTCGCTTCATCGGCCACCAAATCGAACACACCGCTTGTCGAGACCGCCCAGTCCGTGACGGTCATCACCCGTGACGAGATGGATGCGCGTGGTGTGCTGAACCTCAATCAGGCCGTCCGTTATGCTGCGGGTGTGACTGCGGATACGCGCGGTGGGGAAGGGACGCGCTATGATCTTTTTGATCTTCGCGGATTTACGGTTCCAACTTTTCTGGACGGGTTGAAATTTCAGGACAGTCCGACAGGTTTTGCGGTAGCCCAGACCGATACGTTCCGGCTGGATCGCGTCGAGCTTCTCAAAGGACCGGCCTCCGCGCTTTACGGCCAGTCGAGCCCCGGTGGCCTGACGGCCATGTCCAGCAAACTCCCCACGGACCAGCGGTTCTATGGCGGCGTAAATGCGACGGGCGGGATGTTCGATCTCTATCGTGTCGATGCGGATGTGGGCGGTTTTGCGACGAATGACGGGATGGTCCGTTACCGTGTGTATGGGACGGTCAACGGGCAGCACACGCAATTGAGCAGGACCGGAAGTCGACGTTTCAGCATCAGTCCATCCTTTACGTTCGGTGGCGATGGCCCGACGACCCTGACTTTGCTTGGGAACTACCAATATGACCCGGAGAACGGCTCTTATGGTGGCGTTCCGCTGATCGGCTCTCTCAAACGGGCCTCTTACGGGTATCTGCCGCGCAATTTCTATGACGGCGATGTATCAGCAGAAAAATTCAATCGTCGTCAGGGCGCCATTACCTACATTCTGAACCATCGTTTCAACAATGACTGGAGCTTCAGCACGCGCGGTCGGTATGATGACATCAGAACGGTCTACCGCAGTGTTTATAACAATGGATATTACGACAGTGATGACGGTATCAGCGGCCAGATGCTGTCGCGTTCAGCTTATGGGACGCAGGAACATACCTATAATCTGGCCTTTGACAGTCAGTTCAAGGGGAAAGTCCGCACAGGTCCGTTACGTCATACGCTGATGTTCGGCTTCGACTACATGCAGCAGAAAGCGAACGATACGGAAGCCTCTGGCGATGCGCCTGATCTGGACGTACTGCACCCGGACTATCATATGATTATTCCGGATCTGACGCCCTATCTGCACTATGTTACGAAGTCCCATCAGGCGGGCGTTTATGGTCAGGACGAGATCCGCTGGAAACGTCTGATCCTGACGGGCAGTCTCCGTAATGACTGGTACCGGTCAAGACAGGTCGAATATTTCGAGCAGTCGAATACACGGCAGAGTGCAAGCCAGATCACCTGGCGTGCGTCTGGTCTGTATCATTTCGATTTTGGTCTTTCACCTTATATCAGCTACTCGACATCCTTTCAGCCACAGTCCGGTACGGTGTCGAATGACGGAGGGGCAACGCTGCGTCAGGCTCATCCATCCATCGGAAAGCAGCTTGAAGGCGGCCTGAAATACCAGATCCCCGGCACGTCCGTCCTTTTGACTGCGGCGGGCTTTCATATCGAACAAAGCAACGTGCTCGTCTCCGTTGCCAATACCGGATACAGCCTGCAAAGCGGACTTGTTCATTCGGACGGTTTCGAATTTGAAGCACATGCCCAGCCATTCCATAATCTGATGGTTACAGCGGCCGTCAGCTTCCAGAAGGTCAAGGATGATTCTACCGGCAAGCCACTGATCCAGTCCGGCAAGGGGAATGCCTCCCTGTTTGCTTTCTATACGATGCCCTCGGGCCCGCTCAAAGGTTTCGGCTTTGGTGGGGGCATGCGGTATTCGAACAAGGCTTATGGCGGCGAAGCGACCTATGGGAGTGTTTGGCTTCCGCAATATGCTCTTTTCGACGCATCCGTGGCTTATGATCTGAAAAACCTGTCTCACTCCCTGCACGGCTGGAAAGTGTCTGCAAGTGTGAGAAACCTGTTTGATAAAAACTATATTGCGAACTGCTTCGCCTACGGCGCTGATGGGCAATACTGCTACTATGGTGAACGCCGGAATGCTCAGGCCAGTATAGGATACAGCTGGTAAGTTTTATATCACGCTCATACTTTCTCCGGTGCCTGGGAAAATGGCACTTCATCGAATTCAGAGCTGGTCTCTCACGGGGCATGAACTTCAGCTATGGTCGGAATGAATATAGAATTCGACGGGAACGGTCAGGGTGATGGGATCACCCTCGACTGTATCAGGCGGTGGTGGCAAGGGCTGCGCGCGCTTGGGAAGGGCTACAGCTTCCTGATCCAGAAGCGGATGACCCGAGCTGCTGGCGAGCGTTACTGAAAGCACATGCCCTCTGCGGTCCATCGAGAAAGTGACCGTCGGGGCGCCCTCTTCGTGATCAGCCATGGCGTCGGCGGGATAGCGTTTGAATTTCTCGAGTTGCGCCAGCAGCGCCCCCTGCCATGTGACAGGATCATGTGAGGCACGGGACGAGGATGCTCCCGGTGCAGGTGTGGCCTGTGACGGGGCGGGAGGGGCCTCAGAGGACGGCGGCGCGGTTGTCTGATCCGCTGGCGGTGTTTTGTCCGGGATCGGCTTCCGGTGCAGGGGAACCGGGAGATGTTTCTTCACGATCCTATGTGGTTTTTCCGGCTTGGGCACAGGAACAGGCGGGTGGGGCGCGGGGGATGGGGGCGCGGTAATCTTTGGTGGATCTACGGGTGCCGGATCGGGGATGGACTGTGTCTGCTGTGGACCGGGTGGAACATCCGTAGGCGGTGTCGGGATTGATACCGGTTCAGGAACCATGTCGATGGCAATCGCGGCAGGGGGCGGCGCGGGAACGGCCATAACCGGCGGCGGCAGCCGCATGACGTACCACAGAGTGCCGCTACTGATCGCAAGAACAGCCAGAAAGGACAGCCCCCAGCGGAGCGCGTCTGCGCGATGTTTCAGTCGGAACTGGTCTCGTTGCCATCTGCTGAAAGAGAAAAGATCCTCCGCGCGGTTGTCCAGTTCCCGCGGCCGCCCGGTCATCCCGATCACGGTGTACCTCCTGGAAAGGCAGCCGGGTTTGACGCTGTTTCGCCCCCTTCTTCCTGTCCTTGCAGGTTGACGAGCGCCACCTTGAGGTAGCCGGCCGAACGAAGTCTGTTCATCACCCCCATCAGCGTCCCGTAATCAACCGTCTTGTCTGCCCGCAGGAAGATGCGTTCGTCGTGATTTCCTTTTGTCGCCCGTTCCATCGCCGGGCCCAGTCCGCTGGTTTCCAGAGTGTCTTCTCCCAGAGCCAGAGTGTGATCCGCCTTGATCGTCAGGAATACGGGGTCCTCAGGTCGAGGCGTGGGTTTTTCGCTGGAGGACGGCAGGTCTACCGGCACATTCACGGTGGTCAGGGGGGCGGTCACCATGAAAATCACGAGGAGCACCAGCATCACATCTATGAACGGCGTGACGTTGATTTCACTGGCTTCGTGCGGGCTTTCGTCAGCGTGGCGGATGCGGATCATACGGTTTACTCCGCAGCAAGGGAGCGCGCCTCCCGCGAGACGTCAAAACGGACCACCTGTCCACTCCCGCCAGACGGCTGAATCCGGCTCAGGTCACGTGAGACCAGCCGCATGACAAGGGACGTCAGGTCTGCGACCTGCGCCCGGCAGGCAGCGGACTGCCGGGCCAGATGATTGTAGATGACGACAGCCGGAATGGCCGCAACCAGACCCAGCGCTGTCGCCAGAAGGGCTTCGGCGATGCCTGGAGCGACGACGGCGAGACTGGTGGCCTTGCTGGCGGCGATGCCTGTAAACGAGGTCATGATACCCCAGACGGTGCCGAAGAGCCCGACGAACGGTGCCGTAGCTCCAATGGTCGCCAGAAGCCCGGTTCCGCGCATGAGATGCCGGCCTTCAGCCGCTTCCAGCCGTTCGAGATGCAGGACGATCCGTTCTTTCAGGCCATCGCGATCATCAAGGATATCGTGTGAACGCCGACGTTCGGTTTCAGCCGCAAGAACCAAGACATGAGCGATGGATCTGTTGTCCCGTGTCCATTCCTCTCCCAGATCCAGCGTGTCCGCTTCAGCCAGAGCATTTTCGGCCTTCCGCAGCCTTTGGCGCATACGGAAAAATTCAACCGTTTTGGCGATGAAAACGGTCCATGTCAGCAGGCTGGCAAACGCCAGCAGACCCATCACGCACCGCACGACAGGACCAGCGTTGAGAAACATGTCCCAAGGGGAAAAGGACATCGAAGTGAGATCGGTCACAGGGGACCTCCTTTTGAAGACGGTCTGCTCCAGGCACGCCTCAGGCAGACAGTTATGACGGCCAGAGGCATGGACAGGCTGATCCATGAAACGGCGAGCCAGACGCCGTGCTGGCCCAGCAGCGCCGACATAAGGCCGGACAGCGTGAGAGCTCCAAGCAATGTCGGCCATGTCCAGATGGCAGTTGAGGACATGGAGGAGGGAAGGGCTTTAGCCTTCATCGCGCCGCATCTCCTGCATCGTGAGAAACGACGAGACCCGTTCTGTCGTCGAATTCGTAGCCAAGAGTTCGCAGGCGCGTATCTGCGCTGACCCTGCGTTTTGCAGCCCACAGAACAAGACCGCTGATCAGAACGCCGATCACCACGAGATCAAGAAGCGCCCAGAGAATGCGCAGCGGCATCCCGCCATAGTCGCCGAAATGCAGAGGACGGGAAATTTCCAGAAAGCGGAGATACCAAGGCATAGGGTATGCGCCGGTCAGTTCCCCGGTTCGGGCGTCAACCAGCACCGGCGTGAAGAGACGTGCGCGTAGTGGCGTAGCCCCATGTGTCCAAAGAACGTAGTGAACCGGGCTGCCGAAGGAAGAGCCCGGAAAAGACAGTTCAGTGACCACATTCCCCGGAGCTGCTTTCGCCGCAGTTTCAAAAGCGGCCTGTACGGAAGAGAGATGGTTCTGAGCAGGGACTGCAAGATTGGCATAGGGTTTGAGAATCTGTCGGACATCCGTCACGCGCCACAGGCCGAACAGGGGTGTCTGAAGTTCGTTGATCAGTCCCGTAAATCCGACAACGCTTGCCCAGACAAGTGTCGCTACTCCCAGCAGATTGTGCAGATCCAGCCAGGTGAGGCGCCGCGCACGATCCCGTCGGACGGTCCCGAACGGCAGGCGCTTCATGAATCGGCCATACAGAATGGTCCCTGACACAAGCGACGCAACGAAGATGCCGCCCATCAGTCCCAGAAACAGGCGTCCCGGCAGATAGGCGAACAGGCTGACATGCAACCGGCTGCACGTCCCCATAATGACGCCAGTCCAGGTCCGGGGTGGCGGTGGGGCATCTGCAGGTCGTGACTGCTTTAGGACTCTGGTGGTTCGGGCATCGAATTTGATCCAGTGACCGGAATTCCGGTCCGGGTATTTTTCGTCGTCTTTCAAGGCCTGCCAGCTTGGCGCCATGGACACCAGAACGGCGGGTTCATCATCATCGGGAGCGATGTCCGTGACAATCTGGCCCGGGAACAGGCTGTGTGCCTTTGCCACGATCGTATCCAGACTGGCATTGGACGTTCCGGGAGGGAGTGTTTCGTAAGGAGGATCGTCGTCTCCGACAAAAATGTCCCAGATCTGTTCGGAAAACAGAAGCGGCAGCCCGGTCATACAAACGATCAGAAGGAACAGGGTACAGATCAGACTTGTCCATTTATGCACCAGAAACCAGCGGCGAAGGGTCCGGGTAGTCATGACCGGCTGACCGTATCAAGAACTCTGATGCATACCATACAATGATACTCATTCGCATCTTCATTCCGTGAAAAGAGCCACCTCTGCGTCATCTGAACCTTCTCGCCTTATCCGATAGGGGGTCTGCAATTTCGAGCCCGACCGGGCTGTGATGTTCCCCTGTTCCTTCAGACGTTCGGGCAAGGCATTTTTTCACAACTCAGCATAAAAAATAACGTGGACGTGATATCGCGCTTCCCCAGACAGTCGTGAATGCGGACGGGAGAGGCGCTGTAGCCAGACATCTTGCGAAATGAAGATCTGTGTGTCATCAGAATTGCAAGTCGTTCTCAACTGCCGTCTGTCGGTCTGGCATCGGGAAGCTGTCTCTTGAAGTCTGAATCACTGCCTGTGGATCTGTATGAAACCCATCGCGCGGGGCTGCTGGCGTATGCCAGACGTCTCTCAGGAGACGGCGTGCTGGCTGAAGATATCGTCCATGATGCGTGGCTGCTCTTTTCGCGGCAGCCGAGTGGCAGTGTGTTGTCTCCGGTCAGCTATCTGCGGACCATTATTCGTAATCTTTTGCTGGGCCGTCTGCGTCGTGCCGGGATTGAACGTGTCAGTACGGCTGATTTTGACATGACTGTTGCCGGTATTGTTGACAATACGGTGTCTCCAGAAGAGACCGTGGCCACGCGGGAAATCGTCGTCAGGATCATGGACGCCATCGATGCGATGCCGGACCGTCAGGCTCAGGCGATCCGCATGTATCATTTTGAGGGTATGAAACTGCGCGAGGTTGCCAAGGTTCTGGGAGTTTCCGTCCCTCTGGTGCATGCTCTGATTGCTGAAGGTATGGCAATCTGTAATAAAATCCGCAGGGAAGGGCAGTAAGCCGCGGTGCGCACTACGCTTTTCATGAAAAAGATGCGGTCTTGCGTATCATTCCGGTATGACTTCTCAGTGCATGCGTTTTTGTCTCCGTCATGCCTGTGTAGGGCTGCGCCTGAGAAACTGTTGTGCGATGGGACCAGAATGGCTCATGGATAACTCTCACAACGCTGATAAGGCAGCATCTGGCTGGTATATTGCACTGCGCGAAGACAGTGATGATCCGGAACTGAGAAGTGCTTTTGAGGCGTGGCTGGCACAGGACCCGCAACATCGCCAGTCCTGGCAGGATATAAACGCTACAGCACGGGTCATGAAATCCGTTCCTGTCATGCAACGACGGAAAAGGCAGCGCGGTGTCCGGTATGGTGGCTATGTTGCTGCAATGGGCATGCTTGCCGCAGCCTGTCTGGCGACCGTTCTGCTCGTGCCTGATCTGATGCTTCGGCTTCGGGCAGACTATTACGCGCCGCCCGGCATGACGCGCGACATCCGCTTGGCAGACGGCAGCAGGATCGTCCTCGCTCCGCGCACAGCGCTTACGGTGCATGTCACGCCTCGGGCACGCCAGATCGAACTGCTGCGGGGCGAGGCCTATTTCATTGTTAGACATGATGAAACCCGACCGTTTTCGGTCAATGCAGGTCCTGTTACAACGACGGATATTGGAACGGAATTTGATGCGAGGACGGACGGGTCAAAGACGGAAATAGTTGTGAAAGAAGGGGAAGTTCATGTTTCAGCGCGAAGCGGGCTTCCTTTTGAAAAGGATCTTCGTGTCGGAAACTGGGCTGAGATAAGCCGAGCGCGCGCTGCAACGGGTAACCAGAGTCCAGATACGATCGCGCTGTGGCGCACAGGGACGCTTGTTGCCCGGGACAATACCATAGGTGAGATGGTCGCAGCCCTTCAGCCCTGGATGCATGCACGCATTATGGTGATGCATGGAAGTCTGATGGAAAAGCGCGTGACAGGATCATACGATCTCCATCATCCAGAGGAATCGCTTGCGCTCATCGTGAGGCCTTACGGTGGAGAGATAGCCTCTTTTTCTCCGTGGCTTGCAGTCGTGACGGGGCATTAAGTCCGATGGGATTTTTATATCGAAAAAAATAATATTTACTTAAATCAATACCTTATAAGAAAATAGTTTCTGATGGATGTTTTTTTTCGAAAAACGGAAGACGTCAAACATCTCACTGTCATAGGCAAAAGATGCAAATGACTTGCATTATCAAAAAGCCGCAGAGACAGGAAATGCTGCGTCCATGTGTCCATCAGGATTTTTAAAGACCCCTCTTGTTGCATCGGTTCTTATACTTGGTGGCACAACTGCCCTGAGTGCGGCTGTGTGCGGAACGGCTCTGGCGCAGATTGAAGCAGGGCAATCAAAATCACGTTTCGATATTTCAGCAGGCTCCCTGTCAGATGCGCTGGTTGCTTTCAGTGCGCAATCCCATCTTCAGATCACGTCACAGGCCCCCGCGCTGTCAGGGCATCGCACAAACGGTCTGCATGGCAGTTTTACGCCGGATGAAGCGCTGGGACATCTCCTGTTGGGAAGTGGTCTGTCCTGGCGGCCAGCAGGATCTTCCGCCGTACAGATCATTCCTGCGACCCGGTCGGCTTCGATCACACTGGGCCCCGTCCGGGTTGGAGGGACTGCTGCCCGGATGTCCAATCCTCAGGCAGCTTATGGTCCGGGCGAGGGATTTTTTGTAAGTCACTCGACTGCGGCCACTAAAACCGATACGCCCATCGTCGACATTCCTCAGTCCGTTTACGTGATTGGACGACAACAGATGGATGATCTTCAGCCACTCAATGTGGCCGAAGTTCTGCGTTATATGCCCGGAATTACGGACCCGATGGGAGGGAGCGGAATACCGTCGATCAATTCGCACGATATTTATCAGCGCGGATTTCAAAGTGATACATTCGTGGACGGTTTGATGACGGGCGTGTCGCCTTCTACCGTGGAGCCGTTCATGCTTGACCGGGTGGAAGCCATGAGCGGTCCCGCGTCAGTGATGTACGGACAGGCGGCGCCGGGCGGGATCATCAATGAAGACCTCAAGCGACCAACCGAACAGGCACAGCATCAGTTCAATGTGGGTTTCGGTAGTTATGGACGCTATGAAGGCCAGTTTGATACCAGCGGCCCACTGACAAAAGACGGCCAACTCCTTTACCGTATCGTCGCCGTCGGAAATACACAGGGCGATCAGGTTCAGTACGTGAAATATCAGAGAGTGGTCGTTCAGCCAGCTTTGACCTGGAATATCGATGAAAATACGAAACTCACACTGATTGGGCAGTATAATTATACACCTTCACTGAGATATGCCGCCGGCGGACCGGCAATCGGGTCTCTCTTTCCCCAGAAATATGGACGATACAGCCCAACGATTGATACTGGCGATCCGGGGTTCGACAGGTCTTATGACAAGAGCCATCTGTTCGAATATATTTTCTCGCATAAGTTCAACCGTCATTTGCAGTTCAGCCAGAATTTTCGGTACGAGTATGACGACAGTTACTTCGCCCAACTCTTCAGTAATGGACTGGTTGCTGGTACGTCCGACATGAAGCGTTATGCGCTCGTTGATCACTTTAAAGGATGGGCCGCTTTACTCGATTCACATCTTCAGGGTGATTATGATACGGGTCGGGTTCACCATACTCTTCTGGTTGGCGTGGACTACAGGGATCAGCCCGACTCAGGAACGTACGCATTCGATTTTTCCACCGTTCCAACACTAAACCTGCTGAGTCCGAAATATTATCAATATAACTACAGCGATTTTATAAAACAGACCGGCAACAAATGGGATACCGAGAACGACTCCCTATCCCAGACAGGTGTCTATTTTCAGGACCAGATGAAATGGAAAGGCCTCAATGTCATGATTGGTGGCCGTCAGGACTGGGACGATTATTATAGTACGTTCAAGAAGGCTTTTACGTGGCATGTCGGTGTTTCGTACAAGACAGATTTCGGGCTTTCTCCCTATTTCTCTTATGCAACTTCATTCTTCCCACAAACATCCAACGTCTATGGAAAGGGAATTGCTGATCCCCTTGAAGGCAAGCAGTGGGAGGTAGGTTTGAAATATCAGCCAACCAACACGAAAATGCTGTTCACTGCGGCTGCGTATGATCTGCGGGAAAACAATGTTCTGGAAAGTGATCCAGATCATCAGAACTTTTCTCTTGAAATCGGACAGGTCCGGGCGAGGGGCGTTGAACTTTCAGCAAACGTCAATATTACACAAGGGCTGAATCTGAACGCTAATTATACATATATGTCTATATATAACAGCCGTACGACACTGACTTCGACGGACATCAACGGAAAAACGGTTTCGCTGCAGGGTAAGGCTCCCACCGAACTTCCCCGGAATACCGTTAATCTCTTTGTCGATTATAAATTTCAGAAAAATTCCCTGAACGGCATTTTCGATGGCTTATCGTTGAATGCGGGCATGAGATATGTCGGCTTTTCCATGGGGGACGAAGCCAATTCCTTTCATGTTCCCGCCTACACGGTGTTTGATGGGGGCGTGAGTTACGATTTTGGGACGTTAAGCAGGCGTCTCAAAGGACTTAATATGCGGGCAAGTCTCGTCAATGGTTTCAACAAACAATATGTAGTGGAATGTTCGTCGAGCAAATCCTGTTCATGGGGGCAGCTTCGCCGGGTAACGGGGCAGATCGGATATCGTTGGTAACTCTGTAGCGTTTGAAAGCCCACCACCCAGAGAGGCAGTGGGCAATGTTTCAAGGCCAGCAGGGGCTACGGCAATGGATTACCAACGATATCCTATGAGCCCGAAAATTCGGCGCTGTTCACCGTACTGGCAGGTATCTAAACCACCGCATGATGTATAGGTTTTGTTTGTGGAATTTGTCATACTCAGCCGGACATGTAACCCTTTTAACGATGGGAATGTCTGAGCGAAATTATAATTCAGACCGCTATCGAACAAGACATAGGCTGGATTGCGGAAGGAGTTGGCTTCGTCGCCCCACGCAGAACCAATATAGCGCACACCGAAATTTATCGACAGCCCCGGTGCAAGAGATGTCGGAAAGCGATAGTCGATGAAGACTGATGCAGTATGTTTCGGTTGATAAACAAGCGTCCTGTGGAGCAGTGATACTGTCTCACCCCCGATCGTATCAGCTGTCAGGTCTGTTTTTGAGTTGACTGGTCGCGAATAACTATAGCTGGCTGTCAGATCCAGCCCTTCTGCCAGATTGGCATTTGCAGAAAGCTCGACACCGCGTGAACGAACCTGTCCGATTTCAAGATCGTAATTCGGAAAATCAGGATCGCTGACCAGAACATTATTTTCTTTTACGTCATAATAAGCCGCAGTGAAAAATGTCTGTATATGAGGGATCTGGTATTTCAGCCCAGCTTCCCATTGATGCCCGTTAAGCGGATCGGCCTGCCTGAGAACCTGATGGTTATAGATAGATCCTGTCTGCGGCATGAAGGATGTCGAATAGTTGAAATATGGTGCCAGGCCGATACTTGAAACATAGTTAATGCCAGCATTCCATGTGAATGGGCGATTAAATATATGTCTTGCTCCATAAGAATTCCAGTCCTGCCGCCCAGCCAGCGTGAGGTAGAATTTGCGCCATTTGATCTGGTCCTGAAAATATATGGCATATTGGGAATACTGATAATGATAATGTGTGAATTTTCCCTGTGTTGCTGAAATATAGTCGCTCATTGTGTATTGATTGTATTTCGGGTCCGTGATGCTGATGGATGGAACATTCCCGAAGGAAAATTTACTTCTCCCGTCTTCAGCCTGTGTCCGGTAGTCCACACCGACAAGCAGGTTGTGCCTTACCTGGCCCGTGGAAATTTTGTAGCTCAGGTTGCTGGTCATCTGGACGGAGCGTCCATTATTATTGTTGTTACAGGTTGCATAGCGACTGATCGTTTTATTTGCGAGATCAACAGTATCCAGCTGAAGATTGCAGTGACTGTCTGCCTGACCATCGTACCGGACAGTACTGTTGAATTGCATATTTTGGGAAAAATCGTGATGTAGGAGAACTTCTCCCAGATATTCTCTGTCCCAATTGCGATCAAAAGATGGGTCGCCATAATATCGGTTAACAGGAATATGCCCTAGAGGACTGCTGAGGGCACTTCCATAAGCAGGAACATAAGCACCAGAAATGGTCTGAGGAGAATAAGCGAACTGTCCAATCAGAGTGATGCTGGTTCTGTCATCGATTTTCCATTCCAGGTCACCCTGAATGGCAACGCGCTTGTAGTGCTGGTAATCGACCTGCGAGCCCTGTGTATTGCCGAGGGCGACAACTCGGTAGAGGACGTTGCGTTTTTTGTTAAGCGGGCCACCGAAATCGAGTTGTCCTTCATAGCGGCCATAATTGCCGAACCCGACATTAACCTCATGGCGGGCCGTGGTCGTCGGGCGTTTCAGGGTCATATTGATAAGACCCCCGGGTGTGGACTGGCCATACATGACTGAAGACGGTCCGCTCAGGGCTTCGATCCGATCGAGGAAAAACGGATCTGTAACGGAAGTACCGTTCAGGAGGCCATCTACGAAGGTATAGGATTCAAATCCGCGCTGATGCACGGGCTGGAATGTATCGCTTGAAGGGGAACTTGAGAGAACGTTCCCCGGAGAGGTAACGACGCCAGGTGTGTAGCGCAGGGCTTCGGCAATACTCTGTGGCTGAAGATCATCCATCTGTTTTCTGGTGACGACATAGATCGATTTTGGAGTTTCGATCATGGCAGTGTCGGTTCGGGTCGCTGATGCGCTTCGGGTTGCGACCAGCCCAACGCCCGGTCCATATGCTGACTGGGGATCAGAATTCCTGGAGACACGGCCGCCAACCCTGACAGGTCCGAGTCTGATAGCGGAAACAGCAGAAGCCTTCTGGATGACGATGGTGTCTTGCTGTGCGCGCCGGTAATTTAATCCATTTGCAGAGAGAAGCTGCTGCAGGGCAGCAGATGCGTCCTTTGCCCCTATAACGGGCTGTGACGTTTTTCCGGAAGTCAGAGCTGGATCGTATGTGATCTGAAGCCCCGCTTTTTTACCCAGAACTTCCAGAGCCTTATCCAGAGGCATCGCCGGGATCGTGTATGACTGAGACTGGGAAAGCTGAAGCGGGGCGGCGAGTGCTCCGGTGGATACCCCCAGTGTTCCAGTCACGCCCGCAAATATCAGGATAGATCGGATGGAGAGGGATGAAGATTTTTCGAAACTCCGTTCAGTGAGCGGATTTTCACAGGGCTTCGTCGGTTTCAAGAGTGTGGCGTCCTTGTTAAGAATGCATCGCATTTACAATAAGGACGGATGGCGGTAAGAATTTTTAAGAGGGCGGCCGGAATTAATTCAGCAAATCATGTGCCGAAGCGGGCACGACAATCATAAAGTGGGTTCCGAGCCTGTGTACGGTTCCCCCTGCTGGCATCAGAACAGCGCGCAGGGCGGCGGGGATATCGTGGAGATTATAAAGCCCTCCAATCCGATGCAGTTTTCGTTCTGGGAATGGTGTAAGAATGAAGCCTGGATAATAGCGTCTCAGGGTGGCGATCACATGATCGCTGGTATCATTTTCAACAACCAGTGTTCCGTCCCGCCATGCCCCGATACAATCAGGATCGACTGTTGTACGGGAGATTCTGCCGCTTTGCAGATCAAGCGCCAGTTCATCTCCCGGACCCAGTCGTGTCTCTGGAAGGCTTGGCTTCATTTGCCAGGAAACTCCAACACGTCCGTCCTGAACGTCAACCCGAATTTGTGTAGAATCCATTCGGATATCAAAGCGCGTACCGATGTCGCGGGCCTGCAGGATGCCGGCCTTTACCTGAAAAGGGCGACGAGGATCATGTCGGACATCGAATAAGGCTTCTCCGGCAAGGAGTGTGACATTCCGTCGTTCAGCGCTGTAATGAACGGCAATTGCAGTGTGGCCTCCCAGTGTGACGACGCTGCCATCGGATAGAACGATCCGGCTGTTCTGGCCGACCGCTGTCTTATGATCTGCCATGGCCGCGGTCTGGATTGCAGGGAACCCAAGCCAGAGTCCTGCGCAGGCCGCAGCGGCAAGGGCGATGGGCAGGCTTTTGGCCAGCATTCTGCTGCGGTGGATTTTTTTGAGCGGTTTCCGGCTTTCTGCTGGCAGGGAAACGTGAGCAAAAGCTGGCGTGGTCTGTCCAGTCAGGCTCCAGGTGTGGAGTGTTTCGCGCCAGGCTTGGGCGTGAAGGGGAGAGGCCGCATGCCAGGCGGCAAAATCCTGTTTCAGGATGTCATTATCTGGATCGTCCGTCAGAACAATCGCCCAGAGGTTGGCTTCTGATCTGATCTGCTCAGAAAGAGGGATATCCGGAATCTGTTTCATGGTTCGTCGGCTCTCCTCTTCGCTCGAATGGAGGTTATCGAGCACGGGGAGCGCATATTGATGTCAGTCATTCAGGTGCGGGGATCGGCAGAATCAAGAACATTCTGGCATGCAAGAAGAGCATCGTTGATAAGTTGGGAGGCACGTACAACGGAAATATCGAGTGCTATCGCGATTTCCCTCAGTTTGAGGCCTTCAAATCGCTTCATCTCAAAAGCGCGCCGTGTGCGCGCGGGCAGGGCAGCCAGAGCCTGTTCCACAGCATCCAGTTCTTCTCGTCCTGAAGTATGGAGTTCTGGTGTCAGAGGATCGGCAAGGAGGATTTCCAGCCCCTGATCCGCAATGTCGGAAGTTTTGCGGATATTGCGTTGGCGCATGGTATCGATGGCAAGACGGCGAACAACCTGAAGGAAGTAAGCCAAGGGATGTCGGATCTCCAGCTCCGGTCGGTGGGTCAGCGCAATTTTGACAAAAGCGTCGTGAACAAGATCTTCGGCCTGCGCCCTGCATCCAACAATGGACGCAGCAAGATCTACGGACCGGTGCCTGTAACTGAGATAGGCATCTAGGACGCACTTGCTTTCATCTGCCGGCACGACACGGTCTTTCCTGTCCGATCGGCACAAGGCTGCTGATTCGGGTTTTATAGATAATGATAATTATTATCATTCAAAACAGTAAAAGAAAACCCCGTTCTGTTTATAGTGCATAGGTCCTGTTGCTGTGTCGGGTAACTGCTCTGACTGTTGCCGAGCATCGTAAAATATAAGTGATTTTCAACGTTTTCATGATTTTTGCGGTCGGAAAAGAAAAACGGCGATACTTCCCAGGAAGACGGCATAATAAACAGAAGTTACGGCGTTTCCGGTCATGATATCGGGTTTGACGAGCCCCAACAGAAGGATGATGGCAGTTCCGCTGATGCAGCCTGCGGTCCAGCCGGGAGTCAGTCGAGCCAGAATGGCGGTGGGGAGGCTGTCCCGGGAGAGGCCTGCTGCCTTTTCACGGCGGCGGCGGGCGTCGATCCAGAGCCGGTTGCCGGTATAGAACATGCCGGCTCCTGCAAGACCCAGAACGACATAACCCCATCGGATCGCGTTGCCGCCGAAACTGCCGAAATGCAGTGCGAAGAAAACCGTCAGGATGGCAAAGCCGGTTTTCTGATGACCGGGGAGGTAATCCGCGGACAGGATTTTGCCGCTGCGGGGATCGACCGTGGCGAAGCCTGCCGTGGGACCGCGCATGCTGTAGCGGCTGTCCTGCCCGCTGACACGCAGCATCATGCCGCCATGGCCCTGACTATAGGCCAGTGTGGTGGGGACGAAGCCCGGGGCCTGTGTTCCGAGAGACGTCACGAGTGCGGTCGGGGTGAGGAGCGGTGCGTCGGGGTGTTGGTCCGCCGTGATGGGATGAGGCCTTGTATGCGTCGGAAGATGCTGGGAGGCATGGGATGTGCCGAAAACGCGGCTTTGCACTGCGAAAATGGGGTCATGGAATGCGAAGACCACCGAGGTCAGGGCCATGACGATGTGAAAGGGCAGCGAAAAGAAGCCCAGCAGATTGTGCAGGTCCAGCCAGAGTTTGCGCGGCCCCTCGCGGAAGCGGAAGGCGAACAGGTTGCGGGCCAGTGTGGGCAGGAACAGCAGCATGCCTGAGATCAGGGCTATGCCATAGAGCAGCGCGATGATGCCCATGAACGGTCGGCTGATTGCATGGGGCAGGGGGATGCCCAGTTCCTGATGCAGCATGTCGATGAAATGCGCGACCGGGGTGATGGCCTGCTGACGGACGACCAGCGCGCCGTCTGGGGCCAGCGTTGCGACGAACATCGGCCCTGCGTCGTGGCCGTGGGGCGGGTGTACAGGCCATGCCACGCGGCCAGGAATGCTGCGGTCCGGGGCTAGCAGGATTGTGTAGGTCTGCCGCGCCTGCGGATAGGCGCTAAAGATTTTTTCGAGCAGGTCTGGTGTCCGGGACAAGGGCAGCGGGGGCGGCATGTCGAGTTGAGGTGAGGTCAGGTTCTGGAGGGGCTGTTCGAACATGCTGATCGCACCGGCGAAGAACGCCACGAACAGAAGCAGCCCGACACAGATCCCGACCCAGCTATGGACTTCGCGGTAGACGCGCAGGATATCGGAACGGATTTTCATCAGGATAATGCTCTCAGGAGCAGAAAGAGACCCCAGAGGACAACGCAGCCCCCGCCCAGCACTGCCCAGGCCCGGCGACCTGTGGGGAACAGGAAGCAGGTTCCCAGCACCAGAACCCACAGAATGGCTGTCAGCCACATCAGGGCTTGAGCGGAGAGGCTTCTGGGGTCACCATTTGTGCCAATGAGGCGTCCGAGGACGGCCATGATGGCGAATGTCATGCCACCGCCCGCGAGGATGGCGGCGGAGACTTTCGCGACCCAGTGCCGGTTGTCGAGAGTTTGCGGCAGGCGCGTCATGGTCGGGACCTGCCAGCGAGGAGAGATGCGCCCAGTGGCAGCAGGCACCAGACGATCATGAGCAGGGTCATGCCCATCAGGCAGGCGGTGCAGAAACTCGTTGTGGTTGTCAGGATGATTGTTCCGGCAAGCACAGACCCGACCCCGAGCAGAATCGAAACATTGCCTTGCAGGGGGCGGTTCAGGAGTTTCTGGTTGGCGGAACATGCATAGAGCAGTGCTCCGCCCCCTGCGATGAACAGGGTTGCGAGAGCGTAGGACAGGGCCGGACTCACCAGCGGTATTCCAGTCGGGCGGTGAGGTTTCTGCCCTGCCCGTAATAACAAGCGGCTACCGCCGTACAGGTTGCGACGAAGCGCTTGTTGGCGACGTTGCGCATGTTGAGCGAGAGCATCAGGCCCTTATAGGCGGGATGGGCATCGCCGACATCGTAGCGCAGAAAGGTGTCGAACAGCGTGTAGTCCGGGATGGCCAGTTTGTTGGCCGTGTCGCCGTAGCTTGTGCCGGTGTAGCGCACGCCGCCGCCGACCCCCAGACCGCGGAGGGCGCCGTAGCGGATGCGCTGGTCGATGAAGAGCGAGGCCATCCATTTCGGGGCCTGCGGCAGATAGTTGCCGACCTGTCCCGGTGTGTTGGACTGCCGGATGCGGGCGTCGCTGCGCGTTCCGGTGAAGATCACGGCCATGTCCCATGGAAGGGTGGCGCGTCCTTCGAGTTCGAGGCCGCGGACGCGACCTTTGCCTGTCTGGATCAGGCAGGTCGCGGTACCGCAGGTTTCGCCGTCGGGGTCGGGGGTCGTCATGTTCTTCTGGGTGATCTGGTAACCGCCGAACGTGACATAGATGCTCTTGCCGTACTGGTAGCGGATGCCGGCTTCGTACTGGTCGCCAGTGGTCGGCTTGAAGGGCAGGCCGTTCTTGGCCGTGGACGGATCAGAGACGGTCGGCTGGAAGGACTGGGCATAGCTGAAATAGGGTGCCAGTCCGTTATCGAACAGATAGACGCCGCCCGCGCGCCAGGTGAAGGCCTGCGATGGCGTGATGTATCGCTTGCGGGTCAGGATATTATAGGTGTTGTCATTGGCCCAGTCCTGACGGCCGCCGATTGTAACGCGCAGGCGCTCGAACTTGAGCTGGTCCTGAAAATAGATTCCGTTCTGGCGGCTGACCGTGGACGTATAGACCTGCGGCGACAGGTTGTTTTCGTAACCTGCGCTGCCACGGCTGACAGGATCGAAAATGTTAAGAAGCGGCTTGACCAGTGTCGCGCTGACGAGGTCGCGGTCATGGTTCCAGTCCGTGAAGAAATAGTCTGTCCCTGCGAGGAGGAGGTGACGTACGGGGCCGGTGCGGACATGGCCTTCGATCTGTGTGTCCATGGCGACGCCCTGTGACCGTCCCCGGCCTTCCACGGCACGGCGGTTGACCGTTTCTCCTGCCACACATCCCGCAACAGTACTGGCGCATTTCGCAAGCGTGTCACCCGAGAGGACCGTGGAGCGGTAGAGTGTGTCGAGATAGGTATAGCGGACGTTGTTCCGCACCGTCAGGAAACGGTTGAAGCGATGTTCCAGAAACGATCCGAAAAGCGCCTGATTTCGGTCGAATGTGTTCCAGTCGGGTTCGCCGATATTGGCGTCATTGGCGATGTAACGGCCTTTGGAGGCGTAAAGCGTGCCAGTTGCGGGCAGGAACTGGAACGTCGAACCGCCGACATCGCGCTGGTATTGCGCCAGCAGTGTCCATGTCGAATGGGGAGCAAATTTCCATGTCAGGCTGGGGGAGACGTAATAGCGGCCCGCCGTGACGTCATTGACCTGTGTGCCACCATATTTCGCCAGAGCGACCATCCGGCCCGTGAGGCTACCGTTATGGGTCAGTTTTCCCGACACATCGCCGGAAGCCTGTCCCTGCCAGTTTTCCAGATCGGTGTATCCGCTGCTCTGGACGAAGAACTCTCCTTCGCTTTTTTCCGTCGGACGTTTCGTGACCAGATTGACCACGCCGCCGGGCGCCGTCTGGCCGTATAACGCTCCGGATGGGCCTTTCAGGACGTCGATCTGCTGGAGGGCGAACGGATCGAACGATGTGCGCGTCCACTGGCCACCGGCGGGCAGGCGCAGACCGTCCACGAAATTGTTGTTCGATGAAAAACCGCCCGCCCCAAATCCACGCACGGACACTTCGTCAACCCGGTTGTCGATGCCCTGTGGTTCGGCCTGCACACCTACGGTGTAGGCGAGGGCATCGGCGATGGTGGGGGAGGAGCGCAGTTCGATTTCATCGCGGCTGACGATCGAGATCGTCTGGGGAGATTCGATGATGGGTGTGCGGGTTTTGGTCGAGGCTCCGGCCTGCGACAGGCCCGTTGCGGTAACGGTGATGATTTCGGCAGGCCAACCTGTCGCTTTCGGCTTCGCAGGCCTGGCGGTCTGGCCAGACGTAGTTTTCCCGGTGCGTTTGTCCTGCGAGTCAGAGGGGGTTGCGGATGCGATCTGTGCGCTCAGGGCGAGGCAGGACGCCGTACCACAGATAAGCCGGGAGAAACTCATGGAGCGCCTTCATTAAAACTAAATTTACCCCTTTCTATTTCGATAATGAGAATCATTGTCAACTGGATGACGTGGATGGATAGGAAAAATACTTATTGTTGCCAGAGGCGACACATACCCGATTAAAGTCCGCAGAAGGCAGGTGCCGCACGTGCAATAACGGAAAAAATGGCTGGATAAATTGACCCGGGAGCGTCGAAGACCGGCTTGTAGCAGTTAGGCTGCCATAGGGAATGTGACCCATGGCGGCATAGAACTGCTGCACGGTTTTAGCCTACGCTATGTCTCTCAGTACCACCGCGTGTGCTCAGATATAGGATTATTTTTCCATCAGATGATGGGCGATGCCACTGAGGGTCCTTCGCCTTGCCTCCTGAGAATATAACGGCGCACCGATCAGGAGTTCATCAGGCCTGTACCGCTCTGTGAAAGCGGAAATGTTTTTTGTGACGTCTTCTGCGGTTCCTACGAAAGTATAACGTAGTGTGCTGTCAAGGAGACGCTGTTCCTGACTATTCCAGGACACTGACCGAGGTGCAGGAAAAGTCGACGGACGTCCCTGACGTAAAGCAACGAAATGCTGCTGTAGAGATGTTGCCGCCTGCTGCGCTTCGGTCTGTGTTTCTCCGATCACTGCGTTGATGCTCAGCATGGCATAAGGTGACTGCAGTCGCTCCGAAGGCTCAAACCGCTCACGGTAAAGCGCCAGAGCCTCTTCCATCAGATCAGGAGCGAAATGGCTGGCAAATGCGAATGGCAGCCCCATGATGGCGGCCAGATGAGCGGAGAACAGGGACGATCCCAGCAGCCAGACCGGTATAGTCAGCCCCGCGCCCGGAACGGCAAAGACTGCCTGACCCTGTTCCGGCTTTTCAAAGTAACGTAGAAGTTCGAATACGTCCTGTGGGAAGCGGTCAGCAGAGGCCGGATCACGACGCAGCGCGCGCATTGTGGCCTGATCGGAACCGGGCGCCCGTCCCAGCCCGAGATCGATCCGGCCCGGATAAAGGCTTTCCAGCGTGCCGAACGCCTCGGCAACAGCAAGCGGCGCATGGTTTGGCAGCATGATCCCGCCTGCACCCACCCGGATGGTTTTCGTAGCGCCTGCGACATAGCCGATTACTACCGCAGTCGCAGCGGAGGCAATGCCCGCCATTGAGTGATGTTCAGCCAGCCAGAAACGCTTGAAGCCCAGACTTTCCGCATGCTGCGCAAGATCCGCACTCCGATGAAGCGCCTCGGTCGCCGAACTGCCTTCGGTGATGAACGCGAGATCGAGAATTGAAAGTGGAATCATGTGCAACGCCCTGTCAGCAGTTTGCCCATACAGGTGGGGTGAACTGTGGGATGTGCCAAGCAGAAAGGGCCAACCTTCTAAAACTCGGGGGACGCCCTGCTCCGACCTCAGAAAAGATGGCTACCGATACATCCCCGCGATCCTGGACCTCCATACAACGTGATCTCCCCCAAGAAGTCAGAGCAGAGAAAACACATAAAATACCTCTCACAAAACATTTTATATGTGATATTCGAGCTAAATATAACGAAATCTATAGATGGAATGATAGCCTCACGCCGAGGCGCCAGTTTTATCTTTAGCGGTCAACAAATTCTACGAGGCAATCCGTGGCCAAGTCCGATCCCGTCGTCCAGCTTCCGGATGGCTTTTACCTGAACCGCACACCATTGCTCGCATTCGGGCTGCTCTGCTGTCTGTTTTCATTATGGGGCTGCGCAATGAGCCTCAATGATGTGTTGATCGGGCAGTTCCGCAAAGCCTTCATGCTGTCGGATTTTCAGTCCGCGCTCGTACAGTTCTCGTTCTATATCAGCTATTTCGTGCTGGGCATTCCAGCCGGTATGATCATCAAACGCTTCAGCTACAAATGGTCGATCCAGCTGGGCTTGCTGCTTTATCTCATCGGCTGCTGCCTGTTCTTTCCCGCTGCCCATTTCGCGACGTATCAGATTTTCTTCGTAGCGCTGTTCGTCGTGGCGGCAGGGCTGGTCTTTATTGAAACTGCGGCCGATACCTATTGCACCCTGCTCGGCCCTCCGGGGCGCGGTACCCATCGCCTGAACTTTGCCAGTGCTTTCCAGCCAATCGGCGCCATTCTGGGATCCAGCATGGGAGCTTACCTGATTTTCAGGGATGGCGATCTTTCGCGTGAACAGCTCTCCGCCATGCCAGCGGCTCAGGCGTGGCAGCATCAACTCGGCATGATCCACGCCACTCTCGAGCCATATGTTTATATTCTCGGAGTGCTGCTGGTCGTCATGATCGGCATTGGCATCACGCATTATCCGGCCTGCAAGGGGCGGGATCAGCACAAGAAGCACGCCCTTGATACGACCGGCGCCCTCAAGCGCCTGTTCGCCAACAAACGCTTCGTCCTCGGTATTCTGACGCAGTTCCTGTATGTCGGCGCACAGGTGGGCGTCTGGAGCTTCATGATTCGTCTCTCCATGAGGCTGGGACACATCAACGAACGACAGGCCTCCGTATATCTGATCCTGTCATTCTGTGCGTTTTTTGCTGGCAAGCTGGTCGCCAACTTCTTCATGCGACATGCACGGCCTGCAAGAGTTCTGCTCGTCTATAGCTTGCTCTGCATTCTCGCACTGGGGTACGCGGTGATGGTGCACGACTTTACGGCTGTCTATGCGGCCATCCTCGTCAGCGGACTGCTTGGCCCCTGCTGGCCTACCATTTACGGCCTTACCGTTGATGAACTTGGTCATGACCGTGCTTACGGCGGATCCATTCTGGTAATGAGCATCAGCGGCGGCGGTATCCTTCCGCTTCTGCAAGGCTATATCTCAGACGCTACCGGCGGGAACATGCAGCTTGCATATATCGTTCCGATGGGATGCTTTATTGTGATCGCGATGTTCGCAGCATACTGCATGAAAAAAACAGATGAAACGGCTGCCAATGCCGTATTCGATGCCACGCTTTAATGACGTCATATGCCGGAAAAACTTCCATACGGCGTTCGAACACGAAGCCATATCGCTTCGTGTTTGTGGCACCTTTGGTTCGTCTCTCTGGTTAAGTCCTGTCTAAGTTCTCCTGTGTAAATCCAGATCTTCTATTCAAGGCGCAAAGCGATAATTGAAGAGAGGCAGGATCCGTTCGCGTGTCGAGCATGCCTTCGCCAAACAGAAGGTGTAGATGGAACTGTTCGTCCGGACCGTCGGCATTCCCCGGCCTCTATGAGGATCGACTTAGCCACCTCTCTACAGCATACGCTGATTTTTGTGGTGCTGCCTTGCTTACGCACAGCGATACCTGTCAGCACTGGACACCCCCATCCGTATTTTGGTTGCCATTTGTTCTTTTTTGTTAACAGACACAAATCGGATGGAAGAAAAGGGCAGATTTGGCTGCCTTTGGTCAATAACGGTCACTAATGGCGAAGGGTATTTCTGGCAGGAGAGTGTCTGTCATATCTTCTCGCCATATTATTGAAAATAGAAGATATAAAGCTTTTTAGAAATTAAAATTCCCGGATTGATACCCGGCCTTATTTCTCTCTGCTATCCCGCGCCACCCGATCCTAGCAAGTGGGATGCCACTAAGCAGGGAAATGAAAATGGGGGGCGATCAGATTCGGTCGAAAAGGGCAGGGGCGCTTATCCTCTTGCAAACAATAGACTTCCCAAAATCGTTCTCACAAAACCATTGACGCGCTCTCGTTTGTTCTCTTTATGTTCTATTATGGAGGCCAGAAAGATGAACTACCAAGGCGACCGCACGATCGGCTTCGCATCCCTCGCAGGTGACAATATCGAAGGCACGATCGGCCTGATGTCAGCCGCCTACTGCTGAAATGGGGAGAGATCTGCGAGGCCATGGCACACTATGCGAATAGGGCCGCAGAGAAGCTGAGAGAGGACGGCCTGGAAGCGGTGCATCTCTCCGTTCTGATGCAGACCAATCCGCATAATGGCGATCCCTGGTACGCCAAGCACGCGGCCGTCACGATCGAGCCGACGTCTGATGCCCGAGATCTGATCCGGCACGCCACAGCACTCGGTCGTGCCATCTGGCTTCCGGGCTATCGGTATTTCAAGGCTGGGGTAATTCTGTCTGATCTCCGCCCTGCCGGCAGTCAGGGTCAGATGTTTGCATTCCCGGATCCGGTCCAGTCCGCCACGGTCATGGCCGCACTGGACGCGGTGAATGCCCGCTTTGGAAGCGGGACACTCCGGCCGGGATCAACGGGACTGAAGCGGACATGGTCGCCGCGACAGTCCCTGTTGTCAGCCCGCTACACGACCAGGCTGGAGGAGATCGTGAGGGCGAGGAGTTGGTAACTTCCGCTTACGCCTACATCTCGGTCATAAGCAGAGCCGTTCAAGCTTCCGGAAAGCGGACGGTCTGCATTAGTCCTCGTTATCCGCCGATGTCCTCCTCCAGACTTCTGATTGCTGCATGTGCAGCTGATCAGGAGAAACTATCATGGAAAAGAAAACGCGTTTTCCATCGCCTACGCTGAAGGCGTCCGTGCCTTGGAATGCAGGAAAAATGGTTGGCGCCAAGAGGGCGCTCAAAGAAAAGCACGTTTGGGCTATTCGGTTCTGGCTGGGGAGCGAGCATCGTATCAGAGACAAGGCTTTGTTTGATCTTGCTCTCGACAGTAAGCTCCGAGGCTGCGATCTTGTCAGCCTTCGTATCGGCGACATCGTGACCAGTGGTCAGGTGCGCCACCGAGCCATGGTCGTCCAGCAGAAAACCCGGCGACCTGTGCAATTCGAAATTACAGAAACAACGCGGGAAAGCGTGCGGACGTGGCTGGAGCACCGCGGTGGTGGCCTGAATGATTATGTTTTTCCAAGTCGCCTCAGCGCCAAAGCTCACCTGAGCACAAGGCAATACGCCCGGCTTCTGGATCAATGGGTTCAGGCGGTGGGACTGATCCCCGGGGAATATGGAACTCATTCGCTCCGCCGGACTAAGGTTGCCATGATTTACAAACGAACCGGTAATATCCGAGCCGTGCAGATCCTGCTGGGTCATTCAAAACTGGATAGTACGGTTCGATACCTTGGGGTGGACGTTGAGGACGCTCTGGCACTGTCGGAAGCCACGGATCTCTGAAATCGAATGTGTCTCGGGAATTCTCTACCTCCTCCTTCTGTGTACATGATATGATGACACATAGGGAGGAGACCATGAGCGAGCATCTTTCAGATAACGCGCCAGCCCCACAGAAAATCGGGGTTCGGGAGTTCCGGGGAAACCTGACTGCTTATCTGCGGCAGGTCAGGCAGGGCAGTACGATCCTCGTGACGTCTCACGATCAGGTCGTTGCTGAACTGCGGCCACCAACTCCGTCCTATCGCCCCCGTCGTCAGCCGGGAGCTCTTCGTGGGCGGATCAGAATGAGCGAAGATTTTGATCAGACACCTCTCGAGATTCTTGAAAGTATGGAACGCGACCTGTGAAGGTTCTGCTCGATACGCATGCGTTGCTTTGGTGGCTTTCGGACTCCGAACGGCTGGGTGAGAATGCACGAGAGATCATTGCAGATCCGGCCCACGATCTTCTGGTAAGTATCGTGTCACTCTGGGAGATTGCGATCAAAATCCGTATCGGAAAGCTGGATGCGGATATGGATGATATTCTGGCAGCCATCCCTGTGGAAGGCTTCTCTCTGCTGTCAATACAGCCTGAACACCTGCAAATCCTGATATCTTTGCCTCTGCATCATCGTGATCCGTTTGACCATCTCCTGATGGCGCAGGCGCAAGCTGAACACGCCACGTTCCTTTCGGAAGACGGGCAAATGGATCACTACCCCATCAAGAGAATACGCTGTTCATGAATGTAGAAACCGCAAGATCGGTCGAGCGGACTTTGCGGCTACCTGTCTAGATACTGTCGCCACGATGGAGCCGACAGTGACGCCAGCATTCCAAACCTACCATGCCAGAATGATTCGGGTGCTCGATTATATCGGATGTCATCTCGACGATCAGCTGGACCTGGAAGCATTAAGTAAGGTCGCAGCGTTCTCGAAGTTCCATTTCCACCGGCAATTCACGGCGTTCTTCGGACTGTCAGTTCATCGTTACATTCAGCTTAGCCGAATGAAGCGCGCTTCGTTCCGGTTGGCCTATCGTGACGATCAGAGCGTCACGCAGATCGCGATGGATGCCGGCTACGATGCCCCCGATGCTTTTGCCCGCGCTTTTCGGCAACGGTTCGGGCAGTCACCGTCATCGTTCCGAAAATCTCCTGACTGGGAGACGTGGCTTACTGCCTTCGGGCCTCTCATGAATGCGAGAAATAAGCTCATGCAACAGATTTTCAACAGAAGTGATGTGACCATTCGAGAGGTGTCACCCATTCGGGTGGCGATCATGGAGCATCGTGGGCCTCCCGCCACGATCGGGACGACCATTCAACGGTTCATCAGATGGCGAAAAACGGTCGGGCTTGTGCCGCGGAGTAGCGAGACGTTCAACATATTTCGTTGCGACCCGCAGGCCACAAACCCAAACGATTACAGACTGGATTTATGCGTTGGGACTGAGCGGGTCTTCGAAGCAGGCAATGAGGACATTTTGTCCAGCACCATTCCTGGCGGGAGGTGTGCCGTCTTGCGGGTCGTAGGTCATACCGACGATCTGGAAACCGCTGCTCTCTATCTTTACCGCGACTGGCTCCCGCAAAGCGGGGAGGAAGCCCGCGACTTCCCCCTCTACTGCCAGCGCATCGCATTTTTTCCAGAGGTACCCGAGCACGAAGCGGTTGCAGACCTATTTCTACCGCTTAAATAAAAGACTGGAATGGCCGCCTGCACCTTCCAGAATTAAGCAGGAGATAAGCCAGCTTATCGCGCAAAATCCCTGTCCGTTTAGTCCTTGAGGGAAGCAGAACTCTGCTTACGCCTTCGATATGTTCAGATGCCGACCTCTCCGTCAATTCCGAGACGGTTCAAGCACAACACCTGATTTGAACTCCGCCGCTCATCTTACGCGTAACCTTACCCATAAGCCCGTCCTCTCGCAGGTCGGATGACAGCTTATCGTCCTGTCCGAAAAATGGTGTCCACCTCTGTATGTGAAAAAGGGTATGTTTACACAAAACCCAGCATTATGCCTGACAGGAACAGTGCTGTCAGAACAAGTGAGAGATAGGTCAACACCATCCCAAGCCCTCGCAGAGGTGGCATCATTGCCGTACATGCCGATAACGTGGAGAACTTGCCCGCAGACAAGTGCGATGCCGATACTCAGTGCAGGCCATAGGGAAGCGGTTTCGGCTTCGGTCAGAACGAGGCCAATCAGGCAGAGACGAACATTTCGATGAAGTTTCCCTGCGCCCTGATACGGCGATGCAGCGGTTGATCGGGGCTGTCCCCGATCATATCTCCTATCTTCACGCGACGTAGAGACACGGGAACAGAAAGCCCGATCAAAGCGACTGAGACAATGGCGATAAAAAAGGAACTGATGGGAAGGTGAGGCATGTATTCAGGGCTCGATTGCTTGAGGCTCCGCCAAAGCGGAGCCTCTGGTTTGCTCAGTCTGAGACGATGTCGAACGTATTGCCGTCCAGATCCAGGAATGTTGCGTAACGGATCTGCGGGAGTTCATAGCGTTTGACGAGCGTTGCGCCGATACTGAGCAGGTGCTGACTTTCATGGTCGAGATCAGATGTTCTGAGGTCGAGATGTACGCGATTGCGCTGTATGGGAACCTCTTCGATCTTCTGAAACTGGATGAGAGGAAGATCGGGCGATGGAGCCAGTTGGACGATCTGGCCATAATCATTGCCAATCGCTAGTCCTAGAGCCTTGGACCACCATGCTGCGAGCTTCTGCGGATTGGTGGTATCGATAGTGACAGCGTGAATTTTCATGATCTGTTTCCTTGTAACGGGATCGGCCCGAGCGGCAATGAACTGCAAGGGAGAGGCAATCATGGTGATCCCTCCAGTTGCCCCGACCAGTGCTCGTCGCGTTACCGGTTCAGCGCGCTCTGTCGATGATCGATCCACCATCGGGTGTCAGAGAATATCCCGTCATGAACTGGGCATCCTTGCTGGCCAGAAAGAGAACCATAGGGGCAATGTCTTCTTCCGGGGAACCATAGCGACCAAGCGGGTTGGTGGCTGGCGGCACATTGGCCTCTGGTCCCCAGGTTTCGGCGACGGGGAGAACATTGTTGACAGTGATCTTGTCACCGGCCCATTCACGCGCAGCCGTTCTGGTTAGCGCACGCACGGCCTCCTTTGCCATATTGTAAGGCCCCATACCTGCAAGGCCGATAATCCCGGCCATCGAACCAAAATTGATGACACGCCCAGTGCCGCTGGCCTTGAGATGAGGATAGGCAGCCTGCATGAAGTGCAGGTAGGCGGTTGGTCCCATGTCGAAATTGCGCTGAAGCTGCTCAGTCGACAGATCAAGGATCGACGAATAGGCGACGGTTGCATCGAAAGCATTGTTCACAAGGATGTCGAGACCGCCATAAGCCGCAATCACCTTGTCCACGGCTGCCTTGATCTGGTCCGCATTTCCTGCGTCGGCAGGAACCGCCAGAGCGGTGCCGCCAGCAGCTTGGATATCGGCAACAACTGCATCGACGCCAGGCGGTGTGCGTGACAGCACGGCGACCTTGGCGCCTTCAGCGGCAAACAGTTTGGCGGTGGCGCGACCGATGCCACGGCTGGCGCCTGTGACGAGTGCGATTTTTCCTTCAAGTCGTCCCATGGTCATTTCCCTTTGGTGTTTAAGGTTTTGCTGTGTCAGCGCGTGCAGGCCATGGCGTATGGCGACGGGACCGCACGTGCAGTGTTCTGGGTCGTGAAAGACGCGGTCAGCAGCACCAGACCGATCAAAGCGGGCAAGGCACCCTGAGGTTTCCGAACCCCGAGATGTGCCGATCCGGACAGGAGCAGCTGAAAGAAGATACCCGTATAGGCCAGATCGCTCAGGGGAATGCTGATCCGTGAGAGGATTGCCAATGGTCCCAAAATCTTGACCGCGATCATGAGCGGCACGAGGTATGGTGCTGGATAGTTCAAGTCCGCCAGTGTCTGTCGAACCCACGCGGCTTTGGTCAGGTACAGGGTCGCAGAACCGAAATAGAGCAGCGACAGAAGGATCGTGCTGATCCAGTAGAGAAGGGTTGCGGTCATAACTGTTCCCGATCGCATCGTGCTTCGATGAGATCATCGGCCCGATGTCACGCTGTATTCATACGCTCATTGGGTCTGACGCCACGAGCGTGTATAAGATTTGATCCTCTGCATGAATTGTCGCAAGTAGGATGAATTACTGACAGTAAGTATGGAAAGTATGACTAATGGCTGACGATGACTTCACCATGCAGGACGAGATGCGACGCGCTTTCTCGATGCTCTCAGGCAAGTGGAAGCTCGAAATCATGTGGCTGCTCAACCAGCGCGTTCATCGATTTGGCGAATTGCGCAAGGTGATACCCGGCATCACCCAGCACATGCTGACCGCCCAACTCCGCGAACTGGAGGCAGATGGTCTGATCTCCCGCACGGTGTATGCGGAAGTCCCCCCACGTGTGGAATATGAAATGACCGCCAAAGCACGGGGTCTCGGGCCAACCATGGAGGCACTGAGCGCGTGGTGGCTGGAGTATGGTAAAACCGTGCCTCAGAAAGCGATCACTCGGGGGCGGAAGAAGCAGAGGTTAGAAAAATAAAAGATCGAAAGGTTTTTCTCAGCGCACCACACAAATCCTGCGTGAAATTTTTGTTCGATTTCGCGTGATTAACAACTGCGAACATATATGCATTGTTTGATGAGGTTTCTTCATCGAGGCATTGAACGAATAGGGGGAAGAAAAGTCTGCATTAAGCGCTATTTTCGATACCGTAATGTGAACGCCCTCTGCATGGAGAATGACAATGTCGAGAATTATCGTCATCGGTGGCACGGGCCATATCGGAACATATCTTGTGCCAGCGCTTGTCGATCAGGGGCACGACGTGGTCAGTGTCAGCCGGGGACTGGCCAAAAGCTATATTCATAACACGGCCTGGGATCGCGTCGAGCAAGTTGCGGTGGATCGTCAAGCGGAAGAAAAAGCTGGCACGTTTGTTAACCGCATCGTCGACTTGAAACCGGATATCGTCATCGACCTTATTTCGTTCAATCTGGCCAGCACCCGGCCACTGGTTGAAGCGCTCCGTGGTAAGATCGAACATTTCCTGCATTGCAGCACGCTCTGGGTTTACGGCCACACCGCCGCAGTACCAGCGGGTGAGGACGAGCCTCTTAATCCCTTCGGCGAATACGGTATCGACAAGGCTGAAATTGAAAAATGGCTTATGCACGAGGCGCGTACCACTGGCTTCCCCGCGACAATCTTTCGCCCCGGTCAGATCGTTGGCGAAGGATGGACCCCGATTACGCCCCTCGCGAACGACAAAGCAGCCGTTTTTTCCAAAATGGCTCGTGGTGAAGAAATCGTCCTTCCCAATCTCGGACTGGAGACGGTGAACCATGTTCACGCGGCCGACATTTCGCAACTGATCCAGCGTGCAATGACAAATCGCAGCGTTGCAATTGGCGAGACGTTCAACGCAGTTTCAGATACGGCGCTGAACCTGAGAGGCTACGCGGAGACGATCTTTACGTGGTTTGGTTTCGAACCGAAGATTGCTTATGCTCCCTATGAGGAATGGATGAAGCTGCAGCCCACGCCAGAAGAAGCCCATCACTCTTGGGAGCATTTCGCGCGGAGTTCGTGCCTGTCTATCGAAAAAGCTCGCCAGAAACTCGGTTATGAGCCTGCCTACAGCAGCATAGCTGGTGTCAAGGAATCAATTGCGTGGCTTATCGAGAACGGCAGGGTGGAAAAGCCCGAGGCTTGGGGGTGATCGTCCCCCCAAATTCACGGCTTGATTGCTCTCGTGATCACTACGCTAGCGTTTGAAGAAAAGAAGATTGTGGCGTGTGCCAGCAGGAACGATTGAAACCCAAAATATGTCCGTAGCGCGCTCCCAACTCACCGATTTTGCCTACTTTCTAGCCGTCGCCAGACATCGCAACTTTCGATTGGCCGGCCTGGAAATGGGGGTGAGCCCCTCGGCAATCAGTCATGCGTTAAAGGGGCTGGAAGCAAAGCTTGGCGTGCGTCTCGTCAATAGAACGAACCGCAGCGTGACGTTGACCGCCGCAGGTGAAGAGTTCCGTGATTCAATTGAAGTGCCGCTGAAAGATATCGATCAGGCCGTGGAACGGCTGAACAAACATCGTGATTCCCCCCAAGGACGCATCCGAATTAACGCGCAGGTGGATGCCGCACACACGATTTTACCCCCTGTTCTGGCACTCTATGCAGAGCGATATCCCGAAATAAAAATCGAAATTGAAGCTACGGACCGTCTGGTAGATATCACCCATGAGGGGTTCGATGCCGGTATCCGTGTCAGTGGCACCGTGCCGGAAGACATGGTGGCGCAGCGTATTTCAGGCGATTTACGGTGGATTATAGCAGGAGCTCCAGCGTATTTTGAGCGGTTCGGTATCCCACAGACACCGAGCGACCTTAAAAATCACCGCTGTATCAACGGGCGATTAGGTGACGGACGTATTTATCAATGGGAATTCGAAGGGCCTGATGGCGAGTTCTCAATGTCAGTCCCGACCCAGTTTGTCCTGAATGATCGTCCCACGATGTTGGCCATGACGTTGGCTGGCTCTGGTCTTATGTATTGTATGGAACCCGTGTTTTCCCCCTACCTGAAAAATGGCGGGCTTCAGATTGTACTTGAAGAATGGGCTGCCCGAGGTGAGGGGTATCAAATCTACTACTCCAGCCGAAGACAGGTCCCTCTGGGTTTGCGCCTGTTGATCGATCTTATCCGGGAAGTTCGTCCCTTAGGTTTGTAATTCACACATGAATTCAAGACATCTCCCGGTAAACATGCCCGTCATGTGAGGATGCGGCCCTTCGTTTTTCCATGATTATTTAAAAGCCCATAAACATGTTGATAAGCAGTTTCAATTTCGACAGGAATGTCGACATGTGGGATGAAGCCTCGTCCCAATGGTCCGTAGCCGTTTTCGTCGTCTCGTAACCGGGGAATTTCTCCCATAATCAGGGACAAAAATCGCTCAGGGCTCCACAACCCAAACGGTAACTCCGCAGCATATGTCGTGATCCCGTCTTGCGTCTGGAGACGAGGCACAAAGGTCGGACAGCTATAAAAAACGGCTTTACAGGACGCGTCCTGCCAGACCTTCTGGAAGGTCACGAAAGTTCGTAACTGCATCGTCGGATCCTGAAAGAGGATGATCGTCCGGGCTTTCTGCTCCAGTTCCGAGAGAAGAGACTTCGTAAAGACTGCGTTCTCACCGCAGTTAGTCGAGCGTGTTTCCAGAATCAGTTTTTCTTTTGGGAAATTCTAGGCCTGAGAAGCCAAAGCACCAAAAATTTCAGATTCTGATCGGTTCTCCATGTTTTCTTTTGGCAGCAGGTTTTCTGCTCTGACGCGCTCCACAAGAAGCATGGTCGAGTGCCCAATCCCGCCGGAAAAAACCAGGGGACAATTTGCGTCCAGTGCCGCTTTGCAAGCAGCATGAGCCGTTTCAAGAATGGCATTCCCCGCGTGAACCACCAGATCGACTGGCTTACTGTCAGGCTGTGGCAGGACAGTAAGCGACAAAAATGCCGCTATTGCATTGACGGCATGAATATCACTCTGCGTTTTCAAGAAGCTACTGAACTCGGACATCTGATGCTCTTTTCTCGTCGAAAGCTCCACTAAACAGGACATAACGTTTCATCCGCAATACGCGCGATTCAAGAAAATGCCCCCAACAAGCTGCTTTTCATCCGTAGGAAGTATCTGATGGTATCCCTGCCTTCACTGCTGGCTATTCCCAACCCTTACGACACGAAAAACCGGTAGTCCGATTACGCCTACATGTCAGACCTCCCAGCGAGTATGATGCTTCTCCGAAAGCCGACATTTGGTAAGCGAACCGCCATAGACCAAGGCTGAAGTCCGTATGACCGCAGATCTTGCCACGACAGCAGTACGACGCGCTATTGCCTTGCGTCAGCGGCCACTAGGCTGCATCCATGCTGCGACCGATCTTCCTGAATGGGCTGAAATCTGTGAAGGTAAAAAAGCCATCGAGATGTATGTGAACAATTACAATCTCGACACGGCTCAGTCGAAGAGTCTTCAGATCACCATTCACTCCGTTAGCTAAAGAAAGTCTGAGAATGCCCAATCCGTGGAAGGGAACTGACGGCTTTCTGTTTTTTGCGACGGACCGGTTTGTGGCCGTAGCCGCCACGATGACCTGTGGATGGAATTTTATTTCGCCAACCGGTTGGTGCGCGCATACGGCGGCACCTGCGTCCAGAGAGTGGCTGATCGAGAATATCGATCACGCCATGAGGACAAGTGAAGATCTCCAAGACACAGAAATCTTTCACGATTGTAAGCAAAGAAAGGCACTGCAGGCGCTTGGCCTGAAGAGAAATGATGCCCTATGGGCCGAGATCCGCAGGGCTTATAAATATCGGACGCCAGCCAATGCGCGCGCGTCCACCTGGATGGTCGCTGTGAGCCTTGAAAAGACCAGAAGCAGAATACAAGTTGCAGCGATTATCAAACACCGCAATGGCACCTGGGAATCATGGGAAAGTCCCCACACGTCCAAACGCATCTTCCTGCCTCTCGATGCGACCGCAGAAGACATTACCGACGCGACACTGAAGATGCTGACCCTGAGCACGCTGCGGGGTCTGACAATGCAGGAAGCCGCCGAAAACCCTGCGACGTGAGGGAGCTCTTGTTTTCCCACATATGTTTTGAAGCGCTATGTCTGCTCTCGGAAAGACACCCTGACCTAAAAGCTATGTGTGAGGACACCGGTGACGTCCGCTGTCCTGCTATTATTGTCAGATAGCCGACCTTCCGTTTACCCCCGCTTTACTGACGAAGCACAGCCATCAATCACAATGATGTCGTTGGGCGAGACGACTCTAGTTAGTGATCCGGCTCGGTGTCAGTGTGCATATCGTCGCTCAGTTCACGATTGACCCATATCCATAGAAACAGACGAGAGTGAGCTAGTTGTTCATTCGATCTGCCTAATGCGATGCTGTTGCGTACTGCTTTGGCGTAACCCCGAAATGTCGACGAAACTGATTGATGAGGTGGCTCTGGTCATAAAAGCCAACGCTCGTCGCCGTTTGCGCGGCACTTACGCCTCGAGCGAGAAGGGTTTTGGCGTGACCGAGCCGGATTTGTGTCAGGAATTGATGGACCGACAGTCCAGTCGCTGTCCGGAAACTGCGCATGAGATGATATTGGCTAATCCCAACAGCCGAAGCGACCTGATCGATGCTCAGATGTCCGTGAAATTCGTCTGCGAGAAATGTCTGTGCCTTCCGGATATCGGCGGGACGAGATTCAGCTTTGATTGATCGCCCTGTACGCTCGCCATACCGTGCGATGATATGACCCAGTGCTTCATAAACGGCGCATTGCCGCTCAAGCGGATCCTGAGACTGTGAGGCGAGCAACGAGGCCTGTAAGAGCCTATCGGCGAGGTCCGTGTTCTGGCGGAGAAGGTCGAGTCCAAAATCGAGGTTGCCCGCCCCCGGCAAGATATCTGCCGCTAGCATGTCGATGAACGGGGCAGTTGGGTAGAAAGCGCAGTAATCCCACCCGAGATCGCATTCCACGGCTTCGCCAGTATGCACTTCCCCCGGTGGGATAATCATGACGGTACCTGGCTCAGCGACGCCTTGATAGCGCGCAATGCGGTGTCGTTGAGCGCCGCGAACGAATGCGGCAATGACGAATTCATCATGCGAGTGCGCGGGATAGCGATAATCGAAGCAGGATGCCCGCAGCACATCCATCCCACCCTGCAGACTGGAATCACGCCACAATTTCAACCTGTCTCGGGGGTTCGCCATCGTTCCTTCATCCCAATCTGTGCCCTGTGACGCATCAGAGCAGGATTTTCCAATCCTGTCCCGAATGCATCGATTATTCAGGATACAGATTATTACGGAGATGAGCGATCAGACATGAATGAGATTTCATCTCAGCGCCCTTTACGCCAGAAGACTATCGGCATTCTCGGCGGCATGAGCAATCAGGCGACTGGCGAATATTATCGGATGCTTAACGAGCAACTGAACCAGCATTTTGGTGGCTGGGATAATGGCGAGATCATCATCGCATCGGTTAATTTCGGGAACATCCAGTCTTTCGTGCGTGAAGATCGCTGGGAAGAAGCCGCGGCCTATCTGGAGGACAAGATCCTGCGCCTTGAAGCGGCAGGTGTTGATGTCATCGCCTGCGTCTCCAACACTATGCACCGCGTGGTCGAGCCGGCCATGGCGGGACGCACGACTCCGTTCATCCATATCGCTGACCCGACCGGCGAAGCCATACGCAAGGCCGGGATAGCCCGCGTAGCTTTGCTAGGTACGATGCCGGTTATGCAATCGGGAGCGCTATGCAAACGCTATCGCGAGAAATTTGGTGTAGAGGTGATTGTCCCAAACGAAATCGACAAGGAAATTGTCGATCGCATCATCTTTGACGAACTGGTTCGTGGTGACCTGAGGCCAGAGTCCAAGGCCGAATATCTGCGTGTAGTTGAAGCGCTACGGGCAGAGGGCGCGGAAGGCGTAATCCTGGGTTGCACCGAGATATTTCTGCTTATCAACCAGTCAGATTTTCAAGACTTCCCTGTCTTCGATACGACCGGTCTGCATATTCAGGCCATCGTAGACTTTGCTCTGGCAAAATAACTGCTCACCGTGGCCTGTGAAGAAACGACACTGACATTCAGGAGAGAGTAATATGCACATGATTGGCCTCATCGGCGGTATGAGTTGGGAAAGCTCGGCAGAATATTACCGCATCATCAACGAAGGCGTTCGCAATAAGCGTGGGCCGACGGCATCCGCACCCTGCCTGCTCTGGTCTTTCGACTTTTCCGAGATCGAAGCGCTTCAGCATAAAGGGGACTGGGAAGGCCTGACCGGAAAAATGGTCGATGCGGCGCAGCGGCTCGAAGCGGGGGGAGCCAAGGTTCTGCTGATCTGCACCAACACCATGCATCGCATGGCTCCAGCGGTACAGGCGGCGGTCAGCATTCCGCTCCTGCATATTGCTGACCCAACGGCCGAGCGGATCAAGGCGGCAGGTTTTTCGAAAGTTGGCCTACTGGGAACGGCTTTTACAATGGAGCATGATTTCTACAAAGGTCGTCTGATCAACAAGCATGGTCTCGACGTTATCGTGCCAAACGACGAGGATCGTGCGACCGTTCATCGCATCATCTACGAAGAATTGGTGGCAGGCCAGATCAAGGAGTCATCCCGCGCAGCCTACAAAGCAGTCATTTCCCGTTTAGTCGAAGCGGGTGCAGAAGCCATCATTCTGGGCTGTACCGAAATCATGCTGCTGGTACGCCCCGAGGACAGCAGTGTACCGATCTGTGACACCACAGCGCTCCACGCTGAGGCCGCAATAGAGTACACACTCAAAGATTGACGATTTCGCATCCGTTATACGATTGACGCACCAGCAAGTCAGGTCAGGGAATATGAGAATGAAACCCGTCTGGGCACTGTTCCTCGCGATTTACCTTCTGGCCTCACCCGCTGGTGCGCAAACGATCAGAACCGATTATCCCGCTTGCGACCTGATGGCACAACGTGAACTTGTCGGCTCTGTTGGAGCCGAGATCATGGATCCGCAACAGGCGCATATTGCGGAACGCGCTAACATCCTTCAGGCGGACATTGGCACCGCCCGCAGGGCGCGCCGCATCTCACAACGACTGGCCGATCGTCTGTGGCGCAAGGTTGAGGCTGTTCGTACGAATACGAACCCCCTCAAGCGCAATCAGACATTTCTGGGCGCGGCAGAACGCACATCTTATGACCGACAACTTGATAGCATTGCTGGCACGTTATGCCGCTGACGGTATGGAAATTAGAACGTCTAAAGAAGCACTATTTTCCGTGATAAGCGGACCTTCGGGTTCCCCCCCCCCCTGACCTGCCTGTCTGTTCTACATTGTGGGAGCAGACAGGCAGCAGACGCCCACATGTCGGACATTTTAACAGGCAATTACTCAGCGTTTAGCCGACATTAGGGTATAACAATCTCGCTGCCAGTTTTCACTCTATCTAAGGCAATGAGTGAACGATAACTGGATACAAAATCATTTTGAGCGAATATACGACGCGTTATTTGTTCATAGGATTTTACGTCAGAGGTTACAATAATCAATACAAAGCTAATTCCTCCTGTGACATAGTAACACTGCTGAACTTCAGGTGTCGATTTGAATACGTTTTTTGCTGAATCAACAGTTTCTATGCGCTCATCCTTTAAGTGAACTTCAACTATAGAGGTAATGTTCATATCAACAGCATGCACATTCAGAAGAGCACAATTTTGCTTGATAATGCCGCTCTTCTCCATAGCGGCAATACGTCTCTGCACAGCCGCCGCTGACAGATGAACATTCTCTGCAATGCGCCGCTGTGGTGTTTTGTTGTCTTTTTGAATAATGCGCAGAATTGCTCTGTCAAACTCATCCAACTGCTTCACGGTGGTCTTTTTTCTCATAAGCGAGTTTTTGTTGCATTTTTAAGGTGAATCAAGAGCACAAAAATCAATTCCTCGATGATACGTCTCTCTTTAAGGGGAGAACATCGTGCTCGATACGGAAACAGAAAATCGCTCTAAGACAAGCTATAATATCCCATTGGGCACTTTATGTGGTGTTGGTGCGGGTGCTTTGTGGGGCTTGGTATTTCTTGCGCCTGAACTGGTGCGTGATTTTACTCCTCTTCAACTGGCTATTGGGCGCTTCCTAGCCTACGGGATCATTGCCTTTTTTGTTATTATGCCTCGCTGGCCCGTATTGAAATCACGCCTAAAAAAGCAGGATTGGCGCGCCCTCTTTTGGCTCTCTTTATTTGGAAATACTTTATATTATATTCTTCTGTCCAAGGCGGTGCAAAGTGGCGGTATAGCATTAACGTCTTTGGTAATAGGATTTCTTCCTGTAGCTGTTACGATTATTGGAAGCAGAGACAAAGGGGCTGTTTCCTTAACATCGCTTTTGCCATCTCTTCTTCTGTGCGGTGCAGGTGCAGTTTGCATTGGGTGGCAAGCTCTTAAAGCACCTGAAGCGACGCACCAAACAAGTATGGGGCTCTTATGGGCGATTACCGCACTTTTGTCTTGGACAGCTTATGCTGTTGGAAACAGCCGCAGTCTCGTGCGTCTAAGCACAGTTTCAGTCCATGACTGGAATCTTCTGATGGGTCTTGTTACCGGAGCTCAAGCCGCCTGTCTTGTCCCCATCGCGCTACTCAGTGGTCACTTGGATCACGACCTTATGTCGTGGAGTTGTTTCGTTGGGGTCTCTACGGCAGTCGCAATTATTGCTTCTTTCTTGGGTAATGCTTTGTGGAACAAGATGAGCCGCCTTCTTCCTTTAACTATGACTGGGCAGATGATTCTTTTCGAGACGCTCTTTGCTCTCATCTACGGGTTTCTGTGGGAAGGTCGGTGGCCTCGCCCCATCGAGGTCGCTGCATTTACGCTCATTGTTTGTAGTGTAATGACATGCGTATCAGCTCATCGAAAACATCATCGCACGTTCAGTAACGCTGCGATGCAATCATCCCGGAACGGAGTATAAAATCGTGGCATCTATTTCGTTCGAAGAGTTCATGAATATAGATATTCGTGTGGGCACAATCATGGAAGTTAATCCATTCCCAGAGGCGCGAAAACCAACGTGGAAGCTGAAAATCGATTTTGGAGTTGAGCTCGGAGTAAAAAAATCAAGCGCTCAAATTACAGGTTTATATAAATCTGATGATCTATTGGGTCGGCAAGTTACATGTGTCGTGAATCTCGCACCTCGACAAATTGGACCTTTTGTCTCGGAGGTCTTAACGCTTGGATTTCTTGATATCACAAAAAACGTCGTTCTGGTTGAACCTGAACGACAAGTCCCAAACGGTAGTCGGTTATTTTGACCGACAAGGCTTATTTGAAGTGTCCGATAGATCCGAAGCGGACCAACCGCTTTCCCCCGCTGAACTGCCTGTCCGCTCAAGGAATGTGAAGCGGACAGGCGGCAGACGCCTACATTAAAGACATAGCCGCAGCATTTGGTAGTTCAGAAAGCAGACATTTTTGAAAACAAAATGCTTTGAAACCAACATTGAAAAATTAGATATTATGAATATCGCGAAGCATTCCATTCCGAGTTACTTCGTCGATCCCGTATCCATAATCCAAACTAGAAATAAAATCACTGCTTGTTTCGGATAAATCTATTATTACATAGTCCATCCTTATTATTTTCAATATTTCATCAAAATAATTTCTTAATCTATCCCTCGATTTTGCAATTTTATCTTCAATTTTATGAAAACACTCTCCGTTTTGAGGAACGAATTTCTGATCAATATGAGATCTATAATTATTTAATAAATCTGGATAGAAATCTTTAAAAGAAATGAGGTGGCTAAGTTCAATCGAAAGCTTTTGGAATAAATCATATAATTTTTCATTATATAGATGAAAGTCGCTACTCTTGGTCACATACTCAATAGATTGAGCAAATTCCAGTGTGGCGCGGCTCATCATGTTTGGTATCTCATTGAGGCATTTACCAAAAAGGCCAACATCAATATGGCGAAAAAACCATTCTATCTGTCTAGTATCTCTAATTTTTTTTATTTCTTCTTCAGATTTTCCATCGATTTCATGTGGCTTTAAGGGATTTTTTTCGATAATAGTAGAGATTGCTAATTTTATAAGATGACAAAAATTTTTCGTTTCAATTTGGCAAACGATGCCATTGTCTTTTATTTTATATGTAGAAATTCGTTGTCGATCAAAGTCAAAAGGAATCCCTGAAAAATTAGCGATTCCTTCATTAAATAATAGTATAATTCTGCCCCATCCAATATAAGCTGCAGCAAGTCCAATCTCGAACGTGACGTTTGGATTTGGAAAACTCTTCGACTGGTCATTTTTTACTAGTACCGTAGTAATATCGGCGATAAATATATCGCATTCACGAATTTTATTCGCAATGGTCTGCGGTATATTAGGTGCTCCGGGCTCATTTAGCGTTGCTTCGTCTCGTTCCAACATTAATAGAGAAGTTTCTTTTATATTCTTTATGGCATTGTCAATGGCTTTTCGTATTTGTTTTGTGTTAACATTTTTTCCTACGTCACTTTGCCATGAAAAAAATATTTTCATCATTTTCTCGCATTTTTTTGTTACAATTGTATGTTTTCTAGGTGTCTCACACGTTATGAGGCAGAGCAAATGCTGCAACAGCAAGGTACATTATAGATCGTTGGACCTGCAACTCAGAGTAGATACGAATTTATTAGGTGTGGGCACACATCTCTTCTCAAGCCGGACCCTCTGCTTTCCCCCTGAACTGTCTGTCTGTTCTAAAATGTGGAATCAGACAGGCGGCAGTAGTTGCCACGACCAATAGGCGTTACTCAAGGCCCTTTTGCTTCCTGTCTGCCGCATGAAGCTTGTCGATGTCCGCCGTTGAGAAATTTACTGGCAACGAGGCTTGCGTTAGGTCGTCCGAGAATATGTCCATACTGGCGATGAGTTGGAGGAACCAGATGTCGATTTCGGTACGCTGTTCCTTGAGGCCAAGGTGAGTAACGCGATTAATGCTGAAAGCAAGAAAATCGGCGATTTGAATTGGCGGCTCCAAGTGCGATTCGGCATATTGTCCGTCGTAGAGATCGCCCCATTCGCGAAATAAGGTATTCGCAATCGGTTTGCCGGGCTTAGCCCGCCCAGCCAGCATCGATACGTAAGGTCAGCGGTTCCGGTGGACCGGGCATCCGATGCTTGACCTTCGTAAGGAGAAAGAAAAGCGCCTGTCCATCCCTTTCCCTGAGGTCGAATCCATCCACGCTGAGGTCGAAACGGATTGCGTGATCCGCTAAGGTGCGGTCGTCGACCGTCTGCACCTGCACAGGCCATCGGTGCATCCGGTAAATTTCAGCAAAGAACTCAAAAATCTTGAGGTTAAGCTCTCCCGGTGCATTTCTCCATTCCTTGTTGCGATTGTAGATATCGACAAAGTGAAATTCGGTCGGGCTGATATCGAGCAAGCTGGGCATTTCAGCGAGGCAATTTACTATATTTGCGCGGATGCCATCGACCGCATGGTCCGGAAATTCGACCGCGACGTAGGTACTGCGCGCTCCGGTTACGTATTTCGAAGGGGTGGCCGTGATCGGCCCGTAGGTGTCGTCGATTGCTACGTGCATGGTTACTGTGTTTCCTCCTTCTCTCCAGACGAAAGAACGATGCATTTCTATAAGTATCGCAAATAGTTAAGGTCGAATTTGTAATGACCAATGGGCGAACGTCAGCTGACAAAAACTTACTCATCGAAAGGAGCCCACCCACGATAAGGCGGCAGCTGTCATGAGCGCGAACGATGTGTATGGCTGCTTTCGGCTATTGCTTCCCGATAGCCGACATTCCGTTTTCCCCCCCCTATAGCGGCCCTTCTTATTCCTTCTTAAATCCTACGAATGGCCGGACCTTCTTTTCAAAGCAGTGCTTTACATTCGACATCAGCCCCTCGACATGCGCTGTCAGTGCCGTCCGGTCCCCCTCAATCCGCTCTGCCACCCGCTCCCGCACAACATCATTCTGACCGAGCAGCGCCCCGGCATAACCGACTTGCCGTCCGGCCTCGGCATCAGCCAGGGCCGACAAAGGCACAAACTGGACCGGCACGTTCAGGGTCTGGCCTTTCGTCCGGCTGGCATCCGCCTGAAGCCCGAAGACTGGCAGAGCTGAAGATGCCGAAACTGAGAACGATCCCGACTGACTGAAGCTGCCGGATAGATCCATCGTCACCGGCCCCGCAATCATGGCCACGACCGGATCTGACGTCTGCTGCGCGCACTGGAGCGCCCGGACGTTGGCATCGAACTGGGCGGTCTGATCGGCCGTCCAGTGCTGCACACCTGAGACACTGACGACGCCAGCCTTCGTCAGATCCGCCTGCACCCCCGCAATGGCCTGACTGATCGTGACGGGCGATACGGATCCGGCTGAACAGGCCGAGAGAGCCAGAAGCCCGCAGAGCCACAGCGCCCTCATACCAGCGTCTCCCCGCCCAGACCTGTCCAGGCCTTCGTGTTCGGGTTCCACATCGCCATGACACCCTGAGCGCCAGAGCCGATGGCCTTATCGGTCACGACCGCGCGCTGCCACGCGGCAGGCGATGCTGGTAGCGTGGCAAAGGTGTAGGCGTTGTACGCCAGAATTGCCGGTTCGACCGCGAGAGTCGCCTGATTCTTCTGACCGTTGAACGCAATGAGAGGTGACTGCCATGCCGACCGGTCTGACGTCCCTGCGAAAAGCTCCAAATCGGGATAGAACTTTCCATTGGTGTTCGTGTAACCCCGAAGCATCCAGTAACGTCCTTCAGGATCGTCCTGATTTGTCCAGAGAAGCGCGCCGATCGTCCCGGACCCAGACCGGCCGTCGAGGTTTAGCGCGTTGGACTGGGTCGAACCACTTCCGTCAGGGCATTTATATGCGGAAATAGACGCAGCAGATCCATCCGCGTTGGCAAGGATCAAACCAATCGGGTCGTCGGTCATAGACGTCAGGATGAAGAAATTTTCTCCGAAATATCCTTTGTCTATTCCAACCTTAACGACTTTCCCGTCAGGGAAACCGAGCGTGAATAAGCCTCCGTTATCGTCGAAAGATTCTTGAGCGGCGACGATGGCGGGAAGATTATATTTACCCGATGCATCTTTGGTGTTGTCGATCAAGAGCGGGAAGTAATTCGCTCCGTTGGCTGCCGTGTATCCGAGCGCAGCATTGACCGTCGCGGCCGTGACGTTGGCATCCGATCCAGCAGTTCCCGGCGCACCTTGCGGGCCGGTGGCGCCTGTCGCTCCCGTGTCCCCCTTCGCCCCGGTCGCGCCTTGCGGACCTGTAGCGCCGACAGCACCCGCTGGCGCTTCGAATATCGCCGGAGCGGTGGTCGTGCCATCCGTGAGCGTGGCGGTCAGAGTTACCGTCGACGGCTGGCCTGCCGTAACTGCCCCCTGCATGACGTTGATCGACCGGATCCCGGCACCCTGTGTCCCGCCCGAAGACAATGCCGCAATCCACTGACCGATGGTCTGGGCTTTGCCGCCTGACGTGACATTCAGCCCGGAGCCGTCTCCGGAATACGTCCCGGCCGTCACGCTCTCGAACGACGGCGTGCCCACGGGAGCGGCGTCTTCTGTCGCCATCACGACGCGGCCGTTCGAGGAATACCCGGAGGGCAGTGCCTCGATGCCGGCAATCAGCACCTTGCCGTTCGTCAGGGTGTCAGCCGGGAAGTCACCGGGCGGGGCGGTTGCCACGGTCAGCGCCGTGATCTGAAGGACAGCCATTACGGAATAGACGCGGCCCTGCTGGGTGGTGATTTCAAAGAGGATCTTCTGTGCCGTGTTCGGCTGCCCGCTGGCGAGGAACGCCACGACCAGTGTCCCGGCCACGGCAGACCACATGACCTTGAGGTCATAGTCCCCGTCCGTGGCTGTGGTGACGACGGCGGAGCGGATCGCGGTCAGCGTGTCGCCTGTGCCGGCCAGCAGGGTGGAGAAATCCAGCACATAGTCCAGGCAGTCGGCCGAGGCCTTTGGCGTCCACATCACCTGGGCATACAGACCGGTGCAGGACTGGAGCGTCACCGTCCGCAGTGGAGAGGGCGTGAGATTGTGGATCATGGTCATGCGGCCCTCACTTCTGCCAGAAGGGCGTCGAAGTCCTCACCGGTCGGGGCCGTACCGGGAATGCCCAGCCAGTTCTCCCGCGACAGCAGGCCATAGGCTTCATCCGCAATCCGCGTGAAGGTGCTCCACGGCATGAAGGTGCGCGTGCCCCAGGTGTTGAAGAACACGCCGTCCGGGTTGTAGCCGACGAGCGCGATGGCATGGCCGCCCGCAGGCGTATGGTCGGAGATGGCCTCCCAGTCCCAGGTCTCGCCCAGACCCAGATCGAGGAAGCCTTGCGGCACCTGCACACCCGCCAGCACGCCGCCCAGATAGGCGATGGCACGGCGGATGCCCACGACATCGGTCGGCGCGATGGAGCCATAGGCGGTCAGGTAATCGCGGGTCTGTCCCGGCCGGAGCAGGCCGTTACGGCGCCAAGCGTTGAGTTCGTCCAGCAGAATGGTGCCCGGGTCGTATCCGGTTTCGGCATTAAAGCCCGTCAGCGCCGCATAGTTGGCCAGCACGGTTTCGGTCGAGAGCATGACCAGCGATTGCGCGGCCTTCGTCCAGGTCGCCACCAGGGCCGCGTGAGCGGCGAAGGCGCAGCAGCCGAAGCGGTCATTGCCCCACATCTGATAGGGCACGTTCTGCGACCAGTCCCGCGCTTCGGGCACGGCCGGCAGACGCACGGCCAACACCCGGCCGAGGCGATAGGTGCGCGGGTCATGTTTCGGGGCGCGCTTGCCCAGTTTGTAGGTCATGGATTTTCCAATAAAAAAGCCGCCCGGTGAGGGACGGCTGCTAACAAAAAGGTTTTCAAAAATAGATAGGAACAACGGGACTTTGTTTGGGCCAGAAGATTGGTATCGTTATTTTTTAGGAGTAGTAAATGGAAGGTAACATGGAAGACATAATTCTCTCCTATGATGAGATGGCTTCGTTAAGAAGTTTCCTCATAGCTACAGTTTTTAACTTTTTTGACGCCATAGAAATGGAAACAATTGGATATTATGATTCTAGAGATATATTAACTACAGCAAGTAACATATATTCCATCATAAGGTTTGATATAAAAGAATATAAAAATCCATTCTCAAGTAAAGATTGTGATATTATAAAAAATTGCATTCTTCATGGTCAATATGGATTGGGAATATATTCGAATCTCAAACAGTTAATCGATTATGAAACGTGCGATTTTAGTGAGGTTATGGATAAATTATATCTATACATAAAAGAAAATATTCATCCTTAGAGCCTTCTTGGAAATTTAAGGATGAGCGTTTCTACGCAGAATGATCTTAGGCTCCGGACTCATGGCCAGAACATGCCGACCAGCAGCCAGATTGCCGCGCCACAATCGCGACGCGGCAGAGGCCCAGCATCAGACGCCCTGATAGATCCGGGCGCGGATCAGCTCCGGCGACTGGACCGGGGCGGCATAGGGTGCGGCCGTGACACCGGCCAGCGCCTCGACAAGCGGAATCATCGCCTGAACGGTCTGCATGTAGGTGGCAGCCGAGGGCGAATAAACCTTCACGATCGGGGTCGCGATCGCCAGCAGGGTTTCGAGATCCGTGCCGAGAGACTTGGTCCAGTCCTTGCCGGTCGCCACGGTGATGGAGCCATTGGAGTTGGCGGCGACCTGTGCGGTCACGCTGCGGATCTGCGCGACCAGGTTGTCGAACTTGGCCTTGTCACTGGCGGAGAGATGGCTTTCCAGTTCAGGAATGCCCTCGATCGCCTGGACGGCATAGGCGATGGCCGTGGCGTCACTGTTGAGCGCGGCCGTGTTGAAGCTGGCCGTCGTCGGCGTGGTGGTGCAGGCGGCCGTGGAGCCGAGAAGAAGGGCACCGAGGCTGAGGGCGAGAAAGCGATTGCGCATGATGTCTCCAGACATAAAAAAACCGCCTCAGAGGGCGGTGGAAGAAAAAGCGGTCTGACAGGCGGGGCCTGCCTCCTTCGGGTCAGGCGTTCGGCTTGGGAGGCGCACCAGCCTTGGGATGGGTGGACGCCGGATCGAGGCCCAGCTTGCTCGCCTCGATCATGCGGCTGGCCTCGGCCGGGATCATCAGGGCCTTGGCATCGGGCTGATAGGCGTTGGTGTTCCAGCCCTTCGACTGCGCCAGGGCAGAAACGACCTTGTAGAGCAGCGACAGCCTGCTTCCGGCCGCAGGAGGTTTCCAGAAGCGCATGGCCAGAGCGGCCGCTGCGATCAGGAAGGTCAGGATCGAGACGATGTCTCCCGCCGCCTTGGCCGGCAGGTACGGCAGGACCGTCTGGAACAGGGTTGTCCAGTCCATTTTCAGTTCTCCAGATATGAAAAAACCGCCTCGGGGGCGGTTGTTCTAAAAGATTGAGATCAGGGGGCGCTTACTGCAAAGCCGCTCCAAGCTGTACGGGATACCATTTCCCGTTTTCGTAAATGACGGGCACATGGTCATCGCTATCGTTGATGATCATTCCTTCAGCCGGCGCTGTGAAGTTCAGAATGACTTCTTTGGAATAGCTGGAGATCTGCACCGGGACAGTGAATTTCGCACTGTCGAGTGTCAGGTCGAGCGCGGCCTGGTAGACGTTTTTGCTGGCAAAGGCGAAGGTGAAATGACCGCCGGCATAGTCCACCCACACTTCGGAGTTGCCTTGCGTGGCATCGATCCTGGGCGTGCCGTCCGGATTGAAGCCGTTGATCCCGGCATTCCAGGTCCTGAAATGATACCCATCGCCCATTTCTTCAAAATTGCGATTTGCCCACATCAGCCCCCGGTTGCCTGAACTGTCATCGATGCCGTTGACCTTCATCGGAGCCGCCGTCGAAGACGCCTTATAGACATTGTCGATGAACTGGAGCCCTTGGTCGGGATCGATCCGCAAGCCGTCGACGACATCCCCATAGCCATAGCGACCTGACGATGCCGGGGCCGTCGCATGACCCTGTGTTGCGGCCAGGGTCGGCGTGCTGGTCTGCCCGTTGGCGAACGATGCGACTGTCGGGCAAAGACCTTTTTGAGAAGACATAACAGCAGAAGCGCTTGCAGGGAGGTTCACCGTATCAGCCATGCCCGCCGACAGCAGATCCACCGCAATGCGGGAAATACTCTCGGAATCAGTGTCATTGCCAATAGAGTTGGTGTCTGCCGAACTGGAATACTGGCCGACCATCCAGTAGTTCGGAAGCGCATCTACGCCGCCGATGGAATGGGCTGCCAGATAGTGCGCCAGCGCCATGGTGTTTTGACGCATGATCGTATCGTAACCGTACTGCGGAGAGCTGCCATCCTGCTGGAACGGGGTA
>NZ_JABCQI010000012.1 GCF_015244745.1 Gluconobacter cadivus
GCTCGCACGGCGTGCGTGGTCGTGGCGCTCCCATGACGTATCTGGCCCATAAGGCTTCCTTCCACTCTCGTGAAAATAATACCCCATCAAATCCCGGGACTAAACAACTAGATTATCCATCATCCGGGCGAAGATTGCGGGTGCGTTTCAGAACCTGTGGGTCATTCTATATAAAATTCTTCCTCAGCCGGGCGGAAATCGCATTCCCAACAATCTGAACAAGAATTGTCAGCACAACAAGAATACTCACCACCCATAACATCATGACTGTATTAAATCGTTGATATCCATAGCGAATTGCAAGATCACCCAGTCCGCCCGCGCCCACGACGCCCGCCATGGCAGAGGCGCTGATGAGTGTGACCAGCGTGACAGTCAGACCAGAGACCAGTCCTGGGAGAGCCTCGGGAATGAGAACCGAGCGCACGACTTTCGCCCGTGTCGCACCCATGGCGCGCACCGCGTCAATCAGTTCCGGAGACACCTCTCTCAATGAAACTTCCGCAATCCGCGCGAAATAGGGGATCGCGGTAATGGACAGTGGCACAATGGCCGCAGCCGTCCCAAGAGCCGTTCCCATGACAAAGCGCGTAAAAGGGATCAGGACAACAAGAAGAATAATGAACGGCACGGCTCTTGTCAGATCAACCACAATTCCAAGAAGCCGACCGATGGGGCGAATAGGCCATAGTCCCCCCGGCCTCGTGATGGTGAGCAGAACAGCAAGAGGCAATCCGAAGAGAACGGCAATTGCAGCAGACGCAAAAACCATTTCGAGTGTCGCCAGCGTGGCTTTGAAAAACAGATCAAAAACCTGATGATGCATATCCGGCGGCCTCCATGTCCTCTGTATTTTCACGACTGATGAAGGACCGCGTTAGGGCGTGTTTCGCCTCCCCCCTGTTCAGTAATTCATTTGAAATATCTTCAACAATACGCCCCTGATCGAGAACAAGCACTCGATGAGCCAACCGGCGGATAACATCCATTTCGTGCGTAATGAGAATGATCGTAACGCCAAGCTCTTTATTAATGGTTTCAAGAAGAGCGAGAATTGACGTCGTCGCTTCAGGGTCCAGCGCGGACGTTGCTTCGTCACACAACAAAAGAGCTGGATGACCCGCCAGCGCCCTTGCGATTCCCACCCTCTGTTTTTGCCCTCCGGAAAGCTGCGAGGGGTATTTTGCCTCATGTCCTTCAAGGCCGACCAGATGGATCAGCTCCTGAATACGATGTTGCCGTTCTTTTTTGGGAACTCCCAAAATCTCCAGACCAAGAGAAATATTGCCCGCCACAGTCCGGGACTGGAGAAGATTGAACCCCTGAAAAACAAGACCGATCCGTTGTCGAAGAGCAAGCAGCTCACGTTCTTTAAGAACGCTAAGATTTTTTCCTTCAACGAGAACGTGGCCTGAATCCAGAGTTTCTGCGCCATTCAGGCAACGAAGCAAGGTCGTTTTCCCTGCTCCCGAGCGCCCAATGAGTCCTACAATTTCACCGCGATGAACGGAAAAGCCGATATTTTCCAGCGCATAATGGCCGTTGAAGATCTTGGACAGACCTTCAACTTTCAACATCTCATTCGCTTCAGCCACGCCTGTATTCTGCATTACCATCATATTCAAAGAGAAAGATCAGCCCGAAGATAGTAAAAACCACCCTCTTCGGACAACTGCTGACTGAGTGTGTCGTAGAGATTGTTGTTATAATCCGCCGTAAAGGACGGCACACGGCTGGGGTGGGCGTTTCCGACATTGTTGCCGCCCAGCGCCAGATGAAGTTGAGGAAGAACCTGATAACCGACTTCAAGATTGGTCACAAAGCGCGGACGGTTGATCTGATGATAAAAATTCGTTGTCGAAAAAGCATTGCTTCCCGAAACGAATGTCAGGTCAGACGTCGTATGCCCATAACGGATTTCGTGAACGGCGACCGTCCATTTTCCCTGACGCCAGATCCCTCCAAAAATCAGCTTGTTGGACGGGTTTTCCGTTGACATCAAACTGATCTGCTGGGCGTTCAGAACCGGAGCGCCTTCCCCGGTCCGCGCAATGTTTTTGACATTGGTATGATTGAAATTGACGGCTGCATCCCAGTCCACTTTTCCATAACGCCCGAAGTCCGAAGAATAGCGTGCCGTAATATCAAGTCCGGTTGTCCGGGTACTGGCACCATTCGTAAAGTAGTTTGTACTGACTGCAGACTCATCGCCAGAAAATCCGGACGTATCCACACCTGCTGCGGCATAGGCTTCTACAGCCCGGGCACCTGAAGCATAGCCTCCGTCAACGATCCGATGCTTGATATAAATTGTATAGCCGTCAACATTGATATGAAGACGGGGCAGCGGGTTCAGGATCATACCCGCACTGAAGTTGGTGGATGTTTCCGGTCTGAGGCCAGGCGAACCCAAAGCGCGAGCAGCGGGTGAATTGGCCGCAATCTGTCCGGTTGCATAGTTCGGGCTGGAGATGAAAGCCGCAAAATTCTGTTCCGCTAGGGTCGGAGCGCGAAAGCCGGTGCTGGCGGTGCCGCGAAAGCCGATGAAGCGGTTGATATCATATCGCGTGGAGATTTTTCCCGTCCGCGCATTTCCGACGTCATCATAGTGCTCAAACCGTCCCGCAAGATCCACCCGCCAGCGTTTGACGATCTGCGTCGAGAAATCAACATAGGCGGCTGCGACGTGTCTGGCTGCGTTAACGGCATCCTGAGGCGTTTCGCCCTGATATCCCTGCGCACCGCTCAGATAATACGACAGCGGCTCTCCTGAGCCGATGGAATAGGTATCACGGCGATATTCACCACCAAACGCAATATTCAAGGGGCTGTACAGAAACGGAAGATCTACGCCACGCCGAATATCGAGGTTGCTCGTCCATTGCTGGTTGGAATAACTGCCAAGATAGAAACGCGACGGGGAATATCCTGTCTCTTTATAAGCGTCCGCGTTTGCAGAATTATAATCCCCCAATGTATCGTGATCTCCACCGATCGTGGAACTCAGATCCCAGTCAAAACCGTAAAGTCGTTTTCCTCGAAAACCGAGCGTGAAGCCATAATCATTTTCTGGCATTGTTTCGACGGGTTCAAACCCGTTCGGATACATCCCCAAAAGCCCGTCAGCCGCGGTGGTACTCGGAGCACGCAGAAAAGCCCATCGCTCGGCATCGCGGTGCGTGAATGTTCCAAAGCCATAAAGCTCTATGGCATCCGTTAAATGATATCCGAAATTCGTTTCGATGGACTCACGCGTTGCCTGAGGCTGGCCCGTTGCCAGATCGTTGTTTTTGCCCGTCCGGGGGTCAATTCCAGTTCTCTGTGTGCGATCCTGATGCTTGAATTCCGCACTGAGGTTCAGGAAACCCCGATTGCCCAGCTTGAAGCCTGCATTCAGGTTTTCACCAGTCGTAAAACCATCTCCCGCAGCATAGCCGCCATTGACAGCCTGAAGATGGATACCGTGATTGTTGGATTTCAGAATGACGTTGATTACGCCTGCGATGGCATCCGATCCATACTGCGCAGCCGCACCATCCTGCAGGATCTCGATATGATCGACGGCAGAAATCGGGATCATATCCAGATCGACAGGGGTCGTTCCCTGCTGTGACGAGGCATCTACCGCGATGGCGGCTGTCGTATGCCGTCTTTTGCCATTCACCAGCACCAGAGTCTGATCGGCATTCAATCCCCGCAGACTTAGCGCATCAATGACCGATCCCTGATCCGAACCGTTGACCTCACGGCTGATGGAAGGAGAAAGCTGGACCAGCGCCTCCCGAATGTCCGTCATCCCCGTTGCCCGAAGCTGGTTGCCCCCGATGATCGTAATGGGGCTGATGCTGCGGGCCGCCGTCTGAGAGGGGTCTCGGGTGCCTGTCACGATGACCTGCTCCGGCTCATCAGCCACAGCCTGTTCTGTCCTGACGACAGGCGCTGTTTTTTTGACAACAGTCTCTTTTCTGGACTGTTTTTTCACGCCGGAACTATCCTGAGCCGATGTGTTTTCGGCCGCAACGGCCCCCGAAAAGGTCCCGGAAAACGAAAGGCCAACAAGAAGTGGCGCCAGGACATAACCACTACGCATAAACGTTCTTTCAAGGAAATTTGTCTTTTGTTGATTATTTCATAGTGTTTTTTGAGTCAAACAACATATTGATGTGGATTTAATATATATCGCGTTTTATGGAGGACTATATGAGGACACATGCTCCTGAAACCTGTCGCAAAACAGGTCCCAGAGGCAAAAATTCAGAGCCGAAAGTGGTTACGTGTATGACGCAGAACACTCTTTCTCTTCCGACCATCGACCTGTCCCTATGGCAGGACCATCAGACGCCAGACGAGTTTTTCCTTGAATCTCTGCGCAACGCTGCCCACGAATACGGTTTCTTCTACCTGAAAGGGCATGGGATTCCGGCGGATCTGAATGCTGCTCTCATGGCGCAGGCACAGGAATTTTTCTCTCTGCCGATGGAGCAGAAAGAACAAATTTCCATGGTGAATTCTCCACATTTCAGAGGGTATAATCACGCCGGCAGAGAAATCACACGCGGCAAGGCAGACTGGCGCGAGCAACTCGATATCGGTCCTGAAAGAGGCATTGTGGAAGATCTGCGGGGCAAACCGGCTTATCTGCGCCTACAGGGCCCCAACCAGTGGCCAGCAACACTTCCACAGCTCAAAACGACTGTTCTGTCATGGCAGGAGCAGGTTCTGGATGTTCTCAGGCGCCTGCTCGAAGCGCTTGCGCTCTCTCTGGGGCAGGCGGCAAATGCCTTTCATCCCGTCGTCAGCAAAACGCCTTACCAGCTTTTGAAACTCATCCATTATCCCGGCCAGCATGGCAGCGGAGAAAGGCAGGGCGTAGGCGCTCATAAAGATAGCGACCTCCTCTCGCTCATCCTTCAGGACAATGAAGGCGGGCTCGAAGTGGAACTGGCAAACGGTGAGTGGCTTCAGGCCCCACCCCAGCCGGAGACGTTCATCGTCAACATCGGCGAATTGCTGGAAGTCGCCACAAGCGGATATTTCAAAGCTGCGATCCATCGTGTCGTCAGCCCGAACTCAGGACGGGACAGGTTGTCCGCAGCCTTTTTCCTCGGCGCACAACTCGACGCTACGATGCCAGTCCTCCCGCTGCCGGACGTCTTGGCAAACTCCAGCGCCGGGATCACGCAGGATCCCGACAACCCCCTCTTTTCTCAGATCGGACAGAACACACTCAAAGGGCGGCTGCGCTCTCATCCCGATGTTGCAGCCCGACATCACAGTGATCTTTTCTCTGCCGTTCCCTCGAAAGTCCTGCACCATGCGTAATCGCCCTATCAGCCAGACACAGCCCATATCCGGTATTTCTCTGGGGCGTCGCAGACTGCTCACGCTCCTCGCTGCCACATCTCTCATTGGAGCATCCGCAAAAGCGCAGTCGAAGCCTGTACGGGTCGGCATCCTGTCCGGAGAAGACGAGGATATCTGGCGTATTGTTCAGGAAAATGCCCGCGCGACGGGCCTGACCATCGAAGTCGTCACTTTTTCTGAAGGCAATCCGATCAACGCGGCCCTTGCGGCAGGAGATCTGGACGCCAACGCATTTCAACACGGTCCTTACCTTCAGGCTCAGAATACTGCACTGGGCTCTCATATCGTGCCTGTTGGAAACACCTACTTCGCACCGATCGGCTTTTATTCGAAAAAATGGAAAACACTCTCCACAATCCCTGACGGGGCAACGATCGGTGTTCCCGCCGACCCTACGAATGAAGGACGTGCACTTAAACTCCTGCAATCTCTTGGGTTACTGAAGATTTCACCTGACGCGGGCGAAATGCCAACCGCACTCGATATCTCCGATAATCCGAAAAACCTGACGATTAAGGAACTGGATGATCCTGTTCTGGCACGGTCTCTGCCAGACCTTGATGCTGGCGTCGTGATTACGGAATGGGCCTACAAAGCCGGGATCGACCTCAAATCGGAGCGTCTGGCGCGTGAGAGTATGGACAACAATCCCTACATCAATTTTATCGCCGTAAACGCGCCCGACGCCCATGCCACCTGGGTTCAGCCACTGGTGAGCGCTTTTCAAAAACCCAATGTCCGCGCCAAGCTGCTTGAAGCCTATCATGGGGCCATCATTCCTGCGTAGACGTAATGTCCTTCATCCCGTCCTGACTTTAGATGCACACGCTGGCCGACCTGCCCCTTCATCTGACTGGCGATAGAGAACCGTTGATCAGAGCTGTCGTACAAACAGCTCTGATCAACGGTTTCTTCACTCACCCCTCCTCTATTTCAGGCATCAAAGTTATGTGGCAGGACGACCAGATCCCGCACCATGACACCCTTTGAACGGGTCAGAATAAAAATCAGCGCTTCGGCAACTTCCTTGGCTTCCATTAAGGCACCAGCCTTGATGTTGGCTTCAAGCCGCACCTGATCCCAGTCTTTCAGCAAAGGCGTGACAACCGGGCCAGGTTGGATGGCTCCTACACGAATCCCATACTTCGCAACCTGACGGCGCACTGTGTGAACAAAGGCCTGCACAGCATGTTTCGAGGCGGTGTAGATGGGTTCAGCCATAATAGGGATTATGCCCGCAATCGAACTGGTCATGACGATATCGCCACTTTCCTGCTTCATCATCTGCGGCAGAACGGCGCGGACCGAGCGGAAGGCTGCATTAATGTTCAGGTGGAGCATGGGGTCCCAGCTGTCAGGATCGCCTTCCCAGACATTGCCGCCCACATAAGCGCCAGCATTGGCGTGGAAAATATCAATCCTGCCCTGCTCCTGAACGATCTGTGCAATCGCAGCATCTACGGTTTTGTAGTCAAAGAGATCGACGATAATTGCACGAGCCTGGCTGCCGAGTTCTGCCGTTTTATCTTCGAGTGCTGTGGCGTCACGGTCCAGAAGATAGACCACTGCCCCCGCTTCGATGAGATAGCGGGCACATTCGAAACCAATGCCCGAAGCTGCGCCGGTGATGGCGGCAATTTTACCCTGAAGAGACTGTGTCATATGCCCTATCCTGTGATGCTGTCTCAGTGTGCGGACGCTGTGCCGCGCTGACGACTGATGAAAATTGCGAGGAGGATGATGGCGCCTTTGATGACGTTCTGAACGTAAGGGGAGACTTCAAGCAGGTTCAGCCCGTTGTTCAGAACACCCAGCAACATGGCGCCAATCAGGGTTCCGATGATGGAACCACGGCCGCCGGAAATTGAGGTGCCACCCAGCACCACGGCTGCGATGGCATCGAGTTCAAAGCCGACGCCTGCGTTCGGCTGACCGCTCATGAGACGGGAGGAGAGAACAACACCAGCCAGAGCAGCGGTGAAGCCTCCGATCAGATAAACGATGATTTTATATTTACGGGAATCAATGCCTGAGAGGCGCACAGCCTCTTCATTGCCGCCTATGGCATAAATATAGCGACCGGTCGGCATGCGCTGGAGCAACAGATAGGCCAGCGCATAAACCACGAACATGATGAGAATGGGCGTCTGGATTCCCAAAACCTTCCCGCGCCCGATAAATGCAAACCAGTCCGGAAGGCCCGAGATGGGATAGCCGTTAGTGTAGATCAGCCCCAAACCACGGGCGATGCTCATTGATGCCAGAGTGACGATGATCGGCGGCATTCCAAGACGGGCGATGCAGACTCCGTTTCCTGCCCCGAAAAGCGCCCCCACACCCAGCCCGGCGAGAATGGCCAGCCCGGCGTTCAGGCCAGAAACCAACAGGCCAGCCGTGATGGTTCCCGCCAGCGCCATGACCGCTCCTACGGAGAGGTCAATGCCGCCTGTGAGAATGGCAAAAGTCATGCCCACAGAAATGATGGCGTTGATCGAGACCTGTCTGGCAACGTTTTCGAGATTGCCGAAGGACAGGAAGCGGCTGTTGAGCGCGATCATGCAGGCCACGACCACGAACAGCCCAACCGCCGGGAGAAACGCCGTTGACCGTGCGAATTTCGATGCTCTGTAGCGCTCAAGCAGAGAGTGCATCGACTGCGAACTTTTTAACGCTTGCTGTTGCATGACGCATTACCTCTTCCGAACTGATGGCATCCCCCTCCAGAACCGTCGTAATGACGCCATGGCTGAAAACGGCCACGCGGTCACACATGCCGACGATCTCCGGAAGCTCGGATGAGATCATGATGATGGCGTATCCCTCTGCCGTGAGGTTCCGCATGAGTGTATAGATTTCCGCCCTGGCCCCGACATCGATCCCACGTGTGGGTTCATCGAAGATCAGGATCCTGCTCCGGCGGTTCAGCCAGCGCGCGATTACAACCTTCTGCTGGTTGCCACCACTAAGGCTCACCACAGTCGTCTCGTCCGAAGGCGCTTTGATGCGGACGGCAGACATCAGTTCCTGTGTCTTGCGCTTCTCCCGCGCAGTGTCGATCGTGCCGATCGGGCGGGTATATTGCGCCAGGTTGTTGATAGAGATGTTGTCCCGGATGCTGAAGCCGAGGATCAGACCCTCGGTTTTTCGGCTTTCGGGCAGAATTCCGATGCCGTGACGCAGAGCCTGTGCAGGATTCCCCATGGACACTTCCCTGCCCTCAATCCGCACCGTTTTTCCGGGACATGGCAGTGCGCCGATCAACGCCAGAGCCGTCTCCGTTCGGCCCGAACCGACAAGCCCGGCAAAACCGAGAATTTCACCTTCTCGCAGATAGAAACTGTTGGGGTGTCCGTTACTGACGAAGCGGATATTTTCAGCTTCCAGAATTCGCTCGGCAATATTCAGTGCTGGCTTGGGCGGAAACGTATTTTCAATTTTCCGACCGACCATCCGCTCAACCAGATGGTCCATCGTGCACTCGGACGTTTTCAGAACTCCCACACGCGCACCATCGCGCAGCACCGTAATGCGGTCACAGATTTCAAAAATCTCTTCGAGATGATGCGACACGAAGAAAATGCCGATGCCCTGATCCCGAAGCTGCCGCATGACGTTGAAGAGCAGCTCGGCTTCTGTCGGCGTCAGGGTCGCGGTTGGTTCGTCGAGGATGAGAACCTGTACATCCAGTGACAGAGCTTTCGCGATTTCCACAAACTGCTGTTCAGCCACGCTGAGACGCGCGACGGGAACGTCAAACCGTGTTCTGACCCCGAGCCGTTCGAAAATTCCCTGCGCGATGCGCGTCATTTCGTTTTTGCGGGAAAATCCGAGAGCGTTCCGCATTTCGCGTCCGAGGAAAATATTATCCACGGCATCAAGTTCAGGAATCAGGCTGAATTCCTGAAAAACAATCCCGATGCCTGCGCTGATGGCATCCTTGTAGCTTGAGAAATGGCATTCTTTTCCGTTGAGAAAGATTTGCCCTTCATCCTGAGACTGAATCCCGCCCATGATCTTGATGATCGTGGACTTTCCAGCACCGTTCTCCCCCAGAAGAGCATGGATTTCTCCCTGCTCAAGACTGAGGCTGACATTCCGCAATGCCCGGACTCCCGGAAAGCTCTTGGAGATCCCTTCAAGGGCCAGAAGAGGCTCTGACGCTATCTGACTGGTCTGTGTCATGATGTTCTCTCCGAAATCCAGCGCGCCACTGGAATTTACCAGCTGAACGTTTTGGCTTTCGTCGCGTCGATCAGTTCGACATCGACTGGCAGAACCTTCGGCACTTCCGCACCCCATTTCTTTGCGAGCGCGAGCGCGAGTGCCAGACGGATTTCCTGCCGGGGGAACTGCGCCGCCGTGGCAATGAAATGGGACCCGGGCTTGCTGATGGCCTTCATGGCTTCCGGATTGCCATCAACGCTAACCAGCTTCACGTCCGCTCCATTGGATTCGATGGCTGACAGCACGCCGAGGGACCCATTGTCATTGACGCTGAAAATTCCCTTCAGATCCGGGTTGGCCTGAAGCATGTTCTCCGCTACCGTCAGGGCCTGATCACGCTCCTGCTTGCCGTTCTGGACACTGATAATCTTGATGTCAGAATGCTTGGCAATAGCGTCCCTGCAGCCTTTGACACGCTCCAGAATTGGCACGACCGGAATGCCGTCAATAATGCCGATATTGCCGGTCTTGATCGTCATGGCGAGATACTCGCAGGCCTTGAAGCCAGCATCGTAATTCTTGGAACCGACAAAGGCATCCAGCGGACCGCCAGCCTGAGCATCCACCGAGACAATCGGGATATTCTTGTCATGAACGGTCTTTACGACGGACGTAACGCCCACGGTATCGGTCGGGTTAATGATGATGATCTGTGCGCCCTGTTGGATCATGTCCTCAATGTCACTCACCTGCTTGGAAACATCATGATGCGCATCACTGATGATGACATTGGCCCCGATCGTTGCAGCGGCTTCCTGCAAGGCGTCTTTCATGGTGACGAAGTACGGGTTGTTCATTTCCTGAAAAGAAACACCAATTTTTAGCGGTGTCCCAGCAGCGGCAGCCGGCTGTGACAGGGCCGTCCCGCCAAGAGCGAGAGACAGAATGGTCAGCGGAAGCGTCTTGATCTTCATGTTACACCTGTTGATCTGCGTGAATTGTGCAGGTCATTTCCTGCACGAGGCCTTGTCAAAGCCGTAAAATTACCTGTCTCTACTTGAGAACGCGGCGACCTAAAGGGCCGTATATCCGCCATCGACAAATATTTCCTGTCCGTTGACCATGTTCGACGCATCGGAGGCGAGATACAGAACTGTATCCGCGACATCTTCCGGTGTTGCGACACGACCAGCGGGGATTTTTTCCAGCAGCTTTTCCAGCTTGTTGCCGACGCTCCAGACGCGTTCACCCATAGGCGTCCAGACGACTGTGGGGCAGATGGCATTGGCCTGGATGTTGTGAGCGGCCCACTCCGCCGTCATGACCTTGGTAAGACCATTCAAACCGGCTTTTGAGGCGACGTAAGCACCATGGTCGATCAGCGCGACAGAACTGGCCTGGGAACTGATGTTGATGATCTTCCCACGTTTGCGTTCGATCATGCCTGGCGCAAACGCACGGGCGAGAAGCCAGGGTGCACGCAGATTGATGGCCTGCACGGTGTCCCACTCCTCGACGGTCTGTTCCACCAGAGGGCGGGGGAAACTGACGCCAGCATTGTTGACGACAATATCCACACCACCCCACGCAGCCCTCACCATCTGGACTACGGTATCAGGGGCAATCGGATCCCTAAGATCCGCAACAACCGTAAGGCAGCGACGACCATGCCCTTCCACGATCCGGCGTGTTTGAGCCATATCAGCTTCAGAGCGTGCAACGGCGATAATATCGGCCCCGGCAGCACTCAGAACCTCGCAGATCGTGACGCCAAGCCCGCGGGACGCACCGGTGACAAGCGCTTTGCGACCATCGAGGGAAAATCGTTGTGGAAGTGTTGGCATGGTCTGTTTTCCCCTGTCGATCAGTTCAAAAAATCTGCGGCGCCTGTCGGCGAAAAGGCCGTCATTTCGCGGGCCTGACGCCGGTATTCGCGTGGAGTGCAGCCCCGCAGACGCAGGAAAATACGGTTGAAATTGGAAAGGTTGTTAAAGCCGGAAGCCGCACCGATTTCGGTGATTGAAAGCCTGGAACTGGCCAGCAGATGGCACGCATGACACACCCGCAACCGATGCAGGAAAGACATAAACGTATCTCCTGTTGCGGCCCGGAACTGGCGCGAGAATGTTGAGGCACAAAGTCCCAGATTCTGTGCCAGATGGTCGTGGCGAATTTCGGACGGGTCCATGGCCATGAGGGATGTGATGACGCCGCTCATGCGCTGCATTTCCGGACTATCGAGCCCCTTGCTCTCACCTTTGAGCGACAGTGTTCTGAAAGGTGCAGACGTCAATGTGGCAAGAAGATCCAGACAGGCAGTCAACCTCCCAGAACCTTGGAAAGTGCCAATCGCCTCAAGCTTCTCTCCCAGACCAAGTGCTTCTGGGCCGGTGAACTCGACACCAAGAGCGGATGCCTGAAGCAGATTTCTCAGTCCACCCAGTTCCGGGCAAAGCGTTATCAGACAGTCAATCCATTTAGCGCTAAACTGAAGGACGATATCGCGTCCTGTGAGCACTTCACCCGGCTTTAAAGGACTGAACCACCCATGCGGCAGATCCGGCCCGACCAGAACAAGCTGGCGTGGTCCAAAACTCCCGATATGGTCTCCGATGATCGCACGACCTTCGCTCTGTGTGATCAGGTGCAGTTCGTATTCCGGATGATGGTTCCAACGGGCCAGCGGGCCGGGATAGTCATGCTGATGCCAGCGAAAACTGGTGTTAGGGTCCGCATGGATCATCTCGTAAACAGGACGCGTATTTCCTTCACTGACAGGCGGTTTTATTGTCAGGGAACTGATCGTTCCAAGCGCTGATACACGGCTGGAAATCGGAGCAAACGACCTCTGTCTGGATAATTTCTGTGTTACGGACATGATGGCACCGCTTCTCAGAGAGCAATCTGGAGTTTGACGTCGCTTGGTCGAGCCTCGGCAGCCCGCTCAAACGCGGCAATCCCCTGATCGAAAGGGAATGTTTCCGACACAAGCGGTTTGAGATTGATCTTTCCCGCACTGATGAGCCGAATGGCACGCTCATAAACATTCGCGTAGCGGAACACCGTTTCCATACGGATTTCCTTGGCCTGCGCCGCTACGATGTCAAACGGAACCTTCTGCAGAGGCATACCGACGAAGACAATGCTTCCGCCAGGCCGCACACATGCCAGAGCATCGTCATAAGCGCCGGCAAACCCGCTCGCTTCGAAAACAACATCCACGCCCCAGTCAGATCCACAGATGGCATCCACAACATCACGCGGCTTTTCGTCACGAACGTTGATGGGCCTGATACCGTCATACTGTCCGGCAATAGCAAGCTTGGCGGGTGCCAGATCCGTGACGAAAACCTGCCCCGCCCCGGAGGCAAGTGCGGCCAATGCGGTCATGATCCCGATAGGGCCACACCCGGTCACAAGACAGATATCACCAGGCTTGATGGCAGCCTTGACCGAAGCCTGTACGCCAACTGCAAGCGGTTCGATCATCGCACCTTCAGCGAAACTCACATTGTCCGGCAGTTTGAAGGTGAAGGCGGCTGGATGAACGACGGAATGCGTCAGACAGCCGTGAACGGGCGGCGTCGCCCAGAAGCGGACGGCGGGATCTACGTTGTACTGGCCCATCAGCGTTGCGCGGGACTGTGGGTCTGGAATGCCGGGCTCCATGCATACCCGGTCACCAACTTTCAGCGATCTGACATGGCTTCCGACTTCCGTTATCGTCCCAGAAGCCTCATGTCCCAGCACCATGGGTTCACGAACAACGAAGGGTCCGATGGCGCCATGTGTATAGTAATGCACATCGCTGCCGCAGATACCGACCGTATGAATGGCAATCCGGACGTCATTTGCGCCAAGTTCCGATGGAAGGTGAATCTCGCGCAGGGAGAGTTCACCTTTCTTTTCGAGCACCAGTGCCTGAGCCATACCCAACCGTCTCCTGCCACACATTCCAACATCAAATGTGATTAAGAGCAGGAATTATATGTTATATATAACAACGTATAGGGTATTTTTTCCTAAAAAGTGATACTTTTTTGATTGGGATAATTACGAAGGTTAGATCCCCCATCACCAAAATATTTTATAAGATATTGATATAATTATATTTTATTGAAAATTTTATATAGAAATCAGCGGATATGCCTCTCTGTAGATTGGAATTTTTCATGTTATAGGTAACAGAAATATGAGGTCTGGGATGCTCCAAAAGCTTCCGATAAAAGGCTCAATCAGTGGCTCGTTCAGTGCCGCATTGAGCATTTTATAAATGACCCGATATTCACATACACGGCATAAAGACTGTGTGACGCAGCCATAAAAAGGCGGTTACGGCGCTGGCCGCCAAAACACAGATTGGCACACCGCTCGGGCAGCGGAAGAAAAGCCCGGGCTTCGCCGTTCTTTCCAAAGACCTTGACGCCATTTCCATCAGATCCGCCCCACCCACACCAGAGATTTCCAGCGTCATCACAGCGCAGGCCATCACCCAGCCCCTGCTCAGCATCGATCAGAATATGGCGTTCAGTTACCCGATCCCTGCTCTCATTCAACTGACACGCCCAGATCAGATTTGGGGAGGCTCCAGTATCGATCACATAGAGAATGCTGCCATCGGGTGAAAATGCCAGTCCGTTGGGGTTGAGAAATCCATCGTCAATGCACTCAAGCCCTCCCCTTACCCCGACCCGGTAAAGGGATGTCGGCAGTTCCTGCTCTCCCCGCCCTCCCCCTTCATAGGCGGATTTGAGCCCATAATCCGGGTCGGTGAACCAGATGGCACCATCTGCGGCAACCACCACATCATTCGGAGAATTAAGCTGGCACCCGCTGAATCTATCAGCAATGACGGTCATCGTGCCGTCAGGCTCTGTCCGCGTAACGCGTCGGGACTCATGCTCGCAGGTGATCAGTCGCCCTACAAGGTCGCGGGTATTGCCATTGGCAAAGCCAGAGGGGCCGCGAAACACCGAAACCTGCCCGGTCTCTTCCGTCCAGCGCAGGATGCGATTGTTGGGAATATCACTCCATAGCAGGAAGCGCCCGTCTCCAAACCAGACAGGCCCTTCCCCCCATGCCATTCCTGTTGCAAGACGTTCCGTATCAGAGTTCGGCAAAAAGCAATCGAACGTCGGATCGTACAGAACAGGCGCATAGTCCACGCGCGCGAGATAGTCTTTCTGAGCGGGAACCACTCCCGGAAACAGTGACGTATTCATCCGACCACATGCTCCTCTTCGCCTTCCATCTTTGCGCCAGGAAGAACCGCAGGCCGATAGGCCACAATACTCGCCACCAGAACCGTACCAACCAGAACACTTCCGATAATGGCGGCAGGCAACCCGTAGATCACCCCCAGCATTGGCACCAGAAAGCCTGCCACACCCTGCCCCAAAGCCGCGACTGCGTAGCTTGTGCCCATCCCGAGCGACCGCGTCTCGGAAGGGAAGCGCTGTGACAGATAATGCGGGACAAGAGCGAAAATGCTGTTTCCAAACATGCCGACGCCAAACGCTCCAGCCAGCATGACCGTCATGTTATGTGCCGAAATAAACGGCCAGATCCCAAGTGCCGTCAGAGCGAAATACAGCATGAACACCATTCGGTCTCCCAAGCGGGATGCCAGAACTCCGCACAGCGGTTTCCCCAGCAGGGAGCCGATGCAGTACGCCGCGATGAACGGAAAAACATCAGCCGGAGACATATGACGGTCTGAGCGCAGGAATGTCGGATAAAAGCTGTACATCGCAGCATTCTGGAACTGAACAAAGGCCATGAAAATCAGAGCCTGAAGCGCTGCTCCATCAAGACGGAAACCAAACTTCCGCCGCTGGACCTGTTGCTTCGGCATGGACTGGAGCTTGAGCCAGACCGGGCTTTCCGGCACGCCCCGACGAATGAAAATCGCCAGAAGTGCGGGTATGACCCCGATCAGAAACAGCGCCCTCCATCCCCAGATCGGGAGAATGATGGCCTGCGCCGCTGCAGCAGCGAAAAAGCCGCATTCATATCCCGACATCATCAGCGACGACGCCAGAGAACGCGCACGCGGCGGCACACTTTCCATGAGAAGGGCTGCAGAAGCAGTCCATTCGCCTCCAAAGCCGATCCCGAACATGAACTGAACCACCAGCATGGCCAGATACGTCCATGTCATGGCCGTTGCGCCGGAAAAGACCGCAAACCAGATCACACCGATCATAAAGGTCAGCTTGCGACCATACCGGTCCGACAGCCAGCCCCAGCCGGTATTGCCCACCACACGCCCGACACTCTGGGCTGTAATGATAATTCCCATAGCCGTCAGGCTGACACCCAGATCCTTTCCGATATCCGGCAGGCAGAGCAGAAGCGCCACCTGATCGAAGGCATCAAGAAACCAGCCCAGAAACGCCGCCAGCGTGACCCGCCAGTATGGACGCAGTAGCTGGAACGCACTCACGTTCTGATCGGACGCCGAAACGGGCTGGGACAGAATGTGCTCATGAGACACGATATTGGTCCTCTTTCGAAACATGCCGGCCTGTCGGCCGCACATTCTGTGTGTTCAAAAAAACGAAAAACGCAGATGCGAACAGGCTCAGGTCCAGCCGCCATCCACGACAAATTTCTGGCCCGTGCACATCCGGCTGTCATCGGCGGCCAGAAACAGCGCCAGACTGGCAATATCCTCTGGCTGTATCCGGTCAGAAATGCACTGGTTGCGGTCAATCGCCGCTTCCCCTCCGGCATCCAGCCAGAGCGCCTTCTGCTTGTCCGTCATGACCCATCCCGGCACCAGAGCATTGACGCGGATACGCGACGGCCCCAGTTCACGCGCCAGCGCATTGACCAACCCATGCACAGCAGCCTTGCAGGTTGCATAGATGGGATAGCCGGCGTTCTTCTGCATCCAGCCTGTTGAACCGAGGCAGATGATTGATCCCCGGCCCTTCTGCACCATGACAGGAGCAACTGCCTGGGCCGCAAAGAACTGCGACTTGATGTTGATGTCCGTCAGGCGCTGCCACAGGGCTTCGTCCGCTTCTTCCAGCGTGTGCCGACGGTCGTTCGCAGCATTGGCAACCAAAACATCGACCGTTCCAACACGCTCCTGCGCTTCCACGAAAGCCGATCTTGACCGTTCAACATTGGTAACATCGCATGGCACAAAACTGGAGGAAACGGCGCACCTGCCAGTTCCGCAGCCAGCGCTTCACCAGCGGTGTCATCAATATCCAAAAAAGCGACCTTTGCGCCCTGCCGGGCAAACGCCCTGACCATGGCCGCTCCGATCCCGGTCGCACCGCCCGTAATCAGGACGGCACGATCGCGCAGACTGGGATAGATCGCCAGATTGTCTGTGAATATCATGGCAGCCGCATCCTGCATCATGATTTTACCACTCTGCCACAGAGCCGTCGGCATGGCGCCAGACAGGATTTCTCCAGCGATGTCCTTCAGCAGCTTTGGCCTTCACATACTCCTCGTTGATTTCAATCCCCAGACCGGGGCCATCAGGAATGGCGACATGTCCATCCACATAAGAGAACACCGAAGGATCGACGATGTAATCCAGCAGGTCATTGCTCTTGTTGTAATGAATACCGAGGCTCTGTTCCTGAATGAACGCGTTATAGCTGATGGCATCCAGTTGAAGATTGGCCGCCAGAGCGATCGGCCCGAGCGGACAATGCAGAGCGACAGCGACGTCATAAGCCTCTGCCATGGCAGCGATTTTCCGCGTTTCCGTAATGCCCCCGGAATGAGAGGGATCAGGCTGGATGATATCGACGCAGCCCTGTTCCAGAATGCGCTTGAAATCCCAGCGCGAAAACAGACGCTCACCTAGCGCAATGGGGATGGACGTCTGGGCGGCAATTTCCGGCAGAGCCTCGAAATTCTCACTCAGAACGGGCTCTTCAATGAACATCAGGTCGAAGGGCTGAAGTTCCCGCGCCAGAACCTTGGCCATCGGCTTATGCACGCGCCCGTGGAAATCTACACCAATCCCGACATACGGCCCGACCGCCTCACGAATAGCCGCGACCCGGGCAATCGCTTCATCCACTTTCCTGTGGCTGTCGATGAACTGGAGCTCTTCCGTGCCATTCATTTTCACAGCCGTAAAACCGCGATCCACGACTTCTTTGGCAGCACGCGCCGTATCAGCCGGACGGTCTCCACCAATCCATGAATAGACACGGATACGGTCACGACACTTTCCGCCCAGAAGCTGCCAGACCGGCACATTGAACGCCCGCCCCTTCAGATCCCAGAGCGCCTGATCAATTCCGGCGATGGCGCTCATATGGATCGCACCGCCACGATAGAAGCCCGCACGATACATGACATTCCAGTGGTCTTCGATCAGAAACGGGTCTTTGCCAATCAGGTAATCGGACAGTTCCTCGACCATGGCAGCCACAGTCGCGGCCCGACCTTCGACGACGGGCTCGCCCCAGCCAAAAATGCCTTCATCCGTCTCGATTTTCAGAAACAGCCAGCGCGGCGGAACCATATAGGTCTTGAGTGCCGTAATCTTCATGATGATGTCCTGTCGTGAATTCGGAAATGATGGATTCAGTGGCTGGACGATGCGGGAAGCGCATCGATGAAGGCTCGGGCATTGGCCGCGATTGTGTGCGCGCTGTCGCCCTTGCGATACAGAGCCGACCCCAGTCCAAATCCTGCTGCGCCGACGCTGAAATATTCCTGCATCGTCTCAGGCCGGATGCCACCGACGGGAATAAAGGCCGTACCCGCGGGAAACACGCTTTTCCATGCGGCCAGAACATGAGGGCCAAGCTGTTCGGCAGGAAACATTTTTAGCGCATCCGCCCCGGCAGCCAGAGCCGCAAATCCCTCCGTAGGCGTACAAACTCCCGGCGTGCAGATCAGGCCATGAGCCTTGGCTTCCCGAATAACGGCGACGTCTGCATGTGGCATGACAATCAGCCTGCCATTATGACGCGCCACATCTCGCACCGCTTCCGGAGATGTGACGGTCCCGGCGCCAATCAAAGCCCGATCGCCAAATGTCTCCTGAAGCAGGGCAATACTGCGAAAAGGATCAGGCGAGTTGAGCGGGACTTCAATAATGGTGAAGCCCGCATCCACCAGAGCCTGCCCTGCCCCAAGCGCCTCTTCCGGACGGAGTCCGCGAAGGATGGCAATCAGGGGGCAGCGCTTCAAAGCATGAGTGAACATATTCATGCACCTACTCCTGAAAATGGCTGGGATCTGGCTCCATCCGGAACCAGTCCCGCCAGATGAGCAATTTTCATCAATCCCGCTGGCGCTGTATTCCCGAGGACCTCGGGTTCAGGCTGACCCAGCAGACGAAAAGCCCTGAGATATCGCGCGCAAAGAGCATCATCGCCAACCAGAACGGTTCTGTGCGACGCCCCTCTCTTGAGACGGGGGCCGGAATAAACCTCGTTCCCGATCAGCAGGCCCGACAGATAATCGGGCACGGCAGCAGGCGAGAGCCGCCCGGCCAGAACGCGGCTCCGTGCAGAAAACAGCAGGGATGAAACACTGTCTTCAGACGCCCCGGTTCGGACACCGTCTTCGAAAGCCATGATGGATTCAGCATCAGACGGCCTTTCTGGAGCGCTAAACCTTCCGAGGATGCTGTGTGCCTTCAGCACAGCGTAGAGTTCGCCCGTCATGAACGTTCGAAACCCGACGATCCGCCCCTGATGGATCTGTGCCCATTTCGAATGGGTGCCGGGAAGAACGATCGTCACGTCCTCAGCCAGATCAGGACGAAGGGCGAGAACACCCAGAATCTGCGTTTCCTCGCCGCGCATGACGTCGGGAACTACCCCATCATCCCGAATACCCGGAATGATCGAAAGCCCCCCCTGCCCTGTCTGAACCGGCTTGAGGGACGTCGCCAGTGCATCAGGAGCAACAGGACAGGAAAGATAGGGCGCTTCCGCCCATCCATTCGCACTGCCAACCATCCCGCAGGCGATTGCCGGGGGCAGAACGGGAAGACTCCATAAACCCAGAAGGGTTTGAAGAACCGCGGAAAATCCGCCTTCCGGCAGATTCAGAATTCCGTGTTTGCTTTGATACTCCTGCAGGATCTGACCGCTCTCCGTCATCAGCCAGGCCCGCAGAGAAGACGTCCCCCAGTCCAGCGCAAGGAGAGCCGGAAGTCCGGCGAAAGGCCCACTCATATGACGCCACCCTTCCAGCCAAGATGACGAGAAACCGTCTCGGCAGCTTTTTGCACCACCGGAACCAGCTCCGCCATCCGTTTGAGGGGAAGATAGGGCGTTGCACTGGCCACACTGATGGCCGCGACGATATCCCCTGTGACATCACGAACAGGCACAGCAACACAGTTGATGCCCAGTTCATTATCCTCAAGGTCAAAGACACAGCGGTTCGCACGGTAATGCCGCATCCGATCCAGCCAGCTTTTGAACTGAAGCGGATCAGCGCCGGAAACATCGTACAAATGCCTCCACGATGCCTCATCATCATCCATGATAAGGGCGCGCCCTACTCCCGTGAGCGCCAAAGGCATGCTCTGCCCGACGCGGGAGCGCATTTCCAACCCTCTCTGTCCGTCAACCTTGTCAAGATACAGAACACGCTCTCCCATTCTGATCCCGAGATGGACCGTATCCTGTGTTGCAGCTCCGAGAGATTGAAGAACGGGACGCGCCAGAACCAGAACTGGATGTTCCTGCCGGGCCAGTGCGCCCAGTTCAGCCACTTTAGGTCCAAGCTGATAAGCGCCCGAATGATCCTGAGAAAGCCAGTGCATCTGAACGAGCGCTGACGCCAGCCGATGTGTCGTGCTGCGCGTACACCCCAGGCGATCAACCAGCGCATTCAGCGTATCGCATCCTTCACCGACAGCGCGTAGCAGGGACAGGCCCCGGCCCAAGGCCTGAGTACCTTCAGGCCACTCTGACGCTCCGTCAGGAGACATATCCACTCTGCTGCTGTTGCTATCGGATCTGGTCATACTTTCGCATATACATCCCATAATATGGGATTGAAACCATATATCGGACGATTCGAAACATTTTTATGTGATATTAGATGATTGTGTAACGACACTACATCCCAAGTGATATCTTGCCACCTTGTCCGCACGGCGAGGCCTCAGACACAAAACGCTCAATAAGAAGGCAGACATTGCGCGCCAGAGGGGTTTTCTTCCCATGACTGGCCATCCCGATTTCCGAAAACGTCTCTCCCAAATCCAATGGAATTCGAACAATTTCAGACGGCGCGGTGTAAGTGGCATTGGCAGGAACAATCGCAACGCCGAGCCCTGCCAGAGATGCCAGATGAATGGCTGTTGTGAACTCATGAAAATATTTGATTTCAAGCGGAACCAGACCGTTCTGATAAAAACTGCTGAGCAAAGCGTCATGAAAACCCGGTGCATTTTCGCGCTCCAGCATCAGAAGCGTTTCCGAACTCAGGTCGGACGCAATCAACGAGGCACGCTTTGCCAAGGGATGGTAAGCAGGCAAAACAGCAAAAAACTGCTCTTTCCCAATGGAGCAAATATCAACCTCCAGATGCTGAAGAGGCAGACGTACAAACCCAATATCCAGTCGATGTTCTGCAATCGCCTCAACCTGACGGACCGAATTCATTTCCATCAGATCAAACTGGATAAAGGGGTACCGCTCCGCAAAATGTCGGAAAAGCGTTCCACCAAACATGGGAATAATGGAGGAGACAAAACCAAGACGGATACTCCCAACAGTCCCGGCAGAAATATGTTTGGTTGATTTCTGTGCTTCATCAAGGATCGAGAGAATACGCCGGGCCTCTGTCAAAAAATTCTGCCCGGCGAGAGTCATAAAAACGTGATTCCGTGACCGATCTACAAGCTGGACACCGATTTCTTCTTCCAGATGTTTGATATGACCACTCAAAGCGGGCTGGACAATGTTCAACCTTGCCGCAGCACGGCCAAAATGCAGCGTTTCGCCGAGTGTCGAGAATGAACGGAGATGTTTGAGTTCCATGATATGGGTTCCTGATCATGCCCTGTGATCAGTTTCATCGTGAAATAGAATTGGAAGTTTGCCTCGGAACCGGAAAGAACTTCGTGATCACCCGCTCGATGGAGCAGGAAAACGTGTGACGAGGTCTCTCATGCCCATTGATCTTTCCAGAACACGTCCGTCCGGTCGCTGGTTGCGCATCATGCCGATCGTGTTCGTAACCTACAGCCTTGCTTACCTTGATCGCACAAATTACGGTTTCGGGGCGGCAGCAGGCCTTAACGAGGCTTTGCAGATTTCGCCCAACCGTGCGGCCTGGCTCGCATCGCTTTTCTTTCTGGGATATTTTTCGTTTCAGGTCCCTGCTGCCGCTTATGCGCGTCGGCATAGCCCAACGAGAATGATCTTTTTCTGCATTCTGGGTTGGGGCGTTCTGGCGTCTCTTACCGGATTAATCAATAATTTCTGGTTGTTGGCTCTGGATCGCTTTCTCCTCGGCAGTATGGAAAGTCTGATCATTCCGGCCATGCTGATCCTGCTGACGGAATGGTTTACCCGCAGTGAACGCTCTCGTGCGAACACTTATCTCATACTTGGTAATCCGGTCACCGTACTGTGGATGTCAGCAATTACCGGATATCTCATTTCTCAATATGGGTGGAGGAACGTCTTCATTATTGAAGGAATTCCCTCCGTTCTGTGGGCATTTGTCTGGATCCTGACAATGTCTGACCATCCCTCTCAGGCAAAATGGCTAACAGTCGAAGAGCGCGAAGCTCTTGCTCAACAACTCGCCATTGAACAGCGCGAAATTCCGGAGCGTCACGCAAGCATATGGTCGGTCCTCACAGACGGACGTGCGCTTAACTTGAGCGCTCAACTTCTTTTATGGAGCGTGACTGCTTATGGTTTCATCATGTGGTTGCCCGATATTATCCATAGTGGCGGCTCAAGTATGGGAAATACCGGACTGCTGGCAGCCGGACCCTATGCAGCCTCCGTAGTTCTGATGATCGTCGTCTCGTATATTTCAGACCACTATCAGATCCGCAAAAATATTGTCTGGCCGCTTCTGGTTGTTTCGGCGCTGTGCTTCTTCGGCAGCTATTGGCTGGCCGAATACAGTTTCACCCTCGCCTATCTCTGCATGGTTCTTGGATGCGCCACGATGCAGGCGCCACTTGGGCCGTTTTTTGCCATCGCTCCGGATATTCTCCCCCGTGAAGCCGCCGGGATTGCGATGGGCGTCATCAACAGCGCAGGTGCGTTGGGCGGCTTTCTCGGTTCCTGGATCATTGGATACATTCAGGCGCGAACCCATAGCGTCAGCCTCAGCTTCGCTTTCATGTCGGCATTCATTCTGACGGCAGCCATTCTGATGGCTTTTTTCAAAAGCCATCCTACCCAGAAAAATCAACGGTCTCCCGAGCTCTCCGGAGCGCATCCGGGTGTTTCCGCTACCTGAATCTGATTATTTCGTCCTCTTTGTAAGGAAAAGACAATGCTGCTCAAACGCTCACAGATTAATTCGAGCATCGATCTGGCAATCGATACCTTTCGCAAACATAGCATCAGCCTCCCTGACTTTGCCTACTGGTCTGCAAAGGACTGGGCCACAAAGGGCCATGAAGCGAATGAGATCCGTGACTGCATGCTGGGATGGGATGTAACGGATTTTGGACAGGGTGATTTTACACGGATCGGCCGTACCCTGTTCACTCTTAGAAATGGTTCGCTTCGCCGTCCGGGTTATACGAAGAGCTATGCTGAAAAACTGATTCTCGACCCAGAAGGACAACGCTCGCCCGCACATTTTCATCGCACGAAAATGGAAGACATCATCAATCGTGCAGGCGGCGTTATTTTAGTGCAGCTCACAAAAGCAGGCGCAGACAACAAGCCTGCGCAGGAAAGTTTCCCCATCCATGTTGACGGTATTGTCCGTCAGCTCAATCCGGGTGACCTCGTCCGGCTCAAGCCGGGACAGAGTGTCTGTATTCCTCCCCGCACAATCCATCAGTTCTGGGGCGAAGATGGAAGTGGTCTCACGGTCAGCGGTGAGGTTTCGTCTCTCTGTGACGACCATGAAGACAATTTCTTTCTTGAGCCCTCGGCGCGTTTTCCAGAAATAGATGAAGACGAGGAACGGCGTTACTTTCTCTGCAACGAATATCCTGACATTTCCTGAAATATATCACAGGAGAAACGAAGATTTCTTTTCTCCTGTTCTTCAAGATTGACGATGCAGCGTTTGGCCCAACGCCTGTACTCAGGCGGAAATGGCATCAAGATCGTCTTTCAGCGCTTGTGGGTCCAATCTTCCTTGCCGACCGATAAAGACAAGCCGGGTATCTGGATCAGACAGAGCTTTCTCAGGCGCTAATCCAATGGTAATTCGCGCTCCCGTCATCTGCAAAAGCAACGCACGCTGCGGAGCTGTAGCGAGATACAGGATCCCTTTCGCCCGAAGCAAAACCGCAGCATGGCGGTCAATTACAGTGCGGAAGCCTGTTAGGTCCACCGGCGAGTTCCGCCGCCATGCAAGACTGATGAAGTCGTCATTCACGTCATCCTCAGCCCGGAAAAAAGATTTTTCCGTTTTCCCTTCGAGAAGACGAAAAAGAGCCTCATAGGTCAGGAAACTGTCCGCACAAGACAGAACGGGTGCCCCGCCATGAAGCGCCTGAAGTTTTGCTTCTGCTTCCTGAATAGCATCCTTCCCAAGGTTTTCCGTATGGGACAGGACGGTCATGTCCGAAAAAAGGATCTGCTCTTTCCACAAAAGATCTCTTGTGATCCCGCTTTGCGCAATCACATCAAGTACATTGACGACACAGATCACGCCTTCCAGAGCCGCATACTGCCACAAAATAGGATCTGCCAGCGCCCTGCGCATTTCCTGAAGCTTCGAAACCCCACTGCATTCGATAAAAATCGCCTCAGGCACGGGACTGCGAGACAGAAGCATCTTCAGCGTGGAGAACAGATCCGACTGCATAGAGCAGCAGATGCAGCCGTTCTTCAGCGTCAGAACATCGCTATCCCGCCGCTCCACCAGTAATCCGTCAATATCAATCGCCCCAAAATCATTGACCAGAATGGCCAGACGACGACGTTTCTGCGTTTTGAGCAGCCGATTGAGCAGAGTGGTTTTCCCCGCACCCAGAAAACCTCCGACCACATATACCGGGACTGCCGCAGCCTGTTCCAGACCAGAGCCCTGCCTCATAGTACCCCGACGTGCTTACGAACCGGCTGCCCCGGAAAAGCGTCCCGGTTGAGTTCGCCCTCCGAAATCACGCTCTGACCATTGACCAGCAGATGATGTACGCCTTCCGAAGGGCGATTCATGGCTGCGAAATCTGCACGATCCGTTATCTTCCTGAGGTCAAAAACGACAATATCGGCATCACATCCTTCCTGTAAACGCCCCTTCCGCGCCATTTGCGGGCAGACCGTCTCCAGAATCCTTGCTGGCCCTAGCGAACAGCGACGCATGGCTTCACAGAGTGAAACCTTGTGGCGCTCCCGCAGATACTCTCGCAAAAAGCGGGAAAAAGTCCCTGACGAACGGGGATGAGACACGGCCTCCTCCGGAAGAGGCCAGCTTTTACCCTCGTAAACGGAGCCATCCGGGAGCGTCCAGGGCATGGCATCGGATGCGATCACGCCTCCCGGATAGAGAACGGATACATCCAGCAGGTCCTGCGCCGACGGGTTGCTCTGCACGTCAAGAAAATGCCAGAGCACAAGCGTATCGGGCCGCTCCCGCTGCACGTCCAGAATTTCCTGCCGACTTTTAAACCGATGGCCGTCATCAACTTTCTGGATTGATGTATATGCACTGCCGGTTCGCTCCCTGAACGCGGCCTCTCCAAACAGGGGCGACCCTATGACGGTAGAGCCTGTCCCATAGGGATAGGCCTCAACCGTGATGTTCAGTCCCTGCTTCTGTGCAGTGGAAACAAGCTCGGCCGCTCGGCGGATATCCAGCAGACTCGTGCTGTTAAAGTGACAGATATGCATATGCGCACCTGTCGCGCCCGCATATCCGATCAGACGGGTATAGGCCTCGATGGAACTGCGCGGGTCAATGTTCGAAGAATAGGCAATATGGGTATAGGTCGGAGCCTCATGCCGCTTTGCGAGCGAACACAGCTCCACAAGCTCTTTTGCACCACCTCCGGGCACATAGGCATGCGGGATCCCGATGCCCAGACCGCCTTGCTCCAGCCCCTGTTCGACGAGCGACAGAATAGTCCTCAGTTCCGCAACGCTCGCCGTATTCTCGCTCCATCGGGGGTCGTCATAACATTTCCCCATGAACGAAAGAGACGGCTCTACTGGCCGACCGATCATTGCGCTAATCCGCGCGAAGGCCCACGCGACCGACGCGCCATAATTCAGAACCCGGCCACGCTCCTGCTGGCGGGCATACCAGTCAGAAACCGGCAGAATACCGACCTCCAGCTCCAGAGAGGTTGTCACTCCGTCAAACGCCTGCATGCGATCGGACGCAATACATTGCCCATGGGCGTGAAGATCGATGAAGCCAGGGGCCACCACGAGCCCTGTCGCATCGATTTCACGCTTAGCCATGCCGGAAACAGCACCAACACGGTGAATAACGCCGTCCCGCACCGCTACATCCCCGATCTGCTCCAGACCTGTTTCAGGATCAACCAGCAGACCGTTACGGATCACGAGATCGAACAAATACTCAACCTCTCACACGATCCGGCCCCTCTCAGTGAGACAGGTCCGGAATTATGACCAGAAGATCTTCCAGAGCGGGCGCAATGCTGGCCACCGGTGTACGTTCATTCAGACCATGCATGAAGGAATCCGAGTTCTTGATGAAAATCGGGCTGATCCCGTAGCTGGGCACACCGTGAGAGCGGAACCACATGCTGTCACTCGCGCCGGACGACAGCGCCGGGAAGACGGCTACTCCCGGGTAGGCAACCTGCATCCCGTGCTCGATGGCTTTGACCACATCCGGACGCATAGGAGAGGCCGCAGTCTGGACCGATCCCTCCGTTGCGTCCTCAATCTTCATGGACGGGTCCTGCGCGGCCTTGCGCAGTTCTTCCATAATGGCAGCGCGCGGATGGCCCGGGAAAATCCGGCAGTTGATATTCGCCGTCACTTTCTGTGGCAAAGCATTGAGCGCATGACCGCCATCGATCATGGTCACAACGCAGGTCGTCCCGATCCGGCCAATGTAAGACGGATCCGAAGAAAGGGTAAGGATGGCCTTTTCATCCACAGGATTCTTCGCAAAAGCTTTCATGGCCGCAGCCATTTCAGGCTTCTGCCAGCGGGCGGCATTCTGGAAATAGCTACGGCTCAGCTCGTTCACCTCTGGTTTGAAACGATATTGCTGAATGCGCAGAAGGTCTACCGCAAGTTCGTCAATCGCATTGACCGGTCGCGGTTCAGAGGAATGACCCCCTGGATTGGTCACGGTCAGGCGGAAATCTGCATAATTCTTTTCCGCTCCTTCCCAGGTGAAATAATCCGGCTTGCCCGTTTTCTCACTGAGTGTCCCGTTTGCGCCATCCATGTTCAGAACCAGCTCGGCATTGGAGAGCTTGTCCGCAATGATGGCGCCCGTCGCCATCGTCGTTTCCTCATCCCCGGAAAACTCAAGGATGATATCCCGTCGCGGCTTGTAACCTTCGCGTTTGAGTTCCAGAAGCGCAGCAATGGCCAGCGTGTCATCCAGCTTCATGTCCGTTGAGCCCCGGCCCAGAAGATAGCCGTTTTCAATCTGTGGCTTGAACGGATCATGCGTCCAATCTGAGGCCTTGGCTTCGACGACATCCATATGTCCCGAAATCACCAGCGGCTTGAGGGACGGGTCCTGACCGGGCCAGCGGGCGATCAGATAGGCCGTATCCTTGTAAGGGGTGATGGTAATGTCCGATGGCGCAAAGCCGCCCTTGATCAGCGCATCACGGAACAATGCGGCCACGTCCGGCGTCTGGTTGCCCGGCCCTGCCACTGAGCGCAAAGCAATGGATTTTTCAGCCAGATCCAGAGCCTGATCGGCTGCGGCCTGATGGATGGTGGTATGATTTTCAGGTGCACCCAGCGCCTGCTCGAGCATCAGATCGCCAGCCAGCAGCAGAAAGCCGCTTTTCAGCACGGCCTTGCCAATCCGCTTTCGGGAAAGCTGCGTCCGTTTGATTACGTTCATGCTCTACTCCTGTTGATTGCCTGAAAATTCAAAGTCAAAACCACGATCCGGCGCCATTTTAAAACCGCACCAGAACATCATTCCGTAGGAATTTTTTTATCTTTTGCATCGCTTCTGGATGCAATCACGTCCACCTCGACAAGCCAGTGAGGATTACTCAGATGCGGAACCTCAATGACGGTCCGTGCAGGAAAAGCGCTTCGGAACCGGGCCCGATAGGCCTGCATCATGCCGTCGAAATCCATATGTCCCAGCCGTGGATCAGCGACCAGATAGACATGCATCTGCACGATATCCTGAAGCGTCATCCCGTAATGTTTCAGGGCCGCCGAGATCTGATCCAATGCACTTTGCATCTGCTCAGCGGTTGTGGTGCCAGATATCCTGTCCGCCGCAGGACCCAACCCTGAGACATAAACCGTTGCTGATCCGGCCGGGACCTGAACAGCCGTCGAAATCGGAAAATCATCTTTCGGATCAGAATAACGCTGAACGGACTGCCCAGACGCGTCCTGTCCGCACGCAGTGACCCCGGCAACAAGCAGACCGAACTGACACCATCGGCACCAGCCGCCTCGTGATATATCAGCAGGAAGACGTGCGGGAGATATCACCGACGCTGCTCCTTCGAGATACGAATGCATAAAACAGAGTGGTTACAATCAGGCTGACCAGCCAGGAAACGTCTACCTTATGAACATAGGGGACCAAAAACCCTGTAAAGAATTCATTCTTCAGAAAAGGGATTTCAACCAGAACACCCAGAACATAACTTCCAACAGCGGCCCAGTTTACATAACCATAGATGCCGCCGTCTTTCTGAAAGAACGACTCAACATCATAATCTCCATGACGCAGGATATAGTAATCATATAGATTGATCGCAGTCCACGGCACCATGACGGCCATGAGTATATCCAGAAAAGCGGCATAGGACTTCATGAAGCTGTCCGCCATTCCCAGTGCGAAGAAAAGAGACAGTCCGAGCAGCGCGCATGTCAGTATCACCCGGCTTTTTAATGCGGCGCGCCATTCGGGCAGAAAAGTCTGAATGATCGTGATACTTGATAGCGCCCCGCAATAGACACTCATCGCATTGGCCAGAGCGATCGATACGGACAGAACGACCAGAACCGGAGCTCCCCACGCCCCCGACAGATGCCCCAAGGACTGCACAACGCTCTCCCCGGGCCACTGCAGAACCAGAAAGGCCCCCAGAACCATCGGCAAAATCGTCCCCAGGACGGTGCCCCCGTAACTCGCCCAGAATGTGTTCCTGACGGACAGGCTATCCTCAGGCAGATACCGTGAAGAGTCTGAAACATAAGGCGCATAGGCGATCTGCCAGAGCGCCGAGATCGAAAACATGCCGAAGAAACCAGCAATCGAGCCGTGCATTTCCGTCAGAAGTGTGATCGGCATATGCCAGAACCCCACGATCAGACAGTACATGACCGCAATTCCGGACAGCCACGTCACGACCTTCGAACAGGCATGGATGGCACCATACCCCAAAATACACGGGACAAGACTGATAAACGCCAGCAGAAGAACTGCGGGAATGCGCCCGAGCAGAGGGAGTGCGTCGTCCAGCGCTTCGCCGCCAACGACACAGTTCGAGGCCGCAAAGCCGATATACATCAGCACGACTAGAACGATAATGGGCACTGCCCCCCAGACACCAAACTGCCCCCGGCTCTGCACCATCTGCGGCACACCGAGCACTGGCCCCTGCGCGGCATGAAGCGCCATGAAAACCGCGCCGACCAGATTACCCGCTATAACCGCCACAATCGCCCAGATCAGGGACAGATCGAAAATCTTTGGCCCTAACGCCCCTGTCACGATGGTCAGGAGCGTCATGTTCGTACTGAACCAGACCGTAAACAGGTCGCGGACACGTCCATGCCGGTGTTCCGTCGGAATCCGGTAGATCGTATGGACTTCGACGGACGGGTTGAACTCAGCCCTGCGACCCTGTGTCATCATCAGAATTCAGCCTTGAGCGTGCCATAATACTGGCGCGGCGCGCCAACGAGAAACGACTGATAGTCACCGGACATCGGAATTCCTGTCTCTCCCATCGTAGAAATATATTTCGTATTCGTCAGGTTATAGACGTTGAACTCGAACGTCAGGTTCTGCACAAAATTCAGGCTTTTGGAATATTTTCCAAGATTGCCGAAGCGATACCGGGCACCCAGCGTTTCGATCCAGTAAGAAGGAATTTTCATATCCCCTGTATAGCTATAATTGCGCGTACCGAGGAACTGGGTATCGAGATGTGCGGAAAAATTCTGCCACTCGTAAGCCAGGCTGGCTTTATACATGAAGCGCGGATAGGCAACGATCTGCTGGCCTTTGATGTGATAGGTCGTTCCGGTTTCCGTAACGTTATTGTCATAGGTCGCATGATTGTAACTGATACTGTTATACAGTGAGAGTCCTTTGACGGGCATCACTGTGAGCCCGGCATCCACACCGTTCATGGTCACGCCGCCGACGTTTGCAACCGTGGAAACGGGATTGACGATCGAACCCGACGTCACCTGCTGCAAACGATTGTGAAAATTCGTTCTATAGGCATATACCGACGCCAGTGCATATTTGTGCGTGAAGCGATACCCGACGGCAAAATTCCAGTCGGTTTCAGGCTTCAGTCCCCCATGCTGCAACAGCTGGTTATAGGCAGACTGCGAGACGGAAAAGGGCGACGCTCCTTCCTTGAACGCCTGAACAGGATAGGATTTTACATTTTCGGCAATATCGAAAAACAGCTCGTGATGCTTCAGGAAATGCCAGTCCCCGCTGAAATGCGGCAGAAACGCCCGGGCGGTCGTGATGCTGCCACCGGCAATCTGTCCAACGCCCGTATAACTCTCGTCATTGGCGTATTGTCCGCCTCTCACGGTCTGCAGAAGTGACTTGAAACCAAAATGCAGGGAAAGATTGGGAAGGACATGGTAAGTGTCCTGCACAAAAGCCGTAAAGCTGTTCGAATTAAAGTTCTGCCCCCATAGCGTGGCATATGGATCGGGAAGTTCTCCCACCGAATTAACAGGTTTGGCCTTTCCGGATTCCACATCCGAAAGCAATGGCTCCTCGTAAGCGAAACGCCCGACATCAGTATGAAAGTTTTCGTACCAGACGCCGCCACTGATATCATTATGTGCAATTTCATAATGAAGCGCAGAGGTAAAACCAAAACGCTGAGAGTGGGTTACGGTCGCCTGATCAATTAGCGGCGCGCCATTCGGGGAAGAAACATACGGGTTCGCCCATGTTCCACGCAAATACTGACCATGCCCATATACGACACTTTCCCACCTCAGACGGTCCGTCAGAGCCAGATTGGCCTTCAGGCCCCCAAGATAATCACGTTCGACCAGTGCGCCATCGTAATATGAGGCATCCCACGGATCGGACATCTTTGAATAACCCGGTGGCAATGCCCCTCCCGGCAGACCATTTGCCGAAAGCGCGGACAAATACGCTTTCCTGTAAGCATTGGGAGTTCCGTAGAAATTATCGATCCTGTATCCGCCGTTCTTCAGCATATCGAAGGACATATCCTGATACAGGTAACTCTGCGTCAGGTTGTAATCGAAGAAAGACGAAATACTGCTCCGTTCACCAATAGGTTGAACGAATTTTGCATTAACCTGCTGTCCAAACTGGTCGCCGCCCCCTTTCCATTTGTCCTGCGCGTTCCGCATGTAAGAGACGTAAAATCGCGTTCCGCTCTTGTTCAGATCGCCGCTATCCATTCTCAGGAACGTATGAAAACCGTTATTTGAACCAAATGTCTGTGATGCAAGGCCACCCGCTTTGCGCTTAGGATCGGAGGAAATATATTCGACAGAACCACCCAGATTGCTTGTGCTGGCGACAGATTCAGCCCCGGCCCCCATGGAAACATCCAGACGTCCAACATTCTCAGCCGAAATGGCATTGACGGCATTGAGACCATTAAACGTATGGAACTCCTGATCGCCCAGCGGCATGCCATCCAGCGTCATGCCGATCTGATTTTGCAGAAAACCGTGCATATAAAACTGGGTAGACCAGGTATCCACACCCTGCGGATCGTCAGACTGGAACATTATACCCGGCTGACGTGCCAGAATCTTGAGTGGGTTGGTGCCAGGCACAGCATCTGCCAATGCTGCCGCTGATACCGTTGTAACGGCACCATGAGGAACATGCCGGGCCGTCACCTGCATATTCTCGCTTTCCAGTGCCTCACGCGCGGTGACGCGCCGGGCCCGTGCCGTCTTCGGGCGAGCAGGAACCGCCTGCGGTGTCTTGCCTGCATTATGATGGGTCGCAGTATGGGCCTGCGTCTTGGAAACGGCGGCCTGAGCTGAACAACAGGAAAATGCAGTCGTCGCGAGCACCCAGACAAGAAATGAAGACGCTCCTTTTCGTGCCTTGTCCGACTGGAGTCTCACTCCTGAAACGGGAAAACAACAGGTTTCATGGTCCGGTAATGGAATGTTATTTTTAGACATCATCTTCCCGTACTTTCCCAAAGCAGTCGTTGAGGAGACACGATCAGCCGCTGACAGGCCACAAAGAGAACTGAGAGGCATGTCGCCTTTTCAGATTAGACCATGTCATTCCAAAAAAGGGTTGTCTATGTCTATTCTGGTATCGAACCGATTTTTTACTCCCCATACTGTAGCCGACACCATTCAGACGCCCCAGACCACCCTCTGGAAGATCCAGTTAAATCGCATTAAATCAATATTTTAATCCTCCTCCACCTCTTCAGAAGCAGCGCTCCCTCCCCCCTCTGAAAAAGCTATACAAAAGATCAGAAAAACAGCCTTATGATCCTTTCCAGCTCTGGATATCCCAAAGAATCTATGGTTGTCTTTACAAGATAGACAATACCCTCCTTTCTTCCCGTGGAGCCATCGCATGACTGCCGCTTCTGACTGCCAGACATCTTCCCTCTCCCTGGCCCGGACTGAAGTCCGTCACCTCCCAGTCTATAATGCCGGCCTATCGGAAGAGGCCGTCAGGGCAAAATACGGGGTTTCCCGGATTACCAAGCTGGGGAGCAACGAAAACCCTTATGGGCCGTCACCTGCTGCTCTGGGCCACTGGGCCGAAATTGCATCCAGCCTGTTCCGCTATCCGGATGCTTCCGCGGAGGGACTGCGGGAAGAGCTGTCACGACAGACCGGAATCGACACAAACCGGATTGTTATCGGAAACGGGTCCGAACAGATTATCCGTATGATCTGCGAAGCCTTCCTGTCCCCCGCAGATCGCCTCGTCACGGTTCTACCCTCCTTCGGGCTGCATCTGATCTGGCCGCAAATGATGGGAGCCCGGGCAGAGGCGATTCCAATGACGCCGGAGGCCCGTTTCGATCTTCCTGCCCTGCATCAGGCCGTGACATCTGCCCCCCTCAAAGTCCTGATGTTCTCAAACCCCTCCAATCCCGTCGGCTGCATGATGACAGGCGATGCCATGCAGGGACTGATCGATGCCTGCCCGGCGGACACGCTGATTGTCATTGATGAAGCGTACTGGGAATATGCGCGCTCCAGCCAGGATTATGCCGATAGTCTGTCCATTCTCGAAAAACAGTCCCGCCCATGGATGGTTCTGAGAACCTTCTCGAAGGCTTACGGTCTGGCCGGACTGCGCGTTGGTTACGCGCTGACGTCTGATCCCGGACTTACGGCCGTCATGACGCGGGTCCGCGATCCGTTCAACAGCAATAGCGCAGCGCTGGAAATGGCCCGGTTGAGCCTGCTCGATCAGGACCACATGCTCAGGACGGTGGATTCAACCCTCACCGAAGGTCGTGCCCTGAAATCGGCTCTGGAAAAGCGCGGCTATTTCGTCGCACAGTCTTTCGCTAACTTCCTGTTCTTCGACGCACGCGAATCTGCTTCAAATCTTGCAGGGCGTCTTCTCGAACACGGGATTATCGTCAAACCCTGGAAGGAAACAGGCTACGAGAACTGGATCCGGGTCAGCATTGCGCGCTCTGAAGACAGTCATGCCTTTCTGCAGGCCTTCGACCATGTCCGCAAACCCTTACATTCTTCTGCAGCCTGAAAAGGAAAGCGCCATGATCGGTTCTTCCGCCGCCGAACGCGCCGCCCGGCGTCTCACCCCTCTTTTCGGAGATCGCCTGACGGCCAACGCGACGGTCCGGGAGCATCACGCTCATGGAGAAGGGTGGCGTCACCCGGATCAGACCCTCCTGCCGGCTTATGTTCTGTTCGCCCGCACCACGCAGGACGTGTCGGACGCCTTGAAAATCTGTCATGAGGAAAACGTTCCCGTCATTCCCTTCGGCGGCGGAACCTCTCTTGAAGGACAGCTCACACCTGTTCCGGAGTGCATCAGTCTCGATCTTTCCATGATGACGGACATCCTCGATGTCTCGACCGAAAACCTGACATGTCGCGTTCAGGCTGGTGTGACACGGCAGGATCTGAACCTCCATTTACGGACACAGGGCCTCTTCTTCCCGGTCGATCCCGGCGGAGAGGCAACCTTTGGTGGAATGTGCGCCACCCGGGCCTCCGGAACCGGTGCCATGCGTTATGGCACCATGCGGGCGAATGTCCTGGGCCTGACGGCCGTTCTGGCCGATGGGCGCATCCTTCATACAGGCGGTGCCGTCCGCAAGGCTGCCACGGGCTATGATTTGACCGGCCTGCTCATCGGCTCGGAAGGTACGCTGGCCGTGATTACGGAAGTGCAGGCGCAACTCCATCCCATCCCCGAAGCCGTAGGCGCTGCGGTCTGCCAGTTTCCAACACTGGCCAGCGCCGTGGAAACGGCCGTTCTTGTCATCCAGTGCGGTCTGACTGTCGGACGGATGGAACTGCTCGACGACGTCCAGATGGATGCCTGCATTCAGTATTCCCATCTTGAGGGCTATGAGGCCCTCCCCACCATGTTCTTCGAACTGACAGGTTCACCCGCCAGTGTTGCGGAACAGGAAGCCGTGCTGCGAGATCTTGTGGAAGGTCAGGGCGGACAGTCTTTCCGCTGGGCCACCGCTACTGAAGAACGTAACAGTCTCTGGAAAGCACGCCATGATGCTTTCTGGGCCTGTATGGCGTATCGCCCCGGTTACAAAGGCATCACAACCGACGCCATTGTCCCCATTGCTGCCCTGACGGAACTCATGACAGGCGCCAGATCCGATATTGACGCTTCCGGCCTGCTAGCCCCCATTGTCGGCCATGTCGGTGACGGCAATTTCCACACTGTCATTCTGATCCCGCCCAATGACGCGGATGCCGAAAAACGTGCCCTCGAACTGGACCATAAAATCATCCGCCGCGCCCTCTCACTCGGCGGTTCCGCTAGTGGCGAACACGGGATCGGTCTCGCAAAGCAGCTCTTCATGACAGAAGAGCACGACCCCGCAGCCCTCTCCGTCATGCGCGCCATTAAAACCGCTCTGGACCCGAAGAATATTCTCAACCCCGGAAAACTCGTTCCCGCAGACGCCCCATGACCTTGCGCCACATCCGTCTGAACAGCCTCCCCGGCACCCTTTGGAAGAACGGCGCTGGCACAACCCGACTGCTGATTGAACGGCCTGAATGGCGACTGAGCGTCGCCACCATAAGCCGGGCTGCGCCATTCTCCAGCTTCCCGGGTCTGTTCAGACAAATGGGACTTCTGGCGGGAAATGGCGTTCGTCTTCTTCCCGCGTCCGACGCACCGCCTCTTGTTTTAGGCCAACCCGGTGACCTCATCCAGTTTGACGGAACCCTGCCGCTGACGGGTACACCTCTTGACGGTCCGGTCGAGGTTCTGAACCTCATGCGTCCTGCGGACAGAAACGGTCCGAACCTGATCACGATCACACCAGAAAATCCCCCGGCGGGGAGCCTGCGGGGTTTTATCCCCGTCACGGGAGAGTGGAACGTCCTGACGCACCAGCAGCACGACACACTCGCTCCTGGCGACATTTTTCTTAGCGAAACTCCGTTTGAACTGACCATCCTGAAACCGGGTCAGATCGCCTACGGTATCAGCTGACAGACCGAAGCATCGCCCTGCCTTGAGAGCGAAGCGACACAAGATCGACCATCCCGCCCAGACGCAGGACATCGCGGATCTCGTCGCCCAGCCCGTTCACCAGACTGCGACCCCCTCTCTCGCCCCCCGCGGCAAGCGCCCAGGCCCAGGGGCGCCCGATCCCTACGGCCTGAGCACCCAGCGCCAAAGCGGTGACAACATCCCCACCCCAGCGGACACCTCCGTCCAGAATGATCTCCGTCTCACCCTTCAGGGCTTCGGCAATATCCGGCAGGACGGAAAGCGATGACGGGGCCGGGTCCATCTGCCGTCCCCCATGATTGGAGATGATGACCGTCTGCGCGCCCGCTTTCTGACAGGCCAGCGCATCGCCCGCATCCATGATTCCCTTGACAGCAAGATGCCCCGGCCAGACAGAGCGCAGCCACTCCAGATCCTTCCAGGTCAGGGTTGGATCAATCTGGGACGCCGCATTTCTTGCCTGTTCCATCAGCGTGCTCCCCATGCCGTAGGGCGCCAGATTGCCGATTTTCGGCATCCCGTTCCTCAGCATCCCCGCCGTCCAGCGCGGATGCGTGGCCATGGACAGGATATGCCGCAGGGACGGACGCGTCAGATTGCGAAAACCATTGCGGACGTCGCGCAGCCGGAGCGGCGTGATCGGCGTATCAACCGTCAGGATGATGGTCCGGATGCCGCAGTCCTCCGCCCGACGCAGCATGTCGCGAGTAATCCCCCGGTCGCGAAAGACATAAATCTGTGCCGCGAGCGTTACCCCCGGCACCCGGGAGAGCGTCTCCAGCGACTGGATGGCGAATGTAGACACCGCCATCGGCAAACCCGCCGAAGCCGCGACCCGCGCAGCCCGGAGTTCGCCGTCCGGACACATGAGGCCGCCAAACCCCAGCGGTGCGAACATGAAGGGAAGCCGGTGCGTGCTTCCCAGAAAAGGCGCGGACAGATCGCAGGCTGAAACATCAACCAGACATTTCGGAACAACCGCCCAGCGGTCAAAGGCCAGACGATTGGCGCGGACGGTACGCTCCGAGTGAGAACCGCCATTTACATAATCACGAAAAATACGGGGAAGAACTTTATCAGCCCGACGATGCAGCGCCGCGATGCCGTGATAGTTCATCCCCGTTATTCTCCCGATCTGATCAGTCTTCAAAAACAGGCAGGGGGACACCCGACCCCACACAGTCTTTCAGAGCGCCGTCAATGATGAGCGTACGGGCCGCTTCCATATCCGGCGTAAACAGGCGGTCCTGCGCAAAGAAAGGCACAGTTTTCCGCAATGTCTTCGCGACGGCAAGCAGTGGCGAAGATGTTTCAAGGGGGGCCAGGAAATCAAGCCCCTGTACGGCCGCCAGATATTCAACCGCAATGATCGTCCGGACATTATCCACGATATCGCCGACACGACGCGCGGCAAACGTCGCCATGGAGACGTGATCCTCCTGATTGGCCGACGTCGGCAGACTGTCCACGCTCGCCGGATGGGCCAGAGTCTTGTTTTCGGACGCCAGGGCCGCAGCCGTGACCTGTGCGATCATGAAGCCCGAATTCAACCCGCTGTCCTGCACCAGAAATGGCGGAAGGCCACTCATCTGCGCATCGACCAGCAGCGCCAGACGCCGCTCTGCAATCGCGCCCACTTCGGACACGGCAATCGCCATGAGATCCGCAACAATGGCCACAGGCTCGGCATGGAAATTACCACCCGAAATCATTTCGTCCGTATCCGGGAAATGGATCGGGTTGTCCGAAACCGCATTCGCCTCGATCACCAGAACCCGCGCCGCCTGACGCAGATTGTCCAGACACGCTCCCATGACCTGAGGCTGACACCGCAGGCAGTATGGGTCCTGAACGCGCTCGTCATCTTCAAGATGCGACGCGCGGATGGCAGAGCCTTGCATCAGCGAACGATAAACCGCGGCGCACTCGATCTGTCCCCTCTGTCCGCGCAGTTCATGCAAACGCGGATCGAATGGCGCATCCGTGCCGCGTGCCGCATCAAGCGTCAGGCCGCCTGTAATGAGAGCCGCGTGAAACAGACGCTCGGCATCCAGAAGCGCTGCAATCGCCAGCGCCGTAGAGGCCTGCGTGCCATTCAGAAGAGCCAGACCTTCCTTGGCTCCCAGAACCAGAGGTTCAAGTCCGGCAGCTTTCAGAGCCTCGTCACCCTTCAGGCGCTGCCCCTCATAAAATGCCTCACCTTCGCCGATCACCACGGCCGACATATGCGCCAGCGGAGCCAGATCGCCCGAAGCCCCGACCGATCCCTTTTCCGGAATGACGGGCACAACCCCCCGGTTCAGCATGTCCAGCAGAAGCTGCACGATCTGCGGACGCACACCCGAATAGCCGCGCGCCAGTCCATTGGCCTTGAGCAGCAGGATGAGCCGGACCACACGCTCCGGCATCGGCTGGCCGATCCCCGCAGCATGGCTCAGCACCAGATTGCGCTGAAGATCCCGCAGGCGATCATCGGGAATACGGGTCTTCGCGAGTTTTCCGAAACCCGTATTCACCCCATAAACCGGCTCGCCACGCCCGACGATACGCTCCACGGATTCTGCTGCACGTTGCAGAACCTCGAAGGTCGCATCGTCAAGGCGAACATCCATCTGCCCGAAATAGAAGCCCCGCAGATCGCTAAGCGTGATCTTGCCAGGCGTGAGTGTAAAAATGCTGGTCGTCATGATGGTCTCAGGCTCCGCGCGTGATCATGGGAAGGTCGAGGCCCTTCTCGCGGGCGCAATCTGTTGCAATATCGTAACCGGCATCCGCATGTCGCATGACCCCCGTAGCCGGGTCGTTCCACAACACCCGTTCCAGACGCCGCGCCGCATCGGGCGTACCGTCCGCTACGATCACCATACCGGAATGCTGGGAGAAGCCCATGCCGACGCCGCCACCATGGTGCAGCGACACCCAGGTCGCGCCCGATGCCGTGTTCAGAAGTGCATTCAGCAGCGGCCAGTCGGACACGGCATCCGATCCGTCCCGCATACTCTCGGTTTCACGGTTCGGACTGGCGACCGAACCACTGTCCAGATGATCACGACCGATCACGATCGGGCCCTTGAGTTCGCCACTGGCAACCATTTCGTTGAACGCCAGCCCGAGGCGGTGACGGTCCCCCAGACCAACCCAGCAGATACGCGAGGGCAGTCCCTGAAAGTGGATCTTTTCCCGTGCCATATCGAGCCAGTTGTGAAGATGCTTATCGTCTGGCAGCAGCTCTTTGACCTTCTGGTCCGTCTTGAAGATGTCTTCCGGATCTCCCGAAAGCGCAGCCCAGCGGAACGGACCGATACCCCGACAGAACAGCGGTCGGATATAGGCCGGCACGAAGCCCGGAAAGGCAAAGGCGTCTTCCAGACCCTCATCAAAAGCCATCTGGCGGATGTTGTTGCCGTAATCGAAGGTCGGAATACCCTGACGGTGGAATGCCACCATGGCTTCAACCTGAAGCCGCATGGACTCCCGCGCGGCTTTCTCGACTGCCGCCGGATTAGTAATCCGCATCTTTTCAGCCTGCTCCAGCGACCACCCTGCCGGCAGATAGCCATTCAGCGGATCATGCGCAGAGGTCTGATCCGTCACGCCATCCGGACGAATGCCGCGCCGCACCAGTTCAGGGAAGACTTCCGCGGCATTTCCGAGAAGCCCCACGGAAACCGCCTCACCTTTCGCACAGGCATCCTGAATGATGGCCAGAGCCTCATCAAGCGTATCGACCTGACGATCCAGATATCCCGTCTCCAGACGCTTGCGGATACGGGACGGTTCACATTCAACCGCCAGCATGGACGCACCGGCCATGACAGCCGCCAGAGGCTGCGCGCCACTCATGCCGCCCAGACCGCCCGTCAGGATCCAACGCCCTTTCAGGCTGCCGCCATAATACTGGCGTCCCATTTCCACGAAGGTCTCGTATGTCCCCTGAACGATGCCCTGCGAGCCGATATAGATCCACGACCCTGCCGTCATCTGCCCATACATCATGAGCCCGGCCCGATCGAGTTCGTTGAACTTCTCCCAGGTGGCCCAGTGCGGCACGAGATTGGAGTTCGCGATCAGCACACGCGGGGCATCCGCATGCGTCCGGAACACACCAACCGGCTTACCGGACTGCACCAGAAGCGTCTGGTCATCTTCCAGATCGCGCAGCGCCTCGACAATCCTGTCGTAGCAGTCCCAGTTTCGGGCAGCCCGACCGATGCCGCCATAAACAACGAGTTCGGATGGCTTTTCCGCGACCTCGGGATCCAGATTGTTCATCAGCATTCTGAGGGCCGCCTCTGTTTGCCAGCTTTTTGCCGAACGCTCAGGGCCAATCGGGGCGCGGATGACACGATCATTCGAAAGGCGGTTGCCGGGATCACTCATGGGCTTCATCCTGTATGAACTTGTATATACCAATACTCAAATCGCTCTGCGGAATTGTCAATCCATTTATGAAATGACATCGGGATTTATTTTCCCGAATGTGCCGTCTCCGGCCTCCAGCACAACGCAGTTTCAAGCAGACTGTCGATCATCCGGGACAGGCGCACCGCTTTCTCCAGATCAATCGGCCACGGCGCCTCTTCGCTCCGCAAATAGGTGGACTGCGCAATTTCGAGCTGGACCGCATGGATTCCATGCTCGGGCCGCCCATAATGTCGCGTCGTGTATCCGCCCTTGAAACGGCCATTGACGACGTGGCTGTACCCCACATTCGCAGCCAACCGTTTTTCCAGAAGCGTCTGGAGTTCCCCGCCACAGGACTGCCCGCTATTGGTCCCCAGATTCAGATCCGGAAGCGCACCCTCAAACAACCGGGGAATCGTGGATTTGATGGAATGCCCGTCCCACAGAACCGCCCATCCCCATTTCTGGCGCAATCTTTCAAGCTCTTGCGCAACAGCATCATGGTAGGGGCGCCAGTACGTTTCCCGGCGCTCGGCGATCTCGCTTTCATCAGGCTCCTGCCCGGCCCGATAAATGGGCTGCCCGTCAAATGTCAGCGCTGGCACAAGCCCCGTGCTTGGACGTCCCGGATAAAGTGCCGCATCATCCGCGCCCCGGTTCAGATCCACCACATAACGGGAATGATTGGCCTTCAACACGCCCAGGCCCTTCGACAAGGCGCCTGCATAAAGATGCTCCATATACCAGTCGGTATCGGGCAACTGACGCCCGCGCTCTGTCATACGCCGCTCCATGCCAGGGGCCAGATGAGAGCCGGAATGAGGGAAGGTCACGAGCACCGGCATGGCCCCGCGAACAAAGGAAAAAATATCCGTCATGGTCAGGATTTCCTTATGGAATCAGAGATCGAGAAGAACCCGCACGGTACGTCGGAACGCCGCCGTTACGGCGTCATGGTTCAGGTGTCGTCCATCGCGCACGCACCACTGACCACCACACAGCACATCTTTCACGGGAGGCTGGCGTGATCCAAAAACAGCAGCATCAAGAACGGCATCGTCCTGAAGATACGGCAGCGGCAACAGGTCCTCATCCAGCACGCAGAGATCAGCCCGCGCTCCGACAACCAGCCCCCAGGACTCCAACCCACAGGCACGACGTCCGCCATCCAGCGCCTGCCGATATAGCCATCCCCCCGTAGATCCCAGCGCCTCGGCCGGGAGAGCCGCGCATCGCGTCTGCGTAAAAAGTCTCTGACCGTATTCCAGAGTCCGTAACTCTTCCCAGGGGCTGATCAGCACATTGCTGTCGCTCCCGATTCCGAAACGGCCTCCCGCATTCATATAAGATGCCAGCGGGAACAGACCGTCTCCCAGATTGGCTTCCGTAATCGGACAGAGCCCCGCCACAGCTCCGGAACGCGCCATATCCACAACTTCGGAAGATGACAAATGGGTCGCATGAACCAGACACCACCGCTCACCCACATCCGCCTGAGACAAAAGATATTCCACAGGCCGCGCGCCGACGGAGGCAATGCACTCCTCCACTTCCTTCTGCTGCTCGGCCACATGGATATGCACCGGCCCTGTCTGCGCAGACAGAAGATCTGCAACCGTCTTCAGATTGACCGCACGCAGCGAATGCAGTCCCAGCCCTACAGAGAGTAGCGGCGTTTCCGACCAAGCCGACCGGGTCTCGCTGATGATCTTCTCAATGAGTTCAGGCGTCGTCGCGAAACGCTCCTGCGCCTCCTGCAAAGGACGACCATCAAAGCCGCCGCGCTCATAAAGCGTCGGCAAAAGCGTCAGGCCAATCCCAACCGCATGCGCCGCCCCCCCTAACCGCAGAGACATTTCCGCCACCTGCCCATAGGATCCGCCACCCTGCGCATGATGCAGATAGTGAAACTCCGCGACCTGCGTATATCCAGCCGTCAGCATTTCCATATACAGGTAGCTTGCAATATCCTGCATCTGCTCGGGCGAAATGCGATGGGCAAGCTGATACATCAGCCGACGCCAGGTCCAGAACGTATCTGCCGGATTCTGACGGCTTTCCGCCAACCCTGCCATGCCCCGTTGAAACGCATGAGAATGGAGGCTCAGTTGTGACGAAACAACAATCGCTTTGCGTACAGCCCCGTCAGGCACATCGGCGTCCGGGACGATTGCGTCAAACCGTCCGGCAGAAGAAACAGAAATCCTTACATTTCTACGCCAGCCGTCCGGCAGAAGCGCCTGCTCAGCAAACAGTTCCATAACCTCAACATTCCTTCCCTCAGCACACGGAAAGTCTTTGCTTTTTCCATTGGTTGCATGATGATAATGGAATTATAAGACTTGTATATACCACCACAGCGGATTTGATGCCGCAAGGAAGAAAGCGAATGTGGGATACGCTCTGGACAGACATTCATGTCGCAACTGCCGATCCGGCACTGATGTCGGAAAAGGACGGTTATGGCTGCATCCACAACGCGGCCATCGGTATTGAAAACGGACGGATCTGCTGGGTCGGGGCCGCCCGCGACCTTCCTGAAGCTCCACAGGCTCTGGCACATGATATCCGTTCGGGACATGGCCTCTGGATGACGCCCGGCCTTGTGGATGCCCACACCCATGTCATTTACGCTGGCGATCGCAGTCTGGAATTTGCGGAACGTCTCAATGGCGTCTCATACGCAGAAATCGCGCGCAAGGGCGGCGGTATTCTCTCGACGGTCAATGCAACCCGCAGCGTGTCTGAAAACGAACTCTTCGACGTAACGGCCCGCCGCGTACGCCGCATGATTACCGAAGGCACGACGACCGTCGAAATGAAGTCTGGCTACGGCCTTACCTTGGAAGACGAACTTAAACAGCTCCGCGTTGCCCGTGCCATCGGGAACGCCCTGCCTATACGCGTTCATGCAACCTTCCTCGGCGCACATGCCCTGCCACCGGAATTCAGGGACCGTCAGGACGATTATGTCTCCCATCTCATCACGGACATTCTCCCTCAGGCCGTGAAAGAAAAGCTGATCGACAGCATTGACGGTTTTTGTGAAAATATTGCTTTCACCACCGATCAGATCGAACGCCTCTTCATGGCGGCACATGAGCTGGGAATTCCCGTCCGTCTCCATTCCGAACAGCTCTCGAACAGTGGGGGAACAAGGCTGGCTGCCCGCTACGGCGCTCTTTCGACCGACCATCTGGAATATGTCGTGGAAGACGATGTCATGGAACTCGCCAAAGCCAGCACGGTCGCCATGCTGCTCCCCGGAGCTTTCTACTTCATCCGGGAGACGCGCATACCCCCCGTGGACCTGTTCCGAAAACACAATGTTCCGATGGGACTTGCTACGGATTGCAATCCCGGAACCTCTCCAAGCGTCAGTCTCACCGGTATCATGAACATGGCCTGCACCCTCTTCCGCATGACCCCGGAAGAGGCGTTGTCCGCCGTGACCCGGATCGGCAGCCAGGCGCTCGGCCTTCAGAACATCACCGGCACGCTCACAACAGGAAAGGCGGCGGATATGCTTCTATGGGATATCGCTGGGCCACACGAACTTTCATACTGGATCGGAGGCAGAAGACCGCTTCATCGAATTTTTGACGGTAAACTGGACCCTGTGATATAAAATTACATAACCTTATCCATACAACCTCTTGTCTTAATTACAGTTTCGCCAGGATGTTTTTGGGATTGCCGCTCTCTAGCTGAAGGACAGCCCGCGACATGAAGATAGACGTCTCCCGGGAACGATCTCCTGCCCGTTACGAGCAGGTCAAAATTTATATTACCGAGCGTATTCAGGACGGAGAGTGGAAAGAGGGTCAAAAGCTTCCTTCCGAGAGCGAACTGGTCGAACTCCTCGGCGTCTCCCGCATGACGGTCCATCGGGCACTTCGCGAACTCATGACCGAAGGAATCGTGGTCCGCGCGCAGGGTGTGGGAACATTTGTCTCACGCCCTGCGCCAAAAGCCGATCTGTTGGAACTTCACGATATTGCCGATGACATTCTGAGTTCAGGCCATGTCCACACTGCCCAGGTCATCACACTGGAAGCCATCCGTGCTGACATCGACCTCGCATTTTCCTTCGATATGCGGCCAGGGAGCAAACTGTTTCACTCGGTGATCGTCCATTTCGAAGATGATATCCCGCTGCAGGTAGAAGAGCGTTTCGTCTCTCCTGCATTCGCACCTGAATACCTTCAGCAGGATTTCACCCTTACCCACCCTCACCGACATCTTTATCATATTTCCGGCCCTGACGAGATTGAGCACATTGTCTTCGCTGTCGCCCCCACTCAGGAATTGCAGTCCCTGCTGGACATCCCCCCCCACGCCCCCTGCCTCCAGCTTGTACGGCGCACATGGGTCAAAGGCCGCGTCGTCATGAAAGGCATCTTCACCTATCCAGGGAGCCGATACAGCTTGGGCGGCCGACGCAAATCTTCCTCAGACGATTTTTAGACTCCCGATTAGCAGTGGATGCTTGATCAATCAGGCTGTCAGTAAGTGTCAAGTTATGAAAGTGTTGGGAGATCATAAATCATTTAAAATTATTTTTTTCTTTAATTTAGACAGATAAAAATCTTCAGAAGTAAGAAAATTCTATCCTTATGCTTTGAGAAGAATAATTCCGATAGCTTGCCGGGATGCGAGACGCTTGTAAGCTTCCTCGTGTTCCTCCAGTTTACATGCGCTATCGATGACCGGTCGAACAACTCCCTTCTCAATGAAAGCCCGAATAGCGCTGAAGGCATTGGGCACGGCATCGTCCGTTTCCAGCCAAGCATCGTATCCGAGAAGGCGTTTTTCATGAATGACGACTTCAGCCAGATCCAGACAGGCTTCAGCGCTGCCAGCAAATCCAATGGACACAACTGAACCCCGCTCACGCAATGATTTTATCAGTTCCTTCAGCAGCGAGCCGCCAACTGGATCGAATGCGAGGTCGGCTCCCTGGCCCGCCGTAATGGAAAATACAACATCTGACAGGATCTCAGTTGAGAGATCTACAACCGCCGCCGCCCCACTCTTGCGGGCAGCTTCTGCCTTCAAGGGACTGGAAACGACTGCAACAGGCCTCGCCCCCAAAACTCGCGAAAGCTGGATCAAGGCGTGACCGACTGCTCCGGCTGCTCCGGCTGCTCCTGAAATCAGAAGCGTCTGCCCCGGTTCAATGTGTCCAACGCGTGTTAAGGCCTGGTATGCAGTTAAATAATTGATAGGGAGCGCCGCGCCTTCGTCCAAACTGATCGTGTCAGGCAATTCGAAAACATGATTGTTTTTGACGGATACATATTCCTGTTGCAAACCGTCTTCCGTGATCCCTAATTGGCCACCGCCGTAAATTGCAACACGCGTTCCAGGTTGAAAGAGGTCACTACCCTCTACTGTACCTGCGCCGTCATTGCTCAGAACCAGAGGGGCCTTGGATTTATTGAAAAGACCTCGACGAATTTACCCCGAAAGTTGATTGACCGTCGCGGCATGCATTTTGATCAAAGTATAACCTGACCGAGGCAAAGGTTTAGGGCGTTCCTCAATAGCCATTGAGGGGGCTGTTCCAAAAGACGTGCAAACCAGAGACTTCATGATGCTTCCCTCATGCTGAAAACGTTCGATGGTGACCGGCGGATTTCTGTTGATCGGTTTCGTAATCTTTGGACCGCCTCCTCTTACAAAATCACTCTGCTTTTCTATGGGCCGCCAGATAGAAGGCGCTCAGAATGACAATCAAAGCGCTCATCCAGAAATTGGCTCTCAATCCGAAATGATCGACTATTGCGCCCCCAAGACTTGAACCGACTGCAATGGCAACCTGCGCGGTAAAGGTGAACATGGCGGCCGCAGCTTCTGAATGGTCAGTCTCGATACTGCGATGCCAGGTATTGAGACACAGGGGCAGTGCTCCCCACGCGACGGCCCAGAGAAGAATGAGTACCGTTTCAAATTTTGGAAAGATCAGCAGCAGCGGCAGGAGCAGAAAGGGTATTGCCAGCGATATTTTTGAGGCAAAAAGCGTTGCCTTGAGATTTTTTTTCCAAAAAGCGGCTGGCCACGAGGTTGGAAGCAAACCCGATAGCACCATAAGCCAATAACAGGAGCGTCACCGCCGCTGAAGGAATACCTGTTTCATGGATAAGAGGGGCCAAGTAAGTATACGCTGCAAAATGGGCCGCAAAAACGGCAGCAATCATAACGATACTTTTCCGTGCTTCAGGCAGCCTGACGAATGCTTTGAAGTCCGTAAGCCGCACATGGCTTTCCGCTGGAACAACTGGAAGCATTCTCCACTGCATGAGTAAAGCGGCGATGGCGATGATTGCGGCAGCCACGAATGCACCGCGCCAGGATGAGTACTCGGCGACCAGAGATCCCATGGGAACCCCAAGGATCATGGCTGCCGTAACCCCTGCGAAAACAGCCGCGGCTGCCTTATGCGCTTTGTCTTTGGCAACGAGTTCTACTGCAACAGAGAGGCCCATGGCCCAGAATGCGCCCAGACTGATCCCGACCAGTGCGCGACTGAGCAGCATCACGGCAAATGTCGGTGCCATGGTGGCAATCAGGCAACCTGCGAGCAGAATAAGGGAGAGCCATAAAATAATCCTGCGACGATCTGTGCGTCCGGAAAACAGCATAACTCCAGGAGCAGAAAGTGCTGCCATCATTCCAGGAACTGTCATGGTAAGCCCCGCCGTTCCCGGACTTACAGAAAATGTTCTCGAAATATCAGGCAGGATACCGACAGGAAGAAATTCGGTGGTGACTGATGCAAATGAACCCAACGCCAGAGACAGAATAGCCAGCTTCTGGCGGGTAGGAGAAATCTCCCGAGAAATCAAATTCTGCATAATGGAAGCATATTTTCTGAAATTTTAGATCGGAAAGATGAATTCCGAGATACATCACTAATAAGATAAAGAATAATAAAATTATTATTTTCTGTTACTGATGTACTTATATTCATCTGCGGGACCAATTTCCATATGAATTGGGATGGGATCAATCCACACGAGGAGGATGCAGCCTTGACCTTCCTTGGAGATTTTCCTGTCTTAAAATCGAATTTTCCGCACGACTATAGAGTTTTTCATCAAAAGGTTTATGAGAAAATTTCAGCAATAAATATCTATCAATTATACACTGCTCATGAAATGCTCTGTTGTATGAAGCGGTCCGGGAAATCTCGTATCTTTTACGAGAGACGAAAGATAAGCGCCTTCACATCTGACCGAGATGGCGAGTTATCTGATGGGTACCGAGGCAGACCGCATGCACTTACCTGACAGGAGGTCTTCCATGGCGGATCAGCGTTCCAAAACGTTAAGACTTATTTTCCCTCAGTGGCAGGGCGGCGATAATCCGCCCTATTATCTGGGATCAAAACTTCTGGCTTGGCTGGCTCCTCCTTCTGCAGGCCCTGTTGAGGAGGTTCCGGTTGATGCTCCGACGGACGTCCCTTTACCAGTCGAGGATGAAATGCGGGGACGCAGTGTTCTGATGAAACAGATTCAGGACGCCCGGAAAATCATTGAACGCCATCAGCCGAAGTCACTGGCGGTGCTGGGCGGGGACTGTCTTGTCTCGCTCGTACCTTTTTCGTGGCTATCGGAGCGCTATGACGACAGGCTGGGTGTGCTCTGGATTGATACCCATCCAGACGTTCAGACCCCAAAGCAGTATACGAACGCTCATGCACACGTTCTGGGGGCTCTGTTAGGTCATGGCGATCCTGATTTGACCAAGGCAGTGACGAAGCCGCTTCCTGCAAAGAATGTGATGATTGCAGGCATCCATGACCCACTTCCGTTCGAAGCCCAATTCATTGCGGATCATGGATTGCGGACATGTTCACCCCAGCAGGTGCGTGATGGTGCACAGCCCGTCATGGAGTGGCTAGAAGACAGCCAGATTGAAGTCCTTGCCATCCATCTGGATCTGGATGTGCTGGATCCGCACAACTTCCGGTCTCTGCTTTTTGCAAAACCGGGTCGTGGCAAGCATGATTTCGGAGACGTTGCCGAAGGCAAGCTCAATATTCCCGATGTTCTGAAATTAATTCAGGAAGTGACAACCGAAAAAGAAGTGGTCGGTATGACGATTGCCGAACATATGCCTTGGGATGCGGTAAACTTGCAGGAAATGCTCAAACAGCTTCCTCTTATCGGAGGTTAAACCTTCGTCCGAGAGAGCCTGTATCCTTATACGCAGGCTTTCTCATTTTACTTTCATTTCCTCGACGAATAGCGACAGAGGCATCGAATGGCGATGGTGTCGGGGGTAGAAGAGATGAAACCCGAGATGCGTCGGACAGAATGGCTCCAGAACTGATATCAGTTTGCCATTCTGGATGTGTTCTTCGACGACGATTTTGGGAATGTAGGCGAGACCAATACCGTCCAGGCAGGCATCCCGTGCGCCGAACACATTATTGCATACAAACTGGCCGACAGGCTGAAACTTCAGGTCTTTACCCTTCTGTCTGAAACGCCACGGATAAATCTTTCCATGGGTTGGTAGACGGACCCCGATACAGTTGTGTTCGTGCAGGCTCGCCGGGGTTTTTGGGACGGCGTGGCTTTTGAAATAGGTCGAGGACCCAACAACAGCAAATGGGATGTCAGGGGACACAGGCACTGAAATCATCCCCTGAGTCACCAGTTCTCCAAGGCGCACACCTGCGTCAAAGCCTTCATCCACAATATCAATCAGGCGCAGATCCGTTGAAACCTCCAAGGAGATTTCGGGGTAGCTCTTTAGAAAATCTGCGATTCGGGGTCGAAGAAAGAAACCCAGAGATTCATCTGTCACGGTGATCCGCAGATTGCCTCTGGGACATTTGCGAAATTCATCTAGGCTGCTCATCCGGTTCTCGATTTCGTCGAAAAGCGGCTGAATATTCTGCAGAAGATAATCTCCCGCAGGCGTGGGAACGACACGACGTGTTGTTCTCGTCAGAAGGGTAACGCCCAGTCGTTCCTCCAGAAGACGCATGGTGTGGCTGATTGCGGAGGGCGTGACGCCTCTGCGAGCCGCTGCCTTTGTAAAGCTTCGTTCTTGCGCAACTGCCAGAAAAGAAAGCAGTTCGCTAAAATTTTCTCGTGACACTTGCTGACCAGAACCCTGTTTTATCGCGTGTTATTAGCGATAATCTTAGTGCGAAATGCCTTTGGGATCATAGTTTATCTTACTCTGGATGATTGGCTTTCACTCATCAATCAGGATCCTTTTAGCTTCTTAGAAGCCCTCTTTTCTATATTCCTTGTACAGAAAGAGAGATTCCGTTTCATCCCAATACACCTATCCGTTCAATGATGCAGGAGCAGCGAAACGGCTGCCGCCTTCACCTCGGACGCTTATTTCCAAGTAAAAATTTTGTTGAAATGAAGCTTGGTCGGTGGATTATTCCGACGCTTTTTGTCAAGGCTGCTAGTAGCGCGGATCGGTCACACCAAAGGCGATATGAATACCAAGCTGCATGCCAGTCACCGATCAGAATGGAGGACCGCTGAGCCTCTTCATGACAGCCGGACAGGTCAGTGATTACACTGGGTCTCTGCTCTGCTGAACAGCCTTCCGATAGCACGACGATCCGTGCCCATCACAATATAGCCGGGAACACGGCTGCAGGGGTCTTCAAAAAAGGAAGGCACACAAAACACCGAAAAGCTTGTGAAGTTTTTGGCCACTTCTAGGGAAGGACTTGGCAACAAGGTCTGCGTGGAAGCAGATGCTCGTAACAGGGCGTTATCTTGCATGCTTTCGCCCAGTCAGGTGCATGAACTGATTTGCACCCATGTTCTGCTCAACGATACTGACGCAAATTCCGCAAAGATCTCCGGAGCCGGAAACCCGTCCTGTCAACCAGACACGGAAGAATGATCTAGAACTCGCCCGCCCCGAATGAACTTATAGACACCAGTATTTCGTCGAAAACCTTTGGACAAGGATGCAACACTGGAGGCTTACCACAACCCGGTACGAGAAGACAGTTCGTCTCTACCACAGCAGACCAAATCCAGAACCGACAATCCCCAGATATTGATAAACGAAAATTCTATTCTCCGAACATGAAATCATGATTTCATGAAATACAAAAGTTAGAAAATAATTTGAAATGGTATATCTATTTTTTAATAAAAATATAAATAAAATCACACAAAATTTCTTTATATTTATTTTTTATATTTTTTTCTTGATAACTTCCATCAAGCAAGCATCTTAAAAATTTTAAAACTGAATGAAGTTTATTATTTGAAAAAATAGAGAGTCTATTTTTGTATTTTTTAGATAAAATTAAGTAAATAAAAGATGGTCTCTTATAAATATCCAATTCTTCATTTAAAAATGACTCAGATATTTTTGACATACTACAACAAGCCTGCAGCAATAAATTAATGTATTCCCCTCTATCTATGGAAATCAAATGAAATTTCTCTAAAATACGGTTCTTTCTACTTTTTTTACTCCCAAATACATTGTTCCCATGTTGCCTATAACGAGCTAATGGTTGGGAATCATACGCCATTGATCCGGCTGCTGTCCCAAGAAAATATGCCCATCTATCGTGTGAGAGCTTTTCTGTTCGACAAAACGGATCGGTAGGACGATCGTTGGAATCCACGGAATTCCAGACGCTCCTTTTTATAACTATACTGAAGCCGTAAACCAAATCCCATGGATCAAGATCTGCAATGCTATAAGTCCCACTTTGAAGGGGAAGACCGTGGTGGCCAATTATATTACCTTTTTCTGTAATTAATTTACTAGCATGTCCGAAGATCGCAATTTTAGAGTCGAAAAAAGATTTTTGAGCACGCTCTAGCTTGTCATTCTCCCAGATATCATCCTGATCGCAAAACGCAATTAAATCGCCGCTACACAAAGAGGCTGCCTTAAAAAAATTTCGATAAATCCTAATTTTTTATCATTTTTTATAATTTTCACCATAAAACTAGATTTTTTTGAGAAATTATCACAGATTTCTATTGTTCTATCACTTGAATAATCATCGCATATAATAATTTCGATAGGTTTGTATTTTTGATTTTCCAAAGACTCTAGTTGTTTTTGTATATATTTTTCTCCGTTATATGTGGCCATAGCTATGGATATGGTTTTATAATTCTGCATTTACATAACCTCTATAAAATCTTAATCTTTTCTATAACATACTAAAGAATTATAGCCAGACGAAGTATGCAGAAATATTAGCACTCTGAGCCGCTCCGGAATTGGCGGAGATCTATTCAGCGAAGAAAAAAGTTTGATGAGCCATTCTGTGAAAAAATTTTCCCCTGAGGTTCGTCCCGCCACAGTTCGACTGCTTCTGGAGCATGAAGGCGAGAATCCGTCGTATTGGACAGTATGGTATCGATTGCTGGCAAGATTGGCTGTTCGAGGCATACGCTGAACGAATGGGTCAAGAAGGCGAAGGTCGAGAGCGATAAGCGGGCCAGCGTTTTTTCTAAGACTGCAGATCAACCTATCAGCCTACTATGAGCAGTTGCGCAGACGACGCGCGATCAAAGACGAAGATCAGTCCAGAAATAGCATAATGCTACGTTGAAGCCGGAAATTCTGCGGTTTCCTCGGAGCATTTCTGCATCTACGGCGTGTGCAAGGTTTACGTCAGTTTCTTAAGGCGTATCGTCATTTAGCTTACGATGCCATAAGGCCTGTTTTCATCTGATCTTTGATATTTTTCTCCGTTTTTTGGAGATGTGTGGATGTGCCGATATGGTCTGAGCGATGATCAGTGAGAGCAGATAAAGGATCTTCTCCCGGGTCGGGAAGGTCATGTCGGCGGGACATCTACGGATAACCGGCTGTTTGTGGAAGCAGTTTTATATCGTTACCGCGCCGCCATTCCGTGGCGTGACCTGCCATTGCAGTTCGGGGACTGGAAGAATGTTCACAAACGACTGCGTCGCTGGTGCGGAAGCAGCGTGATTGAAAGGATTTTCCACCATCTGCTCGCCGATGATCGAGCCAATGAATACATGATGATTGACAGCCCGATTGTGCAGGCTCACCAGCATAGTGCGGGCGCCCATAAAAAAGGGGCGACGATCAGATCATCGGACGATCCCGTGGCGGACTAACCACGAAAATCCATGCCATTGTCGATGCTGCGGGCAAGGCCATGGCTCTTTCGCTGACACAAAGGCGAGAGCCGACACCACTGAAGCAGAACCTCTCCTCGATGAAATCGATCCCAAAGCCTTTATCGCCGACAAGGCGTATGATGCTGATCCGCTCATTGAAAAGCTTGAAGAACGGCAGATCACACCCGTCGTCTTCCATTTCCGGATGAACCGGGACTTCCGGTCAATGGAGACGTGGAATTTGTATCCAAAGAACGGGATGACGAGATCTGTTGTAGGGATAGTCCCGTCATCCTGCCGCTTCGCTTTGGTAAACTTCAGCGTCCAGCTTGCATGGCGATCTTTATGAGACAGCTTTGCGCTTGGCCTGCCAGTCTTCGGGAACACGTTTTACCCGGAAATCTGCTTTTTCAGCGTTCATATTGCGCGGCCTGGGAGCGGTTACCAGTACTACATCCAAGATATGGCCGGACATTCGCAGATAACCCGCGTCGCGCAGCGTATTATCAAAACGATCACACAGCCTTTCAATAGCACCCGCCTGGATCAGACACTCGCGAAACAGCCAAATCGTTTTGGCACCTCCATACAATCCTGAATGCAGGCCCTCAAAGGATTCAGGACACAGATACTGCCCGCCTGCGCAGAAGGCATTCCAGCAGACGGACCCCCTCCATGAAGTCATCCATCTCCATGCTTTCGTCTGGATTATGACTTCCGTTGCTATTGCGCACAAAGAGCATTCCCGTCGGGACGTTTTGCAAGGCAAATATCGCCGCATCATGCCCGGCACCGCTTGACATCGAAACGAAGGGAATGTTCAGCGAGGTTGCAATGATTTTTGCGTCCGCCTGCAAATCTGCATTCATGACGGCAGGTGTACTACAGGTCCTCGGCCCAAGCTCCACACGGACATGATAGTCCTGTTCAACACGACGCGCCTGTTGGATAACCAACCCGTTGACCCGCTCAAGAAGCGCTTCATCCCGGGAACGGATATCAATCACGAGATCCAGCTTCCCGGGAACCGCCGCAAAATTCGCTTGCGCCTCGTCGGTCCGGCAGACGCCAAACGTCAGAGTCATCTCTTCTCCGTCAGCTTCCGCCTGTTTCCAGGCCTCGTGCAGAGCAGTCATCATGCTGGCCCCAGCCATCACGGCGTCTGAACGGAAACGACGCGGCGTCGCCCCGGAATGAGCATATTGACCATGAATAACAGCCGAGCGATACCGCGTGCTCCCGCAAATTCCGGTCACGATCCCCACCGGAACATCCGCTTCCAGTAGAACAGGCCCCTGTTCGATATGCAGTTCGACGAAACAGTCGATTTTCGTGACATCCAGAACCGATGCTTTTCCGCACAGTTCGGGACTGGCGCCACAGTCCTGCATATGATGCCGCAGGCTCAGACCATCGTCGCTTCGCGGAGTTTCGAGCGCGGAAGGTTCAAGCAGTCCGAAAGCCGTTCGGCTTCCCAGATAAGACAAAGGAAACCAGACGCTTTCTTCTGCACGTGTCACGATCAGTGTCGTGTCCCGTTCCGGCCGAAAACCCGCTTTGACCCAGGCACAAAGCACAAGAAGACCAGCCACTGCACCCGCCGCTCCATCGAAATTTCCGCCACATGGAACAGTATCGAGATGCGATCCCGTCATGACGACTGGAAGGGTCCGGTCACGGCCAGGAAGCGTCAGGTAAAGATTGGAAGCCCAATCACGACTCACCTCTAATCCGTATTGCCCTGCCACCTCCATGAACAGGGCATGGGCGAGATTTTCTTCCCTTCCATAAGACGGCCGCGTCATGCCACGGCCGTCAAAACCGATCTCATACAAACGACTGAAAAGATGATGTCCGAGATCGACATCCATCACAGGCGCGGTCATGCTGTTTGTCTCGGGTTGACCAGAACAGAACATAAACAACCCTTACTGCTTGGCGAAAAGTTGCTGCATATTGGCGAAAGCTTTGAATTCCAACGCATTCCCTGCGGGATCGCAGAAAAACATCGTCGCCTGCTCGCCCGGCAGTCCCGCAAAACGGATCTGTGGCTCCATTCCAAAAGAAATGCCATGACCGCGAACACGCTCCGCCAGAACCTTCCAGTCCTCCATGTCAAGAACAACGCCGAAATGCGGGATAGGCACGTTATGACCGTCCACGGCTCCCCCTCCACCTTCACTACCACCGTGACAGGCATCAGGAACCAGGTGCGTAACGATTTGATGTCCATAAAGATCGAAATCGATCCAGGTTTCCGTACTCCGTCCCTCTGCACACCCGAGAACAGTTCCGTAAAAGATCCGGGCGGCTGCAAGGTCGTCGACCGGGAATGCGAGATGAAACGGATTAACCATGACTGCACCATGACTTTTCTGGAAAAATCCGCTGATATCATATTCGTCGGGGTAACAATCGTGCGAATATATGACTTCAGAAGAAGGTAAATCCGATGTCTGATCTCTTTCGCTACGTTACGCTACCCTGACAGACCCTTCGGAGACCTACTCATGGACACACGCTTCCTCGAAAGTTTCCTGATCGTTATCGAACAGGGTTCGCTTGCGGGTGCAGCACGTCAGCTCCGTCTTACCCCTGCCAGCGTTGCCCAACGGATCCGCGCGCTCGAAGACGAAATAGGCTGTCCGATTGTCCAGCGTGATGGGCGGAACGTCCGTCCTACGGAACAAGGGCTAGCCATCATCGAACAGAGCCGGGCGATCGTCACGAGCGTCCGGGATCTCTGCGCCATTGCTGCGAGTGACAAGCCTGTCGGGACCCTGAGGATCGGCGCGATATCAAGTGCGGCGAATGGCCTCCTCCCCCCTTATCTGAAACGTTTTTTCGAATGTTTCCCCGAAATCGAGCTGCATATTACTCCAGGCTCTTCATCCGGGCTGCATAACGCGGTTCTGGAAGGAAATATCGACGCTGCCTTCATCGTGGAGCCCCCTTTTGAAATTCCAAAAACACTAGTCTGGCAGACCCTGCGGTCCGAGCCTCTGGTCGTCCTGGCCCCGGAAGCTCTTCAGGAAACAGACCCCCACGAAATTCTCCGGAATCATCCCCTGATCCGCTATGACCGGATGCAGTGGGGTGGCCGCCTTGCTGACGAATATCTCCGAAAATCAGGGATATGGCCCCATGAACGTCTTGAACTCGACTCATTGGACGCCATTGCCATTATTGTCAGTCAGGGAACGGGCGTGTCGCTGGTCCCTGACTGGGCCCGTCCCTGGCCCGCAGGCGTCCATCTAAAAAAAATCCCGCTCCCGGCCCCGGCTCCCTGCCGAAATCTGGGCTTTCTGGTCCAGCGGAACTCACCGCGTCTCAGCCTGTTCAACCGCCTCCTCGAAATCCTTCAGAAACCTCTGACCACGTCGTAAGAGCCGCCAGAGCTGCCCGGCTCCGTGAGAAGCCCGGTTTTCCCATATCGTGAAGATAGGAAAACCATCACCGTAAAGAGCGTCCTGAAACTGGACACCTCATGCATCTTCGATAACCATACCGGAACAGAAATGCTTTTTCCAAAGCATCAATTTTTCAACTGATGTTCCGGACCGCCTGATGAAGATTTGCCTGACGGGTGACAGTATTCTCTTTCGGCAACTCAACAGCCGCACTGACCCCGGACTGTCGCCCCTTTTCGACATGATCCGCGCCTGCGATGTTTCGTTCACCAATCTCGAACTGGTACCGAACGATTTCGTGGGTGATCCAGCCCTTGATATGGGCGGCACGCATTTTGGCGCCTCATCCCGGGTTCTGGATGACCTGAAAGAGGCCGGTTTCGACCTTTTTGCAGCGGCAACTAACCACTCGCTGGATTACAGCATCTCCGGCCTGCGCAAGACGTTGGACGAGCTCAACCGCCGAAATCTGCATCATGCCGGGATCGGCCTTCATCTGGAAGATGCCAGACGCCCCGCCTATTTTACGCATCCTGCAGGTACGGTCTCCATGCTGTCCTGCACCTCCACCTTTGCCAGAGGGCAGGAAGCAGCCATGCAGACGAGCGCGATGCAGGGACGCCCCGGCATCAATCCGCTACGCTACAACACGATGCACCACGTCTCTGCCGATGACATGACATCCCTGAGGGAGATCTACCGGAAGCTCGGATTACAGAGGGTCAAGGACGACAAAATCCAGCTTGGTTTCGCCTTTCCCGCCCCCGAGGGGGTTCTCGCCTTCGAAAACCTGAATTTTCAGGTCGGTCAGGAAACGAAAGTCAGCACCACCCCGAACCCGACGGACACACAGGCCCTGCATCGCTGGATCACAGAAGCACGGATGGTTTCCGATACGGTCATTCTGAGCATTCACGCGCATGAAAGCGGATATAACGCCAACGGAGAACTGGACGTAGAAATTCCGGCCGATTTTCTCGTAACCGCAGCCCGTCAGGCAATCGACGCCGGTGCGGATATCGTTGCTTGTCACGGACCACATCTGTTGCGGGGCCTCGAAATTCATAACGGCAAACCGATCTTTTACAGTCTGGGTAATTTTATAGGCCAGAATGAACTCGTGGAGCGCCTCCCGATCGAATCCTATATGGCGAACCGCGTAAGTCCGGAGCTAACACCTCATCAGCTTTATAAAGCTCGCAGCAACAACGATGCGAAAGGTTTCCCCGCCGAAAAACGTTTCTGGGAAACCATCATGCCGATCTGCACTTATCAGAACGGAAAGCTCGAAAGTCTCGAAATCCATCCGATCACACTCGGCCTGGGCCTGGCTGCCCACAGACGCGGAGTGCCCTCCCTGGCCCACGGCGAGGAAGGGCGAAATATTCTGGAAACATTTGCCACTTTGTCTAGGTCTTTCGGAACCGACTTCCAACAAGCAGGAACCGATAATGCGCCGATCCTTCTATGGCGTGCAACAGCCTGAAGGCTCTTCATAACATCCGAAACTACTGAGGAGGCATATTGCTGCGGGATGCCTCTTCCAGATACCGGATCAGAGCCTTGCAGCCCTCCGTCATTCGGCCGCGTAAGGTCATCACACCGACATCCCGCACGATCTTCTGGTCTCCCAGAGGCAATATACGGATATTCGGCACAACACTAACCGCAAAGATATAGGGAACAATCGAACACCCCATATTATTGGCGACCATCTGCAGAATTGTATGAAGATCTTCAGTCTCGATGACCTCATGGGGAGAAAGCCCCTGCGTCCTGAGAAATCGATCCAGCGTACGCCCCCCAAAAGAACGGCTGTCATAGCGAATAAAAGGCTGGCCTTCGAGGATCTGTCGCCAGTCTGCGCCTTCGACATGAGCAGGGACGACCATGACATAGTCCTGTTGCACGACAGGATGCCACTGCATGTATGGCATCAACCCAAAAGGTGGCCGGACGATCAGCGCAGCATCCAGCTCTCCCGCATCCAGACGATCCAGCAAACTCATGGAAGTCCCTGGAACAATCCGTACTTTCAGATCCGGAAGCTCAAGATGCAACCCCGCAATAGCAGGGGCAAGCAAGCTGGTCTGAGCGGTTGAAATAGCGCCCACCCGCAACAGTTCGGTTTCTGGCTTGAGATGCGAGGCCCCCCGAAGCGCCTCAAAAGCCGAAAGGATATCTTCGACCTGACATAAGATACGACTCCCCGCTGCCGTCAGAGTTACCGACCTGCCTGTGCGCTCAAAAAGATCATAGCCAAACTCTTCTTCAAGCCGACGAATCTGAGCACTGATTGCCGACTGCGTCACCCCGATCGCCTTGGCTGTCGCGGCAAAACTCTCGGTCCGGGCAGCAACGACAAATGTTCTGAGTTCGGGAATCACGACTCGACAGACAAAAAAATTTTCTCTCGTTTCAGTTTTTACTCATTTTTTTTGTCCGTTCAAGCGATGCTGTCTTTTCGTCAAACAGGACTCAGCCTTAGGTGCTCGGTTAAATCAATCAGATTCGCCTAGCAAAGCGGCAGAAAAAGAGAGTTTGTTCCTTAATAAAAACATTTTAGTTGTCGTTTCGTTATGTGTGTGATTTGTTCATGAAAAGCATATATTCGAATGGTCGGCCAACACCGGCTGGCAAAGGGGATGCCCATGAGCAAGTGTTTTGGACCCAAGGCTTTCCTAATGTGTGGCGCTGCCTTGAGCTCGCTCGTTTCGCTTTGTCCAACCGCCCAAGCCACGTCTACCAGAGTGACGACGCACACACATTCCGCGCACAGACGGGTCACAACCTCGCCTGCAAGGGCCACCACTACCACTTCTGCAAGACCCTCCTCTCGCAGAACATCCATCATTTCAAGGTCGGGTCCAGAAGAGATGCGCGTCACCGGGACGGCCTCTACCGGCCAATCCGTGATGAATCCCTCCACCCCGGTTCACAGTACCACACAGGTTACGGTAGTATCCGGCAGCCAGCTTCTGGCCACCGGCCAGACAAACGTCATGCAGGCCCTCGCCCAAGCCTCGGCTTCCATTACGTCTCCGCCACAATCCGGCGTCGGAAACAGCGGCTTCATTCAAACCATGCAGCTTCGCGGCCAGTCCGCCGACGATACGCTGATCCTCGTCAACGGACATCGTCGCCATATCGGTGCGAATTTCAACGCCAATGCCGGTCCGAACTGGGGCACCGAACCCACCGATATTTCCCTGATCCCGATTTCGGCAATCGATCATATCGAAGTCATTACCGAAGGCGCGACCGCGCTCTACGGTCAGGATGCTTTAGCAGGTGCGGTCAATATCGTCCTCAAGCAGCGCACGCATGGTGGCTCCATCAATTTCCAAAACAGCGGCTTTTACGCCGGTGACGGGCAGGCGCTGAACGGTTATGCGGATTGGGCCACAGCACTTGGCAAAAACGGCGGCTATCTCGATCTGGCGGCGCAGGTTACTCACCAGCTTCCCACCAACCGCAGCGGCCTTTTCGTCGGACAACTCTATCCGGTTGGGGATTCCCGCAACGAAACAGCCAGCCGCGATGTGCAGCGCGGCCTCGGCATCCCGAAATCGACGCTGGAAACCATCAGCGAAAACATGGCGATCCCGCTGAACGAAAACCTCAGCCTCTACAGCACCTCGACCTTCAGCCATCGTAAGGCCCATGTGGCCGAAACCTACCGAAGTGCTGGGAACAGCTTGACCAATATCAATCTCTGGCCCAATGGCGCACAGCCCTATATCGGTATGGACCAGTACGATTTCGAAACAGATAACGGTATCAAGGCGCATAAATTCGGCTTCGCCTGGGACGCCTACGTCAATTACGGTCGTGACGATCAGGCCTATTCGACCCTCGACAGCAACAACATGTCTCTCGGCGATGCCAGCCCACGCGATTTTTATGACGGCAAAACCATCACTTCAGAGCTTTCGACCGGCATACGAGGCTCGCGCTTCTTCAACACGTCATGGTTGCCTAAGCCGATTGCCCTGCGCTTTGGCGGCGAATACCGTCGTGACACCTTCCAGATGACGGAAGGCGAGGAAGCCTCATGGATCGGCCTCGGCGCAACCGACCATGCCGGTAACGTCCCGCTCGCCGTCACCAATCGCGGACGCGACATCTACGACGGCAACGTCAACCTCGATTTCTACGTTACGAAAAAATGGGAATGGTCCCTCGGTGGCCGCGCCACGAGCTACAACCATCTCGCCACCGTCACGACCGGTTCGATCGGAACACGCTACAACTTCAACAAACACTGGGCCATCCGCGCCAGCATCAACACCGGTTACCGCCCGCCAACACTGGGTCAGACCTATTATTTCTATAACGCCCCCTTCGCCAACTACGCCGTGGACCAGCTCCCCAACAGCAGCGCCGCCGCAAAGGCGCTCGGCGCAGGCCATATCAAGGGCGAATATTCCCGCAACTATAGCATCGGCATCGACGCCACGCCCCTCAAGGACTGGAACGTCACCGCAAACCTGTATTACATCGCCATCAACGACCGTCTGGCCAGCACCACGACCCTCGGCGGCGCGGGTGTGGCCGATATTCTCGAAGCGTCTGGCCTGAACAACGTCACCTACGCCTCCTATTACACAAACCCCGTCAATACCCAGACCTATGGCGGTGACATCGACACTAACTACACCCTGCACACCAAACGCGCCGGAACATTCCGCTTCGACTTCACATTCAACTACTCCGACAACGAAATCCGCAGTCGCAACAAGACACCCACTGTACTGGCGAACATGGGCCTGTCCACGTTCAACACCTATGCCGAAGAAATGCTTCTGCACTCCGCGCCGAAGAACCGCGAAAACCTCACGGTCAACTGGAATTACGGCAAGTGGAACGTCATGGTGCAGGAACAGCGCTACGGCTCCATCATTTTCCTCGCCAGCCCCACGGCGGCTCCGATGGAACAGCGCCCGGCTTTCCTGACCAACATGTCCGTCAGCTACAAGATCCTGCCAAAATGGAGCGTCACGGTCGGCGCGAACAACCTGGGCAACAAATATCCGACCCGCGTTCCCAAGGCGACCGCAGCACCGCTCTTTAACGAATACAAATATGCCTATTACTCACCTTACGGCTTCAACGGTGGCATGTACTATATCCAGACCGGCCTGACATTCTGAACGCGAACGGAAAGAGGCGCAGTTTCTTGCAGACAGTTCCAGAAGATCGCCGGCCTTTCCGGTTCGTCATATACGCCCTCACCATCGCCATGTGCGTGATCTGCTACGGAGACCGGGCCGCCCTGTCCGTAGGCATGCCCCAGATCGCGCATGAATTCGCCCTCACACCCGGGGAGACAGGCTGGGTCCTCTCCAGCTTCCTCTGGTCGTACTTCATCCTCAACCTGCCCAGCGCGATCCTGCTGGACCGCTTCGGTGTGCGGATCATTGGCGCGGCCGCCGTGGCCCTGTGGTCGCTCGCCATGATCCTTGGCAGCCTGACCGCCACTGTCCCGGCCTTCATCGCCACCCGCATCCTGCTGGGCATAGGAGAAGCGCCTACCTTCGCACTCGGCAACAAGGTCGTCCGGGCTTGGGCGCCGTTGCACGAACGTGGACTGATGATGACTGCCTTCATCTGCGGCATCCCCATCGGGCTAGCCTGCGGTGCCGCCTCGGGCGGATGGCTGATTGCCCATTACGGCTGGCGCCCGGCGTTTTCGCTGCTCGGCGCGCTCGGGCTGGTCTGGTCCGTGGTCTGGCTCCTGACCCATCCGCGCCCCGCACGCTGCACACAGGCAACGTCCTTTTCCCTAATCTCGGTGCCGACCCTGTTCCGCTCTTCGGCATTCTGGGGCATCGTGATCGCGCAGTGCTGCGCCAATTATGCCAACTTCCTGCTGATGTCCTGGCTGCCGATCATCATGCGCCAGACCCTGCATCTCGGCACCGAACAGTCCGGAGCCTATACGGCCTATTGCTATGTCGGCGCGGCCATCCTCTCGATCACGGCAGGAAAGGTTGGCGAAACGCTCGTTCGCGGATCAAATCTTTCTCTGGGAGGACGCCGCACGGTCGTGTGCCTGTATCTCGTTCTCGCCTCCTCCATGGGGTTTCTGCCGCTCTGCGGAACGGCCGCGACCATCATTCCGCTCCTCGCCGTCTCCATGGCCTTCATGGCAGGCGGAACGGGCGCCAACATGGCCCTTCTGGCGGACCTGCTTGTGGAAGACGAAATCCTCGGCTCCGTGACCGGCCTGACCCTGACCTTCTCCAACGGCCTCGGCATTCTGGCCCCGGTCATGACAGGATATCTGCTTCAGGCCACCGGCAATTTCCATGGTGTTTTCTACATCACAGGCGTCATTATCCTGTGCGGCGCGCTGGCCGCTGCCCTCCTTCCCCGGCGGCCGTTCCATGGCCGCTCCCAGCCGGATCAGACTGCATGACCCGTATTCATATGGCAGGCGCGGGCGGCCTCCTGCTGGACGCCGCCGACGGGCCGTTCAGTGACACAACACAGCGCCGCATCTGGGCCACCAGCCGCGAACTGAACACCCGGCCTGACGTCCTCCAGACAATCCCCGGCGTCAACAACCTTCTCGTCACGTTCGACGCCGTACAGACTGACCCTTCCGTCATGGAAGAGCTGCTCCGGACCGTCTGGACACAGGCCTCCGCCGAAGAGGTGCCGTCCCGCGAGATCGTGGTGCCGGTCGTCTATGGCGGCGCGTTCGGCGAAGATCTGGCGCTCGTCGCCCGCTTCGCCAACCTGACGGAAGAGGAAACCATCGACGCCCACATGGCCGGTCGCTACAGCGTCGCCGCCATCGGCGCCATGGCGGGCTTCGTGTACCTGACGGGGCTGGACCCGCGTCTGGCCATCCCCCGCCGCGACTCCCCGCGTCTGCGGGTGGAGGAAGGGGCTGTGGTCATCGGCGGCGGCCACGCAGGCATGATGCCCTGCACCTCGCCGTCGGGCTGGCATATCCTCGGCCGGACGGATCTGTGCCTGTTCGACGCCTTCCGTCCCGAACCCGGCCTGCTGCGTCTGGGCGACACCGTCCGTTTTGTGAGGGCCTCATGATCGAAATCCTGACCGGCTCCTCCCTCAACACAATTCAGGATTTCGGCCGCCCTCACGCCATGGCCATGGGCGTGGCGCAGGGGGGCGCCATGGACCGTCTGGCTCTGAGCCACGGCAACCTGCTCCTCGACAATCCCGTGGATGCTGCCGGGATCGAGATCGTATTTTTCCCCTTCCGCGTGCGCTTTCACACCGAGACGTCCTTTGCCGTCACCGGGGCCGCCTGCCCCGCCACGCTCGACGACCTGAAACTCCCGCGCGACTGGGCCATCACCGCCAGACCCGGCCAGACCCTGACGCTCCGCGCGCCGGAACAGGGCGCCCGCGCCTATCTGACGCTCCGGGGCGGCCTGGACGTGCCCCCGGTTCTGGGCGCGCGCTCGACGGATCTCAAAGGCGGCTTCGGCGGCCTTGAGGGGCGCGCCCTTCAGAAAGGCGACCGCCTCTCCTGCCTCCCGGCCTCCACGCTCCGTCTGCCCGCCGCAGGCTATGGCCTCGCGCGCGCCTGCCCGCTTCCCCCCGCAGACGGCACCCGGATCCGCGTCCTCCCTGCAGCCGAACACGACGTCTTCACGCCCGAAAGCCTGAAAACCTTCCACGCCGCTTCCTGGACCCTGACCCCCAGCGCAAACCGCATGGGCTATCGGCTCGAAGGGCAGACCCCCCTGAAACTCTCACACCCGCTCAGCCTGTTTTCCCACGGCATCCTGCCCGGAACCGTTCAGGTGCCGCCCGCGGGCCAGCCGATCATCCAAATGATGGATGCCAATACCTGCGGCGGCTATCCCAAGATCGCCACCGTAATTGCGCCCGACCTGCGCCTGCTGTCCCAGACAATCGTCGGCGCACCTGTCCATTTCGAAACCATCACGCGCGATGAGGCGGTGCAGATCATCCGGCAGGCGGCTGCGGATCTGAAGCGCCTTGCCACCGAAATTGCCACACTCCGCACACAGCTCGTTTTCTGATGCCCTGTTATTTCATGTCCGGGAGTTCCAAACCATGACCGCCAAAACCATCGACCTGAACGCCGATCTGGGCGAGAGCTTCGGCCATTACACAATGGGCAATGACAGCGCGATGCTGGACATCGTGACCTCTGCTAACGTCGCCTGCGGCTTTCACGGCGGCGACCCGGAAGTCATGGCCGAGACCTTCCGCATCGCACGCGAAAAAGGCGTCTCCGTCGGCTCCCATCCCGGCTTCCCGGACCTGTGGGGCTTCGGACGCCGCGTCATGCCCTTCACCCCCGCCCAGATCGAACGGATCGTGGCCTATCAGATGGGCGCGGCCCAGGCCCTCGCCACCTATTCCGGCCACCGCATGACCTACATGAAAACCCATGGCGCGCTGGGCAACCTAACCGAACGCGATCCCGCCGTTGCCGAAGCCATCGTCAATGCGGTCAAGGCCGTGGACCCGAACCTCCCCATCATGGCCATCGCCCTGAGCCATCTGGACCGCATCGGACGCGAGCGGGGCCTGACCGTATTCTCGGAAATCTTCGCGGACCGCGCCTATACGGAAGACGGACATCTCGTCTCGCGCAAGGAACCGGGTGCGGTCCTGCATGATGCCGATTTCGCGGCCGCCCGCGCCGTGCGGATGGTGCAGGCCGGCGCCATCGAAACCATCTCCGGCAAAATGCTGCCGACCCGCATTGATACGATCTGCGTGCATGGGGACAACGCAGAATCCGTGGACGTCGCCCGCAAGGTCCGCGCGGGCTTCGAAGCCGCGGGCATCACGTTGCGCCCCCTGACCTGAAGCAGACCGGAAAGCCAATCGCCCCATGATCCCCGATCTCAAGATCCTCGACGCCCTGATGGCCCGGATGCAGGCGCTGGGCATTACCGAACTCGACTATTCCCGCGACGGCGAGCACATCCGTCTGGTGCGCGGCGCACAGGACAGCAGCCCCCAGCCGACCAGCCCGGCCCCGGCGGCCGCAGCCTCCACGCTTCCTGTCCTCGAAAAAGCCTCCGCTCCGGCCAAAACCGAAATCACGATCGACGCCCCCATGCACGGCCAGTTCTACGCCTCTCCGGCCCCGGATGCGCCGCCTTTCGTCAAGCCGGGCGACATCGTGGCGGAAGGACAGCCGCTCTATATTCTCGAAGTCATGAAAACGCTCTCGCGCATCGAGGCCGAATTTCCCTGCCGGATTGTGGCCGTACTCGTCGCAAATGCCGACGCCGTCTCCCCCGGAACACCGCTCTTCACCGTGGAACCACTCGATGCCTGAGCCTTCAGTGTCCCAGCCGCACCGTGTCCTGATCGCCAATCGCGGTGAAATCGCCCTGCGCATCACGCGGGCCTGCCGCCTGCTCGGCCTGCACAGCATCGGCATCCATTCCGAAGCCGATGCCAGCCTCGCCCATCTGCGCCTCGTGGACGAAACGCTCTGCATCGGCCCGGCAGCAGCATCCGGCAGCTATCTGGACGCCGCCCGCGTCCTGCGCGCCGCCGAACTCACGAACGCCGACATCATCCATCCCGGCTACGGCTTCCTGTCGGAAAACGCCGGTTTCGCCGAAGCGGTGGAACAGTCCGGCCGCACGCTGGCAGGCCCAACCGCCGCCATCATGCGCCTGATGGGCGACAAAATCAGCGCCAAACAGCAGATGCGCCGCTCGGGCGTCCCCTGCCTGCCCGGTACGGAAGACGCCCTGCCGACCGACCTGTCCGAAGCACAAACGATCTGCGACGCCATCGGCTATCCGCTGATCGTCAAGGCGGCAGGCGGCGGCGGCGGGCGCGGCATGCGCGTGGTCATGACCGCAGCGGACCTCCGCGACGCCATTGAAACGGCCCGCGAAGAAGCCGGACGCGCCTTCGGCAATCCGTCCGTGTACGCCGAACGCTTCCTCCAGCACCCCCGCCATATCGAAATTCAGGTTCTGGCCGACCGGCAGGGCAATGCCGTCTGGCTCGGCGCGCGGGACTGCTCCATTCAGCGCCGCCACCAGAAACTGGTCGAGGAAGCCCCGGCCATTGGCATCGACCCGCAGGCCATCGCTGAACTGGGCGAGCGCTGTGCAAACGCCTGCACCCTGATGGGCTATACCGGCGCGGGCACATTCGAGTTCCTGTACGAAGACGATGCGTTTTCCTTCATCGAAATGAACACCCGCCTTCAGGTCGAACACCCCGTCACGGAAATGACGACCGGCATCGACATCGTCCGCGAGCAACTTCTGATCGCAATGGGACAGCCCCTCTCCTTCACGCAGGCCGACATCCGCACGCAAGGCCACGCCATCGAGTGCCGCATCAACGCCGAAGACCCCGAGAGCTTCCGCCCAGCCCCCGGAAAAGTCCTGAGCTGGCGCGCGCCCGGCGGCCCCGGCGTCCGTATCGATACGCATCTCTATGACGGCTATGTCGTGCCCCCGAATTACGACTCCCTGATCGCCAAGCTGATCGTCCACGGCACGGACCGCACGGATGCCCTCAACCGCATGCATGCCGCCCTTTCGGAAATGCAAATCACCGGCATCGCCACCACCACGCCCCTGCATCTGCGCCTGATGACCGAGCCCGGCGTCCGCGACGGCGGCGTCAGCGTCCATTATCTCGAAGCCCTCATGCGAAAGTCTGGATCATGACTTTTCTTGAAGACCTTCTGAACGACCTTCCCGAACTGGTTGGCCGGATGAGACATCACGATGTCCGTCATGTTTCTCTGAAAAACGGGACAGGCGCGCTTGCCCTGACACTGTCGGAGAACCCCGGTCAGACGCCCCCGGCGCACCCTATCGCCCCACCCGCAAAAGCGGAAAACACGCCCGTTCCCAGCCCCGAAATGGGCGTGTTCCGCTCAAACGACCTGGACGAAAAACACCCGGTTCGCTCCGGCGAGATCGTGGGATTTGTCGAGGCAGGTGCCCTTCGCCTGCCCGTTACGGCCACGGCAGACGGCACGCTCGGCCCCGCGCTGATCGGGGATGGCTGTGTCGTGGGCTATCATGACGTGCTCTTCCGGATTCACCCGGATGGCTGAGACGCTGCGTTCAGAGCGACGCGGCGGACCGCGACGCCTGCTCATAAAAGCCCGTCAGGACACGCAACGCCTTGGCGACCTCTGCAATGGTGACGTCCCCGACCTCCCGGTTCTGGGGAATATGCTCCAACAGGCAGATCCGACGCAGACGCGCATATTCGAGACAGACGTCGCGCCCTTTCTGTGTCGTGCTGACAAAAACCTCCTTGCCTCGGCGTTCGCGCTGGATCAGCGCGAGCTCGTCGAGCTTCTTCATGGCGTAGTTCAGGTAATGTCGCTCGGACAGGTTGAGAGTGAACATCAGGTCCGAGATGCTCTTCTCCCGGTTCCGGTGATTGACGCTGTGCAGAATGAGCGTATCGAGCGCCGAGAGATCCGGCAGACCCGCGGCCGCCATCCCCCGAGACATCCAGCGATGAAACGCATGGTTCACGACAGTCAGGGCAAATTCGAATTCGCTCAGATCCTCGTTGCCCGGCACCGCCAGATGCGACGAGGACACGATGAAGGCCCGTTCCATATCCGCAACATCCGGCATCGCCGGCGCAGGGCTCGCGGTTTTCCCGTCCTTCATGGTTCGTCCTCTCCGTCAGCGAACATCTCTTCCCGATATCTTATTGCACTCTAACCCGATACGGAAAACACAGGCATGGTCGACAGTACACAAATCCGTCTCGCCGCTGATATCGGTGGCACATTCACGGACGTGGTCCTCCAGACGCCGCAGGGACGTCTGACCCGTAAGGTCCTCACCACGCCCGCCGCCCCCGAAGAAGGGGTCATGAGCGGCATCGGCCTCGTGATCGAAGACGCCGGCCTCCGCTTTCCGGACGTGACGGTTTTCGTGCATGGCACGACGCTTGCCACAAACGCCATCATCGAACGCCGGGGCGCCCGCACGGCTCTCATCGGAACGCAGGGCTTCCGGGATATTCTGGAAATCGGCACCGAAAGCCGCTTCAACCAGTATGATCTGATGCTGCAAAAGCCCAGCCCGCTCGTCCCCCGCGACCTACGCTTCACCGTTCCCGAACGCATGGATGCCCGCGGCACCGTCCAGCTTCCCCTGGATGAAGCCGCCGTTCTGGCGCTCGTGCCCCAGCTTCGTGACGCTGGCGTCGAGAGCATCGCGGTGGCGTTCCTCCATGCCTATGCCAATCCGGCCCATGAACGGCGCGTACAGGCGCTTCTTCAGGAGGCGATGCCGGACATCACCATCTCCATTTCAAGCGACGTCTGCCCCGAAATCCGGGAATATGAGCGCACATCCACCACCGTCGCGAATGCTTACGTCCAGCCCCTGATGGCGGGCTATCTGGGCCGCCTGCGCCAATCCCTTGATGCAAAAGGCTTTCAGGGCGCGCTCTATCTCGTCACCTCCGGCGGCGGCCTGACCGCGCTGGAAACGGCGCGTCAGTTCCCCGTCCGCCTGGTGGAGTCCGGCCCGGCGGGCGGTGCCATCTTCGCCGCACAATGCGCCGAGCGTCTGGCCGAAAACCGCGTCCTGTCCTTCGACATGGGCGGCACAACCGCCAAGGTCTGCCTGATCGAAGACGGCGAACCCGCGTCCTCCCGTTTCTTCGAAGTGGACCGCACGGCCCGCTTCATGAAAGGCTCCGGCCTGCCCCTGCGCATTCCCGTGATCGAAATGGTCGAGATCGGCGCGGGCGGCGGCTCCATCGCCCATCTGGACGCCATGAAACGCGTTGTCGTCGGGCCGGAGAGCGCGTCTTCCGTTCCCGGCCCTGCCTGTTATGGACTGGGCGGCAAACGTCCCGCCGTTACGGACGCGGACGTGATGCTCGGCCTGATCCGTCCGGAAAACTTCGCGGGCGGCAGCATCCAGCTCCAGCCGGATCGCTCGGCCGAAGCACTCCTGACTGATATCGGCACCCCGCTGGGTCTGTCGGCGGAAATGTCCGCCCATGCGGTCTATGAAATCGTGTGCGAAAACATGGCCAGTGCGGCGCGCGTCCATGCCGCCGAACGTGGCGCCGTGATCGGCGACCATACCATGATCGCGTTCGGCGGCGCGGCCCCCCTGCATGCCGCGCGCGTCGCGGAAAAGCTTGGAATCCAGCGTCTCGTCATTCCTTCGAACGCAGGCGTCGGCTCGGCCGTAGGCTTCCTCGCCGCACCCGTTTCGTTTGAACTCGTCCGCTCCTTCCCCATGCGCCTGGACGACAGCTTCAGTTCAGCAGAAGTCTCGGCCCTGCTCGACGACATGACGCAGGCCGCCCACGGCATGGTGCAGGACGACGCCCGGACGGAAACGCTCCACACAAGGCGCGCGGCCTTCATGCGCTATGTCGGACAGGGACACGAAATCATCGTCACGCTGCCTGACGGCGTTCTCAGCAGCGACCATCTCTCGGCCCTGCGGGACGCCTTCGAAGCGGAATATGCCCGTCAGTTCGCCCGCGTCATCCCCCATGCTGCCGTCGAAATCCTGAACTGGTCCGTCAGCGTCTCAACCACCCCGCGAAAATACCCGCCCTTCGAGGCCGCCCCGGCCCTGCATGATGCAGTCTCCGCCGACATCCGGAAACTCTTCGACGGCGCAACCGGCACGCATGTCGCCCTCCCGGTCTACGAACGTACGGACATGGGACCGGGCAGCCGCGTTCCCGGCCCCGCCCTGATCGCTGAAAAAGAAACCACGACCTACGTTTCCTCCCGCTACACCGCCCATCTGGACGGTAGCGGCAACATCATTCTGGACATGAAGGACGCCGTCTGATGAGCGCGCACTCCCATAAGGAAATCGACTTCCAGATCATGTGGAACCGCCTGATCGCCGTGGTTGGCGAACAGGCGCAGGTTCTGATCCGCACGGCCTTCAGCCCCATCGTCCGCGAATGCGAAGACATCTCGGCCGGCATTTTCGACCTGAAGGGCCGGATGATCGCACAGGCCATTACAGGCACGCCGGGACACGTCAATTCCATGGCGGAATCCGTCGGCCACTTCCTGCGTCACTTCCCCGTCTCGACCATGAAAGAGGGCGACGCCTACATCACGAACGATCCGTGGATGGGAACGGGGCATCTCAACGATTTCGTCATCACGACCCCGGCGTTCCACAAGGGCCGTCTGGTCGGGCTGTTCTCCTGCACCAGCCATCTGATGGATATCGGCGGGCTGGGCAACGGGCCGGAAGCAACGGACGTCTTCATGGAGGGCCTCTCGATCCCCATGCTGAAGCTGATCGATCAGGGGCAGGTCAACGAGACGCTGATGGCCATGATCCGCGCCAATACGCGCCTGCCGGTGGATACGGAAGGCGATACCTACTCTCTGGCCGCCTGCAACGATGTCGGCGTCCGCGCCCTGTGCGACATGATGGACGAGTTCCACCTCGACAGTCTCGAACCGCTGGCCGATTTCATCATCGAACGCTCCCGTCAAGCCGTCCTCGACAAGATCGCAGCTCTCCCGCAGGGCACGTGGTCCCACGAGATGACCATCGACGGCTACAATGCGCCGCTCACGCTCAAGGCAAAGCTCACGGTTGGCGAAAACCACGTCAGCATCAGCTATGACGGCTCACCGCCTGCTGTCGGGCGCGGGATAAACGTCCCGATGGCCTATACCCGCGCCTATACGGTCTTCGGACTGGCCTGCGCGATCTCGCCGGACGTTCCCAACAACGCAGGCTCACTGGCTCCCTATCACGTCGAGGCACCCGAAGGCTCCGTCCTGAACGCCCAACGCCCGGCCCCCGTCTCTTCCCGACACGTCATCGGGCAGATGCTGCCGGACATGGTGTTCGGATGCCTCCGCACACCCCTGCCCGAGCGCGTTCCGGCAGAAGGCACATCCTGCCTGTGGAACATTGCCGTGCGCGGACAGTGGTTCCCCAAGGGAGCAACCACGCCCCAGACCTACGCGCTCGCCATCACGACCAATGGCGGCACCGGGGCCCGCCCCGGCCTGAACGGCCTGTCCGCCACGGCTTTTCCATCCGGCGTACACGGCACCCCGATTGAAATCGCGGAAATCCAGTGCCCGCTCATCTTCTGGGAAAAGGAACTGCGCGAAAACAGCGGCGGTCTCGGCCAGACAAAGGGCGGCGACGGGCAGATCATGAAAATCGGCACCACCCAGAAACAGCCCTTCGAGCTTCTGGCAGCGTTCGACCGCGTCGATCATCCGGCCCGTGGCGCACTCGGCGGACAGGACGGCGCGGCAGGCCGGGTCGAAACCGCATCGGGCCGCAAGCTCGCCGGCAAGGGCCTTCAGGTTCTGGAAGCGGACGATGTGCTCGTCCTCATGACACCGGGCGGCGGCGGCCTCGGCGCCCCCTGATTGTCTCCCGCGCCCTTCCCGAAACGGAAGGGCGCGAAACTCAACTGTTCAGAGACAATGCGGCGGCACACGCCCCGCAAGCGCGTCCTGAACCTGCGACGCACACAGCATTGCCATACGGCGCAAGGCCTGTTCCGTCGTCGCGCCGATATGCGGCGTCAGAACCATATTCGGCGCCCGCAGCAACGGATCATCCGCCAGCGGAGGCTCGGGCGACATCACGTCCAGCCCCGCTCCGCCGACATGCCCCGTCTCCAGAGCCTTTGCCAGCGCAGGACCATCCACCTCCCCGCCCCGGCTGGTATTGATCAGAACTGCGCCTTTCTTCAGGCGCGACAGCGCCTGAGCGTCAATCGTGGGCTGACCGCTCCCCTGCGCCGGACGATGCAGCGACAGCACATCCGAGACGCCCAGAAGATCCTCAAGGCTCTCCGCCCGCTCCACGCCCACGGCCTCGAACACCTCCGCCGGAACGCTCGGAGACCACGCCACAACGCGCATCCCCAACCCGTGCCCCGCAATCTGCGCGACATGCCGGGCAATGGCGCCGAACCCGACAAGCCCGATCGTCCGTCCATGCAGTTCCGTGCCGTTATTCGCATAACGGAACGCCCAGTTCCCCTCCCGCACGGCACGATCCGCCTCGCACAGACGCCGCATGACCGCCAGCAGAAGCCCGATCGTCATTTCCGCAACGGACCGGCTGTTGGTATTGGGCGCATTCGTCACCAGAACGCCCCGCTCCGCCGCCGCTGCCTTGGCGATCCGGTTCGTTCCTGAACCGTGACAGGAAATAATTTTCAGGTTCGGCGCGGCCCGCAGCGCCTCTTCGCTCAGTCCCAGATCGCGCGTAATCACCGCATCCGCATCGCCGATTTCGCGGATCACCGCCGCCATCGAGGGTTCCGTGGCATAACGGGTCGTGATTCCGGCCTCGTTCAGACAGGTTACGGCATCGGGATGGATCTGTTGGGTAATGAAACACAGACTCATGGTGCTGGTTTTCCACAGTAAAGAAGCGCAAGGGGCGGAATGATGGCATACCGCTCCCGCTTGTCCATGCCCAAAAGCCCCTTCATGCAACCATGGGAAGCTCCCGGATGGCGTAATGGTGCGACAGCACACTCCTGGTCCGCGGATCAGACAGCTCGACGGTCAGGCTCTCCGTCCGGACAATCCCATTGAGCGTAGGAACGGTTCCACAGAACATCAAGCTCCCCGCCCCGAAAACCCGGCCCTCCCGCTGCTCCCAGCGCGCCACCAGATCGAGCGGGTTGAGCAGGGACGCCGCAAGACCTTCCTGATAAGGCGTTCTCTCAGCCGTAAAAGACCGCAACACCATCTCGTCCCACCGATCCGCCACATCCGAAAACCGCCAGAACGCCCGACCGCTGACCTTGGGACAGACCTGCTTGGACAATGCCACACTATAGGCTTCGCTTTCACGATCCGTATGGTCGGACCCCACGCCCACCAGCAGATCGCTCTGTGTACGCAACAAAACCGGCTCGACCTCGCCCGAAGTCTGGCTGCCCAGCACATCAATCACCGGCGCCGCGCTCAGGGTTTCATGCCCGACCCGGTAAAACAGCGGCACGTCCGAAGGCGGCGCCACACCAAGAGCCGCCAGTTCGTCGATATGATGCTGCACACCCGCCGCATCCCGCCCGGCCCAGCCCGCCACAATGACCTCCCTGACCGCAGTCAGATCGGGATAGAAAATTTCCATATTTCAGCGTTCCTGTTGGAATCAGTCAGCCACACTCAGCGCGTCCCGCGGGCCAGCATCGCGCCCGCACCGGAAACCAGAAGTGCCACGACCACATAAAGAGAAATGGACAGTTCGAGATGCGTCGCCCGGAACAGCGTCACCATGATAAGCGGCGCAAAAGCTCCACCCCCCGCAAGACTGCCGCAGGTATAGGCGATCGAAGAGCCGGAATAGCGGACCTCGACCGGAAACTGCTGGCTGATGAGCGCGCCCTGAACCGCATACATGATGGCGTGAACCGAAAGCCCAAGACAGACCCCGAAACCCAGAAGGAGCACCTGATGGGAAGCCGCACACCAGAAAAACACAAACGCGGCAGGCAGGGCACAAACCGTCCCCACAAGGAAAATCCGTTTCGCTCCCCAGCAGTTGCTGAACCGCCCCGCCAGCAGCGTGACGATCACCCCCCAGGCCGATCCTGCAAACACGGCCATCAGCGCCGCAGACCGCGTATGCTCCCCCGTCTGGGTCACATAGCTCAGGCTGAAAACCGTCAGCAGCGCATACAGAACATCCGGCCCGATCCGGGTACTCGCAGCGATCAGCAGGGAGCGCCCATGATGACGCAGGACCGCGCCCACAGGGTTGGCCAGAACCTCACCCCGCGCTTTGCGTTCGGCAAACTGGGGCGGTTCGGACAGGGAAGACCTGACCACCCATCCCGCCGCCAGAAGCAGCAGACTCAGAAACAGCGGCAGACGCCATCCCCAGTCCTGAAAGGAGGCCGCATCCATGGAGCGCGTCACCCCCCAGATCACCCCTGCGGACAGGACCGTTCCAAGCCCCGGTCCAAGCTGGGACCATGTCGCCCCCATGCCCATCGCCGTTTCCGAATTCTGTTCCGCCGTCAGAAGGAGCGCGCCAGCCCACTCTCCACCCAATGCGATCCCCTGCAAAAACCGCAGCAAAACAAGCAGAACCGGACTAATCGCCCCAAGCCGCGCATAACCGGGCAGCAGTGCAATCAGACCCGTCGTCAGCCCCATAAGCGCCAGCGTCAGCATGAGAACATGCCTACGCCCGGTCCGGTCCCCGAGCCAGCCGAAGATCACACTGCCCAAAGGCCGCGACACATATCCCACGGCATAGGTCGAGAACGCCAGAAGGGTTCCCATCCACGGCAGCGCCTCAGGAAAAAAGACATGGTTGAACACAAGCGCCGCAAGCGTGTTGTAAACCATGAAATCATACCACTCGAACGTGGTCCCGATCGCGCTCCCCAGAGCAAGACGCACAGGCGAGGTCGTCATGCGCCAGAACATCCGCTCACGGAAGATCCAGCCTGCCGGGTGCCTGAGAAGCGGTTCGTTTCATGATGCATACAATATCCAAAAGCGTCGGATTTTTATTCCGGAGCATTCATTCTGAACATTCCAATGCAATGCCGTCAAAAGATTTAAGCACAAAAAAGGCCCATAACGGATATTTATACCTCAACATTTATTTTGATGATTTGAATCCCGAACGCAACGACTGTTAGCCTTCCGGAACCATCACTGTCATCGCCCGGCCTGTCTGCCGCGAACAAGGACGCAAACGATGTCTGAATCCGCTTTGCCGATCCCTCTCCTTTTTCACACATCGCCCGAAGACGTCCGCGCGCTGTGCCGGTCCAACACGGCCGGAACCGTCACCGCAGGCATGGCTGCAGGTTTCATTCAGGCCAATCTGGTCATCCTCCCCAAAGCATATGCCGAGGATTTCGCGGAATTTTGTCGCCTGAACCCCAAGCCCTGCCCCCTCGTCGGCATGTCCCAACCCGGCGAATATGACACCCCGGCGCTGGGACGTGACCTCGACATCCGGACAGACCTGCCGCTTTACCGCGTCTGGCGGGATGGCGTTTTAACGGACGAAGTGACGGATATTCTGTCGTTCTGGCAGGACGATCTCGTCGTTTTTGCGCTGGGATGTTCCTTTTCCTTCGAAAACGCCTTCATGGCCTGCAACGTCCCGATGCGGCATTTCGAAACGGGTCTGGGCGTGTCCATGTACCGCACGAATATTGCCTGCACACCCGTCGGACCATTTTCCGGCCCAGTCGTCGTCTCGATGCGTCCTTTCCGCTCGCCAGACCTGATCAAGGCCACGGAAATCAGCTCCCGTATCCCTCTGGCTCATGGCGGACCGGTCCAGATCGGCTTTCCCGAAGACATCGGCATCATCGACATCGAAAAACCCGATTACGGTGCCCGCACCGAAATCCGCCCCCATGAACTTCCCGCCTTCTGGGCCTGCGGGGTGACGCCACAGGCCGTTCTGGCTGCAAGTCGCGTTCCCTTTGCCATTACACACGCTCCCGGCGCCATGCTCGTGACGGATATTCCCATTCCCGATTATGAAAATCTTGTCTCGGAACATTCCGGAAAAATAATATAAACCAGCATCATACCTCCCCACGCTCAGGATGATTCCGTGACCTCTGATCACACGCTCTTCCGGGTGGCCGTCCGGCGCATCATCCCGCTGCTGGTCGTCTGCTACATGTTTTCCTATCTGGATCGCATCAATCTCAGCTTCGCCCGCGCGGCGATGGAACAGGATCTCCACTTCTCGGATGCGACCTTCGGGCTGGGCGCCGGGCTGTTCTTCGTAGGCTACATCGTCTTTCAGGTCCCCTCCGCGCTCCTGCTCGAAAAATTCGGCCCCCGCCGGACGATCGCCGCGATCATGATCGCGTGGAGCCTGATTTCCTTCCTGTTCGTTATCATCAGCACGGCCTGGGAATTCTGCGCCCTGCGTGTCCTGCTTGGCGCCGCGGAGGCAGGCTTTTATCCGGCCGTTCTGTACTATCTGGCTATCTGGTTTCCGGACTCGATCCGCGCCCGCGTCACCACGGGCTTCCTGATCGCCATACCGCTCTCCGGCGCCATCGGTGGCCCGGTTTCCACCTATCTTCTGGGCGCCTTCGATCAGGTCCTGTCAGTGCCCGCATGGAAATGGATGATCCTGATCGAGGCAATCCCGCCCCTGCTGCTCGGACTGACCGTTCTGAAACGCCTCGACGACGGACCGGCCTCCGCCTCATGGCTGGATGCCCCCACGAAACAGGCCATCCTGACCCGCCTTCCGGACCAGAACATCTCCACAAACGACACGACATCCGTATTCGCTGCGCTGAAACAGCCTGAAGTCCTGCTCCTCGTCGTCATCTGTTTCTGTCAGGCCGTCTGCAATTACGGGATCGTCTTCTGGGTCCCGACTTTCATCGAACAGGTTATCGCTCCCGCTCCCGGACAGCTCGGCTTCTATACGGCCATTCCCTTCGCCGTCGCAGCCATGGCCATGCTGCTCAACGCCCGCAGTTCTGACAGACATAACGAACGCTGCTGGCATCTGGCCGCCCCGTTCCTCACGGTCGCGCTCTGTCTGGTCCTGACTTTCCTGTTTCAGGCCCACGGCGCAATCGCACTGGTTTTCCTGACCATCGCACTTGCAGCAGCCCTTTGCGTCACGGCCATGATCTTCACCGTAACGCCCCATGTGCTCGAAAAACGCACGCTGGCAACAGGGCTTGCATGGATCAACAGCCTTGGCGCGATCGGCGGCCTTGTGGGCCCCTACGGCATCGGCTGGATGCGCGAGCATCTGCACTCACCGCTCTCTGGGGTCTTTCTGGTCGCAGCCTGTGCCACCCTGGGCGCCATAACGACGGTCTACACATTGTCCTCCTCGCCCGCCCGGCGAACAGCCTGACCCTCAGGTCACATTGGCCGACACACGTTCGGCAATGGAAATGACGTCCTCGACAATCGCCGAACCATGACTGATCAGCCGCCCTGCGACACACCGCAGCAGAGGCAGCTTCATGCCTGTCTCGAACACCCGGAGCTTTCCGCTGGCCAGATAATCCCGCATGACCGCATAGGGCAGCAGGGCCAACCCTTCTCCTCCCAGCGTGAGCGCCAGAATGGACGGCAGAGAGCTCATGGTGTCCACCCGGTGATGGACGATCCCCTCTCGCGCCAGAAAATTGCGGATCGCCGAATGGGGAATGGTGTTGCGCGACAGGGTCATGATGGAAATCGACGGCGCCTGCCCCAGATCCAGCTTGCCGTTGCTGGGCAGCGCGAAATGCTCCCTGCCAACCATCGCAGTCTCGTAGTTGCACAGCTCGCTTTCGATCAGACGCGGTGAATTGACCGGCCCCAGAAAGAAACCCACATCCAGCATTCCCTTGGTGATTTTCCGGGAGATTTCATCCGAAACCGAAATCTCCAGATCCACTGTCAGGTTTGGATATTTATGGCGGATCTCGATCAGAAGATCCGAAATCCAGGTCTGTGAAATGGTTTCGATCGCTCCGATACGCAGGATTCCGGTTGCGTCCTGATGTCCTTTGACCGTCTGGATCATTTCATCACGCAGATCGAGGATCTGACGGGCATACTGCACCACCGTCATTCCGACCGGCGTGAGCGTGATGGATTTGGGGGCCCGATGAAAAATACTGGCCCCCAGAAGCGCCTCAAGATGCGAAATCCGGACGGACACCGCTGGCTGCGTCATCCGCAACGCATCGGCCGCCGCCCGGAAACTCCCCAGCCGCTCGATCCATAAAACCGTCTCAAGAGACTTGAAATCCATCATGAACGTCTCTGTCCTTTCCTATGCTCCGACAATGACGCCGATCTTTTTACGATACCGGAACAGGATACCCGCCACCAACCATACCGACAAAAAAATATCCTGCCCCGGAGGGCAGGATATTGCAGCACCGGCGGGAGAATGCTTCTGGAACAGCCTCTTAGAACTGAAAGGCCGTCTTGACGTAATACATGCCGCCACTGAAACCATAAGGCGAGTTGTTGGGATAAATAAACGCATTCTGCAGTGCCGCGCGCGAGGCTGCGTTCGCCTTGCCCGGATAATGATTTCCGAGGTTGAAAGCGCCCCCCGCGATATGCCAGCGCTTGGTGATGTCATATCCCAGTTCAAGATTGGTGATGTAGGACGGCTTGGCATAGGTCCACTGGGCCTGCGTCAGGGACGGTGCCGCGACCCATGTGTAAGACCCGAAACGCTGTTCCTGCACACGGGCCGAGAACGGTCCGCGATGCCAGACAACCGTCAGGTTCTCAATATTCTTGGGCGAAGAATGCAGCAGATATTCCGCATTCGTCCGGTTGAAGGACGACAGCCCAAGCTGCTGAAGGGTCGCAGGGGTCGCGTTATGATGCGAAATCTCACTATCCGCGATATTGAGGGAGAAGCGGAAGTCGAAATCACCAAGATGTCCCGTCTTCAGATGATAGGCCGTCGTGACGTCCCCGCCGTTCGTAACCGTATTGACCGGATTACCGTAATAGGCCGCATACAGCACATTTGGCAGCCCGGCCGCAGAGAGCAGGCTTTCCACTTCGGTCCCGCCGAACTGGGTGCTGTTATACAGACGGTCGTTGATGGAAATCCGATAGAGATTGGCCGTCAGTGTCCAGTTCGGCAGCAGCGTGGCATCCACACCGATGCTGTAGCTCCGGGACTGCTCACCCCGCAGCTTCGTTGCGCCCAAAACCTTGGCCCAGTTCGAATTTACCGGAAGCTGCGCCGTCCGGTATGTCGGGAATGTCGTTTCGGCAAAGAACCCTTCCTCCGCAAGCGTCGGCGCCCGGTATCCCGTGTTGACGTTCCCCCGGAACGCAAGGTTCTTGCTCACATTATAGCGTGTTCCGACTGAGCCCGACGGATGAACGCCAAGATCGTCATAGCTGACCGCATGGCCACCGAGCGTCCATTCCCATTTGGGCGTGACGTAGAAATCCAGATTGACGTGCCCGTCGAAAATACCACGGTTCAGAATGCTGCCTGCCGCCGCCGGAATCCCGAATTTGTCCACCGCACCCGCAGACGCCATTTTCCCGGCATTCGGCCCATCGAGAATGGGAACCCCGCCATTCTCCACAGACGCTTCATCACCCTTGCCAACCTGATAGGTATCGAAACGATAATCGAAACCATAACTCAGATTGACCGGACGTGGCAGAAAGGACGTCTTGATGATCTTCGTGCTGTTGAACCCGGCATCCAGCTCGGTAGAGACAAACTGTCCCGTGTAAAAACTCGTTGGGCTGTCCAGTCCCATCGTGGGGTTGTCTGTATCAACAATATGGTTGATCTGCTGATTGCGGCCGTAATTGACGAAGAAATCCCACTGCATTCCCAAAAAACTATGCGCGCGGATGCCATTATTGACCTGAAAATCCCATTCCTCGGCATGCCACATCGGCTCCATGCCATTCGGATGGAGCGCGCGCACAACGTTATCGTTGGACGGCGCACGATACGTCTCAGGCGCAATGATGTCCTTATGCGCAAAAGTCGAGGTATTGTAGACTTCCCAGTTATCCGTCACCGGATAGGCCATGTTGACGCTGGCCGTTTCAAGTAGCATCCGGATATTGCCCGCCAGACGCTGCACATCCTTGCTGGCGGTGTCGTTACGCGGATCACCCTCAAAATAGAGATTACCCGGATACTCGCCCGACCGGTTGGTGGAAAGCTGGTTGTTGATCTGCGCCGCTACATTCAGATAGCCGCCACGATGCCCCAGAGCGAAACCGTAATCGGCATTGCCATCGAAGGACTGCCCGTCTCCCGCATAAAAGCCACTGTTCTGGAGATTGATCGAGCCGCCCTTGCTGTCTTTCTTCAGAACAATATTGACCGCACCGGCCTCGGCATCCTGACCATACAGCGCACTCGCGCCTTCAGTGATGATCTCGACATGGTCAATCGCGCTGACCGGGATCAGGGACAGATCCGCCGGGTCCGTCCCGTAGTTCGGACCGGCCTGATAATAATTGAAATTGGCGTCCACATGCCGGCGCTTGCCGTTGACCAGCATCAGCGTCTGATCCGCACCAAGGTTTCGCAACTGCATCGTCTTATTGAAGCCGTTGCTGCCCATGCCGCCGAAAGGAGACGACGTCACGGCGGCGGAAAGCTGGGACAGCGCGGCGAGGATGTTGGTCTGACCGGTCTCCTTGAGCTGCTGCGAGGAATACCGGAAAACCTGTGCCGTACTGTGCTCCCGCGTGGAGGGCGAGAAAACACTTTCTCCCGGAACCTGTGTCCCACGAACGGCAATGCTTTCCGTGTCCTTCGCACTGACCTGCGTCACCTTCCTGCGATCCGTTTTTTTAACGGAACGAGAAGAGGCGTCAGCAGGATGAGCAACATGGACGGTCTTTTTCCCGGACGACGAAGTCATGTCCCTGCCCTGTAATGTTCCCTGCGCCAGTGCAGCATGACACAGCGATGTCGTCAGAAGACACGCCGTGCTCAGGGAGAGAGAGCGGGAGAGGTATTTCAAGGCGAACATTTTCACGCACTCCTGGGATCTGGGGATCAAAAGGCAGCTTTCCGCCAGAATTTCTTCATATGAGACGCGATTACCTTCCCTCCGGCAGTGTTCATTCCGCCCGGTCAGTATTTTCGCTTCCATTTCCAGTTGATAATACGGAAATTTGATACGATATTGGAACGTTTATCTTGTTATCCGCGTTAATAAATTTCTTTTATGCCCCTAGGGTGGGACGGTCACAGCCGCCCACGGACAGGAATCAGTCGATTTTGAACATAGCTTCCACCTCGACCGCCATCCCGGATGGCAGTGAGGACGTCCCGGTCGCGATCCGCACATGGCATCCTGCGTCCCCCAGAACCTCCCCGAACAGATCGGAGGCACCGTTCAGGACTTTGGCCTGCTGTTCGAAGCCTTCCGAACACCGCACCACCCCCGCCACCCGGACGAGCCGCCTGATCCGAGACAAATCTCCCTCCAGGAAATGCCAGACATGCGCCAGAATGTTGAGCCCACACAGCCGCGCCGCCTGCTGCCCCTCCTCGACGGAAAAATCCTTGCCCACGACCCCTTTGTAGCGAAGATCATCTCCCCAGCGTGGCCCCTGTCCCGCGACGAACAGAAAACCGTCACAGGAGAGGATCGGCGTATAATTGCCTCGTGGAACACTGACAGGCGGCAGAATCACGCCACACGGAAGAACAGATCCCGCCTCACGCACGGATCTGCCTCCAGTCTCCGGACTGGCCCTGCCAGTTGGTGACCATCCCGAGATGGCGTTGCAACGTTTTACGGAACACCTGAATCAGACCACGCCATTCCTCCGCAGCAATTCCGTCCGTCGCGGGCTCCGGCCCCATGAACATCCCGTCCACACCGCCACTCGCCACACAGGCTTCAATACAGCGAACTTCCAACTCCGGCTCGTGAAAAACAGCCTGATTTTCCACCAGACAGGCCAGAGCCGCCACAAGACCGGTCGCCCCCCAGTTCGAGACATTCGCGACGATAAGATGGTCCGTCGCCGTCTCAGCCGCCACACCACCCCTTCCTTCAATGCCACAGTCACGGGCCTTGGCGATCTTCTGTTTCAGTTCCGCAGCAATCACACCCATGCCGAGTTCATTGCCGCCATCCCCGATCCCGATGGAACGCAGCCCCCGCACCCGTGCCTGTGCGAACAGGTAATCCAGATCCGCAACCATTCCATCCAATGGACGGCCACCCAGACCATGATACAATCCCCTATCATTGACGCCAGGCCGTTCGATCGCAATCAGAAGGCTCGGTTGAACCTGATCGAGCAGTGCATCGCACGCCTTGCGACTTCCGGCGTCATCCTTGGGCACAGTCGCGACATAAACCGGCCGCAGATAGGGAACCGGCACGATCTTCCCGTCTGCGGGCAGATCGAACGGTGCAAGACCCGCGCCGCGACAGGTCGCGAACATCATCTCCCGCCAGTCCTCGTCCACGACAATGACCGTTTCGCGTGACAGACCCAGAAAGATCGAGCGCGCAATAAACGCAGCGCCCACCGGTCCATCCGTTTCCGGAACGCCGCCGCCTTCGGGGAAACCCGTGGCGATCAGAACAGGCCCCGGACGCTCCGCCACCTGCCCGACGATCATTTCGGCGGCAGCCATACACATGCTGCCCGGCTGACGCTTCTGGAGCGCAGCGTAAATCATGCCGATACTGCCAACACCCGTATAATCCAACACCATGAAGTCATCAATGGTTTCGGACAGACGTTCATACAGTGCTGTTCCACTCTTCAACATCCTGAATAGGCCTTTTATTTACAGTATTGAAGAATAGACAGACGGATCGACATTCCCGCCACTCAGCACCGCCACCGTCACCTTCTCCCGTACATCGAGCTTTCCCGAAAGAATGGCCGCAAGCGGTGCGGCTCCGCCGGGCTCGGCCACAAGTTTGAAATGCTCGAAGCAGTTGGCCATGCCGACCCGGATTTCGGCATCATTCACAACCAGACCATCCGCCAGCAGGGCGTGATTGGTCGGAAAGGTCAGTGCGCCCGGCGTAGGCACCATCAGCGAATCACACAGCGTGTTCATGCCACCCGCATTCTCGACCCGATGCCCGGACGCCAGCGATCTGGCCAGATCGTCAAACCCTGCGGGCTCCACGGAATAGATAGACGTTTCCGGACGACAGGTGCGGACAGCCGTCGCAATCCCCGCCACCAGTCCACCACCACTCGCACTGGAAAGCACATTGTCTGGCATGATACCCAGCTCCCGGCACTGCTCCATGATCTCAAGACCCACCGTGCCCTGACCCGCCATAACGTTGAAATCATCATAGGGCGGAACGATGACGGCGCCCTCGGAGTCCGCAATCTGCGCACCGATTTCCTCGCGGTTTTCCGTCGCCCGGTCATAGAGCCTGACCTTGGCGCCATAACGGCGCGCACCCTCGATTTTCATCTGCGGGGCACTCTCGGGCATGATGATATGAGCCGGAATATCGAGCAGCGCACAGACTGCCGAAATCGCCAGGGCATGATTTCCCGAAGACCACGCCACCACACCGCCGCGCCGTTCGCCTAGTGTAAGTTGCAGAATACGGTTACAAGCCCCGCGAAACTTGAACGAGCCCGTTTTCTGAAGCATTTCCGGCTTGACCAGAATACGGCCGCCCAGCCTCTCGTTCAGCACGGGACTTTCAAGAAGAGGCGTCCGGACCACATGATCGCGTATGCGACACGACGCTGCGAATATTTCGGAAAAATTCAGCGTTCTGTTTTCAGACTGCACCACAGATACTTTCCCCACTTCTGATGGGGTCATCATTCTTTTCAAATGGTTCTCAAATCAAATATTATCTTTGTATAACCCACCATAAAGAACGCTTATGCCTAACGCCCCTCCGCACCCAATGCGACTTCCCCCGTCGCTTGACTGCTTAGTCCCCAGACTTGGTGGTGTATTATTTTCACGCAATTGGAAGGATGCGCTATGGAAACGCCACGGCGGCGGCCGGCCGTCGAGCGACAGCGCAGTCAAAGAGTTGCGGTGAAGCGCTCCGGGCTCGACGCGCCATCCCGAAGGTAGCTTCCTCAACCGTACCGCAGGATTGATGAAAAAGCGATCGTCATGGCATTCCGCCGCCATACTCTGCTGCCTCTGGACGTTTGCCTTTACGCGCTCTAGCCGACGATCCCCCGCCTGACGAGGTCTTCACTGCATCGCTAACTTCAGCGTCACCGTATTTCCCGTCTGCCCGATACCGAAAGCGACAAGCATAGCTCATCTATTGACGGCATTGAGATGGCGATACCATCGACGTCCTCGTAGCCGCAGGCAATGGCCAGTATGCGGGCGCGCAGAATATCGGCCACGCCGTGTGTCATCAGTCGCAGATTGGGTGGATCGGCGATGAGCCGGGCGGGGCGATCGCGTAGCATTGCCTCAGGAGTTTTTGCATGCCCAAGCGCAGTGTCCCCTTACCTTTCTTCTGCGCCCGCTTACGCTCCGGCACGCCTGGCCCCCTCCTCTACGCCAGCGTATTGAACAGTTGGTTGCAAGTTCATTGGTCCCCGATGTGAACCCATCGGTTTTAAACCCTTAAAAGGAGGATGTATTTGATAGGCGCGGGGAATTGGGCAACAAAAAAGCCACCCGATTGGGTGGCTTTTCTTCTGTCTTTTCAGACGCTTATTCATGGTTGCGGGGGCAGGATTTGAACCTGCGGCCTTCAGGTTATGAGCCTGACGAGCTACCGGGCTGCTCCACCCCGCGTGGGTATTGTGTGATGTTGGGGGATTGAGAGTTG
>NZ_JABCQI010000013.1 GCF_015244745.1 Gluconobacter cadivus
TCGCACTTACTCACACAGCCAATACCCTGAATTCCCTCACAAAAACCACTTATCCCCATAATCCATTGAGAATCCGAAATGAAGAAAACATGAAAAAAGCGCCTTTACGGCGCTTTTTTCGATTCAAACCCACTTTTATCGTGGTCAGCCCGCTGAAACGGGCTTTCCATCAATCGTGAGGGCCTTGTCAGTGGCCGAAACCTTTACGGCTTCACCATCGTGGATGCTTCCTTCAAGCAGCAGGCTGGCCAGCGGGTTCTGGAGGCTGCGCTGAATGACACGCTTGAGCGGACGGGCACCGTAGACAGGATCGTATCCTTCTGCGGCCAGCCACTCAGTTCCCTTCTCGTCCAGTTCCAAATCAATCTTGCGATCTTCCAGCAGCTTCTGGAGACGGCTGATCTGAATCTTGACGATCCGGTCCATGTCCTTGCGCTGCAGGCGGGAGAACAGGATGATCTCGTCCAGACGATTGAGGAACTCGGGCCGGAAGTGATTCCGTACGACCTGCATGACCTGCGGACGGACCTCATCCACGGATTCACCGTCCGGCAGATTGGCCAAGACTTCAGAGCCAAGGTTGCTGGTCAGGACAATGATCGTGTTGCGGAAGTCTACCACACGTCCCTGCCCGTCTGTCAGACGTCCGTCATCGAGAACCTGAAGCAGAATATTGAAGATGTCCTCATGGGCCTTCTCCACCTCATCAAACAGGATCACCTGATAGGGACGACGGCGCACAGCCTCGGTCAGCACACCGCCCTCGTCATAACCGACATAGCCCGGAGGGGCGCCGATCAGACGGGAGACCGCGTGCTTCTCCATGAACTCACTCATGTCGATCCGCAGCAGGGCCTTCTCGTCATCGAACAGGAATTGCGCCAGAGCCTTAGTCAGCTCGGTCTTGCCAACACCCGTCGGGCCGAGGAACAGGAACGAACCAATCGGACGGTTCGGATCCTGAAGCCCCGCGCGGGCCCGGCGGACGGCGTTCGACACGGCCACAAGAGCCTGCTCCTGCCCGACGACACGATCACGCAGCGTGTCTTCCATGCGGATCAGCTTGGCGCGCTCGCCTTCAAGCATCCGGTCCACCGGCACCCCCGTCCAGCGGGACACGACCGAGGCCACCCCCTGATCTGTCACGGTATCAGCGAAAAGTCCGCTTTTCGACGAGGCGTCCTCTTCTTCCTGCGCCTTGGCGATCTGGGTCTCAAGGTTCGGGATCAGGCCGTACATGAGCTCAGACGCCTTACCGAGATTTCCCTGACGCTGCGCGACCTCCACATCGGAACGGGCCGTATCGAGCTGTTCCTTCAGCTTCTGGATCGCATTCACCCGATCCTTTTCGGCATGCCATTCGGCGCCCATCGCATCGGATTGCTCTTCCAGATCGGCAAGTTCAGCTTCCAGCGCGACCAGACGATCCTTCGAGGCGTTATCGTCTTCCTTGCGAATGGCTTCCCGCTCGATCTTGAGCTGAATGATACGGCGGTCGAGTTCGTCCAGCGCTTCGGGCTTGCTGTCGATCTGCATTCGCAAACGGCTGGCTGCCTCGTCGATCAGATCGATCGCTTTGTCCGGCAGAAAGCGATCCGTGATGTAGCGATTGGAGAGGGTTGCGGCCGCAACAATGGCATTGTCCGTAATACGAACGCCGTGATGCAGTTCGTACTTCTCCTTGATGCCACGCAGGATCGAGATCGTATCGGCCACAGATGGCTCACCCACGAAAACCGGCTGAAAACGACGGGCCAGAGCCGCGTCTTTCTCAATATACTTGCGGTATTCGTCGAGCGTCGTCGCACCCACGCAATGCAGAGTGCCGCGCGCCAGTTCCGGCTTGATGAGGTTGGACGCGTCCATCGCCCCATCGGACCGACCGGCCCCGACAAGAGTGTGCATCTCGTCGATGAAGAGAATGATCTCGCCTTCAGCCGTCTCGATTTCCTTGAGAACAGCTTTCAGACGCTCCTCGAACTCACCGCGATATTTGGCACCGGCAATCAGCGCGCCCATGTCGAGCGACATCAGCTTCTTGTTGCGCAGAGCTTCAGGCACGTCACCATTGACGATCCGCTGCGCGAGACCCTCAACAATGGCCGTTTTGCCCACACCCGGCTCACCGATCAGAACCGGATTATTCTTGCTACGACGGGCCAGAACCTGAATGGTCCGGCGGATTTCCTCATCACGGCCAATAACCGGATCGAGCTTGCCAGCCTGCGCGACAGCCGTCACGTCACGGGCGTATTTCTTCAAGGCGTCGAACGTGTTTTCCGCTGAGGCGCTCGTAACGGTGCGCCCCTTGCGGATTTCCGCAACAGCACGCTCCAGCGCCCCGGCACTGGCCTTGCCATCGACAAGCGCCTTGCCCGCAGCCGTATTGCTGGCGGCAATCGCCACAAGCAGACGGTCCTGCGCCACATGACTGTCGCCAGCGACTTTTGCAGCGGATTCCGCACCATCCAACAGACGGGCAAGATCAGGCGTCATCTGGGGCTGGCCCGCACCGGCACCCTGTACTTTCGGCAACTTTGCAAGCGCGGCGTCATTGGCGGTCTGGACCACCTTCGGATCACCACCCGCTGCGCGGATCAGACCGGAGGCCGCGCCCTGTTCATCGTCCAGCAGGGCCTTGAGCAGATGCTCCGGCGTCAGCTGCTGGTTGTAGTCCCGAAGCGCAATCGTCTGTGCGGCCTGAAGAAAGCCCTGGCTGCGTTCGGTAAAATTCTGAATGTCCATAGTCTTTAAAGTCCTCGTATGCCCCGTTGCGGCAGCATTGATGTTCTTGGCCGCCCCCGGAGGCAGCGGCCTGTGACTAATATTTAGGCAGTCATTTTTTCGTTTCAAGAGCCTCGCGGAGACGTTTTGCCGGCCCCTGCAACACGAGATCCGCCTTCGAAAGACGATCGAACGCGTTGCGGTTCTGGTGCCAGTACGGATAGATCAGGTCCGGCGCACTCACATCGTCCAACCTGCGGACCTGCTCCTGCGTGAGACGAAGCGACGCGGCAGCGAGATTGTCCAGAAGCTGGCTTTCCTTGCGCGCGCCCAGAACCAGCGACGTGATCCCCGGCTTGTGCAGCGTCCAGGCCAGCGCCACGCGGGCCGCGGAAACACTATGCTCTTCCGCAATCTGCACCAGAACCTCCACCGTATCGTAGAGCTTCTTCAGATCCCGGACTTCCGGCTCCGGCCAGCCGGAAATGCGGCGGGAATCTTCAGGCGCAGTCTTACCGCGACGGTACTTCCCCGTCAGCAGGCCACAGGCGAGCGGGCTCCAGACCTGAACGCCCAGCCCCTGATCCACCGCCAGCGGCAGAAGTTCATATTCGGCATCCCGCGCTTCAAGGGAATAATAGAGCTGCTGGCTGACGGGGGCGATCAGACGGTCCCGCTCGGCAGCGCCCAGCAGCTTCATGGCCTGCCAGCCTGCAAAATTGGAAATGCCCGCATACCGGATCTTGCCCTGATCGCGCAGGGTCTGGAGCGCCTCAAGCGTTTCTTCAACGGGCGTCAGGCCGTCCCATTCGTGCAGATAATAAAGGTCGATATGATCGCGCCCCAAACGACGCAGACTGTCTTCGCAGGCATTAAGAATGTGATGGCGCGACAGGCCCTGTTCGTTCGGTCCCTTCCCCGTCGGAAAACGCACCTTGGAGGTCACGAGCAGTTCGCGGCTGCGTCCCTGAAGGACCCGCCCCAAGATTTCCTCTGCCTCACCGCCGGAATAGGCGTCCGCCGTATCGAACATGTTCACGCCATGCTCGACGCAAATGTCCACCATCCGCGTGGCTTCTGCGACGTCCACCTTACCGGTGGCGGCAAAATTGCCCTGCCCGCCGAATGTGACCGATCCGAAATTGAGTGCTGAAATCTTGAGGCCCGAGCGACCAAGCTGACGATACTGCATATCCATCAGGCTCCTTCTTGCTGAGACGTAGTGCAATGCAGAACACACGAACCCGGAATCGGTCCCGGTAAAATCGCCCCCGCTCTCGAAAACGTGAGAGGGTTGCGCAGATCCCTTCCGCACACCCTGTTCACAAACGACGCCCCGGTCCATGATCGACGTCAAAATCCTGCCCGCCGTCATTCTTTTGGAGATGCAATGCCCTCAAATCCCCTTCGTCGCGCCCTTATGGCCTGCGCCCTCATCTCTCCAGTGCTGTCCGCCGGAATTGCCAATGCCGCCGATCCCGCGGCCTGCATGCTCGATCTCGCCAAGACCCGGAACGGTACGCTTGGCCTGCCGAACCACGCGGAAATCACGCCGGACGGTCACTCCGTCCTGTTCCTGCGTTCGGGACCTTTCGACACGCATCTGCATCTCTATCGCTACGACCTGCCGGATCATGCCATTCATGAACTGGCTGCCCCGGCATCGGGGCCGGAACATCTGTCGGTCGAAGAGAAGGCCCGGCGCGAACGGGCACGCCAGAGTATGTCCGGCATCACCGACTATCAGATGAGCGAAGACGGCGGCACGGTTCTCGCCTCACAAGGTGGGCAGCTCGAACGCATCGCTACGGATGACGGCCGCGTCACACCGGTCGAGGGGCAATGGATCGCGCCACGCCTCTCGCCGGACGGGCTGAGCCTCGCCGCAGTGCGGGATAATGACCTTTATAGTGTCGATCTGGTCAGCGGACGTGAAACGCGCCTGACAACCGGCGGTAGTGACACTCTAAGCCATGGCCTCGCCGAATTCGCCGCAGCCGAGGAACTGGAACGCGCAGACGGTGCCTGGTGGTCGCCGGACAGCAAGACCATCCTGTTCGAGGAAGCCGATAACAGCGACGTCGAAAAGCACTACATCACCGACCCCGAAACCCCGCAGGCCGAACCCGTCATCTTCCGCTATCCCCGCGCGGGCACGAACAACGCCAAGACGCGCTTCGGCCTGGTGGACGCCAAAGGTGGCCCGATCCGCTGGATTTCATGGGACCACGACGCATGGCCCTATCTCGGTCGCGTCGTCTGGCGGAAGAATGCCCCCCTCGCCATCGTCCTGCTCAACCGCGAACAGACGAAAGAACAGCTTCTCACGATCGATCCCGCGACCACCAACACCCATGTCCTCCTGGAACAGTCCGACCCGGCCTGGATTGAACTGGACCCGCGCGCCGCATCCGGCGGCCACAACCTGCCGGTCTTCCTTGACAACAACGCAGGCTTTCTCTGGGCCGCGGACCGCGGCAAGGACTGGCAGCTCGAACTCCACGCCCCGGACGGAAAGCTCGAGCGTGTCCTGACGCCACCCGGCCTGTCCTATATCGCCCTCAACGACTACGACGCTGAACACAACGCCCTCACGCTCACAGTCCGCGCCAACCGGCTGGACAACGAAGTCGTGCATATCGATCTGAAAACCGGGGCCGTCACGCCGTTCGTGACGGAGCGCGGTATTCACAACATCCATGTCACCAACGGCACGCACACGGCCATGGTGGATACGTTCGCCAGTGCCGCCGGTACGCGCCAAACGCTGGTGCGGGATACGGCAGGTCATGTCGTGGCGACACTTCCGGGCGTGGCCCAGCCCCCAAAACTTCCGGTTCATGTCGAGTTCACGACCGCAGGGGCGCGTGATCTGGACGCCGCCATCATCCGGCCGGACAATTTCAGCCCTTCAAAACATTATCCGGTCGTGCTGTCCGTCTATGCCGGGCCGGGATCTAAAATGGTTCACGACACGCCAACCTCCTATCTTGATGACCAGTGCCTCGCCAATCAGGGCTATATCGTCGTCACGCTCGACGGACGTGGAACGCCGGGGCGCGATCATGATTTCGAGCGGGCCATCAAGGGCAACCTGATCGACCTGCCGCTTCAGGACCAGATCGATGGTCTTCAGGCGCTCGGCAAGCGCCATCATGAAATGGACCTCTCCCGCGTTGGCGTGCATGGCTGGTCTTTTGGCGGCTATTTCACCGCCATGGCGACCATCCGCCGTCCGGATGTGTTCAAGGTCGGCGTGGCGGGCGCACCGCCGGTCGATTTCGCGGATTACGACACGGCCTATACCGAGCGTTATCTCGCCACCCCGCAGCATGACCCGGAAGGCTATCGCAAAAGCAATGTCCTGACCTACGCCAATACGCTTAAACAGCCGCTTCTGCTCATGCACGGCATCACGGATGACAACGTCTATTTTGAGAACACCATGAAGCTGACGCAGGCCCTGCTCCACGCGGGCAAGCCCTATGACCTGCTGCTGCTACCGGGCACGCATATGCTGCCCGACCCCGTCATTCGCGCCCGCGTAGCCCAGCGACGTGAGCAGTTCCTGCACACGGTTCTTCAGCCCGGAAAATAATCACGACATAAAAAAGGACCGGATCACGCGATCCGGCCCTTTTTTATGGAAATATCGCTGCGCTCAGACGGCAATATCGTCGAACAGTTCCACACCGGACCGTACTGCCATGGCCTGTCGGTAGGCCTCGATCTCAGGGGGATAAACCACCCCACGGATCAGCGAGAGGCTGTGCAGATGCGCGAACAGATGGATATCGTCCGTGGAGAGTTCGCCATTTACGGCCTCGGCCGAACGGATCAGCGGCGCCAGATCTTTCAGCAGTGCATTGAGCTGCGTCAGTTCTTCAGTCTTCTCTTCCAGAAGTGCGCTGAAGGCGCCGACGGAAGGCTCCTTGCGGCGGATAAATCCGGCGCGTGCGGAGGTGGTGCCGAACTCCGGCAGCGGGGCGGCGGCAGCGCGCGGAAGGAACAGGCGATAAAGGGGCGCGGCGGCCTTCTGGAGCCAGGCCGTAATCTCCGGACGCGTGTCTCCCGTCAGAACGGGCGTTCCGATCCCATCGATATGCGTAACGATATCCATGCTTTCAGGCATGGAATGTCCGTTTTCTTCTAGGATGGGAACGACCTTGCGACCCACCATACGGACCGGACCATCCACATCGTCATTCAGCAGGATGCGCTTTTCATAGGGGATCTTTTTGACCCCGAAGATCATCCGCGCCTTCGTGCAGAACGGGCAATGTTCATAAATGTAGAGGATATAGGGTGCGCTCATGCTGCCTTCCTGTGTCTGACGGCTGCCTTCTCAGGCTTCTCCGACTGATGAAGAAAAAAGAAGCGGGTCGATCTCGATGGCGTCCAGAGCCTGTCGCCATTTCTTTGTATGGTCGGCGCCAAACACGATCTCATTGCTTGCCGGTGCCACAAACCACGAACTGTCCCGTAGGATTTCCTGTTCAAGCTGGCCCGGTGCCCAGGCCGCATGTCCGAGGGCCAGCATCGCCTGTTTCGGTCCGCGTCCGGCAGCGATTTCGCGCAGGATATCCAGACTGGCGGTCAGAGTCGTGTGCCCATCAACGGCCAGACTGCCCTCCCCTGCCCAGTCCGCCGAGTGCAGGACAAAACCGCGTGAATGCTCGACCGGACCGCCCATACACACGCCGATCCGGCGTTCCGGCGGATTGGGATCGATTCCAAGCTGCGCGAACAGATCGTCCAGCCCCGGCTGCGCGAGACGCTTGTTGACGATCAGCCCCATCGCCCCGTCCTGCTCCGAATGGGCGCAGAGATAGATCACGGTCCGCTCAAAAAACGTCTCCGCCAGCGCAGGTGCCGCCACGAGCAACTGCCCCGTAAGGCCTGCCTCTTTGCCCATCGCTGTCACAGCAGGGTCCGTCAGGTTGTCATTGCGTCCATCGAGTGTTTTTTTCATGCCTGCCAACATGGGTGCATCCCTTCCTGTATTGCAAGCGTTTGCCTTCAGGAGTGTTAATGACATCCAATGTCACTGACCTGAGCCCCGTACCGCCCACGAACCGCCCCTGCCGGGTGCGGACTGTCCGTCTGGAGATTGTCATGCCTCTCACCGTCCTCGTCACCGGCGCCACCGCAGGTTTCGGCCATGCCATTGCAACACGGCTTGTCCGCGAAGGCCATCGCGTCATCGCCACCGGCCGCCGCAAGGAGCGGCTCGAAGCCCTCAAGGACGAACTGGGCGAGAGCGTTCTGCCCTTCACGCTCGATATGACCAACCGTGACGCCCTGCGTGCCCTGCCCGCCGCACTGCCCGAGGACTGGCAGGATATCGACGTTCTGGTGAACAATGCCGGTCTTGCCCTCGGCATGGAACCGGCACAGGACGCCGAACCCGACAACTGGGAATCCATGATCGCCACCAATGTTTCGGGCGTTGTCGAACTGACCCGGGCGCTTCTGGCGGGCATGGTCCAGCGCAATACGGGCTACATCATCGCTCTGGGCAGCACGGCCGGGACCTATCCCTATACCGGCGGGAACGTCTATGGCGCGACCAAAGCCTTCGTTCACCAGTTTACCCAGAATCTCCGCACGGATCTGCTCGGCACCCGCATCCGCGTGACCAATATCGAACCTGGCCTGTGTGGGGGTAGCGAATTCAGCAACGTGCGTCTGGGTGACGACGCCAAGGCAGCAGCCGTTTACAAGGACACAACGCCCCTGACCCCGGAAGACATTGCCGGAACGGTCTCCTGGCTCATTGGTCTGCCGTGGCATGTGAATGTCAATTATCTGGAAATGATGCCGGTCTGTCAGGCCTCGGGCGGTCTTGCGGTCAACCGTCATGTCGGTTGAAATCGGCCTCCCCCCACAGCTTCGCATTACGGACGGGAAAAAATTCCGCCTGTCCTCCATACCGACGAATGACAAACTCGGTCGTCAGAAGAACGAGTCCCGTACCCGTATCCGCGACTGCGTGGACCGGATGTCCGTCCTGCAACAGCGTCTCGCGGCCTATGCGACGCATGGCATCCTCGTCGTTCTTCAGGGCATGGACACTGCAGGTAAGGACGGCGCGATCCGGCACGCATTCTCGGGCCTGAACCCGCAGGGCGTGCATGTTACGTCCTTCAAGGCCCCTGCCGGAATTTCGACACGCCATGACGATCTGTGGCGCATCCATCTCGCCGTCCCGTCACGCGGCGAGATCGGCATTTTCAACCGCAGCCATTATGAAGACGTTCTGGTGGAGCGCGTTCATCCGGACATGGTCCGGGCCCGCGGGCTCAATCCGGATCTTCCGGATTTCTGGGACCACCGTTTGCAGGATCTGCGGAACTTCGAGAGCTATCTGCACCGGCAAAACATCATCGTCCTCAAGCTGTTCCTCCATATTTCGCCGGAAGAGCAGCGACTTCGGCTGCTCAAGCGACTGGACCATCCGGAAAAACGCTGGAAATTCAGTCCTTCCGACATCAAGGAGCGTGAGTTCTGGCCGCATTATACCGCCGCTTACGAAGAGGCCATCCGCGCGACCTCAACGCCGGAAGCTCCCTGGATCGTCATTCCATCGGACCATAAATGGCTTGCCCGCGTGCTCGTGGCCGAAGCGCTGCTGGACACACTCGAAAGCCTGCATCTGAAGGAACCGGAACAGAAACTCTCCGATTCCCTCCGCGATGCCCAACAGGCCCTGCTCAAAGGTGCGGCCAAAACCGTCTGAGCCAGACCATGCAGATTTTCTCCCGTTTCAGGCGCTTTCTACCTCCACCAGCCGGACTCTCCGGTCTGGCGGAGATTGCCCGAAGCGTGACCATGCTCGAAACCTGCCCGGTGAAGTGCGTCTCTTCGTCGGGCCTGTCCGACCTTCCCCATCCGGAGCGAAATCCGTTTCGGGACTGGGAGAGCATGCCGGTCACGGTCCAGCACTATGCTCTGCGCAATATCGTGCTGGACCAACCCCTGATGACCCTGCTGCATGCAGGCCACCCCGTCTCCGACACAGCCTATGTCCAGCCCCCGGATGCTGTCCGCGCCCTGACGCTGCGCCCGGCCGACATGATAAGCTGCCCGTCTTTCAAGGGCCTTACGGCAAGTTGCGTCGATCACTGGGCTTCGAATTACTATCACTGGGTCGCCCATACGATCCCGACCCTGCACGTCCTGTCCCTACAGGATAAGGCCGTTCGCCTTGTCCTGCCCGAACACATGCACCGCTGGCAGTTCGAGACGCTGGAGCTCTTCGGCCTGACATCCGACGCCCATATCCGCCTGCAACAGGGGCACCAGTACGCGTTCAAAACTCTGGATTACATCACCTTCGTCAATGGAAGCGCGGATTTTGCCATCTCGGACCTTTCACGTGCCGCCTATGCCCGTCTTCGACAGGCCGTGGGCGTCTCAGGCAAATCCACGGGTCGGCGGCTGTATATCGAGCGCGGAGCCTCGGCCAACCGGCATGTTCCCAACGAAGCCGAAATGGCGGACGCATTGGAAAAACTCGGTTTTGAGCTTGTCCGCCCCGAAACCTTGTCCCTGACCGAACAGATCCGTCTGTTCAGCGAAGCCGAAATGGTTATGGGCATGCTCGGCGCCGGGATGGCCAATATCGCCTGGTGTCAGCCGGGAACCCTCGTTTACGAACTCGTTCCGTCCCACCACGTCAACCCGTGTTTCGCCGCGATGGCGACACAGGGTGGCCTGCGCTACTGGGCCGATGTCTTTCAGACGGGTGCCGCACAGGAAAACCATACAGACAATGCTTTAATCCCGCTCCCCGTCACAGATATCCTTGACCGCGTCCGGGATCTAACCGCCCGCCTGCCTCAGACCTAAAAACAAAACCCCGCCGAAGACCTGCTCCGGCGGGGTTTTACGTCACTCAGATCCTGAAAGAAGGATCAGGAACGGCGCTTGCGGCTCGAACCATCGCCACGCGGGCCATCGCCGCCTGCAGGCTTCTGACGGCTGAAGCCGGAACCGCCGCGTCCCTTGTAGCCGCTTCCGCCGCCAGCACCACCACGCGGGCCGCCCTTGAAGCCGCCGCCCGAACGGCCACCGCCGCCAAAACGCTTGCCTTCACCGGGGTTACGACCACGGGGGCCCATGCCGCCAGCAGGCGCTTCAGACGGTTCGATCGTCACTTCATCAGCGTCCGCACCGGCGAGGCAGGACTTGAAGCGCGCAACGCTCTCATCGGCGATCTGGAAATAGGTCTGTTCCTGATCGATGCGGATGCTGCCGATTTCGCGCTTCTGCACACCACCCAGACGGCAGATCAGCGGGATCAGCCATTTCGGATCGGCGCGCTCGGTCCGGCCGACACTCATCTTGAACCACTCGCCCGCCATGACGTGCTCTTCACGCGGCGCACGCTCACCACGCTCTGTGTGACGCGGGGCTTCGACAGACATCGGACGAACCTGCTCGACCTTCGGCAGACGCGCACGGTACAGACCCACCAGCGCAGCCGCGAGCTTCGTGGCGTCGTATTTCTCGGCGAGCTGGTTGACCAGTTCGTCGGACATGTCGTCCACGGCATTCGTCAGGATAGGATCGTCCATCAGACGGGTCTTGTCCTGCTCGGCAATCGCCGCAGCGGTCGGAACAGCTTCCCATTCCGCCTGGATCTTGGCTATCTGAAGCAGACGCTCAGCCTTGCGACGCTGGCTCACCGGAACCATCAGAACACTGGTGCCCTTGCGGCCCGCACGACCTGTCCGGCCCGAACGGTGCAGCAGGGTCTCGGCAGCCGTCGGGATGCTGGCATGGATCACGAGGTTCAGGGCCGGGACGTCAATACCACGGGCTGCAACGTCGGTTGCAACGCAGACACGCGCCTGACCGGAACGCAGGCTCTCGATCGCGCGGCTACGCTCGTTCTGACCCATCTCGCCGGAAATGGCGACAGATGCAAAACCACGCTCAAGCAGGGTTGCCTGAACCTGATTGACCATCATGCGGGTGTTGCAAAACACCATCGCCGTCGGGCTCTCGTAGAAACGAAGCACATTGACAAGCGAGCGCTCGATTTCCTGCGGCGGCGTGACAACACAGCGATAGGTGATGTCGGAATGCTGCTTCGCACCCGACACCGTGTCGATCCGCTCGGCGTTTTTCTGGTAGCGACGCGCAAGGGACGCGATTTCGCGGGCGATCGTAGCGGAGAACAGCAGGGTGCGACGCTCGGCCGGAGCAGCATCGAGAAGCTGCTCGAGTTCTTCACGGAAGCCCATATCCAGCATCTCGTCAGCTTCGTCGAGAATGACGCAGCGCAGAGCGGACAGGTCGAGGGAGCCGCGCGACAGATGGTCGCACAGACGGCCCGGCGTGCCGACAACGATATGAACGCCACGGCTCAGTTCGCGGGCTTCGCTGCGGGCATCGGTGCCGCCAATGCAGCTCGCAATGCGGGCACCGGTTTCGGCATAAAGCCATTTGAGTTCGGACTGGACCTGAAGCGCCAGCTCACGCGTCGGCGCGATCACGAGCGCCATGGGCTGAGGGGACGGCGGAAGGCGATCGGCGTCTCCGAGCAGGGTCGGAGCGATGGCCAGGCCGAAGGCGACGGTCTTGCCCGACCCCGTCTGCGCGGAAACCAGCAGGTCGCGCTCGTCCAGCCCCGGCTGCAGAACGGCTTCCTGAACAGGAGTCAGCTGTTCGTAGCCACGTGCCTCAAGGGCGCGCTTGAGGGCAGGATGGGTATCGGGAAAAGGCATATTTTATGAACACTCGGCAAACGTCACGCCGACGACAGGATGCGGCGGCTGGAATGCCGCTGCATAAAGACTTCCGCTTCAAAATACCAGAAAGAACGTATGCCGAGGTTTTTCTTGTGTTTGCAGCTCAGGTTCTGGGCTTGCGGCCAATCACGGCATGAACCGTATCGCGCCACGCCGTCAGGTCTTCCGGGGGGACGACCTCGCCCGTATCCAGCTCCGCCAGACCGGTGCGGGACATAAGAACACTGACCAGCCGCACGCGGTCCGCAGGCTCCAGCGCCTGCCAGATCGCAACGGCCTTCGCCGCATGAAACTGGTCGGAAAATGTCAGGATCAGCGGCGCACCGGGCTTGAGCACACGCACGATTTCCATCAGAACCGCCAAAGGCTGCGTCAGATAGGCCAACCCGTCACACAGCGTCACGGCATCGAAGCTGTCATCTTCAAAAGGCAGGGTCGGCTCGTCATTGAGATCCTGCACGACCCGTTCGCTCAGAACCGGATTGGCCTCCAGAGCCGCTTTCGCAACGCCAAGCCCGACCACGCGCTGAAACTGCGCTTCCTTCGGATAATGACTCAACGCTCCGGCCATCAGATCCAGCACGGCGCCCCCAACCGGCAGAGCGGTCTGATACAGGGCCGTTACGGCTGTCTGCGCGCCCATGTCCATCAGCGAATCCGGGATGCGCTGTGCATGGAAGATCGTGTCAGGCTCGTCGTTGGCACGCGTGAACGCCGCAACGTGCATTCCTTCAAGCTGTTCCGGGCCGCTCATATCCACTCCTTGCTGATCCAGCAGCGGACATGAGGGCATGTTCCCCGTGCGTCAACCCGCGTGATGCTTTATGAGGAAGGCTATCATGAGCCTCTCCTTCACGAAAATGCACGGTCTGGGCAACGATTTCGTCGTCATCGATGCCCGCCAGAACGATCCCACGCTCGACACCGCCACCATCCGCCATCTGTGCGACCGGCGCTTTGGAATCGGCTGCGACCAGCTCGTTCTCTTAACTGTCCCAACGCTGGACGGTGCGGACGTGCATGTCCGATTCTTTAATCCCGACGGCTCTGAAGCCGGAGCCTGCGGCAATGCGTCTCGCTGCGTGGCAAAATTCGTCGGAGGCACGCCCACACTCCAGACTGCTGCCGGTCTTCTTCCCACCGCACGCGACGGCGATCTTTTCACGATCGATATGGGTATGCCCCGCCTGGACTGGCAGGACGTACCGCTTTCGCAGGCCTGCGACACGCTGCATCTCCCCCTGCATGACGCCGCGGCCTGCTCGATGGGCAATCCCCACGCCACGATCTTTGGCGATGCCTCCCACGCAGAAGCACTGGGCGCCGGGCTCGAACAGGACGCGCTGTTCCCCGAACGCGCCAATATCGGCTTTGCACAAATCCTCTCCCCGACCCATATGCGCCTGCGGGTCTGGGAACGTGGTGCCGGCCTGACACTCGCCTGCGGGTCCGGCGCCTGCGCGGCCGTCGTGAATGCCGTGCGTCGCGGCCTCACGGAGCGCACCTGCATTGTCACCATGGATGGTGGCGACCTGCAAATCACTTGGCGCGCGGACGGTCACGTCCTGATGACAGGCCCCGCCGTCACGGTTTTCCACGGAACAACGGCGTGACCGCCTCCGTCCTGACCTTCGGCTGCCGCCTGAACGCGCATGAAAGCGATGGCATGGCCCATCACGCGCGCGGCCAGAACGACACCATCATCGTCAACACCTGCGCCGTGACAACCACCGCCGAGCGGCAGGCGCGACAGGCCATTCGTCGGGCGCATCGCGAAAATCCGGATGCCAAAATCGTCGTGACCGGTTGCGCTTCCGACATCGCACCGGATCGCTGGGCCGAACTGCCGGGCGTGGTTCGCGTCGTCCCCAACGAAGACAAGCTCAAACCCGCCATCTGGGGCGATCACGGCACAGGACTACCCCCGTCACGCCACGCCCGCGCCCTTCTTCAGGTTCAGCAGGGCTGCGATCATCGCTGCACATTCTGCATCATTCCCTATGGTCGCGGCGATTCCCGCTCCACGCCCATTGAGGATGCCATCGCCCGCGCCGAAGCCCTTGTCGAAGCCGGTCATCAGGAAATCGTCCTGACCGGCGTGGACATTGCCTCCTGGCAAGACACCGCAGGCAAGGGGCTGGGCGCATTATGCCGCGAACTGCTGCGCCGTGTTGAAGGTGTCCGACGTCTGCGCCTGTCGTCCATCGACCCTGTTCTTCTGGATGTGAAGACGGGCGATGCGGATCTGTGGTGGCTGCTGGAAAACGAACCCCGCTTGATGCCGCATCTACACCTCTCCCTGCAGGCCGGGTCGGACCTCATTCTCAAGCGCATGAAACGCCGCCACGACACCGCTGGCGTTGCGGCCACACTGCGCCGTGTCCGCTCCATGCGTCCGGAAACAGGCGTCGGCGCCGATCTGATCGCGGGGTTCCCTACAGAAACGGAGGCTCTGTTTGAAGAAACGCGCGCCTTCATCGAAGAGCAGAAGATCCCTTTCCTACATGTCTTTCCCTACAGCGAACGCCCCGGCACCCCTGCGGCACGGATGCCCGCCGTTCCCAACGCCGAACGCCAGCAACGCGCGGCCCGACTCCGCGACGTGGGCGATAGAAACCGTGACCGTTTTCTCGAACGCCTCATCGGCACGGACTTCGATATTCTCGCCGAAACGGCCGATAGCGGCCATTCCCCCGAATTCGCCGCCATCCGCCTCGTCGGCGACGCGCCTGCGCCAGTGCGGGGCAGTTTCGTCCCCGTCCGGGCTACCGGGCTCGAAAACGGAACACTTCTGGCAGAAATCCGCACCTGAAATACATTCAGGTCTTCCTGTGCTCTTGACGTCCGGCCCGACCTGTCCGAACTCCCATGCATGGCTGGATTTTTCTCACGACTCAAACAGGGTCTTTCACGCTCGAGTTCGCGTCTCGGCGCCGTCTTCACCCATCGCAAGCTGGACGAAACGGCTCTTGAGGAACTCAAGGACGAACTGATCGCGGCAGACCTCGGCCCCGCCGTCGCCGAACGCGTGATCGAAAGCTTCCGGAGCACGCGCTTCGGCAAGGACGTGACCAGCGACGAAATCCGAGAAACCCTCGCGACCGAAATCGCCCGTGTTCTGGAGCCGGTTGCAGTTCCTTTCGAGCCCGATCCGGCGAAAAAGCCCCATGTCGTTCTGGTGGTCGGGGTCAATGGCGTCGGCAAGACCACGACCATCGGCAAGATGGCCCGCCTCTATACTGAAGAAGGCAAATCCGTGATGCTGGTTGCGGGAGATACCTTCCGCGCCGCCGCTGTCGAACAACTCGAAGTCTGGGGCAAACGCGCCAATGTGCCGGTCATTGCCGGAAAGCACGGTGCCGATGCAGCGGGACTAGCCTATGACGGCCTCAAGCGCGCAACGGAAGCCGGAACCGACCTGCTTCTGATCGACACTGCCGGACGCCTGCACAACAAGGGCGCGCTGATGGAGGAACTGGCCAAGGTCATCCGCGTCATGCGGAAATTCGACGAAACGGCACCGCATTCCGTGCTGCTGGTGTTGGATGCCACGACGGGTCAGAACGCCGTCGAACAGGTTCGCGTGTTTCGGGAGTTGGTCAACGTGACCGGCCTGATCGTGACCAAACTGGATGGCTCCGCACGCGGTGGCATCGTCGTTGCCCTTGCCGAACAGTTCAAGCTGCCGGTTCATATGGTCGGCGTTGGGGAACAGGCTGAAGACCTCCGCCCCTTCTCGGCTCAGGACTATGCCAAAGGTCTGGTCGGCGGTTCGAACGATCTGGCATCAAGACTGATGGAAACCTCGGTCGAAGATACGTCCGCAGTCGAATAAGACGTCAGGCTCTGCGATCTGGAGGATGGCTCAGTTCGCAGGAGCATCTTCGTCCGAAGACATCCATTCGTCCTGAAGATACGCGATCCGTTTTTCGATGGATTTGCGCTCGCGTCGTGCCACTTCCGCATTCCAGAGTCGCCCACCAATGGCTGAAGCCTCCGCCACAAGCCACGCCGCACCAGCCGCCAGCCAGTCCAGCGCCAGCGTTACGGGTTGGGTAATCTGCGCGATGCAGGTCTCCCAATCGCCGTTGGCCGCCCAGGCTTCGTGCAGGGGATGTACCATGACCGCGCCAACATAAAACAGAACGATCATGAGACGCTGGCCATCAGCGTTCGGATCAAACAGTTTCAGAGCCACCAGAGGCAACAGCAGCACACCGGCAACAAGCAGACTTCCGGGCACATAGGACAGCATCAAGCCAATGATGATTCCGTGCCACCACCGAAATCCCGGAGCACGGAGCGTTCCCGCTTCTGCCGACCTAACAGACGCCATAAATCTTCCTCACTGGCAGAATTCCAGCCAGATACTTGCCATTGCGACCGCGATGCCTGTCAGAAGAGAAAAGAACTCACCGGAGTTTCGCGCCTCGCGATCATTGGCGGCTTTGCGTTCAGGCGCTTCATCGAGAACACGCATCAGGTTGCTGATTTCGGCTTCGGCTTCCTGAGCCTGCCTCTGGTCCAACCGCAGACCCGTTGGATCGTTGACCGTTGCCAGAAAGACGCCCAGATTTCCGTTTTCGGCTGCCTTTCCCAGACGCACGCGCCGACGGGCACGCGCACTCTTGCTCCGCCACTGGCGCAGCTCCGCCTCAAGCAGAGGCAAAGCCCGTTGCGCCAGAAAGCTGAGTGGCGCGGTGTCGAATTTCCTCTGAACTGCTGCGAGCAGGGTCACATCCGCCAGCCAGCCTGGCAACCCGGCTTTCTGTGATTGCGACAAAGGAACAACTCCCTGACGCGCGCAATGCGCCTCAAGGAAAGAGCGCATCTGATCATCCAGAAAACCGCTTCGCCCCAGCATATCATCCGGCAGGTCTTCAATGCCCACATGGCGGTTCAGCCACTGCAACAGCCCTTCCGGCACGGAGATCCGCGCATCCAGACATTTTTTTGAAAGACACGGAAGATAACTGTTCATCTCATAAGGGAAACGCCTGACCAGTTCCGCTCCTTTAAGAGCTATCCGCCGCGCTGCCGCCGACAACGCCGTGATCTGCCGCCCCTGTCTCTGCGGAAGATGGGCCGACAGGAAGGCATCCGGGTTACCCGCCATGAAGCTCAGGATATTGCGGACCGTTCGTTCATCGTCCGGGTTATCAGGCCGAACGGTTGCCTGAACCATCATCTGTGGCAGCGCCTCCGGCCAGAACCATATTCCTCCCCAAAACATGGGCGCAGCGGGATCAAGCACGGAAATTGCGTGTGTGATGACCATCGTCGCAGGATCGACCGCCTTGCTTCCGCCCGCGGGAAGAAACGAAGCGCTGGCCTGTTCGATCAGGCTCGCCATCACGGAGAGCTCAAGCTCCCCATGGAGCCAGTTACTGACGACTTTCCTTTGCAGCAGCGCGGAAAATTCGGCGGGATGACGCCCCGCGTACCATGCCAGGGCCTGGGGCGTATGCACGGCGTTTCCGCCGATCATGAGCGGAATGCGGGCGGGAACGACCGGGCGGACCGTAAAAACCTTGCTCGGCGCTATCGTCACCAGATCGCGTGGAGAAGGGCGATTATGCGGATCATCCGCCAGCATGGCGGTCAGGAGGGACCGCAGCCCGACAGGAACTTTCTGGTCCTGCATGTAAGCCGCAGGCGTACCGATCTCGAAGCGCCGTTTGAGGATCTCCGCGTCGGACAGTCCTTCAAGAGGTAATTTTCCGATCGCAAGCGCGAGGATAATCACACCCAGCGAGAAGATGTCGCAATCCGTCGTCCCTTCGCCCCGCGCAGACGGACGGCAGACCGCCGAAGACAGGGGTTCGAACAGAACAGGCTGTTTTTCAGCAGGCGCCGTAACGCCCAACGGCCCGAGCACGACTTTGTGCAGCCCCTGCCCGACGAACATGTTGTCCGGGCGGATGCTGCGGCATGTCAGATTGGCCGCTTCCAACTTCTGGAGAAGCCCGGCAAACGGGCGGATGACGCCATCAATCAGCTGGCTTTCGGTCCATAGACCGAGACTTTCCGCAAGAGATGGGCCTGGAGGATGGGGACAGAGAACCCATAAAGCACCCTGACAATATTCATGGGTCTGAATCGGAATCACGCTCTCATGACGAAAGAACATGAATTCTGAAAGACGGGCCGACGGCACAAAGGGAGCCAGCGCAAGATAGGACGCCCCGGAAGCCGTCATGTCCTGCGCGCCATATGTCGTACAGCCACCAAAATCAGGCTGTTTGTGATCCAGGCTGATCAGATACCGCTCGGCAATGAGCAGTTCCTGGCTGTTATCTGCCTGCGTGTCGGCCATCGAAATCCCGCTGTTTCCCTGTCCGGTCTTTTGTGCCGGACAGGGATTGAGACTTCGTTAATGCGGAAAGCGATTCCGGTCGTGAGAGATCAGTCTTCGAACGGATCGCGCATCAGGATAGTGTCGTCGCGTTCCGGGCTGGTGGACAGCAGCGTCACCGGGGCTTCGATCAGCTCCTCGATACGACGAACATATTTGATGGCCTGGGCGGGCAGTTCGGCCCAGGATCGTGCGCCAGCGGTCGTTTCTTTCCAGCCCGGCATCGTTTCATAAACCGGCTTGACGCGAGACTGTGCGCCCGGAGCGGACGGGAACGTTTCAATTTTCTGCCCGTCCAGTTCGTAACCCACGCAGATCGAAATCTCGTCCAGACCGTCCAGAACGTCCAGCTTCGTCAGGGCGATGCCGCTGACGCCACCGACGCGGACGGCGCGACGGATCAGAACCGCATCGAACCAGCCACAGCGACGGGGGCGGCCTGTGACGGTACCGAATTCATGGCCGCGCTCACCGAGGGTCCGGCCCGTCTGATCGTGCAGTTCGGTCGGGAACGGTCCCTCGCCCACGCGGGTCGTGTAAGCCTTGGCAATTCCGAGCACAAAACCGACTGAAGACGGGCTGACACCGCTGCCCGATGCTGCAACAGCCGCAACCGTATTGGAGCTCGTGACAAACGGATAGGTTCCGTGGTCGACGTCCAGCATGACAGCCTGCGCACCTTCGAACAGGATGCGGCGACCGGCACGACGGGCTTCGTCCAGACGATCCCAGACCTGGCAGGAGAACGGCAGAAGGCGCGGCGTGATCTCGGTCAGGAAGTCCTTGAGCTGCTCCTTCGTAAACGTCTCGGCACCCAGACCGGCCAGCAGCGTGTTGTGATGCAGGAGCAGTTCGTCCAGCTTCCAGTCCAGCGTCTCGGGCTCGGCCAGATCGCAGATCCGGATGGCGCGACGGGCGACCTTGTCTTCATAGGCCGGGCCGATGCCACGACCGGTCGTGCCGATCTTATGCTCACCACGGGCAGCTTCACGCGCACGATCGAGCGCACCATGAACCGGCAGGATCAGCGGAGCGTTCTCGGCAATCCACAGCGTCTCGGGCGTTACGACGAGGCCCTGTGCGGTTACGCGGTCGATCTCGGTCATCAGGGCTTTCGGGTCCACGACGACGCCATTGCCAATCACGCCGATCTTGCCGCGCACCAGACCGGACGGCAGCAGGGACAGCTTGTAGACCTGCTCACCCACGACCAGCGTGTGACCGGCATTGTGGCCACCCTGAAAGCGGACAACGATATCGGCACGGCTGGCGAGCCAGTCGACAATTTTGCCTTTACCCTCGTCTCCCCACTGGGTTCCGATCACGGTGACGTTGGACATGAGCTGACTTCCTAGAACTGACAATACGAGACGGGAGAAACGAAAGGGACCGGCAAGGTCAGAGCGGCTGGGCCGCCTCGTCCTTCCAGACATGGGTGCAACGCAGATGCTGCGCCTGAGCGAGCGCGTCCTCGTCATGAGACAGGGCGGACACCGTGGCATAACCGGCCTTGTGCAAGCCTGAAAGACGGGATGCGTCCAGATCGACAGGCACATAACAGCGCGGGCGCGACGCAGGCACCGGGGCTGCACGCAAAAGGGCCTGCGGGCGGAGCGTCAGACCGCAGGCAGGCTCCTGCCCAGCCAGATAGCGTCCACCGCGCCCCAACTCCTCACGCGAACTGGTCGAAAATACCGTTACGCAAAGACCGGTATGATAGCGCCAGCCCCGGAAATCCACGGGATCAATCGTCAGGCGCAGATCGGGGCTGCGCTCGCGGATCGCTGCCACGGAGGCTGCAAGACGTTCGAAATGTCCGGCAATATCCTTGGGATAATCCAGTTCAGCCAGCAGATCCAGCGCACGGTCGGCGGGACCGGCAGCGCGCAGCATGACGGCCAGCATCCCGGCAATTGGGCCGCCCAGTTCCGCCACCGCACTGGCATCCTTGCGGTCCAGCGCATGGAGCAGGGGCTCGCGGTCGGCTTCGGAAATAACCCTTTCGATCAGGCCCAGCGCCAGAGCGGGCATGGACAGATCGAACGACACCCCCTCGATCCCCAGTTCCGCAAGCGCCTTTGCACCGAGCGCAATAACTTCCGCATCGGCCTGCGCACTATCCGGGCCGATCAGTTCGATGCCGGCCTGCGAGACCTGACGGTCAGCCTCGCGGCCCGGCGTGCCGACAACGATGCAGCTTCCCGAATAGGACAGGCGCAGGGGACGGGGCGCGTCCTGAAGACGGATGCTCGCGATCCGGGCAATCTGCGTCGTCATGTCCGGACGCAGCGCCATCATACGATGCGAGTTCGGGTCCATCAGGCGGAAGGTCTGGGGAGCGAGGGATTCCCCCGAACCACCCAGAAGAGAGCTTTCAAATTCCAGCAGAGGCGGCCGGACACGCTGATAGCCGTGACGGGAAAACGCTTCCATCACGCTGGCAATGCCACGGGCTTCGGCTTCGGCCTCACCCGGCAGCAGGTCTGCAAAACCGGACGGCAGCAGGGCGGAACTTGGGCTTTCGGAATACAGACTCATGCCGAAAACTCCAGACGCGTCTGTTCATGCGCCCAGTCGAGCCAGGGCAGCAACGCTTCGATATCAGCCGTCTCGACCGTAGCCCCACCCCAGATCCGCAGACCGGCGGGCGCATCACGATAGGCGGCCAGATCGTAACCGGCATCTTCCTTTGCAACGAGCCCGGTCAGATGCTTGACCGCCTTGCCCTTCGCCTCGTCAGACAGGCTTTCAAACCACGGTGCCGTGATTTTCAGACAGATGGACGTGCTGGACCGGGTCTCTTCCCGAACAGAGAGGAAGGACACCCATTCCGCCGTTTCGATCCATTGGGCAACAGCCGCCAGATTTTGCTGCGAGCGGGCTTTCAGGGCGGAAAGACCGCCGATCTGTTCGGCCCAGCGCAGACCATCCAGCGCGTCCTCGACGCAGAGCATGGACGGCGTGTTGATCGTATCGCCTTCGAAAATGGCTTCGATCAGACCCTTTTTATTAGCCAGACGGAAAATCTTGGGCAGCGGACGCAGGGATGGTTGCGACAGACGGGCAGCGGCACGCGGGCTGAGCGCCACCATGCCATGCGCAGCCTCGCCACCCAGTGCCTTCTGCCAGGACCATGTCACGATATCGAGCCGATCCCACGGCAGATCCATCGCAAACGCCGCAGACGTGGCGTCACAGATGACCAGACCTTCGTGTTCGACCGGAATGGCGTCAGCGTTGGGAATGCAGACACCCGATGTCGTGCCGTTCCATGTCAGGACGACATCGCGGCTCCAGTCCACGGTTGTCAGATCCGGCAGTTCGCCATAGGGCGCGTCCAGAACGCGCAGATCTTCAATTTTCAGAACATCGCGCAGATCCTGCGCCCAGGTTCCAGAAAAGCTTTCAAAGGACAGGACGTCGATTCCGCGTTCACCAGCAAGAGCCCACAGAGTCATTTCCACGGCCCCCGTATCGGAGGCCGGAACGATTCCAACGCGCCAGTCCGACGGAATACCGAGCAGGTCTTTGGAACGGGTGATAACCTCTTTAAGGCGCGCACGGCCCTCGGGCGCACGGTGCGATCGGCCCAGCAGAGCCTGATCCAGACCAGTCAGAGTCCATCCGGGACGCTTGGCGCAGGGACCTGAGGAGAAGAACGGGCGAGAGGGTTTGACAGTCGGCTTGGACATGCACGTTCCGGGCTGATCGGTCCTGAGGTCATTCCGGCAGAAAATGACCGTTCATGGTGCGAGAGAGGGGACTCGAACCCCTATGCCTTTCGGCGGTCGATTTTGAGCCGACTGCGTCTACCGTTCCGCCACTCTCGCGCGGGCAGCCCGGACCCTAATGCATTCCCCGCAAAAGGGCCAGAGTGCAAAATCCGGGCCGTGTGAAATAACGTGCCTTACAGACCCAGCATCAACAGCAGGTTCTGGATGGCCGCGCCCGAAGCCCCCTTGCCCAGATTGTCCAGCCGCGCAGTCAGAACGACCTGTTCGCCGTTATGATGCACCCGCAGTTCCATATCGTCGGTATGAGCCAGCGTGTCCGCCACAAGCTGCGTCTGGGCGGGCACAACACGCACATGCGTGCATCCGGCATAGGCGTCCTGAAGCACGGCTTCGATCTCGGCCGCCGATGGCTGACCGGGCAGGTCGTTCAGATGCAGCGGGATGGACACGATCATACCCTGCGGGAAATGCCCGACCGACGGCACGAAAATCGGCTGGCGCGTCAGGCCGGAATAGTGCCGGATTTCCGGCAGATGCTTGTGCTTGAGATTGAGCCCATACAGGAAAAACGCCGGACCGCCGTTCTTTTCATGCTCCTCGATCGCTACGCGCCCTGCGCCGCTATAGCCCGAAACAGCGTTGATCGAGACGGGATGATCGGCCGGAAGCAGTCCTGCCCCGACCAGAGGACGCATCAGAGCAATGGCGCCCGTCGGATAGCAGCCGGGATTGGCGACAAACCGCGCACCCTTGATCGCAGCCGCCTGTTCCGCATCCATTTCAGGAAAGCCATAAATCCAGCCATCCGCGATCCGATGCGCGGTGCTGGCATCCAGAATCCGGACATCCAGCCCTTCGGCCAGCGCCACGGTTTCGCAGGCGGCTTCATCCGGCAGACACAGGATGGCGACATCGGCCTGTTCAAGCATGGAACGACGGGCGGCCTTGTCCTTGCGCAAATCCGGCGCAATCGACAGGATTTCCAGACCATAGGACGCCGGAAGCGCCTCGATCCGCTGACGGATTCCCAGACCCGTCGTGCCTGCTTCCCCGTCAATGAAAATGCGTGCCATGCGCCAGCAACCCCGTCTGCAAATCCGTTCCGGCAGACGTTTTACGTCGGGAATGTCAGGCTGTCACGCGCAGGGCGCATCCGGCGCTTTCATCCATAAGGCGGCACGGCTATGAACCTCTGAGCACGATAACAGCAGGATCTTCCCATGCCCCAGTCCAACCGGCCGTCCTCCCAGCCGTCCCCACGGCAGATCGACCGCCTGCTGGACATCATGAAGCGCCTGCGGGACCCGCAAGGCGGCTGTCCCTGGGACGTGGAACAGACCCCGGCCACGATCGCCCCTTTCGCAATCGAGGAGGCCTATGAAGTCATGGACGCCATCGCCCGTGACGACCGCGAAGCCATCCCCGACGAACTCGGGGACCTTCTGCTTCAGGTCGTTTTTCAGGCCCAGATGGCGCAGGAAGCAGGTCACTTCGATTTCGAGACCGTGGCAGGACTGATCGCCGACAAGCTCGTGCGCCGTCACCCGCATGTTTTCGGCGATGCGGCTCTGGATGACGATTCCTGGGAGCGGGAAAAAGACGCCGAACGCCAGCGCAAGGCCGAATACGGCGCACTGGCCGGTGTTGCCCTCCCCCTTCCCGCCCTGATGCGCGCCGCAAAACTGAGCCGACGCGCCGCCCGCGTGGGTTTCGACTGGGACGACCCCACCGGCATTCTCGATAAGGTTCATGAAGAGATCGACGAACTGAAAGCCGAACTCGGCGGGGACCGGGACCGCATCGAAGACGAACTGGGCGACGTTCTGTTCACCGTGGCAAGCTTGGCCCGCAAACTGGATATCGACCCCGAAGCGGCCCTGCGCCGAAGCAATGCCAAGTTCACCCGCCGCTTTGAAGCGATGGAAGCCATGCTTGCGCGGAAAGGGCAAACCATGGCCGAGCAGGATCTGCCGACCATGGAAGCACTCTGGCAGGAAGCAAAGACACTTCCCGGCATGAAATGACATCTTGATTACAGATCATGCCTTCCCTGCGAATGAAACCGTCGCGAATACCATAACCGAATACACTCCGTATCACTCGGTTACAGGAGCCCTTATCCTTTCTTAACCTTCTCATCCGAAACTGGTCTTCGTTTCTTCCCAACGGAGTCTTTTCATCATGACAGGCATTTCTTCCATCGGCTCTTCCGCCATGAGCAGCCTTTACAGCGCGAGCAGCGCGTCGTCTTCCAGCGCATCCTCATCGTCCAGCAGCAGTTCCTCCACGCAGGAAACCACGACAACCAAACTGAATGCCGACGGCTCCACGACGACCATCGTCGAGGACGCCCAGGGAAACATCATTTCCGAGACGACCTCCGGCGGCTCTTCGAACTCCGGCTCCAGCAGCGATACGAGCCATCTGCTCAGCGTTTCGGCTTGAAACGCACACCTGCTACACAAAAAGATACGTCAGGCCCGCGGGTCTGACGTTTTCATGCGGGCCGAACCTGCTAGAGAACGTTCCCATGACGGACGATCTCGCCCCCTTCGATTTCGAACTCCCCCGCGATCACATCGCGACGGAACCTGCACGCCCGCGTGACAGTGCAACGCTGCTGCATGTCCGGCCCGGTCTGACGCCTGACCCGCATGTGATCCGCGACCTGCCGGATTTCCTGCGAGAAGGCGATCTGCTGATTGCCAACAATACAGCCGTCATCCGCGCCCAGCTTGCTGCTACGCGCGGAGAAGCCAAGATCGGCCTGACGCTCGACCGTATTCTGGCGGATGGAAGCTGGCATGCCCTGGCACGCAATTCGCGCAAGTTAAAACCACAGGATATCCTGCATTTCGGAGACGATCCCGTCACGGCCACCGTTGTCGAAAATGAAGGCGATGGCGCGGTCAGCATCCGCTTCTCGGTTGAAGGCGATGCGTTCGACGCATTTCTGGAACGGGTCGGCGCGCTGGCCCTGCCCCCTTATATCGAACGCCCCTTCGGCCCGACGAAGCAGGACGATACGGATTACCGCACCATTTTCTCGCAGTATCGCGGCGCTGTGGCAGCCCCCACGGCGGGCCTGCATTTCACGCCTGAACTACTGGCAGCACTGGACGCAAAAGGCATCCAGCGCCGGACCCTGACGCTTCATGTCGGCGCGGGCACGTTCCTGCCCGTCCGCTCCACCATTGCCGAGCATAAGATGCACGCGGAATGGGGTGAGATCGACGCCGAAACCGCCGCCGCCATCAACGAGACCCGCGCCCGCGGCGGTCGGATCGTAGCCGTCGGCACAACGTCACTTCGACTTTTGGAAAGCGCGGCCCGCGAAGACGGGACCGTGGCCTCATGGCGTGGCGAAACCTCCATTTTCATCAAACCCGGATACCGCTTCAAGGCGGTGGACGTCCTGATGACCAATTTCCATCTGCCGCGTTCGACGCTGTTCATGCTCGTCTGCGCGTTCAGCGGCACCGAGACCATGCGTGAGGCCTATGCCTACGCCATCGCCAACGGATTGCGGTTCTATTCGTATGGCGATGCCTGCCTGCTGGAGCGCGCACCATGAGCGACCACAAAACCGATCACGCCACCAAAATGACCTGGGTGCCTGAAGCAACCTGCGGTATGGCGCGCGCGGGCCATCTGCACACCCGCCACGGCACAGTCCCGACCCCAACCTTCATGCCGGTCGGCACCGTCGGCACGGTCAAGGGCATGACAATGGACGCCGTGCGCTCAACGGGTGCGGGCATCGTTCTGGGCAACACCTATCATCTGATGCTGCGCCCCACGGCGGACCGCGTGCAGAAACTGGGCGGCCTGCACAGAATGATGGACTGGCCCGGCCCGATCCTGACTGATTCCGGCGGGTTTCAGGTCATGTCACTCGGCGCGCTCCGCAAACTCGACGAAGACGGCGTGACGTTCCGCTCACATATCGACGGCAGCAAGCACCGCCTGACGCCGGAGATCTCGACCGACATCCAGTTCAAGCTCGATGCGACCATCACCATGGCGTTCGACGAATGTCCGGCCCTGCCCGCCACACCTGAAGCCCTGCGGAAATCCATGGAAATGTCCATGCGCTGGGCCGCCCGCTCCCGCGAGGCGTTTGTCGCGCGTGAAGGATATGGTCAGTTCGGCATCGTGCAGGGTGGCACCGAGCGTGATCTGCGCGAATATTCCATCAAGGCCCTGACCGAGATCGGCTTTGAAGGCTATGCGATCGGCGGTCTGGCCGTGGGCGAAGGTCAGGAGTTGATGTTCTCAACGCTGGATTTCACCACGCCGATGCTGCCGCAGGACAAGGCGCGGTATCTGATGGGCGTCGGCACGCCGGACGATCTTCTGGGCGCGGTCATGCGCGGCGTGGACATGTTCGACTGCGTGATGCCCTCCCGCGCCGGTCGCACGGCCCGCGCCTATACCGAGCGCGGCGCCATCAATCTGCGCAATGCCCGTTTCGCCGAAGACACCCGCACGCTGACGCCTCATGACGACACGCCGGTTGCTGGGCGCTACAGCCGTGCCTATCTGCATCATCTGTTCCGTGCCAACGAAATGCTCGGCCCGATGCTGCTGACATGGCACAATCTGGCCTATTATCAGCGCCTGATGCGCCAGATCCGCGCCGCCATCGTGGATGGCACGCTGGATGCTCTGGCCGTAAAGCTGCGCGAAGACTGGGCCAAAGGCGACTGGACCGAAGACGAATGGCCCATGCCGGATCTGGCCCTGTAAGCTGGGGCTTTGCCCCAGACCCCACAAAGGGCCTCAGTCCCTTTGATCCCGATTTATAAATTGGGGTGAAGGGATCAAGACCCCTTCCGGGTGCAGGACAGAGCCCTGCCTCACCTTCAGAAAGACCCTCCCATGCGCCAAGTCGTCTCCGCTTTCATTCTAGGCACCACTCTCGCAACCGGAACGGCCCTCGCTGCGCCGGAAGAAATCCGCGTTCTGGTCGTGGCGAACTTCGAAGTCGGACACGATACGGGTGACACACCCGGCGAATATCAGGACTGGGTGGAACGTCTGCATCTGGACGAAACCGTTCCCATCCACGGCGTCCCGGACCAGCTCCGCCGCAATGCGGACGGCGTGTATGGCATCGTCCTGCGCCACGGCGATATGGATCTGCATGCACTGGCGCTCGATCCGCGCTTTGACCTGCACCATACTTACTGGCTGTTCACTGGCATTTCCGGCGTCAATCCGAATATGGCGTCAGTGGGAAGTGTGGCCTGGGCGCAATGGGTTGTGGATGCGGACGCCGTGCGCGAAATCGACGACCGCACCATTCCGAAGGGCTGGCCTTACGGCCTCTACGCCATCGGTGCGAGCCGTCCGGACACCCTGCCCGACAACCCGAACCATTATGGCTCCGTGACGGATGTGGCGCAGTTGACCAAGGCCTATCCGCTCAACCGTGGTCTGGCGCGCTGGGCTTTTGCCCTGAGCCAGAACGTAAAACTCTCGGATGATCCGGTGATTGCCGAACGTCGCAGAGCGTGGGCCGGTTATCCGCAGGCGCAGAAGCCGCCGATGGTGCTGATGGGCGAGACGCTGGGTACCGAGCGCTACTGGCATGGCGCGGAACGCAACCGCTGGGCCGAGAACTGGGTCACGATGTGGACGAAAGGTCAGGGACATTTCGTCATGACCAATGAGGAAAGCCAGCACTACCAGTACGATATGCGGATGCTCGCAGGACTGGGCTATGTTGATCCAGAGCGGATCATGGTCCTGCGCTCAGGCAGCAATTTCGATATGCCCCCGCCCGGCGTTTCGGTCACGGCGTCCATGGGAGACGAAGGACCGGGGCAGGCCGTCGCCTATGACAACAACGAACGCGCTGGAGAGCCGGTCGTGCGCGAACTGGCCACACACTGGGACCGCTACCGCGACCACGTTCCGACACGCTGACCAGAGGTCGCAGCCCGGGTTTTTGCGGTCGGATAAAACCGGTTTTGATCCAGCAGCGTGACGGTCATGAAGGCGACGTAAAGCAGCAGGTACCACGATCCCATCTTGCTGAAACCGACCATCTGGTGCCTGTGCTGCCCCGCATAGCGCCAGATGCCGCTCGTCGTGCAGACATTCTCGGCGATCCAGAGCGCAATACTCGACAGGAATGCCGCCAGAGGCAGCGGCATCCACCAGTCGCGCTGCGTGATCCGGAAATGGATCATGGTGCGACCATAGACCACGAGCGTGCCCATAAAGAGCGCATATCGAAGGTCGGGGATGAAATGATGCGAGAAGAAGTTGACGTAAATCAGCAGCGCCAAGCCAAATGTCTGCCAGAACGGCGGGTAGGGGATGAAGCGCATATCGAAAATCCGAATGGCACGCGCCATGTAACTGCCGACGCTAGCATACATGAAGCCTGAAAACAGCGGCACATCCATCACACGAAAGAAACAGGGCTCGGGATAACCCCACGCCCCTACGCGGACCTTGAACCACTCCATGGCCGTTCCCGTCAGATGGAACAGCACGATGACGCGCGCTTCCGTCCAGGTTTCCAGCTTCAGTGCAAGGAAAAGAAGCTGGACCACGATGGCGAACACGAACAGCGCATCATAGCGGTGCACCGGCCATGCGGGCTGCCAGAAAACGCTCGTGAGCAGGGCCGCCCCCAGCAAGAGGCCGCCAAACAGCGCGGCCCAGCCCTGTTTGAGCACGAACAGGATAGCATCCCGCAGGACAGGCGGCAGCCGATTTCGCGCCCAGTTCCCCATCCGGCGTTCGAGAACACCGGTCTGGAGAGGCGGCTGATCAGACATGCTTCATTGCGCCGACGGCAAGGCCTTGCCGTACCGATCCCAGTGCGTCGCCAGTTCCTTCACGACCACACTTCCCACAGTATAGGCTGCATCGACCGAAGCCTGAAATCCTGAAAAGCCCGTCTCATGCGCTTCGTCCGACAGAAGCTGCGCCGCACTCTGGCCCGGCGGGGGCATGTCGAAATTGCTGGCCGTCCGCAGGATCAGCGCACGCTTCGGATCAACGCGTCCGGCCTTGCCCTGAAGCGCCAGTGCCTGACAGAACGCGACGTCTTCTTCCGCCGTCGTGGCCATCACGCCCTGTCCATCCGTCCAGTATTTCACCCAGCGCTCGGCCCACTGGTTCATTTTCGCGCCGACCCAGAACGTCTCGCCAGAAATCGTGTCGCCAAGCTGCACGGAAGGCGGTTTCTGGGCTGCGGCAAAACCAGTGTAACGCAGGCGCGAGGCCTTTAGTCCGGCATTGTCGGGAAGCGCGATATCCTTCGTCAGCCCATAGGCCCACTGCACGAGGGCCGGGTCGAGCGTATATTCCATGTCCCCCATGCCGGAATGCAGCGCAGGACGCGGCTTTTCATCCGGAGTGCTGCCCTGCACGGGCGTAAACCCGTCCGGCCAGGAGGCGGGGATTTCGCGTGGGTCCACCAGATGGGACAGACCGCCATTGATAACGCGTGGTGCCCAGACGGCCGAGCCGATGGTCCCGAAATTGGGGTCAATCCCACCAATTCCTGCCAGCACGAAATAGGCATGTCGCAGATCGAACCGCGGATCGAGCACGAGGGCCGTGATGGCCGAGGCCATGTGCTCCGGCCCCTCGCCGCTTGCGATGCCCAGAACATGCAGATCCGGATTGTAGTGCATCACGTCATGATCGGTGCCGGGGGCCGGGATCGTCTGCTGCAGGGGCAGTTTTTCGATCCAGTTCTGGTATTCACCCGCCGTATCGCCCGTATCCTTGCCGATCTCGAACGTCGTGACGACCACGACCCGAACGGGGATCGGGGCATGGGCCAACGCCAGACCAGACACACAAAAGGACAGGAGCGCGGCCCCGAAAACGGTTGAGACAGATTTCACTGATAGAGACCCTCATGTGTGACAGCAGCTTCGAACGTACCGAACCGCTCTTCAAGCGCCCATTGCAGACGGGCTTTTTCGCTGGATTTCAAAAACGCCGTGCAGGACGCGGATGTGACGGGCAAAGTCCGGCAGGCCGGAACGAACTGCCCCGGCTGATGACCGGACCACAGGCTTTCGCCCGGCACGAACGCATGGTCCAGCCCGGCGCGGGACAGCGTTTTCAGATCGGCATAGGACAGATCATAGGTCTGGGCCGCGCGGACATATTCCTGCGTCAGATCCCCGCGTGAGACGCCCTCATCATCCGTGGACAACGCCATCGGCACCCCGGCCCTGCGATACAGCAAAAACGGATGGGCCGCACCTTTGACGCCGAGGATTTCGTCATTGCTGGTCAGGTTGATTTCCACCATCACAGAACGCCGCGCCATTTCGGACAGCAGCGTTTCAGGGTCGTCCTCCAGCGCCACATCCACGCCATGCCCGATCCGACTGGCGCCTGCCACTTCGACGGCAGCGCGAATATGATGACGCAGGCCTTCGGTCGGGACGAGGCCTGTCGTGAGTTCCCCGGCATGCAGGCTCAGCTTCACGCCCGGATACACGCCGTTCAGGAAATGGAACATCCGCATATGCAGGTCGTAGTCGCGCATGGCAGTCGGATCGTCTTCAGGCGCGACGATATTCAGCCCGACGAAGCGTGGATCGGCTTTCACGGTCGCATATCCGGCATCAAGCTGCGCATAAACGGCCTGAGGCGGCAACGTCCGCAGGGTCTGGAACAGATAGCGCACCGTGACCGCGCATCCCGGATGGGCCTGCGGTGTTCCGCATTTCAGCACGTCCCGCGCTTGGGCCTCCATCCGGTCCGTCTCGGCTCGGGCTTTCTGCACCAGTGCCGGAATTTCCGGAACGAGCGCCTGATGCGCAGCAGCGAAGTCGTCGCCCTGCAACGGATGATGGAAACCGGCCCCGATCATCGGACCAATCCCGGGCGAGATCATCAGTTCCAGATACGTCACATGATCGCGGGCAGCACGGTCGCGGGCTTCAGCCAGCATCTCGCCCTCATGCGCGTCAGCGATGGCGTTAAAGCGTGCGAAGGTCGCGAAGAAATGGTCATGGCCGGAAGCATCCCCCGGCGACGGCACAAAGTCGCGCATGGACAGCGCATCGATCAGCGCATTTTCCGATCCCGCATGGTGCGATAGGTCGGCAGCAGGAAATTCGCCGTCTCCCGGATGAGTGCAGGCATGATCAAGAATGCGCTTTTCCGTCAGGGACACGCACAGCCCATCGCGCGCAGCCCAGTCCAGCATGCTTTCGGCATAAACCGCGCCAGCCAGATGATTGTGCAGATCCGCCCCTTTGGGAAAATCCCGCAGGAACATGTTCAGACGCACCGGATCGTTCCGGACGTGATCGTAAACCTGCGCGGCGGACGAGGCAGCCTGTGCGACCGGATTCAGTGCCAGAACGGATGTCATGCCCAGAACAGCAGCGGGCAGAAGGGAGCGGAAAGGATGTCGCATCGCTCAACGATGCCGCTCCGCCCCCGACGTGGCAAGCCATTTTCAGATCGTGACAAACCCTGTCTGACATCACCATCCGCAACAGCAGAAAAGCTGGTCCGTTCGCGCTTGCGATGGCATAACGGCCCCCCGTTCACCGGCAAGATCCTTCCCTTCCATGCGCACGTCCCAAAAAGCCGACACAGGGCTCGAAACCCGGATTGCGGACCATGCGCGCCATCTGGGTTTTGATGCGGTCGGGTTCTGCAAGGCCGAACTTGGCCCCGAAGTCGCGCAGGGTCTGCGGGAATTCGTCGCTCAGGGCCATCACGGAACGATGGAGTGGATGGAGACGCGCATCGAAGAACGCGCCCATCCTCAGGCGCTGTGGCCCGAAGTGCGGAGCGTGATTTCGCTGGGCCTGTCCTACGCCCCGGCGGAAGGCCCGACGACCGATCCCGAATGCGGCAATATTTCCGTCTATGCCCGGAACCGCGACTATCACGATGTCATCAAGGGCATGCTCAAACATCTGGCGCAGTATGTGGTGAAGCTGGGCGGACCGGAGACGCAGGTGAAGGTGTTCGTCGATACCGCGCCGGTTTCTGAGCGCGCACTGGCGGAGAAGGCGCAACTCGGCTGGACGGGAAAGCACACCTGCCTCGTCTCGCGGGAGCATGGGTCCTGGCTGCTTCTGGGCGAAATCTACACCACGCTGGAACTCGCGCCCTCCGCACCCAAAGGTGGAAGCTGCGGCTCCTGCACGCGCTGCCTGACCGCCTGCCCGACCGACGCCTTTACGGCGCCCTACCGGATGGATGCGCGCCGCTGCATTTCGTATCTGACGATCGAGCACAAAGGCCCAATCCCGCACGAACTGCGTCCGAAAATCGGCAACCACATCTATGGCTGCGACGATTGCCTGTCCGTCTGTCCGTGGAACCGCTTTGCCGAGAGCGCGCGGCATATCAAACTTCAGGCCCGCCCCGAACTGGTGGCGCCGAAACTTGATGAGCTGGTCCGGCTGGATGATGCGACCTTCCGGACATTCTTTTCCGGCTCGCCCATCAAGCGGATCGGGCGCAACCGGTTTGTACGCAATGTGCTGATCGCCATCGGTAACTCCGCCGATCCGTCGCTCCTCCCCGCGGCGCGGGACCTGCTGGCAGACCCGGACCCGGATATTTCCGAAACAGCGCACTGGGCCATCACCCGTCTTGAGGAACATCCGGCATGAGCGATCTCGTCAAACGCAGTCTGTCCCTGTCCGGCCATCGGACGTCCGTGGCACTCGAACCCGAATTCTGGACGGTTCTGGACATAATCGCCACAACGCGCCAACAGAGCTTTGCCTCACTCGTCGCCTCGCTGGATGCAACACGGCCGCCCGAACGTCCGCTGGCGTCTGCGCTTCGGGTTGCCGCACTTCTGCACCTGCAAAAGCGGATTGAAACCTCAGGCTAGGTGTTGTCGGCTGGCAGCCCCAGCCAGTCGGGGTGCTTGCGTTCGACCCAACGCAGGACGCGGCCCTGCAAACGGCGGAACAGCGCAATATCCTGTGACAGGAGCATGATGCCAACCGGCAGCATCCACAATCCGAGAACCGGCAGGATCGACAGGACGCCCCCCAGCATGAACAGCACGCCCGCCGGAATCCGTACCCATTTATGCGACGGTTCCCGCAGCCAGTTCAGCACCGTCTGCAACTTCTCGGGCAGCCGGCGGATCAGAAGCTCCATCAGTTCATCGTCAGTACGAGGGGGCAGCGAAGAAGTCATGAAAATATCCGTCAAACAGTCTGAAACCCTAGCACCACAAAGCCTGAAGAGGGGCCGGGTTCGTCATTCCGCTTTCATAGCACGCCTCACGCAAAAGCTTTCAGACCGCGTGACGTGCGGCTGTACGATCTGTCATTTGCCGCCGAGGATGGGCGTGCTAGGCTGAACTCATGGCTATCTGGGGCAAGATGTTCGGTGGTGTCGCGGGTTTCGCGGTTGGTGGTCCTTTCGGAGCGCTGATGGGCGCGGCCTTGGGACATGCCGCCGATAGCGGCTCCCTGCTCAAACCCTCGACGGGAGGATGGAGCGAGCGTTTCCCGGCAAATGGTCGGCCTGACCCCAACAGCGCAGCCTTTTTTGGAGCGGCCAAGATTGCGGCAGCGCTGGGCAAGCGGGATCAGCTTTACGCGATCGGGCTTGTTGCGCTGTGTGCAAAGCTTGCCAAGATCGACGGCCCGGTCAACCGTCACGAAATCAACGCTTTCAAGACCTGCTTCCAGTTCCCTTCCGACAACGTCAAGGAAGTCGGCATGCTGTTCGATCGCGCCCGCGACCGGACGGACGACTTCGAGATGTATGCCCGCGAAATGGGCGCGGCCTATGCCGACAACACGGCGCCGCTTGAAAACCTCATGACGGCCCTGTTCCGCATTGCCCGAGCCGATGCCGGACCAGACCGCAAGCTGCACCCTAAGGAAGTCGACTTTCTCCAGCGTGTCCACCGCGCCTTCGGCCTCCCCGCAGGGGCGTGGGATCGGGCGGAAAGTGGCAACAGCCGCGCTGCCAGTTCGAACGAACCGGACGCCTATCGCATTCTCGGCATCACGCGTACCGCCACCGATACCGAAGTGCGTGTCCGCTGGCGGACTCTAATCCGCGAACACCATCCGGACGTTCTGGCGCAAAAACCCATGTCCGAAGCAGAGCGCCGCCGCGCGCAGGACAAGGTTGCCCGCATCAATGCCGCCTGGGACCGCATCAAGCGCGACCGGCAGCTTTGATCTTTCGCAATATTGCGGAAACTTTTATTCACTAACGCGCGTAAAGCAGTCTCAACCGGCAAGAGAGATGTGCCATGGGACTGATCCTTCTTGTAATCCTGATTCTCCTGCTGATCGGTGCGCTGCCGTCATGGCCGTACAGCTCAAAATGGGGCTACTACCCGTCCAGCGGCCTTGGCCTGATCGTGGTCATTGTCGTGATTCTTGTCCTTATGGGACAGATCTGAGCATAAAAAAAACCGCGCTCCTCACAGAGCGCGGTTTTTTAGACCCGAAAGGAGTCTTCAGGCCGGAATGGCGGCCTTCACACCCTTTTCGCGAATGATCTTCCGCAGCGCGATGACCTTCTGATCCAGTTCGGACGTGTCCAGATCGCGCCATCCGTCAAATGCCGGAAGCTTCAAAGAACTCTCGAAATCGTCAGCCTTGGCAAGCTTCCATTCGGCTTCGCCATAAGTCGGCTCGGACGATTCATACGTCCCGCCCTTCTCGTCCCGTCCACGCAGCATTTCGAGATAGGACGCAATTCCGAACGCAATGCGCGACAGATCCCGCTTGCCTTCGATCGCCCGGCGCACGGTTTCCGTCCAGAACACCTGAACCTTGGAACAGCCATCGCTGGCAATCCGGAGCGTCTGGTCCGACATCGCCTTGTTGGAGAAACGGCTGATGACGCTGTCCCGATAGCCTTCAAGCGTCATGCCTGACGGCGCCTTCAGGGTCGGGATGACATCCTTGTTGAGATAGTTCTTCAGATTGCCGAGAAGTTCGCCGTCTTCGATGGCGTCATCCACATTCTCATAACCGACCAGAATGCCCGGGAAACAGAGCGTGACGTGCCCGGCATTGAGCATACGGATTTTGACGTGCTCCCAATCCGTCACGTCCCGGACCATCTGCACACCGGCTTTTTCAAGCGGCGGACGGCCATCTGCGAACTGGTCTTCCAGAACCCACTGGTGGAAATCCTCGGCCACCAGCGGCAGGTCGTCATCCAGCCCACTGGCCGTGTTCAGTTTCTTCGCAATGGCAGCCGAAACAGTCGGGGTGATACGATCGACCATTCCGTTCGGGAAGGTCGCATTCTCCTCAATCCATTTCGCCAGTTCCGGATCACGCGCTTTCGCATAGCCGAGGAAAGCCTTGCGGGCGACATTGCCATTATGGCGCAGGTTGTCGCAGGACATGACCGTAAACGCCTTGTGTCCGGCATCCCGGCGACGACGCAGAGCCTCGACGACATAACCGAAGACCGTGGACGGCTTTTCCGGGTTCTGCAGATCGGCTTTCACCGCTGTATTTTCCAGATCGAACGCACCTGTTGTCTCGTTGATGTTGTAGCCACCTTCCGTGATCGTCATGGACACGATGCGGATGGCAGGGTCGGCCAGATGCTTCAGCACGGCTTCAGGATCTGCCGGGGCGAGAAGATAATCGCGCAGCGCCCCCATGACGCGCACCGTGCTTTTGCCGGAAGGTGCCGTCTCGGTCAGGGAATACAAGCAGTCCTGTTTTTTGAATTCCTCGGCCTTTTTCTTTGAGCGGTCACTGCCCGTCAGACCAACGCCGATAATCGCCCAGTCAGGCGCGTGTTCGAGAATCTGCTCCACATAAAACGCTTCATGCGCCCGGAAAAAGTTACCCACACCAAAATGCACGATCCCCGGTTTCACACCGTCAATGTCGTAAGGGGGCGCCTGGACATTGGCAGGAAGAGATTTGAGGGTTTCGCGCGTAATCATGGACTTCTCCGTGGTTTCGGGCCGGTCGCTGACGGGGACCGACAAGGCCGGGCATGTGCCATCATAGCCTCCGAACAACGCAAAAGCCGAATAACGGTTTCAACAGCCCCCGGAGCCGTCCGCCGCAAAGATCTGGGAAAAAGGCGTCAGAGCCCTTTCATGCCACTCACATCTTCGCGCATGACCACGCCGACAGCTCTTTCCAGATCTTCCCGGAAAAGGGACATCACAAAGCGCATCTCCGGCCGGGTCTGTTCTTCCAGACGTGGTAGGAGATGAAGAATTTCTTCATCCTGCGCCTGTCGCGGATGCCGGCTGTTTTTCGCGGTCAGTTGTTCTTCACAACTATGTGCCAGCGCCCGGAGCGCATGGCTCAGCCCCTTGTACAACGGCATCAGACCGGTATTTCCCGCCGCGCGCCCCGTCGCAATGGCCCGCGCGACCAGCATCGTATCATTCAGCAGGCGCCGCATGAGCCGGGGCAGAGCGGCCAGAACTGGATCACGTTGTTCCAGTTCCTTCAGCCGCTCGCGCCGCGCTTCGGTGACGGCATCCTCAAGCTCCATCAGCAGGGCCACACAGTCATCGTTCTGCTGCTCGATGGCCGTCCATCCCGTATTCTGGTCGAGCGCACTTTTAAGAAGCTGGTCCATGCGCCGTAACAGACGGGCGGCGGTATGGAATGCCTGCTTGCGCGCACTGCTGTGCAGAATGAGGAATGATACGACGATCGACACCGCCACGCCCATGACAATGGCCAGAAGCCGCGTGACCAGCGGCAAAAACGGGCTGCCCTGACTGGGAAACAGATATACGATCATCAGCGTGATGCAGGCGAAACGCAGCGTCGGCTGAATGGCCGTCAGGAACACCAGCGGCGTCAGCATGATCCAGAACGGAACCCAGCGCAGACCCGTCGTAATTTCCAGCACGACCGCGCACCCGCCCGCCAGCGCCCCGATCACCGTTCCACTGATCTGGTCCCGGGCCGTGGCCATGGTCTGGCTGATGCGGGACTGCGTCACGATCAGGGCCGTAACCAGCGCCCAGATCGTTTCCTGCAGATGCATGAGCGATCCGACGATCCACGCCACGACCACCGACACCAGAACCCGGATGGTCTGGCGTATTGCGGGACGCATGACTTCGCGCCAACTGCTGTTCCGGGGCGGCGCAGGCAGCCAGGCCCGGCCCAGACGTATCAGAACATTCATGCTCACATTTCAGTTCAGGTGAAAATCAGTTCCCCAGAAAGGGCACCGGAACCCAGCGCAGCCCATCGTCGTCCTGCACCAGCAGCAGGGCTTCCGTCTTCTTGCGCTCGTGCAGACCCTGCACGGCCTTGGCGAAATCGTCCGGGGTGTTGATCTGGTCCTGTCCGACCTGCGTAATCACGTTGCCTTCCACAATCCCGCGCGAGGCGGCGGGGCTACCCGCCTCGACCCGCGAGACGAGAACGCCGCGCTGGTCGTCAGACAGCGCATATTGCGTGCGTGCGTCCGCGTCGATCGCACTGACCGTTACCCCCAGTTCACCCAGAGCCGCATGGCGGTGTTCAGGCTGGTGCGTGTCTGATGGCGGCATATCCGGCGGCGTGGGGGACTGCGCGAGCGTGATCGGCAGCGTTTTGAGTGCACCCTTGTGCCAGACCGTCAACTGCGCCTGCGTCCCCGGCAGAATGGAGGCAATGATGCGCGGCATGGTCTGGCCGGTCACGTCCTGATCGTTGACGCGGGTGATGATGTCGCCAACCTCAAGACCCGCTTTTGCAGCCGGGCCTTTCGGATCGATTTCCGAAATCAGCGTTCCCTTGCCGTTGGAGCCGTCCGGCTTGCGGAAATCGAGCGTCTCGGCAATGTCGTTCGTCACATCCTGGAATTTCAGCCCCATCCAGCCGCGCGAGACATGCCCGGTGCGCCGAAGCTGGTCGATGATCCCCCGCGCATCATCCGCCGGAATGGCAAAACCAATCCCGATGGAATCGCCGCCCGAGCCGCCATAAATCAGCGTGTTGATACCGATAACCTCACCGGACAGGTTGAACAGCGGACCGCCGGAATTACCACGATTGATAGCGGCATCGGTCTGGATATAGTCGTCATACAGACCGTGTTCGACGTTTCGTCCGCGCGAAGAAATGATGCCTGCCGTCACGGTTCCGTTCAGCCCGAACGGGTTGCCGATCGCCAGAACCCAGTCCCCAATCCGCGCTTTGTCGCTCCGGCCCAGCGGGACGGTCGGAAGCGGACGCTTGGGCTTGACCTCCAGCACGGCCAGATCGACCTGACTGTCTCTTCCCACGATCCGCGCCGGCATTTCGGTCCCGTCCTGAAGCGTGACGCTGACCTGATCTGCCCCTTCAATCACGTGGTTGTTCGTCACGATGATACCGGATGCATCAATGATGAAGCCCGAACCCAGCGCCTGCTGACGACGCGGCGGATGGTTCGGGGCCGGTTTATGTTTCAGGTAATCATGAAAGAATTTTTCCAGCGGTGAGCCCTGCTGGAACGGGGGCACCTGCGGGCCGTCCGGATCGCTGGAATCGGGGCCTTTATCATCCGTCTTCGCAGGCTTGAGCACAGCGGAGGTCGAGACGTTGACGACCGACGGCAGAAGCCTGTTTGCAAGATCCGCAAAGCTCGACGGCACCGAACGTGGCGCAGGAGTCGGTACGGAAGACGGCTGGCCTGCAACCGGCGCAGCATCCTGAGCCAGCGCTGGAGCCGCGCTCAGCGCCCAACCTGCGGAAAGGGACAGCGCCAGAGCGGAAACAGAAAGACGGACAGACGGGTTTTTCATACCCCCACGCTAACGCAGAACATGGCCCTTCGTCACCATCCCGCCATTCAGGATGCGTTTTCAGACCATTGATGTTAGGCTCATGCCTCTTTCCGATACAATAATTCCCTTGATGAGAGCCCGGCATGACTGACACAACGCCCCCCAACGACATGCCGCCCGCCTCCCCCGGGACAGACGCCCGCAGCGCCGAAACCCGCATCGCTGATATCCTGAAATCCGAGCAGGACAGTCAGGGCTCGAACGTCCTGTCCTTCGCAGCCCTCGAAAGCGTCTCGGTGCGCGATGGCCACGCCCATGTTTCGCTGGCGACGTCACGGGACAATGCTTCGCGCGTGGAACCGCTCCGGCCCCGGGTCGAAGCCGCGATTGCGAGCCTGCCAGGCATTACGGGCGCCACCCTGTCCTTCACATCTCATCGCCCCGCAACGCCGACCGCCGCCAACGCGCCCGCGCAGGGCGGAGGACACCATCCCTTCAATCTGGGCGACAAACGTCGCAACGCCGCGAGCCGACATGCTCCCGAGACGCTGCTGCCGGGCGTGAAGGCCGTTATTGCCGTCGCATCGGGCAAAGGAGGCGTCGGCAAATCCACCACGGCCGTCAATCTTGCGGTCGGTCTTGCGCGCGAGGGCCTGAAGACCGGACTTCTGGATGCGGATATCTATGGCCCCTCCCTCCCCCGGATGCTGGGACGCAACACCCGTCCGGACGTCGTGGACGGAACGATCCTGCCGATCGAAGCCTGGGGCCTGAAGAGCATGTCCATCGGCTATCTGGTGGACGAAAACCAGGCAATGATCTGGCGTGGTCCGATGGTCATGGGCGCGCTGACGCAGTTTCTGGGCGAAGTCGAATGGGGGGAACTCGACGTTCTCGTGATCGACATGCCCCCCGGCACCGGCGACGCGCAGCTGACGCTGGCCCAGAAGCTCGGCCCCAAACTTGCGACGGGTGGTGCGGTCATCGTCTCTACGCCGCAGGATATCGCGCTGCTGGACGCAAGACGCGGGGTGGCCATGTTCGAGCGGATGGAAACCCCGATCCTCGGCGTGGTCGAGAACATGTCCTATTTCTGCTGCCCGAACTGCAACCACCGAACGGAGCTGTTCGGACACGGGGGCGCAAAGGCCGAGGCCGAAAAAATGGGCGTCCCGTTCCTCGCTGAGATCCCGCTGCTCGCCGATATCCGCGCCAGTGGCGATGACGGGACTCCGATCATCCTGTCTGCACCCGATAGCGAAGCGGCTCAGGCCTATACACGGCTTGCGCAGGCTGTGGCCCGTTCCCTGTCTTCCGAACACAGCACGAAAGAGCCGTCATGATCCGTCTTCTTTTCCTCGGCGCCTGCCTGACAGGAGCAGGCCTGACGCTGGCTGGCTGCTCCCATACGGTGACGCATCAGGGGCTTTCTTCCGACGGCTATGGCTTTACGAAAGACTCGCAGCATCTGCCGCCGCCCGCCGATCTGACCACGCCTATCCCGCACTAAAATCCAAACGAAAATCCGGCACGCGAACAGAGAATCGTTTTCGGGAGCTTGACCTGACAGCCCCGAACATGGAAAAAGCCGCACTGCCGATGCCGGGTTAGCACAGTGGTAGTGCAGCGGTTTTGTAACTACCACCAATCCTTGCTATAATGCCCTTAATGCTAGTGTTTTCAACACTTTAGCAGCGCAATGCGCTAAAAAGCGCCTAACACAGTGCTAGTGCAAAGGGAGTACCTATTGTGGGGTTGAGCACTACGGCGCGTAGCATAGCGCCCTATCAGGTGTTTGCGAGGGGCAGCAACTTCTACGTTCGCTTCTCGATCAAAGGCCAAGGACAAATCGTCAGGAGTCTCGGAACAAAAGACGAACGTGAAGCCCATCGCAAAGCGCCAATGGTTTATGGCGAGGCCATTCACCGGGACAGCATCGGACTGAGCGCAAAGAAAAAGAAGTTCGGACAATACTGCGACGAGTTCCTAGAACACCTACAGAAGCGATGCGACAACGGGCGAATCAAAGAGACCCAGCGGAAAAGGCATCACGCGGTCATCGACCGATATCTCCGAGAATATTTTCAAGACGAGAACATTGCGACGATCACGTCGGGCAAGATCGACCACTTCTGGCATTGGCGAGACACCTATTGGACAGAAGGCCCCGGCGCCTCCATTAAGCAACTATCCTATGAACGTCAGGGCCGAGTGGTTCACATGCCAATCAGCCCTCGGTCGAGAAAACCGCCTAGCGCCTCAAGCAAAGCCAACGAGTCGCAGGCCATCCGAGCCTTTTTTGATTGGGCTCGTAAGCATGGCTCCACAAAAGAAGTTGTCGAGGTCGAAGCCGTTAAGGTCGATCCTAATGCCCGACCATCTTTATCAGCCGAGGAATACGGACAGCTTGTCGCCCTGGCGGCTGCAAGAATGCAGGAGCCAGATATCCATCCGAGGGTTAGGCAAGATCGTGCCCGGCTGTATGCCTACATCGAACTGATGGCCTACACGGGAATGAGGCCGACAGAAGCCAAGCACCTGAAATGGGAACACATCAAGGGCTACCGATACGATCCCAACAGCCCGCCGAAGTTCGATCATGAGATCGTGTTCAAGGTTTACGGCAAGAGCAAGTCCAGACCCCTTGAAGCCATGCCGGAAGTGAAATCGGCTCTCGATATGCTGTGGATCATCGAATGCAATGTTTTGGGACGCGATCCCCTGCCCTCCGAGTCGATCTTCATCAACAGCCGAGGCAACATTCAAACGACATTCCGTTCGGGCCTCTCGGAACTGCTACGGCAAACAGGACTCGCAACTGACTATCGGGGAATGAAGCGGACTGCCTATAGCTTTAGGCATTTTTACGCGACGCAGATGCTTCTTGCGAACGTCAGCATTAACGATGTTGCGATGAACATGGGAACTGGCGTGAAGATGATCGAGCAGTTCTACAGCGACGTAAGATTGTCGATGATCAAGGATCGACTGCGACCCGAATGGAAAAACGTCACGCGAAGGGATTGAGAAATGGTGCCGGCGGAGGGATTCAAACCCCCGACCTTTCGATTACAAATCGACTGCACTATCAGCTGTGCTACGCCGGCATTCGGGGCCGTTCCTATACAGCAAGGAATCCCCTGTCAAGACAATATAGTCAGTCGTTATTCCATACATAGGAGAACTGCTGACTAACCCCGTTGGCCTTGGTGATCTTGATATCGCAACCGAGACTCCGTTTGCTTGTGTCCGTAAAATAAGCCGTTGCTGATACGGATGCAGCAATTCGGTCATCAACGAGCCATTGCAATGCTTCTTCGCAATAAGCCTTCGCACGAATGAGATATTCATTTGGGTCACTGACAGACATCACGCCAAGCTGCCATATTCTCGAACCGATCGGTTGCTGGCGGTAAGCATCAGCCCACCATCCCTTCTGATCAACAGTCAGTGTCCAATCCGATTCAGCAACGCGATCAGACATCAGTGAAATCATACAAGCTGTTTCGAGGTCATGGCCTGTCTGGACATCAACAGTGATGTTTGTCCCAAGCAGACTTTCGAGTTCTATATCCGCCCTTTGTTTCTCGTTATCATATATCATCTTCAAATCAGCCATCATTTCTCCAATACATCAAATACGCCATCAATAATTCTGAGTCGTGATGGCCTAAAATAAACAGGTATTTTTCTATATCTCGATCTAAGTCTTCGATAGTTTTACCGACTTTACCAACAACAGTAGCAACAACACCTCTAGGGTATTTCGTATAAATCCTTGACGTGGCCTGTAACTCGATCCAGTTGACGAGGAAGTCTCGTTTCTCTTGTAGGATTGTTCGCCTTTGGTGAAGCTGCAATCGCAGTCGTTGCGGGTCACTCATCAGCCTCGTCATCCAGCGAAGGCGATTTGTATTTGATGACGAGCATCAGAAGATCATCACCTGTTAAAAGATGCTCGTCATAAGCATCCTTCAACTGCTCAATCTTTTCATCTAATGCTGCATTATCAAAGAAAGCCTTCTCGGTATTGACTTTCATTTCTTCTGTTAATTCGTTCTGGATGTTACAGACATATCTCCAAGGGTCGGAGACTAAATTAGAACTCACTTGGTCTGCATACTTCTCATAATGATCACGCAGGATATCATTGTTGATCATATTGGCTTCATGGATATGATCCATCTGACATAGGATCAGTTGTCCCAAGGCAAGTGCTAAATCATCTCTTTTCATTACTCGGCTCCTCTATATTCTTAATAGCCTGTAGTTTGTCCCGACAATCATTCCCTGCGTTACTCAATCCGAGCATGAAATAAGCCAAGTCCCTGTCATTTGGACTTACTGGAACCATTGGGGCTTCCTGACAGGTCAGCATGTTTGCCGGAAGTGTTAGTGGTGCCTGCTGCGGTATTTGACTCGCGCAGGCCGTCAAGCACGGCAGAGATAGCAGGGCTGGAAGCACAGGATTTAGTCTCTTTCGCATCTGAAATCCTTTTCACGATGGTTATTGTTTTGGCCTGTCTGGCTTGCTCTTGCTTCAGCAGGACCGTTTGTTGTTCTTGATACTTTTCGTAGTCGGATTTCATCTGGGATATTGTCTGACTAGCTTGAGCCAGTTGGGTTTGTTTGAGGCGATCATCCAACTGGTAATGTCGACCCCATACAAAGAGGCCGACAATCACACCAACGACGACAATCCATTTCCCGAATTTCTCAAGTAAGGGTAATAGAAATGCCGCCATAATCAGGCACCTGCTTTAACGTCAGCCACTACAGTCTGGACGCCTGCTTTGATCTTCTTACGGTAGAAATAAGCCGCTCCGAAAGCAGCGATATTAATAACTTCGACGACAACCGCCGTTATTACGATAGTTTCCATGATAACCTCCATGTTAAGTTACCATGTATTTATTGGACAAAAAGAAACCCTATGCCTTTCGACATAGGGTTCAACTGTTTTGCATCGGATTTTGTCTATTATGAAGTAATATAAAAATATCCACCCGTGAGCAATGCGACGAATATTCCGAGTATGAAAAATGTATGTTGAAACATGAACAACATTATCGGACCGAATATCCTAGCCATAAGAACACCGACGAATAGCACAAAACACATCATAATAAAAAAGTAGATACCCACATGGTCTACTAGATAAAGCATATAACTCTCCTTCTGAATATCTGTGTTATATGCTCTGACTTTTAATATTCCTAAGCCTATTAAGGTATGAGCAGTATTTCATATAGGATATCTATGGACTGGTCTTCTTCATATCGCTCACGCAGTTCATTTAAGAGAACATATCGTGTTAGAAGGTCATTGTTACGACTATTGAATTCTTTCTCCGTAAGAGTGTTCTTCCAAACGAACTCGGCATGTTCCTCCATAAGACGGTCTATTTTCCTGCATAGCATTTGATAAGAGTCCATATTATTTTCCTTTAAGTTCCTCTGTTGCCTTACGGCAAAACTCAATGAATGCTTTTAAGGATTCATCGAACTTCTCTTTATCCATTACCTTTACCCTTCACTTCTGCCTTTGCTTCGGGTTCTGGAAACAGGCGGCTAACTAGGGCAGTGATATGTTCGCTACTGATACCAGCGCCGTTATCAATGCTGGCTAGGATAATCTTCAAGTTGAGGATATTGACGAATAGTTCCTTCGCCAATCTGCCAGTTGCATACAGGCCAATAATCTCTTCGTTTGTCATTTTGTAATTCCTTTAATTGATTTCACATCGCTTCTTGTGATGTTGTATTTACGAGCAATAACATTGTAGTTATCCATATCTAACTTGATCTCGTTTCTCTGAATGTCAGTTAGAATAGTTTTCGGACGTGCTTTCCGATCTGCTGCATTGTCCTTCTGGGTGCCTGCTCTCAAATGGCTAGGCTCTACACATGAACGTCGATCACACGCATGAAGAACCAACATGCCCTCTGGGATCGAACCACAATGCAATTCGTATGATTTGCGATGGGCTAGTTTCATCACGTTATCATCGTCGAGAACCCATCCGTATCCGACGTTTGAATATCCGCCTGTATAATCCAAGCAATGATGTCCGTTAATAATAAGCGTGTCAGTATTTCGAACTGTTCTTTGTTTGAACTTTTCAATGACCGTTAGTTTTTTGCGAGTCATTTCCATCTCCTTTAAATGTCGAATAGCTATACAAATCTATTCGCATTCTATTTATGAGAATGACCGAAAATACCGCACTAAATACCCATACGATCGTTATTTCTATGAGGTATTAATATGTCAATCAGTCCGATTGGATCATTCAGGGGTGTGCCATTTCATATCAGAGACTTCTCTGATAGCGGTATGAACCGAAACTTTATTGTTCATGAGTTCCCACAACAGGAAAATCCCTACATCGAAGACATGGGAACTAATACATTGAGGTTCCGATTTACTGGCTTCGTTGAAAACAATTCCAACCTCTATATGAGCCGTGACCTTCTTGAAGCTGCATTAAGAGCCAAAGGCACTGGGGAATTGCTCCATCCGAGCAGAGGCATGTTCCGTGCGGCCTGCATTTTTGCCGAGTTCTCAGAGAAGATGAATGAGAAGGGACCAATCCAAGTCGAGATGGAGTTCGTTGCTGCAACACTCTTGCCTCAAGTTCCCATGACGCCTTTAGGTCTAATCGACACAGCCGGGGATTTGCTCGGAGAAGCAATGGGCGGGCTCGATGATCTTGATTTCGGCCTAGGGGATACGGCTAACGGGCTGCTCAATGGCATGGTCGGTATGGCGACTACAGCAGCTACCACAGCGGCAGTTTCGGGCATTGATTCAGTGATGAGCCATTCGACACTGGGCCGATATGCACAGAGCCCTTTCTCGACGACATCAACGGTCATTAGCAAGGTATCTGGCTCAACGGATCAGCAGATATTCAATTCCGCACAATCCCTAACCATCACCACAGTTAATACGGCAAAGGCGAACCTGAACACCTCACTAGCTGCCGCTAACGCAGAACTAGGAGGCTAATCATGGCCGGATCATTCGTAACAAAAATCGAACTGGTGGATGAAGCCACTGCAAAGCTCAAAACACTCAACAAGGAGTTTCGCGCTGCACAAGCACCTATGAAGGCGTACCAGCGTGAATTAGCCCAGTACAATAAACTGTCCGGCTATGACGATGCCATGAAGGCTAGGAAACAACACCTGGCGGACATGAAGAAGGGCTTCTCTTCCCTCAAGGGTTCAGTAGGTAGTGTCATCGGTCCCGTCGCGGGATTGGGTAAAACCCTCATGGGAGTTGTCGGCCTCGGCTCTGTCATGGGGGTGGTCAAACTCACACAGAACTTTGCCAACTGGGGTCAGGAGATCCGTAACGCTTCTGCTCTCTTAGGCGTTGCAGGGGATCAGGTAGTCAAACTGAACCAGATGTCCAAACTGACCGGATTGGACCAGATTGGCGGCCTCAAGAACTATCAGGACACGCAGGCTCAGGCCGCGTCCGGTATGAACGCACAAGCGCAGTTCGCGGACAACATGCTCGGTATCAACCCGAACATGAAATTCGAAGACGCGCAGTTGCAGGCAATGAAGAAGGTTCAGGAACTTCAACGTCAAGGCGTGGTCAATCAAGCCGGTGGTCGTAACCTCTTGAGTGCTGCCGGTCTGGACCCTGCCCTTATGGATCAGGATATTGCTCGCTTCGAGCGTATGCAGAAGGCCGCACGAGACAACGCCAATGAAATGGCTCCGTTTATCAAACAGGCGGAAGACCTATCGGACAAGTTTCATATCGCCGGAGGACGTGTGGGTGTTCTCGCTACCAAACTGGAGGCAGCCCTAGCCCCTGCGGTTGATTCACTTCTGGACGCTTTCATTGACTGGTCAAAAGACGGCAAGAACGTCGATGCGATTATGGACGATATCAAGGAAGTAGCGAATGACGTTGCTACCGCTATCAGGAATATCGACTGGAAAACTGTCGCGAATGATACCGCTAAATTCTTCAAAGAGGCCAAAAAACTATACGACAAGCTCGGGGGAGTTGAAGGGCTCTTAACTATCTTCGTTGCCCTAAAGGCTATTAGCTTTACGAGTTGGGCTATTACGGTTGTTTCTGATATTGCGAAGATCACCAAGGCATTTACTGCTATGACTACAGCCGGTAACGCCGCCAAGGCCCTCAAAGTCGGTGGATCAACTGCGACAGCAGCAGAAGTCGGAGGATCAACCACGACGGCAGCAGAAGTCGGAGGAGCAGTAGCAACAACAGGTGGCGCTGCAATAGGTGGCGCAGCAGCAGGCGTTGCCATAGCCGGACTAGCAGCAGGTTACACTGGCCACGAACTCTACAAGACATACAAGCATGATCACAGCGAAGACGGAATTATCGAGAACCGTCAGAAGCAGTTGAAGATTGACCACCAGTTTCATTCCAGCAGTCGTTTCACCCATCTAGAGCAGCAAGAGCGCAAGATGGAAATGATGGACTATCTGGTGAAACAGAAAGGTCTCAAGCCAGAACAAGCGGCTGTTATGGTCGGCAATGTCCAGCAAGAGTCCGGCTTCAATGAAAAGGCCATAGGTGATCATGGTCACGCATACGGCATCTTGCAGGAACAAAGACCACGCGAGAAAGCCATCGAAAAGCAGTTCGGCAAGAGCCTCGATAAGATGACATGGCAGGAGCAGTTGGATGCTTCTATCTGGGAACAAAGCACCTCCGAAAAATCCAAAGGCTTCCTCAAGTCCAATGATGTCGGGGATGCCAGCAAGAGGTTCCTCGATACCGAACGTCCTGCCGAATATATCCAGAACGGTGCGGCTGGTTCCGAGTACGCAAACCGAACCAAGAACGCCCAGTTGGCCCTAGCTCAATATCAGGACTTCACAGGGAAAGCCCCTACCCTACCTGAATATAAGAACCCGGCTCCTAGCAATACAATGTTGGCATCGAACAGCAACACTCCAGCGAAAGCGGATGTGTCAGGTGATTTGAATCTAAGCGTGACTATTGATCACAAGGGTCAGGCGTCAGCCCGCATTGATTCGCATACATTGCCGGTTAATCCAAAAATTAAAGACATTAAAACACAATCAACATCGCAGCCGCGTATTGGAGGCAGATAATGGAAAGTATCATTAACGTATTTGATAACATCGTAAGCCTATACCCTGACCCAGTTCAGAGAATAAGCATTATGATAACTATGTTCGCATCAGTGGGATATGACCCGAATAATAGGGTATTGGTACCAACTGCGAACGAGGCAACGGCAACAAGTCTCCGTATTATGCTCTTGAGCTATATGTCAGCGGCAGTCAGTGAGGTGGAATTTGATTCATCGAGTTCAGCTAATAGCCTGCTGTCCACACTCCGACCGCTGTTCAATGCCCAGATGACAGATAAGACCTTGGATGCGAATGGCTTCAATCGCCTACAGAGGCTTTTCGGAAAGATAGTGGCCGATATTAGCTCTCGTGGCTCGACCTTGCCGCAGGTGGTCAGCTTCTATGTTGACCCAAGCGACGACATTCCGTTGCCGGTCCTAGCCCAGTACATTTATCAAGACGGCAGCAGGTCGGACGAGATACTTTTGAGAAACAACAGTACGGTTGTTCATCCCCTGTTCGTGAACACCACGCTTGAGATTATCGACAATGGCTGATCGTATCCAATCTTCCAGCCAGCAGAGGAACTATCATTACAACCGAACTCACACACAAAAGAGAACCGCCAAATACGATAATACTTGGCGGGAGTTCTCTTCTAACTATCGGAAGAGGAATCCCTTTTGCGTGGAGTGCCGTGAAGAAGGTCTCTTTAACAGCAAGGATATCCACGTCGATCATATTGTTCCGTTGGAGAAAGCCCCAGACAGGAAATACGATCTAGAAAACCTGCAATCTCTTTGCCGTCGCCATCATGGGATCAAGACAGCTAAGGAGACCTTACATGCCCCTGAGAGCCCCGTAGAGAGGTTCTAGGGGCTCGGGGCTGCATTGCATACGCCTTGGGATTAAACCTTACGTATGACGCGCCGTCTCTTGGGTGCGGGTGCTTCGACCGGTGCGCGTCGTGCTTTGATAGCGGCATGAAGGCGTCCGAGTTCAGTGTCGAACGCTCCGTTCATAGCGTCAATCTTGACGGCTTCGAGAACCATCACGATACCCGCGTAGCCACCTGCAACCCGGATGGACTGTTGCTTTTGCCCTGGCAGTTCGATCTTCATACCGCCAAAGCGCAAATCGCCAACAAAAACTTCTTTGTCTTTGCTTCTGAACCAAGGGCGAACAGTCCGCTCTTTACCGCCTTGGGTAAAGACATACTCGCGACCATTGGCCTCTTCTTCGAAGTGCTTAATCTGATCATCTAGCTTTGCGATAAACTGCTCGCGGACCGACTTGCCCTTCGGCTTATCACTCGTAGGAACAAACTCGATCTGGTCGAGGAAACTGAACGACATGATATTCTCCTTCATGAGAATATAGGTCACCATTTATCCGTCTTGTAAACAGAAATCATTCGATTGTGATATTCAAATGCTTTGCGATTATCTCTTTGAATCTCGGCTCACAGCGTTCCATTGCGACATCGAATAGGGGTCTGGGTTTTACAACATGCCCTCCCCTCTTACTCCCCATGAATAGGGCTGTTGCATATCGGACGTCTGCCTTAGCAACCAATGTCAAAACACTACCACGGGTTCTAACTGTCCATTTGAGCTTACGTTCCAGCAAGCCAGTCTCCGTATGCGGGATATCGCTTCCTCCTTGGTTCAGGAGCAAACGTGCTTCCATGACGAATACCTTACCGCATTCTTTCAATGCAGCTTTCAGATCATCCTGATCCAGACGGAGTGTTGGTACGATAATATCCATACGGGTATTTATTGGGGCTGGAATAAGCTCGTACAGAGGACTTCTCTGCTCACGCATACAAGTTAAGCAAAAAGCCCCCAGTCCGTCTGTATGACGTTCTGAGGGCTTCCTGTTAGAAGGTCAGCTTGTAGAGCAACTGCTCATCAGGAGTTTGCCATTCGGGAGCAGGCGGAATACCAATAAGCTGGCAATTACGGATAAAATCCGGTTCGGCAACTGATCCGCTGTAGAAACTATCAACATTAGCGGCTCGACGCCACTTGTTGGTCTTTAAACCTTGAAGGCTCTTACCCTTCCGGGCTTTGGTGATTCCCTTATCTTCCAAAACAAAATCCATCCACTCCACCATCAGGCTAAACTTGCCATCCGGCTTAAGGGTGAACTTCCGGCCGAACATTATCCCCGCCGCACCATCACTGTAGAGACTACAGTTAATAAAAGCGGGCATACGAGCAAAGAGCCGCGGGCAATATTGGATGGCCATAGAGACTGACCGTTCCCCGTTAACCCGTCCCCGATAATGAAAAAAGTTATTATCTTCGGTGGGGAGCAGCAAGGGCTTGTCCCACTCGATACGATCAGCGGGACATGGGAACTTAACTTTGTCGAATAGCTTAGGATTGAAGTGCATAAATTTGCCTAATGAGATTCCTGGCCCTTATGGGTTCAGGCGAACGCGCTATGGTCGGCGCAGTGGTTCGATCTCAGGCAAAAATGCGGCCCGTTGATTGCTATATAGACCAGAACCCATCCGCGAATCCAGAATATATTTGTGACATAGTGTTTCCAGCCTACCTCCCCAAACAGATATGGACTGGTGAAACACCAGCTTTAACGCTTTCGAAATGCTGGCCGTACTAGACAGGTCCATCTTGCCCCTTTGGGCTTCTGTGAGGGTCTATGAGCGAAGAATATGAAAGCCTTCTCCGCATGATGGAGAAACTCGACAAAGAGGCCATCAGGTTAAACAATATCCTTAAGGCTGGTACCTTGGCTTATTGCAAAGATAAGGCGAAAGAAAGTGGGAGAGAAGACTATGAAATTCTGGATGAGTTGATAAATGAGCAATTTGAAACATGCTACCAGATAGAATTCCTCCAATATATCAGGAATGAATATGAGCGGGATAACTCCTACAGTATCCTTAAGGCGTACCTAGAAGGCCCAGACCTTATGGAAAGAGTACCCCAAGATTGGGTCACTATTATTCCTCGAGATTGGTTCTTCAAAAAGAGATAATCGAAGTCATTATTCAGGGTGGCCCGGTTTACCTGCGCTCAGCGCGAGCGATTAATGCGGCTGCGCCGCAAGCCTTACGGAGCGCAGAGCGTGAGCGTAGCG
>NZ_JABCQI010000014.1 GCF_015244745.1 Gluconobacter cadivus
CGCTACGCTCACGCTCTGCGCTCCGTAAGGCTTGCGGCGCAGCCGCATTAATCGCTCGCGCTGAGCGCAGGTAAACCGGGCCACCCTGAATAATGACTTCGATTATCTCTTGAATGCATAGTCAGGTAATAAATAAAGCAGCAAAAGAAAACCGGCTATTATTGGCCAAGGCTTCTCACAATGCTCTGTTGTTCCCAATAATAGCCGGGGCTGAGCAAGGAGAAGACATCGAAGTGAGAAGCGATGGAACTTGGAGAACGACATAGAGCAATGAAAATGATTTTACATGAAAATACGAAAGAACTTCTAAGGAAGAAGTATCAGACTGCTAAGGCATACCAGACGAAGAGAGATATCCAGTTTGATCTTACCTTCGAGGACTATACCAATCTCTGGATTAAGAATGTCGATGCCATCACGCATTTAAACAATGCAGTCATTTATGCCGTCACACACGGTATCAATCAAACAATCAAACTCGAATACTGCCTCACATGGAAACCCGAATATGTGAGAACAGGCTCACCTATGAACATGCAGTCTGCATGGATCAGGACAGCAGAACAATCCAAGAAGGATTGCAAACTCCATAAAGGCGAGAAGAAGTCCGAGAGATCGAAGGCGAAACTTCGCAAACCCAAGGAGCCTTGGAGTGACGAACGCAAAGCAGCTCGTGCAGCAGCGATGTCTGGAAAAAAACGCGGGCCCTATAACAAGGAGAACGCAAGTGCCTAATCCAGTGATTAACTACGGTAAAAGATTTCCGCTGAAAGGGCCGACACTCGATACCCCATTGAATCGCATAAACAAGAAGATCAAGGCGTTCGCTAAAGAGCAGAACGAGACTAATAAACGCCTTATCGAGTTGCATGACATGGGGCGTTTAGCTGAACCATATCCCAAGGTCATAGAACAATATGACCGCCTCTTGCGGATAAAGTCAGCAATCAGACGAGGCGATGACGAGATAATCGCTTACTTGGTTCATTGATCTGGCACATGGAGGAACGGACGCATAGTATCAAATATTTTAGTCTTAAGCTCGATTGCAAGTTTTGATTTTCTGTCCTCGATATCAGCCATATTGGGATTACCGAGAGTCGGGATACCGAGAAAAGAATCAACTTCCCTGCTCAAGCACACGATCAGTGTCCGATGCTGATGTCCGAGAAGTTCATGACACTCCTTTGAGAAATCAAATAGTATACGATAAACGTCATCGCTATATAGAAACCTAATCCTCTCCAGATCAAGTTCTCTCTTCTTTTTGCTTTCGACATTATACTCTGCTATCTCTTCTATTTTCCTAGTAGCCCTTTCTTTTATCGGTTGGATGAACTTATTCCTATCGAACCCAGCCCTTCCATATGATTTTACACTATAGTATTCCTCATTCTCTTCTTTCGATAAAGAGAGATAGGCCATGATCCCCATAGGAAGGTCATAACAATAGACAAAATGCTCAATAATATTTTGATAAGCCTCGTATCTCTTATCAAACAAATCCAACTTGAGTTTCGTATGGGCTGTGCTTGCCTGTCTCTGGGAAAGGGCTTTCTGTCCCTTTCCCAGATTTAGTTGGTTCAATGCGAAGTAGATAGTCACACACATGACAGCAATAGGCGTCAGAATACCTGCAAGTTTGTAAGTTTTCTCGATGCCAAACTTATACAAACAAAAGGTAATCGCCAGTGAGAAAAGTATAACTATTTCTACTATGATGATGAACCTCGCTCTCTCAGAAGCCCATCGGATAACACGTTCTTTCAACGCCAACTCCCGGTTATAGACCTATATGCTTACTCGCAGCCTTTGCCCACTTCGCATTAACGAAGCATCGGCGCACTCATAGCCTATTTAAGCGCCTGAGAGCCCCGTACAGCGCGGCACAAGACCTCCCGGGTTGTGTGTGCTACCCCAGAGAGACAGTGCTCTATGACGCTTAATGACTGGAATCTGTTCCTACTTCCCCAACATGATGGTCGCGCATGAACTGCCAGAGTTGAACAACCGCATCTACGAGATGATCATCCGGGTGCTCTATGCAATAGGTATGAATCCAACTCTTACGCCATTCGTACGACGACTTTTCGCCTATAGCGACTTTGATAGGAGCATCGGACTTTCGTGTAGCCATCAATCGACTGACTTCTCCGTAGTTCAGACCACTGAGCAAACCGCCAACATAACTATCAATCTGAAAGCGACGGACATCTTCTTTATCGTTCGCATCATCAACCTTGATTATATTCATACATGAAATGGTCGGCCCGAAGCTATAAACACTCGTAGGAACTCTAGTGCCAGTTCCATGGGCGTATGTTGCTCCGCATAAAATGCTCGCACCGACAAAATTCGTGAGATGATTTTTAAAGTTTTTCTGATCATACTTCATCGGCTATCCTCATCCGAGACAAGCGGTTAACGTGCAATAATATTTTCTACAAGCCTACTGCCCAAAAACCTAAGAAACACCATACGCAACACACGATCTCGGATCATTATCGAATCTGCAAACTTGGCCAAGACTTTTCAATCGGGTAAACTTATTCTCACTCACAAAGTGACGTTACAGTTGTTACTTCGCCTCCCCTGAAAACAACACCTTCCCAGAGAGTTAGACATGGACGCCAATCTTAGTAATATTATAATAGGTGCCGTTAGCGGGCAAACGCTTCCGGCTGTTTGGCACATGATACCGGAGGGCGTGAAAAGTCGGTGTGGTCAAGGCGTTGATCGCTTAACAGGTAGACTGACACGCAGATGGGATCGAGAAGACAAAAAAGAAAACGCAGATGTCGATGATGACATCAAGAGAGAAGACAACAAATCAGACGCTCAGAAAAAAGTTCTTGACCTTCTTGTCCCCGATGTAGCCAAAACGATATCAGCCGACCCCGTGCTGTTGGAACACGCCATCGTCGAAATGATGGGTGAGGCTTTTAGCAAACAGGAAAACAAAGATGCTGTGGCCGAAGAAGCCCTCAAAGATATTGGAGAAAAACATACAGATAGTTCCAGCACAAATGAGGCTTTGGATGAAGACTGGCTCAACTTCTTTTCATCATATGCAGAGAAAGCCACCTCAGAACGCACTCGACAGCTTTGGGGCCGCATCCTCTCCGGCGAAGTAAGACATCCGGGCCGTTTTTCTTTAGCGACCTTAAGACTCTTGTCTGAGATTGACCAGAAGACTGCGGCGAGTTTTGTTGAAATGTCGTCATTTGCCATAGGGAATGCGATTTATTTTTCTCAAAAACACAAGGTTCAACATTTTTCAGAACTTTTAAGACTGGAAAATGCAGGCCTCCTTAATGGAGTTAGCACTCAACTTGGGCGATCATTTAAATTAGATAATAATAATTATAGCTTCTTGGTTGATGAATATTTTATTTTTGCAGTAAAAATGATTCCTTCAGCAGAAAAGAACCTAAATATATCTGCAATATTATTTACAGAAACAGGTTTGGAATTGTTAAAAATCATTGATACGCCACGTAACGAAACGGAAAGAATGCTCAGATTAGAAGATAACCTCAAAGAGAACTTATCCATTTCAAATTATTATATTCACAGCATTATAAAAAAAGATGGAAATCCAGAGCAATATAGTGAAAAACCAATACGATCTTGGGATAGAAAATAATCCAGAAGTTTTTTACCTCCCCTTCTGCTTTTGAGGCTTGCGTAGGAGCCCCGACAGCACGCTTCGGCTCCTACGCAAGCCCGGCATGAGAAGCCTTAGACCGCCCTGTACGGGCTTCTCAGGGGCTCTCAAATATCCAATTCATTGTCTACCGCAGGCGTTTTCATGATGCGCTCGTAAGCTGCAAGTTTGGCCTGACGATCTTCACGAATATTGCTCTCTATCTTGATATTTTCCTGCTCAATAAAATTCTTGAAGGCAGAAAAATCAATTTCACTACGGACTAGTTTTTGATATAGAATTTCCAATTTAGCTTTAAATCTCTTGGCTTCTTCAAGAGAAAACGGTCCTGCAAATTTAAATATTGGTAGAGAAGATCTATCTATTACCCAGAATTCTTCAGGAATCTCTAATTTTATCTCTTCACCATCTAACGTGTAGTTATCCTGAGTATACCCACCAAGTTCGATGATATCTATTTTCATTATAGCCTCCCATAGTAATCCGAAAATACGATGTAACAGGGAATGAGGGTCGTCAATGGCTCTCAGATTATGATTGCCTCCCAACTATCACCTGTATTTCCATTCCTGACCATGAACCGTTCTAATGCGTTCAAAGTAGCCTTCACACCGTCAATCTTATCCAATGGCGCTCCTGGGTCTTTTGACACGAGAACAGCTCCGTCATTGCTCAATCGGACAACGGAGTTCACGCAGTTCCAGACGAAGATGTCATTATGGAAGTGAATACGACCTTCAAGGATCAACCGCTTGAAGAACTTTGAAGCATCATTCAGGCCACCCATCGACTGGTTTATCTGGCTTACTGAATCACGTCCAAACTGGTTTTGAATGTTGGTCATCAACTGATGTCCATTCCATCTATCAAACGCAGTTTCGATAACTCGATGCGAGCGGTATTCCTTAAAGATTTCCTCTTGGAGAACCTGATAATCCACCGTGTCTCCGGGGATTGTCTCCAGCAGACCCTCTTTCTCCCACATGGTGTATTTTGGCTTGCTACCGCTTTCAATGAGACGTGACGGACTGAAATATCGAGGATAGACGTAGTAGTGCTTTCTCCAGTTCCCCTCCCCTTCGTCAATGAGCTTCTCATACACATTGACCAAGGCGGTCATGTCCTCTGTCCAACCCAAGTCCACGCCGATAATGCAAGGAACCCGGTCCTTCTTCATCGTCTCTTCTGGAATCATGAGGGTATTGCAGGCAGCAACCTTCTCAGGATCAAGCCATTTATCGGACGACTGGTACCAGATATTCAGTAGCTTGGTGAAAGTCTCGGCCTTTGTGTCTGACCAGTTTCTCGTTCGCTCGATAGCATTAGCAAACTTGGTATGATTGATCGCAGAGGTCCACCAAGACGGGTTAGCTTTGACCCATATATCGGGATCATAAATGTCATCCCCCTTATCAATGGTCCATACACAAGCGAATGTTTCATCATCTGTGAAGTCGCCACGAATGAGCTTCTTCATGTAGGTTGATTGCTGGAACCCAAAATTTGAGAAATTAGTTCCCGCTGTCGTGATACCGACCATCAAGGATTGGGCGCGTTTGTTTGAACCTGATGACAATACATCCCATATCTCACTATCGGGGTGAGCATGAATCTCGTCCACGAGAGCGCAATGGATATTCATACCGTCAAAGCTCTTTGAGTCTTTTGACAGGCTCTTGAATGTTCCACCTTTTATCGTAGTGGCCATTAGATATTCGCGTTTACGTTTGACCTTAATATGACGGATAATCTTCTTATTGGTTGGGAACTCCACCTGTCTGACAACGGAGTTAAACAATAGGTTTGCCTGATCCTTCTTCGTAGCAGCAACGTAAACTTCCGGCTCCCATTCATTATCCATGCAGAGCATATAGAGGCCCAGAAGTCCCATCATTGCGGACTTCCCTGAACCTCGCGGCACCTCGAAATAAGCAACTTTATATTGGCGCTTATCCTTGTACTGGCCTTCTTTGTTTTTCCAGCCGAGCAACATGGAGAATGACCAAATTTGCCACGCAGCTAAGATGAATGGCGTTCCGCCTTTATCCCCCTTCAAATGGTAGAAGTGTCGGCAGAACGCGAAGAACCTAAAACCCTCATGCGGGTCGAAATAGTATGGGCAGTCGGGGTCTGCCATCTTATCGCGTTCGCGCTTAATGGCGTTCTTGACGAACTGGCAAGCCGGAATATGTCCAGCTTCAACTTGTCGGGCATACCACCAGCAGTCAAAGTCCTCTTTCTCGACCGTTTTGAGGTAAGCATCCATTTCGTCGAAGTCTTCTTGCGTCTCCCTGCCTGTTAAATCCCTGAACATTAATAACCTCACTAAATAGTCATATCGAATATTTAGTGGGAGAACCCGATGACTACGGTTGAGATTACCAAAGACAATCCAAGATGGACCAAGGGAACTATTGTTAGCGTCAAGAGTGTTATTGCGAAGAGCTTGGTAAAAGCCAACGTGGCTAAGATCATTAGCAGCGATGAAGGCACGGAAGGGCTCTGGGTGAAGTAATGCTATACAGTCTCAAGACAAATGACGTGACGAAGTATCCCGGAAACACCGATGATCTAATCGACTATGTGGGCTCCGCTGGACCGGACAGAGACCCGATGATTATAGCAGCAGGTAACTCGGTCACTATGGCTATCGAGAAGTATCTTGGAACACCTATCGGCAAACGATCATGCCGTTATGTCGTGTCCCGTAATGCTTCGGAGTTGTCCGATGGATACCATAACTCGTGGTTGAGGACTGGTACTGCTTTCACTGCAAACGGCATATCCACAAACCAATGGATCGAACTGCCGTGTCAGATTGAAAGCATACAGAGCCTTACTGTTAGCATGTGGGGCGGTGACAACATCCAGCTTCAAGAAGGTATCGACTACCATGTTGATACGGACTGCAAGTTTCCAAAAATCATGTTGAGTTGGAATATGTCCATTATGGATATGTTCTACAAATATAAGAACATGATCGTGGACTTCACTGGTGGCTTGTATGAGGTCGATGGAACAGTCCCCGAGGGAATAATCTTCGCTATCAACATGGCAACGAAGGGCTTCTTCGAAAACCCCGGTGACGGCGCATTTAATCCTCTGGATAACGGAATGAACTTCTTCCTCAAGAACTATCAGGTTCCGGCGATTGGGGGCTAATATGGATGACCTTCATAACCCCGCCCCGTTCCTCGATGTTGTGGCTGTTATTGAGCAGATCAAAGCAAACCAACAGACTTTCCAGCAAATCGGAGCCGGTGCCTCTCCAAAAAAGATAGTGGATCAGGTCACTCCGCAAAACATTCAGATTCCGTATTGCGGCGTATCTGTTGAGTTCGGTGATGTCTCTGAAAACTATTCGAACACCACCACTGTTCAACAGATGGAGGTCATTGTCTCTTGTACCTGCATTTATAACGCACCTAGTGATTTTACTGGTGCTGGTCAGCAGATTACATTCATGGATAGTGGTCTAAAAGACCTAATGCACTCACTGTATAACTGGCAGCCGAGTACGAAGAGATACCTTAATGGTTTTAGGCTTCTGCGCTTTGAACGCATAGCTGAACTATCTCAAAATGATTATGAGGTATATGTCGCATACTTCATAATACCAATGCAGATTGATATGTTTGATGGGTATCTGGATGAACCTACCCGTCTAAGAGAAATCCAAACAAAGCTACTATTGAATAAAGGAAAGGATACAAATCTAGTATCCGTCGAGAATATTTCCACAGCTAAATAAAGGTGACTTCACAGTCACCTAAAATATATATTTTCAGGAGATTAAAATATGGCTATTATAAGTGGAACACCCACGTCATATACCAAGCCGGGAGTAACTGTTAATCTTAACATCAATGATTCAACAGCCGGAAACACCGAGTTTCTAGTTCTTGTAACTGGTAACGCTGCAACAGGAACAGCAATGTATGGCAAAACCGGCCCTTACCTTGTTACGACCCTAGACCAGCTTGCAACAGACTTCGGTAAGACATCTGACATTTACACAATGGTTGAGCAGTATCGCCTAACCGATAACTCAACTGCCTTGTATGCGATTAATCTGATCGCTACTGACGCGCCTACAACAAACGTCAGCAATGGCAACATTGCAACCTTCACTCCATCGCTTTCGACGACTGCAAGCTCAACCGATATGGCAGGCACAAACATTGCCGCATCTGGTGGAACGGGTACTGGTGCGACTTTTGATGTGACTTCTTCGTCAGCTAGTTCAAAGTTCACGCCTGCGAGCGTTTCCTTAAACCAGTCTGGTACGGGCTATAAGGTCGGTGACGTTCTGACCATCGCTAACGTGGGAACAATCACAGTTGAAACTGTGAACCAGACAACGATCACTGGTTCTGTGACCGATGACATTCTCGTTGAACAGACCCTAGCGACTGTCGGTGATATCGAATTCGATCTCGTTCTCGGAACACTCAACAGCGCGGCAGCAATTCAGGGTTGGCAGACCTATGCGGCTAACACATGGTCGGCAACGTCAGAACTCTACGGAATGTATGTCACTGCAAAGCAGGCAGCATCAGCTAACGCATTCATAACAGCGGCAGCGGATTTCACCTCTGCGGATAAGACGGTTGTTTTCCCCTGCCCTATGTCTTTGAGCCCTGCTCGTTTGATTGCACAGGCGGCAGCAAGCATCGCAGTTCGCACCCAGATCAGTCCAAGTCTTCCGCTTCGTGGTTGGGCTCTTGGTATCGGGACTGTGGCTCTATCTGAGCGTATGCCTCAGAGCGTTCTCGATACGCTGTTCGCTAATGGCTACTCCACGATCTCTTATGACCGTGCAGGCAACCCTACGATCCAGAGAACACGCATTGCAGCAACGAAGTCTAGCACTGGCGACGTGATCAACGATTCCTCTTTGGAAACCCCTTTCCAGAGTGTCTATGCGGCAAAGTATTTCAAGGCACAGTTGAGCCCTTACACCTCAACCCCACACATCCTTGTGGATGATGGTCTTGAAACCCCGAGCATCTACATGACCAGCCCATCGGCTGTTAAGGGAACGATGGCTCACGCCTTTCAGGATCTAGAAGACCTTGGCGTTATCTCTGATGCCTCCGCAGCAATCAAAACAATCATCGTTGAGAAAGACACGCAGGTCGTTGGCCGCTTGAACATTCAGGCATCCGGCACACTGACATGGGCTCTGAACCAGATTGCTCTCAACCTTAGCGTCTCAAAGTAATTTTAGGAGAAAGAAATGGCTGATCAGTTTTTGAAAGGCGCATTGAGCGCATACATAAACACAATCTATTACCCGACAGCGGAAGACGTGACCTACAAGGCCCCGTTCGAATCCAACATTCCAACAGAATCGAATCAGGGTCCGTTGGTCCAGGTCGTCACTTGGAACAAAGAAGCAGGCACGATCAACGTGACAGTGTTGCATTATTCGGGATGCGACTATGTGGGCAACTTCTCTGCCCCGGCTGGATATGACATCACCCTTAACGGACGTTCGGGTAACTCCATCGTCGCTAAGGGTTGCTGGCTAACAGAGGCTCCGAATCACAATCAGGTTCAGGGGACAACTGAACTCGTCTTCGGCACAATGTCGATGGAATTTATCCTAGCTTCGTAAGGCCGAACAACAGAAACCCGAGTCGCAAGGCTCGGGTTTTCCTGTGGATGAGCAGTCGCGATTCGCAACCGCTTCAGCCAGGCGGACTTAGCACAATATCTAGCATTTTTTATCTGATCTTAAAAAACCCAGCATATTACTGGGTTTTTCGTAGTAGGCTTTAGTTTGTAAACCGAAGGTCGGGGGTTCAAATCCCTCACCCGGCACCAGCTTTTCCAAAAAGCATGGCGACAGCAGCTAACGGACGGTCAACGCCGTTCAGGGCGTAGTTTACCTGCGCATTTTTGCCACAAAATCAGAATTCTCACCCGCACCAGTAATGCACAAGTATCGCACCCGCAGAGGGTGGAATGTGGGTATTCCAATAATCTTCTTGACAGACTTGGCGCCAAATCCTGATCGGGCTTGTGACCCGATTCTAAAATTATTGTATTAAATCAGCGCATTAGAAAATTTTACGCCCCAAAACATACGAATCGGAGCGCTTCAGTCAGACGGCAACAACCTGTGGATAAGTCTGTTTGTAAAAAGCTCTGAGATAAGTGTGATAAAATTCACACGAATCCGCAGCGAATCTCTCACGACAGCTCACAAAGTGAAAAAAACAGACAATCTCTGATTTTACTTATCGTTTACTGAATTGAATATTTTATGAAGCTGGCCAGAAAAAGTGAATAGCAACAGATATCAGGACAAGAGAGATAGCAATTCCAGCCCAGACAAAAAGACTGGGTGGCTTTACAGGAGCGTCTTCCACAGGACTTTCAGCCTGCGCCTCCCGGGCCTCGCTCATCAGCCGTTCAAGATCGCTTTCTGCGGAATCCTTCCCGGCAGATGCAAAGCCGGGGCTGGGCTCAGGATTGAGCATCCAGAACCGCCGCCATTTCAGACCATTCCCGCTTGGTCAGGCCGGAATTTTCCTGCGTGACGGTTTCACCCGCCAAACGCCGCCGCACGACCTTCAGCATCCCGGCCGAAAGCGTAAAGGCGCCAAGGCGGTATTCCTCGAATGCCGCAGACGTCGCGGGCACCCAGGCCTTGAGAATTTCGATCATCTTCTCCGCATAGACGCGGATTTCGTACTGCGCATGCGGATCAGCGCGCAGGGCGAGGAAATGCATCAGATTGTGCAGGTCAATCTTCCAGTACCACTGCGTATAGGTGTTCAGGGTCAGATTGATCCGTGCAAGCTCACGCGCCAGTCCCGTCCCTTCAGGGTTCAGGAGGCTCTCATAATCGTCGTAACACTGGCTGGCATCCCGACGCAGGATTTCGAGAACCTCATGAGCCGTCTCGGCATCCAGTGCATCACTGCGTCCCTGCCGGTTCGAACTGCTCTGCGTCGCCACCTGATCGGGTGCTGGAAGGTAGAACTCCCGGTCCAGAATAGAATAGCGTGCCGAATATTCGTTCACACTCGCCATACGGTGACGAATCCACTGCCGCGCGACGAACACGGGCAGCTTTACGTGAAACTTGATCTCGCACATCTCGAACGGCGTCGAATGACGGTGACGCATCAGATAGCGGATCAGACCCGCATCTTCGGAGACCTTCTTCGTCCCCCGGCCATAGGACACGCGCGCAGCCTGCACGACCGCGCCATCGTCGCCCATATAATCGACCACGCGCAGGAAACCATGATCCAGCACCTCGAAAGGCGTGAAAAGCAGATTTTCCATCGCCGCCACGGTCGGACGGGACGTAAGCTGGGGTTCGCTGCGCTGCGCTTCGATTTCAGCGCGCTGTTCGGATGTCAGTGCCATGGCGGCGGGGTCTAGCATGCAGAATCGCGCGCCGTCACGCAGGATAATTCTTTTTCCTTGCGGGCGGACAGCCGCACTCCTATGTTCATCAGTGCAAGGGGTTCGTCCCCGGCTATGGCGATAAACGGTAAGTGGAATAAGTGTTGTGGACCCGGGGGCAGTGCCCGGCGTCTCCACCATGAAAAACCCCTCGCAAAAGGGGTCTGTGGGGACGAAACAGGCTCGACGCGCACGGTAAAGACTTATCTTTTGCCCGGCATTGTACCACCGTCATCGGGCTAAACTTACAAGTGCCAACGATAACTCAGAGGTGCTCGCTGTCGCTGCATAAGCGATAAGCGCGGTTCGGGAGGGCACCGGGCAACAGAAGCCCTCCCACCTCATCATGTCTCCGACATTCCTTTCAAAGACGGCTTGCCATCTGTGCCCGTCTGTCGCATCCCTTGATGAAAGTTGACCGAAACATCAGGCTTGCGACCATGAGCGACGACGATCACAACGGCCAGGACGGCTTCGAGCACGAGCTTCCCGAGAGCCTTCTCCCCTATGATGACTGGGTGGAAGACGCCTATCGTGAAGTCATGCTGCGTGCGATCGAGCATGTTGCGGCTGAGGGACTGCCGGGGGCCCATCACTTCTATCTGACGTTCCGCACGAACCGGCCGGATGTGATCATCCCCACCCGTCTGCGGGCGCAGTATCCCGAAGAAATGACCATCGTGCTTCAGCACCAGTTCTGGGATCTGGCGCTGGACCGCGACAAGAACGTGATTTCGGTCGGCCTCTCCTTCGGCGGCGTGGGGAGCATCCTGTGCATTCCCGTCAACGCTATCACGGCCTTTGCCGACCCCCATATCCGGATGGCCCTGCGCTTCAACCACTCCCCGCTTGAAGACGATGAGGACATCGAAATTCCCGAGGGCGCGGTAGAGCCCGACGATATTGATCCGGCCCATCATCCGGACGTCCAGCCCGAGCCCTCCTCTTCGGAAGACGGCAAAAAAGACGCGGAAGTGGTCAGCCTCGCGGCCTTCCGCAAGCGTCCGCCCAGCTAGGTGTTAGCCAGAGTGTATTGTTCCAGCCTATACTGACTGGAACCAGTGGCCTGAATGTCGCTTTCATGAGGGATCCCCATGCGCTTTACCGTCGATCGCCTTGACCATATCGTGCTGACCGTCCGCAACCGGGATCTGTCCGCGTCTTGGTATCAGCGGGTTCTGGGCATGGATATCGACGAGTATGGCCGCAACAACCGTGTGGCCCTGAGTTTTGGTGGTCAGAAGATCAATCTTCGCCCCGAAGGTGCGGAGGGCTGGGATACCGCCGGAGCGGCTGCGCCCGGAACATCTGATCTGTGTTTCACAACAGCCATCGCCAGCGAGCATATCGTCAAGCATCTGGAAAAATGCGGCGTGGAAATCGTTGAGGGCCCGGTTGCGCGTCTTGGCGCCCTTGGTCCGATCACATCCGTTTATTGCCGTGACCCGGATGGCAATCTGATCGAACTGGCTTCCTATAACGGCTGAAGGCGGGGGTATCTCGCCCCACCGCCTTCAGAGGGCATTACCAGTTCTTGGAAATCAGCCAGAATTCTTCGGATGTCAGCGTAATAGCATTGCAATCTTTGGTTTCGGCTGCGGCCTTGGCAAGCGCGTGAATCCGCTCGATCATGATCGTCTTGCGCTGATGGGCCTCGGACGTTTCCTTCACGGTCGACAGGGTCTGGAGCGCGGATTCGGAGGCTTTGGCGACGCGTGCGGCGTCAATAGCGGCATAAGACATGAAATGTCTCCCTGAATGTAAAAACCCCTCGGAGCCTACTCCACGCCTGCCGGGATACCAACTCCATACCCCACAAAGCAGGCGGGAGCGTCTTTAAACCGGAGTGACCGCCAACGCCGCTTCATACGCGTCCAGCACCTCTTCAGTCGGACCATCCATACGGATTTCCCCGCTTTCCATCCAGATGATGCGCGTACACCACTGTCGGAGAATCGACAGTGCATGGGACGTCACCACCAGAATTTCCGCCGCGTCGACCATGCCTTCAAGCCGTGCGCGGGCCTTGTCCTGAAATTTCTGGTCGCCGGCCATGAACCACTCATCCATCAGCAGGATCCGGGGGCGCGGGACCGTCGCCAGCGCAAATCCCAGACGGACGGACATGCCGGAGGAATAGAGCCGGACCGGAAGATCGAAAAACGCTCCCAGATCCGAAAACGCCTCCACGTCCTTCTCCAGTTCCTGTGTCGCGACCCGTCCCATCCCCATACGGCAGGCGAAGAGCTGGATATTTTCGCGCCCCGTCAGCTCGCCATTCATGCCCGCATTGGGGTCAATAAGGGCGTGGGTATCGCCTTCGATATCCAGTGTCCCCTCGCCCGTTTCATAAATCCCGCCGAGGACACGCAGGAGCGTCGATTTTCCCGCCCCGTTATGTCCGACGAGCCCGATCCTCTCCCCTTCGGAAATCGTGAGGCTGATATTGAAAAGCGCCTGAACTTCCACGACTTCGGCTGAATTGCCGCTGATGCGCATTCTGCCGCCCACGGCGCCCGTTTTGGCAGCCACAGTGCTTTTCGCACGGGCCAGCAGCGTTTTCTTCAGAGAACGCGAGCCACCATGCAGAACGGGAAACGACAGGGAGAGATCTTCAAGACGGATATGGGCCATGATGTCAGATCCAGAAGACCAGACGCGCCCGCGCCCGGATAAACGCGCGTACTGCAATCAGCCAGAACACCACACTGGTGATCAGTGCAATCCCCCAGATCTGCAGAGACGGCACACGCCCCAGCAGAGGCTCGCGCACAATTTCCAGCAACGGATAAAACGGATTGTAGAACAGATAGGACGCCTTAGCGCCGAGCTGCTGTGGCATCCAGATGACCGGCGTCACATAGAATACGATCTGCAACAGCGCTCCGACAATGGGTGCGATATCCCTGAAGCGTGCGCAAAGAGAGCCGAACACCATGCAGGCAGCGAACCCGTCCAGAGCCCAGAGCAGAAGAGCCGGAAGCGCGAGAACGGCATTCACCCCCGGCCAGACATGATAAATGGCGAATACAGCGAGTGGCACCACGATATTATGGGCAAACACAATCGCATTCCGGACCACCACCCTCAGCGCATAAAGCAGAAGCGGCAACTGGACGGAGCGCACCATGGCTTCCGCTTCCAGAAAGCAGGTGCAGGATTCCTGGATCAGGCTTGAAAGGCCTACGCTCCACAAGGTGAGCGACAGCGACAGGAACGGCAGATAGGTCGCAAGCTGCATATGAAACAGCCGACTGTACAGAACACCCATTGAGGCGACCATCAGCGCGGAGGTGATCGTCAGCCAGAACGGTCCCAGCGCCGACCCCCGATAGCGGAGCCGGATATCGAGCCAGCCCAGCCTGACGCCCAGTCTCCAGAGACGTCGGGTTTCCTTCCAGTCCGCCCAGGCCCGCGCAGCAGGGCTGCCACGGGGCGCGTCACGACGGGTCTGCCTGCGCGGCGCTTCGTCCCGGGCAACATCGGAAGCTGGAGAAGGTACACTCATACTGTCCGCCTACCCGATCCCCTATGTCCCGGCAAGAAGACGCTACAGTGATCATCGTATTCCGGGAAGTTCATATTCGGGAAATGAATTTCCGCTACACTCAGACCAGCGGACAGTCCTGCCTCAGAAAATCTGCCCGCCAGAGCCCTTTTTCCTAGTTTCGCCGCAATCCCCGTGTATGCTCGGCGTAATGAGACCAGTTTTCCTCAGGTGCCCAGACCCGATGCCCAGACCCGTCTTTCTTTTCCGGACTTCTGTTCGCACTCTTTCTTTCATCCGTGCGGGCGCAGCGTTCGGTCTGGTCGGGCTTCTGGCGGCCTGTGCCGGCAACAATGCCGATATGGGATCGTCTTCGGAAATGCCGGTCTCGCAGGAAGCGGCCAATTACCGCGCCCATGCAAAATCCTATTATGCTCCGCCCGGCCCCCCCGAAGACCCGTGGGGCCCTTATATCCGCGAAGCGTCCGAGCGCTTTGACGTGCCCGATGCCTGGATCCGAGCGGTGATGCAGCAGGAATCCGGCGGCCATCTTTTTGACCATAACGGCAATTTCATCACATCGGTTCCCGGCGCGATGGGCCTTCTGCAGCTCATGCCCCCGACCTATGACGACATGCGCCAGCAATACGGGCTTGGCGAAGATCCTTTCGATCCGCATGACAACATTCTCGCAGGCACGGCCTATCTGCGCCAGATGTATGACATCTATGGCTCCCCCGGCTTCCTTGCTGCTTATAATGACGGTCCGGGCAGCCTTGACCGTTATCTGCGTCGCGGCCGCGCACTGCCGCGCGAGACACGCCGGTATGTTGCCGCGATCGGACCGCATATCGCCGGGATCACGCCTCGTAACCGCTCCGCAGCCGATCTTCTGGTCGCACAACACGACCCCAATTCACAGGTCATGCTGGCCCAGAACACCCCGCCTGCCGACATAGCGCCGACGACTTCGTCCTCTGAGCGACAGGCAGTCAGTGCGGCGTGGAGCCATCGGGAGGCAGCCGACACGGCCTCTGACGATACAGATTCCGACACACCGACTGCGACGCCGCAGAGCGCGGCATCGCCTGCCGAAGCTCCTGTTCAGGTCGCCTCCGCCGCGGGGTCTGAAGCGCCGACGAGTATCAGCGCCGCCTGGGCCGCCCGTGGTTATGCGCCAGCGCCCGCTCATCCTCTCGTGCGTCAGGCCTCTGTGCCCGCAGACGATGTGGCTGACAACCGCGTGACGGCACAAGAAATCCCGATCGGACATCACCTCCAGCCCCAGCCGATCATGGCCGTCATGCCCGCCACCCGGCCCCAGTACCGCATGGCGCTTCCTGCAGCGTCCGCTCCGGCCAAAAGCTCGGCAACACCGGGAAATACGGCTGGAAACTGGGCGGTTCAGGTCGGCGCTTTCGCCAATGCTAAGCAGGCAAGTCTTGCCACCGCCACGGCTCACAGCAAAGGCGGTGTTGTCGTAGCCTCAGCCCGATCGCAGGTTGAAAGCGTCAAAAATGGCCGGTCCCATCTCTATCGCGCGCGTTTGACGGGGCTGTCACATGAAAATGCGGTTGCAGCCTGCCGCCGTCTGTCGCACGGTTCTCCCTGCGTTGTGGTTCCGCCCGGCGCTTATTGATCCGTTTGCCGGGTCGCATGTCGGCCCGCTTTTCTGACAGGAATACAAAACCCCGATGCGCCGCTTTCTTGCAACGACCGCTTTCTGTGCTGTCGCCCTCTCCGGCGCCCTGACGATCACTCCGGCGCATGCCGCCCTCGAAACCGGCAGCCATGCTCCGGATTTCTCGGCCCCTGCGAGCCTCGGAGGGCACGAGTTCACCTATCATCTGGCCGACGCCCTCAAGACCGGTCCGGTGGTCCTGTATTTCTATCCGGCAGCCTTCACCAAGGGCTGCACGATCGAAGCCCATGAATTCGCGGACGCCATTCCCGACTTCAAGGCGCAGGGCGCAACCGTGATCGGCGTTTCAATGGACCCGATCGACAAGCTGGACCGGTTTTCGGTCAGTGAATGCCGTAGCACCTTTGCTGTCGCCGCCGATCCGACAGGCAAGATCACGCGCAGCTATGCCGCCAAAATGCCCCTGTTGCACATGGCGAGCCGGACGTCCTATGTCATTGCACCGGACGGCCATATCGTCATGAGCTATGCCTCGATGTCTCCTGACGAGCATGTCTCGCGCGCGCTTGCCGCGGTAAAGGCCCTGAAGCAGACCCCGTGAGCGCACGTTCCACCTCAGTACCTTCCGATCTGTTCGGCCACCATCATGTGGGTGATTCAGGCCCTCTGAAACTCTCCGCGGATGTCAGCAGCACCGCGATCTATGGTGGCCCGAAAGACTGCTACCGCTACACATTGCGCCGTGTCTGGGACGACACACGCCCCATGGTCATGTGGCTGATGATGAACCCGTCTGTGGCGACTGAATTCGGCGATGACCGTACTGTCGCCAAGTGCCAGCGTTACGCGCGGGCATGGGGTTATGGCGGCATGTTCGTCGGCAACAGCTTCGCCTATCGCTGCACGGACCAGAAGCGTCTGCTGGAAGTGAACGATCCGGTCGGGCCGGACAACGATTCCCACCTGCTGGAGATGGCCCGGCAGGCCGATCTCGTCGTGCTGGCTTACGGGTCGCCGCAGGCCAAGGGGCTGCGCGGGCGTGGAACCGAAGTTGCGCGGCTGATGGGACAGAACGGCATCAGGGTCACAGCCCTGCGCCTGAGCAAGAGCGGACGTCCTGAACATCCGCTCTATCTGCCGTCCATCCTCACACCAGAGCCGCTCGACCCGGACACGCTGGGCTGAGCGGCGTTTTCCGGATCAGGCTGCGTCAGTTCGCAGCCTTGTCCTGTTCGTTGATGACCCAGACCAGAACGACATGCTGGTCGTGGTTCGGATAGGTCGCCTGCGGCTGAAAAGATACCCCGACATTCTTGGCCTTGTAGAGACCCTGAATGGCCTGCTGGTCTGCGGAGAGCTGTTCGTTCGAGACAGGTCCGCCCGCGCGAAGCTTGGTCGCAGCTTCCAGATCGGCTGTCGAGACCTTTTTGTTTCCCTGAAACGCGACCTTGTCCAGAACAAGGGCAGTAGGCTGGGCCGGCGCGCTTGCAGCCTGTTCCTCAAGAATAATCTTAACAGCCACGCCATCGCCGGAAATCCGCAGACGTTCCTCAAGGCTGGTCCCGACATTGCGCGAAGAATAGAGTTCGCCGATGCGCTTCTGAGAAGCATCCAGATCGTTGCGGGTCACCTTGTCTCCCGCGTGATAGCCGAATGCCTGAAGGATATCCGCCGTCGGAACGCGGCTGTTACCCTGAACGGCAACGCTCATCAGCTTGAGCGGCACATTTGGAGCGGGAGCCGCAGCAAAAGCGTATTCCGTAGCAGCCGTTCCGGCGAAGGACGCAACAGCCAGCGAGACGCTCAGAACACTCCGGGCGAGCAGGGGGCGAAGGGACATCTGGCAATTTCCTGTCATGAAAAAACTCTGACTTTTACGCTACAGGAGTTCCCGGCTTTGGCAAATCGCCGCCGCTCCGAACCGGACGTCATATTTTAGTTGCGAATAAATCTCATTATCGCAATAACGCGCGCAACCGCTTCTTGCTTCGAGGTTTCCGTGCGCGCATCACTTTCCATCCCGCTTTCAAACCCGCTCCGGGTTGCGCGCCTGTCCTGTCTGCTGCTGGCAGGAACAGCTTTTCCAGCCTTCGCCGCCCCTGTCTCCACCGTCGCCGACACGACATCCACCACTTCGACAAAGTCTCCAACCGAGGCCCAGCAGATCAGTCAGGACGAGGAAATCGTTGTCCGCGCCAGACGCCGGGACCAGATGCAGGTCAGCAGTGGCGGACAGCTCGGGGCTCTGGGTAACAAAAAGGGACTGGATGTTCCGTTCAACATCCGCAGCTACAATTCCAGCCTGATCCTGAACCAACAGTCCCAGACGCTGGGCGAGGTGCTGGAAAACGATCCGACCGTCCGCACGACCTATGGCTACGGCAATTTCTCGGAAATGTTCGTCATCCGGGGCTTTGCCGTAAATGGTGACGACGTGTCGATTAACGGGCTTTACGGCATCACGCCCCGGCAGCTTGTCTCTCCCGAACTTTACGATCAGGTGCAGGTTCTCAACGGCGCCAGCGCATTCCTCAACGGGGCCGCGCCCAGCGGCTCGGCCATCGGTGGCAACATCAATCTGCTGTTCAAACACGCAACAAATGCTCCCCTCACCCGCCTCACCGGCGATTACACCAGCAGCGCCATGGGCGGTGGCAGCATCGACGTCGGTCGGCGCTTCGGACAGGACAAGGATTTCGGCGTACGGCTGAATGTTGCAGGCAAGAGCGGCGAGGACGCCGTAACGGACGAATACCGTCATTCCACCACGTTGGGCGCGGATTTCGACTGGCATGATCGTGACAACCGCACCCGCATTACGATGGATATCGACTACGAAAACCAGGGTGTAGATGGCGGCCGACCGGCGATCTTCCTTGGGAGTGCCGTCACGGCCGTTCCCCGGCCTGTCGCGCCCTCGCATAATTTCGGGCAGCGCTGGGCGTATAATGATCTGAACTATGTTTTCGGCATGCTGAACGCCGAGCACGATCTGACGAAAAATATTACGCTCTATGGCGCATTCGGCGCCCTCACCAGCAACGAAAAGGGCAATTATTCCAACCCGACCGTCACAGATCCTGCCACCGGCGCAGGGACAGCGGGCGCAATGTATGTGCCCTATGATCAGACGAATGAAAGCACCCGCGCAGGCGTTCGCGCCCATTTCCGCACCGGCTTCATCCGCCATGAAATCAACGCTGGCGGTTCCGGCCTGTGGGAAGACAGCGCCGCCGCCTATGCGATGGCCCTGACGCCCGGTGCGACCAACATCTACAACACGCCGCAGTTTTCAGCCCCGGCGGAGACGTTTGTTGGGGGTGTGCTTAATGACCCGCAGTCCACCAACCGCACGCGCCTGTACAGCCTGTTTTTCTCGGACACGATGTCCTTCTTCCACGACCGTGTCGCTCTGACAGGCGGTTTCCGTTACCAGAACATGCTCATCAAAGGTTACGCCTACAGCAAGACCGGTCAGGGCGCGATGAACAACCATTACGATCAGGACGCCATTACCCCGGTCGTAGGGCTGGTCATTCATCCGACGCGCAGGACGTCTCTGTATTTCAACCGGATCGAAGGCCTGTCGCAGGGACCGACGGCTTCGGGAAATGTCGTGAATCTGGGCGAGATTTTCCCACCTTACAAATCCACGCAGTATGAAGTGGGCGCGAAATACGACACGGGCCGCTTCAGTGCCGCGCTCGCCGTCTATGAGATTTCACAGCCCAACGCCTATTCCGTGGCACTCGGCAATACGGGCCAGTTTGCCTTCCGTGAAGACGGGTTACAGCGGAACCGCGGCATCGAACTGACGCTAAATGGTGAAATCCTGCCCGGCCTGCGCTTCAATGGTGGCGGCACCGTCATTCAGGCCGATCTGCGGCATACGGCAAACGGTCTTCAGGACGGCAACACCGCCATCGGTGTGCCGAACTACACCATTAACGGCAATCTCGAATACGACCTGCCGTTCCTCAAGGGCGCAACGGTCGTGGGCCGTGTGGTCAATACCGGCAAGCAGTGGGTCAACACTGCCAACACCCTGCATATCCCGGTCTGGACGCGCTTTGATCTGGCAGGGCGCTATACGTTCGTGACACATCACACGCCGGTCACACTGCGGTTCGGCGTCGATAATCTGGCCAACACGCGGTACTGGTCCTCGGCCTTCAACGGTTATCTGATGCAGGGCATGCCCCGCACGTTCAAGTTTTCCTTCACGACGGATCTGTAATCCGCCCAAAGGACTGAGCACAAAAAACGCGCCCTCCCATTCGGGAGCGGCGCGTTTTTTATGTCAGACGTTCCGGTTGGGAGCGATCAGAACGTGATGCCCGTTTCGAAATCCAGAAGCAGCGGGTTCTTGTAGCGGTTCGTGCCGCCCGTGCTCCAGATATACTGCGCACCCGGCCGGATCACGAGCCAGGGCGTCGGACGCCAGCCGTAGTTCAGTTCGATCGCATGCTCGCCGGAGGGCTTGTTGATACCCTGTGCCCCCGAGGCCTGCATCTGACGCGCCCAGATCGTCAGCTTCGGATTCACCCAGAGCATCTTCATGCCCAGGCTGATCGTATCGTTCGGGCGGTTGCGGAACGTGCCCTTACGGGTCACACCCCAAGTGATGAAATACGGTGCGACGGCTGTGCGCGGATCGCCCCAAGTGAAGGACGTGAACAGCGTCGTGCCACGGTTCGGATCGGCCGCGTCACGCTCCAGCATCCGGTCGAACTGGAACCAGCCACCGAACCGTCCACGCACCTTCTGCGTCGGGGCGGACAGCAGATACTCGGCCGGAACGGAGAACATGCTGAGCTTGGAATAGACGTCGCTGACTTCCGATGTATCCCAGTATCCGCCAATCTTGACGTTGGTCTGGAGCGGGCCGCTGTAATCGTCCTTGCCGCCCTGATGCCAGCCGAGCTGGAACGGAATATAAGTCCCGATCGCGTCATGCAGGTTCAGTTTCCAGCCGTTATGCGTGTTCGAGATCGTGGGGTCGATCGAGTACGCGCCAAACTGCACGAGATAATGGTCGTTCCCGGCCGGGTAGAACTTCACCCATGCCCCCGGATGGGCCGTCGGATACCAGCCATAGCCCGAGTTCATCGCAATGGACTGCGGCATGCCACAGATCGCGTTGGATTCGAACTGGCAGTACTGGCTCATGCCCCAGTAGATGGACGACTGCTCGAAATCGTTCTCGGTGTTGATTTCACCAACTTCGGTCGACACATACCGGTTCCAGGGCATTTCCCAGGACAGACGCGTCAGACGCACCGTCTCGCCCGAGCCGAAGATCTGCTGCGGGCTGTCCAGCGCCGGAAGCGTCGCGCCAATGCCCAGTCCCTGACGCGCCGTGATCAGCGTGTGGAACATGCCCAGATTCAGGCCTGTCAGCTTCTTGAGGTTGAAATCGACATTGATGCCGAACTCATCCGCGTAGCGCACGGCCTTGGTCTTGCCGCCCATCGGATTGCCCGCACTGTCTTCAAGATAGTGCCCCCCGATATTGATACCCTTGTCGGTCAGCCATGTCCGCCAGCCACCCCAGTCCCCCGTCATGGTGCTCTGGGTCAGCCAGTCGTGGAAAGACGCCGGGAAGAAACGGTTCTCGGTCGTGTCGGACGTGCTGGCTGCGGGCTCAACGCCTTTGGGAGTCGGCTTCACGAGTTGCGGCACGGGAGAAATGGATTTCGTGCGGATCTGCGGTGTGCCCATGGTCGCCGTGCTGGTTCTGGCCGCGGCTTTCTGATGACCATCCACAACACCAGCGGGTGTCGTCTGTGCGTGCGCGACGTCCGTAAGACCTGAAAGCAGCGCTGTCATGGCGCAGGCCGTCCACAGCGTTTTCGTCCAATCCTGTCCGAGCTTCCCCATCTTCCAAACCGTCTCCCTGTGACACCATGACAGCCGCCAGAACCCGATCACGCGGCCGGGAGATGTCATACAGTCCGAAAACGGTCCAGAATAGAGCACAGAAGACGTCAGTTTTCGTAATATGTCCTTCAGGACACGATCCCGACACCTGCCGTCATTTTTAAATCTGGAGATTTCTCCATAATTACAAAAAGTTTAACGCTACAGTTTCGACGCCTTATCCCCCGATCACAGTTGCGTGTTCCCGGTCCCAGCGGCGCGTCAGAGGTTCAAGGCAAAGCAACAACACGACCAGAGCAGCAGCGATTTCACACAATGTCCGGAAAAGCCCGGCATAAAGGGATGCTCCTCCGCCCCCTGCGATGGCTTCCGGAGACAGCGCAGCCTGATTGGCAATGAGGCTGCCCACATACATGGCAATGCCCCACAGCAGATAGAGCGCGCCCATCATAAAGCCACTCAACCGGGCGGGCGAATAACAGGCCACAACGGCCAATCCCAGACCAATTGTCAGCAGTTCCCCCAAAGACAGAAAGCCATATCCCACCACCATTACCCAGGGCGACACCAGCCCGTCCGCATGGGCAGCAGCAGCCCACCACACGCCAAATCCCAAGGCGACCATGGCATAGCCAAGGATCATTTTGCGGGCGTGGGAAGTCTGTTTCTGCTGTTGCCCCATCCGGTTGTAGAGAAAGGCCAGCGCCGGACTGAGAGCCATGATCCAGAGAGAATTGAGAACCTGAAACTGCCCTGCAGACATATGAAACAGCGTCACGCCGCCAATACGGTAGTCTCCCGAAACGCCACGAAGGGCAAAGAGCGTCAGGGACGTCATCATCTGCTGGTAGAAAACAAGATAGATCGTTCCCTGCAGGCACAGCATATAGGTCAGCCGCAATCCCGGACGTTCGGCTTTCGGTGCCCGCACATACAGCGCCACCCAGATCGCCGCGAGAATTGCCCCTGCTGCCGTCACGCAAAGCCTGGCCAGAGTATCGCTCCCCAGAATCCATGCGTTGAAAACGGTCATAAGAACGAGACCAGCCCCGACCAGTCCAAACCTGCGCAGCGGCACAGGCTGTTTTTCGGAGGCAGGCGTGGTGGCATCAAGCCAGTTGGACCGCAGCACATAATACAGCAGTCCGACCCCAAGCCCGACCGCACATGCGGCGAACGCAGAAGGCGCCCCATAATGGATCTGCAACCATGGCGTCAGCAGCATGGAGACCGTCGAACCGACATTGACGGACATATAATAGAGCGTGAAAGCGGCATCGAGCGCCGCGTCATCGTTCTTATAGATCCGGCGCACCAGATTTCCGGCATTGGGTTTAAACAGCCCGTTTCCAGTGGAAATGAGAGCCATCGCCACCAGAAGCAAAATATGGGACTGCAACGCTGCGGCCAGAACGGCATAGCCGCCTGTCAGCAGGAGCGCGCCCATGACGACAGTCCGCCGCGCGCCCAGCACGCGGTCTCCAATGACACCGCCAACTAAAGGCGTAATATAAGTCAACGCCCCGAAGGCACCCATCATGAGGTTGGCTGCTGCATCTCCCATCTTGAGATGCACGACCATGAACAGCGTGAGAACGGCCTGCATGCCGTAATATCCGAACCGCTCCCACAGTTCGATGGCCAGAACAACAGTAAACGCCCTGCGGCGCATCCCGGGGGCGGAAGAAAGAGAAGTATCGGACATGCAGAACCCGTCAGAAACCAGAAGACGGGGGCACTTTAGGGCAAATGCCACTCCCCGGCGAGGATCAGTGCATGCGTGCTGATAAGCCCCAGAACCACCACGAAGATCAGCGCGACAATTCCGCCGATAATGTCACTCCACGGCCATTCCGGCAGTCTCGACCGGACACGACGCACCATCCCCATCTCTTCAGCTCTCCTGCTGGCTGAAGAAGGCCTCCAGCTCGGGGGAGACAGTACCGATATGGACCTGCAACGTCACCAGCAGATCACCGGCCGGATGCTTTTTATCGCCTCCGATTCCACGCCCTGCCAGACGCAGGACCTTGCCACTGTCGGAGTGTTTCGGAATCTTGACCGAAACATCACCCTTGGGGGTCGGAACGGCGATCTTTCCGCCCAGAACAGCCGTTTTCAGATCCAGATTCTGCGTCATTCGCAGGTTGCGTCCCTCACGGACATAGCGGCTGTCAGGCGTGACGGAAATCGTCAACAGCGCATCCCCGGCCACGCCTGGCTGGCCATCCATGCCCGGACGTCCCGGCGCGCCCTTGCCGCGCACGCGCAGGGTCTGCCCGTCTTCCACACCCGGCGGGATGCGGACCTCCGTGTGCCCGCCCTCACCAAGGGTCAGATCGAGCGACGTTCCCAGAACAGCCTGCTGAAACGAGATCGTCACCGCAAAACGACGGTCAGATCCTTTGGAAGCACGACGCCCGCCCGAACCACCGGGCTGGAAATCGCCGCTGAAGCCCCCACTGAACATGTCCGAAAAGAAGGAACCAAGGTCTTCCTGATTGAATCCGCCCTGAAATCCCTGGCCGCCCGAACGCGGCCCACCCGGACCATACCCGCCACCGCCAAAGCCGCCGCCAAAAGGCCCACGCTCCTGCCCGTCAGCGTCGATCTCGCCGCGATCGAACTTCGCGCGCTTTTCCTTGTCGCCAACGATATTGTACGCCTGTCCGACCGACTTGAAGCGTTCTTCGGCCTTCTTGTCGTCCGGGTTGTGATCCGGATGGTATTGCTTGGCCAGTTTCCGATACGCGCTGCGAATTTCCTTGTCCGTCGCCGTTTTCGAAACGCCCAGTACCGAATATGGGTCGCTCATCTCATTTCCCCGTCTTCTTCAGGTCCCTCATCCAGCAGGGAAATCAGGACCGCAATGACTTCATCTTGCGGGAAGCCAGCCCGCACACCGTCTGAGATCAGGTCCTGCAGCTTTGGTCGCAGATAATCTTCTGCCGGATATCCATCGTCTGCCATCTCTGATCCTCCGTTATTCCCAGATGTGTGACCGCTTCCGCTTCGGGTCAATGTTTCTGAATAAACTCTGCAATATCAGGCACGACAGCGCCATCAATCGGAAGCAACCCATCGGCGGCTGGAACCGTGCCCAGATCCGCCAACGAATGAATCGCCGACGGCAACAAAACAACCGTCGCCTCAGGATCAGCAGCCTTGAGAAGCGGTAAATCATCAGTAGCGCTGATTTGCCGATCGGTACCGCCCTGAACGATAAAGACCGGCCCGTGATATGCCTTGAGCAACGAGGCTGGATCATGATGGAAAAGATCGATCATGAAATCCTGTACCCGCGGATGAAAGACACCCCGCAACCCCGGATGCAGCGTCTGGACATCCACATAACGTCCAGATTCGAGCGCATCGATTGCAGTGTCGATCTGCGGCAGAACCGTTTTGGCCGACGGAATGGCATGAAGCTGCGCCCGCAGGACTTCGCCAAGCGGTCGTCCCGGAGTGGACAGAAGGATCAGTCCGCAGATATCCGCCTGTCCCTGAGTGCTGGCAAGGGCAACGAGGCCGCCTTCGCTATGCCCCAACACCCAGATACATCTTGCGCCAGTTTTGGCCCGGATCACCCCAATCCAGCTTCGCACGTCGCTCGCGTACTCCGCGATCGTGACGTTATTACCGTCGGCCACGGCCTGTTTGCTGCCGAACATGCCGCGTTTGTCGATCCGGACGGACGAAATCCCGTGGGTGGCAAGACCATCCGCAATCTGCCTGAGCGTCGCAGGCTTCTGACCCAGAGCCGAATTTCCGTCGCGGTCCGTCGGCCCCGAGCCGGGGATCATCAGCACAACAGGGGTGCCAGCGCCCGCATTCACGAATGTTCCGGCCAACACTCCCAGAGGGCCGGGCGCCGTAATGGCGCTGCTCTCAGCCGCAAATGCATGCGACGCCAGACCGCAGACGCCTGAGAGGAGAAAAAGGAAACGAAATATTTTCGACTTCATTCTGCGTCTCCTTTTCAGGTGCCTTTACCTTGTAAAGGCTCTGACAAAGGCGTTTTGTTGTTTGACTTCGACGGGGAGCCTTGTGTCGGTGAGGGCTTTTCCCTGCCATCCGGCGCCGAGGGCGATGTAGAGGGCGACGGCGTTTCGGACGCGGGCGAGACGTCCGACGACGGCCTGATCTTCGGCGGACAGGGCGGTCTGTTCGGTCGTCAGCACATTCAGATAGCCGGTCAGACCGGCTCCGAAGAGCTTCTGGGCGCGGTCGCGGGCGAGGCCGGCATCGACGGAGGCCTGGTTCAGCTGCTCGACCAGTTCGGCATTATGCCGCCAGTCGCCCATCGCGTCCTCGACATCCGCA
>NZ_JABCQI010000015.1 GCF_015244745.1 Gluconobacter cadivus
ACCCTAGAGCCGTTTGAAAATAGATACCAAGACATATAGGGCATTACAGGTTCAAGTTCGCATAGTAGGAATGATGGGTCTTTGTTATCGGTGATATTCAACGTCAATGCGGACTCGGATACTCTATCACTCGATTGGCATCCCTGCTTTCCTGCGCGTGATGCTCCGCAGACAGCCCCGCCCCACTCTTTGATATCAACATTGTATCCCAAGTTAGTGCAGTATTCTTTTAGGAACCTGATGGTTGCTTCACCTGTCCATGTTAGACGCGCAACAACCTGAGCCCTCTTGTCGCCATCGCTGCTCTGTTGCGTTGTGCATTTATCCGGCAAACCAAATACCGCCTGCCATTCGTCTAGGAAATCCGTAGCAGTTGCGGGGAAGGCTGCGGGTATCAGTCCAAGTGCCTTCGCATCCATCTTGCAAGGTTCGCTTACGAGTGCCTTTATTAATTGGTATAGGTTCGTGTCTGTGTCTCGCGGGAAAGAAGATCCCGGAGGCATACAATCCAGAGCGGCCTTTGCGTATTCGTCTTGTGTTCTTGCTCTAAAATCCATGTTTCACCTTATGAGAATGTGATGTCGCCATCTATTTCGGGAAGCTGACCTATTGAGGTCACGAGGTCGGAACTTGGCTGAACGAGTGTGAAAGCTGTGGTGCCTGCTGTACTGGCAATCGCACCTTCGAGACTTGCCATCGTGATCGTCACGCCATTGGGATCGCCCTGGGTGTGAAGGACATTTACGATTGCGTCCCTGATGTTTGAGCGCATTGTTGCGGTCGTTTGTGTCAGGCCGGATATTTCCACTGCTATCGGGGTCTTGATCGGACTACAGAGGATTTGAATCTCGGTGTACGGCTTTAAGGGGAATAGGGCATTGGCAACGGTCAACTGATCGCCTGTTGCGTTCTCGTACCTGTTCTCTTGAATAGCCGTGCCGTCAGTGCCTTGCGGATAACCCTGTGTTGCATTGGTTCTATCAAGCATGAACCAGATGACAGTTTCAGTTCCGGCCTTTGGTGTGGCTGGCATCCAAGCTGCTGTCACTCCGGGTACTGCTAGGACTTCCTTGAGGTGGTCGGCTTTCGTCGCGCCTGTGAGCTGGGCCTGATATGCCTGCAACATTCGAATACGAAGGGCGTCATCGCCTTCTAAGTCCGTTCCTTGTGTGATTCCGTTTGCAAGTTCCATCTGTGAATCGACACCAGCAATCGGAGCCTGCAAGGTCAGGATTGTATTTGCCTGCTGATTGCCTGCTGAACCCGGCGTGGTTGCTGTAATGGCGACGTTTCCACCCACCAGCGCATCATGTGCAGTTGTGAAAGTTTGACCGTCACTGGCTATTAGAACTGTCCCTGATGGAATGGACGTACCGGCGGTACCTGTGAACACCACCGTTCCTGATGCCGCATTGGCAGACTTGCGATAGACACTCTTGAGACTGGCCCAGTTATCTAGATCAGACCCTGTTGCATTCAGGGGATTGAACTGGATCGAAATGTTATCAAAAAATAGGTCTTGCGCGTTGCTTATCGCGGCAATGATTTCAGCAAAGAGTCTAGAAGGGCTATTAGCTAGGGGTACCTGTCCATTAAGGAGCCCGTATTGAATCTGGTTTAATATATTTTGTCGTTTGGTCTCGTAGGACTCGCGAATATAAGGCATTGGAAACTCCAGTTATGGTTGTTTCCAATATTTATTTTACTGTCGGAATGACTTATCGGGTACGGAAAAGCCCCTCAGACAATGCTGTAGGGGCTTTATTGTTCTGCGCTGTAGCTTGTACAGAGGCCAGCTAGACCGGCCTCTACGGGGCTCTCAGGGGCTAGTATTCTGTGTTGAGCATAAGCACGACGTTCTCCCCATCATCGACCCGATAGAGTTTGATCTCCTTCACGGGCATATCAGTGTAGAGAATCTTCTGGCTTGTAAGTGCGACGGGCTCTCCGCCGTCTTTGCCTCCCTCCGTGCATGTCGCTGTCGCGCTGTTGTCATCGTGTTTGCGGATCGTCCAAAACTGCATTTCTTCCGCTTTGACCTTCGGGTTCAGTTGGTGGCTACCGATCAAGTCGATGATCCACGCGCAACCATTCTCCGCGATGAACTTGGCTCCATCGGTCAGGAGAACCCCAGTCGGCAACCGCCACCATGTGCAAGTGCCCGTGAAGTTGTTCAGGTCAGATTGTGTGAAGCTCATGCTATGCCCTCTTCAATGACGATTAGCTCTTGAAGGTCGGACAGTTCGCGCTTGCGTTCCTCGTACTCCCAAGGAGTAAGGAATAGTTCCTCGCTATGAACAATGGAGTCATCAACGGGGGAAAGTGTTTCGAGGACTGCAAACAACATAAACTGTCTCCTTCCCCTATTTTATATTTTCGTTTGGAAAGGAAGTCGCTCGAAGAAAGGCGCTTTTATAGTCATTGATTGGTTGACTATGGATTAAAACGAAGTGTCGTTTTTGGTTATATCTAGCTTGTTCATTGGTTCTGGTCTTACTCATTTAGCATATATTCTGCGTTCCTTAGGGCAATCCCATTTAGTCACAAAAAAAGGCGCCGAAGCGCCTTTCTGTTCTTGCTCTTTGGGTTTAGCGGGCTCGGTAAAACTTGCCCTTGACGGCGTGCCTGCCATCGAACTCGCAAGGCCCATCGGGCGGCTCCTGCGTAGCTGCGCGACGGACCAGTTCCTTCTGGTCCTCGGGCAAGTTAGAATCTTTCAGCATATCTTCGAGATTCTGCTTTGGTAGCGTATCGAACAGAGATAATCCGTCCTTGTTCTTCCCCGTCATACATCACCTCTATGTCAGTGTGGACTACGAAATAAACTGCGCCGAAGCGTCCGATTGTTTGCCAGCGATCATCGTCTTCGTGCGGATCGGGTTCTGTGAGGGCATTGGGGTCATTTTGCAGCACCTCTGCTCCTACTGCAAGAGAAATCCCATTATGCTTTGCTCTGTTCTTGGCGTCTTTTATCTTTGACCAAACCCATTGCATACTTTGTAAGTCCTTCTATCTGCTTACAAAGTTAATATGCTGTCGTTCTTATTCTGTTCCTACGTCAAAGACTTGGTTTTATTGCCTTATTTGTCTTGCTCTTGAAGTGGGAAGGCTATGCGCCTTCCTCGACCTCAAACACCACTACGTCATCTTCGATCCGGTGTTCGACTTCGCCGCTGAGTAACTTGTGCGCTGCATCCTCGGGGATACCGTAAGCCTTGGTGATGACCCGGCGCATCCCCGCGCGGTCATCTTCGAACGCGTATCCGTTCTTCGCCCAGGCGATTATCCCCGGCGTGTAGGCTGCTTCACTTGATCCGAGCCTGTATGTCTTCTTTGCCATGTCCCACCTCACAAAAAAGGGGAGCCTGCGCTCCCCGGTAGTTCCTTAGTGACCGCGACCAGTGCGGGCCTGTGCGCCTGTGCGAGGTGTTTCCGGCTTTGCAGGCGCTTCTTCCTCTTTGCGCTTGCGTTCACTTGTTGCCAGCAGGGGCTTATCGAGTTCCCCGGCCTTCGCTGCCACGATCAGCAGTTCGAGAACCGCCTTTACGTCATCTAGCTTGGGACCGGTTTTGATCACGCTGCCTGCGTCGGAAAGCTGGATCTTCTTCGAACCGTAACGTGGCTCAACGCTGTAGCCCTTCGGACCCTTCGTCCACCACGTCGCAAACCGAACGGCCTTCTCAAACTTGTTTGTTTCGCCTGTTGCTTCATCTTTCTCACGGCGCTCCCGCATCAGCTTGAAGGGCTTGCCTTCGACCTCTGCCTGTAGTGCCTGCAACTGCACTTCAACGCCTTCAACGAACCGCTTGCGGACGTGAGGCGCACGGTCATGTTCTGCTTCAACTTCGGAAACAAATGTCAGTTTGCTAAGTGCGGTCATTGTAAGTGCTCTCTGCTTTGTAGCTTTGCGTTATTGCTTGCCTACAAAACAAAGTTAGCTTCGTGGGATATACCTTCCTATGTCAAAGATAGCCTTTTCTTATCCAAAGATCGGTTGACGCAGAAAAGAAATGACAAACCAACGCAAAAGGCAAGTCTGGTGTTGTCCTGATATTGTGTGAATGTATTGTGCTACTTGAGGGGAACCAGAGGTCTTGGACTTGCCACACCATAGGGCTCTGCTGAATACAGAGACCCCCTGAGAGCGTCGTACAGGCCGGTCTAGGTGTTCTCTGCTATAAGTTATGCCGGAATACGAAAGTCCTCTGTACGGCGTTCTATGAGCTGTTGCGAAATACCTCAGAATATTAATTCGTATATTGGTACTTTATAATATATACGAAATAAGTAAGGCAATACACCAATATATGTTAGTAAAGCAAAAAAGTTACGATTCAACTTGCTACGTTACTCTAGTGTATTTCGTAACATTTTTTAGGGCTATTTCTTGAGTAAAACCGGAGTTTGCTGGTCAGCTCGCCCCCTCCCCTGATTTGTCCACGCCAAATGAGCAGATGGGGCTTGTCCTAGCGCGCTATCCGTTTTACATATGTTTTACGGACCGAACACGAACAGGACAAGACGCATGGCAACGACGCATTTTGGAGTGAGATTAGACGCTGATTTTAAGGAAGAAGCCTTTGCGAAGGTCAAGGAGTTGGGAACAACACCAACAGACCTCTTCAAAGACGTACTTTCTTATGTCCTCAAGAACAATCGACTTCCGGTATCAACTGAAGTTCTATCTGACGAAGACGCCCAACTGATAAAGCTGGCGCGTGAAAGACTCGCAGAGCCGAACAAGTTCAAGAAAGTAAACTTGCATGACTTACTCGACTCTATTTCACGAGAAGGCACAAGAGGAGTTTGACAAACAGGAAAAGGTTATAAAGGAACAGATACTAAAGAAGCTGATTGCACTAACGAGCAATCCCCGCATTCCAAAGAACAAACTTAAAGGAATGCCGGACTGCTACAAGATAAAGTTAGCTTCTGCTGGTATCAGGTGTGTTTACAAAGTTGAAGACAGTAAACTGCTGTTATTGGTTCTAGTGATCGACAAGAGAGAAGACAATAAGGTCTATGAATCAGCGCAAACAAGGCTAGAGGGGGATTAATCCCCCTCTTTTTATGACAGGACGCCCTCAGAAGCCCGTACAGTGCGGTCTAGGTCTTTTTACTACACATTGTAGCCCAGACACTAAACGGGCCTTTATGACGCTCTATGATTGGGCTTGTTAAGCGACTACCCCTGTCGATGGATTACCACCAATCGGAGTGAACTTCACTGTCAACAAAGTCTTCTGTTTCTGAGCAGGGATCGACCCTAGAGATATGATAACAGTGTTGTTTGATGATCCTGCTGACGCAATATATTTCCCTGCGAAACTGGCGGGTACATACGGCCCCCAAGCTGAGTAGCTAGTCGCGCCGTACGTCAAAGAAGAAACAGTGGTGGAATGCACATCTGAACCGAAGGAAACCGAGCAAGCTGGTGGTGACTGATAGGTATCAGATTGTGTCCCGTAACTTGCGAAATAAACCTCGATTTCATATGACGTGTATGCAGCAAGCATAAAGCTGGAGGTTGATATAGTTATGCTATCTAATCCCGGACCTACTTGGGTACATAGCTGAGAAGCATAACCATACGCCGGTGTTTCAGGCTTTTTAATCGTATTGTACTCATACAGCGCATAGGCTTGACCCGGATAGCTTGTAGAGCTTCCACCAGAGCCAGTTCCATATCCTTGTGATTGAACCCATGCAGTTGTGGCAACATTCGTGCTGTTATCTGCCTTATCAAGTGCCCTCGTACTCACAAGGCCATTAGCTTGAACTTGTCCATTGAATACCGCTGACCCATTAGCGTCGAAACTCACAATAGGTGAATGATCACTTATCTTCTGCGATGTGGGTATGTCATAGAACTTGAAGCCACCGGCAACACCGGGATTGATATTGACCATATAGGTCGCGCCATCACCTGAGTTTACATTCCAGCCCGTATAAACACCTTGTCCGCCGACTGTAGTGGTGGATTGATTATAATCTGCCGCCGCAAGAAGGATATGATCGGCGTGAACAGCCCCACTGGCTTTGACATAGCCTGTAGAATCCACACTAAACACCGACGAAGAACCCGTACCGTTGTACTGCATTTCACCGGGATTAACGGATAATATATTGGTTGTTCCTGACGACTGCACGTATTTCAGCGCCATCGTAGGCCCTGACTGCTGGAAGGAAGGGGTTGATATATTAGTAGGGCCAAAACTCCATGCCGACCCGTTGCTATCTGTTCCAGAAACTCCGTAGTTATAAACTGACCAGTTTGTTCCTGTCACACAAGTAGGTTGCAGTTGTGCTTGTCCGCCTGTGCTTTGTAGAGACAATATACTAGGAACGAGGGTTATACTGCTCTTTCCATCTGCTGGTTCATATTGCAGCCCTCCATCAAAAAGGGTGGACCCTCCTGCTGTGAAAGCCGAAGCCGTTATCCCGCTACCGAATGTCGTAGTATTATCGGTGCCGATGCTAACCGCCGGAGTTGCATTCCATGTCGAACCGGAGCCATTGAATATCTGCAATGGCTGGTTAGCTGACGAGTTAGCGGCAGAACTCATTTTCCAATAGAGGTTGTTCGATTGTGTTTGGACCCAACGGAATCCACCTTCTTGTCCACCAGAATCAGCACCCCACCATGTCGAGGCCATGCTACTTGTGTTGTCTGCATTCTTCTGAATGGTCAGGCTGTTATCGGCTCCTGTGAAGTCAGTTAGGCGAAGACCTACGCTATGGCCTTTCGGAGAATTGATGTTCAGCATGTTCTTGCCGTTAAGTGACGCCATACCGAGATTTACGATATCTCCATAGCCATCGCTGATAGTAAGAAGATCGGAAATGATGTTTGCCTTGCTCGGTGTCAGTACCGGAAGGTTTGTTGAGTCGATGTTTTTAGGAACATAACCGGCAGCAACGCTCGCGGATGCGGCAGCAAAATCACTAGATATGCCACTCAATGTATCGGACAGGGTATCGGTCTGGGACTTGCCTGCGCTATCCGTATAAGTTGCTGTGGCATTTGAAACGTCACCGGAATATGTCGCACCCGCAACGCCTGCCGGACCCTGTGGTCCTTGTGGCCCTTGCTCTCCTGCTGGTCCCGTATCGCCAATCGGTCCTACTGACCCGGTATCGCCTTTCGGTCCTTGTGGCCCGACTAAACTAGCAAGCCATGCCTGTTCGGTACCTGAAAAGCCCTCATCTACTGCGCTCTGATAAGCGGTCTTTCCGCTATCACCTTTCGGACCTGCTGGTCCTGTTGCGCCTGCTGGTCCTACTGATCCAGTGTCGCCTTTCGGTCCTTGTGGGCCGGTATCGCCTTTATCGCCTTTGGCTCCGTCTTTGCCGTCAACGCCTGCTGGTCCTGTGGACCCTGCCGGTCCAGCAACGCCCTGATCACCTTTGACGCCTTGGATACCCTGCGGGCCGGTATTGCCCTGTGGACCAACTTCACCTTGTGGGCCTTGCGGCCCGATTGGTCCCTGTGGCGCATAAACCTCTGACCAGTTCGCCAGGTCGTTTGCAGGCGTTACAGTGGAATCAAATGATGTTTGTGTCGTTGCGACATAGAGCGATCTGCCGCCGTCGCCGTTTGAGGTCTGGGCGAAAACATAATCGTCTCTGTTGTAAGTTGCGCCGGATACCCAGTCGCCGCGATTAGTAAGGCCCTGACCTGCTGCACCCTGCGCGCCTGTTGGTCCTTCTGGTCCTGTGGGTCCAACTGGTCCGGTTAGGCCGATATCGCCTTTCGGTCCTTGTGGGCCTGTTGCTCCGGTCTCGCCTTGTGGCCCGACTTCTCCTTGTGGTCCTGTTGCACCCGTGAGGCCGGTATCGCCCTTGTCGCCTTTGGCTCCCTGTACGCCTTGCGGTCCGGTATCGCCTTTATCTCCTTGTGGGCCGGTATCGCCCTTCGGACCTATCGGTCCTACTGATCCAGTATCGCCCTTGTCGCCTTTCGGTCCTTGTGGTCCGACTAAGCTGTTAAGCCAGTCCGTCTGTGATCCCTTGAAGCCATCCGACAACGCAACTTCATAAGCGTCGATGCCTGCCGCACCAGTTAAGCCCTGTGGTCCCTGAACACCTTGCGGCCCTTGCGGCCCAACTTCGCCTTGTGTCCCCTGCGCTCCCGTTGGTCCTGTGAAACCACGAACACCTTGAGGGCCGACTGGACCGGCTATGCCCTGTGGTCCGATTGGTCCTTGTATGCCTTCTGGTCCTACTGGGCCGACTGGACCCTGTGGACCTAATGCAAGAGGTGGATTGCTCGATATGATCCCGGTTGGAAGGATCTGTATGTTGAGATTGACGGTGAAGATATTTCCATCTGAATCCGTAATCTTTGCAGGCAAAAGATAAGCGGAGTTCAGCAATCCCCCAGACACTTCGAACTGGAAGACACTCCCGGAAAGTGAGGCTTGACCTACTGTCACCTCGTTACTGGACCCGGAAACTGCTACAGCGGTGATCGTCGATCCCGGTGCAATGATATTCTTGCATTCAATGGAATAAGTGACGCTATCACTGGGCTCTTTTGATCTTAGTGTGATAGCAACAGGATCAATGCCGAGTAATCTCGGTAATACTGTAGTTCTTGCGTTGTTTATAATCATGGAAATACCTCAAAGTGATTAGGACTTTGAGGTATTTATTTAGGTATTATTGCGGAGGGCTTGTTGTTGATCCCTTACCGTTCTCTGTATGAACGTGAGACTTTAAAGACTTACCGCTTGCTGTCACATCACTATCGCAAGTGATATTTCCTTTGACGTGTAGATTACCGTCAATTTCAACATCCTTATCAATGGTCGCATTGCCAGTGATATGAATTAGTCCGTCTGTGATTGTTATCTGGTTCTTTCCATCGACATTTATTGTCGTGGTTTTCATTGAGTTTATGTTGATGGTCTGGTCCTGACGAAGCTCAATCGCCTGTCCTTGATAATCGAACAATATGACTTCACCGGGCTTCGCATTTCTCGGGGTATATCTCTCGTCATGCGTTGCGGTTATCATGTTGTTGGTATCAGAGCCCATAATGCTATGGACAATCGCATTAGCGCCAGCAAGTGGAGCCGATAGGAACCCGTACTGCTGAACCAATCGGATATCGTCTCTGATAGTCGTATTACCGAACATGGAAATCTGGTTCACATGGCTCTTGTAATCCTCTTTCCATGATGTGTGCTTTAAGAACTTTGCCGGTTTTACGAACTGGATGCTCTGACCTATCAGGGTGTTAATCTGCTCCCTTGCGAAGTGATCTTGATGGCTCATTTTGAACCTCCATTCACCGGCTTTGCGTTCGGCGGCGGAGTGTCATCGACCTGGAGGTTTCCTGCCTTGGTCTGGTTTGCGTTCGGCACAACACCTGATTGGGTCGATGGGCTGCCGACACCAGCAACCGGAGCAGTTATGGCAACCGGAATAACGCCAAGAGATTCCTGCCTTACCAGTGTCAGTTGAGTTTCGTGTTCGTCACGGCTCATAGACATTGTTATGTCTGCAATCACATAGGCGTCTGAAATCTTGGGCTGTGAGGCAGTGCCGTAGTTGATTTTCAAGAGGCTGTTTATCTCCCATGGCTTATTGGTTGTGGGATTTTTTGTTCCAACTACGGAGAGGTTTATGACATCGCCTCGACCCCAGTTTCGCTTTGCAGTGACATTCACAAGGTTCTGCTGGAACCTCTGCCAGCCCGTAGCATCGGAGGTCGGATAACTGCTTTCAGAAACGAAAGTAAGAATCTTCCCATCGGGTATTTCAGATGGGGTTTGGTCTTTTGCCATAACATGAGGAACCGACTGATTGCTCACGCCTGCAATAGCATCATAGGGATTGATGATGGCCGTATAGGACTGGAAGCGTCCCAAGTTAGTGCGGTACCTATAAAACGACTTAATCAGCTTATCATTAATGCCAACGAGTGTGGTCTGGCCGCTCGCCGGGTTGTCGATAACAAGGCGTCCGAACCTATCATCATAAAGCAACTTCCCTTCATACTGGGCCAAGTTAGCGAGGAAGTCATAAGCCCGAGTTGTGAGATTAATAGAGGTCAGATTCACCAATGGCTGTGGAGTGCTGCCATCGGTCTTATCAATAACCTCAATGATCTTGTTGCCGTCCTGTGCAGTTAGAAGCCAATCGGCCACCTGTTTTATGTTAGCGAGCGTTCCGGGTGTCTGGCCTGCGTTTGGCTGTATGGTCGTTCCGTCTGTGATCTTCTGGCACTTTGATCGGCCCGAAACCTGTAGCAAGTGCTGACCGTGATGGAGGCCATTTGTTGTTGAGTCGATATATCCAGTGAAAATACGATAACCATCTAATGATATCTCCACCTCTGCTCCTACTGCTAAGAAGCCAGAGGCATCGACTGCCGGTCCCTTTGCTTTCGAGAATAGTGATGTCAGATCAGTGTTCTTTTCGCCGTCACTGAGCGCATAAGTCATGCTGAATGACATAGGCACGATATCAATGCTGTGACTTATTTCCCATGAAGTGAATCTGTTAAACTGCTTCTTATTAACGGTAACTACGAAGCCTTTACCTGCTTTGTTTCTGCTACCTATAACGGATACATTCGTTACATCCATCTATATCTCCAATAAATACCAAAGTAATTACAATATTTATTGGAGACTCCATGAAAAAAGTTGATTCGAATAATGGTGTATGGGTCGATGACGATCCATCTACCCTAACAAACGGTACCCCTGTTGAAGCCAGTGTGATGAACAACATTCAGGATGAGATTGCCAATGTCATTACTGATAATGGCGGCACACTAGACGGGAATAACCACAGTCAGTTGAGCCAGACACTTGCAAAGCATTATGCCAATTTGAACAGCCCTGCTTTCACAGGGTCGCCAACTGCTCCTGACGTGTCCTCGAATGGTAACGGTCAGCAGATCGTCAACCTTGAGTCCATGAAGGCATACGTCACAGCAGGTCAGCTCGGCTTCACGCCAGTTCAGCAGGGCGGCGGTGCGGGTATGAGCTCGAACCACGTTTATATCGGCTGGACGGGCTCGGAACTACTCGCGCAGGTCGATCAGACCCCAATGGGCGGCTTTGTATTCCAGCAAGAAGACGACAACACTTACGGTATTCGCAAAATAGGTTTCAATCATGTTGCTGGCACAACCTCTGCACAGGACAGCCAAGGGACATGGCACTATCTCGCTGAACAGAACTGGGTTCAGGGAAAATACCTACCCCTTACCGGTGGCGAGATATCCGGTTCATTGACGGTCGATCAATCTGCAAATATCGGCGGAATCTCGATCCAGAAAGATAGTTCAACCGGAGCACATGTAATCTCGAACGCAGGGGATCATTATTATCATTCAATCTCCTTGGATTACGACATTTACCGAACAGATGCGACAACGTGGAATCAGGGTACTGCCAACATAATGACGCTCACTGACTTCAGTGGTCATTTTATGTTCAGAGATAGTTCCGCTAGTGGGGATATGGCTTCAAGAGTTCTTTCTCTCGCCCCGGCTGGTTCTACCCTTTACTCCCCTCTAACGGTCACAAGTTCCATAACTGCAAATGACCTTTTGACAACCGGGTCTGCAACTTTCGGACAGGGGGTTGTTATCGGTAATGCTACTGGTGGAACGATGGGTATTGAAATCGGAGACACTACCTCAAAGGGAAATAACACTACATATATAGACCTTCACTCACTCGGCGTCGCTAATGACTATGATGTCAGATTGTCATCATACGGTGGTCAGAGTGGTTCCTCTGGTGCTGGTGCGTTCACTATTCAGGCTGCAAGCACGACAATCAACAACAGCTTGAAGGTTACAGGAAAGGCAACGGTCTCCAGCTTGGAGGTTGACGGCAGTATCCTATCTACAGGGATGCTTCAGCCTTATGGGGGTATCACCCTAAGCAACAGAAACAACACAGGTGCGGCAGCATTATTCTTGGAATCAGGAAATACTGCAAATATGGCATCGGCTGGTTGTGTGGTTTGGGTGCCTACTATGAGTAGTAGTGACAACTCGATAAATGCTGCTTCAACTGCTTTCGTTCAAAACAACTTCGTTACGCTCGGCAATTATAACTGGAATATAAACCAGCAGGTTAGAAATGACAGTACACCGACATTCCAAGGCGCTTTTCTAAAAACACTTGCGTTTAATAACGGTGGTAACTCGTCTGTATATCAGGATGCCAACACTGGAAATATCGTATTCCATACCAACAATGGATCTGATCACTATTCTACCGTGAATAGCGACGGCAGCATGAACCTAGCTGGCGGTCTAACAACTGGTGGTCAGGCCACCATCAACGGCGCTGCAATCGTGAATGGAGATGTCAGGGTAGGTCAGGGAAACTGGCTCTACACGAATACTATTGGTTCCTATAACGGAACAGTAGGCTTTAATTCAAACATAGGCGTTAATGGAAGTTTGAATATCGGGGGAGAGGCTTGGTACCAGACACACGGCAATGATGATAACGGAACACACATAGCCACAACAGCTTTCGCCCATAACGTAGCCAATCAAAAAGCCAGCGATGTTCAGGGTTGGGCTGGTGGTCAGTTTGTCAGCAACAGCACATACCAGAATGATTTTTATACTTCTGATGGAAGAGTCTTCAATTCGGCTTGGGGAGCAAGAATACAAGCCTTTCAAGTTAGAGCAGGTGAACGTGATTTCATAACATTTCCACAAACATTTGGAACAATTCAATCGGTTATGGTTCAGTGTATAGATGATGCGGACACAAACTGTCACCCTTTTTCATTACAAACAAATGGCTTCACAATTCACATTAACGGCGGAGGCACTTGGAATTTCAGTGTTATCGCATTCGGAACCAAATAATTTTAAGGAGTGAACATGACAAAAACAACAGCAGATTATCCAGCAAGATATTATGTGTCGTATGACACCACAGCAGCACAGCCAACTATCGTAACCGGCTGGTATGACACGCACGATATGACATTAGCCAACGTGCCAGACGCCAGTCAGATGATCGTGGTTACAGAAAAGCAGTGGAATGATCCAACATTCCATTGCGCTTTGAAAAAAGGCGTAAAGAACGGGAAGATCGTGGATTACACGGCTCCTGCGTATGTGCCGCCTCTTACCGATCAGGCACAATCTGCCCTGGCGGATGCGAGAACGTATGTGCAGAACAACTTCATATATCTCGGTGAGACGCCAACGCAGGACTGGATTGATTACCAGAAGGCGCTGATTGCGATTGTGAATGGGACTGACACGAAGTCTAAGGCACTACCCACGGAGCCTACAGCCTAATCAGAGACAAAAATGGGGGCCAGTTGGCCCCCATTTCCATGACGTTCGTTCCGCTATAGGAACGAATTAGTTAGACTTTTTGCCCTTAACAACCGAAGCGCCAGATGTCGAAGAGTTAGCGTCTTCAACCAACTGCCAAGCGCCATCAACATTGAAGTTAGTCCAACCAACAGTGTTGAGAACAACTACAGCCGCCTCGTGCTCTACGCCGAAATCGACCCAGTTAGCGAGCTTGTAAGCAATCATGTCCTGCGAGAACGCATTGATTGTGGTGCCTGCGTCTTCGAACGAACCCTGATCAGTTGAACGAAGCTGATAACGACCAGCATCAGCAATGATCAAGTGCTGCGGAGCCACAAACACGAGAGGGGAACCATTCTTAGCAGAACCGTCCTGTGCAGCAGAAGTGTCAACGTCTGATGGGATCTGTGCAGTCTCAGCAATAGTGAAACCATTCAACTTGCCGGAACGAATTTCGTCACGGAAAGGATACACACCGAAGGAGGTCTGTAGGTTTTCTAGCGAGTTGAAAACAGCAGGAGAACCGAAAACAACGCCGCGTGCGATATTCACGAACTTTGTCTGTAGGCTGGACTTAACCTTTGCAAGATCAGCAGCAACGCTAACAGAATCAGTACCAGAAGAAGTAATCTTCGTACCAGCAGAACCAACTAGGGAATAAGACGGAGCAAGCGCACCAGCAGTCGTTCCCATGATGAATGTACGGTCTTCTGCAAGAGCTACCTGATTAGCAAGGTCACTTGTGATGTGATCAACTGCGCCGGGAAGAGAGAAGTTATTGAACTCAAGTGTCGTGTATGTGAAGCCAGTTAGCTTCTTACCAACAAAGTTAATGGTATCGAAGTCAGCAGCACTAGGAACGTATGTCGCACCTTCACCAACCCATGAAGCACTAGAACCTAGTCTCTGTCTTGGATATGTGAGGTTGTTATTAGGCATGGAAACAATCTTCGCATACTTACGAACAACGCAATCCGCAGTCAAAAGATCAATGAACTCACGAACATCAGGACCAACAACAGGCTGTGCAGTTGTTAGGGCAGACTTCAAAAGACCACTTGCATAGTTCTTGGAAGTTGAAGCGGCTAGGATGTTGCGGGCTTCTGTTTCGCCGTGCATTTTAACAATGTCACGAGCAATAAACTTCTGAACGTAAAGGCCCTTTTCAGCCCCGGCAGGAGCCACTCCCTTATTGATGTAGAATGAATTCATAGTCTTTTCCTTATCTTCGTCGTCCTTCTCCATCTCGTCGGAAGCGCATTCCTTCTCTTCTTCCTTATCGGAGTCTTCTTCTTCGGCTTCTTTGACAGCTTTGATTGCCTTCATGGCCTTTACTGTCTCTAGACGTGCCTTTTTTGCCTCAAGGGACTTAACTGCTGCCATATCGGCATCAAAAGAAGCTGTAGCTTCTTCTTCGGATAGTTCCGTATTAGCTAAAGTCTTTTCCATAGAAGCAATGAGTTCAAGGCGCTTAACCTCTAGATCATTAATTTCTTTATCCATAATGTTTTCCTCATATCAGTTTCATGAACCAGATAATTTGTACAATTCAAGAGACATTGCTTTTCTCTTGCGCGTTACGACTTTATTTATGTTTGATATTAGTTCTTGCTCTAATACTTCAGAATCCATGACTAGAGCCTCTTCGTCTTCGACGATTAGTGCTTCTGGATTGGCGGGTACGTTTACAATGCTGAACTCAAATAGCTCTGACTTGGTGATCGTATATCCACCAAGATCATTTAGTTCTAAGTCAGTTGGGATAAACCCAATGGATACTGCATTGAGGAATCCGCCTTTAACTAGCTGGAATACCTGCTCTGCCATTGGGTTCATTGAAGCGGATGCAAACTCAACTGTTGCCTGCCATCCATTCTCAACGGGTCTGATATCAATACATTTCGCAATCGGGAGTATTGATTGATCATGGCCCCATAGGACCACCCGGTTTTTGAGATACTGTTTTATTGAAATGCCACTAGGAACAACAATATCCTGATCTCTATCAGGGGTTCCGGTGGTTATGATGAATGTCGCAGTACGGTCGTCATTAGCAGTGATAGAACTTATTACGTCTTTGGTAACGATAGTGTCCTGTCTTTGATCCTTGCTTAGTCCGGCATACTCCTTAACTGTTAGGGTTTTTATCGCCATTTTTGTTGTCTCCCATTAGCGGTAATCCTGTTGGGTCTCCGATTACTCCTGTGTTAAGTGGAACTCTAATTTCTTGGCCTTTTCCATTTGGTATTGGGGCCATACCCTCGCGTTCACGAACCTCGTCTGGACACATCCATCCGATCGTTAAAGCCTGCGAATAGTAATTTCCACGAACCTGCTCACTTGGTTCGGCCTGCTTTGTGAAATCAAACGATATTCTGTATAGTTTTCTCTCATTAGGCTTAAACAAGACTCTATTGAGATGTTGCTCTAATGGCTTAGTGTATTGCACTAAGGTATTAGAGATATATGACTGCTCTTGCTCGGCTACGTTTGCGGCTTTTTCAGAGTCATTTAACCCCAGTTTATAAGGCGGAACTCGGAAAATGCGCCCTATATCACTGGTAACTTGCCTTCTAGCTTCAACTAACTGCAAATCCGAAACATTACGGTTGATCTCAACATAATCCATTCCGGGAAGAACAGCCGTTTTGCCTGAATTGACGATACCCGCGATTGCCGTTTTGATCTTATCAGCGAGGGCCATTGTGGCATCAGCGCCCAAGGTAGGATCAGGCTTGAAATAGCCGGATATGTTTGCCCCGTTGGTGTATGCACGAGCCGCTGTTTCCTGCGTTGCAATCGCTAGACCAAACGCCTCGCGTGCAAGGGACAAAGCCGAATATCCATTTTTACCATTATCGAGTGACAAGCCGCGTAGCCTGACGATATCGGAATGATAAATTGTTCGGGTTTCACCAGTTTCGGACTTGATACTGGTTTGCTCCTTAATGAGCATTTTAGACGTGACATAATAGAACAATTCGCCGTCTTGAGGATCTTCGTAAACCCTCGCTGTGTAGGGATTAACTGGGATCAGCTTCTCTGGATTACCCATTCTGTCCCGAATGACGACAGCAAAAGCGTCTCCGTTCAGCATACAATCGAGGACCAGTTCTTCTAGGAACTCGAATATCGTATGACGGCCATTGGGATAGTTGAGCAGATCGGATAGTGGGTGATCGTGATCGACCTTCCATCCGCCTGCGGGATTGCGCTTCTCTATCTGGAGAGGAATCTTAGCAATATCGCTTGTGATTGTTCTGACGCAGGTAAAAACCGCTTCGTGTTCCATTGCGGTTTTTGGATTAACTGTTACGCCTGACGCGGTAGTCGTTGGGGCAATAAAGGGGAAGTTTACAATCGGTGTTTCTTGTATGACCGCGCCGGACTGGTTTCCTCCTAAGCCCATAGATTTCTGTAGGAAATTCATTTAGCCATCCTCAATAGTGTATAATTTATTCCTAGTAATGATGTCCCTATTGCTACGGACAATTCCCAAGACAGTCCTATGCCGTTAAGCACCAATGGGACTGATAGTGGTGAAACCAATACCAGCCCACCAGTTACAGGCAGCTTGTACTTGTTAATGGTATCCTTGATCTTTTGGATCATCGGTGTCTCCTTTAGTTAGTGTTAGAAGAGTGACGATAGGACCGAGGCAATCGGAGCAATATCAGTCATCAAGTGCGCTTTCGGATCGAGCAGGTCGATTACCGGAAAGATCACCAGAATAATGAATGCTATAGTTACCCCAGCTAAGGTCGAGATTGCTTTCGCTGTTGCTATAAAGTTGTCCATCCTTACCTCACAAATCTATCTCCTTTGCAGGGCAAGACGGTTGTTCTAGGAACCTCCATACTGTGACCGTAACCTTATTTAGTGCCGCTAAATACTTGGAACTAACTAAGGAGTTCCAGTATGGAGAAAACCAAATACATAGAGAAATATCCGCGTCTTAGTGATTTATGGGACGAGATGTTGCCGCTTATATCGGCATCCTATCCATTACAGCCGCAAGATTGCTTTGCTGTTGAACAGTTCATTGTTCTTTTGGATCGCTTCTATCAATCCAACGATGAAATCATGTCTCGCGGTGTCGTCATTGAAAGCACTGATGATAAATCCCGCTTAGACCTTCGTTCAAATCCAGCAACCAAAACAAACGCTGATACTGGCCGTCAGCTAATCGCCTATTTCAATCGCTTCGGTTTGTCGGAATGGGATCGTAAGAGATCACAGAAGACGTTCGGGGAAGCAGACGACAATTCAGATGATGATCTTTTCGAGGACATCAAGTGAGCGCGCTGGATCAGGCCGTTGATCTTATCACCTTGTACGAGGGATTTAGACCAACACCATACGCTGACGTAACGGGTACTCCTACTGTCGGCTATGGATCAACGATATGGAACGGCCACAGGGTAACGCTCACAAGCCCTCAGAGCGTCACAGAGGCGGAAGCACGACAGCAAGTAGCTAGTGCAGCGCAACACGTCTTAACGACGCTGCAAGGGGCTGTGAGGGCTCCGTTGACCGATAACCAGTGGGCCGCTCTAACGAGCTTTACCTACAATGTGGGTTTGACAGCCGCACTAGGCTCCACGCTTCTCCGTGAGGTCAACGCGGGTAACATCGCATCAGCAGCAGACCAGTTCCTGAGATGGAACTTGAGCAAGGGGCGAGTGATACCTGGCCTAACGAACCGGAGACAAAAAGAACGCTCCGTGTTTCTCGGTGGCGTCAATGTATGAGGTCGGACACTGGCAAAGCCCCTATACCGAAGATCAGATAAATGCTTCGTCGGGCTTCACATATCTGATTACCCATAAAGAGTCCGGCGTCATGTATGTGGGGAAAAAGTTCACCCAGTCGGTTCGACGAAAGGTCGTGAAGGGGAAGACACGGAAGCGCAAAGAGGTAAGCAAATCCAACTGGCTCACCTACACGAGTTCCAGCAAATATGTGAACGAGGAAATTGCCAAAAACGGCAAGGATGCTTTCGTGTTTGAGATACTGGCTATCCATAGCAGCAGGGCAGAAACCAACTACGCAGAGCTTGAAGAGCAGATAAAGCGCGATGTGTTGAGAGCAAAGGATTCAGAGGGCAATCACCTCTATGCCAATCTCAACATCGCCCTGAGATTTTACCGAGACCGTATTGCTAAATAGACGGTGGTATTATTTTCCCTCCTTTGTAAATGCCATGGGAAAAGGGGAACCTTAATTGGTTCCCCTTTCTCTTTCTGCTTTTTCCTGTAAAGCAAACAGATGGTCGATAAGTTCATCTAATGGGACATTATAGAGCGAGTATGGATCATTCCTCGCCTTATTGGGCCATTTCAAAGATTCAGTCATTTCCATAATCGAAAAGCGATAATCATCCCATCCCGTAGAGGGTCGGAATAACGTCATCGCCTTCTCTACCCATGCAATAGCGATCTTATTGGTGATGTAAGGGGAAAAGTCCCAGTCAGTAGGATACCGCAGGTTCTCGATACATCGTTGGGTTAGATCAATGATATTCAGTGATCCATCTTCAATCGCCTTTGCCTCACGCCATGAGGGGAAACGCATACGGTATTTCTCGTAAATGCGTCCCTCTATCTCCCACGGTATATCGGCTTGAATGTCTTTCTCCTTGAATAACTTTCGAACGCTGTCTCTGGCTTCTTGGCTCACTTGTATGCTTCAAGGCGCGTGGTGATCCATTCCAGCGCCATCTTGTTGATATAATAAGGGGCTGTTTCCCAATCCGCAGACTCTTTCAGGTTCGTAATGCACTTCCTAGTCAGACGGATTAGTGCGTCTTGTTGCTTTTCCTTATCGTCTGGAACCAGCACATCTTTGAACTCAACAGTTACCTCATTCCATAGAGGGTTTCGCATGACGTACTTGGTATAGTCACGACCATTAGCATTGAACTTCTCAAATGCCTCGACGTCCTTGTTAATAAAAAATTCCCTTATGGATTCCTTTATATCAAATAATGGTTGTTCTTTTGACATTGTTTACTCCTTTGGTTAATTGTCCAAAGGTATTTATTGCTCCGGCACATGCAGGTATGGCGCCAATAATGGTGTTATTTTCTCAACAAACTTAATTCGTAGTTCTTCACGACGAGCTTCTACCTCCTTAATTCTCATTTCTACCTTATCAGTGAATCTATCTGGAGGTGGGCTTCTGCCGGAAAGCGTCAATGCAATATAAACTTTTTTACTGATGACGTGATACAGATCAATGATTAGTGTGTTTGTTTCATTATTGAAATTCCTAACTGCTGTATATACGTCATCATTGAACAAAAACCGAACCTTTGTAAGTTCTGACTCTTTTTTAGTGTTATCATTAATATATGAGTTTATAAGGTCTAGTTTCTCATCTGATTTAGATCTTAGATATGATTCAAGAGTTATAGGTTTCCCATTGCTATCACGCATGTTTTGTTCGTACCCGGCCGGATCTAAATAGTAATAAGAATTTAAGCGAATATCTAAACAATATAAAAGATTATCTAGTATTAGCTGATAGCAAACATATCTCTTATCGAATAATTCCAGCTTTAGTTTTGTGCCAGCTATAGTTGCCTGCCTCGCACTTAGTTCTTTCTGTGATCGCGATATCTTCAACTGACCCCATGCAAAATACCCTGTGACAAATGCAATGATTACCGGGGTTAATATTTTTGCGAGTTCGGAAATATCGTGAAGGTCTTTCTTCTCGAACAAAATACACATGCCGACAAAAGCTGCCGTACATATAGAAATAATAATAACAACAATCTTCTCTGTTTGCTCTCTGGTAATCACAAAAGGTTTCTCCGTAACATCAGTTC
>NZ_JABCQI010000016.1 GCF_015244745.1 Gluconobacter cadivus
TTTTGTCCCATATTGAAAACATGATAGACAAAAAAAAAGAAACCTCCCTTCCAGTATTGGTAGATGCCCTAAAGGAGGAAATATCAGAAATTGATAATGAAATCTCATTATTGAGAAATAAAAGAAACACTCTTATGGCAATTTTGCATGCAAAGAATGCGGATTTGCTTAAATTTAAAGGAAAACGTTTAAAACGAATTTCCCAAAACAGGGCAGATATTAGCTTAATTATTAGTGATTATTTATCAAATTCTTCTAAAGAGGAAAAATGTAGCTCTATTATTCTTCATGTCAAAGACTCAGGATTTAATATAAATGATTCTACTCTTAGGACTTATCTATCCTACATGCGAGAAGATGGTGTAATAAAACCTGGTTCCAGAAAAGGATATTGGATTAAAACCTAGAAAATAATGGTTTTTATGTCCTATATGACATTTGTCGTGGAAAATAAGACAAAATATGGGGCTTTAGATCCGACAAAAACCCGTTCCCAGCATCTCAGACACAACAAACACGATGGCACTTAAAACCAGAGCTATAGCCGCTCCCGCCTCGTCCAAGGCGCGCTGCAGAGCATGCGCGGACACTTGGGAGCGATCCGGAGACCTTCGATCCATTCACGCAGCCATTGCACGCCGCACGGCATCAGGCTCCCGCCAGAGCACCCGAAGCAGGGTCTGTACTGCGGGATCCAGACGAACCCGCCCCTGCTCCCAGTTCCGCCAGGTCGCGACCGGCACGCCCGCTAGGGCCGCAATATCCTTCTGGGTCAGCTTCAAGTGACGCCGCACGGTTGCCGGTGACGGAGCAGCCAGCCCAGGAAGCTCCCCCTCCGTGTCATCTTCCTTGGCCTGACGGTCAATGTCGCCGTCCGTGGTCGCGTTCACTCGCGTCCAGTCGATCGTAGAAGGGCGGGCCTTGATCTCTGCCAGTGTCATTCTTGCCATTTGATCCACTCCTTCCGGTGCATTTTCCGGGCTGAGATGATCCGGAAGCAGTCGCCCCGGATCGTATAGACGACCATGAACGGGACGCCTTCAATCAAGCCTGCGGCCCTGATGCGGGGCTCGCCATAATCTTTCCGGTCATCCGGCTTCTGAAGCAGCGGCCCCGCAAAAATGACCAGCACATCCGCAAAAATGAATCCGCGCTCCTCGAGACAGGCATCGCTTTTCGCGTCATCCCATTCAAACGCGATCTGAGGTCCGGTCATGCGTTTTTATACGCTGCTAGCGTACAAAATACAACACTTTTGACGCTTTTCGATGGCGGACCTGGTCAAACAGAAATCCTCCCTGACGACTCTCATCGTCTCATGCTGACGCCAAAAGATCGTGCCGCCATCGTGTCAGAGGTCGTTGCACGGTCGTGTCCCCATCGTGGCAAGATCGTTGCAGGTTTTTTCCTTCTCCATACACAAATGCAAACTTTCAGTTTGTGCATCACATAGAGCACTAGTGCCAGTCGCTATCGAGCATGGCCTGATGCTGGAGTTTGAGGGTTACGGCCTCCTGCCGGATGACCTCAAGGGTCTCTTCGGACACCAGACGTTTCCAGACATCCCCGTCCCGGTCATAGACCCATCCGGACGCTTTCATGCTGTTCCGCACGGCGGCCGGAGGCGTCACCGGAAAGCGTACCAGGTATGTGAACGGCACGAACTCCAAAGGCTCCTCCCGGGCCTCCTGCTCGATCTGACGGCCCCGGTCGCGGAAGGGGGCGACGGCTTTCTGAAAGTCGTCTTTGTCATCCTCGTGGATCCAGACATTCATCTGGACCAGGCCAAGCGCTTTGCGGCGCTGGCGGACGGCGTGCATGGTCTGTCGGCTCATGAGGGGCACTCCAAAATCTGTTTTGAAGACTTTAGCACTAGTGCTCAGTGAGACGCACAACTGAAAGTTTGCATTTGTGTATGGAGAAGAGAAAATCCTGATATCGAGGTGATACTCTTGTGATACCGACCTGATACCGTCGCGATACTCTTCTGAGACCCTCTGATATCGACCGATCCCGCGCAGCGAACGGTATCAAGCAATCCGTTCTAGTGTCTGAGAATGCCCATTCTCAGACACTAGAACTGTTCCAAACCGGCAGTCGTGATCTCGCACTTCACTAAACTGCCGGGGTCAGCAAGGCTCCACCTTGGTGAGTGGAGCACTCATGTTATTTTTTGGTCGATTGAATATACTTCAGAAGCTTAATGCCATCAGACAAATGAATCAGCGTCTTCAGAAACGGTATATTGCGCCCAAGAATTGATCTTATTTCAGATGCCTTAATAGGATTGTCGAGAATTGTATAATTTTCCAGTTTCTGGAAGTGACTTTTATCTTGTGATGGATCGCTTTTTCTATTGGAAATTTCTGTTACCCCGTTACTTCTTCCATAAGAAACAATTCCTTTTCCATTTTCATAAAGAAAAACGACATCATTTTTTTTGATTTTATCAATATAAAACATCCATGGATCACAGAATGCTTCTGCAAGCCCATTGTTAACCATTCTATTATGATCTTCGATGTTATTTCCCTTATTAGTATTCAAAATAAAGAACTTAGCCTCATCTGAGGCCGTATCAATATTTGAAATATCTTCATCATCTTCAAGAGAAAGAGAATCGATTTCTTTTTTTACTTTTTCAAGTTCTGGAGAAATGAGCTTGAGAACCGTCTCATTTCTGGAAATATTGAGAAATTCAGCCAAGCCATCGACTTGCGCAGCCATTTCTACAGGCATGCGGACCGTCATAGAGACTTGATCCTGAGAAGATGCTTTTTGTGTCTTCAACATGGAAATGAGGTCAGAGCTAGACATTTTAATTCTTCTTTCATTTTGATTCTTTTTAGAATCTTTTTTGAGGTTTTATTCCTCATGAAATGACTAAAAACAAAAAATATATTTCGTCAATGAGAAATCGAATTTTAGTCATAATATATTCTCGGTACGCCTTCAGACCGCTGCCGATCATCTGGCCTTGGCGGCCCGGTCTCCCGCCACGTTGCGCGCCTATCGCACCGACTGGGCGGCCTTCGTTGCCTGGTGCCGCACCCAGAGTGTCACGACGCTCCCCTAGAAGGGATGGCTCCAAAACCGTTTTTAGTAGAAGTCAGCGCGCCTTTCTGTTACATGTAACGGAAGGAGAAACGCCATGACCCCTGTTGCTATCCGCGTCCAGAAGCGCCGTGACACCCTTCGCAAGGCCGGGCTGCGCCCCGTCCAGATCTGGGTGCCCGATACACGCACCCCGGGCTTTGATGCGGAATGCCAGCGCCAGGCGCGTCTGGTAGCCGAGGCAGACCGGCACGATCCCGCATTGATGTCCTTTCTCGAGACCACTGCCAGCGATCTCGACGGATGGGACGCATGAATCGAGGAGACTTTGTCACCGTTGCTCTCCAAGGCGATCTGGGCAAACCCCGGCCGGCTCTGATCGTTCAGGCGGACCGTTTCGAGACGACCGCCTCCGTGACCATTCTCCCTGTCACCAGCACCCTCATAAACGCGCCCTTGCTCCGCCTGTCGGTAGCCCCGGACGAGCGGAACGGGCTGCGCAAAACGTCCCAGGTGATGATCGACAAACCCAGCACGGTCTCCCGCGACAAGATTGGCCCCACCTTCGGGATCGCCAGCGATACCGTCATGCTTTCCGTCAATCGCGCTTTGGCGCTGTTTCTCGGTCTGGCCTGAAGGGCCAGTGACCTTACAGCCGCTTTTCCCCGAGACGATTCCGGCGGTTCTTCAGGACGCCTCTGACCGCTTGATTCTGGCGGCCCGGTCTCCCGCGACATTGCGCGCCTATCGCACCGACTGGGCCGCCTTCGTCGCCTGGTGCCGCACCCAGGACGTCATGGCGCTACCCGCTCAGCCCGAAACCGTCGCCGCCTGGATCGCGTCGCGTCTGGAGCAGGGTCGCAAAGCCGCGACACTGGCCCGTGGGGTGGCGGCCGTGTCCTGTGCGCATGAGCTGGCGGGGTTCGAGAGCTTCAGCCGCTCCCGTGTCGTCCAGGACGCGCTGCGGGGCATGCGACGCACGCTTGGCACGGGCCCAACCCGCAAAGCCCCTACAACCGTGGAGCTGCTGCGCCGGATGCTCGATGTCCAGCCTGACACGCTGATCGGTCGGCGCAATCGGGCGCTTCTGGCCCTGGGCTTTGCCGGGGCCTTGCGACGGTCTGAACTGGTGACGCTGGAGGTCGGGGATCTCGTACCCCAGGAGGGCGGCGCACTACTCACGGTTCGACGAAGCAAAACTGACACGGACGGGGCCGGTCAGACGATCGGGATTCTGAACGGCTCCACCATCCGGGCGCTGGAGCATCTCTCGGCCTGGTGCGATGCGGCCGGGATCACGTCCGGTCGGCTATTCCGGTCCGTAGACCGGCATGGCCGGATCGGCGGGTCGCTGTCAGATCGATCGGTGGCCCGGATCATCAAGACAGCCGCCGAGGCCGTGGGGCTCGATCCGGAGCGCTTCTCGGGGCATTCGCTGCGCGCAGGGTTCATCACTTCCGGAGCAGAAGCCGGTGCCGATGCGCTGCTGATCGCTGAAACCTCGCGGCATCAGAGCCTCGATGTGCTGCGCACCTATGTCCGGCGCGCCTCGCTACTGAAGTCCCATGCCGGACAGCGGTTTCTGTAACCCTAGCCAAACGGCCACCACCAGCGCCGTCGGGGATACGCCTTATCGTAACGGCGTATCCCCTTTGTAGAGTACGCGTAGTACCCGTCCGATAAGGCTTTGTGGTCGTGACTGTGCAATGGGTTTTTGGGGCAAGGACTGTGCCCCAGGTAATGGCGTTTTCTGAGCTTCAAGAGTGGCCAAACGCTCACGCAGAATAGCATTCTGCTCCTGACTCTCCAGAAGTGCTGTGGTCAGATCTTCTATTCTTTGGGTCTGCTTGACCGTAACGCCCGTCAGGTTTTCGATCGTATCCCTTAATGTCTCTAAAGCTTGGTTTTTTGAGGGTTTTGCAGGGGGTACGGTTGTTTCCATCCGTTCCGTATCCTCGGGCACGAGAACACGGACCATTCCGTCATTGCCTCGCCCACGCTTCCATCCGGCACGCCGAACCCGCTGCTTGGCGGCGGGAACAGTGATGCCCCATTGTTCGGCAAGCTCCTGATAGGTGTAGCGTTGTCTGGTCATGCGGTCATCCAGATCCAAAAAATACGCTTAAACGATACAGTCGTATCCTTGGCGTAGCTATGTTGTATCCCGTCGAGCCTTAGCGAGTAAGACTGTTGCCCCGTCCGGGGCAACACATCTTGCCTATTCGCTTTTTAACTGAGAGGGCCCTATTCGGCCCTAGATGGCCTCAAGGGAGAATCTCTAGGGTTTCGGGCTAGGTGAGGCCGTCTCGGGCCATTCAGGGCCAAGTCGGGCCGAGATGAAGGGATAGTCTTTCGAATAGCTCCTTCGTCTTGAGCCTTTTGAATGTGCGTCTAAGGGGAAATCTTAGCGTTAGAACTTCAACTCGGGGACCAGGACGCGATCAGATCGAGCCAGTCATTCTTGGAGCGTGGTTTTTCAAAGAAAATATCTCTTTGAAAATGGGGTTCGCTGTCATTTTGACAGTTAGAGGAAAATCGGAGTTTCCGGCGAGCAAGAGCCTCTTTGAGACGCCGTGTCGCATGCGCTGCCGCAGCCTTGGCCTGTTCCAGGCTGATTAAAACCAGTCGGTAGCGGTTGGGGCCATTCACAACGCGACCTGAGCGTCGCATACGCTGGCGGGTCCGCTCCACCAGACCAAGGCTGTAAGCAGTTTCCAGCGCCCGAATGACGGTTCTGGTGCTGCATCCGGCACGGGCGGCAATACTTTCATGGGAGGGAAAGAGACCGCGGTTGCCTTCGAAGCTGGCGAGGGCCTGAAGGACGAGATGTGTCCTGGCGGTGATCTGACGGGCTTGGGTCAGGGTCCAGATCTGGGAAGCAAAAGAAGTCATGGCCTGATCCTTCTCAGGCGAGACACTTCCCCGTGCGGCTAATCAGACATTGAAACCGATACCGGCCGAGTCTATTATAAGCACATCGGATGCCTAAGCGGGCTGAATCGCTTCTGCATCTGCCTCGCCGGGCTAGAGCGAGATTCGAAGGGGGCAGCCTTGCCGGGCTGTCCCCTTCATTGTTTTCAAGCATACTGATGGGTTTGGAGCTTATTGTCTAGGTTTAGCGTAATGCGCTTTCCTGATCACTCAGAACACATCAGATAACCGCTTGCTCCGCGTGAGAAAGCTTGGTCGCAGATGAATGTGCGATCTATTTTCAGCTTTAGGTATATGGGGCGAGTTTGATAATTCAATCGCTGCCCAAGCTATCTCTGACCAAGGAGATTCTGGTGAGCGCTAAAAAAGCTCTTCCAGACAAGAGGCATTATAAAAAAAGTTGCCTCGAATTAGGGGAGCCATATCACAAAAGGGTGATATATGTCTCTAGTTCTCTATTTGTTCCACCTAACTGTTCAAACAATCCTTGAGAAATCCGATATTTCACTGTAACATACACCGTATGCGCCGTGACGTGGCAGCGTCACGCGTATGCAGACGGTATGAAAATATCAAATCTAAACAGAAAGGAGGTGTTATGAGTGAGTAAGTTTCAAATCTGTAATCTTGGACTCAAGGCAGTCTACTACGTGGCTCGAATTTGGCTCTTCATCGATTTTCATTAATCGATGATTTTAAAAGGTCCTTTCCCTGGCAGGGGATTGGGCCTTTTTTTTGATTTCCTTTCAAAATCATTTCTGATCCGAGTTGAAATCAGAACGATTCGGAAGGAATCACTTCGGTAAGAAGCTTTATAAAGGTGAGCGCAGCTCAAAGCAATCATTTTTTATGTCTTGACCTAAATGTTGTTTTAATGATAGCTGCATGGAACAGCAGCTATCATTAAAACAAACTTATACTAAACCAAAACACACCAAAAATAATTTATTGTTTTCAATAGCTTTTTTTGAAAATGTCTTTTTAATTTTTGAATTTTGTCCCATATTGAAAACATGATAGACAAAAAAAAAGAAACCTCCCTTCCAGTATTGGTAGATGCCCTAAAGGAGGAAATATCAGAAATTGATAATGAAATCTCATTAT
>NZ_JABCQI010000017.1:0-2500 GCF_015244745.1 Gluconobacter cadivus
TGGTTGCGGGGGCAGGATTTGAACCTGCGGCCTTCAGGTTATGAGCCTGACGAGCTACCGGGCTGCTCCACCCCGCGTGGGTATTGTGTGATGTTGGGGGATTGAGAGTTGTATTGAGTGGGCTGGGGGACCTGGCGGCGACCGACTTTTCCGCACCTTAAGGTGCAGTATCATAGGCGCTGAGGGATTTCACGGCCGAGTTCGGGATGGGATCGGGTGTAGGGCCCTCGCAATGGCCACCAGGTCTTCCAGCCCACCCTGTCTTTTGAGAGAGGGTGGCGGTTGGTGCGGTGTGAAGAGAGTGTGGCTGATTTCTGTGCATGTGTTTTGTTGTGAGAAGTATGAGCGATTAGGACCGGTTAGCTGCATGCATTACTGCACTTTCACACCCGGCCTATCAACGTGATGGTCTGTCACGGCTCTATGAGACCTCGTTTTGAGGTGGGTTTCCCGCTTAGATGCTTTCAGCGGTTATCCCGTCCATACTTAGCTACCCGGCTGTGCCACTGGCGTGACAACCGGTGCACCAGAGGTATGTTCATCCCGGTCCTCTCGTACTAGGGACAAATCCTCTCAAGTCTCTTACACCCACGGCAGATAGGGACCGAACTGTCTCACGACGTTCTAAACCCAGCTCACGTACCACTTTAATCGGCGAACAGCCGAACCCTTGGGACCTGCTCCAGCCCCAGGATGTGATGAGCCGACATCGAGGTGCCAAACCTCCCCGTCGATGTGGACTCTTGGGGGAGATCAGCCTGTTATCCCTAGAGTACCTTTTATCCGTTGAGCGATGGCCCGTCCACGTGGGACCACCGGATCACTATGGCCGACTTTCGTCTCTGATCGAGCTGTCACTCTCACAGTCAGGCGGGCTTATGCCATTGCACTCGACAGCCGGTTTCCGACCGGCCTGAGCCCACCATCGCGCGCCTCCGTTACACTTTGGGAGGCGACCGCCCCAGTCAAACTGCCCACCATGCAGGGTCCCGGACCAGGCTTACTGGTCTCGGTTAGACATCAGAAAAATTCAGGGTCGTATTTCAAGGATGGCTCCACCGGTGCTGGCGCCCCGGCTTCAAAGCCTCCGACCTATCCTACACAGAATGTCTCTGATGCCACTGCAAAGCTGCAGTAAAGGTTCATAGGGTCTTTCCGTCTGACCGCGGGTACCCCGCATCTTCACGGGGAATTCAATTTCGCTGAGTCGATGCTGGAGACAGTGGGGAAGTCGTTACGCCATTCGTGCAGGTCGGAACTTACCCGACAAGGAATTTCGCTACCTTAGGACCGTTATAGTTACGGCCGCCGTTTACCGGGGCTTCAATTCAGTGCTTGCACACCTCCTCTTAACCTTCCGGCACCGGGCAGGCGTCAGGCCCTATACGTCATCTCACGATTTCGCAGAGCCCTGTGTTTTTACTAAACAGTCGCTACCCCCTGGTCTGTGCCACCCGTCCATGGTTGCCCACGAGCGGGTCTCGTTTATCCCGAAGTTACACGAGCAATTTGCCTAGTTCCTTCAGCATCGTTCTCTCAAGCGCCTTGGTATTCTCTACCAGTCCACCTGTGTCGGTTTCGGGTACGGTCTATACGCCAGAGCTATTTCCTGGAATGATTGAAAAGCCTGTTCAATCCGTTAAGGACAGACAACATCTCTCATTCGTCACTTCTGGCAGGCCCAGTAATATTAAACTGGTTCCCATCGACTACGGCTCTCGCCCTCGCCTTAGGGGCCGGCTCACCCTGCGTGGATTAACCTTGCGCAGGAACCCTTGGACTTTCGGCGACAGTGTTTCTCGCACTGTTTGTCGCTACTCATGTCAGCATTCGCACTTCCGATATCTCCAGAGAGGGTCACCCCGTCTCCTTCGCAGACTTACGGAACGCTCCGCTACCGCGCATTCTAAAGAATGCACCCACAGCTTCGGCACGTGGCTTGAGCCCCGTTACATTTTCGGCGCAGGGTTTCTAATAGACCAGTGAGCTATTACGCTTTCTTTAAAGGATGGCTGCTTCTAAGCCAACCTCCTGGTTGTTTTGGAATCCCCACATCCTTTCCCACTTAGCCACGATTTAGGGGCCTTAGCTGGTGGTCTGGGCTGTTTCCCTCTCGACAATGGACCTTAGCACCCACTGTCTGTCTGCCGGGCTATACTCCTGGGTATTCGGAGTTTGGTTAGGTTTGGTAAGGCTTTGGGCCCCCCTAGCCCATCCAGTGCTCTACCCCCCAGGGTAAACACCCGACGATCTACCTCAATAGATTTCGCGGAGAACCAGCTATCTCCGAGTTTGATTGGCCTTTCACCCCTAGCCACAGCTCATCCCCGACTTTTTCAACAGGCGTGGGTTCGGCCCTCCAGTGCGTGTTACCGCACCTTCAGCCTGGCCATGGCTAGATCACTCGGTTTCGGGTCTTCTGCCAGCAACTCATTCGCCCTATTCAGACTCGCTTTCGCTACGCCTACACCTAACGGCTTAAGCTCGCTGCAAACAGAAA
>NZ_JABCQI010000018.1 GCF_015244745.1 Gluconobacter cadivus
ATATTGGTCCGTTATGGGCCAGGATGCAGCATATGCAGTTTCCGGAAATGGTCAGGCAAGTCATGCCGTCTCCTGAGACCTTGATTCATAGTTTTCTGGCTTATGCGGGAAATTTCAGTCTGCTCGCCCTCCAGTTCGTGCTTACGTTAATCATTCTGGGCGTACTTCTCATGCGCGCTGAATCGGCAATTGCGGTCGCTGAGAGTCTGGTGAGCATTCTCGCGGGCAGCCGGGGACGGGAGATGCTTCAGCTTGCCGCCTATACGATCCGGGGTGTTGCATTCGGCGTCACGGTAACGGCGGTCGTTGAAGCCGCTGTGGCGGGAATCGGGCTGAAACTCGCAGGGGCGCCATGGGTCAGTATTCTGACAGCAGTCACCTTCATGGTCTGTCTGTTACAAGCGGGCCCTGGTGTTACCCTGATCCCAGCCGTGATCTGGGTCTATTTTGATCAGGGGCTGATGCCCGCAGTGCTTCTGCTAATTGTGACTATTATTACGATCATCATCGATAATGTTTTGCGCCCGTTTCTGATCCGCAAGCAGGCCGATATCCCGCTCATTCTCATCATGCTTGGCGTCATCGGAGGTCTTGGCGGCTTGGGACTGGTCGGGATCTTCATCGGTCCGCTGGTCCTCTCCGTCGCCTATACCCTGACCAAGAGCTGGATTAACGACTCCCGAGCGAAAATCTCGCCTTTACCGCCCAATTCATTACACTAGCGTTTTCTGTACTGAATGAATCGGTAGGGATTCCTAGGATGGCGCTGATCTGATTCCAAGAGACGACCGGGATAAATGACGGGTTCGGAAAACCCTTCTTACGCATTTTTATACGTAACAATATCAATGATTTATGTTTATAAATCGACCAAAAAAGGAGGTTTTTCGAACCCTCCACATTGTGGTTGTCTCTTCGATACCTTTAAAGCCAGTTATGCTCTTGAGATGCTTCCTGTGCTAAGAAGACATCCTCAAGGGAGGGTATTATGCCAAACCTCAAGGGAGGGCGTAAAAAACCAAAGCAGACTGTTAAGAAAAAACCTTTTCGTCTCAATGAAGCGAAGAAACTAGTCGCTCCGGTGGTGATCATCACGGGCCTCTTTCTCGGGGCAATCGGAATGCGCGGAGTTTTTCTAAATCGGGCCTCAGCCACGTTGGGCGGCCCTTATACGCTCATCGATATGCACGGTCATTCTCTTACGGAGCGTCAATTCCGAGGGCGCTATACACTGATTTATTTTGGGTACACACACTGCATAGATGTCTGCCCGTTAACCCTCGCGACGGTCACACAGGCTCTCGATCTCATGGGAAAAGAGTCACACCAGATTGTGCCGATTTTCATCACGGTTGATCCATCGCGTGATACTCCTGAGGTTGTTGCCGATTATGTCAGTCACTTCTCTCCTAACATCGTTGGACTTACGGGAACTGAATCTCAGATCCACGCAGTTATTGACAGTTTCCACGTCATGGCGCGACGTCGTGGCCCTTCGGCGGATCATATGTCCTCAGGCTATCTTATGGATCATAGTTCCGTTCTTTACTTAATGGATGGCAATAATCGGCTTGTGTCCGTTCTGCCAGTCGACACAAGCCCGGAGGAAATCGCCACACGATTGCGCCGTCTCGTCCCTGCCAGTTAGTTACGACGCACGGCGGTCAGCTCGGGAAAGCAGGGTTGCAAGACAGAGAAGCAAAAGAGACGCTCCAAGTTCTGGCAAGAGTAACCCCAGTACAATCAGGATAACCAACGCGCCCACGCCAATCTTCTTGTTGGGATCGACAGGCGGCACTCCCAGCCTCCCTGGGGGTTTGCGCCTAAACCACAAGACAAGTGCTGCGATGCTCATCGTAAGTAATCCGACCGCTACAAGAAAATTCAAAAACTGATTGGCCTTCCCGAACAGCTGCCCTTCATGCGCCGCAACTCCATAACCGATGATGCGATCAGTCCATGCTTTCTCTTCAAAACGATGGACTGACCGTACCCGACCAGAGGCCTCTACCATCGCACTGATGCGGTTGGGACGGTTCTGCGTGTCGGAACGAACAGTCCACGTTGTTTCTCCGGCTGAAGGTGGCGTTACGAGAACAGGTGCCGGAAATCCGAGTTGGGACGCCGTCATGACCACGTGGTTCAGGCTATCTGATAAGGGGCTGTCTGACATCGCCATGGGCCCCATATCCATACCCGGCATTGTATCGGTCTGCTGGGGCGAGACCGAGCGCCCTGCAATCCGATTGCGTTCAGAAACAGCTCCGATGTCCCAGTCAGGAACCGAAGTCAGGTGGCTGAATTGTGTTTCCACCCGAGCCAGAGCGTGTCCCCAAACAAAAGACCACGGCAAGCCGGAAACCAGAAAAAGCACCAAAAACGAGGAAACCCATAACCCTGTTACCGCATGGAGGTCTCGCCACCGGACACGACCGTTTCGGGTCATCCGTGGATAAAGAATACCCGCCAGACTCTTTATCCGGCGCGGCCACCAAAGATACAGGCCTGTAGCAATCAGAACGATTGTCCAGGAGGCCACCATTTCCATGATGATGGAGCCAGTATTCCCCAATAACAGCTGGCCGTGCAGTTTAAAGATGATGCGCTCAAAACGGCCTTCTTCAGGAACCTGTTTGAGAACCACGCATGATGTCGGATCAACATACACGCGTATGGCTGTGCCCTGACGATCAACGATCACCCGAGCAGCACCGAAAGTCGTCTCTGGAAGTTCATAGGCTAGAAAATGGCTGCCAGGGACAGCATCGAGTGCGGCCCTGACTTCCTGTAACGGGGTTGAATGTGTCGTACCGCCTGCGAGATGATCGTAACGCCAGTCGATCCAATGATCCACCTGCGGTTTGAACAGGTAAATTGACCCTGTAAGGCATAGCAACACAATAAAGGGAAGACAGAAGAGACCCGCAAAGAAATGCCATCGCCAGATCGTTCGATAATCGGGCCAGACTGGGGCTCTGGAAGCGTTCATCATCATGGATACCTTCAGAACTTGATCCGCACGCCACCAAAGAATGCTCTTGGCGATCCGGCGTAGATTGAGCCTGTCTTATTGGCCAAAACACGTCGCCCAGCCTGCTGCCCGGTCGAAAGGAGTGCATCGCTGATGTCAGTCGCACCTGCGGCATAAACCTGATTGGTTACATTCTGTACTTCGAAGTAGCTGTGCAGACGGTGAGCCCAACCCAGACGTTCTGGAGGGTCGTAATGAACCTCAAGATTGAGCAATGCGTATGAGGGGGCTTTCAGAATATTGGCATTGTCGAGGTAAAAGGAACTCCTCCACGTCACTTCTGCAAAACCTCCCAGCCCTTGCAGCCATCCGTCTGGCTGATCATAGAGAACACGCGCATCCAAAAAATGCGGCATAACACCGGGAATGAGATTCCCCTTCCGCGAGAAATTCCGCGCCATCGTGCTGTTGGACAGGGTCTCGGTGTATTTCGTGTAGATCTGGTTGTCATAGGTATAAGACAGCTTCAGCCGCGCACCTGGCAGAGAGGCATGCAATGGCTGCCATGTCGCACCGAGTTCAATGCCACGATGCTCTGAGGCCGGGGCATTGAAGGTATAGCTTCCCGCGGGTGTATTGACACCCGCCGACTGGCTGACAAGTTCGTTCCGGTAGAACTCATAAAAGCCAGTGGCCTGAATATTGATGCTGGGCGACGGGTGCCATTCGGCCCCCAAGTCAAAACCAAGACTTGTTTCGCTCTTCAGCTTCGTATTGTTCCCGTAGGTTCCCTGAGGGGTTACGAAGAAACTGGAATAACCAGGTGTGGCGTAAGCTGTTCCAACACGACTGTGCAAAGTCCAGTCTTTGGTTGGTGTATAAACCAGCGAGGCTTCAGGTGCGAGATTGAAGAAGCGTCGATTGGCCGTAATATTCTGCAAAGAGGTTGAACTTGCCGATCTATTGTAGAGCGTCTGAACTGCTCCAACATCCGATTGCGTCCCACCAAGTCCGATCACAGCATGCCAAAGCGGAGAAAACTGCCAGTCTTCCTGAAAGCGGAGGCCGATGTTCCACTGATGTCCGTATGACGTGGAATTCAAAGCACCGCGGGTCGCGCCGCCTTGCGGGGTCAGATTATAGACCTGATAGCCATAATCCATGTAGTCGAAGCTGGCACCGACAAAACTGGTGAGGGGCGTCTTTCCGATACGGCCGCGGTTC
>NZ_JABCQI010000019.1 GCF_015244745.1 Gluconobacter cadivus
ATATTGGTCCGTTATGGGCCAGGATGCAGCATATGCAGTTTCCGGAAATGGTCAGGCAAGTCATGCCGTCTCCTGAGACCTTGATTCATAGTTTTCTGGCTTATGCGGGAAGTTTCAGTCTTCTCGCCCTCCAGTTCGTGCTTACGTTAATCATTCTGGGCGTACTTCTCATGCGCGCTGAATCGGCAATTGCGCTGGCTGGGAGTCTGGTGAGCATTCTCGCGGGCAGCCGGGGACGGGAGATGCTTCAGCTTGCCGCTTATACGATCCGGGGTGTTGCATTCGGCGTCACGGTAACGGCGGTCGTTGAAGCCGCTGTGGCGGGGATCGGGCTGAAACTCGCAGGGGCGCCATGGGTCAGTATTCTGACAGCAGTCACCTTCATGGTCTGTCTGTTACAGGCGGGCCCTGGTGTTACCCTGATCCCAGCCGTGATCTGGGTCTATTTTGATCAGGGGCTGGTGCCCGCAGTGCTTCTGTTAATTGTGACCATTATCACGATCATCATCGATAATGTTTTGCGCCCGTTTCTGATCCGCAAGCAGGCCGATATCCCGCTTATTCTCATCATGCTCGGCGTTATCGGAGGTCTTGGCAGCTTAGGACTGGTCGGGATCTTCATCGGTCCGCTGGTCCTCTCCGTCGCCTATACCCTGACCAAGAGCTGGATTAACGACTCCCGAGCTAAAATCTCGCCTTTGCCGCCCAATTCATTCCACTAGCGTTTTCTGTGCTGAATGAATCGGTAAGGATTCCTAGGATGGCGCTGATCTGATTCCAAGAGACGACCGGGATAAATGACGGGTTCGGAAAACCCTTCTTACGCATTTTTATACGCAACAATATCAATGATTTATGTTCATAAATCGACCAAAAAAGGAGGTTTTTCGAACCCTCCACATTGTGGTTGTCTCTTCGATACCTTTAAAGCCAGTTATGCTCTTGAGATGCTTCCTGTGCTAAAAAGACATCCTCAAGGGAGGGTATTATGCCAAACCTCAATGGAGGGCGTAAAAAACCAAAGCAGACTGTTAAGAAAAAACCTTTTCGTCTCAATGAAGCGAAGAAACTAGTCGCTCCGGTGGTGATCATCACGGGCCTCTTTCTCGGGGCAATCGGAATGCGCGGAGTTTTTCTAAATCGGGCCTCAGTCACGTTGGGCGGCCCTTATACGCTCATCGATATGCACGGTCATCCTCTTACGGAGCGTCAATTCCGAGGGCGCTATACACTGATTTATTTTGGGTACACACACTGCATAGATGTCTGCCCGTTAACCCTCGCGACGGTCACACAGGCTCTCGATCTCATGGGAAAAGAGTCACACCAGATTGTGCCGATTTTCATCACGGTTGATCCAGCGCGTGATACTCCTGAGGTTGTTGCCGATTATGTCAGTCACTTCTCTCCCAACATCGTTGGACTTACGGGAACTGAATCTCAGATCCACGCAGTTATTGACAGTTTCCACGTCATGGCGCGACGTCGTGGCCCTTCGGCGGATCATCTGTCCTCAGGCTATCTTATGGATCATAGTTCCGTTCTTTACTTAATGGATGGCGATAATCGGCTTGTGTCCGTTCTGCCAGTCGACACAAGCCCGGAGGAAATCGCCACCCGATTGCGTCGTCTCGTCCCTGCCAGTTAGTTACGACGCACGGCGGTCAGCTCGGGAAAGCAGGGTTGCAAGACAGAGAAGCAAAAGAGACGCTCCAAGTTCTGGCAAGAGTAATCCCAGTACAATCAGGATAACCAACGCGCCCACGCCAATCTTCTTGTTGGGATCGACAGGCGGCACTCCCAGCCTCCCTGGGGGTTTGCGCCTAAACCACAAGACAAGTGCTGCGATGCTCATCGCAAGTAATCCGATCGCTACAAGAAAATTCAAAAACTGATTGGCCTTCCCGAACAGCTGCCCTTCATGCGCCGCAACTCCATAACCGATGATGCGATCAGTCCATGCTTTCTCTTCAAAACGATGGACTGACCGTACCCGACCAGAGGCCTCTACCATCGCACTGATGCGGTTGGGACGGTTCTGCGTGTCGGAACGAACAGTCCACGTTGTTTCTCCCGCTGAAGGTGGCGTTACGAGAACAGGTGCTGGAAATCCGAGTTGGGACGCCGTCATGACCACTTGGTTCAGGCTGCCTGATAAGGGGCTGTCCGACATCGCCATGGGCCCCATATCCATACCTGGCATTGTATCGGTCTGCTGGGGCGAGACCGAGCGCCCTGCAATCCGATTACGTTCAGAAACAGCTCCGATGTCCCAGTCAGGAACCGAAGTTAGGCGGCTGAATTGTGTTTCCACCCGAGCTAGGGCGTGTCCCCAAACAAAAGACCACGGCAAGCCGGAAACCAGAAAAAGCACCAAAAACGAGGAGACCCACAACCCTGTTACCGCATGGAGGTCTCGCCACCGGACACGACCGTTGCGGGTCATCCGTGGATAAAGAATACCTGCCAGACTCTTTATCCGGCGCGGCCACCAAAGATACAGGCCTGTAGCAATCAGAACGATTGTCCAGGAGGCCACCATTTCCATGATGATGGAGCCAGTATTCCCCAATAACAGCTGGCCGTGCAGTCTAAAGATGATGCGCTCAAAACGGTCTTCTTCAGGAACCTGTTTGAGAACCACGCATGATGTCGGATCAACATACACGCGTATGGCTGTGCCCTGACGATCAACGATCACCCGGGCAGCACCGGAAGCCGTCTCCGGAAGTTCATAGGCTAGAAAATGACTGCCAGGGACAGCATCGAGTGCCGCTCTGACTTCCTGTACCGGGGTTGAATGTGTCGTACCGCCTGCGAGATGATCGTAACGCCAGTCAATCCAATGATCCACCTGCGGTTTGAACAGGTAAATTGACCCTGTGAGGCACAGCAACACAATAAAGGGAAGACAGAAGAGACCCGCAAAGAAATGCCATCGCCAGATCGCTCGATAATCGGGCCAGACTGGGGCTCTGGAAGCGTTCATCATCATGGATACCTTCAGAACTTGATCCGCACGCCACCAAAGAACGCTCTTGGCGATCCGGCGTAGATTGAGCCTGTCTTATTGGCCAAAACACGTCGCCCAGCCTGCTGCCCGGTCGAAAGGAGTGTATCGCTGATGTCAGTCGCACCTGCGGCATAAACCTGATTGGTTACATTCTGTACTTCGAAGTAGCTGTGCAGACGGTGAGCCCAACCCAGACGTTCTGGTGGGTCGTAATGAATCTCCAGATTGAGCAATGCGTATGAGGGGGCTTTCAGAATATTGGCATTGTCGAGGTAAAAGGCGCTCCTCCACGTCACTTCTGCAAAACCTCCCAGCCCTTGCAGCCATCCGTCTGGCTGATCATAGAGAACACGCGCATCTAAAAAATGCGGCATAACACCGGGAATGAGATTCCCCTTCCGCGAGAAATTCCGCGCCATCGTGCTGTTGGACAGGGTCTCGGTGTATTTTGTATAGATCTGGTTGTCATAGGTATAAGACAGCTTCAGCCGCGCACCTGGCAGAGAGGCACGCAATGGCTGCCAGGTCGCACCGAGTTCAATGCCACGATGCTCTGAGGCCGGGGCGTTGAAGGTATAGCTTCCCGCGGGTGTATTGACACCCGCCGACTGGCTGACAAGTTCGTTCCGGTAGAACTCATAAAAGCCCGTGGCCTGAATATTGATGCTGGGCGACGGATGCCATTCGGCCCCCAAGTCAAAACCGAGACTCGTTTCGCTTTTAAGCTGCGTATTGTTCCCGTAGCTTCCCTGAGGGGTTACGAAGAAACTGGAATAGCCGGGTGTGGCATAAGCTGTTCCAACACGACTGTGCAAAGTCCAGTCTTTGGTTGGTGTATAAACCAGCGAGGCTTCAGGTGCGAGATTGAAGAAGCGTCGATTGGCCGTAATATTCTGCAGAGAGGTTGAACTTGCCGATCTATTGTAGAGCGTCTGAACTGCTCCAACATCAGATTGCGTCCCACCAAGTCCGATTACAGCATGCCAAAGCGGAGAAAACTGCCAGTCTTCCTGAAAGCGGAGGCCGATGTTCCACTGATGTCCGTATGACGTGGAATTCAAAGCACCGCGCGTCGCGCCGCCTTGCGGGGTCAGATTATAGACCTGATAGCCATAATCCATGTAGTCGAAGCTGGCACCGACAAAACTGGTGAGGGGCGTCTTTCCGATACGGCCGCGGTTC
>NZ_JABCQI010000020.1 GCF_015244745.1 Gluconobacter cadivus
TTTTCCACCGGAAAAAGGGGGGACAACAGGGGGATTAGATTCTTTTCTTTTTCTTAGGGATCGCCACACCCCGCAGAAATCCAGAAGAAAAGGCTTGTTTTAAGTCCCGGATTCCGGGACTAATTGATCCCGGAATCCGGGACTTAAAAACGGGTTCTCCACAAGGAGCGAAGTATGGCCCAAATTGTGCGCCTCACCACAAGGCAGCAGCGATCCGAACAGGAGGAAGCCGCACAGGCGGCCGAGCAGCTCTCGCTCCTGTCTGAAGAACTGCTGAAGCATCTGCCGGGAGAGGCGCGTTTAGCCCTTTCCAAGATCACACACGCGCTCCAGAAGGCAGCGCGACCAGACACTACCGAAGGGCTTTGGCCGGGAGGTTTCACCATGTTGAGCCGTATGCAGACCGCTGCGATCTGGGACGCCATCCGCGCCCTGCCATCCGATGACCGGCCTCATCAGGTCCGCCATGCCTTCGATCTGGTGCTGCTTAATCTCCGGCAGGACACCGGCGAGGTGCTGCTTAACCGTGACCAGCTCGCCAAGGAAATCGGCTGTGCCCCTAGGCATGTCAGCACCATCATGGGCACGCTGGAAAAAATGGGCGTAATCCGCCGCGAACGCCGCAAAATCGAGGGAATGCAGGGTCGAGGCGTAGCCGTGTATTTCATTAACCCGCATGTGGCATGGAATGGCTCGCTAGATATCCGCAAGGCACAGGCCACGGAAACACGGCCGCCCATGCAACTCGAACTTCTGCATGGAGGTGCGTCATGACTGACCTTTCCGACGAGCTGGCTGCCAAAAGAGCTGCGATCCGCAAGGCACGGAGCAGCACGAAACCGGCTGTCCCGGCCGAACAGGTGCTGGCAATTCTGAAAGCTGATCTGGCCCGCGTTCAGGCAGCTATTGACGCCCTGCCGCACGAGGAACGGCGTGCGGGTTGAATGGTCCGATGAAGCCCTGACAGACCGGGCCGCCATCGTTGACTATCTGCTTCCGCGCAATCCTCACGCGGCCAAACGGATTTTGCTCCGGCTGATCGACGCCACTACCGACCTTGCCATGTTTCCCAGCATAGGCAGGGAAGGGGAAGACAACATTCGCGAGTGGGTTGTCGTGCATCCCTATGTCTTACTCTACGAAGTCGATGAAACCGCCAAAGTCGTAAAAGTTCTCCGAATTTGGCATATGTCGCAGGATAGATAATTACAGTTGATATTAAATAATGAAATACACTCTTGATACTCACCACAGAAATTCTTCTGAAGAAGAGCTGATATCTGACGTTATTAACGTCGCAAAAAAGTTAAACAAGGATAAAATAACAATAGATGAATACAACGATCTTGGTAAATTCCACGCAACAACACTAACAAGAAGGTTCGGTTCTTGGTTTCTCGTATTAGAGAAGGCAGGATTAAAGAAGACTAGAAATTTAAATATTACAAATGACGAATTATTTGAAAACATTGTAACGGTTTGGAATACCACAGGTCGCCAACCGAGGTATAATGACATAAAACCATCTATCTCTTTATTTTCAGCCGGGACTTACGAAAAACGCTTCGGTAGTTGGCGAAAAGCTTTAGAGGCTTTTGTAGCATGGGCAAATGATGCTGATGTTGCCAAGTCAGAGCCAAACATCGAAAAAAATATAAGTATAAATAAATCTCCAAGAAATATAAATTGGCGATTACGAGCGCTAGTTCTTATGCGTGATGGCGCTTCCTGCCAAATGTGCGGAGCTACTCCTCAATCTGGCGCTAAATTACACGTTGATCATATAATCCCATGGAGCAAAGGTGGCGAAACAACTTTACAAAACCTTCAATCTCTATGTGAGAAATGCAATATCGGCAAAAGCAATATAATGCCCGAATAAATAACTCTATGTTTTTAAAATCCGATACTTGGCCCCCGATCACGGGACCGCCTAAATGTCGGTTGTTCAATCTCTTTGGCGCGCCGCTTCTGCCGTTCCATCTCGGCGGCTTTCCGGGCTTCCTCAGCCGCCCGTATGTCCTGCTGGCGCTGCATTTCCCGCCTGATCTCAGCCTGACGCGCCAACTCCTTCCGCTGGCGTTCGGCCTCCCTCTCCCGCTCCATCCGCTGCCCGATCTTCCGGGCCAGACCGACCGCCAGCCGCGCCCGCTTCTCAAGGCCGGAGAACAGCTCCTGCGCCTTCTCCACGGCCTTGCGGGCCGTTTCCAGAACCCGGTTCCGCTCGCGGATCTCCGCGTTCTGCTTCCCGAGATCCGTCACCGGCTCCCGGCCAGGGTTCTCGCGGCCCGCCTGACGCTCTAGGGCGGTCGCTGACACACCCATGTGCCGGGTTGGCTCCTGTTCATTCCCCTGGCGTTCGAAGCTCCGGTGATCCACCCGCTGTTCGACCTGGTGCCGTTCCAGCGCCTGATTTACCTGACGGGCCCAAACTTCCCGCAAACGCTCAATCTCCCCCGAGGCCGTGCTGGCAACGTCCAGAACCCGCGTCTTAGCTCCCAGACCATCCGCTCCGGCCGTTCGGGTCGTGGTCAGAATGTGCGCGTGATGGTTCCGGTTGTCTCCTTCCCGGCCGGGTTCATGGATCGCCACATCGGCCACCACCCCGTACCGCTCCACCAGCTCGGCCGCGAAATCCCGAGCCAATTCCTTCCGTGCGCCCGCATCCAGTTCGGCCGGTAACGCCAGCTCGTATTCCCGGCCGGTCTTGGCATCTTTCCGCTTCTCTGCCGCCTCGGCTGCGTTCCACAGGGCGTTCCGGTCCTGCGCCCAGTCCGCGCCATCCGGGGCCACGATGAACGCATCCTCTACCCCCTGCTTACGGGTGTAGTCGTGCGTCAGGCCCTGCCGCTCGTCCGTCAGTTCCTGACCGGCACGATAGGCCGCCGCAGCCACAACGCTGCGACCTGCCGAACGCGATATGGATTTGACGGACAGGTGGTAGATCGCCACGTCTCGCTCCGTTCAGGAAGGGTTCAGGGAAGGAACGTCCCCGACGCACGCATTGGAACAATGCTAAAGTGCGCCCTTTACTCCTTCGTCGCAAGGGTTGTTTCGACTCCCGTCGAGAGGCAAGAATGTCTTGGAAACAGGGCAGACGGAAAGAGGAAATGCTGTGCCGGAACTGACGCCCATCGAACGGGCCAGACAACAGGTCGAGCAGGCCAAGGCCCGGTATCAGGCTTTGCTCGCCAGACAGACCGCTGAGGAACGCAAGAAGGACACCCGCCGCAAGGTCATTCTCGGGGGGCTGCTGATCGATGCGGCCGGGAAGGATGAACGCTTCGGACGGGTCATTGACGAACTGATGAAACGCATCACCCGAGACCATGACCACAAGGCGTTCGAGGGCTGGCAGAAGCCGGAACCTGACAAGTCATGACCGACGAACGCGAGCTGAATGACGGACTGGCCGCGTTCGACCAGCTCGGCCGGGAAATGGCGGAGACGAACCGTCTGCTCCGGGCCGTTCGATCCGATCAGGCCACTCGAAACCAGCAGGAACACACCCTGTCGGCCGAAATGCAGGCCGCGCTCAAACAGGCCACAGAAGCTTCACAGGAGGCGCTACAGGCCAGTCAGACGGAAATACGTTCATCTCTACTCTGGACAGGTCTAACAGCCTTCCTGATCGTTCTGGTGGCGTTTGGCGGTGGATATTTCTTCGGTCAGCGGTCCGGGTGGGAAACCGGACATGCGGAAGGATACCAGAAAGCCCGCAATCAGGAGGCTGCCGCGAGCTGGGCGAACACCACGGCCGGACAGCGGGCTTATGGCCTCGATCGACGGGGCAGCCTCGATCTGCTGTCCCTGTGCCAGGGGAACGGCTGGACCACAGAACGCCAGAAAGGTGGCACGGTCTGTTTCCCAAACGCGGACGCCAAGGGGAACATCACGGGCTGGTATCTTCCCTGACCGTCACCGGGATGGGAAAGCCGGCCAGCCCCTCCATCGCTTCCTGAGCCATTTTCTCTCGCCCGATTCTGCTGGCGTTACAGGGTCTGGGCGAGCGCGGAGCGGAAGCGGCGTAGCCCGCCCGCAGGGCGCCGGAACAGGTCTCGAAATGGCAGTTTTCCACCGGAAAAAGGGGGGACAACAGGGGGATTAGATTCTTTTCTTTTTCTTAGGGATCGCCACACCCCGCAGAAATCCAGAAGAAAAGGCTTGTTTTAAGTCCCGGA
>NZ_JABCQI010000021.1 GCF_015244745.1 Gluconobacter cadivus
GCTCGCACGGCGTGCGTGGTCGTGGCGCTCCCATGACGTATCTGGCCCATAAGGCTTCCTTCCACTCTCGTGAAAATAATACCCCATCAAATCCCGGGACTAAACACCTAGTGCTACTGATCAGCCGATCGCAAAATCCCGCTGCAGATACTATCGCTGATGGGACATTTGAAACATGGGAGGTAACTAACCTCAACATCGAGATGGCAGCTCGATCAAAATGCCTTCTTGTCGGCGGAAACGAGAACGCCGTTTGCACCGCCTCCCAATATATTAAAGTAGAATAGCGCCCGGCAACTGCTTCTGGGAGCCTAAAGTCCATCTCCCATGACCTAGACGAATGGACTGCCGCCGATCTGTTCCGCTATTATTGAACAGATTGACCAGTTCGACGCTTTAGTTGGTCACCTCCTGAATGGTAGCGGTGAGCCCTCGTGCCTCCGACACCTCCATGCCGCCGTATTTCGAGTTTCTAATGTAGAATGCCGCATCGCAGATCCCGTGTTTGCGGCACAAATCCGCAGCCGATGCTCCTGCCTGATGCCAAATTCAGTGTCCCAACGATCTGGTCCTGCGTGAAACGTGCTTTCTTCACCATCTGTCTCCAGTGGACAGACCTTACTTCAAGTCGAGAGGATTTCAGGGGGTAAGGTGGAGGGATCGAAGAACCGTTGGTTGATGCGCTTGGCTCGTGATTTTGGGCTTTTGGCGATTTGATTGACGGTTACTGGGGTTGCATTCGATCTGCGTTTTGAGCAGATTGAGGGCTGTCGCCCGCTGGATGGCTACGCGCTTGCGTTCAACCTTTCGAGGAAGAGGAAGCGGCGCATGTTGGTGACGATATTGGCCAGTCCGATCCTCATGGTGGCTCGCGTGATACCCACTGTTCGGATAAACATCCCGGTCTGTGACTTCTGGCCAGCAAAGACATGCTCGACACGCGATCGGATCACGGACTTTCCGGCATTCGATCTCTGGATATGTCGGGGCATCGGCTTGAGATGCGGCTTTTTGCGATGAACCTTCGAGACAAAGCCGTGCTTTTCCATGAAGTCCTCATTGGCTTTTGAGCGATAGGCCGTGTCAGCCCAAACGGTTGATGCCGTATTGGTTTTATCCAACAGCCCCTCTCTCAATCGTGCGCCATCACTGGCGGCGGCATGCGTCGTCTTCTATTTGCGGATGAACCGAAACTTTCGGTCGATGGAGATATGGGATTTGTAGCCAAAGAACGGGATGGCGAGATCGCTGGATGGCATGGTTCCATCGTCCTGCCGCTTCGCCTTCGTCAACTTCAGTGTCCATCGTGCATGACGATCCTTGTGCGACAGCTTTACGGGCTTGTCCTGCCAGTCTTCGGGAATACCTCCTGCTCGTAGATCAGCTTTCTCGGCGTTGGTATTGCCCTGCTTTGGAGCAGCCACCAGTGTTGCATCCAGGATCTGGCCCGACATTGGCAGATAGCCAGCGTTGCGCAGGGTCGCGTCAAAGCGATCAAACAGTCTTTCAATGGCCCCCGCCTGTATCAGACGCTCGCGGAACAACCAGACCGTTTTGGCATCCGGCACCCGATCTGAAAGCCCCAGACCAAGGAAACGCATGAAGAACAGGCGATCATTGATCAGATATTCCGTCCGCTCATCAGACAAATTGTTCAGGGTCTGGATCACCAGGATCTTGAACATCAGCAGCGGATCAAAAGGCGCTCGTTCGCCTTTGCTCCCGTCCGAATAGGCCAGTGCCAACTCCAGATCAGGGCGGAACACCTCGAAATTCACAGTTTGGGAAAATGCTTCGAGCTGATCACCAAGCCCGCTCAATCGAGCAAGCCGCTCTTCAACATCAAAGAAACCAAGCTGTTTCATAGCGCCATTCCCTCAACCAGAACCTAAGGAAGAGAATCACATAGAAAGCATCAAAAACAGAGGGTTTTTCTAACCCTCCAGGTCATTGCTAATCACACCCGCGCTCGCAGACGCTTCACGCCCCTCGATCTTGCGCAGGCTCATGACCAGCACCGTATTCATGACCTCGAACAGTCTGGCATCACGCTAGACAGAGAAATAGCGCCTGAAAGTCGAGGCCATGCAGAGTATGGTGTTGACTGCTTTGCGTATATCCGTCGCACGGGGACGGACACCCGTCTAGGAGGGGAGCAAACGACACGATCAAAGTCCATTCCCTGCCCCTCATATCCGATGAATACCGCATTCCTTCCTGAGGATGTTCACATCAGGCAATACCAGTCTATGTCACTGTTCACTCCATCTCTTTGTAAAGACGGACGAATCACAACAAACGGGTATTGTCCAAAAACTTTTGGAGCAGGCTCTAAAACCCGTCCTCTCTCAGGTCAGGTTTTAACTTAATCACCTTTCCAGAAATTAGTGAGAATTTCCAATAGAGATTAATAATTCGTCCTTTACTGTATCTCTAAAAGATTTCAGACGAACAAGCTGCGAATTTAGCTGACGCCCATGGTTGTTTCTATGCTTCCCCTTCGCGTCATTGAATATTTTTGTAGATTTCCTAAAAACAGAAATTGTTTTACTAAAATCACTCAAGCCCTCTATAATATTCTCGCATTTTCTATCAGTTTTTATTGAGTTGAGCGGACCAATTTCTAAACTATCGAAGAGTATTACTCTAGCAATCCAACAAATCCAGAGACTGATCATGCATTCGGCAATAGCCAGGGCGAGCAGAAGACTGGCCTTTGCATAAAAGGAGACCGGCATGGGGACGATCTGCCCTGTGGAGCGGGGCCGACCTCTCTTGCGCTTTAGGGCGACGGGGTTCAGGTCAGACCCTGCAGAAACACCTTTGCCGTGGCCGGGGTCTGAAACGCGATCGTCGTATTGAACGCGCGAGGCAAGAAATGCATCAAGGTCTTGCTTGCGAAAGCGCAGTCGTCTGCCGAGTGCAATAAAGACGGCAGGTCCCTGACCACGCGATTGCATCGTCCGGAAACCATCATACGATATCCGGAGGTATTCTGCGGCCTCCTTCGAAGTCATGACCGCAAGGGAGGTGTCGTAATCTGGTCTGTCCACGTCCGTGTCTCACTGCTGGTCTGTATATTCCTCAAAGTAAGAAGACGTGTTTATAAATCAAACAGGAAAACGACCCCGAGAAATTTGAGGTCGTCACAAAATCTATTTCCGAAAAGCATTTCCTGTTTCTGGCTAGAGAGATTTTCCGCACATGGATAAATATGACAAATCATGTCAATCGGAGAGATGTCCTGTGTTCGTATGCATGTTTGGCGTGTCGCATCTATTTGATAGCGCTTTCTTCCCGATCGTAGATGTATCCAAGCAGACGAGCGCGCTCTTCTGCGTCCTCAGCAAGGGTTGTCAGTACGGGCTGGTAGTAGCGATCCAGGCTTTTGAGATCGCGATGCCCGGTGACCCTGCACAGATCCAGGGGATTGGGGAAAAACCTGGCAAGTCGGCTCGTTGCTTCATGTCGGAGGTCGTGAAACGTCAGATCGGCGAGCCCTGCTTTTTTAATACGCCGACCGTATCGTACTGAAAAAGCGCGTTCATCGCCGATTTGGAAGATCAGGTCATCCGGATCAGGTGGAGCAGAAAGCGTGTTCAGCTTGTCGTAGAGGAGCGCTCGTGCCCCGGGCATCAGCGGGCGTAATTCCGGTCCCATCTCCTCGGCAAGATGCAGGGTCTTTGTGTGTCGGAGCGAAATTGTTCGTGCCACAAGATTAACATCGCGCCAGCGCAGGGACGCGGCTTCGCCTAATCGGGTGGCCTGCTCGATGGCCCATCTCACAAACCAGACGTCATCCGGATGGCTTTCGGACGTCACTGCGGCAAGCAGGCGGTCATATTCGCTGGCTTCTGTCATGTTGGGAGGATTGGGGGTCGTTGGGCTCTCCGGAGCGTCTTCCTGCAGTCGTCGATTGCGCTTGCGATCGGCGCCTGTCGGCCGCTTGATCATGCGTCCCGAAGCCGGAGCCGGGTTCAGCGAGAGCGGGACATCCCATTCGCTCATGGCATGATTGAGGATGGAG
>NZ_JABCQI010000022.1 GCF_015244745.1 Gluconobacter cadivus
CTGGACATACAGTCGCCCGACTGCATCCCCCATAGCCCCGCCATCTTCTGCAAAGGGAAGTAGGGCCTGTTTGAGCAAGTCGGCCTGATCTTCCTGAAGCCGGTCTTTGCGGGTCTTAAGGCGGGTCACATTCCGCATGTGGGGAACCTCTGTATAGGGGCCGATTAGGACGCACACTGTGCGTTTTTATAAACGCACAGTGTGCGTCCTAATGGCAAGCCATATTTTGCAGATTTCCAACGAAAACCGACCATCGTCCAATCCCTAGATAGAATAAAGATATTTATTCCCCCCTATGGTCCCCCCCTTAGAACGGTGGAAAAGTCCAAATTCTGGACCTTTCCGGACGCCCTCACGGGCGGGCTACGCCGCTCCCGCTCTGCGCTCGCTCCGGAATTGGAAGGTCAGAGGAACCGGGAAACAGGGGATTTGCTCAAGAGGAAAGGAGTGGGTGGGTCAGATCATTTCCCGCCACTTGGCAATTAGCGGGGCGAGGCGTTCAGCATCAGCCTTTCGGAGCTTGTCACCGTCAATCTGTTTGAGCAGCCATGACCGGATCGAAGGATCGTGTTCAGCGGCAGAAAGTAGGAGACCACCAAGCACGATTTTACGGCCTGTGTCCTGCTTTCTCGTTTCCAAACGTAGGCGAGCTAACCGTGCTTCAGCGTCGGCAATTTTCTGATCGAGTGTCTTAGCCATTTTTGCAAAATCCAACCTATTGATGTATGCGATCTTATCACGAAGTGCGCAGTTACGAATTGATAAATCAATTCCTGCGTAGGGATGTTCCTCCCCTTAACCCCACCTTGGAGCCGGAACGTGGCCCTGTATCGCGCCGAAACGAAACCGATATCGCGGAAGGACGGGCGATCTGCTGTCGCCGCGGCGGCGTATCGGTCAGGCGCGTCTCTGGTTGATGATCGGACCGGCAACGCTCACGACTACACGCGGCGGCGTGGTGTCGTGGCAACCGGGATCATCACGCCAGATGGTCAGGGGTGCGAGCGCAACGCCCTATGGAACGGAGCCGAAGCAGCCGAGAAGCGGAAAGACGGACGGACTGCCCGCGAGTGGGTTCTTGCCCTTCCCGCCGAGCTGACCGACGCGCAGCGGCTGGACCTCACCGCGCAGTTTAGTCGATCCCTGGCCGAGCGTTTCGGGGTGGCTGTCGATTTCGCCATTCATCGCCCTGGCAAAGAAGGCGACCAGCGGAACCACCACGCCCATGTGCTGACCACGACCCGGCAGATCAGCCGTGACGCTTCGGGCGCTCTGGTGTTTGGAGACAAGGCACAGCCCGAACTTTCAGATGCCCAGTTGCGCAAGCAAGGCATCGAGAAAGGGGCGGTTCTGGTTGAGGAAGTCCGGGCGCTCTGGGAGGCACAAGCCAATTCGGCTCTAGAAGCCGCAGGAGAGGCCGCACGGATCGACCGGCGCAGTCTCAAGGCTCGTGGGGTCGATAGGGCGCCTACGGTCCATCTAGGGCCTTCTGTGACGGCCCTAGAGCGTCGTGGGCGCAAGACAGATGCCGGGAACATCAATCGGGCCATAGAGCAGGACAACGAGCGGAAAGCGGCGCTGACGGCGGAAATCATCGACCTACAGGCGGAGCGTGAGCGGTTGCGCGCCCAAGCCGCACGGGATGAGGAGAAGAGGCAGCGCGAGAAAGCCCGCGTCATTGCCGAGCGGGATTTATATTTGAAGGCCCGCGAGAATTATCGTTTGGACGAGTTGCGCAAGCGTACCGCCGCCGAATTGGCAGGAGGGGAGGATAGCTTACGCAGGGGGATCGTAAAGGATAGTCCTGAATATGCGCAGAAAACCGGGGATATTCGCGAGATAGAAGCGAATATCAGGACAGAAGAGGGCAAGCTCCATACTGCGGAAAGAGATCTCGCCCCCCATGAAGTGGCGATACTCGAATGGTCATCGGATGTTGGCTTTTTTGCTCGCTTGCGCCCCCCACCAGAGATCCAAGAAAGAAAAAATCAGGCGTCTGAATTAAAATCAGAAATTCGGCAGATTTCTGGGATTTTGTCAGGACTCAGAGCCACGCTTGAAACTGCAACAAGGCTTTTCAAGAAGTGGTTTGAGGCAGAGGTAAGCAGCCCGAAGATAGATGATCGGTGGCGTTATCGTTCTCTCGCACTCGATGGCGTCAAGCGTGAGTGTGACAGGCAAATATCCGAACAAAAATCCCTAGAAAGAGTCAGCAGGACGGCCAGATTCTACGAGGGCGAAAAGCTAGCGCAGCTAAAGTTAGAACAGGCAGCACAGGCGTGGAAACAGCATGAGGCGCGGGAGCAGGCGCGGCTAGACCAGATCGAGGACGATTGGGACGATAGCCCCTCTCCCGGCATGTGAGGCGATTTAGCGGCTAAATTATTCACCCCTTGAGCAAGCAGACTTGCCCGGCAAAAGGCAGAGCAGACCCGGAGCGAGCGCAGCGCGGGAGCGGCGTAGCCCGCCCGTCAGGGCGTCCGGGAGAGGTTATTTCTCGCCAATACTGCTAATATGAATAAGTAATTTTTTGGTTTCTTCAAATAATTTTTTGCCTAATTTGTTATGAACTTCATCTAGTTCATTAATAACTTCAGTAGATTTAGGGTCAATATCAGAATTGGCCCATGCGTATATTTTATAATTTTCTTTTTTATATCCATCAATTTCAGGTATTAACTCTAGGCTTCCATCTATATTTCTTGTTTTTAAAATGGCTGCTTTTGCAAGTTGGGGTATATATGGATGATATGTGTAAAAAAAATCTCCATTTCTAGGAGATTCTAACAAATCAGTATTCCAATATTTCATAGCTTTCCTCCCTGAACGACTTCTAACTTTGCGCCCGGTTTCGGAATGATGGCGAGTTCTTCTTGTGTGGCGCGGCTTCCGACTTCGGCGACGTGTTTGTTCATGTAGTAGCGGACCAGACCCGGTCCCCGCATGCCGGCGACCTTTTCACGCTCCGAGAAGATTGCACCGAACGTCACCAGTTCGTTCATGATCTGGCTGACATCACTGACTCTAATTCCGACTTGTTCGGCGATTTCTTCGCGGGTCAGCATGACCTGCCCCGTGTGCGGCATGAGATGATCGAACAGGAGCGTCCAGACCGAGACGGCTTTCATGGGGCGCTTACTGTTTTCCATGAGCCAGAGGGTCACAGCGCGATTTTGAGCGGGACGGATCATGACGAACGGCTCCGTAGTTCCGGGGTCTGGCGTAGTGAGGTTCTTAATCTGGACATACAGTCGCCCGACTGCATCCCCCATAGCCCCGCCATCTTCTGCAAAGGGAAGTAGGGCCTGTTTGAGCAAGTCGGCCTGATCTTCCTGAAGCCGGTCTTTGCG
>NZ_JABCQI010000023.1 GCF_015244745.1 Gluconobacter cadivus
CAGTCTGGTGGTTGACGCTGGAGCTGGTTTCTGATGCTGGCTGAAGTTAACCTGTTTGGCGTTTTCGTTGCTCCGCTTTCCATTTATGCCGTAGCGGCGGTCTTTGTGACGTTACTGCTGAGAAGTCTTCTGTGGCGCACGGGCGCTCTGGGATGGTTCTGGCACGTCGCTCTCTTTGAAATAGCGCTCTATGTCTGTGTTCTCTGTCTGCTCATCCTTTACGTCTAGGGAGGGTCAGCGATGAACTGGACCCGCAGTGTAATCCGTGTCCTGCTGACCCTTGTGGTGCTGGCGCTCGCCATCGGCCTGGGTCGGACGATGTGGGACATCTATGTTCTCGCCCCCTGGACCCGTGATGGTCGCGTGCGCGTCTATGTCGTGGACGCCGCCCCCGAAGTCTCGGGCACGGTCGTGGCCGTGCCGGTCGTGGACAACGAGTTCGTCCATAAGGGCGACCCGCTCTTCGTGCTCGATCCAGTGCGCTTCCGTCTCGATATCGACGCTGCCCGCGCCCGTCTGGCCGGGGCCGAAGAAGACCTGAAGCTCCGCACCTCCGACGCCAAGCGCCGTATGGGACTGGGCGGCATCGTCTCGGCGGAAGAGCAGGAAGACTTCAACTCCAATGTTGAAACCCAGCGCGCCAAGGTCAACGCGGCCAAAGCCGAGCTGGATACGGCGCTGCTGAACCTTCAGCGCTCCACGGTCTATTCGCCGGTGGACGGCTACATCACCAACCTGAACCTGCGCGTGGGTGACTACGCCCATGCCGGTCAGCCCGGGATGGCCGTGATCGACGCACACAGCTTCTGGATCAACGGCTATTTTGAAGAAACCAAGATGCACGGCGTGCATGTGGGGGACGAAGCCCGCATCAAGCTGATGGGCTACAAACAGATTCTCATGGCGCATGTCGTCAGCATCGGCCGCGGCATCAACGACCAGAACGGCGTGTCCGACAAGCTGGGCCTGCCGGACGTCAATCCGATCTTCACCTGGGTGCGTCTGGCACAGCGTATTCCGGTGCGTCTGGAACTCGACAGCGTACCGCCGAACATCACGCTGGCGGCCGGCATGACGGCCACGGTGACGATCGGGCGCGAAACGCCGGGCGCGCGCGGCCGTCTGACCACCTGGCTGCAGAACCACCTCTGACATGTCCCGCAAATTCCTGACCCTTGCCCTGAGTACCTGTCTGTCGCTGACGGCGTGTACGGTGGGGCCGAACTTCACGCCGGACCGGATCAAGGTACCCGACGCCTTTGTCGAGCAGCCCCATCCCGCCACGGCCGACGCGCTGGCGCAGTCGGCGGCGGATATGAAGGACTGGTGGTCGCAGTTCCACGACCCCATGCTCAACGAGCTGGTGGATCAGGCGATCAAGGGCAATTACGACCTGCAGATCGCCTCGCAGCACATCATTGCCGAGCGCGCCGTTCGCCGTCAGGCGCAGTCGGCCTGGTATCCGCAGCTCGACGTGGCCGCAGGTGGCGGCGATGACCGCTACTCGATCAATATCGACAACTGGCCGCTGCGTCCGGGCAATCCGGCCAACCGCCCCGAAGCCTCGGTCCTGACCTATGGCGCGCGGGCGACCTGGGAAGTCGATCTGTTCGGGCACATCGCCCGGCAGGTGGAAGAGCGCAAGCGGATCGTCGAGGAATCGATCGAGAACCGTCGCGGCGTTCTCCTCGCCCTGCTGGCCGAGATGGCGACGGACTATGTGACACTGCGCTCGGTGCAGGAGCGCCTGACCGTGACCGAGCGCGCCATCGACGTGGCCGTGCGCTCGCGCGAACTGACCGAAAAGCTCTACACCCACGGCCTTGGCAACACGCTGGCCGTGGCGCAGGCGCAGACGGAAGAACATCTCGAACGCGCCCGTCTGGCGCCGTTGCACGAGCAGGAAGAGCGGCTGATGCATGCCATCGCCGTCCTTGTTGGCGACATGCCGGGCCAGCTTGAGGAAGAGCTGGAAAAGCGCCGCCCGATCCCCGATCTGCCGCGCTTCCCCGACAGCCTGCCGTCGATCGTGCTGGCCAACCGCCCCGACATCCGCGTGGCCGAGGCCGAATACGCCGCCGACACCGCGCGCGTGGGCATTGCGGTCTCGAATCTCTATCCGAAATTCATGATCCCGCTGACGTTCAACCCGAACGCGTCCGCCGCCTATCAGGCGTTCCAGGCAGGTGGCATGGCGTGGAGCTTCATGATGATGGCGACGCTGCCGGTCATTCATGGTGGCCGCTACACTGCCGCCATCGCGCAGGCCCGGGCCGAGGCCGAGGGCAGCCGCCTGAACTACCGCAAGACGGTGCTCAAGGCGTTTGCGGATGTCGAGGACGCGATGGGCGACTGGCGGCATAATGCCGAACTGGTCGAGCAGCTGAACCAGGCCTCCGTCGATGCCGGCCTCGCCCGCGACCGCGCCCAGAAGCT
>NZ_JABCQI010000024.1 GCF_015244745.1 Gluconobacter cadivus
TTTCTGCGTTTTTCAGATCAGAACGAACACATGAATACTTCTTTTGAATCAAGCCGGCCTCTCGGCTCGCTGGTGCTTGGCTGCGTTTTTCTTGGAGCCTTTCCAGCTCATGCACAACCTCTTCAGGCGCGTCCCCGTAAAACAGCCGCAGTTGCGTCTTCTGCGCATCAGAATCAGAATGTCGAAAGCATTCTGGTTCGCGGTACGACACGTGGCTCTGCACGACTTCATCCAACCGGTGAAACAATCTACAGCGCGGAACGTACTGATTTCGCACACAGGGCAGCACAGTCGGTCGCCGATATGGTCGCAACCCTCCCTGGGGTTACGGTTCTGCAAGGTAATGGGCCGCGTGACAGCGTCGTTTCTGTCCGTGGGTCGGGCGCACGTCAGTCCTATGGTCTGAAGAATCTTCAGGTTACGGAAGATGGGTTTCCCATGACGCAACCAGACGGTACGGCCCGGGCAGATTTGATCGATCCGCATGCCTATGAGGGCGTGGACGTCTTTCAGGGACCAGCCTCTACGCTGTACGGTAATTACGCGATTAACGGGGCGATCAATTTCCGCACCCGGAACGGCGCTGACATTCATGGTCTGGAACTGGGTTCAGATTTTGGCAGCTTCGGCCTGTTCAATAACTACATAACGATTGGTGCAGGCAATCAACGCTACGACTTCATGCTGTTTGGTAGCGATGTGCGCAGTAACGGTTTCATTGCGAACAGCCAGTACAACACGTCTACCGAAAATATGCGGCTGCGGGTTAATCTGACCTCATCAGATCGCCTCATTCTAAAATTCGTTAATAACGTCACGGATACATCGCTGCCGTTACGCCTTTCTCTGAACCAATTCCGCAGTAATCCCTACCAAAATGGTTGTGCCAATGCGGCATCGGCTGCTGCTGGATGCGCTTCGGTCAATCTTCTGGTGAATGGGGCCTATGGAGCCCGCCAGACGATGAGCCCGCAGCAGGCAGGGCTGGGTCGTTTTGACCGACGCAGCATTGTGGGGCTTCGATGGGAGCATGACTTTGATCCAGGAACAACCTGGCATACTCAGTTTACTTACGATCAACGTCATACCGATCAGCCAACTTCGACAACGGCTTTTGTCGGACCGTTTAATTCCTATAATGTGCAGACGGATCTGACGAACCGCGGCCGTATCGGAAAGACGCCCCTCACCAGTTTTGTCGGTGCCAGCTTCGACTACATGGATTATGGCTATCAGGTCTATAATCTGACCCCGCAAGGCGGCGCGAC
>NZ_JABCQI010000025.1 GCF_015244745.1 Gluconobacter cadivus
CTCCATCCTCAATCATGCCATGAGCGAATGGGATGTCCCGCTCTCGCTGAACCCGGCTCCGGCTTCGGGACGCATGATCAAGCGGCCGACAGGCGCCGATCGCAAGCGCAACCGACGACTGGTGGAAGACGCCCCGGAGGGCCCAACGCCCCCTACTGCTACCAACACGACAGAAGCTAGCGAATATGAGCGCCTGCTTGCCGCAGTCACGTCTGAAAGCCATCCGGACGACGTCTGGTTTGTGAGATGGGCCATCGAGCAGGCTACCCGATTAGGCCACGTTGACAAAAGATCTATACGATCGGCCTGAGATCTGATTCACTGGTTGCTTCGACGAAGGCGATAAGGTGGAGCGGGGATCTGACGGATCGGGAATGGGCGATAATTGGTCCGCTTCTGCCGCCTGAGCGCGGACGTTGGGCTCGACCAGCCGGAGACAATCGCCTATTTCTCAATGGTATGCTGCATGTTCTGCGCACAGGCTGTCCCTGGCGGGACATGCATGAGCGCTATGGCAAGTAGAACTCGGTCTATGTCCGGTTCCGACGTTGGGCCGAACAGAGTGTGTGGGATGCCCTGCTGCAAACCCTTGTAGACCTTGGCCTTACTGATGACTGACAGCATATGCTCGACAGCACCGTAGTCCGTGCCGATTCGCAGGCCACTGGGGCAAAAGGGGGGCTTATTCGAAGGGTTTTGGTCGATCACGCGGCGGCTTTACGAGCAAAATTCATGTCCGATGTGACAATCAGGGACGCCCTCTCGGCTTTGTCCTGACCGGCGGTCAGGTCTCGGACTACAAAGCCATAAATGCTCTGATGAAGCTGCCGGTTCCAAACCTCAAAGCCATGCTGGCTGATCGGGGCTATGACAAGACCGCTTTGTCATTCATGAGCTTTCTCCATATCGCAGTCGCAAAGCTCTGGATCAGGTCTTTTGTCAACGTGACCTAGATCTTAGAGACATAGATGGTTTTCTAGGCCAAAGCCTTAATCTCCCGACCATCACCGGAATGGGCTTTGTCATTGCAGGCCTTCTGGTCATGAACTTCTTGTCAATGTCAGCAGGTCACTGACCTCAATATGTCCTTCTCTTGGAGCTTTCTATGATCAATCCCTTGGCCCCACTTCATGTCCTGTGCGCCCTTCTCTTCCCAGTCTGCGCTTTTGCGCAAAGCTCCCACGACTGGTTGCCGGAATCTGGTGTTAAATCGCCTTACAGTCCACTTGCCGTCCCAACGAC
>NZ_JABCQI010000026.1 GCF_015244745.1 Gluconobacter cadivus
ACGCCGCCGATGGAATGGGCTGCCAGATAGTGCGCCAGCGCCATGGTGTTTTGACGCATGATCGTATCGTAACCGTACTGCGGAGAGCTGCCATCCTGCTGGAACGGGGTAGAAAACCAGTACACCGTGATGTTGTTCTGCTTGGCCCAGATGACCTGACCTGCCGAAAAACGCAGATACTCGTCGGGGAGATATGGCGCACGGAATGCCCCAACATTCTGGCCGCCGTTAATGTCTCCCATAAGCATGGACGGCGGGTCATCTATGGAGAGCGCCCCTACGGATTTATAAAACGCCCGGTCATTGGCGTAATAAGGATCCTGAGCGAACTCAACCAGCGGATCATAAGATGAAGCGTGACGGCCCGGGTTGTAACCGACCATCATGAACGGGACCACCTGTTTGACGGAGGGCAGCGACTTCTGAACATCTGCGACGGCCGTTTCAGCCAGAGCCGTGTAGGTCGTCGAGTGGTTATCCGTCGCCGTTGCAGCCTCTATGGTCGCATTGAAACCGATATCCATGAACGCAATCTGCGGCCTGTAACCAAGCGCCCAGAGCGTCTTCGCCTGTTTTCCGCCCGGGAGTGTGACAGTGTCAGAGTTGGGTTTGTAAAAAATGGCATCACTGATCAGCTGGCCTTCTGGTGTCGGCGTGTAATCCGTGGTCGGCACATTCGGCGTGATGTAGGGACTCATCCCGATCTCAATGGCTTCAGGCCCTGCGGCTGCTGACTGGGCAATAAACGCCTGGACATCTGCTTCAGGTGTCGTGGAGGCAATATCCCCAGCGCCATCTTTCCAGCCAAGCGACAGCATGGTCGCGGCCCCTGAATTGAGCCAGTAGGCCACACTGCGTGTATCGGCGAGTTTGGGGAAATTCGAGGTTTTGAGAAGGCCCTGAATATTGGTCGTGGTGGTCATCAGCCC
>NZ_JABCQI010000027.1 GCF_015244745.1 Gluconobacter cadivus
AACAAGTTAAACCACATAGCAAGACTAAGCGTCTAACCTTTCCAGTATATAGAAACGGTTATGTGTAAGAAACACTGGTGCGCGCTAGTCATCCATCCAATAAAAGTTTTTGAAAGGGGCATACCCTATGAAATTTAATCCACAGTTCAAACTCGTTTTTACAGAACTCCAGACGGTATTTGATTCGGAAGCCCGGAAGAGTGTTCAGGTCGAGACAGTCTTATTCACAGCACCGGCGGAAGTCACTGCACTCTCTCCTTTGAAGGAGGTCAATGGCACCCAGATTGTTGAGCTTGGCATCACACATCAAGCCGTTATGCGATGGCTTCCTGTCAGTCAGAACATGAAATGTCATCGGCAGGTTCGTGGTCCTGATCGCAGTCTTATTCGTGAGAACCTCCGTGTGATATCCTTCCAGCCAATGGGTCAGGGTAATCGCTACATGAGGGTTCAGTTGTCCTTGGATATCTCTGCTGCCTGAGTGTCGGCCATTATATAAGGAGAGCCGTCGGTACTCACCTAGAGATATTTAATAGACACTATTACTACTGTAAGTAGTAACAGAGCCCAGTAAACACCCCTAGATGAATAACGACAAATCTAAACCGGGCTTGACGCCCACGTCTTTTCGCTTTGCTCAAAGACGCGTCGCGTCATCCGGGTTTTTCGCTGTCGCTCTTGGACGTATGGAGCCCTACGGGCTGTGGTCGCCCTACGGGCGCTCACGCTCGCTACGCTCACGCTCTGCGCTCCGTAAGGCTTGCGGCGCAGCCGCATTAATCGCTCGCGCTGAGCGCAGGTAAACCGGGCCACCCTGAATAATGACTTCGATTATCTCTT
>NZ_JABCQI010000028.1 GCF_015244745.1 Gluconobacter cadivus
TGTTTAGTCCCGGGATTTGATGGGGTATTATTTTCACGAGAGTGGAAGGAAGCCTTATGGGCCAGATACGTCATGGGAGCGCCACGACCACGCACGCCGTGCGAGCGGCAATACAGCGATCGCAGGCTTCGCTCGCGGCGCTGAGCAAGGAGTTCGGGATCAACCCGAAAACAGTTGCAAAATGGCGGAAGCGTCAAACGGTTGAGGATCAGAAGACAGGTCCCAAAGAGCCGCGATCCACGGTTCTGTCCGAGACGGACGAAGCGATGATCGTGGCGTTTCGCCGGCATACGTTGCTGCCGCTGGATGACTGTCTTTATGCTCTGCAGGCCAGCATCCCTCATCTGACACGCTCGGCTCTGCATCGCTGCCTTCAGCGCCACGGGATATCCCGGTTGCCGGACATCGAAGGAGACAAGCCCAAACGCCAGCGCTTCAAACGCTATCCCATAGGCTTTTTTCACATCGATATTGCCGAAGTACAGACTGCTGAAGGCAAGCTGCACCTCTTCGTTGCTATCGACCGGACAAGCAAATTCGCTGTCACACAACTCGTCGGGAAAGCTGATCGGAAGACAGCCTGGGAATTCCTCGAACATCTCCTGAGCATCATCCCTTACCGGATCCACACCATTCTGACCGATAACGGCATCCAGTTCGCTGATCAGCCCCGTAACCGCAATACGGCCTGGTCTCGCCCCATGCGCTTCGACATGATCTGCGAAGCTCACGGGATCGAA
>NZ_JABCQI010000029.1 GCF_015244745.1 Gluconobacter cadivus
TTCCCGCATAAGCCAGAAAACTATGAATCAAGGTCTCAGGAGACGGCATGACTTGCCTGACCATTTCCGGAAACTGCATATGCTGCATCCTGGCCCATAACGGACCAATATGTGGTCCAATTAAAGGAAGTCGTGCAAGCCACTTGGGCTCATCCGGAAGACGCAGAATGGACGCGGACGAGGCGAGGGCGGCGATATCGTCGAAGTGACTTGAGACTGTCGTAATGGCGAGCCACAACGGCAGGATGAACAGCACCATCGCGATCAGAATGGTCAAGGAAACGGCTGCTCGTCGGCTGTTTCCAACCCAGCCCTGAAGACGGAGCAGCATGGGCCAAGTCGTAACTGCGATCGTGATGGCCCAGATCGTCGCTGGCAGGAATGGTTTGAGAATCCAGATCGCGCTAATAACAACGCCGCAGGCCAGCAGGGCGACCAGAACGGACCGGGTGCTGTCCTGCGGACCATTCTGGAAAAGATCTGGCATCTGGTCGCCTTCGGTCTGAAAATAAAACCCTGAGAAACCTGTATCAGGGATACCGACCCGGACAAACCGTCAGGGTGCGACCAAATGCGCACTTACACGAATACGCCACCAATCCAACGGCACCGAGACGACTGAAAGGGCAGTAAGTGCCGCCTGCTCAGGGTCCGGATGGCCTCCATGTCCTCTCCCAAGGGCGAGCACCAGCGTTGCCCGGG
>NZ_JABCQI010000030.1 GCF_015244745.1 Gluconobacter cadivus
TTGCGCTTGCGATCGGCGCCTGTCGGCCGCTTGATCATGCGTCCCGAAGCCGGAGCCGGGTTCAGCGAGAGCGGGACATCCCATTCGCTCATGGCATGATTGAGGATGGAGGCCAGGAGATTGAGCCGCTTGACGACTGTCGCAGCAGCCAGATCCTTTCCCTGACGGTCGCGAAAGCTTCGAACCGCTGGAACCGTCAGGCGGGAGAGCTTCAGGTCTGCGATGGGATCGCGAAGCAGTGCTGGAATATGCCCTGTCCGGTCAGCGTCGCGGTGAGCCATGCATTCGTCACGGTAGCGCTCAATCAGGGTTCTAAGCACGAGACCGTCCAAGGCCCGGACGTCGATATGACGCCCTTCACGCACTTTGACCGAGGTTTCCTCGAGCTAGGCGCGGGCGAGGCGGGCGGTGTCAAATGTTCTGATGATCCGCTGGCCGTTGACCAGCTTGCGGGGCCTGTATTGCTTTGGCCCCCGGCAACTCACACCATCGGGCAGCGGACGTCCCGTGGCGGGATCTTTAGCATTTTCGGCGGACTTTATACGGGCCATGAGACGAACTCCGAAAGGGGACGGAATCGTCATTGGTCCAGAATTGGTCCAAAATCGCTACTTAATTTTT
>NZ_JABCQI010000031.1 GCF_015244745.1 Gluconobacter cadivus
ATGAGCTGGAAAGGCTCCAAGAAAAACGCAGCCAAGCACCAGCGAGCCGAGAGGCCGGCTTGATTCAAAAGAAGTATTCATGTGTTCGTTCTGATCTGAAAAACGCAGAAAACCTTCCATCGCAGATGCGATAAAGGCGCTAAGTTTTTGTCAGATCAGGTTAGGAGGTCCTTGAGCATAAATGCCCGATAGCCGCCATAGGGGAGGCCCCCGCACGGGCGGGAAACACCAGAAAAAACTCCGCCCTGTCACAGACAGGACGAGGAAAACAGCAGCGACGCATCCAATTATCAGGATTGTTAACAGGTCGTCGACCACTGCAATCCCATCACCAACATCCGCTGCGTGATGATGATCAGGACTATGCGGACCAAAATTCTGGCTGTCGCAAAGGGTCGACAAGTTGGCGAACTGTTTTAACGGATCATTGAGAAGGAACTGCGGTAAAGGCAGACTTCCAACGCTGAGGCGAATAATGATGGCAAGCAGAACCAGCGGCCAAAAGACCAGACTCCCTCCGCTATGCCGCGCACTTCGCATCATT
>NZ_JABCQI010000032.1 GCF_015244745.1 Gluconobacter cadivus
AACGACACTTCACCCAGTCACAGCTTCCCTAAACAGTCTACTAAAAACAGGATATCGGATCACCACAACCACAAGCTATGAAGAATCTGGGGCGCTCTTCACGCTTGAGAAGCATGGTCAGACTATTCTCTGTGTGCTCACCCCTCCTAATCCACAAACGGACCAGAATGTCCCAACATCACGCTGTTGGGCTTTGTAAAGACTGTTATTCCGTAAGAATATGATGCCACCAGATCCACTTTATTCAGTATATCCCGAAGAAAATTCTTCAGATCCCAAGACCAAATATTATGCTCCCAAGCCTAACAATTGATTTTAGTCTCTAGTGGAAAGTTACGAAACACCTATACACTCTTAGTCATGACGTTCTCATCCTTCGCCCCCTGACCACTTGGCCGAAGTCCTGCCTGTTCTAGAGCAGCGGTCCTAGGCCCGGGCAACGCTGGTGCTCGCCCTTGGGAGAGGACATGGAGGCCATCCGGACCCTGAGCAGGCGGCACTTACTGCCCTTTCAGTCGTCTCGGTGCCGTTGGATTGGTGGC